>NZ_RYZK01000001.1 GCF_003990645.1 Shimia sediminis
GCGGGGGTGAATCGTCTCTTCGTCATAGGGCTCATCCTTTGAGTGTTTTACTCTCCGGTAAACCCGGGGCGGTTCATAGAGAGCTACATTCAGAGCTTTTCCACCGACGCCCGTGAAATCTTTGAACACTTCAAGTTTGGAGAATTCATCACCCAGCTTGATGACGCAAACCTACTCTATAAGGCGGTGCAGCAAGTAAAAGGAGCCGATCTACGCCCGGAGGTCATTTCTAATCACGACATGGGCTTAGTGTTTGAAGAGCTAATTCGGCGTTTCGCAGAAGGTTCCAATGAAACCGCAGGTGAGCACTTCACACCAAGAGACATCGTCGATTTGACCACCTCCCTTGTTTTCATGGAAGACGATGAAGCCCTTACCAAGGAAGGCATCATCCGCACCATATACGACCCCACTGCGGGCACAGGGGGCTTTCTGTCTGCGGGTATGGAATATGTCCTCAAACTCAATCCCGCAGCCGTCATGCGGGCCTTTGGGCAGGAGTTAAACCCGGAAAGCTATGCCATCTGTAAGGCAGATATGCTGATCAAAGGGCAGGATGTCAGTAACATCAAACTGGGCAACACCCTGTCTCAGGACCAACTGGTCAATGATCGCTTCGATTATATGCTCTCCAACCCGCCATTTGGGGTGGATTGGAAAAAGATCGAAAAAGACATCAAAGACGAACACGCCATCAAGGGCTTCGATGGTCGGTTCGGGCCAGGTTTACCTCGTGTGTCTGACGGCTCGTTGCTGTTCCTGATGCACCTGATTTCCAAACTTCGTGACACCGACGAAGGGGGAGGGCGCATTGGCATCATTCTGAACGGCTCTCCACTATTCACAGGTGGGGCAGGGTCGGGCGAAAGCTAGATCCGTCGGCATATTCTGGAATCCGATTTGCTTGAGGCGATCATCGCCTTGCCAACGGACATGTTCTACAACACGGGCATTGCCACCTATGTCTGGGTGCTGACCAACAAGAAAGATCCGACGCGCAAGGGCAAGGTGCAGCTGATCAACGGCGTCGATTTGTTTGGCAAGATGCGGAAATCCCTTGGCTCTAAACGCAAACGCCTTGAGGACGATCACATTGCTACGATCACCCGATGCTTTGGAGCGTTTCAGGAGGTTTCGGCGGACGAGGGTGACACTTTTGCCTCCAAGATCTTTGACACACATGAATTTGGCTATCGCCGCCTGACCATCGAACGGCCTTTGCGCGAGAGCTACCAGTTCGGTGATGAGAGGATCGAAACCTTACGGTTTGCGCCCAAACCGCTGAACGCGATCACCCGATGGATCTATGACACCTATGGCAAAAACTGGGATGAAGAGGGCACGGAGTACGGCGTTCTTGATGCCCATGTGGATGAGATCCGCACCCATATCAAGGCCGAGTTCACTGAGCTAAAGGAAAATCAGATCAAGGATGCGTTGGATCCGGCCACATGGCGCCAGCAATTGGAGATCTTGAAAACTGCTCGGGCGTTGCAGGCCAAAATCGGGACGGACCAGCATGATGACATGAACCTCTATGATAAGGCGCTCAAGGTAACAGGGGTGAAAATGGATGCGCCGACCAAGAAACAGATCACTGCGGCGGTCAGCCGGAAAAACCCCAAGGCTGAGAAGGTCATCAAGAAAGTGCACAAAGACACCGCGCCGAACCCGACCTATGGTCTGTTTGACGTGAACGGTCAGACCGTTGAGTACAAACCCGATGGCGATCTGCGGGATAATGAGAACGTGCCGCTCGATCCCTCGCAAAGCGTGAATGCCGTGAATGAGGCCTATTTCGCGGCCGAGGTGACACCTCATGTGCCGGAAGCCTGGATTGATGGCAGCAAGGTCGATGCGATTGACGAAGAGATCGGGATTGTTGGCTATGAAATCCCGTTCAACCGCCATTTCTATACCTACACCCCGCCGCGTGAACTGGCCGAGATTGATGCCGATCTGGATGCAGTTAGCGCCGAGATCATGGCCTTGCTGCAAGAGGTGCACGAGTGATGCTAGGAGCCGTTAAGGGGTTTGAACCCTATCCTAACTACAAGTCGTCGAATGTTGAATGGATACCAACCTTGCCCGCCGGTTGGACGATCAAGCGGCTCAAACAAATTGTCGATACCGCTAGGCAGATCACTTACGGCATTGTTCAAGCCGGGCCAAATCTAGAGAAAGGTATTCCCTACATTCGCCCGGCCGATATGGAAGACGAAAAGGGTGTAAAAGACTTTGACAACTTGATGAAAACATCACCAGCTATCGCCTCCGACTACGAGAGGAGTGCGATCAAGGAAGGTGACATTGTCTGCTCTATTGGTCCAAGTTTCGGCAAGCTTATGATCGTGCCCAAAGAACTTGAGGGCGGAAACCTTACACAGGGTACTGCAAGGGTTGCAATCGATAGTGAAAACAATACCCGTTTTGTATTCTGGCTGCTGCGGTCATCCGAGAGTTTTCAGCAATGGGAAAGCAGCGTTGGTGGTGCGACCTTCAGAGCACTAAACTTGGGTCCCCTCTCAGAGACCTTTTTGCCAGTTCCACCTCTCCCAGAACAAACCCAAATCGCGGCCTTTCTCGATCACGAAACGGCCAGGATTGATGACTTGATTGCCAAGCAGCAGCGGTTGATTGCGCTTTTGGAGGAGAAACGTCAGGCGGTGATCAGCCATGCGGTGACCAAGGGCCTGAACCCCGACGCGCCCATGCGCCCCTCGGGCATAGACTGGCTCGGCGACGTGCCGGCGCATTGGGAAACACGCAAAATATCCAAGTTGACCAACAAAATCACCAACGGCTACGTCGGACCTACTCGTGACATATTGGTTGATGAAGGGTTGCCGTACATCCAAGCTACCCACGTCAAGAAGGGCAAAGTGAATTTTGATAACGCTTACTTTGTGCGCCGCAAATGGAGTGATGCCCATGCAAAATCTATTCTTGCTGAAGGTGACGTATTAGTCGTCCAAACTGGTGCGGGAACAGGTGACGTAGCATGTGTTTCAAAAGCTGAAGAAGGTTACAACTGTCACGCCTTGATAATTTTGAGCGCCATCAAGGAAGTCATTCAGGGACAGTTTCTTTCTTTGGCTCTCAGGTCAACTTTCGGTCAAGCGGTACTCTATTCAATCCGTACAGGAGGCATGCACCCTCACTTGAATTGCAGTGAAGTAAAGTTTGTCGACCTTCCCGTGCCACCACTCAACGAACAGTCTGAAATCGTAGACTACGTAAGGAACCAAACAGACAAGTTCGATGACTTAGACCAAAAAGCCCAATCGGCCATCCTTCTCCTCCAAGAACGTCGCACTGCTCTGATCTCTGCCGCCGTCACCGGCAAAATCGATGTGCGTGACTGGCGGTCACCAACCGACACCACCCATGGAGAAGCCGCATGAGTATCTCAACCGGCACCTCCAGAGAAATCGTGTTTCAGGACGAGATGATCCAGCAGCTGATTGCAGCAGGGTGGCAGTTGGGATCGCCTGCCAACTATGATCGTGAACGGGCGCAATATCCCGAAGACCTGCTGGGCTTTGTCAAAGATACGCAGGATGCCGAATGGCAGAAGCATGCGAAGAACTATCCTACGGATCCTGAGGGCAAACTGCTCGACCGGGTGGTCAGCCAGTTGCAAAGGGCCGATCCAAATGCGCTTAACACCCAACTGCGCACCTTTGGCACCCTCGGTGTGCTGCGCCACGGCATCAAAGACCGTAACGCTAAGTTCAAACTGTGCCAGTTCAAACCCGAACACGACCTCAACCCAGATACGCTCGCCCGCTATAAACAAAACCGCCTGCGCGTGGTGCCGGAACTGGTGTATTCCCCCTATGCGACCGACGAACATCTGGAAGAGACCGGCACGCAAGCCAAGAAGTGGCGCATTGATCTGGTGCTGTTTGTGAACGGCTTGCCGATTGCCACACTGGAACTGAAATCCGAGTTCAAACAATCGGTTCAGAACGCCATCAGTCAGTATAAGAAGACCCGCCTACCTGTTGATCCTGCTACGAAAAAGCCAGAACCGCTATTGACCTTCAAACGTGGTGCCTTGGTGCATTTCGCGGTTAGCCAGTACGAGGTCTATATGACCACCCGTCTGGATGGCTCTGACACCTTCTTTCTGCCCTTCAACAAAGGCACCAAAGAGGGGGGCGCCGGCAATGACGTTCCCGAGGATCAGAATGAATATTCCACCGGTTATCTGTGGCAAGAGGTGCTGCAACCCGACAATCTGCTGAACATCCTCGCCCGTTTTATGCATTTGCAGATCGAAGAAAAAGAGGACTGGCAGGGGAAGAAGTACAAGAAGGAAACCATGATCTTCCCGCGGTATCATCAGTGGGATGTTGTTGGGAAACTGATTGGGGCCGCCAAGAATGAGGGGCCGGGGAACAAGTACCTGATCCAGCATAGTGCGGGCTCGGGCAAGTCCAACTCGATTGCCTGGACAGCGCACCAGCTTGCGTCGCTTTATGACGAGAAGGGCAACAAGACCTTCAACTCGGTTATCATCGTGACGGATCGGACTGTGCTGGACGACCAGTTGCAGGAAACAATCTATCAGTTTGAACATGCGGACGGTGTGGTTGGCCGGATCAATCGCCAGGAAGGGGACGGGTCAAAGTCCGAAAAGCTCGCGAAGGCGCTTGAGGCGTCGCAACCCATCATAATCGTGACGATCCAGACGTTTCCTTATGTTCTGAAGGCGATTGAGAACAGCACGAGCCTGAAAGAGCGCCGCTATGCCATCATCGCCGACGAGGCGCATTCTTCGCAGTCAGGATCAACAGCAAGACAGTTGAAAGAGGTATTGTCGGTTGAAGCGAAGGAAGATGGTGAGGAGATGACCTCTGAGGACATTCTGGACGCGGCCGTGGCATCGCGTCGTGCATCGCCCAACTTGAGCTATTTCGCATTCACTGCGACACCAAAGACGAAAACCCTTGAGCTATTTGGCCGTGTGCCCAATCCTGCGGAACCTCCGTCGAAAACGAACTTGCCTCAGGCCTATCACGTTTATTCTATGCGCCAGGCCATCGAGGAAGAGTTCATCCTCGATGTTCTGAAGAATTACACCAGCTACAAGGTGGCCTATAACCTCGCGCTGAAGATGCAGAAGGCCGATGAGGAGGTCGATGCCAAGAAGGCCAAGGTCAAGCTAAACCAATGGGTGCGCCTGCATGACTACAACATCGCCCAGAAAGTTCGGGTGATCGTAGAACACTTCAAAGCCAACATCATGGGCCTGTTGGGTGGACAAGCGAAGGCGATGGTTGTCACAAGCTCACGCAAGGAAGCTGTGCGCTATAAGTTATTGTTCGACAAGTATATTCAGGACAAGGGCTACGACAAAATACACGCAATGGTCGCGTTTTCGGGTGAGGTAGAGTTTAAGTCAAGTGATCCGAACACATCTGGCTTGCTTGGTGAGAAATTCACTGAGCAAAGCATGAACCCCGGCCTGAAGGGCCGCGACATGCGTAAAGCCTTTGACACAGACGAATACCAGGTGATGATCGTTGCCAATAAATTTCAGACGGGTTTTGACCAACCAAAGCTTTGCGCGATGTATGTCGACAAGAAGTTGGCCGGCGTGGAGTGTGTGCAAACCCTGTCGAGGCTCAACCGTATTTATCCTGGTAAAAAGGTCAGTGGAACCTACGTGCTGGACTTTTTTAATGAACCGGAAGACATCTTGAGCGCTTTCCAGGAGTATTATCAGACCGCCGAACTCATAGACGTATCCAATCCTAATCTGGTTTACGACCTGTCGGACAAGCTTCGAGCGTTCGGAATTTTCAAATGGTCCGAAGTCGAACAGTTTTGCGAGGCGTACTTGCAGCAAAACAAGAGCAATGCTGCCATATCGAACATTTGCAAACCAGCGGTCGAGAGATGGACGAGCAGATACAAGTCTGCGGTCGAGGCCCATAAAACCGCCTATGAGACATTCGAACGGGCCAAGAAATCTGGCGATGCCGTTCTCATCGCGAACACAGAGAAAACCTTTAAAGAATGCAAAGAAGAAAAGGACGCTCTGGAACTCTTCAAGAAGGATCTGGGGACATTTGTCCGGTTCTACGAATTTATCTCACAGATCGTAGATTATGACGATAAGGAGCTAGAAAAACTAAGTCTTTTCGCTCGCAATCTGGCGCCACTTTTGCGTGAGGCGAGTGTCAATGACGATTTCATCGATCTGGAGGATGTGGCCTTAAGTCATTACCGATTGTCAAAATTGAAACAGCAAAATCTGTCCTTGTCCGTTGGCGGGCACGAGGGGTTAGAACCAGGATCTGGGCTTGGTAGCGGTGTGGCCAAGGATAAGTCTGAAGAGTTCCTTTCACAGATCATTGCGCGTTTGAACGATCTATTTGCAGGCGATGGGCTCACTGATGAAGACATGGTCAATTATGCTCAGACAATCAGCGACAAGGTTCGCGAAAACAGTCGAGTGATGACGCAGATTGCGAACAATACAAAAGAACAAGCAATGCTCGGGGATTTCCAGAAGGCAGTCGAAGACGCAATTCTGGACAGTAGTGTGGTTCATCAGAAGCAGATGACAAAACTTTTGTCGATGCCAGACAAAGGCGGTGTTTTTGCGGACATTATTTACGAGTTGTTGAATCGGTCACGGTAATGAGACCAGACGAAGACAATTGATTGGTTCCGTTAGAATTTCGAAGGCAGGAACTTTGATTTTTCCAACCGACCACTCCTATTGGTTGAAGGTTGTGTTTGAATCCAATTTTTTGAAATTTTTTTCATCTGCCTTGAATGAAAATACAGGCACGCTGAGTGCACTTACGTTTTTAACGCGTACGGTGGCCCTAGGATTTTCAGTTGGGATGCTCTCAGAGGCGTTCTAGACCGTTTTAAGGGCGTTCCATTTCTCTTTGTGCCCATTTTTCAATCTCTGCGAGAGTCCGTTTTTGTCTGCGTTGATCGGGGTTGTTTCGAACCGTGCTCTACGTAAGTTTAGTATTAAGCAGAGGCTGAAATCACAAAGATGGAAGCCAAAAGCGTCAAGAAAAACAAAAAGGAAGAGCGCATGCAGACAATTTTCATGCTTATGAGCAGATACGACACCCGTGTCATGGTTCCACTCGAGTTAGTTCGTAAAGACTTCTTTCCCGAATTAAGCCTAAACTTGCTTAAGACAAAGACGGAAAGCGGTGAGATACCACTGGTCGTAACCAGGTTGGGCCCGTCGCAAAAATCAAGCCGCATGGTGCATGTCAAAGACTTGGCTGATTTCATAGATGATCAAGCGAAGAGAGCCCGAACAGAGGCGCGAAGAAAGGTCGCGTGAGAACGCTTGTAAGCCAAGCTAGAGATAGGCGTCGAATTGCTCTTTTTTAAAAAACGCATTCGGTCTCAAAGAAATTGGTTAAGCTCTAAACCCTGTCCAACTTTCGGTGGGCAGGGTCTTTTTCTCATTGGAGCAATTTCCTTTATTAGGGTTCTCCGTTGTTTTTCCGACTTCACACTCCGATTTTAGCGAGCCAGCTCCAGTTTTCATACTTGTCACCAACTGACTTAAGGTGGGAGTAGCGCTGCAAGCTAGACCAGCTTTTGTGCCCCGTTACAGACATTGCTTGAGGTAGGGTACGGCCGGTTTCGATCAGCCATGATGCTGCTTCATGGCGCAAATCATGAAAGCAAAGATTTCGAATTTCCAAGAACTTGCAAGTTCCCGTGAATTGACGCCCAACGACGTCTTTATGGTATGGAAAAATTCGGTCGCAAACGCGAGGCATACTTTCAATAATTCGAATTGCTTGCGGGGGGAGTTCGCAAACAACATCGTTGCCTACCTTCTCGCCAGGATCTTTCATATCTCGAACTAGAATAGTCGAATGCTCTTTTGAGTAGTCGTCCCACAGAATGCGTGTGATCTCAGATTGGCGCCGGGCCGAAAAGAATGCGAAAGGAACAATTTTGCTCATCGGGATTGCTCTGCTGTCACGTTCTTCACGGTCAACAAAGGCTTCCATAATTGAATCCAATTCGGCAACGCTGGGGCGCCGTGTTCGCTTTTTGGATTTACCGGTGATCCCTAGGATTGTTGTGGTTTCTCGAGCTTGTTGCATGACCTGTTTGTCAAAGGGCACGTCGAAGGCAGGACGGGCGAGATTGAGACATCCAGACAGGTGGCTCATGTAGTTAGCGGTTGTTGCAGGTGACCGGTTGGCAGGGCCGTGTTGGCCTTCAGCCACTTGAGTGGCAAACTCAACAAGGTCAGATGGACGAAGCGAAGCAACTTCGAAGTCCGCCACCTCAAAATGTTTGATTGTCTTTAGAACTTGGGTTTTGGTCTTACCCATGTCTTTGTGATGCTTTTCAACTACCCTATCGATTAGCTCGCCGACTGTTGTACGTTCACGATCACTAGTTAACGTCCCTTTGTCATACGCGGCTTCAATGCGCTTGATCCAAGCTGTGGCTGCTGTCTTTCTGGAGAATGTGGCCGAGTTCCTGTAGACCACTTTTCCATCTTTCTTTTTGATGACTTGTGCTCGATGTTTGATACCCGATTTGGTGTTGCGTTCGACGATAGTGCCCATTATTTCTCACTTCTTATTTTTGGCATACCGGAGACATAAGGATGCGGTATGCCAAGCGCCAAGTGGGTATGCCAAAAGGTATGCCAAAAACTCAAAACGTTGCAAAACCCAGCAAAATAAGGCCAAAAAAGAACTGTAGGAATTCCATAAATGGTAGCCAAAATGACAGATAAGCCCTTAATTTCAAAGGCCGCGAGGCTGTCAGTTGCCCCTATGATGGACTGGACTGACCGCCATTGCCGGTATCTGCACCGGCTGCTGTCGCGCGAAACGCTGCTTTATACCGAGATGGTCACCGCACCGGCGCTGGTGCGTGGTGGGGCTGTGCATCTTCTCGACTTCAACACCGAAGAACATCCCGTGGCGCTGCAACTGGGCGGGTCTGATCCACAAGAGCTGGCGGAAGCAACCCGCATTGGTGCGGCCCATGGCTATGATGAGATCAACCTCAATGTCGGCTGCCCCTCGGACCGGGTGCAATCGGGAACCTTTGGTGCGGTGTTGATGAAAACCCCCGACTTGGTGGCCGAGTGCCTTTCGGCCATGCGCGCGGCCAGCCCGGTTGAAGTCACCGTCAAATGCCGCATCGGTGTTGACGATCAGGACCCTCACGAGGTTTTGCCGGCGTTTCTGGACCGTGTTGCCGCGACCGGTGTGCGGCGTATCACCATTCATGCCCGCAAAGCCTGGCTGCAAGGTCTCAGCCCCAAGGAAAACCGCGAGATCCCGCCGCTGGACTATCCCTTGGTGCACGAGATGAAGGCCGCCTTTCCCCATCTGCACATTTCGGTCAACGGCGGTATCTCGTCGTTGGATCAGGCCAAAGCGTTCCTGGATGCCGGTCTGGACGGTGTGATGATCGGGCGCGCGGCTTATCACAACCCGGCGGATATCCTGCTTGGGGCGGATACGCAGATCTTTGGCGCGGGCCATATGACGACAGCGGAACAGGCGGTACTGGACATGTTGCCCTATATCGATCGGCACCTTGCCAATGGGGGCAAAGTGCACCAGATCACCCGCCATATGCTGGGTCTCTTCACGGGGCGTCCCGGCGCGCGCATGTGGCGCCGCGTGCTCTCCGAAGGGGCGTCGCGCCCCGGAGCGGGCACCCGCCTGGTGCTGGACGCGCTGGCACATGTGAGTGATATTGCCGCCTGATGGCTGAAACGGGGAAGGGGCACCATGCCTGAAATGTCTGTACTGCTGCCGCTGGTGGCCATGTTGATGGTGATCGGTGCTTTTGCCGGTGTGCTGGCCGGGCTTCTTGGTGTGGGTGGAGGGATCATCCTGGTGCCTGCATTCTTCTATGCCTTTCAGGTGCTTGGCTATGGCGGCGATCAGCTCATGCAGGTCTGCCTCGCCACCTCTCTGGCGACGATCATCGTGACCTCGGTGCGTTCGGTCCTGAGCCACAACAAGAAAGACGCGGTGGATTGGGACGTCCTGCGGACATGGGCGCCGGGCATTGCTGTCGGCGCCATTCTTGGCGTGCTGGTCGCGGCCTCTCTGCGCTCGGTCACCCTGCAGGCCATTTTTGGCTGTCTTGGTATTGTCATCGGCCTTTATCTTGGGTTTGGCAAACAGGAATGGCGGCTGGCTGATGACATGCCCAAAGGCATCAAACGCGCGCTTTACAGCCCTGCGGTCGGCTTCATGTCGGTCCTCATGGGGATCGGAGGCGGCAGCTTTGGCGTGCCGCTCATGGCGCTGCATAACGTGGCCATTCACCGGGCCGTCGCCACTGCCGCGGGCTTTGGGGTCCTGATTGCGGTGCCCTCGGTCGCAGGCTTCCTTTTGCTTGAGATATCAGAGCCTTCTCGCCCGCCTTTCACAGTCGGCGCGGTCAATGTCCCGGCCTTCCTGCTGATCATCGCCATGACTCTTTTGACGGCGCCCCTGGGCGTGAAAATCGCCCATGCGATGGATCCGAAACCCCTGAAACGGGTCTTTGCCTTTTTCCTGATCCTTGTTGCCCTCAACATGCTGCGCAAGGCTTTTGGATGGTAAATGACCTCGCCAATCGGGGGTGGATCCGCTTTCCTTACGACCCAGAGGTCGAAGCCTGGTCCCGGGCGACAAACCACCTTGCCGAGGCCGCCATGGCAGACCCGGCGCTGGCCCATTGGTGGGTCTGCGAGGACACATGGTTCGTCGGGGTCGATGCGCTGGACAACGACGCCCATGGGCACTTGCCTGACGGAACCCCACTGCCGGACGGCCTCATGGCGCCACTCCATGACAGCTTTGGCCGCTATCCTCTTCACAAGGCACAGGTTTCTGTCATCCGGCCCGGCTATCCCAGACCGCGCGAGACCGAATCCGCAGCAGGGTATCGCTATCGCCTCAAGCGCGACGCCGCCCATGTGGACGGGCTGAAACCCGAAGGCCCGGACCGTCAGCGCATGGTCAAGGAACCACATGCCTACATCCTCGGTCTGCCATTGAACGACACAGCCCCCGAGGCCGCGCCGCTGGTGATCTGGGAGGGCAGCCACGAGATCATCCGCCGCGCCCTGCAGCGCGCCTTTGCGCCCCACCCACCTGACACGTGGGATTGCGTTGACGTGACCGGGATTTATCAGGCCGCCCGGCGCGAGGTGTTCGACACCTGCAAGCGTGTGACCCTCCACGCCCGTCCGGGCGAAGCCTATCTCTTGCACCGCCTGTCTTTGCACGGGGTTGCGCCCTGGGCGGGCCCAGACCAAGGCGACCGTCGCATCGCCTATTTCCGCCCCGACATGGGGTCGGTGCAAAAGTGGTTAGAAATGCCCTGACGATGCGCAGTCAATAGAGACGGCCGAAACGAAAGCTTACCGCGCCACCCGCGATGCCCGCCCGCCGCGCCGTTTGCGCAACTTTGGTGCTCGGGTCGGCAGCTCGTCCAGGATCGCGCTGCGTTCGTCGTTGTCCATCTTGGACCACCGGGTGATTTCGTCGATGGACCGGTAGCAGCCTGTGCAGATCCGTTCTTCGGGATGCACCACGCAGATCTGGATACAGGGGCTCTCGACCTCCTGCCGTTTCCAGACCTGATCCTTTTGTGCTTTTTCGCTCACGTCGCGCTCCTCAGATGCCCAAAACGATCCAATGCTCCCTGCAGGATATAAGAGGCTGCAACGTGATCGATTACCTCTGAGCGACGCTTGCGAGTCGTATCCGCCTCCAAAAGCGCTCTTTCGGCGGCCACGGTGGACAATCGTTCGTCCCAGAACCCGATGGGAATCGCCGTCAGAGTCGCCAGATTGCGGGCAAAGGCACGGGTCGATTGTGCGCGCGGGCCTTCCGTGCCGTCCATGTTGCGGGGCAACCCGAGGATGATGCCGCCTATGCTGCGCTTGTCGATGATATCCAGCAGCCGCGCGGCATCGACGCCAAACTTCTTGCGCTTGATGGTCTCAAGCGGGGTCGCGACGGACTGAAAACTGTCTGACACCGCCACCCCGATGGTCTTGGTCCCAAGATCCAGACCGATCAGGGCCTGCGTCCGCGGCAGGGCCTCGGCCAGCGCCTCGATCTCTTCGTAGATGTGGATCATTTGATCAGGCCAGCCTGCTCAGCCGCTGCGCGCACCACGGCCAGTGCCTCGGCATCTGCGTCAAAGACCTGCTGTGCCTCGGCCCAGATCGCCGCGGCCTGCTCGCCTTCGCCAAGAACACCATAGGCCCCGATCAGCCGCGCCCATTCGTTGGGGGTGCCACCTTCGGTCGCCAGGCGGTCGCTCAGGTTTGCCACCATGCCGCGGATCATTTCGTCGCGATCTTCGGCACTCATGTCTCCGGCGGCTTCCATGTCTTCCGCCGTTGGCCCGGACAGGGCAGGGGCCTCAACAGCGGGCATCTGGAACTTCACTCCGGCTTCCCAGGCCAGCCGCTCGATATTGGCGCGGATCGGGCCCAACCAAGGCGCGTCATGCGGCCCTTCGTACAACAGTTGCTCCCACAGCCGGAACGCCAGATCCTGACGGTCGTTCTGGATCAGCATCAAGCCCCAGTAATAGCGCGCGACCGGGTGGTTGGGCTGAATTTCGATCGCTTGGCGCAAGGAGGCCTCGGCCTCTGGCGACACATAGCCCTGGGCCGAGGAAATCATCAACTCGGCGTGGAACACGTAGTCACCCGGCGTGGCCTCAGCGGCTTTCAGGCGCAGCACGTGCCCCTGCGCCTCATAGGCAGCCTTGTCATTGCCCAGGTTCGCCTCGTTGCGCGCCAACAGCTGATGGCCCTGCAAATCGTCGGGCCGCTCGGCCACTGTCGTGCGCAGCTTTTGGATCAGCTCGGCATAGTCGCCTTCTGCCGCCAGCGGAGTCTGCACCGGCAAAGTTGCCTCATACTCGGACTGGCTGGCGCGATTGGCGTGCTTTTCCTTGGCCGCGTCGATCCGCACCTCAAGCGGGAAATCCGCGTAGCCCGGCGCGCCGATCTTCCAGTAAATCCCCAGACCGCCCCCAATCAGGATCAGCGCCATGAACGCCGCCATGACCAGACCAACCTGACGCGGTTGCCCGCCGGTGTCGCCGCCTTCTTTCAACTGTGCGTCCGCCGCCAGAATGCGGCGCGACACCTCGGCGCGCAGCCGTTCGGCGTCTTCCTTGCCAATGACACCGCGCGCCAGATCACGGTCCACATCCTTCAACTGATCGCGATACACCCGCAGGTCATAAGCCGCCGGAGGCTCTTCTTCCGGGCGGACCCGCAACAGGGCCAGAACCAAAAGGCCGGTGATGGCCAATGCGATCACGGTGACGACGACCCAGAATGTCATGTTGCCTCCTGCAAAACTTGCCCACCATGTATATCGAGTGAGGCCCGGGCAAAAGGGCAAATGATCGTGAGCGACATACATGTCGCAACCAGTCCGCAAAGGGACGGTTTAAACCGGACCCACGCCAGCGCATCCGGTAAACACTTTCCAGACCTTTTCCGCATCAGGAATCACGGACATGAGACGCTATTCTGCTTTTGCCATCGCCCGCGAAGCCGCCCGGTACCACACCGGCTGGGAGCGCGCCTGGCGTTCGCCGCAACCAAAAAAGAAATACGATGTGATCATCGTGGGCGCCGGGGGGCATGGGCTTGCCACCGCGTTTTACCTGGGCAAGAACTTTGGGATCACCAATGTGGCGATCATCGAAAAGGGCTGGCTGGGCGGCGGCAACACCGGTCGCAACACCACGATCATCCGCTCGAACTATCTTCAGGATCCCTCGGCGGCGATCTATGAAAAGGCCCGCTCGCTTTACGAGACCATGTCTCAGGACCTGAACTACAACGTCATGTTCTCCCCCCGCGGCGTCATCATGCTGGCCCAGACCCAGTCCGAAATTCGCGGCTACGAACGCACCGCCCACGCCAACGCGCTGCAGGGCGTCAAGACCGAATTCATCGGCCCCGAGCGGGTCAAGGAACTGGTGCCGATCATCAACATCGACGGACCACGCTATCCGGTTCTGGGCGGTCTCTGGCAGGAACGCGGCGGCACCGGACGTCACGATGCCGTGGCCTGGGGCTATGCGCGGGCATGCTCGGACATGGGCATGGACATCATCCAGAAATGCGAAGTCACCGGCGTGCGTCAGGCGGACGGCAAGGTCACCGGCGTCGACACCACTAAAGGGCCAATCGACTGTGACAAGCTGGGCCTCGTGGTTGCGGGCAACTCGGGCGATCTGGCCAATATGGCGGGCTTCCGTCTGCCGATGGAAAGCGTCGCGCTGCAAGCTTTGGTCTCAGAGCCGATCAAACCCTGCATGGACGTGGTCGTCATGGCCAACACCGTGCACGGCTACATGTCGCAATCAGACAAGGGCGAGATGGTCATCGGTGGCGGCACCGACGGGTTCAACAACTACACCCAGCGTGGATCGTTCCACCACATTGAGGAAACCGTGCGCGCCCTCTGCGAAACCTTCCCCATCGTGTCGCGCCTGAAAATGCTGCGCCAATGGGGTGGCATCGTCGATGTGACCGGCGACCGCTCGCCCGTCATCGGCAAAACACCCTTGGGCAACTGCTTTATCAACGCAGGCTGGGGCACCGGCGGCTTCAAGGCCATCCCCGGCGGCGGCTGGGCCACAGCCGAACTGATCGCCAAAGGCGAACCCGGCCCCTTGAGCGCCGAGTTCGGCATGGACCGCTTTATCGAAGGCCGCTTCATCGACGAAAGCGTGGCTGCGGGAGTGGCTCACTGATGGATCGGCGCCAATACCTAATTTACGGGAAATCAGGCAATCGGTTGATTCTGGCAATTTCGGCGCTCATTTTTTTCGTTGCATTCACTGCCGAATTTATGTCCAAAGCTGCTGATGAATTGGACACATTTCAGCGAAGTGGTGCGTTAGTTCTTGCATTGTCTTTCGCTTGGTTGGCTAAGACTTCTGACGCCCTTGTAGAAGCAAGAATCAAAGTCCAAACAGACAAGGTAAGAATTGAATACCGTGAAACGCTACATGGTTTGATCGAAGGCCTATATGCTAAGAGAGTCGGCCAAGATCACATTGATAAGCTTGCTGAAATTCTGAAAATTATGCCTCTCCAACAGGATGCCGAGTCCAGAGAAGAAAGCCTAGCCAAGTTGACACCGCGAAATGCTCGATCGGTTGTCATGATTTCAGTGGCGGCGACAGGCGTTTGGGGTTTCGGCGATACAGCGACAAATCTTGCAAAGTGCTGGAGTGTAATATGCTAACCCTTCAATGCCCCTACTGCGGCGTTCACGCCGAGGAAACCGAACTGCATGCCGAAGGCGAAGCGCACCTCAAACGCTTCGGCCCCGGCTCGTCGGATGACGAGTTCGAGACCTACCTCTTCATGCGCGAGAACCCCAAGGGCGTGCATTTTGAGCGCTGGCGCCATGCCTCGGGCTGCGGCAAGTTCTTTCACGCCGCCCGCTCGACCACCACACTCGAAGTCTTTGGCACTTATAGCGCGCAGACGCTGGAGCCGCCGCAAGACATCAAAGACAAGATTTCGGCCAAATACCCCGGCTGGTCCTGGAGGGACTTCTCATGAGCACACGTCTCGCCACAGGTGGCCGTTTGCTGAACAAAGGCAAACAGCTGCATTTCACCTTTAACGGCAAGCGCTTCACTGGCTTTGAGGGCGACACGCTTGCCTCGGCGCTTCTGGCCAATGACCAGATGATGATGGGCCGCTCGTTCAAATACCACCGCCCGCGTGGCGTGGTCGCGTCTGGCGCCGAAGAACCCAACGCCCTGATGAACATGGGCGAGGGCGGCAAGTTTGAACCCAACCAGCGCGCCACCACGACCGAGCTGTTCGACGGGCTGACCTGCGCCAGCCAGAACCACTGGCCCAGCCTCGAATTCGACGTTGGCGCGGTCAACAACTACATGACCCGCTTCTTCCCGGCGGGGTTCTACTACAAAACCTTCATGTTCCCGAAATTTGCGTGGAAACATGTCTTTGAACCCATCGTGCGTCAGTCGGCGGGCCTCGGCAAAGTGCCCAAAGACCGCGATGTCGACACCTACGAACACTTCTACGCCTATGTCGACGTGGTGGTGATCGGCGGCGGTGTTGCCGGTCTTGAGGCCGCGCATAAGGCCGGTAAATCCGGCGCCAAGGTGCTGTTGATGGAGCAGACCCCCCATTGGGGCGGTCGCGCGGCTGTCGATGGCGGCGAGGTCAACGGCGCACCCGTGGCAGACTATATCGCCACGCTGCTGGCGGAACTGGACGCCATGGACAACGTCACCATACGCACCCGCATGATGGGGGCAGGGGTCTATGACCACGGCTACGTGCTGGGCTACGAGCGTGTGAACGACCATACGCCGCTGAGCACCGGCCCACGTCACCGCCTGTGGCGTATCCGCACCAAGCAGATCGTGACCGCCACCGGTGCGATCGAACGCCCCTTGTCCTTTGCGGGCAACGACATTCCCGGCGTCATGCTGGCCTCGGCCGTGCGCGACTATGCGGTGGATTATGGCGTGTCCTCGGGCGACCGCACCGTGGTTGTGACCAACAACGACGACGCCTATCGCACGGCGATTGCGCTCAAGAACGCCGGTCTCGAAGTGCCGGTGATCCTTGATGCCCGCGCCTCTGGCGGCGGCGCTCTGGCCGACGAGGCCCGTGCGCTGGGTATCCGCGTTGAGAACGGCAAAGCCATCGCCAAGGTCAAAGGCGGCAAGCGCGTCACCGGCGTTGCGATCTGTGCCCAGGCCGGCGAAGGCGCTGTGCTGGAAGAGATCAAATGCGACGCCGTTGCCATGTCCGGCGGTTGGTCGCCTGTTGTGCACCTCTGGTCGCACTGTGGTGGCAAACTGACCTGGGACGAGACCCAGTCGCATTTCCGCCCCGATCCCGAGCGCGCACCAACCAATCAGGACGGTGTTGGCTTTGTGGTGACCGCAGGCGTTGCCAGCGGCCCGCTGACGCTGGATGGCGTTCTGGCAGACGCGGCCAATGCCGGGGCGAAAGCCGCTGAGGCCGCAGGTTTCAAGGCAGCTGACACAGCGGCCCCCACCGTCACAGCAACAGCCGAAGCAGCGATGGAACCGGTCTGGATGATGCCACAGGGGGCGGGTCCTGCTCTCCGCATCAAGTCATGGCTGGACTATCAGAACGACGTCAAGGTGTCCGACGTGCGGCTGGCCGCCCAAGAAGGCTATGAGAGCGTTGAGCATACCAAGCGTTACACCACGCTCGGCATGGCGACGGATCAGGGAAAGCTCAGCAACATCAACGGACTGGCAACACTTGCCGGTCAACTGAACGCGCCCATTCCCGCCGTTGGCACCACCACCTTTCGCCCGCCTTATACGCCGATTTCTTTCGGCGCGATTGCAGGCGAAGCGCGTGACGCCGTGTTCCAGCCCCTGCGCCGGACCACCATTCACCAGTACCACGAGGACCAAAAGGCCTTTTTTGAGCCCGTCGGCCAATGGCGCCGCCCTTATTGCTTCCCGCAAGCTGGTGAAAGCCATGCGGACGCCGTGAAACGCGAGATCAATCAGACCCGCGCCAGCGTTGGCCTGCTCGATGCCTCGACCCTCGGCAAGATCATCGTCAAGGGCCCCGACGCGGGTAAGTTCCTGGACATGCTCTACACCAACATGATGTCCACCCTGAAACCCGGCAAATGCCGCTATGGGCTGATGTGTTCCGAGAATGGCTTCCTCAGCGATGACGGCGTGGTTGCCCGCATCGACGAAGACACCTTCCTCTGCCACACCACGACCGGCGGCGCAGATCGTATCCACGGCTGGATGGAAGACTGGCTGCAATGCGAATGGTGGGACTGGAAGGTCTACACCGCCAACGTCACCGAGCAATATGCCCAGGTCGCCGTTGTCGGCCCCAACGCCCGCAAGGTGATCGAAAAGCTTGGCGGTGACATGGATGTCTCCAAAGAGGGCCTCGCCTTTATGGAATGGAAAGACGGTAAGATCGGCGAGTTTGACGCCCGTGCCTACCGGATCTCCTTCTCTGGCGAGCTGTCTTACGAAATCGCCGTACCTGCCAGCCAGGGCCGTGCCTTTTGGGATGCGTTGATGGAGGCAGGTGCCGAATTCAACATCATGCCCTACGGCACCGAAGCGCTGCACGTGATGCGCGCCGAAAAGGGCTTCATCATGATCGGGGACGAGACTGACGGGACCATCATCCCGCAGGATCTGGGCCTCAACTGGGCGATCTCCAAGAAGAAAGAGGATTTCCTGGGCAAACGCGCCCAGCAGCGCGCCCACATGACCGATCCCAACCGTTGGAAACTGGTCGGCCTGAAAACCGTTGACGGCTCGGTGATCCCGGATGGCTCATACGCCATTGCCGAGGGCACCAATGCCAACGGTCAGCGCAACACCCAAGGCCGGGTCACCTCGACCTACTACTCGCCAACGCTCGATTGCGGCATTGCCATGGGGCTGGTGCACAATGGCCCCGACCGCATGGGTGAAGTGATCGAATTCAACAAGGTCGACGGCACAACCGTCAAAGCCGAGATCTGTGATCCGGTTTTCTATGACAAGGATGGGGAGAAGCAGAATGTCTAATGCAGTCAGCGCCCTGAACGCGGCAAGCTTTGAAGGGTTTGCCAAGGTTTCGGAAACCGGCCTGCGCGGCATGGTCACCCTGCGCGGTGACCTGTCCGGCAAGGGTGTCAAGCAGGCGGTCAAGGCGGCCACCGGCGCAGATGTCCCGGACGCGCGCCGTGTCACCCGTGGGACCTCGGGCGATGTGGCCTGGATGTCGCCGGATGAACTGCTGATCATCTGCGATTATCAGGCGGCCAATGACGTGGTTGCGGCCCTAACCGGTAAGCTGTCCGGTGAACATGCTCTGGCCGTCAACGTGTCTGACGCCCGTGCCGTGTTCCGCATCGAAGGGAACGCAGCCCGCGAAGTGCTGGCCAAGGTTGCACCTGTCGATCTCTCTGCGGATGCCTTTCAGGCCGGTGATTTCCGCCGCTCCCGCATCGCGCAGGTCGCCGCGGCCTTTTGGCTGAACGATGATGGCAGTTTTGAGCTGGTCTGCTTCCGATCCGTGGCGCAATACGTCTTTGACGTCTTGAAAGTCTCGGCAGAAAACGGCGGCGAAGTCGGCTTCCTCTGATCGGGATCGGATCGCGACATATTTGCAAATTGTCGCGATCAACACACTTATCGGTTGTGACGCTATTAAGTGTCATCTAGAAAGCTCCCAAGATGGACCTTGGGGGCTTTTTCGTGTTTGTTCGTTCCTTTTTAATGGCTTGTACTCTTTTTGCGGCAACTGCAGCACTGTCCGACCAGACCTTTGATTGCAAAATCACCGACACAGGGCGCGGCGGCTGGGTGACGGAACGCTATATATTTAAGGTTGATCTGGCCAAGGGCAAAGCGACGGCATTGGATGGGTTGATCCATTATGTCTATGAGAACCCGATAGCGGCCAAGATTTCAGACACCAACGACCGCACAACACGGCTCAAATGGCACGTCAAAGGCGTGCCTTCCGTGAATCGGGCAACCGGATCAAGTTCGGGCAACATCAACCTGACCTACACGGCAGTTCTCAACACCAAAACCCAAGAGGTCAACGTGCGAGGGACTGTCACTTCGGGGGGCGGTGCGGGCAGCAGCGGCACCAGCGGTCGCGGCACGTGCAACGTCAGTGATCGTTAGGATTACTTGGATACCAGCAGCCCGGGCAAGTCAGAACCCGCTCCGGAAAGGTCGAAAAAAAACGATGAAAACCAGCGCAACCTTTGCCCCCTCAAGGCGCCATGACCGTCGCGAAAAACCGCAGCCCCTTGTCCTTTCCAACGGTCAAAAGCACGAAAGAGGATATCAATAAATGAAGTTTCCCGGTTTTGTTCTTGCAGCCCTTATCGTCGTGTACCCCGCCGCCCCCCGGGCAGAAACTCTCCTTTGTCAGGTTCGCAAACACGGCCCATACTTTGTGATCGCTGACAAGATCGTTCTGGATGTCGATGCAAAATCCAAGCGGGTCATGGTGGCCGATGGGGTCCTCGCCCACTATGGGCAAATGCCGACCACCGGTAGACTCAAGCGCAACACCGGCTCGCAGATGATCACAACCTGGACGTTGCAGCGGGTCAGCGCCACCGAACATCACGATGGGTTGTCTGAAAACGTCCATTACAAGGCCATCCTGAACCGAAAAACCATGAATGTGTCGGTCTCGGCCTGGATTGACCCGGTTCTCACCATAACGGGCTCGGGTAAATGCATGGAAACCACGCTCAAAGACATCCGGGCCAAGGGGGCAGCCAATATCAACCTGATCCCCAAGTGGAAATGGACGCCAGAGACCAAAGAGGAAGAGCAAGCCCGGAAAGAGAAATGCCAGTCTCACAGTGCACCGCCGGCGACGTGGAACTGTTATGGGGAGTGATGCGGCGCGAGATTCTTTTGCTGCTATACAACAGTTGAATTGCGCTTCGGGCAGGCTCGACTAGATTGGAACAGACGCAGAATTGCCCGCGTCGCGCCAACAATGGAAAATACCCATGACACGCCTCGCCACCATCTTCGCCTTGACTTTGCTTCCGGTCACCTCGGCATTTGCCGAGAACTGGCTCTGCACCTTTCCAAATCAGTCGGTTGACGGCTGGCTGCGCGGGCAGGTTTTCATCAACGTCACCGGCCAGAACGCCACGGTGTTCGATTCGCTGATCAATCAGGAACATGGTGGCCCCATTGCCGCCACGGTTGCCACCAACAATGACAAACGCCTCACCCTGCGCTGGGATCTCAAACGGGTCGAGTTGCGCCATGGCTATGCGCCGCGCATCCGCTATACGCTGAGCTACATCAAGGACACCAAACGCGCCAACTTCACCGCGCTTGCCGCCGAACTGCAGGATTATCGCAACTCGGACCGGGCGGGCGGAAACTTTAACGCCGGTGGGACTTGCACCAGAAAGTAACGATTTTTCGGTGATTCTGAGGGAATTCGTCGGGTTTGCACTTGACCTTACCCGTCGGCTTGCCACATCTCTGAAACAGACAACCGCACGAACATGATAAAAAGGAGCCCGATCATGGCTTTCGAACTTCCCGATCTTCCCTATGCCCACGACGCCCTTGCCGCCAAAGGCATGAGCGCCGAGACACTGGAATTCCACCACGACCTGCACCACAACGCCTATGTCACCAACGGCAACGCGGCGATTGCGGGCACCGAGTGGGACGGCAAGTCGCTGGAAGACATCATCACCGGCACCTATGACGCCAATGCCGTGGCTCAAAACGGCATCTTCAACAACATCTCGCAGCTGTGGAACCACAACCAGTTCTGGGAGATGATGGGCCCGGGCGACAATGCCATGCCGGGCGAACTGGAAAAGGCTCTGGTTGAAAACTTTGGCTCGGTTGACGAGTTCAAATCGCAGTTTTCCGCGGCTGGTGCGGGTCAATTCGGCTCGGGCTGGTGCTGGCTGGTGAAAAACGCCGACGGTTCGCTGGCTGTGACCAAGACCGAAAACGGCGTGAACCCCCTGTGCTTCGGCCAGACCGCTCTGCTGGGTTGCGATGTGTGGGAACACTCCTACTACATCGATTTCCGCAACAAGCGCCCTGTGTATCTCACCAACTTCCTCGACAACCTGGTGAACTGGGAAAACGTCGCCTCGCGCATGTAAGTGCATTTTGCGCCGCAAATTTCTCTGGGATGCCGGGCCTGAAGGGTCCGGCATTCTTGTTTCTTAGGAACGTCATGGACGATCGCAAATCCATTCTGGCCGAGTTCATCCAAAAGACCTGGAATGACGGGGACGTCTCAGCTGTTCCCGATTTCCTGGCTCGCCGCTATACCATCCACTCGGATCCCGGTGACCCCTGGGAGGGACAAACCCTGGACATTCCCGGGTTTCAGGACCGTCTGGTCAAATCCCGCGCAGCGGCTCCTGATCAACGGTTTGAGTGTGTCGACATGATTGCCGAAGGTGATCGCATTGCCATGACGTGGCGCTGGAGCGGCACACATCTGGGGGATTTGCCGGGGCTACCAGCCAGTGGCGCGCCGATCCGCATGACAGGCATCACCGTCTACTATTTCCAGGGCAACCGGCTTTGCGGGCATTGGCAAAATGCCGATCGTCTCAGCGTCTACCAGCAGATCCTCGCGGCCGGGCAGGGCGCATGACCCGGCGCGGCTTCTTGCGCGGCCTTCTGGCGGTTGTTGTCACGGCACTGCTCTCCGGCATCTACACTTTTTTCATCGAACCGGCCCTGCGTCTGCGCGTCAAACGCTGGCGCATTCGCCGCAGCGACTGGACCGCGCCGCCCCTGAAAATTGCCGTGCTCGCAGACCTGCATGTTGGCGAGCCGCACGTTGGTCTTGATCGCATCCGTCGTATCGTGGAACGCACCAATGCGCTGGGGGCGGACGTGATCCTGTTGCTCGGGGACTTTGCCGCGGGTCACCGGTTTATCAGCACCCCGGTCAGGATCGCCGATCTCGCGCCGGTGCTTGGCGAGTTGGCGGCACCAAACGGGGTTTTCGGCGTTCTGGGCAATCACGACTGGTGGGACGATCTCTCTGCGCAAAGACGCGGCGGCGGACCAAACCTCTATGCCAAGGCGCTGGAAGCGCACGGCATCCCGATTTTGTCCAACAGCGCCCTGAAACTGCATCAGGCTGGCATCTGGCTCGCCGGTCTCGAGGATCAACTGGCCCTGAGCAAAGGGGCAGGGCGCTTTACCGGGCTGGACGATCTGCCCGCCACATTGGCCCAGATCACCGACGATGCGCCGGTTGTCCTGATGGCCCACGAACCCGACATCTTTCCGCAGGTGCCTGCCCGCGTGGCGCTGACCCTCTCGGGCCACACCCACGGCGGACAGGTGCGGTTGTTTGGATGGTCCCCCATCGTGCCCTCGCGCTTTGGCAACCGCTTTGCCTATGGCCATGTGCACGAAGAGGGGCGCGACCTTGTTGTCTCGGGCGGCATCGGCTGCTCGATCATGCCCGTACGGCTCGGCGTGGTGCCCGAGATCACCGTGATCGAGATTTCGGCCTGACACAGGCCGTTTGACAGCGCGAAACAGGCCCGACACAGTTGACCCTCAAGTTCATGGAACGGGTGATCTGGTGCAGTTTCGCGTGGTTGGTTTTGCTTTCTTGGGTCTGGCCGCTGGTCTGATACTCTGGCTGGCGTGGCAGTTTGCCCTTGTTGTCCCAAAGCAAGAGATCGCAACACGGCTTCAGGTGTCCCATTACGATGTTGATGGTCGCACGCTGCAAGAGATCCGCGACCAGCTGCGCGCCCGCGGGCCCGCTGGGTTTGCGGCGCGGACAGACTGGCAAATCACCACGGGACTTACATGCAGGGTCACCCTCGAGACGCAGATACGCCTGCCGCGCCACACCGATGTCGCGTCCCTTGCGCGTGCACTCAAAGGCCGGTGGCTGTCATTCGAGCGTAGCCTGCGGCTGCACGAACACACGCACCAGTTCCACGGGCTTTCCGCCGCGCGCGACATTGCGAAACACCGATGTTTTGGAACTGGGCGCATCATCGCGGACTGGGCGCAACAAGACCGGCTCCTGGATGAAAGTACCGGGCACGGCTGGTCAGAGGGCGTGCGCTTTTAGGCTGCCCGGCGCTGCATGTCCCGCAACGACACGGGTTTTACGCGACGTTCCCGCACGCCAACGCGCGCCAAAATGACAATGCCGACATCTTTTGATTGCCTGCCTGGGAAGGGTTGGCCAATGTCCTGACGAGGAGGAGACCACCATGACCGAAGCGCTAGTCACCGAAACCCTCGACGCGGGCGTACTGACGCTGACCCTTGGTGCGGGCAAGGCCCATGCGCTCTCCAGCGCCATGCTGGGGGCGCTGAACGATGCCCTGCGGCGCGCGGGCGAGGACGATGCGACCAAGGTCATCGTGATCCACGGCCCCGGCCATATCTTTTGCGCCGGACACGACCTCAAGGAAATCGCGCAGCATCGCGGGGATGCCGATGATGGCGAGGCTTACCTGCGCCAGCTCTTTGACGATTGCGCGGAGATGATGCAGCGCCTGACCACCGGTCCCAAACCCACCATCGCCATGGTCGACGGCATCGCCACCGCCGCCGGGGCCCAGATCGTCGCCGCCTGCGACCTCGCCTTTGCCTCGGAACGGGCCACCTTCAGCCTGCCGGGGGTCAACAACGGCGGCTTCTGCTCCACGCCGCTGGTTGCCGTGGGCCGCGCGCTTTCGCGCAAACACGCCATGGAGATGGCCCTTTCGGGCGGGACCTATGATGCCTCTTGGGCGCTGGGTGCCGGCCTTATCAATCGCATCGTGCCCTCCAACAGCCTGGCGGATGAGGTACACGCCTTTGCCGCCACCCTGGCCACCCGCCATGCCCCTGCCATCAGCAGCGGCAAGGCGACGTTCTATGAGCAGATCGAACAGCCCCTTGCCACGGCCTACCAAAGCGCCGGTGAGACCATGCTCGGCCACTTCATGGACCCGTTCCGCATCGACGAAGAACGTGCCACCTGGGCCAAGAAGTAACGCATCGGATCAAACAGTATGAGAGAGTCCACCAAAGGTATTCTGGCGATGGTCATCGCCTGCACCATCTGGGGTGTCGCGCCGCTGTATTGGGTGCATCTTTCGCATGTGCCCGCGCTCGAGATCATTGCCCACCGCACGCTGTGGTCTGCCGTGACCTTTCTTGTTGTGCTGGCGCTCCAGGGGCGATTGCGGGACCTCATCGCCGCCCTGTCCCGCCTGCGCAACATCGCCATCCTGCTGCTGGCCGCGCTCATGGTGTCGCTCAACTGGCTAACCTTTGTCTGGGCCGTCGGGCAGGGGCAGGCGACCGAGGCCTCCCTTGGGTACTTCCTCTTCCCGCTGGTCGCCGTGCTGGCGGGCCGCGTGATCTACAAGGAACGCCTCGGGGCGCTGCAATGGGGCGCTGTGGCGCTCGCGGCCGGGGCCGTGGTGCTGCTTACCTATGGATTGGGTGTTGCGCCCTGGATCGCGCTGATCCTTGCCGGAAGCTTTGGTCTCTATGGCGTTATCAAAAAGGCGCTCGATCTGGGCCCGGTGATTTCCGTCATCGCCGAAGTTGTGCTGATCGCGCCCGCAGCACTTGTGCTGATCCTGAACGCCTCGCATCCCGCCACGCAACTTGTGGGCAGCGCCTTGGAAACCGGCCTGCTGATGTTTTCCGGTGTGCTGACAGCCGTACCGCTGATCCTGTTTTCCTATGCCGCCCGCCGCGCACCGCTGTCGACCGTGGGTCTCGTGCAATACCTGAACCCCACGCTACAGTTCTTTTGCGCCGTGGTGATCCTGTCCGAACCCTTCAGCCTCTGGCACGGGCTCAGCTTCCCGCTGATCTGGATCGCACTGGCGCTTTATACCTTTGCCAGCTGGCGTCAGGACAGGGCGTCGACAAGGGCGGCCTCCAGCGCCGCCTCATCGTCCACAACCTGAACAAAAGCCTTTACCGAAGCATCTGCAAAGCCCTCGGCGATCACGTGATCCAAAAGCCCGATCAACGGGTCCCAATAGCCGTCGATATTGGCCAGAAGGATGGGTTTCTCGTGCAGCTGCAACTGCCGCCATGTCAGCACTTCAAAGAACTCGTCCAGAGACCCGGCACCCCCCGGCAGCACCACGATGGCATGCGAGTTCATGAACATCACCTTCTTGCGCTCGTGCATGTTCTCGGTCACCACGTAGCTCGTCAGGTCCGTCTTGCCGACCTCCCAGCGCACCAGATGTTCGGGAATGACACCAAAGGTATCGCCCCCCGCATCCTGCGTGGCATTGGCCACAGCCCCCATCAACCCGACATCGCCCGCGCCGTAAACCAGCTGCCAGCCCCGCTCGGCGATCATGGTCCCCAACCACTTGGCAACGGCCTCATATTTCGGATTTTGACCCGAACGTGAGCCGCAAAAGACACAGATTGAATGTTGTGGCATGGAATTTCCCAATATTGTCAGAGCAGTTTTGACCAGTGTTAGACAGGTTGATATGGTCGCTCAACCGTTAAGACGGGCGGAATTTGGGGAAATGCTGCCATGAGTAAATTTGCGTCTTTCCTAAGTGGAAACGCGGTGGTTGTTGGCGGCGGTGCCGCAGCGGTCGTTGCCGTTGTGGCTGTTGTCGCCACCGGCGTCTTCCGCACGCCCGAGCCCAGCCCACAACCCGAGCCCACTCCGGTCGCGCAACCCGTACCAGAGCCCGAGGCGACCCCGGCTCCGGTCGACTCCACCCCCGAAACAACGGCTGAGGTCGCGCCTGAAACAACGACCGAGGTCGCGCCCGAAACCGGCGAAGAGACCCAAGCACCGGCTCCCACACCCGCAGGCCCCGCCTTTGACATTGTGCGCGTGGAACCCAATGGCAGCACGCTGATTGCCGGAAGCGGCGCGCAGGGCGCTGAAATCATTGTGCTTCTTGATAACGACGTGGTGGCCAACACCAGCACGGATCAGGCTGGCAAGTTTGCTGTTTTCCTCGACATTCCCTCCGCAGATCAGGCCCGTGTGCTCAGCCTCGTGCAGCGTCTGGATGGTCAGGAGTATGCCTCGGACGCCACGGTCATCCTCGCGCCCACCCCGGTTGTTGTGGCTGAATCGGCTGTTGAACCCACGGAATCGCCTGACGCGACTGACACTCCCGAAACAACTGTTGCCGAGGCACCGGCTTCGTCTGCCGAGACGTCCGAAGACACCACTCCGGCCGAAACCACCGCAACCGAGGCCCCTGCCGAAGAAACCGCGCCCACCGTCCTCATGGCGGATGAACAGGGCGTCACCGTTCTGCAGGGCCCCTGGGAACAATCACCCGAGGTCATGTCCTCTGTCGCGCTGGACGCCATCACCTATTCCCCCGAAGGCGACGTGGAACTGTCGGGCCGCTCGGGTCAGGAGGGCTTCGTTCGGGTCTATCTCGACAACGCGCCCATCACCACGTCGCGCATCACCGAGGATGGCAACTGGCGCACCGAATTGCCGGATGTGGACACGGGCGTCTATACCCTGCGCGTCGACGAGGTGAACCAGGACGGCGATGTGGTCAGCCGCGTTGAAACCCCGTTCAAGAAAGAAGAACAAGAGGTTCTCGAAGCCTCGCGTGCCACCGACAGCGCGGCCACGGTCGTGACCGTGCAACCGGGGTCAACCCTCTGGGCGATTGCCACAGACCGCTACGGCGAGGGCGTTCTCTACGTGCGCGTTTTTGAGGCCAACCGCGACCGTATCCGTGATCCCGACCTGATCTATCCCGGCCAGATCTTCAACCTGCCACAAGACTGATCCCGTCTTCTCCGTCAGGCGTTGTCGCCCGTGACCCAGGACGCCATGTCTGCCCCGATCTGGATCAATCCTGCACCGCCGCACTGCTAATTGGCCGACCCCTCTGGTCATTCCCGTTGTCCGTGCTTAATTCATAAGCCGACGAACGGGACAGCATCATGGCAAAATGGCACACGGCCTCGGAAGAGGAATTGGCACGCAACGAACAGCGCTCGGGCTGGCGCACGGTGCGCAGGGTCGCGCCCTACCTGTGGCCTGCGGACAAGCCTTGGGTGAAAATCCGCGTGGTGTTGGCGATGCTGGCGCTTCTGGCGTCCAAGCTGGTCGCCGTCGGCACGCCGCTCCTCTACAAGGCCGCCGTGGATTCGCTGGCTGGCGAAGGAGTGCCCCCTCTGGCCCTTGGCGCCATTGGCCTGACCGTGGCCTACGGCATGGCCCGCCTGATGGCCAACGGCTTTCAGCAGCTGCGCGATGCGGTCTTTGCCAAGGTCGCCCAACGGGCGCTGCGGACACTGGCGCTGGAGACGTTTGAACACATCCACCGCCTGTCCATGCGTTACCACATCACCCGCAAGACCGGGGGCCTTAGCCGCATCATCGAACGCGGCGTCAAGGGGGTCGAGTTTCTGCTGCGCTTCATGCTGTTCTCGATCGGCCCCCTGATGCTGGAACTTCTGATGATCGCTGCCGTGCTGTTCTGGCTGTTTGACATCTGGTACCTCTCCGTGGTCGCGCTCACCATCGCCGTCTATATCTGGTTCACCTTCAAGGTCACCGAATGGCGTGTGAAACTGCGCCGCGTGATGAACGATCAGGACACCGACGCCAACCAAAAGGCCATCGACAGCCTGTTGAATTTTGAGACGGTCAAGTACTTCGGCGCCGAACAACGCGAGGCCGCGCGTTATGACGGCGCCATGAAGGGCTACGAGGCCGCGGCCCTCAAGACATCCTATTCGCTGGCGTTTCTCAACTTTGGTCAGTCCTTCCTGATCACCTCGGGCCTTGTCGGGGTCATGGTTCTGGCCGCCATCGGTGTGCAGAACGGCACGCTCACCGTGGGCGATTTCGTCATGGTCAACGCCTATATGATCCAGATCACCATGCCTTTGAATTTCCTTGGCACGGTCTATCGCGAAATCCGCCAAAGCCTTGTGGACATGGGGGAAATGTTTGATCTGCTCGAACAACCACCCGAGGTGTCCGACAAACCCAAAGCACCGGCTCTGACGGTGACGGGTGGTGAGATTTCGCTCGAAGATGTGCACTTTGGCTACGAACCCGAACGCCCGATCCTGCAGGGCGTCAGCCTGACGGTGCCCGCGGGCCACAACATCGCCATCGTTGGCGCGTCCGGCTCGGGCAAATCCACCATCGGGCGGCTGCTGTTCCGGTTTTACGACGTGCAGAAAGGGGCGCTGAAAATCGACGGCCAGGACCTGCGCGACGTGACGCAAACCAGCCTGCATGACGCCATCGGCGTGGTGCCGCAGGACACGGTGCTGTTCAACGACACCATCCGCTACAACATCGCCTATGGCCGCGACGGTGCCACGATGACCGAGATCGAGGATGCCGCCCGCGCCGCCCAGATCCACGACTTCATCATTTCCCTTCCCGACGGCTATGAAACCGCGGTGGGCGAACGTGGGCTGAAATTGTCGGGCGGTGAGAAACAGCGCGTCGGTATCGCCCGCACGCTCCTGAAGAACCCGCCGATCCTGCTTCTGGACGAGGCCACCTCGGCGCTCGACACCGAAACCGAACAGGGCATCAAGGATGCGCTGTCGCGGGCGGGTGAGGGGCGCACGGTGATCACCATCGCCCACCGCCTCTCGACCATTGCCGAGGCCGACCGCATCATCGTTCTGGAAAAGGGCCAGATTGTCGAGGAGGGCACCCATGCGGCCCTGCTGGAAAAAGAAGGCCGCTATGCGCAGCTTTGGAGCAAACAACAGTCCGAGGATGATCTGGCCGCCTGACCGCGTAGGCCGAACAATTTGACCTGAGACGCGATACCGTCGACACTGGCCGTCTTTGCATCGGGGATAGCTGGTCATGACTGAGATGGTTACCTGTACGCGTCTTTACGCGGACGAGGCTGGCGAAAGCCATTTTGAGGATGTTAAGATTCCGATGTCCTCGGTGCAATATGCGCCCCCGGCGCCCGCACTGGACATCTCCGCACCTCAGGAAGCCGACGCCTATTTCTGGTTTCGATTCCCGCAAGGATGGGAAGACGCGGCGCACCCATCTCCCCGGCGACAATTGTTCGTCTTGCTCGAAGGTCAGGTCGAAGGCTGGACCAGCCTCGGTGAAACACGAGTGTTTTCAGTAGGAGACCGGCTGTTAATGGAAGACACCTCCGGCAAGGGGCACGGCGCACGCCCCATTGGCGGCGAGGCACTGGCCGTTGTGATTGCCCTCGCGGATTAACCGGTAGGTCGGACAATCTTGTCCGACCTACGACTGCGGCGTGCGGCCTGCCTCAATCTCAATCTAAAACCTCAGTTTGCCACTTGGCCGGACACGCAGCCATCTTTCGGATCAAAGGCGGTTCGGACATTGTCCATTTGCTTGCGTGTCACCAATCGCTCCGCGTCATGAAACGTCGCGCAGATCAGATACTTCCGGTTCCCAAGCCTTTTGTAGGTATGAGGCTGACCAGTCTCATTGTCGATCAATGCGTCTTCCTGAATGAACACTTTTTCGCAACGGTTGTTTAGCGTCGCGACGTCCAAGGTGACTGGCAAGTCGGCGCTGACGCCCATTAGCTTGTCTTTGCATCGCAGCGAACTCACGACCTGTAAAAGGTCCTTGGCGCGCAGGTCATCGAAACGATCTTCACGTGCTGTCCGGGGACTCCCCACTATGGAAATTCCCACAGCGATGGCGGCACCAACCCCAATCACGATGGCAATTGAAACAACTCTAGTGCTCATCGGAATCCGCCTCGGCATCGCGCAAGTATACTGCAATTACGCCACTTGATACGCAGGCCACCACGAGCGCTTTGAGAAGGAAACGGAACGTCGCCTCGCCTTCTAAAAAACTGTAAATCACATAAACTGCGTCACCAAAGAGAAACAACGCCGCCACAAAAAGGGCGAGATACGTCAACCACTTCCGCATGAGAGAGCGGCGTTGTCCTGGGTCCTGAGCAATCCTTTGGCGTGTAGATCGGGACATCCAAAGAAAAACCGGCGTGGCGACCAGCAGAACGGCAATAGACCACCGGGCGCTGTTTGTGGCCTGGCGTTCGCGCCAGTTGTGATCGTCAGACATTGGGATAGAAAGATCAAGAATGCTGTGCATCAAGGTGACAAAGTAAACTGAAACAAAGGTCAGTGTCGTGAAATAGACAATGTAGAAAAAAGCGTCGCGCGCCGTCAATTGCGGGCGCGGCTTGGGAACGGGAGGGCTGAATTCGATTGTAGAAAAGGCCTTCAACGCGCTTGAGGTCTCTTGGGGAGACCATCCGGCAGCGCCAAGCGCATTGGTGATCTCGTCACGTGTGTGGCCTGCAGATAACGCGTCGCGCACAAATTGGTTCAGGGTTTCGTTGTTGTTCATGGCCCGTTTCTTCCTGTATTCGTGTGCTGGCACCGTTGTAGTGTACGATTGCAAACAGGCAAGTGGAATTCAACCCACCGGTGTGTCCGATCTGAATTTATTCGCCTAGAGGACCAGTCATGACATCCAAGAAAACCCTCCTCAAGACCCTTCTTAAGGGCATCGAAACCGGCGATCCGGCCTCGGCGGCCGTGGTCAACGAAGACAAGTACATCCAGCACAACCCCCAGACCCACGAAGGCAGCGAAGGGCTGGCTGTGCTGTTTGCCCGACTGGCCAAGACCAACCCCAAGGTCACCTTCGTGCGGGTCTTTGAAGACGGGGACTTTGCCTTTGCCCATAACGAATATGACTTTTCATCCCTGCGCGTGGCCTTTGAAGTCTTTCGTTTCGAGAACGGGCAGGCGGTTGAGCATTGGGATAACATTCAACCCATGAAAGGCCCCAACCCCTCGGGGCGTACCATGCTGGGTGGTATGACAGACATCACCGACACGGACAGGACAGAAGACAACCGGCAGACCGTGCGCGATTATGTCGACACCGTGCTGATACCCCGTGATTTCAGCCGCTTGCAGGATTTCGTTGATGCGGATCTGATACAGCACAGCCCCGAGATTGCAGACGGCATTGTCCCTTTGCGTGCGGCTCTGGAAGAGCCGTCAGGCGATGGGCCGCGCATCGGCTACACCCATCTCCACCGGGTGCTGGCAGAGGGCAACTTCGTGCTCGCCATGTGCGAAGGTGAAAAGGATAGGGCCCACACCAGTTTCTACGATCTCTACCGTCTTCAGGATGGCAAAATCGTGGAACATTGGGACACGGTGGAAACCATTGCGCCCCGCAGTGAGTGGAAAAACGCCAACGGCAAGTTCTGAGACGGTCGGGGTAGGTCGGACAATCTTGTCCGACCTACGCGCCGATCTGCAGGGTGCGCGCTACTCTGCGGCGCGCAATCCGCTATCGTCAGGGTCCGCCGCTGCAGGCGTGTCCTCGACCTCAACCACAATCGGGTCTTCGGGGGCTTCTGGCTCATCCCACAGCAACACAGGTGAGGTGACCTTCTTTGCGGCCCGGCGCAAGGCCCAGTCGCGCGCGGCACGGCTGCTGCGTCCCATCGACAGCGCCGCCATCGCGCGCGCCATCCACAACACATAGGTCGAGAACCAGACCCGCAGCGCCAGGAGCGACGGGGTAAAGACCAGCGTCAGCACTGTCGCAATTCCCAGGCCAAAGACCACCGCCGTCGCCAGCTGTTTCCACCACAGCGAGGTCGGCGAGTCGATAGAGTAGCCGCCATTCACAAAGTCCAGGCTCAGTCCGAACATCATCGGCGCCAGACCCGCCATCGTGGTGATCGTGGTCAGCAGAACCGGGCGAATCCGGCTTTGCGCCGTGCGCACGATGGCCTCGATCCGCGGCATGTATTTTGAATACTCCTGATAGGTGTCGATCAGAACAATGTTGTTGTTCACCACAATCCCTGCCAGCGCCACGATGCCGGTGCCGGTCATGATGATCGAAAACGCCTGATCCATCACCAGCATGCCAATCAGCACACCCGCTGTCGACAACACCACCGCCAGCAGAACCAGGATCGAGTTGTAGAACGAGTTGAACTGCGCCAGCAGAATGATGAACATCAGGAAAAGCGCCCCGGTAAAGGCCGAGGCGAGAAAGGCCTGACTCTCCGCCTCTTCCTCGGCATCCCCGGTCCAGACCCATTCCACGCCAGCAGGCAGCGGATCGGTCTCGAGCCATTCCGTCAGCGCCGCAATGCGTTCGTTGGCGTTCAGAACCGAAGCCGTGAAACCACGCTCGGTATAGTCCGCCCGTATCAGGTCATCTGCCGCCCAGACGTCGCTGTCGATCACGTCGCGCTCGCCGGTCTCGGCATTGGTCAGCACCGTCAGGCCACTGTCCACACCCGCCTTGATGTCAAACACCCGTTTCCGGTCGATCCGGTTGATCTCGGCCAGTTTCTTGACCGGCTCGCGGGTGATGAAATTCGACAGGGGCACCAGACCGTCGCGGGTGCGCACCTTGAGCGTGTCCAGAGTTGACAGCACCCGGTCCGCATCGGGCAGGCGCACGCGAATCTCGATCTCTTCGTCCGAGGTGACAACCCGCATGGTGTCGAGCAGGATACCGCGTGTCACCAACTGCACCATGCCGCCAACCGTGGCAACATCGGCGCCATACCGGCCTGCCTTGGCCACGTCCACATTGATCTGCCAGTCGATGCCGGGCAGGGGGCGCGTGTCCTCGATCAGGGTCAGACCGGGGGTGATGTCAAATTGCTCGCGCGCAATGGTGGTGGCCTCGATCAGCGTTTCCCAGTCCTCACCGTTCAACTGCAGATGCACCGGCTTGGCCGAGGCCGGACCACGGTCGGCGGACAGGATCTCGATCTGCGCGCCGGGAATGCGCTCCAGGTCCACCTCAAGCTCTTTCAGCACGGTGTCGCCGTCAAAGGCTTCGTCCTTCACCGTGCGGGTCAGCTCGTAGTTGATGAGCGGCACGGTAAACAGCGTTTCCCTGCGGTTGGGTCGATCCTCCCACGGGATGGTTTCCAACTGGATCTGACCAATGGTGTCCTTCGGAGCCTGCGCCCCGCCCGTGTTCTGGTCCAACCCGCCTTCACCGGCAAAGGCAAAGGCCGTCTGCACGCCGGGATGCGCCAGCACGATCTCTTCGGCCTGCATCAGCAGCTGGTCTTTTTGCTCCAGCGACAGGTTGCCCCGCGCCTTGACATAGACAATCGCCTGCTCCGGTTCGGAATCCACAAAGAACTCCACACCGTTGTTGTTGGCGCCGAAATAGGTGAACACGGACACCACAAAGGCCAGCACCGCGGCGATGGTCACGATCGGCATGATCGGGTTGCCGGCGATAAACTTGATGAACCAGCCAAAGGCCGACAGCGGGCGTCCTGCCTTGATCCGCTTCTTGCGGCGTTCAAAAGTGGCGGCACCCATGGTGACCGAGGCCGCAAAGGCCCCGAGGATGAACAGCACAAAGCCGATGATAAAGCCGACATTGCCTTCGCCGGGGGCTTCGCCGCCAAACAGATAACCGGGGTTCAGGCTCTGCATCGCGCCGATGAACATGATCCACAGCGCCACCGGCACCAGGGCCACACGCACAGCCCAATGGGCATGGGCCTTCAGCCAATCCGACATGGTGTTGAACATCCGGCTCAACCGGCCGGTCACACCGCCCATCACCGGCAGGTAGATCAGCGCCACCACCAACGAGGCCGACAGAACAAAGATCAGCGTGACGGGCAGCATGCCCATGAACTGCCCCGGCACACCCGGCCAGAACAGCATCGGCAGGAATGCACAAAGCGTTGTCGCCGTTGACGACACAATCGGCCAGAACATGCGCTTGGCCGCCTCGACATAGGCGTGCATCGGGCCGGTGCCCTCTTTGATGCGCTTGTCGGCGTATTCCACGACCACGATGGCCCCATCCACCAGCATCCCCACGGCCAGGATCAACCCGAACATTACGATGTTCGAAATCGTCACCTCCATCGCCGCCAGCAATGCAAAGCACAGCAGGAACGAGGTCGGAATGGCAAAACCCACCAACAGCGCGGCACGCGATCCCAGCGCAGCCAGAACCACGATCATCACCAGCGCGATGGCGGTCAGAACCGAGCCCTCAAGCTGGCTCACCATCGAGCCGACAATGCGCGACTGGTCGTTCGAGGTGCCCACCTCAACTGCGGCGCGCAGCTCTGGCGGCCAGTCGGCGCTGGCCTTTTCGACCTCTTGCTTGACCAGTTCCGCAGTGCCGATCAGGTTAAAGCCTTTGCGCTTGACGACCTGCAGGGCCACGGTGTTTTCGCCGTTGAACCGCGCGGTTCCTACACGGTCTTCAAAGGTCAGGTTGATTTCTGCCAGATCACCCAGCGTGACAATACGGTCACCATTGGTCTTGACCGGCAGGTTGTAGATGTCGCGTGGCTCGTCAAAAGACGAGGGGATCTTGACCGAGAACGTGCCCTGGGCACTTTCGATTTCACCGGCCGCGATCAGCTGGTTGTTGTTGACCACAACGTTGATCAACTCACCTGCGGTCACGTTGTAACTCTCCAGACGCAGCGGATCGATGATCACCTCGACCATCTCGTCGCGCCCACCGGCCAGACCGGCCTCGAGAACCGCATCCAGCCCTTCCAGCCGGTCCTGCAGACGGTTGGCCACCTGTGACATGGTCCGTTCCGGAACGTCTCCGGTCAGGTTGACGATGATGATCGGGAATTCGGAAAAGTTGATCTCGTGGATCGAGTATTTTTCTGCACCCTCAGGGAACTGCCCCTCGGCAGTGTTCATCGCATCGCGCACCTCGGCGAGCGTTTCGGCCTTGTTCCAGCCGAAGTCGAACTCCAGGAAAATCCCCGCATAGTTTTCAGCCGCTGTGGCCGACATCTTGTCCAGCCCGTCGAGATCCGACAATTCGGTCTCCATCGGCTTGATCAGCAGCGCCTCGCTGTCCGAGGCGGAAATGCCGGGGAATTGCACCGACACGAACAGGCCCGGAATCTGGATGTCCGGCTCGCCCTCTTTCGGCAGGGTGGAATAGGCATAGCCGCCCACGATGAGCGACAATGCGATAAAGGCCATGATCATGCGGGCGCGCGAGGCGGCCCAGTCGACGACTCCCGTCATTGGTCAAGCTCCTGGAACACCGGGTCGACCTTGACGCCCTCGATCACATATTCTTGGCCGATGATGATGACATTCGCCTCTTTGGGCAGGCCGGTGACCCAGATGCCCTTGGTCGAATCGCGCAGGATCTTGATCGGAATGAACTTCACGATGTTGCCTTCGCCAGCCACCCGGACACCAAGGGTTCCATGGTCATTCAGCGTCAGTGACGATTGCGGAATCAGATGTGCATCCGCGCCGTAGCTGGCAATCACGATTTCAGCGGTCTGTCCGTCGCGAATGCTGAGATCCCCGTTCGGCACGTCGATTTCCACCCGAAAGGTGCGGGTGGTTTCATCTGCGGACCGCGACAGGAAGGTCACAAGGCCGGTGACCTCTTGCCCGGTGGTCAGCCGCGCCCCGGCCAATGCGCCCGGCTGGATACGCGCGACGGCGGTCTCCGGCACAAAACCGACAAACTTGATCGGATCCAGACGGATCACGGTGCCGCACAGGGCGCCGGGCTGCAACAGGGTGCCCAGCTCGGCGGTGTCGGATTCCAACAGGCCCGAGAAGGGCGCGCTGATGGTCAGTCGCTCGATCTCGCGTTCGGCGGCAGCCACGGCGGCTTCGGCCGACTGGATGCCGGCCTGGGTTGTTTCCAGCCCCGACTTGGCCGATTGCACACCGGCTTCGGCGGCGCGTACCGAGGCTTCGGCGGACGCCACGCGGGTTTCCGAGGCAAAGCCGCCCTCGATCAGTTTCGACGCGGCGTTAAAGGTGATCTGCGCCTCTATCAGGCGGGCTTCGGCCTCACTCAGGCGGGCCTGGGTTTCGGGCACACGGGCGTGGGCTTCGGTCAGCCGCGCCCGGGCCTCTGCCAGGCTGGCTTCGCGGGTGCCGGGATCAAGCTGACACAGGGTGTCGCCTTCTTCTACATGGGCACCGCGCCGCAGGGGGGCTGACACGACCTGCGCCGAGGTTTCGGCACGCACCTCAACCTGGCGATCTGCTTCGGTCTGACCGCGCAGGATCACGGCGCTGTCCACCTCGGCGGCCTTGGACCGTATGGCCACAACCCGCACCAGCTGCGTCTCATCGGTCTCGCCCGAGACCTCTTCGACCTGCGCGGCTTCGGTGTTCTCGCCCGCGTCGTCCGACGGACCCGCCCCGGCAAAAGCCAGCAGCGCCTCTCGTTCCACGACGATGAAAAAAAGAAAGGCAACCACCAAGACGGCGGTGATCATGGGCACGATACGCATCGGATAGGTCCCTGTTCTAGTCCTGTTTTGACGCGACATAATGGCATTAACCGCAATTGCAAGCGCGCAATGCAAGTCTCTGAACTGATCGGTTCAGTTTAGCCGCACCCCTCTGGTGTTACAAGCATGCCATTGCCGCCGCGTCCGGCGGGCCTTGGCACTGTAGCAGCAACGCTGTAAGAGGGGGCAAATCAGGGGAGTAGCGGTCTTGAGCGATACCGACAGTTTCATCGAAGAAGTCACCGAAGAGGTCAAACGCGACCGCCTGTTTGCGTTGATGCGCAAATACGGCTGGATTGCCGTGCTTGGCGTGGTGCTGATCGTCGGTGGCGCCACCTTTAACGAGATTCGCAAGGCAGGCGCGCGCAGTGATGCGCAGGATACAGGTGACGCGATCTTTGCCGCGGTGAACAACTCTGGCGACCCGGCGCGCATTGCCGCGTTGCAGGCTGTCGAGCCCGCATCGCCGCAGGCACAGCTTGTGATCGACTCGCTTCTGGCGTCCTCGCAGCTCAACATCGGTGAAAACGAGGCCGCCGCCGATACCTTTGATGGTGTCGCCAACTCCGGCGACAGCGACATGCCCGAGATTTACCGGCAGATCGCCCTGTTCAAATCCGTCACCGCGCGGGGCACCGACATGGACCCGGCCAGCCGCCGCACGGCGCTCGAAGCGCTCGCCGCACCGGGGGCGCCCCTGTCGCTTCTGGCACAGGAACAATTGGCGCTGCTAGAGATCGAACAGGGCAATACCGACGCCGCCATTGCGCTGCTCGAGGCAATTTCCGTCGATTCCGCTGTGACAGCGGGCTTGCTTCGTCGCGCAAGTCAGTTGATTGTAGCACTGGGCGGGACACCGCCGGCGGTCGAAAACATGATCGCCAATCAATAAAAACAGCACCGTGGGGGCCCGGGCAGTGAAAACGCGAAACTGGATCTTTAGTGCAGTCGGCGCAGCAGTCTTGCTCGGTGCCTGCAACACCAAGGAAGTCATCCTGCCGGGCAAACGCGAGAACCTGCGGGGGGGCGACGAGATCGTCGAGATCGAGAACCAGGCCCGCTCGATCAGCCTGCCGGGGCAAAAGCAAAACGCCTCATGGACCCATCGCCCCGGATCCGCCACCTATCGCACCACCCACGCGGCCCTGTCGCCCACACCCAAACTGTTGTGGAGCGCCGAGATCGGCCAGGGCAATGCGCGCAAGCAGCGTCTGACGGCTGATCCGGTTGTTGCCGACGGCAAGATCTTTACCATGGACTCCAAGGGCAACCTCTCGGCCTTTTCCCTCAGCGGGGCACAGGTCTGGACCCGCAACCTCACGCCGCCCCGGGACAAAGAGGATGACGCCGCAGGCGGTGGTCTGGCCTATGCCAACAAGAAGCTTTTCGTGACCACAGGCTTTGGCCGCCTCGAGGCGGTCAATCCCGCAACCGGCGCGACCCTCTGGGAACAGCGCCTTGGCGCGATCGGCAGCGGGTCTCCGACAGTGTATGGCAACCTCGTCTACCTGGTTTCCGGGGATGAAAAGGGCTGGGCCGTCAATGTCGACACAGGCAAGACCGAATGGCAGATCGATTCCGTGCCCTCGGTGGCCAATATCCAAAGCCCCTCGGCGCCTGCCGTGAATGACCGCCTCGTGGTCTTCCCCTTTGGCTCGGGTGAGCTGCAGGCCGCGTTCCGTCGCGGCGGTCTGCGCCTCTGGGACGCGGGCATTGCCGGCGAACGCCAGGGCCGCGCCCTGAACAAGGTGGGCGATATCTCGAGCGATCCGGTGATTTCCGGCAATACCGTCTATGCCGCCAACCACTCTGGACGTCTCGTGGCATTGGACGTCGAAACCGGCGAACGCAAATGGACCGCGGAAGAGGGCGCGCTCAGCCCGGTCTGGCCTGTGGGTGGTTCGGTCTTTCTGGTCAGCGACCTCAACCGGCTGGTCCGCCTTGACGGCAGCACAGGTCAGCCGATCTGGTCCGTCGAGTTGCCGCTCTTTACCGAAAACAAGCCCAAGAAACAAAGCTCGCTCTATTCGCACTACGGCCCCATCCTGGCCGGAGGCCGCCTGATCGTGGCCTCTTCGGACGGGCTGTTGCGCAGCTTTGATCCGGTGGACGGCAAGATGATTTATTCGGTCCAGGTGCCGGATGGCGCCTCGTCCAACCCGGTTGTCGCCAATGGCACGCTCTATGTTCTGGGTGGCAAGGGGCAATTGCACGCTTTCCGTTGACGCGGAAATGATATATCGGCATCGCTTCAGACGTGTCGGAGACATCAGATGAGTTTTACGCTCGCCATCGTGGGCCGCCCCAATGTGGGCAAATCCACGCTCTTTAATCGCCTAGTCGGCAAGAAACTGGCCCTGGTCGATGACCAGCCGGGGGTCACCCGTGACCTGCGCGAAGGCGAAGCCCGCCTTGGCGACCTGCGCTTTACGGTGATCGACACCGCGGGCCTTGAGGATGCCACCGACGACAGCCTGCAGGGGCGTATGCGTCGCCTGACCGAACGCGCCGTCGATATGGCCGATATCTGCCTCTTCATGATCGACGCGCGGGCAGGGGTGACGCCCACTGACATGATCTTTGCCGAGATCCTGCGCAAAAAGTCTGCCCATGTGATCCTCGCAGGCAACAAGGCCGAGGGCTCTGCCGCCGATGCGGGCATGATCGACGCCTACAGCCTCGGGCTGGGCGAACCGATCCGCCTGTCTGCCGAACATGGCGAAGGGCTCAACGATCTCTATGCGCAACTCATGCCGCTGGCGGATGAGTTTGAAAAACGCGCCAAGGATGACGCGCCCGAGGTCGAAGTCGATATTGACGTCGACGACACCGACGAAGAGGGCGCGACCCCCAAGCCAACCGACGCCAAACCGCTGCAAATCGCCGTGGTCGGCCGCCCCAACGCGGGCAAATCGACCCTGATCAACAAGATCATCGGCGAAGACCGCCTGCTGACCGGCCCCGAGGCTGGCATCACCCGCGACGCCATCTCCTTGCGCACCAACTGGTCCGGCACGCCGGTGCGCATCTTTGACACCGCAGGTATGCGCAAAAAGGCCAAGGTGCAGGACAAGGTCGAAAGGCTCTCGGTCTCTGACGGGTTGCGCGCCGTGAAATTCGCCGAAGTGGTGGTGGTCCTGCTCGACGCCGCCATACCGTTTGAACAGCAGGACCTGCGCATTGCCGATCTCGCCGAACGCGAAGGCCGTGCCGTGGTCGTGGCCGTGAACAAGTGGGACATCGAAGACGAAAAACAACAGAAACTCAAAGACTTGAAAGAGTCCTTTGAACGTCTTCTGCCGCAGCTGCGCGGCGCTCCGCTGATCACCGTATCGGCCAAGACGGGCCGCGGTCTCGAGCGGCTGAATGACGCGATCCTGCGCGCCTATGACATCTGGAACCGCCGGGTGACCACCGCGCATCTGAACCGCTGGCTGACCGGCATGCTGGAACAGCACCCGCCCCCCGCGCCCCAGGGCAAACGGATCAAGCTGCGCTATATGACCCAGGCCAAGACCCGGCCTCCGGGGTTCGTGGTGATGTGTTCGCACCCCGACAAGATGCCCGAAAGCTATTCGCGCTATCTGGTCAATGGCCTGCGCGAGGATTTTGACATGCCGGGCACCCCGATCCGCCTGCACATGCGCGGTCAAAGCGACAAGAACCCCTACAAGGGTCGCAAGAAATCCACGCCGTCCCGCCTGCGCAAGCACCTCAAAGGCCCCAGCCGCGACTGACCTTTGCAACCGGTGGTTTTGCCTTTGCAGAAAACACGCTATATTTTGCGCGAGCCACAGGGAACGCGCAGCCAGCAGTGATTCACCTCTGATTTATCGAAGGGCAGCGAAATGGAAATTCGCGAACGTTTAAAACCATTTACCGTAAAAGACGACCGCATCGGGGCGCTCGCCTTTTTTCCCACATTCGTGGTCTACTTTGCCTCGCTTTACCTTGCGATCACCTATGTGGACACCTGGGTCATCCTGATCCCGATGATGCTGGTGAACGGTGCCTCTGCGGTGCGACTTTACGTCCTGCAGCACGATTGCGGCCATGCCTCTCTGTTCAAATCGCGCAAAGCAAACGATCTCGCGGGTGAGGCGCTGTCGATCCTGACCTTCGCGCCCTATGCCGCGATGCGCCACAATCACAACATGCACCATTTGCACCTCAGCAATCTCGAAGCGCGCGAAACCGGCGAGATTCACACCATGACGGTGCGCGAATGGGCCGAGGCCGGGTTCTGGGACCGCTTGGTCTATCGCCTTTATCGCAACCCCTTCATCCTGATCCCGGCGGGCAGTCTCTTCACCTATTTCATCCGCTACCGCTGGCCCAAGAACGCCCGCGACATGCTGGGCAGCGTGATCCTGCACAACATTGCCATCGCGCTCTATATGCTTGGGATTTATGCGCTTTTCGGCTGGACCGGTGTGCTGATCTGGTTCCTGTCGTCTTTCCTCGGCGGAATGCTCGGCGTCTTCATGGTCTACCTGCAGCACAATTTCGAAGACACCTATTGGGACCGCAAACCCGATCTTGATCCGCGCATTGCCGCGCTGCAGGGGTCCTCGGCGCTGGATCTGGGATGGTGGATGGACATCATCTCGGCCAATATCGCCTATCACGACATCCACCACTACAACGCCCGCATCCCGCACTATAACTTACGCAAATGCCACCAGATGATCCGCGCGGAATATGACCTGCCGACGATCAAATGGCCCGAGGCGCTGCGCTCGTTCACGCTGAAACTCTGGGACGAAGATCAGGAACGGCTGGTGCCTTTCCCCAAAGGTCAGCCCATCGCCACCCCGGCAGAATAGGGGGCGCTGCCCCCTCAGCCTGCGGCTTCACCCCCGGAGTATTTCTGGCAATACGAAGTCCCCGGGCTTCATTTCGCCAAAAATACTCAAAGAAAAAGCCGCGCCCGAAGGTGCGGCTTTTCAATGGGTTGGATGCGAAAGCTCAGACCAACACGCCATCCGCGCCCAGCGTGGTCTTGCCGCCCAGATAGGAGGCGAGAACGTCCGGCAGGACGACCGAGCCATCTGCGCGTTGGCCGTTTTCCAGAACCGCGATCAGGCAACGCCCCACCGCCAGGCCCGAGCCGTTCAGCGTGTGCAGGAACTCTGGCTTGCCGCCTCCCGCAGGCTTGAACCGCGCGTTCATGCGCCGCGCCTGAAAATCGCCGGTGGTCGAAACCGAGGAAATCTCGCGATAGGTGTTCTGACCCGGCACCCAGGCCTCGATGTCATAGGTGCGGCGCGCGCCAAACCCCATGTCGCCAGTGCACAGGATCACCGTGCGATAGGGGATGCCCAGTTTCTCCAGAATACCCTCGGCGCAGCCCAGCATGCGTTTCTGTTCGTCATCTGATTTCTCCGGATGCACCACAGACACCATCTCGACCTTTTCAAACTGGTGCTGGCGCAGCATGCCGGTGGTGTCCTTGCCGGCCGAGCCGGCTTCCGAGCGGAAGCACAGGGTATGCGCCGTCATGCGAATGGGCAGGGCGCTTTCCTCCAGCGTGTCACCGGCCACCGTATAGGTCAGCGGAACCTCGGACGTTGGCACCAGCCACCAGCCATTGGTGGTCTGATAGCTGTCATCGCCGAATTTTGGCAACTTATCCGTGCCATACATCGCCTCGTCCCGCACCAGCACCGGGCTGTTCATTTCCGTCAGACCGTTTTCATCCACATGGGTGTCGATCATGAACTGTGCCAGCGCCCGGTGAATGCGCGCCACGGCGCCTTTCAGCATGACAAACCGCGCGCCCGAGATCTTGGCGGCCAGCTCAAAGTCCATCGACTTGGCGACACCGGCAATCTCGAAGTGTTCCTTGGGGTCGAACTCAAAGGCGGGCAGGGTGCCCCATGTCCGGACTTCAACGTTGTCGGCCTCATCGCTACCCTCGGGCACATCCTCGGCAGGCGAATTGGGGATGCGCGCCAGCATGTCTGTCAGTCTGGCGTCCAGCGCCTTGGCCTCGTTTTGCATATCGGCAACTTCGGCCTTTTTCTCGCCCACAAGGGCGCGCAGGCGCTCGAACTCGGCCTCGTCTCCCTTGGCCTTGGCCGCGCCAACCTCTTTGGCGGCTTTCTTCTGCTCGGACTGCGCGGCCTCGGCGGCGGCAATCTTGGCACGGCGCTCAGCATCCAGCGACAGGATATCTGACGACATGGCATCTTCTCCACGACGGGCGAGGGCGGCGTCCAATACGCCGGGATTTTCGCGGATCGCACGGATGTCATGCATGGCTTGGGTTCCTTGGGTCTGGTGATTCACTTACCCGCCAGCTTATGGCGCATTTTTTCGCGGATCGTAAGCGGCACCGTGCGGTCACGCTTCAAATCTGTTGCAAAGGCGTCCAATCCCCCCATTCCCGTCTTGCAACCGGCCCGAATGCCCCATAGGTTCCCTGCGACTTTGCGGGTGCATCCCGCGGCACGAAAAAAGGAAAGACCGACATGGAAGCCATCGGCCAGTTTATGCCCCTCATCCTGATCTTTGCGATCATGTATTTCCTGCTGATCCGTCCGCAGCAGAAAAAAGTGAAAGAGCATGCCGCCATGGTGGATGCGGTGAAACGCGGCGACCGGATCGTGACTCAGGGCGGCATGATCGCCAAGGTCTCGAAGGTCAAAGAAGACAACGAGGTTGAGATCGAGATCGCAGAAGGCGTCAAGGTGCGCATCGTGAAATCGACCATCGCCCAGGTTCTGGCCAAGACCGAACCCGCCGCCAACGGCTAAACGCACATAACAGGGCCAGACGGGACACCGCGCTGGCCCTTGTCGTGTCATAGAACAACCTGGGACCTGTCCGACACGGGCACGTCGCACCAACAGCACAAGGCCGCTCTCGATGCTGCAAATCGACCTTTGGAAACGGATTCTGATCTGGGCCGTGGTGGTGATCGGTCTCTTGATGGCCACGCCAAACGGGTTTTACGAACGGGTCGAGGCGCGCAATGACGCCGTGGCCGCGCTCGACCTGGGATACTCCGGCAACGGGCTGGAAGAGCAGGCCGCGCTGTGGCCGTCGTGGATGCCCTCGTCGCTGGTCAACCTCGGGCTTGATCTGCGCGGTGGCGCGCATCTTCTGGCCGAGGTTCAGGTCGAAGATGTCTACGAGACGCGCATCAAATCCATGTGGCCGGAAATCCGCGACATGCTGCGCGAAGAGCGCGCAACCATCGGCACCATCCGCCTTCAGCCGTCGGACCCGGACAAGCTGGTCGTCAAGATTTCGAAACCCGAACAGATCGACCGCGCGGCGTCGCTGGTGCGCGGCCTTGCACGGCCGGTGATCTCGGTCACCGCCGCCGGTCAGAACGATATCGTGGTCTCCACCAATGGCGACACCTTTACCGTGCAACTCTCCGAGGCCGAGAAACTTGCCACCGACGAACGCACCGTGCAGCAGTCGCTGGAAATCATCCGCCGCCGCATTGACGAGGTCGGCACCCGCGAACCCACCATCCAACGTCAGGGCTCGGATCGTATTCTGATCCAGGTCCCCGGCATCGGGTCTGCAGCTGAGCTGAAAGAGATCATCGGCACCACTGCGCAGCTGACCTTTCACCCGGTTGTGGGCCGTGGCTCCAACCCCGAGGCCAACCCCGGACCGGGCAACTTCCTTGTGCCGGACATGGAGAACTCGACGGATGTGAGCGATTCTTCCAACGTCTATTACACGCTGGAATCCGCCCCCGTTGTCACCGGCGAAGAACTGGTCGACGCGCAGCCCTCGTTTGACCAGAACAACACCCCCGCCGTGTCGTTCCGCTTTAACCCCACCGGCGCGCGCAAATTCGGCCAGTACACAGCCGAAAACATCGGCTCACCCTTTGCCATCGTGCTGGATGACGAGGTCGTCTCGGCCCCGGTCATTCAGGCGCACATCCCCGGCGGCTCGGGCATCATCACCGGGCGCTTCAGCGTCGAGGAAAGCACAAACCTCGCCATCCTGCTGCGCGCGGGCGCCCTGCCTGCGGGGCTCGAGTTCCTCGAAGAGCGCACCATCGGCCCGGAACTGGGGCAGGACAGCATCGACGCAGGCCGCATCGCCTGTATCGTCGCCTTTGCCGCCGTGCTCGTGTTCATGGTGCTCAGTTATGGCCTGTTTGGCATCTTTGCCAATGTCGCGCTAATCATCAACGTCGGCCTGATCTTTGGCCTGCTCAGCATGATCGGCGCCACGCTGACCCTGCCGGGCATTGCGGGTATCGTTCTGACCATCGGCATGGCGGTGGACGCCAACGTGCTGGTGTTTGAACGCATCCGCGAAGAGCTGAAAACCGCCAAAGGGCCTGCCCGCGCTATCGAATTGGGCTATGAAAAAGCCCTCAGCGCCATTCTCGACGCCAACATCACCACCATGATCACCGCCGTGATCCTGCTGGTCATGGGCTCGGGGCCTGTTCAGGGTTTTGCCTGGACGCTGATGATCGGCATCGCCACATCCGTCTTCACCGCGATCTTCGTGACGCGCCTGATGATCGTGACGTGGTTTGAACGCCGCCGTCCCAAGACAATCGAGGTTTGATCCATGCGTCTGAGACTTGTTCCTAAAGACACCAAGTGGGATTTCTTCTCGCGACCGACCCTCTGGCTTGGCATCTCCGGACTGCTGATCGTGCTGGCGCTTGTGTCCTTCTTCCTGCAAGGGCTGAACTTTGGCATCGACTTCCGGGGCGGGACAACCATCCGCACCGAAAGCACGCAAGAGGTGGTGGTCGCCGACTATCGCGCGGCCATCCAACCGCTCGAGCTGGGCGACATTTCGATCACCGAGGTGTTCGACCCGAACTTTGAAGACAACCAGTTCGTCACCATGATCCGCATCCAGGCCCAGGAAGGGCAAGAGGCCGTGACCGGCGACGTGATCCGCCAGATCGAAGCGGCCCTGCAGACCGTGGCCCCGGACATCTCGTTTGTTTCGGTCGAATCCGTTGGCCCCAAGGTCTCGGGCGAGCTGATCCAGACCGCCGTGATCGCGGTGATCCTGGCCATCGCTGCGGTTCTGATCTACATCTGGCTGCGCTTTGAATGGCAGTTTGCACTGGGGGCCGTGGCCGCGCTGGTGCATGACGTGATCCTGACCATCGGGGTCTTCTCGGAACTGCAAATCCGCTTTGACCTCGCGATTATCGCAGCACTTCTCACAATCGTCGGCTATTCGCTGAACGATACCGTGGTTGTCTTTGACCGCGTCCGCGAGAACCTGCGCAAGTACAAGAAACTGGATCTCAAGGCCGTTCTGAACCTGTCGATCAACGAGACCCTCAGCCGTACGGTGATGACCTCGGTCACCACGCTTCTGGCGCTGATCTCGCTGTTTGTACTGGGCGGCGACGTGATCCGGGGCTTTGTCTTTGCGATGATCTGGGGCGTGATTGTCGGCACCTACTCGTCGATCTTTGTCGCCTCAGCCGTGCTCTTGAAGCTCGGCGTGAAACGCGACTGGTCGAAACCCTCGAACACCTCCGGCAACCAGTTCGCCAATATCGATGCCTGATCTCTGGGCCGGGATCCTCGCGACCGAGGGTCTGCCCTGGATCATTGCCGCTGCCTTTGTCGCCAGCATGGTGCGTGGCTTTTCCGGCTTTGGAACGGCGATGATCTACCTGCCGGTCGCCGGTCAGTTCCTGCCGCCGGTCTGGGCGCTGGTGACACTGACCGTGATGGACCTGGTCGGGCCGCTGCCAGTGCTGCCCAAAGTCTGGAAAGACGTGCACAAACGCGATCTTGGTCGTTTGTTCCTGGGCGTCGTGGTGACCCTGCCAATTGGTGTCGCCGTGCTGCTGGCCATTGACCCCCAGATCTTTCGCTATGCCGTGTCCTTTGTGGCGCTGGCGCTCTTGGTGGTGCTGGTGGGTGGGTTCCGCTACAGCGGGACGGTCCGTGGCTCGGCGGTGATCGGCATCGGCGGCGCCTCAGGGTTTCTCGGCGGGGTCGCGGGTCTGCCCGGCCCACCGGTCATCCTGTTCTACATGGCCAGCCCACACGGACCGGCCACCATCCGCGCCAACACCATGGTGTTCCTCTTGGGCTTTGACGTCCTGCTGCTGGGCATCCTGGGCCTCGAAGGCAGCCTGACCCTCACGCCCATCGCCCTCGGCCTCGTGCTGATCGTGCCGACAATGCTTGGCGTGCTGGTCGGCGGCGCTATATTCCGCCCTGAATATGAGAAATCCTACCGCGCGGTGGCCTATGTGATCATCGCGGTCTCGGCCATCTCCGGCCTGCCATTCTGGTCCTGAACGAGGTCTGCCATGAACCTGACCGAAGTGCTCTATACCTCAGCCGTGCCCATCGAAAGCTATGGTCCCGGCTTTTTCCGCATTGCCGGTCAGGTGATCGAAGGCGGCGCGCTGATCCACGCAGGTGGCGCCCGCAGCTGGGGTGGCTACGAGGACACGGAAACCGTGACCGCCATGGCGGGCGAAATCGACTTTATCCTCCTGGGCACCGGCGACACCATGACGCCAGTGCCCGCCGCGTTCCGCGCCACCCTGCAAGAGGCCGGAATAGGCATCGAACCCATGGCCACGCCCTCGGCCTGCCGCACCTACAACGTGCTGGTCTCCGAAGGTCGCCGCGTCGCGGCTGTGCTGGTGCCGGTGACGGCCTAGTCCGGCAACCCGGCCTGTCGCAACCCCTCTGCCAGCCGGTCCCAATCCGCCTGCCGTCGCCACATCGCCCTGAACCCACCGGCAAGCTCGGACAGCCTGTGTCCGGGCACCGCCAGCCCGCGCGTGGCAAACTCACGCCCGCGATGCTCGACAAAGTCGCGCAGGGCCGCCTCGGCATCCTCCTGTCGCCCGGACTGCGCATAGGCCGCCACAAGCACCGCATCGGCAAGCGAATTCAACCGCGCCTCACCGATCAGTTTAGAGACCGCATCGTCATAGCGACCCAGAAAGAAATAGATCTGCCCCATGATCCAGTCCAGCGACGGCGGGTGTAATGGGTCCAGCCGCATGGCCTCGACCACAACGTCACGGGCCTTGTCCGGCTGACCCAGCAGCAGAAAGCCATAGCCGCACCAGGCCATCGACTCCGCCTCGTTTTCAATCAACGACAGGGTCTTCTGAAACTGCGCGTCCGCCTGATCCCACTGGCCGGCACACAGGTACGCATACCCCAACTGGTCCTGAATATAGACGTCCCGATTGTCCAGCGCCGCCCCCTTGCGGGCGATCTCCAGCGCATATGTCGGCGCATCCCTGTCCGCCAGACCCAGCCACAGATCCACCACATAGGTATCCGCCAGATACATGTAGACGCGGGCATAGTCGGGATCGATCTCCAGCGCCTTTTCAAAAAACCCCTTGGCCCGCGCATTGTCGACGGCGTTCAGCCCGTCCCGCAGGGCCTTGCCCTTCAACAACAACTCATAGGCTCGCATCTTGTCCGTGGGTTTGTGCGTGGCATTATCGGCCACATCGCTCTGCACCAGCCCCGGCAGCACGGCGACAATGCTCTGGGTCACTTCATCCTGAACCGCAAAGATATCCTCAAGTTCGCGGTCATAGCGATCCGCCCAAAGGTTCTTGCCCGTATCCACCGCAATCAGCCGCGCCGAGACCCGCACCCGGTTGCCGACCTTTCGCACACTGCCCTCGACCAGATACTGCACCCCCAGCTTGTCCGCGATCTCGGCTTCGGTCAGATCCGCAGTGCGAAACCGGAACGACGAATTGCGCGACACGACAAACAGGGTCCGGAACCGGGACAATCCGGTGATGATATCCTCCGAGATACCATCACTGAAAAACTGTTGCTCGCTGTCGCCGCTGACATTGGAAAACGGCAAGACCGCAATCGAGGGCTTTTCCCGCCCTTTCGCTCTGGGCAGCGCCTTGGAAACCGACTTTGGATGCCATTTGAACAGGGTGACCGGCCCCGAGATGTTTTTCAGCTGCGCCGCCCCTGCGTCCTTGAACTGCGCGTCAATCAGGTTGCCAAGACTTTCGTGCACGATGGACGAGATACAGACCCCGCCGGTGTCCGCCGCCGCCTCAAGCCGCGCGGCAATGTTCACCCCATGGCCATAGACGTCGTCGTCATCAATGATCACATCACCCAGATGCACGCCGATCCGCAGCGCAATCCCTGACGGCAGGTCGGCCAGCGCCCTTTGAATGCCGATGGCACAGCGCACGGCATCCACGACCGAGGCAAACTCGACCAGCGTGCCGTCCCCGATCAGCTTGATTAGGCGCCCGTTGTGCTGCGCCACCTGCGGATCAAAAACCTGTTCCCGGTGTGCCTTCAGCGCACGCAGCGCGCCCACTTCGTCCTCGGCCATCATCGCAGAATAGCCCACGACATCTGCGGCGAGTATGGCGGCCAGTCTGCGTTCCAAGATGTCCCCTCTGATCAGGGTTTCATCATTGCGTGGGCGAGGGCGCTCGACAACATGTTTCTGTGCTGAGCCCCCACCGCGGCGTGACCTTGTCCAGGCTTTGACGGCCTCAGGCCTGCATGATCTCTCCACGGACCGGCCCCGGGCCACCGCGACACCATCGGTGCTGCCAGAGTAAGCGGTCCAGGTAAGTGGGGCTATTCCCCCTCGCCATCACAACCTCCCAATGGGTCCGTCAGGCGCACGATCAACGCACCGCCACACCCTTCAATTGGAAAGGCGTCTTCATCTAAACCGCTCTCATGTAGACCGATGACGATGTTTATGGTCTGACCTGCATCCATTTCGTCTTTGACCCGGACCGGTTGTTTTGGGCAGATAGCACCCCATTCCCAAGTCTCAAGAGGAGGCTCTTCTACCCACGCCAGAGACCTGTGGCTACTGGCACGATCGTACAGAGCGCAGCCTAAGACAGCTGCGGGAACGTGCGTTCAAGATTGGTTCCGGAAAAGGTAATCCCGGCAATCTTTGCATCCACACAGGTGGCTCTGAACCAACTGCCTCCGACGACGGTGGCATTCGTGAAATTGGCGTTGTCGAGGTTTGCCTTGGTGAAATCCACATTGTTTAGAATTGCCCCAGAGAAATCTGCGCCGCCTAGGTTCGCGCCGTAGAAATCCACGTTTTGCAAGGTCATGCCGGAAAAACTAGAACCCGGAATCACTGCCCCTGCTAGACTGCGATCCTCAAGATGCAAACCTCGAAAATCTAAACCAGATTCTTCCAGGAATGTCCCAAGCTCACGGTTCTGTCCCTGCCCATTGCTAAAGGCATCTATGCGCTGCTGTAAATCACGTGTTGTCATGGCCAATATACCACCCTCTCTGAGATTCCTCGACGTTCAATTTCGATTCTCAAGGCCGCGAGATCAGCTTCGCTTAGGTTTTCGGTATCTATGATCACATTATGACCCGACGCCAACTCCCGCTCAACCTTTGCAACGTCTTTTTCAACGTCAAATCCGCCTGTTTTGGCTGGGAAGTCGCTGCGAAAGCCCTTCACATCCCATGCCTGACCATCAGCATCAATGAACTCAGCGCCGCCAGAAGGATCTCTCACAATTGGACCAGGTAGTAGTCCATCTTGCTCCGCACCAAGTCCTATCCTACGCTCTTGCTCACCCTTCTCATTAATAACACCTCCTCTAGCGGGATCGGCTGCCAAGGCTTCAAACTCCTCAGCCGAGCGTTCGGTGGCAACAATATTCGGCCCCGCTTCCTCCTGGACCGGCGTCGAAATGATGTTGCCACCTGGATCATCGGGAACCGGAGTCCCTGTGTGGCTTGGCAGCCCAAGGTCTTCGGCGGGATAGTTCTCAAGCCATTGGTCAATCCGCTCGGGCGTGAAACCCGGCAACTACCCCAACCGGCGCTCGTCGTCCGTCAACTCGGGAAACACCTCGACCCAGCCTTCCGCGAATGACCCTCCCCGAAGCTGCAACTTGCCTTGGGCAAATGCTTCTCCGGCAGCCTCGATAGAGTCCTGCAAGCCGCGCTGTTTGACAGGGTCTCCTCCAACACCTGTTTGCAGAATGCGCACCAGCCGCAACGACCTGCAGCAGTGGTCATTCCCGGCTCACCCCCGTCACTTTCTGCGCGGTGTCCAAACCTCCGGGTTGGGCCGTCAGGCCCGCGTGTTGACCGGATGGTCACAATTGACCGATTGCCGGGGCATTTTAACCCTTTGGTGACACTTAACCATTTTGTACAAAACGGTCAGGGGCCCCGGAAAATGTTGTACAAAATGGATATTCGGCCTGAAAAAAGTTGTACAACATGGTCATTTTCCGCCTTTCACATGCTTCCTGAACAATTGGTTAACGCCTTGATACATCTCAAGGCGGGACCGGGCAGGGGGGCGATACACAGCGATGCACGGCAATTGATGCTTTTGCCGAAGACCCCTTTGCGCTAAGGCATGACGCATGACTTTGACCGTAAAAGACCTCACCATTTCCCGCGGCGGTATTCCCGTGCTGGAAGGGTTGAACTTCTCGCTCGAACCGGGCCACGCCCTGATCTTGCGGGGGCCAAACGGGGTGGGCAAAACCACGCTGCTGCGCACCGTCGCGGGCCTGCAACCGCCGGTCATGGGTGAGGTGCACGCCGCCCCAGAATCCTTTGCCTACGCGGCCCACTCGGATGGTCTGAAAGCCACGCTAAGTGTCTCGGAAAACTTGCATTTCTGGGCTGACGTCTTTGGCACCAAGGGCATTCAACACGCGTTGGATGGCTTTGATCTGAACGCTCTGGCGGACCGGCCTGCGGGTGCTTTGTCGGCTGGCCAGAAACGCCGACTGGGCCTGGCGCGGCTCTTGGTGACGGGGCGTCCGGTCTGGATCCTGGACGAGCCCACGGTGTCGCTCGACGTGGCCTCGGTTGAGCTTTTCGCCAACGCCGTGCGCGCCCATCTGGCCGAGGGCGGCGCGGCCCTTATCGCCACGCACATCGACCTTGGGCTGGATGCCGAGGTTTTGGACGTTGGCCCTTTCCGCGCCAAGCCCAAATCCGGCACCGGCGGCTTTGATGGTCTGGACGAGAGTTTCCTATGATTTCACTTCTCCTCCGCGATCTTCGACTGGCCATGCGCGCCGGGGGCGGCTTTGGCCTCGGGTTGTCTTTTTTTCTTATAGTAACGGTACTTGTGCCATTTGGCGTCGGTCCGGGAAGCGCGCTTTTGGCCAAGATTGCGCCGGGGATTCTGTGGCTGGGCGCGCTGCTGGCCTGCCTGCTTTCGCTCGACAGAATCTTTGCACTGGACTGGGAGGACGGCTCTCTCGATCTGCTTGCCACATCCCCCCTCCCGATGGAGGGCGTGGTCACCGTCAAAGCCCTCGCACACTGGCTCACGACCGGCCTGCCGCTCTGCATTGCCTCGCCGGTCTTTGCCTTGCTGCTCAGCCTGCCACCCGAAGGATATCAATGGCTTATCCTGTCTTTGGTGCTCGGCACACCCGCCCTTTCAGTCATCGGAACCTTTGGTGCCGCGCTGACCGTGGGCCTGAAACGCGGCGGTCTGCTCTTGTCGCTTCTGGTGCTGCCACTCTACGTCCCAACCCTGATCTTCGGAGCCGAAGTCGCCCGCCGCGGCGCTGAAGGCCTCGCCACCACGACCCCGATCCTGATGCTCGCAGGCATTTCCGCAGGCACAATTGCGTTACTTCCCTTCGCATCCGCCTTGGTGCTACGAGTGAACCTGCGATAGGACGACCGGATTAACCCATGTCAAAGACAGGTTGGATGCCATGCTGCAAAAGACCCCGAAAGGCTAGGAAACGAGACGAATAATGAACTTGAATGCACTTTGGGAATACGCGAACCCTGTGAAATTCAGCCGCACCGTGAGCCTGGTTTTGCCATGGGTTTCCGTGCTCGCGCTGGTGTCGCTTGTCGTCGGGCTGGTCTGGGGGTTCTTCTTTACCCCGGATGACTACCGCCAGGGATCGACTGTCAAGATCATCTTCCTGCACGTGCCCTCGGCCATGATGGCGATTTCGGCCTGGTTCATGATGCTGGTGACCTCGTTGATCTGGCTCATTCGCCGCCACCATGTCTCGGCCCTTGCAGCCAAGGCGGCAGCGCCAATTGGCATCGTGATGACCCTTATTGCCTTGGCCACGGGCGCGATCTGGGGTCAGCCGATGTGGGGCACCTGGTGGGCCTGGGATCCGCGCCTGACATCTTTCCTGATCCTTTTTCTGTTCTATCTTGGCTATGTCGCCCTGTGGGAGGCGATCGAGAATCCGGATACGGCGGCGGACCTGACCGCCGTCCTGTGCATCGTGGGCTCAGTCTTTGCCTTTCTCAGCCGCTATGCGGTGAACTTCTGGAACCAGGGCCTGCATCAGGGCGCGTCGCTGTCTCTCGACAAGGAAGAGAACGTCGCTGACGTTTTCTCGACACCGCTATACGTATGCATCGCTGGGTTCGTGTTGTTGTTCGTGGCCCTTGTTTTCTTACGCACCCGCACCGAAATTCATAAGCGCCGCACCAAGGCGTTGCTCGCACGGGAGAGACTGGGATGATACCTGATCTGGGAAAATACGCTGACACGGTTTTGTCGTCTTACGCGGTGTCGATCCTTTTGTTGGTGCTGCTTGTTGCGGTGAGCATTCGCGCCGCGCGCAAGGCGCGGATCGAGTTGGAACAGGTGGAGGGCCGTCGCAATGGCTAAGGTCTCACCCCTGATGATCGCGCCGCCTTTGGTTTTTGCCGGGCTTGCTGCGCTGTTCTTTGTTGGCATGCAACGGGAAAATCCGGATGAATTGCCGACGACACTGGCAGGCAAACCCGCGCCAGAGTTGCCGGTCACGCAATTGGGCTCGCTTGAGGGTTTTGACTCATCGGTTCTGACAAATGGTGAGATCAAGCTGGTGAACTTCTGGGCCAGCTGGTGTGGTCCGTGCCGCGTGGAACACCCAACTCTGATGAAGCTCGAAGCTGAGGGCATGCCGGTTTACGGTGTGAACTACAAAGATGATCCCAACAACGCCTTGGCGTTTCTCGCAGAGTTGGGGGACCCCTATATCGCTGCCGGCGCTGACAGAACCGGACGGATTGGCATCGACTGGGGTGTCTACGGCGTGCCCGAGACGTTCCTTGTCGATGGTGAAGGCAAGATCATCACGCGCATCGCTGGTCCGGTGACAGAGCGTAAATTACAGGAACGCCTGCAGCCCAAAATCGATGAGTTGGCCGCAGGCTCCTGATCTTACAGTGAAAACCTGAGTGACATGCAGGACAGGCCGCCATCTACCAGGGCGGCTTGGGTCGTGGGAAGCTGCACAACTTTGTAGCCTGCCTGATCCAGGGTTTCCGCCGTGCGTGGGTTGCCCGAAGACAGGAACACCGTGTCATTGAAGCGGATCGCATTGGCTGCGGCCTCTTCACCCTCAGCGGTGTGAATCACGCGGTACTGATCGAAACATCCCGAAGCCGCGAGTTTCGGCGTGGCAAGCATTGTCTCGGCATCCAGCAGGCTGCTCTCGGTCTTGAAATGCAGGATGTCCGCAGGTGTCTCGACGATGCGCAGCGCATACCCAAGGTCTGCAACAATCGGCGTCAGGTCTTCGGCACCCTGTCGGGTGGTGCGTGCCGACAGGCCAACCATGACCTCGGTATCCGAACAAAGGATATCGCCGCCATCAACAAATCCAGCGGTTTCAAGATCGATCACACCGTTCATGAGTTTCACGAGGTCGGGGCGCAGGGCTGCAGATTCGCCCAATCGGGTTTCCGTGCCGGGACGCAGCATGATGGCCTGCCCTTTGAGGCAAAGGGCGGCGTCTTCGATGAACACGCTGTCGGGAAACGCCTCGTCCGGTGCCAGTACGGTAACCTCGGCGCCGGTGGCGCGCAGGGCCGCGACATAGGCCTCGTGCTCTTGGCGGAAAACTTCGGCGCTGGGGTCTCCCTGATCCTCGGCGCGAAGTCCGTCTGCGACGGAATTCGATGGCGTGCGGCAAAGCGCGTGCGAAAAGAGATAGCTGTGATTGGCCATGTGCGGTTTCCTGTTTTTTGACGGAGTCAAACTGACGGAACTTGGGCGGAGGAGCAAGTGCCCATCAAGGCGGTGTCGAAAATCCTCTTGGCAATCGCTTGTGGTCCTGTCTTGCTGCCCAGAGAACGAGATTGGGGAGAGAGCCGTGCTGACAGACACTGAGGCCGTGAACCGATGGGAGGCGCTGTTTGCGCCTGCGGACATAGATCAGACCTTTCGAACCTTCTGGCGGGACTGGTCTTCTGTCACGGTTTCGCGGTCTGGCCCTGTCTTACCCCTCGCGACAGGAGAACGGATCGCTCTCCCCGAGGTTTTTCGGGTTGGTCGGCGCACGCTGGGGACGAGCGATCACCTAAGAGTGATGCGTATGAGTGGCCTTGCCGTGCTGCACAAGGGGCGGCTGGTGCACGAAGCTTATGGCCAAGGACGCGGCGCCGAGGACGTGGCGATCCTGTGGTCGGTCAGCAAGGCGATAACGGCCCTGCTGCTGGGCATTGCCCATGGTGAAGGTGCGATCCCCGACTTCAACGTCGCGGTCACCGACTATGTGCCAGAGCTGTTGGGCACCGGTTACGACGGCGTGACCGTGCAGCAGGTCATGGACATGCTGAGCGGTATTCGCTGGCGTGAAGTTTACGATGACCCCTCTAGCGAAGTTGTGCGTTCGGTCACCTCGTTTCAGACAGGCTCGCAAGACGATTTCGCCCGCGAAATGGTCAATCAGAGACCCCCCGGAAGCTTCAACCAATACGCCAGTATCGAGACCCATGTTCTGGGTTGGGTTCTGCGCCGCGCAACAGGAGAGCGGATCACGGATTACCTGTCATCCCGTCTGTGGTCACGGTTGGGGGTTGAAGGGGACATGCATATCCTGACAGATCAGAGTGGCGAACCCGTGGTCTTTGGCGGGATGTTCATGCGGTTGCGAGACCTTGCGCGGATTGGCCAGATGGTGATGGACCGGGGCAGGGCGCTGGATGGCACACAGATTGTGCCAGAGACCTGGCTATCCAGAATGGCGGTGCCTGATCTGCACCCGCTCATGCCGGGCGTGGGGCCGCCCCATGCCGAGAGCACGTATGGCTACAAGAACCAATGGTGGATTCCCATGCGACCGGACAGAGGAGACTTTTGCGCCATTGGGATCTATGGCCAGTTTCTATATGTGAATCCGGCCCGGCAGGTGGTGATTGCCATGAACGGGGCCTATCCGGAGTATACGCAGGATGGGCCGATGAGGACCCTGGAAACACTCTGCCTGTTTCAGACACTTGCGCGCCAGCTGAGCCCGCAGCAATTGCCCCGGCGGATGCGCCGGGACCTGTTTCTGAAGAAGTGTCGCCGTTAGCCCTTGGCGAGATTGCGCAGCACGTAATGCAGCACGCCACCGTGTTCGATGTATTCGATCTCGGGGGCGGTATCGATCCGGCATTTCAGCGTGATCGTTCTGGTCGTGCCATCACCATAGGTGATGTCGCAGGGCACCTCTTGCAGGGGTTCCACGCCCTCCAGCCCTGTGATCGAAACAGTCTCGTCTCCGGTGAGTTTCAAAGTCTTGCGCGTGTCACCGCCGGTGAATTCAAACGGGATCACCCCCATGCCCACCAGGTTCGAACGGTGGATGCGCTCAAAACTCTCGGCGATCACGGCCTTGACGCCCAAAAGCGCGGTGCCTTTGGCCGCCCAGTCCCGCGATGAGCCCGCACCATATTGTTCGCCGCCGAAGACCACCAAAGGCGTTCCTTGGTCCTGATAGGCCATGGAGGCGTCGAAAACAGATGTCTGCGCGCCGTCCGGTCCTTTGGTGTAGCCGCCTTCAACCCCCTCCAGCATCTCGTTCTTGATGCGGATGTTGGCAAACGTGCCTCGCATCATGACCTCGTGATTGCCCCGGCGCGAGCCGTAAGAGTTGAAGTCGCGCGGCGCCACCTGGCGTTCGGTCAGGTACTGTCCGGCAGGGCTGGATTGCGTGAAAGACCCGGCAGGCGAAATATGGTCGGTGGTGATCATGTCACCCAGCATCAACAGCACCTTGGCATTCACCACGTCAGAGATCGTGCCCGGCTCTGGTCCCATGCCCTGAAAATAGGGCGGGTTCTGGATATAGGTCGAATTGGCGGGCCAGTCATAGGTTTCCTGATCCGGCACCTCGACACCTTGCCATTTGTCGTCGCCTTTGAAGACGTCAGCGTATTTCGACACAAAGGCCTCGCGCGTCACGGTTTTCTGCACCAGATCCGCGATTTCCTGAGTGCTGGGCCAGATGTCTTTCAGATAGACGTCGTTGCCATCCTTGTCCTGCCCAAGGGCGTCAGTTGTGAGGTTGATGTCGAGCGTTCCGGCCAACGCATAGGCCACGACCAACGGCGGGGACGCCAGATAGTTGGCGCGGACATCAGGGCTGATGCGGCCCTCAAAGTTGCGGTTGCCGGAGAGCACCGAAGTTGCCACCAAGTCACCTTGGTGAATGGCCTCGGAAATCTCTTTCTGGATGGGACCCGAGTTACCGATACAGGTGGTGCAGCCATAACCGACAAGGTTAAAGCCAATGGCATCGAGATCCTTTTGCAGGTCTGCTGCCTCGAGATAGGCGGACACCACCTGAGACCCCGGTGCGAGCGAGGTCTTGACCCAAGGCTTGCGATTGAGACCCAGTTCCGCGGCCTTGCGTGCCACGAGACCGGCCCCGATCATCACATAGGGGTTCGAGGTGTTGGTGCAGGAGGTGATCGAGGCAATCACCACCTTGCCGCTCTCCATGGTATAGGCTTCGCCCTGGACGTCCACTTCTTTGCCCATAGGGCGCTTGAACGTCTCTTCCATTTCCCTGCGGAACGCGGTTTGCCCGTCGCTGAGCGCCACAAAGTCCTGCGGACGTTTTGGTCCTGAAATCGCCGGAACGATGGTGCCCATGTCGAGATGCAGCGTGTCGGTATAGATCGGAAGGTAGTTCGCATCCCGCCAAAAGCCGTTTTCCTTGGCGTAAGCTTCCACCAAAGCAATACGATCCTCATCCCGGCCCGTGTTGTGCATGTAGCGCAGGGTCTCGCCGTCGATCGGGAAGAAGCCACAAGTCGCGCCGTATTCAGGCGCCATGTTCGCGATTGTCGCCCGGTCAGCAAGCGGCAGACGGTCCAGTCCGTCGCCAAAGAACTCGACGAATTTGCCGACGACGCCCTTTTCACGCAGCATCTCAACGACCTTGAGCACAAGATCGGTGCCCGTGGTGCCTTCGAGCATTTCGCCGGTCAGTTCAAACCCAATGACTTCTGGGATCAGCATGGAGATTGGTTGCCCCAGCATGGCGGCCTCAGCCTCGATTCCGCCAACGCCCCAACCCAGAACAGCCGCGCCGTTGACCATGGTGGTGTGGCTGTCGGTTCCGACAAGGGTGTCAGGATAGGCAACCATGTCACCGTTCTGGTCGGTGTCGGTCCAGACGGTTTGCGACAGGTATTCAAGGTTCACCTGATGGCAAATGCCGGTGCCCGGCGGCACGACGCGGAAGTTGTCAAAGGCGGTCTGGCCCCACTTCAGGAAGGTGTACCGCTCCATATTGCGTTCGTATTCGCGGTCGACGTTCATCTGAAAGGCACGCGGGTTGCCAAATTCGTCGATCATGACCGAGTGGTCGATCACCAGATCCACGGGCACCAATGGATTGATCTTGGCCGCTGACCCCTTGAGATCAACAATACCGTCCCGCATGGCTGCCAGATCCACCACCGCTGGCACACCGGTAAAATCCTGCATCAGGACACGGGCCGGGCGATAGGCGATCTCGCGCGGATTCTTACCACCGTTGGCACCCCACTCGGCAAAGGCGCGGATGTCATCCGTTGACACCGAAAACCCGCCATCTTCAAATCGCAGCAGGTTTTCCAGGACCACTTTCAAAGATGCCGGCAGGTTGGAAAAGTCCCCAAGTCCCGCCGCCTGTGCAGCGGGAATCGAGTAATAGGACACGGATGCATCACCAACTGTAAGGGTTTGGCGTGCCTTGGCGCTGTCTTGTCCAACGGTAATGGGCATAATGGCGAACCTCTGATCTGTAACTGGGGGTCATCTTGGTCCAAGTTTTGACCGAACGACCCATAACGTTCAAGGTAGTGCCATTGCCGCCCGAAACAATCCGAGGTCGTTTCGTTATCACCATTGGCTCGCAAAGGCTTGATTGGTCATTACAATGGTCTCGTCATAGAACTCAGGTTAACTGGAATATCTGCAACCACCAAAGAGGCAGCCACATGATCAGAGCGACAGGTCTCATAATCGCACTATGGCTGAGTCTGGTCTCTGCTGCCGCGGCACAAGACAACCCGGTGGTCGTCGAGTTTTTTACCTCGCAGGGGTGTTCATCTTGTCCTCCGGCGGATGCCTATTTTCATGAAAGCCTATCTGGGCGTGATGATATCATCGCGCTGGCGTTGCACGTGGACTATTGGGATTACCTGGGTTGGAAAGACCATTTCGCCAGCCCGGCCTTTTCCAAGCGTCAAAGGGACTATGCCCGCGCGGCGGGGCATCGGTCGGTCTATACCCCGCAGATGATTATCGGCGGCCAGGATCACGTGGTGGGCAACCACCCCTATGAGGTCAAGGATCTTATTAAGGCCCACAAGCGCAACCCACTGCCGGTGAACGTATCCATCGCAAAGAAGGGCGGGCGTTTCGTTATTGAGGCCGAAACCAAGGGGGCAACGGGTCCTATGGTTGTCCAGGTGGTGCGCTATCGCCCCTTGGAAACCGTGTCGATCAAACGCGGTGAAAACGCCGGTCGCGACCTTGCCTATAGCAATATCGTGGAAAGTTGGGACGTGGTGGCGGAATGGGATGGGCAAAAGCCGATCCGCATTCGAACCCCCGCCAAGGGTGATTTGCCAGTGGTTGCCATCGTGCAGGGCCGTGATCACGGTCCCATTCTGGGCGCGGCGCGCCTGCGTTAGGGGTGTGCCTGATCTGTAACCACAGGTGGCTTGTACTTCCAGCGGCGGTGAATCCAGAACCATTGCTCTGGATGCGCGCGCACAAGGTCCGAAAGACCATCATTGACGGCTTGTGTCATGGTTTTGGCATCGCTGTGCGGGATTTCGTCCTGTGCAACAATGCGAAAGCTCAACCCGTCCGGTTCGCGCAACCCGTAAACCGGGATTAACGCGGCATTGAACTTGAGCGCCAACTCGGCGGTTACCAGTGAGGTGCGCGCGGGTTCACCCAAGAAATCCAGTGGCTCGCCACGGGTCGTATGCAGGTCGGTGAGAATGCCGAGGATGCCGCCAGACTTGATGTGGCGGACCATTTCGATCATGCCTTTGCGACCCTGTTCAAACAGCGGCGTGCCAATTTTCGAAATCGACTCGACATAGTGGGCGTTGAAATAGGGGTTCGACATGCGCCGGTAGAGCGCGCCCATGTTGTAGCCGCGATGGATCAGGTTGGCGCGCACGGCATCGTAGTTGCCCATGTGTCCTGTCACGAGAATGACCGGGCGCCCTTCGGCACGTGCGGCCTCAAGCCGTGCCAGCCCCGGACCTTCGATCGGTGCCTTGATCGCGCGTTTCACAAAGTCTGCGCCAGAGTAGATCTCGATCAACGTGCGCCCGGCATTGTTTGGCACGGCGCGGCAGAGTCTGCGCACCTCAGCTTCGGGCATCTCCGGCATGATTTTCGCGAGATTTGTGCGCACCCTTTTTCGAAAGCCGGCAATCGGGGAAAAAACATTGGCCGTCAGCCAGCCCATCGCGCGGACGCGGGGCTCGTAGGGCAAGAGCAAAGCCAGACCAATAGCCCCTTTCAGGACCAGATTGATCACATAGTTTCTGGCTTTGCTGGCGCGTGTCTCTGCTTTCCGGCTCATGGTTTTCTGGCACAAGTTTTTTCGTTGCCACACATAGGCCTGTGCTGCGTCAATCACAAGCACGGCGATGTGGTTGGACACTAGGGTCGTGGAATGGCGGGCATCAATGCTCTGGCGACCAATTGGTCAGACAGGATGGCGATGCAGAATGTGTGACAACACGCATCTATCCGTCTGGGTCTTCTTCCGGATCCTTGAGTTTGATATCACCGGCTTCGGCCATTTCGCGGATAACACCCACCACCTGAGTTTGTGCTGCTTCTCCGTCTTTGGCCGAGACAGCCCCGCGTTCTTCGACTTCTTCCCGGATTTGATCTGCCAGCCGTCCCGATATGTTTTCAAGTAGAAACGCGACGGTTCTGGCCGTCGTATCTTCGGTTGCGCCGGCCAGTGCTGTGACCAGCACATCCTGGGGCACGTCGCGCAGGATCGCAGGGACATCGCGCGCGACGAGACGTGCGGGAACGTCGGCAAAGGTGAAAATGGCTTTGCGCACGGCCATGGCAAACTGTTCGTCGGTTTCGTCCAGCCCGGTCAGGACGTCCTCGCGAATGGTGGCCGCAGAGTAGTTGAGGATTTCGCCAACCCGCGAATCCGGGCCCTTTTCGAAGGCGCGCGCTGGTGTGTCCTCCAGCTGGCTGGCAAGGGTAAGGCCGATCCTTTCAACAGCGTCCGGCGTGATGCCACCGGTCAGAGACACGGCGTAGGTGATACGCCGCGCCCGTTCGCCGGGTAGCACGCCCAGCAGCTCAGCCGCCTTGGACACGTCGAGTTTCGACATCAGGACTGCGGCAACTTCAGTGCTTTCGCGGTCTACAAGGTCCAGAAGGGTTTCGACCGGCAGGCGACGCAAGCGGTCCCAAGGATCACCTGCCAGGCGCACACCGGCCTCTTTGCGCAGGCGTTGGGCGGTCAGAGGGCTGATTTTGCCTTCCAGAGCGGACAATGCACCAGAGAGGCCGCGTGGGAAAACCAGGCCGACAGCCTCAAGTTCGGCGGCGAACTCCATCACAACACTGGCCAGGGTCCTGCGGTCCACGTGGCGCATGTTACCCATCACCTGCGTGAGATCCGCCTGCAGATCGTCAGGCAGGTCAGACAGGCTCAGCTCTGCGCCCTCGTTCAGCAGGAATCTCACGATGATCGCCGCCTTTTCGCGCCGCGTCAGGCGCAGTGGCGGCGCAGCAGGGGGCGATGGCAGTGACACCGCCCCGACGCGCTCTGACATAGCCGGTCTCCTTCAATTTGGGCCAGATAATCACCCAATAATGAAGAAAGGCTTAGTAGCTGTAGGTCTCGCCCGTGCGAATGGCTTCGGCCAGGGACTGTTCCGGCCAGCCGCCGGTGCCGCCCCGGGTGCGGATTTCCTGCAACTGGACCCAGGCGAGGTATGTTTCGCCCGCTTCGACATGCGCCTGACCCATATAGGAACGCACCAGAAGGTTGTCTGGATTTTCAGTCAGCGCACGCTGGTAAAAGGCCATGCCCAGTTCAACGTCGCCCATTTTGCGATGGGTAAAGCCCCAGTATGTAAGAACGCGATCATCGTTCGGGTTCTGCATCGTTTGCAAAATGTTCTGAGCGTTCTCGTACTGCCCGGCGTAGGCGTATTCGCGCACCGCATCATAACGGGTGTCGTCATCCAAGGCCGCATTGCCGGGTTTTACGCAGCGTTTCTTTTTCTCGCTCCAGATTTTCCCATTTTTGCATTCCTTGGTGGTTTGCGTGGGTTTCGGCACCATCGTGTCCTCATCCCCGGCAGCAAACACCGCGTTGGACCCGAGTGTCAGGGCTGCGACAATAGCTAAATGTTTTGCGAACATGAAAAATCTCCGTTCAAATGCCTGAGTTAGTGGTCATGATTTCAGAGTTACGTCTGGCCTGCAAATGCCAACAGGATCCAGGGAAACATTTTCGAAGGCGAGTTGCTGCAAGACCGACGATGTGGTCGACAGACAGCGCTTTTGACGTTTCATGAACATGACCTTGCCTCCTGAATCAAGCTTATACGAAAACCTGAATGTGTGTAACGTGTATTGTTGCCTGGTGGGTTCACCTTTGCGTCAGCCGCGTCGAAGTATTTGGCTTTCCCTCAGAGAGGAAAATCAAATCCAGTTGGCCGCAATACACAGGCCCGAAGGCGTCTCAAAATAAAACCCCGGGGCACATTTTGTGCTGGTCTTGTCGTCTCGGTTCGTTTTGATGTTTGCCCCGCCAGCAAGCGCAAAAGCTGGTAAAGCGGCAATCAGACCTACGATTAGTAGCATTTTCATTGACCTTCTCCCTATCGGCCTGAATCCGCCAGACACATCTTGTCGGTCGCATCCCATGTGTAACCATCATTACAGTATTTGCGGTTTTCCTCGCTGTGAATGATCAGGGAATGGGCGGGCTGGGCATTGACGATCACCGGCGTGGTCAATCCCACGACCAGTGAAATTAGGCTAATGCGAAAGAACATCGGTCGGCTTCCTGTTGTTGGTGAACATGAAACCAATACGCCGCACGTCCCAAATCGGATCACTTGCGGCTCAAAAGAAGCGGTTCACAAAATCGTCAGAGGCGGACGTCTTTGCGGGCGAGAACAAAGGTGTGGATCGAGAACACCACTGCATCGGTTTTGGGCAGCCGAAGAATACTCTGCTTTTCGCTTCGGAAATAGGGGGCAGAGTTACGGTCCGCTGGTGGCCTACGCTCGTTTGCAGACCGTGGCTGATGCAGCTCTGCATCCGCATACCAAAGCGCGTTGAACCGCCACAGCGGCCTGTCGGCTCGTACCCCGTCAAACAATCGTTGCACACGTTTGGCAATGTCTCCGGTGTATCTGTCGACAGGGATGTGGATGCCGATCAAAGGCTTGCCGAGTTTTTCCGACAACAGCCAACTTGCCGGAAAGCACAGCACGGCGCCGGTCAGCACATGTTCCGAACCGTGCTTTTGCAGGATGCAGAAATCCTCTTGCGCGAGACGGCCCAGGGTCGCCAGCGGATCGGTGTCATCCAAGGCAACCGAGGCACCATCTGGACGTATGATCACATTGCCGTCCCGCACAAAATCGCGCTGGGGGCGGTGCAACAGGGCGTTGACAGCCATCTCTAGCAGCTCTTGGGCGGCGGCCTGTGCCTGTGCTTCAAGATCAATGACCAACGGTCGTTGGGTTGTGATCAGGGCGTCGCGCTGGGCCATCTGTCCGGCATAGGCCTCGTCCACGATTAACCAGTCCGCCGGATCAAGCGGCGCGATCCCAGGAAGCGACCTGGGCGTCAGGGCGTCATAGGGCAGGGCGGTTTGCAAAGGTGTGGTCATCCCCCTGCTTTACCCCCTTTGCGTGCCAGGAACAGGCAAAAAAGACATGACCGGCGTCGGTTTCAGACAGGACGCAGCGCCAGAGAGACGCCCAGAATTGGGGCAAGAGACCGAGGAGTGCCCCAATGCGAGACCATTATCGCGATATCCGCAAGATCGACCCAACACGCGGCGATCGAACCGCTGACAACACGCCCAATGATCAGGATCGGGTCGAGATCGGTCCGACTCAGCTGGCCTTTGGTGAATGGGCAAAAGCGGGACTGCAATTGCCTGACCTGCAGGCGATGCGCCGCTATCGCTGGGAGCGTTTGACGCAGCATATTGTGGATCGCGGGTATGGAGGATTGTTGATGTTCGATCCGTTGAACATCCGTTACGCAACAGATTCCACCAACATGCAGCTTTGGAACACGCACAACCCCTTCCGCGCGCTCTTGCTGTGTGCTGATGGGTACATGGTAATCTGGGACTACAAGCAGTCGCCTTTTCTGAGCGAGTTCAATCCTCTTGTCCGCGAGCAGCGCGCCGGGGCTGATCTGTTCTATTTCGACCGTGGCGACAAAGTCGATGTGCAGGCTGATATCTTCTCGAACGAAGTACGCAAGCTGATGGAAGAGCATGCACCGGGCAACAAACGCCTTGCCGTGGACAAGATCATGATCCACGGGCTACGTGCGCTCGAGGCGCAGGGCTTCAAGATCATGGAAGGTGAAGAAGTCACCGAGAAAAGCCGCTCGGTCAAGGGTGTCGATGAAATCCTCGCCATGCGCTGTGCGAACCATGCCTGTGAAACGGCCGTCGCCGAGATGGAGCGCGCCGCGCGGGCAGGGGTGCCCAAGGGCGACATGAGCGAGGATGATATCTGGGCGGTTCTGCATGCCGAGAACATCCGCCGTGGCGGCGAGTGGATCGAAACCCGGCTCCTGACGTCGGGGCGGCGCACCAACCCCTGGTTTCAGGAGTGTGGCCCGCGTATTGTCCAGAACAATGAAATCGTGAGCTTTGATACCGACCTTGTTGGGTCATACGGTATTTGCATCGACATCTCGCGCAGCTGGTGGATTGGCGACGAAAAGCCTCCGGCAGACATGGTGTATGCCATGCAGCACGCACATGAGCATATCACCGCCAATATGGAATTGCTGAAGCCTGGCGTGAACATGCAGGACATCAGCCGCAAGTGTCATAAATTGGACGACAACTTTCAGGCCCAGAAATACGGCTGCATGATGCATGGTGTTGGGCTCTGTGATGAATGGCCCCTGATCGCCTATCCCGATGCCATGGTCGAAGGCGCGTTTGATTACGAGCTGGAACCGGGCATGGTGCTATGCGTCGAAGCGCTTGTCAGCCCTGAAAAAGGGGCGTTCTCGATCAAGCTGGAAGATCAGGTGCTGATCACCGAGGATGGCTATGAAAATCTGACAACCTACCCATTCGACCCACGTTTGATGGGAGAGGCCTAGGTTTCAGAAACGATAGGCGACGGAAATCTCGACAAACGGATACCCATCGTCAACGTCCGCCTCGGCCTCGAGGCGTTCCTTGATCAGGTCCGATGGCAGGATGCCGGCTGACCCATCAAGCTTGACGTCGATGCCTCCAGTGTAAATGTAACCAAGGCTTCCGCTTAGGGTCCAGTGGGTCGAAATGGGATGATCGTAGCCAAGTGCGATGATCGGCGAGAACCGATTTTCAAACTTGGCTTCGGCATCCAGAGTGGCGCCGGGATAGAGGGTATCGCCAATCTGCAAGTTTCCCGTTGCGGTGCCTTTGGCACTGGATTCAGACAGGAACCCGCCAAAGGTCAGCCGCCAGTTGCTGTTGCCAAGGCGCCGGTCCGCAAGCAGGGACAGTCCGCGCAGTTTACCGACGGCATCATAGGTGATGCCGCCCAGTTCTTCTCCGGACCGGTAGTTCGGTGCGCCACTGATCATGGCGCGCAGGCGCCAGTTTTCATTTGCCTGGTAAGAGACTTCACCGGTCAAGCCGACGCTCGCGACCCCCAGGCTAAAGCCGAAATCGCCAACCTCCTGCGCGTTTGAAATCGCAGGGATCAGGCACAGGCCAAGGAGCGAAAGAGGTGCTGCATACTTCATGCCTGTCATGGTATGTGGGGTAGGCTCAGACGGCAATACTGGCTGGAAATAGCTCAGGTGGTTGTTGCAAAAAGCCCCGTAAAGTCGGCACCTCAGGAGAAGACCGGGGTGTTCATCAATGCTTCGGCCTCAAAGCGGCGCAGGGTTTGGCGATAGGAACCGCCATGGGCGCGCAGGTCGCTGACAAGCTCTGGAAAAAGACCCAGAATTTCGTCACGCGCTTCGGGGCTGAGCGCCCCTGTGCCCAGCGCATCCACAAAAAGCGATTCACATTCCAACCCTTCGGCGTAGATCGTGTGATGTTCGTCCAGAAGGATGTGGAAATACTCGACCTCATGACAGTCCGTGTCCGGACGAATGCTGAAGTCGTTGACCAGGTGCTTGGCGGGGACAATCACTTCATGGTCGCCAAACAGCAGCTCTGCGCGCCAATCCCGCAGCAAGACGCCGTGTTGCGGGGATAGGCTCAGGCTGCGGCTCGGCTGGCCGTCGCCCATGGCCCCGGCCTGAAACTTGATCGGGTACCAGTTGGGATTGTTCTCCAGATCCTCGGTGTCCAGCTTGCGTGACCCGATCCAACAGATTGGACGCAGTTGCCCGTCTCCGCATTTGACCAGATCACCCTCGCGCAGGTCCTGAATGGGGACCTGGCCGTTTTGCGTGTCGATCAACGTGTCGCGGGTAAAACAGACGAGCGTCACATCATAACCACTTGCCAGAACCTGTACCACGTCTACGCCGTCGTTGCCGTTCTGGGACTGTGCATCAATGACGAATGTGTGCTCGAGGCCGTCAGTGCCAGTGTAAGTGAACGTGTACACCGTTCCGGACACATCAACACTGTCCCAACCGGTGATGTCAAAGATGTCGCCAGCGTCCATGCTCTTGACGGTGAACGAGAAATCATCTTCGAACAGCGAGACGTCCATGTTGAAAATGTCGTCGCCGCCCGGACCTGCGCCCGGTTCGGTCGGAGTGCTTTTACCCCAAAACGCAAACTCAAGGCTGTTGTTGTCGATCCCATCGGGGTCGGGCAGGATGGTCACGATCTGGTTGTTGTCTTCATCGGCAACAAAATCTGTGCCTTTAACGTTGCTGTTATCGCCGATGTAGAGTGTCAGAGTGTCAGTTGCCATGGCTCAAGTCCTCTTCAATCACAAACGCATTGGCGCGCAGGCACAGGATCAACCGTGCGACGGTGCAAAGCTCTTCTATCAGCAGCGCTCCGCGGTGCTCGCTGGCGAAACCTTCGGCAAGAGCCGCAAGGATTTCTTCGGCCTGGTCCGGCATACGCTCGACCAGAGAGATGAAATACATGGCAAAATCCCAGCCACGTGGTCGAAAGCGGGCCTGTTCGAAATCAACACCAACAACTGAGCCGTCGGGGCGGAAAATCACGTTTCCGAGTGAAGCGTCGCACTGTGCCAAGGACTGACCACAAAGCGGAATGCGGCTCAGGATATCCTGTGCAACGGGGGCATTTTCCAAGCAGAGCTGATCGGTGTACCGCGACAGGTACGTCGCCCAGTTGCCATGGGCGGGCCGACCAGGGGCCGCGCGATCAATGCGCCCCAACCAGGCGCCAATTTCCCGCGCAAACCCGAGCCACCCCAATCTAGCCTGCGCCTGGGCGTGCTCGAGTGTGGGGACGGCCTGCATCATCAGGAAATGACGCTGATCGCAAAAACCAATGAGACGTGGAGCGACCCCACGACCCCGCAACGCCATCAGCGCGCCTTTTTCACGTTGATAATACAGTTCGGATTGCAAGCCCTCGCGGGCAAAGAGTTTGAGAATGAATGTACGGGTGCCCAAAAGTGCACGGGTGGTCACACTGGTGCGGTTGGCCTTGACCAACTCAATGTCGATGCGATCAGGCAGAGGTTCACCTTCCAGGGCAGCGGCAATCATCCGCTCCTGGCCCGCAAGCGCGGCCATCACATCCTCTTTCCAGTTTTCCTTCCGCAGGCACGTGTCCTGTGGGTCGAATTGATCGAACATTGGAACCTGCCTCATCACACTTGCACCGGGAATTTCCAAAAAACAGACGGAGTGGTGCAGAGACGAAGCTGCCATCCAATCATGTGCGGATGAGGGTGTGTTTGGGGCAATTTAACGAAAGATTAAGGCTTCTTTGAGCCAAATGTTTCCAAACTGGCACAAACAAAACGCTCCAACCGTAAGACTGGAGCGTTCATCTTTGTGTTTTGTTTCAGAAGCTTGACCGGCTTTACCGTGGTCTTGGCCTGTGGATTGGCGGAGTTGGCCGTGCCGGTGGCGCAGGGGCAATGGGATGCACTGGACGGCCGGGAGGTGGATTGGTTGTCGGAGGGCGTGGCCGGTAGTAATCGTTCCACATCATCGAGTCGTAGTAGACACCATAACTGACATGCCCGCTTGTGGTGGTGTTGCACCCCGCCAGGGCCAGACCCGACAAGGCAAGCGAACCCAGGAATAGTTTCGAGCCGGATATCTTGTGCATCGCCTTATCCTCCTTGTCCGATGGCCCGGAAAGACGCGTAGACGTCATTGACGTCCTCCAGAACCGCCGCATCGAACCCATTCTCAAGAACCGTCACAGAAAAGGCGACACGATTGCGCGGCAGGTCGATCAACACTGCCGTAAACTGCACCTGCTTGCCATTGCGTCGGCCCTTGCCCGTAAATGTCACGGCCTGACGCCCCCCAATCGTGCGGGTGCGCCGTTCGCTTACCTCGGGATCATGCACAAGATGCGGCCCAAACTCGCGCATGTAGTCCACGCCTTGGTCTATAGTCGAAATGCCAATGGGGACGACAAACCCCATCCAGATCCCTTGGGACCCTTCCGGTGACAATCCGATCACCCGCGCCACTTCTCGCGGCGCGTCCTCGCCGGGAGGGGTCAGGGTGCGAGGTCCGCCGATGCGCACGTTCCAGAAATCGGGAACATCTATGCGAAACAGGGCCTTGCCGTGTTCGGTGTAGCCCATGGGGGTGTCAGCAAAGAGGGGTGCAGCCGACAGGCTGAGGCATGCTGCCAGACATTTTACAGTTCGTTTCACGCCCATCGCTCTCTCCTTGTCAGCCGTTCAACGGTCACTCTAGCAGCCAAGGTGAGGGCGTCCAGTGCGACAATCCTTACTCGCGCAGGGTGCCGTCGGTGGCGTCACCACTCTCGCCGACAAAGCGGATCTGGGTCCCGCGCTGCAAGACATTATAACAGGCCCAGCCGTCAGCTGGCGGCCATTGGCTGCAATACTGATTGTCGCGCGCTTCCCAGTAGCCCCAGCTATCGCGGCCTGAATTGTAGAGTGTGCGGCCCGAAGGAAGGAACTCTTGCCAGGCCGCGTCATAGTCGATGGTGCGACCGCTCAGCGCGGTAGTGATCTCTTTGGTGGTCAGTGTCTGCCAGTCTTCTGCATGGCCCGCGTTCGCCAAAAGCATAAAAATCAGGGCAATCCGTCTCACTTGCGCTCTCCTGTCTTGCCGCCACGTGCCCAGCAGTCTAAACCGCGCGCAAACCCACATGAATAACAAGGCCGTGACATGATCCCTCGCTATGCCCGCAAAGAAATGACCGACATCTGGGAACCCGCCACCAAGTTCCGCATCTGGTACGAAATCGAGGCGCATGCCTGTGATGCCATGGCCAAGTTGGGCGTGATCCCGCAGGAAAACGCGGACGCGGTCTGGAAGGCCAAGGATGTCGAGTTCGATGTGGCGCGCATTGATGAGATTGAGGCCGTGACCAAGCATGACGTCATCGCCTTTCTGACTCACCTGGCCGAACACGTTGGCAGCGAAGAGGCGCGGTTTGTGCATCAGGGCATGACCTCGTCTGATGTGCTGGACACCTGCCTGAACGTACAGCTGGTGCGCGCGGCGGATATCCTGCTGGCCGATATGGACCGGGTGCTGGCCGCGCTGAAAACCCGCGCGCTTGAGCACAAGGACACAGTTCGTGTAGGTCGTAGCCACGGCATTCACGCCGAGCCAACCACCATGGGTCTGACCTTTGCCCGTTTCTACGCCGAGATGGACCGCAACAAGGCGCGGTTGCAAGCGGCGCGGGAAGAGGTGGCCACCGGTGCGATCTCGGGCGCTGTCGGAACCTTTGCCAATATTGATCCGGCCGTGGAAGAGCATGTCTGCGCCGAGCTGGGCCTGAGCCCCGAACCGATTTCTACGCAAGTCATTCCGCGTGACCGTCATGCGATGTTCTTTGCCGTCCTCGGTGTGATTGCCTCGTCGATCGAAAACGTCGCCATCGAAATTCGCCACATGCAACGCACCGAAGTGCTTGAAGGCGCTGAGTTTTTCTCGATGGGGCAAAAGGGTTCGTCGGCGATGCCGCACAAGAAGAACCCGGTGTTGACCGAGAATCTGACCGGTCTGGCGCGTCTGGTGCGCATGACCGTGATTCCGGCGATGGAGAACGTTGCCCTGTGGCACGAACGGGATATTTCGCATTCGTCCGTTGAGCGTGGCATTGGCCCCGACGCCACTGTGACGCTGGACTTTGCCCTGAACCGTCTGGCGGGCGTGGTCGAGAAGATGCTGATCTTCCCCGACAACATGCTGGACAACATGAACAAGTTCCCCGGCCTCGTGATGTCGCAGCGTGTGCTGCTGGCATTGACCCAAGCCGGTGTCAGCCGCGAAGACGCCTATTCCATGGTGCAGCGTAACGCGTTGAAAGTATGGGAAGAACGCCTGGACTTCCGCGAGCTACTGTTGGCAGATGCCGAGGTGGTTGCCGCGCTGGGCGTGGATGGCATCAACGAGAAATTCGACATGGGCTATCACACCAAACATGTCGACACGATTTTCCGCCGGGTGTTTGGCGAATAAGCTGATACTCTGACGAAAAGATATGAACCGGTCCTTAAGGGGCCGGTTCTTTTGCTTTTGGGGGGCGTGAGTGTCTTGGCCTTGGCCCGCGCATCTGCGAATGTGAGCGCGAATTTGAGAGCAGGCCCGCGATGAGCATTCAAGAGCAGTACGACACATACCCTTATCCCGCCCGCAACCCCAAGGACGAGCGCAAGCGGCTGGTGCGTGGGTCGCCTTCGCACCCCGTGGAAATGGATACTTATCTGTGGGGGGGCAAGCGCAACTGGCGCGAGCCGATCCGTATTCTGGTGGCGGGGGGCGGCACAGGCGATGCGCTGGTGCAGCTGGCGCAGGTGCTGACCACGGCGAAGCGGGCCTATGAGATCACCTATCTCGACCTCTCGACCACGGCGCGCGAAATTGCCGAGGCGCGCATTGCCGAACGCAAGTTGCAGAACGTGACGTTCCATACCGCGAGCCTGTTGGATGCGCCGGACTATGGCACGTTTGATTACATCGACTGCTGCGGCGTGCTGCACCACTTGCCCGAGCCGGACCTGGGGTTTCAGGCGCTGTCCAAGGCGCTGGCGCCTGAGGGTGGGCTGGGCATGATGGTCTATGCCCCGTATGGGCGCAGCGGGGTCTATGCGTTGCAGGATGCCTTTGGCGCGCTGACACGAGGAATGACGGCCAAGGATCGGTTAAGGTTGGGAAAATCCGGTTTGCGTAACGTTCCCGATGCGCATCCGTTCAAACGCAATCAGGTTTTGGTGGATCACAAGCAGAGCGACGCAGGATTTTACGATTTGCTGCTGCATTCGCAGGATCGACCCTACTCGGTGGGGCAATTGAACGAGGCCCTGAAAGGCGCAGGAATGCGACCTGTGAGCTTTCTGCCCGCGGCGCAATACGATCTGCAATCCTTGCTGCCGGATGGTGCTGAGGTGCCTGAAGACATGGATTGGATCGAGGCGATGGATGTGGCGGAAAAGCTGCGGGGCACGATCAAGACCCACATCGTCTATGCCGTGCCCGAGGGGCGGGAGGTGCCGGAGGTCGATGTAACCGACCCCTGGGCGGTGCCGCATCTGAAGAGCCTCGCGGGGCCGCAGCTGGCGAGCCTGGTGGCCAAGAAGGGGCGCATTGTGCTGGACTTTCAGACCGAGAGTGCGACGCTGAAGATCCCGAAAGAGGCGGCACCGATCCTGACGGCGATCGACGGTCAAACGCCGCTCAAGATGCTGCGCGAAAAGTCGGGATTGGATGAGTTTGCCTTTGCCAGCCTGTGGCGGCAGGTGCATGATGCCTTGGTGCCGTGGAATGAGCTGAATTACTCAAAGCTTTACAGACCGTGACGATGGCTTTCTGCGCCTTCGCAGGGAATCATAGGTTAATGGCCTGAAAACACTCAAAAACCCGCTTTCGGTATTGCGTCGGTATCACGTCGGTATTGCGTCGGTGTTTGTATCTGCAAGCTCCGGGGGATATGCCGGGTTAACGCACCGTACGCCTTGGGGCAGTGGGGACATGCGCATCCGAAAACGAAAAAGAGCGCCCCGAGAGGCGCCCTTCAATTTCACTGTCTCTAAGCTGCTTTAGCAGCTGTAGTACATGCCGAACTCGACGGGGTGTGGGGTGTGTTCGTAGAGTTGCACCTCTTCCATCTTGAGTTCGATGTAGCCTTGGATCTGGTCCTTGGTGAAGACGTCACCGGCCAAGAGGAAGTCGTGATCGGCTTCCAGGGCGTCCAGAGCTTCGCGAAGCGAACCACAAACGGTCGGGATGCCGGCCAGTTCTTCGGCGGGCAGATCGTAGAGGTTCTTGTCCATGGCTTCGCCGGGATCGATCTTGTTCAGGATACCGTCGAGGCCAGCCATCAGAAGCGCTGCGAAGCAGAGGTAGGGGTTCGCCGACGGATCGGGGAAACGGGCCTCAACACGCTTGGCTTTGGGCGATTCAGTCCACGGAATACGGACACAACCCGAACGGTTACGTGCCGAATAGGCGCGCAGAACAGGTGCCTCGAAGCCCGGGATCAGACGCTTGTAGCTGTTGGTCGACGGGTTGGTGAAGGCGTTCAGGGTCTTGGCGTGCTTCAGGATGCCGCCGATGAAGTACAGCGCTTCCTGAGACAGGTCGGCGTATTGGTCGCCAGCAAACAGCGGCTTGCCGTCTTTCCAGATCGACATGTTCACGTGCATGCCGGTGCCGTTGTCGCCATAGATCGGCTTCGGCATGAAGGTGGCCGATTTGCCGTAGGACTGGGCGACGTTGTGGATGATGTACTTGTACTTTTGCAGCTCATCCGCCTGTTTGGTCAGCGTGTCAAAGATCAGACCCAGCTCGTGCTGACACGAAGCCACCTCGTGGTGGTGTTTGTCGGTTTTCATGCCCAGACGTTTCATGGTCGAGAGCATTTCCGAGCGGATGTCTTGTGCATCGTCGGTGGGGTTGACGGGGAAGTAGCCGCCCTTGAGGCCCGGACGGTGGCCCGTGTTGCCCATTTCGTATTCGGTGTCGGTGTTCCACGAAGCGTCGATGGCGTCGACTTCGTAGGACACTTTGTTGATGGTGTTCGAGAAACGCACGTCGTCAAACAGGAAGAATTCCGCTTCTGGGCCCATGTAAGCCACATCACCGACGCCGGATGCTTTCAGGTAAGCCTCGGCCTTTTCGGCGGTGCCGCGGGGGTCGCGTTCGTATTTTTCGCCGGTGTCGGGTTCGACGATCGAGCAGTGAATGCAGATGGTTTTCTCGGCGTAGAACGGATCCACATAGGCCGAGGTGGTGTCGGCCATCAGTTTCATGTCCGAGTTTTCGATCGACTTCCAGCCGGCAATCGACGACCCGTCGAACATGAAGCCTTCTTCGAGGAAGTCTTCGTCAACCAGGTCCACGTCCACGGTCACGTGCTGCAGCTTGCCGCGTGTGTCGGTGAAGCGGATGTCGACATAAGCCGCATCCTCGTCTTTGATCATCTGGAGAACTGCGTCTGCGCTCATTCTCTAATTCCTTCTGTTACGGAAAAGGTTGGATTTACAGGGCGTCCGAACCGGATTCACCGGTGCGGATGCGGATGGCTTGTTCGACGGGGCTGACAAAGATTTTGCCGTCGCCGATTTTATCTGTCTTGGCGGCGTCCACGATCGCCTCAATGGCGGCGTCGACCTGATCGTCGTCCAGAACAACTTCGATCTTCACTTTGGGCAGGAAGTCCACGACGTATTCCGCGCCGCGATACAGCTCGGTGTGGCCCTTTTGACGGCCAAAGCCTTTGACTTCGATGACGCTGAGACCCTGGATGCCGGTGTCCTGCAGCGCTTCTTTCACTTCATCCAGCTTGAACGGCTTGATGATCGCCTCGATCTTTTTCATCTCGGGAATCTCCCTCCTCAGGTTCTTGAATTGCAGAGACCACTTTCGCCCGGGTGGCTCAATTGGCTAAGGTGACGCGGGGCATGTTGCGCAAGGGATTCCGAGGGGAGTGCCTAAAATTTAGGCAACATGCACGGATTTCGCGCTGAATTGAATCGCAAGGGGTTACAACGTGAGCGAATTACTGACCGCTGCGCAAATGCGCGCCATCGAAATGGCAGCCATCGAGTCGGGTGAAGTGACGGGTCTGGAGCTGATGGAGCGGGCTGGGCGCGGGGTGGTTGAGGCGATCTTTGAGGAGTGGCCGGAACTGGCGGAAGAGCACCATGGGCTGACCCCAGAGGAAGCGGTTGATTGGGGGCCAGCCCCCAAGCCCCCGGAGTATTTTGAGCAAGATGAAGGGGCTTTGCGGGCCGTGGTTTTGTGCGGGCCGGGGAATAATGGCGGCGACGGGTTTGTGGTGGCGCGGTTGTTGAAGGAGCGCGGCTGGAGCGTGGAGGTGTTTCTGTATGGGAACGCCGAGAAACTACCGCCGGATGCGCGGGTGAATTATGAGCGGTGGCGGGAGATGGGGGAGGTTGCGCCAATGAGCGCAGAGCAACCCTGGTACGCGACACTCTATTTGGATGCCGGGTTTGGAACCGGGGTCACGCGCGCGATGCCCGAGGATCTGTATTGGGCTTTAAGCGTTGCCCATCAATCAAGGCTGAAAGGAAGCAAGCTGGTTGCGATTGACCAGCCTTCGTCCGTGTGTACGGACAGCGGGACGTATTTTCGCCCTTGCTACGATGAGCCATATGACCTGACGGTTTGCTTCCATCGGAAAAAGTTGTGTCACTATTTGGCGGATGGTCCGGAGGCTTCAGGGACGGTGCGAATTGTCGACATTGGACTGGCTGGCAAAGATGATCCCGATTGGGTTGAAGCTGTGTCCTATAGCCAATCCAGCGCTCAGGCTTTTTCGAAATTTCACGAGCAGTACAAATACTCCCACGGCCATGCGCTGATCCTCTCGGGTGGTGCAGGCAAGTCCGGCGCGGCGCGGTTGACGGCGCGGGGGGCGCTCAGGATCGGGGCAGGGCTGGTGACGCTGGGGGTGCCGCATGAGGCGCAAGGAGAGGTGGCGGCGCAGATCACGGCGGTGATGATGCGCGAGGTGGGGGATGCCGGGGCCTTGGCGAAGACCTTGGAAGACGAGCGGCTGAACGCACTCTGTCTTGGGCCGGGCTTGGGAATTGAGACTGCGCGCGCGCTTGTGTCCGTTGCCTTGGAAACATGCCGTGCCACGGTTTTGGATGCGGATGCGTTGTCAGCCTTTGCAGATGCACCGGATGATTTGTTTGAGATGCTGCACGAGACCTGTGTGCTGACGCCGCATGAGGGCGAGTTCAAGCGGCTGTTCCCGGATATTCATGCCAAGCTGGTAGAGGTGCCGACCACGGGGCCGGCCTATTCCAAGGTGGATGCGACGCGGGAGGCGGCCAAGCAGGCAGGCTGCGTGGTGCTGTTCAAGGGGCCGGACACGGTGATTGCAGACCCTACGGGGCGGTGCAGCATCAACTCGGCGCATTACGACAGGTCGGCGCCCTGGTTGGCGACAGCGGGGTCGGGGGATGTGCTGGCGGGGTTCATCACAGGGCTTCTGGCGCGGGGCTTTGCCCCTATGCAGGCGGCAGAAACTGCGGCCTGGCTGCACGTGGAATGCGCGCTGGAGTTTGGGCCGGGGTTGATCGCCGAAGACCTGCCCGAGATGTTGCCTGCCGTGTTCCGAAAACTCGGCCTCTAGGCACATTTTCCGCTCGCATCCTGCATTGAGCTTTGTTATTCAGCCGCGCAGTGCGGGTGTGGCGGAATTGGTAGACGCACCAGATTTAGGTTCTGGCGCCGCGAGGCGTGGGGGTTCGAGTCCCTTCACCCGCACCAATCTATCCTATTGAAATAAAAGAAAACCCTTGCAAACAAGGGCTTGTGTCCATTTGTATGTTACAAAATACGTTACAAATGAGTTCCCAATGCCGCGCAATCCTCGTTATCTTCTAAACCGTGATGGCAGATACTTTGCTAGACTCACGGTGCCCGAACACTTGCGGAAAGTCGTCGGAAAGCGAGAGTTTCGGGAGCCACTCGGGCCGGATCGCAGAGAAGCCCTGAAATTACTTCACGGCGCAGTTGCCAAGATTCAGCACGAGATTGCCCAAGCTGAGCGGCAAATCGGGGTAGGGCAGGCGCAAGCCGTCTCGGTGCGCTATCCGCTGACACCGGCCCAGATCGCCCAGAGCCACTACATGCAGCGGCTGGCCTTTGACGATGAGCTTCGCAACGATCCGCGTTATGCGGCGGTGGGTATTGATGACCTTCTTGTCAGCCGGTATCGCGAAGCCGTGGCAGGTCGGGCCGACGATGTAGAGCTAGGCGCACTGGTGGGTGCGCAGATCGAACGCTTCCGGGCCGCTGGTAATTTGGACGCGGAGGCGGGAAGCCCAGAGTGGCGAGAAATTGCACGTGCCGTATGTCATGCCGAGTTAGAGTCGCTGGCACGGGCTGTAGAGCGCGACGAAGGCGATTTCAGCGGCACACCAAGCTCACCGATTATCAGGGATACCCAGCCGCCAGAGAACGCGCCCGAGCCGGTTAGCCTCAAAAAACTCTGGGCTGACTACATTGAAAGCCGGGTGCAAGCTGGGTTCATGCGCGATAAGGGCAAGCGGTTGCGGCCAGTTGCAGAGAGCCTGCGCAAGTTTCTAAAGCATGATGATGCGCGGCGGGTGACGAAAAAGGACTTGCTGGCGTGGCGCGACCACCTGATGAAATCCCTATCCGCCAAAACCGTAAACGACATTTATCTGTCTGGTGTTAGGTCACTGTTTGCTTGGGCCACCGATAACGACCGCATTCCTGAGAACGTCGCCGCGAACGTCAAGCAGCCCAAACCTAAGAAGGTTTACGGCAGGGAACGCGGCTACACTGACCCAGAGGCCAGGAAGGTGCTGAAAGCCTCACGCAACTATCAGCCGAAGGCAGATGAATTCGGACGGGTTCGGGAATCTGACAAAATGGCAAACATGAAGCGCTGGGTGCCGATCATCTGCGCTTTCACAGGGGCGCGTGTCTCTGAGATCACACAGCTTCGAAAAGAGGATATTCGCAAAGCAGACGGGCAGTGGGTGGCGCGGATCACGCCTGATGCCGGGACCGTTAAGGCAGGGGGCTATCGCGATGTTCCTCTGCATCCGCAGATCGTAGATGAGGGGTTCCTAGAATTCGTCAAGGACGCTGCAATCGGCCCATTGTTCCACAATTCCACTGAACCAGAGAAGTTCCAAAGAGCGGCGGTTATTGTATCTAACAAGTTGTCGGATTGGCTTCGCGAAAGTGAGTTGACCCCGACCGGGCTGCAACCCAACCACGCTTGGCGGCACCGGCTCAAGACGCAGTGCCGTGAACTGGGGATTTCAGATCGTGTAGTCGATGCCATTCAGGGGCATGCTGGGAAGACGGCAGGCGACAACTATGGCGACGTGACGCTCAAGACCAAGATCGACGCGATCAATAAACTGCCCGAATACCTTCTTGAATAGAGGTCTCGTCGCACGTTTTTCTGTTCCGCTACAATCCGATGAAGGACTTGAAGGCTAAGAGTCCAGCAGGTGCAGCTGAAATCCCGTATGAAATGGCTTTCTCACCAACTGCCTTTATGGCTTCAGCGGGCATGGCTTTGACGGCAGCGATCATTTGCGACTTCATATCTGGGTCGCCGTCCCCATTTTGAATTTTTTCGAGAAGCAGTGCCCTAAGAGTTTCATCATCAAACCGGATTGTCACAACTCCAAGGATAGAAGAGAGACCACCATCGTCCGCCAGAAAATCCAGACCTGCGGCAGTGATCGTTCCTGAAGTGGGCAAGGGGTAGGGGTCATCCAACGTTGGATGCCAGTTGCAAGCGATCAAACCGTGTTCGTGCAAGTATGCCAAATTCACTTTTAGCATGTTGTCACTTTGCTCGCCGAATGTAGCTTTGATGCGGCTCGCTGCGGGGTAGTCGTTGGCCATTTCTTGCAGAATGTGATGTTGAAAGCCTCTATCAAGTAGTTCGCCCATCTGTGTTCCTCCGAATTTCCTCTTTGGATCAAAGCTATGTTGGAACACTGGAAACTAAAAGGGTGTCCTCGGGTGCCGGACATCAAAGTTGCTCCGGTGCGGCTATCAATAAGTTTTGTTATAAAGTAACATTCCCCTTTCGCTGTAAACATAAGTGTGGTATTTGTGCAACACTTACGATTTCGCAGTGGAACACATGGCCTTTCAGAAGATCAAAAATGCACTTGGGCTTGGCACCGAAGAAAAGGCGCTGACCCTGACCGACCCCGACACCCTGAGCTTGTTTGGGGTGCTACCCACCGCGTCCGGCGTTTCCATCGATCCCGGCAACGCTATGCGCGTTCCGGCCGTAGCCTGCGCAGTCGGGCTTATCTCTGAGACCATCGGCGCGCTGCCGGTCAAACTCTATGAGCGGGACAGTAAATCGGCGCTCACTGACCACCCGGCCTATCGCCTTGTGCATGACGAGGCAAACGAGTGGACAAGTGCCGCAGAGCTGCGCCGTGATCTGACCCTTGATGCCCTTTTGCACGGGGCAGGGCATGCACAGGTGATCCGCACCGGCGACGGCACCCCCTATGAGCTGCACCGGCTGGAACCCGGCTCTGTTCAGCCCGACAAAGAAACAGACGGCGAACCCTTCTACCGTGTCACCACAGACGCCGGGCAGGTTCGTCTTTCCTATCGAGATGTGCTGCGCATTGAGGCGATTGGCGGTGTGTCACCGATCACGCTGGGCAAGAACGCAATCGCCCTGGCGTCCGGCTTCGAAAACCATATCAGCACGTTCTTCAAGAATGGTGGCCGCCCCTCTGGTGTTATTAAAACACTGAAATCCATGACGCCCGAGACTAAGAAGGCATTAGCCGAGAATTTTTCCAAGTCACATAGCGGCGACAATTCCGGAAGCGTTGCTATTTTTGACGAAGGGATGGAATACATCCCGCTTACCGTTTCCCCCGCCGATGCCCAGTTCGCCGAAAACCGGCTAGAACAGATCAGGGAGATCGCACGTGTATTCCGGGTGCCACCCACCATGCTTTTCGAGCTGTCGCGTGGCACATGGTCGAACACCGAGGAAATGGCCCGGCAGTTCATGCAGATCACGCTTAAGCCGTGGCTGACCAATTGGAGCTGGGCCTATGCCCGGTGCCTGTTGACCCCCGAGGAACGCAAAGAAGCCTACCTTGAGGCCGTTACGGATGACCTGCTGACCACCGACACGGCAGCCCGTGCCGCTGCATACGGCCAGTATCGCAGCATGGGCTCTATCACCGCCAACGAGGTGCGCGCCGGGCTGAACCTTCCGCCCATGCCCGGCGGCGACACGCTGGACAATCCACACATCACAACCCCCGACAACCGCAGCAAGGACAACGCAGCATGAAGTTGACGCACACCGCCTTTTTTGGTGACGGCGAACACACGTTCGCGCTCACCGATGACATGATCACCGAACTTGAGCGCATTGCCGATCTGGGCTTTGGCGCGTTCTATCTGCGCTCAATCAACATGCAGTTCAAGCTTTCCGATTTGGTTGAGGTGATCCGCCTTGGCCTGATCGGTGGCGGCACCACCCCGGAGAGGGCCGCGCAGCTCACTGACACTTACGCCCGGAACCGCCCGATTGACGAGCTGTATCCGTTGGCGTTCGACATTTTAGATGCGCGTTGGGGGTGGTGCCGCTGAAGATGAGGAAGTCCCGATTGCGTAAGGTCTATCTGCATGGCGCTCTGACGCAGCACGGCGAGTGTCACAGCTTTGACGTTCTGACGGCAGGCGATGCGATTGCTGCGCTTGTCGCTAACTTCCCACCTATCATGGAAGACCTGCGTAAAGGCTCATGGGTGATCCTGCGCGGTGATCCTGAAACGGGTATCGCTCTGGATGAAGACGCGGTGGCCGGGATGCAGCTTGGTGATGCCGATCTGCACATCATGCCGGAAATCGTAGGTGCAAAGAACGGCAACGGTGCCCTGAAAGCAATTCTTGGCGTTGCTCTGATCGCTATTACTGCCGGTGGCGCAGCGCCTTTTCTCGCAAATCCTATCATGGCTGGTGCTGGTGCAACATGGAGCAACGCAGTCGGTCAGATGGGCGTCGCGATGGCCCTGACTGGCGTCTCTCAGATGCTCGCCCCTGAGCATGAGAGCGCAGACGAAGAAAAGAGCTACACGTTCACTGGCCCTGTATCGAGCCACGGGCAGGGCCAGCCAATCCCAGTCGTTTACGGCGAAGTGATCACCGGCGGTGTTCTCGTCTCCGGCGGCATTGATGCCGATGGGTTGGAGTCCGTCACCGAAGCTCCGGTCGAGAGCAGAGACCCCTCCGACATCTTCGGAGGTAGATTTAACTGGAGTTCTGGACCGCAACAACATGACTGACCGTATTGAAATCAAGGCGGCGCTGGCCGTCACTGACGACGCAGGCACCGTAAGTGGTGTCGCATGGCCCTTTTCGCCCGACTCGGTAGGGGACGTGATTGAGAAGGGCGCATTCACCTTCCCGGCTTCCCTGCCGATCTGCATGGAGCATGATCAGGGGCAGGTTGTCGGTATCTGGGAAGACTTCACTGAGACCGAGCGCGGTCTTGAGGTGAAGGGCCGTTTGTTTGTCGAAGGCATTGACCCGGCACAGAAGGCGCACCGCCACCTTAAAGCCGGTGTAATCACCGGCCTTTCCATCGGCTTCAAGCATGGCGGTTATGAAAAGCGTCCGGAAGGCGGGCGCACATTCAAGGCCGTCACCGTCACTGAAATCTCCCTCTGCAAACGCCCGGTTCATCCCGCCGCGCGTGTCACAGAGGTGAAAGCAACCCCCAAGCCCCTCAAGGAGACCCCCAACGTGGAAAACGAGAAAATCGAAAACGAAACCGAACCGAAGGCCGCACCCCCGGCCAATGACACGCCGCAGGTACCCCAGATCGACACCAAAGCGTTCACCGAGATCAAAGACCGGCTGGACCGGCTGGAAGCCAAAGGCAACCGTCCTCAGATCACCGGCGCTGCCAACCCGGTCATGCCTGCCGAAGAGGTCAAGGCATTCACCCACTACCTGTCCACCGGCGAGAAGAAAGCGCTGACCACGGCCAGCGATACCGCAAACCACATCCTTGCCCCCGAGGACGTGAGCGGCGAGTTCATTCGCAATCTGGTGGAATACAGCCCCATTCGCGGCATTGCTGATGTGCGCACCACCGGCGCAGCAAACATCATCCTGCCGAAACGCACCGGGATCACCAATGCCGCATGGGTGGGTGAAACCGACGCCCGGACGGGCAGCGAACCGACCTTCGATCAGTCGGAAATCGCGGTGAAAGAAATCGCCACCTTTGTGGATATGTCTCTTCAGCTCGCTGAAGACAGCGCCAACGTTCTGAGCGAAGTAAATCTCGCCCTGGCTGAAGACTTCGGCCAGAAGGAAAACGTGTCGTTTGTCAGCGGCAACACCGCCCTTGAGCCTTCAGGGTTCATGGTAGATGCCAACATCGGCGAGACTGTCGCGGCTGCCGCTGCCGCAATCGACGCGGATGAGCTGATCGCGCTCATGTATGCGCTGCCGGCCACTTACCGGAATGCAGGCACTTGGGTCATGAACGGCCAGACCCTTGCCGCCATTCGCACGCTGAAAGACGGCCACGGCAACTATCTGTGGCAGCCGTCATATCAGGCAGGTCAGCCAGAAACCATTCTGGGCCGCCCGGTGGTTGAAGCCGTGGACATGCCGGACATTGGAGCAGGCGCAGAGCCGATCATGTTTGGCGACTTCAAGCGCGGCTACCGCATCTATGACCGCCTGTCGCTGGCTGTTCTGGCTGACCCTTACACTCAGCGTGCAAACGGCCTGATGCGTTACCATGCGCGCCGTCGTGTCGGTGCTGGTGTGGTGCGTCCTGACGCCTTCCGCAAGTTGCAGATGGCAGCCGCGTAACCATGAAACCGCAGCTCGCATGTGATGCAATCGCACTGGAATACGGCGGCAACGCCGTGTTCTTGCGTCCGTCTTTGCGGGCTGCACTCCACCTTGAGCGCTTGCATGGTGGCTTCCCGGAGCTGCTGCGCAAGATCGAGGAATTCGACACACTGACAGTTTGGCAGGTGATCACCGCCACAGCCGGGAAAGAAGCCGCTGACAAGCTGTTCAGCTACGCGGCCACTCAGCCCTTGTCAGGTTTCTATCACGTTGCCCAGAAACCGCTTCATGATCTGGTTTGGGCGTTTATCCCCAAATCCCCGGAAGATGAAAGCGCTGCAACAGCGGAAGCTGACCGGACGCCGTGGTCTGAGGTCTTCAAAGAGCTGTATGGTTTCGCTACCGGGTGGCTGGGCTGGACGCCGGAAACTGCATGGAACGCCACGCCGCAGGAAATCACCGACGCCTTCAATGCCCATATTGCCAAGCTCAAGGCCATTCACGGTGAGGCAGAGGAAACCAACCCCGGCCAGAGCGAAGAACAGCGCAAACAGAACGCCGAGCTGGGCCTTGATCCTGAGTTTGATCGAGCAGGGCTTGCGGCGCTGAAAGAGCTGTCAGCAATGCGTGAGGGGATGGCTGCCTAATGCCGAAACCACCCCATATCTGCACATGCGGTCAGATCGTGCCCCATGGTGAACGCTGCGCCTGTCAGATCAAGCGCACCCGTGAACGCAACAAACGCCATGACGCCAAGCGCCCCAGTGCCGCCCGGCGCGGCTACAATCGTGCGTGGCGCAAAGCCCGTGACGCCTTTCTCAAGATCAATGATCGCTGTGCTTGGCCCGGCTGTGGCGCACCTGCGACCACCGTTGACCACATCAAGCCCCACCGTGGCGATGATCGGCTGTTCTGGGATCGCACCAACTGGCAGCCCCTTTGTGTGCCCTGTCACAATCGACACAAGCAACGGCAGGAACGCAGCACATGAGTATCAATTCTGAAAAGGCTCTGTGGCAAGAGGTTCTTCTCTTGCAGGTTGATGATGCTCTACTGGGTGCGACCGGTGCGAACACGCGCAAGCATCGTATTGTTCTGATCGACAAGGCACGCGCCTATCTCACCACTCCGTCGTCTGATCTTGAAACAGTGTGCACACTTGCCGGTATAGACATGGCCGCACTGATTGAGGCCATGCGCGCGAAGATCGCCAATGCCCCCAGCCCAACCGAATTGGCTAGCCGCCGCAAGGCAAATGCTGCCACGCTACGCAAGCGCCCTAAGCAACCTCAGCCGAAACGCGTAAAGATCGCAGACAGGCCGATAACCTTCAACGGAACCACGTTGACAATCCAGCAATGGGCAGACCGCACCGGCCTGACTGCCATGCAAATCTATTCGCGCTTGCGCCAAGGCTTCACTGTTGAACGCGCACTTACCCAACCGATGAACAAGCGCAATCGCGGATGGGGTGCGACTGGTGCAGCCAACGTCACACATGCACCGGGGGTGGGTTCCAACTTTGGGCGCTTAGAGGGGACCGGCGGGGGGAGGTCCGCACAAGACAGACCGAAAATAAGTTTTTCATCGAATGAGAAGGTTGAAGCATGACCGCAACAACATCCCTTAGCCTGCTGAAATCGCAGCTTAACCTTGACCATGATCTTGATGACGCCCTGCTTGCGCACAAGCTGGACGCCGCCGAAATCTGGATCGGCCACCACACCGGTACAGCCTTTGTAGCTGGTAACGCCGTGCTGACAGAGGCCGCATTACAGCTCGCCGCCTACTGGTATGAACAGCGCGAAACGGCCAGTGACGTGACCATGCGCCCGGTGCCGTTCGGCGTCTATGAGCTGCTTGCCCCGTATCGTGAACAGGTGACAGGTTATGTCGAAGCATAAGAGCCTTACCCAGCAATCCAAAGAACTTGAAAAGCGCCTTTTGGCTATCCCGGAAGTCGTTCGTAAGGGTGTGCAACCGGCGCTGATCAAAGGCGCAGAAGAAACCGCTGCAATCGCGCGCGCATTGGTGCCCGTGGAAGAAGGCGACCTGAAAGAGTCCATCACCGTGACTGAACCCGGCCACACCACCCCGGCTTACGCAGAGGGCGGCGGTAAACGCACGGCTAGCAGCAATCAGGCGCTGGTGACTGCCGGAAATGAAAACGTGCGCCACGGCCACTTGCAGGAGTTCGGCACCGTCAAGCAGGAGGCCCAGCCCTTCATGCGTCCGGCTGCCCGGCTGGTAAAACCGAAAGCGCAGCGCCGTATCAGTCGCGCCATTGGGCAGGCAATCAAGAAAGCCGCAGAGGGGAAGGCATGATCGACCCCAGCCTTGAGTTTCAGACCGCAATCCGGTCGCAACTGATTACAAATCAGTCTGTGAGCGCCCTTGTGCCTGCCGATCATATCCGGGCTGGTTCGACGCGTCCGGATAAACTGCCTACCATCATCATGGCAGAACCACAGCTCATCAATCTGGGTCGCGTAAGCAGCGACCAGTATCTCACGCGCGTTTATGTCGACCTGCATATCTGGGCACTGGAAGACGGGGCAGACATGGCCCGGCAGATCGGTGCAGCGGCGTCGGTCGCGCTTTGGGATGCCCCGAACAGCGACACGGTAGGCATTGATGCCTATGAGCGCCCCAGCTTCGCGTTTACGCGCGACCCTGACCCGGAGCGGGCCTACTGCCACGGCGTCGGCACCGTGGAAGGTGTGATCAGGTGGAGGGTGTGAGCATGATGAAAGCAGGTAAGCTTGATCGGCAGATCACCATCACGCGTGAAACTGAGACCGTGGCAGCGTCCGGTGCCGTGTCGAAAGCATGGGCCACCGTGGCGACTGTCCGCGCAGAGCTAGTGCAGCGTAGTGCCGACGAATACCTGGCTGGCTTCGGTGAAGCCGATACGCGCGGTGCGGTGTTCCGCATACGGTATCTGGCCGGGATCACCACCGCAGACCGTGTGACCTTTGATGGCGCGACATATGACATTGACGAAATCGCGGAGCTGGGCCGAAGACGCGGCCTTGAGCTGCGCTGTTCACAGGTGGCGGCATGAGCGTGCATTCGCGCGGCGTAAAGCCGCCCCTTTGCCCTGACAATGACGCCCTGACCAAAGCGCCGCCGGTGCCGAAATACCTTTCAGCCCACGCCAAGGCTGAGTGGAAGCGGATCATGCCGCAGCTTATCGGGCGCAGGATCATTACCAAGGCCGATCTGGCCGGTGTGGAGAACTACTGCGCGGCGGTAGGTGCAGCACGCACAATCGCTGACACTATGAGCGCTGGGGCCTTGCCTGATCTGAAAATGGGTGGCCTGCAAATCCGCTACATGCAGACTGCGCGTCAGCTTGCCGCCGAATACGGCCTGACCCCGACAAGCCGCGCCCGGATTGGTGCTGGACTGCCGGATGATGACGACGAAGTGAACCCCCTGAAAATCTGAAAATGACCGAGCCTAGCACATATCCGCATTGGTTGTTTGATGGCAGCACAATCCCTGATCCGCTTGGTCATGGTGAACGTGCGGTTCAGTTCTTGCGTGCGCTCAAACACCCAGCCAGTAAAGCGCCTAAGCGCGCATTGCAGCTTGCCGACTGGCAGGAAAGAATCGTGCGGCGCATCTATGGCCCTGTTGATGCTGATGGCGAGCGGATGGTGCGCGAGGTTTTTCTGATGATACCGCGCGGCAACCGCAAGACTTCGCTGGCAGCGGCGCTTTCCATTCTGCACCTGCTTGGGCCGCAGCGTGTGCCCGGTGGGCAGATCATTTTTGCCGCTGCCGATCGCAAGCAATCCTCCATCGGCTTCGCGGAAGCCGCGAAGATCGTGCGTGAAGACCGGCACCTTGTTCAGGCCACCAAGATTTATGATCCAACGAACGCGCCCAAGACCATCAAGTCCATGATTGACGGATCTACCTTGGAGGCAGCATCCAGCGATGGCAAGGCGATGCACGGCACAACACCGACATTCACCTTGATAGATGAAATCCACGCATGGCGCAGTTCTGGCCGTGATCTTTGGGAAGCGTTGCAATCAGGCATGGCGAAGCGCCCCGGTGGTTTAACCGTAATTGCCACCACTGCGGGAAGGGGCCGCGAAGGTTTGGCGGCGGAGCGTTACGCATACGCGCGGAAGGTTGCGCTGGGTGAGATAGACAATCCGTCATTTCTTCCGGTCATCTTCGAACCTGAGAAGGATGACGACTGGCAGGACGAAGCACTTTGGCACAAAGTTAACCCCGGTTTGTCGCTGGGTTTTCACGACTTCAAGAAGCTGCGAAACGACGCCAAAGAAGCACTGGACAACCCGTCAAAGCGCTACGAGTTTCAGCAATACAACCTGAACATTTGGCACGGGAACAGCCGTGATCCGCTGTTCAATTTCGAGACATATGACGCACACAGGTTTCCTGATGAGGAAACCGACCTTGAAGCGCTGCCTTGCTATGTGGGTGTTGACTATGCCCAGAGCGGCGACCTTGCCGCCGTTGTGGCAGCATGGCGTTTCCGGGATGGCCAGATTGCAATCAAACCGTGGTTCTTTGTCGCCGGAGAGGGATTGCAGGAACGCGAGCGGTTGGAGGGCGTGCCCTATCAGCGCTGGATTGATGACGGATATATCACTGCAACTGAAGGGCCAGTAATCCCACAACAGGAAGTGCAAGACCTGATCCGTGAAATCTGTGCCAGGCACAGCGTTGAACAGATCGCTTATGACCCGTGGAAATTTCAGGTGGCGGCGATGGAGCTGCACGACGAAGGTTTGCCGATGGTCGAGATGAGACAGGGACCGGCCACAATGGGGCCTGCCGCCGGTGAACTGGTGCGTGCCGTGAATGGCCGCTTGATCCGGCATGACGGCAACCCGGTGCTGCGCAATCATTTTGCCAGTGTGGCGGCTGTGACAGGCGATACAGGCAATATCCGCATGACCAAGGCCGACCCGAAGCACGACCACATCGACGGGGCTTTTGCAGCGACAATGGCAGTCAGTCGTGCGGTGGCCGGTGAAACAAACCGCAGTCAGTATTCCGGCGAGTGCGCCGAAATCTTCGTATTCCAATGAGGTAAGAGCAATGAATGAAGCAGACCTTCCCGGACTCATTACGGTCCTAGAGGCCCGAGTAGACAAGTTCGAAAAGGGCTTCGCTCGCGCTAACCGGGTGCAGCGCAGATCGGCTGCACAGATGGAACGCCGGGCCAAGCAGTCGGCAGACCGGTTGCGCAATACATATGGTAAAATGGGTGATGGAGTAGCGGCGGCGTTCAAGAAACTGGCCCTGCCGGTTCTTGGTGCCGCTGGTCTGGGCGGCCTCACCAGAGAAGCATTTCAGGCAACAAAATCCATCGCGCAGCTTGGCGACGAAGCCAAACGGGCAGGGGTGCCGCTCGAGGATTTTCAGGAATGGAAATTCGTCGCGGAACAGAACCGCATCGGCATTGATGCAATGGTTGATGGCTTGAAAGAGCTGAACCTGCGCGCAGACGAATTTGTTGTCACCGGAAAGGGACCGGCTGCCGAGGCCTTTGCCACTTTGGGCTATGGCGCTGACGAACTTCGCGAGAAGCTAAAAGACCCGTCTGACCTGCTTTTGGAAATCTTCGAGCGTTCGCGGCGTTTGAGCCGGGCAGGGCGCATTCGTGTGGCAGATGAGATATTCGGCGGCACCGCTGGCGAGCGCTTTGTTGAACTCATGGGCCGCAGTGACGAACAGTTGCGCCAGACCATCGACCGGGCGCATGAGCTGGGCCTTGTGCTGGGTGACGATGTAGTTGCCAGCGCTGACGAGGTTAGCCGCAAATTCGACGAGCTGACGACGCGCATATCCACATTCGGAAAGAAGGTGGCCGTCGCCGTCGCGGACGGGATTGCCGAAGCTGCCGATCTGCGCGCCAAGCTGGATGAGATTTTCAAAGATGAAGCGCAGGGCCGCGCCGTTCTGGGTGATGAGCTATACGACGCATTTGCCGCGAACCGCGATGCCGTTGACGAGACAGCCGACGATATTGCCCGGCTGAATGCCGCACACAATGGCCTTGTCGAAAGCACAGACAAGACCGCAGCCGCAATGCTGAGTGCATCAAATCTGGCTCGCTCATATGGCTACGATGAAGTTGCAACTGATCTGGCAGGCACCGCGGCTGAAATGGTGGTGCTTGCTGACGAATTCAGCAATGGCAGCCTTTCCAGTGAAGACTTCGCGACCAAGCTGGACGAAGTGCAGAAATCGGCGTCTGGTGCGTTCGACAAGTTGGATGAGGCCGACAAGGTAGATTTCAGCTTGGCTATCTCGGAAGTGGCCCGGCTGGGTGGTGCCTTGCAGACCGTTATCGGGCTTGCATCGTCGCTTAAGGGTGCACTAGCCGAAGCCGCTGGGGGTGACGTCGCGAAAACACCTATGCAGACCTTCCGGGAAGCTGACGCGGAATCCATGCGCAACTGGGAAGCCGAAAAGGCGGCGCTGGACAGCTTTCTTGCCAGTGAGGCGGAACGCAATGGTATGTCGCGTGAACGCCTGACTCTTGAGCGTGAAATCGCATCCGTGATGAAGCGCGCCGCCACCGATGGCGTAACGCTGACACGCGCACAGGCAGAGGCAGCCGCAGTCGCTAAGGTCGCAGCCGATGCAGCGCGCAATGACGTCGGGAAGGGTGGTGGTTCGCGCCCCGACGAATTCACCCGTGCTGTGCAGTCGATCAAAGACGAAACGATTGCTCTTGAGCTTGAAGCAACGGCGATGATCGCAACGGCCAGCGCCAGCCGGGACTTGGCGGGAAGCATCGAAGCCGCGCGCCGGGAAGCTGAGTTACTGCATTCGGCCCAGATGCAGGGCCTTGAGCTGACACCGGCATTGCGGGCAGAAATTAAACAGCTCGCCTTGGACTACGCCAGCGCCTCAGAGGCAGCCGAACAGGCAGAGAACGGCCTTGATAGCTTGAAGAGCGCAAAGGAACAGGTGCGCGGAAGCCTAAGCGGGGCGTTCGGTGATCTGGTGACAGGTGCGCGTGACTTCGACAGCGTGTTGCAGTCGGTGCTTGGGCGTCTTGCCGAGATGGCGGCCAGCCGCGCCTTTGAGAATATCCTTACCGGGATGGGTGGCCTTAGTGGCGGTGGTGGTATCCTTGGCACGTTTCTTTCATTGCTGGGTTTTGCAAACGGCGGCTACACCGGCGACGGTGGCAAGTTCGAACCTGCCGGGGTGGTGCATCGCGGTGAATACGTGATGAGCAAAGAGGCCACCCGGAAGATTGGCGTCGGTAATCTGGAAGCGCTGCACAGCGCCGCTAAGAGGGGTTATTCCTCTGGCGGGTATGTGGGTGGCCGGGCACCCCTTAGACCGGCCTCAGCGACTCGCAGAGAGTCCCTGAGCGATGCCGCGCCCGTGGTAAACATCTCTGCACCTGTGACCGTGAATGCAAATGGCGGGACGCCGGAACAGAACAATGATCTTGCGACGAAACTGGCAAAGCAGATGGAAGGCACTATGCGGGGCGTGATAGTAGATGAAGTGCGACGTCAGATGCGGCCCGGAAACATTTTGGGAAAACGTGGCCGTAGTTGATTTTAGGTGAAAGACATGGCGAGAAAAGATGCAAAACCAGAAATGCAACACGTTGTCCCCAAAGCAGCGCTGTTAAACAACTTTGCGTTTCAAAAAACTGGCCAGAAATCACGACATGTATTTTTGTTTGACCGAATAAGAGGCAAACTGGTTACAGGCGCGCCAAGCGTAAACAACGTGTTGGGTCAGCGCAATTTTTACTCTGCGACGGTTGGCGATAGCATTTACTCGATTGAGCAAGGCTTAACCGATTTAGAAGATGCTGCGGCACCGATTATTTCTGGTATTGTGTCGGATGAAAGCTTGAAAAACTTGTCTGATGAGCATCGGGCTTACCTATCCACTTTTGTGGCAGCCCAATGGCTGCGTTCACCAAGAGTTCGTGCGTCACAAGGCGCTTTGAGTGAGGCTATAGCAAGAAAGAGCGCAGTAATTGCGCCAGATGCATCCAACCTTCCTGAGATTGAGGCGTTTGCAACAAAGGTCGGAGTGAAAGTAACCTCAATCAAGTTGATCGCCGATATGACGTCAAATCTTGCTGAGCGACTTTACTCGTATAGGTGGCTGCTTCACCGCGCTCCTAAAGACCAAGGATTTTGGGTATCTGATTGCCCTGTAGTAATGCACAATGAGCATGATTTTGGTCCCTATAGCAACGTTGGATTTGGTGTCTCCGGTGTCCAAATTACGATGCCTTTGAGTTCCGAGATAGCACTCTCGATCTGGCATCCTCGGGTGGTTGTCGATCTTGAGGACGGAAAGAAGGAACTGATAAAATCTCGCGGGCAGATGAAAGCTACAAGTGTGCTCAGTTCAAGAATTGACCACGATGAAGTGGCAGACTTAATCGAGAGCATTGAGCAGAAAATTTCAGGTGTAGAATCCATATTGAACAGCCTGGACAACGGAGCCGCCTTGGTCGCTACTCCTGAGAACATGGATCACTTCAATTCGTTGCAATACGAATGGTCGCAGAGATTTATCGCTAGCAAGAGGAACGACTTTTCTCTCGCAAAAAGAATGTTTGATGACAACCCAGATGGAGGTGTGAAGTTCCGGGTTGATTAGTCGACTTGGGTAAATTTTCCGCAACGTGCATCTGGATGTATCTGCTTGAAGCAGGTGCTCGCCTCGAGTATACTGTCGAAGCCTACGCGGCAGCACAAAGCATCAGCCTACAAAGCAGTCAAAGAAGAGCCACATCCGCTCTTAGACGCCCATACCAGCTCTACTAACAACGCCAGCACCCGGAACATGACGGGGCAGCGAGTCGCCTAGCTGGAAGGTGCAGGAAAGATCGCTTTGGATCGCTCCCCGATGGAAATCATCGGACGCCCCGAACGGTTGCCGCCGGTCACAGACGAAATGGCACAGAAAGACGGTTGCAATGTGCGGTGAGCTTCGGCTCTGGGCCACAACAACCGATCACGTCTAGGTTGGAGGAAAGCCGGGCGTGATGCTCAGTCGAAAGGCTGTAACCGCTTGGCCGTGAGGCCGGGATCGGAGCGCTGCTAGGTCAATGGAAGCCACCTAGTGTTAGTAGCTCTTCACCACCTGTTATATGCAGAACATCCCCCTAGGACATCACAGATTAGGTTGTGTGTTGTCCTAGGGGGAAAGTCCTATGACTGCAGGTATTATTGTTAATTGCTAAAAATTCATTCTGTGCATTTCATATGATCTTCCGGCTGAAAGAACAGAAATGGTGGGCGCGAAGCGCCCGAAAGCGAGCTTTAGCGAGCGCGCAGGAGTGATGATGAATATGAAGGCACGAACTCTGCTTGTAGCACTTACAGGAACTTGGCCGAAGCTGTCCCGGATAGGTGCTGGGAAGGCTGGTTTGAAAACGCCGCCTCCGGAGCTGCGCGCTCTGGCAGAAAAAGCTCATGCGCGCGACGAATTGCTTGAGCATCTCAGCGCGAATATGTTATATTATAACAATTAGGGGCTGGCTTCCAACTTCGCCCCGAGTAGACCTCGCGCCGGATCATCGTTTCGATGTAAGTCAATCGGCGCGGGGTCTTCATTTTCTGAACGTAAGTAAGCACTTAAGCGCGACAATTTGAATGCGTCAGAAGGCATTATCGCGGCTTGATAGGTGGATTCCACCCATGCGAGTCTGGCCGCATAAATCACCTGAGAGGAACATATCATGCAGGCACCCACCGACATCTACATTGACAATGAAACCTATACAGCGCTCCGAGCAGAGCTGGCACACCTGATTACCACGCCCTTTGTGAATGACGCGGATACCAAGGTTGTTGAAGCTCTTGGCGAGATCGGCGGTATCTGGCCCAAGAACGTCATGGATGATGCTGAAATATCTGGAAATTCGCAGGTTTCTGAAGTGGACATTTCAGAAGCTGCCTAACATCAACGACTTACAGGGCCGAATTTTCCTACATTTTCCTACGTAAGTAGAGCTTCGTATTTGCTATAATATGCGAAGTGGCGCGGTCCATCGCCAAACAGACCCGCGCCACGTTCTTTACAATCGACACTAACTTGGAGGCCAATCATGGCAGAAGATTACACGACCCCGAATAACATCGCAAATGATACCGCAGAACACGGTGGCATGCTCATTCATGATTTGGATCAGATGGTTGAACGTGCGGCGCAGGATTGTGCAGCATGAACCCGGTTGCAAACGCCATCCCGCCCAAACCCATTCGGCTTGAAAAATTTCGCATCCCGGCTGGTCTGTTCGAAACTGAGATTGCAGGGTCATGCAATCTCGATGCTGAACACGTCGCCAGCGACAAAGCTGTTTCCGGGCTTTCACATCTGGAAGTTTATGACGGTGGCGAAATGATTGTTCTTTATGGGGCTAGCGACCCGGACCACGTTACAGTGCTGACAAAGACACCGACTGCGGCCTTACTGTGTGTTGCGGCGGGACTTCTGGCGGAGGAAGCCGACTAAACCGGTATTGATTCACCAACACGACAACAACAGACCCGCCGGTGCGAACTGGCGGGTTTCTTTATGTCAAGACTGTTCGACCAATATCTTTCCCGATAGCACATTCGCACATCGAGTAATTCAGGAGAGCAAAATGAAAGTAAGCGTGAGAATTTGGGACACCTCACTTGAGGGCGATTACGGAGACATCCCCGCCTTAGAAGGTGAATGTGATCGGTGCGGTCATACCGTTGAAGTCTACGGTGACAGTGAGAGTTCCGAATTGGCCCTATGCGCGAAAATGCGTGAAGAATGCCCTAATGGCGAAAACAACTTCTATGTGCCAGACCGATGACGCCACGTCATGTGGTCCATTTTAGTGTCCGTTACATCGTTACAAATCACACTGTAAGTCATTGAAAACATTAGCGACAGTGGGGGTTCGAGTCCCTTCACCCGCACCACTTTTCTCTCTGACATGAATATCCGTGCCCAAGGCGATGCGCAGCCCCTGCCCACGGGATCATCCAGCCGCTCGCGGGACGCTTGTCGTGATCCGCGCGCTCTGGCATCTTCGCGGGATGAAGCCCGTTTGGTCATTCTTGTTGCGTGTCGTACCGCTTGCCTGTGCAGGCGGGGTGATGGCGTTGTCGAATGCACTCTGGGCAGAAGAGGATCGGCCCCGGCATTTCCGGTTCTACGGGCACTTTTCGCCGACCATTCTGGGGGTCGATGACGGTGTGGATACCTACGGCAATGCGGCAGACAACTCGAACTCCGGGGGGCGTATCGGGCTGTGGTTTACCAATCCGGTCGGCCAGAACACTTTGAAGTTCAATCTAGAAGTGGGTCTTGGGGTGCGCCAATCCGCGTCGATCAACCAAATCTACGAACCACCTCTGATCGATTTTGACTCGCAGACCCTGCGCAAGGCCGAGGTGATCTATGAGACGCCCCGCTGGGGTACGTTTTCGATCGGGCAGGGCAACATGGGATCGGATGGGGTGGCAGAGTCGGACCTGTCAGGCACGGGCTTGGCCAGCTATGTCGGGATTGCAGACACAGCCGGTGGCTTTCTGTTTCGCACCAAGGCAGGCACGCTGTCGTCGGTCAGTATCCGACAGGCCTTTCCAACCTTTGACGGGGGGCGGTCTCAGCGCATTCGCTGGGACAGTCCCGAGATCAAGTTCGGGGTTCTGGGCAGCCTGAGGTTTGCGGGCTCCATTGGGCAGGAAGATATCGACCGCAACGTCGCCCTGAACGAAGCGCTGCAGGATATGGGGCTGTTCTATCGCAACAGCGTTGGACAGTTTGCGCTTGCGGGGAGTGCCGGTTTGTCCGCCGTGGATGATCCCTTGGCGGGGACGGTGCCCCAGGTCGCAGGTTCCTTCAGCCTGTTGCACCATCCGACCGGTATCAATGGCACCGTGGCGGCGGGATCGCGAGATGGTGCGGGGGAGTACGCCTATTTCAAGCTGGGTGTGAAACGTGATTTCTTTGGCATTGGCAACTCGGCCTTTGCGCTGGATCTCTACGAGTCCTTTGACACGGTAGGGGCCGGATCGCGCGCCGAGTCCGTGGGCTTTGGTCTTGTTCAGACCGTGGATCGTTGGAACACGGATTTCTTCGTCGGATTTCGCAAACATCGCTACTGGGACAGCGGTGCGGTGCGCTACAGGGACGTCGATTCGATCATGTTCGGAGTGCGCTGGCAATTCCGCCGTCTCGAGCAACATCGCAGCGTTTTTGAGGGATTGTGGGAATCCTGAGCGAAAACCGCGTTTGCGGCGCGAAAAGCCGCGTTCCGCCCCTTGCACAGCCCGCCGCCTGCCAATAGAAGGGCAAAAATTTTCGCCCGCGCGCGGGGTCCGCGCGCCGTTAACCCATGGGGAACCGACATGCAGGTCACCGAGACGCTGAACGAAGGTCTGAAGCGCGGCTACGACATCACTGTCACTGCTGCTGAGCTGGACGAGAAAGTGAACGAAAAGCTGGCCGAGGCGCAGCCGGAAATCGAAATGAAGGGTTTCCGCAAAGGCAAGGTGCCGATGCCGCTGTTGAAGAAGCAGTTTGGCCAGCGTCTCATGGGCGAAGCCATGCAGGAAGCCATCGACGGTGCGATGAATAAGCACTTTGAAGACTCGGGCGACAAGCCTGCCTTGCAGCCGAAAATCGAGATGAAGAACGGCGAAGAGTGGAAAGAGGGCGACGACGTTGAGGTCGCGATGTCCTATGAAGCGCTGCCCGAGATTCCCGAAGTTGAGCTGAAGGGCATCAGCCTGGAAAAGATGGTTGTCAAAGCGGATGACGCCGCCGTGGACGAAGCCCTGGGCAACCTGGCCGAGACCGCGCAAGACTTTAAGGCCCGCCGCAAGGGCTCCAAGGCCAAAGACGGCGACCAGGTCGTCATGGATTTTGTTGGCAAGGTTGACGGCGAAGCCTTTGAAGGTGGGTCCGCAGAAGACTTTCCGCTGGTGCTGGGGTCGAACCAGTTCATTCCCGGTTTCGAAGAGCAGCTGGTTGGCGTGAAAGCCGAGGAAGAAAAGGAAGTGACCGTTTCTTTCCCCGAAGAGTACCAGGCCGAGCATCTGGCAGGCAAAGAAGCTGTCTTCACCTGCAACGTGAAAGAAGTGAAAGAGCCGGTTGCGGCCGAGATCAACGACGATCTGGCGCAGAAATTCGGCGCCGAAGATCTGGAAGGTCTGAAGGCACAGATCAGCGAACGTCTGGAAGCCGAATACGCCGGCGCGGCCCGTGCCGTGATGAAACGCGCGCTGCTGGATGAGCTGGACAAGCTGGTGTCGTTCGATCTGCCTCCGTCGCTGGTCGAAGCCGAAGCGGGTCAGATTGCGCACCAGCTGTGGCATGACGAGAACCCAGAGGTCGAAGGCCACGATCACCCCGAGATCGAAGCCAGCGACGAGCACACCAAGCTGGCCGAACGCCGCGTGCGTCTGGGCCTGTTGCTGGCCGAACTGGGTCAGAAAGCCGAAGTGCAAGTCTCGGACGCCGAGATGACCCAGGCCATCATGAACCAGGCACGTCAATACCCCGGTCAAGAGCGTGAGTTCTTTGAATTCGTGCAACAGAACGCACAGATGCAGCAGCAGCTGCGTGCGCCTCTGTTTGAAGACAAGGTTGTCGACTACATCTTCGAATTGGCAGAAGTGGCCGACAAAGAGGTCTCGAAAGATGACCTTGAGAAAGCCATCGAAGCGCTCGACGACGAGTAATTTCGGGTCAGAACAGATTGAAAAGGGCCGTCCAGAGGGGCGGCCTTTTTTGTTGCGCGTGGCGGAAAGCCCACAGGCCCAAACCAGCCCGATGCTTCACCTTAGCCTGCTAACAAGCTTTGCAAGCGGGGTTTTTGGTGCCGTCGTGCCTGATTACACGTGCTCAAACAGGGAGAGGTAAACGCCCTCCAGTGTCCCACACCAAGGGATTTCGTCAGGATGTGATACTGTGCCGACATTTCATCGTGATGGAGGCAGTGATGAGCAAGAAGCTATTGGCCGAGTTCTTTGGAACGTTCTGGTTGGTTTTTGGAGGCTGTGGCAGCGCCGTTCTGGCCGCCGGTGTGGCGGATGTGGGCATAGGATGGCTGGGGGTCAGTCTGGCCTTTGGTCTCACGGTTTTGACCATGGCTTATACGGTCGGGCATATTTCCGGTGGGCATTTTAACCCGGCTGTGACCTTGGGTCTGGTGCTTGGCGGGCGACATGACGCCAAAGAGATGGTGCCCTACTGGGTCGCACAGGTGCTTGGCGCCATTGCAGCAGCGGTCGTGCTTTATGTCATCGTCATGGGGCAGTCCGGGGCGACGGGCGTGGGTGGTTTTGCCTCGAACGGCTACGGCGAGGCGTCTCCACAGGGCTATTCCATGATGGCCGGGCTGGTGACCGAAGTTGTGCTGACGGCCTTTTTCTTGATCATCATCCTCGGAGCAACCTCGAGCGGCGCGCCGGCGGGTTTTGCGCCCATCGCAATCGGTCTGGGGCTGACGCTGATCCACCTGATCTCGATCCCGGTCACCAACACTTCCGTGAACCCGGCAAGATCGACAGGTGTTGCGTTGTTTGCCGATGGCCCGGCTCTGGGACAGCTATGGTTGTTCTGGGTCGCGCCGCTGATCGGGGCCGCGCTGGGTGCGATGATCTGGAAGATGATGTCCGACGACTAGGCGGTATCAGATCGGAACAAAGGGCCGTGACGTCACGGCCCTTTTCTTTTGCAAAGCCAAATGGCGTGGCTAGGCTGAGCCAAAAAGGGGAGCACGCCATGAACCATACGGCCTTTGACAAACAACGATTTGAGGCGTTTGCCAGTCTTGACCGGCCCGGTCCCATTCACATGCTGAACCTTGTGAGGCTGCGCGAGAATGCCGCCTACGAAGACGGGCGTATCGCAACCGGGGCCAACGCCTATGCAGCCTATGGGCGCGAAACAGCGCCGATTTTTCAACGTCTTGGGGGACGGATCGTCTGGCGTGGCCAGATGGAGATGATGCTGATTGGGCCGGAAGAAAAGCAATGGGATCTGTGCTTTATTGCTGAATACCCGGACGTGCAGGCCTTCCTGGCCATGATCCGTGATCCTGAGTATCGCAAAGCGATGGTGCACCGGCAGGCCGCCGTCGAAGACAGCCGGTTGATCCGGATGGAGCCACAGGATGTTGGCGCAAACTTTGGCGATTAGTCCGCGCCGGTGAGGTGCCAGCTGCGGTGAAACAAAAAAACCGGCGCTCAGGGGCGCCGGTTTTCTTTTTCATCAGGTAGAGGTCAGGATTACTCCTTAACTTCTTCCTCTTGCGCAGGGGCGTCATCGTCCGATCCGATCAGGTCGTCGTCGTCCGAAGCGGCAGCGCCGATATCGTCGAACAGTTCGGCGATTTCAAACTCTGCTTCGGCTTCGGCTTCGGCGGCCAGTTCCTGGATCGATTTGCCCGAGGCTTGCAGTTCGGCTTCTTCTGCCGAGCGAGCCACGTTCAGCTGGATCGTGATGTCGACCTCGGGGTGCAGGATCACGTGCACATCGTGCAGACCCAGGTCCTTGATCGGCTGTGCCAGTGCAACCTGTTTCTTGTCGACCGAGAACCCACCGTCGGTGGCAGCCTCTGCGGCGTCACGCGGGGTGACCGAGCCATACAGAGCACCGGCGTCCGATGCCGAGCGAATCACGATGAACTGTTGACCGGCGAGACGTTCGCCCAGTTCTTCGGCTTCTTTCTTGGTTTCCAGGTTGCGGGCTTCGAGCTGAGCTTTCTGTGCTTCGAAAGAGGCCACGTTGGCGTCCGAAGCGGTCAGAGCTTTGCCCTGAGGCAGCAGGAAGTTGCGTGCGTAACCGGGTTTGACGTCAACAACGTCACCCATTTGGCCCAGTTTGGCCACGCGTTCGAGAAGGATTACTTGCATGATGCTCTCCTTACTTCACGGCGTAGGGCAGAAGGGCGAGGAAGCGGGCGCGTTTGATAGCACGGGCCAGTTCACGCTGCTTCTTGGCCGAAACGGCGGTGATACGCGACGGCACGATCTTGCCACGCTCAGAGATGTAGCGTTGCAGCAGTTTCGTGTCTTTGTAGTCGATCTTGGGTGCGTTGTCGCCCGAGAAGGGGCAGACTTTGCGACGACGGAAAAATGGTTTTGCAGCCATAACTTAGTGTCCTTTCTTCAAGCTAGATCAGCGGCGCTCGCGACGGGTGTCGCGTTCGTCACGTTTCTGCATTTGGATCGAGGGACCCTCGGCGTGCTCGTCGACCTTGATGGTCAGAACGCGCATCACGTCATCATGCAGGCGCATCAGGCGTTCCATTTCCTGTACGGCCGTTGCCGGAGCATCGGTGCGCAGGAAGGCATAGTGGCCTTTGCGGTTTTTGTTGATCTTGTAGGCCATCGTCTTGACGCCCCAGTATTCGCTGTTGAGGACGTTGCCGCCATTGTCTGCGAGGACTGTGCTAAAGTGTTCGACGAGGCTTTCGGCTTGCGCGTTGGACAGGTCCTGGCGCGAGATGAATACATGCTCATAGAGGGGCATGTGTGCTCCATTCATTTTCAGGCGCATTTCAAAGAGCGGGGCGTCACACCTTTCGCGCCCCACCCACGAGAGACTGCGCGGTTCAGATTCATTGCGAAAGGATGGCGCTGTATAGCCGAATTGCAGGCTGTTGCAAGCCCTTGTTTTGCGGGTTTCAGAGCATTCGAACCGCACCATCGCCGTATTACCCAACTGCTGCCCCAATCCTGCCCCAATTCCCGGAAAAACTAACTAAAGCTAGAGCTATTTTGGGAGACAGGCCATGGCCGTCGCAAAGTCCATGACAATCACCGCAGATCACACCGCGCATGGGTTCGCCCGCGGTCATTCGGTTCCGGTGCGCGCCGCCTCGGTGTTCTTTGGCTTTGCGTTTATCTGGGCCGGAGCAGGTCTGTGGCTGATGCCGGGACCAGAGCTTGACCCGTCGATCCTGTTGGCCAAGATGTTCATCTCGATCCTCTTGGTGACCGCGGGTGTTGGGATGACCCAGATCGCCACGGAAAAACCAAGCAGCGAGTTGCATTTCGATTCCCGTCACCGTCAGGTTCATATGGTTGAAAGCCTGCCGCGCGGGCGCAGCCACGTGGTCAAGACCATCAACTACGAAGATATCGCCCGTGTTGATGTGACCGACGCCGAACTGGTGATGCTGAACGATGCTGGCAAGATTTTGGTCGAGCTACCGCTGGATGGCCCGCATGCGCGTCTGGATGCAATTGCTCATCTGCGCAGCCAATCCTTGATGACGGGCTGATCACGGGTTTTCACAGTTTTTCACTGTTCGAAATTTCACAGTCTTTGTGGGTTTCTATGCAGTTGCTGCGCGTCCGTGCAGCACAATATTGGAACGGCATATTTTGTTCCAATGGAGAGACTTAGATGAAAACTGCACTCCTGGCTGCTGGCCTGGCCACTGTCGTCACCGCCGCATCTGCCGCGCCTGAAAAATACCTGCTGGACCCGTCGCACAGCCAGATCGTATTCTCTTACAACCACCTTGGGTATTCGACCAATTGGGGCATGTTCTCGGGCTTTGAAGGCGAGATCATGTTCGATCAGGAAGATCCGTCCGCGTCATCGGTGCAGGTCTCCATGCCTGTCATGTCGATGATCACCGGCTGGGAAGAACGGTTCCAGCATTTCATGGCTGATGACTTTTTTGGCGCGACCGAGGCGGATGTGGTGACATTCACTTCGACCGGGATTGAAATGACCGGCGAAAACACAGCGAAAATCACCGGTGATCTGTCGATGAACGGCCACACCAAGTCGGTGGAGCTGGACGCGGTTCTCAATCAGGCCGGAAATCACCCGATGGCGGGCAAGCCCTGGGCCGGCTTCTCGGCGACCACAACCCTGCTGCGCAGCGACTATGGCGTGGATCAGTTCGCACCCTTCGTCAGCAACGAAGTGGACGTGATGATCTCGATTGAGGCGATGAAGGCAGAGTAACGGGCTTTCACGATAGTACGAAAAAAAAGGCCGCCAGAGAGGATCTGGCGGCCTTTTTTGCTGGCGGGTAAGAGTGCGGCCCTGCTTGGCGCCAATGTTCGAAGCGCCCCGGAGTGCTTTCCAAAACATGAATTGGGGGTCAGCTGCCTTGGGCGCGGGTGGCAGTCAGGGCCACGGTGACCGTCACGGCAAACCCCAGAGAGCTTTCATCCGGCATCGAGGCACCAACAGCAAAATCGCGGCGATCGAGGGTGGTTTGCCCGGTCATTTGCGCCTGATTGTCGTTAAGGCTGAGGGTAAAGGGCAGATCCAGAGGCACAGTGCTCTCCTTGAGGGTCAGCGTGCCAGAGGCCACATAGCCCTCGTCCGCAGGCAGGATATCGGCCTTGAACGTGGCGGTTGGGAAATTGGTCGCGTCAAAGAAATCGGCCCCCAGCGCCTGTTTGGTGACCGATCCCAGGGTGAGTGATCCGATGGCGATGGTCACTTCGACAGAGCCGTGCTTGCCGTCAGGGGCGGTCTCATCAAAGACAATGGCGGCTTGCCAGTCGGCAAAGTGGCCGGTGACGTCGGATCCGAACTGGCGTACGCCGATGGCAAGTTCCCCCGAGGTGACCTGCCAATCCGTGGGCACAGCGGCAAGAGTGTCGGTGGCCGAGGGGGCATGATGCCCGGAGAACAGACCGGCATAGGTGCCAGTCCCCAGAACAGAAACCCAGATCATCAGCGCGGCAACAAGCGGTCTGAGGCTGCGTTGTTCCGCAGGTGGGGTTGGCGCGCTGTGTGGGCCGGGCAGCATGCGTTGCAGGGTCTGGTCGCGGTCGATGACAAAGTGCTTCAGGGCACCTCCGACATGGGCCAGGATCGCCCCGGCCAGCACCAGCATGAACAGATAGTGCAGCGTCGAGGTAAGCGCGGCCAGCGCCTCGGATTTGGGCACGAAGGGCAGGGATTGACCAAAGGGCCAGAGAATCGGAGCAAACCCCGTGGTGGCCGCGTGGTGAACCCACCCCGTCAGGGGAACCAGAACCATCGAGCCATAGAGCAACCAGTGTGCAGTGTGTGCGGCCAGCGCCTCTAACCGGTGTTCGGCGTTCAACAGGGCGGGGCGGATTTGGCTCAGACTCCAGAAAATGCGCAAAAGCCCAAGGAAAAAGGCCGAGATGCCCACGGTTTTGTGCAAAGAAAACAGCCAGGCTTTTTGGGCGATCTCTTCCCCTGTTCCCATCGGTGCCTGCTGGGCGACGTATCCAAGTGGCAGGGCGCTCAGGATCAGAAGAGCCGTGAGCCAGTGAAAGGTTTTTGTAACGCTGCCGTAGGCGCGGTCTGTGTTGATGGCGGGCATTGGGGTCTCCGGGGCCAGATCTTTGCCACTAGATAGGCTGAAAGCCTGCCCGCCAAAACGGTTTTGCGCGCACAAGGCTTGTTTGTCTGTGCGCAAGGCCGTTGCACCGGCGGGTTGAGCAGGGTATTCCGGCTGAAACACTTGAAACATAGGGGGCAGCATGAGCCGCGCATTCGTTTTTCCCGGTCAGGGCGCACAAACCATCGGAATGGGTAAAGCGCTTGCAGACGCTTATCCCGAGGCCAAGGCGGTCTTTGACGAAGTGGATGAGGCGCTGGGAGAAAGCCTGAGCGCGTTGATCTGGGAGGGCGAGCAGGATCAGCTGACGCTCACGCAGAATGCCCAACCTGCGCTGATGGCGACATCTCTGGCGGCCATGAAGGCTCTGGAGGCCGAGGGGGTGACCATCGAAGCCGCGTCTTACGTGGCCGGGCACTCATTGGGAGAGTACTCGGCGTTGGCCGCAGCCGGGGCAATCAGCATTTCTGATACCGCGCGCCTGTTGCGGACACGGGGCGAAGCCATGCAGGCCGCCGTTCCGGTAGGGGTTGGCGCGATGGCGGCTCTTCTGGGGCTGGATTTCGAGACTGCGCGCAACGTGGCGGCAGCGGCGGCCGTAGGCGAGATCTGCCAGGCCGCCAACGACAATGATCCGGGCCAGGTAGTGGTGTCGGGCCACAAGGGGGCCGTGGAGCGTGCCGTGGAGCTGGCCAAAGAGCAGGGTGCCAAGCGGGCGGTTCTGTTGCCGGTCAGCGCGCCTTTCCATTGCGCGCTGATGAAGCCCGCCGCCGAAGCCATGGCCGAGGCACTCAGTGGCGTGGACATGGAAGCGCCAAAGGTGCCGGTGGTGGCCAATGTGATTGCCGAGCCTGTGAATACCTCGGCGACGATCCGCGCCCTGTTGGTTGATCAGGTCACCGGCTCGGTGCGCTGGCGCGAATCGGTGATGTGGATGGCGCAGAACGGTGTGACCGAAGCCTGGGAAATTGGCGCAGGCAAAGCACTGTCCGGCATGATCCGCCGCATCGACCGTTCGATCGCCTGCAAGGCCGTCGGCACGCCGGACGATGTAAAGGCGGCGGCAGAGAGTTTGAACGGCTGAGGCCGGAGCGGAAAACAAGGATAGAGAGATGTTTGATCTGACAGGAAAATGCGCGCTGGTGACTGGCGCGTCGGGTGGCATCGGTGGCGAGATCGCCAAGGCGCTGCATGCTGCAGGCGCGACCGTGGGCCTTTCTGGCACACGCGTAGAGCCGCTCGAGGCACTGGCCGCCGAACTGGGTGAGCGCGCGCATGTGCTGCCCTGTAACCTCAGTGACCCAGAGGCCGTGGACGCGCTGCCAAAGCAGGCGGCCGAGGCGATGGGGTCGGTCGATATTCTGGTCAATAACGCCGGGATCACCCGCGACCAGATTTTCATGCGCATGAGCGACGATGAATGGCAAAGCGTTCTGGATGTGAACCTGACCTCGACCATGCGCCTGTGCCGTGGTGTGATGCGTCCTATGATGAAGGCACGCTGGGGGCGGATCATCAACATCTCGTCCATCGTGGGCGCCACCGGCAACCCCGGTCAGGCGAACTATGCGGCCTCTAAGGCGGGCATGGTCGGTCTGACCAAGTCGATTGCCTATGAAGTGGCCAGCCGTGGGATCACTGCCAACGCCGTGGCGCCGGGCTTTATCGCCACCGCAATGACCGACAAGCTGACGGACGATCAAAAGGGCAAGATCAACGCGCAGATTCCCGCCAATCGCATGGGCATGCCGGAAGAAATCGCCGCTGCGGTTCTGTACCTTGCCAGCTCTGAGGCGGGCTATGTCACCGGTTCGACCTTGCATGTGAACGGCGGTATGGCCATGTTGTAACCCAGCCGGCCCGGGCTGCTTGCACATTCCGGGCCTGCCGGACCTTTTGCCGCTAACATGCGAAAGCGTTTGCCTTGGCAGGCGGATATGCTATAGGCGGCGAAGATTTTCCGAGGGTGCCGTCTGGTTCCCACGAACATCCGGGCAACCGGAGACAAGAGCCGCCCCTCGGGGCACCAACCAATGCCTGCCTCGTGGGGTGGGTCATCAAAAGGGTCGATTGGCCCATGACGAATGAGGAAATGACATGAGCGACGTCGCAGACCGCGTGAAAAAGATCGTTGTAGAGCACCTGGGTGTTGAAGAGGACAAGGTTGTTGAAAACGCCTCGTTCATCGACGATCTGGGCGCAGACAGCCTGGACACCGTGGAACTGGTAATGGCTTTCGAAGAAGAGTTCGGCATCGAGATCCCCGATGACGCAGCCGAGACCATCCAGACCTTTGGCGACGCGGTGAAGTTCATCACTGAAGCTTCCTGAGTTTCCGCGCCTCTCAAGGCGTGAGATTGGCCCCTGCCGCAAGGTGGGGGCCTTTTTCTTTGCCAAATTGCCCCAGATTCGTGACCTGTGACGGAAACGACGCGAATTCTGCCGATTTGGGGATATCTCCGAAGGATGTTAGGCTTTCAACCTGCGCTGAACGGTGCCGGTGTGCCCGGTTTTTCCTTGGAGGTCAAAATGATCGTTTTCCCAACTATTGAACTGCAGGGGGGCAAGTGTGTCTCGCTGACCCGCGGACGTCTTGAAGAGCCGTCGATTTGGCACGTGGACCCTGTTCAAACGGCGCAAAGCTATGCCAGTGCCGGGGCGTCGTTCATCCACATCACCGACCTGGATGCGGTTGCGGGTGAGGGCAACAACGATGAGCTGATACAGGAGATCGTGCAAAAGGCCGGAAGTTCGGTGCAACTGGGCGGCGGGTTTCGCACCCGTCAACGTGTGGAAGAGTGGATCGACAAGGGCGCTGGCCGCGTGGTGATCGGCACTCTGGCGGTGCAGGACCCGACCACGGTGCAGGAGCTGGCCACGCGCTATCCGGATCAGATTGTTCTGGCCGTGGACGTGTTTCAGGGCAAGTTGATGACCGAAGGCTGGCGCAATGCCGGAGCAATGGACCCTGCGGACTTTGTGCGGGCCTATGACAGTGCACCGCTGGCGGGGGTGGTCGTCACCGATATCGACGCCGACATCGGCGATCAGGAAGGCCAGCTGGGCGTGATCTCGGGCGTGGCCGCAGCGACGCGGCATCCGGTGATCGCACGCGGTACGGTGCGCAGCCTGGATGACATCTCGCGCCTGAAGTACGTGGCCAATATCAGTGGCACGCTGGTAGGGCGCGCGCTGCACGCCAAGGACATCGATCTGGCCGAAGCGCTGGACGTGGCCCAGCCGGTGCCGGAACCAAAAGCAGAGTTTCAATAAAACCTTCTGAGAATTGAGTGACAGCGCCCAACTTTGGTGGGGCGCTGTTTCTTTTGGAGGATGGCCGCCGATAGGGTCGGTTGCACTTGCCCCCGGTGGGTAAGGCACGGTATTAGCGGACAAGAACTTGAGGAAAGGGCAGCAATATGCGTCGTGTCGTCGTTACTGGGCTTGGTCTGGTCACTCCGCTGGCTTGTGGAGTCGATGAGAGCTGGGAACGTATTCTGGATGGGCAATCCGGGGCAGGTCCGATCACCCGATTTGATACCGAGCGTGTGACCACGAAATACGCTTGCGAAGTGCCCTATGGGGACGGGTCGGATGGCACGTTCAATCCTGACGATTGGATGGCGCCGAAAGAGCGTCGCAAGGTGGATGACTTTATCCTCTATGGCATTGCAGCCGCCAAACAGGCGGTCGAGGATTCGGGCTGGAAGCCGGAAGACACTGAAAGCCGCGAGCGCACGGGCGTCATGATTGGCTCGGGCATCGGCGGACTGCAATCAATTGAACAGACCACGCTTTTGATGGCGGAACGCGGCCCACGCCGTGTGTCTCCGTTCTTTATTCCAGGGGCGCTGATCAACCTGATCTCGGGGCAGGTGGGCATTGAATATGGTTTCAAAGGCCCCAACCACGCAGTTGTCACCGCCTGTTCGACCGGGGCCCATGCCATCGGAGATGCAGCGCGTCTGATCATGTTTGGCGACGCTGACGTGATGGTGGCCGGTGGCGCCGAGGCCGCGATTTGTGAAATCGGTATCGCCGGGTTCAACGCTTGCAAGGCGCTCTCGACCTCGCGCGGGGAAGACCCGAAATCGGCCAGCCGCCCTTATGATGCAGACCGTGATGGCTTTGTCATGGGTGAGGGCGCAGGCGTGGTTGTGCTGGAAGAATACGAACACGCCAAGGCACGTGGTGCCAAGATCTATGCCGAAGTGCTGGGCTATGGCCTGTCGGGCGACGCCTATCACATCACCGCACCGTCGGAAGACGGTGAAGGCGGTGAACGCTCGATGCGCGCAGCGCTGAAGAACGCAGGTCTTGAGCCCAAGGACGTCGATTACATCAACGCCCACGGTACTTCGACCATGGCGGATGTGATCGAGCTGGGCGCGGTCGAGCGCATGATGGGGGATGCGGCAGGCAAGGTGACCATGTCGTCGACCAAGTCGATGACCGGGCACCTGTTGGGCGCGGCTGGAGCGATCGAGGCGATCTTCTCGATCCTTGCGATCCGCGATCAGGTGGCGCCGCCGACGATCAACCTCGACACACCTGCAGTGGAGACACAGGTTGATCTCGCGCCGAACAAAAAGGTGGAACGCGAGATCAATGTGGCGCTGTCGAACTCGTTTGGCTTTGGCGGCACCAACGCCTCGGTGATCTTCGGAAAGGTTCGCTGATGTGGCGACATATCGCCTCTAACGCGATTACATTGCTGATCGTGGTCGTGTTTCTGTTGGGCGGCGTGATCCTCTGGGGGCAGTCACAGTACCGCGCCGAGGGGCCGCTGGACAGCGCGATCTGCCTGAGGGTAGACCGCGGATCAAACATGAGCCGCGTGTCGCAAGAGCTTGAAAAGCAAGGCGCAATCACGAACGGGTCGATCTTTCGGATCGGCTCGGACTATGCCGATAAATCCGACAAGCTGAAGGCGGGATCGTTCCTGGTGCCGCCCGGCGCGTCGATGGAAGAGATCGCCGACATCGTGACCCGTGGCGGGGCGAGCACCTGTGGGACCGAGATTGTCTATCGTGTGGGTGTGACCCGGCAAGGGGTGCAGGTGCGCGAGCTGGATCCGGAGACGGGGCGGTTTGTCGAGGTGGCGGCGTTCAACCCGGCTGAAGATGAAGTGCCGGCGGTCTTTACCCAGGTCAACCAACAGCCCGACACGCGCTATCGCATCTCGGTTGCAGAAGGTGTGACCAGCTGGCAAGTGGTTGATGCACTTAAGAAAATCGAACTTCTCTCGGGTGAGGTTAACGTGCCGGAAGAAGGCACGCTGGCGCCGGACAGCTACGAAGTGCGCGCCGGGGATGCCCGCAGCGATGTTGTGCAGCGCATGCAAGCCGCGCAAACCGTGCTGGTGGATGCGGCGTGGGAGTCGCGTTCAGACGATACGCCATTGAAAACAAAAGAAGAAATGCTGATCCTGGCCTCGATCATCGAGAAGGAAACCGGCGTGGCCGAAGAACGGCGTCAGGTGGCGAGCGTGTTCACCAACCGGTTGGATCGCGGCATGAAACTGCAGACCGACCCGACCGTAATCTATGGCATCACCAAGGGTGAAGGCGTGCTGGGTCGTGGGCTGCGGCAGAGTGAATTGCGCCGCGAAACCCCTTGGAATACTTATGTAATTACCGGGTTGCCGCCGACACCCATTGCCAACCCGGGACGTGCCAGCCTGGAGGCTGCGGTCAATCCCGATGAGACCGAGTACCTGTTCTTTGTGGCCGATGGCACCGGGGGGCATGCCTTTGCCACCACGCTGTCCGAGCACAACGCAAATGTGCGCAAGTGGCGCCAGATCGAGGCAGAGCGCGCCAATCAGTAGGGTGGCGGCTCAGTCCTTGCCAAAGGGTTAACTGACCAATTTGTACAACATTTTTGGGGGCGTTTCTCCATGTTGTACAACTTGATTATTAACCATCCAGAAAGGTTTTCTGCACGATTTTGGTCGTGATCTGTCGTGACTTTGAACCCTGTCTTTCAAAAGTCTCTCTAAACCTCCCAGATCAAAAAAAATGGCCGCACGCACACATCCTGCGGCGGCCATTTTTTGGCTGGGGTCATTCTCAGAGGTTAGTTGACGAGGACGTCTTCATCCTCTTCTTCTGCTTCGGTCACCTCATCATCGACAGTTTCGGTTTCCAGCGATGCAAGGTCGGACAGGCGTTCGTCCAGCGCCGCCTCGAAGTGTTCGCGCGCCTCGGGCGTGACGTCCCGATCGCCCGCCAGCTCCGCAAAAGCCGCGTCCGCGGCCGCCTGCGCGGCCTCGACGTCGGTGGAATCGATCGTGTCTTGCGCCGTGTTGTAATCGGCGGTCAGATCGTCGTTCACAGCCATGACATCGGTATCTTCGTCGGAGGGGGTGTAAACTTCGAAGCTTTGGGTGTCCTCGTTGAAGACAACTTCGACTCCGGGGGTGTTGGTGATCCCGTCGATTGTGGCCGTTGCCCCGGCAACCGCCGCCAATGCGTCAGCGTAGCCATTGCGGGCGTCGGACTGCGCATAGGCCGCGATACGGCCAACCATGCTGGTGGGAGAAGCATTTGCCCAGGCATTTGCGCTGGCATGATAGGCGTTCAGCCCCTTGAGTGACGAGGCGATTTGCCCGTTCACGCTGCCTTTGGTGCTGCTTTTGGTGGTTTTGGCGGCGGCCTGTTGTGGGGCCTTGGCCTTAGCGGTTGTCGTGGTCGATTTGGCCACGGCCGCTGTATGCCTGGTGGTGTTGATACCGAACAGGGCCGCCATGCTTTTGCCAAAGCCGCCGCCTTTGCCACCACTGTGACCATTGCCGCCACCGTGACCGTTGCCGCCGCCATTTCCACCGCCGTTGCCGCCGCCATTTCCACCACCGTTGCCGCCGCCATTTCCGCCACCGTTACCGCCGCCGTTGCCGCCACCATTTCCACCGCCGTTGCCCCCGCCGGCGATGGCAGGTTCAGCGGTAAAGACGATTACTGACGCCGAGACCGCCCCAATCAGGGAGAGGGTCAGCGCGGTTGTTTTGAGCAGGGAATTTAGGTGGCCCATGATAGTTCTCCTTGGGTATTTGCGGCCAAATTAGCCCCGCATTGGGGCGGAAATACGGCAAAATCCGGACATGTTCATTGCTTGCGCAACAACCTGCGAACGGTGGGTTAAGCGGCTGGTGATCTGGTTGGGTCAGGGTGTGTCTTGCCGGTCGGGGCGTGATGTTCCGGCTATCGCGGAGGGGTCAACCACGCGTGAGAGGCAAGACCATACATGAGCAAATTCACAGCGCCTTTGGGCGGGTCGCCACTGGATGAGGATGTGGCGGAGGTGAGGCACCAGTTGAAGAGTCTGAGAGGCGGGCTCGCCCTGTTGCGGGACAAGCTGGAGCAGGATGAGGACATTGCGGGCGGGCCGTTTGGCAAGGTTCTGATGGAACTGCGCCAATTGCTGCGCACCACTATGGAGACGGAGCAGAAACTTGAAGAACGTCGAAAGAAAAAGGAAGGAATCGTCCACGACTATCGGCTCGACCTCGAGGACGCGCGGACTTCGATCGGGCGCCGCCTGGATCGCCTGCGCGCCGCTGAAGACGCGCGAGGCTTTTCTGGACGGGTTGAGTGAGGGCGAGCTGCTGGCGCTGCCCTATCTGTTTGAGTTCTGGGCGTTTGATCATCAGTTGCCCCCCGAGGGTGACTGGAAAACCTGGGTGATCCTGGGCGGGCGCGGCGCGGGCAAGACCCGCGCCGGGGCCGAGTGGGTGCGCGCCATGGTCGAGGGCAATGGCCCGATGGACAAGGGGCGCGCCCGGCGCGTGGCACTGGTCGGCGAAACGGTCGATCAGGTGCGCGAGGTGATGGTCTATGGCGAAAGCGGCATTCTGGCGTGCTCGCCCTCGGATCGCCGGCCCAGGTGGGAGGCCGGTCGCAAGCGGCTGGTCTGGCCCAATGGCGCCGTGGCGCAGGTGTTTTCTGCGCATGAACCCGAGGCGCTGCGGGGGCCGCAGTTTGATGCGGCCTGGGTGGATGAGCTGGCCAAGTGGAAAAAGGCGCAGGACACCTGGGATATGCTGCAGTTCGGCCTGCGGCTGGGAGAGCACCCGCAGGTCTGTGTGACCACCACGCCGCGCAATGTGGGGCTGTTGAAGGCGCTGTTGGCGCAGGGTTCAACCGTGTCGACCCATGCGCCGACCGAGGTGAACCGCGCCAATCTGGCGGACAGTTTCCTGGCGGAGGTCAAGGCGCGCTATGCGGGCACGCGGATGGGACGGCAGGAGCTGGAGGGCGTGGTGCTGGACGATGTCGAGGGCGCGCTCTGGACCACGCGGATGCTGGAGAAGCTGCGGCGCAAGCGGTTGCCAAAGCTGGATCGCATCGTGGTGGCGGTGGACCCGCCGGTGACAAGCCATGCGGGGTCGGATGAATGCGGCATCGTCGTGGCCGGTGTGTCGATGCAGGGCGAGGTCGGAGACTGGCGCGCCTATGTGCTGGACGATGTGACGGTGCGGGCCAAGAGCCCGCTGGGCTGGGCGCGTGTGGCGGTCACGGCGATGGAGACCTGGGGCGCGGACCGGCTGGTGGCCGAGGTCAACCAGGGCGGCGATCTGGTGAGCGAAGTGGTGCGGCAGGTGGACCCTCTGGTGCCGATCAAGCCGGTACATGCGGCGCGCGGCAAGGCGGCGCGGGCCGAGCCTGTGGCGGCGCTTTATGAGCAGGGGCGGGTGTTTCACGTCGGCGGCTTTGGGGCGCTTGAGGATCAGATGTGCCGGATGACGGTGCAGGGATACGAGGGGCAGGGCAGCCCGGATCGGCTGGATGCTTTGGTCTGGGCGCTGCACGAGTTGGTGATCGAACCGTCTTCGCAGTGGCGGCGTCCACGTATGCGCAGCCTGTGAGGGCACCGAACGGTCGCCTGAGAGCGAATTAACACATTTAGGGGACAGTGCCCCAAGTCCAAAGCGCAAGGCTTGGGCCCGGGGCCACCCCGAAGAGGCAGAAAAACAGGAGCGAACACAAGATGGTTTTTGACGTCTTCCGGCGGCCCAAGGCCGAAGCACCCGAGCAGAAAGCCAGCGCCACAGGGCCGGTCGTTGCCTGGCACGGGGCGGGCCGCGTGGCCTGGAGCCCGCGCGATACGGTGTCGCTGACGCGGTCGGGGTTTACCGGCAACCCGGTTGGGTATCGCTCGGTCAAGCTGATTGCAGAGAGCGCGGCGGCCCTGCCACTGGTGCTGCAGGGCGAGGTGGAGCGGTACGCCGAACACCCGGTGTTGCAGCTGTTGGCGGCGCCGAACCCGGTGCAGGGGCGGGCAGAGCTGATGGAGACGCTTTATGGTCAGCTGCTGTTGTCCGGCAACGGCTATGTCGAAGGTGTGCCGGGGGAAGATGGCATGCCGATCGAGCTGCACGTCTTGCGGTCGGACCGGATGTCGGTGGTGCCCGGAGCAGATGGCTGGCCGATTGCCTATGAGTACAAGGTCGGGGCGAAAAAGCATCGGTTTGACCTGAATGCCGGGGCGGCGGTGTGCCATGTAAAGAACTTTCACCCGCAGGATGACCACTATGGGTTCTCGCCGATGCAAGCGGCGGCGATGGCGGTGGATGTGCACAATGCGGCCTCGCGCTGGTCCAAGGGGCTTTTGGACAATGCAGCGCGGCCCTCGGGGGCGATTGTCTATCGGGGCGCGGACGGTGGCGGTGGCATGACCACCGATCAGTATGACCGCCTGGTGGGAGAGATGGAGAGCCACCATCAGGGTGCGCGCAACGCCGGTCGCCCAATGCTGCTGGAGGGGGGGCTGGACTGGAAACCCATGGGGTTCTCGCCCAGTGACATGGAGTTCCAGAAGACCAAGGAGGCCGCTGCGCGCGAGATTGCGCTGGCCTTTGGGGTGCCTCCGATGCTCCTGGGCATTCCCGGAGATGCGACCTATGCCAATTACCAAGAGGCGAACCGGGCGTTCTATCGCCTGACGGTTCTGCCGATGGTGGGGCGTGTTACGGCCATACTGGGCAACTGGTTGGCAGGGTTCACGGGCGAACGGCTGGAGCTGAAACCGGATCTGGACCAGGTGCCTGCATTGTCAGCCGAACGCGATGCGCAATGGACGCGGGTGTTGAACGCCGAGTTCCTGAGCGAGGCCGAAAAGCGCCACATGCTGGGTCTGCCTGCGAAGCTGGTCGATGAGCCTGCCGATGGGTGAGCCGAGATATGGGTTTGAGCAGTTCGACTGCGCCCCTGCCTTGCGGCTGGAAGCGCATGAGAGGGTCGCAAAGTTGCAGTTCGACAGTCTGAACCGACGGCTGGACAAGATCGAGGCTTTGATCGAGCGGCTGGAAAAACGGTTGTGGCTGACGGTTTACGGCGTGGTGGGTGTGATCCTGGCGCAGGCCTTTCAAGGCTTGCTGAATGCGGCACCTTAGGGCGCGAAGAAAGGGTGAATGATGGATTATGACAACGGTTTGGAACGCAAATTTGCGCGGTTCGGAGACGGCTTGCTGGTGCAGGACGGCACCGTGATCGAAGGCTACGCCAGCTTGTTTGGCGCCAAGGATCAGGGCGGCGACATTGTGCAGAAGGGGGCCTATGGCAGCTCTTTGGGCAAGCTTGCCAAGGCCGGGCGTGGGGTGAAAATGCTGTGGCAGCATGATCCGAGCCAGCCGATCGGGATCTGGGACGTGGTGCGCGAAGACGCCCGCGGCCTGTGGGTCAAGGGGCGGCTGTTGACCGACGTCGAGAAGGGGCGCGAAGCGGCGGCCCTGATTGCAGCCGGTGCGATTGATGGCCTGTCCATCGGCTATCGCACGGTGAAAGCCACAAAGAACGACAAGGGCCAGCGGCTCTTGCAGGAACTGGAGCTGTGGGAGGTGTCGCTTGTCACCTTTCCGATGCTGCCCAGTGCGCGCGTGTCGGCCAAGGGCGAAAGCCCGGACAGTGACATGTTGCGGGAGTTGGCGGCGGCCCTTGAGGACGCCCGTCAGGAGCTGCGGCGACCCTAGGGGCGCCGGGCAACAACCTTAGATCGAGGACCATGTTGATGGGTAACACCGAGACCAAGTCTCGGGGCGGAGAGGCTTTGTCTCCTGCTGCCGAGGTGAAGTCGGCCGTGACGGGTTTCATGAACGACTTCAGGGACTTCAAAGATGAACTTAACCAACGATTTCAAAAACAGGAAGAGCGACTGACCATGCTTGATCGTAAATCGCACACCCCCCAGCGTCCGGCGCTGGCCACTGCAATGGATGCGGAAGCCCCGCATCAAAAGGCCTTTAACGCCTATCTGCGTACCGGCGAGGATGATGGCCTGCGCGGGCTGGAGATCGAAGGGAAATCGATGTCGACCGCTGTGAACAGCGACGGCGGTTACCTGGTGGATCCACAAACCGCGGACACCATCAAGTCGGTGCTGCATACGACAGCGTCGATCCGGGCCATTGCCAATGTGGTCAACGTTGAGGCGACCTCGTTTGACGTGCTGTTTGACTCGGCTGAAATGGGTGCAGGCTGGGCCGACGAGACCTCGGCCACCACGGAGACCGGCACCTCGAACATCGAGCGCATCACCATTCCGCTGCACGAGTTGTCGGCGCTGCCCAAGGCCTCGCAACGTCTGTTGGATGACAGCGCGTTTGACATTGAGGGCTGGCTGGCCGGGCGCATTGCCGACAAGTTTGCCCGCGCCGAGGCCTCGGCCTTTGTCAGCGGTGATGGTGTCGACAAGCCCAAGGGTTTCCTGACCTACACCAGTGCCGATGCCGGAACCGAGGTCTGGGGCGAGCTGGGCCATGTGCGTTCGGGTGCGGATGGTGCTTTTGATGCCGCCAATCCGGCGGATGCCATTGTGGACCTGGTCTATGCGCTGGGGGCGGAGTTCCGCGCCAATGCAACCTTCGTGATGAACTCGAAGACCGCAGGGGCTGTACGCAAGCTGAAGGATGCCGATGGCCGTTTCCTGTGGTCGGATGGTCTGGCGGCGGGTGAGCCTGCGCGTCTGATGGGCTATCCGGTGCTGATTGCCGAGGACATGCCTGACATTGCCAGCTGGGCTCCGGCGATTGCCTTTGGTGACTTTGCCGCCGGTTACACCGTGGCTGAGCGCCCGGATCTGCGCGTGCTGCGCGACCCGTTCAGCGCCAAGCCGCATGTCCTGTTCTATGCCACCAAGCGTGTGGGCGGGGATGTCAGCGACTTTAATGCGATCAAGCTGCTGAAGTTCGCAGTCTGAGGGCTGTGAAGGGTGTGGGGTGGTCCTGAACCGCCCCATGCCGGGCGTGCGTCCAGTATTTGCGTTGTCTGGCTGTCCCCTCCGTTCGAGCGGCGCAAGGACGCGCGCCCGAACCGGCGGAGGGGCCGCAATTTTCGGAGTTTTCTCATGATGTTAGTCGAAGAGACCTCGGTGCCGACAGCGGCCCTGCCGGTCGCTGAGTTCAAAGAGCACCTGCGGCTGGGGAGTGGATTTGACAATGATGATGTTCAAGACAGTGTCCTGGTGAGTTTCTTGCGGGCCGCGATGGCCGCGATTGAGCTGCGCACCGGCAAGATGCTGTTGGAGCGCGAGTTTGCCTGGTCGGTGGCGATGTGGCGGGATGCGGCGGGGCAGGGTCTGCCGGCCGCACCGGTGAGTGCGATATCGGCGGTGACGCTGGAGGACCGGCTGGGGGATACGGCGGTTGTTGCGCCCAGTGCGTACCGGCTGTTTCCTGACCAGCACCGGCCCGAGCTGCGTCCCACAGGTGCCTGTCTGCCGTCGATCCCCAGCGAGGGGCAGGCGCAGGTGCAGTTCCTGGCGGGATACGGGCCGGACTGGTCGGACATTCCGGCGGACCTGCGCCAGGCGGTGATGCTGCTGGCGGCGCATTACTACGAATACCGCGATGAGACGGCGTTGAGTTCGGGGTGCATGCCGTTTGGTGTGACCAGCCTGATCGAACGCTATCGCCCGCTGCGGTTGGGGGCGATGAGATGAGCCGGGTGCATCTGTCTCGGATGCTGGTGCTGGAGGCGCCGGAGCGGCTTGCCGATGGTGCGGGTGGCTACACCGAGAGCTGGGTCGCCAAGGGCACGTTATGGGCGGACGTACAGGCGCGCGCAGGCCGTGAACGCGATGGCGGTGAGGTGTCGCTGGCGCGGATGGGCTATCGCATCATCGTGCGTGGGGCGCCGCAGGGTGCGGCATCCAGACCGGTGCCGGGGATGCGGTTTCGCGAGGGCACGCGGTTCTTTCGGATTGAGGCGGTGTCGGAGCGTGATCCGCAGGGGCGCACTCTGACCTGCTTTGCAAGTGAAGAGGTGGCGCTATGAGCTATGCAATGGCCGAAGCGCTGCAGGGCGCGATTTACACACACCTGCAAGGCGATGCCGCTGTCGCGGCCCTGATTGGGGACGCGGTTTACGACGAGGTTCCACCGGGCGATCTGCCGGGAACCTATGTGAGCCTCGGGACCGAGACCGTGCTGGATCGCTCGGACAAGAGCGGCGCGGGGGCAGAGCATCGCCTGACAATCTCGGTGATCTCCGAGGCGGCGGGGTTTGCAGTCTCGAAGGCGGTTGCCGTCGCGATCAGCGATGCGCTGGAGGGGGCGGATCTGACGCTGGCCCGTGGACGGCTGGTGTTTCTGAAGTTCGACCGCGCCACGGCGCGACGCGCAGGCAGTGCGAATACACGCAGGATCGACCTGCGGTTTCGCGCCCGCGTGGAAGACAATGTTTAACAAGGCGGAGTAGGCAATATGGGTGCCCAGAACGGCAAGGATCTGTTGATCAAGGTGGACCTGACCGGAGACGGTCAGTTCGAAACAATCGCGGGCCTGCGCGCCACGCGCATCAGCTTTAACGCGGAGAGTGTCGATGTGACCTCGCTGGAGAGCCAGGGGGGATGGCGCGAGCTGTTGTCCGGGGCCGGTGTGAAGTCGGCGGCAATCTCTGGCTCGGGCGTGTTCCGTGACGAAAGCACCGATGAACGTGCGCGCCAGATCTTTTTTGACGGCGAGACACCGGACTTTCAGGTGATCATCCCGGATTTTGGCGTGGTTGAGGGGGCTTTTCAGGTCACAGCCATCGAATATGCGGGCAGCCACAATGGCGAGGCAACCTATGAGCTGTCGATGTCGTCAGCTGGGGCGCTGACCTTTGTGGCGCTGTGATCATGGCGAACCCTTGGGCAGGCCAAGTGGCGCTGACGTTAGACGGTGAGCGCCACGTGCTGAAGCTGACCCTGGGGGCGCTGGCCGAGCTGGAAGCGGGGCTGGAAAGTGACTCGCTGGTGGCTTTGGTCGAGCGCTTTGAGAGCGGTGGATACTCGGCACGCGACGTGCTGGCGCTGATCGTGGCGGGGCTGCGCGGCGGCGGTTGGCAGGGTCAGGCAAGTGACCTGATGCGTGCCGAGATTGCCGGTGGGCCGATGCAGGCGGCCAAGATCGCCGCGGAACTGTTGGCGCGGGCATTTGCCCTGCCGGAGAGCACAGGGTGAGCGGGTTCGACTGGCCCGCCCTGATGCAGGCCGGGCTGGTCGGGTTGCGGTTGAAACCGGATGAGTTCTGGGCGCTGTCCCCGGCCGAGTTGCGGCTGATGCTGGGTCAGGGTGGGGCGGCGCCTGCGCTGACACGCAAAGGATTGGACGCGCTGTTGGCGGCCTATCCGGACAAGAAAGAGGAACGTGAAGATGGCTGAAGGTGACGCGCTGGACGGCTTTGACGCGCAGGTCGATGCGCTGGAGGAAAGCCTGGCTGGGGCCACGGCAGTGGCCGCCAATTTTGACACGGAGCTGCGCAACATGCGTCAGGCTCTGTCCGCGACGGGGCAGGACGTCAAGACGCTGGAGCGGGGTCTGAGCCGCGGTCTGAGGCGGGCGTTTGATGGCGTGGTGTTTGACGGGCAAAAGCTGTCGGATGCGCTGGAGGACGTGGCACGATCCCTGATGAACACCGCATATAACGCGGCGCTAAAGCCGGTGACGGATGGAATTGGCGGCGCGGTGGCCAATGGCATCGGCACATTGGTGCAGGGCATCCTGCCTTTTGCCGATGGGGCCGGCTTTGCGCAGGGGCGCGTCATGCCGTTCGCAAGTGGCGGCGTGGTTTCGTCTCCGACCTATTTTCCGATGCGCGGCGGCACCGGGCTGATGGGTGAAGCGGGACCAGAGGCGATCATGCCGCTGGCCCGCGGTGCGGACGGCAAGCTGGGCGTGCGCGGCGGCGCAGGCGGCAGTGTCAATGTCGTGATGAACATCCAGACGCCGGATGCAGAGAGTTTCCGCCGCTCGCAGGGTCAGATCGCGGCACAGATGAGCCGCGCTTTGGGGCGCGGGCAACGCAACCGTTAACAGGAGGGCAGGCACATGGGATTTCACGAGGTCCGGTTTCCGGCAAAGCTGAGTTTCGGCTCGATCGGGGGGCCAGAGCGGCGCACCGACGTGGTGACGCTGGCCAATGGGTTCGAAGAACGCAACACGCCCTGGGCGCATTCGCGCAGACGCTATGACGCGGGGCTGGGAATGCGGTCGCTGGATGATGTCGAGACGCTGATCTCGTTCTTCGAGGCGCGGCGCGGGCAGCTTTTTGGGTTTCGCTGGAAGGATTGGTCGGATTTCAAATCCTGTGTTCCGTCAAAAGAGGTGACCTATCGCGATCAGGTGATCGCGGTTGCGGATGGCGAAAGCACGGTTTTTGCATTGCGCAAGGTCTATGTCTCGGGTGAGGCGCGCTATGAGCGTCCCATCACCAAGCCTGTTGCAGGCACGGTGCGCGTGGGCGTCGAAGGCGATGAGATGTTTGAGGGCGTGCACTACGAGGTGAACCTGGAAGAGGGTGAGATCCACTTTGTCACCGCGCCTGACAAGGATCGCGAGGTCACCGCGGGTTTCGAGTTTGACGTCCCGGTGCGGTTCGACACGGACCGCATCCAGACCAGTGTGGCGTCGTTCAAGGCGGGCGATGTGCCCAATGTTCCTGTGGTGGAGGTCCGGGTCTGATGGCGTTGCAAGAGCAGCTTGCGGCCCATCTGAAGAGCGGGCTGACCACGGTGGCGCGGTGCTGGAGCATCACGCGCAGGGATGGGGTGTACTACGGGTTTACCGATCACGATGTGGATCTGGCTTTTGAGGGGTTTCAGTTTCGGGCTGACACCGGTCTGTCCGCGATGGCGTTGGAGCAGACCACGGGGCTTTCCGTGGACAATACCGAGGCCCTGGGCGCGCTGAGCGACGCGAGCCTGAGCGAAGCGGATATCGAGGCCGGGCGGTTCGATGGGGCCGAGGTAAAGTGCTGGTTGGTGAACTGGGCCGATGTGGCCATGCGCAGCCTTTTGTTTCGCGGCTCGTTGGGGGAATTGCAACGCGCGGGCGGCGCATTTCGCGCCGAGCTGCGGGGCTTGACCGAGGCGCTGAACCGGCCGTTGGGGCGGGTCTATCAGAAACCCTGCACGGCGGTTCTGGGCGACATGTCGTGTAAGTTTGACCTGAGCGCTGCAGGCTATGTGGCGACGGTTGCGATTGAGACTGTCGAAGAGGCGCGGGTGTTTCGCTGGCAGGATCTTGCCGGGTTTGAGCCTGGGTGGTTCACCCGAGGCGCCTTGCGGGTGACCAGCGGCGCGGCGGCGGGATTGAGCGGGATCATCAAGCGGGACGAATTTCGCGATGGCAGCCGGGTGGTCGAGCTGTGGGAGCCGATCCGCGCTGCGGTGGGGGCCGGTGACGAAATCCGGCTGGAGGCGGGGTGTGACAAGCGGTTTGAGACTTGCCGTTTGAAATTCGCCAATCTCCTGAACTTTCAGGGATTTCCAGACATTCCCGGAGACGACTGGATGCTCAGCACCCCACGACAAGGTGGCAACAATACCGGTGGGAGCCTGCGTGGATGAGTGCGGTGGTGGAAACCGCGCGCGGCTGGCTTGGCACGCCATATGTGCATCAGGCCGCGCGGAGGGGCGCAGGATGTGACTGTCTGGGACTGGTGCTGGGTGTCTGGCGCGAGATTTGCGGCGACCTGCCTGAAAAGGTCCCGGCCTATAGCATGGATTGGTCCGAGCCACAGGGTGACGAGCGCCTGTGGCGCGCGGCGCAGCGCTGGTTGCTGCCCAAGCCGGTCTCGGATGAAGCCACTGGCGACGTGCTGTTGTTCCGTATGCGCGCGCGCGGTGTGGCGAAACATCTGGGTATTGCGGCGCGGACGGGCGAGGCCGCCAGCTTTATCCATGCCTATTCGGGGCATGCGGTGACGGAAAGCCCACTCAGCCAACCCTGGCGCCGCAGGATCGTGGCGCGATTTGAATTTCCCATGGAGGGTTAAACATGGCGACTTTGGTTTTGTCGGCTGTAGGCGCAGCTGTTGGTGGCGCGGTTGGGGGTGGCCTGGCGGGCGTCTCTTCGGTGGCGATTGGACGGCTTGTCGGAGCCACGCTGGGGCGGGCGATTGACCAAAGCATTCTGGGCAGCGGCTCTGAGGCGGTCGACGTGGGCCGCGTGGATCGCTTTCGGATCACGGGAGCCGCCGAAGGCGCTGCCATCCCGCAGCTGTTCGGGCGGATGCGCATCGGGGGACAGGTGATCTGGGCGACAGAGTTTGTCGAGACAGTCACGCGGTCTGGCGGTGGCGGCAAGGGGTTGGCCCCGCAGCCGGTGTCAAGGGAATACAGCTATTCCGTGTCACTGGCGATTGCGCTTTGCGAAGGTGAAATCACCAGTGTGGGCCGCGTGTGGGCGGATGGTGTCGAGATATCCCCCGACGATATCAACATGCGGGTTTACAAGGGCACGCAGGATCAGCTGCCCGACGCGCTGATGGAAGCGGTAGAAGGCGAAGGTATGGTGCCGGCCTATCGTGGCACGGCCTATGTGGTGATGGAGGCCATGCCGCTGGAGCAATTCAGCAACCGGGTGCCGCAGTTTACGTTTGAGGTGTGTCGCCCCACTCCGGCACATCAGGAGGACGCAGAAGGCGACATCGCCCATGCGGTTCAGGCGGTGGCGATGATGCCGGGGTCGGGAGAGTACGCCCTGGCGACAACGCCGGTACATGTCTCGGGCGCGCCGGGGCAATCGCAGAATACCAACCAGAACACACCCTCGGGCAAAACCGATTTCGTGACTTCTGTGGAAGCGCTGCAGGACGAGTTGCCCAATTGCGGATCGGTGTCGCTGATCGTGAGTTGGTTTGGTGATGACCTGCGGTGTGGTGACTGTAACATCCGGCCCAAGGTCGAGCGCAAAAACGCTGATGGGCGCAAAATGAAGTGGGGGGTTTTTGGTTTTGGGCGTGCTCAGGCAGAAGAAATCCCCCAGGTTGATGGCCGACCGGTCTATGGCGGGACGCCAACGGACCAATCGGTGATAGAAGCGATCCAGCATCTGCGTGAGCAGGGCAAAGACGTCATGTACTATCCGTTCATTCTCATGGACCAGTTAGAGGGCAATGGGCTGCCCGATCCGTGGAGTGACGCCAGCGATCAACCGGCTCTGCCTTGGCGCGGGCGGATTACCTCCTCCAAGGCGGCGGGGCAGGTCGGGTCTCCGGATGGGACGGCTGCAGCCGCGGACGAAGTGGCGGATTTCTTTGGCACCGCAACGGCGTCGGATTTCAACGTCGGTAACGAGACGGTGTCTTATAGCGGGCCATCTGAGTGGCGCTATCGTCGCTTTGTGCTGCATCAGGCGGCCTTGTGTGCCGCTGCCGGGGGTGTGGATGCGTTTTGTATTGGCTCAGAGATGCGTGGCCTGACGCAGATTCGTGGTGCCGGAAACAGTTTCCCAGCCGTAGAGGCGCTGCGGGATCTGTTGGTCGAGGTGCGTGCGATCCTGGGACCGGACACCAGGATCGGCTACGCCGCCGACTGGACCGAGTATTTTGGCTATCATCCGCAGGATGGCTCGGGGGATGTGTATTTTCACCTTGACCCATTGTGGTCGGATGAGGGCATCGATTTTGTCGGGATCGACAATTACATGCCATTGTCGGATTGGCGTGAGGGTGAGGACCATGCCGACGCGGATTGGGGCAGCATTTACAACCCGGCCTATCTGAAGGCCAATGTCGCAGGCGGGGAGGGGTACGACTGGTACTACCATTCCTCGGCAGCCCGCGAGGCACAGATCCGTACGCCGATCACCGATGGGGCTCATGGCGAGCCGTGGGTCTTTCGCTATAAGGACATTCGCGGCTGGTGGGAAAATGCACACCACAATCGGGTTGGCGGGACAAGAGAGGCGTCGCCAACTGCGTGGGAGCCGGGGTCAAAGCCAATTGTCTTTGCCGAAATGGGCTGTGCTGCGATCGACAAGGGCACAAACCAGCCCAACAAGTTCCTGGATGAGAAATCTTCGGAATCCGCCTTGCCACGCTATTCGAACGGGCGACGGGATGAATACATTCAGCAACAGTACATACGGGCGATGACCTCGTACTGGTGCGACACAGAGAACAATCCGGTCTCTGCCGAGTATGGCGCGCCGATGGTCGACATGAGCCGCGCCCATGTCTGGGCCTGGGATGCGCGGCCATACCCGGCCTTTCCCAACAACCGTGAGCTCTGGAGTGATGGTGGGAATTACGCACGTGGGCATTGGCTAACCGGGCGCACGGCGACGCGGTCTCTGGCTTCGGTGGTGCGCGAAATCTGTGAGCGGGCGGGCGTTCTGGCGTTCGATGTGAGCGATCTGAGGGGCATCGTCCGGGGATATGTTGTGGATGAGGTCAGCGAGGCGCGGGCGGCCTTGCAGCCGCTGATGTTGCAGCACGGGTTTGACGCGGTAGAGCGTGACGGCACCCTGTATTTCGTGATGCGGGACGGGCGCGAAGCTGTTGCCCTGGACGAGAGCCGGCTGGCTGTGTCTCAGGACATAGAAGGTGACATCGAGAAGTCGCGACAGAGCGAGGCCGAGATTGCCGGGCGCGTGCGCGTGCAATTTGTCGAGGCAGATGGGGACTTTGATATCCTCGCCGAAGAGGCGGTACTGCCGGACGAGGCCACGCATGCGGTGTCGTCATCACAGTTGCCCGTGTCGCTGACCCGATCCGAGGGACACCAGGTGGTCGAGCGCTGGTTGACTGAGGCGCGTGTTTCGCGGGATGGGGCCCGCTTTGCGCTGCCGCCTTCGGCGCTGACTGTTGGGGCAGGGGATGTGGTCTCTTTGCCCGGTGAGAGTGGCGAGGTGTTCTATCGGGTCGACCGGGTTGAGCAGGGGGCGATGCAGATTGTCGAGGCGGTGCGCATTGAGAGCGCGGTTTACGAGCCGTCGGCATATGCCGAAGACACGCCGACCCAACGTGCCTTTGTCGCGCCTGTGCCGGTTCTGCCGCTGTTCATGGACCTGCCGTTGCTGACCGGTGACGAAGACCCGATAGCACCGCATCTTGCCATCACGGCCAATCCCTGGCCCGGCAGTGTTGCGGTATACGATAGCGGGTCGGACAGTGACTATGCGCTGAATCTGTTGGAAAACCGTCGTGCCACCATTGGTGTGACAGAGACCGCATTGCTGCGGGCACCTGCGGGACAGTATGACCGCGGCGACGGATTGCAGGTCAAGTTGATCACCGGCGCATTTGAATCGATCAGTGAGGAACGTCTGCTGAACGGCGACAACCTGGCGATGATCGGTGATGGCAGCTCGGGTAACTGGGAAGTCTTCCAATTCCGCGATGCCGAGCTGATCGCAACCAACACCTGGTGGTTGAGCCATCGTTTGCGGGGGCAGCTGGGATCAGACAGGCTGATGCCGGATGTCTGGCCCACGGGGTCGTATGTCGTGTTGTTCGACGGAGAAATTGACCAGATCAAGCTGGCCAGCAACATGCGCAATATCGCGCGGCATTACCGGATTGGCCCGGCGTTACGCGGCTATGATGATCCGGCGTATGAGCATCTGGTCGAAGCCTTTGCAGGCAATGGTCTGCGGCCCTACAGCCCCTGCCATCTGAAAGCAGCGCCAGATGGGGCCGGGTCATTGGAAGTCAGCTGGGTGCGCCGAACACGGATTGACGGGGACAGCTGGGAGTTGGCTGACGTCCCCTTGGGCGAAGAGAGCGAACAGTACCATGTACGTGTAAAACAGGGGGCCACTGTGGTTCGTGAGGTCACGCGCAGCACATCGGACTGGAGCTACAGCGCGTCCGAGCAGACCTCGGATGGCGTTGTGGCCCCCTACGAGATCGAGGTGGCGCAGGTGTCGGCGCGGTTTGGTCCAGGGCTGTATGCCAGCCTGACGGTTGGGGCCTGAACCACATGCGCCGGGTGATGCATGGGGACGTTGTGGCGGCGGCGCGGGTGCTTCTGGGGCTTCCCGAAGCATGCCGCCGTCCGATATGCCGTCGGATGATCCAGGAAGCCCATGCCGCGCACCACTATTTTCGCCGCTTTGGGCGGGCGCATCTGTTGTGGGGGGACGGGTCACTGATGGCAACGGCGCACAAGCGGGTTCTGCAACCGGAACCTGGATTTTCGGACAGCAGGTATTGCGGCTGTGTGGAAATGGTGTTGCATGAATTGATCGAATGGCGCGCTGGGCGGCAAGCTAACCGCGCGCGCAGCTGATGCATCGGGTGACCGAAGGGTCAAACGCCAGCCGCTTGGGCGCGATGTCTTCACCGCATTCTTCGCAATAGCCGAATTCACCTTGATCGAGGCGTCCAAGTGATTGAAGGAGTGCGGTTTTCTTGGCGTCACGACGCAGCTGATTTGCCTTGGCCATGGCCTGGGACTGCAAGGCATCCATACGGCTGAGGCGGCCCACCGCCTGTTGATCCAGCGTGACCACGGATTGGCCTTGTTGCCCAAGGCGATCCTCTTCCTCCAGCGCGGCCAGGTGGCTGAGGATCAGGTTCCGATATTCTTCTGCGCTCTTCACATTCACGTTGCTGATCCTGGGGATCATCCCTTTGAATTTGCCGCCAATCGACTATGTAGTGTAGTCTAAGGGCAAGAGAGGACGATTTGCCATGGCTGAAACGCGCACGAAAATCACTGAGATTGACCCAACCTGGCAGAGAATTACTGCCGAGGCGGAGCAGGCAGTTCGCGAAGAACCGCTGATGGGTGGCCTGGTGCACGCCTGTGTTCTGCATCACAAAACCATCGAACGCGCGCTGAGCTATCGTTTTGCAGCCAAACTGGCGTCAAACGAGATGTCCATGGTGGTTCTGCGGGAAATTGCCGACGAAGCCTTTGCGATGGACCCGGCACTTGCCGAGGCTGCTCGGGCGGATCTGATGGCGATTTATGATCGCGATCCGGCAAGCCACCGGTTGTTGCAGCCGATCCTGTATTTCAAAGGGTATCAGGCTGTTCAGGCCTATCGCATCGGCAATTGGCTGTGGCGTCAGGGCCGTAAGGACCTGGCCTATTTCATTCAAATGCGCACGTCCGAGATATTTGGCATCGATATTCACCCCGGCGCAAAAATTGGCAAAGGGATCATGATCGACCATGCCCATTCGATCGTGATTGGAGAGACGGCTGTTGTGGGGGACAATGTCTCGATGTTGCACTCGGTGACGTTGGGTGGAACCGGCAAAGAGGAAGAGGATCGTCACCCGAAGATTGGCGATGGTGTTCTGATTGGGGCCGGCGCCAAGGTTCTGGGCAACATCAAGGTTGGCCATTGCAGCCGCATCGCGGCAGGCTCGGTGGTGCTGGAAGAGGTGCCCCCATGCAAAACAGTCGCGGGCGTTCCGGCAAAGATCGTTGGTGAGGCCGGGTGCGACCAGCCTTCGGTCGCTATGGACCAAATCCTTGAACACTGACGTCGGACTGATCTGACAAAACAAAAGCGCCGCAAGAAGTTGCGGCGCTTTCTTTATGTAATACGCTTTACGTCAGACCAGCATGGTCATCGGGTTTTCCAGGTTGTCGACGATGTGTTTCAACACTTCGGCTCCGAGTGCGCCATCGATGACCCTGTGGTCGACCGAGAGCGTCACGGACATGACTGTTGCGACTTCGAGAGCACCGTCTTTGCCAACAACCGGTTTTTTCACGCCCGACCCCACGGCAAGGATTGCGCCATGAGGCGGATTGATGACTGCATCAAAATTGTCGATGCCGAACATACCGAGGTTCGAGATCGCGAAACTGCCGCCCTGGTATTCGTGCGGCGCAAGTTTGCGATCACGGGCCCGGGTTGCCAGATCTTTCATCTCGGCTGACAAGGCAGACAGAGATTTAGCTTCTGCATCTTTCAGGACCGGTGTGAACAAGCCACCTTCGATGGCGACAGCCACCGCCACGTCAGACGGTGTCAGTTTCAGAACGCGATCTCCTGCCCAAACGGCGTTGGCGTCCGGAACCGATTGCAGCGCCAGGGCACAGGCCTTGATGATGAAATCGTTGACCGAGAGTTTGACGCCACGTGTCTCAAGCTGGGCATTCAATTCGGACCGGAACTTTAACAAGGCATCCAGACGGATGTCCCGGCGCAGGTAGAAGTGCGGAATGGTCTGTTTCGCTTCGGTCAGGCGGGCCGCAATGGTCTTGCGCATGCCATCAAGCGGCACTTCGACATAATCGCGCCCCTCGTACATACGGGCGACGCTGGCTGCGTCCGCGCTTTGTGGCAGGGGTGCAGGGGCCGAAGGTGTTGCGGCGCTGGTGGCGGCCACCGAGGCGGGCGCGGCGCCAGGTTTTGCGTTTTCCACGTCCGCCTTGACGATGCGTCCACGCGGGCCTGAGCCTTGGAGCGTTGCCAGATCAAGACTTTTGTCCGCGGCGATGCGGCGGGCGAGCGGTGACGCAAAAATACGACTGCCATCACTGGTCTTAGAACTGGGCGGCGCAGGCGTGGCAGGGGCCTCGGCAGTCCCTTGCGGGGCTTTCTCGGCCGCTGGAACCGATGGCTCTGTACCTGCCGGGGCCGAGGATGGGGCTGCGACGCTGCCCGCGTCTTCGCCGTCCTCCAGCATCATGGCGATGACAGTGTTGACCAAGACGCCTTCGGTGCCTTCCGCGATCAGGATCGGACCCATGATACCTTCGTCCACGGCCTCGAACTCCATGGTGGCCTTGTCCGTTTCGATCTCGGCAATGATGTCGCCGGACTGTACTTCGTCGCCCTCTTTGACCAGCCATTTGGCCAAAGTGCCTTCTTCCATCGTGGGGGAAAGCGCGGGCATGAGGATTTCAATAGCCATTGTCGTGTCCTCCCTTAGCGATACGTGACTTGTTTGACGGCAGTGATCACGTCATCCGTCGTCACAAGCGCCAGTTTCTCAAGGTTCGCCGCATATGGCATGGGCACATCCTTGCCGGTGCAGTTGATCACCGGCGCGTCGAGGTAGTCAAAGGCGCGTTGCATGATCGTGGCAGAGATGTGGTTGCCAATGGACCCTACGGGCCAGCCCTCTTCGACGGTGACGCAACGGTTGGTTTTCATGACCGAGTTGATGACAGTGTCGTAGTCGATGGGGCGCAGGGTGCGCAGGTCGATGACTTCGGCGCTGATGCCGTCCTGAGCCAGCTTTTCCGCAGCCTCCAGCGCATACTGCATACCGATGCCAAAGCTGACGAGGGTGACATCCGTGCCTTCGCGCCAGACACGTGCTTTGCCGAAGGGAATGGTGAAGTCGTCCAGAACCGGCACATCAAAGGCGCGACCATAGAGGATTTCGTTTTCAAGGAAGATCACTGGGTTGGGATCGCGGATGGCGGTTTTCAGCAGACCTTTGGCGTCAGATGCGGAATAGGGCATCACAACCTTCAGCCCGGGGATCTGCGCATACCACGCGGCATAGTCCTGTGAGTGCTGTGCCCCCACGCGGGCCGCTGCGCCATTTGCGCCGCGAAACACCATGGGCGCGCCCATTTGGCCGCCGGACATATAGAGTGTTTTTGCTGCCGAATTGATAATATGGTCAATGGCCTGCATGGCGAAGTTGAATGTCATGAATTCAACGATCGGTCGCAGACCGCCAAAGGCCGCACCGGTGGCAATCCCGGCAAACCCATGTTCCGTGATGGGGGTGTCGATCACCCGTTTCGAGCCAAACTCGTCCAGCAAACCCTGGCTTACCTTGTAGGCGCCCTGATATTCGGCAACCTCTTCGCCCATCAGGAACACGTCCTCATCAGCCCGCATTTCTTCGGCCATGGCGTCGCGCAGTGCTTCGCGCACGGTTTGCTGCTTCATCGCCGTGCCTTCGGGCCAATCTGGTGTCAGATCAGCCGGAGCCGCCATGGGGGCCTCTACCGCGGCGGGGGCGGCAGCCTGAGCCGGTATCGGCTCTTGCGGGGCGGCGGTTGTGGGCGTGGGCGTTGCGCCTGCCTCTTCTCCGTCTTCCAGCAAGGTGGCAATGGCCGTGTTGACGGCGACGTTTTCCGTGCCTTCCGCCACAAGGATGTGACCAATCACGCCGTCATCCACGGCCTCGAATTCCATCGTGGCCTTGTCGGTTTCAATTTCAGCGATGATGTCACCGGACGAGACCGTGTCGCCCTCTTTCACCAGCCATTTGGCGAGCGTGCCTTCTTCCATCGTGGGGGACAGGGCGGGCATCAGAATTTCAATAGCCATCTTTTCTATTCTCCTCTGTCAGATCACGCGTAGATATCTGTCCACAGCTCTTCGGCTGCGGGTAGGGGGCTTTCTTTGGCGAAATCGGCACTTTCGTTCACGACGGCCTTGATCTCTTTGTCGATCGCCTTGAGGTCCTCTTCTGAGGCGTGTTTGCCTTCGAGGATCATGGCGCGCACGTGTTCGATGGCATCCCGTTCTTCGCGCATCTTTTGCACTTCTTCACGGGTGCGATACTTGGCCGGATCCGACATTGAGTGGCCGCGGTAGCGATAGGTTTTGACCTCGAGAATATAGGGGCCTTTGCCTTTGCGACAGTGCGCAACGGCGCGTTCACCAGCATCTTTTACCGCCAGCACATCCATGCCGTCCACCATCTCACCGGGGATGCCAAAGGCCTCGCCGCGGTGATAGATATCCTTGGTCGAGGTCGACCGGGTTTGCGCGGTTCCCATGGCGTACTGATTGTTTTCAATCACAAAAATCACTGGCAAATCCCAGATCGCGGCCATGTTGAAGGTTTCATAAACCTGACCCTGGTTGGCGGCGCCATCCCCGAAATAGGTAAAGGTCACGCGGCCGTTGCCCTTGTACTTGTCTGCAAAGGCCAGCCCGGCACCCAGCGGCACCTGCGCCCCCACAATGCCGTGGCCGCCATAGAAATGCTTTTCTTTCGAGAACATGTGCATCGAGCCGCCCTTGCCCCGGGAATACCCTCCGGCGCGGCCTGTCAGTTCGGCCATCACGCCCTTGGCATCCATGCCACAGGCCAGCATATGACCGTGGTCGCGGTACGATGTGATACGCTTGTCACCCTCTTCAGCGGCAGCTTCCAGACCCACGACAACGGCCTCTTGACCGATATAGAGGTGGCAAAAGCCCCCGATCAGGCCCATGCCGTACAACTGACCCGCTTTTTCTTCAAAGCGGCGGATCAACAACATTTCGCGATAGTATTTCTTGAGTTCGTCGCCAGACACGTTGGTCTTTTTGGCGGGCTTTTTGGCAGCCATCCCGAGCCTCCCAGCAGATGGAATAGTTTAGTGTTAAACAAAATGGTAGCCGATCCGCCCCAGCGTGGCGAGTGGAAAGTTGTCGCGATGATCGTGGAAGATGAATTGTTATTCCGGAACGACGGGACTGTCGACAAGACCGAATTTGGCCCATTTCTCAGGGATCATCACACGCTAGAGGCGCTGAATTACGGGATGCGCAAAGCTCTTGAGTAAGCAGAAACAGCTCAGCGAATGACAATCTCGTCAGCCCGGATCATGCCAAGCACATCGCGGGCCTGCTGATCCAGAAGGTCCAGATCGAGATAGTCGTCACTCAGGCGCTGGGTCAGGTTTTCCATCCGCGCGACCTCTGATTGCAGCTGGGCCAGTTCGGCCGACAACGCCGCGCGATCTGCGTCGATCTCTACCCGGCGAAACACACCATAGTCGCCTTGAACGGCGGCAAATGTAAAAATGATGCCAAGCGCAAAACACACGCCGAAAAACAAGAGCGCACCTAGGGCTGGTCTGGTCTTTTGTGATGTCATGCTCTGCCTCAATCGCGCCCTTTGCGGGCGTCTTCCAACACTATGCCACAGGTGATTCGCGCTGTGAATCCCTTTTGAGTCAGTATGTTGGTTTTTTTGGTGATTTCTGACGCCACGGATTTCTGGTCAGAGTACGGACGCGACAGCTAGGCTGTTCATCAACAAGGGAGAGAACAGTATGACCCAGTCAGAGCCAGCCACCGTTTTGGGAACGCATGATGTCTTTAATCAGCCCGGTCTGCGTGGCGCGCGGGATCTTTGGGCGGATGACAGGCCCTTGCGGGAGGCCGCAATAGCTGCCGGGGCGCAACAAGACGTGCTGGCCTCCGCCGGGCAGGTTTACGGGTCGGAAACCATTCTGCAGGCTGCCGAAGATGCGCAGCGGGATTTGCCGCGTCTGAAGCTGTTTGATCGCGGTGGCAGGCGATTGGATGAGGTCGAGTTTCATCCCGGCTATCACGCCGTGATGCAGGCCGGGTTGGGGGCAGGATTTGCGCGCGTGGCCTGGGACGGAACCCCGGGGGGGCACGCAACCCATGCCGCGTTGGTCTACATGCAGATGCAGACCGAACCGGGGGCAGGGTGTCCTATGACGATGACCTATGCCGCCGTTCCGGCCTTGCGTCATGACAAGACACTCTATGAGACCTGGGCGCCAAAACTCATGTCCGGCATCTATGACCCGTCCACCCGGCCCATTGCGCAGAAACAGGGCGCAACTCTGGGAATGGCGATGACCGAGAAGCAGGGCGGGTCAGACGTCCGCGCCAACACCACGCGCGCGGTGCGAGATGGCGAGGCCTATCGCCTGACGGGTCACAAATGGTTTTGCTCGGCGCCGATGTGTGACGGCTTTCTCACATTGGCCCAGGCCGAAGGAGGGCTGACCTGTTTTCTTGTCCCCCGATGGCTCGAAGGCGAGCGGAATGGCATCCGGTTGCAGCGGCTCAAAAACAAGCTGGGCAATCACGCCAATGCGAGTTCTGAAATCGAATACCACAATGCGCTGGCCTACCGTCTGGGCGAAGAAGGGGCCGGTGTGCGCACCATCATCGAGATGGTGCACCATACACGGCTGGATACGGCGATTGCGCCTGCGGCATTGATGCGGGCCGCAATCGCCGAAGCGCACCATTGGGTTTCGCACCGATCGGTGTTTCAGCGGCGCCTGATCGACCAGCCCTTGATGCGCGAAGTTCTTGCGGATCTGACACTGGATATGGAGGGCGCTCTGGCGGTGTCCATGTTCCTCGCAAGTGCTTATGACCGCGATGATAAAGAGTCCCGGGCCTTGGCTCGGATCGGTGTGGCACTGGCCAAGTATCTCTCAAACAAACGCTGTATACCTGTGGTTGGCGAAGCTTTGGAGGTGCTTGGGGGCGTGGGCTATGTCGAAGACACGCCGATGCCGATGCTGTATCGCGAAGCGCCGTTGAATTCGATTTGGGAAGGGTCCGGCAACGTCATTTGCCTCGATATTCTGCGCACATTGGCCCGCGAGCCGCTTGCGGCAGAGGTCCTTGCCGAAGTTCTGGACACCGCGCGTGGGCGCGACAGCCGCTATGACGCTGCGCTGGAGGCGCATCGCCAACGGTGGCCTGCAAGCCCGACCGAGGCAGAGGCCCGTTGGTTTGCGGAAAGCCTGGGCAATCTTCTGACGTCGGCCGCATTGATGCAGACGGCACCTGATGCAGTGGTCTCTGGCTACGTCACCAGCCGCGTCGCGCAGGATCGCGGCCAGATGGCGGGTACTGTTGCCGGATTGGATGCCGCCGCTATCCTGTCGCGTCTGGACCCTTGACCGCAGGCTGGGGTAGGGTCCGGCAAACGACCTTTGTGCCGGATCCATCATGCCAGATTATGCTCTATTGATTTCACCTGCCGCGCGCGGGGCCTACTTCGGCGAAACCCAATCCGTTGCTCTGGCCGAGATTGCGGGTGTCGGGGGTGTTGAAATCGGCGCATTTGAGATGCACGGAGGCATGGATTTTCTGCGCATCGCCTGTGCAGATGATCTCACACGCGAGGTGATGCGTCTGTCGTTTGTCCAAGGCCTTTTTCTGGTGGATCAGCAAGGGTGGCATCCTGTCGAAGGGGCCAAAGGTTTTGGTCTTCACGAAGATTTTGTCTCTGGCGAGAAGTACCGGGGCAAAACCAACGAAACCCTGACACAGCTGTTGGTGAACCTTGCGTTGCAAGAGGTTGAAACCGGCCACACCGATTTGCGGTTGCTTGATCCGATGTGCGGGCGCGGAACTTCTTTGTTCTGGGCCATGCGCTATGGGATGTCAGCCACAGGAGTGGAGCAGGATCTCTCGGCCCTCAATGAAATTCGTCGCGGGCTGAAGAAATGGACCAAGCTGCACCGTCAGAAACACAAACTGGCAGAAGGCTGGGTGCAAAAGGCCAATAAGAAGGGCACTGGCAAGTTTCTGGACTTCAAGTCAGAAGGCCAAACAGCGCGTGTCGTGATCGGCGATACCGTTGACGCGCGTGCATTGGTTGGCCGCGCGCCTTTTGATCTCTTGGTCACTGACATTCCCTATGGGGTGCAACATATGGGCGGGCCGGATGGGGCAAGAAGCCCCTTGGCGGTCATTCAAAAGGCAGCCCAGGGTTGGGCCGATTGCTTGGCTCCCGGAGGAGTGATGGCGATTGCCTATAACTGCAACATTCCAAAGCGCGCCGATATGATCGCGGCCTTTGAGGGTTTGAACCTCGAGGTGGTTGAGAGAAACGTCGCGCATAGAATGAGCGAGTCAATCCTGCGCGACGTTCTTGTGTTGCGTAAAGCGGCTTGAGAACGAAAAGCCTGAAGCAACACGCTTTCGACACCACATTTGGGACAAGACAGCGCCGAAAGTGTCATCCGAAGGTTAGTTCGGATGGGACGGAGTGGTGGCAGCTGCAGTTCTCTTCAAAGTCGTCGGGCGGTTAAAGGTGCCGCCGTCGGGGGCATCATCATCGTCAATCAGAGCGGTCTTGAGTTCGCTGATGTCCCGACTTTGAAAAAGCGGCTGGGGGTTATGGAACCCAAAGTGTTTCATGCGAGGCCTCCCTGTCTGGCGGCGATGTGGCCTGCGATGGGTTTCAGCTTGGCGAGTCTTAGCTCTTGCCGGCGCAGAAGATCACGAAGCGCAAGTTTGCGTGTTTTCAGCCGACGCAGACGCAGTGTGTCTGGCAATGGGCGCGCTTGTTCGGCGTCAATCTTGAACTCCAGTTGTGACTTGCGGCTTTTCAACGCTTTGACGTGTGCAACCAAGGCAGCTGTGCGGTTGAGGATAGAATCTGACATGTGGCCTCCCAATTCGTTGGAACGGTCGTATCGCCGTTCTGCTAACAATATGGGGCGTGCTGGCGGCATTGGGACGGGGTGGGGCCATTCCTTTTGATAGGAAAAACCAATTGCATTTATTAAACACAGAGGAACTTCCGTAAGTTTAGCACACCCCAAAAAGAAACCGCGCTTTGACTTGTTGGGTCAAAGCGCGGTGGAAAAGTTGTGTCGTCAGGTTTGGAAAACGTCTCACATGGGTGAGAATGGGTAGAGCGGTGGCCTCTCCGGTGCTTCTGAATAGGGGCGTTCTGCGGCGGTTGTGTGGGTGGCCACATAGGTGTCGCGGGTGAGTGATTTCATCAACTGGTCTAGTGTTGGTGCAGCATTCAACCAGGACGGGGTCATGTAGCGATAGAGTTCGGTCATGTCAGGGCAGCCTTTCCGGAACTGCTGTTCAGCAGGGCCTCTTTGAGTTTGTGAAGGATCGCGTCGTAGCGCTGTATCTGGTCCGCTACCATCAGGCGGCGCACCTTGAGCCAGTGCAGGTGCTGATAGTTTGAATCCAGACGATTTTGTTCAAGAGCGATTTCACCGTCGAGTTGGCTTTGACGTTTTCGCAGGGTTTTCATGTGTGTGAGAACAACGGCGATGCGTGGAAAGAGAGTGTTGGGCATTTGGAAACCTGTGGATGTATCGGGATGACCGGGACCTTGCCCGTGACATCGCAGATATGGGGGTTGTAGAAATAGAAAACAGAAATAGATTCCAAATAGATTGATAGGAAAAACCAAACGAAACCTGTTGTATGTCACATCCTCTGCCAACCATTCGCCAGCTCCGGTATTTCGTGACCCTGGCTCAGACCGGACAATATCGCCGTGCCGCAGAAAGACTGGGGCTCAGCCAACCGTCGCTAAGCCAGCAAATCGCGGCACTCGAAGATGTTCTGGGCTTGCGGCTTGTTGAACGTGGGCGGCGTGGTGCACAGCTTACTCCGGGGGGGCGGGACGTTCTGGAACGCGCTCAAAAAGTTCTTGATGATGTCGAAGGATTGATGGAGGCCGCCAATGCCATGGGACGCGGAGGGGCAGGCACGCTGCATCTAGGTGCAACTGTCACGATTGGCCCGTATTTCCTTCCACGATTCCTGCAACATCTCCACATCAAGAACCCGGATATGAAACTCGTGGCGCGTGATGGGGTGCCAAAGGATTTGCTCGAAGAATTGCTTGCTGGCACGCATGACATCATTCTCACACAAATGCCGGTGGCGGCCTCTGATTTCAGCACGCACCCGCTTTATCGCGAACCCATGCTCTTGGCGGTTGCGCGCGATCACCCCCTGGCCACGCAAAACCAAGTGGCCCGCGAAGACCTAAAAGGACAGGACGTGCTGACGCTCGGGGCCAAGCTGACATTGCACGCGCCGCTTACGCAGTTGTGTGCAGATGTCGGCGCCAGGCTGCGCGACGACTATATCGGAACCAGCCTGGATGCTTTGCGGCAAATGGTGGCCATGAATATGGGGGTGACGTTTTTGCCCGCGCTCTACGCGCAGTCCGAGGTGCCAAAAACCGCGGGCGACGTTGTGTTGATCCCGGTGCGCGGCGGGTTTTACCGGCAGGTCGGCTTGGTTTGGCGCAAATCTTCAGGCAAGCCGCGTTTGATCGCGCAGTTTGCCGAGGTTGCCGAAAGGGTCGTCAGGGACGAATTTGCCCGCCAGGTGCAACCGGCGGGCTAAGGGGTGTCAGCCCGCCACCGAGGCGTCGTAGATCGTGCCGATGGACTGTGCGATGGTCGCGTTGAACTCATCGTCGCTTTGTTGTGCAGAAAGACCTTCGGTCAGCGCGCGGCTGAAGGATGCGATCATGCCTGCGTTGTTGGACAGACGGTCGTTGGCCTCTTCGCGGCTATAGCCGCCGGACAGGGCGACGACGCGCATCACCTTGGGGTGGTTGACCAGCGATTGATAGTGATTGGCGGTTTCCGGCAGGGTCAGTTTCAGCATGATCTTCTGATCGTCAGGCAATGCATCAAGCTGTTTGGTGATTTCCGCCAGCAGGATATCCTCTGCCGCGGCCTTGTCGGAAATGGAAATCGTCACTTCCGGTTCAATGATCGGCATCAGGCCATGGCCGAGGATCTGCTTGCCGATGTCAAACTGTTGCGCCACGACGGCAGCGATGCCCTGGGCATTGGCCGCGTTGATGACCGAGCGCATCTTGGTGCCAAAAACACCGGCTTTCACGGCACGTTCGCACAAGGCATCCAAGTCTGGCATCGGCTTCATGACCTGTGCGCCGTTTTCTTCGTCAGCCAATCCCTTGTCGACTTTCAAAAAAGGCACGACGCCGCGTTCTTCCCACATGTATGTGGCGGTAGGTTTTCCGTCGATCTGACGATCCATGGTCATTTCAAACAGGATCGCCCCCACGACTTTTTCACCGGTGAAAGCAGGTGCCGTGGCAATGCGGGCGCGCATGGCGTGGATCAGATCGAACATTTCTTCTTCTGAGCCATAGGCGTCTTCTTCGACGCCATAAAGGCGCAACGCTTTGGGGGTCGAGCCGCCGGATTGGTCGAGAGCCGCAATAAAGCCCGCGCCCGAGGTCATCTGGTCGATTTGTGCTTGGTTGGCCATGAAGATATCCGCCCTGAAAATATGGAGTTTGCCGCTGAAATCCGCGTTTGACCCGCTTCTATGCGAGCCCTGCCTTGGTTGCAATCATGGTGGCGCTAACGACGTTCAGATCGCGCGTAGGTCGGACAATTTTGTCCGACCTACGAGGTCGTTTGGTTTACTCTTCCAGCGCGGCGACACCTGGCAGAACCTTGCCTTCCATCCATTCCAGGAAAGCGCCGCCTGCAGTTGAGATGTAGCTGAAATCCCGCGCCGCGCCGGATGCATTGAGGGCTGAGACCGTGTCCCCGCCACCCGCGACCGAGGTCAACTGGCCAGATCGTGTCAACGCGGCGGCCTTAAGGGCCGCAGCATTGGTCGCAGCATCAAAGGGTTCGATCTCGAACGCGCCGAGAGGGCCGTTCCAGATCAGGGTTTTGCTGGCTTGAAGAACGTCGGTGATGGCCGCAACGCTTTCAGGACCGGCATCCAGAATCATCGCGTCCGACGGGCAGGCGTCAAGTGCGACGGTTTCATTGTCTGCATGGGCTTCGAACTTGCGTGCCACGACAATGTCGCGCGGCAACAGGATGGCACAGCCGGTGTCCTTGGCCTTGGCCATGATCTCTTTGGCGGTATCTGTCATCAGACGCTCGGCCAGCGAGACGCCAATGTCATATCCCTGTGCTGCCAGGAACGTGTTGGCCATGCCGCCGCCAATGACCAGAGTGTCCACCTTTTCAATGAGGTTCGACAGGAGTTCCAGCTTTGTTGACACCTTTGCGCCGCCAACGACTGCGGTCACCGGACGTTCCGGTTTGCTGAGCGCACTTTCCAATGCTTCGAGTTCTGCCTGCATCAAACGTCCCGCACAGGCGGGGAGGAGACGGGCGAGACCTTCGGTCGAGCTGTGCGCGCGGTGTGCGGCCGAAAACGCATCGTTGCAATAAACGTCCCCGAGCCTGGCCATTCCCGCAGCCAGATCGGGATCGTTCTTGGTTTCACCGGCGTGAAAGCGCGTGTTTTCCAACAACAGAATCTGACCCGGTTGCAGGGTTTCTGCAGCCAGTTCGGCCTCGGTCCCGACGCAATCGGCAGCAAAAACAACCGGCGCTTCAAAAGCTTGCTCCAGGGTTGGCACAAGCTGTTTCAACGACAGGTTTTCGCGGCGCTCACCACCCGGACGGCCAAAGTGGGCCAGCAGAACCGGACGCCCGCCAGAGGCCAGGATGTGCTTGACGGTTGGGGCGATCCGCAAAATGCGTGTCGCATCCGTGACAACGCCATCGAGAGTCGGAACATTGATATCCACGCGTGTCAGAACGCGTTTGCCGTCCAATTCCATCTGGTCAAGGGTTTTCCAGCTCATAATCGTCTCCGTCAGCAAATCTTTGCCCTGTTCTCTATAGGAAACACCGTCCTCGTCAATGCGATCTCTTGGCTTTACCGCCCCACATGATTAACTAGCGCGCAAAGATATGACAGGAGGGCCCCATGGCCGAGATCAAAGACCCCGAAAACACCATCGTGATGGAGCTGAAAGACGGCAATGTCGTGATCGAACTGATGCCGGATATTGCGCCGGGACATTGTGAGCGCATGAAAGAGCTTGCCCGCTCGGGCCAGTATGACAACGTGTGCTTTCACCGCGTGATCGACGGGTTCATGGCGCAATCCGGGGATGTCGCCAATGGCAACATGGAGAATAATTTCAACCTGCGCAGCGCGGGCACCGGTGGGTCGGATCTTCCCAACCTCAAGGCCGAGTTCAGCCGCATTCCGCATGATCGCGGAACCCTGGGTGCCGCACGCAGCCAAATGCCTGACAGCGCAAACTCGCAGTTCTTCATCAACTTCAGCGACAATCACTTTCTGAACGGCCAATATACTGTTTACGGCCGGGTGATCGAGGGCATGGAACATGTCGATGCCATCACTCGCGGTGAGCCGCCAGCGAGCCCTGACCGTATGATCTCGGTGAAAGTGGCCGCAGATGTCGCGGAGTAAAAAACTTCTTTCCCTGATCCTTGTGGCCGTTGCGATTGCAGCGGCCGTCGCTTGGTGGCTGAACAGCGGCGACGAACCTGCGCCAGCGGTTGAAGACACCAGCACAACCGAAACGACCGAAACCAGCGGTGAGTTGGTGGTGCCGGACGGGGCGGACATTGCCATCGCGATCTCAGGCGAGGCAAATGGGGTCGTTGCGATCGATCTGTTCGAGGACATCGCGCCGCAACACGCCGAGCGCATCAAGACATTGGCGGCGGCTGGTGCCTATGACAACGTGGTCTTTCACCGTGTTATCGAAGGATTCATGGCGCAGACCGGCGATGTGGAGTTCGGCAAGGTAGGCGGCGACATGCGGCGCGCGGGCATGGGGGCATCGCAGCACCCTGATCTGCCTGCGGAGTTTTCTGACAAGCCGTTTGACCGTGGCATTGTCGGCATGGCCCGTTCGCAGAACCCAAATTCCGCCAACTCGCAGTTCTTCATCATGTTTGCACCTGGTCATTTCCTGAATGGCCAATACACCGTTGTTGGCAAAGTGGTTGCAGGCATGGAGGTTGTGGATGCGATCAAGTTGGGCAAGGGGCCAAATGGCGCCGTGATTGGCCAGCCAGACGTCATGCAGAAGCTGATTGTCGCGGAGTAAGGCACGTCACCAAGCATCAAACTGTTGTGAGGGGGGCTATCCGGCCCCCCTTATTTTTTGCGAGCCTTCCCTGTGGTCACAGGAGGGCACAATCATGATCCGCTTGCTTTTAGCCTTGTTCAGCCTCATGTCGTGGGTTTCAGCCGTACAGGCAAACCCCGACTTCTGGAAACACGAGTGGCCTGAGACGGATTTTGCAAAGACCACGGTCAGCAGTTGGACCGAAGTCTTGTCAGGTGGCCCTCCCAAAGATGGCATTCCCGCCTTGAGTGATCCGCAGTTCATTCGGGCCTCGGACGAGACGCGCATCGGCAAGATTGAACCGGTGATTACGGTTGAGATCCCGGGAGCTGCGCCGCGTGCCTATCCTCTGCGGTACCTGACGTGGCATGAGATTGTGAATGACACGGTGGCGGGCGTACCTGTTGCCGTCACGTTTTGCCCTTTGTGCAACTCGGCACTTACCTTTGACCGACGGGCTGGGGGTCAGGTCCTGACCTTTGGCGTGTCTGGCAAGCTGCGCAATTCAGACATGATCATGTACGACCGTGAAACCCAAAGCTGGTGGCAGCAGGCCATCGGAACCGCCATCGTCGGCGACCTTACGGGCACCGAGTTGACCCTGGTGGTCAGCTGGATGGAAGGTTGGGATCAGTTTCGCACGCGCAACCCGGATGGGCTGGTGATGGCTGAGCCGCCTCATAACCGCCGGTATGGGCGCAATCCCTACGAGAGTTACGACAGTTCAAAACGTCCATTCCTCTACAATGGCGAACTGCCGCCGCATGGGATTGCGGCCTTATCGCGGGTGGTTCGGGTTGGGGATCGTGCCTGGCCCATGCAGCGGCTGCGTGACAAAGGCGTCGTGCGCGAGGCCGGGTTGGAAATCAGCTGGCAACCGGGGCAGGCCTCAGCTTTGGATGCGGGAACGATGTCACGAGGGCGGGATGTCGGTTCGATCCGTGTGCGTGACAGTCAAGGACGCGATGTGGCCCATGACGTCATGTTTGCCTTTGCCTACCATGCTTTCTGGCCAGATGGGGCGTGGATGCTGGGCCAGTAAGCGATCCACCTGCCGCGATGCCGTCCCGGTGAGACAAAGAAAAAGAGCGCCCGGACAGGACGCTCTTTCCAAAAATTCGCTTGGTAAACCGATCAGGCGTCGGCCTTGGGCGCGGCTGCTTGGGCAGGGGCGGCGGCTTTCTTCTTGGTCAGCGGGTCGTCCTGACGCTGGACCGAACCTTCGAAATGCGCGCCGCTCTCGATCGCGATGGTCTTGTGGATGATGTCACCCTCAACACGAGCCGTCGATGTCAGGCGAACCTTGAGGCCACGCACGCGGCCAACAATTCGGCCATTGACGACGACATCATCAGCAATCACTTCGCCTTTGATGGTGGCGCTCTCGCCCACGGTCAGCAGGTGCGCACGAATGTCGCCTTCGACGGTGCCTTCAACCTGGATATCGCCTGTGGTCTTCAGATTGCCGGAAATGTGCAGATCCGAAGACAGGATCGATGCCGGTGGCTTGGCCTTTGGGGCGGTCGACGCTTTGAAGTCTGTCGTCGGCTTTGGCGGCACGGCAGAAGGTGTTTCGGGCGCAGCAGGCTTAGCCATATCAGCTGATTTCGGTGCGGGTTCGTTGATTTTGCTCTTAGAAAACATTTCTTCCAGCCTTGATAAATTTCATCGGGTTCTGGGCGCGACCATTCATCCGGATTTCATAGTGCAGGTGCGTCCCGGTCGACCGTCCAGAGTTGCCCATATCACCAATATGATCCCCACGCGAGACCCTTTGTCCAACCTTCACGCGGATTTTCGCCAAGTGGGCGTAGCGGGTTTCGATTCCGAATTCGTGCTTGATCTTGATCAGGCGGCCATATCCCGACAGCCAGTCGGCGTGAATCACGACGCCATCTGCGGTTGAAAGGATCGGTGTGCCGTGTTTTCCAGCAAAATCGGTGCCGTTATGCATCCGGCCCCAGCGCATGCCAAAGCCACTGGTGTAGCGAAAGGCGCTCTTGATCGGGATATCAAACGGCGCAGTTTCCGCCGCGATCCGATACATGTTCAACTCGTCCATCTGATCCAGAAGGCGGTTGGCGCGGACAGTTTCCTTGGTCAATTGGCCGCCCTTGGTCGAGAATGACATCGGCATCAAGGGACCACCCTGGCCATTGTACCCACGGCGTACCTGCTCCAGCATCGACTTGGTGTCCATACCTGCGGCCTGGAACATTTTTTCCAGCGGATCGACCGAGATGGTCATGGCGTCTTCAAGCTGACGGAAGATCTGATCGTTCTTCTCTTCCATCAGGGCCAGTTCCAGCTGCATCTCTTTTGCCGCGTCCAGTGCCGCCTTGGCATCCGCCAGAACCTGGTCGCGCTCGGCGGCAGTTTCGGCCAGGACCGTCGACAGCGTGTCGAGCATGTCATTGCCCAGGGGCGAGGCACCAGCATCAGCGAGTGCGTTTTGCGAGGCATCCTGACTCAGCGATTTGGCCTCTGCCAAGGCCAGCTCGCGCTCTTTCATGGTGCGCCGCAAGGTGGACTGAATCACTTCGATCCCGGTTTCCAACTCGCGGCGGCGGGCTTCCGACGCCAGCAGTTCTGACTGCATGTCAGAGATTTGGCTCAGTGCCGAGTTGAACCGCTGCTGCGCAGCCAATGCTTCCTCGGTGCGCGCGTCGCGCTCTTCCGAGAGATCATTCAGGCGTTGTTCATAGGTTTGTTGATCGCGACGTGCCTGTTCGCGAAAATTGCCCGAGCCAATCGAATCCATCAACAGGATTGCTGTCGCCACGATGGTCCATGCAACGATGACCGATCCACCCGCGAAAGCGATGAGTTGGGTTGCCGGGCGCAGACGGATAAAGCGCGTGTCTTCCTCTGAGCGCAGAAACAGCCGCCGCTCGGGAAACCAGCGCTCGAGAAGCGCGTGAACTTTAATAGCCAGACGTGAACGCACGTGAATTTGTCCTTAGTCCCATCCCAACAATCCGGACTTCTGATGTCCCGGCCCGGATTTCTTAACGATTGCTTACCTTTGGGGCAAGGATTTTGCTACACCATACAGAGCGGCATGGACGCGCACTGAAAAAACAGGCAAGGAATTGCTTGCCAAATCCTAGGATCCGCGTTGTTTAAGGGGCGTTTCTTCGGCCAAAGGCCAATAGAAATCAGGGGGCAAGCCCGCTTCGGCCCGTTTCTCTTCGTTGAAGGGCGGTTTCAGTGCCGAGTGAAAATACCGACGTACAAGACCATGAAAGGTGTCTTTGGGATCTTTCTCGTGCCGTCCACACAGGAAATGGAACCACTTTGATCCATAAGCCACGTGGCCGACTTCTTCGGAGTAGATGATCTCGAGCGCTTCAACCGTGGCGTTTTGCTTGGCTTTGCGAAAAATCTCGATCATGCCCGGAGTCACATCCAAACCACGCGCTTCCAGCACCATGGGCACCACTGCCAATCGCCCCATAAAGTCCTCGGCCGTGTCTTCGGCGGCGCGCCACATACCGGCATGGGCGGGCAGGGCGCCATAATAGCTGTCCATGTCTTCCAGGCAGTCACAAACAAGATTGAAGTGTTTGGATTCCTCATCCGCAGCCTTCACCCAGTCATCATAGAACCCCATCGGCATCGGGTGGTCAGAAAACCGAGCAATAATGTCCCAGTGCAGGTCAACGGCGTTCAATTCGATGTGCGCCACGGCGTGTAACAGCGCGATGCGTCCTTGCGGGCTACCGGGGCGCCGACGGGGGACATCGCGGGGGGACAACAACTCGGGCCTGTCGGGTCGGGACGGGCGCAAGGGCGGTTGCGCATTGCCAATCGCAAGTGGCGCACCCGCATCGCGCGCGGCGAACCAGTCTGCTGCATATCTGTGGCTCAGCGCGGTCTTGGCGCGCCCGTCAGCGGTGGTCAGAACCTCCACTGCCATTTGGGAAAGTGTTTTTGTGGTCACAGCGCCTGTGCGGCCTCCAGAACTTGGGCCACGTGGCCGTCAACTTTGACTTTGCGCCAGATACCAGCAATCCGACCCTCGGCGTCAATCAGAAAAGTGGACCGCTCAATCCCCATAAAGGTCTTGCCGTACATCTTCTTTTCCTTCCAGACGCCATAGTCCTCGCAGGTGGTGTTGTGTTCGTCTGACAAGAGCGGCATGCCAAGGTCTTTCTTGGCAACAAATTTCTCATGCGAGGTGATACTGTCCTTTGAAATGCCAAAAACTTTTGTGTTGGCTGCGTCAAAGGCACCCAAAGCCTCGGTGAAACCGATTGCCTCTTTTGTGCAGCCCGCCGTGTTGTCGCGGGGATAGAAGAATAGGACTACATTTTGTCCCTTTAAATCAGCGAGTTTGATAGTTGATCCATCAGAGGCAGGCAAAATAAAGCCGGGAGCGGGGTCGGAAAGGTCAAACATCTTGAGAATCCTGTATTATGGCAGGCATAAGGTATTGCGCATATGTGCACGGGCAAGTGCCTTGTGAGCAAAGTGGCCATTGAGGCGGCAGAAACGAAAGAAAGTTGAGGTCCCCCTGTCCCACCCGGACATCACCCCGGAGACACCCCAAGAAGAGCCGCCCCGCCGTCCGCGCCGTGGGCGCAAGGTGGGCTTGTGGCTGATTGCCAGCGTGATGGCTCTGGTTGGTGTGGTTGCACTGACCTTGTTCATGCTCACCGGTCGCCCGATCACCATTCCATCCTGGATTTCAAACCGGGCTGAGCTGTTGCTCGCGGAACAGCTGCCGCATCTGGACATCTCGCTGGGCCGCTTGGGGCTGGTGATCGAGGACGGTTTCCACCCCCGATTACGGGCCGAGAACCTGGAGCTGCGCGAGAGCAACAGGTCGAGCGCCATTCAGTTGGACGAGGTGGATGTTTCTCTGTCTTTTGACAGCCTTCTGAAACGGCAGATAGCGCCCAAGTCCATCAAGATTTCCGGAGTGTCCTTGAGCTTGCGTCGCCTGAACGACGGTTCGTTCAACCTCACACTGGGCGAAGGCGACCAAAGCAGTGCAATCGATCTGCGCGCCTCACTTGCCAATCTGGGCAGTCTCATGACCGAAGTGCTGGACCAACCCTTGCTGCATGCGTTGCAGGACGTTCAGGTTCAGGGGCTCAGCATGCGGTTTGAAGATATCCGTGCCGGTCAGGGATGGACCATCGATGGTGGTCAGGCGCGTCTTAGCCGGCAGGACAACAATGTGTCCTTTCGCGCAAATCTGGTGGCGCTGGGGGCACGGGCCTATGTCTCGTCGGTGGAAACCTCGATTGACCTGGATCTCGACACCAATGTGGCACAGTTCGGCCTGACATTCGAAGACATGCCGTCGCGGGAAATCGCATCGCAAAGTCCTGCACTCTCATGGTTGGAGGTGCTGAACGCGCCGATTTCGGGGTCTTTGCGCACGTCAACGGATGAAAATGGCGTGTTGGGCCTGACTGCCGTGGCGCTGCAGATTGGCGAGGGTGCCCTCCAACCCAATGATCAGGTTCTTCCCATTCCGTTCAAATCGGCAAACACCTACCTCACTTATGATCCCAAAGGTCAGATACTGTCGCTTGACCAATTCTCGATTCAAGCTGACCGGGTGGCGGCAACAGCACAGGGCACTGTAGCACTGCGCCGCCCGGATCAGGGCATTCCCCAGGAGCTGATCGCACAGCTCGAGTTCACCCAGTTCGAGATTAATCCCAACTTTCTGGAAAACAGCCCCGTTGCGCTCGACAGCGGATTTGCCGACTTTCGGCTTCGGTTGGATCCTTTTGAATTGACCCTGGGCCAGCTGGTCCTGTCTCAGGGCGGGCAGCGGCTCAGATTTTCTGGATCGCTGAAACCTGAATCCCGCCATTGGAAATTTGCTGTTGACGGCAGCATGACCCAATTGGAACGTGACGCTCTGCTGGGGGTCTGGCCCGAAGGGGCCAAGGAGGGGCTGCGCAACTTCATTGCGACCCGCATTCACAACGTTGAGGTGCGCGACATCAATCTGGCGATACGATCCCGGGGAAGTGAAGCCCCAGAGATCTACGCGGATTTTCAGTTCCATGACCTCGACCTGACTTTCCTGAAGACGTTGCCACCTTTGCGCGCAGCCAAAGGCGTGGCGACATTCTCTCGCAATCAGTTCCTTGTAGGCGCAGAAGCGGGTTACGTCGAAGCGGATGAGGGCGGGCGACTGGATATTGCCGGCACCGGCTTTGTTGTCCGGAATACACAGGTCAAGCAATCCCCGGCTCTGGTTCGTTTGGTTGCAAAAGGACCAGTCACCGCGGCGCTATCTCTGCTCAATCGCCCACCGCTTTCGGTGATGGACAATGCCAATCTACCCGTGGATCTGGCGACGGGTACAGTGCATGCTGTTGGAGAAATCGACCTCACGCTCAAGCCAAAACTCCAACCAGAGGAAGTGACGTTTGTTGCAAACCTCGCCCTGGACGACGTTGTAACCACACATTTCATTCCCGGTAAGGTGATCGCGGGCAACATGACCGGTTTTGTCGACAACGACAAAGTCATGATCGAAGGCGACGGAACTGTCGGGAAGCTACCCGTTCATGCGCGTTGGGAGGCCCCGATCGGCCCGAAAAGCAATGGCGGCAGTGTGCTGACAGGTCAGGCCGAACTCAGCCGTCTCGCGGTGGAAGAATTCGACATCGGCTTTCCCTTGGAGAGCTTTTCAGGTGCCGCGCCAGCAGAGTTTCAGCTCGACATCCAAAAAGGCAAAGCACCCGATCTGTCACTCAAGTCCGATCTGGTTGGATTGGGTGTGTCTTACCCGCCGCTTGGGTTTGCCAAGGCGCCAGAAATTCCCGGGATTCTCGACGTGAACATTTCTCTGGAAAAGCTGGTCAGGGTCGACGACTTCGCCTTCGAAGCACCGGGTTTGGCGGTCAATGGCGCAGTGTCGTTGCGCCCCGAAGGCGGTCTGGACCGGGCCACGCTGGAGCAATTCGAAGTCGGAAGCTGGTTGAGCGGGCAGGGCGCTTTGGTCGGACGGGGCGAGGGACTCGCCCCGGGTATCGTTCTGACGGATGGCAGTTTTGACATTCGTGGCCTGCCGTCGGGTTCAGGCAACGCGTCCGATGGGGATCCGATGGGACCGATCGAAGCGCGTTTGCAACGGGTTCAGGTGTCGGAAAGCTATTACCTCAGCAACTTTGAAGGGCGATTTGTGGATCAGGGCGGATTGACCGGCACATTTTCCGGGCGCTTCAACGGAGGTGCACCGGTGACTGGCGAAATGTTACCCGGTAAAAATGGGCCCCTTTTCCGCGTGGAGTCATCCCGTGGCGGAGACATCATGAGTGAAATCGGACTGGCCAGAACCAGCGGGCCAGGGCGTTTCACTTTGCGATTGGAGCAAGCCGCCGAAGACGGTGTATTTGATGGGCGCGTGACCATCCGCAATGTCCGGGTCCTTGATGCACCGGCTTTTGCCGAGCTTTTGAACGCGGTCAGTTTGATTGGCCTCTTGGATCAGTTGAATGGTCCCGGCATCTCGTTGACCGAAGTGTCGTCGCGCTTTCGGGTTACGCCGTCGACCCTCATCGTGACCCAAGGCAGCGCTGTTGGCCCCGGAATGGGCATTTCGCTTGATGGCACCATGGATATGGCCAGCAATGTGATGAAGTTTCAGGGCGTCTTTTCACCGGTCTACGTGCTGAATGCTGTCGGGCGGGTGATTTCCAAAAAAGGCGAAGGGCTGGTTGGCTTTAACTATTTCCTAGATGGTACACCTGATGACTACAACATCACGGTTAATCCGCTCTCGGCCTTGACGCCCGGTTTTTTACGAGAGATTTTCCGCGTCCCGAACGAGGCCATGCCCGACACAAACACATCCGAGCCTGTGCAACATGACTTGGGCGAAGATCAGACTGGCGAAAACAGATGAACCTTTCAGATTTTGACTTTGATCTGCCCGAGGCGTTGATTGCGACCCGGCCTGCCAATCCACGGTCTTCTGCACGGCTTTTGGTGGCCGAGGGTGACAGGATTACCGACGATGTGGTCTCTGACTTGCCCCAATGGCTGCGTCCCGGTGACCGGTTGGTGCTGAACGATACCCGCGTGATCCCGGCGCGGCTCAGCGGGTTTCGAAAGCGGCAGGGTGCCGAAGGCGAAACCAGGGCCCGGATCGAGGTCACCCTGCTTGAACCCGGCGCTGATGGGCAGTGGAGCGCCCTTGTCAAACCGCTGAAGAAGGTCCGCGAAGGTGAAACCATCGTCTTTTCGGAGCGGTTGAGCGCGCGGCTATTGAACAAGAACGATGGGCAGGCGTCTTTGCAATTTGATCTGAGCGGCGAAGACTTTGATGCAGCTCTGGCAGATGCCGGCGCCATGCCTCTGCCGCCATACATTGCTGCCAAACGTGCAGCAGATGAGCAGGACAAGACAGACTATCAGACCGTTTGGGCACGGCACTCCGGAGCAGTCGCTGCGCCAACGGCTTCGCTGCACTTTGATGACGTGCTTCTGGAAGCGCTCAAAGCGCGGGGCGTGGAGTTTACCTATGTCACGTTACATGTCGGCGCAGGCACCTTTCTACCGGTCAAGGTCGAGGACGTTACCCAGCACAAGATGCACTCGGAATGGGGGCAGGTCACGGAAAAAGCCGCCGCCGAGATTGCCGCAACCAAGGCAGCCGGAAGACGGGTGATCCCCGTTGGTACAACCGCATTGCGCCTGATCGAAAGCGCAGGCAGGTCGGGCACCATTTCTCCTTGGGAGGGCGGGACAGATATCTTCATCTATCCGGGTTTTACCTTTCACGTGGCCGACGCACTCATGACCAATTTCCACCTGCCAAAATCCACGTTGATGATGTTGGTCTCTGCTCTGATGGGGCAAGAGCGTATCCAAAACATCTACGACCATGCAGTGAGAGAAGAATACAGGTTCTTTTCCTACGGCGACGCCTCTCTTTTGCTTCCATGAAGACTCTGCCGCAAATGTGTTAAGTTGGTCGCGGACAGACCATACATCATCCCCCTGCCATGTGAGGTGGGGGAAACACCCAGTCGGAAACGCGCGAGGAGACCCCGATGTTCCAATTCCTGTCAGGTGCCTGGGCGTTGTTGCTGGGCATGTTGCTGTTGACCCTTGGCAACGGTGTTCAATCGACGCTCCTCGGGATCCGCGGAGAAATCGAGGGCTTTTCGACCTTTGAGATGTCTTTGGTGATGGCCGGATACTTTGTGGGTTTCCTGGGGGGATCGCGCATGACACCCGAGATGATCCGCCGTGTCGGACATGTTCGGGTCTTTGCGGCGCTGGCCTCGTTCATTTCGGCCGTTATCATCATCTATCCCACCTTTACCAATCCGGTCGTTTGGTTCTTTTGCCGGGTGCTGATCGGTTTCTGTTTCTCTGGCGTGTATGTGACTGCGGAAAGCTGGCTCAACAACGCGGCCACCAATGAAACCCGTGGTCAGGCCCTGTCGCTTTACGTGATCGTGCAGATGATCGGCGTGATTGCCGCCCAGGCCATAATGGTGACGGCGGATCCGTCTGGTTTCGTGCTGTTCGTCATCCCCTCGGTGCTGGTCTCGATCTCGTTTGCGCCCATTCTTCTGAGCATTTCGCCCACCCCTGCCTTTGAGGCGACCAAACCGATGAGCCTGCGGGAACTGGTCAGAATCTCACCCTTGGGAACAGTGGGCATGTTCCTGCTGGGAGGCGTCTTTGCCGCCCAATTTGGCATGTCTGCGGTCTATGCAGCTTCGATCGGGATGTCGGTCAAGGACATCTCGATCTTTGTCGCCTCGTTCTACGTTGGCGGTATGCTGGTTCAGTATCCACTGGGCTGGCTCTCGGACCGCATGGATCGTCGGGTTCTGATCCTGTTTGCCGGGCTGATCGGAGGCGCAGGTGCCCTGATTGGGATGGTCTTTGGCACATCCTTTGCCATGCTTCTGGTCGCCGCGGCTTTGATTGGCGGGTTCTCCAACCCGCTGTATTCGCTCTTGATTGCCCACGCCAATGACTATCTGGAGCACGAAGACATGGCCGCCGCCTCTGGCGGAATGGTGTTCATCAACGGTCTTGGCGCCATTGCCGGGCCGGTTCTGACCGGCTGGCTGATGGGTTTGGCAGGCCCGTCGGGCTACTTTCTGTTTCTGGCCTTTCTCATGCTGGCGATCAGCGCCTATGCGGCCTTCCGCATGACACGTCGCGCCGCAGTGGCCATTGAGGATACCGGCACCTATGCCCCCGTCCTGCCGACATCTTCTCCTGTCGCCGTCGAAGCTGCGCAGGAATTCGCCATCGAACTGGCCCTGGAAGAGGAAGAGGCAGAAAACGCCATGTAATATGTCGTTGATGTCGCAATTTGTTACTTAAAAAAGTCTTAATTTCCTGTGTAACATTTTTATGTCACCGTGGTGGGTGACTCATACAAGGAGTTTGGGCGATGGCAGGGCCCGAAGAAATCTTGAACTTCTGGCTGGACGAGGTCGGCCCCGAAGGGTGGTACGCGGTCTCGGACGAGTTGGATCAACAGATCCGTGACAGGTTCATGGACACATGGAAGAGCGCACAAGAGGGCAGCTTTGCGCAGTGGTTGACATATCCCAGCGGTGCGCTGGCCTATATCATCCTCAACGACCAATTCCCGCGCAACATGTTCCGTGGCACGTCTAAGGCCTTTTGCTCGGATCGTGCAGCACTCGCAGCGGCCAAGGCAGCCATTCATCAGAAATGGGACCTGAAAATCGACGAGCCCGCGCGCCAGTTCTTCTATCTTCCGCTGATGCATTCTGAAAACCTGTGTGATCAGGAACGCTGTGTGCGGATGATGTTGCAGCGTATGCCCGAAACCGGCGCATCCAATATGCTGCACGCCAAGGCGCATCGCGAAGTGATCCGCCAGTTTGGCCGCTTTCCGTATCGCAACGATGCTCTGGCGCGCCACTACACTGGCCCCGAGAAAGAGTACATTGATCTCGGCGGGTATGGGCACACGGTGCAGGAACTGCAACGCGCCAGCTAGTCGCTTTGTTTTTCTAGCTGGCGGCGTCTTCGGCTTTGCAGCTGCGAAGCTGCAAAAGCACGTCTGTCGCACTTTCGGCAGTGGCACGTATAGATGTCTGCATGACCCGTTCCGGCGTTTTGGAGATATTGGTCAATACATCGTTGAGCCTTTGTGCCTCGGATTCGATCTTGGACAGTTTCAACTGAAGGTCTGCACCTGGAGAGCGTTGGCTCACCTCTGTGCGCAATGCCACCACTTCCTGTGTCAAGGTGTCGATCCGGGTCTTAACTGGCGCCAACACACTCAGGTTGCTTGAAAACTCCGCCGTGACACGTTCGACCGTGCCGGACAGCTGCCAGAGCAAGAACAGGCACAGCGCAACAAGAACCAGCGTGGCGTTCACACAGGCAAGCAACAAGTCTTTTAGAATCTTCATCACCAAATTCCCTAAGTCTCTTTGGGACCAAAGTGGTCGAATTTCCAAAAGATGCCCAGCCCGAGTTTTCAGATGGCCCATGGGGCAGGGGCAAGTTGAAGTGCTTTGGCAACTCCTCTAGGCTCGCAGTAACGTGCAATGAATGAGGGTCTCCAATGTCATCTAACTTCGATCTGATCGTGATCGGCGCTGGTCCCGGTGGCTATGTGGCGGCTATCCGTGGCGCACAGCTGGGGCTCAGGGTTGCGATTGTCGAGCGCGAGCATCTGGGGGGCATATGCCTCAATTGGGGCTGCATTCCGACCAAGGCGCTTTTGCGCTCGTCAGAGGTGTTTCACCTGATGGAACGCGCCAGCGAGTTTGGGCTCAAGGCTGAAAAGATCAGCTACGATCTCGACGCTGTGGTCAAACGCTCGCGCGGGGTTGCGAAACAACTCTCGGGTGGCATCGGCCACTTGATGAAGAAGAACAAGATCACGGTCGTGATGGGCGAGGCGACGCTGCCTGCCAAGGGCAAGGTTAGTGTTAAAACGGGCAAAGGCACCGAAGACCTGACCGCCAAGAACATTGTGCTCGCCACAGGCGCCCGGGCGCGTGAATTGCCGGGGCTCGAGGCCGACGGTGATCTCGTCTGGACCTACAAGCACGCGCTGCAACCGCCCCGTATGCCCAAGAAGCTCTTGGTCATCGGATCAGGCGCCATCGGCATTGAATTCGCCAGTTTTTACAATACCCTCGGGGCAGATACGACCGTGGTCGAGGTGATGGACCGTGTGTTGCCCGTGGAAGATGCTGAAATCTCGGCCTTCGCCAAGAAGCAATTCATCAAACAGGGCATGACCATCATGGAAAAGGCCATGGTCAAGCAGCTGGATCGTGCCAAGGGCAAGGTGACCGCGCACATTGAAGTAAAGGGCAAGGTAGAAAAGCACGACTTTGACACGGTGATTTCCGCCGTTGGTATTGTCGGCAACGTCGAGGGGCTGGGGCTGGAAGGTCTGGGCGTCAAGGTGGACCGCACCCACGTTGTGACGGATGAGTATTGTCGAACCGGTGTCGATGGCCTTTTTGCCATAGGTGATATTGCTGGCGCGCCCTGGCTTGCGCATAAGGCGTCTCACGAGGGTGTCATGGTCGCCGAGCTGATTGCGGGCCAAAATCCGCACCCCGTCAAACCTGAAAGCATCGCAGGCTGCACCTATTGCCATCCACAGGTGGCCTCGGTCGGCTATTCCGAGGCCAAGGCCAAGGAGCTGGGTTATGAGATCAAGGTGGGCCGCTTTCCCTTTATCGGCAACGGCAAGGCGATCGCTCTGGGCGAGGCCGAAGGCATGGTAAAAACCGTGTTTGACGCCAAAACCGGAGAACTCCTGGGCGCGCATATGGTCGGTGCCGAGGTGACAGAGATGATCCAGGGATACGTGGTCGGGCGCACCTTGGAAACGACCGAGGTCGAACTCATGAACACGGTTTTCCCGCATCCGACCCTCTCGGAAATGATGCACGAAAGTGTGCTCGACGCCTATGGGCGTGTGATCCATATGTAAGCGCCAAGATCTTCGCAGACCGACCACAATCCCAGCCAAATGAAAGAGGCAGAATGCCCAGCCTGAACCGCATTGTCATGGCCAAGTCCAGTCGGCAAATGATCCGATCCCTTGGACCTAAAAAGCTGAATGTTGCAGAGATTTCAGGGCATTGGGGGCAAATGTTCGACTTTAAGTCCTACCAGCAATACCGCTATCCCGAGTATGACGTCTGCGCCGGGCCCTTTACGGATGAAGACGGCAAACCGCTTAAGTTTGACCTGATCCTCGCCAATCAGGTCTGGGAGCATCTGGACCGCCCTTATATGGCCACCAAAAACATCCGAAAGATGCTGCGCAAGGGTGGTCATTTCTGGCTGGCGGTGCCGTTTTACATTCCCTTCCACGCGGCCCCAACCGACTGTTCGCGTTGGTCTGCGCGGGGTCTCAAGAACCTGCTGATCGAATGTGGGTTCAAAGAAGAAGACATTCAGGCAGATCAATGGGGCAACCGCAACGCGGCCCTGCGCAACTTGGAACCCAAATGGCCGCCAGAGTATGACGAGGTCAACGATCCGTTGGACAACGACCCGGATATGCCAATCTGTGCCTGGGCTCTTGCACAGAAAACCTGATAATCCACGGTTCAATCGTTACAGACAATGTACACGAACCTTCGGTGGACGCCTCCTGAAGTATTCTGTCAGTAGGGCATGATATTGAATTTGCACAGATTTGTACTCCCAGCATGCAGTTTGGCCGGTTTAGCACGCAATAGTTCCTGTTTCGTTCTCATTTTTTGGTTGGCGTCGGGGTGGGATTAACCTATCTCTAGGGAACAGGTTTGGGGGCATTGATGGCTGAACTGAAGAACATCGAAGTGCGCGGCGCACGCGAGCACAATCTCAAGAACATCGACGTGGACATTCCCCGCGATCAGTTGGTGGTGATCACTGGTCTTAGTGGCTCTGGCAAGTCGTCATTGGCCTTTGACACAATCTACGCCGAAGGTCAGCGCCGGTATGTCGAAAGCCTGTCGGCCTATGCCCGCCAGTTTCTGGATATGATGGAAAAGCCGGATGTCGACCATATCAGCGGTCTCAGCCCGGCGATTTCGATCGAACAGAAAACCACATCGAAGAACCCCCGGTCCACCGTTGGCACGGTGACCGAGATCTACGACTATTTGCGTCTCTTGTTCGCGCGGGTCGGCACACCCTATAGCCCGGCCACGGGCCTGCCCATCGAGGCGCAACAGGTGCAGGATATGGTTGACCGGATCATGACGCTGGAGGAGGGCATGCGTGGCTATCTTCTGGCGCCGATCGTGCGCGACAGAAAAGGCGAATATCGCAAGGAATTCCTCGAGTTACGCAAGCAGGGCTTTCAGCGTGTCAAAGTGGACGGCGCGTTTTATGAACTGGATGAACCGCCCACGCTCGACAAGAAATTCCGCCATGACATCGACGTGGTGGTCGACCGTCTGGTGATCCGCGAGGGGTTGGAAACCCGTCTGGCGGACTCATTGCGCACAGCGCTTGATCTGGCTGACGGCATCGCCATTCTTGAAACCGCTCCGAAAGAGGGTGAGCCCGAGCGGATCACCTTTTCCGAGAACTTTGCCTGCCCAGTCAGCGGTTTCACCATCCCAGAGATTGAGCCGCGGATGTTTTCCTTTAACGCGCCATTCGGGGCCTGCCCGGATTGTGATGGTCTGGGGATGGAACTGTTCTTTGACGAACGTCTTGTGGTTCCGGATCAGACGCTCAAGGTTTACGATGGCGCATTGGCCCCTTGGCGCAAGGGCAAATCTCCGTATTTCCTGCAAACGATTGAAGCCATCGCCAAGCATTTTGAGTTCGACAAGAACACACCGTGGAAAAGCCTGCCCAAGAAAGTGCAGCAGGTGTTTCTCTATGGATCGGGCGACGAGGAAATCGAGTTCCGCTATGACGAAGGGGGCCGTGTCTATCAGGTCACCCGTGTGTTCGAAGGGGTCATCCCCAACATGGAGCGCCGTTACCGCGAGACTGACTCGAACTGGATTCGCGAAGAGTTCGAGCGCTACCAGAACAACCGCCCCTGCGGCACCTGTCGCGGTCACCGCCTGCGCGAAGAGGCTCTGGCAGTGCGCATCGGCCGTGGCGATGACCTGCGTCATGTGGGGCATGTTGTGCAAATGTCGATCCGCGAGGCGCTTGCCTGGATCGACGACGTGCCGAATCAGCTGACGCCCCAGAAACAAGAGATCGCGCGGGCCATCGTCAAAGAGATTCGCGAACGACTTGGCTTCCTGAATAATGTGGGATTAGAATACCTTACGCTCTCACGTTCAAGTGGGACCCTGTCGGGGGGCGAAAGCCAACGTATCCGTTTGGCGAGCCAGATTGGCTCAGGCCTGACGGGGGTTCTCTACGTGCTGGATGAACCTTCGATTGGTCTTCACCAACGCGACAATGACCGCCTGCTGGGCACGCTCAAAAACCTGCGTGATCAAGGCAACACCGTGATTGTGGTGGAGCATGACGAAGAGGCCATCCGCGAGGCTGACTACGTGTTCGACATCGGCCCGGGTGCCGGTGTTCACGGTGGTCAGGTGGTTTCTCAGGGTGTTCCGGCAGAGATCGCCGCAGACGCGGCCTCGCTCACCGGGCAATATCTCTCGGGCCAGCGCGAGATTGGAATTCCTGTTGACCGGCGCGATGGCAACGGCAAAAAAGTGAGCGTTGTCAAAGCCACCGGCAACAACCTACAGAAGGTCACAGCCGATTTCCCGCTGGGCAAATTCGTCTGTGTCACCGGTGTGTCCGGTGGGGGGAAATCGACCCTGACCATCGAAACCCTTTTCAAAACCGCCTCGATGCGCCTGAACGGTGCGCGCCAGACACCGGCGCCCTGCGAAACCATCAAGGGGCTGGAGCATCTGGACAAGGTCATCGACATCGACCAGCGCCCCATCGGGCGCACACCGCGGTCCAACCCGGCCACCTATACCGGCGCTTTCACGCCGATCCGTGACTGGTTCGCGGGCCTGCCCGAGGCCAAGGCGCGGGGCTACAAGCCGGGCCGCTTTAGCTTTAACGTCAAGGGCGGTCGCTGCGAGGCCTGTCAGGGCGACGGTGTCATCAAGATCGAGATGCATTTCCTGCCGGATGTCTACGTGACCTGCGAGACCTGTCAGGGCGCACGCTACAACCGCGAAACTCTGGAAATTCGCTTTAAAGGCAAGAGCATAGCGGACGTTCTTGATATGACTGTCGAGGACGCGCAAGACTTCTTCAAGGCGGTGCCAGCCATTCGGGACAAGATGGACGCCCTGGCGCGTGTGGGTCTTGGCTACATCAAGGTCGGCCAACAGGCGACCACGCTTTCCGGTGGCGAAGCCCAGCGGGTGAAACTGTCAAAAGAGTTGGCCAAACGGTCCACGGGGCGGACGCTCTATATCCTCGATGAGCCGACCACAGGCCTGCATTTCGAGGATGTGCGCAAGCTGCTCGAAGTGCTGCATGAGTTGGTTGATCAGGGCAACACGGTGATCGTGATCGAGCATAACCTTGATGTTGTGAAAACCGCGGACCACATCATTGATATCGGCCCCGAGGGCGGCGACGGTGGTGGAGAAATCGTTGCCATTGGCACGCCCGAAGAGGTGGCCGAAGAGGGGCGCAGCCACACAGGCCGCTATCTGAAAGAGATGCTGAATGCCAAGCGGGTTGCCGCGGAATAGAAAGAGCGACAGGGTCAGCCCCTGTCACTCTTTTGGGTTTTAGTCTTTGGACATCGGGCAGGTGCGGATGCCAAAGATTGAATAAAGCGGGCAGGACGACATCAACCCTGTCGCCAGTGGAATGACGCCGATCCACATCCAGACCCCGTATCCCATCACAGCCCCGAGGATCAAAAGGGCCCCAATGACAATGCGGGCGATCCGGTCGAGGTTTCCTACGTTTTTGGACAGCATGGTTTTTCCTTTCTTTGCAATGGATTGCCTGCTGTCTAACCGGATTCGCAATGTGCGTCTGTGACCGCGGTCACATAGCGCCACGTTCCGCAAGGGCAGCGGCGCGCAACCCTTCAGAATCGCGGATCGTAACTGTGCCACGGCCGGTTTCCACGAGGCCGCGTCTGGCCCAGGCCTCGAGTCTGCGGGATACCACTTCGCGCGCGGTGCCCAGCTGTGCTGCCAGTTCGGCCTGCGTGATGTGTATCGGCGCGTCGGGCTTGGCCTCCAACTTCAGCAGTCTTTCGGCCAAACGTGCTTCAACAGTTTGAAAGGCGAGCTTTTCCAGCATCTCCATCATCAGTTGCATCCGCCCGGCAAAGGCATTGAATACAACGCCACGAAAGGCTTGAGAGGTGGCCATCAACTCGGAAAACAACGCGCGCGGCAACAAGACCAACTTTGTGGCCTCGGTGGTTTCGGCCTGCGCGCTGTAATCCGTGTCGCCCCCCATCAGCCCCAGCGTGGACTGAATGCAGGACTGACCGGGGACCACCGAATAAATCAGGATTTCGCGGCCTGAAGCCGTTGCCAGGGTCACATCGACTCGGCCCGCCAGAACAATCGCATAGCCCTGAACGGGATCACCCGGCTGAAACAGCCGGGCACCTTTGGGGAGCTGAATGGGCTTCAGGCGCGATAACTGCGCCTTGTCGTGGTCGGGCAGGGCAGCAAGTGTCGTGTCCTCGCCAACCCAGGTCATCAGCCGCGCCCGCGCTTTTCGAACCGGGGCAGCATGGCTGAGAAATCCATACCCGCGCCGTCTTCGCTTTCGACGAACTGCGCATAAAGATCGCGTGCCATCTGACCCATCGGGGTATCTGCATCGGCTGCTTCGGCGGCCTGTTGTGACAGGCGCAGGTCTTTCAGCATCAGGTCAGCGGCAAAGCCGGGTTTGTAGTCATTGTCCGACGGAGATTGCGGACCAACGCCGGGCGCGGGACAATAGGCATTCATGGTCCAGCTATAGCCGGATGAGGTGCTGACCACGTCGAACATTTTTTCCCGGCTCAGGCCCAGTTTGTCAGCCAAAGCAAAGGCTTCGCAGGTGGCGATCATGGTCACACCAAGGATCATGTTGTTGCAGATCTTGGCCGCCTGACCTGCGCCTGCCTCGCCACAATGCACCGCTTTCTGGCCCATGATGTCGAACAAAGGTTTCGCTTTGGTAAAGGCATCGTCGCTGCCGCCCGCCATAAAGGTGAGCGTGCCGCCAGCAGCGCCGCCCACGCCGCCCGAAACGGGGGCGTCGACTGACAACAGGCCTGCCGCGGCGGCCTGTTCGGCGACAGCACGGGCGCTTTCCACATCGACGGTTGAGCAATCCACAAGCGCTGCGCCCCGGTCCATGGCCGGGATCAGCTCATTGGCGACGGCACGCAGGATGGCGCCGTTGGGGAGCATGGTGATCACGACGTCTGCGCCCTTGGCGGCCTCAGCGCCCGAGGGTGCCATGCTGACCCCTTCGATCGCAACGTCTGCCATGTCAAAGCCGGTGACATCATGGCCTGCCTTGGCCAGATTGGCGGCCATCGGACCGCCCATGTTTCCCAAACCTATGAAACCGATTTTCATGGCTTATTCTCCCTTTTCAAATGTCAGTGCCGCGTCTCCCAAAGGCATGAGCATTTGGCTGACCGCCATGACGGGCAGTTTATCAAGCTCATGTTTCCATTGGGGATTTCGGTCTTTGTCGATGATCTGCGCGCGAATACCTTCGAGGAAATCCCCGTGCTCCATCGCGCGATAGGTAAAGCGGTATTCCTGATCCAGCGCACCATGAATGGTGCCATTGGTGCGGACGCGGTGGATGATCTCCAACGCACAGCCCATGGCGAGTGGCGAGTTGCGCGACAGCTTTTTCAGCGTGTCACGGGCAAAGCCGCTGTCGGCGGCGTTCAGCGCGTTGACGATGTCCAGAAGGGTCTCGCCACCGAACTCTGCATCGATCTCGGCCGCCTGCGCGGCGATGGGGCCGGGATCGATGTGTTTTGCGGCCTCGTCAACTAGGGACCAATCGCCGGTTTCCTCGATTTTCTCAATGAGATCAGGCCATTGGGCCTCGGGGATGTAATAGTCGGCGAAGCCTGCGTGAATGGCATCTCCGGCGTTCAGGCGGGCCGCGGTGAGGCCGAGGTACTCGCCCAGCCGTCCTGGCGCATGGGCGAGGATGTAGGAACCGCCCACGTCCGGAACCAACCCAATGCCGCATTCCGGCATGGCGATCTGGCTCGTGTCTCCGACCACGCGGTGGCTGCCATGACAGCCCACACCAACGCCGCCACCCATGGTAAAGCCTTGCATAAAGGCCGCGACCGGTTTGGGAAATTCGAACATTTTGGCGTTCATTCGGTACTCATCAGCCCAAAATTTTTGTCCAAATGCGTAATTTCCGTTGGTTCCGGTCTCGTAAAGCTCCGCGATATCACCGCCCGCGCAAAAGGCTTTTTCACCTTCGGCGTCGATCACGATCATCTGTACATCGTCATCCGTGGCCCACTGATCCAGTGCCTCTTCGATGGCAATGCACATCTCGTAGGACATCGCATTCAGCGCTTTGGGGCGGGTGAATGTGATGCGGCCGGTCTTGCCGGACTTGCGGATATTGATGTCACTCATGGACCAAAAATCCCTGTCTGTATCGCGTCGGTATCACGTCGGTATTACGTCGGTATTTTGCTAACGCTTTTGTAACCTATTGGACGTCAGGCCGCATCCGCGATCATCTGGCGCGAGATGATCAGGCGCATGATCTCGTTGGTACCTTCGAGGATCTGGTGCACGCGCAAATCGCGCACGATCTTTTCGATGCCGTAGTCCGCCAGATAGCCATAGCCGCCGTGCAGCTGCAGGCAGCCATTGGCCACGTCAAAGGCCGCGTCGGTCACCATCAGTTTGGCCATGGCGCAGAACTTGCTGGCATCATGCGCGCCGTTATCCAGTTTCCAGGCGGCCTGACGCAGAAAGGTGCGGGCGGCTTGCAGCTTGGTTTCATACTCGGCCAGGCGAAACTGCAACGCTTGGAATTGATTGATGGATTTGCCAAATGCCTTACGCTCAGACATGTACTGCATGGTGAGGTCCAGCGCGTTTTGAGCGCCACCAAGGGCCGAAGCCGAGATGTTCAGACGTCCACCGTCCAGACCAGCCATGGCATAGGTAAAGCCTTTGCCCTCTTCGCCGAGCATGTTCTCGTGCGGGACAAGGCAATCGTCGAACTGCACCTGGCTGGTTGGCTGCGCCTTCCAGCCCATTTTTTGCTCATTGGCGCCAAAGCTGAGGCCCGCCATGCCGGTCTCCACGACCATGGTGGAGATCCCCTTGGGGCCGTCTTCGCCGGTGCGGCACATGGTGACATAAACGTCGGAATAGTTGCCGCCCGAGATGAACGCCTTGGTGCCGTTCATGTTGTAGCCTTCGTTGGTTTTGTCGGCGCGGGTGCGCAGGGCGGCTGCATCCGAGCCGGAACCCGGCTCGGTCAGGCAGTAGGAGAACACTTTCTCCATTGTGCAGAGGTCAGGCAGCCATTTCTGCTTGTTTTCCTCAGTGCCGAACTTGTCGATCATGCCGCCGCACATGTTGTGGATCGACAAAAAGGCGCCAACGGCAGGGCAGGACATGGCAAGGGCTTCGAACACCAACGTCGCATCAAGGCGCGAGAGACCCGAGCCGCCATATTCTTCCGAGACATAAAGCCCGCCAAAACCCAGTTCCGCCAGCTGCGGCCATAGCTCTTTGGGGATGGTGCCCTCGGCTTCCCAATCTCGCGCGTTGGGCGCGATGTGCTCCTCGGCAAAGCCCTTGGCCATGTCAAAAATCAGGGTTTGTTCTTCGGAAAGTGCGAAGTCCATCAGGTTCCTCCCAAAACGCGCAATTGAACAGTTGTTAAATTATACAATTCTTGCACCAATGTGTCAGCGCGCAATTTTGCAAAACGGGTCCGCAGAATTACAAATCCGCGTGGAATTCCTCGGTCAGGTGGCGCACGACGGCGCGCAGGGCTTCATCGTGGCTGTAATCGGCCTGAATGGCGTCCGCATACACCGCGCGCTGGCGGTCGGATGAGTTGCCGTCGCGCAGAATGTTCATCGCGTTTTCAATCTCTTGCATGGACCCGAGCGCCTCACCGTCCTCTTGTACCAGGTCGATCATTTCCTGTAGCAGATCCGCAAAGGGCACAATTTCCCGCAACCCCCAGTCGACCAACCCTTCGGACATGCCATAGCGCTGCGCCCGCCAGCGGTTTTCCTCGATCAGGAAGCGATCATAAAGCCGCCAGCGCTGGTTGTGAGTCGACAGCCGCCAGAGCATACGGGTCAATCCCTGGATAAGCGCCGCCAATGTCACCGTGTGTTCGAGCCGGGGCATCACGTCACAGATGCGGGTTTCCAGCGTCGGGAAGCGCGAGGAGGGGCGCAGATCCCACCAGACCTTGGAACTGTCCTCGATGACGCCAACATCGGTCATCGCCTGAACCGAGCGTTCAAAGGTGCTCCACGAATCCATATTGGGGGGAAGGCCGGTGCGCGGCAGGTTGTCGAAGACGGTCAGGCGGTAACAGCTCAGGCCGGTGTCTTCGCCCTGCCAATAGGGGGACGAGCAGCTCAGCGCCAGAAGATGCGGCAGGAAATACCGAAGCTGGTTCATCAGGTCGATGCGGCGGTCAGGTTCGTTGATGCCGACATGCACATGCATGCCACAGATCAACATGCGGCGCACAACCCCGGCCAGATCGTCGCGCAACGCGTTGTAGCGATCCTTGTCCGTGTGGTGCTGGTCGCGCCAATCGGAAACCGGGTGGCAAGAGGCTGCGATAGGGGCAAGGTTATAGTCGCTTGCCACCCGCGCAACGGTAGAGCGCAGTCGTTTCAGATCGTCTCGGGCGTCTGCAACAGTGCGGCACACGGTGGTGCCAATTTCAATCTGGCAATTCAGGAACTCAGGGCTGACCTGGCTTTGCAGCTCGGCCATGCAGGCATCCATCATGGCTTCGGGGGCAGGGGCGAGGTCGAGGCTGTCTTTGTCGACAAGCAGATATTCTTCTTCCACTCCAATGGTGAAATCCGGTTCTTTCAATGACATGGCCGTCCTCCCAAACGGGTATGCGCCAAGTTCAGCAGGAATTTGCCGCGATTACAAGTTTGTGCCCGCGGGGGTGTGACAAGAAAACATTCCAGCGGGGGAATGTTTTACCTTGAATCGAATTCCAAACTCAGAATATGTAAAGCCGAACGCGCATACCCATGGAGAGATGACATGAAAACAGTCCTGAAGCAGCTGCTGCTTGCTATCAGCCTTTTGCTGGCCCCGCTGACGGCCTCGGCCGAGCAATCAGAGATGCGGTTGTTCGTCAATTTGACCACCGATGACACCTGGGCTGCGGCCAAGGCGATCATGTTCGCCCACCAAAAGGCGCAAAATGCCGGCCACGAGGCCGCGATCTGGCTGAATGTGCGCGGCGTCTACCTGGCCGACAAAAAACGCCCCAGCCACGTGCACGGCCTGATGGCCGAGAACGGCACCTCCATTCAGGACATGCTGCAGGCCTTTATTGCGGATGGTGGCACGGTCATCATGTGCGGTGCCTGTTCCAAGGCGGCTGGCCTGACCAAGGCTGACTATATTGACGGCGTCGTCATGGGGAGCACGGACCTTGTGGCGGGATGGTTGTTTGATCCCAACACCCAAACGCTGGCCTGGTAGGCCAGAAAAACGGACCCGGCCGGATCAGGCCGGGTTCTCTCAAACTGTCGGCGAAAGTACTTCGGCGATACTGTTTTCACGCAGACCAAGCACGGCAAGCGCCTCGGCTTCTTCTTCGATGACCATGGGGACAACCGAGGGGAACGGCTCCCACGATCGCAACACCAGCTGCGCCAGTGCCTTGGTGTCAGGCTTGTCGGCCAGATAGACAATCAGGGTTTCCGCAGGGCCGCCCATGAACACGTCAGCCTTGGTGGCCTGCATCTGCATCATCTTGGGAAAGTCGTACTGGATCTCGATAACAGGCCGCAGATCGACAAGTTGTTTCAGGCCGGGACGACAATCGGGATGTTTGGCATAGTCCGCAAAGGTCGCCATCGTTTCGTCCATTGTCGCGGTGCCCTCGTAGCGGACATAGACAAGGCCATGATTTTTCAGGATTTTATACGATACTGGCATGCACTACTTACAGATATGAAAACGGGGCAACCGTGGCTGCCCCGTACACAAAATCAGATTTTGACCAAAGGATCAATCCATCGGTTTAAAGTTGAACTCGCCGCCCACGCGGATGCCCGAGGGCCAGCGCGAGGTGATGGTCTTGGTGCGGGTGTAGAACTTGAACGCGTCGGGACCGTGCTGATTCAGGTCGCCAAAGGCGGACTTCTTCCAGCCACCAAAGGTGTGATAGGCCAACGGAACCGGGATCGGAACGTTGATACCGATCATGCCGATGTTGATCCGGTTGGCAAAGTCACGCGCGGTGTCACCGTCACGGGTAAAGATCGCGGTGCCGTTTCCGTACTCGTGATCCATCGCCAGACCCAGCGCCTCTTCGTAGTCGTTGGCACGTACCATCGACAGGACGGGGCCGAAGATCTCGGTGGTGTAGATGTCCATGTCCTTGGTCACGTTGTCAAAGAGGTGCGGACCGACAAAGAAGCCATCCTCATAGCCTTGCAGGTTAAAGTCGCGGCCATCGACCACCAGATCGGCGCCTTGCTCAACACCGGTCTCGATCAGACGCAGGATGTTGGCCTTGGCGGCGGCTGTCACAACCGGACCATAGTCTACGTCGTCGCCTGCGGTGTAGGGACCAACCTTCAGCGCTTCGATGCGCGGGATCAGCTTGTCACGCAGCTGGTTGGCGGTTTCTTCGCCAACAGGCACGGCAACCGAGATCGCCATGCAGCGTTCGCCAGCCGCGCCATAACCTGCGCCGATCAGCGCGTCAGCGGCTTGGTCGAGGTCGGCGTCGGGCATGATGATCATGTGGTTCTTGGCGCCACCGAAGCACTGAACGCGCTTACCCTGGGCACAGCCGGTGCCGTAGATGTATTCGGCAATCGGGGTCGAGCCGACAAAGCCAACAGATTGGATGATCGGATCATAAAGGATCGCATCCACGGCTTCCTTGTCGCCGTTCACCACCTGAATGATGCCCTTGGGCAGGCCTGCTTCTTCCAGCAGCTCTGCCAGCATCAGCGGCACAGAGGGGTCACGCTCGGAGGGTTTCAGGATAAAGGCGTTGCCACAGGCGATGGCGGGCGCAAACATCCACATCGGGATCATGGCGGGGAAGTTGAACGGGGTGATGCCCGCGGTCACACCCAGGGCCTGACGCATCGAGTACATGTCGATGCCGGGGCCGGCGCTGTCGGTGAATTCACCTTTCAGCATCTGCGGCGCGCCGATGCAGTATTCCACCACTTCCAGACCACGCTGAACGTCGCCCTTGGCGTCGGGGAAGGTTTTGCCGTGCTCGCGGCTCAGCGCTTCGGCCAGCTTGTCCATGTCGCGGTTCAGAAGGTCGACGAACTTCATCAGAACGCGGGCGCGGCGCTGCGGGTTGGTCGCAGCCCATGCGGGTTGCGCGGCGGCTGCGATGGCTACGGCCTGATCCATCTCTTCCTTGGAAGCCAGCGGGCACTTGGCCTGAACTTCGCCGGTAGCCGGGTTGAAGACGTCGGAAAAACGGCCCGATGTCCCTTTGACATGTTCGCCGTTGATATAGTGAGTCAGTTCTTGCATGGGGAGTTCCTCCAGATTTCCCGCAGAGAATAGGCTTGCAAAAATCATTGGAAAAGAGGCAAGATTTCAAAACAGTTTTGCAAAAATTCATAGGGGCCCAAAATATGCAGCCACAGTGGGATGATTTGCGGATATTTCTGGCCGTCGCCCGGGAAGAGAGCCTTTCGGCTGCCGGACGTCGTTTGAGCGTTGATCCTGCCACCGTGGGCCGCCGGGTCTCGCGGCTGGAAGAGGCTTTTGCAACACCGCTGTTTGTCAAATCACCCAGTGGCTATGCGCTCACGGACGCGGGGCAGCGGTTGATGACCCATGCCATGCGCGTTGAACAATCCTTGGAAATGGCGGCAGAGGACCTGAGCGGCGACCCCGGCGGGCTTTCGGGGCAAATTCGCATTGGCGCGCCGGACGGGGCGGCAAATTACCTGTTACCTCAGGTCTGTCACAAGATCGCTCAGGACAACCCGGATCTCGAAATCCAGATTGTTGCCTTGCCACGGGTCTTCAATCTGACCAAACGCGAGGCCGATATGGTGGTCGCCGTAAGCCCACCGACCGCGGGACGGCTGATGGTGCAAAAGATCACCGATTACAAACTGCACCTTGCCGCCGCGCGCTGGTATCTCAGGCGCGCGCCGGATCTGAAGTCGCTCGAAGACCTGAAGAACCATCAGATCATCGGCTATATTCCCGACATGATCTTTGACAAGGAACTCGACTATCTCAGCCTGATCGGCATCGAGACCCCCACCATCGCGTCAAATTCGGTCGCGGTGCAGGTCAATTGCGTGCGCATGGGCGCAGGCGTGGGAATCGTGCATGATTTTTCGATTCCCTTTCAACGCGGCATTCGCAAGGTGCTGACGGACGAATTCAGCCTGACGCGGGGATTTTACCTCGTTCGTCATGAAGATGACAAACGTCTGGAACGGCTCAACCGGTTTTCCGAGGCGCTGTGTCAGGGAATCCGCGATGAAGTGACCCGGTTGGAAGCGGAAACTTGACATAAGCGTTTCTTGCGGCGACGCTTGAAATTAAGCAATATTCTTAAGGAGGTTCCGCCAATGCTCGTAAGCCAGATTCTCAAGTCCAAAGGGGACCAGGGCGTCGTAACCGTAAAGCCCGGTACGCTGGTATCTGACGTAGCAAAGATTCTGGCGGAAAAGCGGATCGGCACCGTGGTTGTGTCGCCTGACGGCACCTCGGCGCAGGGCATCCTGTCGGAACGCGACATCGTGCGGGAACTGGCCAACTCGGGGTCCGGCTGCCTTGGCAAATCCGTCGACGCCTATATGACGACCGAGCTGGTGACCTGCGGCATGGGGGATGACGCCGTTCAGGTGATGGAAAAGATGACCGAAGGCCGTTTTCGCCACATGCCGGTGATGGATGGCGACACTCTGATCGGCCTGATCACGCTGGGCGACACGGTCAAGGCGCGCCTGAGCGAGCTGGCCATGGAAAAAGACGCGCTCGAAGGCATGATCATGGGGCATTGACCCCTCTGAAAGCCCAAGCAACAAAGCACGGCTCTGGCCGTGCTTTTTTTTTGCGCTGACGCGACGTTGTAAAAGACTCGGCCCAGCAGTTTCTGTCAGCCTCCTCGTCAGAGATACATCGGAGGCGACTTCATGAAGAAAATTCTGCTGACCGCTGGCCTGTCGCTTTTGGCGACCCAGGGCCTGAGTGACAGTATCGACATCCAGGAAGCCTTTGATCCAATGGGTCCCGAGGTTTTGAACTATGCGCTCTCGTCGGGCAAGAATGTCGGCTACTTTGACGAAGGGCCACGCGATGGCCAGCCGGTTCTGTTCATCGGCGGCAGCGGCACCTCGGCCTATGCCTATGCCCTGACTGGATTTCTCCGCACCCTGAGCAACGACCTCAATCTGCGGTTTGTCGGGGTGGAACGCGATGGCTACGGCGCGACGGGCCTGACCGAGGGTTATACCTATGAGATGTACGCCGCAGAGGTCGGTGAAGTGCTGCAAAGCCTTGGAATCAATGAATTTTCCGTGGTCGCAATCTCAGGTGGCGGTCCCTATGCCTCGGCGGTGGCTGCGGAGCACAAGGATCGTCTGGCGTCCTTGCACTTTTTGGCGGCCTTCTCTCAGTATGACCCCGACAATCCAGATACCAGCGGTCTTTGTGGTCTGGGAGAAGAGCGTATCACCGGGGCTGCGGCCTATTATGCGGCCAATCCGGCGGCCTGGTGGGATCTGGGTGAGAACCCGCCAACAGCGCGCATTCACGGCTTTCAGACGGTCGCCCAGAATGACGGCGCCCGCACGTTCACCATGGGCGGGCAGGCAACCAGCGGTGCCGCATTGCTGGCGGAGTTCACGCGCTATTGCACCCTGCCTGCAGCCCCATCCGAGGGAGTCACCGCGCCGGTCTACATCTATGAAGGCACCGAGGACACTTCGGTGAAATCCGTGCACGGCGATTTCTGGGCCGGGCACTACGGCAATGTCGCGGCACGGCGCACCTATGAAGGTGTCGGCCACACGGTTCAATACCGCCACTGGGATCAGGTCCTGCTGGATGTTGCGGGCATGGCCGACACATCCGTGGTCTGTGTCGATGGCACATCGACTCTGATGGCCAGCGCGGATGCGGTGGCGGCGGTTTCCGACGGCGCGACCGCCGGGATCTGTGCCTGGGCTGACTAAAACAACAGGGCAGGGGGCCGCATGAGGCCCTTTGCCATACGTAAGACTACCCACGCGTCATTGAACCCCTTGCATTTCCCGGCGCAATATTGTTGCGTGCGCCCAGACGTTTGATTGCGGAGTATTTCCATGCGTGTTGGACTTTATCCCGGAACCTTTGATCCCATCACCATGGGTCATATCGATATTATCCGCCGGGCCTCGATGCTGGTGGATAAGCTGGTGATCGGCGTGGCGATCAACCGCGACAAGGGACCGTTGTTCAATCTCGAGGAACGCGTGGCGATGATCGAGGCGGAATGCGCCAAGCTCAGCGCCGAAACCGGGACCGAGATTGTCGCCCACCCCTTTGAAAACCTACTGATCGATTGTGCCAAGGATGTTGGTGCGCAGGTCATCGTACGGGGTCTGCGGGCTGTTGCGGATTTTGAGTACGAGTTCCAGATGGTCGGCATGAACCGCGCCTTGGACTCATCCGTTGAGACGGTGTTCCTGATGGCCGAAGCCCGGCATCAGGCGATTGCTTCGAAACTGGTCAAGGAAATCGCGCGGCTGGGTGGGGACGTGTCAAAATTCGTCACCCCCATGGTCAACGAAGCCCTGCTGGAGCGTTTCGGCTAATCCACGCCTGGAAACAAGGTGTTGAAACCCCGCCACCTGGTGGGGTTTTTCCGTGTGACCCTTGCCCGTATCCATGGATCGGGTAGGGTGCCATCAAGCGAACAACAGGAGCGCGGGTATGAGTGGTTTGTTGGCCCTTCTGGATGATGTTGCGGGCATTGCCAAGGTTGCAGCGGCGTCGATCGACGATGTGGCGGCCGGAGCGGCCAAGGCCAGCGCCAAGGCCGCGGGTGCGGTGATCGACGATGCCGCCGTCACGCCGAAATATGTGCACGGGTTCGAAGCCAAGCGCGAACTGCCGATCATCTGGAAAATCGCCAAGGGGTCGATCAAGAACAAGCTGCTGATCCTGCTGCCCGCCGCGCTGATCCTTGCCAATTTTGCTCCTTGGCTGATCTCGCCGCTGTTGATGCTGGGCGGGGCCTATCTGTGCTTTGAAGGTGCCGAGAAAATCTATCACGCGCTGGTTCCGCATGACGAACACCACGTCTTTGAAGAAGACGCCCCCGGCGATCCGGCGCATCTGGAAGAGAAAAAGGCCGCAGGCGCCATCAAGACCGACTTTATTCTGTCGGCTGAAATCATGACCATCATCCTGTCGGGCATCCCGGAAAGCAATTTCTGGATGGAGGCCTCGACCCTTGCCGTTGCCGGGGTCGGTATCACGGTCGCGGTATACGGCTCGGTGGCGCTGATCGTGAAGATGGATGATGTGGGTCTCGCGATGTACGCGGGCGGAGACTATGGCTTTGTGCGTGCCATCGGCCGTGCTCTGGTGCGCGGCATGCCCTATTTCATGAAGCTTCTGACCCTGATTGGCACCGCTGCCATGCTCTGGGTCGGCGGCTCAATCGTGATCCATGGACTGGAAGAGCTGGGGTTTGGCTGGCTTGGCCATCACATCCACGACTGGGCTTATGCGCTTGGCCACATGGTCCCGGTCGCGTGGCAGGGTTTTGTCGAATGGACCTCCAAGGCTGCGATGGATGGCGTCTTTGGCGTGGCTTTGGGGCTGGTTCTGATCCCTGTGGCCACCAAGGTGCTGGCCCCGGCCTGGGGCGCCGTATTTGGCAAGGACGGATCGGCGCACTGACGCAAATCTGAGCCAAATCCCGCCGGGTGACGCCTCGTTACGGGTGACCTGTTCACGCCGCGCGCCTAGGCTTGGGGCAACAGGAGGACACCCAATGGACAGCGCGACACTGAGTGAGGTCCTTGCGGACATGCGCGAGGACGGGGGCGGGGTGACGGCCCCGGTTCCGGGCAACTGGAAACAGGGTCGCACGGCCTATGGCGGGTTTTCTGCTGCCTTGCAGCTTGCCGCAGCGCGCAGGGCTTTTCCCGACCTGCCGCCGCTGCGGTCGACCATGGTGAACTTTACCGGACCGATCTCGGTGCCGCCCAGCATCACAACCGAGATGCTGCGTCAGGGGCGCAACATCACCACATTGCGTGTGGTTTCCACGACCGAAGGCAAAACCGCAGCTTCGGCGATTTTCTCGTTTGGCAAGGCACAGGACAGCCACGTGTCCGCGACTTGCCCCGCGCCCAAGGCGAATGCGCCAGAGGACACCGAGTCGTTTTTTCCGGAAAACATGCCCAAGCTGCCGATCGGGTTTTTCAGCAACTTCGATGTGCGCCTGATCGAGGGGCATCGCCCCTTCATGGGCGCAGATCGCGGCTATACGCGAGTCTGGGCACGGCACCGGGACGCAAACCTGCACGGCACACCAGAAGGTCTGATCAGTATCGCGGATGTCTTGCCGCCCGCCGCCTTTGCCCTCTCAACCAAGATGGGTCCGAACTCGTCGGTAAACTGGATCTGCAACGTCCTGAGCGAGGACCTGTCGACACGGGACGGCTGGTGGATGATCGAAAGCAACCTGACCGCCGGGCACGACGGCTACAGCAGTCAGGTCATGCGCATGTGGAACACGCGCGGAGAGCTGGTGGTCGACGGGATGCAATCCGTGGTGATCTTTGTCTGATCAGCCCAGGATTCCCGGCCAGTTCGCTTGTCCCTTGGCAATATTTCCGGGCACGTCCTGCAACCACAACTCGCGCGCGCGAAGATTGGCGTTGAGGTAAAGCTTACCCTCGTGAATCGTCCAGGCTTCGGGCACGGTGGGCGCGAGATACCCCTTGGAAGCAGCAAAGGCGCAATAGCCGCCAAAGACGGGCGCATAGGCTTCGGGGTTGGCTTCAAAAGTTTTTGCGTTGGCGGCAGAGGCAAATTGCCAGTCCGCCCCGTTCCAGCTCACCTTGTGCGCGGCCGATCCGGCAACGGGCCTGCCGTCGGTGAAATAGGCCACGGGATCGGTGCCATTGATGGCGATGGGGTTCTGGAAAACCTGCGGTTCCGCGGCAAGAGCGGTGCGGGATGCCAGCGCAAAAGCCACCGGAGCGGCAGCAATCAGTCCAAGGGCGGTGCGGCGTGTCAGCATGGTTTTTCCTTCTGCGTTTCCTTCAACATACGCATTGCGGACCCTTGCGTAAGTCCCCCTGACACGGGTGTGATAATACCGTGAGCTGCGGGACGTAACCCGCTGAAAACAAAAGGGCACCCGCGCGGGGTGCCCTTGAAAAGTTGTTTCAGAAGTGTCTGGCTCAGAGCAGCGCTTTGGCCTTGGCCACAACGTTCTCGGCGGTGATGCCGAATTTCTCGAACAATTCACCCGCCGGGGCCGACGCGCCGAAACGGTCCATGCCGACAAAGTCCGACTTGCCGGGGCGGGCGCGTTCCCCCAACAGCCACTGATCCCAGCCCTGACGCACGGCGGCCTCGATCCCGATCCGCACAGCACTGCCTGCTGGCAGGACCTTGCGGCGATAGGCTTCGTCCTGCTGGGCAAACAGCTCCATGCAGGGCATGGACACCACGCGTGTGCCGATGCCTTCGGCTTCCAGGGCGTCACGCGCGGCCATGGCCAGCGAAACTTCGGAACCGGTGGCCATCAGGATGACCTGGCGCTTGCCGGTTGCCTCAGCCAGCACATAAGCACCTTTTGAGGTCAGGTTGGCCAGCTTGTGTTCGGTGCGCACGGTGGGCAGGTTCTGACGGGTCAGCGCCATGACCGAGGGCGTGTCCTTGGACGACAGCGCGATTTCCCAGGCTTCGGCGGTTTCCACGGTGTCCGCGGGGCGGAACACATAGGTGTTCGGTGTCGCGCGGCAAATGGCGAGGTGTTCGACCGGCTGGTGGGTCGGTCCGTCTTCGCCAACACCAATCGAGTCATGGGTCATGACAAAGACCGATGGCACCTTCATCAGCGCGGCCAGACGCATCGCGGGGCGCGCATAGTCGGTAAAGCAAAAGAACGTGCCCGAATAGGGGCGGATACCGCCGTGCAGCGCCATGCCGTTCATCGCGGCGGCCATGCCATGTTCGCGAATGCCCCAATAGACGTAGCGGCCCTTGCGGTTGTCGGTGTCAAACACGCCGAGATCCGCGGTCTTGGTGTTGTTCGAGCCAGTCAGGTCAGCCGAACCGCCCACGGTTTCCGGCATGATCGGGTTGATCGCGGCCAGTGCCATTTCGCTGGATTTGCGGGTGGCAACCGATGGTTTGTCCTCGGAGACCTGCTTTTTCAGCGCTTTGACAACGGCGGACAGCTTTTTCGGCGCGTCCAGCGCATAGGCGCGGGTAAAGCGATCCTGCTTCTGCTTGGAAATCTCGGCAAAGCGGCCTTCCCAGGCCTCACGCTCGGTCGCGCCGCGCGCACCAATGGCTTCCCACTGGGCTTTGACGTCGGCGGGCACCTCAAAGGCCCCTCCGGTCACGCCATAAGCGGCCTTGGCCGCGGCCAGTTGGTCCGCGTCGGTCAGTGCGCCGTGCCCCTTGGAAGTGTCCTGCGCCGCGTGACCCAGAGCGATGTGGGTCTTGCAGGCAATCATCGAAGGTTTCTTGGACTTCTTCGCGGCCTCGATGGCCGCATCGATGGCTTGCGGATCATGGCCGTCGATTTCCTGCACGTGCCAGCCCGACGCCTTGAAGCGTTTGACCTGATCGGTGCGATCCGACAGCTCGACAGTGCCGTCGATGGTGATGTTGTTGTTGTCCCAGAAGACAACCAGCTTGCCCAGGGAATGACGCCCGGCAAGGCCAATGGCCTCCTGGCTGATGCCCTCCATCAGGCAGCCGTCGCCCGCAATCACATAGGTGTTGTGATCGACAACCTTGCGCCCGTACTGCGCGCGCTGGATTTCCTCGGCCATGGCGAAACCAACGGCGTTGGCGATACCCTGACCCAAGGGGCCGGTGGTGGTCTCGACCGCGTCGATCAGAAAGTTCTCCGGGTGCCCTGCGGTCAGCGCGCCCATCTGGCGAAAGTTCTTGATCTGCTCAAAACTCACCTGCTTGTCGCCGCAAAGATACAGGAGCGAATAGATCAGCATCGAGCCGTGGCCCGCCGACAGGATAAACCGGTCACGGTCCGGCCACTGCGGGTTTGCCGCATCGAACTTCAGGTGTTTCTCAAACAGAACCGTCGCCACATCGGCCATGCCCATCGGCATACCTGAGTGACCGGAATTGGCGGCAGCCACGGCATCCAGCGTCAGGGTGCGGATGGCGGCAGCTTTCATCCAGTGTTCGGGGTTCTTTTCACGAAGAGCAGCGATATCCACGGGCTGTTTCCTTTGACAAGTCGCTTAAGGGTCAGCGCTCAATAGCAGGCTGATTGTGAAGATCAAGCACGTGGGCCAAGTGTCTGATTGCAAAGGGGGCGCAATTTGCCATTTCATTGGCTAATATCGGCAAAACACGGCCATTTGGCGATTCGGAGATTGCCGGGACAGGGCAGGCTCGGGTAACAGCCTAGGCGACAGACAAAGGGCCCCCGCAGAAAGGCCCGCGAGAAAGGGAAAGAGGCCCATGAGTGAAATCAGTGATCTTGAAAGCAGGATCAGCGCCGCGATGGACCGCATCAGCCGTGGTCTCGAGACGCTGCCCGCAACGCCCGTGGCCATGGACACCGGGGATGCCGAGGCGCTGGAGGCCGCGCAGGCCGAACTGGAGAACGAAAAGCTTGCCAATACCCAGCTTCAGGAACGTGTGAAAACCCTGAATGCCAAGGTCGAGGAAGTTGAGACCGCGCTTGCCGATGCCACCGATGCCGTCGAAAAGGCGGCCGAGGCCCGCGAGGCTGCCGTAACGGAACTGCGTGACGCACAGGCCGCGCACGAGGCCGCCATGGCCGAGGCCAAGGATCAAACGCCCGCCGAGCCAACCGCCGCGGTGATCGACCTCGACAGCCAGCGTGACACCATTGCGCAATTGGCCAATCGCCTGAAGCGCCTTCGCCAAACCAGCCGACAGGTGCGTGGCGCCAACCAACAACTGCGCGATGCAGCCCAAAAGAACCTGTCTGACCCGGCGCTGATCAATCAGTCACTGGCGGCTGAACTGGAAAATCTCAAAGCCATGCGCGCCGCGGAGCTGGCCGAGATGGAGGTCATCATGGCCGCCCTGCGCCCGATGCTGGGCGACACGACCACACCGACCCCCGACGATAAGGAGCAATCCTGATGCCCGAAGTAGAAATTCACATCGGTGGACGCTCGTTTGAGGTGGCCTGTCAGGAAGGCGAACAGCATTTCCTGACCTCTGCCGCCAAGATGCTGGACGACGAAGCCCAGGTTCTGGCCAGCCAGATCGGTCACATCCCCGAAGCGCGGATGCTTCTGATGGCGGGGCTGATGCTGGCCGACAAAACCGCCGGTGTCGAAGACCGCCTGCGCGAACTCGAGGCCAAGCTGGCCGAAACCGAAGGTATGCTGCAATCCCTGCAAAGCGCCGAACCGGAAAAGGTCGAAGTGGCCGTGATCCCGAACGAGGTCACCGACACTCTCGCCGAACTGGCCGCCCGTGCCGAGGCACTTGCCGCTGAGGTCGAGGAAAAGGCCGGCTGAGGCCAACATTGGCAGCCCCTGTCACGCCTCCGGGCACGATGACAGGGGCGCTCCATTAACAGTCTCAGTGCGACTGATAATGTCTGTTCAGGAAATCGGCGATCTCGGCCAGAGATGCCCTGGCTTCGGGCGTTTGTGTATAAAATTCAAAGACATGCCACATGCCTTCCCAGACCCTCAGCGTCGCATCAACCCCTGCTTCGCGCAGAGCCCGCTCAAGCCGCACACAAATTGACAGGAACAGATCGCGGGTGCCCGTGGTGATAAACACCGGTGGAAATCCTGCGTTAAAATTTCCATAGATCGGTGAAACATCCGGATGACGGCGGTCCACTTCAGCCGGTAGGTAATTGCTCTCAAAGAATGCGGTGTCTTCGGCAATCAGAAATGGGTCGCGCTTTGCAGCGAAACTGTCCCCTTTTGACCCCAGATCGGCAGCTGGTGACAGCAGTGCCAGGGCTCTTGGACCTAGGGTGCCCTCGGCACGCAGGCGCAGGGCGGTCGCCAGGGCAAAGTTGCCGCCTGCCGACTCTCCCACGATGCAGGTGTCCGGGTCCTCTTCCAGCACCGCCCGCGCCACGGCAGTGCAGGCGTCCAGACCGGCAGGAAAGGGATTTTCCGGCGCCAGAGGGTATATTGGTGCGATGACCTGTGCGCCGGTTTGTACTGCCAATGCCGCACTGATCGGGATGTCTTCAAAGGGACTGCCCAGCGCAAAGCCCCCGCCAAAGAAATAGACGATCTTGCGCGTGCCGTGTTTGCGGGGTGGGTCGATCACCATCGACGGAACACCGGCAATCACCCTGTCCGACAGTGTGACACCGGTGTCGGCAATCACGGCTTCGCAGGCTGGTGTGAAAGCCTCCCGCACCCGTGCGCGAATTTCGGACACTGGCCCTGTCAAATCTCTTGCAGGGCCAGCAAGTGTCTCAGCCACAAGGGCCTCTGCCTCGGGGCTGATCCCTGCAGGCGGCGCCAACTTTTGCTCAGGCGTTGGCTTCACGAATTTTGTCCGCCGCGTCCTTGTCATAGCCGACACCGTTCTGTTCGAACATCGTGTCCAGTTCCCCCGACAGGGTCATCTCGGTGATGATGTCGCAACCGCCGACAAATTCACCTTTGATATAAAGCTGCGGAATGGTCGGCCAGTCGGAATACTCTTTGATGCCCTGACGCACATCTTCGTCGGCCAGCACATTCACGTCAGAATAGTCTACGCCCATGTAGTTCAGCACACCGGCCACTCGGCTGGAAAAGCCACATTGCGGCATCTCTTTGGTGCCTTTCATGAACAGCACAACATCGTTGGCTTTGACGGTCTCGTCGATCCGGGTTTTTACGTCGCTCATCTGCGCGTTTCCTTTTGCATATGCGCCGCTTTGAGGCGCTGTCTTTCATCCAACAGGTCCTGAAGGATGCTGGTCGTGGTGGCATCCTGACCAAGTGCCCGTGGCGCAACCCCTTTGGGGCGGCTTTGGGACAGGGGTTTTCGTGTCTGACTTCTGAAATAGGCCTCTGCCACGGTGGCGGCAACCACCAAAAGCATCAAAACGCCTATGATCAGAAGGGCTGTGTTCATCGATCCGGCTTCTTTTTCGGCATCATTGCCTTGGTATAGGTGGATGGGTCCTTGGCGACACGCCATGACTTGCGTCGAACCACACCTTGCCGGTCACTATGTGTCTCAACGTCTATGGTGGTGTGGGTTTGCGCTTTGTTGGTGGTGGGATCGTCCCATCTGCGTTTTTGAACCGCAGACCGTGATAACGGTCTGTGCCGCTTGCTTTTGAAATAGGCTTCGGCCCCAGCTGCGACAATGATCACAAGTACCAGAGCGCCAACAATCCAAAGCGTGGTGTTCATCAATCCGGCGCTTTGGTGGTCAGTGCCAGTGCGTGCAGCGCACCGCTGTCGATGGCGGATTTCACGGTGGCGTTCACCGCGCGTTGCTGGGCGACGCGGCTCATGCCACGAAAGCTTTCGTCGATGACTTCGGCAGAGAAATGCGCGCCGTCATCGCCCATGACGGTGATTTTGGCTTCGGGAAAGCCTGTCCGGATCATCGCTTCGATATCAGATGCCAAGATGGCCATCAGTGGGAATCCTTGTAAATGCGTTGTCTTATGAATTTAGTCGCGCAGGCCGGGGGCTTCAAGCCGATGCCGGTCGCAACTGGTGAAACACCAACAACTCGACCGTTGTGCCATCGGGCTTGTGCCACAGGCTGGTGCCTTCCGGGGCAGGGGTGAACCCGGCCCGCTCATAGCTGCGGATGGCGCGCGCGTTGTGCGGGACCACGTCCAGCCAGACCCGTGGCTTGTCCAGCGCCTCAAAGGCATAGGCCACCAGGTCACGCAGGAAAGGCTGCCCCAATCCGCGATCCGTTTCATCCAGCGCCAATCGGCGCAGCTCAGCCTGATTGTCGGGGTGTGTCAGCTGGTGAAACATGGCAAATCCGGCTGGCTGGCCGTCATGCTCCCAGATCACAAAGGCTGCGTCCGGATCTGCCAGCAGTGCTGCCAGCGCCGCCTCAGGCGCATCTTCGATAAAGGCCGCGTTCTCGGGGCGTCCGGCAACGCTGCGCACAAAGGCAAAATCCGCCTCAGATGCGGGGCGCAATTTCGATTGTGTCATGGCGTGCTCCTTAACGGGACCGACAGGTAGACACCAAATTCAGTGCCGATATCGGCGCTGACCCGGGCATGCACGGCGCCCTGGCGGTCGAGAAACCGCTGCTGGTCGGTGACCGGAAAAATGCCTTCGTGCCAGATGTTTGCGTGGATATAGAGCCCTTTGGAGCCGTCACACCAAAAGGCCACAACCTTGTCCGGTGTCAGGTCATCGCCGGGCAGGGCCAAAGGCACCACAAAGGGCTTTTGATCCAGTGGGAAAAACAGCTGCCCGCCATCGGGGTGATAGTTCATATGCCACAGCAGCACCTTGGTGCGTGGCTCTGTCCGGGCCTCGGCGCTGGCCCTCTGCGGGTCCGTGGACCAGCCCAGCACGTATTCGCCGTTCACCGCCTCGTTCTCACCGTAAAGCACATCGCCCTTCCAATCGCAGCGAAAGGTGCCCTCGACAAACCCACCCTCATCCCCGGTGCCTGTGTCCACGGGCCGCCAGCCCTGCGCCGGCCACTGGGTGATCTCGATTTCAAAAGTATCGGGATCATCGACAAGGCAGCCATAGCCCCTGACGCTCTCCTCAGTGGCCACAACCAGCGGCACCTCGTGCAAGGGCAGGCTGGGCTTTTCGCTGGCATCAAACATGTAGTTGGGGCTGCTCATGACCTCTCCTCCAAGACCGACTCGAAACAACGCCCCGACTTGATGCCAGAACATCAAAAAAGGCAAGTGCTGCCGCACCTGCCTTCGTATTGCCGAAAATACTCCGGGGTGAATTGGCCGCCATGCAGCCAAGAGGGGCAGCGCCCCTCCGACCTGTTCAGCCCTTAGGCCACAGCCTCAGCAAATGCGCCCCGGAACAGCGCCGACAGTTCGCTCAATGGCGCGCCAGAGTTGCCGAACCACACGTGATCCCCGGTGAACTTGCCGACGCTGGAGACCGTAACACCGGCCCGACCGGCGTTGATCATCAGCGCCTCGGCCTGATCAAAGTTGCAGGCGACAAGGTAACGCGCCTGATCTTCACCAAACAGCTCAGCGGTATTGTCACTGTCAAGTTGAACGCCCACGCCCGCGGCCTCGGCCATTTCAAAAGCGGCCAGCGCCAGACCGCCATCGGCGATATCGGTGCAAGCCTTGATGAAATCACGGTTGTTCCGGATGAACTCGCCGTTTTTCTTCTCGGCGTCCAGATCCACATGCGGCGCGTCGCCGTCTTCGCGGTTAAAGACCTCGGCCAAGAGCGCCGACTGGCCCAGATGGCCAGAGCCTTCGCCAACCATCAACAACACATGGCCGTCACGGGCCTCGCCGTTGATCGGCTCTTCATCCGCAGCAATCAGGCCCACGGCACCGATGGTCGGGGTAGGCAGGATCGCGTTGCCGTCAGTCTCGTTGTAAAGCGACACGTTGCCTGACACGATCGGCATGTCCAGCGCGGCAACGGCTTCGCCGATACCTTTGATAGCACCGACGAACTGGCCCATGATCTCGGGCTTTTCCGGGTTGCCAAAGTTCAGGTTGTCGGTGGTGGCCAGCGGCTTGGCGCCCACGGCACAGAGGTTGCGATAGGCTTCGGCGACCGCCTGTTTGCCGCCCTCAACCGGGTTGGCCTTGACGTACCGCGGGGTCACGTCGCTGGTGAAGGCCAGCTTCTTGTTGGTGCCATGCACACGGATCATGCCCGCGCCCTGGCCGGGCAGGCGGGCGCTGTCGGCCATGACCATGGTGTCATATTGCTCATAGACCCACTGCTTGCCGGCATAATTGGGCGAGCCGATGATGGCTTTCAGCGCGTCGATGGGATCAATCTGCGGCACGCTGTCGGCGTCGAGCTCTTCGGCCTGCGGAGTCGGCACCCAGGGGCGGTCATACTCTGGCGCAGTCGACGACAGCTTGGACAGGGGCAGGTCGGCCTTGACCTCGCCATTGTGCAGAATGAGAAAACGGTCTTCTTCCATGGTTTCGCCCACGATGGCGAAATCCAGATCCCACTTCACAAACACCGCGCGCGCTTCTTCCTCCAGCTCGGGGTTCAGTACCATGAGCATGCGTTCCTGAGACTCGGACAGCATCATTTCGTAAGCCGTCATATTGTCTTCGCGCTGCGGCACGTCTTCGAGGTTCAGCTTGACGCCCAAGCCCCCCTTGTCGCCCATTTCCACGGCGGAACAGGTCAGACCAGCAGCACCCATATCCTGAATGGAGATCACCGCACCGGTCTGCATCAGCTCCAGCGTCGCCTCCATCAGGCGCTTTTCGGTAAAGGGGTCTCCGACCTGCACCGTGGGGCGTTTTTCTTCGATGGTGTCGTCAAATTCGGCCGAGGCCATGGTCGCGCCACCAACGCCGTCACGGCCGGTTTTGGCACCAAGATACACCACCGGCATGCCGACGCCCGAGGCCGCCGAATAGAAAATACTGTCAGTCTTGGCGATGCCCGCGGCAAAGGCGTTCACAAGGCAGTTGCCGTTATAGGCGGGGTGAAAACGCACTTCGCCGCCCACGGTCGGCACGCCAAAACAGTTGCCATAGCCGCCGATGCCCTCAACCACACCATTGACCAGCTGGCGGGTCTTGTGGTGGTCGGGTTCGCCAAACGACAGCGAGTTCATCGCCGCAATGGGGCGCGCGCCCATGGTGAATACATCGCGCAGGATGCCGCCCACGCCGGTTGCCGCGCCCTGATAGGGTTCGATGTAAGACGGGTGGTTGTGGCTCTCCATCTTGAAGACCACGGCGTCACCATCGCCAATGTCCACGATCCCGGCGTTTTCACCGGGGCCACAGATCACTTGCGGGCCGTCCGTCGGCAGGGTGCGCAGGTGGATTTTCGAGGACTTGTAAGAACAGTGCTCGTTCCACATGGCCGAGAAAATGCCCATCTCGGTGAACGTCGGGTCCCGTCCCAGGATGTTGATCACTTCGGCGTATTCGTCAGGCGTGAAACCATGGGCTGCGATGACCTCATCGGTGATAACCGGATCTTGCATGTCGAGAGATTCCCCAAGTGTGGCGTGTTACGGGGCTTTTAGGTCAGTCGCGCCTTAAGGGAAAGGGTAAACGCGTCGCAGTCAGAACCTCTGGCCGACATAGATATAGATGGTCTCGTCATCTTCGTCGTTATAGGCCACATCCACCGAGAAATCGGCGTCGAACTTTCTGCTGAGTTTAAAGCGCAGCCCCACACCCCCGGCCACATGCACGCCATCCGAGCTGAAATCACCAAAGTCGGCACCGGTCACCCCAATCCCGGCAAAGGCCACGGCGCGGAACCGGTCACTCAGCTGCTGGCGCACCTCGATCTGGCCCGAGGCCAGCGCCTCGTCGTAATACTGCGTCGCCGGAAAGCCGCGAAACCCGTCCGTTCCACCCAGCGAGCACAGGTCGAAAAACGGCGTCTCGTCGCTGGCAACACAGGCCGAAGCCCGCGCGGCCAACACGGTACGTTCCGAGATCGAATGATAGTGCGAGTAATTCACGAAGCTTTTGGAGTAATCGCGCGACGGGCCGCTGACTTCGGTGCCGCCGATGATCTCAAAATCCAAAAGGTGCCCGTCACGCGGATACAAGGAATCCGATCGTGTGTCCCACTTGGCCACCAACCCGAAATTGGCGATCTCCAGCGCCAGAGCTGACCTGATACCCGGCGGCAGGACTGCGCCGCTCAATTCCGTGATCCTGGTATCAAAATAGCGAAAACTGACCCCGAACGACAATTCCGAGGTCACCCCGTACAGAAAACTGCCGCTGGCCACCGTGCCGGTTTGACGGACGGGCAGGGGGATGCCCGCGACATAGAGGTCATAGTTCAGGTCCCCCTCCATCGCCAAAAGGTTCAGCTGCCAGCGATTGTTGTCCCAGGCCAGCGAAGCCGAGGCACCATAGCCCTCGGTCCCGTTGTCACTGCCAAGCGCACCAACCCCGAGGATCGACGTGTTGCTGTTTTCGTCCGTTTGATAGAGATAGCCCAACCCCAGCGCGAGACCGGTGCCAAAGATCGGGTTTCTAAAGGGGATCGGCGCGACGACAAAGCTGCCCTCGCGAATGCCAAAATCCGTTTCGGTCACCTCTTCGAGGTCCTCAAGGATATCAAGCGCTTCGTTCCCGGCATTGTCTGCCAAAGAAAAAGTGGGGCCAAACCCGATCAGGCTGGCCACCACCAATGTGCGTCCCGCGGCCAGGGCTGATGCCGGGCAAAGCCGCGAGAGAGTTTCAGGCCGCCATAGCCTCATGGTTCATACCTCTATGGCTGCCCCTCAGGCCCTGATCAATCAGGACCCTTCGGCGGGGCAGAGGGGCCACCTTCCTGTTGCTGCGAGGCCGCCGCAGCAGCACCTGCGGCTGCCAGCTGCTTCTTCTCGTCGTCACTCATGTCCTCGGCATGCTCCATACCCGGAATGGCAACACGCACTTCGCGGCGGGCAAAGTCGATGCCTGCGGCCTCGAACTCGGATTTGACCTTGTTGTAGATCTCCTTGCGGATCATGAACTGTTTGCCCGGCTTGGCCATGAACTTGCCGCGCATCACCATGCCGACATCGTCGATGTCAAACACACCCTGCGATTTGAAGGGTTGCAGGAAGTCGTCCTTGAACAGCTCGTTCTCCATCATTTCCTGACCGATCTTCTTGAAGATCTTCTTGACCTTGTTGGGATCGGTGTCAAAGGGCACGGTGAACTTGAGCTTCATGATCACCCAGTCGCGGCTGTAGTTGGTCAGCTGCGGGATCTCGCCATAGGGGATGGTGTGGACCGGGCCACGGTGGTGACGCAGCTGCATGGACCGGATCGAGATTTTCTCGACCGCGCCCATGGTCCCTGCGATTTCCACGTATTCCCCCACGCGGAACGCGTCATCCACCAGGAAGAACACGCCCGAAACCACGTCGCTGACCAGCTTCTGCGCGCCAAAGCCGATGGCCAGGCCAATCACCCCGGCACCAGCCAGGAGCGGCGTGATGTCAACGCCGAGATTGCCAATGGCCAGCAGGCCAAAGACCACGATGATCGCAGTGCGGGCACTGAGCAGCATCAGCGGCAGAACCGTCGACAAACGCGAGCCACTGGCCCCGCCCATCTCGGCGTCAGCGTCTTCCTGGCTCATGCCGGCGGCGGTCATTTCCTTGGCCAGCCGACGGTTGATCCACAGCGAGACACCTTCATAGACCACGTAGCCAACGACAGCCGTCATGGCAAAGCCGAACAGGTTGTCCGCGATACCCGAGGATTCATGCACAAGAGTGCGGAAATCCGCATCCCAGGCGTTGGCGATCATGATGATGATGATGCCAAACGCCAGCACGCGCCCAATGCGGATATAGCCGCGTTTGGTGGCACGATAGGCGTCTTCCGCCACGGGGCCTTCGCCCAGCATCGGCGGCACCACGTGGCGCACGACGCCGCGAATGGCGGTGTCGATGACCGGAGCCGCAAGCAGGATCGCCAGCGTGAAGTAATGCGCGCCTCCCAGCAGCAGGTTGGTCATGCGCAGGCCGACAATGGTGCTGACCAAGAGGAAGGTAAACACCGCGACACCCATCGCGAAGAACGGGTAATAGTGCGATACTTTACGGTCGAACTCGGTGACATCCGGGTCTGTACCCAGCATCATCTGGCGCAGACCATCGCGGGCCGTCCAGGCGATGAAGATCACATAGAGGTAGACAGCTGAATCCAGCCAGAACCCGATCCGGGTTTCGCCAATACCGATCCCGTTGCGCGCGTTAAAGCCCACGATAAACAGGGTAAAGCCGGACAACAGGAAAATTCCCACCACGTTGCGGTGCAGGAAGCCTGCGGTGCTGTCATCGACGTTCACCAGCCGCCGGTCAGCCCGTGCAGGTGCCAACAGGAACCGCGAGAACGCCGCCGCAACACGGGGCATCCAGATCATCGAGGTCACGAAAGGCGCGGCAAAGCTCAGTTGCAATGGCGACAACAGGGGGCGACCCACCAGACGGATCGTCACATAGAAAATGATAAGACCCAGGATCTCGCGCAGGAACCGGCGGAACAGGAACTTGACTGCGGACCACAGGCTGTCCTGATTGTCCTGATCGTTTTCGCCTTCCAGTTTAAAGCGGTGGTTGATCGCGGCGCGCAAAACACGTTCCACGGCATAGGCCACCGCCAGCACAAAGGCGATCAATCCAAACAGGGTCAACACGCCAGAGCCGCCGCCAAACTTCTGGGCGAACGCGGCAAAGGCCTCGCCCTGCCTTTCAAACAGGATCGGCAGTTTCTTGACGGCGCCGATCGAGGGGCTGGTGACCGCAGACCACAGTATGGCCAGACGATCTGAGAGCGGTGGCTTGGCCTGTGCGGCCCCGGATTCGGCGGCCACGGCATCCATTTGCTGCAACAGGAATGCGCGCACCTCGTCGTCGGACATTCGCGCCACCATCGCGTCGATGGCCTCTTTGGTCATCTCTTCGGGAATGGGAGGAGCGGCGGACTCGGCGTCAGCCCCTCCGGTTGCTGCGGTTAGCGGCAGGGTCTGCGCCTGACCCGTCGACGGTGTAACCGCCGCGAGGCCGCAGACAATCGCAAGTGTCAGCAGGATACGATACATGAAAAGCGCCCTTGTTAAATCGAAATACAGGGCGACAATAACAAGCTTGGCTCTATTTGCACCCGGTTTTTGTTGCGCAACATCGTGGCATTTTTGGCCGGACGTGGTGCAAAGGCGGGCGGCAAAAAAAAGGGCCGAGCACTAAGCTCGGCCGAAGTCCAACAGGGAGGTATAAAGATGATGCGCTTTTAAGCAATCACCGTCTTCATGAGGTCAATTAGGCATCAGTTTTGAATCGTTCAAGAAAAACTAGACTGCTTTCGCAGCATGCCCGCTATGCATTTTTTGCATAGCTTACAGTTTTCCCTTTTCTCTCAATTGCTTGCGGTGTGAAATGATTTCTTCCTGCACAAAGTCCCGGAACGCCGCAATCCGCTTGGATTGGCGCAATTCCTCCGGATAGGCCAGAAAAACCGGGATTTCACCGGAATCAACTTCCGGCAGAATCCGGACCAATTGCGGGAAGTCTTCGGTCACATAGTCCGGCAGAACCCCAACGCCCAGGTCATGCAGAACCGCCTGCAGCACCCCGAAATAATTGTTCACATACAGAACCGAGGGAATGTCGTTGCTCAGCAACGTCTGCACCAGATTCGCCCCGGCGCCAACCTGGGCCGAGCCGACATTCTGACAAATCAGCCGGTGATTGCCGAGATCCGAAGGCGTTTCCGGTTTGCCATGGGCCTCGATATACTTTGGCGTCGCAAACAACCGCATGTGCACGCTCATCAACCGCTTGCGGATCAGATCGGCCTGGCTGGGTTCTTTCATGCGGATCGCCACGTCAGCTTCGCGCATCGGCAGGTCCAGCACCTTTTCCTCCAGCATCAGGTCGATGTTGAGATCCGGGTACTTCTCGTAAAGCTTGGGCAGGCGCGGGGCCAGCCAAAGGGTGCCGAACCCGATGGTCGTGGTGACGCGCAGCTCACCAAACACTTCTTCTTCACTGTCACGGATGCGCGCCGCCGCCGCATCCAGACGCTTGGTCATGGATTTTGTGGCATCAAACAGCAACTCACCCTGTTCAGTGAGAATCAGTCCCCGCGCATGGCGGTGAAACAGGGTGGCATTCAGGCTCTCTTCCAGCGCGCGGATCTGCCGGGACACGGCGGATTGCGACAAATGCAGCGTGTCCCCCGCATGGGTCAGGCTGCCCGCATCCGCAACCGCGTGAAAGATTCTGAGTTTGTCCCAATCCATATCCGCAACTTTCGTTATCCCAACGCATGTCTAGGCGAAACAGACCAAAAACGGAACCGCCCTTGCGGTCAGGATGTGTGAAGATCACAGAATTTTGTTGTTAGGTCATAATTTATGACCTAAAATAGACCTATATTAAACATTGAGAAAATCATGCGAGGGGAGGCGTGGGATGAGTATCCAGAGTGTATCGCTGAACGACAGGTTCGACCTGGAAAAGACCAATGTGCTGTTGAATGGCACGCAGGCGCTGGTGCGGCTCATGCTGATGCAAAAGGTACGCGATGCCGCTGCCGGGCTGAACACCGCCGGGTATGTCACCGGCTATCGCGGCTCGCCTTTGGGCGCGGTCGACAGCCAGATGATGCGCGCCGAACGGGAACTGAAAGAGCATGACGTGCTGTTTCAGTCCGGCCTGAACGAAGATCTTGCGGCCACGGCGCTCTGGGGTGCGCAACAGGCCGAACTGCGCGGCGAGGGCAAGTTCGACGGCGTCTATGGCCTCTGGTACGGCAAGGGCCCGGGCGTGGACCGCACCGGTGACGTCATGCGTCATGCCAACATGGCGGGAACATCGACCAATGGCGGCGTGCTGATGGCCATGGGCGACGACCACACCGGCGAAAGCTCGACCGTGCTGCACCAGTCCGAATGGGCGCTGGTGGATGCCTATATGCCCATCGTCTCTCCTGCAGGTGTGCAGGAGATCATGGACTACGGCCTCTATGGCATTGCTCTGTCGCGCTTTGCCGGGGTCTGGGTGGGTCTCAAGACCATGAAGGACACGATCGAGGCGACATCGGTGGTCAACGGCGATCCCCACCGCCTGTCCTTTGTGAACCCAGATTTCGACATGCCCGAGGGCGGGCTGAATATCCGTCTTGTCGACACGCCCCACGCGCAAGAAGCGCGGATGATCGACTATAAACGCTTTGCCGCCGAGGCGTTTTCCCGCGCCAACAAGATGGACAAACGTGTCTGGGGCAAACCCGGTGCCAAGATCGGCTTTGTTGCGGCTGGCAAGAACTGGCTCGACCTGGAACATGCCCTGGCGCTGCTTGGCATTGACGAAGGCGAAGCCGAGCGTCTTGGCATCACCACCTACAAGATCGGCCAGACCTTCCCGCTCGACATGAAAGGGTTCAGCGACTGGGCCGAAGGGCTTGATCTGGTTGTTATCGTTGAAGAAAAACGCAAACTGATCGAGGTGCAGGTCAAAGAGGCCATCTTTGATGACCGCCGTGGCCGCCGGGTTTACGGCTGGCACAAAGGTGGTGGCGCAGGGTCCATGCATGGGCCAGAGCTGTTCCCGACCCGTGGTGCGCTCGATCCGATCATGATTGCCGCCAAGCTGGGGGAAATCCTGATCGAAGAGGGGCGCGGCACCGAAGGCGTCAAGGCCGGGATGCAATCCCTGGACGATGCCCGCCGCGCCGACAACGCCGAAGACATCGCCACGCGCACGCCGTGGTTCTGTTCGGGTTGTCCGCACAACTCGTCCACCAAATTGCCCGAGGGCAGCCGCGCCTATGCCGGGATCGGCTGTCACTACATGGTGCAGTGGATGGACCGCGAGACCACCGGCTTTACCCATATGGGGGGCGAGGGCGCGAACTGGATCGGCGAGGCGCCGTTTTCCAACCGTGACCACGTGTTCCAGAACCTCGGCGATGGCACCTACAACCACTCTGGCGTTCAGGCCATCCGCGCAGCCCTCGCCGCGGGCACCAACATCACCTACAAAATCCTGTTCAACGACGCCGTCGCCATGACCGGCGGTCAGGCCAATGACGGTGATCTCTCGCCCCAGCGTATCGCCAATGAGGTGATGGCCATGGGCGTCGAACACCTTGCCGTGGTCTATGATGACAAAGAAGATCTCGACAAATCCGGCTTTCCACAGGGGGTCCAGTTCCACGAACGTGAATACCTCATGCCGGTTCAGGAAGAGTTCAGCAAAATCAAAGGTGTGTCTGCCATTGTTTATGTGCAGACCTGCGCCTCGGAAAAACGCCGCCGTCGCAAGCGGGGACTGTTTCCTGATCCAGACAAGCGGGTCTTTATCAATACCGACGTCTGCGAGGGCTGCGGCGATTGCGGGGTACAGTCGAACTGTATCTCGATCGAACCGGTGGAAACCGAACTGGGTCGCAAACGCGCCATCAACCAATCCTCCTGCAACAAGGATTTCTCCTGCGTCAACGGCTTCTGTCCGTCGTTCCTGACCATCGAAGGCGGCAGCATTCGCAAAGAGGCCACCGCCAGCCTTGATCTGCCCGACATGCCCGAGCCTCAGATCAACACCATCGACGGCACCCACAACGTGGTCATCACCGGCGTCGGCGGCACCGGCGTTGTGACCATCGGCGCGGTGCTGGCACAGGCCGCGCAGATCGACGGCAAGGCCGCAGGCATGATGGAGATGGCAGGCCTCGCGCAAAAGGGCGGCGCCGTGCACATCCACTGCCGTCTGGCCGAAACCCCCGAAGACATCAGCGCCATCCGCGTTGCCACCGGGGAATGTGACACGCTGATCGGCGGCGATCTGGTGGTAAGTGCGGGGGCCAAGACCCTTGGCCTGACCTCCACGGGCCGCACAGGGGCTGTGGTGAACAGTCACGAGATCATCACCGGCAACTTTACCCAGGACACCGAATTTACCTTACCCACCAACCGCTTGGAGGTCGCTCTTGAGGCGCGTCTGCGCGAGGGTCTGGCGCTGTTTGATGCCTCTGAGCTGGCCCGCGTCGTGCTGGGGGACTCGATCTTTTCCAACATGATGATCTTTGGCGGTGCCTGGCAAAAGGGTCTGATCCCTGTCAGCCTCGAGGCGATCCGTCAGGCCATCACCGTCAACGGCGCCGCCGTGGAACGCAACCTGCGGGCCTTTGAAATCGGTCGCTGGGCCGTGCTCTACCCCGAGGATGCCGCAAAGATGCTGTCGCCCACCGTGGTGCAACTGCCCAAGTCGCTGGACGAGAAAATCACCTTCCGCGCCGACCATCTGGTGAAGTACCAGGGCAAGGGGCTGGCCAAACGTTACCGCAAGCTGGTCGATCAGGCCGCCGATCCCAAGCTGAAAGAGGCCATCGCCCTCGGCTATCACAAGCTCCTGTCTTACAAGGACGAATACGAGGTCGCGCGCCTGCATCTGGAAAGCCGCGCCAAGGCGGCCGAGGTTTTCGACGGCGATTTCACCGTCAAATACCACCTCGCCCCGCCCATGCTGACCTCCGAAGGCCCCAATGGCCGTCCGCGCAAGAAAGAATATGGGCCAAGCATGGAACGCTGGTTCCGCCTGCTGGCCCGCATGAAATCCTTGCGCGGCACGCCGTTTGACATCTTTGGCCGCACCGCGGAACGCAAGATGGAGCGCGCGCTGATCAAGCAATACGAAAGCGACATGCGCGCTATCCTGCGTGATCACGCCACCAACGCCCCGGATGCCGCCATTGCCCTGGCCGAACTGCCCCTGCAGATCCGCGGCTTTGGCCCGGTCAAGCAAGCCAATGAGGCCAAGGCCGCCAAACGCCGCGAGGAATGCCTCGCCGCGCTGCGCGGGGGCGACGCACAGCCCAAGGCCGCGGAATAGTGTCCGGCTTGTAACGCTTTTGTCATAGCGTCACTTTAGGCTCTTCTCAGGCGCGCCGTTCCTTCTTATACGGCGCGCCTGAGGAACATGCCGGCCCAGGACAGATGCACAGCAACGTCACACGCGAAATCAGCTATGCCCATTCCGCCACCACGCGGGGCGGGCGTACGGTCATTCGGGCGCTGGAAAACGCCACCGGACGCCTTGGCCTGATCAAACGCGCGGCAGGTTACGAAGTTGAGGTGGCGGGCGGCCGCGATTTCTGGTGCGTCATGATGGAGCGCTACGGGCTGTCGCTGAACGTCATCGGTGGCACGCTCGACAATATCCCCAAAACCGGCCCGCTCTTGCTGGTGGCCAATCACCCCTTTGGCATCCTCGACGGCATGATGATGGGCCATATGCTCAGCCAGGTGCGCGGCGATTTTCGCATTCTCGCCAACAACGTCTTTCAAAAGGCGGATGAGGTCAGCCGCATCGTCCTGCCGATTTCCTTCGACGACACCAAAGAGGCGGTGCGCCTGAACCTGCAGACCCGCAAGGTGGCGCTGGACTATCTGGGGCAGGGCGGGGCGATTGGCATCTTTCCCGGTGGCACCGTGTCAACTGCCGCCAAACCCTTTGGCCGCCCGCTGGATCCCGGCTGGCGCAGCTTTACCGCGCGCATGATCGCCAAGTCCAACGCGCAGGTGGTGCCGGTCTATTTCGAAGGCCACACCAGCCGCCTGTTTCAGGTTGCCAGCCACCTGCACAGCACCCTGCGGCTGGGCCTCTTGATCAAGGAATTCGGCAAACGCGTGGATGAACCGGTCGAGGCCGCGATCGGCACACCGATCCCAGCAAGCGAAATTCAGCAATTTGCGGGCGACTCCAAAGGGCTGATGGACTTCCTGCGCCAACGGACCTATGACTTGTCGCCAAGACCCTTGCCTGCCAATGGCTATGGGTTTGAGTTCGAGGAAAAGCACCGGGCCTGAAGGCTATAGGCAACGACAATGGCAGTAGGCATTTTTGACAGTGGATTGGGCGGTCTGACCGTTCTTGATGCGGTGACCAAGAGGTTGCCGGATTTGCCGACCGTGTATTTTGGTGACAATGCACATGCGCCTTATGGCGTGCGCGATGCCGATGACATCTACAACCTGACCACGGCCGCCGTGGAACGCATGTGGGATGCGGGCTGTGACCTGATCATCCTGGCCTGCAACACCGCCAGCGCCGCCGCCCTGCGCCGGATGCAGGAAAGCTGGATTCCCACCGACAAGCGCGTGCTTGGTGTCTTTGTACCTCTGATCGAGGCATTGACCGAACGCAGCTGGGGCGACAACTCGCCGCCCCGCGAGGTCGAGGTCAAACATGTGGCGCTCTTTGCCACGCCTGCCACCGTGTCCAGCCGGGCGTTTCAACGTGAACTGGCGTTCCGGGCCATCGGCGTCGACGTCGAGGCACAGGCCTGCGGGGGCGTGGTGGATGCCATCGAAGAGGGTGACCTGATCCTTGCCGAAGCGCTGGTGCGGTCGCATGTCGATGCTCTCAAACGCAAGATGCCGGACCCACAGGCGGCCATCCTCGGGTGCACACACTACCCGCTGATGCATGACACCTTTCAGGATGCTCTGGGCCACGACGTCCAGGTCTACAGTCAGGCCAATCTCGTGGCCGAGTCGCTGGCAGATTACCTGCAGCGCCACCCCAACATGATCGGGGCCGGGACCGAATCACTGTTCCTGACGACGGGGGACGCGGCCCGCGTTTCGGACCGTGCGACGCAATTCTTGCGACGAAAGATCACCTTTCAGTCGGCGTGACACTCACGCCCCTCGCAATTTCATGAATCAAAGCTTAAGTTCTGCGCCGAGCAAACTGGTGCGGTTCTGCGTCAAATCATAACGAATGACCCGAGATGGGTTAACGAAGTTGTACAACAAAGTTGTACAACTTGGACAAAAGGGGTCCGAAAAGATGTACAACATGCACAAAATCGCCATTTTGGGCGCCTCCGGCTACACCGGGGCCGAGCTGGTCCGGCTGATCGCCACGCACCCGAAAATGGACATTGTTGCCCTGTCTGCCGACCGTAAAGCAGGCATGGAAATGGCCGCCGTTTTCCCTCATCTGCGCCACCTCGATCTGCCCACGCTCTGCAAGATTGACGAGATCGATTTTGCCGAGGTCGATCTGTGTTTCTGTGCCCTGCCGCACGCCACCTCTCAGAAGGTGATCAAGGCGCTGCCGAAGTCGCTGAAAGTGGTTGATCTGTCTGCCGATTTCCGGCTGCGCGACCCGGAAGAATACGCCAAATGGTATGGCGGTCAGCACGATGCTTTGGAGTGTCAGGCCGAGGCGGTTTATGGGCTGACCGAGTTCTACCGCGACGACATCAAAACTGCGCGTCTGGTGGCGGGAACGGGCTGTAACGCGGCCACGGGCCAGTACATGCTGTCACCCCTGATCAAGGCCGGGGTAATTGACTTTGATCATATCATTCTGGATCTCAAATGTGCAGTCTCCGGCGCAGGTCGGTCGCTCAAGGAAAACCTTTTGCATGCCGAGCTGAGCGAAGGCTATCACGCCTATGCCGTGGGTGGAAAACACCGGCATCTGGGCGAGTTTGACCAGGAGTTCAGCAAGATTGCCGGGCGTGAGGTGCGCATTCAGTTCACCCCGCATCTGGTGCCTGCAAACCGGGGTATCCTGGGGACGGCCTATGTGCATGGGAATGCGCAGGAAGTGTATGAAACTCTTGAAAAGGCTTATGAAAATGAGCCGTTTGTTGAGGTTCTGCCTTTCGGTGAAGCCCCCAGCACGAAACATATCCGGGCGTCGAACTTCTGCCATGTCGGCGTGGTTGCGGACCGGATCGAAGGCCGCGTGATCGTGATCGCGGCGCTGGACAATTTGACCAAGGGCTCGAGCGGGCAGGCGCTGCAAAATGCGAACCTCATGCTCGGGGAAGAGGAAACAGAGGGCCTGATGTTGGCGCCGGTCTTCCCGTAGTTCTTGAGAGAGAGGAGTGAGGATGAAAAACCTCAAAAAGAAACGCCGCGTACAGGTCATTCTCTTGGCCTTTGTCGCGCTTGCGGTGTCGACCGCGCTGATTGGCTATGCCATGCGCGACGGCATCAACTTTTTCCGCTCGCCGAGCGAGGTGGCCGAGGCACCTCCGGGACCGACCGAAGTGTTCCGCATTGGCGGCCTCGTCGAAGAGGGCACTCTTGTGCGCGGCGAGGGCGAGACCGTGACCTTCAGCGTGACCGACGGTGGGGCGTCGATTCCGGTGGCCTTTACCGGCGTGCTGCCCGACCTCTTTGAAGAGAACCAGGGCATGGTCGGAACAGGGCGCTACATGAACGGGGTTTTTGTCGCCGATGAGATCCTCGCCAAACACGACGAGACCTACATGCCCAAAGAGGTCGTCGACGCACTGAAAGAACAAGGCGTCTACGTCGAACCCGACCCCGAAAGCTAATCCAAACCCAACCAAAACGCTCCGGAGACCATTCCGGGGCGTTTTGCGTTTTCGGGCCTGCGTACGTTGGTCTGAGGCGCTGTTAACCGTTTCTCGTCAGCCTAAGCTTCGAATCTTTCGGCGAGGTGAATAATGCAGACGGTGCGGGAAATTGCTGAAGCCATCGTGGCCCGCGAGGGTGGCTACGTGAACGATCCGGATGATCCCGGCGGGGCGACCAATCACGGTGTGACCATTCACACCATGCGACGCCTTGGGCTGGATCTGGATAAAAACGGCAAAGTGGACGCGCGCGACGTCAAGCGTCTGAGCCGCGCGCAAGCGATTGAGATTTATCTGAAACACTATTTTGAGGCACCTCGGATCGGACAGCTGCCACAAAGCCTGCAGGCCAGTGTGTTCGACATGTATGTCAACGCCGGCGGCAACGCGGTGAAGATTCTGCAGCGTCTGTTGGGTGACATGGGGCATGCCGTCGATGTCGACGGCGTGATCGGCCCGAAAACCGTCGAGGCATGCTGGCTGGCCGCCCAGGCGGCACCAGAGCACCTGGGGGATGCCTATGGGATCGCGCGCCGAAACTACTATTTCCGCCTTGCGGATCGCCGCCCCGCGTCACGCAAGTACGCGCGCAGCAGGCGGGGCGGCAAAGGCGGGTGGATCACGCGGGCCGAGGAGTTCATTTCGCCGCGCTACCATCTGAGTGACGCGGCATTTCAGGCGAGGGTGGCGACATGGGGTTGATTGGGCAGGTTCTGAGCCTGATTTTTGGTGGCGGCCGCAATGCGGTCAAGGAAACCGCCGAGGTTTTTCGTGAAAACGCAGAAGCAGGCGCTGAACGCGGCAAGGACGTGCAACTGGCGGCCATGGCGGCCCATGGGGCCGAGTTCTATCCACAGGGTCGCGGACTGTTTGATCGCGCCATGGATGCCATAAACCGGCTGCCCCGACCTTTGATGGCGTTGGGGTGCCTTGGGCTTATCATGTCGGCCATGATCGATCCGGTGTGGTTTGCGGCCCGCATGGCGGGGATCGCCCTTGTGCCCGAACCTTTGTGGTGGTTGCTGGGGGTCATCGTCAGTTTCTACTTTGGCGCGCGCCATCAGGCCAAGGGACAAGAGTTCCAGCGATCCATAGCTGCAAGCATGGCGCAGGTGCCTACTGTGGTTGAGAACCTGAAGCTGTTGCAGACGGTTGAGACACGCGATACCAATCCAGCCCTCGAGGATTGGCGCAAGGCAAATTCACAAACCGCGACAAAGTGATCGGGCAAACATGACGAAAGTCATTGGCCACCTTCTGTGGGCGAAGTATATGTTTGCTCATGATTACAGAACTTGGCCATTTCGCCCTGATCCTCGCCGCCCTGACCGCATTGGTTCAAGGCATTGTTCCCCTTATCGGCGCGCACAAACGGTGGCCAGGCTGGATGGCCGTGGCGGAACCCGCAGCAGGTATGCAATTCTTGCTGACGATGTTCTCATTTCTCGCGCTCACCTATGCCTTTGTGGTGTCGGACTTTTCAGTGCGCCTGGTGACGCTGAACTCGCATTCGGCCAAACCGATGATCTACAAGATCAGTGGTGTTTGGGGCAACCACGAAGGGTCGATGCTTTTGTGGGTGCTGATCCTGACGATCTTTGGCGCAACACTGGCCTGGTTCGGAGGCAACCTGCCGCCCACATTGCGGGCCCGTGCGCTGTCGGTTCAGGCCTGGGTTGCTGTGGCGTTCTTTGCGTTCATTCTGTTTACGTCGAACCCGTTCCTGCGGATTTCCGCGCCGCCGTTTGACGGCGACGACCTGAACCCGCTGTTGCAGGATGTCGGCCTCGCGCTGCACCCGCCGTTCCTGTACCTCGGCTATGTGGGGCTTTCGATGGCGTTTTCTTTTGCCGTTGCAGCCCTGATCGAGGGGCGTGTGGATGCCGCTTGGGCACGTTGGGTGCGTCCTTGGACACTCGCGGCTTGGATCTTTCTGACCATTGGTATCGCACTGGGGTCCTGGTGGGCCTATTACGAACTCGGTTGGGGCGGGTTCTGGTTCTGGGATCCGGTTGAAAACGCGTCCTTCATGCCCTGGCTTCTGGCGGCGGCGCTGTTGCACTCGTCCGTTGTGGTCGAAAAACGCGAGGCTTTGAAAAGCTGGACAATCCTGTTGGCCATCCTTGCCTTTGGGTTCTCGTTGATCGGGACGTTCATCGTGCGCTCGGGCGTCATCACGTCGGTGCACGCCTTTGCCAATGACCCGGAGCGGGGTGTGTTTATCCTCGCGATTCTGCTGGTCTTCATGGGGGGCGCGCTGATGCTGTTTGCGGCCCGTGCCAGCGCGATGGAAGCCAAAGGTGTTTTCAGCATGGTCAGCCGTGAAAGCGTGCTGGTGTTGAACAACATTCTTTTGGCAGTGGCCTGTTTTGTTGTTTTTGTTGGCACCATCTGGCCGCTGGTCTCCGAAATCTTTTTTACCCGTAAGTTGAGTGTCGGACCGCCGTTCTTCAACATGGCCTTTACGCCCTTCATGGTGCTTCTGGGCATTGTGTTGCCGGTCGGGGCCATGTTGCCCTGGAAACGGGCCAATCTGGCTCGTGTCGCCAAACCCTTGCTACCAGCATTTGTGCTGGCACTGGCGCTTGCCGGGCTGGTCTGGGCCATGCAGACCGGGCGCAGTCTCTTGGGTCCTGTTGGCTTGTTCCTCGGGGCGTGGCTGGTTTTTGGAGCGATCACAGACCTGACCAGTCGTACAGGCCGGGGTGCTTTCGGGCAACGTTTCCAGCGCTTGCGCCGTTTGCCTCGGGCGGACTGGGGCAAGGCGGTGGCCCATGCCGGGTTTGGCGTGACCATCTTTGGCATTGCCGGACTGACGGCTTGGGAAATGGAAGATATCCGCGTGGCCTATAAGGGCGAGCCTTATACCGTTGGCGCCTTTGAGTTTACGCTGCAGGATGTGCGGGCGGTGCAGGGGCCAAACTATATGTCGACCATGGCCGACGTGACCGTGCACAGAAACGGCAAATTCGTTGCCTTGGTGCACCCGGAAAAGCGTGTCTATCCGGTCAGTTCCATGCCCACGACCGAAGCGGCGATTGACTATCGCTTCCTGCGTGACGTCTATGTCGTGGTTGGCGATCCGCAATCGGATGGTGGCTTTACCATGCGCACCTATATCAAGCCGCTGACCAACTGGATCTGGTTTGGCTGCGCTATGATGTCTTTCGGGGGCTTTCTCAGCCTGAGTGATCGACGTTTCCGCGTGGCTGCAGGGGCCCGCAAAGCCCCCTCGGCAGGAGTGCCAGCAGAATGATACGGATGATCCTGGTCCTGATGTTGATGGCCGCCCCGGTCTGGGCGGTTCAACCAGACGAAGTTTTGGATGACCCGGTGCTGGAAGAGCGCGCCCGTGAAATGTCCAAGGACCTGCGGTGTTTGGTGTGTCGGAACGAAAGCATCGACGAATCCAACGCCGAACTTGCTCGTGAATTGCGCATACTCGTGCGTGAACGTCTGGTTGCCGGAGACACGAACGAGCAAGCGATGAACTATATCGTGGATCGTTACGGCGAATACGTGTTGCTGCGCCCCCAAACCGGTGGGTCCAATTTGGTGCTGTGGCTGGCGGGCCCGGCGATGTTGTTCCTGGCATTGTTGACCGCAGTGTTTTATTTGCGTGGTCGCGCCAAGGCACCTCGCACGGCCGAAAAGAAACTGAGTGAAGACGAGCAGGCGCGACTAAAGGAAATCCTGGACGAATAACGTCAGGTTGCGCTTGTGGTCACCTATGCTGCACCCTAGGTTCCATTTGAATCAAGGAGGATGCGCGCATGGACTATCAGACAATCGATTACCGTCTTGAGGACGGTATTTCCGTGGTGACGCTGAACCGTCCCGAGGTGATGAATGCTCTGACCCAGCAGATGCGCGCCGAGATTACGGATGCGGTGATCACCGGGGGCCGAGAGGCCCGGGTGGTCGTGTTGACCGGTGAGGGTCGGGCCTTTTGTTCCGGGCAGGACCTGGGCGATGGTGGCAGTGCGGCGAGCATGGATCTCGAACGCGGTTTGCGCGATGAATATGCACCGATGATCCGCGCGATCACCAATTGCCCGGTACCGGTGATATCCGCCGTGAACGGCGCCGCCGCCGGGGCAGGGGCAAACCTGGCGCTTGCGGCGGATGTGGTGATCGCTGCTGAAAGCGCATACTTCATGCAGGCGTTCTCGCGCATTGGTCTGATCCCGGACGCAGGTGGCACCTATGTTCTGCCCCGTGTGGCCGGTCATGCACGCGCCATGGGCATGTCGCTCTTTGCCGAAAAGATCGAAGCCCGCAAAGCCGAGAGCTGGGGCATGATCTGGGAGGCCGTGGCCGACGCGGAGTTTGAGGAAACCTGGAAAGCCCGCGCCCGACATCTGGCCGAAGGCCCCACCGTGGCATATGCCCATATCAAGCAGGCGTTGCAGGCGTCTGATGGCAATGAGCTGGAAGAGCAATTGGCGCTTGAGGCCCAATTGCAAGGCAAATGCGGCAAAACACGCGACTTCCAAGAGGGTGTTGTCGCCTTTCTTGAAAAGCGCCCCGCAACCTATGAGGGGCGCTGATCTCGGGCGTTAGCGGCCCTTTATGTGGGCCATGAGGGCCAGGGCCTCGGGCGTCGGTTTACGCTCAACACGGCGATAGGCGCTGCCGTCCGTTTCTCTGGTGGCAAGACCGTGATCAATCAGCGACCTGCGCAACAGGACATGGTCGTCAAACGCCATGCCCTCTTGCAAAACTGCATTCACCTCGGCCTCTTTCATGTCCTGATGGGCCGGAAGCCGTGCCCAAAATGGCCACAGGCACAGCCCTTGGACCTTGGTCTGTTTGGGCCAGCGGGTCATGCGACCAGAGGCGTCAAACACGCGGCGTGCGCGCTTGAGGGCCAAGGTGTCCAGCGCATTGTCCACAGGCAAGCTGCGCAGGTGCTGATGATTGCGGTATCCCGCCGACTTGGCGATCAGGGCCAGCATGGCGGCGTGACCGGGCAGGCTGTCTTCAACCGCGAGAAATTTGCGCAGGGATTTGGTAAATGCCGACACGTCGGCAATGAAGAGGGGGGTTACCTCTTTGGTCATGGAATGCATCCTTTGGCGATCCGTGCCTCCCGGTGGTCGGGGTCGATGGCCGCCCTTGTCGACAGCACGGCAAAAGCATGCAGTCGGTACATCTCGCAGGTTTAGCGTGGTCAGGTGACCGGCGGCGCCTCGGTGAACTGCGGACCGTGCCCAAGACGTAGTTCAGGCCGTTCGGCTTTGCAATCCCCTGAACCAGACAGAAATGGGGCGCGATGAATGTTCATCACGCCCCCGCATCCAAGAGTTAGGTGACTGTGGCTCAGGCCGCCACCAGAGTGACATTGTCAGCGTTAAAGGTTGGTCCGGCAGCCAAAACAATCATGACCTCGTCACCATCAGCAAAAACCGTGGCGTCGCCAGTGGTGCCGTCAACAGAGGTCGTGATGGTCGGCTCAGGACTGCTGTCATCATAGGAATAGATTATGGCGTCTTCCGAGGCATCATAGTCTTCTATGATCGCCGGTTCGCCCGGTGTGATCCAGTCCCCTCCCGCAAAGAGGTCTGATCCGGAACCGCCGGAGACCGAGTCCATGCTGCCCATGATGATTTGGTCATCACCGCCACGTCCCTCGATCACATCGCCGTCGTCAGTGTCTGGATCGCTGGAAAGAGAGTAGGTCAGATCATCGATGGTCGCCGCGGTTTCAGCGGAAGCCTGCAGCGCGTCTTCGTCCAGTTGCGAGGTACCGTCGATCACGTCATCGCCGCTGTTGCCGATCAGCGTATCGCTGCCATCGCCCCCAACCAGGACGTCGTCTCCGCTGCCGCCCTGAACAAGGTCATTGTCCTGTCCGCCCAAAAGCAGGTCGTCTTCGGAGCCACCTGCCAGAGTGTCTTCGCCTTCAAGCCCAAAGGCGATATCATAGCCCGTTCCACCGTCCAGCGCGTCTTCGCCTTCGGTGCCGATCAGCAGGTCATTGTCGCCTTCATCCACAAGGATATCGTCAGAGACCTCTGCGGTTTCCAACTCTGACTCCGACGAGGATGAAGTGTCATCGTCGTCGTCAGTGACCTCATCAATCACCCAAACCCAGAACGCGACCCCCAACAGAACACTCAATGCGATCAGCATGTTTTGAAACCTCGTGCCTAAAAATCGCCACAAAGTTGGCTGGGTTTTGTCAAAAAGTCAATAAATTCAATATATTGTATCGTTTTCGTTAACAATTCCATGTCGCCTGATAGGAATAGTTACTGAATCGTTAACAAAAAACGCGCCCCGGATGGTGCCGGAGCGCGTTGTAATTTGGGTAACTCGGTGGATTTACCGGTCTTCGATGTCCACATAGTTGCGCTCTGTCTCGCCTTGGTACAGCTGACGAGGACGGCCGATTTTGTGGGCCGGATCCGACAGTTGCTCTTTCCATTGCGAGATCCAGCCAACCGTGCGCGACAAGGCAAAGATCGGGGTGAACATCGAGGTCGGAAAGCCCATCGCTTCGAGAATGATGCCCGAATAGAAATCGACGTTCGGGAACAGTTTTTTCTCGGAGAAGTATGGGTCCGCCAGCGCAGCCTCTTCCAGCGCCTTGGCGGTGGCGAGAACCGGGTTGTCTTCAACACCCAGAAGGTCAAGCACTTCGTCAGCCGACTGCTTCATCACAGTCGCGCGCGGGTCAAAGTTCTTGTAGACGCGGTGACCAAAGCCCATAAGCCGGAATGGATCGTTCTTGTCCTTGGCGCGTGCGATGAACTCGGGGATGCGGTCCGGAGTGCCGATCTCTTTCAGCATTTCCAGACAGGCCTGGTTGGCGCCACCGTGCGCGGGGCCCCAGAGACAGGCGACACCGGCAGCGATGCAGGCAAACGGGTTGGCACCCGAGGACGAGGCCAGACGCACAGTTGAGGTCGACGCATTCTGTTCGTGATCTGCATGCAGGGTAAAGATGCGGTCCATGGCACGGGCCAGGATCGGGTTCACCTCATAATCTTCGCAAGGTACTGCAAAACACATGCGCAGGAAGTTGGACGCATAATCCAGATCGTTGCGCGGATACACAAAGGGCTGACCAATTGTGTATTTATAGGCCATCGCGGCGATTGTCGGCATCTTTGCAATCAAGCGGTGCGAGGCGATCTCGCGTTGCAGCGGATCATTGATGTCGGTCGAATCGTGGTAGAATGCCGACATCGCCCCGACAACACCCACGATAATAGCCATCGGGTGCGCGTCACGGCGGAAACCGCGGAAGAAGTTGATCATCTGCTCATGCACCATGGTGTGGCGCGTGATCGTGGTTTCGAATTCATCCAGCTCCTTGGCCGACGGCAGATAGCCGTAGAGCAAGAGGAAACACACTTCGAGGTAATGCGATTTGCCGGCCAGCTCATCGATGGGGTAGCCACGGTGCAAAAGGACACCTTTTTCACCATCAATGTAGGTGATGGTCGAGTCGCAGGACGCGGTAGAGGTAAAGCCGGGGTCATAGGTGAACACACCAGCCTGGCCATAAAGCTTGCGGATATCCAGCACGTCTGGGCCTGCGGTTGGCGAATAGATGGGCAGCTCGTATGAGTTGCCGTCAATCGTCAGTGTGGCTTTCTTTTCAGTCTCGGACATACTGTTTCTTCCTCTCGTGCCCCATGCGCGGACCGCCGGGGAGGTTTCCATTAGGGGGCCGGACTGCCAAGTTGGCGTCAGGTCCCGTCTTTTTGTTGTGATGCTTCCTCGATCCGCGCAACTGTTTCGTCGCGTCCAAGGACGAGCATCATGTCAAACACGCTGGGGGTCGCGGCGCGTCCTGCAAGGGCTGCCCGCAGCGGACCGGCCATCTTGCCAAACTTGATTTCCTTCGCATCAGCGAAGGCGCCCGTGACAGCCTCCAAACCGTCTCGGGTCCAGCTAGCATTTTGCAGCTGCGGCGTCAATTCATTCAGTATACAACGGGATACCGTATCGAGGTTTTTGGCGGCTTTCTCATCCGGTTCAATTGGGCGACTTGCGAGAACAAACTCTGCTTTATCAAGGAGTTCTGGAAAAGTCTTGGCCCGCTCTTTGAGGCAATACATCGCACGTTGCATCAATGCGGACTTTTCGTCGCTGAGGGGGTGGGACCCGGTCGCAGCGAGAAAATCACCCAGCTCATGCAGCAGTGCGGCGTCATCGCTAACAGCGATATGTTGACCACAAAGGTTTTCCAGCTTTTTTGTATCAAACCGTGCAGGGCTTTTGCCGATTCCGTCCAGATCGAACCAGTCCTGTGCCTGCGCGTCCGAAAAGAATTCATCGTCCCCGTGGCTCCAGCCCAAGCGCGCGAGGTAATTGCGCATGCCGGCGGCAGGATAGCCCATCTTCTGATATTCTTCGGCCCCAAGTGCGCCATGACGTTTGGACAATTTCTTGCCATCCGGCCCGTGGATCAGTGGAATATGAGCCCAAACCGGAACAGTCCACCCCATCGCCTGATAGATCATCATCTGGCGTGCGGCATTGTTCAGGTGGTCATCGCCGCGGATCACATGGGTCACGCCCATGTCGTGATCATCCACAACAACCGCCAGCATGTAGACGGGCGTACCATCCGAGCGCAGCAGGATCATATCGTCCAGCTGGTCGTTGCGAATGGTCACGTCGCCCTGAACTTCGTCGCGAATGACGGTAGTGCCTTCGTTTGGTGCCTTGATCCGGATGGCAAAGGGGGCGTCCGGGTGTGTGCTGGCATTGGCCTCCCGCCAGGGGCTGCGAAAAAGGGTGGACTTGCCTTCGGCGCGGGCCTGTTCGCGAAATGCCTGGATTTCTTCCTGTGTGGAAAAGCACTTATAGGCTTTGCCCTCGGCCAAGAGCTGGCGTGCCACTTCAGCATGCCGTGCCGCCCCTTCGAACTGGCTGACCACGTCGCCGTCATGGTCCAGCCCCAGCCAGCTTAGGCCCTGCAGGATAGCCTCGGTTGCTTCGGGGGTTGAACGGGCGCGGTCGGTGTCTTCGATGCGCAGCAGGAACTTGCCGTCGCGGCCCCGGGCATAAAGCCAATTGAACAGCGCGGTGCGCGCACCGCCAATATGCAGATAACCGGTGGGCGAGGGGGCAAAGCGGGTGACGACCTGGTCTGTCATGACGGTCTTAACCTTTCCGTAACCAAAATGGAGCTAGCGTTGGCGCCTGTCTAACGACCCTCCGGAATGAGGACAAGGCTTGCGCTTGTTTGCCCTGATTGCCGCGGCTGTACAAGGCCAGCGGGGGCATCTGTTCCCCTGGGTTCCGGTTTGCATCGCAACCGGGATCGGGGGGTACTTCATGTTGCCGCGCGAACCCCATGACTGGGAGTTGATCAGCTGCGGAATGGTTTCAGTCGCTTGCGTTCTGATCGCAGCCCGCTCGCACGAAGGGCTGGCTCCGGTGTTTGTTGGTCTCAGCTTTGTGGCATTCGGCATCGTCCTCGCCAATTTCCGCGCGGTACACGTGGCCGCCCCGGTTCTGGAGTTTCGCTACTACGGCGCCATCGAGGGCGAGGTTGTGGGGTTGGACCGTTCTGGATCGGACAAGCTGCGGATGACGCTTGGTGATGTGGTGCTCGACAATGTTCCGCCCACACGCACCCCCCATCTGGTGCGCGTTTCGTTGCACGGAGAGCAGGCTTATGTGACCCCCATGCCGGGGATGCGGGTGATCATGGCAGGACACCTTTCGCCGCCATCGGGCGCGGTCGAGCCGGGGGGCTTTGATTTTCAGCGCCATGCCTGGTTTCAGCGGATCGGCGCGGTCGGCTACACCCGGACACCTGTGCTTGCTCTGCAGAATCCGGTATCAGGACAGGGCGTGTTTGGCCTGCGGATGGCCATGTCACACCACATTCAGACTTATCTGCCCGGAGATGTGGGTGGGTTTGCTGCGGCCGTGTCGACCGGGGATCGCAGTGGTATCGGGCGGTCCACAGTCGACGCACTCCGAGGATCCAATCTCGCGCATTTACTGGCGATCTCGGGGCTGCATCTGGGGCTGTTGGCCGGGTTCGTATTCGCTGTGGTGCGCTTTGGCATTTCGCTTGTGCCTGCGATTGGCTTACGCGTGTCAGCCAAAAAGATCGCTGCAGTAACCGCTCTGGGAGCTTCGGCGGTTTATCTGGCGCTGTCGGGCGGCAATGTGGCCACCCAGCGGGCCTTTATCATGGCGGCGGTTGCCCTTGTTGCGGTGATGTTAGATCGCCGAGCGCTGAGCCTACGGGCCGTTGCCCTGGCTGCCATCATCGTCATGCTGTTGCGCCCCGAGACGATCCTGGGGCCTGGGTTCCAGATGTCCTTTGCCGCGACAACGGCGCTGGTGGCAGTGTTCGGCGTCTTGCGGGACCATGAGGGGTTCAGATTGCCGCGATGGTTACGTCCGGTGGCCGCAGTGTTCATCTCATCCTTGGTTGCAGGGCTGGCCACAGCACCGATTGCAGCGGCCCATTTCAACGTGATCTCGCACTATGGGTTGCCAGCGAACCTCTTGGCGGTGCCGGTCATGGGCATGCTTGTTGTCCCTTCGGCGGTACTGGCCTTGTGTCTGGCCCCGTTTGGGCTGGAGGGCATTGGCCTCTGGGCGATGGGGTTGGGGCTCGAATGGATTCTGACTGTCGCACATGTCTTTGCCGATCGTCCTGACGCACGGGGGTATGTGCTCAGTCCGCCGGGGCTGGTGCTCCCCTTGTTTGCGATGGGCATGTTGGTTCTGATGATGTGGCAGGGACGTCTCAGGGCACTTGGGTTGGTTGTGGCCCTTGCGGCGCTGACCCTGTGGCAAAGGTCAGAACGTCCTGATGTCCTGATCGCTGATACGGGTGGGTTGGTGGGCGTCATGACCCCCGACGGGCGGGCATTGAGCAAACCACGCGGTGCGGGCTTTATCGCCTCCAACTGGCTCGAGAATGACGGCGACTCGGCGGATCAGGAACAGGCCGCCGCGCGATTCATTGGCGGTTCGGGGGATGTGTCCCAAACAGCGATTGGTGACAGCCGTGTGCTGCATGTCAAAGGCAAAACCGCGTCGCTGGCGTTTCGAGATTGTGGGCAGGGCGATATCGTTGTCTTCACCCATGAGGCAGTCAGTGATTTGCCATGCACTGTCTTCACGCCGTCAGTCCTGAAATCGACGGGCGCCATTTCCCTGCATGCCGACAAGGGGGGGCTAAAAATGAAAACAGCCCGCGAGGTCAGCGGGCTGCGTCTTTGGAACCAGGCGAAATAGGCGTCAGTAGGTGCGGATCAATCCGACCAGACAGCCCTGAACCTTAACCTTGTCCTCGGGGTAGACCCGGGTTTCATAGGCCGCATTGGCGGCTTCGAGGGCAATCGAGCTGCCGTTGTGATGGAACCGCTTCAGCGTCGCCTCCTGATCTTCGACCAAGGCCACAACAATATCGCCGTTATCCGCAGTCGTGGTTTCGCGGATGATCACGACATCACCATTGTTGATGCCCGCTTCGATCATCGAGTCGCCCTTGACCTCCAGCGCATAGTGGCTGCCAGCGTTGCGCAACATGGCACCGGGAACGGCAATGTGGTGATCCACGTGGCTGATGGCTTCAATCGGAACCCCGGCTGCGATCTTACCCATGACAGGCAGTTCACGGGCATGCAGAATAACCTCGTCCGGTGTCACATTCGCCGGTTGTGACGGCGACGGATGCGGGCCGTTGATCACACGTGGTTCAAACCCGGATGTGGTTGGCGCAGAAGGAACGCCGCCAAGCGATTCCGGCAGCTTTACAATCTCAATGGCCCGGGCCCGGTGAGCCAGTCGCCGGATAAAGCCACGCTCTTCTAGGGCGGTGATCAACCTGTGGATGCCGGATTTTGAGCGTAGGTCCAACGCATCTTTCATTTCATCAAAGCTCGGCGGGACGCCATCCCGTTGCAAACGAATGTGAATGAATTCGAGCAGGTCCAGTTGCTTTTTGGTCAGCATGAGGGGCCTCTTTTGCGGCTGCATATGCTTTTGTTCTACGCATGTTCCTGTTTTGTGTCAACGAATTTGGGAACAGGCCGTGAACATAATCCGCAAAGCCCTAGATTGGCAGGAACCCAAGAACCTCGCCCGCCTCGCGTGTCTCATCATTCGGCGGGCGGATTGCAAGGGCATTGGCCTCGGCCAGAACCGTCAAGAGAGAGCTGTCCTGACGCTCAAAGATGGTCATTGTCCCGTTCTCAACCCGCGCGCGCATATAGTGCTGACGGGGTCCATTGGCCGGAACCGATGCCGCCAGCGGGGCGCTGCGTTCCGGCGCGGGCGCGGCGCCCAGGCCCAGCATGGCACGCACGACCGGTGTCACAAAGACATGCCCGCAAACCATGGCCGAGACCGGATTGCCGGGCAGTCCGATCATCATGGCACCACCAGCAAGCCTGCCTGCCATCAACGGTTTTCCGGGGCGCATCAGGATTTTGTAAAAGCTGCGATCCATGCCGAGGTCCGCGGCCACATCCCCCACCAGATCATGATCCCCAACCGATGCACCCCCTATGGTCAGCACAAGGTCCGCGTCATCCACAAGAGAAAATGCGGTCTCTAAGGACTCGCGCGTGTCGCGTGCGATCGGCAAAAGTCGGGCTTCTGCCCCAAGATCACGCAGCATGGCCTGCAACCCAAAAGAGTTCGAGGCAATGATCTGATCGGGGCCGGGGTTTTCACCTGGCATCACCAATTCATCGCCGGTCGACAGGATCGCGACGCGCGGGCGGCGTGTGACCGGCACTTCGGCAATGTTCATCGCTGCCAAAAGCGCAATGTCAGAAGGGCACAAAAGCCGCGGTGCGGAAAACTCTTGCCCGTCGGTGAAATCTGCGCCCGCGGGGCGAATGTGAAATCCCTGGTCGAGGGTTTCGCGCAGCGTGATGGTGTCACCGTCGCGGGTCACATCCTCTTGAATGACCACGCGGGTGGCCCCGTCAGGCACAGGCGCACCGGTGAAAATGCGCACGCATTGACCAGACCGGACCTTGCCCTCAAAGGCATGCCCGGCAGCGGCCTCTCCGATCACGTCAAAGCGGACGCCCGGCGTGACCTCTTGTGCGATCATCGCGTAGCCGTCCATGGCGGACCCAGCAAAGGGGGGCTGATTTCGCGTTGCTCTGACGCTCTTTGCCAGAACGCGGCCGTTGGCTTGTGACAAGGGGACGGTCTCAACATCCAAGGGTGAGGCCAGTGCGAACAGATGATCGAGAGCTTCTGAAACCGTGATCATTCCGCCTCGTATCTCCCTGATTTTCCGCCATCCTTCAGGACCACGCGGATACCGCCGATCTCCATCGCTTTATCCACGGCCTTGGACATGTCATAGACCGTCAGCGCCGCGACATTGACAGCTGTCAGCGCCTCCATCTCAACACCCGTTTGACCCGTGGTTTTCACGGTGGCCTCAATCCGCACTCCCGGCAGGGCAGCGTCCGGTGTCAGTTCCACGGCAACTTTGGTGATGGGCAGGGGGTGACACAGGGGGATCAGCGTTGAGCACTGTTTTGCACCCATGATCCCGGCGAGACGCGCAACGCCCAGAACATCCCCCTTTTTGGCGCGACCTTCCTGAATAATATCAAAGGTTTCCCGCGCCATCCTGATCCAGCCTTCGGCCACGGCGACGCGCGATGTGACGGCCTTGTCGGAGACATCCACCATGTGGGCGTCGCCCTTGCCATCAAAATGGGTCAGACCGGTATCCGTTGCCATCAGAAACCTCCGGGGCGCAGGGGATTGGCCAACAGGCTGCGCGTTGCGACTTCGACATCATCCTGACGCATCAGGCTTTCGCCGATCAGGAAGATGCGCGCCCCGTAACGGGCCATGTCCGCCAGATCTTCTGAGCTGTTCAGACCGCTTTCAGACACCAGCATCCGATCCGCGGGGACCAGTTTTGACAGGGTGCGCGTGGTGTCGAGTGTGGTCTCAAAGGTTTTGAGATTGCGGTTGTTGATGCCCATCAACGGCGACTTCAGGTGACAGGCGCGCTCAAGCTCGGCGGCATCATGCACTTCAATCAGCACATCCATGCCCCAGCCAAAGGCGGCGTCTTCGAGTTCCTGGGCCTGGGCATCGCTGACCGACGCCATGATGATCAGGATACAATCCGCGCCAAGGGCACGGGCTTCGGCAACCTGATAGGTGTCGTACATGAAATCCTTGCGCAGCGCTGGCAGGCTAGTCGCTTCGCGCGCGGCGGTCAAATAGTCCTTGGCCCCCTGAAAGCTCGGCGTATCCGTCAGCACGGACAGACAGGCAGCCCCTCCGGCCTCATAGGCCTGCGCGAGCGATGGCGGGTCAAAATCGGGCCGGATCAACCCCTTGGAAGGCGAAGCTTTTTTGACTTCGGCGATCAACCCATAGCCCTCACGTGCTTTCAGCCGCAAGGCTTCGGCAAAGCCGCGGACAGGGCTTGCCTCTCGGGCTTCGGCTTCGAGTGCTTCGAGTGGCTTGGCGGCCTTGTCAGCGGCCACTTCGTCGAGCTTGTAAGCCTTGATCTTGTCGAGAACAGTCTCAGTCATGCAGTCGTCCAGTCGATTTGCGGCTCACCTCGGGCGACGAGCCACGTGTTGATCCGTGAAAACGGACGCGAGCCGAAAAATCCGCGCCGCGCCGACAATGGTGACGGATGCGCAGATTCGATCAGCAGATGGTCGCCGCCATTTTTAGGCGTTGAGATGTGAGGCGCAAGGGCCTGCGCCTGTTTGCCCCAAAGAACAAAGGCCGTGGGTCTCTGCGAGACCTCGCGCAGCACCTGTTGCGCAAGGGGTTGCCACCCAAGCTTTGCGTGGCCGTTGGCCTGACCGGACGGCACGGTCAGAACTGTATTGAGCAACAGGACGCCCTGATCGGCCCAAAACCGCAGGTCGCCGGTAAGAGGCGCTGCGCCAAGGTCATCGATCATTTCCTTGAAGATGTTGTTCAGCGATCTTGGCAACGGCAGCACGTGGGGCTCAACCGAAAACGACAGCCCATGCGCATGGCCGGGTGTCGGATAAGGATCCTGGCCCAGGATGACAACGCGCGTCGCTTGCGGGGCGCAGCGTTCGAACGCTGCGAACACCTGATCCTCGGGGGGCAGAATGTCTCTTGTGTCCTGCGCAAGCGTTTTGGAAATCGCCGGGTAGTCCGAGGTAAAGAACGGCAGATGAGCCCAGGTGTCAGGGTAGTGCATAAGCGATCTTTCCGGGTCGGGACCAAGCGGTTTCGAAACCGCTTGGCTGCGATTGCCTCAGGTGGCCGAGGTTGCCTTGGCCAAAGCTTCGATCTTGGCCTTTGCCGCACCACTGTCGATACTTTCGCGTGCTTTTTCAACGCCTTCTCGCAGATCGCTCGCAGCGTCTGCCACCACAAGGGCAGCCGCCGAATTCAAAAGCACCGCATCGCGATAGGCATTCTGCGCGCCGCCAAGCAGGTTGCGGAATTCAATGGCGTTTTGTTCCGGTGTGCCGCCAAGAATGTCCTCAAACCGATGCACAGGCAGCCCGGCATCTTCCGGGTGCAGTTCGATGTCTTTCACCGTTCCGTCCGTCTCTAGCGCTGACACCCAGCTCACGCCGGAGATGGCCAGTTCGTCCGTACCGTCCGACCCATGCACCAGCCATGCGCGTTCACTGCCCAGCTGTGCCAAGGTTTCGGCCATAGGGCGGATCAGATCGCGGGAAAAGGCGCCGGTGAGCTGACGTTTGGCACCTGCCGGGTTGGTCAAAGGGCCAAGGATGTTGAAGATCGTGCGGGTGCCCAGCTCTTGCCGGGTTGGCATTACATGGGCGATGGCCGGGTGGTGCATCGGCGCCATCATAAAGGCGATGCCGCATTCTGCCAGCGCCCGTTCCACCACCGCAGGCCCGACCATGACGTTGATGCCCATCTGCCCGAGGGCATCTGCCGCGCCGGATTTCGACGACAGGTTGCGGTTGCCGTGTTTCGCGACGGGCACGCCTGCGCCGGCCACCACAAAGGCTGTGGCGGTCGAGATGTTCAGCGTGCCCTTGCCGTCACCACCGGTGCCGACGATGTCCATCGCACCTTTGGGGGCTTTCACAGCGTTACACTTGGCGCGCATCACGGCAGCGGCTGCCGCATATTCGTCAACTGTCTCACCACGCGTTCGCATGGCCATCAACAGGCCACCACACTGGCTGGGCGTGGCTTCGCCTTCGAACAGGATCTCAAAGGCCTGTTCAGCCTCATCCCGGGTCAGCGGGCGTTCGGCGGCGGCACCGATAAGGGGCTTGATCGCGTCACTCATGCCGGTTCCCCTTCTGTGGCGGGCATCATGTCGAGAAATGTCTTGAGCATCGCGTGACCGTGCTCTGAGGCGATGGATTCGGGGTGGAACTGTACGCCCTGAATAGGCAGTTCCCTGTGCTGCAGACCCATGATCGTGCCGTCCTCGAGCCAGGCGGTGACCTCGAGACAGTCCGGCAGGCTTTCACGATCCACCACCAGCGAATGGTACCGCGTGGCGTCAAAGGGCGAGGGCAGCCCGGCAAAGACACCGCCACCGTTGTGGTGCATCTTGCCCATCTTGCCGTGTACGATCTCGTGACAGCGCACCACCTCGCCGCCAAAGGCCTGACCGATGGTCTGATGCCCCAGACATACGCCCATCAGTGGTGTTTTTGTTTCTGCCGCGGCTTCGGTCAGGGCAAGACAGATACCGGCCTGATCCGGATCACAGGGGCCCGGAGACAGCAGAATCCCCGCCGGGTTCATGCCCATGGCGTCCTGCACGGTCAGAGCGTCGTTGCGATAAACGCTGACATCTGCGCCCAATTCACCCAGGTAATGCACCAGATTGTAGGTAAAGCTGTCGTAATTATCGATCAGGAGCAGCATTTTGCACTTCTTCGTCTTAAGTGTGAAAACAGGGTAGAGACCCTGCCCATGGTCGCGGTATACATGTTCAGGCTTGACGCGCAGGGTCAAGGGGGGCGCGAGCAGGAACGCCCTCAGAAACAGCACTTCGTGGCGCGATAGGCGCGATCGGAGACAACAAAGGGGCAAAGCAGATGTTGCGAGGGTTTCTTTCCGGCATTCTCTGGGGCGGGGTTGTGGTTTTGGTGGTGACGGGGTTTGCGTCGCTGTTGGCGCCTTTGCCGGCGACGGTGGATCCGCAGCAGAGTGCGGCTGAGACGACGACCGGGTCGGACAAAGAGGGCAGCGGTGATATAGGCTCGACGTCGCAGGCCGACAGCGCGCTGGAAGAGGGCAGCAACGTTGCCGTGGCAACCCCCGGAGGCGAAGATGCGGCCCCGCTGGCGGACACGGAAAGTGCACCACAGCCGCAAACCGAGACACCCGATGTGTCGCTGAACGCACCCGAAGCGGGTGAGAATGGCGGCGAACTGTCCGGGGCGGGCAGTGACGCGCCGGTGATGACCAGCCCCTCTGCGCCCACACCGGATGCACCCGACGCACCCGAACTCGCCCCCGATTCGATTGCCACCAACCCGGCCCAGCCGATGGCACCGCCGGTCACCGAGGAAAGCGCCTTTGCGCCGCAGGCTGAGCCTGAAATAACCGAGGACTCCGAGCAGGCAGACATGTCGCCCGCAGCCGAGGCCGATGAGGCCGTGGCGCAGACGGAAAGCCTGTTGAAACCGACTGGCGACCTCAAGGAAAAGTTCCCGCAACTCGACTCGTCGCGCCTGCCAACGGTGAGTGACGACACAGAAGAAAACGCCGCCCCTGCGCCATTGCCCCCCTTTGAGGCTAATGCCGTGGCTTTTGAAGCGGCAGGAGATAAGCCTTTGATGTCCATCGTTTTAATCGACGATGGCGCGCCCGAGTTTGCACCCGAAGCGCTGGCGGATTTCCCATACCCTTTGAGCATTGCCATCAACACGCTGGCCCCGGATGTGACCGAACGGGTCGCGACCTATCGCAACATGGGTTTTGAGGTGCTGGCCATGGTGGACCTGCCCGCATCCGCCGCACCGACAGACGTGGAAGTGGCGCTGGAGGTGCACCTTGAGGTGATGCCCGAAGCCGTGGCGGTCATGGAGGGCATCGGGGACGGGCTGCAGGGCAGCAAACCCCTGTCGGATCAGGTCACGGCGGTGCTGCAAAGCTCGGGCCACGGGCTGGTGATGTTTCAAAAAGGTTTGGACACCGCACGCAAGCTGGCGAGCCGCGAAGGCGTGCCCGCCGCAACCGTGTTCCGTGACTTTGATGGCAAGGGCCAGAGCGCGTCGGTGATCCGGCGGTTCCTGGATCAGGCCGCGTTCAAGGCCGACCAGGAAGGCGGCGTCATCATGGTGGGCCGTTTGCGCGAGGAAACCCTGTCGGCGCTGTTGGTTTGGGGGCTGCAGGACCGGGCCGGATCGGTGGCCCTGGCCCCGATCTCAACGGTGATCGCCGCCAAGCAACCCTGAGCGGCAAGGGGCGGGTTTTTCGTTAAAAACTGGTAAACTGACCAAGTTGTACATCTTTTTTCGCCCCGACTCTCCATGTTGTACAACATGGGTATTAACCGGATTTTAGCCTTTTTGGCGGGTTTTTCGGACTTTGCTGACCCGAGACCGCGCCGCCGGTTGAACACCAAATGGTGATCGTCGACAGACTGCGGATCGGTTGAAATGATGACAGAGGCTGCGCATGGTTCCGGGCATGCGACGCGCGCTTTTGACATTGGCCCTTGGGATTGGGGTCGCCGTACCTGCGGCTCGGGCCTGTGAGCTGGCCCTGGTGCTGGCGGTCGACGTTTCGGGGTCTGTCAGCCCCGAGGAATATCGCATTCAGATGGATGGGCTTGCCGCCGGGCTGCGTGATGGGGTGGTGACCGATGCGCTGGTTGCGGCCAAGGCCGAGGTCATGCTGGTGCAGTGGACCGGCAGCAACCGGCAGGACACTTCGATCCCGTGGCAGAGTATCGCGTCGCCCGAGGATGTCGCGGCGCTGGCGCGCAGGATCGAGACGGTGCCGCGGGTCTGGAAGAATTATTCGACGGCAATTGGCGAGGCGCTGGAATACAGCATGTCAGAATTCGCGCTGACCACGGCCTGTCGGCGCCGCGTGATTGATGTCTCTGGTGATGGACGCTCGAACGAGGGGCTGCTGCCCGAGGTGATGCACGCTGACCTGCGGCGGGCCGGGATCACGGTGAATGCGCTGGTGATCGAAACCGATGACACGGACCTGACCGGGTATTTCCAGCGACATGTGATTGTCGGGGCAGGGGCCTTTGTCATGACGGCCAACGGGTTTCAGGAATACCCCGACCGTATCCGCAGAAAGCTGGTGCGCGAGACCGGAAAGAAACTGGCCTTTAAGTCGGGCCAGTAATCGCGGATCATTTCCCATTTGGCGGCTATTGGCGCCGGGATTTCGTGCTAGGCTGATCCTGAGCAAGCTTTGCCGCAGGAGACATGAGTGATGCCCTATGCCGATCTGAATGGTGCGCATATCCACTATACCGACACGGGCGGTGACGGTGCGCCAATTGTGTTTTCGCACGGGCTGTTGTTCAGCGGTGAGATGTTCGAAGCGCAGGTCGCGCATTTTTCGGCGCAGGGCTATCGCTGCATCACCTTTGACCATCGCGGGCAGGGCCAGAGTGGCGTGACCGAGGATGGCTATGACATGGACACGCTGACCGAAGATGCAGCGCAATTGATCGCGCACTTGGGTGTCAGCCCATGCCATTTTGCCGGGTTGTCCATGGGGGGATTTGTTGGCATGCGGCTGGCAGTGCGGCGGTCCGAGGTTTTGAAGTCTCTGATTTTGCTGGAAACATCGGCGGACCCGGAGCCGGAAGAAAACCGGTCAAAATACCTCAAGCTGAACTTTGTCGCCCGTTGGATCGGGCTGTGGGCGGTGATCAACAAGGTGATGCCGATCATGTTCAGCCAGTCTTATCTGAACGATCCCAATAAGGCCGTGGAACGGGACCGCTGGAAGAAGCTGCTCGTGGGCAACCACAAGATCGGCATCACCCGCGCGGTTCTGGGGGTGACACATCGCGAGCCGGTTTTTGAGGAGTTGGGCGGGATTGATCTGCCGACCCTGGTGGTTGTGGGGGATGAGGATGTGGCGACGGTGCCTGCCAAGTCCGAGCGTATTCACGGGGCGATCAGGGGGTCGGAGCTGGTTGTTATCCCGAAAGCCGGGCACAGTTCGACCGTGGAACAGCCCGACGCGGTGAATGCGGTGCTGGAGAGGTTTTTGGGCGTGCAGGCTGAGGGTTAACGACCGGGTAAGGCTGCGTGCGACGCTGCGCGTCGTGAAGGGACGCGAATCGGGGTTAACGCCTTTGTTTTCTGGGAAATCCGCGTTCGGTATTGCGTCGGTATCACGTCGGTATTGCGTCGGTGTAGAGGGCGGCGTTTTGCGGGATTAACGGCGCGTGCGGTGTAAAATTCTTCGAAGAATTTTGGCAAGAAAATTCGAATTTTCTTGGCCCTAGAGGAGAAGGGCTACGGTGTTGGGGGTGGTGCGCAGCGAGTGCACCCCCTACGGCGCGGTCTCGGATTGCGGACTCTCTGTTTTGGTGGGGCTAAGGTCTGCTATGCGGACTTTTCCGGCATTCGTTTTTCGGTATTTGCTGATGCAGCATCTTCTCGTAGGTGCGGCACACTCATCGCTGCGCCGCAGCCGGTGTCGCCAGACCGGTCATTCAAAGCCGCCCCTTAGGCGCGAACTTTGCCACCGTAGTTCTTCAGTGTGTTTGCTGATGCGGGCTCATCGCTGGGGTGATGCGGATATCGTCTGGCGGGCCATTCTGAGTGAGCTTGAAGCGGTCCGTTGGCTGCGGTCAGGCAGAGGAGGCGCAGTCGTCAAAGACCCTCTCTCGCGCGACGTTCACCGATGTATTGTATCCATGCTGGAGTGTTCGCTTACTCATGGCAAGGCCCATATATGGCGGCCTCACGCGTGCCACCACCTATCAGATGTTTGACGTATTGATGCATTTGGTTGCCCCAGTCGAAGTGCCAGAATTCCATCGGATGGTTCGTAAAGCCCTCGGTGGCCATCACATGGACCAGAAGACGGCGGTTGAGCAGCCTTGGGTCATCGCCTGAAATGCCACCCTGACCCAATTCGTCCTCAAAATGCTCGGTGTTGGCGATGTCGTCCATCTGGTCGAACGCCGCCCCCATATCGAGGTGGGTTTTGCTGACAACGATGCGAAGCGTCAGGTCCACCGATCCGCCAGTCAAATGGTTTGGGCAGGTCAACGCCTCGCCATCATTGGCCAGGTTGGGGTCCGCGACGTAAGTACGGATCATGGTATCCAGCGTTGATGGGCTGGCATCCGGAAACTGGGCGCGTAAATTTGCCTCAAAGTGGTTCCACAGCGCCGCCTGCACCGCGATCGGGCGGTAGGCGTCCCAGACGAACAGTTCTAGCCCCAAAGGGGCAAGCCGCCCGTTCACCGCGCGCAGTTTTTCCGCGATAGTCTTTCGCAACCGCAAGGCCGGCGTGCCACCCGGCAGTCGTTTGCAATAGGGGACATTCTTTCCATCAACGCGGTGGTAGTAGGACTCCCCCGCGATCCCGTAGTCGCGGATATCGACCAGGGCTTCGCCGCTCAGGGGATGGGCCTTGTCCAGCGGGACATCAACATGCCCAGTGGCGCAGAATTGCGAGCGCAGAAGCGGAACGGGCATCTCGAATTCCGCGATATCCGCCGTGCTGAGAGGCGTCTGTGTCACCGTTTTGCGCTCGCCCATTCCGTTGAGGCCGTCCCCTAAGCGGAGTTGGCATTGTCCCGCCACGCGAGGTCTTCGAGCGGCACGAATGGTTCCTTGATGCGGAACGCACTGGGGCCGATGATCGGCAAGGCCGCTTCTGATCGCATGACCGGGGGCGCGGCGATGCCCAGCACTTTCACCCGCTGCCCATATCGCAGACCTTCGGTCGTGATCGCCTCGCCGGTTTCACGATCGAGCACGACGATCAGATCGGGGACGATCGCGGCGAGCTGACCGTTGCGCATGGCATAGGAATATTCGTTCTGGAACGAGATTTTCATCTCGTCAGCGCCTGTCTCGCTGAGCAGGGACACTTCGCCAATGGTCCAGCCGTCCTTGGTTTCGCGCAGTACATCCTGCACTTTGCCGTCGAACAAGATGCGCGAAAACCGTGGCGGGTTGGAATGTTCGAAATAATTGACCAGCCCTGTGCAGACGTCCGTCTCGCCCGCGATGCGCGTTTCGCGCACCGTGCGCCCAATCTCAACCGCCAATGAAACAGTACCGGGCACGCAGGAGCGGCGGATTTCCTCGCCCGTCATGGCATAGCTTGCCACCTGCGCGATGCCGCCCATCTGAACGCAGACCGGACGGCCATAACGTTCGGCCCGCAGGGCGGTATCGGCGCGAATGATGATCGAGTTATTCCCATCATCGGTGATCACGAAAGGAGAACTGTCCACGCCATAGACGTTAAAGGTCGTCATCTGAAACTCTGGAAAGGCGCGGCCCATGCCGTCACCGTCGATCACCGGCAACCCTAACCGGGCGGCAACGACAAGCGGAAGAGTGGCGTTGATGCCGCCCGCTTCCAGCGGGATGATCGCGTTGAAGGACTTGGCAATCTCCCGCTCGGAGATCCGCAGCCCCTCAATCGCCGAGTTTGCATTTGGCAGTTTTTCAACAAAAACCGTCGGCGCCCCCATGCAGGCCACGCTGACCGCCAGCGTGTCGTCGGTGACGTCATCGGGGTCGATAATGTTAATGGACCCGCATTTTTCCAGCTCCTGTTGCAGCATCAGCCGACCGACATAAGGGTCGCCACCCCCGCCTGTGCCCAAAATGGCGGTGCCGCGGATGAAATCGGGCAGGTTTTCGAGTGTAATCTGTTTCAAGACGCTTCTCCCGCTGGTGCCAGATCGCCGATGGCCTTCACCTTGATGCGCACGGCGCCGGCGGGAAGGTAGGTCAGGGGCATTTCCTCAAGGCTCACGATCTTGGTTGTATCAGGCGAGGCACCGGCATCGACAGCGCGCTCGATGGCGCTTTGCCGGGCCTCTTCCATGGCTTCTTCGCGGCCGATCTTGTCGTAAGAAAACACTTTGTCGACCTCACCGCCAACCTGCGCAAGGGCAGCCCCGATGGCATTGGCCACGCCTGATTTTTCAGGGCGGATCACCTGGGATGCACCGCGAATATCCCGGTTGATCAATACGCTGCCGCCGCCGACCAGAATGACCGGAACCTCGCCTTGCGTGGATTTCACGCGGTCGGTGGCCTCTTCCACCATGGCATGCATGCGGTCAACGGCGCGGTTCACAAGGGCTTTGTCCAGATGTTTGACGAGGCTCGAGTCGCCAACATCCGCATAGCCTGCGGCCACTGCAATGTCCGTGGTTGTCAACGTCTGCCCGCCAAAGACCATCGCCTCGGTCAGAAGATCAAGTGCGACGCTGTCCGGCCCGATCCGGTTCCCATCGTCGCGCACATGGCTGCCTCCGCCCAGACCGGCGGCCAGAACATCAGGCATTCGGAAATTGGTGCGCACCGAGCCGATATCGACCGAAATGGCGGATTCGCGGGGGAAGCCGCCGATGAGCACACCGGTGTCGGTGGTTGTCCCGCCGATATCCGCCACAATCGCATCGCTTTCCCCCGACAGGAACGCGGCCCCCCGCATTGAATTGGTCGGCCCCGATGCAAAGGTCAGCACCGGGTATTTTTCGGCGAATTCCGCGGTCATCAAAGTGCCATCGTTTTGCGACACGAACAGAGGACAGATGATGTTGAGTTCACGCAAGGCATCGCGGAACGCGTTGACCACAATATGCGACAGATCGCACAGGGAGGCATTCATGATGGCGGCATTTTCCCGTTCGATCAGGCCAATGCGGCCAATCTCGCCGGAGGCTGTCAGGACGGTGTCGGGTGCCTCGTTCAGAATGATCTCGGCCATCCGGTCTTCCATCGCCGAATTGATCGGGGTGAAGACGCCGGACAGGACCGCCGATTTGATGCCCTTCGCCTTCATGTCCTTTGCGCCAGCGGCCACGGCCTTTTCGTCAAGCGGCGCAATAATGCGGCCATCAAATTCATAACCGCCGTTTACAAGATAGGATTGCGTCCCGATCTGCCGGGTCAGGTGATCCGGAAACTCGACCATCGGACGCACGCTTTCGGTCGCTGGCAGGGCCGCGCGAAACACTGCGACGGGGACAAGTTTCTTACCCTCTACGAACGCATTGGTGAATTGGGTCGTGCCGATCATCACACTTTCAATGCGCGCGGCATCGGTACCGCTTTGCTCAAGAATGGTCTTGATCGCGCTGACAACGCCTGACCCCACATCATCGGTCGTTGGCGATTTCACAAAAGCCAATACATCCGTGCCGTCCAACAGAACCGCGTCGGTGTTTGTGCCGCCCACATCTACGCCAATGTGCATCCAGAAAGCCCTCTTTCGTTCCATCTCAACAATCGCAACTGGACCAAGCGGGCCGCAACCTTTCGGACGGCTAGGCGCGGAGACGATATGGATAGGTTGTCTTTGGGGGCTTTGCGCAAGCTGGCATCACCCAGCGATCAATCCGTGCTGTCGGGCCACTTCTGCGGCGAGTTTGCGGGAGTTGACGCCCAGCTTGCGATAGATGTTTTGGGCGTGGAACTTGATGGTGGCTTCGCTCACATCCATGTCGCGGGCGATCACCTTGTTGGCGCGCCCTTCGGCAATCCCGCGCAGCACGTCTTGTTCTTTTTGGGACAGCAGCTCGGTCAGGATGCTTGTTTCCTGCCCCTGATTGGCCCCAAGCGCCCAGAGGATTTTGGCCAGTGTCGACAAACCCGCGCTGTCAAAGGCGCTGATGCCGCATTCCCGGATAGTCCACCGTGCCGCCGCGCTATACCTGTCGCCCACGCGCTTGAGCGCGCCGATAAATGCGCCTTGCTCTGACAACGCAACAGTCTGGATCAAGGCCATGACGGCTTCGGTTTTATCCTCGCGCGCAGCAGCGTTGATCAAAAGCAACGCTTGGGCGCGCGCCAAATACCGCAAAAGCCCGCAGGCCTGAAAGTCTGCAATCAGCTTCTGAAGCAACGCCCTTGCGAGGGACAGATCGCCAAACCGCGTTTCATAATGGGCTAGGGCCAGCTTGCCCAGATTTCTGCCACGCCAGCGCAGATGGGTTTCACCATTATCGGTCCCCATCACACGCCGCAGACCTGCTGCAAGGCGCTTTGCATCCGCTTCCTCATCGACCTGTATCGCCAACTCAAGCTCCAGGATCCTGATTTGGCGGGAAAATCTGGGAAGATCACGACGGGTGATCATTTTTTCCGCCTGCTCAAGGATATCAATGGCCCGCGCATATCCTTCATCACGAGCGACGACGGCAAAGGCGGTTTCGTAGCCTGCAAGGTAAAGTTCGCTCCACCCCTCCCGCCCGTCGGCGGCTTCAAGCGCGCCTTTCAATTGGGCCGCAAGGGTTTCAGGCTCCTCGCCCTCAAACTTGATTTCCGCGTCAAAGATATCCGCGATGGCCTTTAGCCCCGGATCATTGGTGAAATATCTGCGCTGAAGATGAATGGCCGCGCTGCGTAGCTTTTGCGCGTCCGTGTATTTCCCTTCGTCGAGATCAATCGCGCTGAGGTGCAGATGCATGAAAAACTGCAAATGCCTGTCACCGAGTTCCTGATAGAGGTCAATCGCCTTGTTCGCGAAATGGCGAGCGCGCTCCATGCCGCCTGCCTGATGATGAAACAGGCACAGAAAATTATAGAGGATGCCGCGCGTCAAAAGATCGCCTGGCGGGGTCGAGGCGGCGGTGAATTCCAACGCGGAAACTTGCGCCTCGGTCAGATGTTGATCGCGGTAAAGACGCAAATGCGCTTCGACAAAAACGATGTCCCGCCCCAGCTCGACATTTGTGGCATCAAGATCGGATCTGACATCATCAATCAGCAAAGCGGCTTCGTGATGACGGCCATTTTTCAGATGCAGATAGGCCCGCGCGAGACTGAGGCGCGGCGAGGCATAGACAGTCGCGTTTGGAATTTGTTCCAAAAGGGCGGCCAGTCGCAATGACCCTTCGCGCATGCCAATCTGCAATCCGCCTGCGTTCAGAAGGGTCTCTTCTGCCAGTTCAGGATCGCCCGCGTGGATGGCATGACGTATCGCGCCCAATGTGCGACCACTGCGCGCCAGCCAGACAGCGGACCGGCGATGCAGTAAACGAATGCGCGTTTCGCCAAGCTCTTTCTGTTTCCAGATCAGATAGTCGCGCATCAACTGATGGCAGCGGAACCAGATGCTATCCTCACGGGCATGTTCAAACACCAAAGAGTGCCCCGACGCCAGCTCCGTCAGCATGGCCCAACTGCCGTCCTTTTCCCGGATGTGATCCGCCAGATCGCCGTTGAATTCGCTCAGATGGGCGAGTTCAATCAACAGTTTCTGCACGTCCGGGGGCAGCCCTGCAAGGAATTGTTCGTTCAGGTAATCGGCCAGATCAGGGCGACCAGAACGGTCTGCGACAGGTTGGGACAGACCGTGAGACGCGATCAAAGAGCGCCGCATCATATTCAGCGCCGCCGCCCATCCTTCGGAGTATTCAAAGTATTCATCGGCAACGTCGGGGCTGACGACATCGCCCAGCAACAACATGGCCTCCTCATGCGAGAATTTCAGATCCTCGACACTGAAATCAGACACCTCATTGGACAGGCGCATCCGGGCCAGCGGCAAATCACCCGCATCCCGCGTTCCCAGAACAATGTGGAAGGATCGCGCGCCCTGAACAAGGCGCAACAGCAGGTCCTTTTCCGGTTTCCCGGCCTCCTGAAGATCATCCAGAAACAAACAGGCCTTTGCGTCATCGCCCGGCCCCCCGCCGGGGATCTGCCCGGACACATAGGCGTCAAGCGCCTTCAGGGCACCTTCATTGGAGGTTTCCAGCGAAATCCAGTCGGTCGCATGTCCTTCGGCTTCCACCGTGGCCTGCCAGGACCGCATCACGGTTGTTTTGCCAAATCCGGCAGGGGCTTCCACGACAGTGACGCGGGCGGCTAACCCGTCCAGGAACCGTTGTCGCAATTCCGGTCTGTCGATGTGAACCGACTTCATGAAGCCTCCTCAGGATGCGCCGCGTACCGGTGCAATCAAACGGCTTTGGAAATTGTTGTGCAACAAGGAACGCTTTTGAGCAACCCATCGCCGCAGGTCAGACGTTACACAGGCAAAAGCCACGCATGGTCGACATGCCACATGACGTTCACGGTCTGACCATTGGCCAATTCGGGCGTGTCAGGGCCAATCGCTGACTCGCTGATGATGGTCTGATCGCCAACGGCTAATTCATAGCGCAACGTCGCACCCTGATAGCTTATCGAGGTGACGGTTCCGCTTGCGCCGTTCCAATCCTCTCCGGGTGCATCGTCGCTGACCAGCACCTGTTCGGGGCGCAGCACAAGGGCTGCCGCATCGCCGACCTTAAGGTCCGGCCGCATCATCGCTTTGAAGGACTGCCCGGCAGCCGTGAAGGTGCAGCCGGTTTCGGAGGCATCCGTGACCTTCCCCTGCAAGAGGCTGGATTCACCGATGAATTTGGCGACAAAGACGTCCTTGGGACGCTGGTAAATATCCCGCGGCGTGCCAAGCTGCGCGATCTTGCCGCCTTTCATTACGGCAATGCGATCCGACATAGTCAGGGCTTCGCCCTGATCATGGGTGACGTAAATCGTGGTGATGCCGAGGTTTGACTGAAGGTTCTTGATCCAGAACTTCATTTCCTCGCGCAGGTTCTTGTCGAGCGCCGACAGGGGTTCGTCCAGCAACAGAATACGCGGTTCGGTCACAAGGACACGCGCCAGTGCGACGCGCTGTTGCTGACCGCCGGACATTTCATTCTGCAACCGCGCCTCAAGCCCGCTCATGCCGACTTGCTCAAGGGCGGCTGTGACCCGTTTTTTGATGTCTTCTGCGGGAAATTTGCGCAGCCGCAACCCGAAAGCAATATTGTCGAATACATTCATATGCGGGAAAATCGCATAGTTCTGGAACACGAACCCGATGTCGCGTTTTTCCGGCGGCAGGGCCGAGACCCCGCGACCATCCAGTTCAATTTCGCCCGACGAAATGCTCTCAAATCCGGCGATCATCCGCAGGGTTGTGGACTTGCCGCAGCCTGACGGCCCAAGCAGCGAAAAGAACTCACCTTCGGCAATGTCGACCGAGACGTCATCAACAGCGGTCGTGCTGCCGTAAGTCTTCACAAGCTGTTTCAAAGAGACGTTGGACATGGGCGCATTTCTCAAAAGCGCCCCGACACCAAGAGGCATCGGGGCAGAGGTTACTTGGCGTCGGTTTTAGCTTGAGAAGATTTCGTTGACGGTTTCAACGATGTCGTCCTCATTGTCGAGATACCAGTTCCAATCCGGGATCCACAGACCATCAAGCGCGTCGCCGCTGTTCTTGACACCTTTGTTCGTCAGCAACTCAGGCAGCACCGATTTCTTGTTGGTTGGACGCAGATAGAATGTCTCGGCCATTTTTGTCTGATACTCAGGATCAAGCTTGGCATTGACGTAAGCCAGGGCCAGCTTTTTCTCTACCGGATCGGAATAGCGTGACACGGACAATGTCTGGGTTAGGATCGGTTTGCGTTCCCAGGTGAATGGCGCAACCGGAATACCTTTGTCCATCTGAAGGAAGATCTCGCCTTCCCACTGAACGCCCATTTCGACCTCGCCACGCTCAACCAGCGTCTGCATGTTCCCGGTGAAGTCGGAAATCTTCATGGGCATTGCACTGCGCATCGCCTCGAACCCGGCTTCCATATCGTATTGGTCTTTGCCCCACTCAGCGGCGGCTGTCATGAAGAACACCTGCTGCAACCCGTTCGAGGTGATATAGGTGGCGCGTTTGCCTGCCAGTTCAGGACGCCAGAAATCCTTGAAGGATGTCGGGGCCGGATTGACCAGATCGGTCCGATAGGCATAGGCGTATTGGCCAAAGCCCCATGTCGCCCCCAACCCGGACCCAAAGGCAAAATCCCAAAGGTCGGCGGCATTCGGGATGCTTTCTTTCATCTCATCCACCGTCAGGAAGAAATCCCCGATCCGGTTGAGCTTGATGATCTCGTTCAGGTTCCAGTTCCCGACGTTGTGCGACGGGTTCTGGGGGCCGCCCGCCACGTATTTGGGAAACCACGGAAAGGCGCTGTCATAGGCGACCGTACAGTTGAACGTCTTTTCAAACTCGTTGATGATCGCTTCGCGTTGCGCCTCTTCCCAGAAGCCGCCCCATTCGTTCAAGCGCAGCGTGGCACCGCCCGCGTCAAACGGTTCTCCGTCCCAAACCACATCCTGTGCCCAGGCGTGATTGATAAAGAACGAATTGACCCCGGCAGCACCTGCAACACCAGCGGCGCTGGTTTTCAGAAAAGACCGGCGGGACAGATCATTTGGTTTACGTGGTTTTGACATAGCAAGCTCCCATGCGTTGGCGTTAATTATAGTTGGCCGCTGTGATGCGGCGCAGGTTGGTTATCTTGGCGGTGATCACCATTGAAACGACCACCAGAAAGATCGCGAAAATCCCTGCCGCCGCCGCCGTAGGTTCGAACGTGTAACGCAGCGACGTATAAAGCGCGATTGGCAGCGGCGTGTTGTTGGGCGGTGTCAGGAAAAGCGAGACATCGAACTGCCCGAACGACACGATAAAGGCAAAGACTCCGCCGGCAATCAGGGCAGGCGAGATCAGGGGTATGGTGATCTTGCGGAAGGTTTCCCAGCGGCTGGCACCCAGACTACGGGCGGCTTCCTCAAGCGAGCGGTCAAAGCCCACAAGGGCCGCACTGACCATGCCGATGACGTAAGGGCAGGTCACCAGAACATGCCCGATGACCAGACCCGCCTGAGTGCGGGCCAGCCCGATATCGAACGAGATATAGAACAGATACAGCGACAGCCCGATCACAATGCCCGGCAGCATGATCGGAGACATGACAACCGCGCGCAACAGGGCTCGCCCGGCGAATGCGCTGCGCACCAGCAGCAGGCTGATCAAGGTCCCCAGAATAAGCGAAATCACCATGGCCGTCAGCGCAATGATCAGGCTGTAAAGATAGGCTGGCAGATAGCTGTCCGATTCGAAGAACGCTTTGATCCAGCGCAGGCTCAGCCCTTCTGGCGGGAAGGTAAGGAAATCACCGGAATTCAGCCCCGCGAGGAAGACCACAAAAATGGGCACCAGCAGAATAAACAGCGCCAGCCCCGCGATCCATTTGAACGCGCCGGGCACCAGGGCTTCTTGATATGGTTTGTTAGCCATCAGATTCGCCCCCCCGCCAATCGGCTGGCCGAACGTTGATAGACCAGCATGGCCGCGATGCTGATCAGGAACATGATGACAGCCACCGTCGCGCCAAACTGCCATTTTGCCAGTTCGGAAATTTGCTGGAAGATATGGATCGGAAGCACGACAACCTTCCATCCACCCATTAACGTGGGCACCACGTAGGACGAAATCGCCAGAGCAAAGACCAGCAACATTCCCGACAGGATGCCGGGCATGCTCATCGGGACTGTCACTTTCCAGAAGGCTTTCCACCGGCTGGCACCCAGGCTGCGTGCGGCTTCTTCCAGCGAAGGGTGAATGCCCTGGATGACGCCGACAAGCGACAGGATCATGAAAGGCAGCGTGAATTGTACCAAACCAACCACGACCCCGAAAAAGTTGTACATCAGCGGGATCGGCGTGCCGTCCGTCCACCCCGCCCAGGCCGCGGCCTGATTGATCAATCCCTTGTCGCCCATCAAGACCATCAGGCCAAAGAGGCGGATCACCATATCAAGCTGCATCGCACTCAGGACAAGGATCATCAGGAAGGTATTGCGTGCAGGATCGGTGGTTTTTGCGATCAGGAACGCAAGCGGATACCCCAAAAACAGCGCAATGATGGAAACAAGCATCGCAAGGCCAACAGAGCGCAAAGCCGCCTCGTAATAAATCGCGCGCGAGAAGAAGCGTTCATAGTTTCCAAGGTCAAACATCCAGCGGATGTCAACGATCCCGGTGGAGGATTTATCAAAAGAGATCAGGAAAAGAGCAGAGACCGGGATTAGGAAAAAGATCAGGAAAAACAACAGGCCGGGCGTGGCCAGCAGCCAAAGTCGCCTGTTTTCTTGCGTGTCCTGCATGTGTATGTGCTTCCCTGTGTACGCATCTGAGCAGACATCAGGATGGTATGAGACCTCAAGTGTAAATGCGTATAGTTCTTAGGGCGAAATGGTTAGGCAGCGCGCACTGGCAATAGGTTGGAGCCAACAGGCGTTGTGGAAGTAAAAGCACCAAGTCACCCACTGATGCGCAGCGCATGAGCCGCAGATGCATCACCGTGCAGACTCGTAACCTTGTCCTCCGATCCTCCCTCCATCTCCAGACATCAGCACCGCGGTGACAATGTCATCGTACAAGCGAATTGAATGCCTGTTCTCGGAAGTCAGCCGGTAACACCATTTCTACCGATGCATTCGGCGGCAGTATTCCCACATCGCCTCCCAAACCGCTACGTGCCGGGACAACCCCTGTCGCGGGATGGCGATCTACGGCCCGTTCTCTGCCACTTGATGGCCACCCTTGCGATGAACCACCCAGCCTCGCCAAAGCGCCGTCCCGTGGGAGGGGGCGGCGCTGCGCGGTGGTCGCAAGCGACCTTGATTCCGGGCGGGTGCCAAAATCAGATGACAGCTATGTCCGCGACTCGTTCATTTCCTGAATAAGTCTCGCTGCGCCTGGAACGAATGGCAGCACTTCTCGCTGCATTGTTATACTAAAGATGATGCGTGCGCGGCAAATTCTGTGCTGCGAGCGCGTGTAGCAAGAAAGTCGAATTCACAGTACGGGCTCAGCACCGACCAGCGCCGCAAAAGGGACAGGCACCCGCTTCGGAATGGCGAACGGCAGGGCTCGTTCGCCAAGGTAGTTCAGATATCGATACGCTCAGCGATGCTTAGGGCATCTTCAAGTTCGACTCCAAGATAACGAACAGTGCTATCGACCTTGGTATGGCCGAGCAACAATTGGACCGCGCGGAGGTTGCCGGTCTTTCGATAAATCTCAGCTGCTTTTGTTCGCCGAAGTGAATGGGTGCCGTAACCACTCGGTTCAAGGCCAATTGCCGTCACCCAGCCGCGCACAGGCCTTCCATACTGGCGGGTTGAGATGTGTGGGCGGTCATGGAACCTGCTTGGGAACATGAACCGACACGCAAACATCTCAGGTGCTTTGACCCAGGCCAAGACGGTTTCACGCGTGTTTTCCGTCAGTTCAAACTGAACCGGTCGCTTGGTTTTGCTCTGGATGACCGATACACGTTCCCGGACGCGGTCATCTTTGACGAGGTCGGACACGCCCAGTTTGACCAGATCACAGCCACGCAGCTTGCTGTCGATTGCGACGTTGAATAACGCCAGATCGCGTAGATAACCCGCCAATTCAAGCCGCGCCCGGATCGCCCAGACCTGTTTTGGCAACAGCGGCCTCTTCTGACCTATGATGCGTCCTTTGTTCCAAGCTTTGCGCTTTGGGGTGACAGCGGGAAGTTGGACTCTTGGCATAATATGCCCTCCGGTCCTCCCTCCACACCCAATCATCAGCACAGCGCTGACGGGACAACTCTACAGTCTGAATGAATGGCAGGTGTCAGAGACGCACGACGTTGGTCGTTGCCGCGCAAGCGTTGGGCGGCTCTGAGCCCTTTTTCCAGGATGCTGCGCTATCGACCAATGGCGGCTTCTAGGCTCCAAGCTTGATGCGCGTTGCACCGTTTGTTGTGTCAAGTCGTATGCGGCAGTCTGTAAGACGTGACCGATCGCCAAGAAGTTCAGAAATTCGTTCTGCAAGCTGGGTGTCGCGCGCTCCCGCGCACGGATAAACGCCAAGGCCCCCGACGGTGACAGCATCGAAACCATGATCTTTTACTGGTGCAAGGATCATTGCCCCCAACTGATTATCACCCGTGAGAGGCACGAGATGGTCTTCATCGGATGAAAGATGTGATGTTCATAGGTCGGGGACATGGGTGGTGCCGGCAGGTATCTCGGGCAAATACGTGCTGTCCGGCTTTCGGGGACCAGCGCAGCGCGAAGTTCGCTAAAGTCCAATGCCGTCCGGCAAAACCTCACTGTCGGCTGGGCTGGGATCGCAACTCGCGGATCACTTCTTCCATAAAAATGAAAAAGGCCGTCCGGGTCTTTTCATGGGCAGCCAGATCGCCGGGCTGCGTTTCATTCGTCAGGCAGAAAACCTTGTCGTACTTCTGTACAAGCGACAGGTTGTACTCTTCAAGCACCAGCGCCACAGTTGCGCCTTTCGCTTTTGTCGCACTGTAGATATCTTCAAATGACCGGAATGCGCCGGTGACCGTGAAAATCAGCAGAAGCGAGTTTTTGTCAATCACGGATGCTACGAGCAGATCGTCCGGCGCAGCGATGGTGACTATATTGGTGCAAGTCTTAAGCCGGTATTCAACGTATTGCGCGCACTGGAACGACGGACCAGCCCCCAGGAGCACCAGCTTATCGCACGCTGAGATTAGGCGGACCATCTTGTCAACCATTCCCGTGTCAAAGCCATTCAGAAAATTACTCAGCCTTTCCAACTCTCCCGAAGACCCGGGCGGAGAAACGCTGTTGCCGTTCAGGAAATCCAGGTATTGCCTGAAATTTGCAAAGCCGAGTTTTTTGACAAACTTGGAAATCTTGGAGGTCGAGCAACCGCAAAGTTCTGCCGCCTCGGTGATTCGGATTGTCCGATCAGCGCAGCCCTTCCCTTCAAGTGTGGCGTGGATCTTCTGTTCCAGCGCATTCAGGCTTTCAAAATCAAGGTGAATCATGGAGTTTTCCTGCCAAATTTTGACAAGTTTTTAGCGAATTGAACGTCATTTTGCCAGATAATTTGGAAAATTTTCCAGAAAAACACTAAATTTCTCCAGTTTCTGACGAAGTTTTCCGTTTTTTCTTGAACAATCCGGCCATGGCCGTAAAGACTGCTCAAATCAAATTCAGCTATCCTGTTTGGAGTACCCGCCGTGGAAGCCGCTCAAATTCTCGACCAACTGACAACCATTCTCAGCTCTGATCAGATTAACACCAATCCGGATGATCTTTATGTGGCTTCGGCCGATCGCTACAAGAAATACGCGGTTGCCAAGAAGGTACTGGACGTTCCGGCGCCGATCGCCATCGTCTATCCTGCAACCGCCAGGGAGGTCGCCACGCTGCTGTCGTTCTGCAACGAGAACGGCATCAACGTTATCCCGCGCGCTGGTATGACCGCCACCGAGGGTGGGCTGGAAAACTGGAAAGAAACCACGCTGGTGATCGACACGCTGAAGCTGGACAAGATCATCAGGATCGATCCCTACAACAGCCAGGCCACGGTGCAGGCAGGCGTGCCACTGCAAAATCTTGAAGACGAGCTGCGCAAGATCGGCTTTACCACCGGCCACAGCCCGCAATCCAAGCCTGTTGCCAAACTCGGGGGTCTTGTCGCCACGCGCAGCATTGGCCAGTTTTCGACGCTTTATGGCGGGATCGAGGACATGGTGGTGGGGCTGGAATGCGTGTTCCCCGACGGGCACATCTCGCGGATCAAGAACGTCTCGCGCCGCGCCGGCGGCCCCGACATTCGCCATGTCGTAATCGGAAATGAGGGCGCGCTGTGTTACATCACCGAAGTGACGGTGAAGATCTTCCGCTACTATCCGGAAAACAACGCCTACTTTGGGTATCTGATCAAGGACGTTGCCAGCGGGATCGAAATCCTGCGCGAGGTCATGGTGGCGGGTTACCGCCCGTCCGTGGCCCGGGTCTATTCCGAAGAAGATGCGGCCCAGCATTTCGAAGATTTCTATGACGGTAAATGTGTGCTCTTGTTCATGGCCGAAGGCCCGAAAGGCATGGTCGAGGCTATCAGAGAGGGCATCAACGAGGCGGTCGCCAGGTTCAAAGACAATATCCTTGAGACGGTCGACCCAAAGCATATCGAAAACTGGTTCAACCATCTGAACTGGTCGCAGAAGCAGATCGACGACGAATATGCCGAAATGCGCGAGCACGGCTCGCACGCCGGTTACACCACAGAAATCTCTGCCGACTGGGAAACCATTCCGGTGATCTATGACGCGGTGATCAGGCGGGTGCGCACAGAGTTTGACCGAGCTGACGAACTGACCATGCTTGGCGGTCATTCCTCGCACAGCTACATCAACGGCACTAACATGTATTTCGTCTACAACTACACCATCAACTGCACACCAGAGGACGAACTGCTAGAATATCACCACCCGATCCAGAAGATCATCGTCGAAGAAACACTCGCCCATGGCGGGTCAATGTGCCACCACCACGGCATTGGCAAATACCGCAGCGAATGGACCGAGGCCGAACATGGCAGCGCCTTCTACATGCTGGAGAAGCTGAAACAGGCTTTCGATCCGAACGGCATCATGAATCACGGCACGATCTATCCGGCGGACGAGATCCGCAAGTACATTTACCGGGAAGAAATCGACGGCTGATCCCCCGACAGGCAGGAGGCACTATATGGAACTCTCGGATTTCAACATGGATTTCTTCTCGCTCAAAGGGAAGAACGCGATTGTGACCGGTGGCAACGGCGGTCTTGGGCAGGCGTTTTCGACCGCTCTGGCCACGGCCGGCGCCAATGTCATGGTGCCCAGCCTGATGGATGATGACGGCGCGACGCGAAAACTGGTTGAAGACGCCGGTGCCGAATACCATTTCATCGAGGCGGACATCACGGCCGAAGGCGAGTGCAAACGTGTTGTCGATGCCTGTCTGGATGTTTGGGGCCGGATCGACATTCTGGTCAATTGCGCCGGGATCGGCATCAACGTGAAAGACGTGACCAGGTTTGGCCGTGCTGAATGGGACAAGATGGTGGCGGTCAATCAGACCGCCGCATTTGAGATGATCCACGAGGTTTGCCCACATATGATCGCGCAGAGAAGCGGCAAGATCATCAACATCGGCTCGCTGTTTTCCTACCTCGGCGGCCGATGGTCCCCTGCCTATGCCGCCACCAAACATGGCATTGTTGGCCTGACCAAGGCAATGTGCGACGAGCTGGCCGGGTTCAACATTCAGGTCAACGCGCTGGCGCCGGGCTATTTTGCCACCGCCCTGACCGAAGCGACCCGTAAGGACGAGGCGCGCAATGCAGAGATCCTCAACCATATCCCGGCCAACCGCTGGGGCTGGACCTCGGACCTGATGGGCGCAACGGTCTTTCTGGCCAGCGCGGCGTCGGACTATGTCAATGGCACGGTCCTGACCGTCGATGGCGGCTATCTGGTACGCTAAAGCCAATGCGGGATTGGGTCATGGGACAAAAGGACAGCTATATCCTTGCCATTGACGGCGGGACTCAAAGCACCAAGGTTTCGCTTTTTGACCTGTCAGGCCGACAGGTCTGCGCGCATTCGGTCAGGCTGCGGCCCATGGAACTCTACGCAGACGGCCGCGCCGAACATCCCGACGATGACTTGTGGGAGAGTCTGATTGCGGCCTGCCGGGCGATGTTTGATTGTTTCACCGGTGACAAAGCGGCCATAATCGGCGTCGGGCTGGGCTCGATCCGCTGTTGCCGGGCGCTGATCGGCGCGGAAGGTAAACTTGCCGCACCGGTTCAGAGCTGGATGGATTCGCGCCTTTCCAGGCCGTATGCGCACGAAGATGACGCGGTTCGCTATGTGACCACTGCCACCGGCTATCTAACCCACCGGTTGACAGGTGAATGTCGCGACACGCGCGCCAATTATGTCGGCCCCTGGCCCATTGACCCGGTCACGCTCGACTGGATCGAAGACCGCGCACAATTCGATGCCTTTACCACACCGCGCAAGATGCTGTTCGATTTGGTCGATCCGGCCACCGTTCTGGGAAGGATCACCGATTTCGCCAGTGCCGCCACCGGCATCCCAAGGGATTTGCCCGTCGTTGCCACCGCCAATGACAAGGCGGTCGAGGCGCTTGGTGCCGGGTTGAGCGATGATGGCACCATTCTGGTCTCTCTGGGCACCTATATCACCTCGATGATGATGGGCGCGGAAAACCGGTTCGACGCTTCCGCCTATTTCAGCAATCCAGGCGCCCTGCCTGGCGAATTTCTCTATGAAAGCGGTGGTATTCGCCGGGGCATGTCAACAGTCACCTGGATCAGGGACCTGATGGGCAGCGATCTGGTCAAGGCGGCCGAGGCGGCGGGCCTGTCACCCGAAGCCTACCTGAACCAGCTGGCTGAAGCGGAGGTCCCGCCGGGGTGCGACGGTCTTTACACCGTGCTCAACTGGCTGGCGCGACCGACACACACGCATGAACGCGGGATGATGATCGGCTTCAACGGCGCTCATAAAGGGCCGCATATGTTCCGCTCGGTGCTGGAAGGCATCGCCATGACCATGAAGAACCACGCGCAAGCCATGTGCGACGAGCTTGGCGCGGTGCCATCCCGACTTATTGTCAGTGGCGGTGGATCAAACGGCGATCTGTTCATGCAGATCTTCGCCGATGTGTTTGGCATTCCCGCTCAGCGCAACGAGGTGAACGGCTCTGCCAGTCTCGGCGCGGCGATCTGTACCGCGCTGGCGCTGGGTGTCTACACAGACCGGCAACAGGCTGTTGCCAACATGGTCCGGCCCCGCGACCAGTTCGCCCCGATCCCCGAAAACGTGGCGCTTTATCAGGCGATTAACCGCGATGTCTACAGCCACCTGGCCGCCGAAACCGACACACTTTTGCAGCGATCCCAGGAAATTCTACAGGCGTCGAGCAATCCCGGACAATAAAACCTGAACCACTCCCCATCATCATTTTTACCATGTTGCCTTAGGTGGTGCCAACACGCCTGCCTAGGCATCCAGGGTTTGCGCGGTCATCTGATTCCCGCCCGTCAGCAAGCGAGCAGGAAATCCACCAGTTTCTGGCTATCCGGATCGATCCGGGAGTTTTTTGGCACCGTGACATAATAGCCAAAACCCCTGTCCAGTTCTGCCGAACCGATTTCAACCAGCTCGTTTTTCTCAAGGTACTTAGAAATCATCTGGCGGCACCCCAAAGCGACCCCTTTGCCTTCGATGGCCGCTTCGATTGCCATTTTGTAGGTCGAGTAGATAAAGAGCGGCTCGACATCTATCTTAGGTCCGTAACATTCATGAATCCAATTCACCAGGCTGAACGAATTAACCCCTGTGGTTCTGGTATCCAAAAGATCCATTTCCAATATGTCGTCGGACGTCAGGCTGTCTGGGGCTTTATTTGTACATTTTTCAAGATAAGCTGGTGCGGCCACAGGAACCAAAAGCTCTTTGAACAGCAAAACCTGATCCCACCCTTCCAACTCTCCGTTGCTAACCAAGATTGCGATGTCGTTATCCCTACCCGACAGTTTGACAGAGTTTTCGGTTGTGAAGAGCCTTACCAGTATATCCCGGTTGCATTTCGCAAATTCCACAAGTTTGTCACTGAGCCAAAGGTCCGAAACAGAGGGTGCCGCCGAAACGGATACGACTTCTTTAAAGGCACTTCCGTAGCGACTTATAGTTTCGACCTCCTGTGCGAGAAACTCCAGCGCTATGGTGGCACTCTCATAAAGTTTTTTCCCTTTAGGCGTGAGGCTCAGCTTTTTCCCACGTCTTATGAACAAATCAACGCCCAGAAGAGATTCTAAGGTCGAAATCCTCCGGCTGATCGCTGCCTGGGTTACAGACAATTCGTCTGCCGTTGCAGTGAAGTTCATGTTCCTTGCGCAGGCTTCAAAAACGCGCAACGCATCAAGTGGGATTTTGTCTATCAACCGCCTGGATCTGTGCTTTTTTTTGTTCATCTCTGTTCTCTTATGGAGCGCTCAGTTCGGTTCGTTCATCAGGCTAATTCAGCCCTTAGATAACATCAGATTATCCATTTGCCCAAGCATTCTATAGGTTTTGATAACCTGAACAATTGCTATTCTGTTTCCCTAGGGGATAGGACCGAGATGCAGCGTTGGTGAAGAGGAGAACGCGCCAATGCAGGGCAGAGCCAAATGGCCAGAACCCGCAAAACATCTCTGTTCTCGCTTGGCGACATGGAGGAAAACATGAGAATTAATAACATCAGATCAATTGTCGGTACGTTGGCGACCGATGCAAAACAAATTGAGAACGGCACCGAAATGGATCGCCGCGAGTTTCTTGCCACGGCGACTGCACTGGGAGTTTCGAGTGTGGGTGCCTATGGAATGCTGGGCCTTACCGCCCCGGCACACGCCCAAGAAACGCCTCAAAAAGGTGGCAGGCTGCGGCTGGCGATACTGGTACGCGAACAAAAGGACCCCAGGACATATGACTGGGGTCAACAAGCGGGCATCGCCCGGCAGGTGAATGAATATCTCGTCCGCTACACCAAGGATTTCACCTTCGAAGGGCAACTTCTCGAAAGTTGGTCGGTCAACGACGAGGCAACCGAGTATACGCTGAATGTTCGCAAGGGCGTGCTTTGGAACAATGGCGACGAGTTCAATGCCGAGGATGTCGTATTCAACCTCACGCGCTGGTGCGAAAAAGAGGTCGAGGGTAACACCATGGCCAACCGGGTCTCGGCGCTGATTGACCCTGAGACCAAATTGGCTGCTGAAGGGGCGATTACCAAGGTTGACGATTTTACGGTGGTTCTGAAGTTGAGCAAGCCGGACATCGCCTTGATTCCAGCGTTGGCAGAATATCCGGCGTTGATCGTCCACCGCGACTTTGAGAAAATGGGGTCGGATTGGATTGCCAATCCCATCGGGACCGGGCCTTTTGAACTGGTCAGCTATGACGTCGGAAACCGGGTGGTGTTGAAGCGACGCGAGAACGGCTGGTGGAAAGGTTCGGCGCATCTGGATGAGGTCGAATTCATCGATTACGGCACCAAGACCGACGCCCTGATTTCAGCCTTTGAAGCGGGTGAGATTGACGCAAACCACGAAAGCAACGGACAGGCAATCCAGATCCTCGACTCGCTTGGTTTGGCCAAAAGCGAAGTTGGCACCGCAGCGACCGCCGTGGTGCGCATGAACGCCAATAATGCACCTTATGACGACCAGAGGGTTCGTAATGCCGTCCAGCTTTCGGTTGACAATAACGTGCCTCTTCAGCTTGGCATCGATGGTCTGGGTGAGGTGGCGGAAAACTTCCATCTTAGCCCGATCCATCCCGAATTTGTGCCGCTTGCCCCGATCACCAGGGACCTGGAAAAAGCTAAAGCTTTGATGACTGAAGCCGGACAAATGGATTTTGAGTTCGAGATCATCTCGGTCGATGATGACTGGCGGCGCCTAACGGCAGATGCCGTGGCAGCGCAAATGCGCGATGCAGGATTCAATGTTAAGCGCACAGTAATGCCCGGATCCACTTTCTGGAAAGACTGGACGAAATACCCCTTCTCAATCACAAACTGGAACATGCGCCCTCTTGGCGTGCAGATGTATGCGATTGCGTATCAGACCGGTGCCAAATGGAACGAATCCGGCTTCTCTGACGCCAGATTTGACGAATTGATCCAGCAAGCGCTGTCCACGCCGGGCGTCGAAGCGCGTAAAGTGTTGATTGGTGAAGCTGAGCAAATTCTTCAGGACAGTGGGGCGATCGTTCAGCCTTACTGGCGCTCGCTCTACTGCCACCATTCGCCAAATGTTCACGGTTACTACAAACATCAAACCGGCGAAGTCCACCTCGACGACGTCTGGATGTCTACGTAACCAAACCGCATGTTGCCGCAGGCCCTCTCCCACCTGCGGCAACATCAATCGACACCTATTGCGGGCAGAATTGCTGTATCGGTGACATGATGCAGCCTGACCTTTGGAGTTCCTCGTAATGTTCCGCTTTATTATCAGACGATTGGGTGTGCTGCTGCTGTCCGCATTTTGCCTATCTTTGATTATTTTTGCGGTCACAAATCTCGAACCGAACCTGCGCAACCTTGCGGTGACTCAAACCAATATGCGGGCAGGTGACGAGGCTCTGGACAGTTGGCTGGAAAAGAACGGTTATCGCGAACCGATGCTGTTGCGGTATGGACAGTGGCTTGGCGTTGTTCAGAAACAACCAGTTTTCGATCCCGCAACCGGCCAGCCCGCCAACCGGTTTGGGTTTTGCACGGACGTTCAGGAACCAAAATTCTCCGGCGTCCTGCAGGGCGATTGGGGGTGTTCAACCCGCTTCAAACGAGACGTGCTGGTCAGAATTGTTCCGGCGGTCAAGGCCACTGGTATTTTGATGTTTTGGGTCATGATCACGATGGTTCCGCTGGCTCTGGTACTGGGTGTTCTTTCCGGGATGCGCGAGGGATCCAGGCTTGACCGGGTCCTGTCATTCATCTCGATCGCCGGAACCGCGACACCCGAATATGTTTCCGGTGTGGTGTTTACCGTTATTTTTGCCTCCTGGCTTGGCATCCTGAACGGGTCGGCGGCCACGGCGACCAATATTGGGCCGACGCTTTATAACTTTACGCTGCCGGTCGTTACTGTGGTCTTTTTCGGCATGGGTTACATTGCGCGCATGACTCGGGCCTCAATGGTTGAGGTCATGCAACAGCAATATATCCGCACCGCACGACTAAAAGGCGTCAGCTTTCCCCGGATTGTCCTCCGCCACGCGTTGCGCAACGCACTGGTGACACCATTCACCGTCGTGATGCTTCAATTTCCCTGGCTGTTGAACGGCGTCGTTATCGTAGAAATAATGTTCCGATATCAGGGCTTCGGGTATGTGCTGGTTGAAGGGGCGGCCAATAACGACATTGAAATGCTGATGGCTTGCGGAACGATCTCGGTCATTCTCGTTCTGGTCACGCAGTTCATTTCGGATATTGGCTATGTCTACCTCAATCCAAGGATCAGGGTGAGTTAGACCAATGGAAGTGCAGCTGGTTATAAGTATCATTGCCGGGATCCTGGCGAAGTTGTGGCTACCACTTCTTGTCTTTGCAGCGATTGTGGCGGTCAGTGTCCGCTTCAGAGATCGCCTGGGGATCTTTGGCCGGCTGTGGAGCCACGGATTTGGAACGCTGGGGCTGTCGATCATCCTGATCTGGTCCCTGATTGCCATATTTGCCGAACAAGTTGCCCCTTTTGACCCGCTTCAACAGTTTGTCTTGATGAAGAACCAGCCACCCGGCGCGGTCGAGGCGCAGTCGGGGGAAATGTTCTTGCTGGGAGCAGATCGGTTGGCGCGGGATGTGTTCAGCCGAATTGTGCATGGCAGTCAGTTCGTTCTTTCCATCGCGCCGGTGGCAAGTGCCCTGGCGCTTTTGACCGGTCTACTACTTGGGCTGCCAGCGGGGTATTTCGGCGGCAAAGTGGACACGGTACTGTCTTTTGCCGCCAATCTGATACTGGCCTTCCCGGTTATCCTGGTGTTTTACCTGCTGGTTTCCCCTGGTGTCAGTTCGTCGGGGCTGCCCCAGATGTTGGGCGCGCTGGTGTTGATATGCCCGATTGCATTTACGCTTTTGCTTATCTTCTCGCGTTACACCCATCAACGGCTCAAGCCGATTTTGTTGACTGCGATCACACTCGCCGTCGGGGGCTGGCTGTTTGCTGCGGTGATCTTTGATGCCGATCCACTCGGGGTGCTTTTTGTGCCCGATGCCGTTTTGAACATCTTGGTTGCGGTTGTGCTGATTGCCTGCCCGGGGATATTTCGGGTGACGCGCAGCCTGACGCTGGATGTGCTGTCGCGGGACTTTATCGCAGCGGCCAAAACCCGGGGCGAAACCAGTTGGTACATCATGCTGTTTGAAATCCTGCCCAATATTCGCGGGCCTCTTGTCGTGGATTTCTGTTTGCGCATTGGGTTCACGACCATCCTGCTCGGAACGCTTGGGTTCTTTGGCCTGGGACTTGCCCCCGACAGCCCTGATTGGGGCACTTCCATCAAGGATGGCAGCGCGATACTGCGCCTGTTCGCCTGGCCCGCACTCTTTCCCGCTCTGGCGCTAATGTCGCTTGTTCTGGGTCTCAATCTACTTGCTGACGCCATCAGAGAATTATTCCATGAAGACTGACCAAACCAACCTGAAAGCCGGATCAACGCGGCCCAATATTATTCTCATCCTCGTCGACGATATGGGGTATTCGGATATCGGCTGCTATGGCAGTGAAGTCAAAACCCCCAACCTTGATCGGCTCGCACGGCAGGGAATGCGGTTTTCGAGCATGTATAATGCGGCGCGTTGCTGTCCTACCCGGGCGTCGCTGTTGACAGGGTGTTACCCGCATAAGGCGGGGATTGGACACATGATCGGTGATTTCGGCATAGAGTCCTATCGCGGCCGGCTGCTCGACGAAAACGTGACGATTGCCGAGGCCCTGAAAAGCGCCGGGTATGATACTCTGATGTCCGGAAAATGGCATGTCGGTGGTGATTATGACAGTCGTTTCACCGATCAATGGAACCCGGGCGACGAAGAACATCCGGTCCCGTTGCAACGGGGTTTTGACCGATTTTATGGGCTTCTTGATGGGGCATCGAGTTATTTTAACCCCCATTTCATCATGGAAGACACAAAAAGGGTCCTGCCCGATTGTGATGACTACTACGCAACCGATGCCTTTTCCCGAAAGGCAGTGGACATGATCAGGGACCAGCAGTCCAGCGACAACCCGTTTTTCCTATATCTCGCCTACACCGCCCCGCATTGGCCGTTGCACGCCCCCGAAGAGGATATTGCCAAATATGAGGGCAGTTTCAAGAAGGGTTGGGATTATCATCGTGGCGCACGAATGGAAGAGTTGAAAGCCTCGGGTATTTTGAAGGATGGCTGGAACATTTCTCCCCGTGACCCGCTCGTGGATAGCTGGGAAGCAGTTTCCGACAAAAGCTGGGAAGATCGGCGCATGGCGGTTTACGCCGCGCAAGTAGAGCTTTTGGACAAGGGGGTCGGCCAGGTGCTGGACGAGTTGGACCGGTTGGAAATAGCAGACGATACCGTCATCATGTTCCTGTCTGACAATGGTGGCTGTGCCGAGTTGTTGGCCGAAGACGGTTGGGCACGGTTTTATGCAGGCAAATCTTTGGACGGTCGCGATGTTCGCTTGGGCAACCGGACCGACCTTCTGCCCGGCGATGCAACCACGTTCATGAGTTATGACCGTGGCTGGAGCAATCTGTCGAATGCCCCGTTTCGGCTACATAAACGTTTTGTGCATGAAGGCGGCATTTCAACGCCGTTCATCGTTCGCTGGCCTGGCGAGGTCGAGGCAAATTCAATAGCTCACAAGGAATGTCACGTGATGGACGTGCTTCCGACCTTGCTAGACATACTGGGCGTTTCTTCGCCAACAGAGCGCGCGGGCCTGTCAGAGGCGCCAAAAATGGACGGCGAGAGTTTTCTGGGATGTCTTCAAGGTCGCACCGAGCCACGGCAGACTCCGATTTTCTGGGAACATCAGGGCAATGCCGCGATCCGGAACGGCGAATGGAAACTGGTGAAGACCCATGGCGGTGATTGGGAACTCTACAACATGGATGACGACCGGACCGAGATTAAAAATCTGGTAGAGGGCAACGAGTCGATACGAGAGCGATTGCTAAGAGACTATAACGCCTGGGCCGAATATTGTGATGTCCGAGACTGGGTCGAATTGGAAAAGATGTTTCAAACGCTTTACCCCGGTTCGAAGTTGCATTGAGCGACCGTCCGAAAATTACCGCAGCATTTCTTTGATGCGACCAAAGAAAAATTAAGGATTCGTGCAACTTGAACCCGAGCCTGACAAAATTGGCCCCACAGCGATGTTGAACCAAGATCAATCATCGACCTCGCGGATCGTCACCCTGAAAACCGGGACGTTCCTCATGGGTGCAAAACAAGGCTGCCATGGCGGCGATGGCGAGGAGCCGGTTCGCAGGATACAGGTGTCAGGCTACAGGCTTTCGGCCTGTACCGTGACCAATGCCCAATTTCGCAACTTTGTTGAAGCAACTGACCATCAGACCACCGCAGAAGCATTTGGCTGGTCCTTTGTATTTGACCCGACCTCCGCAAGCTTGGATCAGCCGGGATCATAGTGGCGCAAAGCTGATAGCGCCTGCTGATATGCACCGGAAGGTGACGGATCGACCATAGATGAACTGCAGGATCATCCGGTCGTCTATGTGTCGTGGCACGACGCGACTGCGTTCGCCAATTGGTCGGGCGGTCGGCTGCCGACCGAAGCGGAATGGGAATTTGCCGGTCGGAGCGGGCTAAACCAAAAACGCTATCCATGGGGCGATGCCTCGCCGCTTGACAAGTTTCGCTGCAATATCTGGCGGGGAAAATTTCCCCATGAAAATACCGCTGCCGACGGGTTTACAAAGACTTGCCCCGTCGATGCCTTTAAGCCAAGCCGCTACGGATTGTTCAATATGGTGGGCAATGTCTGGGAGTGGACGTCAGACTGGTTCAGCCGGGACTATCACACCGTCAGCAATGTGCAAAAGAACCCGCAAGGCCCGCCCTACGGTGATGGTAAGGTGCTGAAAGGCGGCTCTTATCTTTGCCATAAATCTTACTGCGCCCGCTACCGGCTTTCAGCCAGAAGCGCATCAGCGCCTGATATGACAACCGGACATATTGGCTTCCGTGTTGCCTTTGATCTCAAGGAGTCACACTCATGAAAGCCATTGTCGTTATGTTCGATACCCTGAGCCGGCATTTTTTGCCCAGCTACGGGAACGATTGGGTGCACGCCCCCAATTTCAAGCGCCTGTCGGGCCGCGCGATCACCTTTGACACGTCTTATGTTTGTTCAATGCCTTGCATGCCTGCTCGACGGGACTGGCATACCGGTCGCCCGAACTTTCTGCACCGCAGCTGGGGACCGTTGGAGCCGTTCGACGACAGCATGCCAAAAATGCTTAATGATGTGGGTGTTCACACCCATCTGACTACGGACCACAACCATTATTTTGAAGACGGCGGGCTGAACTACCATACCCACTACACAACCTGGCAATATTGGCGGGGGCAGGAAGGCGATCCATGGATTGGCGATCTTAACGAACCTGACATTCCCAAAGGCGCGTTTGGCAAAAACGGTATTTATTCCGAGCCCCAGGTGTTTGAGGACTATCGCAAGGCATTTCCCGAAGAAAGCGATGCCTCCATGCAGCGGCTGCGATACCTGACCCGGCAGGACTGGATCAATCGCGGCAAGATGAATGTCGAGGAAAATCAGCCGCAAGCACGCACATTCAAGGCAGGACTCGATTTCATCGAGAGGAACGCGGATCACGACAACTGGATGCTGCACATCGAAACCTTCGATCCGCATGAGCCTTTCTATACGCTGGATCGCTACAAGGAATTGTACAAGGAACACCACGACAAATACGAAGGGCCGTTTTTCGATTGGCCCATGTATGCCCGGACCACCGACCACCCGGAAGAAAACAAACACCTTCGGGTGGAATATGCAGCCCTCGTCAGCATGTGTGATGAATACCTGGGCAAGGTGATGGACATGATGGACGAAAAGGGGCTGTGGGACGATACCATGCTGATCGTCTGGACCGATCATGGATTTTTGCTGGGCGAGCACGAATGGTGGGGCAAGATGTCGATGCCGATATATCAGGAAATCGCCCATACGCCGTTTTTCATCTGGGATCCACGCGCTCGGGCGGCTGGAGAACGGCGCAGATCCCTTGTGCAGCCCTCAATTGACCTCGCCCCGACATTGCTGTGCTTCTTCGGACAGGAGCCCACGAAAGACATGATCGGCAAGGATCTGGCGGGCGTTATTACGGATGATACGCCAGTGCGGGACGCCGCGATCTTTGGCATGCACGGGGGCCATGTGAACGTCACCGACGGGCGATATGTCTACATGCGGGCGCCGCAAAACCCTGACAACAAGCCTCTCTACCAGTACACACTGATGCCAACGCATATGCGCGCATCCTTTGCTGTCGAAGATTTCAAGAACCTACAGACCGCAGAACCCTTTTCGTTTCAAAAAGGTGCCTGCACCATGAAGATTGAAAATGTCACCTGGGTTGCCCGTGACAAACAATTCGAAACCATGCTGTGGGACACTGCCTCGGACCCTTCCCAGCAGGTGGCGCTAAACGAACCAGCTTTGGAAGTACACATGCAATCCCATATGGTCGCGTTGATGCAGGAAGCCGATGCACCATCAGAACAATTCGAAAGGCTGCTTCTTTGATAGCCCATACTGACCGCTATTCCTGCAAGCTCTCCCCCTTCTTCGTCAGGAGGAACAAGGGAAATGGTGCGGCCAGTCTGGCAATAGGCGTGAAGTCATACCTGACGTAAATTTGGCACTTTACCGATCCTGAAGTGCCCCGGTTATCACCTGACGAGTGCTTTGCCACCCAACCTTCTGGCGACAATCGTCCAGTTTGTCCACCGTGCTGGAGAGCCACCACTTACGCAGCAAAACAGGCGTTACCAAATGGACAAGCGTCGCCGTAAGGCGGACATTCTGCGGACGAAATCTAACGGCAGGTCTGTCCGCGTCTTGCTCAATGCCTTACAAAACCTTGCTGCACCCGGTGCCAATGGCTGCATTTTGCGCTGAATAGCAGTGCTCAAGATGATGCGCGCGCGGCAAAATCTTTGCTGCGTGCGCGCGCAGCGAAAAAAGTGAATTCACAGGAAGGGCTCGAACGCGCCGTTCGCTGCCCGGTCGATCAACGGCGGCTTTGGCGTTGTCGGGCTGTGGAGTCAAACACTGAGCCGCGATCATCAATGCCATGGGCGAAAAGTTGGTGGGTTGAAAACCCACCCTACGGGCCTCGTGGTGCGAGGCCCCGGCTCGGGGGCAGGGGCGATCTTACCCGTTGCCGCTACCCGTAAACCGGGCCGCATCCGCTGCCGCCCGGCGGATGGCGTTGGATTTGTGCACGGTTTCCATGTACTCGGCCTCGGGGTCGCTGTCGTAGACGACGCCGCCGCCGGCCTGGATATAGAGGGTCTGGTCTTTCACGATGGCCGTGCGGAGCGCGATACAGATGTCCATGTCGCCGCCTGAGCTGAAGTAGCCCACGCCGCCGCCGTATAGCCCGCGTTTTTCCGGTTCCAGCTCGTCGATGATCTCCATGGCACGCACTTTGGGCGCGCCGGAGACGGTGCCTGCGGGCATGCCTGCGAAAAAGGCGTCGAGCGCGTCTTTTTCATCGTGCAGCTCACCCACGACGTTTGAGACGATATGCATCACGTGGCTGTAGCGTTCGATGATGAATTGTTCGGTGGGGCGCACGGTGCCGATCTTGGAGACGCGGCCCGTATCATTGCGGCCAAGATCGAGGAGCATGAGGTGCTCTGCCAGCTCTTTCTTGTCGGCGAGCAGATCCTCTTCGAGCGCCTTGTCCTCTTCCGGCGTCGCGCCACGGGGGCGGGTGCCTGCGATGGGGCGGATGGTGACCTCGTCGCCAAAGACGCGGACGAGGATTTCGGGGCTGGCGCCCACCACCTGAAAGCCGCCGAAGTTGAAATAGAACATGAACGGCGAGGGGTTGGTGCGGCGCAGGGAACGGTAGAGTGCAAAGGGCGGCTGGCGGAATTCCTGCGTCCAGCGTTGGGCGGGCACGACCTGAAAGATGTCACCGGCGCGAATGTAGTCCTTGGCCTTTTCGACCGCCTCCATGTAGCCCTGTTTGGTGAAGTTCGACACCGGGGGGGCGATTTCATGGGCGTCGCCCAAGTCGCGGGCGGCTTGTGGCATGGCGCGTTCGAGGTCGCGCACGGCGTCCATCACACGCTCGGCGGCCTGCGCATAGGCGGCGCGGGCGGATTGTCCGTCAGAGACCCAAGCGGGAGAGACCACGGTGACCTCGCCTTTGACACCGTCCAGAACGGCGACAACCGAGGGGCGCAGCATGCAGGCGTCGGGCAGGCCAAGCGGGTCGGGGTTAATGTTGGGCAGGTGTTCCACCAGCCGGATCATGTCATAGCCGAGGTAGCCAAACAGCCCGGCAGAGGCCTGTGGCAGGTCCTCGGGCAGGTCGATTTTGCTTTCTTCGATGATGGCGCGCAGGGCGGTCAGCGGATCGGCGTCCTGATCGACAAAGGCCTCGGGGTCAAAGCGGGCGTCGCGGTTGATACGCGCGTTGGTGCCGTGGCACTGCCAGATCAGATCGGGTTTCATGCCGATGATCGAATAACGGCCACGCACTTCGCCGCCGGTCACAGACTCGAGCATGAAGGCGTCTTTTTGCGCGCCGGTCAGTTTCAGCATCAACGACACGGGCGTGTCGAGATCCGCCGCGAGACGGGCATAGACAACCTGATTTTGCCCGGCCTCGTAAGCGGTGGCGAAGGTGTCCAGGGAAGGGGTCAGATCCAAGGGTTTGGCCTCATGCGTCCGGGTCTTGGTCCGGGGTTACTGGAATTGCGCGTGCACCGCGTTCAGCGCCTGCTGGTTGATGGTCACACCCTGTACGAACTGGATGTCGCGGGCGTAGGCCTCGAAGACGTCCTGCGACAGCGCCTGCGCGCCCTGTTGCAGCACGGCGTTCAGGAGGTTGGCAACTTCGGGGTTGGTGCGGTCCGGCGCGGTGATGGCGGTGAGTTTCACGATCAAGAGCTCAGCGCCATCCGGCACGGTGGTCACGCCACCCTGTTCCATCTCGAAGATGGCCGAGACAAAGCCCTCGGGGGTGTCGGCCACAAAACCAGTGCGCAGCAGATCAGGTTGCTCCTGTGCCTCAAGACCAAAGGCGGCAAAATCAACGTCGCCGGACAATTGCGGCACAAGCCCGTCTGCCATTTCCTGCAGGCGACGCAGGGTTTCGGCCTCGGCCCAGGCGGCGGTGACGTCGTCGCGCACATCCGCAAAAGGTGCCGGGGTGGCGGCGGTCTCGCCATCCAGACGCAGGGCAAAGATGCCGCCGTCGGCCAGCGTGTCGACCTCGGGGAAGTCTTCGGTCGTGACGATGGTGGCCAGGGCACGGAAGGTTTCATAGCCCGCGATCCCGGCGCTTTCGCCCTCGTGCCAGCCGATCTGACCCAGCTGCATGTCGGATTCTGCGGCCAGCTCTTCCAGGGTGGCGCCCGCGGCAAGCAGGTCTTCGAGATCACCGATCTGGGTTTCAATCAGGCGACGGGCGCGTTCTGCGGCCAGTTCTTCGCGCAAGGTCGGCACCGCATCTTCAAAGGCGGTTTCCAGCGCGGGCAGAATGCCGTTGAGACGGAACAGCGCCGGGCCGAGGTCGGATTGCACCGGGCCGATGGTGGCCCCGATCACACCGGCAAAAACAGCCTCGGCCGCAGTGCCAAGATCGCCTGCGGTCACATCGCCCATGTCCACGTCGGCCAGCGCGAGGCCACGTTCTTCGACCAGCATTTCAAAGCTGGCTTCGCCAGAGTTAAGACGCGCCCGTGCCGCTTCGGCCTCGGCCATGTCGGCAAAGGCGAGACGTTCGACAAGGCGGCGCTCGGGGCGGTTGAATTCGCTGGAGCGCGAGCGAAACAGCTCTTGCAGGGCGGCTTCGTCAATCTCGATCGTGTCGATCAGCATGTCCGGTGTCAGCCAGACATAGGTGATCTGACGCATGGCGGGCAGGGTGAACTGGTCGATGTTGGCGTCATAGTACCCTTGCAGGTCCGCATCCGTCGCGGTCGCCGCAGGGGTCACAAGGTCGTCGGCGGTCAGCCGCGCCATCAGGACCGAGCGTTGCTCGCCCACGAAATTCAGGATCGTGTCCCCATAGACCTGCGGCATGGCCACGCCCGACACCACCGAGGCCTGAACCAGGGTGCGCGCGGTCTCTTCGCGGATCGCTTCTTCGAAGTCTTCTTCGCTCATGCGGGTCTGTTCCAGCGCATAGGCATAGGCGTCGCGGTCAAATTCGCCGTTCACACCCTGAAAACCCGGAATGGCCAGCAGCTCATCGCGCAGACGCTCGTCGCCGACCGAAATCCCCATGCGGGCGGCTTCGGCGTCCATGGCGCGCTGCACCACGAGATTGCCCAGCACAAGGCTGTCCATGCCAGCGGCCTGGGCCTCGCCAAAGCTGACCGACCGGCCCACTTGCGCCTCGAGCGCGCGCAGCTCCTGTTGCAACAGGCGGGCGTAGTCGTCGATCGAGATGTCTTTGCCTCCGACATCGCCGACGGTGCGCACGGTGCCTCCGAGGTTGGTTACCCCGAACCCTCCGAGCCCCAGAATAAGGAGCGCCATGAGAATCCAGACCAGTGTTTTCGACGTGTTCCCTTTGGACATCGCGTCCCCCTGCCTAAGCGGTCAATTCAAACGTTCCGGGATGTCTACGACGCCCGCCCCAGAGGGGCAAGGGGGCGGCAGGCTTTGAAAGCGTCGAAAGCTCAGATTTCAAAGGCAGCGAGGCGGTCGAACAGCGTCTTGATCCCGGCGCGGTCGACATTGGCAAAGGCAATGCGCATTTGCTGGCGGCCCGCGGGGTCATTTTGGGGCATGAACATGGTGCCGGGCAGGGTGAGGACATGGGCCTTTTGCACCAGCGCGCGCGCCAGATCGTCCGAGGCCATGTCAAACGGATGCCGCAGATAGGCGAAGTAGGCGCCCACGCCCATCAGCGCCCAGCCCTTGTTGGCGATGCGCGGCATGTGGTCCGAGATCGCGGCGCGCCGGTCGAGGATCTCGGCGCGTTCCCCTGCCAGCCACTGCGCGAGGTTCTGCATGCCCCAGAGGGCCGCATGCTGGCCCAGCTGGTTGGGGCAGATGGTGACGGTATCAAGAAACTTTTCCGCCTCGGCCAGACGGCTTTCGCTGGCGATCATCGCGCCAACGCGGTGGCCGGTCAGCCGGTAGGCCTTGGAAAAGGAGTAAAGCTGGATCAGGTGATCGCCCCAGTCGGGGTTTTCAAACAGCGCATGCGGCGCGCCGGGGCGCAGGTCGAAATCGCGGTAGGTCTCGTCGATCACCAGCTGCAGGTTGCGGCGCGCGGCCAGATCGGCAAAGGCGGCGACCAGCGCGGCGGGGTATTCCACACCACCGGGGTTGTTGGGGGTGACCAGCACGATGGCGCGGGTGCGCTCGGTGATCAGCGCCTCGGCGACGTCCGGGTCGGGCAAGAGGTCGGCGCCGGTGGCCAGTGGCACGGTGCGCACGCCCTGCATGTCGAGCCACATTTTATGGTTGAAATACCAAGGGGTTGGCAGGATGATCTCATCCCCTTCGGCAGCCAGTGTCATCATGGCGGCACTGAAGGCCTGATTGCAGCCCGAGGTGATGGCAACTTCGCTGTCGGCGATGCTGCCGCCATAGGCTGCGGAAAACTGCGTTGCCACCTCGGCGCGCAATTCCGGCAGGCCCAAAACCGGGCCATAAAGATGCGCGTCGGCTACGGTCATGGCCACATCGGCGATGTGTTGGCGCAGCGCTTGGGGCGGCGGGTCGACCGGCGCGGCCTGGCTGACATTGATCAACGGCTGTGCGTCGGAAAAGGTCACCCCGTCCAGCCAGCGGCGGGCCTCCATCACTGGGGGCGCAAAGGTGGTGGCGGTCCGGGGCAGTGTCATGAAAGACTCCAACGCTGGTGTTGTTCAATTGAGCGCGCAAGCGCGCACAGGTTTGATTGGTTTTTCGGCTCGGGCTCACCAAAGCAGCATCAGATCCACCCGCGCCTGAACCTTGTCTGACAGAGCGTCATCCCCCGCGCAACAAGAATGGCCGTCTCCCCGCAAGCGGGGCCCCTCGTCAATTCTTGTTGCCCGAGAACTGCCGCCCCGTCTGCCAGGTCACAGGCGAGGGCGGCTCCGAAGCAGCATTGGTTGGGGCAGGTCGTTGGGGTCAGCGCAGCCCCTGCTTCGTGTTGCCGGAAATACTCCCGCCGGAGGCATCCCGCACCATCAGCACGCGCTGCCGTCAGTCGGTGCCGCGGTAGGGCTCAACATATTGCAGCGCCATGTCCCACGGGAAAAAGATCCAGGTGTCCTGGCTGACGCCGGTGATGAAGGTGTCGACCATGGGTTCGCCCTGGGGCTTGGCATAGACGGTGGCGAAATGCGCCTTGGGATAGAGGTCGCGCACCAGTTCGAGGGTTTTGCCGCTGTCCACCAGATCGTCGACGATCAGGATGCCGGTGCCGTCACCCATCAGCTCGGCGTTGGGGCTTTTCAGCACCTCGGCGTCGCGTTGCTGGTCCTGTTTGCCACCGCCCGAGTGGTAGGATTTCACACTGATCGTGTCGACGGTGCGGATGTCCAGTTCGCGGCTGACGATCATGGCCGGGGCCATGCCGCCGCGGGTGATGGCGACAACCGCGCGCCACGCGCCGTCATCGGGGCCTTGTCCGTCCAGGCGCCAGGCAAGCGCCCGGCTGTCGCGGTGAATCTGGTCCCAGCTGATGTGGAAGCCTTTTTCGTGGGGCAGGCGGTCGCTCATCTGATCTTCTCCGAGTTACTTACGGCCGGTCACGGCGTCGATGTCTGGGGCGTCGACGGCCTTCATGCCGACCACGTGATAGCCTGCGTCCACGTGCAGGGTTTCCCCGGTGACGCCGCTGCCGAGGTCCGACAAGAGGTAGAGCGCCGAGTTGCCGACGTCATCAATGGTCACGTTGCGGCGCAGCGGCGAGTTCAGCTCGTTCCATTTCAGGATATAGCGGAAATCGCCGATACCAGACGCCGCGAGGGTCTTGATCGGGCCGGCAGAGATGGCGTTGACGCGGATGCCGTCCTTGCCCAGATCCTCGGCGAGATACATGACCGAGGCTTCCAGAGCGGCCTTGGCGACCCCCATGACGTTATAGTGCGGCATCACCTGTTCGGCGCCGTAATAGGTCAGGGTCAGGGCGCTGCCGCCCTCGGCCATGAGTTTCTCGGCGCGCTGCATTACGGCGGTGAAGGAATAGACCGAGATGTCCATGGTCATCAGGAAGTTGTCCTTGGAGGTCTCGACATAGCGGCCGCGCAGCTCGTTCTTGTCGGAGAAACCGATGGCATGCACGATAAAGTCGATCTTGCCCCATTTCTCTTCGATCTCGGCAAAGGCGGCGTCCAGAGAGGCAGGATCGGAGACGTCACAATCAATCAGTGTGTCGACGCCTAGTTGATCAGCCAACGGGACCACGCGTTTCTTGAAAGCATCGCCCATGTAGCTGAACGCCAGTTCGGCGCCAGCGTCGGCACAGGCCTTGGCGATGCCCCAGGCGATCGACTTGTCGTTGGCCAGACCCATGATAAGGCCCCGCTTGCCCGCCATCAGATTGTTTGACATTCGCGTCTTCTCCGTCCCAATTCGGTTTTAAGGACGTTTAGGCGATACTGTGGGTTGCTTCAAGTGCAGCCTGACGTGGCGAAAGGGTAAGGAAAATGACGGACAGAACCGGGATATTCGCAGGCGACTCGCCGTTTGAGATCGCGCGCAGCTGGTTGGCCGAGGCCGAAAAGGCCGAGCCGAACGATGCCAATGCCATTGCGCTGTCGACCGTGGATGCGGATGGATTGCCCAATGCGCGCATGGTGCTGCTGAAGGACATCGAAGACGATGCTTTCGTGTTTTACACCAACTACGGCAGTGCCAAGGCGCGGGAAATCGATGCCGCAGGCAAGGCGGCGTTTGTCATGCACTGGAAGTCTCTGCGCCGTCAGATCCGGGTGCGCGGTACGGTCACACGTGAAGACGGGCCGCAGGCGGATGACTATTACAACTCGCGCTCGCTCAAGAGCCGGTTGGGGGCCTGGGCTTCGCGGCAGTCCGAGCCGCTGAGCTCGCGCGCCTCGTTGATGGCCGATGTGGCCAAGGTTACCGCCCAGCACGGCCCCATGCCCAAACGACCCCCGTTTTGGGGCGGTTTTCGCATCACGCCGGTGGAAATCGAGTTCTGGGCAGATGGAGCATTCCGGCTGCACGATCGCTTTCAATGGCGCAAATCAGCGTCATCTGACGCCTGGGAGATACAGCGCCTAAATCCGTGACATTCGCGTTACGTAAAATGCAAGGCCTTGATTTACGTTGGGTTTTTTTCTTGCCGTCGGAAAACATTTAACGCAGACTCCTATTCTAGGCTAGGGATGAGCTTACGTAGGGTTAAGGTGTTGAGTGAAAACGAAAAAGAGACGGTTCGAATCGTCGGCCAGGTAAAATGGTTTGATCCGGTAAAAGGGTTTGGATTTGTCGTTTCCGAGAGCGGCGGGCCGGACATTCTGTTGCATGCAAATGTTTTGCGCAATTTCGGGCAAAGCTCGGTTGCTGACGCTGCGCGGGTCGAAATCGGAATTCAGGAAACCTCGCGCGGGGTGCAGGCGGTGGAAGTCTATCGCATCGACGTGCCTGATGCGGCCGCGACGGCAGGGTTGGCGGACTTTGTCGATCTTGATCCGGACGAAATGGCCAACGCGCCACTGGAACCTGCACGGGTGAAATGGTTCGACAAGGGCAAGGGATTTGGCTTTGCCAATGTGTTCGGCCGTGGCGAAGACGTGTTTGTGCATATCGAGGTGCTGCGGCAGTCCGGTCTGTCGGACCTGCAACCCGGCGAGGCATTGGCCTTGCGGGTCATTGACGGTAAACGGGGACGTATGGCCACCGAAGTCATGGCCTGGGAATCTGCGGTGACAAGGGACGACTGATGTCGCGTATCGTTTTGGTGGGGGCGTTGTGTGCCCTTGGGGTGTCGGGGATGGCCCTGGCGGACCCTGCGTGCCGCGAGGATACCGTGCATCTGCGCGGCGACTGGGGGCAGGCGGTGTTCCGGGTCGAAGTGGCGGACACCGAAGAGGAACGGGCGCAGGGGCTGATGCATCGCGACAGCCTGTCGCCAAGCGCGGGCATGCTGTTTGTGTTTCAAAAGACGGGCCCGGTGTCTTTCTGGATGGAAAACACGCTGATTCCACTCGACATGCTGTTTGTGGATGAAACCGGGCAGGTCACGCACATCCACCCCGAGGCGCAGCCACTGGACCGTACCGCGATTCACAGCCAGGGCGATGTGCGCTATGTGCTTGAGATCAAGGGCGGACTGGCCCGCGCCATGGGCATTGTGCCCGGAAGCGCGCTGCGCCACCCATCTATTTTGCAAGACGGTGCTGTTTGGTCTTGTGAGGGCGGAAGTTAGCGGCTAAACACCGCCTCGGTCCGGGGCGTAGCGCAGTCTGGTAGCGCACCTGTTTTGGGTACAGGGGGTCGCAAGTTCGAATCTTGCCGTCCCGACCATGTCACATCATCGTTGAATGAGGATGCGCGCCACGTATGTGGGGCGTGGCCCGAAGCTGAGCGATGGGCCGCCTGGTACAAGTCCAGCGTGTCGGTGTGACAGAGAATCACCAGTCACAGCGGCACGGGTGCGTGACGAAAACACGTCATTTTCATATATATTGTGTTAAGCTTTCTTAACGCCCCACATCTTGTGGATAACTCGGCCTTCTGGGGACAAGTTTTGGAATCTTATTGTTTTCTAAGGGCTTCCCGGAACCGGCTAAGGTGACGCGTTTAGAACGGGCGCAAATGGGTGTGGTCAGGAATCGGGCAGGGGTGCTGACGCGTCAAAATCCTAATGGCGGGTCAACCGTAAAAATCGGCGAAAAACGCAAATAAAAGGTTTGACCATCTAGGGCCGAATACGCCAGATTGTGTGGGCAGATCGGGAGCGCCACAACATATAGTGGCGAAGAGGGTCAGGCAGGGACATAATCACACCGCGAACCAAAGCACGACTTTGGCCAACTTCGGCAAACCTTAGCTTTTGCCGGGCGCTGATATTTTGTCTGCCCTGACTGCTGGTCGCACGGAAGTAGCCGGGCGCGAATGCCGGGTAGGGGACAACAGGCAGGGACGAGAGTCAGCGATGAAAATCGAAAGAAAATTTACCAAGGCAGGCCAGGACGCATACGCAGAGCTGGATTTTGTGACCACCGAATCCGAGATTCGCAACCCGGATGGCACCATCGTCTTTCGGTTGGACGCAGTGGAAGTACCCTCGACCTGGAGCCAGGTGGCCAGCGACGTGATCGCGCAGAAATATTTCCGCAAGGCGGGCGTGCCCGCGAGCCTGAAGAAAGTGCGCGAAAAGGGCGTGCCAGAGTTCCTGTGGCGCTCGGTGCCAGCAAATGACAACGTCGAGATCGGTGGCGAAACCAGCGCCAAGCAGGTGTTCGACCGTCTGGCAGGGGCATGGACCTACTGGGGCTGGAAAGGCGGCTATTTCAGCACGGAAGAAGATGCGCGCGCCTATTTTGACGAGATGCGCTATATGCTGGCGACTCAGCGCGCCGCACCAAACAGCCCGCAGTGGTTCAACACCGGCCTGCACTGGGCCTATGGCATCGATGGTCCAGCGCAGGGCCACTATTATGTCGACTATAAGAGCGGCAAGCTGACCAAGTCGAAGTCGTCTTATGAGCATCCGCAGCCGCATGCCTGCTTTATCCAGTCGGTCAGCGATGATCTGGTTGGGGACGGCGGCATCATGGACCTGTGGGTCCGCGAAGCGCGTCTGTTCAAATACGGCTCGGGCACTGGCACCAACTTTTCGTCCTTGCGCGCTGATGGCGAGTCGCTGTCGGGCGGTGGTAAGTCTTCGGGCCTGATGGGCTTCCTGAAAATCGGTGACCGCGCGGCGGGCGCGATCAAGTCGGGCGGCACCACGCGGCGTGCGGCCAAAATGGTGATCGTGGATGCCGACCACCCGGATGTTGAGGAATACATCAACTGGAAGGTCAAAGAGGAACAAAAGGTCGCTTCGATCGTGGCCGGTTCCAAGATGCACGAGCAGAAGCTGAACGGCATCTTTGCAGCGATCAAGGCCTGGGACGGCGCCGAAGCGGATGCCTATGATCCCAAGGTCAACGAGACCCTGAAAGCGGCGATCCGTGACGCGAAATCTGTCATGATCCCAGAGACTTATATCAAACGCGTGCTGGATTATGCCAAGCAGGGCTATGCCAGCATCGAGTTCCCGACCTATGATACGGACTGGGATTCGGAAGCTTACGCCTCTGTGTCGGGCCAGAACTCGAACAACTCGATCCGCGTCACCGATGCTTTCCTGAAAGCGGTCGAAGATGACGCCGACTGGGAGCTGATCCGCCGCACCGACGGCAGCGTCGCCAAGACCATCAAGGCGCGCAAATTGTGGGAAGATGTGGGCCACGCGGCCTGGGCCTGTGCCGATCCCGGCATCCAGTACCACGACACTGTGAACGCCTGGCACACCTGCCCGGAAGACGGTGAGATTCGCGGCTCGAACCCGTGTTCGGAGTACATGTTCCTGGATGACACCGCCTGTAACCTGGCGTCGATGAACCTGTTGACCTTCCTCGACGATGGCGTGTTCCAGGCCGAGGATTACATGCACGCGACCCGTCTGTGGACCGTGACGCTGGAAATCTCGGTCACCATGGCGCAGTTCCCGTCCAAGGAAATCGCGCAGCTGTCTTATGATTTCCGCACCCTGGGTCTGGGCTATGCCAACATCGGTGGTTTGCTGATGAACATGGGGCACGGCTATGACTCGAAAGAGGGCCGTGCGCTGGCCGGTGCGCTGACCGCGATCATGACCGGCGTGGCCTATGCCACTTCGGCCGAGATGGCAGGCGAGCTGGGACCGTTTGACGGCTACAAGCGCAACAGCCAGCACATGCTGCGCGTGATGCGCAACCACCGCCGGGCGTCGTATGGCGACACCGAAGGCTACGAGGCCCTCGCAGTGAAGCCGGTGGCGCTGGACATGGACAACTGTCCGGATCAGAAGCTGGTGGCGCTGGCACAGTCGAGCTGGGACGAAGTGCTGCGGCTGGGTGAACAGCATGGGTTTAGAAACGCGCAAACCTCGGTGATTGCACCGACCGGCACCATTGGTTTGGTCATGGATTGCGACACCACGGGGATCGAGCCGGACTTTGCTCTGGTGAAATTCAAGAAACTGGCCGGTGGTGGGTATTTCAAGATCATCAACCGCTCGGTGCCTGCCGCGCTTGAGAATCTTGGCTATTCGTCGAGCCAGATCGAAGAGATCGTCTCATACGCCGTGGGTCACGGCACCATGGGCAACGCGCCGGGCATCAACCACACCTCGTTGATCGGGCATGGTTTTGGTCAGAACGAGCTGGATAAGATCGAAGCCGCCCTGGGCAGCGCGTTCGACATTCGTTTTGTGTTCAACCAGTGGACGCTGGGCGAAGAATTCTGCACCAATGTGCTGGGCATCCCGGCGGAAAAGCTGAACGATCCGTCGTTTGACCTGTTGTCGCACCTCGGGTTCACCCGCAAGGATGTTGAGGCGGCCAACGACCACGTTTGCGGCACGATGACATTGGAGGGCGCGCCGTTCCTCAAGGAAGAGCATTATCACATCTTTGACTGTGCCAACCCTTGCGGCAAAAAAGGCAAGCGTTATCTGAGTGTTGACAGCCACATCACCATGATGGCCGCGGCCCAGTCGTTCATCTCGGGCGCGATCTCGAAAACCATCAACATGCCCAACGATGCCACCATCGAAGACTGTCAGAAAGCCTATGAGCTGAGCTGGTCCTTGGGCATCAAGGCCAATGCGCTGTATCGCGATGGCTCGAAACTGTCGCAGCCTCTGGCGGCGGCGCTGGTCGAGGATGACGAGGACGCGGCAGAGACGCTGGAAAGCGGCACACCGCAGCAAAAGGCCGAAGTGCTGGCCGAAAAGATCATCGAAAAGGTGATCGTCAAGGAAATCGTCAAATCGCACCGTGAAAAGATGCCCGAGCGTCGCAAAGGCTATACTCAGAAAGCGGTTGTCGGGGGCCACAAGGTTTACCTGCGCACCGGTGAGTATGAGGACGGCAACCTCGGCGAGATTTTCATCGACATGCACAAAGAGGGTGCAGGGTTCCGGGCGATGATGAACAACTTTGCCATCGCCGTGTCGGTTGGTCTGCAATATGGCGTGCCGCTGGAAGAGTTCGTCGATGCCTTTACCTTCACCAAGTTCGAGCCCGCGGGCATGGTGCAGGGCAACGATTCAATCAAGAACGCGACCTCGATCCTGGATTACATCTTCCGCGAGCTGGCGGTGTCTTATCTGGACCGCACCGATCTGGCGCACATCAAGCCACAAGGCACGATGTTCGACGATCTGGGCCGTGGCGAGGAAGAGGGCGTGTCGAATGTGCAGGAAATCAGTGAAACAGCGGCCTCCAAGTCGTTGGAAGTGCTGAAACAAATCTCGTCGACGGGATACCTGCGCAAACGTCTGCCGCAAGAGTTGGTGGTGCTGAATGGTGGCGCTGCGGGCGGCACTGCGCTGAATGGCGCCGGGGATCCGGTGGCCACATTGCAGACGCTGGTGCCCGAAACCGCAACCGGGACCACCGGGGCGGTGGCGACGGCGGCCACCACAACGGCGGTGTCCAGCGGCACGGTCAGCATGGACCCACGCGCCAAGGCCAAGATGCAGGGCTACGAGGGTGACCCTTGTGGCGACTGCGGCAACTACACGCTGGTGCGCAACGGCACCTGCATGAAATGCAACACCTGCGGGGCAACCAGCGGGTGCAGCTAAGGCAAAATCTTCTAGAAGATTTTGCGACGGGGAGATTTTTCTAGAAAAATCTCTTGATCGACAAAGGTTACGGGGCGGGTGCGCTCGTCCCGGCACGACGCTCAGGCCGCAGGCAAAAACCACGGGCGGTAACAATGAGTGAGCCTGAGCGGCGAAACTGGGGGGCCAATGGCCCCCCATTTTTCTTTAGTCCAACAGGCTGGCGACCGCGTCTTTCTGGTCCAGCCCGATGTCTTTGCGCAATCGCGCCCGGGCGCGGGCAAGGCGTGAGTTGACAGTGCCGACCGGCAGTTTCAGCCGCTGTGCAATGGTTTGCGGGCTGGTTTCGCCCAAGATCACCAGCGTCATGACCTCGGCCTGATCCTGCGGCAGGCGGCGGATGGCGGCGGTGACGTCCTGATAGGCCAGCACCCCGGGGGCGTCGGCGGGGCAGCTCAGGTGGTCCTCTTCCAGTTCCTTGGTTGGCTTGTGATCGCGCCAGCGGCTGCGCGACAGGTTGGCGAGCGCGGTCATGGCATAGTTTTCCAGATCATTTGGTGTTTCCCCCGCCACGTGGCGGACCCAGAGGCGCAGCATGACGTCCTGCACCATGTCCTCGGCATTCTCTGGCGTGTCTGCCAGCCGCCGGGCGCGGCGACGCAGGCGGGGCAAAAGGGGGATCAGGGCCCAGTCTGTATGTTTCATTGTCCACGTGACCTTTTTCATTGCTTTGGTCACAGGGTTTCGTGGATTGCCGGGCGCGAAAAGGTGGGGGCAATCCGCCGATGGCGAATGCCCTCTCTTTTTGGGCGAGGGATTGCCGCCGTGCGCGCCCGAAATGGGCGAAAAGGCGCGGGGAGGTCGGGGGACGGGCCCGGCGCGGGACGGAAAGTTGATTTCGGGGGTCTTCCAATGTGAGGGCGCAGAACAGCGCCTTCATTCAATGACCAAAAGGAAGCAAATCATGAAACTCAAAGCATTCCCCGCGATTACCGTTCTTGGCCTTGCCCTGCCGACCTTGGCGCTTGCCAGTGAAATGGATGCCAACGGCGATGGCGTTCTGACCATCGAAGAGGTTCAGGCGGTGTTCCCGGATATGACGCCCGAGGGGTTCTCGGCGCTGGACATGGACAGTGACGGCACGCTGAACAAGGACGAAGCCATGGTGGCGGTGCAGGCGGGCGCGTTGCCGGAGTCGGCGACCAACTGATCCAATCCGCCAGAATTGTGACCCGCGCCCCCCAAAAACGCCGTGGGTCACGATAGCGTTTCAAGCCAAACCAATTTGGGGTTTTTGTTGAAACGCTTTTTGGGAAGCCGGGCGAAATTGCGGCGCCCGGCTTTCCTTTTGTTTCAGGAGTTTACGTGGGCAAGTGGATCTTGAACCGGGCGCGGATGGCCTGATCCTTGACCGGATCAAACCGCGCGGCCGAGGGTTTCGACAGGATCTCTTCCTTGCGTTCGGTGGCCTTCTTGTTGAGATCCGGCTTGCCGACCTCGACCCATTCCTTGGGCGAGGTGCGATCCCCCAGCGATGGGTAGACATAGTCGGATTGCATCCGCGACAGCGTTTCGCTGGTGCCGAGGTAATGGCCGGGCCCGCCGAGGCAGACCTCGCGCATCTGGTCGAGCGCCAGGGTGGTTTCATTCACGTCGATGCCGCGCAGGCAGCGCATTGCGTGGCCGATCAGGTCATCCCCGAGGATCAGGGATTCGTGACAGAAGCCCAGCAGCGAGGCGTGCATGCCGACGGATTCATAGACCATGTTGAGGCCCGAGAGACCGGCCATGACGTTCGAGCACATCTGCTCCCAGCCGGCCTGCATGTCGGGGGTTTTGGCATCGGTGATGCCCGCGGCGGCACCACCGGGCAGGCCGTAGAAGTGGTGCATCTGGGCACAGCCCGCGGTCAGAAGCGCCTGTTCGCCGGAGCCGCCGGTCATCGCGCCCGAGCGCAGGTCGAGACCAAAGGGCCAGGTGCCGAAGATCGCCGGGTGGCCGGGTTTCACGGCGTTGACGTAGACCAGACCGCCAAGGCATTCGGCCACCGCCTGGGTGATCGCGCCTGCGATGGTCGAGGGGGCGGTGGCGCCTGCCATGCCTGCCGAAAGCAAGAGCACGGGCATGCCGCCTTCGATGCATTTCTCCATGACTTCGCAGGATTCGGTGGCGAACTTCATAGGAGGGACGACGAAGCAGTTGGAGTTGCTCACGAAGGGCCGGGCGCGCCATGCCTCTTCGCCGCCGGCAATCATGTGCAGCATTTCAAAGGCGTCATCCACGAAATCGGGTTCGGTGAACGAGGTGCCGACGTGTTTGGTGGTGCCCGAGGTGGTGGCGTAGATGGTGTTGAGGTCCATCTCGCGGTTGTCGGCAATGTCGCGGCAAACCATGGGGCGTTGCAGGAAGTGGACGTTGTCAAGCGTGTCGGTGATGCGGGCGGCGTCGTGCAGGTCCTGCACGGTGCTGTCACGGTACTCGCGGCCTTCAACGTCAACCATGTGCACGGCGGCTCCGGCGGTGCCGAAATGCACGCGGTTGCCCGAGAGTGTCAGGTCGTTTTTGCCATCACGGCTGTAGAGGGTGATTTCCCGGCAGGCCTTGGACAGGGCGTCTTCGACCACGGAGCGGGGGATGCGGATGCGGCCATCTTCGCCCAGGATGCCACCGGCTTTGACAAGATATTCGACACCAGAGGGTGGGGCATCGGCGAGACCGATGGTTTCCAGCGCTTCGAGTGCGGCCTCGTGAATCTGCTGCATCTGCTCGTCGGTGAGCGCCTTGTACATGCCGCCCTCCATACCGGGGCGAATGGCGCGAAGATCATCGCTGAGGGGGGCTGCACGGGTTGCACGACGGGCGGCACGGCCACCGGAACGGCGGGAAGCTGATTGAGACATGTTGTGTAAGGTCCTGTTTTGACGTCTGAATTCGAGTTTGGGTTTCAGATATCAAAAGCGGGTCTGCCGCGTGCGGCGCGACCCCGTTCTGCCCCGATGGTGATCACCACCAGTTGAATTTTGCTGCGAATGCCCTGCATGCGCCATCTCCCTAATTGGAGAGATACATCGTCTAAGGAATCAGACAAGTCTGTTAGAAAAACGACGCAATGTCGTTTTTAGGCCAGCTGGGACTGTTTGGTGAGGGTCGCGGCCAATTCGCACAAGGTTTTCAAGGCTTTGGCAAAGCTGTCATCGTCGATGGTCATGGCCACGCGGACGTGTCCTGCGGCGGCCTGGCCAAAGCTTTCGCCGGGCATGACGGCAATCTTGTGGGCATCGAGCAGACGGTTGGCAAATTCTTCGCCGCTGAGGCCCGTGGCGCGGATGTCCAGCATCAGGTACATGGCCCCCTGCGCCGGGACCAGCCCCACGGTGTTCTGGGCCGCGAGGATGTCGCGCGCCAGGGCGCGGCGGCGGCGGAAGGGTTCGGCCACCTTGTCCTCGAGCGGGCTGCCCTGAGCGAGGGCAAATTCAGCGGCATCCTGAATGAACCCTGCGACACCGTATGTGGTGTGGGTCGCGAGGTTGATGAGATGGGTGATGGCATCTTCGGGGCCGCAGATCCAGCCGACGCGGCTGCCGGTCATGGCGTGGGATTTCGACATCGAGCCGACAACCAGCGTACGCTCGGCCATGTCGGGCAGGGCACGGGGGCTGATGTGCTCGCCGTCCCAGACCTGGGTGTCATAGACCTCGTCCGAGATCAGCAGGAGATCGTGATCGCGGCAGACCTGTGCAATGCCCTCAAGGGTTTCGCGGCTGTAGACGATGCCGGTGGGGTTGTTGGGGGTGTTGATCAGCAGCGAGGTCGCACCGGGGGCCACGGCGGCAATGTCCTCGGCGCGGGGCTGAAAGGCGTCTTCCGCACGGGTCTGTATGGCGACGGGCGTGGCGCCGACGCCACGCAGGGTGCCGGGATAGGTGGCGTAATAGGGGTCGAGATAGAGCGCCTTGTCGCCTTGGTTGCAGGCCGCCAGATGCGCTGCAAACAGGGCCGACTGGCCGCCGGGGGTGATGAGGATATTCTTGTAAGTGGTTGGTACACCAGTTCTTTTCTGGATGCGCGCGGCCACCGCTTGGCGCAGGGACAGGATGCCGGGCACCATGGCATAACCGGTGTGACCCCCCATCGCCGCCTTGTCCATGGCGTCGAGGATCACCGGATCGGTGCGGATGTCATGTTCGCCAATGGTCAGCTCGATCACCTTTTCGCCGTCGGCAATCATCTGGCGCGAGCGATAGAAAACCTCCCACCCGTCCGAGCCGCCGCCGGTCAGATGCGTGATGCGTTGGGATAGTTTCATGGCGCTGTCTCCTTGGATATTGCTTAGGAAATGGCCCGATTGAGGGCCACGCGTCAAACCCTATTCAGGGTTCCGGAAAACTTTCGAATAGCGTTCGGGAAAGCCACGAGCACAGGGGCAGGACCCGTGGGGCGGGACCGAATGCTATCAGGTGGCGTCGCTGACCTGATCGCCCAAAAGATAGCGCGGGCCCTGACCTTTGCGGGCGATACGGTCTTCGGGGTTGTAGAGTTTGCAGTTCTGTAGTGACAGGCATCCGCAGCCGATACAGCCGTCCAGTTTGTCACGCAGGGCCTGCATTTGGGCGATGCGAGTGTCGAGGTCACGGCGGAACCGGCCCGAGATACGCTCCCAGTCACGCTTGGTCGGGGTGCGGCCCTCGGGCAGGGATTTCAGGGCCTCGCGGATTTGCGGCAGGGTAAAGCCAAGCCCTTGCGAGATCATCACGAAAGACAGGCGGCGGATGTCGGCGCGGTCAAAGCGCCGTTGGCCGCTGTCGGTGCGAAAGGGAAAGACCAGCCCTTCTTCTTCGTAGAATCGGATGGCCGACGGGGCGAGGCCCGTGCGGTCGGATACCTGCCCGATCGACAAGCCGGATTTTGCAAGGCATTTGTTTTGCATGGATTTTTCCGTTTGACCTCAAGTGTACTTGAGGAATTAGGATAGTCACAATTCAACTTTCTACAAGGAGTTAAGTGATGAAACTGGAACATGTGAATATCTGCGTTCCCCATCCCCGCGCCCATGCGGCCCAGCTGATCGATATGTTCGGCTGGCACGTCCGCTGGGAGGGCGAGGCCAAGGACAACGGCTACACCGTGCATGTGGGAGACGACGAAAGCTATCTGGCGCTCTATGCGCCGGCCTGGGATCTGAACCCCGAGAGCAAGCGGTATCACCATATCGCGGGGCTGAACCATGTGGGTGTGGTTGTGGACGACATTGCCGCCACCGAGGCACGGGTCAAGGCCGCAGGATACACGCCGCACAGCCATGGCGACTATGAGCCGGGGCTGCGGTTCTACTTCGACGGGCCTGATGGCATCGAATACGAGGTGGTGAGTTATGACTGATCGGATTGGCCCGGTTGGGTTGTTGCTGTGGGTTGGCCTGCTTTTGGGGGTGAGTTTTCCTCTGAGCAAGCTGTCTGCGGCGGCCGGGGTGCCGCCTCTGACGTGGGCGTTGCTGGTCTCGATGGGGGCGAGTCTGCCGTTGTTTCCGTGGCTGGCGCTGCGGGGGCTGTTGCGGCTGCCGCGGGGGCGGATGCTGCGCTATGTGCTGGTGTCCGGTCTGGTCAGTTTTGCCCTGATCAACATCATGATCTTTGCGCTGGTGCCACGGGTCGGGGCCGGGCAGGTGGGCATGATGTTTGCCCTGTCGCCGGTGGCCACGTTGGCCTTGTCGACGGTCTTTGGTCTGAAGGGGCCGGGGCGTCTTGGGGCCTGGGGCATCGGCATCGGGCTGGTAGGGGCGCTGATGGTGGCGCTGGGGCGCGGAAGTGTTGACGGCACGCTGATGTGGTCCTTGCTGGCGTTGCTGATCCCCGTTGTGCTGGCGGCAGGCAATGTCTATCGCACGCTGGACTGGCCCGAGGGCGAGCACCCTATGGCGCTGGCGTTCTGGAGCCATCTGGTCGCCATGACCGCGCTGGGTCTCGGCCTGTTGGTGACGGGGCAGGGCGTCAGCCTGCAACCGCTCGCGGCGGTGCCGGTGGCCGCATTGGTGCAGGCGGTGGCGGCGGGGCTGACCTTTCCGGCCTATTTCCGGCTGCAAAAGCTGGGAGGGCCGGTGCTGCTGAGCCAGGTTGGCTATGTCGCGGCGGCGGTGGGTCTGTTGGCGGCAACGCTTGTTCTGGGCGAGCGCTACGGCCCCGTCAGCTGGCTCGGGGCCGGGATCACGGCGGTCGGGATTGCGTTGACCATCCTGGCGCAATCCGGGCGCAGCTTGCGCTATCCCCTGGGGCGCGTGACCCGTGCAAAGCTGGCGCAGGGGCGGTGCTGATCAGACGCGCGGTGCCAGCGTGGCCTGCAGCTTTTTCGTGAGGCTCGCGCGGGTGATGTCGTAAGACACAAAGATGCGGTGGCGCAGCTCGTCTGCGTCCCCGCCAAAGGGGATCAATACCCGGCTGCGATGGAAATAGGGCGCCTTGATGCCCACTCCGTCCCCGATCCGTGGTTGCGCTATCTCGATGTCGGGGGGCTTGACCGAAACGCCACCACCCACCGCCCCGGTTGAGGCAAACATCTTGCCGCCGACCTTCCAGGCGTCATGGCCGCCTTAGGGGAGCGAGCCTTCGGCGCCGGGCAGGGGCTTGGTTGACGAGATCGTGCGACATCGGGGCAGGGTGCCAGAACGCCGAGGGGCTGCGCAACTGTCCGCTTGACCCACAGGAGTGCGCCGCCTATGGTCCGGCCCATGAACACCGCACGCAACATCATCATTATTTGCTGCATTCCTGCCTGAGACAATCTGGCGGGCCGTTCTTCTATTCCAAACATGCATTGAAGTTGTTAAGCCCGCCGCAAGCGCATTTGTGCCTGAGGACGAGACATGACGACGATTAAACTGCACAACTCGAAGAGCCGTAAAAAAGAGGTGTTCGAGCCGATCGATGCCCAAAACGTGCGCATGTATGTCTGTGGCCCGACGGTCTATGACCGCGCCCATATCGGCAATGCGCGCCCCGTGGTGGTGTTCGACGTGCTGAACCGGTTGCTGCGTCATGTCTATGGCGACGCGCATGTGACCTATGTGCGCAATTTCACCGACGTGGATGACAAGATCAACGCGCGGGCGGCCGAGTCGGGGCGTCCGATTTCCGAGATCACCGCAGAGACAACGCAGTGGTATCTGGATGACATGGGCGCGCTGGGGGCGATGGAGCCCGATCACATGCCGCGCGCCACGGCCTATATCCCGCAGATGGTCGAGATGATCGAAAAGCTGATCGCGGACGGGTTTGCCTATGCCAAGGACGGTCATGTGCTGTTCCGGGTGCGTGCCTACAAGGATTACGGCGCGTTGTCGGGGCGCTCGGTGGATGACATGATTGCCGGAGCGCGGGTGGAAATCGCGCCCTACAAGGAAGATCCGATGGATTTTGTGCTGTGGAAGCCTTCCGATGCCAGCCAGCCGGGGTGGGACAGCCCATGGGGGCATGGGCGTCCGGGCTGGCATATCGAATGCTCGGCGATGTCCTATGAGCTGTTGGGCGAGAGTTTCGACATTCACGGCGGCGGCAATGACCTGATGTTCCCGCACCATGAAAACGAAGTGGCGCAGAGCTGCTGTGCGCATCCCGAGGGAGAGTTCGCGCGCTATTGGCTGCACAATGAGATGCTGCAGGTCGAGGGCAAGAAGATGTCCAAGTCCCTGGGCAATTTCTTTACCGTGCATGACCTCTTGGCGCAGGGCATTCCGGGCGAGGTGATCCGGTTCGTGTTCCTGTCGACGCATTACGGCAAGCCGATGGACTGGACCGCCAAGAAAGCGGGTGAGGCCGAGGCAACGCTGCGCAAGTGGCGAACGTTGACCGAGGGCGTCGAGCCCTCGTCCAACGTGGCCGCGTCGGTTGTTGCGGCTGTGGCGGATGATCTGAACACGGCCGGGGCGATTGCGGAGTTGCATAAACTGGCCGGGGCCGGGGATGCGGCGGGCCTGTTGGCAGGCGCGCAGATGCTGGGATTGCTGACCAATGAGCTGGGGGATTGGGCCAAAGGGGTGGACCTGTCGGCCTATGAAGCCTTGTTGGCGCAAGCCCGTTCCAAAGCCATGGAAACCAAGGATTTCTCCGACGTGGACCGGATCAAGGCGGCTCTGGGCGCGGCGGGTGTTGAGGTGCGCATGAGCAAGGCGGGGGTCGAGTTGTTGCCCGCCGCCGGGTTTGATGCGGGCAAGCTGGAGGGGTTGCTGTGATGGTTGTGCTCCGGTGTTCAGAAATTCTTCTAGAAGAATTTCCTGCGGCCAAATTTTCTAGAAAATTTGGGAAGGTGATGTCATGACCAAGGAACGCCTCTATCTCTATGACACCACCCTGCGGGATGGCCAGCAGACCCAAGGGGTGCAGTTCTCTACCCCTGAAAAGGCGCAGATTGCCGACGTGCTTGATACGCTGGGTGTGGATTACGTTGAGGGCGGCTGGCCGGGTGCCAACCCCACCGACAGCGAGTTTTTTGACGCCAAGCCCAAGATGGCCGCGACATTCACCGCCTTTGGCATGACCAAGCGCGCAGGCATGTCGGCAGAGAACGACGATGTGCTGGCGGCGGTGATGAACGCAAACACGCCTGCGGTGTGTCTGGTGGGTAAGACCCATGATTTCCACGTGGACAAGGCCCTTGGCATCACGCTGGAAGAAAACACCGAGAACGTGGCGCGGTCGATCGCGTATCTGGTGGCACAGGGGCGCGAGGCGCTGTTTGACGCGGAGCATTTCTTTGACGGCTACAAGGCCAATCCGGGCTATGCATTGGAGGTGGTCAAAGCGGCCTATGACGCGGGCGCGCGCTGGATCGTGTTGTGTGACACCAATGGCGGTGCGCTGCCGCGCGAGGTCTACGCGATCACCAAGGCGGTGATCGCGGCGGGCATTCCGGGCAGTCACGTCGGCATCCACACGCACAATGACACCGAACATGCGGTGGCCAATTCGCTGGCGGCGGTGGACGCCGGTGCGCGCCAGATCCAGGGCACGCTGAACGGGTTGGGCGAGCGCTGTGGCAACGCCAACCTGACCACGCTGATCCCGACCCTGTTGCTGAAAGAGCCCTATGCCAGCGCCTATGAGATGGGCGTTAGCATGACGGCGCTGGCCGGTCTGACCCGCGCCAGCCGTCTTTTGGATGACATCCTCAATCGTGTGCCGATGAAGCAGGCGGCCTATGTGGGGGCCTCGGCCTTTGCGCATAAGGCGGGGCTGCATGCCAGTGCCATTCTCAAGGATCCGTCGACCTATGAACATGTCGCGCCGGGGATCATTGGCAATGAGCGCATCATTCCGATGTCCAACCAGGCCGGGCAGTCGAATCTGCGCAAGCGGCTGGCGGATGCCGGGCTGGAGGTTGACAAGGGCAATCCTGCGCTCAGCGCGATCCTGAACCGGATCAAGGAACGCGAGGCAGATGGCTATAGCTATGACACGGCGCAGGCGAGTTTCGAGCTGTTGGCGCGGGATGAGCTGGGCCTGCGCGAGGCCTTTTTCGACGTGGAACGTTACCGCGTGATCTCGGAGCGCCGTCGCAATGCGCGCGGTCAGCTGGTGGTGGAATCCGAAGCGGTGGTGACGGTGCAGTTGCCTTCGGGCAAGAAGACCACGAGCTATTTCAAGAACGAACATTCCGACGAGATGAGCGATGACGGGCCGGTGAACGCGTTGTGGCAGGCGCTGAAACAGGACCTTGGACCCTATCAGGCGGGGATCGCCGGGGTGCGGTTGGTGGACTTCAAGGTGCGGATCACCAATGGTGGGACCGAGGCCGTGACCCGGGTCATCATAGATTTCGAAGATGAAAAGGGCCATCGCTGGGCCACGGTTGGGGTTTCGGCCAATATCGTGGACGCCTCGTTCGAGGCGCTGTTGGAAGCGCTGAACTGGAAGCTGATGCGCGACGGCGCGGTAAGGGCGGGATAAGCCATGGATTGGGACGCGTTTTTCAAACTGCACGACGAGTTGCCTCGCGAAGGGCCGGGCACGGACGGGGATGTGCTATGGGCGGCCGAACTGGGCGGCGTGCCTGCGCACGCGCGCATCCTGGATGGCGGCTCGGGGCCGGGCGGTGATATTGCCGCGCTGTTGCAGGTGGCGCCCGAGGGGCGTGTATTGGCGGTCGAGATGCATCAGGGCTTTGCCGATGCGGTGGCCAAGCGGTTCGAAGACGACAAGCGGGTCACGGCCAGGGTGGGCAGCATGATGCGCGAACACGGGCCGTTTGATCTGATCTGGAGTGCCGGGGCGGTTTACTTTGTCGGCGTTGCCGAGGCGCTGAACACATGGCGCAAGGCCCTGGCACCGGGTGGTGTTGTGGCCTTTTCCGAGCCCTGCCTGTTCCGCCCGGCGCCGGATGACGCGGTCGAGACGCTGTTCGAAGGGATACTGCCGGATGACGAGGCGGGCATTCGTGCCAAGGTCGAAGCGGCGGGGTACGAGGTGCTCGGCACACGCCGGATCAGCGACGCCGGGTGGGAGGCTTATTATCAGCCGCAGGAGGCGCGCATCGAGATGTTGCGGCAGGGGGCGGACGACGCTTTGAATGCGGTGCTGGATGAGGCTGAGGCCGAGATTGCCGTGTGGCGCAAACATCGCGAGGACTTTGGCTATCTCCTCTGTGTGACACGACCCCTATGACCGCAGACCTTGAGCGCGACATAGCCGCCTGTGCCGGCTTGGTGCAGCGCGGGGACCCGGACAGGTTCATGGCGGCGATGGCGGCACGGCCTGCGGCGCGGGATGTGCTGTTCCCGATCTATGCTTTCAACCTTGAGGTGGCGCGCGCGCCGTGGCTGACGCAAGAGGCGATGATCGCCGAGATGCGGTTGCAGTGGTGGCGCGATGCATTGGAAGAGATTGGGCAGGGCGCGCCTGTACGCCGCCACGAGGTGGTGACCCCGCTGGCCGAAGTGCTGGATTCGCAAGGGGCCGCCTTGCTGGACAAGCTGATCGTGGCGCGGCGCTGGGACATCTACAAGGATCCCTTTGAGGATGCCGCGCATTTTGCCGATTATCTGGATGCGACTTCGGGCAACCTGATGTGGTGTGCCGCGCGGGCCTTGGGAGAGGCCGACGAGGCCGCAGTGCGCGATTTGGCCTATGCCAGCGGGCTGGCCAGCTGGTTCCGGGCGATCCCCGAGTTGGAGGCGCAAAAGCGCGTGCCACTGGTGGATGGGCGGCCCGAGGCCGTGGCGCTTTTGGCCCAAGGCGGATTGGCCCGGCTGCGCGCCGCACGACACGCGCGCTCAGGTGTGTCCAAGGCTGCAGGTCAGGCTTTGTTCGCGGGTTGGCAGGCCGAGGCGATCCTGAAGCAGGTCGCGGCCGAGCCACAGCGTGTGGCCGAGGGGGCGCTGGGACAAAGCGAGTTTGCCAAAAAGGCCGGGCTATTGCGGCGGTCCTTGACGGGGCGGTGGTGAAAATCTTCTAGAAGATTTTCGGACCAGCAGAATTTTCTAGAAAATTCTGTACCTCAGGCGTCTTTCGGGCGGAACATCAGCCAGATCAGCGAGGCGCCTGCCAGCATCAGGAAGGGCGCCATGGCCAGGTTGACCGAGGTCCAGCCGGTCTGGGCATCGCCACCGGAACAATTCATCAGACCGCCCGAGGCCAGCGAGGCCACGGTGACACCGCCAAAGACGATGAGGTCGTTGAGGCCCTGCATCCGGCCACGCTCGGACGGTTCATGGGCGCCCGCCAGCATGGTGGTGGCACCAATGAAGCCAAAGTTCCAGCCAACGCCCAGCAGGATCAGCGCGATAAAGAAGTTCTCAAGCTCGACCCCCTGCAGCCCGACGGCACCCGCGGCAGCCAGGATGACAAGGCCGGTGGCCATGATCTTTTCCACGCCGAAACGGGCGATCAGGTGGCCGGTGAAGAACGAGGGCACAAACATCGCCAGCACGTGGGCCGAGACCACGTCGGCGGCGCTGTTCTGTTCAAATCCGCAGCCCACCACGGCCAGCGGGGTCGAGGTCATCACGAGGTTCATCAGCGCATAAGACACCATGGCGCAGATCACCGCCACGGCGATGCGTGGTGTCTTGAGCAGCTCCAGCCGCGAGCGGCCCTTGGGCGAGTCGGCGCTGGGGGCCTGCGGCTTGGGGATGTTGATAAAGAGGAACAGGGCTGAGCCGATCACGTTGATCAGGATCACCCCCAGATAGGTGCCCAAGAACGGAATGACCATCGCGTCGCTGGTGACCTTGACCAGCTGCGGGCCGATAATGGCCGAGGCCAGACCGCCGGCCATGACGTAGGAAATCGCCTTGGGGCGGAAATCGTCCGAGGCCGTATCGGCGGCGGCAAAGCGGTAGAACCCTTGTGCGCTCATGTAGATGCCGGTCAGAAGGCTGCCGAGCAGAAACACATAGAAACTGTTGAGATAGAGGCCATAGGCCCCGATGGCCCCGCCCAGTGCGCCACCCGCAGAGCCAACAAAGAACCCCACCCGGCGGCCGTATTTCTGCATGATCGCCGAGAGCGGCGTTGCCGCCAGCATCGAGCCCACAACAATGAGCGAAATCGGCAATGTGGCAAAACAGGCGTTGGTGGTCAGAGACTGCCCCGCAAGGCCGCCAATGGTGAAAATCATCGGCATTTGCGCACCCAGAAAAGCCTGTGCAAGCACAAGGATAAACACGGTGCGTTTGGCGCGGGTATCGTCGATGGCGTGGCTCATGCGCCAACGGTTAGCTGGTTAACTAGCGAAGGTCCAGATGGGCAATACCGCGACGCGACGTTTTCCGCGATCGTCCGGATTCTTCGGACGGGGGCAGGTCAGCAATCCCAAAATGGGCGGTAGCCCCGGGGCTTGGCGCGCAGGCCGCTCTTGTGGGTCATTTGCGGATTGGCGATTGCATTGCCGCCCCGATCGCGCCAAGCATTCCTGAGCTTCGCAAACCGGAGAAGGAGAGCGCCGTGGGTGACATGGTCGGACGCATCATTGAAACCGACGCCTGCGTGGCCGAAGGTGCGGCGTGGCTGATTGCGCAGGAGCCGCGATTTGCCCCGGTGTTGGAACAGTGCGCGCCCTTGCCTTTGCGGCGGCGGGCCGACGGGTTTGCCCAGCTTCTGAGCGCCATTGTCAGCCAGCAGGTCAGCACAGCCTCGGCTGCTGCGATCTGGAAACGTATGCAGGACGCGCGGCTGACCGGTCCGCGCAAAATCCAATGGGCCAGCGATGACGATCTGCGCGCCGTGGGGCTCAGCCGTCAGAAAATCCGCTATGCCCGCGCGCTGGCCGAGGCAGGCATCAACTATGCCGATCTGCGTGGGCTTCCGGATGACGCGGTGATCAGCACCCTTGTTGCCGTGCCGGGGATCGGCCCCTGGACAGCCGAGGTCTATGCCATGTTCTCGCTGGGTCGTGCGGATGTCTTCGCGCCGGGCGATCTGGCGTTGCAGGAAGCCGCGCGCATCCTGTTCGAGCTGCCCGAGCGGCCCAGTGAAAAAGCCTTGCGGCAAATGGCCGAGGACTGGAGCCCGTGGCGGTCGGTTGCGGCGCGCGCGCTTTGGGCCTACTACCGGGTGGCAAAGGACAGGGAAGGGATCCGATGACTCGCGTTTTATCAGCAGGCCGCAAAGAGCCGATTTCAGGCACCACCCGCAGCGCGGTGGTCTTTCTGCATGGATATGGTGCGAACGGAGCCGACCTGTTGGGGCTGGCCGATCCCCTGGCCGAGCATCTGCCGGACACGCTGTTCCTGGCGCCGGATGCCCCGGAAAGCATTCCGGGCATGCCGATGGGGCTGCAATGGTTCCCGATCCCGTGGATCGACGGCTCATCCGAGGAAGAAAGCGAACGTGGCCTGCAGGCGGCGGCAGAAGATCTGAATGCCTTTCTGGATGCGGTGATGGTGGATGAGGATCTGTTGCCTGAGCAGGTCGTTCTGTTCGGCTTTTCCCAAGGCACCATGATGGCGTTGCATGTGGCCCCGCGCCGTGAAGACGAAGTTGCGGGGATCGTGGCCTTTTCCGGACGCCTGCTGGCGCCGGAACTGCTCGGGGATGAGGCGCAGAGCAAGCCGCCGATCCTGCTGGTGCATGGCGATCAGGATGACGTGGTGCCGGTACAGTCACTGCCACAGGCGGCAGAAGCCTTGCAGAACGCCGGGTTCACGGATGTTTATGCCCATATCATGAAAGGCACCGCGCACGGGATTGCCCCGGACGGCCTGTCGGTGGCGCTGGCGTTTATGCGCGACAAGCTGGGGCTGTGAGCCAAGCAAGTGACCAAGTGGCAAATCTGCCATAGAACGTAAATCGAAAATCGGTATCGGGACGGAAACGGTTATAGTTCTTTGCGTCCTGAAATGCAGGTTCTATAAGAACTCAATTGATTTTTTCGTCCGCCTCGGAGGCCGCAATGCGTAGAAACTCCTTTCCTTCCATTTATTCATTTCTTCTCGGGACAGTATTCACCGCTGGTTTCGGCACACTTGCGCCGATGGCATCAGCGGAATCAGGTACAATCGTTTTGGCAGATCATCCGGTGCGGATGTTGTCATTCGACACTGCCAACACCTATCACAAGGGCTCGGTAGAGCTGTCCCTTGGAACGTCACAGGCGAACCCGGACACGGCATCGGGAACCGGCAACCAATTGTATTATGGTGGCGGCAGCTATGCGGTAAATGACCGGCTGATGCTGGGCATGGATCTTCACAACTATGTTGATCCGGTTGGCGGCCTTATCGGTGGTGCCCTTCCGGATGTACACATGACGACGCTGGCGGGGTGGGGTAAGTATCAGCTGTATTCCGGTGATCGCTTCAGCGTTTCGGCCTTGGGATCGATCGAGAACTTTCTCGAACTGGAATCACCTTTGTTTGGCGGCGACGCATCTGGCACCACGATCGGGGCCCTGAAGCTCCCGGTGTCTTATGATGTGTCCAGCGATCTGCAGCTGCACTTTGTGCCCGCGTTGTACTACATGCCGAGCACCGTGAACGGCGTGGATTTCTATGGCACCATTGCGTCACTTGGCTTTGGGGCCACATACAGGGCCAGTGATCGCTGGGCTCTGTTCGGCACCGTGGATGCACCCATCAGCGGAACCAACACGATTGCTAGTGACGGATCCTATGAAAAAACGCCGGTCTGGTCGGTCGGCGCACGATACAATGTCTCTCCGAAAGCCGCACTGGAAGGCTATGTGACCAACGGTATCGGGATGACGCCTGCGACCAGTGTCCTTACATTCTGGCCCGAAGGCGATGAACCTCTGATCGGAATGAGATTGGTGTATACGCCCGGCGCAAATCGCCCGAACAGTTATCGTGGTGCCCCCGCGCCGCTGACCGCGCGTCAACGGACTGTACAACAGGACGGATTCACGATGGGCTCGGCAGATGTGTCTGAGCCTGGCGATGTCCGGGTATCTGCCTGGTATGGGTCGGACAACCAAGCCGGTGCGCTGCTGTCGATCAGCCCCGACCGTGACGGTGAATTTCAGTTCATCGTAGAGCAGTATTCCGACAATGCGACGGCTGACCAATCCTTGGTTCCGACGTCCGATGCCCGCTACATGCTGGGGCCAAAACTGCGCTTGATGGATCAAAACAACGGAGACTCTTTCTCGCTGAGCGCCAGGGCACTGTATGGTCGTCGCATTGATACCACGCAACGTATCGGGGTCTTTTTTGCTGAACTTATCGGCAGCTACAAAGCGTCCAATGGCGCCATTTTCACGGTCAACCCGAAGGTTGCGGCCTTTGGCGACACCGAAATTGCGGGCTTGGGGCTTGGGGTGAACTATGCCGTCTTTGACGGCCTGGACCTGATCGCCGAGGTGACGCCCGTGGCGCTTGACGGGTCAGATTTCACCTGGGCTGCAGGGCTGCGCTATACCGTCGGGAACAGCGGTTTCAGCATTGATGCACAAGCGACAAACGCGATTGGTCGTTACGGCATTGGTGGCATGGTTGCGCAGGACGACACCAGGGTGTCTTTGACGCTTTCAAAAGTCTTTAACGTGCTGCGGTAAACACCCGGCACATAAAAATGCGATTGCCTGAAAATCGGGCAATCGCACCGTCATGACCGCGTTACATTCCCGGCCTATCCCGTCTTTGTGAAAACCGTATATCGTGAGGCTTGCCAGATGCTTGCCACGATATATAGTAGGTTTGAGCCGGGGCGGGGCTGCCTGCTTTGGTGCTGGAACAAGAGCAGGCGACAGTGTTTCGACTTATTGTTGAGATACGACAATGAGGCGAAGCACCCGGAACCTAACAAGGGTGTGGGCGTTTCGAAATCAACTTGTGTCCCAAGTTTTTCCCGAAACGCGATAGGCGGAGGACGACTCGAGCCATGGATGGCGACTTCAGGACAGACTTTGTAAGGCAACCTGCGGGGGCGCGACAGCACCCGGCGCTGGTGTTGAACGCGGATTACAGACCCCTTTCCTATTACCCATTATCCTTGTGGCCCTGGCAGGATGCAATCAAGGCCGCCTATATGGATCGTGTTGATATCGTTGCAGAATATGACACGGTGGTGAGGAGCCCCAGTACCGAGATCAGGATACCCAGTGTGGTGGTTCTGAAAGATTATGTGAAACCTCAAAAGCGCGTGGCCTTCACGCGCTTTAATTTATTTCTGAGGGACGAATTCTGTTGCCAGTACTGTGGCAGCAAGGGCGACCTGACCTTTGACCACGTCATTCCACGGGCCGCGGGCGGGGTGACCAGCTGGCAGAATGTGGTGGCGGCCTGTTCGCCCTGCAACCTGAAAAAGGGGTCCAAGTCACTGCAGAAGGCACGCATGCATCTGCGCAAACCACCCCGGCAACCGGCGGCAGAAGAGTTGCGGAATACGGGCCGCAAGTTTCCGCCGAACCACCTGCACGAAAGCTGGATGGATTTCCTGTACTGGGATGCCGAACTCGAGGCATGAGATGGCGAATTCTCCATGTTGTACAACTTTTCTGGGGCCACCTGACCAAGTTGTACAACATGGTTATTTACCAAATTTCAATTACTTGTTAGCGGTTCCTTAAGCAATTTGACTCAGCTATCCGGCAGTTGGGCCATGATCCGCTCGGCCTCGGACTGAAGCGCCTGAGCGAGGATATCACTGCCCGGACGCGGTTCAAACGCGGCGGGCTGGATCAGCGAAATCACCCGAAATGCCCGCGCAGAGTCGATGCGCCGCAAACGGACGTCGTCGACATTTCGCGCCTCTGCCGCGGCATAGAGGCGGGGCAGGATTCCAACACCACTGCCTGCCGCCGCCATGAGCCGGATCGCGGCCAGGCTGGTGCCTTCGTATTCGTCGGGCACATGGGCATTGGCGGCGGCGGCCAGCTCGACCACAATTCCCGACAATCGGTGCCGTGGCCCGAGGGTCAGCAAGGCCTGCCCGGTGAGATCAGAGAGCGCCAGCGGGGCGGTGTCGGACGCCAAGGGGTCATCCTGCGCGAGGCCCGCCCAGAGGCTTTCGCGAAACAGCGGTGTCTGCAGCGTGCCGGGGTGATCCTCGGGCGTGGACAGGATCATGTCGAGCCGCCCGCTGCGCAGCCCTTGCTCCAGATCGTCGGTGGCCTCTTCTCGGATCACCAGCCGAAAGTCCGGGTGCGCACGGTGCAAATGGCGCACCACGCCGGGCAGGAGATAGGGTCCAATGGAGGGCAACACGCCCAGGCGCAGACGGCCCTGGAAAATCCCGTCGCCAGTGACCGAGGCGCGCAGATCCTCAACCTCGTTCAGGATACGGCGGGCGCGGCGCACGATGTCGACGCCTGCCTGGGTCAGCGTGGCCCCGTGGCGCCCCCGGTTGAAGATGCGCGCTCCAAGATCGGCCTCGGCCTCGGCGATCTGGGCTGAAAGGCTGGGCTGGCTGACGTTGAGCCGCTCGGCCGCCTGACCAAACCGGGCACAATCGGCCACGGCGACGATGTATTCCAGCTGGCGCAGGGTGGGGCGCATGAGGGTCTTCTTTCCTTACATAGCTGCAGGCTATTAAAAACACAGTTTATATATATTTTACTGCGGGACAGGGGCAAGACATATCGCTTCGACAACGAGAAACCCCGTTTCGGAGGACAAGATGGACGGTGCTCTTTCCCTGCTGGCAAACAATTTGCTGGTCCCAACAATCCTATTTTTTGCGCTCGGCCTTGTGGCGGCGGTGATGCGCAGCGACCTTTCGATCCCGGATGGCGCGGCCAAGGTGATGTCGATCTACCTGTTGTTTGCCATCGGTTTCAAAGGCGGCGTCAGCATTTCGGACTCGGGCGCTTCGGCGAAACTGTTTGCGGCTTTGGCGGCCGGGGCAGTCTTGTCCTTTGTCATGCCCTTCATGGCCTATGCGTTCTTGCGCGCGATCACCAAACTCAGCCGGTTGGACGCGGCGGCGGTGGCCGGACACTATGGGTCGATCTCGATCGTGACCTTCGTGACGGCTGCCAACCTTTTGGAAACAAGCGGTATTTCATCCGAAGGCTACATGGTGGCCGTGGCAGCAGTGATGGAGGTTCCGGCGATCCTCTCGGCGTTGTGGCTGGCGGCACGCAGCCGTCCGGGCACCAGGCTGGACGCCAGGCTGATGCGCGATATCCTTGCCAATGGGTCGATTGTTCTTTTGGTCGGGGCTTTCCTGATCGGCGCGATCACGGGCAAGCCGGGGCTGGCGCAGATCGACCAGTTCATCGTGGTGCCCTTTACCGGCGTGTTGTGCCTGTTCCTCCTGGACATGGGGCTGAACGCCGGGCGCAGCCTGCTTGCGCATCGTCGCGAGATCAGCGGCGGGCTGGTGGCCTTTGGCTGTGTGATGCCGGTGGTGGGCAGCCTCATGGGCTTTGCCATCGCGGTGCTGATTGGCCTGTCGCAGGGGGGCACGTTCCTGTTCATGACGCTGGCGGCCTCGGCAAGTTACATCGCCGTGCCTGCGGCCATGCGGATCGCGCTGCCCGAGGCCAAGTCAGGGGTGTATCTCTCGGCCTCGCTTGGCATCACCTTTCCGTTCAACCTGACCGTGGGCCTGCCGCTTTATGCGTGGATCTCCAACTGCGTGGTCTAGGCCCCCACAGACCCCTGCTTCTTTTGGCCAAAAATATCCCGGGGGGTCCGGGGGGCTGGCCCCCCGGCTACCAGTGCGGTCCGGGGGGCTGGCCCCCTGAACCCCTTAGGCCTTGGCGCGTTGCAGCATGCCAAACAGATCGCGGGGATCGTCGGGGTCGGCCAGGAGATCGAGGTCATAGTGATAGGGCGTGTCTTTGACCTTGTCGCGGATGTAGCGCAGCGCCGAGAAGTCCTCGATCGCGAACCCAACCGAGTCAAACAGGGTGATCTGGCGGTCGCTGGTGCGCCCCGGTGTCTGGCCGGTGACCACCTGCCAGAATTCGGTGACGGCAAAATCCTCGGGCATCTGCTGGATTTCGCCTTCGATGCGGGTCTGGGGCGGGAATTCCACAAAGACGTCAGAGCGTTCCAGGATGCCCCTGGCCAGTTCCGTCTTGCCGGGGCAGTCGCCGCCGATGGCGTTGATATGCACGCCCGCGCCGACCATGTTGTCGCTGAGGATCGTGGCGTTCTGCTTGTCGGCGGTACAGGTGGTGAGGATCTGCGCGCCTTCGATGGCCTGTTCCGGTGAGGTGCAGATCACGGTTTTCAGGCCCGTGCTGGCGAGGTTGGCGGCGCATTTCTCGGATGCGGCGCGGTCCTTGTCATAGAGTCGGATGGTCTCCACGCCGCAAATGGCCTTCATCGCGAGGCTCTGGAACTCGGATTGGGCGCCATTGCCGATCATGGCCATCGTGTCAGACCCCTTTGGGGCCAGATACTTGGCGACCATTGCTGATGTTGCCGCGGTGCGCAGGGCGGTGAGCATGGTCATCTCTGTGAGCAGCACAGGATAGCCGGTGTAGACATCCGCGAGCAGGCCGAATGCGGTCACGGTCTGCAGGCCCTCGGCGGTGTTCTTGGGGTGGCCGTTGACGTATTTAAAGCCATAAGCCTCACCATCCGAGGTGGGCATCAGCTCGATCACACCGACATCGGAATGCGAGGCAACGCGGGGGGTTTTGTCGAACAGCTCCCAGCGGTGAAAATCGGATTCGATATAGGCGGCAAGATCGCGCAGCATAGGCTCAACCCCGATGTGGTGGATCAGGCGCATCATGTTGTCGACGCTGACGAAGGGGACGAGGGCTTTGTCGGAAGGGGTGCTCATGACGGGGTCCTTTCGGTGCGGCGGGTCAGGTGAATGCCCGCGAGCATGCAGCGGACCGAGCCGCCGGCGGTCTCAATTGTGGGGATGTCCAGCGGCAAGGGTTGCGCGGATTTTTCAATGATTGCAATTTGTTGCGCGGTGAGGCTGCTGAGGGCACGCGACGACAGCGCGAGGATGCGGCGATCCCCGGTGAGTTCCATGGCATTGCCTGCAAATTCGCCAATCTGGGCATGGCTGAGGTCGATCACATGGCGTCCCGATTGTTCCAGACGCTCGGCCACGGTGCGGCGGCGGGCGGGATCGACGATCATCTCAAGGCAGACCAGCGCATAGTCAGTGCCGATGCCCATCAGGACATTGGTGTGATAGACATCGCGGCCCTGCACATCCTTGGCCTCGAACGCGATGGGTTCATAGTTGAAGTGCGTGCAGAAACGTTCCAGCAGGATGGGGTCGGCGCGGTTCGACTGCACGGTATAGGCAATGCGGCCGATGTGGTCCAAGACCATGGCGCCGGTGCCTTCGAGCGCGAGACCATCCTGTTCCAGACCGGAATAGTCGATCACGTCCTGCACGCGGTAGTCACGTTTCAGCATCTCGATCACGCCCGAACGACGTTCAAGGCGGCGGTTGGCGGCAAACATCGGATAGATCGCGATATGGCCGCCGGTGTGGGTGGAAAACCAGTTGTTGGGAAAGACGCTGTCAGGGGTCTCAGTGCTGCTATCGTCAAAGACATGCACGATCACGCCAGCCTTGCGCAGGCGCGCGACAGCGGTGTCGAACTCGGCCAGCGCGGTCTCGGAGGTGGCGTCGGCAGAGCGGTTCGACAGGGTCTGGAACGCGTTGTCGTCGCGGGTTTCCGGGTTGGAACAAAAGTGATGTGGGCGGATCATCACCACCGCGTCAGGGGCTTGAAGCGTCTGCATCAATAGCTCCGCGTGACACGGTCAAAGATACGGCGGCCAAGGGCCGAGGCGGCGAGGTCAACCATCAGCTTGGCGGTGCGGCCCCGGGTGTCGAGGAAGGGGTTCAGCTCGACCAGGTCCATCGAGGTCATCAGGCCGCTGTCGTGCAGCATCTCCATGACCAGATGGGCCTCGCGCACCGTGGCGCCGCCGGGGACAGTGGTGCCAACGGCAGGGGCGACATCCGGATCCAGAAAGTCGACATCAAGGCTGACGTGCAGCATGCCGTCCGCGGCGGTGACGCGATCGAGAAAGGCCTGCAGCGGTTTGGCGATGCCGTGTTCGTCGATCTCGCGCATGTCGTGGCGGTGGATGTTGCTGGTTTGCAGGGCGGCGCGTTCAGCGTCGTCCACCGAGCGCAGGCCGATGATACAGATGTTTTCTTCGGGCACGGGGTTGGTCACGGCGGGAAACCCGTCAAAGCCGTCGCGGCCCGCGAAATAGGCCACGGGCGTGCCATGCAGGTTGCCGCTGTCGCTGCTTTCCATGGTGTGAAAGTCGCTGTGCGCATCAAGCCAGAGCACAAACTGCGGCCGGTCCTGGCGTGCCGCGTGGTTGGCGACACCGTGCACGGTGCCTGCAGAGAGGCTGTGATCGCCGCCGAGAAAGATCGGCAGGCCTTGGGTCATGGCGGCGTCGGCGGCCTCGGACAGGGCCTGGGTCCAGGCGATGGTTTCATTGAGCGCATGCACCGGATGGTCGGGCTGATCGCCATCATGGGCGGCCGGTGTCAGGTTGCCACGGTCGATGACGCTGTGCCCCAGTGCGATCAGGGTCTCGGCCAGATCCGCGGTGCGATAGGCGTCTGGGCCCATCAGGCAGCCCCGGCGGCGCTTGCCCGAATCCACAGGTGCGCCGATCAAAATACAGGTTTTGGGTGTCATGGGAGTGTCCGTCGCGATGTCTTTGTGCCATCCTGCTTTCGATATGTGTTGAAGTGCACCCGACAATTTGTTCAAAGCGGGTGGTGTTCTTGCAAATCGAAAGGGATATGTGCCGAAATGGATGATCTTGATCGCAAGTTGATCTCGGCGCTGCGCCATGATGCGCGGGCTTCGTTGTCGGACCTGGCGATTCTGCTGGACGTGTCGCGGACGACCGTGCGCGGACGCATCGAACGGCTGCGCGAGCGTGGCGACATCGTGGGGTTTACGGTGGTCCTGAAAGAAGACGCCCACCGGGATGCGGTGCGCGGGCTGATGATGATCGGTATCGAGGGGCGTGGGGCGGACCGGGTGACGCGTCAGTTGAACGGGCTGACGGCGGTGCGTGCGATACACGCGACCAACGGACGCTGGGACCTGATAGTGGAACTGGGCACCGATACGCTGGAGGACCTGGACGCGGTTCTGGGACGCATCCGGCGGTTCGAAGGGGTCAGTACCAGCGAGACCAATCTGTTGTTGGCAACACGGAAGATGGGGTAGGAAAATCTTCTAGAAGATTTTCCGTGGGGCAGAATTTTCTAGAAAATTCTGGGTCAGAAGAGGCGGATGGGGCCGTTGGGCTTCGTTGCGATCCAGAACCACAGACCCGCGACCACCAGCGAGCCAACGGCATTCAGGTTGGCCATGGTCACGCCGAACATCTCCCAGGGGATTTCATCACACATCGGCATTACCGGCGCCTCGAGGCTGAGGAGATCGCCAGCGTCCGAGCTGAGGCCTGCGCCGGTACAGGACGAGGGGCCGGGCCACCATTTGCGTTCGACACCGGAGTGATAGAACCCAATGAGCGAGGTCGACAGCGCGCCGACCCCGGCGAGGTAGTACCAGACGCGGTGGCCAAGGAAAAAGGCCAGCCAGCCAAAGCCAAGCGCGGCCCAGTGGCCCCAGCGTTGCCAGTAGCACATGGCGCAGGGAAGGATGCCCGCGGCCTCGAACCCCCAGGCGCCGAGGATCGACACGACCGAGAATAGCGTGAGGGCAAGGGTGATGAGACGGCGCGGCAGGGTCATATGAATTTCACCAGAACAAAGCCCCCGACAAGGAGCAGGAAGAACAGGGTTGTCATAAGCCCCAGACGCTTTTCGATAAAGTCACGAATTGGTGCGCCGAATTTCCACAGCAGGGCCGCGACAAGAAAGAACCGGAAGGCACGCGCGATGATGGCCGTGGTGATGAACACGCCCAGCGGCATACCGGTCCAGCCGGACATGATGGTGATGACCTTGAACGGGAAGGGCGTGATGCCCGCGCCCAGCACAGCCCAGAAGCCGAAGTCGTTAAAGCGGGTGTTGAACTCGGCCACCGCATCCGCCTTGCCGAGGCTGGTCAGGATCGGCTGGCCGATCTGTTCAAAGGCAAAGGCGCCGATGGCATAGCCCAGAAGCCCGCCAAGCACCGAGGCGACCAGCGCAACGCCGGCGATCAGCCAGGCCTTGTTGGGTCGGGCGAGGATCATCGGGATCATCATGACGTCCGGTGGGATCGGAAAGAACGAGCTTTCCACGAAGCTGACCAGCGCCAGAACCCACAGGGCCCGGGGGTGATCGGCAAGACGCATGGTCCAGTTGTAAAGGTTGGTCAGCATGGCAATCCGTTGAAACAATTGTGACCCCTCAAGGACGGGAAATCCGCGCGGAATTCAAGAGCGGATACGCGATTGGACCCAGTTTTTCGCCGCTTGTGAGTTTTGCCCGGACACAAGACACAGGCGGCATCGCGCCCTGGCGTCTGGAAACCGGGAGCGGGATCACAGACTCATTAGTTTTGGTTTCGCCTGTATTAAATCTGTGCGAAGTGGGGAGAAAAAGCGTGACTCGCCACAGGTGTATGTGATTGCATGTTTTTGACGGCCCCGGTGCGAGGGGCCTGACGCATCAAGTTGCGATACTGGGAGGACACACAATGAAATTCACGCTTAAAGCGGCACTGGCTGGTGCCGTCGCTGTAACCCTGACTGCGGGGGCATCCTTTGCACAGGAGGTGACCCTGCGCTGTCAGCACTTTGTTTCACCGAAATCCGCGGTGCCGTTCTATTTCATGCAGCCCTGGGCCGACAAGGTGATGGCGGACAGCAATGGCCGCATCAAGGTCGAGCTGTATCCGGCCATGCAGTTGGGGGGTAAACCGCCTGCGCTGTATGACCAGATCCGCGACGGTGTGATCGACTGTGGCTGGGCGCTGCCGGCCTATACGCCGGGCCGTTTCCCGGAAACCGAGGTGTTTGAGCTGCCGTTCATGACCTCGCTCAGCGCCGAAGCGTCGTCCAAGGCGTTCTGGGAATTCTACGAGAAACACGCGACCGAACGTCTGGGTGATATTCACGTGGTTGCGGTGCACGTGCACGGCCCCGGTGTTGTTCACAAAAAGGGCGACCCGATCATGGCGAACGCGGACTTTAACGGTCTGAAGCTACGCGGCCCGTCACGTCAGGCGAACGCCCTGCTGAAAACGCTGGGCGCGACCCCTGTCGGCATGCCGGTGCCTGCCTTCCCCGAAGCGCTGTCCAAGGGCGTTGTCGATGGCGGTGTGATCCCGTGGGAGATCGTTGTGCCGCTGAAGGTGCATGAACTGGCCGACAGCCACACCGAGATCGGTGGCGACCGGGCGCTCTATAACACCACCTTTATCTGGGGCATGAACAAGGACAAGTACAACAGCCTGCCCGATGATCTGAAGGCCGTGATCGATGCCAACTCGGGGCTTGAGGCCTCTGGGCTGGCGGGTAAGGCCATGGATACCGGTGACGACGTGATGTTCAAGGTTGTGAAAGAGACTGGCAACCCGATGCACACGCTGGACGGCGCGCCGCTGGACGAGCTGAAGGCGATCGGCGCGGCCCAGACCGAAGCCTGGATTGCGGATATCACCTCGAAGGGCCTTGATGGTCAGGCGATGGTCGATGATGCGATGGCACTGGTTGCCAAGCATTCGCAATAATCTGACGATCCGAGAAAAGGGACGCGCCTCACTGCAAGGTGGGGCGCGTTTTTGCAAGACATGACTGTATTGATTGCAGGCGCAGGCATTGGGGGCCTCTCCCTTGCGCTGTCGCTGAACCAGCTGAACATCCCATTTCGCATCTTTGAAGCCGTGCGCGAAATCAAGCCGTTGGGGGTGGGGATCAATCTGCAACCCCATGCCACGCGCGAGTTGTTCGAGATGGGGGTGGACGACGGGCTGGACCTGATCGGGCTGCGCACCGAAGAGGTGGCCTATTTCTCGCGCCAGGGTGGGCTGATCTGGTCCGAGGCGCGCGGGCTGAAGGCGGGCTATCACTGGCCGCAGTATTCGATCCACCGGGGTGGGTTGCAGATGCACCTGCTGCGCTGTCTGCAAGAGCAGTGCGGGCTGGATGTGGTCGAGATGGGCCACGCGGTCACCGGATGGAAGAACACCGCAGAAGGTGTTGAAATCACATTGGAAAGCCGCAGTTCCGGTGAGAGCCTTGGCACGGTCAGCGGGGCGATTTTGGTGGCGGCGGACGGGATCAACTCGGTCCTGCGCAAGACGCTCTATCCTGATGAAGGCCCGGCCCATTGGGGCGGCACGATGATGTGGCGCGGTGTGACCAAGGGGCCAAAGTTCCTGACAGGTCGGTCGATGGCGATGGCCGGGGAAAAACACCGCAAGTTCGTGGTCTATCCGATCGAGGATACGCCTGATGGCGGCAGTCTGATGAACTGGATCGCCGACCTGACCATGCCCGAGGATTACAAGTGGCGCGAACAGGATTGGAACCGCCCCGGCAAGCTGGAAGATTTCCTGCCCGAATTCGAGGATTGGAACTTTGGCTGGCTCGATGTGCCGGATGTGATCCGCAGCGCCGAGGCGATCTATGAATTCCCGATGGTGGACCGCAATCCGCTGCCGCAATGGTCGTTTGACAACATGACCCTTTTGGGGGACGCGGCCCATGCGATGTATCCCATCGGATCAAACGGCGCCTCGCAGGGCATCATCGACGCCCGTATTCTGGCGCGCGAGCTGCGCGACAAGGGTTTGAATAGCGGCGCACTGAAATCTTATGACGATATTCGGCGCGAGAGTGTTAATGCACTGGTGTTGAAGAACCGCGGCGACGGGCCGGACAAGATCCTCGACATCGTGGCGGAACGGGCGCCTGATGGGTTTGACGACATCGAAACCGTCATGCCTCTGGACGAACGCCGGGCTTTTGCCGATGGTTACAAGAAGGTTGCGGGCATGGATATCGAAACCTTGAACACCCGCGCGCCGTTGATTGCGCTCTGACTGGGGAGAGATATGGCACTAGCTTTGAATGCCGAGCGGCGGGTGGGCCGCATTGTTGCCGCCACTTCGCGGTGGATGGCCATCGGGGGTGGTATCCTGCTGACCAGCATGGCCGTGATGACGGTGGTGTCGATCATCGGGAGGATGTTCACAGGCTTTGGTCTGGGGCCGGTGCCGGGGGACTACGAGTTGGTCGCCAATGGCTGCGCGCTGGCGGTGTTCGGTTTTCTGCCGTTTTGCCAGCTGCATCGCGGCCATGTGACGGTGGACATTCTGACGGTGCAGTTTTCCAAGCAGGTGCAGGCGATCATCGGGTTTGCCGGGGATCTGCTGATTTGCATTGCTTCGATCGTGATCCTGAAACAGCTCTGGCACGGTTTTGGCGAAAAGTTCCCCTTTGGCAGTGACGGTGTGCGTGAAGCACTGGGGATGGGCTACAAGCCGTTTTTCCCGGAAACTACTTATGAATTGGAGATCCCAGTGTGGATTCCTTATGGGTTTGCGCTGGTGGGCGCGACATTGTTTGTGATCGTGTCGCTTTACACGGTCTGGCGCAGCTTTAACTGGATGCTGCAGGGCGAGGAGGGCGCGCTATGACCGGATTGACGCTGGCCCTTACGGGCTTTGTCCTGATGCTGGGCGGGATTTTCCTGCGGGTGCCGATTGCGCTGGCGATGGCGCTGACCGGGTTCTTTGGCACCTGGTATGTGCTGGGCACGCCCAATGCGCCGATGGCGCAAATGAAAACCCTGACCTACGAGACCTTCTCGAACCAGGGGCTGTCGATTGTGCCGCTGTTCCTGTTGATGGGGCAGTTTGCGACGCGCACCGGCATGTCTTCGGCTCTGTTCCGCGCGGCGAGTGACTGGCTGGGGCACCGCAAGGGCGGTGTGGCCATGGCCTCGGTCGGGGCCTGTGCGGGGTTTGGTGCGATCTGTGGATCGTCGCTGGCGACCGCATCAACCATGGGGCAGGTGGCCCTGCCGGAAATGCGCAAGCGCGGCTATTCCGACAGCCTGTCCACCGGCGTGCTGGCCGCAGGCGGCACCCTGGGCATTTTGATCCCACCCTCGGTCATTCTGGTGATCTATGCGATCATGGCCGAGCAGAATATCGTCAAGATGTTCATGGCGGCGATGGTGCCGGGGATTCTGGCGGCTTTGGGCTATATCCTGACCGTGGCGATCTATGTGCGGGTGCGCCCGAACAGCGCCACCACAGCCGAGCGCATTCCCATGCGTGACCGTTTCAAGACGTTTTTTGCCACATGGCCAGTGATCATGATCTTTGGCCTGACCATGGGCGGCATCGTGGGCGACTGGAACTGGGCCAAACCCGGTCCGCAGGCGCTGTTCACCCCGAACGAGGCCGCAGCCTTTGGCGCCACGGCTACGGCGCTTTATGGCATCGTGGTGGGGCGTCTGAACCTGCACGGCTTTATCCAGGCGATCCTGGAGACGGCCAAGGCCACGGCGATGATCTTTTTCATCCTCTTGGGGGCTGAGATTCTGAAAGGGTTTTTGGCGCTGACCCGCGCGCCGGACATGCTGGCCGAGTGGGTTCTGGCCGCGAACTTTGCGCCGATCACGGTGCTGGTCGTAATGCTGATCGCCTATCTGGTGTTTGGCTGCGTGATGGATTCGCTGTCGATGATCCTGCTGACGATCCCGATCTTTCTGCCGGTGATCGAGGTCCTGGACTTTGGCATGAGCGCCGAGGACACGGCGATCTGGTTCGGCATCATCGCACTGATCGTGGTCGAGGTCGGGTTGATCACGCCACCTGTGGGGATGAACCTGTTTATTATCAACGGCGTAGCGCGGGATATTCCGATCTCCAAGACCTATGCGGGCGTGGCGCCGTTTGTGCTGTCAGACCTGATCCGGGTGGTGATCCTGGTGTCCTTCCCGGCAATAACGCTGTGGTTGGTCGGAGTGATGTTTTAGCGTCAAATGTGCGATTTCAGGGTGGACGCTGGCGTCCGCCTTGGATAAATCAGTCGGGCAGTTTGATGCTGTACAGTGCCCAAGTGGCGGAATGGTAGACGCAGGGGATTCAAAATCCCCCGCCTTAACGGGCGTGCCGGTTCGAGTCCGGCCTTGGGTACCAGCACTGTTTTTTCCAGATCGTATTGGACAGTTGGTGGCGACTTGGTTGCCGGGCGATCATCGCCTTGTCTTTGCTGTATTGGCTTTCGTGGAAACGCCTGAAGAGTCATTGGTATCTATCACCATACGGGCAAAGTAGGGGCTTTCGAAAACCTGAAAGCGAAGTACACTAAAGCCATGGAAACCCGGAAACACTCGACTGAGGGACAAGACGCAAGGCAATACCTGTCAGTAACGTCTTGTGGCCCTTTGATATGTCCCAAGAGTCAGGATTTGAACGTGGATCATTGGACGCCAGCAAGACATCCGAACAGGCAGATACCTGTTGTCTGAAGCAGGCAATCAACATCTGATCGGTGGCGAAGGCGAGCCATCCAGGCTTGGCGATGTATCGACCATGAAGGTCGCTCTGGCACTTTTGCTTGTATTTACCCATGGCCTGACATGGTTGCATGGAGTGGATGGGAGCAAAACGCACCTTGCGCCGGCTGTGCCCGTGTTCTTGTTTATCTCCGGCTACTTCATGTTCGCCAATTACAAGCGCGCGCCTTATCCGCTGCGGTTCATGGCCACCCGATACCTCAAGCTGTTGCCGATAATGGTTGCTAGTCTGGTCGCGTCCTGTGGTCTTATCCTTCTTTATTCCGGGTGGCCGATCCCATCCTTTGCCGCGGCAGAGTTGCCGTGGCTTGCCTTGGGAATGCTGACTGTTTTTCAGAGCTACGTGCCGCCGGGTTTTGACGCGCTCGACGGGTCAATAAGAAATGGCTCTCTTTGGTTTATTGAAGCTATTCTGGTTCTTTATGCGACCCTCCCGATCATTGCTTGGGGAGAGCGGCGCTGGAAGGGGCTGTTGCTTGTGCTGTTTGTGATCAGCGCCTGTTTTTCCACACTGTTTCCCGCATATGTTCAGAGTGTTGGCGGGCTGCAGAGTTTTGCAGCAGACCTTTCCATACCTCCCAAGGAAGAGCTGAATCCTGTGATCAAGCACGTGATGCTCATTGGTTTGCGTGTCATGACATCTGCGTGGATGTTTTATGCTGGATGCCTGGTGCGTCGGTACCAGAAAGAGTTGTTTTCACGCGGTCTGGGGGTCGCGTTTTTGTGTGTCGGGATGGCTGTGACCTTGCTTCTCTATGCTGGCGGCCACGGAGACTGGAACCATTTCGGCTCGACTCCGCTATGGTATTTCCCTGCATACCTGGTTGGCTGGCTCTTTCTGAATCGCGTTTGGTTGCAAAAGCTTCGCGTGCCGCCGATCTCAATTGGTCTTTATGTTTGGCACATTCCGGTTTTTCATGCACTGAACTATCTGGGCTACGGGCAATTGTGGATCGCCGTGCCTGCCGTCATGGGAATTGCCTGGCTCAGTTTGCTGCTCATCGAGCGGCCCATGGCCCAACTGATCTCTCGCTCCAAAATCATGCGCCAACGGCGACCCAGTCTCCCGTTGGGCTAAAATCAGCCGCAACGAATGCTGAGCGTCAGGCGGGCAGGATTGTCCGGATCTGTCTGGCGTGAGATTTCTTCGTAGCCGATCGAACAGAGCCGTGCGGCGCGCTGGTCGCAGAGATCCGGGTTTCCGGTGCAGGTGATGCGGATTTCTCCACCGGCAAGGCGCCGGGAGTCTACCGTGCCGGAGGCCAGACCAGGCGCGGTCTGCGCAAGAACAGCCAGGGTGAGCAAGGCGACGGGTCGGGTGTTTCTCAGTCTCATATCCTGAGACTTATCGCGGCTCTGCAATCTGTCCAGTGGGATGCGGCCCGGCAGCCACAGGGCAGGGGAAAGGTCAGACATCCTCTGGTCGGGCTCATTGGGAAGCGACTAGGATGAGGCGACCCTGGCCCCACCTTTGATCCGAGAATGATGATGTTGCCGACCTGCTTTACAATGACTGATGTCTGCGCCCGGATGGCGCGTATGGCGGGTGTCATTTCTGTGGTTGCCTGTGCGCCTGCCGTGATGCTGGCCGAGGGCGCAGGCGATGCACCCGAGCCCGCCGCAGAGGAAGCAGGCGCTGTCTCGGGTGGAATCCTGCCGCAACTGGCGATGTCCCTGCGCCTGCCGGAGAACCTGCAACTGCGCTACCCGAATGCGCCGCAGCCCACCGAAGAGCCAGTGATCTATGACCGCGTGCTGCCGTTTTTCGGGCAAAAGGCGGTGGATCGTGGCTACACGCTGCCATTGCCGTTTGGAATCTCGGTGATCGGGGTCGGCAATGAGCAGGCACAGGAGATCACCGATGTGGCCGTGGCTCTTGGCAAGGGCGCGCCACCACCGCCCGGGACTGAGTTGAAGGATCTGCCCTTTGTGACGCTGGAAAACGTGGTCAGTGACACCACCACCAAGCAGATCAAGCTGGACGCATGGATTCTGCCCAACATCAACGTTTTTGGTGCCATCGGACGGGTTGAGGGTGTTGCCAATCTGGACGTGGTGGTCGATCTCGACACGGCCTTTCCACCACCGATTTGTACGCCGGTTGACCCGTGTGGCTCAGTCACGGCGAACTTTGATGCGGGGGTGGATGCGACCACCGTGACGTTGGGGGCCAGCGCGGTTTACGGCTGGGACAACTTCTTTCTGGTCGGCAGTGCCGCCTTTACCGACACGCTGGGGGACAGTTCGGACACGGTGATACGGTCGGTCTCGGGCAGCCTGCGGTTCGGGCGCAACTGGATTGTGGGCAACGGCATTGCGCTGGCGCCTTATGTGGGTGTCTCGTACCTTGATTATGACGAAGAGATCGAAGGGGTGACCAAGCTGGAGGACGCCTTTCCCGATGGCGACAGCCTGGACGTGCGCTATCGGGCGAACTCGACCAATGTGGACAAATGGTCAGGGGTGCTGGGGCTGAACATGGGTTTTCGCAACGGCGTGTCGGTGCAGGGAGAATACAACAAGAGCGCCAGCGGGGATCGGGTGCTGGTGTCGCTGGTACAGAGGTTCTGAGGGCTAGGGGTTGCCGTCTTGCTTGAGGGCATCCTCGATGGCGACCTGCGCGCCTGCGGCGCCGGTTGACCCACCTCCGGTGGAGCGTACGCGGACTTCGCGTACGGCAACGTCGATGCCTTCTTCCTTGAACATCTTGCGCACCTGTTCATAGACGATACGGCGCAGCTGGAACTGTTCGCCGGGGTGGCATTTGAACGAGGCGCGCACGATCATCGCGCTTTCGTCCATCATCACCACGCCTGCGGATTTCAGAGGCTCGACAAAGAGATGGCCAACGCCTTCGTCTTTCAGCAGCTCTTTGCCCAGCTCCTTGAAGCGTTTGCGCAAGGCATGGGTGTCGGTGTCAAAGGGCACGCGGAAGTCCATCTTGAAGATCACCCAGTCACGGGAATGGTTGGCGATGGTCTGGATTTCGCCAAAGGGTACGGTGTGCAGCGCGCCCAGGTGGTGGCGGATTTGCAAAGAGCGGATACCGGCGCGTTCAATGGTGCCCATGGCAGAGCCTGTGTCGACGTAGTCGCCTACGCGAAAGGCATCGTCGAGCAGGAAAAAGATGCCGGACACGATGTCTTTCACCAGCGTCTGACTGCCCATTCCGATGGCAAGCCCAATCACACCGGCCCCGGCAAAAAGCGGCAGCACGTCCACACCGATGGCAGACAGCCCGATCATGCCGGCAACAATGGCGATGCCCACCAGCATGATATTGCGCACCAGCGGCAAAAGCGTCGCGATGCGGGTCTGGCGCGCGGTTTCGCTTTCGCCCTCGCGGGGGGCCGAGCGGGCCAGCACCCGTTCCGAGCCGATCAGCACCAGTTGCCAGAGCACATAGGCGATGAAGAAGGTGATGAACATCTGCGTCAGCGCAGGCACCACGCCATCCGAGACCCGCGATGCCAGGCCAATGCCACCCCAGGGGGTGCTCCAGATCCGCAGCATCAGGACAATGGTGGCCACCACGGCCGAGGCACGCCCCAGCCGGGCAAAGAACTGGGCAAAGCTGGGCATGTCCGGTTGTTCGGGGTCGCGATTTCTGAGGTCGACGCGGGCGGCCCAGTCGTCCAGCAAGAGACAGATCGCCAACAGACCCATGATGACAACAAAGCTGAGCATGGCCAGTTCATTGGCCTCGGCCCGGCCAAGCAGCAACAGCACCGTGGCGGCAAACCAGCTGAGTACGACATAGATCGTGGCAAAGAGGTGCCAGACCAGCGCAAAGGACGACCAGCCTTTGCCACGGGGGCGGCCTTCGGGGCCCTGGGCGATCATCCGGGCGATGCCTGCCCGGTTGCCGAAAAAGGCCAGGATCACGGCGGTTGCGACAAGCGAGCGGGTGACCAGCACGAACAGCAACACGGCGGTTGAGGCCATGCCGCCCGCGTGAAACAGCGTGGCGGTGGTAAAGAAAAACGCCGCGGCGATGGCGATCATCAGGGCGTGGGAGTAGAGTTTTCTGGCGTCAGGATCGGACAGGTTCGCCACCCGCATTTCCGGGCGGAAGGGCGACAGCACCATGCGGATGGCAATGGCAAAGAGGCGCACGGCGACAATGGCGCTGAGATAGGTCATGACCACGGTTTGGGCAATCGGGTCTGCCTGGGTTGCCATCAGCAGCGGCCAGCCGCCCACAAGCGTGAAGATGCCGAGGCCGAAAAAGTTGGCCAGCCCCCAGGCCGCGCGCTGGCCCATGGTGACGGGATGGGCGGCGTCAGGGCGCGGGCGGACGCGGGCGAGAACTGCGCGATAGGCCATTTCCGCCAGAACCCCGAGACCAAGATAAAACAGCGCGCGGAAAAACAGCCCCACGGCGCTGAAGCCGGTTTCCGACAGGCGGGCAAAAAAGCCGCTGACCTCGCCCGGAAACGCCGGGACCGACGACATCAGCGCGCCAAGGTTCTGGGCCGCGCGGGCAGAGGAGGCCATGACCACGTCAAAGATCGCCAGAGTGTTGCCGAAAAAGGCCTCGGCCTCGACCAGTTCCGCATCCGTTGCGGCGTAGGCCAAGCTGGCAATGCCCAGGGTCATGACGAGTGACATGACGAGGGCGGCAAAGGCAGATCTGATCATGAGGTGTCCCCGGCGCATTGAGTTACGCAAAGGCTAGCCCACAACACCTTGAGCAAACAAGGGAAACTGTTTGACCGAATGCGGGGCTATGGTAGCCTTTTACACAACCCGCTGTGGGAATTTGAGATCAGAGATTGACTGGGGGATGCCGACGTGAAGGCGACATGGATTGCAGGAGTGGTCGGGATGACCCTGATCGGGGCCGGAACCTGGGCCGGTCAGAGCATGGCACAAGAGCTGCCGGATATGGAGACCCTGACGATGTTTGCCGCTTACGAGGAGCGGCTGGCCGGCGATCCGGGCGCGGCATTGGCTATGGCGGACAGCATTCTGGCGCGGGCCGATGATCCGGATTTGCGGCTGCGGTTTGCCGAAAGCGCGCTGGCGGTGGGCAATCCGACCAAGGCGCTGGAGCTGTTGCAGCCGATTGTGGACGGGCTGGAACGACACGGCGCCGCCTTTGACATGACCGACCCGCGTGCGGCTCTGGCGCTGGACCTGATGTCCCGGGCCTATGCGGCGCTGGGGCAGCGCGATGCCGCCCTGACCACCGCCCTGCGCGCCTATAACGCGGCCGAGGCACGGCTTGGGTCAACCAATCCGGCCTTGTTGGACCGGCTGAAGCGATTGGAACCTGAGATCGCGGAGCTGCGGCCCAACCTCTTGGCCCCTGTGCAGGCGATGCGCCAGACGATCGAGAAGGGCAAAGAAGCCAAGCGCAACATCGGTGACACTGATCCAACTGCGGTAAAGGTCTGGTTCGGCACCAATCGGGTGGCTACCGGCGCGACGGATCCGGCGCAGATGTTCGGCAGCGACCGTGGCGAGCTGACCGTGGGCAGCCTGACCGTGACCATCCCGCCGGGGCATATGGCGGGCATGATCGAGCGGCCGTCGGGGTGGTTTTTCACCGAACATCCCGATCCCACCAAACATGTGGTGCTGGAAAGCCTGAAAGCGATGGCAGAGGAGGCCTTTGCCGAAGGGTGTTGCGGGGATCGCGACAGGCTGTTGTTCATTCACGGCTATAACGTGACCTTTCATGACGGGGCGCTGCGGGCGGCGCAGCTGGCCTTTGATCTCGAGTTTCCGGGCGAGGCGATGTATTACAGCTGGCCTTCCAAGGCCTCGCTTTATGGATACCTGAGTGACTCGAACGGGGTTCTGGCCTCGCGGCCCGCGATGGAGACGTTTTTCGAGATGGCAACACGGGGCGAAGGCAAGCTGCATGTGATCGCCCATTCCATGGGCAACCGCTATGCCATCGAGGCGCTGGAGACGTTTTTCCTGCGCCATCCCGATCGCCGCCTTGGACAACTGATCCTGGCCGCCCCGGATGTTGACCGCGCAGAGCTGAAGGCGCGGTTTCCGGGGTTGAGCGCCCATACGGATGGCATCACGCTCTATGCCTCGAAACACGACAAGGCCTTGCAGGTCTCGAACATGGTCAACGGCGGGCGCCGGGCAGGGGATGCCAATGGCGAGCTGGTGAGGATTGCCGGGCTGGACACGGTGGATGCCTCGTTGATCGAGGCGGACACGCTGGGGCACTCCTATTTCGGGGATGCACCGCAACTGCTGGGCGATATTCTGGGGGTGGTCCGGCTGGGCTGGTCTGCGCCCGAGCGATGCGGGGTTCAGAACCGCGAGGTGGTTGATGGCGGCGGTGGCGTCTGGGACGTGCGCGCCGACGGGTGCCGTGTGTCAGAGGTGCGCACGGCGAGTGACCTGATGCGGATTTTTGGCGAAGAGGCGCTGGGTGAGGCCGAGACCCGCATGAGCCTGGATCAGGACACCATGCGCGAGTTCTGGTTGGGGGTCATGGACGTGATCCGCGAACGCACCTGAGAAACACGGCCCCGGAAATGAACCGGAAAAGAAAAAGGCCGACGCAAAGCGCGTCGGCCTTTGAGTTTGTCGGCTCGCCCGGTGATCAGGTCGCCTTGGTTGTCTCGCCCATCCCGATGCGGAAGAACACCATGTAGAGGGCCGGTACCACCAGCAGTGTCAGAACCGTTGCAAAGCTGAGGCCAAAGACCAGAACCACTGCCATCGACTTGAAAAACGGGTCCAGGAACAGCGGCAAGACGCCCAGCACCGTGGTGAGCGACCCCATCATCACGGGACGTACCCGGCTGGCGGCGGAATCCACCACCGCGTCAAACCGCGCTTTGCCGTCGGCAATCTCGAGGTCCATCTGATCCACCAGAACAATGGCGTTCTTGATCAGCAACCCGGACAGGGACAGGACCCCGAGGATCGCCATGAACTCCATCGGTGTGCCTGTGGTAAGCAGCCCCACGGTTACGCCGATCATGGCCAGCGGCACGGTCAGGAAGATGATCGCAGGCTGGCGCAGGGCGTTGAACAGCAGGACAACGACCAGCACCATCGCGCCAAACCCGGCTGGCAGGGTCGAGGCGAGGTCTTCGTTGGCCTCGGACGAGTCTCCATACTCGCCCTCCCACTTGAGCTTGTAGCCCGGGGGCAGTTCGATGGCTTCGATCTGCGGGCGCAACTCGTTGAAGAGCACACCAGAGAGGATGCCTTCGGCCGGGTCACATTGCGCCTGGATCGCCCAAACCCGGTCCACCCGGCGGAACAACGCGTCCTGCCAGACAGTCTGAAAGCCATCCACAAGTTGCAACAGCGGGATAGTGCTGCCGGTGACGGGCGAAGACACCTGGATGGTCTCGATCGACGACAGGCCAATGCGTTCGTCCTGAGGCGCGCGTTGGATGATCGGGATCAGGTAGTCATCTTCGCGATACAGTGCGACCTGTTTGCCGGTGAAGTTGATGTTGAGCGCATTGGCCACGTCCTCGCGCGTGACACCCAGGCGGCGCGCGCGGGTCTCGTTGACAAGGGGTTCGATGACCGGCACCTGTTGCCGCCAGTCGTCTTTGATCGAGATCGTGTTGGGATTGGCCGCCATGATCTCTTGTGCCTGATCGGCCAGCTGACGCAGGACAACCGGGTCAGGACCGGTAAACAGCGCTTCGATCTTCGAGCCGCCGCCCGGGCCCAACTGGAAGCGCCAGGTCTTGGCCTGGGCGTTAGGGTAGTTGGCATCGACATGGGACTGGATCTCGGGGATCAGCGTGTCGATCTTGCGCCAGTCGTCAACCTTGACCAGCAATTGTCCATAGGCCGCTGTGGGATCCTCGGGAGAGTAGACCAGCATGAAGCGCAGGGTGCCTGCGCCCACCAGTGTGTGCACGTCGGTCACGCCCTCCAGCTCGGCAATCTCGCCTTCGAGCTGGGCCATTTGCCGGTCGGTCTCGAGGATATTGGTGCCTTCGGGAAGGAACATGTCCACAACGATCTGTGGGGTTGTGGAACTGGGGAAAAACCCCGGCTTGATATAGGCCATACCCGCAACCGCAGCTGCAAATGCCGAGAAACTGACCGCGATCACGATCCAGCGGATCGCCAGCAGGCGTTTCATGAAGGATTTGTAGAGCACCATCAGTTTAGCGTCAGGCTTGGGGCCGGAGGCTGTCGCGTCTTCCTTGAACAGAAGATCGGCAAAGACCGGCACGGCGGTCAGGGCAAAAATCCAGCTGAAGCCAAGCGAGATCATCACCACCCAGAACAGGTCGCCGGTATATTCGGCGGTTGAGCCGGGGGCAAAACCAATGGGCGCAAACGCGATGATGCCCACGATGGTCCCGCCAAGCAGGGGCCATTTGGTCTTGGCCACGATGTCGACGGCCATGTCGAGTTTGCGTTTGCCTTCTCTGACCCCGACGAGGATGCCTTCGGTAACGACGATGGCGTTGTCCACCAGCATGCCAAGCGCGATGATCAAGGCGCCAAGGGAAATCCGGTGCATCGGAATCCCGGCAAGATCCATCACCGCCAGCGTCGCCGCAATGGTCAAGAGCAGCACACCGCCGATGACAAAAGCCGACTTCAGCCCCATGAACACCCCGAGGGTAACCAGAACGATGGCCAGTGCGGCACCGACGTTCTTGGCAAAAGCCTTGACCGAAATGTCGACAACCTCGCCCTGGTGGTAGAAGGTTTCAATCTCAAGACCCACCGGGCGGTGATCGGCGGTGGCGGCGATGACGCTGGAGATGTCTGCGCCCACCGCGACGATGTTTTCCCCCGGCAGCGCCGAGACGCCCAGCACCACGGCAGGACGCCCATTATAGCGGAAAATCTCGGACGCCGGATCCTCATAGCCGCGCACCACATTGGCAATATCACGCAAACGCACAACGCGATCTTCGTCACCGGTGGTGACCACGGTGTTCATCAGCGCCGTGACCGAGTCGGTGACCTCGGGCAGCTGGATTCGAATGCGCTGCTCGCCAATCTGGGCTCTGCCGGACGACACAACCGAGGTGTGCTGTTGGATCTGTCCAAAGACCTGATCCAGCGAGATGCCGCTGACCGACATCTGCGTCTGATTGAATTCGAGATAGATCGCCTCGTCCTGAACACCGTCGATGGCCACCTTGGCCACACCATCCACCGCAAGAAGTCGCGTGCGCACAGCCTTGGCGTAATCGTGCATTTCGCGCGGAGAGAAGCCGTCGCTGGTCAACACATAGTAGAGGCCGTAGACGTCCGCATAGTCGTCATTCACAAAGGGTTCCGAGGCACCGGGCGGCAGATTGCGCGCGGCATCCCCGGCCTTGTTGCGCAGTTTGGTGTAGATGACGGCGAGGTCATCCTTGTTCTTGGAGAAGCTGTAGAGAATATCAACCGAAATCGTGGAAAGCCCGGCTTCGGATTTGGACCGGATCTCTTCGACCTCGAGCATTTCCTGAAAGGCGCTTTCAAGGGTTTCGGTGACTTCGTTGGCTACCTCAAGTGGGGTTGCGCCGGGATAAGAGGTGATGACCTGTGCCGTGCGAATGATGAATTCGGGGTCCTCAAAGCGGGGCATGTTCTTGTAGGCGAGCCAGCCGCCCAGCAGCGACAGGATCACGACGATGGCCGCGATAAGGCGGTTCTTGATTGAAAACTCAGCGATAGACATGTCGGATCAGCCTCCGAACCGGCGGATCTGCATACCTTCGAACAGGTAAGAGGCCCCGGCACCAACGATTTCGTCGCCTTTTTGCAGACCTTCCTTGACCAGAAGGAGTTCGCCGATGTCCTGGTCGATGACCACATCGCGGCGGGTGACGGTCAGTGCATCGCCGCTGCCCTGAACCAGCCAGACATATGAAAACTCACCATCATACTGGATCGCGGACATGGGAACCTCGACAACCGGGACATGTTCGGCGGACACGTTGGGAATGACCGTGGCATAGACCTGACCGGTCATTCCGGGCAGCACGACGAGGCCTTCGGGGCGGGTGAAGCTGAGTTCCGCCTGATAGGTCTGCGAAGCAGGGTCAGCCTGTTGCGCCAGAGAGCGGAAGTTGGCCGGAATGTTGACCAGCGGCGCTACATCCAGGTTGAGGTAGCTGTCGCGCACCTCGACGTCGGTGGCATCGACGATCTGGCTGGCCGGAACATGCATGACTGCAACGAACAGGGTCTCACTTTGCAGGGTGATAATATCCTGACGCGGATCGACGGTTTGGAACTGGTCAACATTGACCAGCGCAACGACACCGTCAAACGGGGCCAGCAGGGTGGCATCGCCAAGGCGTTTTTCCGACGCCTCGACATTCAGCTCCGCCAGTTCATATTCCGTAGCACGCTGATCATAGACACTTTTCGAGATGTTGTCCTGTTGCAGCAGAATCTTGGCCCGGTCGAACTCGACCTTGGCCTGGGCCAGTTGCGACCGCGCCTGATTGAGGTTGTTTTCCAGAATGCGCGTGTCGACACGGGCAATGAGATCGCCGCGTTTGACAATGTCCCCTTCGCGGACCGGCAACTCTTCGATCACGCCGCCCTCGAGCATGGTCAGCACTGCCGATTGCAGCGGTTCAACCACGATGGGCTGGGAAATCTTGTTTTCACGGGGGCGTGTCAGGACGGTTACGATTTTGGCCGGTCTTGGCGGGCGTACTGCAGCTTCGTCTTCTGCCAGGGCCGGCAAAGTGGGCGGCAGCGTCAAAACCCCCAGGAAAAACAGTCCGCTCAAGAGTTTCATGAGACAGTTGCGCATCATAGTTCGGCCTTTCGATTCCAATTACCATCAGTTGACCCCATCAAAGGTAAGTTTTCAAATGAACTCTTGTCCTTTGGGGGGCTGCGGAGTGTACGCAGCCGCACAATCGCCCTGCTTCTTTCCCCGGTGGGTCCCATTTCCGCCTAACTTCGCAGTCATGAATTGGCAACCGGCAGATTGCGTCGGAATGGTTTTTGTTGGGCATTTCATGTTGAGAGATACGCAAAATTATCTGGAAATCGACGGGGCCGAAATTCAGGCGGCACCGGATTTTCGTATTTGCAGGACGGAAAATCAAAAAGTCGAGCACAAGCGCCCTACGCAGGCGCGGACAGGTGGTCTGTCGGTGGACGCCGGGATCAAGACCCTGTTGGGGGAAAAGCGGCTGGGTGATCTGACACCTGGCGATCTGGTGCTGACACGTGACAATGGTTTTCAGCCGGTGCGATGGGTCGGGCGTTGCAAGGCTGGCCCGGGGTCGCGCGCCATGGTGGTGCTGAAGGCGGATGCGTTGGGGCCGGGATTGCCGTCGCGGGATCTGATCCTGTCCGAGGATCAGCGGCTATTGACCAGCGGCGGGGTCTTGCGAGAGCTGTTTTCCAAAGCAGAGATGCTGATTCCCACGCGCGCGCTGCGCCAGCTCTCTGCCCTGTGCCACGAGCGGGTCGACGCCGATGTCTGGCATGTCCTGATGCAGCGCCACGAAGTGATCCTGGCCAATGATGTCTGGACCGAGAGCTTTCAGCCAAACCGGCAGTTCTTCGACACGGCAGAAGAGAAGGTGCGGCGTCAGCTTGAGCGGTTTTGTCCGAAACTGGTACAAGGCGATGCCAAGCGGGCGTTTCCCGCGGCGCGGGCGCAGACACATCTGACGACGCGCGTCTAGCGGCGCGCATTGCGCCATGTCGCCCAATCTTCCGGAGTATCCAGATCGGTCAGCGCATGGTGATCGGGCAGGGGGACCAGGTGGACCCGGTCTGCGTTGGCCCTGAGGAGGCCACGTGCCCCTTGATCCCCTGACAATGCCTGCAACTCAGAAAAGTCTGATCGTGGAAAGATGACTGGGTGGCCGGGCTGGCCTTTGGCAGAGCTGCCGCGCAGGATGGTTTCCGGCGGCGCCTTGCGCCAGGCCGATATCATGGTGTTCAGGTCCTGCACCCCGAGGTCCGGCATGTCTGAGGGCAGAACCATCAGGGCCGTAACCTCAGGCCGCAGAGCCGCCACAGCGGCGCGGATGGAATGCGCCATGCCCTTGTCGGCATCGGCCACAGGGCAGGCTTGAAAGGGCAGCCCGGCGAGGGCCGATTGGCGGGGCCCGGGGTTTGGGGGCAGTGCGATGATGAGGGGACAGCCGGTGTCACGTGCACGGGTTGCCATTGTGCGGATCAGGGGCTGGCCATCCACCTCTTGCATCAGCTTGTCCTGCCCGCGCATGCGGGACGAGGAACCGGCGGCGAGGAGGAGGATGGTGAGCATTGGGGCCTTTCCCTGAGGCGAAGCGTCGGAGGCCCGGTTGGGAGCCTCCGGCGGGAGTATTTTTAGCGAAATGAAGCCCGGGGGAAAGACCTATCCCCGCATGCGCGCGCCATCTGCATCAAAGAGCGGCGTGGTGATCAGCCGTGCCTTGCGCATGTGCCCGAGGATTTCGATCTCGACTTCGAGGCCTTCATGGGCCTTGTCGATGGGGACAAAGCCTTGGGCGATGGATTTCTGCGCGTAATGGCTGTAGCCGCCCGAGGTGCAGAAACCGACCACTTCGCCGTCGAGCCAGATCGGTTCATAGGCGTTGACGTCGGCGTCCTCGGCTTCGACCTCAAAGGCGCAGAGTTTGCGCGCTGGCCCTGCTTCGCGCTCGGCTTCGGCGGCGGCGCGGCCGATGAAGTCGGTGTTCTTCTTGAAGCTGATAAAGCGGTCGAGGCCGGTTTCGGCGGCCGTGTAGTCGGGCGAAAATTCCGAGAGCCACGAGCCAAAGAACTTGTCGAGCCGCAGGGACATCATGGCGCGCATGCCAAAGGGTTTCATGCCGTGATCCTGACCGGCGGACCAGAGCGTGTCCCAGAGGGATCGCTGCGAGGGCAGGTCGCAATAGATTTCATAGCCCAAGTCACCGGTGTAGCTGACGCGCTGGATGATGCAGTCGCACATGCCCACCGTGGCGCGGCGCACATCCATGAACGCCATGTCCGACATGTCCTGACGGGTGCAGGCCTGCAGCACTTTCAGCGCATTGGGGCCTGCGATCTGGAAACCGTTCACCGTGTCTGAGACATTCTCGATCTTTACCCCATGTTCCTTGTGCTGGAGGAACCAGCGCATGTGGTAGGCTTGGCTGCCGTAAGAGGCGGTGAGCTGGAATTCGGTCTCGGACAGGCAGGAGATGGTGAAGTCGCCGATCAGGCGGCCCTTGGGCGAGAGCATCGGGGTCAGCGACAGGCGGCCCGGTTTGGGCACACGGCCTGCCATGATGCGGTCGAGCCAGGCGCGGGCCTCGTCGCCGCGAATGCGGTATTTGCCAAAGTTGTGCACCTCGTTGATGCCGACCGCTTCGCGCACCGCTTTGACCTCGCGCGCGGTGGCGTCGAAGGCGTTTGAACGGCGGAAAGACGGGGTTTCAAAGCGCGGCTCGTCCCCCGTGGCGAAGTAGTTGGGGATTTCGATGCCATATTGGTGGCCCCAGACCGCGCCCATCCCATCAAAGATGTCGTACATCGGCGTGGTGCGGAAGGGGCGTGCGGCGGGGAGTTCCTCGTTCGGGTAGGAGACGGAGAAGCGTTTCTGGTAGTTTTCGATCACCTTGGGACGGGTGTAGCCGGGGGTGATCCAGTCGCCAAAGCGGGCGCAGTCCATGGCAAAGGTGTCGCGCTCGCATTCGCCTTCGACCATCCATTGCGCCAGCATCAGGCCGACGCCGCCGCCTTGAGAAAAGCCAGCCATGACGGCGCAGGCAGACCAGTAGTTGCGCATGCCGGGCACCGGGCCGACCAGAGGGTTGCCGTCGGGGGCAAAGGTGAAGGGGCCGTGGATCACGGATTTGATGCCTGCCTGTTCCAGCGCGGGGAAGCGTTTGTAGGCGAAATCGATGGAGTCTTCGATCTTGTCAAAGTCGTCTTGCAAAAGTTCATGACCAAACCCCCAGGGCGTGCCGTCGACGGCCCAGGGTTTGCAGGGCTGTTCGTAGAATCCAATACACAGGCCACGGCCTTCCTGGCGCAGATAGCTTTCGCCAGCCGGGTCCATGACGTGGGGGTGTTCGCCGCCCGCGTCGATGATCTGGGCGATCATCGGCACCTCATCGGTGACGACATATTGGTGCTCCATCGGGTGCAGCGGGAAATAGACGCCGGCCATGGCGCCAACCTCGCGCGCCCAGAGACCCCCGGCGTTGACGATATGCTCGGCATGAATGGTGCCCTTATTGGTGACCACGTCCCATGTGCCATCGGCGCGTTGGTTGGTTTCCTGCACCATGCAGTGGGTTTCTATCGTGGCGCCGCCCATACGTGCGGCCTTGGCGTAGGCGTGGGTGGTGCCCGAGGGGTCAAGGTGGCCGTCGAGCGGATCATAAAGACCGCCGATGATGCCGTCCGTGTTGGTGACAGGGGCGATCTTGCGGATGTCTTCGGGCGAGACGATCTCGGTCTCGAGCCCCATAAAGCGGTGTTTGGCGCGTTCGGCCACCAGCATGTCAAAGCGGTCCTGATTGTCGGCCAGTGTCACGCCGCCCACGTGGTGCAGACCGCAGGACATGCCGGTGATCTCTTCCAACTCTTTGTAAAGCCGGATGGTATAGCCCTGAAGGGCAGCCATGTTGGTGTCGCCGTTCAAGGTGTGAAACCCACCGGCCGCGTGCCATGTGGAGCCTGACGTCAGTTCCGAGCGCTCGAGCAGCATGACGTCCGACCAACCCAGCTTGGTCAGGTGATAGAGAACCGAACAGCCGACAACTCCGCCGCCGATCACGGCCACACGCGTGGTGGTTTTCATGGGCGCGCCCCTTTCATGGTTTTTGTGATTGTCTTCACAATCGCGGCATTTTGACAAGGCGCTGGCCACTTTGCGACGGGATGTGTCGCAAATGGCGAATTGGGTGGTGGACGGGATCAGGCGGCGTGGTAGGTCTGGGATATGTTGAAGCAAATGTTGTTCGTATTTGGCCTGACCCTTGCCGCGACCGTCGGTCTGGCCGGACCGGTGCCCTATGCGCTGGACCTGAAGGCGTCGAAGGTGGCGTTTTTCTATGCGATGGGCGGGCGCGAGACCCGGGGCGTTTTCCCTGTGCAAAGTGCGGCAACCATGGTGGACCTGCAGGATGTGCGACGCTCGTCCCTGGATGTGACGATTGCCACAAAGTTCGTACAGGCCGGAGACCCCCTGGTGACCATGGCGATGCGGGGGCAAGAGCTGTTGGCGACGGGGCAGCATCCGACGGCGCGATTCGTCAGCACACGGGTTGTGCCCAACGGCAATGGGGCCCGGATCACCGGTGACCTGACGCTGAAAGGGGTGACGCGGCCGGTGACGCTGGATGCCGTCTTTCAACGGCGGGCGGATGCGCCTGCGGACAATTCCGAGTTGATCCTGCAGGTCGCGGGATCCGTAAGCCGAAAAGCCTTTGGGGTGATCGGCTATCCCAAGCTGGTTGAAGACGAGATCGCCTTGCGCTTTCAGGTGCATCTGGTGCGCGAATGACCTCAGGGCGTTCCGGGAGGGATGATTGAGACAATAGGCAGGTTGCTGGTGATTTCGGGGGCTTCGCGCGACAGGTCGTAGCCTTCGAGCACGGTGTCATCGACTTCATGTATCAGGTCGGGCATCCATTCCCCTAGGTCGATGACGCCGATCAGGCGAATACCGCCAAAGTCTTCGTCGGTCAGACCAAGTTCCCAGTAGAACTCATGTCCGTAATCTGTGTGGCTGTCCTCGTCGATCAGACCATCCAGGCTTTCACCCTCGGGGATATAAAAGATCAAGGCGGACTCCAGATGCCTTGAGCCGAAATGGTGGCTTACCCGCCAATCGGTTTCGACCTCGACAACTTCGAGATGACCGCCGATGCCCTCTTCAAACGCGATCTCCAGCGTATCTTCTGACCCCATGACAATGTGACTTGCTGCAGGCAGTTCAAGCCCGGGGATGCCATCGGTCTGTGGGGCCGGCACGGGCAGGTCTTCCAGTGCATCTGCGGTGACCGTCAGGGTGATGTGATCGCCATCTTCGCCTTCGATGTCGTCCGCGGTGTCTTCACTGTCGGACAGGGTGTCGACGTCATCGCCCACGCCAATTTCCACCACGTCCAAGCCATCGCCTGCGTCAACGAATTGCGACACATCGTCGAAGATATTGGTTTCGATCAGCTGATCGAGGTCGACACCCTCTTGCGCGTCACGTGAAACGACTTCGGCATCGACAAGCTCGGGGGCTTCGCCCTCTTCGGTGACGCGGATCTGGTCAGAGTCCCAGTCATCGGGATTATCCTCTTCCGTCGGGGTGTCAGAATCGTCTGACGCAATGGCCGGGATCAGGGCTGCGCCAAGGGCGGTGAGGAAAATCAGGTAAAGCATTTTGGTCAATCGTTATGTTGTGTGGTGGTGATTTTATTCGCTTTTTACGGGAAGGTGAAGCCATTCACTGGGAAACAGGCCGTTGGTGCCGTGGAAACGCGCGCGTGTTGTCAGCCTGCGACAGGAAGTGTCGGGTTTGGGCAATTGCGCGGCGGGTTGCGGGGTCAAGTTTAACAAAACAAACCCCGGAGGCCGAAAATGAGATCCCACGCCCAAGCAGTCGTCATCGGTGGCGGCCTGATCGGATGCTCAATTCTTTACCACCTGACCAAACTTGGCTGGACAGACGTTGTGCTGCTGGAGCGCGACGAACTGACCAGCGGCAGCACATGGCACGCGGCGGCGGGCATTCACGGGTTGCATGACAGCGCCAATATCAGTCGCATTCAGCACTATACGATGAACCTGTATAATCAGCTTGAGGAAGAAACCGGGCAGAGCTGCGGGGTGTTCCAGCCGGGCGCGCTCTATCTGGCGCAGACTGAAAACCGCGAACATCAGCTGAAGCTGCAGGCGGCCAAGGCCAAGCTTTACGGCATGAATTTCCACGAGATCAGCCGGGATGAGGCCGAGCGCCTGCATCCATTGGTCAATTTCGACGGCATCCGCACCATCATGTGGGAAGAGGATGGCGGCAATGTCGACCCTTCGGGCGTGACCCATGCCTATGCCAAGGGCGCGACGCAGCGGGGCGCCGAGATCCATCGGTTCACGCCGGTGACCGGAACCGAACAACAGCCCGATGGCAGCTGGATCGTGCGCACGCCCAAAGGGGATATCAAGACGCCCTGGGTCATCAATGCCGCCGGTCTCTGGGGGCGCGAGGTGGCCAAGATGGCGGGGCTTGAGATGCCCCTGCAGCCCACCGAACACCAGTATTTCGTGACCGAGACCATTGCCGAGATTGACGGCATGGATCGCCGCTTGCCCTCGGTCGCGGACCGCGATGGCGAATACTACATGCGGCAAGAGGGCAAGGGGCTGCTGATTGGCGCTTATGAAAAGGACATGCGGTTCTGGGCCGAAAATGGCACGCCGCTGGATTTTGCCCATGACCTGTTCCCCGATGATCTGGAACGCATCGAAGAGAACGTGCTGCGCGCCATGGACCGGGTGCCGGTGGCCGCGACTGCCGGGATCAAACGCGTCATCAACGGCCCGATGATCTGGTCACCGGACTCGAACGTGATCCTGGGGCCGGTGCCCGAGCTGGACGGCTATTTCATGTGCGGCGGCATCATCCCCGGATTCTCGCAATCGGCGGGCATGGGGCTGATGGTGGCGCAATGGATCATCGAAGGCGAAATGCAGTACGACATGTTCCCCTGGGACGTGGCGCGGTTTGGTCTCTGGGCGAACAATCCCGATTTTGTCCGGGCCAAGGTGCGAGACGTCTATTCGCACCGTTTCGCGATCCATTTCCCGAACGAGGAACGCGCCGCCGGGCGGCCTCTGCGCACGCGACCGGTCTATGAAAAGCAGAAATCGATGGGTGCGGTCTTTGGCCTGAACTACGGCTGGGAGCATCCCTTGTGGTTTGCAGATACGCCCGGCGTGACGGATACCAATGGGTTCACCCGCCAAAACTGGTGGGGACCTGTGGGTGAAGAATGCAAGATGCTGCGCGAGCGTGCGGGTATCATCGATATCTCGAACTTTGCCAATTACATCTGCAAGGGGCCGGGGGCCTCGGGCTGGCTGAACGCGGTCTTTGCCAACAACATGCCAAAAGCGGTGGGGCGGTCTTGCCTGACGCCGCTGATTGGCAAACGTGGCGGGGTTGCGGGGGATTTCACCGTAACCAAGGTCTCGGACGAAGAATTCTGGATCATCGGCTCGGGCATGGCGGAACGTTATCACAAGCGGTTCTTCAAGCAGGTGCCGCTGCCCGAGGGCACAACGTTCGAAAGCAAGACAGATGTGATCTGCGGTTTCAACGTCGCCGGGCCAAAGTCGCGCGAGCTGTTGCAGCGGCTGACCAATACCTCGCTGAATACCGAGGATTTTCCCTTTATGCGCTCGAAAATGATCGACATTGCAGGGGTTGAGGCGCTGGCGCTGCGGGTGTCGTTCACCGGTGATCTTGGCTGGGAAGTGCATTGCAAGGTCGAGGATCAGGCCAAGCTCTATGACGCGCTGCTGACCGCGGGTGCCGAATTTGGCGCAGGTCCGGTGGGTGGACGTGCCTTGATGTCCCTGCGGGTGGAAAAGGGCTATGGCTCGTGGAGCCGCGAATACAGCCCGGAATACTGGCCGCAGGAGATCGGGCTGGACCGGTTGTGCAAGATGGACAAGGAGTTCCTGAACAAAGACGCCGTGGCCGAGACGCTGGCACAGGACGCGCGCGAAACCCTTGTGCTGTTGCATCTGGATGAAGCCGACACGGCGGCCTCTAACGCCGATGCCACCGGCGGCGAGCCGATCTTCAAGGACGGCAAAGGCGTGGGCAAGGTGACTTCGGGCACCTATGGCTACACGGTTGGCATGTCACTGGCGCTGGCCCATGTGCGCGGCGTGGCCCCAGGCGATGAGGTCGAGGTGATGGTGCTGGGTCAGCCACACAAGGCGCGCGTGCTGTACGAGCCACCGTTTGATCCCAAGGGTGAAAAGCTGCGGGCTTAAGTCGCTTCAGTCAGCCTGCCTCTTCAACCAGCGAATGAAGCTGCGCAGGGGCGGGCGGGCCGCACCGGGCCGGGTCTCGATGTAAAAGTTACCCACGTTCGGCTCGATGAACCGGGCCACAAGACGTCCGGCCTCAAGATCATCCTGCACCCAGCGGGTGAGCGTATATGTGATGCCGTCGCCGCGCTGAACTGCGTCCATGATCAGATTGCCGGGCATGTGCAGAATTTGCGGTGACCGCAACGGGTGTACGCCGTGGCGGCCAAGCACCTCGGCAACCTCGTTGGTTCCTAGCTCTTGAAGCCAGGGCAAGCGGGTCAGGTCCGAGGGTCTTTGGATGCTCTCGTCCATAAGGTCGGGCGTGCCAACAATCGCAAGATCCCCTGAGACCAGCACATCCGCTCCGTCTGGCAGGGACTCTTGTCGACTGTAGCGCAGGGCAATGTCGGTCTCGCCGGGTTTCAGTTCAAGAAACCGACCGGTGGGGTTCAACAGCAACGTGATTTCCGGGTGGGCCGTTTGGAAGTCCGCGAGGCGGGGCATCAGCCACTTGACCGCAAATGCCGGGGACATGGTGACCATGACCGGGCGTGCGAGACCAACATCCGTCAGTTCGTCTACCCCTCGGCGAATTTGGTGAAACCCGGACTCGAGATGGCGCGCGAGAGCGGCGCCTTCGTCGGTCAGGGAAATACTACGCCCCGAGCGGGTGACCAGTTCGACGTCCAGAAAGGTTTCAAGTGCGCGTACCTGCTGCATCACCGCGGCATGGGTTACATTGAGCGCCTGACCCGCGGCGGTGTAAGAGCCGCACTCGGCCAATGCTGCGAAAGCCCGCAGGGCGTTCATCGGGGGCAGGTTGGTCCACTTCATCTATTAGAAATTCTAACATGTTGGGAAAATTCTTCAATCGTGAAGTCAAAAACGGCGTGTATTATGGGTTTGACCGGAGTTCTTCGGATATAATGTATTAGAAATTCATTCGGGAGTCTTACCATGACTGGCAAAGACCTGCCTCTGGAGGGGCGCTGTAAATGCGGTGCTGTTCACTACAGGGTTCTGGCTGCGCCGACCTACGTTGGCAACTGTCACTGCGATGATTGTCGACGGGCCACTGGTGGTGCGTCCGTGCCCTGGATCGGGGCAAGACCTGAGGACTTTGAGGTTGTCAGGGGAGACATCCGGGAATTTGAATCGTCGCCCGGAATACTGCGCGGGTTTTGCGGGACCTGCGGAAGTTCTCTGACGTTTCGCGGTGAAGGATGGGATGAAGTTGGCATCACGATTGCCTCACTGGACAATCCTAATGCCATTACGCCGCAATCGAACGTTTTCCTCAAAGAAAAGCTGCATTGGCTTCTGATCAATGAAGACATGAGGAACTATGACGGGTTTCCGTCTTGAAGGGGGAGTGTGACCAATGACCAAAGCCTATTCTTACGCCTGCCGCGACTGTGAAGGTATGGAAACGTGCCCGGCCAGCATGACAGCGGAAACCAAAGAAGAGTTATGGCAACTCACCGGGCTGCACGCGCAGATTGCCCATGGTGAAAACCCCGCAGACTGGGATGCTGAAACGCGCGCCTATCTGGAAACGCTAATCAAAGAGGTCGACGTTTAGCGCGTCACTTGCGGATCGGAACGCCGTAAAGTTCCAGTTTATGCCCCATGAGGCGGTAGCCCAGTTTTTCGGCGATCTTTTCCTGCAGGGCTTCGATATCGGGATCGACGAATTCGATCACTTCACCGGTCTGGATGTCGATGAGATGGTCATGATGCTCGCGTTCAGCGTCTTCGTACCGCGCGCGGCCATCGCCGAATTCGAGCTTGTCGAGGATACCGGCCTCTTCAAACAACTTCACAGTGCGATAGACCGTGGCCAGCGAAATGCCGGCGTCACGGGCCGAGGCCCGGGCGTAGAGCTCTTCCACATCGGGGTGGTCGCTGCTTTCCTGCAAAACACCTGCAATCACGCGGCGTTGTTCGGTCATGCGCAGGCCCTTGGCTTCGCAGCGGGCGAGAATCGTGTCGCTCATGGGGTCGTCCTGTAAACTCTTGACCCCCGGTTCTATCGTTCCGTGCGGTGAGTGGCTACCTCTTTGTCGTCACCGCTCAGGGCTTTCTTGGTTGACATGTGAAGCGTCAGGCCCCATGTGCAAGCCAACCGCCTTCTGCCGCGTGAGCAGTCAAGAAAGACCGGAACAAAAAATCCGGCCCGAACCCAAGGCGATAGTTAGATCCCAATATCACGCGTGGGGCCATGGTTTTGAAGGACCGTCCGACAGGGACGGAGCGCTTCGGGGCCAACCACCGAAACGCGCCCCATTTAGGACGGGCGCAAAATTGGCGTTGCCCGTGGGGTGCGCCGGAAAGACGATTCATGACGACGTTTTACGACCTCGGCCTGCCCAAGAAGCTGGTCGACAAACTGGTAGCCACTGGCATCGACACACCAACCCCCATTCAGGAGCGTGCCATTCCGCATGCGCTGGAAGGGCAGGACGTGATGGGGCTGGCGCAGACCGGCACCGGCAAGACCATGGCCTTTGGCCTGCCACTGATCGCCAAGCTGCAATCTTATGGCCGCCCGCCGGAAGCCAAGACCGTGCGCAGCCTGATCCTCGCGCCGACGCGCGAGCTGGCCAACCAGATCAAGGACAGCCTGGCTGCCTTGGTTGAGGGCACCCCGTTCAAGGTGGGGCTTGTGGTTGGTGGCGTGGCGATCAACCCGCAGATCAAACGCGTGGGCAAGGGCACGGATGTGCTGGTGGCAACACCGGGCCGTTTGATCGACCTGATGGAGCGCCGCGCGCTGGACCTGTCGCAAACCGATTTCCTGGTTTTGGACGAAGCGGATCAGATGCTCGACATGGGGTTCATCCATGCGCTGCGTCAGATCGTGGGCTGGCTGCCTGAAAAGCGCCAGACCATGTTGTTCTCGGCCACCATGCCGAAGCTGATGGCCGAGATTGCCGGTTCCTATCTGAACAATCCGGTGCGGGTGCAGGTGGCGCCTCCGGGCAAGACCGCGGACAAGGTTACGCAAGGCATTCACTTTATCGCCAAGGCTGAAAAGACCGCGTTGTTGATTGAGCTATTGGCGGATCACCGCGACGAGGCGGCAATTGTATTTGCGCGCACCAAGCATGGCTCGGACCGGTTGATGAAAGCCTTGGTCAAGGCGGGGTATGACGCGATTGCGGTGCATGGCAACAAGAGCCAGGGTCAGCGCGAACGCGCCATCAAGGCGTTCCGGGCTGGTGAAGTCATGGTGCTCGTGGCCACGGATGTGGCCGCACGTGGTCTGGACATTCCGCAGGTGCGCCATGTCTATAACTTTGATCTGCCGAACGTGCCTGAAAACTATGTGCACCGGATCGGCCGCACGGCGCGTGCCGGTATGGACGGGGCGGCGGTTGCGTTCTGTGCGCCGGATGAAGTGGATGAGTTGAAGGCGATCCAGAAGGTTCTGAAAATGGATATCCCGATCCTGTCGGGACGGCCATGGATGGGCATGGAAGATCCCTCGCACAAGTCCAAACCCAAAGGCCCGCGCGGCAAGCAGGGTGGACCGCGTCGTGGGGGCGGTGGCGGTGAGAAACCTGCCGGGACCGGTCAGCGTCGTCGCCGTCGCGGACCGCCGCGGGGTCGGGGCACCAAAGCCGCCTGAGGCGGCTTGGCCTTCGGCGAGAGTATGTTTGGCAATTCGAAGGGGCGGGTCGTCAGTAGACGAGCCGCCCTTGTTTCATTTTGACCGCCTGGCCGCTGACCGTGATGGCGGAGCCTTCGGTGGTGACGCCGATGACGGAGGGCCGTCCCATGTCGTCGCCCTGATGGATACGCAGGGTGACGTCCTGACCGCCAACTTGTGCGAGCAAGGCACCGAGGGTGGCGCAGGCGCTGCCGGTGGCGGGATCCTCGGGGATATTGTCGAGCGGCGCGAACATGCGGGCGTGGATGACGTCGCCTTCGCGCACGTAGGCGAATTGCGCGAAATCAAGGCCTGAGGGGTAGGCGGCGTTGCCCTCGCGAAAGGCGGAGACGTCGGTTTGCAGGGCCGAGAGCGTATCGCGACAGTCAAGTTCGGTGATGGTGAAGGCAAGGCCGAGCGAGGCCATGGTTGGCGGGTGCGTGGTGGTCAGGATGGCATCCTGTGTCGTGCCAAGCGCGCGGGCGACAAGTGCGGGGTCTGGGTGTTCGATGAGTTGCAGCTCTGAGGTGGTGGTGAACTGGGCGGCATCCGCTTCGGCCTGTGCTGTGAGGGGGCCAATGCCAAGTTCCAGAACCATCTCGGGACCAAGACCGAGGTCGGCAAGTGCGATGGCGGTGCCGATGGTGGGGTGGCCGGCAAAGGGCACCTCCATCGTTGGTGTGAAGATGCGTACTTTGGCTGTGTTTTCAGGGTCTTCCGGGGGGTAGACAAAGGTCACCTCGGAAAAATTGAACTCGGCTGCGATCTTTTGCAGGTCGGCCTCGGGCAGGTTGCTGGCATCCGGAAAGACCGCCAGTTGGTTGCCGCCAAAGGGGCGGTTGGTAAAGACATCATAGACAAGGTAGTCACGCATCACATCAACTCCGGTTGGCGGCCCACGCGTTTGGCGAGCGGGGCGACGGTGAGACCCTGGACGATGATCGAGAAGATCACAACGATGTAAGTGGCCGTCAGGATCAGGGGTTTCCAGTCATTTTCGGGCAGCGAGAGTGCCAGCGCCACCGAGATACCGCCTTTGAGGCCGCCCCAGGTCATGATTGGCACCACGCCGCGGCTGAACTCGCGGAAGGGTCGCAGGGCGAGCACGGGCACGGCGACAGCGGCCAGGCGCGCCAGCAGGGCCAGTGCAATGGTGGCGACGCCGGTGGCGAGGTAGGTCATGTCAAAGGCGACGGCAAAGACCTCGAAGCCGATCAGCAGGAAGAGGACGGCGTTCAGGATTTCGTCGACGAGTTTCCAGAAGGCATCGACATATTCGCGGGTTTCGGCGCTCATCCCGTGTTTGGCACCGATGTCCCCGATCAGGAGACCGGCGCAGACGGCCATGATCGGGGCCGAGACATGCAGCGCGACCGCCAGTTCGTAGCCGCCAAAAGCCAAGCCAAGGGTCAGGAGAACTTCGAGAGAATAGTCGTCAATCAGGCGCATCACGCGAAAGGTGAGCCAGCCGAGAGCAATGCCGAGAAAGGCACCACCAACGGCCTCTTGCAGGAACAGGATCGCGGCGTCATCGATCTGTGACTCGCCGTGATCCACGGCACCATGGCCGTGGGTGGCAAAGGCCATGCCAGAAAGGACAAGGAACACCACATAGCCGACGCCGTCGTTGAACAGGCTTTCCCCGGCGATCTTGGTTTCAAGGGATTTCCTGAGATCGGCCTCGCGCAGCACGCCAAGAACGGCGACGGGATCGGTGGGTGAAATCAGCGCCCCAAAGACCAGGGCAATCATCAGCGGCATACCGGTAAGCCAGCTGAAACCAACGCCGACGATCACCGTGGAGAGCCCCACGCCGACGGTTGCCATCAGGGCCACGGGGATCCACTGCGCACGCAGGTCATGCAGTTTGACATGCAGCGCCCCGGCAAAGAGCAGAAGGCCCAGCATACCTTCGAGCAGCGCGTCCGAGAATTCGATTTCGGTGATCACATGGCGGGCCGCATCGGCGATACCATATTGCGGAGCGATGAGGTCGATGGCGAGAAGGCCAAAGCTGGCAAAGAGCGCCACCACGAGGATGCCGATGGCGGCGGGGAGTTTCAAAAACAGGTAGTTGATGGCACCAAAGGCCCCGGCCAACACAATCAGAGCCGAGGTGATCTGGAGAAAGTTCATGGCCCTGTCCCTTGTGCTGCTGCCATTTGGCTAGCATGGGCCTTGGGACGGAACAAGCGCAGGTTCAGGCGGGCGTGAACTCGGCCCAGGCGGGCAGGTGGTCCGAGGCGCTCGCGGCAGGGCGCGCACGGTGGATGCCGCTGCGCAGCACCCTGAGATCAGAGCTATGGGCAAAGCTGTCGAGTGCGGCGACGGGGCGCGGTGCCGGAAAGCTATGACCCGGATCGGCGAAGTCGAGACCGGGCGTGGCGGCGTCAAGAGCGGCCTTGGGCCCCCATTCGTTGAAATCCCCGGCAATGAGGGTGGGCATCACAGGCCGTCGGCGCAATTCGCGGGTGATTGCCATGAGCTGCATCAGACGAAAGCGCCGAATGAGGCCAAGGTGCACACCGATCACGCGGAGCGGGCCGATGGTGGTTTCGAACTCGGCCAGGATGGCGCCGCGCGGCTCAAGACCGGGCAGGTCCAGACGCGAGGTGTGAAGGGGGTTGAGGCCATCGCGGATCAACATGGCATTGCCGTGCCAACCAAGAGACCCGCCGGGCTGGCCAAAGGGCAGGGCCTGCCAGCCATGTGTCTCGATCAGATCATGCGGGAGGGCTGCGGGGCGCGGTGGCAGGCGTTTGTCGACCTCTTGCAGCACTACGAGGTCCGCCTGTAATGCGTCGATAACCTGCATAGACCGATCCGGGCGACGGCGCATGTCCATGCCGATGCATTTTTGCAGGTTGTAGGTGGCAATGCGCAGGTTGGTGGTCATCGGTGGTCTCGAAAGTTTGCAGCCGGTTTTGGCATGCCGCATCGGGAAAGGCGAGCCAACAGGCTGTCGCATGGGTCATTTCTGTCTAAGTTGCTTGACAACTTAACAAATTTCCGCGCGTCTGGCCGCATGGAACGCAAAACGCATATCGACGCCTTTGGGGCAAGCTCGCTGATTTTCTTTGCAACGGTTTTGGCGTTCAACCAGGTGGTGATCAAGGTCACAAACGGTGGGATTTCCCCGGTGTTTGTTGCTGCACTGCGGTCTGTCATTGCCGTCTTTGTCATGGGGGCGTGGATTTGGATCCGCGGCATCCCCTTTAAGACCAAGGGTGGGTTACTGTGGTTTGGCATTGCCTCGGGTTTGCTTTTTTCTATTGAATTCATATGCCTGTATATCGCTCTTGATCTGACGGATGTGTCGCGCGCCAGCGTGATATTCTATTCCATGCCGGTCTGGTTGGCGCTGATGGCACATGTGTGTCTGCCGGGGGAAAGGCTGACTGCCTTGCGGCTCCTTGGATTGGGGCTGGCCATGGCGGGCGTCGCGGTGGCGTTGATGGATCGTTCTGCCGGAGAGGCCAATATCTGGGGGGATCTGGCCGCGCTCGGCGCCGCCTGGGGATGGGCCGGGATCGCATTGATGTTGCGGTTCAAGCCGCTGAACCAAATTGCGCCGGAAGCCCAGTTGATGTGGCAGATCATGGTATCAGCGGTGGTTCTGAGTGCTGTTGCGCCTTTGTTCGGCCCGCTGCTGCGGGAGCCGGAAATGATCCACCTCGCTGGTGTGGCGTTTCAGGCCCTGGGGGTGGTGTGTTTCGGCTATGTCTTCTGGTTCTGGTTGCTGACTGTCTATCCCGCTGCATCTGTGGCCTCGTTCAGTTTTCTTTCACCTGTGTTGAGCGTGCTGTTTGGTTGGTGGCTTTTGGGAGAAGCGGTGGGCGTCAGCATTTGGGCTTCGCTGGGCTTGGTGGTGCTGGGATTGATCCTGATCAACCGGAAGTGAGCGAGGCGCCGGTCGGAGCCTCCGGCGGGAGTATTTTTGGCAAGATGAAGGCTCAGGTGCCGCAAAAGGTGGCGCGGACGCGTTCCTGTTCTGTCGGGGCGTGGGTGAGGTCAGTGAATTCCGGATCTCTGTCAAAGGGGCGCGCATAGGCCTGCATGAGGCGCGTAAAGGGGGCCATGTCGCCGGTCACGGCGGCCTGGATCATGTGCTCGATGCGGTGGTTGCGCGGGATCAGGATCGGATTGGCCGCCTGCATGGTGGCCTCGGCGTCGGGGGTCGATTTGATGCGGGTGTGCCACTTGGTGGCCCAGGTATCAAAGGCCTCTCGGTCCGTGAATTGATCGCGCGCTGTGTCCCCGCTCAGGGCCGCAAAAGTATTTGTGAAATCAGCGCCTTGTGAGGACATCATCTGTAAGAGCTCCGTGGCGAGGTCTTGGTCGCCCGGTTGGCCTCTGGCAATGCCGATCTTACGCAGGAGCGTGGCGTTCCACAGCGTGTTCAGGCGGTCAGGCATGGCGTGCACGGCCCCGGTGAAGGCTTGGATCGCCTCGTCCTGATTGGGCATCAGGGGAACCAGAGCGGTGGCCAGTTGCGCCATGTTCCAGACGATGATGTCCGCCTGCCGGGCCCAGGCATAGCGGCCCTGGCGGTCGATCGAGGAGAACACCGTCATCGGGTGGTAGGCATCCATAAAGGCGCAGGGACCATAGTCGATGGTTTCGCCGGAGATGCTGCAGTTGTCGGTGTTCATGACGCCGTGAATGAAGCCGACGTTCATCCATTTGGTGACCAGCTGGGCTTGTCGTTCGATCACGCCGCTCAGAAAGTCGAGCGGATCGGTTGCTTCGGGATGATGGCGGGCGACGGCGTGTTCGTAGAGCGCCTGTAGCCCGGCATAGTCCTGACGAGCTGCGAGAACCTGAAATGTGCCAACCCGGATGTGGCTGCTGGCTACGCGGGTCAGGATGGCGCCGGGCAGGGTGGTTTCGCGCTGGATGGTCTCTCCTGTTGCCACTGCGGCGAGGGCACGGGTGGTGGGGATGCCCAACGTGTGCATGGCCTCGGAAACCACGAACTCGCGCAGCACAGGGCCGATCCAGGCGCGCCCATCGCCGTTGCGCGAGTATGGCGTCCGACCGGAGCCCTTGAGCTGGATGTCAAACCCGGCCGCTTCGCCAAGAAGGATTGCGCGACCATCGCCCAGTTGCGGGTTCCAGTGACCGAACTGGTGGCCTGCATAAAGCTGCGCAAGCGGGTCTGCTCCCGCGGCGATTTCATTGCCCGAAAACACCCGTCCCAATTCGTCGACATCATCGTCGCCGGTTATCCCCAGATCCTGAGCCAGCGGGTGGTTGAAGGCCAAAAGCTCGGGCGCACGGACGGGTACGGGTGCCTGGCGCGTGAAGAGTGGCGCAGGAAGCCGGGCGTAGGTGTTGTCAAAAGGGATGTGCAAGGTCATGGGGGAAACATATATCCAAAATGACGGATTACCAGAGGCGGCGGGCTGCGAAGAGTGATCTGAAAGCAGAAACAGGTGCGCCATGACTTTGACGATCGGGGCGCGAATGACGGGCATCAAAACCGCTTGGCGATTGGCCCAGTTTCAGAGACGCTTGGTCATGAGCATGTAGCGTTCGCGTGGCTCGAAGCCCGCGCGCTGATAGAGGCGGCGCGTACGATCTTTGGTGCGGTCGACTTCAAGGTGAAACGCCCTGACTCCGGCGTCCCCGAGGGCACCGGACAGGGCGGTCAAGGCATCGCCGCCCATGCCGCGGCCCCGCACCTTGGGACGAATGAAAATCTCGTCGACAAAGGCGTCCATGCCGCCGAATTCGACGGACCAGCCAAAGGTGATGACCACATAGCCAACTGGTGCGCGGGTAGGTCCGATCAGGTAGATGGCCCCCAAGGGTGAGCCGTCAAGCAAGGGCATCAGCGCCGCACGGCGTGTTTCGTCGTCTTGCAAAATGCCTTCTTCCGAGTGAAAGGCCTCGACCAGCGGGATCAGACGGTCAAGATCATCGGGGCGGGCAAGATGCAGGGCGGTGCTCATAGTCGCGACAGCCTCTCGGTCAGGAGGGCGAAGAAGCCATCAGCATCGATGTCACCCATGAACAATGCGTTAGGGGGGCGGTCGGTGACGCGCCACCAATCGGCGACGGTCATGCCAAGGGTGAGTTCGGAGTGGGTTTCGATCTCGACGTTGATGTGGCGTCCGGTGAAGAGATCGGGGCGGATCAGGTAGGCGGTGACGCAAGGATCGTGCAAGGGCGCACCGTTGGAGCCGTACTTTTCCTTGTCAAATCTCTCAAAGAAATCAGTCATTTCCGCGACGGCGGTGCCAACCGCACTGCCGATGGCACGAAAGGCGTCATTGCGGGGTTTGGTGACCAGCGCTTTGTGGGTCACATCCAGCGGCATGACCACGATAGGCGCACCAGAGGAAAACACGATGTGAGCCGCCTGAGGGTCAACATAGATGTTGAATTCCGCCGCCGGAGTGATATTGCCCACCTCGAAATAGGCACCACCCATCAGAACGATTTCCTGAACCTTTTCAATGATATCCGGGGCTTTCTCAAAGGCCATGGCGATGTTGGTGAGGGGGCCGAGGGGGCATAGGGTGACGGTGCCCGCATCATGGGCCCGCAGGGTGTCGATGATGAAATCGACGGCGTGCTGCTCTTGCAGCGGCATCACCGGGTCAGGCAGGACGGGTCCGTTGAGACCGGTTTGGCCGTGGACATGCTCGGCTGTGACCAGTTTGCGGCCCAACGGGCGATCGCAGCCGGCAAAGACAAGCGTGTCAGGTTTGCCTGCTAACTCGCAGACAATACGAGCATTTTTCGAAGTCAGGGACAGCGGGACATTGCCTGCAACAGCCGTGATTCCGAGGACGTCGATGTCTTCGGGGCTGGCCAGTGCCAACAGGATGGCCACGGCGTCGTCCTGGCCGGGATCGGTGTCGATGATGATTTTGCGTGCGGTCATATTCTTTTCTCAAACCTATCGATGAACACTGTCAATTGCCCCGGCGCTTGTCCAGAAAAGAAGCAAAAAACGGCGTCTGCATCACGTCGGTATTACGTCGGTATCACGTCGGTATTTCTGCCGACGTCGCTGTCCTGTGCTGTGGTCTTAGCGAAACGCCTCTTCAAGGTCGGCGATCAGGTCGGTGACGTTTTCTATGCCGACAGATAGTCGGATCATGCCGTCTGAGATCCCCGCTGCGGCGCGCTGTTCCTCTGGCACGGCCTTGTGAGTCAGTGACGCCGGATGCTGGATCAGGCTTTCCACGCCGCCCAGGCTGACGGCGAACTGAAACAGTGAGCTGCGTTTCAGAACTTCGTCGGCGCGGGCTTCACCGCCGTTAACCTCGATTGTGACGATGGCCCCAAAGTCGTGCATCTGGCGAGCGGCAATGTCATGACCCGGATGGTCGGGCAGTCCGGGATAGCGCACGTCGTTCAGGCCAAAACGTGCGCGGTTCTCGGCAAAGTGTTCGGCCACGGCGCGGGCATTGCTGCAATGGCGATCCATGCGCACGGGCAGGGTTTTCACGGACCGCAAAAGCTGTGCGCAGTCCGGCGGAGACAGGACCGCGCCAACCGAGTTTTGCAGGAAGCCAAGGCGTTCGGTGATCTCGGTCGAGACATGCGGCGCAACACAGGCGACACCCGCCATCATGTCGGAATGACCACAGAGGAACTTGGTGGCGGAATGCACAACGATGTCTGCGCCCAGGGCAAGTGGGTTTTGCAAATAGGGCGAGCAAAAGGTGTTGTCGCAGACCGTCAGAGCGCCGGTATCGCGGCCAATCTGCGAGATTGCGGCGATGTCAACGATGCGCAGGGTGGGGTTCGAGGGGGTCTCGTACCAGAGCATGGCGGTCTTGTCGGTGACGGCAGCGCGCACGGCGTCGGTGTCGGAGAAATCGACAAAGGTCACGTCAAACCCGGCGGAGCGCATGCGCACCTGGGTCAACAGGCGATGAACGCCCCCGTAGAGGTCGCCATGGGCAACAACATGCGCGCCGGCATCAAGCAGTTCCAGGACCGTCGCTGCCGCCGACAGGCCGGTGGGAAAGGCATAGCCAGCCTCGGCGCCTTCGAGGTCGGCAATACAGCGTTCAACCGTGTGACGGGTGGGGTTGCCGGAGCGGGCGTAGATATAGCCACGGTTTTCGCCAATGCCGTCTTGAACAAAGGTAGACGCCTGTACGATCGGGGTTACAACAGCCCCGGTCAGCGGATCGGGTTCCTGTGCCGCGTGGATGGCGCGGGTTTCAAAGGCGTGACGGTTTGATTTGTCCATGATGCGGGTCCCTGGGGGTTATGTTTCGTGGAACCCTAGGCCAGGGACTTTGGGCCGCGCAATCGCTTTCCCATGCCGGAGATGAAGGAAACCAGTGATTGCTGTGTCATTGACGGGGAAACACGTGCGGAATAATTTGATCAAATATGACATCGGAGGTGACATGCAACACTCAAGACCCCTAAAAACACGCAACGCAGCCTATGCAGATGCGCCTGACGTGGCACGGCTGGTTGGGAGTTTGCTTGAGGAACTCGGCGGCACAGCGCCAGACCGGGATGCCATTCTGAAAACCACCAGTGCGTTGATGGAAGAGGGCGCGGTAATTGCCTTGCTGGCCCATGACAAAGATGAGGCCATCGGGGTGTTGATGCTGAATGAATGCGCCGCGATCTATGCGGGTGGTCGTTTCGGAGAGATCACTGAGCTTTATGTGGACCCCCGATACCGCTCGGACGGGGTGGCCGTAGCTTTGTTGAGCGCCGCAAGGCGGGTGGCGCAAGCCAAGAACTGGACCCGGTTTGAAGTTGGTGCCCCGAACCAGCCCGCGTGGAACCGAACGCTCCAATTTTATTTGCGCGAAGGGTTTGAGGAAGTGGGGCCCCGCCTACGCAAAGTGTTGTAGGCAGGGCTGATTGATGCGCGCGTGGCGGGTTTGGAACGCAAGTCGCCCCTAATCGGCGGCAGTCTCGTTCAACTCCATATGACCGCCGGACTTGGAGAACACACGACGCAGCATCGGTTCAAAGAATTCGAGCGGCTTTGATGGGTAGTCTGGATCAAAAGCGTTCTGGTCGTAGTTGTGGCAGAAATAGACGGCGTCGTCGTAGTAGGGGCTGTCTTTGTATTTTTCGCGCGCGTGGCGGTCTCCGCCCAGCATGTGGTTGTAGTAATAGCCCTGAAAGACGCAGTGGTGTTCGATGATCCAGCGGGCGCGCTCGCTCATGTAGGGACGCACCATGGCGGCGGCGAGTTCGCCGTGGTTGTAGGGGGACAGGATGTCGCCAATGTCGTGAATGAGCGCGGCCACCACGATTTCCTCGTCCGCACCATCTGCGTGTGCACGGGTCGCTGCCTGCAGGCAGTGGTGGTAGCGGTTGATCGGGTAGGGGGTCCAGTCTTCGTCCAGCGATTTCAGCATGGCAAGGATGCGATCCACCAGTTCGGCGTTGAACTGTTCTTCGTAGTCCATGACGGCGTCCCAGTCGGCCTGTGTGGCCTCTTCGAAACTGGTCCATGTGGGTTTATGCGATTTGTCGAGCATGAGAGTCTCCTTGGGTGTCCTGTTGGGGACAGGGCTAGCAGAGGATATACGATAAGAAAAACGTATTGTTTTTATCAATCTGATCGAGTTTTCTGTTCGGTAATGGACGAGAAACTATTGCAGACCTTTCTGGCGGTGGCTGACACGCAGAGCTTTCACAGGGCCGCCAAGCGGCTCAATGTCACGCAGGCTGCGGTGAGCGCGCGGGTGCGCGCCCTGGAAGACGCGGTTGAGGTGACATTGTTCGAGCGCGGGCCGGGTGGTACGCGCCTGTCCGAAGCCGGGGTGCAGCTGCGGCCACATGCAGAACAGCTCTTGGGGCAATGGGCGCAGGTGCGCGCGGGCCTGGGGCGCCAGTTTGCCGGGCGGATTGCGTTGCGATTGGGGTGCCAGTTGTCGATCTGGGACGGGCTGTTGGTGGATCTGACGATTTGGGCCGAGGAAACCTTGGACAAGCTGCCGCTGTCGCTGAATTTTGACCACGACAGCAACGCCCTGGACATGGTGCGGGACGGAGCAGTTGACCTGGTCATCACAGGAGAACGCCCGGCGGGGCAGAGATTGGAATGCGTGGAGTTGCCGCCAGAGCAGATGGCACTGATGGCGTCGCACCCCTGTTCGATCAAAGATGCGGAACTGCCGCTATTTCTGAACCTGCAGTTGGGGCCGGAATATGATGCGGCGGTCCGGGAACAGTTGGGGGACCGATCCGGTCACTTGTTTCTGGGCAATGCCTTGATGGCCTTGAGGTATATGGGTCGGCGGGGTGGAATGACCTTTGTTCCAACACGCATGTCACATGAGTTGCACGCTGTAAGTCACTCAGACAATTTTGAAATTCCCAGATTTGCCGTGTACAATCCGAACGGGCCGTCGGCGGATTTGGTGAAACAGGTTGTTCCGGGATTGAAGGAGCTGACAAAAGAAAAAGGGACACCGCAGGGCGTCCCTTATCCGTTCGAGGGTGATGGTTCTTAGCCGTCGAAGTCGACCTGTTCGGTGATTTTCAGAGCGGTTGAGCGGTGACCTGCTAGAGTCATCAGGTTCACATCATCCGCAGCGAACTCACCCCAACCCTGAACCAGTGGATCAGCATTGGTGCCAGGCGCGATAGGATACTCAAAGTTGGCTTTGGCGTAGATTTCCTGGGCTGCGGGCGAGGTCAGGAACTCCATCATCTTAAGAGCATTGTCGGCATTGGGAGCGTGTTTTGCCATGGCGATACCCGAAATGTTCACGTGGGTGCCCGCACCTTCAAAGGTTGGGAAGAGAACATTGACACTTTCGGCCCATGCTTTTTGTTCCTCGTCGCTGAGCATCTTGCCCATGTAATAGGTGTTGCCGATCGCAATGTCGCATTCACCCGCCCAGATCGCCTTCACTTGCGCGCGGTCGTTGCCTTGGGGCTTGCGTGCGAGGTTGGCCTTGACGCCTTCGAGCCATGCCTTGGCACCTTCTTCACCATGGTGGTGAATGACAGCCGAGGTCAGGGCGACGTTATAGGCGTTGGTGCCGGAACGGGTGCAGATGCGGCCTTTCCACTTGGGGTCGGCCAGATCTTCGTAGGTGGTGACCTCACCCTCGGCGACGCGATCCTTGGAGGCATAGACGATCCGTGCGCGGGTGGTCAGGCCATACCAATGGTTTTCCGGGTCACGATAGATTCCGGGCACGTTTGTGTTCAGCGTGTCACTGGATACCGGCTGGGTGAGGCCGGCGTTTACAACACTTGCAAGGCGCGAGATGTCGACGGTCAGCACGAGATCAGCGGGTGAGCGTTTGCCCTCGGCCTGCATGCGTTCGATCATACCCTTTTTGAGGTAGGCGACGTTCACCTTGATGCCGGTCTCGGCAGTGAAGGCGTCGGTCAGCGGCTTGATCAGCTCGGGCTGGCGGTAGGAATAGATGTTGACCTCATCAGCCATCGCTGGAGTGGCGACCGCGAGGGCGGTGACGGCAAAGGCGGCGGATTTCAGGTGGGCGATCATGCGACTCACTCTCAATTGCGTTTCTCTCTGAGACCGGAATTACCCGACCAAATTAGTCGGGTCAATACCTGAATAAAGTAGTTGGGTATTTGATCTGAGTCAAAAAACGCCGACACAGAAGGTGCAGTTCGAAAACCCTGCGCCGCGCGGGATTTATTCTGCGTCCTTCTGTTCAACCAAACATGCCTCGAGAGCGGCACGCACATCATCAGGCCAGGGCATTGAGGTGTGTTTGTCGAGGTCTGATGCTGCGAGCACCTGCGTTGAGGACCAGCGCTTTTGTCCGTTGCAACTGATATCGTGGTGCACGGTGACCGAAGAGCGTCCAACCTTTTGTATGGTGACTTCGAATTCCAGTTCTTCACCAAAGAATGAGGGGCTGGAGAAGTCGGTTGTGATGTGTACGGTTGGTGTGCCCCAGCGTTCTTCCCAGATGATTTTGTGCCAAGGATACCCGAGACGTAGCCAGAACTCTTCGTTCACGCCGTTCAGGATGTTGAGGTAGGCGGGGTAGTAGGCGGTGCCGGAGATGTCGCAATCTCCAAATGCGAGTATCCGTTTGGTTTTGAACGGAACATCCATGATAAACCCTTTCTTTGTAGTGCTTTGCGTGTCACTTCTGACGTAATTTTTCTTCCTGCTTCACGGCATCCCACAGCGCGTCCATTTCCGCGAGATCGCTGTCTTCGGGGCGTTTGCCTACGGCTGCGAGTTTGGCCTCGACCGCTTCAAACCGGCGCACAAACTTGGCGTTGGTGGCGCGCAGGGCGGCTTCGGGTTCGATGTTGAGGTGCCGTGCGAGGTTGGCAATCACAAACAGCATGTCGCCAAATTCTTCTTCGATCTCTTGTTGTCCCATCGTGTCGCGGGCCTCGGCCAGTTCTCCGGCCTCTTCCACGATCTTGTCGACAACCTGAGAGATGTCGGGCCAGTCAAAGCCCACGCGGGCCGCGCGTTTTTGCAGTTTCACGGCGCGCAAGAGCGCCGGCAAGCCCAGCGCCACACCGTCAAGCGCGCCACTCAGCGCCTTGCCAGCGCGTTCGGCAGCCTTGACGGTTTCCCAATCGCGGGTCTGCTGTTCGGCCGATTTGTCCCGACTTTCATCACCAAAGACATGCGGGTGACGGGCGACCATCTTGTCCGACATGGTGTCGGCAACCTCGTCAAAGGTAAAAAGCCCGAACTCACTGGCCATCTGGGCATGAAAGACGGATTGGAACAAGAGGTCGCCCAACTCGCCTTTGAGTTCATCCCACGCCTCGCGCTCAATGGCATCAGCGACCTCATAAGCCTCTTCGATGGTGTAGGGCGCGATGGTTGAGAAATCCTGTTCGATATCCCAGGGGCAGCCGTTTTCCGGATCACGAAGGCGGCGCATGATCTCGATCAGGCGGGGCATGCCGCCATTTGGGTTTAGGATCAGCGGGTCTTCGGCCATTGCAACTCTCTCAACTCCAGTGTTCAGTTGCATATCAGATGAACCTTTGACCGGAGTCCAGCCCATGCCCGTGGTGAACCGCATTGCTGCTTATGCAGACGAGATGAAATCCTGGCGTCGCCATCTGCACGCCAACCCGGAGATCGAGTTTGACTGCCATAAGACGGCGGCGTTTGTTGTGGAGCGGCTGCGCGAATTTGGCATCGATGAAATCCACGAAGGGATTGCGACAAGTGGCGTGGTCGCGATCATCAACGGCAAAGGTGAGGGCGGCACGATTGGTCTGCGCGCCGATATGGATGCGCTGCCGATGCCAGAGATGACGGGTCTGGAGTATGCCTCGACCGTGGAGGGTGCGATGCATGCCTGTGGGCATGACGGGCATACGACGATGCTGTTGGGTGCGGCCAAGTACCTGGCCGAGACACGGAATTTCTCGGGGCGCGTCGCGCTGATTTTTCAGCCGGCGGAAGAGGGTGGCGGCGGTGCCGGGGTCATGGTGCAAGAGGGTATTCTGGATCGGTTCGACGTGGACCAGGTCTATGCGTTGCACAATATTCCTGAGATCGAAGTTGGGTATTTCTATTCAACGCCGGGGCCGATCATGGCAGCAGTGGACGAGTTCCACATTGATATTCAGGGCAAAGGCGGGCACGGTGCCTATCCGCAGGACACCGCCGATCCGGTTGTTGCGGCGCTGGCGATTGGCAACGCGCTGCAGACCATCATCAGCCGCAACCACGACACGCGCAGCGAGGCGGTTGTTTCACTGACCCAGATCCACACCGGATCAACCGACAACGTGATTCCCGACACGGCCTATCTGAATGGCACGGTGCGCACCTTTGACAAGGCGGTGCAGGCCATGATCATCCGGCGTATGGAGGCCATCGTGGCCGGCCAATCGGCGGCGTATGACGTTGAGGCCGTGCTGCGCTATGAAAAGGGGTATCCGGCAACCGTCAACCATGCCGACAAGGTTGAGTTTGCAGCGGAAGTCGCCCGTGAGGTGTCCGGAGACGAGGCGGTGAACGCCAATACTGGCATGGAAATGGGGGCCGAGGATTTTGCCTATATGCTCGAAGAACGGCCCGGTGCCTATTTTTTCCTGGGGCAGGGCGACGGGCCTATGGTGCACCATCCAAAGTATGACTTTAACGATGAGATTTCGCCCATAGGCGCGTCCTTTTTTGCGCGTTTGGTGGAAAAGGCACAGCCGATTTAGCGTGGTGTCGTAATCAAATCTTGACCTTTGGCCCACTGCCTGTAGAAATTTGATCAAATTTTTAGGCGAGGAGCTGAAGAGATGGCGCTGGAAGATTCCAAGACTTATGTAGACGAAGCGTTTACCCGCAAAGATATCAGAGGCTGCTCGTTCGAGAATACGTTTGGCGGGGCCACGTCTTTCCTGCGGCGGCGTTACACCAAAGACCTGACCGGCGTGGATATCGCCGTGACGGGCGTGCCCTTTGATCAGGCGGTGACCAATCGGCCCGGTACGCGGCTGGGGCCACGGGCCATTCGAGAGGCATCGGCGCTGCAATCGCCTGACGCGCCTTATGGTTGGGATTTCAACGTGTTGGACGAGGTCTCAATTGTGGACTATGGCGATGTTGCCTTTGACTACGCCAAGGTCAGCGAGTTTCCGGATACGCTGACCAACCATATTCGGACGATCCTGAACGCGGGCGCTGCGAGTATCACATTGGGTGGGGATCACTATATCTCGTTCCCGATTCTGAAGGCCTATGCCGAGAAGTACGGGCCGATCTCGCTCTTGCAGTTTGACGCGCATTCGGACACCTGGGCCGATGACGACATGGACCGCATCGATCACGGCACCATGTTCTACAAGGCCGTAAAGATGGGCATCGTGGACCCGAAACGCTCGGTTCAGGTGGGTATTCGCACGACCAACGAGGACAATCTGGGTGTGCCGACCATTGACGCGCGCGAGGTGCACGAGACAGGGCCCGCCGCAGTGGTTAAGAAAATCAAATCCATCCTTGGGGATCATCCGACCTATGTCACTTTTGACATCGACTGCCTTGACCCTGCGTTTGCGCCGGGCACCGGCACGCCGGTTTGGGGGGGGCTGACCTCGGGGCAGGCATCTATCATTCTACGTGATTTGGCAGGCATCAACATGGTGGGCGGCGATGTGGTCGAAGTCTCGCCCCCGTTTGATACCACTGGCGCCACTGCAATTGCCGGGGCACATGTCGCAACAGAATTGCTGTCGATCTGGGGCTCGCGTCACAGGGGCAGATAACTGTCTTTTCTGACAGTGGGTCTTGGTTTTGTCACGATAGAGCCGCTAAACTTGCCGTGAACTGCCTTGGAAATGGCAACGACCTGATGTCTGATGACGTCAGGCTGCGGCGCTTTGGCGTCGAATGTATTGAAGTATTCCGGTGACCAGTTCTGGTCATTGTGTCGTAGCCGCCCATATGTTTTTTATGAAAAGGTTCTTGCGCATGACCATTGTTTGGATCGCAGCCATCGCGTTTTTGGCGTGCCTGGCTTATGTCCGTCTCGCCCCCAGCGATCCTGCCGCCTGGCACGTTGAGCCACAAGTCACTGGGGATAAGAACTTTTCCAATGGCGTTACACGTCGCGTCACGACCGGACCGGACGGTTTGCGACGCATTGACTCGGTCATCGGTGCAGAGCCGCGTACACATGTCCTGGACGGTTCCGTTCTGCAGGGCATGATTACCTACGTCACACGCAGTCGTATGATGGGGTTTCCTGACTATACCACCATCTTGCTAAACGGGGATGAGTTGCTGATTTTTGCCCGCTCACGTTTTGGACGGAAGGACTTTGGCGTCAATCGACAGCGTATCGAGCGCTGGATTGGTGCTTTGCCCGCCCATTGAGGGGCCGAGGTCCGAAGATAGGCAGGCGGGCGCGATCTCGCGCCACATCGGTACGTTCAGCGACATCTGACATTGGGCCATGAAACTGCGCCCATCCACGTGCATGCAAATCGTTTCGCCGACGTCAACGCGGCTGCCTTGCGTGTCCGTGCAATAGCAATCGATCACCTTGCCGTTCAGGTTGTAATCGGCAAGCGCGGGTTGGGCGACAACGGCCAGAAGGAGCATGAGCTTTTTCATGGTATCAGTATACCGCAAAGCCCCCCCTTGACCAAGCCAGCCGATTGTCCCACTTACCCTTATGGTTCCGATAGAACGATTAGAGCAGATCACCCAGCGCTTCGAATTTCTGGAAGCGCAGATGGCCGAGGGCACAGCGGGCAGCGATATTGCCGTGCTGGCCAAGGAATATGCCGACATGAAGCCCGTTGTAGAGCAGATTGTCGCGTATCGTCAGTTGCTTGCTGACCTCGAAGAGGCCGAGCTGATGCTGGGCGATCCCGACATGAAGGAGTTGGCGGAAGAAGAGCTGCCGGTTCTGAAAGAGCAGCTGCCCGCGGCAGAGCACGCGCTTCAGCTGGCACTTTTGCCCAAGGACGCAGCGGATAAGCGACCCGCGATGGTGGAAATCCGCCCAGGTACAGGTGGGGATGAAGCAGCCCTTTTTGCTGGTGATCTTCTGCGCATGTACCAACGTTACTCGGAAAGTCGAGGCTGGCGGTTTGAGATCATCGAAGAGCAGATGACAGAGTTGGGCGGCGTCAAAGAGGTTGTTGCCCATGTGAAGGGCGAAAACGTCTTTGCGCGACTAAAGTACGAATCCGGTGTGCATCGTGTGCAAAGGGTGCCAGAGACCGAAAGCGGCGGGCGTATTCACACCTCGGCAGCGACGGTGGCGGTGCTGCCGGAAGCAGAGGATGTCGACATTCAGATCGATGCCAATGACATCCGGATCGATACCATGCGCTCGTCCGGTGCCGGTGGGCAGCACGTCAACACCACAGACTCGGCTGTGCGGATTACACATATTCCAAGTGGGATTGTGGTGACCTCGTCCGAGAAGTCGCAGCACCGTAACCGCGAGATAGCCATGCAGGTGCTGAAAACGCGGCTTTACGATATGGAACGACAAAGGATCGACAGCGAGCGATCCCAGGATCGTAAGTCGCAGGTGGGCTCGGGTGACCGGTCGGAGCGCATCCGCACCTATAACTTCCCACAAGGTCGCATGACGGATCATCGGATCAACCTGACGCTCTACAAGCTGGATGCGGTGATGAATGGCGATCTGGACGAGATTGTCGATGCGCTGACGGCGGACGATCAGGCACGGATGCTGGCGGAGATGCAGGGGTGAACGTCCAGGCGGCGCTGATGCTGGCAACGCAAATGCTGAAAGAGGCCGGGATCGACGGCGCACCCCGGGACGCGCGCAAGCTGATGGCGGCCAGCCTGGGCATTGATGCGGGACGTTTGACGCTGCATTCGCAGGATGTGTTGGAAGCCGGGTCTGAAGCGGCGTTCTTTGCATCCATTCAAGACCGGGTCGACCGAAAGCCGGTCTCGCACCTGCTTGGGTGGCGCGAGTTTTTTGGCCGCCGGTTTACCGTGACGCCTGACGTTCTGGACCCTCGGCCCGAAACAGAAACACTGATCGAGGCGGCGCTCGCGCATGAGTTTCGTGAGGTTTTGGACCTGGGAACCGGCTCTGGTTGCATCCTGCTGACCCTATTGGCAGAGCGACCGGAGGCCACGGGAGTCGGTGCAGATCTTTCTGGCGCTGCCTTGTCGGTTGCTGCGCAAAACGCCCGGGACTTGGGGGTGGACGCACGCTGCGAGTTGGTTGAAAGCGACTGGTTCAAATCCGTGGAAGGTCAGTTTGATCTGATTGTGTCCAACCCGCCCTACATTGCGCTTGAGGAAATGGCAGGACTGGCGCCTGAGGTGAAATACGAACCCCGTATGGCGCTGACCGACGAAGGCGATGGGCTGACGGCCTATCGCGCCCTGGCTGGAAATGCGCGCGATTATCTGAAACCGGGTGGTCATTTCCTCGTCGAAATCGGGTGGAGACAAGGGCCGGATGTCGCGGCTTTGTTTGAAGCAGCCGGGCTGACCGGGGTCGTGACACTGACAGATCTCGATGGGCGTGATCGTGTGGTGATGGGGCAGAATCCCTGAGATGCGGCGAAAAAACCACATCTTGTGGAGGGTTTTAATCGAATACCCCTTGTGCCCGCGCGGCAACCGATTTACTCAAGAGGTGTCCGGACGGTGATGCCCTAGCGCGGCTCCCCGGACGCCAAGCCCAAAAGTCGAAACTCGGTCATTCAGAGCGCAAGAGGCGTGAAACGGGTTTTAAGACATCGAATTGGACCAAGGCTGGACCAGAATACATGAGATCTTCCAAATCCCGTTCGCGCAAGAACAACCGCAGTCGGCCCTCGGGCAATATCGTCAACCGTGTGTTTGACAGCTCAGGCCCCGAAGGCAAAGTGCGCGGCACCCCGCAACAGATCATTGATAAATACAACCAGCTGGCGCGCGACTCGCAATTGGGTAATGACCGGGTTGCGACCGAAAACTTCCAGCAGCACGCAGAACACTACATGCGGTTGTTGTCCGAGGCTCAGCGCGAACAGGAAGCGCGTCGCGAAGAGCAGGAACGCCAGAACCGCGAACGCCAGGCCGACCGCGATCGCGAGCGTCAGGAACGCATGGAGCGTCAGGAGCGCGAAGCCAACGGTGCCGACGCAAAGTCCGCAGATCCATCTGAAGCGCCACAGCCTGATGTGATCGACCCTCAGGCCGATCAGGACGCGGGTCTTGTCGAGACCCCAGAGGCCAAGGCCGAAAGCAAACCCAAGCCAGCGCGCAAACCGCGGCGCAAACCATCCAAACCGAAACAGGACGCAAGCGTCGACGACCCAGCACCTCAGCCAGCGGCAGAGGGTGACGGTCCGGTAGAAGCCGCCGAGTAATCTGCCCCTCAGGTTCCAGACTTCATAGCCCGCGACCCGCAACGGTCGCGGGTTTTTCTTGTCACACAGGGCTTGACCGGTTTGACCTCGCGGGATTAGCGTCTAGCCAGCTCAAGTCGGCAGGCAGTGAGCGTAATCGGTGTGTGCCATAGCAATCCATGATCACTGGTCAAAAGGATAAAGTTATGGAAACCAGAGCACTTCAAACCAAACCCCGCCGTCGCGGGCGTCGCGACACTCCACCTGTTAATACTGCACCTGATGCCTTCAACCTGGCGTCCAAGTCTTGTGACACGACCCGGTTCGGGTTCCTGTCCGACAGCGAGATCGGCGCCATGCGGGATCGCTGTTTCGAGCTTTTGGACTCGTACGGCGTTGTCGTCATTCACCCGCAGGCGCGCGAGGCCCTGATCCGAGCGGGTGCCAAGCCTGGTCGGGATGCGGACCGCCTGCGGTTGCCACCGGAGCTGGTCAAAGAAGCCTTGGAAACAACGCCGAAGACGTTCCAGCTCTGCGGCAAGACCCCGCAATTTGATATGACGGTGCCCCGCGCAGATGGCAGTTTCATCATGCGATCGGGCACGGGGGCCCATGGCTACGTCGATCCGCGTGATGCCAGCTACCGCAACCTTGACCTGCAGGCGGTGCGTGAAATGGCGGCTGTCTGCAGTGATCTGAACCAGATCGGCTATATCGCGCATCCTTTTGTGCATGGTGTGCCAGAGGTCACCGCAGACATTCACTCGTTCGCGGAAATGACCGCGCATACGAACAAGCACTGCTGGTTGCAGCCCTATGGCAAAGAGAATGTTGAATACGTGATGCGGATCGCGGCCATTGCTGCCGGGGGCGAAGAGGCTTTGCGCGCGCGGCCAATCACCTCGGTCATCACCTGTTCGTTCTCACCGCTGGAGTTCAAGCATATGGACAGCGAGGTGATCATTCAGGCGGGCAAATACCGCATGCCGCTACATGCCTGTTCCTTGCCTTCAGCCGGGGGCACGGCCCCGCTGACCAGCGCAGGTCTGGTTCTGATGGCAGCGGCTGAAATCCTGTCGATGGTGGTGCTGGCGCATCTTCTGGCGCCCGGCACGCCGGTGATTGCGGTGCCGCTGATGTTCACACTGGACATGCGGACCGGTTCAGCGCTGCAATCCTGTCCAGAGTCGGTGCAGTCCGCGTCGATGGCCGTGCAATTGATGAAACAGGGCTTTGGTCTTCCTACCCACACCTATGGGTCAGGTTCGGACACGCCGGATGTGGATCATCAGGCCATGGCCGAACGGGCCATGCTGACGCAGACTGTGGCCCTGTCTGGTGCGGATATTCTTGGGGGAATCGGACAGCTGGAATGCGCCACGGTTTTCAGCCCGGTTCAGGCCGTGCTGGACAACGAGGTTGGCACCATGGTGCGCAAATTCATGCAGCCGGCAGATGTCAGCGCCGAGACGCTGAACTGGGAGGAAATTCTCAAAGTGCGGGCCGGTGGGCATTTTCTGGACAGTGCACATACTTTGGCGCTGTGTCGGGAGCAGTTCCAACCGGATGTCTTCTTGCGCGAGGGCCGCGATGACTATGAAAAGTCGGGACGGCGGACAGCGTTCGAAGCCGCACGGGACAAGGCCCTGGTCTCAATCAAGGCGGCCCCGGAGGGGGGCGTTCTGAGTGCGGATCAGCGCCGCGAGATCGCCGACGTAGTTGCGGCAGGTGACCGGCATATCGTCGAAGACGTGCGAACCGGCGCCGCAACTCAAGTGATCTAGGGCTTAGCGGGCCACCTCACGGGCCAGCGCGCAGAACTGTTCAAGAGACACTTGTTCTGCGCGTTCCGTGGGCTGGATACCGGCGGCCAACAGGCGATCTTCGATGTCCGGAGCAAGCCCTTTGAGCGCGGCGCGCAGCATCTTGCGACGCTGGTTGAAGGCTTTGGCGACCACATGGCTCAGGACGCCGGGATCGGCCGGGTAGCGCGGCTCGGGCAGGGCGGTGAGGTGCACCACGGCGCTGGACACTTTGGGCGGTGGGGTAAAGGCACCCGGAGGCAGATGCATGACAATCTTGGCCTCGGCCCGCCATTGCGCGAGAATGGCGAGGCGACCATAGGTTTTCGACCCCGGTTTGGCCACGATACGCTCGGCGACTTCTTTCTGGAACATCAAGGTGAGACTCTGCCAGAAAGGTGGCCAGTCCTTTGGGGTCAGCCAGCGCACCAAAAGCTCAGTGCCGACATTGTACGGCAGGTTGGCCGCGACGCGGATGGGCGGGGTCAGATGGGCCAGCGGGTCAATCTCCAAGGCGTCCCCGTTGATGACCTCGAGGCGACCGTCATACGCGGCACTGATCTCGGCCAAGGCAGGCATACATCGCGTGTCTTTTTCTATCGCCAGCACCTTGCGGGCACCTTCGGATAAAAGCCCGCGGGTCAGGCCGCCGGGGCCGGGGCCGATTTCCAAGACGTCACATTCCGACAGGTCTCCGGCCTGACGCGCGATCTTGGCGGTGAGGTTCAGGTCCAGCAGAAAGTTCTGCCCCAGTGACTTGCGCGCGGACAGCCCGTGATCAGAAATCACCTGTCTGAGGGGCGGAAGGCTGTCAATCGCACTCATGGCTTCATCTTTTCGAAAATACTCAAATGCCTGACCTCGCAGCCGCCATGCGGTCCGCCATTTTCAACGCTTCGATCAGACTGGACGGATTGGCGATCCCTTGGCCTGCGATATCAAAAGCGGTGCCATGATCCGGGGAGGTGCGAATGAACGGCAGGCCCAGTGTCACGTTCACGCCGCGGTCAAAGTCCAGCGTCTTGATCGGGATCAGCGCCTGGTCGTGGTACATGGCGATGGCAGCGTCATACCGCGCACGCGCAGCGGCGTGAAACATGGTGTCGGCGGGCAGGGGGCCGATCAGATCATGGCCTTCGTCTTGCATCTTGGCGACAAGCGCTGTCATCCAGTCGCGTTCTTCACGCCCCATGGCGCCGCCTTCTCCGGCGTGTGGATTGAGACCGGCAATGGCGATACGTGGCTCTGAAATTCCAAACTGGGTTCTCAGGCCATTGGCAGTGATCTCAATCGTTTCACGCAACAGATCCGGTGTGAGCGCGCTTGGCACGTCGCTCAGAGCGATGTGGATGGTGGCTGGCACCACCCGCAGCTGGTCGCTGGCGAGCATCATGACAACGCGGTCCGTACCTGCGAGATGAGCGAGGTATTCGGTGTGTCCCGGAAAAGGAAAATCGGCACCGTCCTTCAGCGCTTTCTTGTGGATTGGGGCCGTGCAAAGTGCGGAAGCCCGCCCCTTGAGGCACAGGTCTGTCCCATGAGCGATGGCCTGCATAACACCGATGGCATTGGCGGGGTCGGCCTGGCCTGGCCTGGCCTTGCCTGCAAAATCCAATGGCAGGACCGGCATCGCGTCATGCATCTTTGCTGTCGCCTCAGCGGGGTCAGTGATTGCAACCGCAGGCACCCTGCCGGGCAGATGACCCGGATCGCCGATCCAGAAAAAAGTCAATTCTTCTCGCAGGTTTTCCCACGCCATTTCAGCCAATTCGGGACCGACGCCGGCCGGTTCTCCGCAGCTCAGGGCGATAGGCAGGTGAGTCATTTCTCGATGATCACGGCGTCGGCTTTGAGCTGAGCGAGATATCCACGCGCAAAAGACAACAGACGCTGATTGCGCAAGGCCGCGGCCACCTGTTCGCGCGAGACTTCTTCGCTGAGTTCGGCCGTGCGTCCGCAAAGCATGACCATCAAGAGCTGTTTTTGGCCGCTGGTGGTTGTCTGGGTCAGCAAGGTCGACACTTCGTTGTCGTCGAGTTTGGCAAGCTCGAGTGCAATGTCACGTTGGATTTTACCTGGGGCCACGGATTCGCGGGTCAGGTATTCTTTCGGATATTCGCGAGCCTCGCCAAAGAGGTCATCACACGTGTCAATGCGACCGGCAATGCCGCGCGCAAGGGCGACGTTTTCTTCGGTCCGACCGCCGGGCAGGCGGAAGACCGCATAGTCAATCGCCGAATAGGAGGGCGAAGGAACCGAAGCTTCGGCCTTGCCACGCATCATGAAGAGTGCGACGGCATTCGGCAGTTGGATCGGAGCCGTAATCTCATTCGGGCCCAGCGCCATGATCGCCGGGCGTATTTCAGCGGGCAGTTTGGTGATCGAAAGCCAATCCAGCTTGCCACCGTTCTCTTTTGTTGCAGACTGCGAAAACTGCTGCGCAGCGATCTCAAAATCTGTGGGGGACGTGATGTTGGCCATCTGATTGGCGATCCCCATCACCTGGGCCATGGTCTCGGGGGTGGTCGCCATGACGATTTCCGAGAGCAGCACGTTCATACCACCAGCACCCGAGTTCGACGCGATGGCACGGTCAATTTCAGCTTCGGAGACTTGTACGTTGCGGCCATAGCGCGTTTGGATCAATCCACGCCAGGCAATACCGGAATAGATAAAGTCGCGCAGCGTTTCTTCTGATACGCCTTCCAGTTCCAATGCCTTGACGAGATCCTCTGCGTCCATGCCGACACGTTTCCCGAAGTTGGAAATGCCCGCCAGAACGCCCTCTTCGCTGGGTGCAATGCCAAACTGCTCTGCCTCGGCCACTTGCAGTCGCTCGTTGATCAGGGCGTCTTTCGCTTCCTTACGCACATCGCCAGTGGAGTTCATCAGCGTCATCAGGAGCGCACGCTGTTCGATCTCGTAATAGGTGATGACCTGATCATTCACCAGAACGGCTGGAGAAAACGCACTTTGCGCTGTGGCATTACCTGCCAGTCCCAGGGCGATGCATCCTGCACTGCACAGTTGGGCGAAAAAGGTCTTGGCGGTCATTGCTGCTCTTGTTCCTGCACTGTTTATCCGCATGAGCGGTGATAGCTCTTATCCGTGGACTTAACACTAAAGCCCAACAGGGCCACTGTCAGCCCGATATTCGTCCGGGGATCGCTGTTGGTGGTGTTGATGAAACTGCGTGAGAGGGAAAGTCCCACTTTTACGCATTCATTGCGGTATTCGATGCCGAAACCCGCCTCGGCGGATTGTCCGGCGTGCACGTCATAGCGCCAGTCGGCAAGCGCGGTCCAGTGACGGTTCATGCGATAGCGTGTGTCGATGACCCATTCTGACAAATTGTCCGTGCGGTTTTCCTGCGGATCGGCGCGCAGCCAAAAAAAGCTGGCATCGAGGAAGACCTTATCGTTGGACCAGGTTGCCCGGGCCGAAGCCTTGTCAAATTCACCGTTTGTGTCCACCAGACCGCGCGCCATGAAACTCAGACCGTTGTCGTTACTGATCTGACCCGCCATCAAAAAGTCCGACGGTGAGTCCTGAAGCCCTGAACTGCGGCTAAAGTCTGGATGGGGGTCCTCTTGGAAAACCTGGCCAAAGGACAGATGTGTGTTCCAACCATTGGGGTTGAAACGCGCCCAGTTTACACCCAGCGCTGCTGCCAGGCCACGTTCACGCCGATCACTGGAGGGAAAGCGAGAGAGTGCCAGAAGGTTGCCTTCGTCAAATTCGACCCGTGTACTTTCGTCATTGGCATTTTCCAGGGTGTCGCCGCCGCTCCAGCTGATCTGCGCCAAGGGTTCCAGAGTTTGCGTGCTGCCATCAGCGGCGATTTTGGTCATCGGATAACTTAGGTGCGCAGCGACCACGGGCGTGACCTGGGCTTCGGTGCCTTGATAGACAGCGTCCTGACTGGTGTGGAACCCATCAAACGCCACTTCAGATGTGACCCCGGTGCGCAGGCCGTTTTGCAGAGTCCAATTGCGGCGCCACCATAGGGCCGCAGTGGCACGCGTCACGTCGCGGCCGTCGGCATCCGTATCGTTGTCCGGGCCATCGACATCCGAGCTCGAGTCACGCCAATGGCTGTGCAGTTGCAGTTTCAGGCGCGCTTCGCCTCCGATTGCGGTTGGGAAATACCGCCGCTCGGTTTCGGCCAGCGCGACGAGCGTGGGCAAGGTGCTGTCGTCGTCGTTCGTGCGCAAAGACTTGTAATGTAGAAGCGCAAAGCGTGTGTTCTCATCACGGCGTGTGCGGCGCAGCGTAATGTCGCTGTTCAGGCGATCTTCATCGGAATAATCGTAATCCAGAAGGTAGGAGTCATCAGACACCATTTTGACATCAAAGCTAAGCTTGTAGTCCCGCTCCATGTCAAAGGCGCCTTCTCCGAAGAGATAGTAACGTGGCTGATCAGGGTAGATCGTGTCATCAGATACCGCACCTGACCACGTCATGCGCCCGTCCCGAAAGGCCTGGCGGTAGCGCAGTTCCAGTGTGTTACTGTTTTGCGAGATGAATGGTTTGATCAAGAGGTCGCGGTGGGGCCCAAGCGTCTGGAAGTAGGGGATCTTGATGCCAAACCCGAGTTCCGAGTTTTGGTGAATTTCAGGGATGAGAAAACCGCTGGTCCGGCGCAGCGTGGGATCAGGCATCCGCATCTGCGGAAAATAGAAAACCGGCACATCGAGAACGCGGAACTGTGTATTCTCAAAATAAAGCTGTCGTTCTTGTTGGTCGTGAATCACGCGTTCGGCACGCATCTCCCAAAGCGGGGCTTTGCCGTCATCGCAGACTTTGCATGAAGTGACTGTGGTTTTTTCGAGTACGTTGTAACGTCCTTCAACCCGGCGCATATGGCTTGATGCCAATTGGACCTGATCGGCCAGCACCACACGTGCACTGTGAAGTATCGCGTTGCGAAACTCGGGGTCCAGTTCGGCATAGGTGGCAACGAGGCGCATGTCGGGGCCATTTTGGATGTGGATAGGGCCTGTGACGGTCACCAGATTCGAGTTACCATTGTACTGAATGCGATTGGCCCGCAGCCGTACATTGCCCTGGACGGCTTCGACACGCCCTTCGGCAATCAGGACGTCATCACCATTGAGGTAAACCCGGTCAGCAATCAGAACCACGTTCTCAGAAGGTGGTGCTTCGGGCAGGGGTAGCAACTGCGCGAGTCCGGGAGTGGCCAGCCAGAGGGCCAGCACAACAAGACACATCTTGCGAAGGGCAGCGTTCATCCGTCCTCCATATGCAACAAAAGGCCCAGTGCCAACATGACACTTGCTATCGGTGGCGCCCAAGCAGCCAGAGCCACTGGAATTTGACCATTTTCCCCCAGAATCTGAGCGAAATTCCGAATGTAATAGAGCGCAAAACCTGTAAGCACGGCACCAAGCACCGCGATACCGGTTCGCCCGAATCTGGTGTGACGCATCGTAAAGGCTGAGGCGACCAGAACCATGGCACACAGGAACAAGGGCGAAGCGATCTCCATCATCAGCCAGACTTTATGACGGCGTGAGGAGAACCCTGCCTCTTCCAGTTCCGAAATGAACACCGGCAAATCCCAGACTGACACTACCGAGGGCTTGCCAAAACTGTCGCGAATACGCTCGTGCGTGAGGGTTGACTCAAATCTAAAAATGTCGTGCTGCTTGGCGAGCTCTTCGGGGTTGGTGCCGGGCCTCAAGGGCCATTCAGAGGCATTCCGCAACTCCCAGGCCCCGTCGACAAGTCTGGCGCTATCGGCTTCGATACGCACCCGAGGACCTCCGCCAGGCTCATAGGCCACGATACTGACATCATGAAAAACAGTGGCGTCGCGATTGGTAGAAGACGCGTGAATGACGGCTTGTCCGGCTTCCCCACCCTGACGCAGCCAAAGCCCTTCCGAACTGATCGACAGCGTGCTGCTGCCGCCTGAGCGCAGTTTGTCAGAGAGTGTGTCATAGTGCTCGGACGTCACGGCCACGATGGGATTGATCGTGGTCACTCCAAGGACACCAATCAATAAGGCAACCAGCACCGGCGACAGCAGAGACAAGAGCGCTGAGCGCCCGGCACTGCGCACCACAACAAGCTCACTGGAACGCGCGAGGCTTAGAAACAGGGCGATGGTGGATAGGATCACAACCAGCGGCAGAATCTGATAAAGACCTTCGGGCGCCGTCAGCAGGGTCAAGTAGAGAACTTTTGAAAAGCCGATTTCTTCCACGTCAAAGCGCCTGAGCTTTTCAATCAGGTCTACCATCATGAGAAGTGCCAGAAAAACCGCCTGCAGGCCCAGGAAGATCATCAGAAATCTACGCGCGAAATAAAAGTGGATGATCATGCTTTCACCTCGCGGCGAAATCGGATCGGATTGCTGGCAAGCCAAAGCAATCCGCCAGAAACAAGAAAGCCAAGTGCAGAAGGCAGATAGATCAACGGCCAAAGATCGCCGTTGGCACGGACAGGATCTAGTGTAGCAGAGTGCACCATCTCAACCACCACCAACAGAACAAAGGCAATCAGGATCTGCCGCCAGACACCGAAGCGGCTGAAGCCCCCCAAAAGTAGGGTGGAAAAGCCGATCAGCGCCGCTGAAACCACCATCAGAGGACGGTTGAAGCGGCCGTGCGCTTCTTCCAAGACCTCTCCGATCTCAGTGCCGGTCTCAGAAGCGATGGCGGCTGGATCACGAAGCAACTCGGGGGTGCTGATGAACTCGATGGACCTGGCGCGGGTTTCCGGACGTTTGACAAGAGCGCTGATGTCATAGGTAAAATCTGAGAAGTTCGTGGTAAAAAGTCGGCCTTCGATGTTGTTGTGGATTTGCGATAATCCGTCCACCATAACCATTTTGGGGCCGCTTTCGGTGTTGAGCAGGTAGGACTCAGCCGCCGTATAGGTGGTTATTTCTTTGGGGTTGCGACGGTCCGTAAGGAACACATCCTTGAGGACACCATCAGGAGTTATCTCGCGAATGTAAAACGTCATGCCTGCCGCAGGGTGCAGGAAGGTGCCCTCGGTCAAAAGCCGGGCTGTAACGTTTTCGGTTACATCCTTTTGTCGGTTTTTCAGCCGCTCACTGCTGGTTGGCACCAAAGCGTGCGATAAGACGGCCATCATCAGCATGACGATGATGCCAAAAAACAAAACGGGCCGCGCCATTCGCCAGGGACTAAAGCCTGTGGATTGCATGACCGTCAGCTCACTCTCGCTGCTCAGTCGGTTGGTCACGTAGACTGAGGCTGCAAAGACGGACATCGGGATCACAAGCCAGATCACTTTGGGCAGACTAAGGGCGGAAAACTCGAGGAACACCATTGCCGTCTGGCCATTGGCAATAAGCATATCGAACAACTTTACGGCCCGGTTCACCCAATAGACGGCGACCAGAACAAGCGCAAAGAAGCTGAATAGAATCAACAATTGCGACAGCATGTATCTGTCGAATCTGCTCACGGCGCAAGAATCCCCCAAGTGCCTTTTTTCAGGGGACAATAATGGAATTGAGAAGTCACGGAAACTGCTATCTGGCAAATGTTGTGTGTGCAGGGTAGGAATCACTCAACAATTGGGGAGTATGATTGTGGTTAAACCGGTAACTTTCAATTTTTGCGAAACTGAGATTGATGCTTTGGCCACTGCAGAGGGCCGTATTGCGGTGCTGGTTCCGCCCGAAGGTAAGATGGATGTGGCAGCCCGCCGGATCAATCGCTTGACCAAGGGCGCGCTGGCACGTCTGATCGAGGCGCGTGCGGCTGAAGCCAAACCAGGACAGGCCGTGACGTTGGCCTTTCCGACAGGTCTGGCTGCGGAGGCCGTTGATGTTGTGTTTCTGGCACGCAACGCCGATGTCGAGACTGCCCGCAAAGCGGGCGTAGCCCTGGCAAAGCTGCGAGGAAAATCTGCGCTGACTTTGTGTGCGGGTTCGTTCCGAAAGACCGCGCAAATCCTTATGGGGTTGGCTCTTCGGGACTATGAGTTTGACGATCACAAAAGCGAAGAAGCGCCTGAGGATGCCCGGGCGGTTCAGGTGATGGCCTCAAAGCCAGAAGAGGTGCAATCCGAGGCCGCGCCGCTTTTGGCAATTGCCGAAGGCGTCTTTATGACCCGCGATCTGACCAACGAACCGGCCAATGTGCTCACCACCACCGAGTTCGCCAACCGGCTTGTGGCGATGAAAGACATCGGTCTGGACGTTGAGGTTCTTGATGAGGACAAGCTGACCCAATTGGGTATGGGTGCGCTCTTGAGTGTGGGGCAGGGGTCAGACAGCCCGTCCAAGGTCGTGGTGATGCAATGGAGAGGTGGAGACAAGGACGCTGCGCCGCTGGCATTGGTTGGCAAAGGCGTGGTCTTTGACACCGGCGGGATTTCGCTGAAACCCGCGGCGGGCATGGAAGACATGACCATGGATATGGGGGGGGCCGGGGTTGTTGCCGGTGCCATGCGGTCATTGGCCCTGCGCAAGGCCAAGGCCAATGTGGTCGGTCTGGTCGGCTTGGTGGAAAACATGCCGTCTGGTGGCGCCACACGCCCCGGAGATGTTGTGACGTCCATGAAAGGTGACACGATCGAAGTCATCAACACCGACGCCGAGGGGCGCTTGGTGCTTTGTGATGTCCTGCATTACGCGCAAAAAGAGTTTTCGCCAGCTGGCATCATTGATCTGGCCACGCTGACGGGCGCGATTATCATTGGGCTTGGCCATGACAAGGCAGGTGTTTTTTCGAATGACGACACGTTTTGTAACCGTTTCCTCAAAGCTGCCGAGTCCGAAAACGAAGGCGCCTGGCGTATGCCTCTGGGACAGTCCTATGCCGATCTGTTGAAGTCGCGCATTGCCGATATGAAAAACACCGGTGGGCGACCTGCGGGCTCGGTCACAGCGGCGGAGTTCCTGCATCGTTTTATCGCCAAAGGAACACCTTGGATTCACCTGGACATCGCAGGTGTCGCCAGTGTCAAAGCGGATACGGCTTTTGCCCCCAAGGGAGCAACCGGATGGGGTGTTATGGCGCTTAATCGCTTTGTGTCGGACCACTTTGAAAAGGCCGAATAAATGGGCAAAGCCCTGTTCTATCACCTAACGCGAGATCCGGTTGAGATCACTTTGACCAAGCTGGCGGGGTTGGCGATGGGGCAGGGTTGGAACGTTCTGGTGCGGGCAAAGACGTCGGAGCGTATTGATTGGCTGGATCAGAAACTGTGGGTGATGGGGGGCGATGACAGCTTCCTGCCGCATGGGATGGCTGGGGGGACACAGGATTCCGACCAGCCGATCCTGCTGACCACCAATGGCGAAAACGCCAATGGGGCGGTCTACTTGATGAGCCTGGATGGGGCGGAGATCAGTGCGGCAGAGATTCAGACCGCAGAACGTGGTGTCATCCTGTTTGACGGCCACGACCCGGACGCCGTGGCCCATGCTCGTATCCAATGGAAGGCTCTGACAGACGCAGGCTGTGCCGCCGAATACTGGTCAGAGGAATCTGGCCGTTGGGAGAAAAGGGCTGAGAAAGCAGCAAGCTAGCGGACGCTCTTCACTTAACCAGCATGAGTTTTCCGCCCGAGATCGTGATTTCGCGAAAACGCTGAAGGTAGCTCATGCCAAGAAGCGATTGATCCAGATCGCCACCATTCACACTGGCAGGGACGTTATGGTCCACCAATCCGCCAAGCCGGATTTCATCTAGCCTCACGGGGGCTGTTCGTACCTCTCCATTGGCTGTGTAGGCCCGACCGTAGTAAGGCAGATTGTCAGGATCCAGACCTGCGCGAGCGGCATCGGCTTTGGAAAGAACGATTTCGCTGGCACCGGTGTCGATGACAAAATCGATACGCGTATCGTTCACGTCAAGAGCGAGTCGGTAGTGTCCATCGGCGCTCTGAGGAATGGAGATTGTGCCGGTCCGGTCATCGACGGTGGCTTGGACCAAGACCGTGCTGCGAATATCGCCCCACATGCCATAGGCAGCGATCACACCAACAAAGATCAGTCCCCAGGCCAGAGCCTGTTGCAAAGTCTTTCCAAGGCTGCCGCGATGATTGGTGACAAACCAGAAAATCACCATACTTCCCAGTATGATAAGATAGATCAGGTGACCCGTTTCAAATTCGCTCATGTGACCTCCTTAGACGAGGCATATATATGCATGGGCGGTTATCGAGAAAAGGTCATGTGGCAAAGCCGAAGTCTCGCAATCCCTCGAGGATAAACTGCACGGACAATGCGGCGAGCAACATGCCGAGAAGGCGTGTTGCGACGTTCACGCCAGTTTTCCCAAGCACCCGTTCGAGAATACCTGCGGACAAGAAGAACCCCAGAACCACCACCAGAACGGCAATCGCCACGCCCAGGACCAGCGCAGCGCCAGCGACGCCACTGCCAAGTTGGCCACTGAGGAGGATCACAGTCGCGATAGAGCCCGGGCCGGCAATCAAGGGGATGGCAAGCGGAAACACCGAAGGATCGGGGTGATCATCTTCTTCCGTGCGATCTTCGCGCCGTTTTGTGCGGCGTTCAAACAGCATGTCGAGTGCGGTCAGGAACAGCAACACCCCCCCAGCAATGCGAAACGCCGGCATGGAGATTCCGACAAAGCCCAGCACCGCTTCACCCAGGAATGCAAAGAGTGCAAGTATGGCAAAGGCCGTCAGGCATGATCGCAGGGCGATGGACCGTCGCGTGGCAGAGTCGACACCCTGAGTCAGGGCCACAAAAAGCGGCATCAATCCGATAGGATCGATGATCACGAAAAGTGTAACAAAGGCAGTGATAAGCGCGGCGCTGTCCATTCTCTCAGGTTACGCCGCGGCTCTCGGCTTTTTCAAGCTTCTCGAGGGCGCGCATCCAAAGGCCTTCGGCGCGGTCCATGCCATCGCGCACCTCGGCGTACTTTTTTTGCCAGACTTCCATCTCGCCCAGTTTACCGTCTTCGTAGAGCGAACTGTCCGCCAGTTTCTTGGCCAGCTTGTCAGACATTTCGTTCAGCTTTTCAACGCGCTGCTCGCATTTTCTGACCTCAGTTTTCAAAGCCTGCAGCTCATCGCGAGAGGCGCGTTTGACCGCTTTGGGTTTGTCCTTGGTCCTGGGCTTGTCGCTTTGCAGCAGCATGGAGCGATAGCTTTCCAGGTCGCCCTCATAAGGGGTCACCGTGCCGTCCGAGACCAGCCACAGACGATCAGCGGTCATCGACAACAGATGCATGTCATGGCTGACAAGGATCACGGCCCCCGAGTAGGCAGTGAGGGCCTCGACCAGCGCCTCGCGGCTTTCAATGTCCAGGTGGTTGGTGGGTTCGTCGAGGATCAGCAGGTGTGGCGCATCGAGCGTCGCAAGCAACAGAGAGAGACGGGCCTTTTGACCACCGGAAAGCTTTCCGACAAGGGTTTCTGCCTGATCTGCCATCAGCCCGAAGTTGGCAAGGATTGAGCGGTGTTTGCCGGGCAAAAGCTTGGGGCGTTCACGGCGCACGTGGTCCATCGGTGTTTCATCAATGTGGAGCTCGTCCACCTGATGCTGGGCGAAATAACCGATGCGCAGCTTGCTGGATCTAACCATTTGCCCTTCCATCAGCGGCAGACGGTCGGAGAGCAGTTTTGACAGTGTGGATTTGCCCTGGCCGTTCTTGCCCAAAAGGGCGATGCGGTCGTCCTGATCAATGCGCAGGTTCATGCGTTTCAGGACAGCGGTGTCGCCGTAGCCCGTCACACCGCTTTCGATTCTGATGATCGGAGGGGAAAGTTCTTCGGGCGAGGGGAAGGTAAAGGCACGCAGAGCGGCCTCTTGCGGCGACGAGATGGGCTGCATCTTGGATAGCGCCTTGAGGCGGGACTGAGCCTGTTTGGCTTTGTCGGCCTTGTAGCGAAAGCGGTCGACGTAAGATTGCAGGTGCGCACGACGGGCGTCCTGTTTCTTGGCCATCGCCTCGGCCTGGGCGAGCTTTTCGGCGCGCTGGCGGGCGAACTGGTCGTAAGGACCCTGATAGAAAGTCAGTTTTTTGTCTTCGAGGTGCAGGATCGCACCAACTGCACGGTTCAACAGACCGCGGTCGTGGCTGATGATGATGACCGTATGCGGGTATTTGGCGAGGTAGCTTTCAAGCCACAGCGCGCCTTCGAGGTCGAGATAGTTTGTCGGTTCATCAAGCAGCAAGAGATCAGGCTGCGAGAACAGTACGGCGGCGAGGGCGACGCGCATGCGCCAACCGCCAGAGAAATCAGAACAGGGACGTGATTGGTCCTCAAAGTCGAACCCGAGACCCTTGAGGATCGACGAAGCGCGGGCCTCGGCGGACCAGGCGTCGATATCTGCCAGGCGGGTCTGGATGTCGGCAATGCGGGCAGGATCAGTGGCGGTGTCCGCCTCGGCCATCAGCGCGGTACGTTCCGTATCTGAAGCAAGAACCGTGTTGAGCAAGGACACATCCGAAGAGGGCACCTCTTGTGCGACGCCGCCGATCCGCGCGCGCTGGGGCAGGGAGATTCCCCCGGTTTCGAGCGCCAATTCGCCTCGGATCAGCCGGAACAGGGTGGTCTTGCCCGTCCCGTTGCGGCCCACGAGGCCGACCTTGTGACCGGTTGGAATGGTGGCCGAGGCATTCACGATCAGTGGGCGGCCGGCAACGGAATAGGATATGTCATCAATACGCAGCATGGGGCCGAGGACTGATACAGGCCCCGCCTCATGTCAATCGCAAAGCGTCAGTTCAGCAGGGTTTCGACCCCGGAAGCCTCGTAAGATTTGAAACCCACAAGCGGGCTGTCGCCATCAAGGCTGAAGGCAAAGACGTGGATTTCCTCGTGAAGGATCGATGCGCGACAGAAGGTATCCTGTTTCGCCAGATCGGCAGGGCAGGTCTCCAGGTCAATGTGGGGGACGGCGGCCTCGAACATTTCATAAGTCAGAGGCTGGGCATCGCCTGCATCTGCGGCTGTGACAGTCAGTCCCAGAACGATGGCGGAAAAGGTCAGGATGAGTCTCATGGTGTCTCTCATGGTTTGGCGTCTCCTGAGAGTTGTTTAGCAAAAAAATCAGGAATGTAAATATATCAGACTAAAAAAGTCGGAAATAGCGACGAATGAATCATCTTTATCCCTGTCAGTGCCCGTGCTAAGGGCTGCGCCAATTCACATCTTTGGGCGGCAGGGTGCCGACCCGACCTCACAGGAGACAGAACCATGGCGCTGGAACGCACCTTTTCGATCATCAAACCCGATGCCACCCGCCGCAACCTGACAGGCGCAATCAACGCAAAGTTTGAAGAAGCTGGCCTGCGCATCGTTGCTCAGAAGCGTATTCACCTGACCAAAGCGCAAGCTGGCGAGTTCTATGCCGTGCACGCCGAGCGTCCTTTCTACGACGAACTGTGCGAATTCATGGCCTCGGCCCCGATCGTTGCGCAGGTTCTGGAAGGTGAAGGCGCCATCGCGAAAAACCGCGAAGTCATGGGCGCAACCAACCCCGCAGACGCAGCCGCCGGCACCATCCGCGCCGAGTTCGCCGAGTCGGTTGGTGAGAACTCGGTCCACGGTTCTGACGCTCCGGAAACCGCAGCGGTTGAGATCGCGTATTTCTTCTCGGGTCTCGAACTGGTCGGCTAAGGGCTGACAGTTTTGCAAGATTTAGAAGGGCCGCTCCGGTTGGGGCGGCCTTTTTCTTTGAGGTGGGATCAGGTGGCCTTAACCCGCACTCCAATTTTGTCCAGTTCGGCCTCGATTCCGGCCTGAGGATTGGCTTTAGTCTGCGCCTTGATCGTGTCAAAGCGTTTGCGCAGGGCGTCTTTCTCTTTGCCTTTGCAATCGTTCCACGGACGTCCCTGCAACCCCATGACCAGTGCAAAAAAGCCGATGAAATGCGGCCTGGTGCCTGCTTGCAGGAGGCGGGCATAGGCCGCGTCCGCGCCAAGGTCGCGCAGCTCTTCCGCTGAGTGAATACCAGCCTGCGCGCAGGCGGTTTCAAAGGCGGGACCGAGGTTGCGGATGGAGGAGATGGGAGTGCGCATGGGCAGATGTTAATCTGCATTCACAGCGATATCCACCGGCATCAAATTGGCACGAAAGCTTCTTGTTTCCGGCATGTCCTCGGCAGGATTGTCGGCTTTACTGAGGAAAGAGGGAGTGGAAATCAGGAGCAGGACATGTTGCAGGACAAGCAAACTCCAAAGCCAATGCGCTGGCCAGCGCCACCCGTGAAACAGACGGATCCAAGCGCCAAACGCCCCAAGCCGATCTTTGACGATTGGGCAATGATCTAGAGGGTGCCAGTAACGGGCGAGGTTTTGCCCGAACAACCAAAAAAGCCCTTAAGGTTCTGACCTTAAGGGCTTTTTATGGCTCCGGCGGTAGGGATCGAACCTACGACCAATTGATTAACAGTCAACTGCTCTACCGCTGAGCTACGCCGGAACATGGGGCGTGATATAGCGATGGAAAATTCTGGCGTCCAGAGGATTTTGTCAGATTTACCAAGTTTTCTGATTTTTTTCTCAGAGCCGTTCAAACACCGCCTCGGATTCCAAGTTGCCTTGTGGTGAAACCAGTTTTTTTCCTGTAAGATCAACAAGGTGAGCGAATACGTTCCGAGTGGCTGCTCCCATCAATGCGGTGGGGGTGTCAGTGTAGATTTGGCATGCCAGATCGTATGCGCGAGCAGGTCCATGTGAGAGTGCAGCGAGAATCTCAGCCTCGCGCCCCATGCGGTGCTCAATCAGCCAATCAAGTCGCGCATTTGGGTCTGTGATCGGGGCGCCGTGGCCGGAGTGAAAGGTCGCCCATTTGCGGGCATTCAGCCGGTGGCAGGAGCCCATGAAATCGGTGAGGTCGCCATCGGGGGGCGACACCAGGGAACTGGCCCAGCCCATGACATGGTCGCCGGTGAAACAGACGTCTTCCCAACCAAAAGCGATATGGTTGCCAAAGTGGCCAGGGGTGCAGATGGTTTTTAGGGTCCAACCGTCCCCATTGATCTCTTCTCCATCAACCAAACATCTGTCGGGCCGAAAATGCGCATCCACGCCTTCGCCCCCGCCAGCAAGGCCGCGCGCTGAGAGGTCTTGCATTACTGCGCTTCGACCAGCATAGGCGTCACCAAAAGCCCAAACCTCAGCACCACAGCGCCCAGCCAGGTCCGCCGCCAAGGGAGAATGGTCAACATGGGCATGTGTCACAAGGATATGGCTGATGGTTTGTCCTGGCTCCAATGCGGCGAGGATTGCCTCGAGATGTTTCGGGTCTTTGGGGCCGGGATCGATGACAGCTATTTCACGGGTTCCTACCAGATAGGTGTTTGTACCGCGAAAGGTCATGGGCGACGGATTGGGGGCCAGAACGCGGCGCAACCCGGGTGACAGGGTTTCAGCCACCCCGGGCTGGGGATCGAATTTCAGAATTTCCGGGTCCATGGGCTTTCCTTCTGTACCGTGTCGCGGCAAGGTTTAGCCATGTTGTTCAAATGGCTCAAACGCTATATGCCCCGCAGCCTCTATGCGCGCGCTGCAATGATCTTGATCCTACCAATTGTGACATTGCAACTGGTGGTGACAACGGCCTTTATTCAAAGGCATTTTGAGGGCGTGACAGATCAGATGACTCGCGCTACGGCGCGCGAAGTCAATCTGGTGGTCGAGGCAATAAACGATCTCGCAGAAGGGGGAACGCAAGAGGCCGAACTCGAAGAGATTTCCAACTATCTGTTGATCAGGCCGGTCATAGGCGTGGACGATCCGGAAGAAAACTTCCGGCGGTGGTTTGATTTTTCGGGCATCGTGGTTATCCGTACATTTGAAGAACGCGTTCCTGGGCTGCGCAGGGTTGAGTTGATCGATAATCGCCGCGTTGAAGTTTATGTCGATACCGACTTGGGATTGGCGCGTTTGGTTTTTGACCGCAAACGTGTGTCCGCACGTAATCCCCACCAGATGCTTGTGGTCATGGCGGCTTTTGGCGTGCTGATGACAGCAATTTCATTTCTTTACATGCGCAACCAGCTTCGGCCAATCACGCGCCTTTCTCGTGCGGCTGAGGCGTTTGGTCGGGGGCGAAATGTACCTTATGTGCCTGGAGGGGCAACAGAGGTACGCGCGGCCGGAAACGCCTTTCTGGACATGAGGGCGCGGATCGAACGCCAAATTGAACAACGCACGATGATGTTGTCGGGCGTCAGCCACGATCTGCGCACGCCACTCACGCGTCTGAAACTGGGATTGAGCCTGCTCGACAGTGAAGACGCCGCACCGTTGGAGCAGGACGTCGAGGATATGCAGCGTCTTCTGGAGGAATTCCTGAGTTTTGCCCGCGGTGCTTCGGAGGGTGAACCGGAGGAGGTAGATCCGGTGGCCTTGGTCAAGGCCATTGTCGAAGACAGCGCCCGTGGTGGAAGCGACGTCAAGGTGAACAAGATCATTGGCTCCGGCACGGTGATGATGCGCCAGATTGGTGTGAAACGCGCAGTTGAGAACCTTATCGGCAACGCGGTGCGTTATGGTAACAGGGCCGAGGTTTCTTTGGACGTGGGCGAGAAGTTCCTGCGCATTCGCGTGGAAGATGACGGACCTGGGATCGCCGAAGAGGACCGCGAAGAAGCGGTAAAACCCTTTGCCCGGCTCGAGCCAGGTCGCAACCAGAACAAGGGCACCGGAGTTGGGCTTGGCCTGTCAATTGCGGCTGATGTTGCCCGTGCACATGGTGGCGTTCTTAGACTAGGTTCCAGCGAGCGTCTGGGTGGCTTGTGCGCCGATATTGTTATCGGCCGTTAATAGCCGCGCTTGCGGTCGACTTCGTGCAAGAGCGGAGCACCTGCCATCAGGTTGCGGTAGTTTTGCGCAACATCCCCAAAAGCATCCCCCAGATGCCAGCCTGAAACATGTGGTGTCAGGGTTACTCTTGGGTGCTCCCAAAGGGGACTGGTGGTTGGCAAAGGTTCCTCACTCAGCACGTCCAATACCGCGTGGCCGGGGCAATTCCTGTCCAGTGCCTCGACCAGGGCTGTTTCGTCCACCAGATCACCGCGGCCTGCGTTGACAAAGGTGCTGCCTGATTTCATTTCATCAAACATGCCAGCATTGAACATGCCACGTGTCGCGTCTGTTGACGGTAAGATTGCGCAGACGTGATCCGCTCGGTTCAAAAGATTGCGTAGCCCCGTAGGTCCGTGAAATGTCTCTATGTCAGCGAGCTGTTTTTGGCTGCGGCTCCACCCCAAGACCTGAAAACCGAACTGGCGAAACAGCCGTGCTGTAAAGCCACCGATGTGACCGAGGCCCAGGATCCCGACGGTGGTCTTGTGATTCTCTCGAGGCGCGACCGAAGTCCAGCGCTGAGCTTTTTGTTCGGACTCGTGAAAACGCATGTTGCGTTGCTCACGGAGCACATAGGCGAGGCAGTATTCAGCAATCTCGCGCGCTGGGGCTTGGGGTTTCAGGCGCGCGACGCGAACGTGGTCGGGCAATGCAGAATGACCCACAATGGTTTCCACACCTGCACCGAGCTTTTGAACCAGCTCCAGGTTGGGCAAACGCGCTGGCAAATCCGGGCGCAGCCGAGACACCGCAATCATGCGAATCCCTTTTGGGTCCCAATCCTCGTCGAGGGTTCGAATTTCCAGTGTCGGATCATAGACCTGAACCGCATCACGCAGTTCGTCATCGGTGAACCATCCTTGAATGTCGCCGTCGATCAGCAAAGTCATGGGGCACCTATTCATGTTCAAGGGGGGAATATGGTAGGCCCGGCAGGTCTTTACCGGGTATTTATTTTCAATAAGTTAGGGGGAAAGTGGGAAACTTTTACCCCCATAGAACACCGTGAACATATCATGAAAGTTTCCCACTTTTCTTGTTCCAGATCTTGGCGAGTTCGGTTTCTGCGGCCCTTAGCCCGCGTGCGGCCAGTGCCTTGCGGTTGGCGTCCTGAATATACACGCGTGCGGCGTCTGCACTTTTGTCGCCCAGAACAGACATGATGACATCTTCTGACATACCCATTTCAGCCAGAATTGTGGGCACGCACTTGCGAAGGCCGTGGGCGGTGTATCCGCTCGGCAGTCCAGCATCCTTTGCGAAGTCGCTGAACCGCATCGAGGCAGATTTTATGGAGTAAGGCCTACCGAGTTCTGATTGCCACCAGATCATCTCTTTATAGCGATCACCGAGTTCGTCGCGTAAAATGGACAGGAGTGGGATCTCGATTTCGTTGCCGGTCTTGTAGTGCTTTACCTTGATAAAGCCGTCGCGGACCTGGGCGCGCCCCATAACCCGGACGTCAGAAATGCGCTGCACGGTGAATAGAAGGATTGCAAGTGCGATCCGCGCCCTGTGCCCCTTGGGATAGAAATTCTTGAATTTCAGAACGTGATCGAGGGACCATCGCGTGTGCCCGTCGGTTTGTCCGCTGGGCAAGGAGACCTGCGCTGCCGGGTTGCCGGTGGCAAGGCCGACCTCGGGGCTGCTGGCCCAGGCGTAGGCCCGTCGCATGGCCTTAACAAAGTTTCTCGCGGCAAATCTGCGGTCGCCAAATGCATCGCGGACTTTGGCAAGGTCCGCCGGTGTGAGATCGTCACGTCCAATTGCGCCATGTTTCCTGCAAAACCGAATGTAGAAATTGGATCTCTGTTCGCGCGTTGACGGCGCCAGAGCGGCAAACGCTGCGCTGGCCTGGTACTGCCGCAACATCATCTCGACTGAGTCTTTTGCGACCTTTTTCCGATCCTCCGGAACATCGCCGCTGCGCCACTTTTCCAAGAGAGTTTCGTATTCGGTGTGAAAAGCTGCTGTGCCCTCGGCCTGGGCCATGCGTGTTTTGCGCGTCCATCCGGGTGGTTTGAAGTACCAGCGACGATTGCCGTGGCGATCCGTGTCTGAATAGAGGTACTTTCTGCGGTTTTTCATATCGGGTCGTCGAAATCAGTCTTTGGCTTGGTCCTGTTTCCCACCATTGCGGTTTCAAGGTCCTGACGCAACCAATAGGTGCCGCCCATGCCTTTGCGTCCGGGTGGCAGTTCTTCATCCCTTACAGCCCGAATGAAGGACGTCAGGGACATGCCGCAATAATATGCGGCACAATCCTGTTTCATCCTGAACGGGGGGAAGAGGAACGGCGACTCGAGCATGTCAGATTTTTTTCTATGTCTAAAGTATTGAAATCCGTCGCTGCCACCTCGTGAGAAGTGGCAGAAAGAGAGGTCAAGATTCGGGGGTGCCCATGAATGTGGGCAGGTCGGTTTCGGTGGTTGCCGCTTCAACCGCTTCCTTGAAGGCGGCTTCGAACGCCTTTTCGGGATTGTAGATCGACAGAATGAACCGCACTTCGCCGCCCAGCTTGCGATAGCGGAATCGCACTGGCATCCGGTAAGGCGCGCCGCCCATGAAGACGGGGATGGCAATGATGATCAGGTTCGGGATCTGCAGCGGCTTGCCATCCGGGGCTTTGTGTTCATTGACAAACTGGATTTCCTGTTCGCCGCTGTCCCGGTTGGTCTTCACCGTCAGATTGCTGGTTTCATGCACCTGAAACTGCTTGGACATCGCCAGCAGCTGGGTCAGCTGGCCATAGCGCCCTTCGATCTTCTGGGCGGTTTCGATCAGGCGGTTTTCCCACGGCTGGTTCTTGTCGCTGACACCGCCCTTCAAGATGGCGGGCGACGGGTCCATGATGTCCTTGGCCTGCGCTTCGATGAATTCGCCCAGATTGTCTTTCTTGAGCGGTTCACCTGAAACGCCCATCCATGCCTTCCATTCTTCCGACAGCGGGAAGTCATAGATGGCCCGGTGGTGGCAGTGGCGCGCGCTGGCGTCCCCTGTGGCTGTGGTCACGTCGACCGCACCCGCCGCGTGATAGTCCGCAATGCAGGTCAGCGTCGGCGCTTCCATGTCGGGGTTGGCAAATAGGGCTGATGTGTCGCCTTTGAAGCGATTGGCCCATGCGATGATGCTTTGCAGATCGGCAAAGCGGGCCGTGCCTTTGCGCCGGGCCGGTTTGAAGTATTCGGCGGCGTCACGGTGTCTGCTGGTCACATCTTCGATGCGGCGCTTTTCCGGCAGGCTGACCAGATGTGGCGAATTGAATGGGGTTCCGCCTTCCTGATCGACCGGATCTGCGATGCATTCGGCGCTGCCCAAGGTGGCCATCACATCGCGCATGGTTTCTGCCGGGTTTTCGTGCCGCAGGGCGGCGTGATTGTCTGTCTTGTCTGACATGGTCAGTTCCTTTGTTGGGGTTGGTTTTCGGGGTTAAACGTCGCGCACTTCACCCGTTTCCGGGTCGTGTGGGGTGACATCACGCACACCGCCGTGCATGCGCTTCATCAGCGGGCTGTAGAGCGTCATTTGCCCGTTTTCGTCGATGAAGGCCGATGCGGATGCAGGGGGTGCTTTCGGGGCGTTGAAATTGACGGTAGCGCCCATGTCCACGTCACCCTGTTTGCCAAGGGCATAGTTGACGGTGATGGTCATGGACCCTTTGCAGCCTTTGGTGCCGTGCAGTTCCTTGTGTTCCAGCATGTCGATCTGCAGCTGGCGGTGCCCTTCCAGCACTTCGGCAAGGAAATCGCCGCCATCGAACAGTGAGAACAGGTGTTCAATGGTGCGGATTGCATAGGGGTCGTGTGCGTCTGACACGACAACTTCGGCGGATTCGTCTATTTTCTTGGCCATCACGGGCGTGGTCCTTTCTGTGGTGTGGGTGAGGTCGGCTAGGTGGCTGACATCTGGGTCAGTTGTGAAAGAGGTTCCGGCGGGCAGTTCGGCTTCATCCAAAGCGAAACCGGCCCGCCATACCCATGGCGGTGATAGACCCCGTGCAGATCGTCCTTGTCCTTGTTGGACAGGTTCCGCCATTTCATGATCAGGTAGTCACCGTGCATGATGCCGCGCGGGTCATCGCGTTGCGATGTGCCAAGACTGAAGCCGCAAGCCGTCAGCGCCTGCTTGGCTGCGTCTTCACTGGGAAACTTGATTTGAATATTGTCTGACATTTTCGGCCAGCCTTTCTATCGTGGGGTTGCGATCTTGCCAGTCCATGCGTCGAATTCGGTGCGCAGGATCTGGAGCTTCTGTTGGGCCGCTTCGCTGGTGGTCAGCTGCTTGCGGCTGTCGATCTGGCAGCAGTCGCGCAGGTATTGAGCGGCGGCGCTGCTGCTGAACTGTTCGCCTTGCATGCCGCAGCGGCTGGCTGCAAACCGCTGGAAGCGCGGGTCATTGCACAGGATGCCTGCCTGTTGGGCTGGGTCCATGTCGTCAAAGCGTTGTCGAACGGGCGCGTTCATTTTGCACCTATCCGGGCTTTCAGGCCGGGGCATTCCGGGCGCATGGTGCCGCCGGGGCATCCGCATTGCGGCCACAGGGGGCAGTGAAATGTCGGGGTGTTGTCCACCACCAGTTTGGGCGCGCGCTGCTGGTTATCGTGAGTGATGGCAGATGCAGCGCGCGCCCCGGCTGGGGCGGTCCCCTGACGCCCGCGACGGAATAGGGAAAGAAGGCCGGGCACGTCGAGCAGACCGCGCCCGGCCCAGTGACCGGCAAACAGGCGATTGCCGGTTGTGGTGTTGTCGTGGCGCGCGGCCATCAGCGCGCCCCTTGGCCAGCCGCCGCGCGGGCGTTGGCAATTTCTTCGCCGTGGTTGCGCGGGTTTGGGAAAGGCGGATGGACGGTGATGAAACCGTCATCTTCGACCAGCGGCGCAACCGCCTTGGCGGCTTTGGTCCAGTTGCGGATCGCCTCTTCCTCTGACCCGCCATAGGCGTTCACGCCATGCGGGGCGATTTCGAACAGATGGCTGGGCTGCGCCGCATCGGCGGGCGGCACATAGCTGCCGCCGCATTCCATGACTTCATTCATGAACGCATCTTTCTGGCCTGCCATGCAAAGGCATTCGAGGTTCAACAGAAAGGCGGTCAGGCGGTCATTCAGTAGATGGGTGGTCATAGCAGCGACTCCTGCATGGCATCGCCGGGGCGCGCCGTGGCCACGGTTTCAAGAACGTGGAACTGGGCGTCGTTTTCCTTGGCGAGTTTCTGGGCTGCGGCCAGTGCTTCATCGAAGGATGAATAGCGGGCGCGCGGTTCGGTCTTGGATTGCGGGCCAGTGGGTTTACGGCACACCATCCAGAAGCGGGCGAATTGGGGCAGATCGGCCATCACGCTGCCCGCCCGACGATCAAGGCCAGTGACGATGTGCTGCCAAGCAACTGGGCGCGCGGTGAAAGGTCCGCCTGAAACGCCGGGGCTGTGGCCCGCGCGATCAAGATGCGCAGCTGTTCAGCCTTCAGTTCGGCAAAGCGCCGCTTTTCGGCTTCCAGCATTTCGAGGGTTTGAACGGGGCCAGCGCGCATGTGGGCGGGGACGGATTTCATCGTGTCCATCACGCCACCTGCGCTTGCTGGTTGCGCGTCCGAGCCGGGCAGTCGCGGCCTTGATTGCAATCATGATTGCAGGGCGGGCAGGTCTGCACCTGAAGGCGGTGTTGGCAGACGATCTGCCCGCGTTCGGCTTTCAGTGTAGCCCATGCCAGCATCCGCAGTTGCGGCATTCCCGCGTAGCGTGTGGGGTTGTTCACAATCGCTAGTGCGTCCAGGGTCTGCTGGGTCTGCTGGGTCGGCGTTTGAAAATTTAAGGTTATTGCCATGTCGTGCCCTCCAATTGCAAAGGGCACATTATCCGAAAATTTCGGATTGTCTACTGGAAAAATCCGAAAAAATCAGATTACAGTTGCGGCGTCATGAGTGGTGCGAGCGTTGACATGTGAGATCAAAACGTGAACATCGAATTTGGAGAAAGATATGGGTGCATGGATTCGCATTGGCATTTGGGCGCGAAAGCTGGGTTTGAACGTGAACTGGCTGTTTGATGCGCGGACTGCTAGTCGGCGGAAAGAACCGCGAACAGCGAGTCCTGCACATCGCCCGGCAACTGGGCAAAATCGCCGTGAAGAACAAAGTTAAAATCTATTCGGTGCGCTCTATATAGGTGGCGCATAACGTCTATTGACGGTGCGCCCTTAGTCTCTTGGCTGTTATAGGTCTGCGGCTTCAGTTCAAGCATAGCCGCAAAGTCTTTCTGTTTGTAACCGGCAGCAATTCGGGCTGCGCGAAGGCGCAGTCCAATGGCTTCCTTTGTAGTGTCGCCAGTTCGGGCGAGGCGTTCTTTTGTGGCAAAGTCCATGTCTTTCAGTATCCCAAAATCCGAAAAAAATGAATGTGGATAGCAGTTGCTTGTTGAAAATCCGAAATTATCGGATTAATCAGGTGTCATGTATGCTTCGACAAAACATCTGATTGATGAATTCGGCGGCTACCGAGAGGTGGCCGCGCGGATGGGCCTGAAGGCAACAACTGTGCATTCGCACATGTCTGCTGGAGTTTTCCCAGCAAAATGGTTCGCTGCCTTTGCAAGCTTGGCGGGTGAAAAGGGAAAGCCAATTCCCGGTCAAGAACTGTTTTCGTTTGTGCCGTTGCCAGCCCCAAAAATGTCTGGTGAGAGAGGGCGCGCGGCATGATGTTTGGGTTTGCTGTTCCATATTTCAAGTGTCGCATGACCATCGGTCAACGCAAAGGAAACGAGGTTTCCTATGGCTGATCCGGTGACGCGCGGCATTTTCGATGGCCTTGTTCGCCGCGCTGGTGGTGTCGAGGCGGTCGCGGCAGTTTTGGAAGCCCGCTATGGCAAGGGCTGCAAGGGCACGATCAGCAAGATGTGTTCCGGCCAGATTGGCGTCACCGTCGACGCGGCCATCGCCGTCGAAGACTTTGTCGGGGCCTTTCCATTGACCAATCGCATGTTCGAGCGCACAGGCCGGGAAGGTGTTCGCGTTGGTTGCCTGCAAACACTGGCCGCGAAAAGCACGGTTGCCAGTGGTCAGGCTCATGCTGCGCTGATCCGCGCGTTCTCGCATTTGAGTGATGACCCTGACCGACTGACCGGCGAAGAGCGCGCCGAGGTCATAGCCGAAATGCGCGCTGCCCGTCAGGTTTTGACTGACATCATTGATGCAGCGGAGGTCGCGCAATGATGTCTGGTTTCGGTTTCTTAGCGTTCTGTTCCGAACATCGTCAGGTGCCAAAGCACAGTCTTGCCGGGTTCCCGTTCGCAGGACTGGCGAAGTCTATCCATCAGGCTGTCGCGCGGGCCTTCAATGCCCGGTTGGCTCATTTCGTAACCAAGGATAATTCCTTCCAGTTGCCCGATATGGCGCATCAATCCATCGGGCAAAACACCTTCATCTGCAGCGATGGTCGGATCGTCAATCAGTGCCAATGTGTCAGTGCAGTTGGTGGTTCGAATAAAGTTCTGTGCGGGGTTTGCATAGGCGGGAATGGCGTTGATGACTTCCGACCGGCATTGCGCGCGGGCGCTTATAAGGTCGAGGCTTTGGCAGGCTTGCATGGCAGTCGCGTAGTCCGGGATGTCTTCTGCGTGTGCGATGCTGCCAAGTGCGCAGGCGGCAATCAGGAAAAGTCGTTTCATCGGAAATCCTTGTGGGTCGGTAAATTCTTGGCCGACCATATCTGCGCGGCGCTTGGCGTGTCCAGCAGGCGCAGTGCATTCAAACATCTGGGCTGGGGTGCAGTAGTCCCCACAGGACACCATACCGTGGGGGGCGTGGTGGCCCGCTTGATGTGCCCCCCCATCCTCCCTGTTGGACTTGGGCGCGTGGCTTCGGCTGCGCGCCCGGCCTTTTTCGGCGGGGGTGGTTGCATGACAGGGTGTTCGACAGGGCTGGCGCGACCATTGCATCTGTGGGCATCGGGCTTTGCCCGTCGCTGGCATATGAACGCGGCTTTGTCCGGCGCGGATGATTTCAACTGCGCGCATCAGGGCCGGTGCGCCATGCTGGTCATCGTTCTGTTTCCTGATCATTCGCTGACGTTGTTGCGGGCGGCTGTGACACATGACGCTGCTGAATTCGTGGTGGGTGATCTGTCGCAGCCCTTCAAGGCTGTGGGCGGCGGTCTGGTTGCAGATCATGCGTCTTTGGAAGGCGACGTGCTGACCCGAATGGGTCTGGCCTGCGATCTGAGTGAATTCGAGCAGCGTTGCCTGAAGCTGATCGACCGCATTGACGCAGTTCTGTTTGTCCAGCTTCGCGCACCGCAAGAGGCGCGGCGCAACGGATGGCCCGAAGTTCAGGACTGGTGTCTGGGTGAAGCTGCGCAGTTGGGCTGCGGTGAAGCGGTCGCGGGCCTATTCTGGGATTCCGAATGCCGGGCATATGAAGGGGGTGCGCTATGAACGCGATCACCGCCAATGCCGAAAGCCAGCGCCGGATCTTCAATCATTTTTCTGAACGGCTGGAAGAGCGGTTCGGGGGGGGGCTGGATGCCCTGATCTTATGGCGCGCGCTGGCCTATGCGCTGCATGCGCAGGACTGGAAACTGCTGCGCCCCGTCGCCCGTGTGAACCGCAAGGGGCGGCGCGTCTTTGTCTGTCGTTTGGCCGATGGCCGGTTTCTGTTTGTCCTGTTCGATTGCCAGATCGGACTGCCGATCACCGTCTTCCGCGAAGGCATGGTTATTCGGCGCGAAGGCAAAGGAACCATGCAGTTGGGGGTGCCGCATGACCTTCGCTGATATGGACCGCAATCAGATCGAAGAACACGACATCGACCCGCGCGCATGCCGGGCGCTGTGGTGTGCGGTGGTCGAAGAGCAATTCCAGTTGGCCGTTTCGCCCAAGATGGCTGATCGGCCTGCCGAAATATCCGCCGCGCGCCGCTGGTTTGGCACCCGTGATTTCTTCATGGCCTGCGCCTTGGCTGGCGTCGATGGCGCATGGGTTCTGTGGGGCGTTCGCCATCATCTGGCTTTGCAGGGGGTGGCGTGATGGGCAAGCGGGTTTATCAGAACATCGAAATTCGCGGGGTGGTTTACCCTGACGCGAATGCCGCTGCGGCGGCGCTTGGCGTGACGGCTGGGCAGGTGCGCATGGCTGTGCGCAAAGATCGGCTGGATGGGCTGGGCACCCGCCCGGCGCTGCGTCCTGTCACCATTCGTGGCGTGACCTATCCGAATTTCAGCGCCGCCGGAAAGGCGCTTGGCGTCAATCCGAACACGGTGCGCGCGGCTTATCGCAACGGCACCTTGCATCGTGTTGGCACCGGGCGTGTCGGGCCTGAGCCGATGCGGGTGCGCATTGCGGGCAAGGATTTCGATGACGTGAACGCGGCAGCGGCGCACTTTGGGGTGCAGTCCGGCACGGTCTATTCCGCGATCTGTGATGGCGATCCTGACCGGGTTGCCCGGCCTGCGGTCTATAATCCGTGGAAGTCAAAGCCCTTTACCATCGGCGGGCTGACCTTTCCGTCGATGCGCGCGGCCAGCCGTGCCTTGGGCTTCAAGGATGAAGAATACATCGCCAAGGCGGTGAAGCGTGGGTCGCGCCGTGGGCGTGAACGCATTCTGGCGGCGGCGATGACCTATGTCGCGCAGGGCAAGCATGTCTGGGGTGTGGCATGACTGGCATTCAGCGCGACATCACCATCGGAAGCTGCCGCCTGATCTTGGGCGAAATGGGCGGCTGTTTCGCCAAGGATGCCTATGACAATTCCGGCGAGTTGTTCGACATGGTCGAGTGGGCCGACATGGCCCCGCTGATCTATGGTGTGCTGTCCGATGACGCGGATGCCATCATCATGGCTTCAGATCGTGAAGAGGGTGCCGCCCGCGCCGCGTTCGATGCGGCTGGCTTCGGCTTTCACCGTCTGTTGGTCTGGGACAAGATCACGGCAACACCAAACCGCTGGTATATGCCGAACTGCGAATTCGGGCTGTATCTCTATAAGGGCCGCGCCCGTCGCATCACCGATTGTTCTTCGAAGGCATTGATCCGCTGTCCGCAACAGGATGTATCGCACCTGTATCTGGGCGCGGATGTGCCGCCAGATCAGCGCCGCCCGCATGCGACGGAAAAGCCGGTGGCCCTGATGGCGCATTGGATGGGCAATTCGACCGATCCGGGTGATCTGGTCATCGACCCTTTCATGGGGTCGGGGTCCACCATCGTGGCTGCAGCCCGCACGGGCCGCGCGGCCATCGGGATCGAGAAAGACCCAAAGTGGTTCGATGTTGCCTGCGCCCGTGTCGCAGAAGCGGCAGAACGCAACCAGATGGAAATGCCCGTCAGCGCGCCTGTGAGCGCCCAGCAGGAGGCTTTGGCGCTATGACCCTTCTGCTACCCACAACCGCAAATGCCGTGGCACGGCTTGGTGAGCCGGAAGACTTTCGGTCTTTCGCGCATCAGGAATTAGCAGCGTCCAGCCCGTGGCAGGGTGGGATCTGCTTTAACCCATCCTGCGGGGCCGCGTTCAGGCCGCGCCGCAGCTGGCAGATTTACTGCTGCACCGCCTGTGAGCGCACAGGCACGGCAGAGTTGCGCAAGTGGGGCCATCGCATGGCCCTGTCGGCGCTGATCTGGCGCATGGGCAAATATGAACAACATGACGCGGGCATCCGCGATCTGACCCGCGCAGCACGGCGGCATGTGACGCATGTGCAATCCGCGTGGTTGGCAGATCGGCAAGCCCGCGCTGCAGAAAGGGGTAAATCATGAATTGTCCAGAACACTTGGTCTTGGACCGTAAATGGCTGCAGGTTTGGCACATCCAGCATGCTGATGTTCCCCGCAGATACATCACTTGGCGGGAAGTCTTGAATCCTCTTCGCTATGAAATCTGTGTTGGGGCGGGGCCGGGGCGCTACTGGCACTGGAACGATGACGCTTGGCTTTGGGTGGCATGGCGGAATTTTCTGTTCCGGGCAAAGACTGGGTGCTGGCTGCGGGGCCATGAGTGGGTTCCGAACCGATATTCAGACGGTGATCGGTGTGACCGTTGCTTCAAGCAAAGGGGGCAGTGATGGCGGTTTATGTCGATGACATGATGGCGTCCTTTGGTCGGATGAAGATGTGCCACATGATGGCCGACACCACCGAAGAACTGTTGGCGATGGCTGACCAGATCGGCGTGGCGCGGAAGTGGCTTCAGAAGCCCGGTTCTCATATGGAACACTTCGACATTGCCATGTCCAAGCGTCGGCTGGCAGTCGCTGCAGGTGCGGTAGAGGTTAAGCGCCGTGATTTGGGCATGCTGATGCGGAAGCGCAATGGCAAGTCTTTCGATCCTGACTGCGTGACCTGCTGGGAAGGCGGTGTGTCATGACGCAGGCGAATGCCCTTCAGCTTGTCGATGCAGATGACATCGACATTTATCCGATTTCATCCAGCGAACGCTTGGACTCGCACTTCTTTGTGCCATGGAACCTGAAGCGCTGGCGCGGCAGTGAGTTTCGCCGCTTTGGGTATGCCGATCCTGAAGTCGGTTGGTTCGGGCGTGAACTGTTCGAACTGTCACAGGATGAAACGCCGGTCGGAACACTGCCCGCTGATGATGAAGCATTGGCTTTCTTGTTGCGGATGCCTGTGGCCAGATGGCGTGAACTTCGAAATCGGGATGTGTCCCCGCTGCATGGTTGGCATCTGGTCCATTGTGACAATCAGCAGAAGCGCTTGGCGCATCCTGTGGTCACTGAGGTCGCGCTAGAGGCGTTGCGGGGCAAGAAGAAGAATGACGCCAAGAATGCCGATGAACGGATGCGCAAGCGGCTTGGCACCATCATCAACCACCTGAAGGCCATTCCCGGCGCTGCGCGCATCGCGGACATGGAAGAGCGGGTGAATGACATCAGCGACTGGATCGAAGTCCAGTATCCGGGTGGCAGTGCTACACTGAAGCGCGTGAAAGAGGCGTTGAATGACCTGTCATCGCGCCATTGATTTCTTCCCCAAACCTTCCGCCGGAAGAAACAGGGATTTCCTGAAACGGTTTTTGGAAGTTTTCATTTTTTCCGAAAACCGAGCGGCTGAAAGGAAACAAGAATAAATCAAATGAAAAAGAAACTTCCGGGGCGCGTCAATTTTGAACGGCTGTGCCTGTGGATAAGTCGGATTTGCTTAGAATAAGAGGGGATGGGCAGTGGAAGGTCAGGAACTAAGGGACGGCAAGGAACGGGTCAGGATCAACCTGATCGAACCACTGGTCAAAGGTGGGATGGTGCGCAAGCGCGGACAGAAGGTCGAAGAACATGACAAGTTCTTGGCCAGTCTGGAAGGGCGGCTGGCCTATATGGCCGAAGATCGGCTGCAGGCATTGGCGGAAGTGGTCGAGCGATACGCGGGCGGGCCGCAAAAGAACGTCTGGCCCGCTGAAGTGTCGATCATGAATTGGGCGCGGCGGCTGCAGGAAGTGCCCGCATCTGAGTCCCGCTTGGTGCGGTCCTATCTGCAATCGGGCGCGGGCGATGCTGCCCAGTCCGGCGGCTATCTGGTTGAACTTTTTGTCTACCTGAAACGCATCGGTGCACCGCCCAATGATTATGTTTTGAAGGGCATCCGCGAAGAGGCTGAAGACAATCGGCGCAAGCGTGAAGGCATTGAGCGTGACCGGGAAGAGGGTCGGGCCCGCCCGCGCGATCTTGCTTGGCTTCAGGGCTACATGGACACGCGGCGGCGCTGTCTGGACATCATCAAGGCGAAACAAGAAAGGGCAGCGGCATGAACCGGGACAGAATAGCGATGGCGGTCACCCGCATCGAACAGGCAACCAGCATTGATGAACAGGCGCGGATGGCGGAAGTCCGGGCCATGGGTTTTGTCCCGGCAGAGGTCGGGCCGGAAATCCCGATGGCCCCGGCGCGTGGACCTGTGCGCATGCTGGATATGATGGCGTCCTATCCCAAGGGCGATGATGACTTTGAAATGAAGGCGGCTGGCTTTCTGGGGCGCAAGACGCTGCAGCGGGCCGATAGCTTCGATGTGATGGCAGCGAAGGCGGCGCGGCATAAGAAACAGTCGCCCTTCAGTCCAGCGCAGGTGGCCATGGGTCGGTTCTATCGGGATCTGGTCGAGAAACATGAAAGCGCGGGGGTGAAGTGTTCATCGTTGGAAAGCCTGTCGCAGCGCAGTGCAGGCAGTGGCAGTGACTTCATGGATGCGGTGTTGCGTGACCGGGAACGCATCACTGTGCTGCGCAAGCGCATCGGCAGCGGGTCGGCTATGGTGGTACGGCGCATCCGACCATCGGATCGCGGGTCGCGCGTCACCATCATGGATCGGCGACTGGTCGACATCGTCTGTCTGGAAGATGGCACCATCACCGATGTTCTGCGCAAGCATGGTTGGGCTGTGAATGCTGATCTGGTCAAGGCGCTCAATCGTGGATTGGCTGAGGTCTTGGATCGCATGATGGGTCCGGTGCGTCGTGGTAGTGCGTCGGTCGCGCATTTCGGAACAGGTTGCCTTCCGATCTTTTAGGGAATCAGTCGAGGCGCGGATAACGTAATCGGATCAATGGTTTATAAAATAGTTGTTGACGGTTAATCCATCAGCCGCTTATGAAATATGCATCATCTACAAGAGCGCCCACGGGAAACCGGCGGGCGCTTTTGCATTGGTGACTTCCGAACATCGAAAGGGACGCGGTGCCGAAGAAACCCTGCGCAAATCCGGGCTGTTCCCGGCTGGTCGATCTTGGGTCGGCATATTGCGAAGCCCATGCGGTGGCGGACAAACGGGACCGGGATCGGACTGCGGATGCAAAGCGGGCCGATAAGCCAAGCCGCAAATGGTATAAGCGCAAAGCTTGGAGCGGCAAAGGTGGGCGGCGTGAACAGCAGTTGGCGAATGAACCGCTGTGCAGGCTCTGCCCAGATCATTCAAAGCAGCGGGCGACAGTTGCTGACCATGTGATTCCACATCGGGAAGACTACGCCCTGTTCTGGTTTGGGGAACTTCAGTCGCTGTGCAAGTCCTGCCACGACATCAAGAAACAGCGGGTCGAACGGCGCGCAGGTAGGGGGGGTGAAAAGTCCACAGCCTGAGCGCAGGGGACCGGCGGCGGTAATCAGATTTTTGCGCGCGAAAGTTTAAGGGGGGGGTCTCATGACCGCACCAGCATCAGGCATGGAACGGCTGGTCACCCTTCTGGGTGGATGGCCTGAACACTTCGAAGCAGAAGAGCGAAAGCACGGCGAAAGCCTGCTGGCTGTTCTGCGTCGTGATCGGGTTCTGGATGAAGCGGTCTTTGGCATCGTGGTTCGCTACGCAGCGCACCGCGCGGCCTATGATCGGCTGTCGGCTGAAATCTCTGCCGAAGAATTCGAGGCCACGGCCAGCAACTACCTTTCGGGGAAAGAGCAAAGCCGGGCCTTTCACGAAAACAAGCTGTTGACTCTGGAACGTGAACTGCTGGCCACACCATACGCGCGGGCCAAGAATGGCATGTCTGCCCAGACATCTTTCATGGATCTACTGGACGAACAGCCGCCGGAAGGTGGTGGCAGTGCCAAGGTGATGCCGTTCAAGCCGATGGCAAAGAAGGGTCGCGCCTGATTCATGCTGGACGCATCTGTCGAAACACCGATCACGCTGCGGGCGCTGGATTGGGTCGATGACATTCTGTCGAATAAGCTGCCCAGCTGTAAGCGGATCAAGCAAGCCTGCAAACGGTTCCGGGCCGATCTGAAGCGCGCCGGGACTGACCAGTTCCCATATGTCTTCGACATGGAAGCGTCGGAACATATGTGCGCTTTCATGGAAGCCTTGCCCCATATCGAAGGGGCTTGGGCGGCGCGGAATGAGACAATCACCCTTCTGGGGTGGCAGGCGTTCCTGATCAGCCAGATCGGTGGTTGGCGTCACATGGTCACCGGCATTCGCCGGTTTCGCACGGCTTATGTCGAGGTTCCGCGCAAGAATGGAAAATCGACGCTTCTGGCGGGCGTCGGTCTTTACTTTCTGGGGCCGGATGGTGAGCCGGGCGCGAAGGTCTATTCGGCGGCTGCGTCAACCCATCAGGCGCGCATCGTGTTCGATGCAGCGCGTGTCATGGCAATGACAGGCCGGGCCGAAGGCATGGGGCTGGATGAATTGCTTGGCCTGCATGTCGAAGAACACAAGATCAAGACGGCGGACCCGGCGGCGGTGTTCCAGCCGATTGCCAGCCAAACCAAGTCGAAGGATGGCAAAAACCCGCACTGTGCGATTGTCGATGAATTGCATGAACACGAAAAGCGCGACGTGTGGGATTCGATGGCCAGCGCTTTGGGTGCCCGCGAACAGCCTTTGCTGATTGCGATCACCACGGCGGGCTACAACACTGCGGGGATCTGCTATGAACAGCGGAAATATCTGCAGCGCATTTTGGACGGCACATTCGAGGATGACAGCTATTTCGGGCTGATCTTCGAAGCGGATGAAGGTGATGATCCGGGCGATCCGGTCGCATGGGAAAAGGCCAATCCGTCGCTGCATGCAGCCAAGTCGCTGCAATACATGCAGGACGAATGGAAGAAAGCAGCGGCCAGCCCGGCGGCAATGGGTGAGTTCCTGCGCAAGCACTTGGACATTTGGACCAGTGTCGGGGCGTCCGCCATCGACATGGAGGGCTGGCGCGCGGGCGAAGATACGTCGCTGAAGATCCAAGACTTTGCCGGGCGTCGGTGCTTTATCGGGGTCGACCTTGCGACACGTCATGACCCGTCAAGCGTCGTGGTTGTGTTCCCGGATGAACGCGATCCGGCCAAAGGTCCGATGACGGCATTCAGTTGGCACTGTCTGCCGCAGAAGGTCGTTGATGCGCCGGGCAATGAACATCTTTGGGGGTGGGCCAATAAGGGTCTGATCACGACAACGCCGGGCGCAGAACTGGATCTGCGATTGGTTGAAGCGTTGGTCATGCAGCTGTGTGGTCATGGCGCTGACCATGATCCGCGAAACGAATGGGGCTGGGGCGATCTGCCAGTCTTGGATGTGGAAATGGTCATCTATGATGCACAGTTCGCGCAGCAAATGGCCGCAACTTGGGATGCGGCAGGCATTCAAGCTGTGGAACTGCGCAAGCGGGCTGCAAACACGAATGAGCCGTTCAACAAGCTGATTGCCGCTGTTGATGATCATCGGATGCTGCATGACGGCAACGCGGTTCTGACATGGATGGCAGGCAATACGCTGCTGAAGCAGGTGCCAGGCGGGGACTACATTTTCCCGACCAAACTGGCACCGGAAGACAAGATTGACGGAATCGATGCGCTGATCAACGGCTTGTGGCCGCTGTGTCAGGTTGTCGAGGAAGACGAAAGCAAGGGCGTCGTGACGCAAGGATTTGTTGATGTTTGAACGGATATTCGGATCACGGGCCAACGTCGCGGAAGCGCCGCGCGTCGAGCCGGTCGTTTCTGTGCCCGTGGTGCAGGACAGCAGGCCGGTCAATCTGCAGTCATCGGCCAGTGTCGAAGAATGGCAAGAGTTCTTCGGTTTTCTGGGTCATGACGTGGTGACGCGGGAATCGGCCATGAAGCTGACCGCAGTTTTCGGCTGCGTGTCACTGCTGGCCGGAACCATTGGAACGTTGCCGGTTCGGGTGACGCGGAAGGATGCGCAAAAGGGCAGCGAAGTGCTGGCCGATCATTCTGCCCACTATCTGGTGCATGTTGATCCGCATCCGCTGTTTTCGGCTGAAGTGTTCTTCGAAGGTCTGTTCGCCTTGGCGTTTCTGGAAGGCAACGCCTATGCCGAAATCCAGCGCAATGGGCGTGGTGAGGCGACGGGGCTTCGCCCGCTACTTGACGCCACTGTCAAGCCGTTCATGCGCAATGGCCGGGCGGCATATCGGATTACTGAAGACGGTCAGACCTATGGCCGCGATCAGGATGACATTCTGCACTTCCGGGCATCGGCCACGATGAAGGGGCTGGAAGCGCTGTCACCGCTGAAGTGTTTCGGGCGATCCATCGGCATCGGTCTGGAAGCTGACGAATATGCCAGCAAGTTCTACAAGCAGGGCATCAATCCGCCGGGCTACATCAGCTATGATGGTAAGGTCAGCGAACATGTGGCCGATGAAGTCAGGAACTATTGGCAGCGCAAGTTCGGCGGCATTCAGAATGCCCATATTCCGGCAGTCTTGGCGGAAGGCGGCAAGTTCACATCGCTCATGACTGACCCGGAAACCGCGCAGCTTTTCCAGTCGCGGTCGTTTCAGGTGCTGGATGTGGCGCGGGCCTATGGGGTGCCGCCGCATCTGATCGGTGAAACCGAAAAATCGACCAGCTGGGGCACGGGAATCAACGCCCAGACCACGCAGTTTTACATTCTGGGTTTGCGCAAGCATGTGAAGCGGTTTGAGGCTGAATTGGGCCGGAAACTGCTGACACGCGAGGAGCGCCTGCAGGGTGTGGCCATCAAGTTCAATCTGGACACGCTACTGCGCGCGGATCTGGCGGCGCGGTATGATGCGCACAAGATTGCCGTTGGCGGCACCCAGCATCCCGGCTGGATGACCGTCAATGAAACCCGTGAACTGGAAGGTCTGCCCAAGCTGGATGATGAAGAGGCGGACAAGCTGTTCCGGCCAGTTGACAAGGGCGCAAAGGATACCACCGATCCGGCGGATGACGGCGGCGCGCGACCGCCCGCGCCATATTTCCAGACAACGCGAGAGGAAGCGCAATGAAGTTCAAAGAGATTCTGGCCCGCGCGTTGCGCCCGAAGGATGGCATGCCTGCTGCCCTTCAGGTGCGCGCCATGGAAGGCGAAGGTGAAGTCGAAGTGCTGGTCTATGACCAGATCGGCTATTGGGGCATCACTGCCGAAGAGCTTGTCCGCGAGGTCAAGCAGATCGACGCGGAAACCATTCATCTGCGCATCGACAGCCCCGGTGGCGACGTGTTCATGGCCCGTGCCATGAAAACCGCATTGGAACAGCATTCGGCGCGGGTGATTGCCCATGTCGACGGGCTGGCTGCGTCGGCTGCGTCCTATTTGATGCTGGCCGGTGATGAAATCGAGATTGCCAAGGGTGCATTCGTGATGATCCACAATGCGTGGATGATCACGCTTGGCGACACCCGCGATCACACCCAATCGGCGGGCATGTTGGAAAAAATCGACGGATCGATCCGGGCCGACTATGCGTCGAAATCCGGTAAAGAGGCCGAAGAATTCCGTCAGTTGATGGATGATGAAACGTGGCTGGAAGCCGAAGAGGCGCTGGCCATGGGCTTGGTTGACCGCGTCTATGATAAGGATGGCGGCGCGGAAAACCGCTTCGATCTGGCCATTTTCGAGAACACCCCGGACGCGCTCAAAGCGCCGACAGGGGAAAAGACTGCGGCGGCGCATCGCGCTGCCCAGATGCGCAAGCTGGAATACTTCGAACGGGTTGCGCCCTAGTTGCGGTGCGTCCGCATAGACTGAAACCGACCCGGCTTGGCCGGGTTTTTTTATGGAGGATTGGGGATGCCTAAGACCATCAAGCAGCTGCGTGAGCAGCGTGACGCGCTGGCGAAAGAGGCGCGCAACATTCTGGACAAGAACACCGGCGAATACGATGCGGATCGCGTTGATGAAATCTATGCCGAAATCGACAAGATCGACGGCAAGATCAAGCGCGAACAGCAGCAGCTGGATTTGGAGGCCCGTCTGCAGTCGGAAGCCGATGACCCGGACACCCCTGCGCCGCAGAACGGCGGTCGCCAGCGTCAGGAGCGCCCCGGCGATGAAGTGCGGTCGTTGGTGTTCGATGCCTATGTTCGCGGCGGCGAAGCTGCGGTCAATCGTCTGCCGGAAAACGTGCTGACCGAATACAGCCGTCAGGTGCAGAACGCGCAGTCGACCGGCGTTGACAGCGAAGGCGGCTATCTGGTGCCGACCACCTTCAGCGGTGTGCTGTTGGAAGCGATGGCCGACTACGGTGGTGTTCGCGCGGTTGCGCAGGTTCAGTCGACGCAGAGCGGCGAAACAATCCAGTGGCCGACCGTCGATGAAACCGCCGTGACCGGTGAATGGCTTGCCGAAAACGCTTCCGCAACGGATGGCGACATTACCTTCGGCACCACGTCCATCGGCGCGCATTTGGCCAGTTCGAAGGTTGTGGCCATTCCGTTTGCGTTGCTGCAGGATGCTGGCATCGGCAACATGGAAGGCATGCTGAATGGCCTTCTGGCTTCGCGTCTGGCGCGCCTGACCAATGCGGCCTACACCGTGGGCGACGGGTCTGGCAAGCCGACTGGCATCGTGAATGGTGCTGGTCTGGGCCACACCACCGCCGCAGGTTTGGTTGACAGCTTCACCAGCGATGACTTCATCGAACTGGAACATTCCGTCGATCCGGTCTATCGCCGCGATGCCAGCTGGATGATGCACGACACCGCGCTGAAAGTGGCCAAGAAGATGAAGGATGGCGAAGGCCGTCCGATCTGGATGCCGGGTGTCAGCGGTCAGGCCCCTGCGGAAATCCTGGGTTACAGCTACACGCCCAATCAGGACATGGCTGTTCCGGCGGCTGGCGCAGACTCGGTTCTGTTCGGTGATATGTCGAAATACCTGATCCGCGACGTGATGGACATCACGCTGTTCCGGTTCACGGACTCGACCTACACCAAAAAGGGTCAGGTCGGCTTCCTTGCGATGCTGCGCACCGATGGCAAGACCATCGCTGCCAACAACGTGGCCATCAAGAAGATGCGCCACGCCGCAACCTGATCGGCGCAAATCTGAAAAACCGCCGCCCGCGTGATCGGGCGGCGGTCATCATTTGACAGAAAGGGCGCTGATCATGGCGGCAAAGAAAAAGGCGGCATCCGCAGAGGATGCGGGCAAGATCACCGTGGCTTTTGCGCTGCGCGATCATGTCGAGGGCGAAGGCGATGACGCGGTGACGTTCACCGCAGGCCAGCGTCTGGAATTGGAGCAGAAGGAATTCGACGGGCTGGCCAAAGCCGGGATCTGTGCGGAAGGCGTGTTCGTCAAGATGAAGACGGCTGTCGAGGGCGGGCGCTATAGCCTGAAACCCCATGACACCACATGGCTTGCGCCGCACGTCTATGAGGCGTGGAAGGCGGCTGGCTATTGTGAGCCGACCGAAGATGACCCGCAGGTCGGTGCTGTGCTGAAGGCCCGTGAAGACGCCTTGCGCGAAGCTGTGACCGAACGTGACGCGGCGCGCCTGTCGTTGGCGGAATCGCAGTCGCAGCGCGATGCGCTGTTGCTGGAAATGGCGGCGGCAAAGGCGCAGGCCGAAACCGTGATCGAATTCGCGTCCGACATTCTGGATGGCGATGATGAAACCATGGAGCCGGTCAAGGCCGAACTGCAAAAGCTGATCGACATGCTGCCGGATCAGATCGAAGGCGCGGGCGACGGGTCCGAACCTGAACTGAACCTGAACTGAGGGCTGGCCCATGTGGTTGGAGCGGATTTCTGGTGGCGGTGTCGATCTGGTCGACCTTGCTGCCGCCAAGGCGCATCTGCGCATTCTGAGCGATGAAACCGACGCCGAAGTTCAGGCGGCGATTTCGGCGGCGTCCATTCATCTGGATGTCGATGCGGATGGCTTTGGTGGCTTGGGTTTTCCGCTGGTCGCGCAGCAATGGTCATCGAAGGCCGCAGGCTTTGTGCCATCGGTTCTGCGCTTGCCGTTCGCGCGGGTCACTGCAGTGACAGAAATCCGCTACATCGCGCCGGATGGAACGCCCGGTGTTGTGCCTGCTACCGATTATCTGCTGAACCGGCGCGGGCGTGATGCGGTCGTGACGCTGTTGCCTGGAAAGTCGTGGCCAAACCTGATCGACAGGCCGGATGCGGTCGATCTGCGCTTCACGGCGGGTTTTTCCGATGTCGCATCGGTGCCAGATGACATTGTCGAGGCGGCAAAGCAGATGGTCAGCTTTTACTTTCACAACCGTGGCGCAGATGCGACGGATGGTGTTAGCGAAGAGGTTGCCCGCTGTGTTGACCGTCTGACGATGCGCTATCGGAGGTTTGCGGCATGAAGCGTGGAATGCGCGTTACCGATCTGGACCGCGTTGTCAGCTTTCAGCGCCGTGGCGAGGTAGATGACGGGCACGGCAACAAGGTTGATGGCGGCTTTGCCGAAGTGTTCCGGGAATGGGCGCGGGTGAAGCCCATGAAGGGCGGTGAAGGTGTCGTGGAAGCGCGGCTGTCAGCCCGGCAACCGGCCATCCTGACGGTTCGCGCGATAGCGGCGGCAGGGTCAGTGAATGCTGACTGGATTGCTGTCACTGGTGGTGTGGCCTGGAACATCAAGGAACCGCCGCGCCTAACGGATGATCGGCAGTTCTTGGAAATGCTTGTCGAGCGTGGGCGCGGCGATGGTTGATGGCGTGGCGGAATTCAGTCGCTTCATGTATCAGACCGTGCCTGACGCTGTGCGGACCGCTGCGCGTGATGCGCTGGAAAAGGGGGCGCAGGAACTGGTCGACATGATCCGTTCGCTTGCGCCGGTCGAAGACGGCTTTCTGCTGGCCAGCATTGGCTGGACATGGGGTGAGCCGCCAAAAGGATCGATAGCGCTGGATGACATCGCGCCTGCAGAAGATCCGTCCATGCGGATTGTGGTCTATGCCGGTAGCGAACTGGCCTTTTATGCGCGGTGGGTCGAATTCGGCACATCCAAAGCCCCGGCGCATCCGTTCTTCTGGCCCGCCTATCGGGCAATGCGGTCGCGTATCAAGTCGCGGATCACCCGCGCCATCAACAAGGCAATAAGGTCGCTCTGACATGGCTGAACCGGAAATCGAACTGCAGAAAGCGATCTATGATGCGCTGAAGGCTTCGGCTGGCGTCATGGCGCTGGTGCATGATGTCTATGACGATACCCGGCTGAGTGATGCGCAGAAGACTGCGGGCGCGCCCTATGGGGCAGCGGATGGCTATGTTTCATTCGGCCCGGAATCGACCGTGCCGGATGACTATGACTGCATCGCCTTGGATGAAATCACCGTTCAGTTGGACATCTGGTCGCGCAAGGTGGGGCGGCTGCATTGCAAGCAGATTTGCCGGGCGGTGCGCGATGCTTTGAAGGACGTGGAACTGGATCTGCCCACGCATGGGCATCTGACCACTGATCTGGTGCTGCAGCGCATTTTGCCGGACCCGGATGAAGCCATCACCCATGGCGTCATGCAGTTCACCGCGCACATTGAGGAAAGGGAATGACATGGCCAAAGCCGTCTTTCATCAGGACTTCAACTATTCGAGCCGCAAGCGGAATGTGGGCTGGGGGATCAAGGCATCGGAAGAGCCGCAGGCCCTGCCCGAAGAAGTCATTGCGGCGGGCGTGGCGGCTGGTGTCGCCACGCGGGTTTCGCCGCGCAAGGCGAAAACGGCCAAGAAGGGCCAAGAAGCGGGCGTGAATTGATCAGCTGATCGGCCCAAAACCTGCAACCATCGCCGCCCTTTGAGGCGGCTTTTTTATGAGGTGATGACATGGCGAAAGCTGTCACTGAAAAATATGAAGAAATGGTCCTCGAAGTGGACTTCGATGACACCGCCACACCCGTCTATGCGCGGATCTGTGGTATGAAGGGCGTTACCATCAAGCGCACCGCGAACGTCGACACCACCGAAGTGCCCGACTGCGATGACGAAAGCCTGCCAAACGATGTCGAACGCGATGTCCGGTCGTTGGAAGTCACGGCTTCCGGCACGGGTGTCTGGGCGCAAAGTTCCAACAGCAAGCTGCTGGATTGGTTCTATTCGGGCGCGTCCATCCCGGCCCGTTTGGGCAACCTGAAGGCTGCGGTTGGCGACACCGAATATGAAGTCGGTCGCATGATCATTTCTGACCTGTCGAATGAACGCTCTGATGGCCGGGGCCGCGTGACCGCATCCATCGAACTGGAATTCGACGGCACACCGACGCGGATGGTCAAAGCCTGATGCACAACAGTATCACCATCAACTGGGTTCAGGGCGAGCATGACTTCGCCCTGAACATCGGTGAACTGCGGGCGTTGCAGAAGAACTGCGATGCCGGGCCAGAATTGATCCTGACGCGGCTGAAGGTCGGGTCTTGGATGGTGGATGACATCTTTGAAACTCTTCGCCTTGGCCTGATCGGCGCGGGCATGGATGCCAAAGAGGCTGGGCCGATGGTGCGCCGGGCGTTCGATCAACACCCTGCGTTCGCGCTGAAGCTGCCTGCCTATCAGGTTCTGGCGGCGGCGCTGATCGGTGAGGCTGATGACCCGGTGGGGGAGGAAGCGGGGGTGAAGCCGGAAGCGGACTCTGGCAGTTCTCCAAGCTCTACGGAGCCGGGGCAGTGATGGGTTTCACCCCGTCAGACATCAACAAAATGAGCCTTTGGGAATTCATGGCATGCCGCGACGGATGGAATGCGGCGCATGGGTCGAAAAAGGATCGCGTCGACGCGGATGACTTCAAGGATGAAGACCTGCGCGAACTGGGCATCGAGGGTTTTTGACCATGAGTGACACGCCGGGCCTTTCCGTCCCGCTTCAGATACCGCTTTCGAAGTTCGAAAAGCAGCTGGCCAAGGCCGAAGCTGCAGCGGTGAAGCGCGCCCAGAACATCGAACGCAAGTTCAATGAGGCGAACGGGCGTTCCGGTCAGGCGCTGACGAAATCGGCGGCTGCATCGGCGCAAGTGTTCGAGCGGGCCATCCAGAAGGAAACCCGCGCATTCCAGCAGCTGAAGGCGTCGGTCGATCCGGCCTATGCGGCGCAGCGCCGCTATGAAGCGGCGGTTCGGCAGGTGGAAGCTGCGGTGCGCATGGGGGCGGTCAGCCAGAAAGAGGCGAACGCGGTGCTGGCGCAAGCCAAGGTTGCGCATCTGGGTGTTGCTTCGGCGGTCACGGCTGCGTCAGCGCGGTCGGCTGGTTATTTCAATGTGTCCCGTCAGGGCCGTGCGGTTCTGATGAACACCACAAACCAAGTTTCGGACATGTTTGTTCAGTGGGAAATGGGCACCAATGTCATGCGCATTGCCGGACAGCAGCTGCCGCAGACACTTGCTGGGTTTGGCATGTTGGGTGGCACTTTGGGGATTGTGGCCCCGCTTCTTGCAACCATCGCCGCCATTGGGTTCCCGGTTGCAGCCTTCCTTATGTCTGCTGGTGACAATACCGAAGATAGCGCCGAAAAGATCAAGGATTTCGCGGATGCTTGGGACAAGGCTGAAGCAGCCATCAACCGGGCGAATTCGGCGGTCAGTAGGGCGGCGGCTGGTGATCTGGACTCGCTGCGCGAAGCTTATGGCGAAGTGAACGCGGAAATCCAAAACCTGATCGAAACGCTTGCACGGCTAGAACTGGAAAAAGCACTGGTCGCCACGAATGCGGCTGTTGACCAGTTCTTCACTGAGAACACGCAGGTCGAACAGCTGCTTCAGGCGCTGGAAGATCGGCAGGCATCCATGGCCGATCTGAGCCGAGAAATCGCGGCAATGGAAGATCAGCAGGCGATGGCGACTTATGTCCCACCTGAGAACGCCCGAATTCTGGCAGAAATGCGCGCCGATCTGGAAGCCATGGAGCGCATGGAGGGGATTTCGGAAGACTTTTCTGTCGATCCATCTGCGCTGAACAGCATCCGCGATGCGCGTGACGCTCTGCAGGACGCGGTCGAATCTGGCGACATGGGTCCAATTTCCGACGCAATAGCGAACATGCGCGCGGCGCTGCGGGGTGCTGGAAGCGATTGGGGTGAATTGGGTGATAAGTTGGCAGAGGTTGAGCATCTTACCCGCCGGACCGATGCGCAGACTCAGAGGTTGGCGTCATCTGCCGGGCAAATAAGTTTTGATGGCGCTGCGGCGTCGGCATCGCGCATGGCGGATGAAATCGACCGCGCGGTCGATGCGATGGTCGATTTGCGCAATCAGGGTATATCCGACTTGGAGACGGCCCGCATTCGATACGAATATCGGGATGATCCGGTGGGTCGCGCTGGGGCTTTGGCTGGTGCTGAGTTTGACCGAGAAACAGAGGCAATCAGGTCTGGTGGCTTTGGTAGTGATGCCGAGCGTGCGGCGTATGACGCCCAAAGAGCGGCCCGAATTCGCGATGCGGAAGAAATCGCCAGACTGAATGAAGCTAGTCGCCCGGCGCGCAGTTCGGGCGGGGGGCGAACACCTGCAGAGATTGATCTGTTTTCTAGTTCTGGGCGCGAGATGGCGTCTTTGGAACAGCAGATCGAAATGGTTGGAAAATCACGCCGGGAAATTGTTGCTCTAACGGCTAAATACAAGCTTCTGGAAGAAGCCAAAAAGCGCGGTTTGGACCTTGATAAGGTTTCAGAGGAAACGGGGCGGACGCTTCGTGAAGACATTGAGTTGCGCGCGCAATCTATCGGTAATCTGACAGAGAGCCTTGAACGCGCCAATGAAGAGCAGAATCTATTTGGGCAGCTTGGGCAGGATCTAAAGTCATCTATTCTTGATGCGGCAACTGCAACCGGCGATCTGTCAGGTGGTCTGGAAGGTGTTGCGAAGGCGTTGGAGCGCGCCGCCTATGAAGCGCTGATCTTCGGCAGTGGTCCGTTAGCGGGCCTGTTTGGTTTTGGCGGTGGTAGCGGGCTTGTTGGTGGTTTGTTGGGTGCAATCGGTATTCCGGGTTTCGCGCGCGGAACGGACAGCGCGCCCGGCGGTCTTGCGAAGGTTGGGGAAGAGGGGCCGGAGTTGGTGCATCTGCCGCGCGGGTCCAAGGTCATTCCGAACCACAAGCTTGGTCAGGGTGGTGGCCGCTCGCAGGTCGATGTCTTTGTCCATCCAAGCGGCGAATTCGACACGCGGGTTCAGCAGATCAGTGGCGATGTGGCGGTGAATGTGTCCGGCCAGATGATTTCGGAAAACAACCGCCAAGTTTCACAAATGCAGCGCAGGTGACCCATGGCCACAGTGATTGACATCGACGCGCACTTGCTGCGCCGCGCCCATGAAAATTTCTGGCTGGATCTGGATGACGTGTCACCCGGACCCGGTCTGGATGGGCGGGAACAGGTGCTGTTCACCGAAAACCGCCGCTGGATTGGTCGGCTGGATTTCGTGCGCATGCGCCCGGCAGCACTTAGTCAAGCTGTGGTGATCGGTGACCGGCTGCGCGGTCGCGCGAACATCCTGCGCATCACGCTCTGCAACTACCGCACTGCGCGTTATCTGGGCGATGAAGCCGCGTTCTATGAATCGGTTGGTGTGCCTGCCGATGACATCGCGCGCGGGCACATCCTGTTCGATGATGGTGCGTCCTTTGACGATGGCGCGGGCTTCGCCTTGCCGGACCACGATGAACCGACTGTCGTGGCGGATGTGGCTGCAGGCGCATCAACCATTCAGATGGACGGCTATCTGGGCAGAAACATCGCTGTTGGCGCGTTTTTTTCGATCAATGATTTCCTGTATCGGGTTGAGGCAAACACCGATGGTGCGGTCACCTTCAACCCGCCGCTGCGACAGGCAGCGACGGCAGGGGCGCAGGTCAATGTCACCTATCCCAAGGTTCAGGTGCGACTGCAGGACAAAGCGGACTGGCGTCCCTTCTGCGAGTATTTCCGCAACGGTCAGCCGATGACTGTCAACGTGATTGAGGCGTTCGACCGATGATCGAATTTCTGCAGGCGCAGCCGGAAGAATACCGCAATCAGGTAATGGACCTGTTGGGGCGTGGCGCGGTGCAGATGGCTGTCATGCTGCATCTGGACTTCGCAACAGACCCAGTCTGGCTGAGTAACCGGAACATTCCGTTCACCGATCTGAAATGGGGGCACACTTGGGGTGCTGGCGGCGAATTGCTGGTTGGCCTGCCGGAAGTGAACGGCGGTGACAACCAGCTTGCCCCGTTCCATGAATATCGACTTGGCATGCCGAACGAATGGATCGATGCGGAAAACTGGGCCGCTGATCTGGTCGAAATGGTTGGCGATGTCGCGGAATACCGGGGTCGCGATTCCGGCCTGTATGGCCAGCTGTTCGACCCTGACAGCAATCAGCCCGTGGGGCATCCTTTTGCCTTCGACATTGGCATCATGGACCGCATGACCGTTTCTTTTCCGCGCGGCGGTGCCATCGTCAGTCTGACTACGGAAAGCTTCATGGCCCGCAAGGGTGTCCCGGTCTACGGCATGCAAACCTATTTCGACCAGAAGCGCCGCCATCCGACTGATGAAGGTCTGCAATTTGTCACCGAAGCGGGCAAGCTGATCACTTGGACGGATTGGTAACATGCTGGCCGATTTCATCGAAAAGACCCGCTCTGAACCGTTCGAGTGGGGCCGGAACGATTGTGCGCTTTGGTGCGCATCTGCTGTGGCGCATGAAACCGGGTTCGATCCGGCGGAAGACCTGCGCGGCACCTATGCCAGCCGGTTCGAGTGTCGCCGGATCATCATGGCGGCGGGTGGACTTGTTCCGCTGATAGCGCCCCGCATGGCGTGGCGCGGCATGTGCGATCTGGATGGTGACGGGGTTGCAATCCTGACGCTGGACAAGCGGCAGCTGTGCGGCCTGATCTTGGATGGTCGCGCGGTGGTCAAAATGGAAAGCGGCCTGCGGGTCGCGGATGACTTCAAGGTTCTTCGGGGGTGGTCATGCCGCAGGCTCTAGCATTTGTCCTGCCGGGTATATTTGCCACCGGTGGCACTGTTGCGCTGTTTTCAGCGGCGGGCACTCTGACGCTGGCTGGTATCGCCGTTAACATCGGGGGGGCGCTGCTTTTGTCTCAGTTGGCCGCGCCCAGTATTCCTGCGGCGGCGACACCAGACAATGTCCAGACGAATAGTAAGACCACGGCTGGCGCGCGCATTCGTCACTATGGTCTTGTGAAGGTTGGTGGAAATGTTGTGTTTCACCGGGCGAAGGACGGTTTTTCTTATCGTGTCGTTGTGCATGGTCATGGAGAGTTGTCGAGGATTGTTCGGTACTTCTTGAACAATGAATCCGTTGCGGTCGCTGAAGAAGATTTCACGGTTGTCGAGAATGATTTGCCGGAGTGGCTCACCAATTTGCCGGATAAATTTTCTCGTCTACTCGATTTTATGAATGAGAGAAATGGGGAAAACTTTAGCGCTGGCGATGTTCTTGATGATCAATATAATCTTAAGCGCCCTCGTGTCAGGGTGTTCAGCCGACTTGGGCTTGTTCCAGAGACACACTATGCGCAGATATCCGAAGTGTGGTCTGGTTGGACGCCGGAGCATCGCCTTGACGGTTTGGCGTCCAGCCTCATCATCTGCGAAAGCGTGTCGCCTGAACACTACCGTGATATGTATCCGAAGAACGAACCGGAGTTGGCTGTTCTGGCGGAAACCACGAAATGCCTTGATCCGCGCACTGGGGTGACGGAGTTCACCGAGAACATGGCGCTTGCCATTCGGGACTATGTGGCGTCGCCGGACGGGTTTAATCGGCCCAATGCCTTCGACAGTCAGGACATTGCCTATCAGGCAGACATCTGTGACCGCGATGTGGCCTTGGCTGCGGGCGGAACCGAAAAGCTGTACCGCATCAGCGGGTCGTATCTGCTGAACGAAAAGCCGCAGAGCGTTTTGGGGCGCATGCTACAGGCTTGTGCGGGTCGTATTCGGTTGAAGCCGTCCGGCAAGGTGGGACTGAAGGTCGGCGCGTGGGCTGACCCGGAATTCACCCTGACCTATGGCGACATTCTGGAGGTGCAGGAAGTCAACAGCGGGCCGGACCTGCTGGACCGCTACAATGAACTGCCCGCGCGTTTCAACAGCCATGATCTGGGTCATATCGAAGTCGATGCCGAACCATGGCAGGACGCTGCCCGCGTTGCTGAAGATGGCGAGGTTCTGACCGGTCCCGACAAAAGCCTGCTGATGTGCCCGTCGCACCGGCAGGCGCGGCAGGTCATGAAAATCCACTTGGAGCGCGACAACCCGAAACAGGAAGTCACGCTGCTGTGCAAGCCCAAGGCGCTGCCAGCGATCTATGAAGACACCATCGCGCTGAACGTGCCGCAGCTGGCATTGGTCGGGAACTATGAGGTCGCGCGGCATGCACTGAGTTTCGAAAAGGGGCTGCTGAAGGCGGTCGGCCTGACGCTTCGCCAGGTCGATTCCGCAGCCTTCACCTTGGCGCTTGGCGAACAGGGTTCTGTGCAGCAGCTGCCCGAACCGGACACGCCCGCAGGAGTGCCGCTGCCGCAGAATGTCACGGCGGCTGCGGCGGGCATCCAGACAGCCACAAACACCTTTGTCGCGGGGATTGCCGTGGGCTGGCAAGCGCCGCCCAGTGATGCGCTGTCACCGCTGCTGAAGGTCACCAAAACCGGCGAAGGCAACTGGCAGGACGTGTCTGTGGGCACCGATGCGACTTCGATCACCATTCCCGGCCTGATTGACGGTCAGGGATATAACTTGTCGCTGGCTTTCGTCACGCCGGGCGGCGTGGTGGGCGATGCGGTGACCATTACGAGTGTGGTTGCAGCGGCGGTCACCGATCCACCAGCAGCGCCGACCAATCTGGCAGTCTCTGATGCGGGCGGCAGCACGGCGTTGGTCGAAATGACAGCGTCGACCAGCAACAGCCTGTGGAAAACGGAAATCTACCGCGATGCGGTTCTGGTGGGCGTGGATTACGCCGGGCCGGGATCGGAAATCGCGTTTGTCGACAACAGCGGCGCGGGCACTTTCGATTGGACTGCCCGGTCTGTGAACGTGTCGAACATCAATTCAACCAGCGATGCCGGGCCTGTCGAAGCCACCATCGCGTGATCATCTGAAAATCGAGAGGTAAGACAATGACCTATCCGCATGGTGGGGCTAGCCAGATTTGGCGTTATGGAACAGGCGATGCACACAACCCGGCAAAGTCGCAAATCCGCGACTGGGGTGTTGTTGTGGAGGGGTATGAAAGCCTTACAGACCTAAAGGCGGAAACAAGGTTTTTCGCGGCTGGGGTCGGTCTCAGCATAAGGCCCTATGCTGCCGTTGTGCAGATCACCGAAGCAGGGTCAGGAGATGAAGACAACGACGCAGGCAGTTGGGGCTACACGGTTGTTACTCACCCCAGAATCAAAAACATTACGACATTGACTGAGCAATGGCCGGAAGGTGCGTTTATAGAGGAGTCTGCCACTGGCAGGGTGTATCGCTTTGCTGACCCGGCTGCGACAGACCATGATTTGACGATTGGCACGATTAAGCTGTACAGGGCGTACACGGCGAACCATGGTTGCATTCCCGTGTCGCGCGGCACGATCAATATGGCGCTTTCCGGTGTCGTGGGCGCGTTTCAAGTGGGTGAGACAGTCACGGGGGGTACCTCTGGCGAGACGGCAATGGTGGATGCCGTGAACGGGTCCACGCTTACGCTTTCTGGCGCTTCGGGCTTCTTTACCCACCCATATGCCGGGGTGTCCGACACCGAAACAATCACAGGCGGGACCAGCGGCGCAACGGGTACGACAAGCGGGGTGCAATACTGGCTGTTACTCGATGACAGTAATCATGCGCCGCGCGGTTTTGATGATCCTGATACAAACGAAACTGAACAATATGCGGTAACGATCCCGCGCAAGTCGCAAACCCATAAGCGCGTCGCTGCGCATGTAACGGTTGATGAGTCCTTTGCGCGGGTCGGACTGCAGGTGGGTCCATCGGTAAACGACAGCGATATCCGCTTGCACATGGCCGCGCCCTTGACCGGTCGGTTTGCGGCGACGAAAACGCCGAGTATCATCGCGGTTTCGGCGTTTCACGCCAGCCATACGACTGTGTCTTGGGACAGCGTTAATCATGAGTTTGTGATCAACCATTTGGATTGCGGCCTGAGCGGCCAGATGATGGCAACATATGAATATACTGCAAAGGATGAGGTGGTTTTGCTCGGTGTTAGGCGTGTCAGTGCCACCGAGCATCGCATCGCAGTATATGACCTTCTTGAGTTGGATGTTTCATGGGATGGGTCCGCGTGGTCTGTCGCTAACCGCCAAATCAACAGGAACGGCAACGCGGCAGGATTTTCGGCTTCTGGGTTGAGTGCTGGTCCTGATTATTTTGTCAGTGTAACGCATCCCGAACTGGCGACAGAGTATAACTCCCGAGAAGTCATCGTGGATATGATTGGCAAGAGTAATCCTTATGTGCCATTCACCACAAATGAGACGCGCACCGGGCTTGATGTGCAGTTTCGCGACATCACGTCCAGCGGTGCCATTGTCGACACCTTACCGGGGTCGATGTCGTTTAATATTCGACGTGGCTGGTATCGGCTGACAGAGCCTATCACTGGTCACATTGCGTTTTTGCAACCGTTTACGAGGTGCGACCCGAGGGACATCGTTTCCGCGAACGGCAACTTGTGGCTTTCGTCGCTTGAGCGGTTTTCACAGTATGCGCTTGAGGATGACGATTTGTGACTGTGGTAGACCCGAGCGCGCCTGCGCAGGCGATGATCGGCGGAACGGCCCTTCGGGGCCTGAGCCACAACCGGGTCTGGCGGTCGCATAGCAATGAAAAACCCGGCGTGAAAACACCGACTTAACGAAAAGTGGATTAGATATGGTAGATCAGACAGGACTGGTTCAGATTTTTGCGAACCTGAAAGAACAGATTGCGCTACCGCTCAGGCGGTAATTGAGGACACCGCGCAGGAAGTGAAAACTTTCGAAGCATAGCCACAACCCGAGCGCGGCGGGATCACAATCAAAAGCATTCGCGCGGTGACTTAAACCCCCACTGAGAGAGCAAATCATGAAACTGGAATCTATTGCGTCCGCTTCGGCGGACCTTTTGTCGTGGAAGAGAGCCAATGAGTGACTTCCTAAAAAGCGCCAGAAATCGGCGTGATCTCTATCACGTGGCCATCCCGGTTTTATTGGCTTCGACAATGGCACTTAGCAGCCTATCGGGATCAGCCATTTTTCTTCTGGTCTGGTTTCTGGTGCGGGCGGTTTCTCATGCCTGAGATCAAGCGCAGTACATTCTGGATACGTGTCGTTGCTATCACCGCTGTTGTCGCCTTGTTCGTTGCTGACTTCGGTTTCGGGATCATGGCGAAACCTGTTCCCTATTGGGCCTACGCCGTTCCTGGCCTTCTGGCTCTTGGCATCGAGGCCCCGGCTGTTGCCCGGCTGGTAATGCAGGCCCTTCGCGCCTTTGCCGGGGTGCCGCCTTCCGATGGCAACAAGGGCTGACCTTAACGCAAAAAAGGACGCTTCAATGACCTTCAAAACCTATGACGTGCGCTGGCTACAGCGCGCGCTGAAATCGCTCGGCCATTACACGGGGCGGGTCGACGGGATCTCGGGGCCGAAAACCCGAGCTGCCATCGTGGTCTTCAAGAAATCTGTTGGGTTGCGTCCGCGTTCCTATGTCGGGCCGCTGACGCTCGCGGCGCTGGAAGATGCCTATTCGCGGAACGATTTGCCGCCCCGCAAGTTTGGCCCTGACACCGCACCGGAACCGCCTTGGGTGGTCGAGATGTCCAAATATCTCGGACTACACGAAGTGCGCGACAACGCAGAGCTTCGCGAGTGGTTGAAGTCAGACGGGGCAACGTTGGGTGATCCTGCCGTCTATCCTTGGTGTGGTGACGCGGCCATTACGGCGTTGGTCAAGACCGTGCCGGACGAACCGCTGCCGGATCGGCTGAAAGAGAACCCGTATTGGGCGCGGAACTTTACCGAATATGGCGAGCGTTGCGGGCATGTGTATGGCGCTTTGGGTGTGTTTTCGCGCGGCAAGGGCGGGCATGTAGGCTTTATTATTGGCTACGACCCCGTGCGCCGCCGCTACCTTGTCTTAGGCGCCAACCAAGACGATGAAATTTCCGCCGACGCATGGATTGCAGGACGCCGCTTGCTGGCCAAACGCTGGCCCTCGACCTATCCCCGCAGCTACCAGCGCCCACTGCCGCACTACGACGCGTCTGGTGCGGTTCTGAGCGTGAATGAGGCATGATATGGCTGTTATTGGCAAGAAACTCCGCAGCCTTGAGGGTGGCCGGGTCGCGTTCATGTGCCCAGGCTGCAAAACGCACCACCACGTCACGGTCGATGGTTCGCGCGGCTGGACCTACAACGGCAACCCTGATGCGCCCACGTTCAACCCTTCTGTGTTGGTGAAAGGGACAGTGCCGATTTCTGACGAGGAACACTCGCGGATCATGCAAGGCGAGACTATCAGGCCTGTACCGCTGATCTGCCATTCTTTTGTGACGGACGGGCGTATCCAGTTTCTGAATGACTGTACCCACGACCTCGCTGGGCAGACAGTCGATTTGCCCGATCTTGAAGAGGGTAGGGGCTGACATGCGAACAGTTTCAATCTGGGTCCAAATCATCGCAGTGCTGGGCCTCGTTGGTAGCGGCGTGTGGCTGGTGAGAGACTATTTCCAGACCAAGGAGCAGAACCGCGAGCTTCGGGCTGCGGCCCGCACGAACAACGAGATTCTTCAAATCATGGGCAAGAGCATGACCGCAACGCGGGAAGCATCAGCCCAGCACCGTGACATGCAACGCCAGCTAAGGGAGGTAGAGGACAATGAAGAGTGCAGCAGTCCTGCCATTGATCATGCTTTTGAGTTGTTGCGGAAAAAGCGGGCCAGTTCGGGAAATTCCAATTGATGTCCTGACCGCACCAAAGAAACCCGCTCTGCCAGAACCGGGCGCAATAAACCATCGCAAGGCAGAATGGATCATCGGCGCTGACCTTTGGATGGACGAGGCGATTATTCAGATTCGCGCGCAAGCCAAGATCATATGTGCGCAGAACGGGCAAAAGTGCCCCAATGAGAAATCACAATGATCTGGAGCATTTGGCGCACCTTCCCCTATTCTCACGCCTTCTGGTCAACCGTCATCAGCGTAATCACAGGCTTTGTCGTGCACTACCTGACTGACTTGCCTCTTGATACCTGGTGGCTTTGGATATGGGGCGGCGTGTTCTATGGCGTCCGCGAGGTCATCCAATGGCGTCAAAAGGGCAACTGGGACATGAAAGGCTTTGTTTGGGGGGCGGCTTCACCGGCGGTCATGACTCTGATTGCTTCTACGTAATCCCGGCACCGGGGTTCAGGTGCACCACCTCAACATGAAAGGTCGTTCTAACCTGTTAGGCCACGTCCCTCGGCCTGATCTGCACCCCGCTCAGAAATGGGCGGGGTTTTCTTGTTTCAGGGATGTGTAAAGGAATTGGGGATTTCTTTATGTCTCGTCGGGACGTGTAAAGAAAACGTCCCTTTATGTTAGCGGTTGATCCAGCGCGTCACGGACGCAAAGAAAGTCGCCGAAGGTTATCTCAACCCTCTCACCTTCGGGCGTGTAAAAAAGCAGGGCGCAATCATCAGCGCTGTAGTTTCGCGCAAAAAGTTCACCAGCCATCTTGCTGAATGGTTCAAGGGCGCGCTTCATCGCGGTCGCCCTCTCCAAAAGCGGCTCAAACATGATGCACATCGATTCGTATCTCTGATCGTTCGTCATGCCGCTCCAAATCTCGTCAGCTTCCGCCATGTCGATCACCAGCTTGCCGTCTTTCATGCCTGTGTTCATCGCGATGCCCCTTTGTTTTCTACTAAATAGTTTTCCCTTTATTACTAAAAAGTTTTCCACTAAACAAGAGCCAAGTCACAAAAAGAGTGGAAAACTTTTGGAAACCGTAGAAAACGCAGATACAAGACCGCCTGTGATTATTGGTTACGGGACGATTCCCCAAAAAGGGGCGCTGATGACAGCTGGTGCGGAGCGCGTTTTCACGCACCCCGACGATCTTCCATTGTTCATGGACTATCCGGGCGTCAGCCTCAGAGCGCACGATACATTGCTGATGGTGCAGCCGAAGCTGATCCACCTTCCCGAACTCAAGACGCTTTGGGTTTCTTGCGATAAGAAGCTGATATTGAAAGTCGTCGGCAATAACCCGTTCGTTTGCAGATCGGAAGCGGACCTCAGAGCCTTCCAGGCACAAAAGCCCAAGGGTGTTGCGACCGCGTTGGAGAAGCTGACCGGCAGGCCGGGCACGGTGGATTACACTCTAGAACAGGCCGAGGCGATCATTCGTCTGTGGCATCAGAAACCGAAAATACCCCCGCGCAAGATTGTGATCGAGGTCGCGACGATTTTGAATGTCGATGCGGACAAGATCAGCGTTCAGTGGGTCAAGGATCTGGTTATCAAGTTTGTTGGGACCGCTAAGCGCGATTGCCCCGAAAACTGGAAGGGCGTGAGGGATGCGTAGCGTGTATCGTGCCTATGGTTACGACGATCTTCTGCTCTATGTTGGGTGCACCAAGGATGTCGGCAACCGACTAAAACAGCACAGACAGTCGTCGCGCTGGTATTATCGCAGCGAGATCATCAAGGTGCGCAATTTCGAAAGCGCCGAGTATGCGGCGGAAGTTGAGCGCCGCGCCATCTCGCGGCTATGTCCCGTCCAAAACATCCAGCATCAACGTGATTATCGGAGCCGATTGAAAGCTGTCACAAGGGACAAGTCGGCGTTTGTAGATCGCCGCCCAAGAAGTGAGAAACTCATAGGTGAGATTGATGCGTTTATGCGGGGGCAGTTTTCCCCGGTGATTTCTGTAGAATAGAAAGGGCAAAAATGGCTCAAATTGGTTTCAGCCGACCAGAAGGTCGTGTGACAATTCAGTACCCAGAGGACATGTCACTTGAAGACCTAGCCGAAACAATTGCGGTCCACATTTCTGCATGCAAGCTTGCGCAATCAAGCATGCGTGGCGCTCCTGAAACTGGGCAAGAGAAATCGAAACTGTAGAACGAAAGGGGCCGAGGCATGGGGTTGGGTTATCTGAATGAAAAGCAAGAAGAGTGCCCATTTTGCGGCGAGCCTTGGGCTTCTCAGACGCACTACGATCTGCAGTCCTGCAATTGCATTCATCAGACAGATGGAGCCGACCCGTACACTGTACTTGTTGCGGTCGCCGATTGCGCCAGAAGGTGGGACCCAGAGGCGCGAATAGTCGGAAATGTGCGGGCCGGTGACATACTGCGGGCGTGTAACGAAGCAACGAGCATTCTGGCGCGACAGTCAACAACTGTAGAATAGAAAGGAGACTATCAGGTATGACCGAATATATACGAAAAGCCTTTGAAGAATATGATCTAGAGGAGCTTGAGCAGATAGTCTCGGACTATTTTGATGAAGTGGAAAAAGCTGCGATTCTGTTGGGTGGCGGCCGACACGATGAGGTTTCACCTGAGCTTTTGTTGACAGGCGAACTCGCCATAATGGTTGCTGCGGATCGCTACATTGGTGCGCGGCGAGCCGAAGTCGCGATTGATAATGTTGTGTCGGTGCTAACAGAATAGCGGAATCTCATGTGAGTTGGTGGCACTTTCTGGCTGGACCTAAGGTTGTGGTTAACAAATAGGAGGAAGGGATGGGTGCGCGCTTATTTGATATTGTAATGTGTGCTGCCATTATCCTGTTGACCCTTAAGCTTGTGGAGCTGATTTAGAGGATCGCAACAATGGTTGGATCACACGCGGCGCATGCGCTAAATATGAATTACTCGCAGATAAATCGTAGATTGAGTTTCTCTATCCTGGCCTGCGTCGATGCTTTGCAGCGCGCTGTACTGGTGATGGACGGAAAGGCGGCACTTCCTTTTGAGGGAGGCGCGACGTGCAGAGACGTTTCTGGATCAAACCGAAGACGCATAAGGAGCGGAACATGTCCACCAATGCGCATCACGACCGGATTCAATGCCCTATCTGCGAGAAGAGGTTCGACAAGGTTGAAAAGCTCGAACAGCACCAGCGCACCAAGGGGCACTATCACCCCCATGAGCCGCGCCCATACGCGCATCTTGTGAAACCTGTAGGAGAGTAAGGAGCGGACATGAATAGAACAACGAGTGGCAGCGGAACCATTTCGGCGGTCTCTCCCGAGTTTTTCAATCTCTCGCGGCGCGCCCAAGGTGCCTATATTGCATTGTTGTTGAAGCATGTCGCCGACGATAATTTGGCCGCTCATGTCGCTGCGTCACTTACCTCAGTGTTGGGAAATATTGGCGCAATGGAATTATGTATCGACCTCTCGAAGAACGTCCACGCAATTACTGGCCAGGCGGAGGATTCATCTGTGCCAAAAGTTAACAAATAGGAGCACCTTTCCCAATCTCCTAGGCCGCGCTATGGGTTTTCAATGCTCAAGCGCGGCGGCACACACCTGGCAACAATTCCCAAACACCTGATCTGGATTGAGTGTGCCTGTGGTCATACGTCTAGTGTGCCGATTGCTGACGTTCTCAAAACCACCAGCTTGCTAACCGTGGCTGACGTCATCGACCGCGCCAAGTGTCTCAGATGCTTCACGCGTAATGTGAAAGAGTTCCGGCTTGTTTATCAGCCTAACGGCGTTGTGAGGGCGATGGAGGGGGCGGAGCAGGGTAAGCCGGATTTGCCACCAATTTAAAGTGGCTCGAATCGGCAAAAGTTTCCCACTCAAATCTTCCCACCTATGCCTAGTGGGAAAAAAGTTTCAAAAAGAGCAATAAATTCAGATAGATAGGATTTAGGTGGTAGGCCCGGCAGGACTTGAACCCGCAACCAAAGCGTTATGAGCGCTCTGCTCTAACCAATTGAGCTACAGGCCCACCCTTGATGGCCCTTTTGCTAACACAAGCCGCGCCCGCGTCAAGGCTAACCATTGTTTCCTTTGCGGGGATGGTCTAGTGCCTTCGCAAATCCTGAGACGGAGTTGGATATGAGCGACGGCAAGAACGGCATCACCTATGCGGATGCAGGTGTGGATATCGACGCGGGCAACGCATTGGTGGATCGAATCAAACCGGCGGCCAAGCGAACGACGCGACCGGGTGTGATGGCAGGGCTGGGCGGATTTGGAGCGCTGTTCGATTTAAAGGCTGCCGGATACGTCGATCCGATCCTTGTTGGTGCGACGGACGGCGTTGGCACAAAGCTGCGCATTGCCATTGACACAGGCAATGTGGATGGCGTGGGCATCGATCTTGTTGCGATGTGCGTGAATGACCTTGTGTGTCAGGGTGCCGAGCCGTTGTTCTTTCTTGATTACTTTGCCACCGGCAAGCTGGAAACCGAGCAAGCCGCGCGGATCATTGAAGGCATTGCCGAGGGCTGCGTGCAATCGGGCTGTGCGTTGATCGGTGGTGAGACCGCGGAGATGCCGGGCATGTATGAGGCCGGCGACTTTGATCTTGCTGGCTTCTCAGTTGGCGCGATGGAACGCGGTGCGGATCTGCCAGCCGATGTGACCGAAGGCGATGTGCTGCTCGGGCTGGCCTCGAGCGGCGTGCACTCGAATGGTTACAGCCTGGTGCGAAAGCTGGTTGAGATCTCAGGCCTTGGCTGGGACGACGATTGCCCCTGGGGTGATGGCACTTTGGGAGCTGCTTTGCTCGCGCCGACTCGCCTCTATGTAAAGCAATCCCTTGCTGCAGTGCGGGCAGGGGGCGTGCACGCGCTGGCTCATATCACCGGCGGTGGTTTGACCGAGAACCTGCCTCGAGTCTTGCCCGATGATTTGGGGGCGGATCTCGACCTGAATGCCTGGGATCTGCCGCCTGTGTTCCAATGGCTCGCCAAGACCGGCGATATGGCTGAGTCGGAGATGCTCAAGACCTTTAACTGTGGTGTGGGCATGATCCTGTCCGTGGCTGCGGACGAGGCCGACACCATCCAAGCCTTGTTGGCGAACGAAGGTGAGGTCGTCTACCGCATAGGCAGCGTGACCAAAGGCACGGGCGTGCGCTATTCGGGCACTCTTCTGTGACCAAACGCGTTGCCATCTTTATTTCCGGGGGCGGCTCGAACATGGTCAGCCTTGTGCAGGATATGCTGTCAGGGCATCACCCTGCTAAGCCTGTTCTCGTGCTGGCAAACAACGCAGAGGCCGGTGGCTTGAAGAAAGCCAAAGAGATGGGCGTGGAAACAGCCGTTGTCGACCATCGGCCCTTTGATGGGGATCGGCCAGCCTTTGAAGCGGCGCTGCAGGCGGAGCTGAACAATGTGCAGCCGGATATTCTGTGTCTTGCGGGATTCATGCGGGTTCTGACCGAGGGATTTGTTGCGCCTTGGGAAGGGCGTATGCTCAACATCCATCCGTCGCTTTTGCCTAAGTACAAAGGGCTGAACACACATGCTCGGGCATTAGAGGCTAAAGACGCAGAGCACGGCTGTACCGTACACCTCGTGACACCGGCCTTGGACGATGGCCCAATCCTTGGGCAGGCCAGGGTGCCAGTGTTACAAGACGATACGCCAGACTCGCTTGCCGCGAGGGTTCTGAAACTGGAACACAGGCTTTATCCGGCAGTTCTGCGCCGTTTTGCAGACGGGAATACCGCGCGTCTAGACCTCTGAGCGCAGGTCCTTTCGTCACATATTTGCATTCCCGACCGTTTCGCCGTAACCCGGTGTTTCGAGCAGGATATGAAAAGTTTAGACAGACCGTAATGAAAACTCTGAAAACCACCGAGGAACTGGCTGCCTTCTGTCAGATAGCCGCCAGCAAACCCTACGTCACCATTGATACCGAGTTCCTGCGCGAGCGTACGTATTACTCGAAGCTGTGCCTTGTTCAACTCGCCGTTCCCGATCACGATGGCGACGACGCGGTTTTGGTGGATCCGCTGGTGGATGGCCTGTCGCTGGAACCGCTTTATGAGCTGTTTCGGAACACGGATGTGGTCAAGGTGTTCCATGCTGCGCGGCAAGATCTGGAGATCTTTTTTGTCGAGGCCGGTGTGTTTCCCGAACCGCTTTTTGACACCCAGGTTGCAGCCATGGTCTGTGGCTTTGGCGATCAGGTGGGGTATGAGACCCTGGTGCGCAAGATCGCCCGCCAAGATCTGGACAAATCAAGCCGTTTCACTGATTGGTCGCGCCGACCGCTGACCGAAGCACAGCAGCGCTATGCGCTGGCCGATGTCACGCATTTGCGCAGGATTTACGAGTTTCTTGCCGACAAACTGGAAGAAACGGGCCGCGCACATTGGGTGAAAGAAGAGTTGCATGTTCTCACCCATGAAGACACCTACATCATCGAGCCTTCCGAAGCCTGGCGCCGCGTAAAAACCCGTACGACTACACCCAAATTCCTGTCGATCGTTCGGGAACTGGCACGTTTTCGCGAGGGCTATGCCCAGAGCCGCAATGTGCCACGCAACCGTGTGTACAAAGATGACGCGCTGATCGAATTGGCATCGACCAAGCCGCAATCCTTGCAAGACCTCGGACGCTCGCGTCTCTTGCTGAGAGAAGCCCGCAAGGGAGAGATTGCAGACGGTATTTTGAAAGCCGTGCAGTTGGGTCTTTCGTGTCCGCAGGATGAGATGCCACAAGCCGATAACGGTCGGGACAAGCAGAACGTGAACCCAGCTTTGGCGGACCTACTGCGGGTGCTTCTCAAGGCAAAAACAGAAAGTTCTGGAGTGGCTTCGAAACTCATTGCACCCGCTGCGGACCTTGACGCAATTGCATCGGGTCAGCGCGATGTTGCGGCCCTCAGTGGCTGGCGTCACGAAGTTTTTGGCGAAGATGCCTTGCGCCTGTGCAAAGGCGAAATTGCGCTGGCGGCCAAGGGAAAAAGCGTCAAAGTGGTGGAACTCTGATCAGCGGCGTGATTGGCGTGCGTTTTCAGCAGCCACGACCTTGATAGTTCTTACGCCGGAAAGCTGCTGTTCGGTAAGGCTGTGCGCCACCGTAACAGTACGCGTCTGGTCAGAGCCACCCCGCGATCCCCACGACGGATGCACGGCCAACAACTCGTAGGTCAGCACACCATTCTGAGGCACACCTTCGTTCAGTGGGCTTAGCTTGACCGCAAAAGCGCCCTGAACATAGGCAACGCCAGACGCGCGAATGATCGCTCCATCTGCGATGCGCTCTACTTTCAGTTCGGTCACTGATCGCACAGGAACGCCGGCGTATGTCGCCTCGGGACGGCGCATAAGTTGGTTCTGTTCTGGTATGAGCGGATTTGCTTCGCCAGCTGTGGCTTCAACGGCCACTTCTTCTGAACCGCCGAACCAATTGCGCGGGTTGAGTCGCGTACTGCACGCACTCAGAAGGATCGCCCCAACTGCAAGGCATATCACTAAGTTCCGCATTGGCTCATCCTCGTTTGCTTTTTTCTTCAATTAGCGGATTGCAGCCGCCTTGAAAAGCGTCAAGGCAGGGCTGGACCTTTTGTCGTCAGCGACTTAGGTGAAGAGCGTTACCGTAAGGAGAGTGTTCACGTCATGGCCAGCGCAGCATTCGAAGAGATCGTGGAAGATTTCGAGTTCATGGATGATTGGGAAGATCGCTATCGCCATGTGATCGATCTCGGCAAAGATATGGAACCGTTGGATGACGCGCTGAAAGTGCCTGCGACCAAGGTCGATGGCTGCGCCAGTCAGGTCTGGTTGCATCCCAGGATCGAAGGTGGTGTGTTTTCCTTTGACGGGGATAGCGACGCGATGATCGTGCGCGGATTGATCGCCGTGTTGCGGTGCCTGTACAATGGATTGTCCGTGGCGGATGTGGCTGCTGTGGATGCGCGGGCCGAGATGGAGCGTCTCGGAATGAACGAACATTTGTCGTCTCAACGGTCAAACGGATTGCGGGCTATGATCGAACGTATTCATTTAGTGGCGTCGGAAGCGCTCTAAGGGGCATAGACCCGTGCATAGCAGCATGGCGCGAAGGGATACATAGCTTGCCCGAGTAGTTATGGCGCGCGGCGGTAATGCCTCAAAACGAAAAGCCGGATGGCAGAAGCCAACCCGAGTTCCAATCCTCGATCTGCATCAATTTCGGCGGCTAAGACGTTGATTGGTTTGCCTTCTTTTTCTGAAATCTCACGAAACGCATGCCAAAAATCGTCCTCGAGTGACACGCTGGTGCGGTGGCCCTTCAATGTCAGTGACCGTTTGAGAGGTCGGCTCATTCGCGTTCTTTCCCGTCCAGATCCCTTTGGGCTTTTTCTGCTCGGGCACGCTCCAGCTCTTTTTGCGTTCTCGTGCGCCCGAACTTGACGGCGTTTTCATCCGCGCGAGCCTGCTTTTCTGACCGTGCCTTTTGCTTGCGGAATTTGTTGAGGTTGGTGACATTACTCATGACACCAACCTAAGCCCTTCAGGCACCAGTTTCCAGCGTCTTGCGTCTGGTAGCACGCAGGTACCAATACCAGATGCGATAGGCTTCAAGAGCCAGGAGAGGTCCAAAATGAATTATCGCAGGTGCGAGGCCTTTCCAGTCATGCAAAGCTGCCCAGTGCAATAGTGTGAGCGCCGCTGCGGGATAGGTCCATCGCTGCAGGGTTTTCCATGCAGGCCCCATCTTGTGCACGAAATGATCCATGCTGGTCACGGCCAGCGGGATAAAAATCGCGAATGCCAACCATCCGGTCCAGATGTAAAGTCTTGGCAGTTCGGCCAAAATGCGTTCGGCTGTACCTTTGTCGATCACGTAGAACACTGTGTGCAAAGCTGCATAGGCAAAGGCGGCAACACCAAAGTAACGGCGGTTCTTTTTCAACCACCTAGGCCCGCGCCATCCCTTGAACACAAGCATCAGCGGGGTCGCCATCACGGCAATGATCAGAAAACGGGCGGAAAACTCACCACTTGGGTGCAGAAGCTGATGATAGATATTCGGGGTTTCTGCAGAGACGAGCGCGTTGGCCATACCAAACGCAGGCAGCGCCAGAATGAGCCAGAGCCAATAGGGGGAAAAGCGAGACATATCAGTGACTTTCATCGTTCTTATATTGGTTTAACGGTCACCTCATGTCTTTCCGTCGCGAGCTCCAAAAAAAAGAGCGCCCAGGCGCTCTTTTTGCATTGGTGAACCAGGTTTGGATCAGTCCTTGGGGCCGATCATCTGCTCAGGTCGCACAACCTTGTCAAAAGTTTCCGCATCAACAAAACCCAGAGCGATGGCCTCTTCCTTGAGGGTGGTGCCATTCTTATGCGCAGTTTTTGCGACCTTGGTGGCATTGTCGTAGCCAATGGTTGGGGCCAAGGCCGTAACCAACATCAAAGATTCTTTCATCAACTTGTCGATACGCGGCTCATTGGCTTGAATGCCCAGAAGCATGCGTTCTGTAAAGCTGTCGGCCACATCGCCCAGCAGCTGGATCGACTGCAAGAGGTTGTAGGACATCATCGGATTGTAAACGTTCAATTCGAAATGACCCTGGCTACCGGCAAACGTCATGGCCGCGTTGTTGCCCATGACGTGTGCAGCCACCTGTGTCATCGCCTCGGCTTGAGTCGGATTTACCTTGCCAGGCATGATCGACGAGCCGGGTTCGTTTTCGGGCAGGATCAGCTCTCCGAGGCCCGAGCGCGGGCCAGAGCCAAGAAAGCGGATGTCGTTTGCAATCTTGTACATCGCACCCGCGACGGTCGCGAGGGCGCCCGACATAAACACCATCGCGTCGTGCGCGGCCAAAGACTCAAACTTGTTGGGGGCAGTGACAAAGGGCAGGCCAGTGATTTCCGCCATATTGGCCGCAACCGCTTCGCCCCAACCTTTTTGCGTGTTTAGACCGGTGCCAACAGCAGTGCCCCCTTGGGCCAACTCATAGATGCCGGGCAGGGCAGCCTCAACGCGGGAAATGCCCTGGCGGATCTGGTGGGCATAGCCGCCAAATTCCTGACCCAGGGTCAGCGGGGTTGCGTCCTGCGTGTGTGTACGGCCGATCTTGATGATGTCTTTGAATTCGTTCGACTTCTGCTCAAGGCCCTCGGCCAGTTTGGTAAGGCCGGGCATCAGCACGTCGCGCACCGACATCGCTGTGGCGATGTGCATGGCTGTCGGGAAGGTGTCGTTCGAAGACTGGCCCATGTTGCAGTGGTCATTGGGGTGCACGGGATCTTTGGAGCCAATCACGCCACCAAGTATCTCGATCGCACGGTTGGCGATGACCTCGTTGGAGTTCATGTTTGATTGCGTGCCGGACCCGGTTTGCCAGACCACGAGAGGGAAGTTGTCGTCAAACTTGCCTGCAACCACTTCGCTGGCGGCCTGAATGACCGCATCGGCGATATTGGAGTCCATTTTTCCTGTGGCTTTGTTTTGCATTGCACAGGCCTGTTTGATCACACCCAATGCACGCACTATGGCGATGGGCTGTTTTTCCCAGCCAATGGGGAAGTTCATGATCGATCGTTGGGTTTGCGCGCCCCAATACTTGTCAGACGGGACTTCCAGCGGGCCAAAGCTGTCGGTTTCGGTGCGGGTCTGGGTCATGTCGAAACTCCGTAACAATAGTTAGGCGTGTCTTACCCTAATCCCCGCAAAGTTCAATAAGTATACAATGGAATACCGTAAATTGCGCGACCATGCCGCGGCCAGCGTTGGTGCAAGCCCTAGTTCAGCTGAGCGTAGACGGCGTGAATTGATGCAGAGACCTAACGGCGGAAACTGTCGAGACTCACCACGTCAGCTTCTTTCTTGGGCTCTTCTTCCGGTTCGACCTCAGCAAGAGGGGCTTCTGCCTCATCCGATACGTCTTCGCCTTCTTCCTCATCCTGAGTTTCAAAGCGCAGCCCGAATTCAACGGACGGGTCCACAAAGGTCTTGATGGCGTCGTACGGGATGTAGAGCCTTTCGGGCGCGTCCCCGAAATTCAAGGTGACTTCAAAGCCTTTGTCAGTGACATGCAGGTTTTCGTACCAGTGCTGCATGACCACCGTCATTTCGCCTGGGTATCGATCCACCAACCAGTCAGCGATGTTCACCTCGGGGTGATGTGTATCGAAGGTGATGAAGAAATGGTGTTCGCCTGGCAGGCCGTTGGCTTCTACGTCATTTAGAACCTCTTGAATGAGGCTGCGCATGGCGCGATGCATCAGGTTTCCGTAGTCGATCGAGCGCTGCATGGACTTACCCTTGTTCACTTCCTCTCAACCATAGAAGATTCGCGGCGAAACAAAAGACATGACGGCAACTTTCGCTGCTGTTGTTTATGCCAGGATGATCCCGGCCAGAACAGCGGTGCCGGCAGTGGCGCACAATGTGGTGACAAGAGGCAAGCGCAGGGCTAGCAAGAGCACACAGCCCCAAACCGCTAACGCCCCGTTCAAGAGCTCTACACTGGCGATGTCAGGCAAAGCCACACCCATCACGTCGACCTGTCTTCTAAACAGAACCTGCAGTCCAAACCACAGGCCCAGATTGGCAATCACGCCGACCACAGCTGAAGAGATCAATCGCAAGGCGCCAGTCAATCGTGGGGCATGCAATATCCGTTCGACGTAGGGCGCGCCCGCAAAAATCCATAGAAAACAGGGGACAAATGTACACCAAAGCGTGACCAAACCGGCTGCTAGCGCAAGTCCAACACTGCCAGCCTGAAAGCCCGCGAGATGGCCGACAAACTGTGTGACGAGGATCAGGGGACCCGGCGTGGTTTCTGCTAGGCCAAGTGCATCCATCATCTGGGCGGTGGTCAGCCAACCATGGTCCTGTACAACCGCCTGAACCATGTACGCCAGAACGGCATAGGCGCCGCCAAATGTGACCACCGCAAGCTTGGAAAAGAACAACGCAATCTCGAGGAGAAAGCCGGCGTCGATGAGGAAAAGCACCGCAATGGGGACCATCCACAAAGCACCCCATATCGCGACGGTTACAAAAGTTTGAAACGGGCGTACGGTGATGGTGGGTGCTGGATCACTTCTGGTTGGGCTTGCCAATAATGCACCGGCAATGGCTGCAATGAGAATGACGGCCGGAAAGGGCAATACACCGGTAAACAATGCGATAAAAGCAAATCCGGCAGCCAGCCACGCAAATCGGTCGGTCAGGACTTTGCCAGCAAGACGGATCAGGGCCTGAAGCACCACTGCCAACACGGCAGCCTGAACGCCCACAAAGCCCGTTTGCACCAGAGTAATGTCTCCGAAAGCGACATAAAGCCCTGCCAAGACAGCTATGAGCAGTGCCCCAGGAAGGACAAAAAGCAAACCTCCGATCAGGCCGCCCAAGGTGCCGCGCAGCTTCCAGCCGGTGTAGGTCGCCAACTGCATGGCTTCGGGTCCCGGCAGCATCATGCAAAACGACAGCGCGCCCAGAAATTCTTTTTCCTCAAGCCAGGGGCGTTGTTCGACCAGTTCCCGGTGCATCAGGCTGATCTGTGCCGCTGGCCCGCCAAAGGACAACAGGCCAATGCGGCCGAAGACGCGAACGAGTTGCGACAGCGAGATTGGCTCCATCTTACTGCTCTTCGACATGCTCATGAACCTCATTGGCCCCATCTCGGGCCCAGCGATAAAGGGCATCATAAAGCGGTAAACCCGCAGTCAATTGCGCCTGATCTTCTTTGTAAAGTCTTGATAAGCCGACCGAAAGCGCCAAGAGGCCCGCGGCTTGTGGGACCTTGGTAAGGTGGTTGGTGTCGGCGGCACGCACGACCTCGGCCAGCCGCTCCAGAGGGTCGTGGGTCAGGCCAAAACCTGTGATGATCGCGTCAAAGCTGCATTGGTCAGCGACGTGGCCCCAAGGTGCGCCGGGGACGTCAAAGGCGGCGGCTTGAAATCGGTCCGCAACGTCCAGCACTTCGGCCGGTGGGACGAACAGGAACCGGGCTTTGGGATCGATGAAACGGCGGATGAGCCACGGACAGGCGATGCGGTCAACTTTTGGGCGGTGGCGCGTCACCCAAAGAGAGCCTTCGTCGGAAGGGGCAGGCAGGGCCGCCATGGGCGTGCACGGCAAGTCCGCATCTTGCCACGCGAGGATACCTCCGGACAGAACTTCGGCAGCAACTCCGTGGGCTCGCAGGAGCGCCGCAGCCCCATGGCTGAGTTTCTTGCCCTTGTGGCAGACCACAACGGCCTTTTGCTTACCAAGCTCAGGGGCGAGCAAGGCGATTTGAGTGTGGGCCACAAGACGCGCGGTTGGAACAACAAAGGGGTGGGTAGCAAGATCATCATCGATCCGCACATCCAAAATAGCAGGTGCGTCTGGTCCGCCAAGCTGGCGCATCAGGTTTGCAGGGGAAATCTCGTTCAAATACGGCACAAGGCATCCTTTCTGAAAAGGGTCAGTGGATGCGAACCTTGAGCCAAAGCCTCACGGGGTGGTCGCGTAACCCCATGGGACGAATGTGCCCAATCGTTTGTGTTCCGTCAATCGATTTGCAAACTAGGCGCCGATGCGCTGCCCTGTCAGGCAGAGTGCCAAGGATTGTTCCGGCAGCAGGCCAATTTGCTCAAAAAAGCTCATGAAATCAAAGCTGTTATAGGTTTCGACCATCTTGTCGCCATCAAAGCGCGCAAACAGCTGGCCTGTGCCCATCACAGGTTTGCCCGTCGCCGCATCAGTGACGCGCATGGAGTAAAGCGCAGAAGCCCAATCGCCATCCTCCATCACCATATCGAGCGAGACGGTGGGGTTCTCAACCATGTTCAGAAACATAGGCACCAGCTCGCGAAACTCATCCGGGCCCATCTGCATTTCCGGAATCACTCCGGCGGCTTGCGTATCCGGTGTAAACAGCTCATCAATTGCGTCCAGATCGCCGTTGATCCAGACCCTTTGATACCAATCTTCTAGCAACTGGCGTTTGTCCATGATGTCATCCCCTCGGTTCAGTGACCGTCGGAGCATGCCGGGCAGACGCGAAGATTCGGTTAATGCAGGAAAGTGCAGGCTTCTGTTGCCAGGTGCCTGCGAACCCCGCCTTAGGTCGCTAAACCCAAGGAGTTAGTTTCGGCGACATTTACAGCTTACGCTGCAACTGCCATTGCCGGAGCACGATTGTCATTTGCAATTGTACAGTTTTCGCCGATAACGGTGGCAGACAGCCGAAACAAAGCTAACCCCTTTAGACGTTCGTCGATCCTATTTCGTCCCCATGATCCCCAAATGAAGGATGTTTGGTGGAGACGCCGGGTACCGCCCCCGGGTCCGATCCGCTTATTACGAGCGCGTTTATGTCCATAGTTCCCGAGGGAACATGACAAATATAGGGGGTTCCTAGGGTGAGTTAAAGGGTGAATTTGCTTTTGCGATAGAGGAGTTAGTGTGTCGCAAGAACAGCTATTTATCCTGGGAAGTTAATGTTACCTTGCCCGAATAGATAGGTACGTTCCCTCGATTACACCATGCTGCAAGGTAAAGCGCGCCACCTTGCATCTCCACTCAGGAGACTTTTGCCGTACAGGTGGCAAAAAAACCAACCCAGCAAAACGCCAGACCCAAGCCCGGGCGGGCGCGGCAACGTGCGAGACTTTGTCTTCGCGGTCCATATGAAAACTTCGTTGCTCTTCGTAGACTGAGAAAAAGCGGGTTTTGCAGGTTTCACAACGTCCGCGTTGTATGGTTTTTTCGTCCCAAATGGGTAGGTTACGCCCGAGTTCAACAGAATCGACAATGACGTATGTCCCGGCTTCACAATTTGGGCAGGCAAGTGACTTGGGCACAGGGTGCCTCCTGACGTCCTTATGGATAAGACCTGATGATAAACCCCTCGGATGGATCTGGCGCAAGGAAATGCGCGGTAATCCAGTTGAATTGCTCATCCGTCACGGAAAAGGGATGGTCACCTGAAACGTTGCGGGCCTTTAGGCGAGCGCGGCAAACTTCGTCCGGCACATCGAGAAAATGCAGGAGGTGTTGGCACTTAGCACTCTTGACGATCTCTATCATCCACGCGCGTTGATCGGCAGTATTTGCAGCAAAATCCAGGACCACGTTTGTACCTGCCTGCAATAAGCTGACCACGTGGTTCGTCAGACCAGCCCGCAACCGTGCAGAGTTGCGGACATAGTCGCTGACATTCTTCATCTCGCCCTCATAGAGAGCTGCCAAAAGCGTGTCTTCGCTCAGAGCCACCGTATGAGGTGCAGAGGTCAATTCAGCGGCAAGCGTAGACTTGCCGGAAGCAATCTTGCCGCAGAGGATATGGAGGGTGGCTGAGGGTACCATTTCACGCTTTCAATCAGGTGCTTTGGCCGCGCGCGCGGCCATCGCCTGTTGCCCTAACTCCAAAGTGTAGGACGTCAGTTCGGCCAGCGCCGTGTCAGCCAATTCCGCAGTATGTGTCTCAATGGCGTCAGCAATCCGGGTGTGCAGGCCGACAATCATGTCGCGGTTGCGTTGGGTAAAGGTGATCATGTTCATCAAGGGCTGCATCGCTTCGACGGCACCGGCAAGCTGATAGGAGAGCACCGGGTTGTCCGCGCCATCCACCAGGGCCCGGTGAAAGGCCACGTCACTGTCGCAAAAGCTTTCATCTGAAAGGCCGGGTTGCGTCTGGCGGTGAATTTCCGCTCGCATGGTGGCCAGTTGATCCGGGGTGCGACGCTGTGCCGACAAGGGGGCGCAGGCGCGTTCCAGCGCAAAGCGGGCTTCGCAGGCTGTCTCAAAATCCACGGCGTTCATAGACAGAAGAAGCGTCGAAGTGGTGATGTGATTGGCATAGGCCTCTTCATAACTGAGCCGCCGCACAAATGCGCCACCTGTGGCACCCCGCTGGGTACGAATAAGATTCTGCGCTGCCAGTCGTTTAAGGGCCTCGCGGACGGTAGGGCGGGACACGTCGAATTGCTCACTCAGTTCACTCTCTGAGGGCAATCGTTCATCCACATCCATATCACCCGAGATGATGGAATCCCGGATGGCTTTGGCGATTTGGGCCGAGAGGTCGGCCTTGCTTTTTGGGTCAATTTTCATTTGTCTGACATTTATTGTTTGATCCAAGTTTAAATGTCTGACAATTTACATGCAAGAAATGAGTCGCCTCGAAAAGGACCTGCCGATGTTTGCGATGCGCATCAGATCCATGACCGGTCTTCACTGGCTTGCGCTGTTTGGTGCGATCCTGGGGGCATGGGGTGTGCTGTATATGATGTCGCTTCCGGCGGACCTGCGCGCCGCTGGGCGGATCTACGGCAAGGACTTCTGGGTGGCGCTTTGCACGGTGACACCTGATGCGGCGGGCTACCTGCGGGTTCTGTTCATGTGGGCGCTGATGTCTGCGGCGATGATGGCACCAACCGCGTTGCCCGCCTTTGCCACATATGACGACCTGGGGCATTCGACCGAGGGCACGAGGTTTTCGCATTTGGTCTTGGGGTACCTTCTCGTGTGGCTCGGGTTCTCGGTTCTGGCGGCGGGGGTGCAAATGGCCTTGTTCCGGCTGGAACTGGTCAGTGCCTTTGGAGACAGCCAGTCAGCGCTCTTGTCTACGGGCCTTTTGGCGGTTGCTGGGCTCTATCAGTTCTCGCCGGTCAAAGAAGCCTGCCTGAGCAAGTGCCGGATGCCGCTCACGTTTTTCATGCAGCATTGGGATGAAGGGCCTTGGAAGAATGGCATGCGCCTTGGACTTGTCTGTCTGGGATGCTGCTGGGCGTTGATGCTTTTGGCCTTTGTCGGGGGCGTGATGAACATCGCCTTCATGGGGCTCGCCACAATCATCATGGTTCTGGAAAAGCTCCCGGACATCGGGCGCTGGGTGACTAAGCCCTTGGGGCTCATTCTTTTGGCCGTTGCCGCTGGCATGGCTGTGACTGCAATTTGAGTATTTTGAAAACGGAGGAAATCTGATGGCTTTGGATCAAGTGGGCACAGTGCCCTGGACCATCAAAGGGGAGCTAATCCTCAACTGTAACTGCACCGTGTTTTGCCCGTGCGTCGTGAGCCTGGGTAAGCATCCGCCAACAGAGGGCCACTGTCAGGCCTGGGCTGGTGTGCGCATCGACGAAGGCCAATATGGTGACGAGGATCTCTCTGGCTTGAACGTCGGCCTGTTCCTGGAGATTCCCGGCAACATGGGTCGCGGTAACTGGAAGGCGGCGGCGTTTATCGACGACCGTGCCTCCGAGGCCGCCTATGAGGGTTTGGTCAACATTTTCAGCGGTGCCGCGCGCGGAACTACCGGTCTGTTTGGCCTGCTTGTCAGCGAGTTTCTTGGTGCTGAGCGTGAGGAAGTGATCTTTGAAACCGAAGGCAACGAACGTCGCCTGATGGTTGGTAAAAAGATTCAGGGTGCCGTTGTGCCGGTTGAGGGCAAAGGCGGCGAAGACATCGTCGTCACCAACACCGAATACTGGATGGGGCCGGACATCACCGTCGCGACCGCCACAAAAGGCAAGGTTCGTGCGTTTGGCCGGGTTTGGGATTTTGACGGTCGCTCAGCCGAAATCTGTCAGATCGACTGGAAGGGCCCACGCTGATGATCTCGGCTGGATACTGTCAGATGATGGCACGTTACAACGCGTGGCAGAACGGGCAGGTAAAGGCCGCGGCTGAAAGGCTGACCGAGGCTGATTTGCGCGCCGATCGTGGTGCGTTTTTCGGCGGGATCATGGGCACGCTGAACCATCTTTTGTGGGGCGATTTGTTGTGGATGTCCCGTTTTGATGGCGGCGCGGCGCCGCAGGAAACCATCAAGGCCAGCGTTGGATTGTGCCCAACGCTGGCCGTCTGGGGCGCGGAGCGGTTCCGTGCGGACGGGCGCATTCTGCAATGGGCCGAAAAGGTGCATGAGATTGATCTGACTGGCGACATCTCTTGGTTCTCAGGTGCGCAGAACCGGGATGTGACCATTCCAATGGCTCAGGCCGTCACCCATTTCTTTAACCACCAGACCCATCACCGCGGCCAAGTGCATGCCATGTTGACCGCGGTGGGTCAAAATCCGGGCGATACGGATCTCGCGTTCCTGCCCGAGGAGGCATCATGGCTGTAATCGTTCCCTCGCGCCGTGTGCGCAAAACCCCGTTCACACCCGGTGTCGAGGCGGCAGGGGTCAAGGCCTATACGGTCTACAACCACATGCTGTTGCCAGTCGTTTTTGAGAGCGTTGAAGCGGATGCCGCGCATCTGAAAGAGCATGTGCAGGTTTGGGATGTGGCGGTGGAGCGCCAGGTTTCGATCAAGGGGCCGGATGCCCTGCGGTTGATGAAGCTGATCAGCCCGCGCGATATGGATCGGATGCAGCCTGATCAGTGCTATTACGTACCGACAGTGGACCACAATGGCGGCATGCTGAACGATCCGGTGTCAATCAAACTGGCCGAGGACCATTTTTGGCTAAGCCTTGCTGACGGCGATGCCCTGCAGTTTGCCCTTGGGCTGGCGATTGCCAAGGGGTTTGATGTCGAGATTGTAGAACCCGATGTATCGCCACTGGCGGTGCAGGGTCCTAAGGCGGATGACCTGATGGCGCGGGTCTTTGGCGACGTGGTGCGGGACATCCGATTTTTCCGATACAAGCGGTTGGCGTTTCAGGACACTGAATTTGTCGTGGCGCGGTCGGGTTGGTCAAAGCAGGGCGGGTTCGAGATTTACGTTGAGGGTAGTGACTATGGCATGCTGCTTTGGGATGCCTTGTTTGCGGCGGGCGAAGACTTGAACGTGCGCGCGGGATGCCCGAACAACATCGAGCGGATCGAAAGCGGATTGTTGTCGTTCGGCTCTGACATGCGGCGCGAGAACACGCCGGTGGAATGCGGCCTGGGCAAATTCTGCAACAGCCCTGAGGAATACATCGGTCGGGCGGCCATTGAGGCCCAGCTGCGCGATGGCCCCCCAAGGCAAATTCGCGCGGTGGCGATCTCGGGTGATAGAATTCACAGCTGTAGCGAAGGTTGGCCGATGCTGGCGGATGGTAAACAGGTTGGGCTGGTGGCAAGTGCGGTTTGGTCGCCAGAGTTTCAGACGAACGTTGCCATCGGCATGGTGGATCGCAGCCATTGGGACGCAGGGACCGTGACCGAGATTGCGACGGAACATGGGATGCGCGAAGCGACTGTTCAGAAATCTTTCTGGCGGTAGCGTGAGCGGCGGGGGCAGGGTGCCTCCGGCGGGAGTATTTTTGGCAACACGAAGCCTGGTTTGGGATTTGGTGAAATGGAGAGAACTATGTTCAACGCTTTGGTGATGGAACAGAACGAAGACGGTTTGGCCGCGGCCAATCTGAAGCAGATCGATGAAGATGCATTGCCCGAAGGCAATGTAACTGTGGCGGTGGAGTATTCCACCGTGAACTACAAGGATGGTTTGTGCTTGTCGGCCAAAGGTGGCGGGCTGGTGCGCAAATACCCCCATGTGCCGGGAATTGATTTCGCAGGAACCGTCGAAGCCTCGGACGATGACCGATACAAGCCTGGCGACAAGGTTGTGCTGACCGGTTGGCGTGTGGGTGAGATGCATTGGGGTGGTTACGCCCAGAAGGCTCGGGTCAAGGCCGATTGGCTGGTGCCGCTGCCTACTGGTTTGACTACGAAACAGGCGATGGCCGTAGGCACCGCAGGATTTACCTCGATGCTGGCTGTCATGGCATTGGAAGACCACGGGCTGAAGCCGGGGCAGGGACCGGTGCTGGTCACAGGGGCCGCAGGCGGCGTTGGCTCGGTCGCGACGGCGATCCTGGCTAATCTGGGGTATGAGGTTGCCGGTGTAACCGGACGCCCGGAAAGCGGCGACTATCTGAAGTCTCTGGGGGCCACGTCCATAGTGCCACGTGAAGAACTGAACGAGACCACCAAGCGTCCACTGGAAGCAGAAACCTGGGCTGGGTGCGTTGACGCCGTCGGCGGTGACATGTTGGCGCGGGTGCTGGGGCAGATGAAGTATGGCGCGTCGGTTTCGTCTGTTGGGTTAGCGGGCGGCGCGGCGTTGCCAGCAACCGTGATTCCGTTTCTGCTGCGGGGCGTCAACCTATTGGGCATCGACTCGGTTATGCAACCTTATGCAAACCGACTGCGTGCCTGGGAACGGATCGCCAAGGATTTGCCCATGGACAAGTTGGAAGCGATGGTCCACTCGGCGACTTTGTCGGATTTACCACAATTAGGGGCCGACATCCTGAAGGGCCAAGTACAGGGTCGAGCGGTAGTCGACGTCAACGCCTGACTGGACCAAAAGCCGAAACACTCCCCAAAGCGGGCAACCGCTTCGGGGAGGTCACTACAAGATGGCAGACAGTCCCGAGACGTAGCTGTCCCAGCCAAGATCATGGTTGGTGAGGCTTTCTTGCGATGTGAAGCCCTCGTGTAGTATGTCGAGCCGTGTGTCTTCTCCATCAGGATGGAAACAGACCATTATCCACGTCTCTTCGTCTGCCCCATTCCATCGCCAAGAGTAACGCAAGCGTTGCTCTGGCCGAACTTCGCTGAACGTGCCTTCGCAATCGGCAGTATTGTTTTCTGGCGTCATGAAGAGTTGATAGCGTCCACCAACCCGAGGCTCGACGTTCATGCGGATTGCAGGGGGGATCACGGTCTGCGAGGAAACCCAGGCGGCGTAGACCGTGGCGACCGGGGCCGGGATTTTATAGGATTTGCGGATTTTCAATTTGGCGCCTTTGATCGGGATTTTGGGGTAGGTATGAGTTTAGCAGGCCATCCGGGTTGGGCCAAATTTCGCGCAGCAAAAAAAGAGTAGGCCCTGTGCTTTAGACCTCTGTCAGACCCTAAACTGATGCGATAGGGTCTTGGGGAAGTTGAATGAGGGCGCGCTGATGACCTATGACAGTGATAACATTTTCGCAAAGATTCTGAGGGGCGAAATCCCGTGTGAGAAGCTTTATGAAGATGAAGAGACTTTTGTTTTTATGGACATCATGCCGCGCGCGGATGGGCATTGTTTGGTCATCCCTAAAACCCCGTGTCGCAACATGCTGGATGCCTCGGTAGAGCAGTTGGCTGCCTGCCTGAACACAGTGCAAAAGATCAGCCACGCTTGCATGGATGCTTTTGACGCGCAAGGGATCACTTTGCAGCAATTCAACGAACCAGCAGGTGGCCAAGAGGTTTACCACCTGCATTTCCATATCCTTCCGCGTCACGAGGGCCTAAAACTGCGCCCTCCAGGGCAAATGGCGGACTTCGCTGTGTTGAAGCAACAGGCGGATAAAATTCGCAAGGCGCTCGCGAGGTAGACCCCAAATGCGATTTAATCCTCCCTCGGCCGGTTTTGCTTCGGTCGCTGTATTTGTGTCCGCCTCGGCCTGGGGGCTGTACTGGATTCCACTGCGTGCGCTGGACGAACAAGGCGTGGGAGGCAGCTGGGCCGTCGCCCTGCTGAACGCCCCTGCAGCGCTGGTGCTTGCAGTCATTGTTCTTTTCCAGTTACAGGCACATCGCGGACATATGCGCGATGCAGCAGCCATCGGGCTGGCGACAGGTCTTGGTCTCGCGTTGTATGGAATTGGAATTGCACACACGACTGTCATGCGGGCAACGCTGTTGTTCTATCTCACGCCCGTTTGGGCGACGCTGATCGGCATAGTCTGGCTGGAGGAAAAGGCTGGGGTGTTGCGCTGGGTGGCAATCGGCATTGGGCTAGTGGGCCTGCTTTTGCTAGTGTCAGGTGGCGACGGATCTACTTCATTGGGGATCGGGGATGTCTTTGCCTTTTTCTCCGGCGTCGCTTGGGCCATTGGGGCCTCCATGATCAAGAAATACGAAGGCGTGCCCCTGGCTGGCATGACGATGTTCCAGTTCACTGCGACCACCTTTTTTGGCTTGCTATTAGGGGCAGTGGCTGGCGTGCTGCATGTTCCGGATCAAGGGGCTTTGCTAGCGGCCTTGCCTTATGGCGCGTCGATCTCGATCCTGTTGATAATTCCGGCAGTGATTGTGCTGTTCTGGGCGCAAAAATTCCTGTTTCCGGGGCGAGTGGGGTTGTTGATGATGTCCGAAGTTTTGGTTGCCGGAATTACGGCCAGCCTATTCTTGCCACATGAACGGATGAATGGTGTGGAATGGGCTGGGGCGGCGTTGATTCTTAGTGCCTGTCTGGTTGAAGTTCTTCTGACACCATCGGAACAGACCTAGAGGCCGGAATCACCTTGCAAGCGCGCAATCTCTGACGCAACCTGCGCGAAAATGTGACTTCTGGAGCCAACATGCAGCTTGATATCGATTTTGTCCGCAGTCAGTTTCCGGCCTTTGCGGAGCCGTCTCTTGAGGGTCAGGCGTTTTTTGAAAACGCAGGTGGTTCGTATACGTGTCAGCCGGTGATCGACCGCCTCACGCGGTTCTATCACCAGCGCAAGGTACAGCCCTATGGACCCTACGCGGCGTCGCAACTCGGCGGAGCTGAAATGGACGAGGCGCGGGTGCGATTGGCCGCAATTCTTGGTGTGGAGACGGATGAGCTGAGCTTCGGCCCCTCGACCACGCAGAACACCTATGTGTTGGCTCAGGCCTTTCGCCAGTGGATGAAACCGGGCGATGCGATCATTGTGACCAATCAGGATCATGAAGCCAACACAGGCCCATGGCGGCGTCTGGCCGAGGCAGGCGTTGAAGTGCGAGAGTGGCAAATTGATCCTGAGAGCGGGCATCTTGATCTGGAAAAGCTTGAAGATCTGCTGGATGATGACGTGCGACTGGTTTGCTTTCCGCATTGCTCAAACGTTGTCGGTGAGATCAACCCTGTTGCCGAGATTTCGGCCCGCGCGCATGCCGCAGGGGCCTTTGTCTGCGTTGATGGCGTGAGCTATGCGCCGCATGGATTGCCTGACGTCGGCGCGATGGGGGCGGATATCTATCTGTTTTCAAGCTATAAAACTTACGGGCCTCATCAGGGCATTATGGTAATCCGCCGGGCCTTGGGGCGCATGCTGCCCAATCAAGCGCACTATTTTAACGCGGACACGCTTTACAAACGCTTCACCCCGGCCGGTCCCGATCACGCACAAGTTGCGGCCAGTGCCGGCATGGCAGATTACATAGATGCACTGGCCGCCCACCATGGCGTGGGGGAGGATACGCCCGGCGGGCGTGGCGAAGCAGTGCACGACCTGATGCGAGCACACGAGCAGCGATTGCTGCAGCCGCTTCTTGATTGGGCAGCTAGTCGGAACTCAGTGCGGCTGTTGGGCCCTGAGACTGCGGAAAACCGTGCACCGACAGTGGCTCTGGCATGCGAAAAACCAGGCTATGCGCTTGCAGAGGCTTTGGGCGAGCATGGGATTATGGCCGGAGGTGGCGACTTTTATGCGGTGCGCGCATTGGAAGCACAGGGTGTAGACCTTGACAAAGGCGTCCTGCGTCTCAGCTTTGTGCACTACACCTCTCAAGTCGAGATGGATCAGCTTCTGAACGCGCTGGAAGCCGTGTTGTAGGTCGATTTCCAGTGGTTTTGCCGTATTCTGCGGCGCGGCAACAGAAAATCTTGCCCAAACCGAATTAGTCGGATTAGCATCACGAGGACCAACCGCGGGGGAGAATGCGGATGATCCTGACAACCACTAATGGGCAGACGGGGCTGCCTCGGTATTTTGCACGGGTTTTTGACATTGCGAGGCGGATCAACCGTGGTCGCATTGATTTTGTTCTGAATGATGGCCGCACTTTCCGCGCCGAAGGTGCGCTTCCTGGTCCCGTAAGCGAAGTGTCAATCCACAATATAGATACTTTTGCTCGGCTGGTCCGGGAAGGAGATCTTGGATTTTGCGATGCCTACATCGAAGGCTGGTGGAGCACGCCTGATCTGCAAGCGTTTCTGGATTTCCTGCGATCGGACAACGACGTTTTGTATGATGGGTTTCCGGGTATGACGTTTGTGCGTGTCTATGAACGCATGCGCCACTGGATGAACCGAAACACACGAGAACAGGCCAAAAAGAACATCAGCTACCACTATGATCTTGGCAATGATTTCTATGGGTTGTGGCTCGACGATACGATGACATATTCGTCAGCTCTGTTTCGCACAGGACAAGAAAGCCTGGAGGCCGCCCAGACCCAAAAATATGCTTCGATGGTGGATCAAATGGGAGCTGAACCAGGGGATCACGTGCTGGAGATCGGTTGCGGCTGGGGCGGCTTTGCAGAATATGCCGCGAAAGAGCGAGGGTTGAACGTGACCTGCCTGACGATCAGTCAGGAACAGATCAACTATGCGAGGGAACGTATTGAAAAGGCAGGTCTTTCCGACAGGGTAACATTCAAGCTTCAGGATTACCGCGACGAGACCGGCGAGTACGATGGTATTGCCAGCATCGAGATGTTTGAGGCGGTGGGCGAAAAGTACTGGCCTGCCTATTTTGATACCGTGCGTGAGAGGCTGAAACCCGGAAAGAATGCGACCCTTCAGATCATCACCTTGGCCGAAGAACGTTTTGAGTCCTATCGAAAAGGTGTCGACTTTATTCAAAAATACATCTTCCCTGGCGGTATGTTGCCCAGCCCCGGCGCGCTGCGCAGCGAAGTACAAAGGGCTGGGATGGAATTTCTGTCGTCGCTGGAATTCGGGGAAAGTTACAGCCAAACCCTGCGGCGGTGGCACGATACCTTCAACGATAAGTGGAACGACGTGCAGACGCTGGGGTTTGATGATCGATTTCGCCGCATGTGGAATTTCTATCTCACCTCTTGCGCCGCCGCGTTTCACAGCGGAAACTGCGACGTAACACAGATCACAATACGCAGGCCCGGCTGATGCCCACAGGATCGAAACTCATTGGCGCCCTTTGCCTTGGCATTTTGGGCGCGCTTGTCGCTGAACTGACCAAGCCGCAATTTCCCGAGGGTACGCCCTTTGGCTACTACACCTTTGTGTGCGGCGGTTTTGGGTTGCTGATCGGTTGGCGTGTTTTGGGCGCACGTGCAACTGGCAAAGGGCTCACAGATTCGATCAATAACGGCATCACTGCAGTGGTGGCCCAAGTGCTGGTGACACTCTTTGCACTGTCGTCCTATGAGATGATTGCTCAGTCCATGCGCTATCGCTATAGCGACCTGACAGAGGCGCTTCGAGGTGTAATCGAGATTGGTGGTGGATACGCCTTGCATCTTTTGAGTACGCAGGTTCTTACCACATTGGTTATTGGCGCTGTGCTGTCCGGAGTAATTGCCGATTTTGCCTATCGGCATTGGAGATAAGCTTTTGAAATCGTTGTTTTTCTATGGCACATTGCGGCACGTGCCATTGCTATCTCTGGTGCTGGGCCGCTCAGCTCAGACTTTGGATGTTTCCGAAGCGACACTTGCGGATCACCAGGTATTTTGGGCCAAGGATCAGGCCTTTCCGATGATCGTCAGAGGTGAGGGGACTGCCAAAGGCGTTTTGGTTGCCGGGTTGTCTGATGAAGATATTGCACGGTTGAACTACTATGAAGGTGGGTTCGACTACTCCCTAGAGAAGGTCGTGGTTTCTGTTTCCAACGAAGATTTTGAGACCGAAGTGTACTACCCGGAGCCCGGCCGGTGGCAGATTGGTAACCCTTGGTCTTTGCGCGATTGGGTGGCGCGTTGGGGCGAGATGACTCTTCATGCTGCTGAAGAGGTGATGGGGTATTACGGGGCTCGAAGTGCCCAGGAAGTTGCCCGTATGTTCCCCATGATCCGGGCAAGGGCCACAGCACGCGTGAATGCACGTGTGCGCAATCACGCCTATTCTCCCGGTGGCTTTACGGACAAGGATGTGAGCATCCAAAAGGTGGTGCGGCCCTACGCAAATTTCTTCTCACTGGAAGAGTACGACCTGTCCTTTCGACGTTACGATGGCGGGCAAAGCGACATGGTCTTGCGCGCAGTTTTCAAGGCCACAGATGCCGTCATCGTGCTGCCGTATGACCCGGTTAGGGATCGGGTTTTGTTGATTGAGCAGTTCCGTCCAGGGCCTTTGGCGCGAGGAGACCAGCTACCTTGGCAGCTGGAACCCATCGCCGGGAGGGTGGATGCCGGAGAAACAGCCGAAGAAACCGCGCATCGTGAAGCCTTGGAAGAGGCGGGGCTAACACTGGAGGCGCTGCATGAGGTGGCGCATTGTTACAGCAGCCCCGGGTGTTCTACGGAATACTACGATATTTACGTTGGCACATGTGATTTGCCGGATGATGTGACGGGCGTTTCTGGCGTTAAAGAGGAAGCCGAGGACATAAGGTCCTATCTTTTCAGCTTTGACGAGTTGATGCAGATGGTGGACCGGATGCAGGCCGTGAACGCACCCCTGGTACTGGCGGGATTATGGCTCGCACGACATCGTGAGCGGTTGCGCGCGGGCGCTTGAGTTCCCGCCACACCCGAACTACACAGGAATCCAAGGTATTTGGAAGGAAAACGCGATGCGAATTGCCGCTGATCTTGCTGACGCCGTCGGCAACACTCCCCTGATCCGCCTGCGTAATGCCAGCGAGGCGACAGGTTGTGACATTTACGGCAAAGCCGAGTTCATGAACCCAGGCCAATCTGTCAAAGATCGTGCCGCGCTGTTCATCATATGGGACGCTGTGGCGCGCGGGGACCTCAAGCCCGGCGGCACCATTGTTGAGGGCACCGCGGGCAACACGGGGATAGGTCTGGCGCTGGTTGGGGCGTCGATGGGTTTCAAAACTGTGATTGTCATCCCGGAAACCCAAAGCCAGGAAAAGAAGGACATGATCCGTCTCGCGGGAGCCGAGTTGGTTCAGGTGCCCGCGGCACCTTATTCAAATCCGAACAATTACGTCCGATATTCAGGTAGATTGGCTGAAAGGCTTGCCAAATCCGAACCAAATGGGGCCATTTGGGCAAACCAGTTTGACAACATTGCCAACCGACAGGCGCATGTTGAGACCACGGGGCCGGAAATCTGGGAGCAAACTGGCGGCAAAGTCGACGGTTTTGTCTGCGCCGTTGGCTCCGGTGGCACGCTTGCGGGGGTTGGGGCGGCGCTGCAACCCAAAGGGGTCAAAGTGGCACTGGCGGATCCCGGCGGATCGGGCATGTTCAAGCTGTACACCGGCATCGATCACGGCGGGGACTCGATCACCGAAGGAATCGGACAGGGCCGGATCACGGCCAACCTAGAAGGGTTCACGCCGGATGCATGTTACAAAGTTCCCGACGATGAGGCGCTGCCCGTTGTCTTTGACCTCTTGACCGAAGAGGGCCTGTGTCTAGGGGGGTCCTCAGGTGTCAACGTAGCCGGGGCCATTCGCATGGCAAAAGAAATGGGACCCGGGCACACAATCGTGACGGTTCTGTGTGATTATGGAACTCGGTATCAGTCAAAACTGTTTAACCCTGCTTTCCTTAAGGAAAAGGCACTTCCGTCCCCCTCATGGTTGGGCGACCAGAGCCCCGGCAGCATTCCCGGTGTTTTTGAGGATGTCTAAACTCGGATGATTGCTTTTCGCCCCGTCTTTCTCGCCCTGACTTTGGCGTTGCTGTTTTTTGCGCAATTGAGTTTGGCGCAGAACACCTCGGGAGAGCCGGACTACGATGCATGGAGAAAAGTCGCGATCCGGGCGGAATTTGCAATCGAGGCCGATCGAGCTTCTGGCGCGGCCATGGACGAGCTGCGCAACCAGCTTATCGGCTGGAGCGCTAAATTTGCGGCAGCTGAGGAGCGTTCGACTATTTCAGAGGCAACTCTGAAAGCCCGGTTGGGGGCGTTGGGGCCGGGACCTGGTGAAGGCCAAAGCGAGCCTGCAGAAATTGCCCACCAACGCCAGGAACTGAATGCTCTTCTGGCCGAGGCCCGCATACCGTCGGTTAGGGCCGGCCTTGCCAAAGTTGAGGCAGACAGGTTGGTGCAGGGTATCGATACATTGTTGCGCGACCGTTATACGAGCGAATTGCTCAAACGGGGGCCCATACCCATTGCGCCATCAAATCTGGGAACTGGTCTGCAGAACCTGATGATGTCTGTGGGGCATGTGATCGGAGAAGTGCGAACTGCCTGGGCATACGAACGGTACGAGCGTCAGCTTGGTCAGAATTTCCTGATCTTCGCTTTTAATATGGCGATCGGCCTAACCTTGCTCGTTCGGGGGAGCACTTGGACGGCCACTGCTCAGCGTTTGTTCATGCGTGACCGAGAAGGTCCGCTGGCCGAAATCGTGGCTTTTGGATTGTCACTGGGATACCTGGTTCTTCCCCTGATCGGGATTGCATTTGTATCCGAGGCTTTTTACGCAACCGATTTGGCTGGATTGCGCGGGGATCGCATACTTGCCACGCTTCCAACGGCTCTTTTTGTCTATATTGTCCCTGTTTGGATCGGGCGTCGTATTTTTGTGCCGCTAGGAGGCTTGCGGGACATTCCCTATTTAGATGAAAGAGCGCGAAAAGAAGGGCTGCGCGCCTCTTATGCTGTCGGAACTGTTCTCGCTCTCTATCAAGTCGTACGTGCGGTGGCGGGTTATGACGGATGGGCACTCGAAGCGCAGTCGGTGGTGCTGTATCCTCTCATTGTAGCGGCTGGATATCTCATGCTGCGCTTCGCACGGGTGTTTCGCAAACGTGTGCGCGCCGCGCAAGAACAGCAACATGGGGAAACGCGGTATTATGACCACTTTCTCAATTTGGTTGCGCGATTTTACCAGGCCGCCGCAATTGTTGGGGTCCTATTGGCGACTGCAGGGTACACGCGAGCGGCCGAGGCATTGGTGTTCCCCGCTATCTACACGGTTCAGTTGATTGCCTTCCTGGTGCTTCTGCACTTTTTCTACAATCGCTTGTTCACGTATGGTCAGGACGAAGGCGCAGAAGAAAAAACCCTTTGGCCTTTGTTGCTTTCCCTTTTGTCAATTGCCATCGCAAGCCCTGTATTCCTGATGATCTGGGGAATGCGAGGTCAGGAAATCACCAGCCTGTATCAACAGGCTTTGGGAGGTTTTCGGGTTGGCGAGATTACGATTTCTCCCTCTGAAGTAATCCTGTTTGTTGCGATTTTCTCGGTTGGATTTGTTCTGACCAGATTGATTCAAGCCTTTCTGAAAAACACGTTCTTGCCGCGCACAAGGTTGGATCCAGGAGGGCAGAACGCGGTGGTCGCCGGTGTCGGCTACGTCGGCATCACAGTCGCGGCTATGGTTGCCCTGAACAACACAGGCATTGATCTGGGATCTATTGCTCTGGTGGCGTCAGCGCTTTCAGTTGGCATTGGTTTTGGTCTGCAGACCATCGTGTCGAATTTTGTCAGCGGCATTATTCTGTTGATAGAACGTCCTATCGCCGAAGGGGATTGGATCGAGGTCAACGGCCAGATGGGCTATGTGCGAGATATTTCAGTTCGCTCGACTCGGATTGAGACTTTTGACCGCACAGATGTGATTGTTCCAAATGGCGATCTGGTGGCAGGGACCGTGACAAACTACACCCGAGGCAACACGGTCGGGCGTGTGATTGTTCCAATTGGCGTGGCCTATGGCACAGAGCCTAGACAGGTCGAGAAAATCCTGTTGGAGGTGGCGAATGCGCACCCGATGGTGTTGGCAACTCCTGCGCCCTATGTGGTGTTCCAGGGCTTTGGCGCAAGTTCGCTTGACTTTGAAGTGCGTGCCTTGTTGCGGGATGTGAACTGGGTCCTGAGCGTGAGGTCGGACATGAACTACGAGATTGCCAAGCGTTTGGTGGAAGAGGGGATCGAGATCCCGTTCCCGCAGCAGGATGTTTGGCTGCGTAACCCGGAAAAGGTCAACCATCCGGTTCAGGTGGGCTCCGGCATAGGAGCTGTTTCCACTGGTCAGCCGGACGCGCCGGATTCAGGTGATGGTGGGGCTGATGGGGATGGAGACAGGTGATGACTGAGTTATTGTTTCGAGAAGATGCCTATGAGCGTGAGGCGCAGGCGACCGTAACAAGATTGACCCCGGAAGGGGGCATCGTGCTGGATCGAGCCCTGTTCTATCCAACTGGTGGCGGACAACCAGGCGACAGTGGCAGCCTGTCTTGGAACGGGACGGTTCTGAAGATCGCCACAACCGTCAAAGGGGAGGGGGACCAAGTGGTGTTGGTCCCGGCTGAGCCGTCTTCACTGCCGCCTGAAGGCACTCCTGTCACCCAGACACTGGACTGGGAGAGGCGCTATCGTCACATGCGTATCCACACCGCTTTGCACCTGCTGTCCGTGGTGATCCCATTGCCTGTGACCGGGGGGTCGGTTGGCGCGGATAAAGGGCGGCTAGATTTCGATATGCCGGAAGCCCCCGCAGACAAGGATGCCCTCAATGAGTCACTGAACCACCTGATCGAACGGGACCTGGTTGTGACTGAAGGCTGGATTTCCGATGAAGAATTAGCCGCCAACCCGGGCCTCGTCAAAACTATGTCCGTAAAACCGCCGATGGGCGCAGGGCACGTGCGACTGGTTCGGATCGGTGAAGGCGCGGGCCAGGTAGACCTGCAACCCTGCGGCGGCACCCATGTCGCACGTACAGGCGAGATAGGTCGGGTGCGAATTGGCAAGGTTGAAAAGAAGGGCCGCCAGAACCGTCGCGTGAACCTGCATCTGGATGGGTGATAATTGAAGGTTTGATGCTGTTTGCCCCTTGCAAGTAGCTGCAATTGCGGGCTAAAGACCGCAGCACGGAGCGGTGGCCGAGTGGTCGAAGGCGCACGCCTGGAAAGTGTGTAGGCGGGAGACCGTCTCCAGGGTTCGAATCCCTGTCGCTCCGCCATAACCCACACTCACTAATCCCAAATTCATCGTGTTTTCGAGGGTGTTTTCATGTTCGGCCGGAAAATCTAGATCAAGAAGAACCTTACCGCCCAGAACAGCCCGGCTGCATGCAAGATGGGGTAGACCCAAATGACCAAGTAGCGGTCTATTTTGCGTGCCAGTGCTTCCCGCCCGACGATCTTCAGGCGTCGAAGGGCGATGTTCACCAAAACAGTCGACCCTGTGATGATAAACATGCCTACCAGGAGAGAATCCATAAAGGTGAGGTAGCCCAGCCGTGGCAGGGTTGTAGAGATCGCAAAGTTGAAGGCGACAAACACCAAAAGGTTGGCCGAAGCCATGTCGATTCGCCTGCGGTATTCCTCGAGGAAAAAGGTGGCCCAGCTGACGAACAGGATGATGACTAAGGGCAACAGAATGCGAAGGATGTAGTATTGGACGTGGCGTGTGGCCTCAAACTCCAGCGCGACAACTGAAACATCTCTGCCGCCAATCCCCTTGGCCGTAAACGCCTTGAGTTTGGGATTGGAGAGAATCCACTCTTCCTCGCCGAGCATATCTCCCATGCCGGTTTGTTCCGGAAGCGGGTGGAATTCGATGAACCCGTTCGGTAACATTGAAGACACTTCGACAAAAAACGTTTGAGTGTCAAATGGATAACGTGTGAAGTCAAAGTAGGGCGCTTGCAAGGTTGCCGTAAACCTTTCTGCGTAGGTCACCTGGCCAGTGTGTGTCAGAAGGATCGATACCTGCTGTACAAATCGCCGTCCCTGTTGGTTTCGCAGGATGAAGTACGGTGGCTGGGCGTTGTTGTCCGTCAAAAGCTGGCGAAAACTGTCTAGGCTGTAGGCCCGAAAGGGCGCGTCACCTTCTTTTGCATCAAAAGCCAGTTCGGGATAGGTGACTTTGAGATACAACGTCCCGACAACGCCGAAGTTTTCAGCTTGTTGGTCGACAAACGTAATCTGGTCGATAGTTATTCCGACGCCCACTTTCTGCGTGTCACCCCTTTGTGCCTGATAATCAGCAATGCTGAATTGGCCAAATCCTTGCGTTTGGGCGCCGAGAGCTGTGGCCAAAAACAGTGTGGTCACAAAAGAAAGGAATAGCATTGAAGCGGAAATTAAACGGCGGGTCATGTCAGCAAAGCTCTGGAAATTTCACCTTACCTTTGACCAAATGGGACATGGACTCAAGACCGGGTTGCTACAGTCTTCGAATTAGAAATTTTTTGGGAATCATGTGTTTTCGCATTTTTCACATAAAAAAAGCCGCCTCGACGAGTGACGAGACGGCTTCGCATCAGAACTATTGTGTTTAGCCTTGAGATTTTGCCATGCGCTTGCGCTCATGGGGGTCAAGAAAGCGTTTGCGAAGCCGGATGTTGTTTGGCGTGACCTCAACCAACTCGTCGTCGTTAATATAGGCGATGGCCTCTTCCAGCGACAGGGTCATTGGTGTGGTCAGGCGAACCGCTTCGTCTGTGCCGCTAGCGCGCACGTTGGTCAGTTTCTTGCCTTTGAGAGGGTTCACTTCAAGGTCATTTTCACGGCTGTGCTCGCCGATGATCATGCCGGTATAAACCTGCGCTTGGGCGCCGATCATCATCTTTCCGCGGTCTTCGAGGTTCCACAGAGCAAAGGCCACCGAGGTGCCGTTTTCCATAGAGATCAACACACCAGCTCGGCGGCCAGCGATGGCGCCTTTGTAGGGAGTCCAGCCATGGAACACGCGGTTCAGCACGCCGGTACCGCGCGTATCGGTCAAAAACTCGCCGTGATACCCGATTAGGCCACGCGACGGCACATGGGCGATGATGCGGGTTTTGCCGGCGCCGGCGGGACGCATTTCAACCAGCTCGCCTTTGCGGGCGCCGGTCAGTTTCTCGATCACGGCGCCCGAGTACTCGTCATCCACGTCGATCGTGGCTTCTTCGACAGGCTCCATCTTCTGTCCGTCTTCTTCGCGCATGATGACCTGAGGGCGTGAAATCGACAATTCAAAGCCTTCGCGGCGCATGTTTTCGATCAGAACGCCCATCTGGAGTTCGCCGCGGCCCGAGACTTCAAATGCCTCTCCGCCAGGGGTGTCTGCGATCTTGATGGCAACATTGGATTCCGCCTCTTTCATCAAGCGATCGCGGATCACGCGGCTCTGCACTTTTTTGCCGTCACGTCCCGCAAGTGGCGAGTCGTTGATGCCGAAAGTCACGGTGATGGTGGGGGGATCGATGGGCTGCGCCTCGAGCGGTTCATCCACCGCCAGTGCGCAGATGGTGTCAGCCACAGTGGCCTTGGACATACCTGCAATTGACACGATATCACCCGCCTGAGCTTCGTCGATATCCTGCTGAGCCAGGCCACGGAAGGCTTGAATCTTGGTCACGCGAAACTGTTCAATTTTTTGACCGATGCGGCTGATAGCCTGAACGGTTGCCCCAACCTTGAGGGTACCGGACTCAACGCGACCCGTCAGGATGCGGCCCACGAAAGGATCACTTCCCAACGTGGTGGCGAGCATGCGGAAGTCCTCGCCCTGATGATGGATCTGCTTGGGGGCAGGAACGTGATTGACGATCAGGTTGAACAGCGCGTGAAGATCTTTGCGGGGTCCATCCAGCTCTGCATCCGCCCAGCCATTGCGCCCTGAGGCGTACATGTGTGGAAAGTCCAATTGATCTTCGTTCGCATCTAGCGAGGCAAAGAGGTCAAAACACTCGTCGAGCGCGCGATCAGGTTCGGCGTCGGGCTTGTCGACCTTGTTCAAAACAACGATGGGCCGCAGGCCCAATGCCAGCGCCTTGGACGTTACGAACTTGGTCTGCGGCATAGGGCCTTCGGCTGCATCCACCAACAGAACAACGCCGTCCACCATCGATAGGATGCGCTCGACCTCACCACCAAAGTCGGCGTGTCCGGGGGTGTCAACGATATTGATGCGTGTACCTTTCCACTCGACCGACGTCGGCTTGGCGAAGATGGTAATGCCGCGTTCGCGCTCAAGGTCATTGGAATCCATGGCGCGCTCGGCCACTTCCTGGTTTTCGCGGAATGCGCCGGACTGTTTCAGCAGTTCGTCCACAAGGGTGGTCTTGCCGTGGTCAACGTGCGCGATGATCGCAATGTTACGAAGGTCCATGAGGTATCTCTTTTCCTGTTCGCGCCCGCCCTATATCGCAGGCGCAGAAAAGGCCAGCCCTTTAATGTGCTCCGGTTTTGGAAAACAGGTGAATGATCAGGATGCCGAGAACAATGAAGCCCATGCCAACAACGGCTGGCAGGTCGAGTTTCTGATTGAACACCAGATAGCCAATGATCGCGATGAAAACGATCCCAAACCCCGACCAAATCGCATATGTGATGCCAACCGGGATGTACTCAAGCGTCAGGCCCATTAAGTAGAATGAAATCGCATAGGCAATGACCACCGTCACAGAGGGCCAGAGGCGGCTGAACTGGTGACTGGCCTGCAAGGCAGAGGTGCCGATGGTTTCGGTCATGACGGCAGCAATCAGAAGCAAGTAACCTTTGGGCATCTCGAACCTAGAGTTGGGGACAGTAGCGGGACTTTACCTGAGGCCGCAACGTTCCCAGAGGCGGAAACCGACATCTCGAAACACGTTTGAAAACAATCCCTCGTTGGCTCAACAACATCGCATAAACAAAGATATCCAAATGGCAAAGGGAAATTGACGTCTGTCAATGGTACTTGGTCTCCAGACCATTGACGTGCACCTTGGCGTGTCACGCGCGTTTATTGTTTGAACAAGAAAAAAGAGGTGGAAGCCAGTTAGGTGAAGGTGGCAACGGGTCGGTCTCTGAGCTAGCTTTGAAAAAATTGTTCAGCGCGGGGCGCAAAATGAAGAGATTGACGGTTTTTCAGGCCTTGGTGCAGGCTTGGCAGTTACGATGGCCCATTCTGGCCTCTCATCTGGCATTCAATGTTCTGTTAACGGCGTTTTTGGCGCCGCTATTGGCGTTCACGATGCGGCTGGTCCTGAAGCTTTCTGGTGAACCGGCGCTTTCAGATTTTGACATCGCGATGTTCCTGGTTTCACCTATCGGTCTTTTGGCTCTGTTGGTCATGGCTGGGCTGATCCTGACGCTTACAGTTCTGAACGTATCTATCATGATGGGGGTGGCGCTTTCGGCCCGTCGTAACGAAGGATATCAGATTGGATCAGGGATCACTGCTGTGCTGCAAAACTGGCAACAGATTTTCAGCTTTGCGGTACACCTTACGGTGCGTGTTCTCTTGCTTGGCGTGCCATTTGTCGCCGCTGCCGGAGGTATCTACCTGAAATGGTTGACGGAATACGATATCAACTTCTATCTCAACACACGCCCGCCAGCATTCTACGGGGTCATCGCAGGAGCGGGCCTGTCCTTGGCGTTGGGTGGCCTGTTGCTGCTCTACAAACTGCTTGGCTGGGCGCTGGCTTTGCCGCTGGTGGTCTTTTCTGATGCCTCACCCAATGCCAGTTTTGCGGAAAGCTTTCGTTTGATGCAAGGCAACCGCATGCGGCTCTTGCGCAAGTTGATCCTCTGGGGGGCGTTGTCGGCAATCGCACTGTCTGTAACGCTAGCCTTGGTCGGCGGTATTGCAGATATCTTGATTGGCGGGGAGGGCGACGACATTCGTATTCTGGCCAGGACGCTGATTGGGTGTTCTCTTGTGCTCGCCGGGCTCAACCTGATCGTAACGACAATCAGCACCGGAACACTGGCAATCCTGTTGGTCGACTATGCCGGATGGCCGGGTCAGAAAACACAGATTACGACCTCGCCGCCGCGCCATTTTGGCCGTCTGCTTGTGCTCGGTGCGGTGATCAGCTTCGCAATGACTGGCTTGGGCGTGGCTCAGCTCGCCCGAACCAAGGTGGCAGACACAATTGAAGTGATCGCCCACCGCGGCGCCGCTGGGGCACGACCTGAAAACACGATGGCATCGATCCAAAAGGCCATAGAGGATGGGGCAGATTGGGTTGAAATTGATGTTCAGGAAACCAACGACGGCGTTGTCGTCGTAATCCACGACAGCGATTTCATGAAGATTGGTGGCGATCCGACCAAGATTTGGGATGCAACGATGCAGGATATTGCCCGCATCGACGTCGGAAGCTGGTTTGACCCGTCGTATGCCGACCAGCGTGTGCCGACATTGGAAGAGGTGCTAAACATTGCCAAAGGACATGCGGGCGTTTTGATTGAGCTGAAGTACTACGGGCACGATATGGCGCTTGAGCAGCGAGTCGCAGACATCGTTCAGGCCACAGGCATGGAAACCGAGGTCAAGGCGATGTCGCTGAAGTATGATGCGGTTCAGAAAATGAAAACTATTCGCCCCGATTGGCAGGTGGGTTTGCTGTCGTCTGCATCCGCTGGACGAATTTGGGAACTTGAAACGGATTTTCTTGCCGTGAACAAGACCATGGCTTCTACGCGTCTGGTCCGTGAGATGCGGGCGGCAGGTAAGAAACTCTACGTCTGGACGGTGAACGAACCAATGGAAATGTCTCGCATGATATCGTTGGGAGTTGACGGTCTGATAACGGATGAACCAGGCCTTGCGCGAGAGGTGATAGAACACCGCCATGACCTCAGCACTGTTGAGCGATTGGTGCTGGCGATGGGTAACTATGTGGGGTTGGGTTTGGATGAAAAGCTGTACCGTGACAGTTCTCCGTAAAGGTTTGACGCTAGCGATGCTGCTGGGAGGTTTTGGTGGTGCTCTGGCAGCAGAAGAAGCTCCAACAGGTTGGATTGCTCAGGCGGAGCTCAAGGCCCATGAGCGCCTGATGAGCTTGCGCAATGATCCGACGCAGTCTTTGAACCAGTTCACAACAGATGGTTGTTCAGGAGGGCTGTCTGCGACCTGGAGTGCCATCGCGGGACTCTTTCCCGAGTTTGATGAGCTTCACATGTCCAAGCCCCCCTGGGAAAGTTGCTGTGTCACCCATGACAGGTCCTACCACTCCGCCGAAAATGCCCACACTTCGCGAGAAAGCTACCTTGCACGCCTCAAGGCAGATGAAGTCCTGCAGCATTGCGTACGGGAAACCGCAGAGGCGCGTCGAGACGCTCTGAAGAGAGACTATGGGATGAGCGACGCCAGGGTTGACCAGGCTTACGACATGATTGCCGCCAGCATGTTTGATGCAGTGCGTGTAGGAGGGGGCCCCTGTTCGGGGTTACCGTGGCGCTGGGGCTATGGCTGGCCCCACTGTGGTCTGTTCATGGAGTAGGCGTTAGCTGGCGTTCACTGAGAACCACGCGGCAATACGGCTTTGCAGGAATGCCCACAACTTTGGCGCGCCTTTTTCCACCTTCCAGCCGACCCGATCTTCGAGCTGCTGTCGGGTGACATTGAATTCGGGCCAGGTTCCACCACCCGTTTCAAGGTTGCAGATGACGGGTTGAACACGATCTACCGACTTGGCGAAAACCGCGTCATCACTTTCGGCCGCTTCGAACTCATCCCAGAGTGCTCGAAAAGAGTCACGCTGATCGGCAGGAAGAAGGCCAAAGATCCGGTCTGCCGCCCGCGCCTCGGCGGCCTGCGTCTCTGAACTGCCATGGGCCGCTCCACCCTGTGCGTGGACCGGAACATCGCCGACATCGATCTCGACCAGATCGTGGATCAACAGCATCTTGATGACACGGTTGATGTTGATGGGTCTGCTGGCATGCTCTGCCAGAACCATCGCGTAAAGTGCTATATGCCAGCTGTGTTCGCCAGAATTTTCACGGCGGCTTGCATCGAGGGTCTTCGTGGCCCTGAGAACCGATTTCAGCTTGTCGGCTTCGTTCAGAAACGCAATTTGCGCTGCAAGCCGGCCATCACTCATTTTGACTTTAGCTCATAGCCTGCTGCACGCAGGCGTTCATTCAACTGAACGCGCGCGCGCTCTTCCGCGGCATAAACCCGAACCGCGGTCATGAAAGCTTCGTGCATCGTGGAAGACGTCGCCTCGAGCGTATTCGCGATGTCTTTGATCAACTCGTCGTCATCGGTGGCTTTTTGCGCTTTCAGAACATCCTGAGCGAGCCTGTTCGCGAGGTCATCGTAGTAGGCCATGAGCTATCGCGTATTTTCTGTCAGGCGGCGTTTCACATAATCGCTCACATTGCCAACCATGTTGTCCATGTAGTCTTCGGTTTCAAAGAAATGGCCAGCACCCTCGATCTCCTGGTGGGTGATCGTAATGCCTTTTTGCTCATGAAGTTTGTTGACCAGTGTATGTGTGTCTGCGGGAGGCGCCACGCGATCCGATGTTCCATTGATGATCAGACCCGACGAAGGGCAGGGGGCCAGGAACGAGAAATCATACATGTTGGCGGGCGGGGCCACTGAGATAAAACCGGTAATCTCCGGGCGACGCATCAAAAGTTGCATGCCAATCCATGCGCCGAACGAGAACCCTGCAACCCAGCAATGCTTTGAGTTGTTGTTCATCGACTGGAGATAATCCAGCGCCGACGCCGCATCGCTCAACTCGCCAACGCCTTGGTCGTATTCGCCCTGGCTGCGACCAACCCCGCGGAAATTGAACCGCAGAACCGTAAAGCCCATGTTGTAAAAGGCGTAGTGCAGGTTATAGACAACCTTGTTGTTCATCGTGCCGCCAAATTGTGGATGCGGATGAAGCACAATGGCGATCGGTGCGTCTTTTTCTTTTTGGGGGTGGTAACGGCCTTCAAGGCGGCCTTCGGGTCCGGCGAAAATGACCTCGGGCATGTGTTTCCCTGTCTCCTGCAAGGTGCTCCTATATTCTTGACGAATTCGCTAGGGCACTTTAGAACGGTTCTAAGAATTTCCGGTTGTTACCGGAAGTGTTGCAAGCGATTTAGGGGTTGCGGCGCTTAACGTCAATCAATTGCTGGGAGTGACTCGTGAAACTGTCGACCAAGGGACGTTATGCCGTCGTTGCACTTTGCGATATCGCATTGCAGAAAGAGGGTGAGTTGGTGACGCTTTCGGAGATTTCCGAGCGCCAGGATATTTCCTTACCTTATCTTGAGCAGCTCTTTGTCAAACTGCGTCGCGCTGGCCTCGTGGAGAGTGTGCGCGGTCCGGGCGGGGGGTATCGGCTGGCCAAGTCAGCTTCGGACATCCGTGTTGTGGAAATACTCTCGGCGGTGGATGAAACGGTTTCTGCTCTGCACACCGGCGCCGGTGCGACGGGTGGCCTTTCAGGATCGCGGGCGCAGTCACTGTCCAACCGTTTGTGGGAAGGGCTTTCGGCACAGGTTTATGTATTCCTGCACCAAGCCCGGTTGAGTGATGTCATTGGCAATGAGCTGGCCCCTTGCCCTGCAGTGCCCGGAATTTTTGCGGTTGTTGACGCGGAATGAAGCGGGTCTACCTCGATTACAACGCCAGCGCACCTTTGCGGCCGGAGGCTCGGGACGCAATGATTACCGCAATGGACGTGGCTGGAAACCCTTCCAGCGTGCATGCGGAAGGTCGTGCGGCCAAAGGGTTGCTGGAACGCGCGCGAGGGCAGCTGTCCGAAGCGCTCGGCGCTGACGGCGCCGACATCGTGTTCACGTCCGGCGCAACCGAAGCAGCAGCTCTGGCACTTGCGGGCCGCGAGTTGCATGGCGCAGATATCGAGCATGATGCGGTGGCGGCCTGGATTGCACCAGACTTGCCAGTAGGTGACAATGGAAGGGTTTCGCTCATTGATCCCACCCAGTCCTGCCTGCAATTGGCCAATTCCGAAACTGGAATTGTTCAAGAACTACCCAGCAACTTGGCTGTGAGCGACATGACACAGGCGTTCGGCAAATTACCCGTGGCTTTCAACTGGTCCGGTGCAACAGCTGCGCTGTCTTCGGCTCACAAGCTTGGTGGCCCAAAAGGTATCGGAGCTCTGATCCTTCGAAGGGGAACAGATCTCGCTGCGCAGTTAAGGGGCGGCGGTCAAGAATTGGGGCGCCGCGCCGGCACAGAAAACATCATCGGCGCTGTTGGTTTTGCGGCTGCGGCCGTGGCAGCGCAACGTGATCTCTCTGATGGAGTGTGGGATCGGGTTGCATCTCTGCGAGATTTGCTGGAAGAGGCTCTTGTCGATCAGGCAAAGGATACTATTTTTGTCGGGAAAGGTTCAAAGCGCCTGCCAAATACGCTTTGCCTGGCAACACCTGGCTGGAAAGGCGAAACTCAGGTGATGCAGATGGATCTGGCAGGCTATGCCATTTCGGCTGGGTCTGCCTGTTCGTCTGGCAAAGTACGCGCGAGCCGGGTCTTGAAGGCCATGGGATACACAGACGCTGTCGCCGCAGGGGCGATCCGGGTTTCTCTGGGACCCGACACAACGAAACAGGACGTGATGGGCTTTGCAGATGCATGGCTGGCCCAACATAAGAAACACCGCGCGCGCGCGGCTTGAGCGAACAGGAGAGCGATATGGCCATGGTGGACCAGGTTGAGGTTAAGGAAGGTGTCGATCAGGAAACTGTCGACGCCGTGCGCGAAGTTGGCGGCAAATACAAATATGGCTGGGAAACCGAAATTGAGATGGAATACGCTCCTAGGGGGCTGACCGAAGATATCGTGCGCCTGATTTCGGAAAAGAACGAAGAGCCAGAGTGGATGACCGATTGGCGGCTCGAAGCTTTTGCTCGTTGGCAACAGTTGAAGGAACCTGAATGGGCGATGCTGGATTATCCAGAGGTCGATTTTCAGGATCAGTACTATTATGCCCGTCCCAAGAGTATGGAAGAAAAACCCAAGTCGCTGGACGAGGTCGATCCCAAGCTGCTTGCCACTTATGAAAAGCTGGGCATCCCACTGAAAGAACAGATGATCCTGGCGGGTGTTGAAGGCGCTGCAGATACGCCCGCAGAGGGTCGCAAGGTCGCCGTGGATGCGGTTTTTGACTCAGTTTCTGTGGGCACAACGTTCCAGAAAGAATTGCAAGAGGCGGGCGTTATCTTCTGCTCAATCTCAGAAGCCGTTCGTGAGCATCCCGAACTGGTGCGCAAGTATCTTGGTTCCGTGGTGCCGGTTTCGGACAACTTCTATGCCACGCTGAATAGCGCAGTTTATTCGGATGGATCCTTTGTTTACGTACCGCCGGGTGTGCGATGCCCGATGGAACTGTCGACCTATTTCCGCATCAATGCCGAGAACACTGGCCAGTTTGAGCGTACGTTGATTATCGCCGACAAAGGTTCTTATGTGTCGTACCTTGAGGGCTGTACCGCCCCGCAGCGCGACACGTCGCAGCTGCACGCAGCGGTGGTCGAAATCATCGTCGAGGAAGACGCTGAGGTGAAGTACTCGACCGTCCAGAACTGGTATCCTGGGGACGAGAACGGCAAAGGCGGCATCTATAACTTCGTGACCAAACGCGCCGATTGCCGGGGTGACCGTTCCAAAGTGATGTGGACTCAGGTCGAAACAGGCTCTGCCGTAACGTGGAAGTATCCCTCTTGCATTCTGCGTGGCGATGACAGCCAGGGCGAGTTCTACTCGATCGCGATCACCAATCACCATCAACAGGCCGATACCGGCACCAAGATGATCCACCTGGGTAAGAATACAAAGTCGCGCATTGTGTCCAAGGGCATTAGCGCCGGTGTGGCTCAGAACACCTATCGTGGTCAGGTTTCCATGCACCCCAAGGCGCAGAATGGCCGCAACTACACGCAATGCGACTCGTTGTTGATCGGCGACAAATGTGGCGCGCACACGGTGCCCTATATTGAAGTCCGTAATAACTCCGCGCGGGTAGAACATGAAGCGACGACCTCCAAAGTGGATGACGACCAAATGTTCTACTGTCGACAGCGCGGCATGGACGAGGAAGAGGCAGTGGCTCTGATCGTGAATGGTTTTGCCAAAGAGGTGCTCCAGGCGCTGCCCATGGAATTTGCCATGGAAGCGCAACAGCTTGTGGCGATTTCGCTGGAGGGGTCCGTTGGCTAATACCACGGCAAAAATAGAAGCCGCGTTGCCCTACGTTCTGCCGGTACTCGGCGGGCTTTTGGGGGTAATCTGGGTTAACCTCAACAAATTTGAGTTCATCAATCCGGTGTTCGCGATCGTCATCGGTGTGGTTCTGGGCCGCTTAGCTGCACTGTTAACAACGCGGCTTATGCGCAAAGCGCGTCGTAAGGAGCGCTGAATTGGAAAAGTTCGGTCAATTGATGCAGCAAACGGTCGGTGGCGGCTCTGACATAGCGCTGAGCGGTACTACTGGATCTAACGTTCGCAAATGCAGCTCCGTTTCCGGCGTAATGCTGGATGGAGGGGCAATCTTTGCGACTTCGCCTGCTTGCGGAATTGTTGCTATGGGTTCGATGATGCTTTTGATTTGGCTTGGAACTTCTTAATGGTTGGCACGTTTGAAAATGACAGGGTCGCAGCACTGATCGATATGTTGAAGCCTGAAAGGTTGACGCGGATCGTCGACGTTGGGGCAAATCCGGTGAACGATCCACCTTACAAAGCACTGCTTGAAATGGGGTCATGCGAGGTTTGGGGGTTTGAGCCGCACCCGGAAGCCTTTGAGGCGCTTCAGAACGTTGAGAACCCCAATGTGCACTATCTGCCTTTTGCGGTCGGGGCAGGCGGCAAGGCAACGCTGAATATCTGTAACTCGAGCGCCTTTACGTCTTTGCTGGAGCCCAATTCCAAAGCGGTAACTTACCTTGGCATGTGGGGTCATGCGATGACCGTTGCCGAAAAGGTCGAAATGGACACCAAACGTCTGGACGATCTTGACGATATCCCGGCTTTTGACTTGCTGAAGATCGACGTACAAGGCGGCGAAGGGCTGGTGTTTCAGGGCGCTCAGGAAAAACTCGCCGCCTCGGTCGCGGTGATTACAGAAGTCGCCGCCATTCCGCTTTATGTTGATCAACCTTTGCTGGACGAGCAAATGCGCCTGCTGCGCCAGACAGGTCATCATCTGCACAAGTTTCAGAGTTTCAAAAGCCGAAAGCTGCACCGCCGGATTAGCAAGACAATCGAAGGTCGCGCCCTCAGCAATCAGTTGATTGATGGCGACGCCGTGTTCGTGCGCGACATGATGGATCTTCAGTTGATGAGCGACGAAGAGTTAAAACATCTGGCTATTCTGGCAGATGCTGTGATCGAAAGCTACGACCTGTCGATCGCCGCTATGCAAGAGCTGATAATCCGCGGTCATCTGAAGGGTCGGGATGTTAAGCAATACATCGAACACGTCATCAAAATTCCCCGCGTTAGAACGCGGTAATTAACCTGAATACAACTCACATCGCGCGAACATTAGATGAGGCAAAAAATGCTGGAAATCAAAGGCCTGAAGGTCAAACTTGAAGAAGAAGACAAGCAAATCCTGAAAGGGGTGGATCTGACAGTAGAAGCGGGCAAGGTGCACGCGATCATGGGTCCCAATGGGTCTGGCAAGTCGACCCTGTCTTATGTGCTCTCAGGGCGAGATGGTTACGAGGTGACTGGCGGAAGCGCCACGCTTCTCGGCGAAGACCTGCTGGATATGGAGACCGAAGAGCGCGCTGCAGCTGGCCTGTTCCTGGCCTTCCAGTACCCGGTGGAAATCCCCGGAGTTGGTAACATGACTTTCCTGCGCACAGCGGTAAACGCCCAACGCAAGGCGCGCGGCGAAGACGAGATGAGCGCGGCTGAATTCTTGAAGGTTATCCGAGCCAAAGCGAAGACGCTGAAGATCGACGCGGATATGCTGAAGCGTCCCGTCAATGTAGGTTTCTCTGGCGGTGAAAAGAAACGCAACGAGATCCTGCAGATGGCCATGTTAGAGCCCAAGATGTGTATCTTGGATGAAACCGATTCAGGCCTTGATGTTGATGCAATGAAGCTGGTGTCCGAGGGGGTGAACGCTCTACGTGATGAAGGCCGCGGTTTCCTGGTGATTACCCACTATCAACGCCTCCTGGACCACATCAAACCCGACGTGGTGCACATCATGGCAGACGGCCGCATCGTTAAGTCCGGCGGGCCAGAGTTGGCGCTGGAAGTCGAAAACAACGGTTACGCCGACATTCTGGCGGAGGTGGCCTGATGGCACTCGATGACCGCAAAATGACTGCCACAGAGGAACGGCTGTCATCGATGACACTACCTGACGTGGGGTGCACCGCAAAGGCGCGTGAAGCAGCGCTTGTGCGCGTACGCAGCATGGGGCTACCAGGGCGACGGGATGAGTATTGGCGCTGGACTCGACCAGATACGCTGGTGCAACCCGAAGCACCTGAAGCAGCCTTGTTCCAAGGGGATGAAGTGCCATTTTTCAGTGGGCGCGACAGGTTAAAAATCGTATTTGTCGACGGGGTTTTTGATCCTGCCCGTTCGGATGACCTGAACCTCGAAGGCATACAGGTGGACCGGCTGGAGGACATCTGCTGTACGGATGATCATTGGGCCGAAGACCTTTATGGTGAGTTGGAAGCAGCCGGCCATGACCCGGTTGATCGACCGCTCGCGGCGCTGAACACGGCATTTGCCGGAGATGGCGTGGCAATCCGCGTCATGCAAACGCCTTCCAAGCCGATTAGCTTGGTATACTTCCACGAATCCACCGACTCCGACGTGTTTTTACACCACGTTGTTCGCGTGGAAACGGGGGCCGAAGTAACGATCCTTGAAAATGGACCTGCAGCGGCACGTTTCAACAAATGCATGGAGATCGACATTGCGGATGGCGGCACCTTGCATCATGTGCGGGCGCAGGGACGCGATCACGAGCGTCGCGCGGTCACGCATATGTTTGCACGCATGGGCGAGGAATCGGTTTTCAAGAGCTTCACCCTTACCGCGAACGGTGTATTGACCCGTAATGAAGTGATGGTGGAACTGACCGGCGACAATGCCGTGGTGCACATCGCAGGCGCTTGTATGGGGGATGGCGATTTCCATCATGATGATACCGTTTTCATCACTCATGACGGCGTGAATTGCGAAAGCCGTCAGGTCTTTAAAAAGGTCCTTTGCAACGGAGCTACTGGGGTGTTTCAAGGCAAGATCCTTGTGAAACCCGACGCGCAGAAAACAGACGGGTACCAGATCAGCCAATCCTTGCTGCTGGACGGTGACAGCCAGTTCTACGCAAAGCCCGAGCTGGAAATCTATGCAGACGATGTCGCCTGTTCGCATGGCTCCACTTCCGGTGCCATTGACGAAGAAGCGCTGTTCTATTTGCGCGCGCGCGGTGTTCCTCATGGAAAGGCAACCGATCTATTGACACTGGCCTTTCTTGCGGAAGCCCTTGACGAGATTGACGACGAAACCATCGCCGAAGAAATCTACGAGCGTCTTGAAGCATGGCTGTCCCGGAGACGCCACGGCTGATGTCCGTCCTACGTGACATTGCTGCAACCTATGGCGGGCCACACAAAGTTGTGGCGCGCCATTTGGCCGTTGGGCAACGCGAAGATCGTGCGCTTGCCATTCTAATGGCTGGCTGCGCCATGCTCTTTGTTTCCTCCTGGCCCTACAATGCGCGTGTGGCTCATTTGGAAGGTCAGGACATGGGGCCGCTGATGGGCGGATCTTTGTTCGCCTTGATGTTCATGGCCCCATTGATTTTTTACATTCTTGCAGGCGTTGTCGGCTTTTTGCTGGGCCTGGCAGGATGGAAGGGCGGCGGCTACGCCAGCCGCTTTGCTCTTTTCTGGGCGATTTTGGCGACCACGCCGATGCTTCTACTGCATGGGTTGGTGCGCGGATTCCTGGGGCCCGGTCTGGAAGAACAAATTGTTGGCCTAATCTGGTTTGTGGTGTTTCTCTGGTTCTGGCTCTCTGGATTGCGACAAGCGGGCAGGGCACAGACATGATCTCATTTCTGCGGGCTCTGTTGATTCAAACGATCTATGCACCGGCAGATGCCGGGCGCAGCATCATTGGTATCAACTTACCACGAGAGGCAGCCTGGATGGCGCTCTTGTTGGCCGCCATCATTAACACGTTTGTCTATTTCACAAACCTCACGCTGTTTCCTTTGCCTGACGACTTCTGGATGCCCGTCATTCGCACACCGGTGACTTACCTCGCCGCGTCATTCTCTTTGACCACTGTGATGATTTTTGCGCTGTTCTGGATTGGGCGGTTCTTGGAGGGGCAAGCGCAATTGCCTGACCTCGTGAGCCTCATGGCTTGGCTTTTGTGCGTTCAAAGCCTGGCCGACGTGGCCTTTCTTGTTCTTTTTGTGTTTGTTCCGATGCTTGCCGGGCTGTTTTCCATGGCGGCGGCGCTCTACGGCATCTGGATCCTCATCAACTTCATAACGGTAGCGCAGGGCTTTCCTGATCGCGGCAAAGCCGTTTTGACAATCGTCTTAGCGCTGGTCGGATTGGTCGTGGGCATGTCCCTCTTCATGTCCGTCATCGGCGTCACAGCAATGGGAATACGCTGATGTATGACGTCGCGAAAATCCGAACAGACTTTCCAATCCTGTCACGTGAAGTGAATGGAAAGCCTCTGGTCTACCTCGACAACGGCGCTTCGGCGCAAAAACCGCAGGTGGTGATTGACGCAATCACACAAGCCTACTCTCATGAATATGCAAATGTTCACAGAGGTTTACATTACCTTTCTAATCTAGCAACGGACAAGTATGAAGCTGTTCGCGGCACAATCGCGCGGTTCCTGAATGCGGCCTCCGAAGATGAGATTGCGCTGAATTCCGGGACAACCGAAGGTATCAACATGGTGGCCTACGGCTGGGCGATGCCACGGATGCAAGCTGGCGATGAAATCGTGCTGTCTGTGATGGAACACCATGCCAATATCGTGCCTTGGCATTTTCTGCGGGAACGCCAGGGCGTTGTTCTGAAATGGGTTGATGTGGATTCGGCCGGGGCGTTGGACCCGCAGGCTGTGTTGGACGCGATCGGTCCCAAGACCAAGCTGGTTGCGATCACCCAGTGTTCCAACGTGCTGGGCACAATGGTGGATGTGAAATCCATCACCCAAGGCGCCCATGCCAAGGGTGTTCCGGTTCTGGTCGATGGTTCGCAAGGCTCGGTTCACGCGCCTGTCGACGTCCAAGACATTGGCTGCGACTTCTATGCCATCACGGGTCACAAGCTCTATGGTCCTTCGGGTTCCGGTGCGATTTTTTGCAAAGCGGAACGAATGGCCGAAATGCGCCCCTTTATCGGTGGCGGCGACATGATCAAGGAAGTCTCGAAAGAGGCGGTGGTTTATAACGATCCACCAATGAAGTTCGAAGCAGGTACTCCGGGGATCGTTCAGACCATCGGTCTTGGTGTGGCCTTGGAATACCTGATGGAATTGGGCATGGAGAATGTGGCCGCTCATGAGGCAAGCCTTCGGGACTATGCCATGCAGAAACTCACCGGGTTGAACTGGTTGCAAGTGCAGGGAACCACCGCTGACAAGGCGGCTATTTTTTCCTTTACCCTCGATGGGGCCGCGCACGCCCATGATATCTCTACGATTCTCGACAAAAAGGGCGTTGCCGTTCGGGCAGGGCACCATTGCGCAGGACCCTTGATGGATCACCTGGGCGTTACGGCTACCTGCCGCGCGTCCTTTGGGCTCTATAATTCGACGGACGAAGTCGACAAACTGGTCGAGGCGCTGGAATTGGCGCACGAATTGTTTGCCTAACGGCAAAATCCGATTGCGAGGGGCGGTGGCTCTGGCTATACCGCCCCTGACGCACCTTTAGCTCAGCTGGATAGAGCGCTGCCCTCCGAAGGCAGAGGCCAGAGGTTCGAATCCTCTAAGGTGCGCCAAAATCTCCTCAAAATGACTCGCATGGCACGTGTAGTTGCCCCTATCCTGTTGTCACGGGAAACGAGGTCAGAGCACGGATCCACTGGGTGGAAGACACAGGCATAAGTGAACAGACAGCTTTAATGCTGGCGGTGAGGGATCGACGCGACAAGTCGGCCTTTGCCCAGTTGTTTGACCACTATGCTCCCCGCCTGAAAGGCTTCATCATGCGTGGCGGCACAAGTTCGGCGCAGGCCGAAGAGATCGTGCAGGATGTCATGTTGTCTGTCTGGCATAAAGCGGCGCAATTCGACCCGCATCAAAGCCAGGTTTCCGGCTGGATCTATCGCATTGCCCGAAATCGTCAAATTGACATTCAGCGCAAGGAAAGCCGACCCGTTCCCGAAGAGATCAAACAGCCCGAATTCACCGAACTGGACAGCAGCCAGATCGTGGCATTAGAACAAGAGGCCAGCAAATTGCGCAACGCCATCTCTGGTTTGAAACCGTCACAAAGGGATGTGATCGAACAAGCCTATTTGGGCGAGCTGACCCATCAGGAGATCCAGGAACAAACAGGATTGCCTCTGGGCACCATCAAATCCCGAATTAGATTAGGTCTTGAAAAACTACGACACGATCTGAAATCCATGCGTGAAACATGAGTGACATTCGTCATCATATCCCCGAGCCGCTTTTGCTGGCTTATGCGTCAGGCAACCTGCCGCACGCCTATGCCGTGGTGGTGGCCGCGCATATTTCGGTGTGCGACACATGCCGCGCGGTGTCAGAGGGCCACGCGACCGTTGGTGGTCAGGTCATAGAGGCAACATCAAGGGAACCAATCTCTTCCGCGCTCAGATCGCGGGTCCTTGACATGCTGGATAATCCCGATCCCTTGCCGTCCACGCCGCAAGCCAAAGGCATATATCCCGCTCCGGTCGCAGAGTTGTTTCCCGGTCAGATGCCAAACTGGAAGAGTTTGGGGATGGGCGTCAAACAGTCGATCCTGTCACAGAACAGAAGCGGTAGTGTGCGCCTTTTGTACATTCCAGGCGGGCGTGCAATGCCGCATCACGGCCACAACGGCCTGGAACTCACGCTTGTGTTGCAAGGGGCTTTTCGGGACGAGACCGGGCGATTTGCCCGTGGCGATGTGGAACTTGGCCTACCCGATTTAAATCACACACCCGTTGCCGAGGAAGGACCTGCATGTATCTGTTTGGCGGCGACGGATGCCAAATTGAAGTTCAACAGCCTGATTCCACGACTGCTGCAACCTTTCCTGAAAATCTGAATTTGGCTCGATTGCGTAGGGCCAACCCAATTGAACCTGGTTCTACCATACGAGATTTTGCGTCACCGTGGCGTAAGAGCTGTGTTCGAATACCTTCCATAGTCAGGCCGGTTCTTATTTGTGCAAGCCAAGTCGCTGCAGTGCGGCGGGTGAGCGGGCTTGTGCGACTCAGGGCTTTGCGTTCACGTGCAGGGACCCGGAACAAGGATGTCCGCCATGCCGCCCCGCTTTGATACGTTTTCCGCCGCATTGACCTTCGACGACCTTCCAGATGCTGTGCTGGCCGTTTTGCGCCGTAGTTTCTTGGATACCATGGGCGTTGCAGCTGTAGGCAGTACAACCCCGATGTCAGCCATTGCGCAAAAAGCCGCGCTTGCTCTCTTTGGACCGGGCAACGCAGGTGCATCCAGAATGCTGATGGACGGGCGTGCCGTCAGTCCCGCAGGGGCAGCCATGGCAGGGGCCTTTACCGTCGACAGTATCGACGCCCATGATGGCACAACGCCGTGCAAAGGCCACGTCGGCTCTGCGGTTTTCCCCGCCCTGATCGCGATGGCACAGGCGCAGGACAGACCTTTGGACGGACAGCGCTTTGCCACGATACTGGCCATTGCCTACGAAGTCAGTTGCCGCGCAGGATTGGTGCAACACGCCACCTGTGCCGATTATCACACCTCGGGCGCCTGGACCGCTGTGGGTGTAGCGGCTGCGGGCGCACGAATGCTGGGTGGGGGCACTGAGATTATCCGGCAGGCGGCCGGGATTGGCGAATACCACGGCCCACGCAGCCAGATGATGCGCTGTATCGACTTTCCCACCAATGTGCGCGATGGCGTCGGGTGGGGCGCGCCATCCGGTGTTACGGCGGCCTATCTTGCGATGGAAGGGTTCACAGGAGCACCGGCCCTGACGTGCGAGGGGCCGGGATCTGAACCATTCTGGAAAGATCTGGGGCAGGGGTGGCGGTTGGTCGATCACACCCATTACAAGGCTTACCCCTGTTGTCGGTGGTCCCACCCGGCGGTTGATGGTGCCGCGCACCTGATGCAAGCTCATGGCCTGTCGCCTGACGATGTGGCCTCAATCGAGATCAAAACGTTTCACTACGCAACCCGGCTTGCGGGATATGAGCCAAAAAATCAGGATGAATTTGCCTATGCCATTGCCTTTCCGGTTGCCGCGATGATTGCCCGCGGGCAGGTCGGGGTGTCGGAGCTTTCGTCCGAGGCGTTAAGAGACCAGGAAATCCTGCGTCTCAGCCGGGCAACCACGTTGATCGATGATGTCAAAATGACCGAGATGAGCACCGATAAACGTTGGGCCGAGATCACTTTGATCCTGCAGGATGGAACGCGCTTGGTCGACAAACCCCGCACACCTCGGGGCGATCCGGACATGCCATTGAGTGACGGTGAGATTCTGGACAAGTTTCATTTGCTGGCTGACCCGGTGATTGGCAGAGATCGCGCGGCAGATATCCGAGATCTGAGCCAGCAATTCGATCGCCTTGACGTGCATGACTTTGCGCGCCTCATAACACTATGCACTGATGCGCCATGACACAAAAAACCGGCCCATTTGGACCGGTTTCAAAGCTTGCTTCTGAGAAGGTCGGATTAACGTCCCCAGGTCCTCACGACGCCACAGTCCATGTGCACAAAGTTCGAGCCAGAGTAGCGCCCAACGCCCCCAGCGCGACAGGCGGATGCGGCACGTGCCACTTGGCTGACCGAGCGCGAGGCGAGACGCAGATCTGCGGCTTGCCCCTTCATGTGCAGCGAGTTCTTCGCCACGCCACGCGAGCGCGAGCGCAGCATGGCGTTGGTTTCCGGGCTGCGATAGCCGGAAAGCAGCATGTAGGGTTCGTTTACATCCAACATATTGTGCGAGGCGGCCATGATGTCGACAGTGCGCAGGTCAATTGACTTGACGCCATCGGTGCGCCAATCGCGCATGAACTTGTTGACCTCTTTCACGGCGTCTTTGATGTAGTCGCCCTCGATCCAATAGATCGTGTCGAGCCGTTCACCGGTACGCCCGGAGTACATCCGAATGCGCCGGATATCACCGGCTCCCCGAAGGAAACCTGCTGCATTTGAGAAGGTTGGAGCCGCGACAACTGTCGTTGCCGCAAACGCGCGTAAAAGGCCGCGCCGTGTGAAGCTCACAGAGCTGGATTCGGTCATTGTTAAAGCGCCTGTCCCGTCGCTACCTCACTACGATTCATCGCAGTTTTTGTTACCATCCCCAAGTGTGCGCATTTTATGACACAGATCGAATCGCCAACCAAGTGCTGATTTGCCGCAAGCTTTTGCTTTCAAGGGTTTTAGGCAAAAACCTGCTGAATTCGATCTGATGTGTCCTGTTCTCCGCATTTCTGCGCCCGACTGGCATCATTGTATATCGAAATGAACCGGTTGAAGCATTTGTGAATAGACAGAGGTGTTCTTTCCGGGAACATAGAGGGTCAAAGGTTAAAGTGCGGATGAGTCTAGATGATGTTGTCTTTCTATTCGATTAAGCGATTTGTTGCGGTTGCCGGGCTGTCTGCGGTGCTTTTGGGAACTGGTGCCGTACTGCCCGCCAGTGCTCAAGTGACGGCTTTCAAGCAGGCCGTGGCAGAGTCCGCAGCCCGCCACGATGAAGTCGCTGCTTTTTATCGTGAAAACGGCTATCAGCCGATTTGGACAGCAGAAGGATCACAAGGCCTGGCGCGACGCAAAGCTCTAATGAGCGCACTGCAAAACGCTGATGACCACGCGCTTCCGATTGATCGTTACGGGTTTGACACGCTTTATCAGCAAATGGCCGGGGCACGTACGCCACGTGATCTGGGTTTGTTGGAGGTCGCGATGAGCAAGGCCTATGTGGCTTATGCCCGCGATGTTCAAACCGGTATGTTCAAGCCGTCATCTCTGGACAATGGTATCGTGCGCGAAGCGCCGGTGCGTGATCAAAAGCTGTATTTGGTGGAACTGCAAGAGGCTGATCCACAACGCTACATCACGGATCTCGCCCCCCGCACACCCGAATACCTGCGCTTGATGAAAGAAAAGATGCGCCTTGAGCGGGTCACAGCCTCTGGCGGGTGGGGGCCAAAGGTCAACGCCAAGAAACTCGAACCCGGCGACAGCGGCAACGCGGTTGTTGCGCTTCGCAACCGTCTGATGGCGATGGGGTATCTTGATCGCAGCGCCAGTCGCAAATTCGACCGCACAGTAGAAAAGGCAGTTCAGGCGTTCCAGATCGACCACGGCTTGGACGCCGACGGAGTGGCCGGTGGTGGCACAATTACCGAGATCAACAGGTCTCCGGACTATCGTTTGCAGTCAGTTATGGTGGCCATGGAGCGTGAACGCTGGCTGAACAAGGACCGCGGGCAGCGGCATGTTTTGGTGAACCTCACCGATTTCCATGCCCGGATCGTGGATGATGGAAAAGTCACCTTTAAAACCCGCTCGGTAGTTGGCAAGAACCAGCACGACCGTCGAAGCCCCGAGTTTTCCGATGTTATGGAACACATGGTCATCAACCCGACTTGGAATGTCCCACGCTCGATCGCGACCAAGGAATACCTGCCGATGTTGCAGCGCAATCCGAATGCTGTCAGCTACCTCAGGCTGATTGATGGCAGTGGTCGGGTGGTGAACCGGGGCAACGTGGACTTTACCCAGTATTCTGCACGTTCATTCCCGTTTGACATCAAGCAACCACCGGGGAAATCAAACGCCTTGGGTCTGGTCAAGTTCATGTTCCCGAACAAACACAACATCTATCTGCATGACACCCCGGCCAAGAGCCTGTTCGCCCGTGAATCCCGCGCATTCAGCCATGGTTGTATTCGATTGCAGCAGCCCTTTGACTTCGCCTACACCTTACTGTCAGTGCAAGAAGACAACCCAAAAGAAGTCTTTCATAAACATCTGAAATCCGGGCGTGAAACCCAGGTTGACCTGAAACAGCCAATCCCGGTCCACATTATTTACCGCACGGCCTTCACCAATGCCAAAGGACCGGTGCAATATCGTCGGGATGTTTATGGACGTGATGCCAAAATCTGGAAGGCAATGGCCAATGAAGGGGTGGTGTTGCGCACGGTTCAGGGCTAAATAATGCCTCGCAATACGCGGGGTAGACATGGCTTATACGATCCAGCAGATTGCCGACGCCATCGCGGCGCGGGCATTTGGAAACACCGCTCTTACAGTTGAACGCGTCACAGAACCCGCTGAGGCGAGTGCCGGAGATCTCGCTCTTCTGACGAACCCCAAGTTTGCTGGTGGACTGGCACAGGGCAAGGCTCGGGCCGCGATGGTCTGGCCGGGTGCTGATTGGCAAGCGTTGGGGCTGGAAGCGGCCATTGAATCTCCGCGGGGACGCTTTGGTATGTCCGGCCTTTCTGCTCTTATGGACCCGGGTCAGCATTTTGGCAAAGGCATTCATCCCTCCGCAGTGATTGACCCCAGCGCAGTCATTGGAGCAGGTGTCACGATTGGCGCGCTCAGCGTGGTGGGCCCCCGCGCCAAAATAGACGACGGTTGCACTATTGGGCCGCATTGCGTGATCGGTGCGGATGTGACGCTGGGCAAGGGGGGGTACTTGCGAGAAATGGTTTCGATCGGCGCGCGTGCCACCGTTGGTGAACGTGTCTTCATGCAGCCAGGTGTACGTATCGCATCAGACGGGTTCTCATTTGTCACACCTGAAAAATCCGGTGTCGAAGAAGCACGCGAAAGCCTTGGAGATCAGGGTGACATCAAATCTCAGGCCTGGGCCCGCATCCATTCCTTGGGGTCCGTAACAATAGGGGACGATGTCGAGATTGGTGCCAACACCTGCATTGATTGCGGGACCATTCGCGACACGGTGATTGGCAATGGCGTAAAACTCGATAATCTCGTCCACATTGCCCATAATGTGGTGATTGGCGACAATACTCTGCTTGCCGGACAATGTGGCATTGCTGGTTCCACGGTGATCGGCAAAAACGTCGTGATGGGTGGTCAATGTGGCGTCACGGACAACACCACCGTAGGCGACAACGTGATCGCTGGCGGCGCGACCAAGATGATGTCCAAAGTGCCCGCAGGCCGCGTGATGCTCGGCTCTCCTGCCGTGAAGATGGAGACGCATCTGGAGATGTACAAAGGGCTGCGGCGCCTGCCGAGACTGATCAGCGATGTTGCCAAACTGCAAAAAAGCATTTCAAAGCGCGGCTCGAATGACTAAATCACTGCCAAGCTGGGCGGAAAGGACTAGGAAATGAGCGTCAAGGACAAGGTCATTGGTATTGTTGCCGAACAGGCCGTTCTCGAACCTTCGGACGTAACCATGGAAAGCACGCTTGAGGATTTGGGCATCGATAGCCTTGGTCTGGTGGAAAGCATCTTTGCCATTGAAGAAGCCTTTGACATTTCAGTGCCGTTCAATGCCAACGACCCCACAGAAAGCGACTTTGATATTTCATCAGTTGCGACCATTGTGGCGGGTATCGAAAAGCTGATCGCAGATCAGTCCTAAGATCAATCGGAACCAAAGCCTCATGAAACGAGTCGTCATCACCGGAGCAGGGACCATCAATGCCCTTGGCCAGACCGTGGCCGAGACCTTTGAGGCAATGAAGGAAGGCCGCTGCGGCATTGGTCCGCTCGAGATGAAAGACGTGGATCGGCTGGCAATCAAGATCGGCGGCCAGGTCAAAGGGTTTGAGGCGGAAGGGCGCTTCAATCGCCAACAAATGGCGCTCTATGATCGATTTACACAATTTGCCCTGGTGGCTGCCCGCGAAGCGATTGCACAGTCGGGCCTGGAGTTTTCAGGTGAGATGGCCGCCAAATCCGGTGTTGTGCTGGGCACGTCGGGTGGCGGCATGCAGACCTTGGACGAAAACTATCGTTCCGTTTACGAAGACGGCAAGAACCGGGTGCACCCCTTTGTTGTTCCAAAGCTCATGAACAATGCGGCCGCCAGCCACGTCAGTATGGAATTCAATCTCAAAGGGCCGAGTTTCACTGTGGCTACGGCATGTGCGTCGTCCAACCACGCGATGAGCCAGGCCTTTCAGTTGGTTCGCAGCGGTGTGGCCCCTGTCATGATCTCCGGAGGTTCGGAGTCGATGCTGTGTTTCGGCGGCATCAAGGCCTGGGAAGGGCTGCGTGTCATGTCGAAAGACGCCTGCCGCCCGTTCAGCGCCAATCGCAATGGGATGGTGCAGGGCGAAGGGGCCGGCGTGTTTGTTTTCGAAGAGTATGAACATGCACGCGCACGCGGGGCGGATATCCTTGCTGAAGTGATTGGATTTGCAATGTCTTCAGATGCTGCAGATATCGTCATGCCCTCGAAACAAGGGGCAGCAAGGGCCATTTCCGGGGCCCTTTCCGACGCCAGGATAAATGCCGAAGATGTCGGCTACATCAATGCACACGGCACTGGCACCGCTGCAAATGACAAAACCGAATGTGCGGCCGTCGCCGACGTCTTTGGACCACATGCGGATAGCTTGATGATTTCCTCAACCAAATCCATGCACGGGCATTTGATTGGTGGAACCGGTGCAGTTGAACTCCTGGCCTGCATAATGGCACTGCGCGAGGGCATAGTTGCCCCGACCATTGGCTATGAAGAACCAGATCCTGAGTGTGCCTTGGACGTGGTGCCAAACACTGCCCGAGAGGCGAAAGTCGACGTGGCCCTGTCAAACGCCTTTGCATTCGGCGGACTGAACGCTGTGCTGGCCCTTCGCAAGGTTTGATCCTAGGCATTCAACAAAAAAGCCGCCTGATCCGGCGGCTCTTTCTTCGTTAGCAGGTGCAAGAAGCTTAGTTGGCGACAACTGTTGCCTTGTCATAGGCTTCTTTGAAGCCCTTCAATGACATGTTCACGCTCACAACCTGATCCGGAGCTATGGCTGGCACCAGAGAGACGGTCACGTTTTGACCGTTCTTGTAAGCTTCGGCTTCAATCGCTGAAATACCCATACGGGCAAGACAACCAATCTGGGTGCAATAGGTATAGGGGATGCGGTTGGCCAAAACCCCATCCAGGGCCAGCGTCAACTGTTGTGGGAGCAGCGTCTGCAGCGGCACGATAAATGTTGCACCTGCGGCAGCTGGTGCCCCTTCAGGCAGGCGATACATTGTGACTTCGGCTACGGCACTGCCTTGTGCATCCTTCAAAACCTGATGCATGCGGCAGGGGCGTGGCTCAGGTCCGGTCGTCGCACATTCCAATGCCCAATCCCCAATGACCTCGCGGGTAAACTCTTCTCCATCAGATTGTACGGGCGCAGTTGTCGACCCGTCCATCAGGGAACCATCTGACAATGAGCCGACTTGGGCTGCCAGCGGCGTGCTCAGTATCGCTGCCATAGCAACGGTCATGACAAAGCGTAACTTGGACATTTTCTATAGTTCCATTTTTTGGCGTTTTACATTTGCGCCTCGGCTTAACATGGCTATCTGACAATGTCATCGCGATGCGAGCAACATATTCAGACAAAGCGGAAAATCGCTCTTTGGGGCCTAAAAAGAAAAAGAGGCCCGAAGGCCTCTTTTCCATTTTCACTCCCCGTCGGACTGGCCGACTTATTCATTGCCGAAACGCTACGAAGAAAAAGCGGACCCGTCAACAGTAAAAAAACCGGTTTGAGGACTGATTTTTCACAAAAAAAGGGCCGCACAAGTCGAGGCGGCCCAGTCTGACAGGGAGGAAGTCCGTCGGCGCGTGTCACCAGAACGCGCCGGACAAAATCAACAGTGGCAGAGATAAGTTAACGATGTATTTTGGTCGCGGTCGCACACGAGTGTAAGAGGGAACAAGTCTTTGGATAAAACGGTTTTTCTAGGAGGAGGTGGCGAAGACTATGCCACCCAACAGGGTTTGACTCTAAAGTACGCCAATCGGCACGGATTGATTGCGGGTGCGACAGGGACCGGAAAAACCGTGACACTACAAATCCTCGCTGAGGGATTCTCGAATGCCGGTGTCCCGGTTTTTCTCTCAGACGTAAAGGGGGACCTTTCCGGCCTGGCAGATTCCGGCAGCGAGAGTTTCAAGCTTCATCAAGCCTTTACGGATCGTGCGGCCAAGATCGGCTTTGACGATTACGCCTACAGCCGTTTCCCAGTCACGTTTTGGGACCTCTTTGGCGAGCAGGGCCACCCTGTTCGCACCACGGTCGCCGAGATGGGGCCGTTGTTGCTCTCACGTCTGATGGAGTTGACCGAAGCACAAGAGGGTATCCTGAATATTGCCTTCCGGTTGGCCGATGAACAGGGCTTGCCACTGTTGGATCTGAAAGACCTTCAATCCCTGCTGGTCTGGGTTGGAGAAAACCGTCAGGAACTGGCCCTGCGCTATGGCACAGTTTCTGTCGCCTCGATCGGCGCCATTCAACGTCGTCTGTTGATTTTGGAAAACCAGGGCGGTGCCAAGCTTTTTGGAGAACCTGCCCTGGCGCTATCTGACATCATGCAGACGGATTCCGATGGCCGTGGCCGTATCAACATTCTAGCCTCTGACAAGCTGATGGGCTCACCCAGGTTGTATGCAACGTTTCTGCTGTGGCTCTTGTCTGAATTGTTCGAAGAGCTGCCCGAAGTGGGGGACCCGGACAAACCCAAGCTTGTGTTTTTCTTTGACGAGGCCCACTTGCTGTTTGATGGCGCGCCCAAGGCGTTGATCGACAAGGTTGAACAGGTCGCCCGCCTTATCCGGTCAAAGGGGGTGGGGATCTACTTCATCACACAAAACCCCAGCGATGTGCCCGAAGATATCCTCGGCCAGCTTGGGAACCGTATCCAGCATGCCTTGCGCGCCTTTACGGCGCGGGACCGGAAACAGCTGAAACTGGCCGCCGAAACCTACCGCGACAACCCTCGGTTTTCTACCGAAGAAGCAATCCAACAGGTTGGCGTGGGCGAAGCGGTCACGTCGATGTTGATGAAAAAGGGTGTGCCGGGTGTTGTAGAGCGGACGCTGATCCGTCCACCATCTTCCAAGCTTGGGCCCATCGATGCGGTTTTTCGCAAGCAGGTCATCGCAGCCTCTCCTGTTGCCGGAAAGTATGAACAGCTTCAGGATCGACGGTCTGCTTATGAAATTCTGAAACAGCGCGCCGATCAGGCTGCAACCGATGCCGCCGTGATGGAAGAACGCGATGAGGACCTCTCGACTGCTGAGCGCGAGTACAATGCCGGACGCCGCTATTCCGGAACCCGGGTGACGCGTTCAACGTCCCGTCGCAACCGGAATACCGATAGTTTTGGCGAAGCCATGGGCAAGATGGTGATGAAAGAACTGACAGGCACAACAGGCCGCAAGTTGGTGCGTGGTATTTTAGGTGGTTTGTTCAAAGGACGCTGAGCAGCTCTTGCTCTAGGCTGGTATTTGCTGAGTGGCACAGTGAATACCGCCACCAATCCAACCCAGGTTGTCCGAATTGAGTTGGACGATGTCCCGATCAGGATAGTGCCTCGCCAAAACCTTTTGGGCAATGGCATCCGTTTCTTGATCCCCGAACTGAGGGCAAATCACAGCGCCATTACAAACATAATAGTTCACGTATGAGGCGACAAAATCCCGGCCCTTTGCCCGAGGCCGGTCTGGTTCGGGAATAACCTCGACCTCCAAGCCGCGCGTGACCAATGTCTGATGTGTATTAACCGCAGCCTGGTGAAAGGGATCACGCCCCGCCACGTTGCGTGGCAGATTGACCAGAACCCGCGAAGCACCGGTGAACCGTGCAAGGCTGTCGATATGATAATCGGTGATGTCTCTTCCCTTGAGACCCTTGCTCCAGATTATCTCTTCCGCGCCATAAGCATTGCACAGCCTCTCGCCGATCTCCTCGCGGCTTAGTCCCGGATTGCGATTTCGGTTCACCCAGCTGCTTTCGTGAGCGATCAGACGGCCGTGTCCATCGTGCTCAACGCCACCAGCTTCACCGCGCAATCCAGAATCAATGATGTCTACCCCCAAGAGCTCGCTGACTCGCCGCGCAACGGCACCATCGTTTTGATGCACCTGTTTGCCACCCCATCCATTGAAACGGATGTGACTAATGACATTCCGATTGTTGCTGTCCTTGGCAAAAAGAGGCCCGCTGTCGCGGCACCAGAGATCGTCTGTCGGGACGGGCCAAAGCGAAACATTGGATGAAAGGCGCGGTTGCAACTTGGCGTGCAGTTCTGCCTCGGCCAACAGCTTGACCGGCTCAAACTGACTGATGGTGTTGGCAATGTTTAGGATGGTGTTTTGTACGTCACGCAGGAAAGATGCGTCGCGATAGACACGTCGGCTGGTTGGCCACTGCATCAGTGTGGCCTGATGCGGGGCCTCTTCAGGTGGAACCCAAAGCTCCGACGACGAGCGGGCGGCGAGGCGGGCAGGGGACATTACAGCGCCCCCTGTGGCCAAAGTAAGGCCAACGAACTTACGCCGCCCGAACCTCATTTCTCGGGTATCAATCCCCTTGGCGAGAATCTGAGCACCAACAGCAGGATAACCCCCATAGAAAGCAGCTTCATATGTGCCGCGCTGTCAATGAGGTGTATTTTTAGCGCGTTGTCGTCCGCCATTCCAGCTGTGACAAAGGCCATGATGTCCGGCCCCCAAACCTCTACCTTTGTGTAGAGGTAAAAGATCAGGAAGCCGCCCAAAACCGCACCCAGGTTATTGCCGGACCCTCCAACAATCACCATCACCCAGATCAGGAAGGTATAGCGCAGAGGTTGATAGGAGCCCGGTGTCAACTGACCATCCAAAGTGGTCATCATTGCGCCCGCGATACCGCATACGGCAGAGCCGAGAACAAAGATCTGCAGGTGTCGGCGGGTGACGTCCTTACCCATGGCCTCAGCCGCAACTTCATTGTCACGAATGGCGCGCATCATACGGCCCCACGGGCTGTGCAAGGCCAATTGAGCGGCCGCAAAGATCAGAACCAGAACGGCCGTAAACAACACCGAATAACCAAGCTTCACATAGAGGGTAGAGGCCGTCACCGGATCAATGCCCAGCGACTGCGCCACACCCGCAAACCGTTCACTTTGTTGCAGGTCAATCTCGTAAGGCATGGGCCGGGGCAGACCAACCACGTTCTTCACGCCGCGCGCCAGCCAGTCCTCGTTTTTCATCACGGCAATGATGATCTCGGCAATACCCAGAGTCGCAATAGCAAGATAGTCGGACCGCAAGCCAAGCGCGGTCTTGCCAACAAGCCATGCAGCACCGGCGGCGAGAACACCCCCGATGGGCCAGGCGAGCAAAACAGGCAGACCCAGTCCACCCAGATAACCGGTGCCCGCCGGGTTGACCGCTTCAATCGCCTGAACCGCGGGATCGAACACACCGCGATAAACAAAGAAGCCTACCAGCAATACGCCGATGGTCCCCAGAATACGCGCACGTCCGGCCAATCGCTTGTAAGTAAAGACTGCCGCGACAACACTGGCAGCACCGACCAGCAGGCCTGCAATGACCCTCGCGCCACCGGCGCTCCAGGCTTCGCCCACAGGCGGCATCGAGGCCAGAACCACGCCAAGACCGCCAAGAGCCACAAAGCCCATGATACCCACGTTGAACAAGCCCGCGAAGCCCCATTGCAGGTTCACACCCAACGCGAGAATGGCCGAAATCAGTCCAAAGTTCAGAATGAACAGCGCCGAGTTCCACGACACGAACACACCTTCGCCGATGATCAACAATGCCATCGCCCCGAAAAGCAGGGACTTTCTCATCATGTCGCTCATACTGATTTCCCCTTGAAAATGCCTGTGGGCTTGAACAGAAGCACAGCGATCAGGATCACGAAGCTGACCGCAAATTTGTAATCGGTGCTGAGGAGCTGAACGAGCCCATCTGGCGCAAGCGATTCAGGAAGCCAGTAGCCCAACACCTTTTTCCAGGCATAGGTGATCGTCACCTCGGAAAAGGCAATAATGAACCCGCCTGCGATGGCCCCCAGAGGGTTCCCCAACCCCCCCAGAATAGCTGAAGCAAAGATCGGCAACAGCAGCATAAAATAGACAAACGGCTTAAACGATTTGTCGAGACCATAAAGCGTGCCCGCAATCGTGGCGAGCGCCGCAACGATCAGCCATGTGTACATCACAACACGTTCCGGATTGATGCCCGACAACAAGGCCAGATCTTCGTTGTCCGAATAGGCGCGCATGGATTTCCCGGTGCGGGTGCGGTTCAGGAACCAGAACAAAGCGATCACACAGAGCACAGCGACAACCACCGTGATGCCTTGTGAGGTCTTGATTGCCAGCCCCTCACGCAGACCTGTCATCTGCTTGAACTCACGTACCGAAATGATAAAGCGCTCGCCGTCTGCAAACTTCTGGTCATTCGGCCCGATGATAAAGCGTACTAGACCGTTGAGTATGAACATCACGCCCATCGAGACGATCACCAGGATCACTGGCTTGGCCTTTTGCTCTCGGTAGAAACGGTAGACCATCCTGTCAGTGATCAACACCAGAACCATCGTCCCGAATACCGCCAGTGGAAGCGCCAAGAGCGCCGTGGGCAGGGGACCCAGGTTCACACCCATGCCCTGCAACCACCAAGTTACCAGCACCGAGAGCATGGCGCCAAAGGCCATGGTATCTCCGTGGGCGAAGTTCGAGAACCGAAGGATCCCGTAGATCAGCGTCACCCCAAGCGCGCCCAAAGCCAATTGGCTTCCATAGGCGATCGCGGGGATCAGCACAAAATTGGAGAGGGCCACAAGCCCGTTCAGAAAATCCATCAGGACATCTCTCCCTGTTCGCTATTATTGTTATACATGTGATTAACCTTCATGGCACTGGCCACGATACCGAACCTGATCCTTGCCAATGTGGGCGTCCCGGTTCGGGGTGTAGATAAGATCGTCGAATTGACCATCCGGTGAGATGCGCAACTGGCGTTGCAATGCCTGCGCTCGGGGAAGCCCCCGCTGAGCCATTTCACCTATCATCACCGGCGCGGTTTCCCGCGGAACGGCATCGGCCAGATGCCTCACCGCTCTTTCGGCTCCCCGCATCTTCATCTCAAGCTGTCTTCGGCAGGCTGACAGAAGTTCGACAGTCTGGTTCATATCTCCAGAACAGGACATGGCCGGCGTTTTCACCCAGAACCACATCAGCCTGTTTTCTCGCATTGAAACGTAATGATCTGGCGCTCATTGTTCTGAAACAACCCTTTCCCAGCCATCTCCAGGGTCCGCGTGTGGTACAAAACATAGGTTGATGCTTGTTCTTTATGCGGTTGATTGTTGTCGGGAAGTTCCGGGCCAAACCATCCATCCTGACGTTCTTCAAAGCTGGCTTTTCTATATGTGCCTGCGAAATCCGTGACCTTCGAAAGCGTCCGGTAGGTCGAGTGCCGTGTCGCGCCCTCAGCGTCAAATTCGTCATAGGACAGGCTTCGTGTCCATTTCTCACGCCGTTGCGCAAAAGGTGAAAACGAGCTTGTGTAGGTCTCGGCACTCAGACGTACGACGGTCTTGAAAGACACGTCCGACGTGCAGTCCGCCCGCGCGTTGCAGCGTTGTATGGATCGGCACTGCATCTCTATTGCGTCGTAATGCACAACGACAACTGCCTGGGCGGCAGGCGGTAGCAATAGAACGCCGAGAAGGACCAGGATCAAACGCATACCTTATCCGCCCAGGAACGATTTACGGACTTCCGGGTCCGCCAACAGTTCTTTTCCTGTCCCGGTATAGGCATTCCGACCGGTCACAAGAACGTAACCTTTGTCCGCAATCTCCAGCGCCTGACGAGCGTTCTGTTCAACCATCAGGATCGGAATACCGGTGCGGCTGACTTCAATGATGCGATCGAACAGTTCGTCCATGACAATGGGCGATACACCCGCGGTGGGTTCATCCAGCATCAGCACCTTGGGCTGAGTCATGAGGGCACGACCCACGGCGACTTGCTGACGCTGCCCGCCTGACAGTTCGCCCGCATGTTGATAGCGTTTCTCTTTCAGGATCGGGAACAGGTCATAGACCTGTGTCATCGTATCGCTAAAGTCATCGGTGCGGATAAAAGCGCCCATCTCAAGGTTTTCTTCGACCGTCATCGAGGTAAAGATGTTCTGGGTTTGCGGCACGAACCCCATGCCCTTTTGCACGCGGTCCTGTGGGCTAAGCTTGGTGATATCCTCACCATCCAGCATCACCTTGCCTGTGTGCACGTTCAGCATTCCAAAAACCGCCTTCATCGCGGTTGATTTCCCGGCACCGTTTGGCCCGACAATTACGGCGATCTCGCCCTTGTCGACGGCAACTGTACACTCATGCAGGATGTCCGGCCCTTTGCCGTAGCCACCCGTCATGTTTTCTCCGATCAGAAAGCTCATGCTCTCTCTTTCTCCCCTGATTGGCCAGGCTCGTCTTCGCGAGATTAAAGGCCTCTGGTTACGTCGTTTTGATCCGCCAAGCCTGTGTTTCCGGCAACAGGCAGGCGATCAGGTGCTCAGTCCACCCGTATCTTGCGGATGAGATTCAATTGGTTTTCTTCTGCCGCACTGTTTGGTTGGTCCGAAAGGCCGAGAACCTGTGGAATACCTGCCCAAAGCAGACGATCGTCCAGCAAGAGATAGGACACAAACCACAAAGCGTTTTTGTTTTGCGACAGCGGATAGTGAAAGACAACATGCGTCCATTCACGGTCGTTGATGCTATCCTGGCTCGACCCGACAATTTTGCCGTGTTTCGGATCAATTCCGCTCTCGCTGATGAGCGAAGAGGGCAGCGCCGTGACGAGGTTTTCGCGGGTGTAAGTATGGTTCGTTGGCAGGTCTACTTCGATTACTCGCGCTTCGAGACCGGTTTTGGCATGAGTGAGCCGATCGTACTCTGCGAATCCCTGCAGCCCTCTCTGTGCAGTCCAAACCTGCTCCGGGTCACAGAGCCAAATGCCCTTGTGGACAAGTTCGCAACCTTCATGAGCGGCCGCCTGCAGGGCCGTCAATGATGCAAGAATGGCTGCACGAATGCGCATCACGCTTCCATCATGTCTTTGTTCTTCAGGCCGGTCCCCAAATAGGCCTCGATCACATGCTCATTTGCCTTGATCTCGTCCAGCGTGCCTTCGGCCAGAACTTTGCCTTCGGCCATACAGATCACCGGGTCGCAGATCTTGCCGATGAAATCCATGTCGTGTTCGATCACAACAAAGGTGTAGTTTCGTTCTTTGTTGAGCCGCAGAATAGCGTCACCAATGGTGTTAAGAAGGGTGCGGTTTACGCCGGCGCCCACTTCGTCCAGAAACACGATCTTGGCATCGACCATCATGGTGCGCCCGAGTTCCAACAGCTTTTTCTGCCCGCCAGAAACCTGACCGGCCTTGTGGTCTGCAAGATGTTCAATGGTCAGAAATTCAAGAACTTCGTCAGCCTTGGCGCGCAGGGCACGTTCTTCGTCGGCGATCCGTTTGCGTCCAAACCACGTATTCCAAAGCGCTTCGCCTGATTGTGTGCCCGGAACCATCATCAGGTTTTCGCGACACGACATCGAGGAAAACTCGTGCGCAATCTGAAAGGTGCGCAGCAAACCTTTGTGGAACAATTCGTGGGGCGGAAGGCCAGTGATGTCTTCGCCAGCCATTGTCACCTTACCGGATGTCGGCTTAAGAACGCCAGCTATCACATTGAAAAGTGTTGTTTTTCCGGCGCCATTGGGGCCAATCAGCCCGGTGATTGAGCCGGGTTCAATTGACATGGTTGCACCGTCTACGGCACGGAAACCGCCGAAATGCTTGTGAACGTCCTCTACGACGATCATGGCTCACCCCCCTGTGAGTTATGTCAGGTCACGATTCTGGCCGCGCCTTATATATTGAAAAACAGCCCGGACAAGTGCCGGGCTGCTTCTTAGTCTAGCACAAAGACAGATTAGCGGAACTTGGCCGTGTTGTCTTTGCCGCCATCATAGCTGATTTCGCGGTAGGTGCCTGCGGCCTCGCCGGGGCCGATCAGCTCAACCCCGGTTGCGCCGACATAGTCAACGTCACCACCAGCAGCGATGATTTCCAACGCCTTGGCCAGCTCACCAACACCAATTTGCTCACCTGGCGCATTGGCCACATCCATGACCTTGTCTTTATAGGCCTGAGGGTCAGAGGACCCAGCCGCCTGCATGGCCAGCATGATCAGCGCAGCCGCGTCATATGACTCAGGAGTGAAAGGCGAGGTCGTGTCAAATGCACCGCCAACAAGTGTTGCGTATTTGTCCGCCAACTCTTGCGAGGGGCTCGGGTGTGCGCCCGACGACCCGTCGATCTCGGTTCCAAAGTTTTCCAGCAGGGCGGCCGAAACCATGCCGTCCGGGAAGTGGAACGTGTCAAAAGCGCCCGAGTCGAGTGCTGCGCGCACGATACCCGAACCACCCTGATCGACGTAGCCTGCGACAACCAGCCGATCACCACCAGCCGCGGCCAGTGCGCCAACTTCAGCTGAATAGTCAGCTTTGCCGTCCTCGTGCGCCGCGTTGATGGTCACTTTGCCACCGGCCGCTTCGTAGGCCGCCTGGAAGCTGTCAGCCAGACCTTTGCCGTAGTCGTTGTTGGTATAGGTCACGGCCACTTCTTTGATTCCCTGATCCATCAGAATCTCGGTAATCACAACACCCTGGCGGGCATCCGATGGTGACGTGCGGAAGAACAGGCCATTGTCTTCGGCGGTCGACAGTGCTGGCGACGTGGCCGAGGGGGACACCATGACTACGCCGTTTGGCAGCGCTACGTTCGACAGGATTGCGCCGGTAACACCGGAACAGTCAGCACCCACGATGCCTTTGACGCCGTCCGAGGTGATCAGACGTTCAGCCACAGCCGATGCAGCAGCCGCATCGATACAGGTCGAGTCACCACGTACAGGCATGACCGACGAACCGCCAAGCAACTTGCCCGAGTCAGTTACCTCTTTCATTGCCAGCTCAGCACCAGCAGCCATTTGCGGCGTCAGAGATTCGATGGGGCCGGTAAAGCCCAGGATCACACCAAGCTTGATGTCTTCCGCAAAGGCGGTACCAGCCATCAGCGCTGTGGCAGCAGTTGCCATCATCAGTTTCTTCATGAGACACTCCCTATGTCTTTTGTTTGTTGTTGTTTGGATTGTTACACTCCAGCCCCGAGCCTATGCGCGGATTTTTCAAATGAAAAGGGGGCAATGAGGGTAAATTCCCCTTGGGAAACCGGGAAGTCTGATAATCGAGTGCTAGCTCAGTAACAGAGAGGTCCTGATGGGTCGAAAGATGATGCGCACAATGCTGGCTATTGTTTGTGCCGGGGTCATGGCATTGCCGCTCTGGGCGGATACTCTGGACTCCACTCAAGGCCCGCTGGACGTCACAATCATGGCCAAGGGATTTGCGACACCCTGGGCGATCGGATTTCTGCCAGAAGGCGGGTTTCTTGTGACCGAGCGCGAAGGGCGGCTTTGGCGGGTTCAGGACGGCAATCGCAGCAAGATTTCCGGCCTTCCTAACATCCGCGCACGCGGGCAGGGCGGTTTGATGGATATCCTGATCCCCCGGGATTTTGCCCAAAGGCGCCAGCTGTTTCTGACCTTTGCCAAGACTATATCAGGAGGCGGAGGAACCGCAGTATTGAGCGCAACGCTTCCCAAAGGTGGGTCGCGGCTGCAGAACGTGCAAGTGATCTTTGAGATGGCGGATGGTGCCTCGGGTGGGCGCCATTTTGGCAGCCGACTGGTCGAAAGCAGCGATGGTAGCCTTTTTGTCACCATAGGAGATCGCGGCACCGACGATCAGGCACAATCACTATCCAGCCATCGCGGCAAGATCCTGCGTATCTCGCGCAGCGGCGTTGCGCCCAAGGGGAACCCCTTTACGACCAGCGCCGATGCCCAGCCGGAAATCTGGTCTTATGGTCATCGCAATCCACAAGGCATGGCCATGGACGCACAAGGCTGGCTTTGGGCCGTGGAACATGGCGCCAAAGGTGGCGACGAAGTGAACCTTATCCAAAAAGGCAGGAACTATGGCTGGCCGGTGATTTCCTATGGCACGCATTATTCCGGCGGAAAGATTGGCGAGGGCACGTCCAAGCCCGGAATGGAACAACCCGCTTTCTATTGGGACCCTTCCATCGCGCCTTCTGGAATGATGCTGTATTCCGGCAGGCTTTGGCCGAATTGGCGTGGGCATATGTTTATCGGAAGCCTGAAGTTCGACTATATTTCAAGGCTTTCCGGCGCACGTCTCAAGGAGCGCGAGCAGATAAAGGGATCCGCCACCGCGCGAGTCCGCGACATTCGAGAGGCACCTGATGGATCGATCTGGTTTATTGCCGAGGATGACGGACGGATCCTGCGTCTCAGCCCCGCCAAATAGCTGGCACCCTGAAATGTCCTGTGCAAACATGGCCCCAGTCTTTTGTCCAAGGAGTTTTTGATGCGCCGATTTTCCACGCTGCTTATTGCCGGTCTTATTGCCACCGGCAGCGTCCAATCAAGTTTGGCGCAGACTGCAACCAGTACCCGTCAGGTTTATACCCAGGCGCGCGAAGAACTGGACGCGTTGATCATGCAGCGGCGCCTGGGCGATGCGATCCGCATGTTTGACGAGATCATCGAGGTCGATGAGGCAGAACTGGATGCGCTCGACGCCCAGATGAAAGAGATCTACGAACACAACTTTGAGAGTGTCGGTCTAGTGCGGGCCGAGGTGCACAAGAATGGCTTCCGTCAGGAAATGATCGCCTACTGGACCGGACGCGACTATCTGTATCTCTACCTGTTAATGCACACGGATGGCAGCGATATCAGGCTGTTGAACTTCCAGTTCGACACCGACTTTCACGTTTTGAACAGTTTGTTCTGAGGTCCGGTAGCTACACCGACAGCCTTGCGGCTTGTGTTCCACGCTCGCGGTAGGGCGTCGTGTCATAATGCGCGCGATAACATTTGGAAAAGTGGCTGGGCGAGGCAAAGCCACAGGCCAAGGCCACGTTGATCACGCTCATATCCGTCTGCATCAAAAGGTTTCGCGCTTTCTGCAGGCGCAACTCCATATAGTACCGCTTGGGTGAGCGATTGAGATACCTGCGGAACAACCGCTCCAGCTGGCGGGTGGACATGCCCACATCCTTGGCCAGGATCGAGGGGCTGATCGGCTCCTCGATGTTGCTCTCCATCATCTGGATGACCTGGCTCAGTTTCGGGTGGCGCACACCGATCCGGGTCGGCACAGACAGGCGTTGGGTGTCCTGGTCCGTCCGGATCGAGGAGTAAATCTGCTGATCGGCCACCCAGTTGGCAAGCTCTTCGCCATGATCATCCGCAATGATTTGCAAAAACATATCGATGGACGAAGTTCCACCCGCGGTGGTCAAACGATTGCCGTCCATGGCAAACACCGACTTGCCCAGCTCCACTTCGGGGAACTCTTCGGCAAAACTGTCCTGATTTTCCCAGTGGATCGTGGCCTTTTTGTTGTCCAGCAACCCAGCTTTGGCCATGACATAAGCGGCCGTACACAACCCGCCGACACGAACACCTTTACGGGCCTCGCGTCGCAACCATGCCAGTAATTTCTTGGATGTTGCCGCCTGAATGTCGATGCCGCCGCACAGAATGACCGTATCATCGCGGTGGAGGTCGATTAAATCATCATCCAGCGAAAATTCGGTATAGGTCGAGCTTTTTGCCGTGTCTCCACCTTCTCCGATCAAGGTCCATTCGTACAAGGGGGTCGGATTTTGGCGGTTTGCCAGCCGGAGACAATCCAGTGCTGATGCAAAAGACAACAGTGTGAAATTCTCCAACAAAACAAAGACAAACCGACGCGTTTTGGGTCCGTTCAATGGTCTTGTGGGTGATCGTCTGGCATGCGACATCTATTGAGAGTCCTGATCCGGGCAGGGGTCTTAAGACCCGATGGTGAAACCTTAGCGCAACTTAGCGGCAACAGGTCAAGGCCCGTAATTCAGAACTGGTCCTTACTCAAGAGCTTTTGTATAGAGAGGCCCTGACCAATTTTTGACCGGAGAAAGACAATGGCAGAATGGCTAAAATCTGGCTGGCGCAACAAGCCGCGCATCCAGATGCCTGACTATGTGGATGAGGACGCGCTGAAGGCCGTGGAGGCCCAGCTGGCCAGCTATCCGCCGTTGGTTTTTGCAGGTGAGGCACGCCGTCTAAAGGACAAACTCGGGGCTGCCGCACGCGGCGAGGCCTTTTTGTTGCAAGGTGGTGATTGCGCCGAAAGCTTTGAACAATTCAGCGCCGATGGAATCCGCGATACCTTTAAGGTGATGCTGCAAATGGCGATGGTGCTGACCTATGGCGCTAAGGTGCCAGTGGTCAAAGTGGGCCGCATGGCAGGTCAGTTTGCCAAGCCGCGCTCGGCACCGACCGAGGTGGTGGATGGTGTGGAACTGCCCAGCTACCGCGGCGACATCATCAACGAGCTGGCCTTTACCTCGGCAGCCCGCATCCCGGACCCCCGGAAAATGTTGCAGGCTTACACGCAGGCGGCAGCCACCTTGAACCTGTTGCGGGCTTTTTCAACAGGCGGATACGCCGATGTTCACCAGGTTCACGCCTGGACCTTGGGCTTTGTCGAAGGCGAAAAAGCTGCAAAGTACCGCGATATGGCCAATCGCATTTCCGATGCTTTGGACTTCATGAACTCGGCGGGGGTCAACCCGGTGACGTCGGCGTCACTCAAGACTGTGGATTTTTACACCAGTCACGAGAGCCTGCTGCTTGAATACGAAGAGGCACTGACCCGCATCGACTCGACCAGTGGCAAGTGGCTGGCGGGTTCCGGTCACATGCTTTGGATCGGTGACCGCACGCGTCAGCCTGACGGAGCCCATGTGGAGTTCCTGAGCGGTGTTCAGAACCCGATCGGTCTGAAATGCGGCCCGACAACCACAGCCGAAGACCTCAAGGTACTGCTGAACAAACTGAACCCGGACAACGAAGAGGGTCGCCTGACCCTGATCGCGCGCTTTGGCGCTGGCACTGTTGGCGAGCACCTGCCACGCCTGATCAAGACAGTGCAGCAAGAAGGTGCAAACGTGCTGTGGTCCTGCGACCCGATGCACGGCAACACGATCAAGTCCGCGACCGGCTACAAAACCCGGCCCTTTGACAGCGTGCTGCGCGAAGTTCGCGAGTTTTTCGCCGTACACAAGGCCGAAGGCACCGTTCCCGGCGGCGTGCATTTCGAGATGACCGGACAAGACGTGACCGAATGCACCGGTGGCGTCCGGGCCGTAACCGAAGAAGACCTGTCAGACCGTTATCACACAGCCTGCGACCCGCGCTTGAACGCGTCGCAATCTCTTGAGCTGGCGTTCCTCGTCGCCGAGGAACTGTCAAGCTTGCGGGAACAGCGTCAGGCTCAGGCCGTTTGACCTAAACGTTCAACAAAACTGTAAAAAAGCGGCTCCGTTCACACGGGGCCGCTTTTTTGTTGAGCCCAATCAGGCGTCCGTTACGACAAGTCTCAGATGTGGCACGCCGGTTGCCACGGTACGGGGCAGGGAGGCCGGAGGCCCACTGGGCTGTGCCCGCGCCCGCCGGGGTCCGTGAGTGTCAATTTGTACATCTTCACCGCGCAGGGATTTCTGAAAACTGCTCGTCAGGGTGAAACGCCGGGGTGTGGCGCCCATTTGCCCGTCAATCTCCAAGCCACCCAGCACACGCGTCACATCCCCTCTGGACGATCGCAAAGGCAGCAGGATCATTTCTCCACTGATCGCAGGACGGCCAAAGCCACGCTCTCCCTCCAGACGCAGCCGGGCGCGCGCCGGACCCGAGAACACACCTTCCAGGACGTCCCGAAACCCATCGCGGGCCGAGGGGCCAAACAGGGCGGACATCGGCATGCCGCGCGTTTCCATTCCCATGACCTCGGAAAAGACACCGCCCGCGACCCGGATACGGGCCATGCCGGGTGCCATGCGTTCCAGTATAAAGGAATGTCGCAAAGCCGTCTCAATACCACGCGGATCGACGTCCATGCGCAAAGGCATGTCGCGATCTTCCCTTAAAGCTTCCCAATAGGCTTCGATCTCCTGCAGAACCGCACCTGTTCGGCGTTTTGGTTTGCGGCCCAGCCCCCCATCAAAAATGCGCATGTCATTCACCCTCAGACCCGTATCGCGTTTTGTCCGGCTTGAATGATTCCGTACCCCGCTTAGCGATCCCCAAAGGCAGCGTGCGATCATCCTTACCACCAGGTTAACATCTCACATTTTCCCTAAATGCAGGGAAAAAGCTCAGGAAATGGTTAACCTCTGAAACGCACATCACCGGGCAACCTTGCCTGTTGCCGCAATATGGCTTTATGTGTCGGCAACACGGGAACAGGAGAGCTATGTGCTTCATTCAATGACGGGATTTGCCGCGCTCAAGGGGGCGGCTCAGGGGTATAGCTGGGGCTGGGACCTGCGCAGCGTGAACTCCAAGGGGTTGGATCTGCGCCTCCGCGTCCCGGACTGGATTGAAGGCCTCGAGGCCGCCTTGCGCCGTGATCTTGGCAAAGCCATGGCCCGCGGATCCGTTACCCTTTCCTTGCGCGTCCAAAAGGACGAGGACGAAACACAGCTCGCGCTGAACACACAGCAACTCGCCGCGGTACTCGAAGCCATGGGAGAGGTCGAAGACCGCGCGATGGAACGTGGCCTGTCGCTGGCACCTTCCAAGGCCAGCGATATTCTGGGTCTCAAAGGCGTGCTGGATACCGCCAGTTTCGAAACCGATACCTCGGCCTTGCGCGCGGCGATCCTCAAGGATCTGCCGCATCTTCTCGACAGTTTCCTCGACATGCGCCGCAACGAGGGCGAAGCCCTCGACAGTGTCCTCAAAGATCAGCTCAACCAGGTTGAGACATTGACCGCACAGGCCGAAGACGCCGCAGAGGCCCGCAGAGATGAGACAGCCGCCAACCTGCGCGCAAATCTCGCGCGAGTGCTGGACAATACTGACGGAGCGGACGAGGCGCGCGTGGCTCAGGAACTTGCCATGATAGCTGTGAAAACCGATGTCACGGAAGAGATCGACCGCCTGCGCGCCCATGTCGTTGCCGCCCGCGACCTTCTTGCCAAAGGCAGCCCAGTGGGCCGCAAGATGGATTTCCTCATGCAGGAATTCAATAGAGAAGCCAACACTTTATGCTCCAAAGCTCAATCAGTTGATCTGACGCGGATCGGGTTGGACCTCAAGGCCGTGATCGATCAGATGCGCGAACAAGTACAAAACGTGGAATAACACAATGACCAACCGCCGCGGGCTACTCATCATCCTGTCTTCGCCATCTGGCGCAGGCAAATCCACCTTGGCCCGTCGCCTGATGGAGTGGGATCCCGGCCTCAGCTTTTCGGTTTCTGCCACCACCCGTGCGCCGCGCTCGGGCGAAGAACACGGGCGCGAATACTTCTTCCTCAGCGAAGACGATTTCAAAACGCAGGTCGCCGAGGGGCAGATGCTGGAACACGCTCATGTCTTCGGCAATTTCTACGGCTCACCCGCCGGCCCGGTCAAATCCACCATCGAGTCCGGCAACGACGTTTTGTTCGACGTCGACTGGCAGGGCGAGATTCAAATCCGCAACTCGGATCTCGGCAAACATGCCCTGTCCATCTTCATCCTGCCACCATCGATCACCGAATTGCACCGTCGGCTTGTCACCCGCGGACAGGACAGTGAAGAGGTGATCTCGAAACGGATGCAGAAAAGCTGGGATGAGATCAGCCACTGGGGTGCCTATGACTACGTGTTGATCAATGACGATCTTGATGCCACCGAAGCGCAATTGAAAACCATCATCAGCGCCGAGCGGATGCGGCGCGAGCAACAACCGTCTCTGCAGACTCATGTCCACACCCTGCAGGCCGAATTCGAGGAGATGTCCTGATGCCGCTTTATGAACTCGAAGGGATTGCCCCGACGCTTTCTGACGACACTTGGGTTGCGCCCGATGCAAATGTCATCGGCAATGTTTCGGTGAAAGAGGGGGCCTCGATCTGGTTCGGCTGCACCATTCGCGGGGATAACGAGCCCATCGTGATCGGCCGGGGGTCCAACGTTCAGGAAAATACCGTGATGCACACCGATCCGGGGTGCCCGTTGACCATCGGAGAAAACTGCACCATCGGCCACAAGGCCATGCTGCACGGGTGCACAATTGGCGACAACAGCCTGATTGGCATGGGAGCTACGGTTCTGAACGGCGCAAAGATTGGCAAAAACTGCCTGATCGGGGCAGGGGCGCTGGTCACGGAAGGCAAGGAAATCCCGGATAATTCTCTGGTCATGGGTGCGCCGGGAAAGGTCGTGCGCCAGCTGGATGAAACCGCAGCCAAGGGTCTGACCGGCAGCGCGTTGCACTACCAAGCCAACATGCGCCGCTTCCGAGATGGGTTGAAAGAGGCCTGAGTTTCGGTAGAATCACATAAAGAATGGACTGCAAACCACTGAATAAAAACAATATATGTACGGATTGAATCTTTTGTAACGCGCACCCATTGCGACTTTACAACCCAGCGTTTGCGGTCAATCTTGGGGTGGTTATCCACGTCTGGTTCCAAGCAAGCCCAAAATGACACCCGCCACGATTCAATCCTACCTCGACGCAATTCCGCTGCCTGCAGTCTTTGTTGGCATCGATCAGCGCATTCTGGGCGCCAACGCGCGGGCAGTGGCCATCAACCCCTTGGCGGGTGACAACCAACCTTTCGTTCTGATTTTCCGGCAACCCGGGCTGATCGAAGCCATTGAGAATTGCCTCGATCACCAATCCGCACGGAAAGCCGTCTATTATCACACCGACGGCCCGCATGAAGTTCGCTTTGATGTCACATTGTCTTATGTCGCCGGCGAACACCTCAGCGGGGTTCTTTTGTGTTTCACAGACGTGACCGAGCTGGAACAGGCCGATCAGATGCGCCGCGACTTTGTCGCCAATGTCAGCCACGAGCTGCGTTCACCGCTCACGGCGATCCTCGGCTTTATCGAAACTCTTCAGGGACCCGCGCGCGATGACCCGAACGTGCGTGGACGTTTTCTTGGCATCATGTCTGCCGAAGCAGGGCGCATGAACCGGCTGGTCGGAGATCTCCTGTCGCTGAGCAAGGTAGAAGAAGACGCCCGCCGCCGTCCCAAGGACGAGATCGACATGGATGCCCTGATCCGCTCGGCGGTCAGAAACCTCGCCCCCTTGGCCGCGGAAGATGGCAGCAATGTTCTGTACGATGCGCCCGAAACCGCGCCGATGGTTGTCGCAGACCACGATCAGATGATGCAGGTTTTTACCAACCTGATCGAAAACGCCCTCAAGTATGGCGGGCCAAAAACCGAGGTCGCCATTCACATTCGCGATGTGGATCGTGACGCAGGCCTGCGGGGTCCTGCATGGTGCATCGATGTCACCGACAATGGCCCCGGCATCGACCCCGCGCATATCCCGCGCCTGACCGAGCGTTTTTATCGAATCGATTCCCATCGATCGCGCGAGATGGGCGGCACCGGTCTGGGGCTTGCGATTGTGAAACACATCCTCAATCGCCACCGGGGACGCCTGCGCATCGACAGCACCAAGGGCAAAGGCAGCACTTTCACAGTGGTTTTGCCGAAATAATGACAATCGGGCAGGGGAAATCTCCCCCTGTCATAAAACCGTTACATCCCCGTCACAAAAGCTTAGTCAGCCGACCGTAAATCCACGGCCAAGGTCGTCACACAAGACGACCAAATCTATGGAGTTTAAAACATGTCCTTCAAACTGACCGCGTCTGCCGTAGCCATTGTCGCCGCTGCCTCCGCTGCTGACGCCCGCGATCAATTGCAGATCAAGGGCTCTTCGACCGTTCTGCCCTATGCCACCATTGTTGCCGAAGCTTTCGGCGAGAACTTTGATTTCCCGACACCGGTTGTAGAAGGTGGCGGATCGGGTGCAGGCCGCAAAGCCATGTGCGAAGGCGTTGGTGAAAACACCATCGACATTGCCAACTCATCCTCGCGTATCAAACCGTCGGACATCGAGCTGTGCGCCTCGAACGGCGTGAACGAGATCATGGAAGTGCGCTTTGGCTATGACGGCATCGTCTTTGCTTCGGACATCAACGGTCCTTCGTTCGCCTTTACCCCGGCTGACTGGTTCAACGCCATCGCCAAAGAGATCGTCGTGGACGGCAAGCTGGTCGCCAACCCCAACGCGAAATGGTCGGACGTCAACGCCGATCTTGCTGCCAACGACATCCTGGCCTTTATCCCGGGCACCAAGCACGGCACCCGCGAAGTCTTTGACAAAAAGGTTCTGGAAGCTGGCTGTAAAGCAACCGGCGCGCTGGACCTCTTGATCGACGCCAATGGCGGTGACAAGAAAGCTGGTAAGAAAGCCTGTCACGCCCTGCGCACCGACGGTCTGTCGGTCGACATTGATGGCGACTATACCGAGACCTTGGCGCGTCTTGACGCCAACCCCCAAGCCATCGGCGTCTTTGGTCTGTCGTTCTACCAGAACAACACCGATAAGCTGATCGTGGCCACCATGGACAACGTGACCCCCTCGACCGAGACCGTGGCCTCGGGTGAATACCCCGTGTCGCGCCCGCTGTTCTTCTACGTGAAGAACGCGCATCTGGGTGTAATCCCTGGCCTGCAGGAATACATCGAGTTTTTTGTCAGCGACGACATGGCCGGCCCGGATGGCCCGCTGGCTGAATATGGTCTGGTTTCGGACCCCGAGCTTGCCAAGACCCAGGACATGGTCGCAAACGGCACCCCCATGGGCCCAATGAACTAAGACCAAAACGATTGGGTGGCGCCCGACCTCCGGGCGCCACCTTCGCCTTATCACCCTGCCTCGTGCGTTGGAGACCCCATGAGCGTCGGACTCGTTATCCTCGTCGTCGTCGCAATCGCGACCGTCGGCTTTTTTATTGGCCGCGCGCGTGCTGTCAGCTCGGTGGCCGGTGATGTACGTCAGCTGCACTCACTGCCCAGCTACTACGGCCAGACCGTGTTCCTGTTCTCGGCGGTTCCGGCACTGCTGGTGACTCTGGCATGGCTGCTCCTGCAGCCGCTTTATGTTGAAAATCAGGTTTCTGGGATAATCCTGCCCGGCGATATTGCCGAGGGCAGCTCGCTGGATCTGGTCATGGCCGACGTGCGCCGCATTTCCTCGGGGTTGGATACAGCCGTTGCCGCGGGTGTGCTCGACAAAAACGCTCTCACCCAACTGGATGCGTCACAAACCGATGTGCGCGCCTTGCTGGGTGATGTGGGGGTCGCACTGGCCTCGGACGTTCATCCCAATGTCTTTGCAGCAGCGCGCGAGTACCGCGCGACCACTGCAACGCTCAAAGGGGCGATGGCGGCTGTGGCAGTCGTGCTTGCCGTGCTGGGCGCCGTGATCGCATTCGCGCGCATTCACCCTGAGTATCGCGCCCGCAATGTGTCGGAACTGGCGATCAAGTCCCTGCTGATCCTGTCATCAATGGTGGCCATCCTCACCACTGTTGGCATCATCTTTTCGCTCTTGTTCGAAACCTCGAACTTTTTCCGCATGTACCCGGCCAGAGACTTTTTCTTCAACCTGACCTGGAACCCGCAGTTTACCGGGGGATCAGACCTCGGCATCCTGCCGCTGCTCTGGGGTACGCTTTATGTGTCTTTCGTGGCCCTGATCTTTGCCGTGCCAATCGGACTTCTCGTGGCAATCTACCTGTCAGAATATGCGTCCCGAAAAGTGCGCTCCATCGTCAAGCCCGCCATCGAAGTTTTGGCAGGTATCCCCACCATCGTTTACGGCCTCTTTGCGCTGATCACCATCGGCCCGCTCCTGCGCGATTACTTTGCCCAACCGCTTGGGCTTGGCGCGTCTTCGTCTTCGGTTCTGACCGCCGGAGTCGTCATGGGCATCATGCTGATCCCCTTCGTGTCGTCGCTGTCCGATGACGTGATCAACGCCGTACCCCAGGCCATGCGCGACGGCTCTTATGGGCTTGGCGCGACCCAATCGGAAACCGTAAGACAGGTTATCCTGCCAGCTGCGTTGCCGGGTATCGTTGGGGCGATCCTGCTTGCTGCCTCGCGGGCCATTGGCGAAACCATGATCGTTGTCATGGGGGCAGGGGCCGCTGCCAAGCTCTCGCTCAACCCGTTTGAGGCAATGACCACCATCACTGTGAAAATCGTCAGTCAGCTGACCGGTGACACCGAGTTTGCCAGCCCCGAAACGCTGGTGGCCTTTGCCCTCGGCCTGTCGCTCTTTGTGGTTACGCTCTGCCTCAACGTCCTCGCACTCTATATCGTGCGCAAATATCGGGAAGAATACGAATGACCGATGTAACCTCTGGTGCCAACATGGCGCCGAAACCAAAGACCTCGCTCTTGGTGCAAGACGCGCGCACCAAGCGACGCAATGCCGCCGAGGCCCGGTTTCGCACCTATGGCGTTGTCGCCATCACCATCGCGATGCTGGCTCTGGTTGGGCTGCTCAGCTCGATCCTCTACAATGGCTCTTCTGCCTTTCGGCAGACGTTCATCACGCTCGATGTCTACCTTGATCCCGCCAAGCTCGACAAAGACGGCTCAGGCGACATTGCCAAGATCGCCAAGGTCACAACCTTCGGCTACGCCCCTCTGATCAAGAAGTCTTTTGAGGCAGAATTCGAAAAATCCGGTATCGGCGTGGACGGCATGAAGTCGAAAGACGCCGCCAAGATGATCTCAAAAGAGGGCCCGGCCGAGCTGCGCCGCTTTGTGTTGGCTCACCCGCATATGATCGGCGAAACCGTGACCTTCGAATTCCTCGCCTCGGGCCGGATTGACGGCTACTACAAGGGCCGCGTCACGATGAAAAGCGCCGAGATCGACAAGAATGTCTCGCCCCAGCAACTCCAGCTCGCAGATCAACTGAAAGCAGCGGGTCTGCTGGAAACCAAGTGGAACTGGGGCTTTCTGACCCGCGCGGATGCCTCCGAGAATCGCCCCGAAGCCGCCGGTCTGGGCGTCGCCATCCTCGGGTCATTCTACATGATGATCGTGGTGCTCTGTCTGGCGCTGCCCATCGGCGTGGCCACGTCAATCTATCTGGAAGAATTCGCGCCAAGGAACTGGATCACGGACGTGATCGAGGTGAACATCTCGAATCTCGCCGCCGTGCCCTCGATTGTCTTTGGTATCCTTGGCCTCGCGATTTTCATCAACTTTGCGGGTCTGCCACAATCGGCGCCCATCGTGGGCGGCCTCGTGCTGACCCTGATGACGCTGCCGACTATCATCATCGCCACCCGCGCTTCGCTAAAAGCCGTGCCGCCGTCGATCCGCGATGCCGCGCTGGGGGTAGGGGCCTCGAAAATGCAGGCCGTGTTCCACCACGTCCTGCCGCTCGCCGCGCCCGGCATCCTGACCGGCACCATCATTGGTCTGGCACAGGCGCTTGGCGAAACCGCACCGCTTCTCTTGATCGGCATGGTGGCATTCGTCCGCGAATTCCCCGGCGCACCGCCCGAGGGCTTCTTTGACCCCGCCGCTGCACTGCCGGTTCAGGTCTACAACTGGACCCAACGCGCCGATCCGGCCTTTGTCGAACGCGCCTCCGGGGCCATCATCGTTCTTCTGGTGTTCCTTCTTTGTATGAACGCCATCGCCATTCTTCTCCGCCGCCGTTTCGAACGCCGCTGGTAAGCTATAGGGTATGAAAATGTACGACGCATCTAATCCGGGGGTCACTTTGGAACAGACCGACATCAAGATCGCAGCCAACAAGGTTCAGGTCTATTACGGCGAAACCCACGCCATCAAGGATGTGAACATCGACATCCAGGAAAAGACCGTGACTGCCTTTATCGGCCCCTCGGGCTGTGGCAAGTCGACCTTTCTGCGCTGCCTCAACCGGATGAACGACACCATCGACATCTGCCGCGTCGAGGGGGATATCCACCTGGATGGCGAAGACATCTATGACAAACGCGTGGACCCGGTTCAACTGCGCGCCAAGGTGGGCATGGTGTTCCAAAAACCAAACCCGTTCCCCAAGTCGATTTACGACAACGTCGCTTATGGTCCCCGGATCCACGGGCTTGCCCGCAACAAGGGTGAACTCGATGAAATTGTTGAAAAAGCCCTGCGTCGCGGCGCCATCTGGGATGAGGTCAAGGATCGCCTTGATGCACCCGGAACCGGCCTCTCCGGTGGGCAACAACAGCGCCTCTGCATCGCGCGCGCCATCGCCACAGAACCCGAAGTTCTGCTGATGGACGAACCCTGTTCGGCGCTCGATCCAATCGCCACCGCGCAGGTTGAAGAGTTGATCGATGACCTGCGCGCACGCTACTCGGTGGTCATTGTGACCCACTCGATGCAACAGGCGGCCCGTGTCAGCCAGAAAACCGCATTCTTCCATCTTGGCAATCTTGTCGAATACGACGACACGGCCAACATATTTACCAATCCGCGTGACGAGCGCACCGAAAGCTACATCACCGGCCGTATCGGTTAAGAAAGAGCAGACCCATGAACGACAGGCATATTGTCTCCGCATTCGATTCTGAACTCGAGGAAATCCAGGCCCATGTGATGAAGATGGGCGGGCTCGTCGAAAAGGCCATTCTGGATGCGTCCAAGTCCTTGAAAAATCACGACGAAGAACTGGCCGAACAGGTCAGGGGCAACGACAAGGCCATCGACGCGCTGGAAGAGCAAATCAACGATGAATGCGCGCGCCTGATTGCCCTGCGTGCGCCCACGGCAACCGACCTGCGCGTTGTGCTTTCGGTGATGAAAATCATCGGCAACCTCGAGCGTATCGGCGACTACGCCAAGAACATGGCCAAGCGCACCAGCATTCTCGTGCACATGACACCAGTGGAAGGGGCCCGTGGTGCCCTGCGCCGCATGGCGCGCGAAGTGCAGCTGATGCTCAAGGATGCCCTGGACGCCTATATCCAACGCGACGCGGAACTTGCCCATGACATCCTCGAACGTGATCGCGATATCGACCAGATGTACAACGCGCTGTTCCGCGAATTCCTGACCTTCATGATGGAAGATCCGCGCCACATCACACCCTGTATGCACCTGCATTTCATCGCAAAAAACACCGAGCGGATGGGCGACCATGTGACCGCGATTGCGGAACAGGTGATCTATTTGGTGACCGGACAAACCCCGGACGAAAGCCGCCCGAAATCCGACCACTACGACCCGGCCTTGCATTCCGCCGAATAACGACCTCAGGAGTTTTGGACAATGGCGCAGGATCACCCAACCGTCCTCGTGGTGGAAGACGAACCCGCACAGCGCGAAGTGCTGGCATATAACCTCGAGGCCGAAGGCTTTGACGTGGTCAAAGCGGCTGATGGCGACGAAGCACTGCTGTTGGTGGCCGAGACCACGCCGGACATCATCGTTCTGGACTGGATGCTGCCGGGAACGTCCGGCATTGAAATCTGTCGGCGCCTCAAATCACGCGCCAAAACGGCCGCGATCCCGGTCATCATGCTTTCCGCGCGATCCGAAGAGGTAGACCGGGTGAGGGGGCTTGAAACCGGGGCTGACGACTATGTTGTCAAACCATACTCGGTGATGGAACTCATGGCGCGCGTGCGCAATCAGTTGCGTCGCGTACGTCCGGCTGCGGTTGGACAGCGTCTACAGTATGAAGACATCGTGCTGGATGGTGAAACACACCGCGTGACGCGCAATGACAAACCGCTGAAGCTGGGCCCAACCGAGTTTCGCTTGTTGTCAACGTTCATGGAAAAGCCAGGTCGGGTCTGGAGCCGCGAGCAATTGCTGGATCGGGTCTGGGGGCGCGACATCTATGTCGACAGCAGAACCGTGGATGTCCACATCGGGCGGCTGCGCAAAGCACTTTGCTTTCATGGAGGGGACGATCCACTTCGAACCGTCCGAGGCGCTGGCTACGCATTGGGATAGCACGTGCGGAATACCTAGGGGTGCGGTGGCCCATGTGGCATCCAATATTCCCATAATCCGTATTATGTAATTATTTGAGTGTGCAGGCAACTTGCGGTCACCCGGCAATATCCAAAAAATAATTGTTAGGACTGCCGCGCAACACATTGTTATAATGCTATTCTTTAAACATCAGCCTCTCAATCAGTATGAACTTGTCCAGAACCAGAAATCTCTGGGCAAGACCAAACCACGCCTACCGAAACAGTGACCGTCACCATGTGCACAAGCGTCGCATAGTTGCTTAGAAAACATACAGCGCCACGAAGCACGATCAGATGCTAGACAGACGCCTGTGCAATTATATAACGTCTCCCACATCGAATTGGGGAACATCATGACATCAATTCTGGTCCTGAATGGCCCGAACCTGAATTTGCTTGGGCAGAGGCAGCCCAAGGTTTATGGCAAAACCACCCTGCCCGAAATCGAAGCCGCCTGTCGTCAGCATGGCGAAGCGTTGGGCTATGACGTCGCTTGCCAGCAATCCAACCACGAAGGTGCGCTGATCGATGCGATTCATGCAGCCAAGGGCACGCACGCAGGTATTATCCTGAACGCCGGCGCCTATACGCACACCTCGATTGCTCTCATGGATGCCATTGCATCGGTCGAGCTTCCGGCCATTGAACTGCATCTGTCAAATGTCCACGCCCGCGAGTCGTTTCGACATGTTTCGTATATCTCCAAGGTCGCGATTGGCGTGATCTGCGGCTTTGGTCCTCATGGCTACATCCTTGCTCTCGACGCCCTCAAGGCCCATCTGGACAAGGACGCATGATCCTAGATTACATTGAATCCATTACCCAGGCCGAAACCCTGGAACAGCTGTGGGACATGCATACCGCGCGCATGGCGCAGTTTGGATTCGATCGCCTGATTTATGGCCACACCAGCTTTCTTACCACCAAGTCGCTGGGTGACACCGAAGACTTTATGATTCTGTCCAATCATGACCGCGGCTATCTGGATCGTTTCCTGGGCGACGGGCTTTACTTCAACGCGCCGATGATGGCTTGGGCCCTCAGCAATGACGGCGCTCAAAGCTGGTCCTTAACCCAGGAACGCGCTGCCAAAGGCATGTTGACGCCTGGCGAAACGCGAGTGCTGCGCATAAATGAAGAGATGGGCGTAACCGCCGGATATACAATAAGTTTTCCCAGTATGTCGAGCCGCAGCAAGGGGGCCATTGCCATGGCCGCGGCGCGAGGATTGTCACAGTCAGACGTGGATCAGATCTGGCAGGATCAGGGCCGCATGATCGAGCTTGCCAACAATGTGGCGCACCTGAAAATCCTCTCCCTGCCCTATGAAAATCCCAAACGCTCGCTCACCAAGCGCCAGCGAGAGGTTCTTGAGTGGGTTGGCGATGGCAAAACAGTGCAGGATATCGCACGCCTGATGGAACTTGCACCGGCCACCATCGAAAAACACCTGCGACTCGCCCGAGAAGCATTGAACGTGCAAACCACCGCGCAGGCATTACTCAAAGCGTCATTCCTGCATCAAATCTATCAGCCAAGCGCCTAATCTGACGCAAAAAAGCGTCAAAAGTAGGGTTTACCTGACTTGCTTGACCCTAGGTAATTCTGCGAAATTGACTCTGTTCCGTGAGTGGTGGCTTTAGCCTTGGAACATTTTGAATGGCAACCCTGTGATTTCGGGGCCCTGGCGTTCATTCCGGTTTACCGGACGTCGGTGCAGAGATGTATTTTGGTTTCTGTGCCGACATTTTCGTGACGCTCCTCATCCCCATGCAACGGGGCGTTCGAAGCTTGGCGGCGCTGTCTTTTCCCGGACGGCGCCGCCTTTTTTGTGCCTGTCGCAACCCGGTCCGCCGCCCGTTTGACAAAAGAAAACGCCGCGAGCGGTTGGCACGCGGCGTTCCCGATGTTCAGAAGATCAAAGAGCTTAGCCCTGAGCGGCCTTGGCCACTTCAGCGGCAAAGTCTTCTTCTTTTTTCTCGATGCCTTCACCCACTTCCATGCGGACGTAGCCAACGATCTCGGCGCCAGCTTCTTTGGCAGCCGCCTCAACCGTCAGGTCGGGGTTGATGACAAAGCTTTGGCCCAGCAGGGTCACTTCGGCCATGAACTTTTTCATCCGGCCAACGATCATCTTCTCGATCACCTGCTCGGGCTTGCCCGATTCACGTGCGATCTCGATCTGAACGTTTTTCTCTTTTTCAACAACGGCCGGATCCAGGTCCGCTTCCGACAGGGACTGCGGGTTGGCCGCTGCGATGTGCATGGCAACCTGCTTGCCGAATGCCTCGTCGCCGCCTTTCAGCGCGACCAGAACACCGATCTTGCCCATGCCAGCGGTGGCCGGGTTGTGGATATAAGACACAACAGTGTCACCTTCGACGCCTGCCATGCGGCGCACCGACATGTTTTCACCGATGGTTGCAACCGCGTCGGTCACAACTTCGGACACGGCCTTGCCGCCCATGTCTGCTGCCAGAAGGGCTTCGGTGTCAGCCACGGTCAGGGCAATGTCTGCGATGCCACCCACCATTTTCTGGAAGTCAGCGTTCTTGCCAACAAAGTCGGTTTCCGAGTTCACTTCAACCGCAACACCTTTGCCACCTTCAACCTTGACGGCCACGAGACCCTCGGCTGCGATGCGGCCCGATTTCTTGGCGGCTTTCGCCAGACCCTTGGTGCGCAGCCAGTCGATTGCGGCTTCCTGGTCGCCATCGTTTTCGGTCAGCGCTTTTTTCGCGTCCATCATGCCTGCGCCGGTCATCTCGCGCAGTTCTTTTACCATTGCTGCTGTGATCGCCATCTTGGCTCTCCTCATAAGGTATTTGTGTCGGGGGCGGGCCTACCCTGCCCCCGTAAAGGTATTAGGCTTCGGCTGGTGCTTCTGCGGCGTCTTCCGCCACGGCTTCTTCTACCGGTGCTTCTTCCATCTCACCCAGGTCGATGCCTGCGGCACCCAGCTGCGCCGACATGCCGTCCAGAGCCGCGCGGGCTGCCAGGTCGGTGTACAGAGCAATCGCGCGGGCCGCGTCATCGTTGCCGGGGATGATGTAATCAACACCATCGGGCGAGCAGTTGGTGTCGACGATGCCCACAACCGGGATACCCAGCTTGTTGGCTTCGGCGATGGCCAGTGCTTCTTTTTTCACGTCGATGACGAACAGCAAGTCAGGAACGCCGCCCATTTCGCGGATACCGCCCAGGCTGGCCTGCAGTTTGCCCTGGTCACGTTCCATGCCCAGACGCTCTTTCTTGGTCAGACCTTCAACGCCTTCTGCCAGTTTCTCGTCAATCTCGTTCAGACGTTTGATCGACTGCGAAACGGTTTTCCAGTTGGTCAGCGTGCCGCCCAGCCAACGGTGGTTCATGTAATACTGTGCGCATTTCTCTGCAGCATCTGCGATCGGGGCCGAGGCCTGACGCTTGGTGCCAACAAACAGAACGCGGCCGCCCTTGGCGACGGTTTCACGGATCACGTTCAGAGCAGCGTCCAGCATTGGAACGGTCTGGGTCAGGTCCATGATGTGAATGCCATTGCGCGCACCATAGATGAACTCGCCCATACGGGGGTTCCAACGTTGCGTTTGGTGGCCAAAGTGTACGCCTGCTTCCAGCAGCTGGCGCATGGTGAACTCGGGAAGAGCCATGCTAGTTTTCCTTTTCCGGTTTACGCCTTGGCGGGGAGGAGTGATCCCATGTGGGACAACCGGCGGACCGACAGGGATGTCTCCCCTGCCCGACCCAAACCCCGCCTGCGGGTTTGAATGGCGCGCGTTTACCGCAGCCGTTGCGGGATGACAAGCCCTAAGCCCCAAGAAAATCAGGCAGATGCTACAATTTATCATCTCACCTTTGAAAGGCTTGGACTAGTATCACTGGTAATCAACCATGGGGGCGCGTCAATGGTACAAAATCACCTGTTCCGCTGCATACTGGCAGGCACGCTTTTGACCGGCAGCCTGGCCAATGCCGAACGCAACAGCCACACCTTTGACAATGGCACAAGCTTTTCCTGGTATGGCTGGTTTCACTTTGCAGAACAGATGTTTGACGACGGTGTCAGCACCACGTCCAACCTTGTCGATGTCACCAGCGCAGGCAGCCGTTTCGGCTTTTACCTGCGCGGACAAGGGCCCCTGTCCTTTCACTTTGAAACCGGGCTTGGGTTTCGCCCCTCTCAGAAAACCAGTCAGACCAACACACCGGATGCCTGGGACTGGGACCGCACCGACCTGCGTAAGGTTCAGCTGCGCTACGAGGGGTCCTGGGGCGAATTTCGCCTGGGTCAGGGCAGCATGAACATGGATGGTGGCGCCGAAGTCGATCTGGGCAGCACAGCCATCGTGGCCAAGTCTAACGTCAACGAGCTTTACGGCTCTTACCTGTTTCGCGACAGCTCCGGCGCGTTAACCGGTGTGAACATTGGCAGCGTTTTTGACAGTTTCGACAACGGACGCCGGTTCCGCCTGCGCTATGACACCCCGTCATTTGCAGGCTTCTCGCTTGGCGCTTCTTATGGAATCGAGGTGCTGACCTCGGACGTTGACGACCACTACTATGACGTCGCTCTGCGCTATGCCCAAACCTTTGACCGGTTCGAGGTCAAAGGCGCGATCGGCACCGCCTTTACGGACCTGGATGGCGGCAGTACAGCGCAGGAAAGTGCCGGGTCGATCTCGGTGCGGGATGCGCAGACCGGGCTCGACCTCACGCTGGCGGGCGGCCAGAACAATTCGGGCACCGGGCAATACCTCTGGGTCAAGGCCGGCTGGCGTGGTGAGCTGCTCGCTGTGGGTGATACCCGCTTTGTTGCCGAGACCTTTCGCGGCAGCGATTACCTGACCCGCGGTTCCTCTTCGGACATGTGGGGTCTCTCGGTGATCCAGAACTTTGATCGTCAGCGGATCGAGGCCTATGTCGGCTACAAAGAGTTTTCCTATGCCGACACCGGCCCCACCACCTACCGCGACGCATCCACCTGGCAGATTGGCGCGCGCTGGCAGTTCTAGGCCCGCGCGTCCACCAGACCGTGCCCGCTGCGCACCGCAGCTTCGCAATGGGCGGCCAACGCCTTGCGGCTGGCAAAGTCGCGCACGGCGACTGGGGGGTGATAGGTCAGCTCAACCCGACCTTGGGGGCTTTGCGACAGTGTTTTCAGCAAATGCTCGCCAAACTCCATATCCCCCCACCAACCATAAAACCGAGGGTCTTCCCCTTTTGGCGCGTGATAGACCACCGTCACCGGCTGCACATAGAGTTTTTCCCGCAATTCTGGCGTGAAGAACGCCGCGAAAAGCGTTGGTTTGAAAGGTAAAACACGAACCGAGTCCGTGCTGGTGCCTTCGGGAAAGAACAACAACTTGTGCCCCGCCAGCAGCCGCGTCTCAAACACGTCTTTCTGGGCACGGGCCTCTTTGGGGTTGCGGTTGATGAAAACCGTGCCCGTCGCCTTGGCCAGCCAGCCGATCCCCGGCCAGCTTGCCACTTCGGACTTCGAGACAAAATAGATCCGCTTGCGGGCATTCAGCGCAAAAATGTCCAGCCATGACGAATGGTTCGCCACCACCGCCCCGCGCTGGGTCATCAACTCTCCCTTGGTCTCATACCGGATGCCCAGCACGAAAAACGCCGTGCGACAGACAAACTGTGTGATGAACGGCGTCCAGGGTCGGTGGAGGCCATGCACCGGCTTTTCCACCAACCGCACCAACAGCAGCAGCCCCAGGCAGCTGAACACAAAAGTCCCCAGAACCAGCCCGCGCCAGATCACCCGCACCCAGCCCATAGCTGAAATCTTGTGCTTGGGCGGATACCCTTCATCGCTTTCCCAGGTGGTTGTCATGCCTGCGTGCCCCTGGTGTACAGCGCCTTTTGCTTCTCGTTCATGCGGGTCGTGTCCATGATCAGGCACACATCCGTGGTGTTAAAGGCATGATCGACAAAGGCCCCTTCCCCCACGAAACCGCCCAACCGCAGATAGGCCTTGATCAACGCCGGTACCGCCAGCATCGCGGCGCGCCGGTCAATCTGATCCTCGGCGATCAGGTCCATGCTTTGAAAGTGCTCCGGCTGCGCTCGGGTGCGCAGATACTCCGGAGCCAGATGCCGGTGATGCAAAAGAGACAGCGGCGCGGCCAGCTCCTCGGGGTCCGTGCCGTGGAACGAAGCAACGCCGAACAGAATTTCTATTTCATTGTCAAATACATAGCTGGCCAACCCGTTCCACAAATGAAACATCGCAGCCCCGCCGCGATACGCAGGGTGCAAACAGGATCGCCCCAATTCCAACAGCTTGCGCCCGCTCGCCTTAAGGGTCGACAGGTCATATTCATCCTCGGAATAGAACCGGCCCAGCGTCTCTGCGCGGTCTGACGGCAACAGACGGTACACCCCGACGACTTTGTCGATCGGGTCAACCTCCAGCGCCTCATCCATCAGGATCAGGTGATCGAAATGGGGATCGAACCGGTCCCGCTCCAGCCGCGCCGCATCATCCACCATGGCGCCGTGACCGCCCAATTCTTCAACAAACACCTTATATCGCAGGCGCTGCGCAGCCTGCAGCTCTTGCGGGGTTTCAGCCAGTTTCAGTTTGAATTGCGGGTCCATGGCGCCTGTGAACTAAGGGAGTGCAAGAGGTTGGCGCACTCATACTGGTGCATCCCGGCCTTGGCAACATCCGGCTTGCCACACTGTCGCACGCCCGCAACTAGGGGTTGCATTAACCATCCGGTAACCTTTTTATTCAAAAACAGGCACAAGACACACACGGAATCCATTGATGACAACCTTGCCCTGCTCGCGGAAATTCACGGTGATTTTGCCGTTGATGTTCGATTGCACCTGGCCGGTGCCCCAATCGGGTTGGTCAGGGTGGGTCACCAGCTGGCCAGGTTCCAGAAACGCATTCAGGTCTTGCATCAGGGGCACTCAAAGTTAGGGGCGGTTATGACACAGAATAATATGGATTTTTCCGCATTGGTAGGGTCTCGGATCTGCCACGATCTGATCAGCCCGGTGGGCGCGATCGGCAATGGGATCGAGTTGATGGGCATGGGGGGCACATCAGGCCCCGAGCTTGAGCTGATTTCGGACAGTGTCGGCAATGCCAATGCCCGCATCCGGTTCTTTCGCATTGCCTTTGGACACGCTGCTGCCGGACAGATGGTCGGGTCCAATGAAATCCGCTCTGTGCTCACCGACCTCGCCCAGGGCGCACGGGTGCGCTTTATCTGGGAAGTGGTCCGCGATGTTGACCGCCCGTCCTTGCGGGCCGTCTTTCAGGCGCTGATGTGCATGGAAACCGCCCTGCCCTTTGGTGGCGAGGTCACGGTACGTCAGGATGGCGACCTATGGCAGATCGCGGCCCGCGGCCAAAAACTGTCACTGGATGACACGTTGTGGAGCGATCTGATCCGCCCCACAAAGTTGGCGGAAATCACCCCCGGACGCGTTCAGTTCGGCCTCTTGCCCCTGACCGTCGCCGATCTGGGCAAAGAGCTGAAGCTTTTCAAGGACAGTGAGACTCTGGCGCTGAGCTTTTAGGGGCGCGTCGTCCCGTCGCCTTCGACAAGATACTTGAAACTGGTCAGCTGCGCCGCACCCACCGGGCCGCGCGCGTGCATCTTGCCCGTGGCAATACCAATCTCGGCCCCCATGCCAAATTCACCCCCATCGGCAAACTGGGTCGAGGCGTTGCGCATCAGGATCGCACTGTCGAGCCGCTGAAAGAACCGCGCCGCAACGGCGTCATCTTCGGTGATGACACAGTCCGTATGGTTCGAGCCAAACGCGCGAATATGGGCAATCGCCCCATCCACGTCCGACACAACCCGCGCCGCGATATCCATGTCGAGATATTCTTTGCCCCAGTCTTCCGCAGTCGCCGGGATCGTGCCGCGAATACTGGCGAGGGTTTCATCCGCATGGACCGTGACACCAGAGTCAATCAAGGCCCCGATCACGGCCCGCCCGAGCGTGTCCACAAGGCTCTCATGAATCAACAGGCATTCCGCCGCGCCACAAATCCCGGTGCGCCGGGTCTTGGCGTTCATCACCACGTCCAGCGCTTTTTGTGTGTCCGCCGCCGCATCAAGATAGATGTGCACAATGCCTTCGAGGTGGGCAAACACCGGCACCCGCGCCTCGCGCTGCACCAATCCGACCAGGCCCTTACCACCGCGCGGCACGATCACGTCCACCGTGTCGACCATGGTCAACAGTTCCTGCACTGCCGCGCGATCCCGTGTCGGTATCAGCTGAATGGCATGCTCGGGCAGGCCCGCAGCCTTTAATCCCTCCACCAGACAGGCATGAATTGCCCCCGAGGAATGAAAGCTCTCCGAGCCGCCACGCAGGATCACCGCATTGCCGGACTTCAGGCACAATGCGCCCGCATCCGCAGTCACATTGGGACGGCTCTCATAGATCACGCCCACCACGCCCAACGGGGTGCGCACGCGTTTGATGTTCAGACCCGACGGCATGTCCCATTCGGTCAGGATCTCACCCACGGGATCGTCCTGTCCCGCCACGGCGCGCAACCCGTCACAGATGCCCTGAATACGCGCTTCGTCCAGCATCAGCCGATCCATCATGGCGTCGGACAGACCCTTGTCCTTGCCAAAGACCATGTCCTTGGCGTTGGCGTCGATGATCTCGGCACGGCGCGCCCAAACGGCGTCGGCAGCGGCGTTCAACGCTTTGGTTTTCACCTCTGCCGGGGCAAAGGCCAGCTCCGCACTTGCGGCTTTGGCGTTGGCGCCAATTTGCGCCATCAGGGCGGGGATATCTGCGATGTCTTTCATCGATCTGTCCTTTGCGTTTGTGCGTGCTGCCGGATGCCTCCGGCGGGGTGAGGGCTGTAATAGAAACTGTCTGGGGGACAGTTTCAAGCCCGAACGGGCGGAGCCCCTTTAGCAATACGAAGCCTAGAGCGCCATATCGTCCCGGTGTATGAGGGCGGTGCGGCCCGGATATCCCAGAAGGGCTTCGATTTTCGACGAATGCGCCCCCTTGATGGCGTCGGCCTCGGGGGCAGAGTAGGCCACAAGCCCCTGCCCGAGCTTGTGCCCATCTGGCCCGAGGATCGCCACCGGGTCGCCCCGGCCAAAGTCTCCGCTCACGGCCCGTACCCCGGCTGAAAGCAGGCTCTTACCCCCCTTCAGCGCATTGATCGCGCCGGCGTCCACGGTGATCTCACCCTGGGGTTTCATGGAACCGATCCAACGTTTCCGGGCCAGCTGTGGCGTGCCCTGGGCGGTGAACCACGTGGCGTTGGCGCCATTTTCCAACGCCTGCAAGGGGCGCAACACACTGCCCTCGGTGATCGCCATGGCACAGCCGCCCGCCGTGGCGGTTTTGGCGGCAAAGAGCTTGGTGATCATGCCGCCCTTGGACAGTCCACTGGTGCCTTCACCCGCCATGGCCTCGATCTCGGGCGTGATCTGGTCAATGATATCGTAGCGGCGCGCATCCGGGTTGGTCATGGGGTTGTCGGAATAGAACCCGTCCACATCCGACAAGAGGATCAGCATGTCAGCCCCCGTAGTCAGCGCCACCTGTGCGGCCAGCCGATCATTATCGCCATAGCGAATTTCATCCGTGGCCACCGTGTCGTTTTCATTCACGATGGGCACAACCCCCAGCGACAACAGCTGCTCCATGGTCGCGCGGCTGTTGAGGTAACGGCGCCGGTTGGCGCTGTCCTCCAGCGTCACCAGCACCTGCGCCGTGGTCATGCCATGGGGCGCCAGGGCCTCTTCATAGGCCCGCGCGAGACGAATTTGCCCCACGGCGGCGGCGGCCTGCGACTGTTCCAGCGGCAGTTCTGCACGCGGCAGGTCCAGGACCCCGCGCCCCAGGGCAATGGATCCCGAAGACACCAGCACCACGTCCGTGCCCCGCGCCTTCAGCTCCGCCACATCCTCGGCCAGCCCCAACAACCAATCCTGTCGCAAATCACCGCTGTGCCGGTCCACCAGCAGGGCCGAGCCGATCTTGACAACAACGCGTTTGGCTTTTGTCAGGGTCGCCAAGGCTCGGGCTCCTCGTCATTGCGTTTCTCGCGCAGGCGATCCGCGTCGATCTGTTCCCGCAAGGCGCGCAAGACATCCGTCGTACCCTCGCGGCTGACGCCCGACATCAGCATGACGCGCACGCCCGTGGCATCCTCGATCTCGTCCTGAATGAACGCGCGTTCTTCGTCGTCCAGCGTGTCGATCTTGTTCAGCACGGTGATGCGGGGCTTTTCTGCCAGAAAACCGCCGTAGTTTTCAATCTCGTGGATGATGGTCTCCATATCCTCAATGGGCGAGCCCGAGGTGCCATCAATCAGATGCAGCAACACTGCACAACGTTCCACATGGCCCAGGAACAAATCGCCCAGCCCCTTGCCCTCCGAGGCCCCCTCGATCAGGCCGGGAATGTCGGCGACAACAAACTCGACATTGTCCACGCCAACAACGCCCAGGTTGGGGTGCAGCGTGGTAAAGGGATAGTCCGCAATCTTGGGCCGCGCGTTCGACGTCGCCGCCAGGAATGTCGACTTGCCCGCGTTGGGCAGACCCAACAGGCCCACATCAGCGATCAGCTTCAACCGCAGCCACAGGGTTCGTTCAACTCCCGGCAATCCGGGGTTGGCCCGGCGCGGCGCCTGGTTGGTGGACGATTTGAAGTGCAGGTTGCCAAAGCCACCATTGCCGCCCTTGGCGAGCAGAACGCGCTGCCCCACCTCGGTCAGGTCGGCAATCAGGGTTTCCTGATCTTCATCCAGAATCTCGGTGCCCACGGGCACGCGCAACACGATCTCTTCGCCGGACTTCCCGGTGCGCTGCTGGCCCATGCCGGGGCGACCATTGTCTGCAAAAAAGTGCTGCTGATAGCGAAAGTCGATCAGCGTGTTCAGCCCGTCAACAGCCTCGGCCCAGACAAAGCCCCCGTTGCCGCCGTCGCCACCATCCGGCCCGCCGTATTCGATATACTTCTCACGCCGGAACGAGACACAGCCCGACCCGCCGCTGCCCGAGCGGATGTAAACCTTGGCGAGGTCGAGGAATTTCATGACCGTTGTCCTTTGTGTTTCCCCCGCGTGATAGCGCGCGCGGGGGCAAGCCTCAATCCAATTTCAGGCTATATGTCCAGGTCGGTACTGCGGCATCGCGCGCCACCGAGAAACTCTCGGCGTCCCCGAGATACTGAAACCCGCAATTCGTGAGCACACGCGCTGACGCCGGATTGTCCTGAAAGACAGCGGCAAAAACCGTGTCGCTCATCAACGGGTTGGCCGCGATCAACGTCTTCACGGCTTCCGAGGCCAGCCCGGTGTTCCAGAACGCCGGTGCCACCCAATAGCCGATCTCGACCTTGCCCAGATCAATGCGCTTCAGACCAATCACACCCATCACCTCGGCGCCGCCCACGGCGCTGCCGTCCATGGCCCAGGTGTCCTCAGCACGCGCGTCACTTTGGGCGCGGGCAATATAGGCCTCGACACTGCCCGGCGGCAGCGGATGCGGGATCGAGCTGGTCATGCGCGCCAGCTCTTTTTCGCCTGCATACATTTCGATCAACCCCTGGTCTGACCGACGCAATGGGCGCAACACGAAGCGATCGGCCTCTATCACGGGCTGATTTACGATCATGTCATGTTTCATATGCCTGTCCTCCTCAAAACAGCACATAGACGACGCTGGCCACGGTAAGCGCGGCCAGGGTCCTCATCAGGTAACGTTCCGCGGGCCGTCCAGCGACGAGCCGCGCGATCCGGTCTCCTCCAAAAGTCCAGATCGGATGAAATACTGCCTGACATGCCAATAGACAGATGGCGATTGTCAGGGTGGCCTGCAAGATGGGCGTGCCGGGTTCAACAAAAGTTGTGAACCCCGTGACGATCATCGCCCAAGCCTTTGGATTCAAAGGGTGAACCCCCAGTCCAGCGGCAAACCCCGGCGCCTTGTCAACACTGGCCCCATCGGGCGCCAGACGCAGGTTGGCGACTTTCCAGGCCAGCCAGCAGATGTAAGTGACCGAGGCCCACTTCAGCACCTCGAACAGTCCCGGCACGCTGTCCGCGACCGACATCAGACCAAAACCAATCGGCCAGATGATCAACTGCTTGCCAAGTGCCACACCCGCCACAAAGGGCAACGCGGCCCGAAACCCGAACCGCGCGCCGGTCGCCAGCAACGCCATATTGGCCGGGCCCGGTGTTGCCACCTGGCTCGCCGCAAAGGCGCTGAAACTGACGACGGCCACGCTCATTGTGTCACCTCTGAACGTGCTGCGTGACGTGCCATGGCTTTTTTCCGCCAAGGCGCATCACGTTCCCAGTCTCCGGCCATGATCGAGCCATAAGGCATGATCTCATCGACCAGCTCCGCCAGTTCAAACCGCTCCATCTGAGCACGCACCGTCGCTGCCGGTTTGTAAGCTGACGGCAGTTCCGAGACATCCACGTTGCCCGAGAAAAACCGGACATCCAACCCACGCGTCTCGCGTGCAAACACCTCAGTTTCCGAATGCTCGCCCAACCCACGCCGGTGTGCCGAGCGCGAAAAGTTTCGCCCGGCCCCATGCGGTGCAAACCCCATGTTGCGTGCGTTTGGCTGAGACCGGATCAACAGCACCGGTTCCGCCATGTTCAGCGGTACAATCTGGGTTCCGTTGGTATCTGGCAACATGTCCACATCAATCGGGGTCGCCCCCTTGGCGTGAAAAAACATGTCCCCCTTACGAAACACAAAGTTGTGCTCGTTCCAGAACCGTTCGCGCACCTTGGCGTCAGTCAGAACCGTGGCGGCCTGATGAATGGCGTTGTGGTTGGCCTTGGTCCACTTCCGGATCAACTGCAGTGCATCCCAATAGGCAATGCCTTCGTCAGAATCCGCCGGAATCCAAGCGTTCTGCTTCAGAACACCAACCGACAGCTTCTTGCGCCACTTCTCTGCAGCCCGCATTCCGAGTTTGTACAACCCAGCACCCGGACCACGAGAGCCATGGTGTGTCACCAGGCACGTTGTTCCATTGGCCTTTGATACGCCGACAAAGGCAAAGTGGTTGCCATCGCCCTGCGTTCCCAAATGTTCGACCGCAGCCCGCAGGATCTTTTTGTCCTGCAGAAACGCATTGTCTCGAAACGCATCAAAGAGGTCATGCGACATGGTGAACCGTTTGCCGTTCTCCCGTCCACCGGGGCCGAAATGCGTAACCTTGTGGACCGCGTCCAACACGGCCTTGGGGTCTGCATCGTCAAACTCGGTGACCATGACCGAACAACAGATGTCCGCCGAATGCATGCCCGGATGGATCGCGTTTTCCGCCGCCACAACGGCCCCCACGGGGATCGTGCCGACGGCCCCTGTCGGGCAGGCGTCCGGCATGACGGCACCGGCGCGCAGCGTTGGAGTCTGCATCAACACGTCCATGGTCTCCTGGACCTTGGCGACATTGTCCTCTTCTTCGGTGTTGTCTGCCTCAAGGTTTATCTGATAGCGCGGCGCGTCCTGCAGACGCAGCTTTGGCGCGGGCCGGTTGTCTTCCGCCCACTTGGCCAGCGCGTCACCCTCAAGGTTCAGTGCCCGCACGGTTTCCAGCGCGCGTCCCAAATCCGCGCCCGGTTCAAAACCCAGTTCAATCAGATGTTTACCAGTTACAGTCATTGGTCTAATCCATTTTTCCTCTTTTTGACTTTCAATCCGACTAATTCGGATGGTGGATAGACCGGTCCCCTGAAAAAGAAATGGGGGACCGGTTTTCACCGATCCCCCAAAATTTTGTTTGCCTTTAGGAGTTCGGCTTATTCAGCGGCCTCCGCCACTGGCAGGACCGAAATAAAGGTGCGGCCCTTGAGGCCTTTGTGGAATTTGACGTTGCCGTCGACAGTCGCAAAGATGGTGTGGTCTTTGCCCATGCCTACGCCCTCGCCCGGCCACATTTTTGTGCCGCGCTGACGCAGGATGATGTTGCCGGGAACGACGACTTCGCCGCCGTATTTCTTAACGCCAAGGCGACGACCTGCTGAGTCGCGACCGTTACGGGAGCTACCGCCAGCTTTTTTATGTGCCATATCGTTGGTCTCCTATCTCAGCTTACTTCGCCAGATCGGCCGCTTGAGCGACCCATTCGGCTTTGACTTTTACAGCATCAAAGCTGTCGACGTCTACGGCGGCCAGCTGTGCGTACGAGGTGATCCCTGCGTCGTTCAGCTTTTTGGCAGCGGCGGGACCGACACCGGTGATCGCGGTCAGATCGTCTGCGGCGGCGGCAGCAGCGGCAGGCGCTTCTGCTGTCTTCGCGGCTTTCTTGGCGGCCGGAGCAGCCACGGCACCCGCAGGGGCAGACCCGGTTGCAGCTTTGACACCCGACTTTTCCGCGCCCGAGGCGAGGATGTCGGTGATCTTGACCAGGGTCAGCTTCTGACGGTGGCCCACGGTGCGCTTGGACGAGTGCTTACGACGACGCTTGACGAAGTTGATGACCTTGTCACCTTTGATCTGGTCGATCACTTCGGCCTGAACGCCTGCGCCTGCCACGAGGGGGGCGCCTACGACGGGTGTATCACCGCCCAGCATCAGCACTTCGTTGAATTGTACGGTTTCGCCGGCGCTTGCTGCGAGCTTTTCGACACGCAGGATATCACCTGCCTGTACTTTATACTGCTTACCGCCGGTCTTGAGGACTGCGAACATGTCCTGACTTCCTTCGATTTCCCGCGTCCTGTGGCCCCGTCTCCGGTGTTTTGGCTTATGCCGCCTCGAACTGCGCGCCCTTGATCCGGGCTGATGTTTCAACAAAACACGGCGCAAGGGTGTTCCTTACGCCGAGATGCGCGCTTATCCGGTGAATTGGGGGATAAGTCAAGCGGGAAGTTTGCGCCCAAACCCGGTCAGCGTTCAGCGTCCCGCGCGCCCGTCAAGACAGGTCCTCTACATGATCTTTCAGGGCTTTGGCCAGAGCCGCCGCGCGGGTTTCAACCACGGTCTGATCGGCCAGGTTCGCAATCTCTGCAATCTGCTCCAGACTGGTGAGCTCTGCAGGTTTCACCGGCGACACGTCGGGGCGGTCCACGGCGCTGAAGTGGTCAAAGAACTTGAACCCCTTGCCATAGTGCACCGGCGTTTCCTCCAGCCACACAGAGGGGATGTTGTAGGCATCCGCAAAGATCAGCCCGTGCAAGCTGGACGATGCGATCATATCGCAGGTCGACAGCTGCACCAGAAACTCCGGATCCTCGGTGCAGATATTCAACAGCTTTGCGTTCGGAATACGGTCCACCAGCGCCTGAAAGGCCGAGGCCTCCAGATCCGAGTGATGCGGCACAACACCTAACGAAAACTGCTTGGCCTTTGCAGGTTCACGAACGGCGCGCGCCAGCAAACCGGCGTCCCCCAAGGGCACATCCGACACCGGAATCTGTTCCAGCGTTTTCTGCCCACGCACCGCCAGGTATCGGGCAAAGGGAACATCCCGCATCTGTTCCGCGCGCATCAGGCCGCTGCCCCATATCGCCAACGGCTTGCGCCCTGTATCACCATGGGTCGCATAATTCTTGGCAATGGCACGGCTCAGAATCGACCCCACAGCCACCATATCGGCGCGGTCGATCCGGCACCTGTTGACCTTGCACCCGCTCACAGCCTCGACAATCAACCGCGAGTACTCGTCCCCAAAGTTGCGTTTTTTGAGAGGGTCCGCGCCATTCAGACGCCCCCACCACAGGCCGATTTCTGGTTTTGCTGCTGACATGGGCCTCACAATTCGCTTGGGGGGTCACCCGTTTTTTTTCGACCTTGCTGCGCCGCATGCCGGGTTGTCAAGGCGCTCCCCTGCCGCCGTCCTGCCAAACCCGCCACCTGTCGGACGTCTCTCACACCGCACCGCCGGGCCGCTTAAAGCAACCGCGCCCTGCCCTTCGGCGTCCAAATACATGGCGCCAGCACGGGCGCGCCACGATGGTGATCCCACCACAGGCCCCGTGCCGCTTCAGGTTTCTTTCGCCCTTCACGAAAAAAGGTTGGCGGCAGAGCGGTCGCTGCATAAAACCAAAAGAAAGCAAAAACTCTCAAAACCATGACCTCACCAAATTCTTTGCAGCCCGTCCTTGCGTCTTCCCGGTTGACCTGGGGCTTGATTGCAGCGCTCGGTCTTTTTTACGCCCTGCTCTTCTCCACAACGCAACCGGACCATTTCCTGTTTCTGTTGCCGTGGCTGCGCGCCATCACCTCAAATCCGGGCCTTTCCGAGTTTGCCACGGATTTTTCCAATTACACAGGTGGCTACCTCACGTTTCTCTGGGCCGCCAGCGTGCTTGAGCCGATCCTTTCGGAGCTGGCAATCATCAAACTCGCAGCCGTTCTGGGCAGCCTGCTGCTCGCCGTCGCCATATGGGTGTGCCTGGGGTGTTTCGGATGGCTTGGGACGGCCCGTTTCAATGCGGCTCTGATCACACTTGTCCTGCCCACGGTCATGCTGAACGGCATTGGATGGGGTCAGGCGGACGCGTTTTACACAAGCTTTCTGGTTCTGTCGCTTGCGGCGGTCCTCTGCGACCGCCCCTATCTCGCTGCGCTGGCCTTTGCGATTGCCGTGGCTTTCAAGCTTCAGGCCATGTTCTTTGGCCCCTTCCTGCTCGGCTATATGCTGCGCAATCCGCGCGCCTTGATTGCGGGGCTGGTCATGCTTGTGCCCACCTATCTGGCTGTGAACCTGATTTACCTCGCCGGAGGGCGCCCGGTGTCCGAAGTCCTGTCGATCTATCTCGATCAGGCCAATACCTATCACCGGCTCTCGATGAACGCAGGCAATCCCTGGCTGCTCGTCGATCTGCTGGTCCCGCCCGAGGTTCTTGCCCCGGTGCGCCGCACGCTCATTCTGGCCGGGCTTCTGGGCGCTACCGTGACCGGGCTGATTATCGCATGGCGGGTTGCGGTGACGGCTAAGACCTCACAAACCCTGTTGTGGTTTGCCTGCTTCTCGACGCTGATCATGCCCTACATCCTGCCCAAGATGCATGACCGGTTCTTCTTTCCGGCCGAGATCATGCTGATTGTGGCCCTGTTCACCGACCGCCGTTATCTGGCCCCAGCGGTGCTGGCACAGCTTTCCGGCATGTGCATGTACGCGGTGTACCACGATACTTTGGGGCTGCGCGCCCTGTTCGGTTGGCCAAATGTCGCGTTAGTTGGGATGGTGTTTCTTGCCTTGGCTCTGGTGACCCTGATCAGGTTGCGCCCTGCAACGGCCTCAACACCAAGATAGGGCGCTCGCGCGCCTGAATGGCAACAAACCCAGACACGCGCCTAACGCCCGGTCACAGCTCCTGGCTGGGCTGGACGTCTGCCAGTTCGACGGCAAGCGCTTCGAACCGGTTCATCATGACCTCGAAGTGCACGGCATTCATCAACTCATAGACGGTCTGCATATCCGGCTCTTCCAACGCTTCGGCATAGGCCCGCAAATCGTCGTCCGAAAACGCGCGATAGGTATAGGCCGCATTGGCCAGCGCCGAGGCCTCCATTTCGCGCCGCAACTCGCCTTCGGATTCCTTCAGAGCGGCCCGCAGCCCCTCTTCGTCCACGCTCAGTTCGATCACCCCTGCATAAGAGGCCGCAAGAATGAACCGCACCTGGATCTCCTGAACCGCTTCAGGGCCCACATCATTGGGGTCAATCGCGTGGTTCATGCGCTTGATCAGCCCCAACCGCTCGCTGCCATCCGCCACCAGCCCGGCGACGATTTCGCGCCCCCTCTCGTTCTTCATGTCATCGTCTTCAAAGTGCGAGGTGTTTTCGGCGTCGACCAGACGCTTGCCAAGGTCGCTGGCATAAAACGCCGCCGCATGGATCAGGACGTCATCCTCCAGCGTGGCTTCGAGAATGCCAATGGCGCGATTTTGCATGAACCCGCTGTCAAAGACACGCCGCGCGACATAGGTCCACTCGTTGCCGAACTCGGCATCCTCCAGTCCCAGCATCGCTGGCGCGTTTTCCGCCGACAACGTGATCGAGTCGATGGCCACGTCAAATCCCGTGGTCTTCAAGAACGCCTCAACACTTGCGCGATCCGCGGCCTGCGCCCCGGTCATCAGCATCACGAACAGAATAAATGCGCTGAACGCGGCCAAGAGTTTCTTATGCAATCCCGTCATATGCATGCCTTTCATGGGTCTACATTCTATCTAGGAAAGAAGTTTTAACAAACAATACAAAAACCCCTCTTGCGCCCCTTTGGAAACATCATTAAACGACGCCCTCACCAAGACCCCCGCGGAGAGGTGCCGGAGTGGTCGAACGGGGCGGTCTCGAAAACCGTTGTCCCTTCACGGGGACCCAGGGTTCGAATCCCTGTCTCTCCGCCACGGTTCTGCCCGCAGAACCACCAGACACTCAGCAGATCGAATCTTACTTAATAATCAATCGCATAGAGCGACTGGCTATTTGTGGCATTTGGGCCGCCAGCGGTGCGAAACCCGCGACCTACCTTGTCTGGGGCTGGCCACGGGCGCGCAATGTTCTGTATAAACCAGCAATCTGGGCATCACAGTGAAAATGGGACAGACACGTGACCAAATCAAAACCCGATGATCTCTTGTCGACACGCCGCCAGACGCGGATGGGAATTGTGCTCGAGTTTCTGGCCCTCGCGCTGGTGATGATCTCGGTGCCGCTGATCGTGCGCTTTGACCTTGTTCATCTGGGCACCAACCTCAGCGAACAATCCGCAACCGAGTACTCGCACAACATCGCCTTGACGCTTGGCTGCCTCTTGTTTGCTTCCGGAGCCGTGAAACACACGCACAAACGCGGGTATCTGATCCTGGTGTCGGGGTTTCTGCTGACGCTGGTGATCCGAGAGAACGACGCGATCCTGGATCAGATCGACCATGGCTTCTGGAAATACCCGGCAGTTCTGGCGATGATCGCAACCGGAGTGCTTGTGTGGCGGCATCGCGATACGCTGCGTGATCCGTTTCTGGACCACTTCGAAAGCCGCAGTTTCGCCTATTTCCTGACCGGGCTGTTTATCGTTTTGTTCTTCAGCCGTCTGTTTGGGTCCAGCGTGTTTCTGCGCGATGCTCTGGGTGACAACTACACGCCCTGGATCAAGACCATCATTCAGGAAAGCTCTGAGTTGTTGGGGTATCTGGTCCTTTTGATGGGGGCGTTCCTGTCCCATCTGCACCGTTTTTCCGTGCGCTCAGCCGAATAACGGCACCTTTTTCGACGTCCTTTTCTGGCCGCGAAGGCTACGTGTGACGATCGCATGCCCATGCTTGCTGCTGTGATCGTCCCGCACAGGTTGAAACAGGGGTAAAAGCCGGGTGATTAACCGCCTCTAAGCCGTTGCAACAAAAAGACTTCGCTGTCTTCTGTCACCGCAGCATGGCGCGCATTCGGCAGGATTTCCCCATCCACCGACACGGCCACCCCCGCCTTGATCACAGGACCAAGACCGGGGTGAATGCGGACGAGATCATCAAGGATCTCGCCCACTGTTTTGCCCTCAACCTCGACCCGGTCCTTGCCATCGGCAAAGCGGCGCAGGCCGGACCAAAGGTTGATCTCAACCATTGCCCTGCTCTTTCAGAGCCTTGAGGATCTTCGGCGGTGTCATCGGCAATCCGGTCATGCGCAGACCCGTGGCCGAGCGAATGGCATTCGCCAGCGCTGGCAACGGCGGGGTGATCCCCGTCTCGCCCACACCGCGCACACCGTACGGGTGGCCGGGGTTCGGCACTTCGACAATCACCGTATCAATCATCGGCAGATCGCTGGCCACAGGAATACGATAGTCGAGGAAGATCGGGTTCTGCAGCCGCCCATCCTCGCCATAGATGTATTCCTCGTTCAGCGCCCAGCCAATGCCCTGAGCGGCCCCGCCTTGGAACTGACCCTCAACGTAGTCGGGATGAATCGCCTTGCCAGCATCCTGCACCACGAGATAGCGCAGCACGGTGGTGTGGCCGGTTTCCGGGTCAATCTCGACATCCACAACATGGGTGCCAAAGGATCCCGAAAACCCGGTTGGCGAGCCTTCGTAATGGCCAGAAATCGGACCACCTGTGCCGCCCATCTCGGCGGCAATCTCGCCAATGGTCAGCGGGTCGTGATCCCCGGCATTTGGCCCCGAAGGCTTTGCCGCGCCGTCTTCCCAGACAACCGCATCCACGTCGATGCCCCATTTGTCGGCGGCACGCTGGCACAGTTTGCCAATGCACTCTTCCGCCGCCTTGATGGTGGCCAGCCCGCTGGCATAGGTCGCGCGGCTGCCGTGGGTCGGTTCATTGACCCCCAGCGCGCCGGTGTCCGAGATGTTGACCCGCACATCCTCATAGGCAATGCCAAAGGCTTCCGCCGCCATCAGCGCCATCGACGCGCGGCTGCCACCAATATCCGGCGTACCCACCGACACGGTGACCGAGCCATCCTCGGAAATTGCAACAGAAGCAGAGGTTTCGCCGCCCCAGTTCATCCAATATCCCGAGGCCACGCCGCGTCCCTGGTTGGGGCCCAACGGTGCCGAATAGTTGGCATGCGCCTTGGCCGCTTCCAGCGACTCCACCAGACCCACAGGACCGAATTTCGGGCCAAAGGTCGACCGCGTGCCATCCTTGACCGCGTTTCTCAGGCGGATCTCGATCGGATCAATGCCCAGCTCGCGCGCCATGTCGTCGATGGTGCTTTCCACCGCAAAGGCCGCCATCGGTGCGCCCGGCGCACGGTAGGCTGCCTGACGCGGACGGTTGGTGATGACGTCATAGCCAATGTGATGCACGTTCTCGATGTCATAGTTGGCAAAGGCCAGCATCGTGGTTACATCCACCGGCGCACCGGGGAACGCGCCCCCTTGCATGCGGAACGTACCATGGGCGGCGGTGATCTTGCCGTCCTTGGTCATGCCCATCTTGATGTCCATCGACGCCGAGGCCGTCGGCCCGGTCGACCGCAGCACTTCCGAGCGGCTCATCACGATCTTGACCGGCTTGCCGCCCGCCTTTTTGCTCAGCGCCAGCGACAAAGGCTCCATGAACACCGTGGTCTTGCCGCCAAAACCACCGCCAATCTCGGACGGTGTCACGCGCAGCTTGGTGGTTTCAATGCCCAAAACCGCCGCCGACATGCGGCGAATGAACCAATGGCCCTGGGTACAGACCCACATCTCGCCACGGCCATCTGACCCCATCTGCCCCATACAGGCATGCGGCTCGATATAGCCCTGGTGCACGGCCTCGGTGGAATAACTCTTTTCCACTACCAGATCAGCCTCGGCAAACCCCTTGTCGAGATCCCCGCGACCGGTATCGAAATAGCGCACCACGTTCGGGTGCAGACCCTCGGGCACGGAATAATCCGCCGCCCCGTCACGAATGACCGGCGCGCCCTCTTTCATGGCCTCGTCGACATTGGTCACACAGGGCAGCACCTCATAGGTCACCTCGACCAGCTTGGCCGCATCCCGTGCAATCAGCTGACTGGTCGCCGCCACCGCGGCCACCGCGTGGCCGTCATACAGCGCCTTTTCCCCGGCCATGCAGTTTTCCTGAATGTCCCAGTCTTCGCCTTCCAGCCCCTCCGGGAAATCCGCGCGGGTGATGACCGCCTTCACACCCTTCAGCGCCAACGCCTTTGTGGCATCGATCTTGACGATCCTGGCATGGGCATGCGGGCTGCGTACCACCACGCCGTGCAACATGCCCGGCACGTGAATATCCGCGCCATAACGCGCGCGCCCCGTGACCTTATCCAGCCCGTCCGGACGATCAGGAGTGGTCCCGATCTGTTTGTAATCGCTGGTTTTTCCGTCCAAAGCCATTACGCAGCCTCCCCACGCATTTCCGCCGCCGCATCCATCACGGCGCGGATGATCTTGTCATAGCCGGTGCAGCGGCACAGATTGCCCGCCAACCAATAGCGCAACTCTTCTTCGCTCGGGTCCGGGTTCTTTTCCAACAGCGCCTTGGACGCCACGAGGATACCCGGCGTGCAGACACCACATTGCAGCGCCGCATGTTCGATGAATTTCCGCTGCAACGGATGCAGCGTGTCGCCCTCCGCCATGCCTTCGATAGTGGTGATCTCTTTGCCCTCGGCCTCAACCCCCAGCATCAGGCAGGAGCAAACCAGACGACCATCGACGGTCACACTACAGGCCCCGCAGTCACCGGTGCCGCAGCCCTCTTTCGCGCCGGTCATGTGCAGCTTGTCGCGCAGACAATCCAGCAGGGTTTCGCGTGGTTCACACAGGAACTCGGCTTCGTCCCCATTCACGGTGGTGGTTACATGTATCTTGCTCATGCCGCGTTTCCTTTCGCGCGCCCATAGGCGATTTTTGCCGCCCGTTTGGCGAGAACTCCCGCCACATCCGTGCGGAACTCGATCGTGCCGCGTTTGTCATCAATCGGCTGACAGGCCGCCGAGGCCGCTGCCGCCAGCGCCTCAAGGGCTGCATCATCCAGCGTCGTGCCAATAATCGCAGCCGCCGCATCCGGCACCAGCCGCGCTGTCGGCGCAACCGCCCCCAGCGCCACGCGGGCCTCGACCACGGTGTCTCCGTCCAGCCGCAGGTTCACCGCACAGCCCACCACCGCAATGTCCATCTCGGTGCGCGGAATAAACCGCAAGTAAGCGTCTCCGCCATGTGCGCCGCGCGCCGGGATATGCACCCCGCTCACAACTTCGCCCTTGGTCAGCGTTGTCTTGCCCGGCCCTGCGGGCACATCCTCGACCGCCACTTCGCGGGTGCCATCCGGCCCGGTCACGCTCAGTGTCACGCCCGCCGTGATCATCGCAGGCACACCATCGCCCGCAGGTGACGCATTGCACAGGTTGCCGACCAGCGTCGCACGCCCCTGCACCTGGGTCGAGCCGATCAGGTCCATACCTTCCACCAGCCCCGGCCAATCCGCCATCAGCGCCGGCGTTTCCGTCATTTCGGCGCCGGCCACGGCCACGCCCAGATCCCAGCCGCCATCAGCGCGTTGGGTGATATCCTTGACGCCAGGAATTTTCTTGATGTCGATCAGATCGTCCGGCTCCACCAGATCCGACCGTAATTGAACCAGAACATCCGTGCCGCCTGCCAGAAACCGCGTGGTTCCCGTGGCCGATGCTGCGATGCCTGCCGCGTCCTCAAAGGACGCCGGTGAGTGATAGCGCATGTGTCCTCCTGCTGTTTCGCGCCGCTGCGCGAGTCATTCCCAAAGAGGTTAGCGCGTCATTTGCCCTTTGCCGAGGCCAGAAGCGACATCCAGCATGTCGTTTGAACAAAGCGGGCCGTCCGTGGCGCACGGGCTTTGCCCCCGCTTCCATGAAATTGCCCGGGTTCGGTAAGAATTTCACCACGAAATTGCGTCAGTGTGGACGCTGGCCGCACCTGCTCGCGCGGTCGCTGATACCTGGAGACACAAAATGCGGCTTTTCCCACAGGAAAAGTTCAGGCCCGCTGCTGCCCCGCGCCACGCCCGCCTGTTCGAACTGATCCGTCAGGACAACCTGGCGCATGACAAAGCGTCCGATTTTCTCAAGAAAACGCGCGAACTCAGCGCGCAGGAACGGTTTCGCGATCAGGCGGCCAAATCCCTGCGCCGCTAACCCCGGAACCCGGTCGCCACCACGAATTTCTCGGAACTGTCCGCCCGGCTCGAGGGCGGTTTCATGTACATGACCTTGGTGAACTTCTGCTTGAGGATCTTCTGCAATTCGCCCTCGGCACCGCCCGCCAGAACCTTGGCGACAAAGGTGCCGCCCGTGTCCAGCACGTCAAAGGCGAAATAGGCCGCCGCCTCGCACAGCGCCATGATCCGCAGGTGGTCCGTCTGTTTGTGCCCCGAACTTGACGCCGCCATGTCCGACATGACCACGTCAGCCTTGCCCCCCAGCCACTCTTTCACCTGAACGTCGGCGTCGTCTTCCATGAAATCCAGCTGATAGATATCGCACCCGGCAATCGGCTCGACCTCTTGCAGGTCGATGCCCAGAATCGTGCCAATCTTCTTGCCTGATTTCTCGCCGAGCGCATTCACCCGAGGCACCGCCACCTGACACCATCCCCCCGGCGCACAGCCCAGATCGACAACGCGGGCTCCGGGCACCAGAAAGCGGTACTTGTCGTCCAGCTCCATGATCTTGAACGCCGCGCGCCCGCGATAGCCTTCGGCCTGTGCACGTTTGACATAAGGGTCGTTCAACTGCCGTTGCAGCCAGCGCGTCGACGACAGCTTGCGCCCCCGCGCGGTCTTGACCTTGACCGTCAGATCCCGCTGCCCGCGTCCCGAGGTGTTTTTCCCAGTAGGTTTCTTCGCCATCTCTTCAACTCTTCCCGTCAGCAGAATTTTCTAGAAAATTCTGCACACAGACAAATTTTCTAGAAAATTTGTCCCTAGTAAGGTCCATCTTCCAATACGCCAGTGGCGCTCATCTGCGCATATAGCAGGCCTTCGCGCAGACCGCGATCCGCAACTGACAACCGATCCGTCGGCCAGCAGCGCAGCAGCGCCTGCAGAATGGCCGAGCCCGACATGATCAACGCCTGCCGGTCCTGCCCGATCCTCGGATCTCGCCGCCGCCCGATGGGGCCAAGGTCCAGATAGCCCCGGATCACCTTGTCGATCTGATCGCTGGTCATGCGCAGCCCGTCCACCTTGGTGCGGTCGTAGCGCCGCAGCCCCAGATGGCTGGCCGCCACGGTGGTCACCGTGCCGCTGGTGCCGATGATCTGAAACCCTTCGCGCGGTTGCTCGTCCTTATAGGGCGCAAACTCCGCGAGGTTTTCTTCAAAGAACCAGCTCATCAGGGCAAAACGTGCAGAATCGTCGGTCACATCGGAAAACTGATCGCGCAACGTCGCCACGCCCAACGGCACCGAGATCCAGTCCACCACCTTGGCGGCCGGAAACGGCGTGTCCGTCGTGTTGAATCCAGTGTGCAGCCGCATGATGGCCCGCGGCCGGTCGCGTTTCGGCACATTGGTCAGATCAATCCACACCAGCTCCGTCGAGCCGCCGCCAATATCCACCACCAACAGCTGTTCGGTCTTGGTGCTGACCAGCGGCGCACAGGAGATCACCGCCAGACGCGCCTCTTCCTCCGGCTCGATGATATCCAGCCGCAGCCCGGTTTCGCGCTGCACCTGGTTGATGAAATCCTTGGAGTTCTTGGCCCGCCGGCAGGCCTCGGTTGCCACCAGCCGCATGCGCTTGACCCGATGGCGCTTGAGCTTCTGCTGACAGATTCGCAACGCCTGCACCGTGCGCCGCATCGACCCGCGCGACAAACGTCCCGTGGTCTCGAGCCCGGCGCCCAGCTGCACAGATTTCGAAAAGCTGTCCACGACATGAAACTGACTGCCCTTGGGTTGGGCAATCAGCATGCGACAACTGTTGGTGCCCAGATCCAGCGCGGCATAAAGCTCGCTCGGATCGGGCGTTTTCGGCGCGGGGGTTTCGACCGCTTTGGGGAACGCGCCCGCACCTTTGGGACGCTTGGGCGCCATCACTCACGCCCTCCATTTCGAGTTACCTTCAGCCTAGTCTCTCCCCCTGTTCCGCGCAATCCCCCGCATCGCTCATTATCAACTTGAAGAATTCGACAGTGAAACCAGCAGGCAAGCCCGCTACACCCGATTTGGTCGCGGAAGGTTACCGTTCTGTCGAAAACGTACACCATGGGCCACAATGGCTGATCTAGGAATGTCAGCACCAAAACCGGGGAATCAAACCATGCCTGACGTCACAATCGTTTACTGGCGCGACATTCCTGCCCAGGTCATCGTGGGCAAAGGCCGTCGCGGCGCGAAAAAGCAGCTGACCGAACGTTTCGAACAAGCGATCGATCGCGCTGCCATGAAAGTGGGCGCCAAGGATGCCGATGCCTACCTCGCCGAATGGCGCAAGGCAGACCCCTACCCGGTCGAGGGCGAGACAGCGGATGTTTGCGACGCAGAAGCCGCCCGTCTCGAAGCGGAATATGATCAGGACCGCCTCAAGGCGCTGATTGCAAATGAAGGTCGCGCATGAGCGGCAAATCGCTTTGGGAGAGCGCAATGGCGTTGTTGAACTTTAAGAAAAAAACCGAGACCGTGAAAACTGTCTCCCCCGAGGTCGAATCCTTCCTCCAAGGCTATTCGATCGAGGTCATGCCGCGTACCGCGGCCAAGGTCGAAGACTTCCGCGCGCTGTTGCCCGAGGGCACCCGCGTCTACATCGCCCATATCGAGGGCACCCCGATCGAGGATATGGTCGCCACCGCCAAACGTCTGAACGCAGACGGCTACCCGGTGATGCCCCACTTCCCGGCGCGCATCATCAAGGATCAGGCGACGCTGGAAAACTGGATCGCCATGTACCAGGGCGAAGCAGACGTCAAACAGGCGCTCTTGCTTGCCGGTGGTGTGGAAAAGCCCCACGGCGACTACCACTGCTCGATGCAGCTTCTGGAAACCGGCGCGTTTGACAAGGCCGGGTTCACCCACCTGCACGTGGCTGGTCACCCCGAGCCGAACCTCGACATCGACCCGGATGGCAGCCGCACCAACACCTTTGCGGCGCTGGACTGGAAACAGGCGTTCAACGAACGCACCGACGCCGACATGGCGCTGGCCACCCAGTTCTGCTTCGAGGCCCAGCCGGTCATCGAATGGTGCAACATGCTGACCGAACGCGGCATCAACATCCCCGTGCACATCGGCATCGCGGGCCCGGCCAAGCTGCAGACCATGATCAAGTTCGCCATCGCCTGCGGCGTCGGCCCCTCGCTCAAGGTTCTGCAAAAACGCGCCAAGGACGTCTCCAAACTGCTCCTGCCGCATGAGCCGACCGACGTGATCGCCGATCTCGCCGCGCACAAGGCCGCGAACCCCGATTTCAACATCGACAAGGTTCACTTCTTCCCGCTTGGCGGCATCAAGACCAATGCCAACTGGGCCATTGAAAATGGTGGTGCTTCTGCCGCCCCAGCCAACGCCTGAAAATAGGATTACTCATGACCCGTACCGTCATCGAATCAAAAACAAAAACCACGATCATGGGCTTTGACCAGCCGTTCACCGTCATCGGTGAACGCATCAACCCGACGGGTCGTAAAATCCTCAACGCCGAACTGGAAGCGGGCGATTTCAGCCGCGTCGAAGCGGATGCACTGGCGCAGGTCGCTGCCGGTGCCACCGTACTCGACATCAACTCGGGCGCTGTCTTCTCCAACAAGATGGCCGAAGATCCGCGCTACGCCGACAATAACTTTGTCGAACCCGACCTGATGCGCGAACTGGTCAAGCGCGTGCAGGCCGTCACCGATTGCCCGATCTGCATCGACTCCTCGGTGCCGGGCGCGCTGGTTGCCGGTCTCGAAGCCGCCGAAGGCCGCCCCCTGTTGAACTCGGTCACCGGCGAAGAAGAACGGCTCGAGCAGGTTTTGCCGCTGGTCAAGAAATACAACGTCCCCGTTGTGGCCATCTCCAACGACGACACCGGCATCTCGGAAGACCCCGAAGTGCGCTTTGCCGTTGCCAAGAAGATCGTCGAACGCGCCGCTGATTTCGGCATCCCAGCGCATGACATCGTGGTTGATCCGCTGGTCATGCCCGTTGGCGCCATGGGCACCGCGGGCCTGCAGGTCTTCGAACTGAACCGCCGCCTGCGCAACGAACTGGGCGTGAACACCACCTGCGGTGCGTCGAACATCTCGTTCGGCCTGCCCAACCGTCACGGCATCAACAACGCCTTCCTGCCCATGGCGATGGCCACCGGCATGACCTCGGCGATCATGAACCCTGTCGCCCTGCCCGTCGGCCCCAAGAAACTGGCCGAGAAAAAGGCCGAAGTGGAGGCCGCAGGCATCATCCTGCCCGCCGACATGGATGATGAGACCTTCTGCCAGATGTTTGGCCTTGGCTCGACCAAGCCGCGCGCCGGCAAGGAAATGGAGGCCATCCGCGCCGCCAACTTCCTCACCAACAATGACGATGGCGGCGCAAACTGGATCGCGTTCAACAAGGTGCCTGCCAAACCCGGTGAAGAAGGCCGGGGTCGTGGAGGCCGCGCCGGTGGCCGCCGCCGTCGCGCCTGAACCCATTAGTCAAAACTTAACCAAGTTGGGGGCATACCGGTGTCATGACCGTTATGCCCCCTTCTCTTTTGGCACAGGATTGGCTGGACCAGATTTTCCGCAGTAAATCTGCCACCACCGGTGGCGTGCTCCGCCGCAAGGTCAGCGACGTGCACCGCGAAGTGGGCCGCGAAGTTCTGGAATTAGAGGTCCGTCGCCGTGGCTGGCATCTGCTGCACAGCAACGACCACTACATCATCCTCTGCAGCCCAGCACCATTCTCCGTCATCTGCTGACCCCACCAACCTTGCACAAGAAAAACCTTCTAGAAGGTTTTTCCCGCGCGAGATTTTTCTAGAAAAATCTCCTACCTCCAAGGTTCAGAAACCGCTTGATTCACGGCCACTTGGTTGGGACAACTTTCTTATGGGTCGCTTCCTGTTTCACAGTTCTCTCATTCTTGGGCTCACGTTGCTGACACAGGTCGGCGGATTGGCATGGTTACTTGCCATGACCGTTAAACGCCGTGTTTTGGCATTTCTGACCCTGTACGTCTTGCTTACCGTCGTTGCGTCCTTCACTGCTCCGCTGTTTGGGCGACAGGCGCTGTCTTGCTGGCAAACCGGCCCACTTCAGATGCAAAGCTGGACATATTGCGTTCTCAATCGAAACTATGCTTCTCCTGAAGTCATCCATGCTCTGAATGCGGCCGCCACTTCTTTGGATAGCCAGTTCAAAGGAACCAAAACCTTGGTGCTGGATCTTAATTTTCCGTTTCTGGACGGCTTTCCTCTCCTGCCGCACCTGTCCCATGATGATGGTGAAAAGGCGGATCTTGCCTTCTTCTATCGAGATGAAAACGGATATCTACCTGGCGTCACGCGCAGCCCTTTAGGGTATTTTGCCTTTGAATATGGCAGCGAGACCTGCCCACCTCGGTGGCCAAGTCTTCGCTGGGATTTGAGATTTCTGCAACCCATATGGCGCGACCTACAAGTTGAACCAAAACGCACCGCGGCACTTGTTCGCCATCTCTCAGACAATCCAAGTATCGGCAAGATCTTCCTCGAACCGCATTTGAAGTCCCACCTGAACCTGACGTCGGACAAGATCAGGTTTCAAGGGTGCCGCGCCGCACGGCATGACGATCACATTCATCTACAATTGAACTGAATTCTTTATTGAAACGTTAAGGTGTAAGCCTCGGTTACGGTAGTTTTGTTAACCAAAAATTATGTACAACTTGGAGAAACACCCCCAAAAATGTTGTACAACTTGGTCACTTTTGGTGTTTTCCCTCAAATTTTAACAGATCGTTTCTTTTGGTGTCGGAAATCATACGCGCCTTCTGTCGGGTCCTGACCTTCGGCGAACATCACGTGTTTCTGGATTTTCTGCGTGCCGGTGACCGGAATATCTTCGACAAATCTCAGCCAGCCCGGCGCCTTGTAATAAGCCAATCTCTCAAAGCACCAGGCAAACAATTCCTCGGCAAGTGCCTGATTTCCCTCACACATTACGCAGGCCAGCACCTCTTCATCCCGCATCGCATCCGGTACGGCCATCACCGCCACCCGCGCGACCTTGGGGTGATCCTGCAAACACGCCTCGATCTCTGCCGCCGCGATGTTTTCTCCTGACCGGCGGATGATGTTTTTCTTGCGATCCACAAAATAGATCGTGTCACTCTCATCCATCATCACCGTATCCCCGGTATGAAACCATCCCCCGCGCCAGGCGTCTTCGGTCACGTCCGGCAGGTTCAAGTATCCTGAAAAAGCTCCTTTTCTCGGTGACTTAGCAGAGTATCTTAACGTCATCTCACCGGCCGTTCCGCGCGGCACTTCGCGGTCTTCCCCATCCACAACCCGCACCTCGAGACCTTCCGAAGGACGCCCCATCGCCCGTGTCTCGATATGCCTCGGAGCGTCATGCATCGACAATATCCGACACATCTCGGTCATCCCCCAAACCTCGATCAGCGGAAACCCAAACCGTTCTTCAAACGGCCCGTGCAAAGTCGGCTCAACCCCCGCCCCAACTGCAAACCTCAGCCCATGCGCGTGGTCCCATTTCCCCTCTGACAGGTTCATCAAAGCCGGGATGACGATCCCCAGGTAATGCGCAACCGTGGCACCGGTTTCGGTCAGTTCCCGCCACCATGAATTTGCGCGGAATCGCTCGGGGATGATTTGGCAATTCCCGGTCTCGATCATCGCAAAAAGCACCAGAATTCCGGCGTTTACGTGAAAAAGCGGCAGTGGACAGTAGAGCCGGTCCTGACCTTCGCGAAAGTCGATCGCACCACCTCGCGAGGCATACCAGATACCCATGTCCAGCTCATAGGCATGGCTCATGATGCAGCCCTTGGGCTTGCCCGTTGTGCCAGAGGTATAGATCAGGCTGGCCTCGGTCTCGCCAGTGACGGCCCCCTTAGGCGCGGAATTTGTTGCCGCGGGCAGCTCGGGCAATTCCGTGGTCATTTCGACAATGGCCACCGCTCTGCCCGTTTCCGCAACCCCGGCCTGCATGAGCCCCCTAAACTCGGGCGCCACAATGACAAGATCCGCCGCACAGTCTGCTAGCAGATACGCCACTTCCCTTGGGCGATAGTCCGGGTTGACCGGCACCCAGGACATCCCCAGCCCGTTCAAAGCCAGCTTCAGCAGCACCATCTCGGGACGGTTGCCCATCAGCACCGCAACCCTCGCCCCAGAACCATAGCCCGCCTGCGAAAGCGCGTCCTTCCATCGTGCGGCCGTTTGCAGCGCTTGAGAATAGGACATGCGAAAGCCGTCCGGGTGGTAGGCACGATCCGGATCCGCAGGCACCATCAGAAACAAATTATCCCCGTACTGCGTTGCTTTCTCACGGAAAAACGTCCAGATCGTGTCATCGCGCATTGCTGGGGAACCCTCTTATTCGGGGACAGAATACGCCGACAGTCACAGGACGCAACGGGGCATCTTTCCTCGGCCCCAACGTCACGTTACGATCAGACAAAGCACGAGACACCGGAGGCGCAGAGGCGTGGTCATCAGCTATTCCCTGATCTTCCTGATCCTGCTGGAAGGAGTGGCGCTTTATTGCGCCTATCGCGCCGTGACAAGCGCACGTACACCCCAAGGGTCTGTGGCCTGGGTGCTGTTCCTGATCCTGGCCCCCTACGTCGGCATCATTGCATACATGTTCCTCGGGCATCACCGTATGAACGGCTATGTCATTGCCCGGCGCAACACTCAAAGGGTTGTTGAGGGGATGGAGAACGCCCGGCGTGAACATCCCCCTACCGGCAACGCCAAGGCGCTGGGATACGCCGGATTCGAAGCCCAGGCGGCCTCGCCAGTTCTGTCCGGCAACGCGATGGACTTGCTGATTGATGGCGACGAAACCTTTGACGCCATTTTTGCGGCGATCCGCCAGGCACAGTCCTATGTCTTGGTGCAGTTTTACATCGTGCGTGACGATGCTTTGGGTCAGGCCCTGCAGACAGAGCTGTTGAATGTGGCTAACCGCGGTGTCTCGGTGCGTTTTCTATATGACAGCGTGGGCAGTTCGCGACTGAGCAACAGCTATATCAACACCCTGAAAGAGGCGGGTGTCGAAATGTTGGACACAAATGCCCTGCGCGGTCCCACCAACAGGCTGCAGGTCAACTTTCGCAATCACCGCAAGACCGTCATCGTGGACGGTCAGGTCGGGTTTACCGGTGGGCATAATGTCGGGGTCGAGTATCTGGGTCAGGACGCCAAGATGGGTCATTGGCGCGACACCCATTGCCAATTGCGCGGTCCCATCGTTCAGCAACTGCAGCTGCTCTTCGTCGAAGACTGGTACTGGGCCACCGAAGATTCCCTGCTGGATGATCTTGACTGGACAATCGAACGGGCGCCGGAAAACATGGATGCGCTGATGTTGGCCTCTGGTCCGGCGGATGATCTGGAGACCGGAAGCCTTTATTATTGCTCAGCAATTCGCGCCGCGCAGGAACGTATCTGGATCGCCACGCCCTACTTTGTTCCGGACGGAGATATCACGACGTCCCTCAAGATTGCTGCCATGAAGGGTATCGACGTGCGTATCCTCATTCCCGACAACGTTGACCATTGGGCCACTTATCTCGCCGCCTTTGACTACTTTGATGAGCTGCGCCAGGCAGGCGTGCGGTTCTGGCGCTACGAGAATGGGTTCATGCACCAAAAGGTTCTGTTGGTTGATGAGACCATCGCGTCTGTCGGCACGTTCAACATGGATGCGCGATCATGTCGGCTGAATTTTGAAGCCACCGCAATGGTGTTTGACCAACGCGCCGCGCGCGACGTCGCGACCATGTTCGAAGCGGATTTTGCCCAGTCATATCTGCTGGAAACGCCTTTGTCCGAACAACCCCTTTGGATCCGTCTTGGGGCACCGGCAATGCGGCTATTCCAACCCTTGCTCTGATGTCTGGCGTTTTGTGCGCGCCAACTCTCCCAGGCTGGCGTTGAACTCTGCCCCCAGGACAAAGACCGCCGCCATCAGGTACATGAAAACCAGCGCCGACATGACACCGGCCAGACCGGCGTAGGTTACGGAATAGGTCGAAAAGTTGCCGATGTAGTACTCGAACCCCTTGGCACAGACGCTCCACAGGATCAGGGTCAGTATGATCCCCGGCAGGATGGCGCGCACAGGGCGCTTGACCCCTGGCAGCCATTTGTGACAGGCAAACAGCGCAAAGATCATGACCAAGCCCGTGATTGCAGTGCCAAAAACCTCGCCCGAGATCACCTCCAGATGCAAGACCGGCGCGATATCGGCCACGTATCGCACATAGATCGGCACCACGACGCTGAACACCCCGGCGACAGTGACAAGAATGGCGCCGAGCACCGCAAAGCTCATTGCTAGCAGGCGCAGTTTCCACGCCGGGCGCGGGTCGTCACGATCATGATAGGCAGCGCTGATGGCCAGACGCACGGCATCAAAACCGTTTGAGGCAAAGACAAGGGTCAACAGTGCGCCCAGCGTGATGGTGCCACTGCCACTGGTTTCCAGAACGGCGCGCACTTCGTTTTCAATGGGCTTTGCAATGGCCTCGGGCCAGGACCCAAAAACCACATCCAGAAGGTCACCCAGTTCAGCCCCGGTCGTTTGCAATCCAACTTGCGAGATCACCCCCGCCACCGACAGGACCACGATACAAAAGGGAAACAGCGCCAGCATCATCGACAGCGCGACGTGACTGGAAAACACCAGCCCGCCTTTGCGGGAAAAGCGGCTGAGGGCGGTTTTAAAGGCGGGCCAGAACAACTCCATACTCCCTTGTTCCACGGGTCGCGCAGCGGGGCAAGCGCTTGGCATAAAACCACAACATCTTGGCCCGTTTGAGCAAGGTCAGATTGCTGCGCACGCCTATCTCAGCTGTGAAGAGGCAACACAGCGCCTCGGGGCTTCGCACGCTCTCTGTCCTCTCTCCTAACTGCGAAGCCCGCTTTTCCCTGCTGCGGATCTGGCCTTGGCCGCTGCGGGCGCCACTCACGGAAACAAGGCTGGCGTCGGTGCATGACACTGACGCCTTAGACCTTTCCCGCGATGCGGACACGAAACGATGCCGACGAGGCCTGCAAACCCAGTTTCGCAGGCCGTGGGGGCAGCGTGCCGGTACCACGTTACCGGACGTGTGAGCGCCTAGCCCCCATGCGGGCGCTCACACGGTTAATTTTTAAAAAACAACAGTTTAGGTTACCGACCCTTGCGGGTCTTGGCAGCGATCTTGTCCCATCCGGAATGAATGATTGGTCGCAACGTACTGCCAAAATGCGCCAAGGCGGCCATTTCCCAACCCGGTGCAATGGCAAACTTGCCCTTGTCGATCCCCTTGACGATCTTGTCCGCCACAGCCTCGGCGCTCCACATCTTGGCCGAGGCGGTCATGGCCTTGGTTTCTTCCGGCTTGGTCATGTTTTCCTGCGCCAATTGCGGTGTGTCCGTGTCCGGTGGATAGACAATCGACACGCCAATGCCGTCGCCCTTCAATTCGCCGCGCAGAGATTCAGCCAGCCCGCGCAGCGCAAACTTGGTGGGGCTATATGACGTGTAGCCGAATATGCCGATCAGCCCGGCGCCCGAAGACACCATCGCAATATGGCCCGACCCCCGGGTGCGCATAGCAGGCAAGGTCGCCTTCAATACGTGCAACGTGCCGAAGTAGTTCACGTCCATGTGCTGACGATAGTTCTCGATTGGAAGGTCATCAAAATGCCCCGGAACAGCAATCCCTGCCGAGGTGATCAGGATGTCTGGCACCCCCAACGTTTCAACGGCATTGGTGACAGATGCTGCCGTGGCCACGCCATCCGCAACATCGCCCGCGCAAGCCAGGGTCCGCCCACCGGCACCGCCGCGCGCGACATCAATCTCGGCAATCGCGGCGTCAATCACATCACGACGGCGTGCGAGGATCGAGATGTCCGCCCCCCGCGCAGCATAGAGACAGGCCGTGGCCTTGCCAATGCCGCTGGAGCCACCGGTGATCATAACGTGCTGCCTCATGCGGAAAGGCCGTTCAATTGATCCAGCGCCTCGACGATGGCATCTACCGTGATCCGCACCTGTTCTTCGGTATGGGCGCTGGAGATGAAAAATCGCAGCCGCGATTCAGACTCTTCCACCGCGGGGTGCAGGACGGGTTGCACGTTGATGCCGCTTTCGAACAGGATATTGGACAGGGCAATGGATTTCATCGAGTCGCCGATCACAACCGGGACCACGGCCGACCCATCACTCAGCCCGATATCAAGCCCCTTTTCGACCGCCAGTTTACGAAACAACTCGGCACGGGCACGCAGATGATCGACACGCTCAGGTTCGGCCTGCATCATCTCAAGTGCCGCGATTGACGCAGCCGCATTCGGAGGCGTGATCCCGACGCTGAACAAGAACCCCGGCGCCGAATATTTCAGGTATCGGACCAGCGCAGCGCTGCCCGCGATATAGCCACCGCAACTGGCCAGCGTCTTGGAAAGCGTTCCCATCCACATGTCCACATCCGACCCTTTCAGGCCAAAGTGCTCGCGAATGCCCTTGCCGGTTTTTCCCAAGACACCCAAGGAATGCGCCTCGTCGACCATGAGGTAGGTTTTGTAGCGATTGCGCAGTTCGACAAAGCGTGGCAGGTCCGGAAAATCCCCGTCCATGCTGTAGACACCTTCAACAAAAATCAGCACCCGTTCGTGCTGATTGCGGTGCTGGGCAAGGAGCGTTTCCAGCGCCGCGGCATCGTTATGGGGAAAGGGAATACGGCGCGCGCCCGATAGCTGCGCGCCCTGAATGGCCGAATTATGCGCCAACTCGTCGTGCAAAATCAGATCTTTGGGCCCGAAAAGATGCCCGATTGCAGTGACATTGGTGGCATGCCCGCTGACGAAAACAACACAGTCTTCGCTGTCATAAAGCCGCGCCAGCCCTTGCTCGAGTTCCTGTTGGACAAGACGCTCGCCCGAGGCGATGCGGCTGGCTGACACCGACGTTCCAGCCGTCCGGATCGCTTCGGTTGCTGCATTGGACACACGGTCTTCGCCACAAAGCCCGAGGTAGTTGTAGTTCGCGTAGTTGATGAAATCCCGGTTCTCAATCCGGGTCGTACCCCTGGCCACTCCGTCGTTCAGACGAAAGTATGGATTGGCCAGCCCGAGATTTTCGACGGCGGTGTGTTGTGCATCCAGAGCGGCGATGGCGGGATCCTTTTCAAACCGGTAGAACCGCTCATCCAAAGTCCTGCCTCGTGTTTCAGAGGCCTGAGGTGCATGGGCCTGCGCAGAGGCCGGTTTTCCGCCGCTTTTACGCAGAATAGCTTTCAACCTCTCGCGCTTTTCCAGGGGCGAGAGAGAGTCATCAGATGAAGTCATTGCGCGAGGCATTCCTGTTGGTCACACGTTGCCCGCAGCATAAGCTGCGGTGCAACATTCGTACAGGTGGCAGTTGCCCGGTGTTACTCGGCCGCTTCGGCCAATTCCGGTGCCATATCGGTATTGGCGCTGTGGGTGTTCGCAATCAGCCGCCCGACCAAATCTCCGGCCAAGCCTTCGACGGATCCCCCTCGGGTCAGGTCCATGGCCGACATCTCCAGACCAAAATCGCGTTCGACCATCAGCTGCACCTCGACCATCATCAACGAGTCGATGCCCATGTCTGACAGTTGCTGACTTGCGTCAACCCGATCCGCCGACAGGTGCAGCACATCCGCAATGCCCTCTTTCAGCATTTCGGTGATACGTGCCTTGCGCGAGGTTTCCTCCATCTCGGCCAGTTCCGCCGACAGTTGCGCTGCCACCGAGTTATCACTGGCGCTGACCAGTTCCTGGAACTTGTGCAACCGACCTGCCGCCGGGTTGGTCTGGCGCCAGCGCGTCCAGTCCACGTCCATCACGCCAACCTGTGTCATGTCCGCCCGGATCACCCGTCCAAGTGCCTCAAGCGCAATCTTTGGTTTCAGACCTTTGACACCGGTCTGAGCCAGACGTTCTTCGACTTTGGCGTCGCGTGCTGCCATTCCAACCTCGGCAAGAGCGCCCCAGTTGATCGACGTCCCGACCAGTCCCTGATTGCGCCGCAGATGTGCCAATGCATCAAGGAATGTGTTCGCGGCGGCATAGTTCGCCTGACCGGCATTGCCGACCAGCGCAGAGACAGAAGAGAACAGAACGAACTGTTCCAGGTTCAAATCCCGTGTTGCCCGGTGCAGGTTCCATGCGCCACCGGCCTTGGCGTTCATCACGCTGGCAAACTGGCTGTCGCTCATATCCTGCATCAGACCATCCTCCAGCACGGCTGCGGCATGGAACACACCTGCCAAAGGCGCGGCTTGAGTCCTGATGACCTCCATCATCCTGTCCACAGCATCGCTATTGGATACATCCACGGCCAGAGGCAGCACCTTCACGCCTTGCGCTTCCAAGGCGGCAACCGCGGCGTTGGCGTCGTCGGTTTTGGCACCACTGCGGCTGGCCAAAACCAACGTCCCGGCCCCCTGCTCTGCCATCCATTGCGCGACGCGCAGGCCAAAGCCGCCCAAGCCGCCAGTCACCAGGTAACTTGCATCAGCACGGAACAGGCTCTCTTTGCTTTGTTTCGGCACAATCGGCAGGGTTTCCCCATCCATCGTCACCACGATCTTGCCAATATGCTCGGCCCGACGCATCGAATGGCAGGCCTCGACAAGCTGCGAGATCTGGAACTGGTTGATGGGAACAGGCGTCATTGAGCCTGCCTCAAACTCTTTCCAGACCTCTTGCAACAGCGCGTCAAACAAGGCCGGCTTCTGGGCCACCAGCCGGTCAATGTCGATCGAAGAAAACTGCAGGTTTTGATTGAAGTCCCGCAGCTCCAACCCCCGGTTTTCTTCGATGTCACGCTTGCCGATTTCGATAAAACGACCAAAGGGCGCCAACAGGCCAACACTTTTTTGCTGCGCTTCACCCGGCAAGAAGTTCAAAACGACATCCATGCCTTCGCCCTGGGTGTCGCGCCTGATGTCGTCGGCAAAGTTCAGCGACCGGGAATCATAGACATGCTCCACCCCAAGCGCGCGCAAATGCGCACGCTTCATCTCACTGCCTGCGGTGGCGTAAATTTCGGCGCCAACACGTTGCGCAACCTGAATGGCGGCAAGCCCCACGCCCCCGGTAGCAGAGTGCAGAAGCACGCGTTCGCCCGCCTGCAAATTCGCTACGCGACGCAGGCCATAGTAGGCGGTGACATAGCCAATTGGCGCACCTGCAAGGTCATTCAGGTGATGCCCCGGCAACGCGGGCATGGTGTGGATGTCCTTGGCTGCTACGGTCGAGTAGCCACAAAAGCACCCGTTGGGCAGGGTCCCGACCATACGATCGCCAACCTTGTAATTCTCGACACCTTCGCCAACGCGCATCACTTCGGTTGCGGCTTCCATGCCAAGAGAGCGCCCGCAATAGGTGCCCTCCATGACCTCATCTGTCAGCACGCCAAGCATCTTCAGGATATCTTTGAAATTCAGCGAGACCGACAATATCCGCAGTTCAACTTCACCAGCTTCCGGTGCGCGCCGGTCAACCTCGACGAACCTTGCGGTGTTGATGTCTCCGGGTTTCTCGAATTCCAGTTCAAACGGTGTGGTCGCAGGCATTTTGATCGGCTCTTGCCGTTCCGCCCGAGGCAGGTCGACGCGCGTCAGACGCCGCAGGTACCGCCCGTCCGCGCCCAGTTGCACCTCATCCTCACCAGTCTCAGCAGACGAAATTTCCGACACAAGGTCACGCAGCATTGATGACGATGGACGTGCCGCCAAGTCGATCAAACGGCAGCTGAGATCCGGGTACTCGTTGCCTATGACGCGCGCGAGTCCGGCTAATCCAAATTGCTGTGCAGCATCCTCACCTTCACCCGTACCTGTCACCACGGTCAGCTGTGGTGCAGCCTCGCGCTGACCAATGTCATTGGCAAGATGCAATACCGCGAGGCAGGTATCCAAACCTGTTGGATGACCGCCAGCGGCCCGCTGACCTAAAACGACAACCCGTGAGGGCGCATAGGTGACCTGCGTTCCAAACGTCGCAACCTCTGCCGTCGCGCCGCGATCCTGCACCTCACTCTGGAGGGCTTCCGCGAGCACGTCATTGTCGTGGAGGATCAGCCAGGATTCCCCTTGGATGTCTTCTGCCACAGCAGGGCTCGCCGCGCGCCAGACATAGGCATATCCGGCGTCATCCAGGATGCCCTCGGCCGTGGCTTCTGCCCTTGGCAAGGCCTGTGCACGGAACCCTTCTACGTGAACCAGGACACGGCCATCCTCATCGGTCAGGAAAATCTCTCCCACCACCGCGGTGGGCGACGTCATACGTACCGATCCATGACACCAGGCGGTGCGACCAACCGGGGCGGCAAGGGTCAACCGGCGAATTTCAACGGGGACAAATGTGGACTCTCCCAATTTTTCACTGGCCTCGGTGTCCAAACCCGCGATCAGCGCCTGAAAGGCACTGTCCAGCATGGTGGGATGCACAAAACCAAAATCCTCGGGGATATCGACCGAGGCATCAGCCTCAATCCGGGCAAGGAACTGATTGCCGTTGCGCGCCAGTGCGGTCAAACCGCGAAAGGCAGGGCCATAACTCAGCCTGCGCGCGGCCAGCGACCGATAGAGCGTCTCAACGTCAACCCGATCACCATGTGTGTTTTGCAGGTGTGCAATGTCCAGCGCATCAACCGCCAGATTTGGCGCGGCCTGTGACAACTGCGCTTCGGCACAGGTGATCCATCCGCCGTCCTGACCGGCACGGCTGCCATGTACGGTAATCTTGCGCCCATCCGCGGAGATTTCTGTCCGCAGCATGGGCCGATCCCCCTGCCCCATGACCATCGCGTTAAGGAACCGGACATTGTCCAGCACCCCTGCAGTCTTGGGCGTATGAACGGCCTGCGCGGCCTGCATGATCTGCGTGTACCCTGCGCCGGGAAAAACAACGGCCCCATCAACCTGATGATCGTCAAGATAGGCGGCGCCGGTATTTGTCAGCTTGGACTGCCAGCTCGGGGTCGGGGTTGGCTGTTCAGTGCCCAACAGTATGTCGCCGCCGTCGCCAAGTCTGTCATGGCGGTTCTCTTCCGACTCTGTCCAGAAGTAACTGCGCTGCCAGGGGTAAAGCGGCATTGCCACATGGGCACAAGCCGCGCCGTAGCGGACGGTCCAGTCAATATCAGCCCCATGGCAATACAGTGCAGCGAGCGTTCCATGCGTTGTCGCCACCTCGTCCTGCCCGCGCCGCAGGCTGTGCAGCACATCCACCTTGGCAGAGACGGCCATGGCGTTTTCCTTGATGGATGGGGCCAACACCGGATGCGGGCCAACTTCGAGGAACAGATCCTCACCGCTGTCACACATCGCCTGCATTGCATCTGCAAAACGGACGTCCTGACGCACATTCAGCCACCAATAGTCCGCATCATGCAAAGCCGTTTCCACCGGTTCAGCGGTGACTGACGACCACAGTGGGATCTGTGGGATTTTTGGCGAAAGGGACGCCAAAACCTCTTTCAATTCCGCCTCCAGGGGATCCATCTGGTGGCTGTGATAGGCCACCTCGACCTTGAGTATTCGATTGAAGATGTCCTCTTCTTCAAGGATATCAGACACTTCCTGCAGTGCGTTCATGTCTCCTGCCAAGGCAACAGACGACGGGCTGTTGATCGCGGCAATCGAAATCTGGCCGGGATACAAATCAGCGAGATCGCCAGCGGCCTCAGGTCCCAAACCAACCGCAAGCATTCCGCCGCGCCCTGCCATTTTCTGCTGACAGCGCGAACGGTGGTAGCTGACAAGGGCCGCGTCCGACAGGCTGAGCGCACCTGCCACATAGGCTGCCGTCACCTCTCCTACGGAGTGTCCCAGAACGGCCTGCGGCGTGACACCAAGGGATTTCCAAACTGCGGTCAGCCCCACCTGGATGATAAAGTTCGCAGGCTGCGCAATCTCGTTTCGCGCCATGCGCGACACATCCTCGTTAGACAACATTTCAGCCAGAATGGACCAGCCCGAATGCACCTGGAACGCGGCATCTGCCTCATCAACGGCTGCTTTGAACACCGGGTTGTCCGCATAAAGCTGCTGCCCCATGCCCCACCATTGCGGCCCCATGCCTGTGTAGACAAAGGTCAGGGGCCGGGTGCCGACCGCCGGGGCACGGGCCACAGCGATACCCTCTGCGCGCGCGCCACCTGCCAATTCACGCAAGCGCGCCACGGCTTCTTGCGAAGACGCTGCCACAATTGCCGCGCGTTCGTGCGAATGCGCCCGGCGCAGCGCCATGGCTGCTACATAAGGCTCAAACCCTTCTTCACCTGCGTGGGATATCCCATCGGCAAAACGCCCCGCCAAGGCGGACAAAGCATTCGGATCGCGCGCCGATATTGGCAGAACCAGCGGTTGCTGCGCGCTGACCGGTGCAACCCTTGGCGCCTGGAAGACCAAAGACGAGTCCGCAGGCACCGCCTGCAACACCGCATGAGCGTTAGTACCCCCATAGCCGAATGAGTTGATCGAGATGGTCTGACCACCTGATCTTTCGGGCAGGGATTCCAGATTGACAGGAACCCTCAACCCCAAGCTTTCAAAGGGAATATCCGGATTTGGCGTCTCGAAATTCGCTTGCGGCGGCACCTCACCCTTGGTGAGAACCAGGGCGCTCTTGATCGTTGCTGCAATACCCGCAGCGGCCTCTTGGTGCCCAATGTTGGCTTTGACAGAGCCTACAAGCACATCTTCGGAACCGCTGTCATGATGCCCCAGCGTGCGCCCCAATGCCGTCATCTCGATGGGGTCACCGACGGGTGTACCCGTGCCGTGGGCTTCGACATAGGCCACATCGGCGACATCAACGTCAAAGTCGCGATAGACTTTGCGGATCAACGCCTCTTGCGCCTCTGGGTTTGGCACGGTGATACCCGAGGTCGCCCCATCTTGGTTCACACCGATCCCCCGAATGGTCGCGTAAACCCGATCTCCGTCAGCTTCCGCTTCGCTCAATCGCTTCAGCACAACAACGCCGCCGCCCTCGCCGCGCGCATAGCCATTGGCACGCGCATCAAAGGCCTTGGACCGCGAGTCCGAGGACAGGAAGCCGCCCTTGGTCATGGCAATGGGAAACTCCGGGCGCAGCATGGCATTGACGCCTGCCGCGACTGCAATGGAACACTCGCCCTCCCAAAGATCACGGCACGCGTAATTCAACGCCACGAGCGAAGACGAACACGCCGTGTCGATGGTGATCGAAGGACCCCTGAAATCAAAAAGATAGGACATTCTGTTGGCCAGCATGCCCAGTGACGCGCTTGTGGCAGAGTGCGGCGACAGCGTGTCCCGGTTCAACGTGTTCATCTGGTTCAGCAGGCTGTCGACCGTGAAACCGCCCACATAAACCCCAACATTTTCTCCGCGGAACTGGTCCACCGGGATCGCCGCATCTTCAAAGGCCTCCCAGGTCAATTCCATCAGGATGCGCTGTTGCGGATCGATATATGCTGCTTCCCGCGGGGAAATGCCAAAAAACGCAGGATCATACTCTTCAATTGGCTCGCTTAAGAAACCCGCTTGGAAATTGATGGCTGTCCCCGGTTTTTCACGGTCGGAATCCATGAATTTCCGGGGGTCCCAACGTCCCACGGGAACATCCGATAGCGTGTCCACGCCATTGCGCAAAAGGGTCCAGAACGCGTCCGGCGTATTGGCACCGCCTGGAAACCGGCACCCAATGCCAACAATCGCGAGAGCCTCTTTTTGAGCGTCTTTGGCGTTCGAGGAAATCTTGTTCATGGAACGTTTCTACAGCCCTGTTTATGCAGACATAACAATCAATTTAACTTTTTCAGATGTGCCGCGTTAAGTCCAGTAATCGCAGATACTTCACACTAGACAAAAGACACACCGCGTTCTGTAATGGTGCGCTCCTGTTTCGCATAGTTTTTTTTGAAAATCGAATGCCTTTGACAAGGCAACGGTGATTGCTTGTTGGGTCGTACCGGGTTTCTGCCCACCACAATATTGCGATCGGACGCAGACCCGAGACGCCGAATGTGTTTCCTCACGCCTAGAATTACGGCTGAATCTAATGGGATTACTTCATTTAGATCAATGGATTAAATTCGTCTATTGATGTGCTTCCGTCTGCCTTAAACTGACAGAATGCCCCCTGTGGGATGGCCTCCCAATCGCCTTCGCCGGAAAACAGGGGTTCGCTTACTATCGCGCGCCCTTGCCGAGTATCGCTAAACCGGTGGTAAACCGTCGGAGCACGTTGATCCGAGGCATATCGGATCGCGTAAAGCGTTTCACCGTCGGAAAACGCCGCGCCAATCCGCATATGGGGGGCCTGACCTTTTTCCTGGCTCATACGCTGCAGAATTCCGACAGCTATCTCCATTGCCTGTTTGGGATTGTCGTCCAATCCCTCAACCAGGCCCAATAAAAACAGGACTTCGCTGTCAGTGGCGCCCTTGCGCTCATGATACAACGCATCCGGGATCAGCATGTCAGCGCGGCGACGAAAATGCTCAAAGCCGCCGACCTGTCCGTTGTGCATGAATGACCATTTTCCCACAGCAAATGGATGGCAATTGTTTCTGCTGGTTGCGGTCCCGGTTGAGGCCCTTACATGGGCCAGAAACAGGCCGGATTTCACCTGCGCAGTCAGCGACTTCAGATTTGGATCAGACCACGCCGGGTGCGTTTCGCGATAGAGGCCGGGTTCAGGACGCGTGTCATACCAGGCAACACCCACACCGTCTGCATTCGTCTGGGTTTTGCATTCATCAGCCTGAACGCTCTGGTGGATCAGAGAATGATCCGGGCGGGTAACGATCTCTTCGAGATAACAAGGTTGCCCGACATAGGCGGCCCATCGGCACATGACAACGACTCCTTTTAGGCCTCGCCTAAAGGAATTTGCGGATGGGATCAATTAAAACCTAGTTTTTTGGTCGGAAAAAGATTTCCCTGCCGGACCAAGGTACATCCTTGGCCTATTCGCTGGTTTCAACAACCATCAATTCCCGTTCTGAGGCTCCGCGCGCATGACCCAACGCTTCTTGGTACTCGGGGCTGTGATAACAAGCGACAGCCGTGTCCACATCAGGAAACTTGGCCACCACGTTACGCGGGCGCTCTTTGCCTTCCAGCTGAACAAACCGGCCAGCACGGGCGATGAATTCACCACCGTGTTTGGCGATCGCCGGTCCGGCAAGTTCGGCGTATTTGCCATAGGCCTCGGCGTCAGTCACGGTCACGTGGGCAATCCAAAGTGCACCCATATCTTATCCTCCAATCACGGCTTCGGCGGCGGCAATCGCTGCATCCGCATTGTTCACATCCTTGGCACCACCCTGGGCCATGTCAGGGCGACCGCCGCCGCCCTTGCCACCCAAAGCTTCCACTGCGGCGCGCACGAGGTCAACCGCTGAAACGGCCCCGGTCAGATCCGGTGTCACGCCCGCCGCCACAGCGACCTTGTCGCCTGCGTCAGCAATCAACAGCACGGCCCCGCTTTCCATGCGCGCCTTGTGTTCATCGATCAGCGGTGGCAGATCGCGCCCAGTCACGCCCGAAATCACCTGCGCAAAGAACTTGATACCTGAGATCTGCTTGTCCTCGGGTGCGCCGGCCTGCCCCGCACCACCAGCCATCGCCAATTCGCGGCGCAACTGTGCCACTTCATTCTGTAGCGATTTGCGTTCATCCATCAGAGCCTTCAATCGATCCAGCACATCCACTGGCTGCGCCTTAAGAGCGCCTGCGACCTCGGCCATGCGGCCAGCCTCGCGTTCGAGGTGAGCAAAGGCCGCCTCACCGGTCAACGCTTCGATCCGGCGCACACCGGCGGACGAGGCTGAATCTCCCAGGATGACACAAAGACCGATATCTCCGGTCTGTTTCACATGGGTGCCGCCGCAAAGCTCGAGTGAATAGGTGTTTCCATCCAGGCCCTTGCCGGTATCCGCACGCCCCATCGAGACCACACGGACCTCATCGCCATACTTCTCGCCAAACAGCGCCTGTGCGCCGATTTCACGCGCGTCGTCCGGCGTCATGATCCGGGTTTCAACAGCCGTGTTCTGACGAATAAAGGCGTTCACATCGGTTCCAACCTTATGCAATTCGTCAGCCGACAGCGCCTTGGCATGGCTAAAGTCGAACCGCAGGCGGTCTTCGGCATTCAGCGACCCTCGTTGGGCCACATGATCGCCCAGGGTTTCGCGCAGCGCCTCGTGCAACAGGTGCGTCGCCGAGTGATTGGCGCGGATCGCCGTGCGCCGCGCATGGTCAACCTCAAGAACTGCGCCCGTACCAACGCCAATCTCGCCCTGGGTGACATCGGCCATATGAATGAACACGCCCGCTGCCTTCTTGGTGTCCGTTACCCGCGCAACGCCACCTTCGACGCGAATTTCGCCCGTGTCACCAACCTGTCCGCCGCTTTCGGCATAGAAGGGCGACTGGTTCAAAATGATCTGTACACTGTTTCCGGCGGCAACCTTTTCGACCTCTCCACCATCCTTGACCAATGCCAGTATCTGCCCCTCGGCAGTTTCCGTGTCATAGCCCAGGAAATCCGTTGTGCCCTTGTGTTCGGCAATGTCGAACCAAATCGTGCTGTCAGCGGCTTCACCGGATCCCGCCCAGGCCGCGCGCGCCTTGGCCTTTTGCTCGGCCATCGCGGCATCAAAGCCCTCTGTGTCCACCTCACGACCCTTCTCGCGCAGCGCATCCTGCGTCAGGTCAAGCGGGAAGCCATAGGTGTCATAGAGTTTGAAAGCAGCCGCGCCCGCCAAGGGCACACCCTCGTCCAGGCCGGACAGCTCATCGTCCAGCAGTTTTAGGCCGCGATCCAACGTCTGTTTAAACCGGGTCTCTTCCAGCTTCAGGGTTTCTTCAATCAACGCCTGTGCCTGCCCCAGCTCGGGGTATGCCGCGCCCATCTGACCAAGCAGCGAGGGCACCAGCTGGTACATCACAGGATCCTTGGCACCCAGCAAATGCGCATGACGCATGGCGCGGCGCATGATGCGACGCAGCACATAGCCACGCCCATCGTTCGATGGCATCACCCCATCCGCAATCAGGAACGACGTGGACCGCAGGTGGTCGGCAATCACGCGGTGGTGCACGTTCTTGTCGCCATAGGGGTCCGTCGATGTGACATTGGCCGAGGCCTCGATCAGCGATTTGAACAGATCGGTGTCATAGTTGTCGTGGCTGCCCTGCAGCAACGCGCCGATCCGCTCCAGCCCCATTCCGGTGTCAATCGACTGCATGTCCAATGCGCGCATTGACCCATCTTCGAATTGCTCATTCTGCATGAAGACGATGTTCCAGATCTCGATGAACCGGTCTCCGTCCTCTTCCGGACTACCCGGAGGGCCGCCCCAGATGTGATCGCCGTGATCATAGAAAATCTCTGTGCAGGGTCCGCAAGGCCCCGTCGGCCCCATCTGCCAAAAGTTGTCCGAGGTCGCGATGCGGATGATGCGATCCTCTGGAACGCCAATTTTTTTCCAGATGTCGTAAGCTTCGTCATCTGTGTGATAGACGGTTGTGTAAAGCTTCTTGGGATCGATCCCGAACTCTTTGGTAATCAGGTTCCAGGCAAAAGGAATGGCATCCTCTTTGAAGTAATCACCAAAGGAAAAGTTGCCGAGCATTTCAAAGAACGTGTGGTGGCGCGCCGTGTATCCCACGTTGTCGAGATCGTTGTGCTTGCCACCGGCACGCACGCATTTCTGGCTGGTTGTCGCCCGCTGATAGTCGCGGTGTTCAACCCCGGTGAACAGGTTCTTGAACTGCACCATGCCCGAATTCACGAACATCAGAGTCGGGTCATTACGTGGCACCAGGGGTGACGAGGCCACGACCTCGTGCCCCTGCTTGGCGAAATATTTCAGAAAGGTCGACCGAATGTCGTTCAGGCTGGGCATGAGATGGGTCTCTCGCGGCTGGAAATACTCGTTTCAACGGGGTTTATAACCCCTGCCCGCCCCTGTCCACATGTCAAAGCGCGGGCGCGCCAACTGGACCTAAATCTGGTCTGTTTTTCTCAACGTGTCTCCGGTGCGAATGACGCCGTCCTTTTCAATGCTGCACAAGACACCGCGCAATCTGAGTTCGGGATGCCCCGGGGCCGTGATCCAATCCTTGGCGTCCCTGCCATAGCGCGCCTTCCATTTGACGCAGCCTTCGTTGAAAACATCCGAGACCCGCAAAACTGTGCTGCCAACGCGCAGCAATTGCCCAACCGGCAGGTTGGCTTCTGACATATCCATGTCGGCAATGAATGTATCACCCGGATGCACCGTGTTTTCGCGATCCCGCCAAACCAGATCCAACACCCGTTTTTGCAAGATACTGACCTGAATGCCGGGATGTGGCTTGCCGTCATCGTCCAGCAGCCACGGCTGGCTTTCCCATCGCTCCCCCGGAATACCCCGGTCCCGCGTCAATGTGATTTCATCGACGAATTGCCGTTGATTCCGCTCAGGGCGCAGGCACAACATGGAAATGGCCGCCCCATCGCTGGGAGCGGCCATCACATCGGACAGGGCCCGATCCAATACGTCACGCGTGACGTGTGTCATGCATCATCTTCCATCAAGACATCATTGTCGTCTTCGCCGGGCGGCATGTCGAACTCCAGACCATGCGCCGCGCGAATCTTGTCTTCGATCTCATAGGCCACTTTTTTGTTTTCTCGCAGGAAGGTCTTGGCATTTTCGCGCCCCTGACCGATGCGTTCATCGCCGTATGAGAACCACGAACCGGATTTCGCGACGACACCCGCAGCCACACCCAGATCCAGCAACTCGCCATTTTTCGAGATGCCTTCGCCATACATGATGTCAAATTCCACCTGCTTAAAGGGCGGGGCGACCTTGTTCTTGACCACTTTGACGCGCGTGGCGTTGCCGACCACTTCGTCCCGGTCCTTGATCGCCCCGATGCGGCGAATATCCAGACGCACAGAACTGTAGAATTTCAACGCGTTACCGCCGGTTGTGGTCTCGGGGCTGCCGAACATCACACCGATCTTCATGCGAATCTGGTTGATAAAGATCACCATGCAATTCGAGCGCGCAATTGATCCGGTCAGTTTACGCATCGCCTGACTCATCAGGCGGGCCTGAACGCCGACACTCGAATCGCCCATGTCGCCTTCTAGTTCGGACTTGGGCGTCAGTGCCGCCACCGAGTCGACCACAACCATATTCACCGCGCCCGAACGCACCAGCGTATCGGTGATTTCCAACGCCTGCTCACCGGTATCCGGCTGCGAGATCAGCAATTCATCCAGATCGACGCCAAGCTTCTTGGCGTAGAGCGGGTCCAACGCGTGTTCCGCATCAACAAAGGCGCAAACACCGCCCTTTTTTTGCTCTTCGGCCACGCAATGCAGCGTCAGGGTGGTCTTGCCCGAGCTTTCCGGCCCGTAAATCTCGATAATCCGACCCTTGGGAAGCCCTCCGATTCCCAGTGCGATGTCCAGGCCAAGCGACCCGGTCGACGTCGACTCGATCTCCTGGGCCGGGTTGTCCGCGCCAAGCTTCATGATCGACCCCTTACCGAACTGTCGCTCGATCTGGGCCAGGGCGCTGTCCAGCGCCTTTTGTTTGTCTGCTGATTTCTTACTGCTCATTTCAAAAAGCTCTGCCGTTGCCATGGGGTTGCTCCCTTATTCCATACGCCGCACGTGGCGGCAATGATGTCGGTGTTCTCGACTTGTTCTCACATCTTATGAGATCAAAAGGAGAACATTTCAATAGAATTTTCTCGAAACCACTTTTTCGCGGAACGGTTAAAGAGTAGTTTATGAATAAGAAAAATAACCAAGATCGAATATTTGAGGCTGGCAAATGCTTGTTTTCTGGAAAGAAAAGCTTGTTCTTCTTTCGGTGCCCAAGACCGGAACAACCGCTTTGGAAAAGGCACTCGCCCCTTCGGCGGATATGGTGATCTCCAATCCGCCCGAATTAAAACACGCACCGGTCTATCGCTATAACCGGTTTTTCCGCCCGATGTTCGAGAAGGCCTGCAAAGAAGACAACATGGAAACTGTCGCGGTGATGCGTGAACCCATCAGTTGGCTGGGCAGTTGGTACAGGTACCGGCGGCGGGATGCTATGAAGGGCCAGCCCAAATCCACCCACGACCTGACGTTTGACGCGTTTGTCGACGCCTACAGCCAGGGCAACCGCCCGCCCTATGCCAACGTTGGAAGCCAGGCCAAGTTTCTGGAGCCACGCCCAAACGGCACCTCGGTCACGCATCTTTTTCGCTATGAGGATCAGCCGCGCCTGTTGAGTTTTCTCGAGGAACGGTTGAATACAACGCTTTCCCTCAGCCGTGAGAACGTGTCACCTGAGATGGCGTTGACCCTTTCCCCACGGATGGAAACAAAGCTGCGCAGAAAGTGCGCAGAAGAGTTCACGCTTTACGACAGCATTCCCTAAGGCGCGTCGAACTGCAGTTGAACTATGCGCGTTAAATCCTTGAGAGAAAAAGGTTTTGGCAGAAATGCCGATCCGTCAATACGTGCCTTTTTGTCGGAAAAACTGTCCTCGGCATAGCCGGACATGAACACCACCCGGGTGTTGGGACGGGACTCGCGTGCACGCGTAACCCAGGCCGGACCGTCCAATCCCGGCATAACCACATCGCTGACAAACAGATCCACATGCAGGTTTTGATCATCAAGAACATCCAACGCTTCTTCGCCTGAGCCTGCTTCCAGCACCGTGAACCCATTCAGCCGCAAAGCCCGAGAAGCAAAGCTGCGCACAGGGGCCTCATCTTCGACCAAAAGCACCACGCCACCTCTTTGCTTTTCAACGCTCGGCTCGGTGGGTTTGGGTTTCTTAGGGACGGGCTGTTCATACAGCTCGTGCGCCGGAAACAGTAGGGTAAAGGTGGTTCCTTCGCTCTCGATACTGTCGACAAAGATATAGCCACCGGTTTGCTTGACGATGCCATAGGCTGTCGACAGGCCCAGCCCTGTCCCCTCACCCGTGCGTTTGGTGGTGTAAAAGGGTTCAAACACTTTTTGAAGTTTGTCGGGGGGAATCCCGGTGCCCTGATCCGTTACCTTGACTCCGACGTAGCGACCCTCGGGAACCGTCGCACGGTCCCTTTCAAGCGGGTGATCCAGAACAATGCTCTCTGTGCGAATCGAAATCTCTCCGCCGTCGGGCATGGCGTCGCGGGCATTCACGACCAGATTCATCAACACCTGCTCTAGCTGCCGTTTGTCAGCGCGGATCGAACGCAGCTTGGGGTCATGCATCAGGGTCAGCGTGATGCGTTCTCCGACCAACCGGTTCAACAAATGGGTCAGATCTGCCAAAGTATCGCGAAGGTCCAGCACTTCAGGCATGAGGTTCTGTTTGCGCGAAAACGCCAGAAGCTGCCCCACCAGCGCCGCAGCCCGGTTGGCATTTTCATTGATCTGTACGAGGTCCCCAAAATCCGGATCCCCCTGGCTGTGACGTAGCAGCAAGAGATCACAATGCCCGGTGATCGCGGTCAGCAAGTTGTTGAAATCATGCGCCACTCCGCCTGCCAACTGACCGATGGCCTGCATTTTCTGGCTTTGCACAAACTGTGCCTCGAGCGACTTCAATTCGGTTGCATCGCTCAGCACAGCGATCAGCGAGACGTCGTCGCCTTCTATCATCCTGTTAAGGCTGACCTGCACAAAAACCTCACGATCACTGCGTCGCAAAAGCAGGAATTCGGAGTGGTGCTCGCCATGGCCCGCGGCCGCCTCAGCCAGCCAGTCGGAAATCGAACGCCCCAACCCCTCCATCAGATCGCTCATGTTTGTGCGTGGACCGACATGCGTTTCCACAAGCGCACGAGCCGCCCGGTTGGCCATCAGCACGCGACCGTCCACACTCACTTTCAACAAGGGAACCGGCAGCTCGTCGAATTGGATGGCCCCCCCCTGCATCGCTGGCACGCTGGTCGGCAAAAGGTAAATCTCGCGCCGCCCGGCAGACAGCGGAAACTCGGCCACCAGACACTGGCGCACGCCATCCGAAGTCTCGATTGTGTTGATCTCTCCGGTGCGCGGACCAGTGGCCCCAAACACATCGCCAAGCCCGAGTTTGCGTGCCCCAAGAATGTCGCGTGCGGCAGCGTTCATGAACAGAATCGAATCCCGCTGACCGACTGTCAGCATCGGCAGCCGTGGAACCCCTGCGCCGGGGACAATTGTCTCTGCCGGTGCCTGTTTCTCAATCTGCCAATGAAAAAACGCATCCCCCAACAGCGCAACATGAAGCTTCAACCGTCCGGTGCGCCATATCAGCGTTTCACCCACTTGCCCCTGCTGGCGTGCGCGGTGCACCAGAGATCGCACAAAGCCTGTCGGGTCGGCCATCTCTTGGTCCAGCAGAGTGGTGACGTCGCGCCCTTCCATGTCGGTCCCGCGGTTTGAGCCCAGGATGCGGCCGACGTCATCAGTCAATAACTGGGTATTCGGACCGCGCGCAATCATCGCCCCCAGCGCTTGCGAAAGCGCCACAGACTCTCTGTGCTGCAATTGAGACCGCAGATAAAAGATCAGCGTGGATACAGCCAGAATACCGCCTGTCAGACCCAGACCAAATCGCAATTCAGCCCCTGCGACGGAAGCCATCGTGACAAAAAACATCGCCGACACGCACAGAAGCACCAAACTTTGCCACCCGCGCAAAGAATAGCCCCTCGCGGGGACATGCGCTGTTTCAAACGCCGAAAATGCCAACCGGGCCTCCTGCAACAACCTAAACCAAGATGAGATCAAAGGCTTAACAGCCGATTAATCATCATCTTTCTCTTATAGGTTGTATATCCTGCGGTCTAGCGCTGCGTCAAATGGGCAATGAAAAACCCATCACATCCTTGCTGCATGTACCAGCGCTGCATATGATTGCACTCAAACTCGCCATGATCCCGCAGGAAGCGTGCCACCTGATCTTCGTTCTCTTCCCGCAACTGAGAACAGGTTGCATAGATCAACGTACCATCTTGTTTTACATAAGAAACACAGCGCTCAAGTATGTCTGCCTGCACCTTGGTTAACGCACCAAGGTCCGATTCCGAAAACCGCCACTTGGCATCCGGAGAACGCCGCCAGGTACCGCTGCCGGAGCAAGGTACATCACAAAATACCAGGTCAAAGCCAGGTTCCCGCCTGAGTTGTTCTTTACTCAGAATATCGACTCGCACACCTGCTCGCTTGGCCCTTGCTGGCAAATCTCGCAGACGCTGCGGATTCGCATCATGGGCGACAAACTGTCCCTTCATGCGCGCAGCCATGGCCAGGACTTTACCGCCTCCGCCCGCACAGTAATCCAGAACACGCATGCCATCCCGTAGTGGCAGCCCGGCAATCGCGGCCTGACTCGAGGCATCCTGCACCTCAACCAACCCCTCGCGATATGCCTTGGTTTGCGCCACGCGCCGCGCTCCGTTCTGCACGACGATCGCCGTATCTGCAAGCGGGCTGCTTTCACACACCACACCCTCAGCTGCCAAAGCGGTCTGGGCTTGCTGTCGCGTACCTTTTCCAAGGTTTGCCCGCAAAAAGACCGGCGCGCGGTGCTGGATGGCAGTTGTTTCGGCGCCAAAGGCATCTCCCAGGGCCGCCTCCAGACGGGGCACGATCCACTCAGGCAGATCAACCTGATTGGGAAACGGGCGGGACAATGCCTCGGTTTCGATCTCGGACATCGCTTCAGGCCCATAGGGCAAATCCGCGAACAGCGCGTCCAGATCACCCCCATCCTGACGCAACAACCCCAGCATCAGAGCGCGCCCGTTTTCGTTAAGCCCAGTGGGCAAAACCGACCGCCTGCGCCGCAGCACATCAAAGACATGGTCACGCACGGCGGCCCGGTCCTTGGAGCCTGCAAACCGGGAGCGGCGCGCCCAAGCGGTCAGAACCTTCTCTGCAGGCAAGCCCCCAAGGACCTCTTGCAATAGCTCAATCGCTGTCTGGACGCGCGCCGCAGGTGTCATCCACCAATCCGGTAGTTCGGGCTTTCGCGGGTGATCTGCACGTCATGCACGTGGCTTTCCTTCAGACCCGCGCCGGTGATCTTCACAAACTGGCAATTCTGGCGCATCTCGGCCACCGTTCCATTGCCGGTGTACCCCATCGCCGCGCGCAAACCGCCGACCAGTTGGTGGATCACCGCACCTGCGCCACCCTTGTAGGGCACCTGACCCTCAATGCCTTCCGGCACCAGCTTGTCGCTTGCCGCGTCCTTTTGGAAGTACCGATCTGCCGAGCCCCGCGCCATCGCGCCAAGGCTGCCCATACCACGGTAGCTTTTAAAGCTACGACCTTGATAAAGAATGACTTCTCCGGGGCTTTCATCTGTGCCTGCGATCATTGACCCGACCATGGCACAGCTGGCACCGGCGGCAATCGCCTTGGCAAAATCGCCTGAAAACTTGATACCACCATCGGCAATCACCGGCGTCTCTCCGGCAGCCTTGGAGCAATCTCCGATCGCCGTCAACTGAGGTACGCCCACACCGGCCACCATGCGCGTGGTACAGATCGACCCCGGCCCGATGCCCACCTTCACCGCATCGGCCCCGGCATCGATCAACGCCTTGGTCGCCTCGGCGGTTGCCACATTGCCCGCGATAACCTGCACCGCGTTCGACTGCGCCTTGATCCGCTTCACCGCTTCGATCACGCCTTCCGAGTGACCGTGGGCTGTGTCGACCACAACAATGTCCACACCGGCGTCAATCAGCATCTCTGAACGGGCGAAACCGCTGTCTCCGACCGAAGATGCCGCCGCCACGCGCAGGCGGCCCAGATCGTCCTTGCAGGCCGTGGGGTTCAACACCGCCTGTTCCGTGTCCTTCAAGGTCAGCAGGCCCGTCAGCTTGCCCTCGCCATCGGTGACCAGCAGCTTCTCAATCCGCCGCGCCCGCATCATGCTCTTGGCTTCTTCCAGATCGGCAGGCTCATGCAGAATGGCCAGGTCATTGGTGGTCATGACCGCGCTCACCGGCATCTCATCCGAGGTGGCAAAGCGCATGTCGCGATTGGTCACGATGCCTTCGACACGGCCGGTCGCGTCAACCACCGGGAAGCCGGTGAAGTTGTAGCGCTCAACCAGCGCCTTGGCGTCGGCAATGGTCTGATCGCGGGTCAGTGTCACGGGGTTGTAGACAATGCCCGATTCAAACCGTTTCACACGCCGCACTTCACGCGACTGGGTTTCGGCATCCAGGTTCTTGTGGATCACCCCCATGCCGCCGGCCTGTGCCATGGCAATCGCCATACGGGCCTCGGTCACCGTGTCCATCGCGCTCGACAAAAGCGGGATGTTCATCGCGATCGATCGCGTCACAAAGGTGCGCGTATCCGCCGTTGTCGGCAGAACGCTGGACGCCGCGGGAACCAGCAAAACATCGTCAAAAGTGAGAGCCTCACGAATCTCCATCACACATCTCCTTGGGATGACCTCGTTTGGCGCTTCCCTATTGCATGCCCTGCCCGCTTGCGAAACCCCAATAATCGCCGCAGCCCTTCCCGGCCCGCCAATATGGCTTCGTATTGCCAAAAATACTCCCGCCGGAGGCCTCAAATCTGATGCACATGCCGCGCATTTACATTCCCATGCCGCTCCTTGCCTTTCACCGCGCGACGCGCCAGTTATGGTGAAACCCGCGAACAAGACGACAGGTAGCGAAATGAGCAGCGATCCCCTCGTGATCTTCACCCCTTCGGGCAAACGTGGCCACTTTCCGACGGGCACTCCGATTCTGACAGCGGCCCGGCAATTGGGCGTTGACCTTGACTCGGTCTGCGGCGGACGCGGTATCTGTTCCAAGTGTCAGATCACGCCATCCTACGGCGAATTCCCCAAACACGGTGTCACCGTCGAAGAGGGCGCGCTCAGCGACTGGAACGCAGTCGAACAGCGCTACAAGGACAAGCGTGGCCTGATTGATGGTCGCCGCCTTGGCTGTCAGGCCACGGTTCAGGGCGACATTGTGATTGACGTGCCGCCTGAGTCCCAGGTCCACCGCCAGGTCGTGCGCAAACGCGCCGAAGCCCGTGATATCACCATGAACCCCTCCACCCGCCTGTTCTACGTCGAGGTGGAAGAGCCCGACATGCACAAGCCTTCGGGCGACATGGAGCGCCTGATCGAGGCGCTGGACAAGCAATGGGACCTGAAGGACGTCAAAACCGACCTGCACATCCTGCAACAGATGCAACCCGTGCTGCGCAAAGGCGACTGGAAAGTCACCGTGGCCGTGCACCTTGGCGATGACGACCATCCGCCCAAGATCATGCATATCTGGCCCGGCTACTATGACGGCTCGGTCTATGGCCTCGCCGTTGACCTTGGCTCGACCACCATTGCCGCGCACCTCTGTGATCTGCAAACCGGCGAGGTTGTCGCCTCTTCCGGCATCATGAACCCGCAGATCCGCTTTGGCGAAGACCTGATGAGCCGTGTGTCCTACGCCATGATGAACAAGGGCGGCGATCAGGAGATGACCCGCGCCGTGCGCGAGGGCATGAATGCGCTCTTCACCCAGATCGCAGCCGAGGCCGAGATCGACAAGGCGCTGATCGTGGATGCGGTCTTTGTCTGCAACCCGGTGATGCACCACCTGTTCCTTGGCATCGACCCGTTTGAACTGGGTCAGGCACCTTTCGCACTCGCCACGTCAAACGCTCTGGCGCTGCGGGCCGTGGAACTCGATCTCAACATCCACCCGGCCGCCCGCGTCTACCTTTTACCCTGCATCGCAGGCCACGTGGGCGCCGATGCTGCCGCTGTGGCGCTGTCCGAGGCACCGGACAAGTCCGAAGACCTCGTGCTTGTCGTTGACGTGGGCACCAACGCGGAAATCCTTTTGGGCAACAAGGAAAAGGTCCTCGCCTGTTCCTCACCCACTGGCCCCGCCTTTGAAGGCGCGCAGATCACCAGCGGCCAGCGTGCAGCCCCCGGCGCGATCGAACGCGTTGAAATCGACCCTGTGACCAAGGAACCGCGCTTTCGCGTGATCGGCTCGGATATCTGGTCAAACGAAGACGGCTTTGACGTGGCAATCGCCACCACCGGCATCACCGGCATCTGCGGCTCGGGCATCATCGAGGCAATTGCCGAAATGCGTCTGGCGGGCATCCTTGACGCCTCGGGGCTGATCGGCTCGGCGGAACAGGTCGGCACCACCCGCTGTATTCTGGATGGTCGCACCAATTCCTATCTCTTGTGGGATGGCTCTGCCGATGGCGGCCCCACGATCACTGTGACCAACCCCGATATCCGGGCGATCCAGATGGCCAAGGCCGCGCTCTACTCGGGTGCGCGCCTGTTGATGGACAAGCTCGGAGTCGACACCGTCGACCGCGTGGTGCTCGCCGGGGCCTTTGGGGCGCATATCTCGGCCAAACACGCCATGGTACTGGGCATGATCCCTGACTGCGAGCTCGACAAGGTCACGTCAGCTGGCAACGCTGCAGGCACAGGCGCGCGCATCGCTCTTTTGAACACCAAGGCGCGCGCAGAAATTGAAGAGACAGTGCGCCAGATCGAAAAGATCGAAACCGCGGTCGAGCCGCGTTTCCAAGAGCATTTCGTCAATGCCTCCGCCATCCCGAACTCGGTCGAACCTTTCCCGATCCTCGCCACCGTGGTCGAGCTGCCGCAGGTGAATTTCAACACCGGCGGCGGTGACAGTGCGGGCGAGGACGGCGGACGCCGTCGACGCAGACGCCGGGGATAACATCACCTGCCTTGACACCCTGACCACAGACTCTGCACCATCGTGCCATTCATTAAAGGCATTGGCACGAGGTGCGACATGGCTAAGATCGTCGTCTGTATTGACGGAACCGGCAACGAGGTTGGAAACCGCGAAACCAACGTCCTGAAACTTTACCGCGCTCTGGACAAGAAAAAACACAAAGCGCGTTACTTCATGGGCGTTGGCACCTATGACGGCCCGCAGATTTTTGGCCGCATCCGCCAGGCGGTCACCGGGTTTCTCGGGCAAACCTTTGGTCTCGGCCTCGAGGATGATGTCCTTGGCGCATACCGCTACATCTGCGAGACCTACCAAAGCCGCGAAGACAAACAAGCGTCGCGCGGAGACGGCAACTATGCCAACGACCAGATCTACATCGTCGGGTTCTCGCGCGGGGCCTATGCCGCCCGTATCCTGGCCGGTTTCATCCACAATTTCGGCCTGGTCGACGCCAATCACATGCACCTCGTGGCTCCGGTTTTCCGCGCCTATCGCCGGGTCACGGATTTTGAGAAAACCACCAACGATGACAAGGTTTTCCAGTCGCTTCGCGAATACGAGCGGGTCATTCGCCCCAAGACCGCCCCGATCCGCGCGCTCATGCTGTTTGACACCGTGAACTCACTGATCCGCTTTCGCCGTCCCTGGTACAATCTGAGAACCTACGGCAGCCTTGCCGAGATCGGCACCCACGCCAGCGTTAACAGCAACGTTTCGGTGCGCATCGTCACCCACGCCCTGGCCATTGACGAACGCCGCACGATGTTTCGCGCCCAACACTGGACCCCCGAGCGTGATGACGATGGTACACCGGTCTACTACGGCAACAACTTCCGCCACGCGTCCAGCAAACGTCTCCAGTACGTCACCCAACGTTGGTTTCCGGGCTTTCACTCTGACATCGGCGGCTCTCCGGCCGAGGATGAAAGCGGCATTGGCAAGCTGACGCTTTTGTGGATGCTCGATCAATTGGCGGCAGACGAGCGCGCAGCCGACGCCGAAGACAACGCCGCCCGCAAAAAGGCTGGCAAACCTGCCCTGCCCACGCCGCGCACCTATGGCCTCAAACTCAACACCCGCGAGGCCAACAAGATCCTCAAGGGCCTTGATGAGGACGCGCGCACCCCCGGCGGCCTGCCCTATGCCAAACCCGACCCCCTTGCCCCGATCCACGATTCCTTTTGGCACAGCAAGGTCGCGCCGGTCTGGCACGTGCTGGAAATCCTGATCAAGTCCATCAAACGGCGCGAAAAAGGGCCTCCCAAATGGTACCGACGCGGGTTCATCTGGTATCTGCCTCTGAAAGAACCGCGTTTCATCGCTGACAAAGCCAACGTCCACCCCAGCGCCTATACGCGCCGCGACACGCCGTTGGCCAACTACGATCCACCTAATCTGCCGCGCTAGCCTCAAAAGGCATTGATCCCCTGGCTTGTGCAAGGTATCTCAAACGGCACGGCGGGTATGGTGAAAAGGTATCACGCGAGCTTCCCAAGCTTAAGTTACGGGTTCAATTCCCGTTACCCGCTCCAGCTTTCCGGTTTAACCTCAGAAACTTACCTGTGCGCGCCTCGATGCGCCGGACCTGAGATCACCCTGACCTGCCTGCCCTCCGGAAAACCACTGACACAGCGCCCACATGCCGTGGCCATTCACAATCGCAAAAGGTGATTGTCAAAGGCCAGATCCGAGGTTGCCTGCCCACCTTGATCCAAAAACCTTGCCACCCCGTTTCCAGTGGTAAAAACAAAGTCGCGCGCCGCAAAGGCGGCACCGCACACATCTTCCATGGGCCTGACGGACATTACCTTTGCCGCAGCGACATCAAACACAGCGGCGACGCCTCCCCTGGGCGAGGTCACTGCCGCCTGACTGCCGTCGGGTGAAATTGCAACGCTGCCCACATAGCCCTTCATCTGCCGCCAAACTTCGGTCTCTACGGCGAAAAACCTCATCTCCGACCCGCGCTTGTGGGCCCCCACCAGCGGCACAACCTCCTGCCTGTCGCCCTGCCACTGCATGCCAAACACCACTGTGCCCTCGCCACTGACCGCGAGGTGCCGGATTGAGTTGCGATGCATCTCCAAAGGCGGCTCGGCAATGTCCAGAACCTGCCCGTCAAAGCCGCAATAACACAGGTTTGGCCGCATCATCGGGATGTTCAGCTTGACCCGTCCGCTTTCGGGGTGGGTTTCAATGCCCCCATTGGCGACAACCAACATCTCGGCACCCGGCATCAGGGCAATCTCATGCGGACCGACCCCACCCGAGAAAAACTCACCCACCCGGCGATAGCCGTCCCGTACATCCCAAACGCCAATGACGCCGCTTGCGTTGTCGTAATCGTTTTCCGTCGTGAACAGCAGATGCCCTTCCCCCGAATAGCACCCATGCCCGTAAAAATGCCTGCCGACCGGCGCATCAAGCCGGGCCAAAACGTCTCCGGTGTGACAGTCCACGATGATCGCATAGGTGCCGGGCCGACGTGCAAAGGCCACGGCCTCGGGGCGCACAGGATGCGCCGCCGCCGCATGGCCTCGGGTTGGCAGGGGCAAACGAAAAGCTTCGCTCAGGTCGTCCTGCAATCCCACAAGCACAAAAGACCCGGAGGGCATTCTGGCCGCCGACAGAAACCGCGGCGCCCCCACGTCTGCCCAGCTGGGCGTCGGCACCAAACCCGAGGCCAGCAATCCGCCAAGAAACCGTCGCCGCGTGGTCATGCTCAGTCTCCGTCCAGGGCATTGAACCCCGCCGCAACACCCAGAGCCGGGCCCAGCTCCATGGCCAGGATCTCACGGATTTCGTTGATGGCAATCTGCAGGATCTCAACCCTGAGCCGCCCCTGCACATCAGCGACACCAGCCAAGGCGGGATCGTCAAGCTCTGCAACAACCCCGAATGCCGCCGCATATAGCGCGTCCAGACGCGCCGTGATCGCCGGTGTCTCTGCCGCCAGTTCCATGGCCAAGAGCCGCGTACCCTGCAACGACATCTCGATCTGGCGCAGTGACCGCTCCGACCGATGTAATTCGGCGCGTTTTGGCCGCGGACGTTCAAATGTACCCAAGGGCCGTCCCAACCGGGTGTCCGCAGTGAACTGCAATCCAGTCAACAGCGCCTTATACAACTCCTGTGTGGCTTCCGCATCGCTGCGATAGACGCCTTGCGCCGACGGGCGGACAAGCAGGTCGCCATACTCTGCCCAATCCCGTGCAATCCCACCCGCGTTTTGCGCCGTGTCCGTGGCAATTGCCCTGACCAGACGGCAGCGTGCGGCCTCGGTCCCCATCTGCCTCACCTGCGCATCATAGAGCAGAAACTCCAACGCATAGAGGCCGCGCGCCGCAATCGAGGCGTTCCGAAAGGCCTCAGGTTCAAACACCGCCAGATCTCCGCCCGTCAACAAGGCGCCCAGTGCCTTGTGTGTCTTGCCCCGGCCATCCGGCCAAAACGCGATGGCAAAGGCGCGGTCCTCTGCCTCGGTGGGGCCAAAGCGCAGGTGGCTCATGCGCGTCCAGGCATCAAACGTTTTGTAAAAGGCCGCGATCAGCTCGGGCGAGTCCGGCGCACAGTTGGCCGTCGCAGCCTGCTCCAGCCCCGACGCAGCACTCTCGAATTCTTCGACCAAGGGCATCACATGGTTCGTGACCACCCTTTCGTTGAGCCTGGCAAGGGCCGGGTCGGCCCAAACCGGGACCACGGTCATCACAAAGGCAAACGCACAGGCAACAAAACGGACCATCACAGGCTCTCCAGAAAGGCAATCAGGGCTGCACGGTCAACCGCCGACATTTCAACAACAGCGTCGCGCTGCGCCTCGGCCTCGCCACCATGCCACAGGATGGCTTCCAGCAGGTTGCGCGCCCGGCCATCGTGCAGGAAATACGTGTGGCCGCTGACCTGTTGCGTCAGCCCAATCCCCCACAGTGGCGGCGTGCGCCATTCCCGACCGGCGGCCACGGCTTCGGGGCGGTTGTCAGCCAGCCCCTCGCCCATGTCGTGCAGCAACAGATCGGTATAGGGCCAGATCAACTGAAAGCTTTGCTCGGGCTGCGAGGTCAGACGATGGGTCACATATTTCGGCCTGTGGCACGCGATACAGCCGGTGTCGTAAAACACCTGCTTACCCTTTAGAACCGTGGGATCATCCACATCCCGACGCGCTGGCACCCCGAGGTTGCGGCTGTAAAACGTGACCAGATCCATACCGCCCTGATCAACCTCGAAACCCCGCGCGTCGCCATCCCCGTGCACCGCACCCCGGCACTGGTTCTGGTCCGGGCTGCAATCCCCCCACGGATCCGGGAACAAAGGCGTCGAAATGCCAATGTCGCCTGAAAAGGCCGCGGCGGATTGCTCGTGAACCGTCGCGATGCCCGCCTTAAGGCCAAATCGACCCAGCATCGCTTGCCCAAACTCCGTGGACCAAACGATATTCGGACGCCCCGATATGCCATCACCGTTCTCATCCTCGGGGTCTGCGGCGGCCAGAATGTCCTGAGCCGGGATAGCCTCAAGCAGCCCCAGACCAATCATCTGCGGGGCCACGCGGGGGCTCAGCATGGCATCCTCTCCCAAGGGGCCATACCCCGGTTGCGCGACCTGATAGGTTGGCGCGCGCAAAGTGGCGGTTTCCCCGTCGGACAGGGCCACCTCCATCTCTTCATAAGCAATGCTCAGCCGGTACTCAGTTGCCATGCCCGCCAGGGCAAAATCCTGCATCTGGCTGCCATAGACCGGATGCGCCTGCGTCGCGTGATAGCCCGGAATGCCATGGGTCTCGCCCCCCGGAACCGAAATCCGCAGAAACATCGAAACCGCATTTTCGTCATTGGTTTCCGGCGGGTGGCCGCGCCCATCCTTGATATGGCAGCGCTGACACGACCGCGCGTTGTAAAGAGGCCCCAGCCCGTCCGAGGCCTTGGTCGAGGCCGGAGATGAGACCCAGATCTTTTTGAACAGACCATTGCCGACCTTGAATTCCAGCTCTTTCTCAAACGCCATATTGGCCGAGGGCTGCGAAAATGCATCGCGGTCATTGCGTGCCCGCACCGTGCCAGCGCCCGCGCTCTTTTCCTCAAAAGGCTCTGGTGCTCCGAACATCTCTGCCGGGGCCGTGACCGTTTCGATCCGAGCCACTTCCGCATCGGTTCTGGGGATCACATCCAGATGGATGTCTGCCAAAGTTTGCGCACCGGTCACATTGGCGGCCGCTATGATCGCCAAGACCAGACCGGATGCACCCACCATTCTTTGCAGCGTTAAACTGAACATTGTTTTGCGTACCAAGCCTGTCTGGCAATTCCAATTGACCGCCGCGCGCCTCTCGGGCTGCGAGGGTGCGTTACAAAAGAATACCCCGGTTTCCTGCGGCACATGAGACTTTGGTTCTCTCTTTTTCGGGACATCCGTGAGTATCCTTTTTCTCTGGAACGCCAATTCAAAGTGTCCAAGCTCATCAGACCAGACAACCAGCCGCACGACAATGCGTGCGGCCAGGCATGAATTGAAAGTCGGGCGTGGTTAACCACCAACCGGAATCACCATGTTCAACCCAATCAGGTTATCGCGCACCCCGGCTTCTTTGGTGGTGCCAAGCGCGCCCCCAAGGGTGATGCCATTGTCCAGTTCATACTCCAGTCCTACGGTAAAGCCATCCAAGGTGCCGGTGCTGTCGATGTCCCGGCGCACATAGGTGCCCGACAGCGTGGTGGCATCCCCGATGGTATAGGCGAGGTTCAGCGTGGTGTAATTGGCGTCATCCGCTGTACCACCAAAGCCGTCGAACACCGCCACTTCGCCCCAGAAATCCAGCCCGTTGTCAAACGAATGGCCCACGCCGAACACCAGACCGGTTTCGTCTTTGACGTCCCCGGTTCCAGCGCTCAGATAGCGGGCCCCTGCCAGAATCCGGGTCCTGCCAAACTCCTGCGTCCACTGGATCGAGGCGTTGTTCAGCTTGCCCGTGTTGCCCGCCCCGCCTGCCGACGTGCTGTTGCGACCGCGGTTATAGAATACGGAGTCACTCAGGAAAGAGTCGTCGGCATAGAACAGAGCAAACGAAATCACACCGCCACTGCTCAGCTCATAATCAACTGCCCCACCCAGCATTTCGGTCAGCTCATAGTCTTCGGCAATAATCCCGCCAAAGAACCCGGCGGCTTCATCCCAGGTCGCGCCAAAGGCCGGACCGAATTTACCGACAAGGTAGGTCGCCGGACCAGCGTTGAACCGCACGCCCAGCTCGTGAACGTACAAACCAAGGTCCTCAATGCCGGAATCGGGGCTGTTTTGTTCTTCCAGGGTCAGACCACCGAACAGGGTCATCCTATCTGTCAGCGCATACTCAGCGGCAAATTCACCAAAGAGATAGGGATCATCCACCTCATTGGCCGTGACATCCGAGTCATAGATGCTTTGATATCCAATTTCGATCTCCCCTTCCCAGGTGAACCGCGGGGCCTCTTGTGCCAACGCGCTTTGGGCACAGCCCAACAGGGCGCCTGAAACCAGCGCCGTCGTCAATTTCATCTTCATTGTCCAACTTCTCATTAAGTTTGATGAGCAAGCTGGCAATGACGCTGGCTGGCGGTTTTAAGAGCAAAAGCCACCCCAACCCACTGGTTCAGGAGGGTGGCAGCTTGTTTGTTTTTAGGGGTTACTCGAACACGGCGCCGGGATTATCCAGGCTGTCCGAGCCTGCGACCGACACACCGTCCAGACCCAGCAGGGTGACAACACGTTCAATCGACTTGGTCTGGTCAACCAGCCCGTTGACGCCCCCCATGATCAACGCTTCGCCACCGGCATTTCCGGCTTCCAGCATCGAGTCATAGGCAAAACCGGCCTCTGCCGCGGTCTTGAGTGCGCCAAGCGCATCCATGGTTGCGGTCAGCTTCAGGCGCATTTCCGTATCAAGATCCGGGTCCGCCGCGGCCACCAGCTCCGACAGCGATGCCCCCGACACAACCGTGCCGTCAATGCGGGTATAGCGGCCCAGATACACGTTCTGGATGCCTTTACCGTCATAAAAATGGCTGTTGTGGGTGTTGTCCGAAAAACAGTCATGTTCTTCCTCGGGGTCGTTCAGCATCAGGCCAAGACGCATGCGCTCGCCTGCCTGTTCACCGTAAGACAGCGAGCCCATGCCAGTCAGAATGCTCACAAGACCCGCATCCTCGTTGGCGGTGACCGTGGCACGCCCTGCCCCGTCCGCGGCCCACTGAGCGGCCATGAACTCAAGGTCCGAGATCAACAGATCGGTCGCGGCAGCCAGATACTGCCCACGGCGATCACAATTGCCACCCGTACAGGCGTCGCCTTTGGCGTAATCCGACGCCGGGCGCATGCCCGCGCCGGTGCCGTGGCCGTTCAGGTCCTGCCCCCAGAGCAGAAACTCGATGGCGTGATAGCCTGTGGCCACATTTGCCTCGACACCATCCGCCTCGTGCAGGGTGTCCTCCAGCAGCTGTGGTGTGATCTCGCGGGCATCAATCTCAGCGCCTGCCAGCGCAAAACTCGGGTTGGCGATCACGTTCAGGATGGCATATTCGTTTTCATCCGACGGCCCGCCATAGGCGTCACTCACGTAGTCGATCAGCCCTTCGTCCAAGGGCCATGCATTCACCTTGCCCTCCCAGTCATCGACGATGGCATTGCCAAAGCGGTAGACTTCGGTCTGTTGGTACGGCACACGCGCCGCCAGCCAGGCCGTCTTGGCGGCTTGCAGATTGGCTTCGGTGGGCTCGGCCACCAGCCTGTCCACCGCGACCCGGAGCGCCTTGGCCGTGGTCAGGCTGTCGGCATATTTTGCCTCGGCGATATCCGCATAGGTGGTCAGGACCTCTGCCTTGGTGCCTGCCATGGCTGCCGCGCCCATCGTCAGACCGACGACAGTGGTCGCGAGAAGTACTCGTTTCATTTTTGTTGTCCCTTTAGTGGAGTTTGATTTTTTTGACGTGCCAGTCACCGCTCAACGCGCGTCACCAAGCACGCAATCCGCCTGGGGTCCCGGCTTTGATCGGCGCGCGATCAGAACCTTGGCCCACCGGAACCGTCCCGTGCCCGCAAGTGTCTCATTCATTTGGTCAGGATCAGTTTCCCCGCTCGGGTGATGCGCAGGAAATAGTCCTGATCGCCCAGCCGGATTTGCGCAAGGCTTCCCCCTTGGGTCAAATCTTCAGCCACCCAGGCCGGTACTCTGCTTGTGGTTTGGGCTTGTGCAATTGTCGCGCTCATTGCCACTTGTCCTCTTGCCGTTTTTCAATCCTGTCGAGCAACGCCTCAAAACACCAATCGGTCGGCCAGGGAATTTCGACCAACACCTCCGACAGGCTCATGGCGCCTGGGGCGGATGTGTTCGTCTGATTTTGAGTTCTTTGGGTCATGCTGACCAACCTCAGTGCAATCGCAAATGCGAGTCGTTCTCGATATTCATAACCTGACTATTTTAGTATGTTAAGTCAATCCGATAATTTTACTCAACTATTCAAACGTGCCCCTTTTGACTCCCGGAGACCTGCCCTTCAGGACACTTGCGCCCCGCCTCCAACAAAGAATCCCCCTGAACCCATTGCTTTCGGAATTGACAGGTCGCATCACGTCAGGCACTCCGGTCCCAGATGGTTCCCGATGGTTCGCCCAAAGGAAAAAAGGGAATACGGTGCGGTTGCCACATGGCGCCAATTCCGTGACTGCCCCCGCAACTGTAAGCGGTAAGCAAAGCCAAAGATCCACTGGCCCGAAGGGCCGGGAAGGATGGCCAAGCTGTGACCCGCGAGTCAGGAGACCTGCCATCAAATGTTTTACCAACCCGGGGCGGGGCGTCCTGGAAGGAGGCTTTGATGGCACGGACAACGCGCCCTTACATGACCGATACCTTCCGCCTGCCCTCCGGGACACGCGGAGCGGAAGATGACCGGAACAGCTGATCATTTCATCTTGATCTGTGCCACCTGCAAGGGATCGCAGCCCGTCGCCGCATTTCGCGAGGCATTTGAGGGCCGGCTGCCTCAGGGGTATGCCATCCGCACGGTTGACTGCATGGCAGGGTGCGACACCCCCAGGGCGGTTGGGTTTCAGGCCGTGAACAAGGCCCAGTATCTCTTTGGCGGCATTGAAACCAAAGCCGAGATCACGGCACTTGCCGCCTTCGCGCAGCAGTATCATCACAGCCCGGACGGATGGACCAAGGCAACCGAGCGGCCCCAGCCCCTCTTGACCAAAACCCTCTCACGTATGCCGTGCATCGCCTCCGGGGACCGGCCATGACCGACACGCCGTTTCTCAGCGTCAGAGACCTTGCGTATTTTGCCCCCAACGGCGAAGCGCTCTTGCAGGATGTGTCATTTGACCTCAGCGAAGGCGCCATTCTTGCCATTGCCGGTCCGAATGGCGCGGGCAAGACAACGCTGCTGAACCTGCTTTGCGGGGCGGAACCCCTGGCGCTGGGCGACATCTGGATCAAGGGCAAGACCCTGCGCACCCTCTCGGCCAGGGACCGCGCCCGCATGATCGCCGTCGTCAGCCAGCAAGAGTTGCCGGATGGTCGGCTGTCGCTCCGGGACTATGTCGCACTCGGCCAGATCCCGGTCCGTGCGGACCGTTCGCCCGAGGCCCACGCCGCGGATCTCGACCGCATTCTGACCCTGACACGCCTCGACGCACTGGCAGACAAGCGTATTGGCCAGCTCTCGGGCGGCGAACGCCAGCGCGCCCATATCGCGCGGGCCCTGGCACAGAACCCGACCCTGTTGTTTCTCGATGAGCCGACCAACCATCTGGACCCCGACGCCAAGGGGCGGATGCTGTCGCTGGTCGCAGATCTCGGCATCACCGTGGTCATGATCGTGCACGACCTGGTGATGATCCCCGCCTTTGCCACCCATGTCGCCCTGATGCACACCACGCGCCTGACCGGATTTGGCCCGGTGGACGCGGTGCTCACCCCCGACCACGTGCGCGCAACCTTTGGCGTCGATTACCTGCGCTTTCAGCATCAGGGCCGCATGATCCCGGCCCTCGACATCCGACGCACACCCGTTTCAACCTAATCTCAGGAGCATCCCCCCATGAAACACCTCTGGTCCGTGGCTTTGGTAACCACCATCGCCACCAGCCTCTCTGCACAAGAGCGTACTGTCGACAACTGCGGCGAACCGCTGGTCTTTGACAGCACGCCCGAACGTCTTGTCGTGCATGACATGAACATGACCGATATGGCGTTTGCGCTGGGCCTGCAGGACAAGATCGTCGGCCTGACCGGCATCACCGGCTGGTACAAGACCAGCCCGGAGTTTGACGCCTTGCGCGGTGACATTCCCGAACTGGCCCCGAAATACCCGACGGTTGAAAACCTCGTCGCGGCCGAGCCTGACCTGTTCTTTGCCGGTTGGTACTATGGCATGAAGCCGGGCGGCGATGTGACCCCGGACACGCTGGCCCCCTTTGGGATCAAGACCATGATCCTGACCGAAAGCTGCGTGCACCTCGACAAGAACCGCCCCGAGGCCACCATGGACCTGTTGTTCGATGATGTGCTGCGTCTGGGCACGGTCATGGATGTCGAAGACAAGGCCGCTGCACTGGTATCAGGCTGGCAAGACGAATTGGCCGCGATCGAGGCCCGGACCGCCGACATGGTCAAACCCCGCGTATTCCTGTTGGATGGCCCGGCAGATGCGCCCTTTACCGCGGGCAAGTTCGCCATCCCCGACGCCATGATTGCGGCGGCGGGCGGTGAAAACGTCACCCATGACATGGACACCAGCTGGGGTCGGACCTCCTGGGAAACCGTGGCAGCGGCCAATCCGGAATTTCTGGTGCTGCTGGACTACCAGACCGGCAATGGCGCGGCGGACACGTTCAAGTTTCTTCAGGATCACCCGGTAATGTCCCTGACAGACGCGGTGAAAAACCAACGCTGGATCGGCCTGCGGTATGAAGAGCTGACACCGGGACCGGCCAATATCAACGCGATCTCGAAAATGGCCAAGGCCATGCACCCGAGCCTCGACTGATATGATCCGAATGGGTCCGACACTCATCCTGGGGACGGCCATCCTGGCCGTTCTCTTGCTGATTTCGACCATCACCGGCACCACGTCGATTCCCATTTCCGAGGCGGTTCAGGCGGTTTTGCTGGGCACCGGTCTGGCCGATGGCGAGATGTCCCCCCTGCACCGGATCGTGTTTGACCTGCGCCTGCCGCGCGCCTTGTTCGCGGCGGTGATCGGGGCGGGTTTGGGCATCGTCGGCGTGGTGTTGCAAACAACCACCCGGAACGATCTGGCAGACCCGTTCCTGTTTGGCCTGTCGTCCGGCGCCGCCGCGGGCGCGGTCTTTGTCATCACCATCACCGGCGATATCCTCGGATTCTGGACCCTTCCGCTCGCGGCCTTTTGCGGCGGCCTCATCGCATCCGGCATCGTTCTGGCGCTGGTGCATGGCCTGCGCACCAGCGCGCCGGAAAAACTGATCCTCGCGGGGCTTGCAGTATCCTTTCTCTTTGCCGCCATCACCAACTACCTGATCTTCGCCGGCGACAGCCGCGCCGCCCATTCCGTCATTTTCTGGATGCTGGGCGGTCTCGGCCTCGCCCGCTGGGAGACCTTCCCCCTTGTCTCGGTTGGCCTTGGGCTGATCCTGGCCTATGCGCTCTATCGCAATCGCTGGCTTGATGCGCTGCTGACCGGTGATCTGACCGCCAGCACCCTTGGCGTGCCTGTGCGCGGCCTGCGGTTCACCATGTTCTTTACCGCCGCCCTGTCCACCGCAATCTTTGTCTCTGTCGCCGGGGTTATCGGCTTTGTCGGCCTCATGGTCCCCCACATCGCACGCGGCATCGCGGGTCCGCTGCACCGTCCGCTGATCCCAACCGCCGCCCTCGTCGGCGCGGCGCTTCTGACGGGGTCGGACATCCTCAGCCGCCTGCTGCTTGCGCCTCAGGAACTGCCCGTGGGCATCGTCACCACCTCGATCGGATCGGTCTTTGTGTTTCTCTTGCTGTTCAGAACCGCACGGCGGCCCTAATGCCGCCCGGCCCCGGCGCAAAGGCTCCGGTCAGGCCGCCCAATGCACTGTTGCCCCGTCCAGCACCGCCTTGATGGGCGCGTCTTCCGGCTCCAGATGCAGCGCATCCTGCAACGCCTCGCGCTTGGCATCCCCGGTAATCAGCACATGCTTGGACACCGCCCCGTTCAGCACCCGCGCCGACAGGGTCACGCGGGCTTCGGGCTGATCTTCCGGATACACCGGCACAAGGATCGGCGCGTCCGCGGCCAGCGCCTTGTGCAGCCCTGGCGCATTGGGAAACAACGAGGCCGTATGCATATCCGCCCCCATCCCCAACAGCGCGACATCAATCGGCAGCTCGGGGGCAATCAGCGATTCCAGGTCCGCCAGCACTTCCTCGGGCGCATGGGCCGGGGCGAACAAGGGAATGAACCGCGCCGCCGAGGCCCGGTGCACCAACAGCCGCTCCTTGAGAAGACGCGCGTTCGAGCGCGGATGATCCTCGGGAACCCAGCGCTCGTCGGTCAGCACCACATCCACCCGCGCCCAGTCGATATCCGCCGCGCAAAGATCATCAAACACCGGCCCGGGCGAGGTGCCACCGGGCACTGCAAACAACACACGTTCTTCGTGGTGCAGTGCCTCGGACAAGTCGTCCGCAAGCGTGTTGGCCAAATCAATCGCCAGCATCTCGCTGTCGGGATAGGTGTTCACCTTCACGAATCTATTCCTCTCCATTCGCGCCCGTCCCGGCGCATGAGCTGTTGTGCCGTGTCCGGCCCCGAAGTGAAAGCATCATAAGGCTTTGGCACGTCTCCCCGCGCTTCCCACCCCTGAATGATCGGATCGGTCCAGGCCCAGGCCGCCTCGACTTCATCGTCGCGCATGAACAGCGTCTGGTTGCCCCGGATCACATCCATGATCAGCCGTTCATAGGCGTCCGGCGCATCCGCATCCGGTCCCAACGCCTCGGCAAAGCTCATATCCAGCGGCACATCAATCAGCCGCATGCCACCCTGCCCCGGTTCCTTGATGGTCACATCCAGCGTGATGCCCTCGTTGGGCTGCAGCTGAATGGTCAGCTCGTTGTTGTGGCGGCCTGTGTCGGGGCCAAAGATCGAATGCGGCGCGTCCTTGAACACAACCGTGATCTGGCTGTCACGCCCCTTGAGCCGCTTGCCCGTGCGCAAATAAAACGGCGTGCCCGCCCACCGCCAGTTCGACAAATGGCACCTGAGGGCAATGAAACTCTCGGTTTTTGAGCGTGGATTGTCGACGTCATCGCGAAACCCCTGAACGCCATCCGCTTGCGTGTATTGCCCGCGCACGATGTGATGCGGCTCAACCGGGTCCAGCGCCCGGATCACCTTCAGCTTCTCATCGCGCACCGCATCAGGTTCGAACTTGGCCGGAGGCTCCATGGCAATCAGGCACAACAGCTGCATCAGGTGGTTCTGCATCATGTCGCGCATGGCGCCCGCGCGCTCGTAATAGGCGCCGCGCCCGCCAACACCCACAGTCTCGGCCACCGTGATCTGGATATGGTCGATGTATTGCGCGTTCCAAAGCGGCTCGAACAGCATATTGCCAAAGCGCACGGCCATCAGGTTCTGCACCGTTTCCTTGCCGAGATAATGGTCGATCCGATAAATCTGCCCCTCGTCAAAAAAACCGCAGAGCACCCGGTTCAACGCCTTTGCGCTTTCCAGATCGCGGCCAAAGGGTTTCTCCACCACGATGCGGCTGTTGGCATCCACCATGCGATGCCCCTGCAAACGTTCGGCAAGATCCTTGAACAGCCCCGGCCCCACCGAAAAATAAAACGCGCGCACGTGATCGTTGATATCCAGCAAAGCCGAAAGCTCCTGCCAGCCGGTGCCACCCCGCGCATCGATGGTCACATAGTCGATCTGCCCCAGAAACCCTTCGAGCGCCGGACCACCATCGGTGTTGCCAAACTCTCTCAGCGCCTGCCGCACCACCTCGCGATAACCTTCCGTGGTCAACTCGGATCGCGCGGCCCCGATCAGCCGGGACGGCCCCGGCATCTGCCCGGCACAGTAGCGCTTGAACAGGGCAGGCAAAATCTTGCGCCGGGCAAGGTCGCCCGTGCCCCCAAACACAACCAGATCAAAGGCTTCCACCGGAATGACGCGCGATGCCATGCTGTTCCCCATGCTTGCGCCATCCCCGGCGCGGTTGCTTGCCCGGCAACTCTATCACCTCGCCACGGCTTCACAACTCTGTCAGTGGCCGGATCGTGGGTTTTCCCCGTCCCGCTCCTCGGTTAGCGTGCCCGGAAGACGAGGAAAACGTGCATGAAAGACCAGACCACATTCGCCAAATTCAGCGACCCGCTGATCACCGCCGACGGCCAGACGCGCGCCCATGTCGCCCTCACCAACCCCGAGACCCTGTGGTTCAACACCGGCACGCTTTGCAATATCGAATGCGAAAACTGCTATATCCTGTCGTCCCCCAAGAACGACGCGCTGGTCTATCTTGGCGCCGACGACGTGTCGGACTATCTCGACCAGCTCGAAGAGCGAAACTGGAACGTGCGCGAGATCGGTTTCACCGGCGGCGAACCCTTCATGAATCCGGCGATGATCGAGATGACCCGCCGCGCGCTGGATCGCGGTTACGAGGTGTTGATTCTGACCAACGCCATGCAGCCGATGATGCGCCCGGCGATGAAACGCGGCCTGCTGGAGCTGAACCAGAGCTATCCCGGCAAAATGACGCTGCGCATTTCGGTTGATCACTGGGGCGCCGAGTTACACGACAAGGAACGCGGACCCGGCAGCTTTGATCGCACCTTGCAGGGCATGCAATGGCTGCGCGACTCGGGCATACGCATGACGGTCGCGGGACGCACCGTCTGGGGCGAATCCGATCCCCAGTCGCGCGCAGGTTATGCGCGTTTCTACGCAGACCACGGATTTGACATCGACGCGCTGAATCCCGGCACAACCGTGCTCTTCCCCGAGATGGACGAACGCGCTGAAGTTCCTGAAATTACAACGGCTTGCTGGGGTATCCTCGACAAGTCACCGACCGAGGTGATGTGCGCCAGCTCGCGCATGGTGGTCAAGCACAAAGGCGCCGAAACCCCTTCGGTGATTGCCTGCACACTGCTGCCCTACGAGGCGGAATTCGACCTTGGCCAAACGCTGCAAGAGGCCGAGCGCCCGGTGCACCTGAACCACCCCCATTGCGCCAAGTTCTGCGTCCTCGGCGGGGCGAGCTGCTCGGCTTAAACCGCGATCACATGCCCGTCCCGGGCCGAGGCCTGCCCCCTGGCCAGCGCTTCATAGACCGCCACCGCCGCGTCCAGACCATCATGCTCGCGCAGGTCCAGCCACTCTTGTGCCTCTGCGGCGATGCGTTTCCAGGCCGCCGTGATCTGGCGCTCGATCTCGCCCGGCCCCCAATCCGCCCGGCGTTTTTCAATCTGGCTTGGTGCAAAGAAAAACTGCGGCTTTGGCCCGGCCAGCTCCTGTTTGGGCTGGAACTGGTCCCAATGGCTGGTTCCAACCGCACTGGAATGGCGCAAAAGATCGCCAAGATGGCCGTGCAGCCGCGCCTTGACCTCGGCATTGCCGGCCATGTCCACATAGACTGACGGGCGCTTTTCCAGCGCTTCGATGTCGTCGTAGACTACCACGTCGTCACAGCCTGACTGCGCCGCGACAAACGCCTTGTTGCCTGCCGAGGTCAGCCCGATCACCCGCACCGGCCTGGGTGACAGCTCGGCCAGAAACTTGCACAGCCCAAGCCCGGTTTTGGATGAAGCACTGCCCACAATCACTTGTTCTGCCTTGAAAAACTCATTGTCAACCAACCAGTCACACAACAGGTAGGACGTCGCGAGCAAAGGCTGCAGCAACGATTGCAGACCTTCCCACTCCGGGGCCTTGGGCGCGCTGCGGGTATAGCGGTTGTAAACCACCGGCAACTGCGCACGGTGCGGGGATGCATCCAGCACCACCTTCTCGCCCTGCGCTTCGGGCGTCATCACCACCTCTTCGGCAAACGGAAAGAACCCATAAAAACGCTCGCCAACCTCGACAACGTCCGACCGGCTTTCCACAACCTCGGCAAACCCCCAGACCGGCACGATCCCCTTGCCCTCCATGCCGGACGGGAAAAAGTGCCAGTAGCCCAGGATAAACCCAGTGGCCGCATAGGTCACGTTGTTGGCCGTCAGCGCGAAACGCTGCACGCGCAGTTTTGCCTGCCCCGGCAACATCTCGGCTGTTGCCACCTCATCCACTTCGATCTGCGTAATGCCCGTCTGATCTACCAGCAATCGTTTCATCGTATCCTCCCGCGTTGTCGCCAGACTACCCGGCTTTCCGTCAATGCCAGGTGAAAACGTGGCGTCATACCTCTGGCTGACTTAACGGCGTTTCGCGCCGGCAAAAATCGCCCCGAGGCTCCGAGTTTTTGGCGGCCGGAGTAATCGGTCAAAATATGGAACAGCCATTGCCCCAATATGCTGTGGCTGATATAACCATGACAACAACATGAAGACCGCGAAACAGAAGCGAGCCACTACGTGAGCGATACGCCAGAAACCCCTGAAAACGAAGAAGAAGAAACCCATGCATATATGCAGCATGATGGACCTTCCGTAACCATCGAAGACGAGATGCGCGCCAGCTATCTCGATTACGCCATGAGCGTGATCGTCAGCCGCGCGATTCCTGACCTGCGGGACGGTCTGAAACCGGTGCATCGGCGCATTCTTTACGCCATGCACGAGACCAACAATGGCCATGACAAGCCCTATCGCAAATCGGCCCGCCCGGTTGGCGACGTCATGGGTAAATACCACCCCCATGGCGACAGCGCGATCTATGATGCGCTGGTGCGGATGGCACAGGATTTCTCGATGTCCCTGCCGCTTCTGGATGGTCAGGGCAACTTTGGGTCGATGGACGGCGATAACCCGGCGGCCATGCGGTATACCGAAGTGCGGATGGACAAGCCCGCCGCCTTTGTGCTGGCCGACATTGAAAAAGACACGGTCGATTTCCAGGACAACTATGATGGCAAGGACAAGGAACCCACCGTCCTGCCCGCGCGTTTTCCCAACATGCTGGTCAACGGCGCAGGCGGCATCGCCGTCGGCATGGCGACCAACATTCCGCCACATAACCTGGGCGAGGTTTGCGACGCCACGCTGGCCCTGATCGAAGATCCCGACCTCACAAGCGAGCAACTGATCGACTATGTGCCCGGCCCCGATTTCCCCACCGGCGGCATCATGCTGGGCCGCTCCGGCGCGCGCAAAGCCTATCTCGAGGGGCGCGGCAGCGTCATCATCCGCTCGAAAACCCGCGTCGAAGAAATTCGCAAGGACCGCTACGCCATCGTCATCGACGAGATCCCCTATCAGGTGAACAAGGCCACGATGATCGAACGCATCGCCGAGGCCGCGCGTGATAAAAAGATCGAGGGCATCGCCCACGTTCAGGACGAATCCGACCGCAATGGCGTGCGCGTTGTGGTCGAACTAAAGCGTGACGCCACCGCCGAGGTGGTGCTGAACCAGCTGTTCCGCTTCACGCCGATGCAAACCTATTTTGGCTGTAACATGCTGGCCCTGAACGGGGGTCGTCCGGAACAGCTGACTCTCCGCCGCTTTCTCACGTCTTTCATCGACTTCCGCGAAGAAGTGGTTGCCCGCCGCACAGCGTTTGAACTGCGCAAGGCCCGTGAACGCAGCCACATTTTGTGTGGTCTGGCCGTGGCGGTCACCAACATTGACGAGATTGTCACCACCATCCGCCAGTCGCAGGATGCCGCGGAAGCGCGTGAAAAGCTGATGACGCGTCGCTGGCCCGCCCAGCCGATCCTGGAATACATCGCCCTGATCGACGATCCGACCCACACCGCCAACGATGACGGCACCTATAACCTCAGCGAAACCCAGGCCCGCGCCATTCTGGAACTGCGCCTGCAACGCCTGACCCAGATCGGCGTCAAAGAGGTGACGGACGAACTCGAAGAACTGGCGGGCAAGATCAAGGAATACCTTGAAATTCTCGGCTCTCGCGAGCGCATCATGGGGCTGATCTCGGATGAAATTCGCGAAGTACGCGAACAGTTTGCCGTGCCGCGCCGCACCCAGATCGTCGACTGGTCCGGCGACATGGAAGACGAAGACCTGATTGAACGCGAAGACATGGTCGTGACCGTGACATCAGGCGGCTACATCAAACGTACCCCTCTGGCCGATTTCCGCGCGCAAAAGCGGGGCGGCAAGGGGCTGTCGGGCATGCAGACCAAAGAAGAAGACGTGGTCACCACGCTCTTTGTGGCCAACACCCATACGCAGCTGTTGTTCTTCACCACCGACGGCATGGCCTATAAACTCAAGACATGGCGCCTGCCGCAGGGCGGTCGCACCGCCAAGGGCAAGGCCATCGTGAACATCCTGCCGATCCCCCAAGGGGTGTCGATCGCCGCCATCATGCCGGTGGACGTGCCCGAAAAAGACTGGGCCGACCTGCAGATCGTCTTTGCCACATCCGCAGGAACTGTGCGGCGTAACCGCCTGTCAGACTTCACAAATGTGAAATCGAACGGCAAGATCGCGATGAAGTTCGAGGACGATCACGCCGACACCAAACTGATCAACGCACGCATTTGTTCCGAGGATGACGATGTCATGCTGGTGACCAACTCGGGCCGTGCGATCCGTTTCCCCACCACCGAAGTGCGTGTGTTCAACAGCCGCTCTTCCGTTGGTGTGCGGGGCGTCAAGCTCTCGGGCAAGGACGAGGTCGTGTCGATGTCCGTGATCCGCCACTTCAAGGCCGAGGCCGAAGAACGCGCCGCCTATCTCAAGATGCGCCGCGCCGTGGCCGGTCTGACCGACGATGGAGAAAACGACGAAGACGATGTGCCCGCAGGCGAACTCAGCCAGGAACGCTATGCCGAGATGTCAGCGGTCGAGAACCTGATCCTGACCATCACCTCCGGTGGCGCGGGCAAACTGTCGTCCTCGCATGACTACCCGGTCCGCGGTCGCGGTGGCATGGGCGTCGCGGCGATGGACAAGGCCATGCGCGGTGGCGCACTCGTGGCCTCTTTCCCGGTTGAGCTGGACGACCAGATCATGCTCGCCACCTCCAAGGGGCAATCAATCCGCGTGCCTGTTGACGGCATCTCTTTCCGCTCGCGCAGCGCAGGCGGCGTCAAGGTGTTCAACACCGGCAAGGGCGAAGAGGTGGTCTCGGTCGCCCGCATCGCCGAGCAAAACGAAGACGATGACGCCGAAAACGGCGACACCTGAACACAGCGGGCGGCCTTCGGGTCGCCCTTTTCTATTGGGAAACACCATGAAACCCCTGTCGATCCTCGCAGCCCTTATTCTGACCACCATGCCCGCCCTCGCGGACGAGCTGAAAGGCGCGGGCCTGCTGTCGGAAATCAGCGGCAACCACTATGATTGCAAGATGGGAGAGACCCCGCTGGAATGGATCATCGCCGAGGTGCCCGAGGATGCCAAACGCGTGCCTTACACCGCCATTGTGGGCGGCAAAAAGGTCGAGGCCGCCTATGATCTCAACGACAAGGGCCGCCTGACGTCAGATGGCTACGGCGAAGAACGCCAGGTCGTGCTGGTGGATGTCGGCGCCCTGCGCGTGGCGCGCTCGGATGGCCGTGTGATGCTGTGTAAACAGCGCTAGAACACCAGCGCAGCCAACACATACACAGCCATGAAAACAACGCTGACCGCGCCCACCGTGTAGAACATCGCGCGCATGTCATGGGTTTGTTTCGTGGCATAGGCCAGCGAATGGGCCACCCGCGCCAGAACAAATCCGTAGAGCGTCACCTGTGCCAGCCATAGCGGCGGCGCAACCATCACGAACAGCAATCCGGCGATCCAGAACGCAGGGATATTCTCCAGATCATTGCGATGCATCCGCCGCGAGCGGTCGACATAGTCATTGGTCTCCAACTGCTCCGGACTCGGGTTGCGATTCAGCGGCGTCTGGCGCAGGTCCTCCGGGCTGACCAGCCCAGCATTGCTCTTGATCATGCGATAGACGGTCATCCCGCCCTGCCCCATGACCTTGAGCACCATCAGCGCCGAGGCGATGGCATAGGCAACAAACACCGGGTTCTCCAGGCTGATCTGATCCATGGCGGCTCCTTTTCCGCACGCAGCCTAGCACACGCGCAGCTGACAACGGCAGAATTTCTGACATCGCCCGCTCAGAACCGCAGCCGCGCCCTATTTGAAACAAATTCCGCGCCTAAGGTCATTGATGAGTAGTTGGTGCATGCGGGGGCCTGTGCCATGGAAACGTAATTGATAGCCAAGAGACCCATGGACCGAGCAACGCTGGAATCCCCCGCCTCCCGCAATTTCAAGCTGATTGTCATGCGCATTCTGATTGCGGGCTACCTCATGGCCTGCAGCGTCGGCATTGCGCCCGGTCCCAGCCTTGTGCCGCTCTTGTCGCGCCTGATCCCACAAAACTATGCGCTTGCCTTGGGCACGGCCATGGTGTTCCTGCCGGCCTATACGATGATGGCCGGGATCTGGCTGCGTGGCAGTATCCATATCCTTGCGATGATGCTGGCGCTCAACACCATTCTCGAATTGTTCGTATTTCAGGCCGTGCCCAAGCCCGGCGTGCTGATGCAGGAAATCGTCACGATCTGTGCAATGCTGCAATGCCTGATGCTGCTCAAGGGTCGGCACTTCCGCCATTCCTCAATCGTCAAGAAACACGCCAAGGTCCGCCGCCTCGCTCCGGGGCCGCGCACGGAACCGCCGGTCACGGTTTATGAACCCGAGGCTCCGGTCCAGCGGCCAGCCCAGCCGCCTGTGGTCATCAACATGCCACCGCCGCGCCGCAAGACATCCCCCGCCACGATGGACGACGACGACATCGTCAACATCTTCGCCACCTGACCGCGCCCGCGATCTAAGCCTTCGGGTCCTTGTGAATCAGGATGTCGACCTGCGGATGGGTTTTCAGAATCCGCCGCTTCAGCTGGGCCGCGATTTCATGGGCTTCTCTCAGGGACAGCGAGCCGTCGATCTCAACATGAAAGTCCAGAAACACCCGGCTCCCCGAGGTCCTCGTGCGCATGTCGTGATGGCCCAGAATACCGGGAAACCCGTCTATGATGGCCTCGATCTCGGCAATCAGATCCGCATCCGCATGGCGATCCATCAACGCATGCCACGCCCCCGACAGGATGCGCAGCGCCCCGACGGCCAACACCCCCGCCGCGATCAGCGCAACCAGGCTGTCCACGCCAATCACCCCGAACCGGGCCGAGGCCCACAACGCCACAATCGCACCGATATTGGGCAAAAGGTCTCCGACATAGTGCAGGGAATCCGCCATGATCACGCGATTGCCGGTGCGCCCGGCCACGTGCCGCTGCCACGCAATCAGCGCCAGCGTCAGCACGATCGACACCGCCATAACCGCCATCCCCAGCCCCTCAGAGCCCAGCGTCACGGGGTCCGGCGACAGAAACCGGCGCACCGCCATAACCACCAGCCCGCCTGACACCCCCATCAGGAACAGCGCCTGGGCCAGCGCGGCCAGATCTTCCACGGAACTGTGCCCAAAGGCATGATCCTGATCGGGCGGTCGCGCCGCATAAGCCACCGCCGCCAATCCCGAAGCCGAGACCAGGAAATCCAGCGCACTATCGGCAAGAGCCGCTGCAATCGCCAGCGATCCCGTGACCGACAAGGCCCACAGCTTCAGCCCGGTCAGGATCAGGGCCACCACCACCGACGCGATTGCCGCCGACAGGTTTAATCGTGTTGCTGAGTGATCCATAGGGCTTGGCTTTCCATCCTTGGCCGCACTATAGCCCTGATCGACGGGCCGGTTACAGCCCGTAAAGATCGCCGAACTTGGCTTCCAGATACGCCAGCAACGGCTCCGGGCTTGGCTCGATACCGCTGGCATGCAGGATCGTCTCGCGCGGTTTGCGCAATCCGCCATGCTGTTGCAGGGTCTCGCGCAGCCAGCCCGTCGCGGCGCTGGTGTCCCCAGCGGCCAGTTGCCCGTCCAGATCCGGCACAGCCGCCCGCAGCGCCTCGTGCAGACACCCGGCATAGACATTGCCCAGGCTATAGGTCGGGAAATAGCCAAACAGCCCCACCGACCAATGCACGTCCTGCAAAACCCCGTTCGAAGGCTTGTCCACGGCATAGCCAAAGTCCGCCTCGAACCGGTCATTCCAGGCTGCCTCCAGATCGCCGACGGCCAGATCGCCCTGCATCAGGGCCCGCTCCAGATCAAACCGCAGCATGATGTGCAGGTTATACTGCACCTCATCCGCCTCGGTGCGGATATAGCCGTCATGCACCCGGTTCACCGTGCCGTAAAACGCCTCTTTGTCGGCAACGCCAAACGCGCCAAACGACTCCTGCATCTGCTCGAACAACCACCCGGTAAAGGCACGGCTGCGCCCCAGCTGGTTTTCATAGATGCGGCTCTGGCTCTCGTGCACGCCCATCGACACACCCTGACCCAATGGCGTCAGCAAATAGGCCTCGTCGATGTTTTGCTCGTAACACCCGTGCCCGACCTCGTGGATTGTCGAATAGAAACAGTTGAACGGGTCGTGTTCGCTGGTGCGCGTGGTGATCCGCACATCCTTGCCCGAGCCCGAGGAAAACGGGTGCACCGCCTTGTCGACCCGGCCATGGGACATGTCATAACCAAAGCTGCGGGCCAATTCGCGGGTCAGCTGCATCTGTTTCTGCGCCGGAAAGCTGCCGCTCAGCGCTGCCGGGGCCTCGGCCGCCAGAACAGCCGCACGCAAGGCCACCAACCGCGGGCGCATCGCGTCAAACATCGCGCCCAACTCAGCCGCCGTCATCTCCGGCTCGTAATCATCGATCATGGCGTCATAGACATCGCCACCATCCGCCAGCGCCTGACCTTCCTGGCGCTTCAACCCCACAACCTCTTCCAACACCGGCAGAAACGCCGCCACATCTTCATCGCTGCGCGCCTCGGCCCATTGGCCCTGCGCACGGCTGGTTACCTTGGCAATCTCGGCAGCCAGCTCGGCAGGCACTTTCATGGTGCGCGCATAGGATTTGCGGATGTGGCGCATCTGCGCCTGCCCCACGTCATCCAGCACGGCATCGTCAATCGCGGCCAACCAGTCGCCCACCTTGGGGTCGGTGCGCCGCGCATGCAGCACGCTTTCCATTGCCGCCATTTCTTCGGACCGCTGGGGCGCGGCCCCGCGCGGCATCATGGTTTCCTGATCCCAGCCCAGACGGCCCGCAACCTGCGCCAGCGCCTCAGTGGTATGCTGGAACGCCATCAACTCATCATAAGCACTCATGAAATCAACCTTCTCGGATAGACCGGGTTACAGGATAGTGTGACAGGAACCGCGCCCGCAGGATCAGGCTCCAGACAAAGATCGCCATGATCTGATGCAGGATCGCAATATTGACCGGGGCGGCATACAGCACCGTGACAATGCCCAGCACAAGTTGCAAGGCCACCGCCGCCAAAACCGCATTAAAGGCAAACTGCGTGGCCCCATGCGCCGATCCCCGGCCCGCGCGCCAGACCACTACGGCAAAGATCACGAACAGATAGCCCCAGATCCGGTGCATGAACTGCACCAGCCCGGCGTTCTCGAAAAAGTTCGTCCAGAGCGGCGTCAGCTCAAAGGCATCCGGCGGAAACAGCTGCCCCGCCATCATCGGCCAATCCACGAAACTGCGCCCCGCATCAATCCCGGCCACCAGCGCCCCCAACAGGATCTGCACAAAACCCATATGCATCAGCCCCGTCGACATGGAAAACAGCTTGGCCTCCTTGCCCCGCCGCGCCTGCATCAGGTCACGCTCTTCACGGCCCAGCATCAGGATGTACCAGCCGATAAAGCCAAGGATGATAAAGGCCAGCCCCAGATGCGTGGCCAACCGGTAGGATGCCACAGTCGTCACATCTTCGCCCGAGGTCACACCGCTGGCGACCATCCACCAGCCCACGGCACCCTGCAATCCGCCAAGCGCGCCAATCAGGAACAGACGCCCGCTCCATCCCGTGGGAATCTTGCGTGCAATGGCAAAGCCGGCAAACCCAAGCGCCCAGACCAGACCAATCACGCGGCCAATCTGACGATGGCCCCATTCCCACCAATAGATGGTTTTGAAATCCGCCAGTGTCATCCACTGGTTATCAATGCGCCACTGATCGATGGTCTTGTACTTGTCGAACTCCGCCTGCCAGTCGGCTTCGGACAGGGGCGGCATGGCCCCGGTCACGGGCCGCCACTCGGTGATTGACAAGCCGCTTTCGGTCAAACGGGTCAACCCGCCCACCACGATCATCACCACAACAAGCGCAAACAGCACCATCAACCAGGCCCGAATGCCCCGGCGCGCGCCCTTGTTGCCCTGATCGATCACGCCAACCGCTTTCGGTGTTTCCCTGGGGCCGCTCTCGCCCACCTCTTCGAAAATGCTGCGCTTCTGGCTCATCTCATGTCCTTTTTCGCGTTTCCCGAGAGTCTAGGTCGCCCCCCCGTCCCCTTCAAGCGCTCATCACCCACGTTCTTTCCAACGCACCATTTGACGCAGCACCCCGTGCAACATCTGCACATCCGCCCGCGTCAACGGCATCCGGCTCCACATATTGCGCAGGTTCTGTTTCATGCCCTCGGCCTTGGCCTCGGGAAAAAAGAACCCCGCATCCTGCAGGCGATCCTCGTAATGCGTGGTCAGCGCCTCCAGCTCGGCCTGATTGGCCCAGTCGGTCTTGGCCATATCCACCCGCTCCGCCACGCTCTCTTCACTGGCGCGACGCCACTCATAAGCCGTCAGCAACACGCATTGCCCCAGATTGAGCGAGGCATACTCCGGATTCACCGGCACGTTGATGATGGCATTGGCCCGCGCAATATCGTCGTTTTCCAACCCGGCCCGCTCCGGCCCGAACAGCACCGCCACCTTCTCGCCCGCCGCAATCTTTTCGGCGGCCATCTGCATCGCGCGCTCCGGCGTCACCACCGGCTTGGTCAGCCCCCGCATCCGCGCCGTGGTGGCAAAGACATAGTGGCAATCCTCCAGCGCCTCAGGCGTGTCCTGACACAGCATCGCATCATCCAACACCCGGCCCGCGCCACTTGCCATGGCCACCGCCCGCTGGTTCGGCCAGCCATCCCGCGGATCGACAATGCGCATCCGGTCCAACCCGAAATTCAGCATCGCACGCGCCGCCGCCCCGATGTTTTCCCCCATCTGCGGGCGCACCAGAACAAAGGCGGGCTGAGGCACTCCTGTCGGCATGGTCATCTCCTACAAAACACCTGCCGCTGATACCCCCCGGTCCCAAAACACACAACACCCCCGCTTCTTTTGGCTACAAATATCCCCGCCGGAGGCCTAGAATCTTTTCACCCAACAAGGAGACGCTCCCCATGGCCTATGACCAAGGGCTCGCCACGATCCTGCGCGACGACCTCACCGACACCGCCGGTGTCATCGAAAAAAAGATGTTCGGCGGGCTCTGTTTCATGCTGAACGGCAACATGCTTTGCGGCGTGCACAAGGGCGGCGGCATGTTCCGCGTCGGCAAGACCAACGAGGCCGCAGCCCTCGCCATCCCCGGCGTCAGCCCGCTGGCCTTCACCGGCAAGAAAATGGGCGGCATGCTGGACGTGGATCAGGACCTGATGGCCGATGACACCCGCCGCGCCCAAGTGCTTGCCCTGGCGATGAATTTCGTGGGCGCCCTGCCTGCCAAGTAGCCAAAGCCGACAATCCACGCTATCACGGCGCAAACCTGACGAATCCGGAGCACAGAAATGGCCGATCAAGAGCAGCCCCAGATCTATCTCATCACCCCGCCCGAGATCGAACTCAGCCGTTTTCCGGATCAGCTGGCCCGCATTCTGGATGCGACCGAGATCGCCTGCGTGCGCCTCGCCCTCGCCACGCGCGACGAAGACCGCATCAGCCGCGCGGCGGATGTGGTGCGCGAGACCTGCCACGCCCGTGACGTCGCCATCGTGATCTCCGAACACCTGGTGCTGGCCGAACGCCTTGGCCTGGATGGCGTGCACCTGACCGACGGCGCGCGCTCTTTGCGCAAGACCCGCAAGGACCTTGGCGATGACGCCATTGTCGGCACGTTCTGCGCCGCCTCGCGCCACGACGGCATGACCGCCGGCGAACAGGGCGCCGACTACGTCAGCTTTGGTCCCGTAGGCGCCACGCCCCTCGGCGACGGCACCATCGCCGATCACACCTTGTTCGAATGGTGGTCGCAGATGATCGAAGTCCCCGTCGTCGCCGAAGGCGCGCTGGACGTTGAAACCATCGCCAGACTCGCCCCTGTGACCGATTTCTTCGGCATCGGCGAAGAAATCTGGCGCGCCGACGACCCGGTTGCCAAACTGGCCGAATTCCAGGCCGCGTTCTGAGCAGGTCCACGGCGAGAAAAGCCCGCAAGGGCTTGCCGAGCGCCCGCGCACCGTCCACAACAGACCCATGACCCAGACCCACGACATCCTCTGCATCGGTTCCGTCCTCTGGGACGTGATCGGCCGATCCCCCGCCCATATGCGCCAGGGCTCGGACGTGCCGGGCCGCATCACCCGCCTGCCCGGCGGTGTTGCGCTCAATATCGCCATGACGCTCGCCCGCTTTGGCCTGCGCCCCGCACTGCTGACCGCCATTGGCCGCGACCGGGAAGGCAACGAACTGGTCACCGCCTGCTCTGAACTGGGCCTGATCACCGATCACGTCTACCGCTCCGAGGACCTGCCCACCGATACCTACATGGCCGTCGAAGGTGCCAATGGCGTGATCGCCGCGATTGCCGATGCCCATTCGCTCGAAGCGGCAGGCGACAAGATCCTGCGCCCCTTGGGCGATGGCACCCTTGGCAGTGAAACAACCCCCTACAACGGCTTCATCGCGCTGGATGGCAATCTGACCCAACGCCTCTTGGAAAACATCTCGCTCAGCCCGCTGTTTGCCCATGCCGACCTGCGCGTCGCCCCCGCCAGCCCGGGCAAGGCCACCCGCCTCCTGCCCTTCCTCACCCATGACCGCGCGGTGCTCTATGTGAACCTCGAAGAGGCCGGGCTTTTGTGCCAGACCACCTTCGACAGCTCAGCCGAGGCCGCCGCCGGGCTTCTCGCCCGGGGTGCGCGCCGCGCGCTGGTCACCGATGGCGGCAAATCCGCGTCGGACGCCAGCGCCGACGGCGTGCTGACCCAGACCCCGCCGTCGGTGCTCGTCACCCGCGTAACCGGCGCGGGCGACACCTTCATGGCCGCCCATATCGTCGCCGAAGCCCAGGGCGGCAGCCGTGACACAGCCCTCGCGCGCGCGCTCAACGCCGCCGCCACCTATGTTTCCGGAGGAAACGCCAAATGAGCCTCATCACCCTCTCTCCCGACGTGGCCGAGGCCAAGGCCGCAGGCACGCCCATCGTGGCGCTGGAAAGCACGATCATCACCCATGGCATGCCATTTCCGCAAAACGTCGAGGTCGCAAGACGGGTGGAAGAGACCATTCGTGCAAAGGGGGCCACCCCCGCCACCATCGCCGTGCTCGACGGCACGCTCTACGCGGGCCTGACCGACGCGCAGCTTGACCAGCTGGCCCAGGCACAGAATGTCGCCAAGCTCAGCCGCGCCGACCTCGCCGTCTGCATGTCCAAGGGTCTCACCGGCGCCACCACCGTCGCCGCCACCATGATCGCCGCCCAGCTTGCTGGCATCGACGTCTTTGCCACCGGCGGCATCGGCGGCGTGCACAAGGGCGCCGAGGACAGCTTTGACATCTCAGCCGACCTCACCGAACTGGCGCAAACGGCCGTCACCGTGGTCGCCGCCGGGGCCAAGGCGATCCTCGACATCCCCAAGACGCTGGAGGTGCTTGAGACCAACGGCGTGCCCGTCATTGGCTATCAACAGGACAGCTTCCCAGCCTTCTGGTCCTCTCACTCGCCGCTCGACGCGCCCTTGCGCATGGATACCCCCACCCGCATCGCCCGCGCCCATATCCTGCGCGGCCAGATGGGCATTCCCGGTGGTCAGCTGGTGGCCAACCCGATCCCGGTTGCCGACGAAATCCCCTCGGACGTGATGGCCCCGGTCATCGCCCGCGCCACCGCCGAGGCCGACCAGCAGGGCATCACCGGCAAGGCCGTAACCCCCTTTCTGCTCGCCCGCATCTTTGAGCTGACCGAGGGCCGTTCGCTCACCGCCAACATCGCACTTGTGCTGAATAATGCGCGACTTGCCGCCGAAATCGCCACCGAGATCACCAGGCTGCGCGAAACCGCATGAAAAACCTGTGAAATCCGCGCAAAGCGCCGTTGATCGTCTGGTCCGCTTTCCTTAACTGTTAGTTTGAGAGACCAGAGGTCGAAATGACAACACCATTTGACGAAAATCCCCACCCCCACCGCAAGCATGGGCGGTTCGCGGGCCTGCGCGCCTCGTTCCTGACCGGCATCGTGGTGATTGCGCCCGTGGCGATGACGATCTGGCTGGTCTGGACCCTCATGGGTTGGGTCGATGGCTTTGTCCTGCCTCTGGTGCCCGAGACCTTCCAACCCGAGAAATACATCGGCAACAACCTGCCGGGCGTTGGCGTGGTCATCTTCCTGATCTTCACCATCCTCGTCGGCTGGATCGCCAAGGGCCTGATCGGGCGCTCGCTCATCAACTTTGCCGAGAGCCTTGTGGAACGCATGCCTGTGGTGCGCTCGATCTATTCCGGTGTGAAACAGATCGCAGAAACCGTCTTTGCCCAATCCGACCGCAACTTCGAAAAGGCCTGCCTGATCGAATACCCGCGCAAGGGCATCTGGGTTGTTGGCTTCATTTCGACCCACGCCAAGGGTGAAATTGCCGCCTCGACCCGAACGGGCGAAGAGCTGATGGGCGTTTTTGTCCCCACCACTCCGAACCCGACCTCGGGGTTTCTCCTGCTCCTGCCCAGGGCCGACATCATCGAGCTGGACATGTCGATCGAAGAGGCTGCGAAACTGGTGATCTCTGCGGGCCTTGTCTATCCCAACTCCAAGGACCCGACCAAGCCGCCCGAAACCGGCGACGCGTCAGAGTGAATGTACTGGCTGAGCGGCAAGATCAAACGCGATCCCATTCGCCGCTGGGCCCTGCCTGACCGTATCTTCTTTGGCCGTGGCGCCTGTCATATCCTTGCCGGATGTTACCTCGATCAGGGCATCGGCCCGCATTTTTACGCCGAACACATCGTGCCGGACCCCGGATTTGCCGGCAGCCACATCTATGTTACCGACGGGCGGATCAGCTTTGATTTTCACGGCTACGCACTACGCGACCGCCTGCTGGCCCACCACTGGCGCGGCTGGCAAGCCCGCTATCCCGACTGGTCCGGACAGGTCGCGCGCGTCACCTTCGACCTCCTGGACACCGCATCCCTGAACGCCCGCAAAATGCTGGGGCCGGATCAGTATCACGGAAATGTCCTGGCCCGGGCACAGACCTATCTCGGCCGCATTGACCACTCCAACGCCTACGCCCGCACCGCGCATCGCGACTACCGATAGGTCGCCTGCAGATCCACCGTGCCGCGCTGCCCCAAATCCGCTTTATGCGCCTCAAGAAACGCCGAGGCCGCCTCCTGACCCGCCCGGCGCAACTCTCCCAGAATATAGGACGTCGGTACGGTCTTGGTGGCCACCGACAGATCATTCATCAGCGCATCATCGGCGATCATATGCACCTTGACCGCCTTCATGTCTCCTTCAATCAATGCGCCGCTGTCCAGCAACCGCTGCACAAAGGAAATCGCCCGCAACTCGCCCAATAGCGCTGCGTTGAAACTGATCTCATTGATGCGGCTGTGAATCTGCTGCGGCGTCACCGGCTTTTCCTCGCGCACCAACGGGTTGATGTTGATGATCACCACATCATCCGGCAGATCCTTGTGAAACAGTGGAAACAGCGCCGGGTTGCCGGTATAGCCGCCATCCCAATAGGCTTCTTTCCGGCCCGTCTCGGGATCGTCGATCTCCACCGCCTGAAACATGGTCGGCAAACAGGCCGAGGCCAGAATCGCCTCGGTACTGATCTCGTCGCGGGTAAAGACCCGCGCCTTGCCGGTGCGCACATTGGTGGCACAGACAAACAACCGCGGCCCCGCTTCGGCGCAAACCTCGCCAAAGTCAAAAGCCTCGACCACCGGCTGCAACGGGTTCTGATAAAGTGGCCCGTAATGATAGGGTGACACCAGCCGCGACCAGGTTTCGCCCATGACATAAGGCAGGGAAAACTCCATCGCCCGCGCCACGCCCCCCGGTCCGATCCCGGTCAGCCAGGCGCTCAGCGCATCGCCCTGCAGCGCGCCCATGCGAGTCCACAGCGCCTCAAGACTCTCCAGCGCCCCGTCACGCCCCGCCCGGATCAGGCCCGACTTCAACGCCGCCCCGTTCAGCGCCCCCGCCGAGGTGCCGGTGATCCCGGCAATCTCGATCTCGGGGTCCTGCAACAGAACCTCCAGCGCGCCCCAGGTGAACGCCCCATGGGCCCCGCCCCCCTGCAAGGCCAGATTGATCCGCTTCACCTCAGCCATCTGTATCGCCCCTCGCTTCTTTTGGCCAAAAATATCCCGGGGGAGGCGCCCCTCGGGGGCGACGGGGGCAGCGCCCCCAAACCGCTTACAAAGCGGTCCAGCCACCATCGACGCTGATCGTGGTGCCGGTGATCTGAGCCGCAGCGTCAGAGCACAAGAACACCGTGGTGCCCCCCAATTGCTCGACCGTGGCAAATTCCTTGGACGGTTGCCGCGTCAGCATCACGTTCTTCACCACCTCTTCGCGGCTCATGTTGTACTCGCGCATGGTGTCCGGGATCTGCGCCTCAACCAGCGGAGTCAGCACGTAACCGGGGCAAATCGCATTGCAGGTGATCGGCTCCTGCGCGGTTTCCAGCGCCACGGTCTTCGACATGCCCACCACGCCATGTTTCGCCGCAATATAGGCCGCCTTGAACGGCGAGGCCGTCAGCCCATGCGCACTGGCGATGTTCACAATCCGCCCCCAGCCGCGCGCCCGCATCCCCGGCAGCGCCGCCGCCATGGTGTGAAAGGCTGAATTCATGTTGATCGCAATGATCGCGTCCCACTTTTCCACCGGGAACTCGTCAATCGGCGCCACGTGCTGAATGCCCGCATTGTTGACCAGGATATCGCAGCCCCCGGCCGTTTCGATCAACGCCCGACATTCCGCGCCCTTGGACATATCCGCCTTGATATAGCGCGCGCCCACACCAAACTCTTCCGCGATCGACGCCGCCAGCGCGTGATCCTCCTCGCGATCCGTGAACGAGTTCAAAACCACATCCGCCCCGGCCTTTGCCAGTTCCCGTGCGATCCCCAACCCAATGCCCGAGTTTGATCCGGTGATGATTGCGCTTTTGCCAGCAAGTGTCATGGTATGCCCTCTCATATCTGATTTGCGCACATCCTATCATGCTGCGCGCGCAAAATAAGAGGGAAGCGCCCCGGCACGTATTCCTACGTACCCTTGCCGGTCACCCCAGCCATAAACCAAAAAAAACCCCGGCCGAAGCCGGGGTATAGTCATTGAGGCAGGTTTCATACAGGCAAGAAACCTATCGAGCAGTGCGACCTTTATAAGCAATCCCACGCCGAGAGTCCAAGCTAAAAGTTTGATAAGGTTGGAATCCCCGGTTACCAATAGGGCCAATAAAAACAGGCACAGGCAGGATTGTTCCCCAAATGCGACCAGTATGTTTCTCACGATTCCGCGCCGTGCTCATGGCCGCAACCCTGTTTTCTATGGGCCAGACCGTTAACGCGGAACCCTCGCATGGAATCGCCATGTACGGCGATCCTGCACTGCCCGCCGATTTCACCGCCCTGCCCTATGCCAACCCCGACGCGCCCAAGGGCGGGCGAATCGTCACCGGAAACACCGGCGGATTCGATTCGCTCAATCCCTTCGTACGCAAAGGCACCCCGCCCTGGCAGCTGCGCCACCTCACCCACGAATCGCTGATGGGCCGCAACTGGGACGAACCCTTTTCGCTCTATGGCCTGCTCGCCGAAACCATCGAGACCAGCCCGGATCGCGACTGGGTCGCCTTCACCCTGCGCCCCGAGGCACGCTTTTCCGATGGCACCCCGGTCACTGTCGAGGACGTGATCTGGTCCTACGAAACCCTCGGCACCATCGGCCACCCGCGCTACCTCGGTCTCTGGTCCAAGATCGACCGGATCGAGGCCACCGGCCCCCGCACGGTGCGCTTTACCTTCAACACCCCCGACCGTGAACTGGCGCTGATCGTCGGCCTGCGCCCGATCCTGCAAAAGGCCCAGTGGCAGGACCGCAGCTTTGCCGACGCCACCCTCTCGGACATCCCCCTTGGCAGCGCGCCCTACGTGATCTCGCACTTCGATCCCGGCCGCCAGGTCACCCTGACCCGCAACCCCGACTACTGGGGCCGCGACCTGCCCCTGCGTCGCGGCACCGCCAACTTCGATGAAATCCGCATCGACTTTTATGGCGACGGCGACGTCATGTTCGAAGCCTTCAAGGCTGGCGCGATCAGCTACTACCGCGAGTTCAACGCCGAAAGCTGGGCCAGCAACTACAACTTCCCGGCCATCACCTCGGGCCGCATGACAAAATCCGAAATCCCCCATGCCAAACCCTCGGGCATCACCGGCCTCGCCATGAACACCCGCCGCGCGCCCTTTGACGATATCCGCGTGCGCGACGCGCTGATCCATGCCTTCAACTTCGAGTTCATCGCCGACACGCTGATCGGCGGCCGCCAGCCCCGCATCTCGTCCTATTTCTCCGGCTCCTACCTCGCCATGCACGATGGCCCCGCCAGCGCTGAGGTCGCCGCCCGCCTTGCCCCCTATGCCGGGACCCTGCCTAGGGACGTTCTGGACGACTACGATCTGCCCGCCTCCGACGGCAGCAGCCGCAACCGCAAGAACATGCGCCGCGCCATGCAGCTGATGTCGGCAGCCGGCTACGAGGTCAAAGACGGCATCATGACCGCCCCTGACGGCACGCCGCTGACCTTTGACATCCTCCTGCGCCAGGGCGACACCCAGAACAAGGCCATCGTTGACCTCTACCGAAAATCGCTCGAAAAACTGGGGGTCTTCGTCACGATCACCACCGTGGACAGCGCGCAATACACCCAGCGGATCGCCGAATTCGACTTTGACATGACCGACACCCGCCGCGCCCTCTCGCTCAGCCCCGGCAACGAACAGGCGCTCTACTGGGGCAGTGCTGCCGCCGACCAGCCCGGCTCGCGCAATCTCATGGGCATCCGCTCCCCCGCCATCGACGCGCTGGTCACCCAGCTCACCGCCAGCACCCGGTCCGAGGACTTTCGCGCCGCCGCCCAGGCGCTGGATCGCGCCCTGACAACAGGCCGCTACGTCATCCCGATCTGGTCCTTTGCCGTGGGCCGCATCGCCCATGACGCCAACCTGCACTACCCCGACACCCTGCCGCTCTACGGCGATGGAGTCGAATGGCTTCCCGGTGTGTGGTGGCACGAGGCCCCCTGACTTCATCTTGCCAAAAATACTCCGGGGTGAATGGGCCGCAGGCCCAGAGGGGCAGCGCCCCTCCTTTCGATCACCGCCGCGAGATCTGCAACAGGATGCCATCCCTGGCCCGCACCGTCAGATGCGCCTGCGGCACCGGTTCCTGCCCCGCGACCACATCAAACCGGAACGCCCGCACCAGGAGCGACAGGATCAGCGGCCCCTCGATCATGGCAAAGGCCGACCCGGGGCACACACGTTGCCCGGAAGAAAACGGCATATAGGCTTTCCTCAGACATTCCTTGCCGTTCTCGGTCTGGAACCGTGCGGGGTCAAATTCATCCGGGCGCTCCCACATCCGCTCATGACGGTGCAGATGCCAGGGGCTCAGCACGATCTGGCTGCCTTTCGGCACCTCGCGCCCCCGGAACTGTTCCGGACAGGCCGCCTCGCGCACCATCATCGGCACCGGCGTATATAGCCGCATCGCCTCGCGGAACACATCCCGCGACACCCGCAGTTTGCTCACCGCCGAGAAATAGATCTTGCCGGGGTCCATCACCTCTTTGGCCTCATCCGCCAGCTTTTCCTGCCACTCCGGATAGCGCGCCAACAGGTACAAGGCCCAGGCCAGCGCCGAGGCACTGGTCTCATGCCCAGCCAGAAAGAAAATCGCCACCTGGTCGACCATCTCGTCGGTGTCGAACACATCCCCCGTCAGCGGGTCCTCGGTGGTCATGATCTTGGTCGCCAGATCATCCGGCGCCGTGCCCGCCTTGATCTCGGCCATCCGCGCTGCGGTCAGCTGCTGGATCAACCCGCGGATTTTTTGCGCCGTCTCGCGAGTCTTGCGGCTGTGAAACCGCGGCATCCACTTTGGCAGCGGCAACAGCGCGCCCAGGTTCACCACCGGCTGCGCATGCTGGTGCTCGCGAAAGGTCGAGAACACCGCACCCGCCACCTCATGCTCAATCGGGATTGAAAACAACGTGCGAAAGATCACATCCGCCGCCGCATGGCTGGTCTCAGCCTCGATCTCGACCGGCCCCTGATCCACCATTGTGTCCAGCCGCTCAACCGCCGCAACACCGGCATCCCACATCGCCGGAAACGTGTCGCGCAACCGCCCGCCCTCGAACGCCGGGTCAATGATGCGCCTCTGCCGCTTCCAGACATCGCCATTGGTGATGAAGACCGAATTCCCCAGCAGGGGAAACAACCCCTCGCGCACCCGGTCGGACTTGGGAAAGTCATCGGGGCGCCCCTTTAGCACCAGGTCAATCAACTCGGGGTCATTGCACATGTAGCTGCGGAAAAACGGCGTGCGAAACTCGGCCATCCACGCACGGTACAGCCGCGCAGGCTGCGCCGACAGGATGTCCTTGCGAAACAGCCGGAAATACTTCCACAGGCTGACCTTATCCGGTCTCGTGGCGGGTTTGGGGGGCAGATCAACCATCGCTCACCTCGGTAAATCTGTTCACCGCCGTCTCGATCCGGCTCGCCGAGGCCTTGCGCCCCTCAAAGCGTGCGCCCAGCGTTTTTGGCCCTGCGGTGACGCGGAAATAGTCATAGTCACCGGGCCTGTCAAAGGCGCAAAGATACTGAAAATGCAGCCTGAAAAACCGCCAGCGCAGCTCTTTCCAACGCTCCGGGCTCAGGGTCTGGGTAAAGGCCGCACTCAGCACCAGCGGCCAGCGTTTGCCACTCTCCGGTGCGACACCCGAGACCGAAACCGGATCGCACAAAGCAAAGGCACAGCCATCCCCCGGCGCCGTCACATCCACCCAAGCCATGTCCTGGGTCGACAAAAACCTCAAATCGCCGCGCAACCGATGCGCCTCTGACAGGAACGACACCATCGGCACCACCTGCCCCAGCGACAGGAAACTCAACACTGGCCCTGTGTCCGGCACGCGGCCCCCCCGGATCAGATCCGCCAGGATCGACACCGCCAGATGCGCGCCCGAGGAATGGCCGATCACCAGAACCTCATCAGCATCCCCCTCCAGCGCCTCGGCAATCCGGTCGGCAAACTCCGCCATCCGCGCTTCCAGCTCGGGCGGGTTCGCCCCCTTGGACTGCGCCGAATAGGCATAATCATGCATCAGGTAATAGGCGAACAGCTTGTTGTCCTTCTTGCGAAACCAGTTCAGCAGGAACGGCACGATCACCAGCCCGCCCCAGGCGGTCCAATCGGGCAACCAGATCGCCAGAAGCCGCCCCAACCCATAGGCCGCCAGCAATGAAATCAGCAGCTGCACCAGCAGAAACACCACCGGATAAAGTGCCGCAATCACCGGCCCTTTGCGCAGTTTCATCAACCGCCCCAACGCGCCGCTGGCAATATAGGTCCAGGCCGTGCGCGCCAGCTGCACATAGGTCGCGGTGATCCCCAACCCCATGCTGTCGCGCACAATATCGGACCAGACCAGCACCTCGAAATCGGCCTGCGTCACGCCACCTTCGATGCGCCCCTCGACATGCCAGCCATAGGGGCCACCGCCCTGTTTGGGCGACAAGGCGATCTCGTATCCGGAAATCTCGCCCTGTGCCGCGCCCTCCTTGCGGTAGAGCTCGCGGTAACGACGGGGATGAATGGGGTCATAGCCGGGAATGTAAAACACCCGGCGGCTTTTCACATCAATGTGCCCAGCCTCAGCCATATGACCTCTCTCACTTCAAGGGTCACACTAGCCGTCCAGTTGGGCGGAAGTAAGTCAAAACAGCGTCCCGAAAGATACCGATTTGCTGCGCCTTTTGAGGCTCTTCAGCCGATCTCGGCCATCGCCGGAAAGGTTTCCAGCAACCAATAGGAAAACGCCGCAAAACCGCCCGTCAGCATCAACAGACCAATCGTCCACAGCAACAGCCCCATGACCTTCTCGATCTGTTCCATATGCCGCTTCATCCAGGTCATCACCCCGCCCAACCGCGGCAAAAAGGCCGCGACCAGCAGGAACGGAATGCCCAACCCGATGGCATAGACCCCCAGCAACAGCGTGCCCCGCGTCAGGGACGCCTCCGAGGCCGCCAGCGACAGGATCGCCCCCAGCTGCGGGCCGATGCACGGCGTCCAGCCAAAGGCAAAGGCCAGCCCGAGGATATAGGCCCCAAAGGCGCTGCCCCCCTTGTCCCCGACATCCAGCCGCGCCTCGCGATCCAGAAACCCGATCCGATAGACGCCAACGAAATGCGCGCCAAAAATCATCACCACGATACCGGCAACCGTGTTCAGAGTGCTCTGATATTGCAGGAACATCGTGCCAATGGCCGAGGCCGTGAACCCCAGGAACAAAAACACAGTCGACAGGCCCATGACAAAGAACAGCGCCGTCGTCACCACCTTGTTGCGCGACGCCTTGCCCTCGGACATGTCGCTGATCGACACGCCACTCATATAGGCCAGATAAGGCGGCACAACCGGCAGAACACAAGGGCTCAGAAACGAGATCCCCCCGGCCAAAAGCGCCACAAACATCGCAGGCAACAACCCCGCGTCGATGATTTCGATTCCAAACATACCGCCCTCTTACTGCATCCTCAGACCAAGGTCACGAGGCCCTCCTGTCACATCTCTGTGGACAGCCCCCGCCCTCGCGCATATGTGACATTCATGACGATAGATATCGACGCCATCGGCCTGTTGTGCCCCCTGCCCGTGCTGAAACTGCGCAAGCGCCTGAAACCGCTCGCACCGGGCACGCGCGTGCGTCTCCTGGCCGATGATCCCGCCGCCATCGTCGATGTGCCACACTTCTGCAACGAAAGCGGCCACAGCCTGATCGACAGCAGCGACTCGCAGGGCACCCTCACCTTCGTGATCGAAAAACGCGGCTGACCCCGCGCGCCCCTGCTTCGTATTGCCAAAAATACTCCCGCCGGAGGCGCCTGCGCGGGCCACGGGCGCACCGCTTGCGGCTCTCGCACGCACGATGGCCACGGGCACCAAAAGAAAACCCCGGGGGTCGATCCCCCGGGGTTTTCTGTTTCGTTCAAGCGTTTAGCTGCCCATCGACCACCAACCCTTGCGCTTCGGCTTGGGCGGGCTTGCGGGCACAGGCTCTGATACGGGCTCTGGCTCCGGTGCGGGGTCAGGTTCAGGCTCTGGCGCGACCTCCTCAGCCGCTTGCGCGGCGTCTTCGGTCACTTCCGGCGCGGCCTCTTCAACAGCGGCCTCGGCAGGCTCGGTGACAATCGTCTCTGCCACCTCAGGCGCGGCAGCCTCTGCCACCGTCCCATTGACCTCGGCATCCGCGACCTCGGGCGCTGCGTCCTCTGCCGCTTCGGCTGGGGTCTCGCCCGCAGCCGTTTCTTCCACGACCTCGGCGTCCTCTACCTTGGCCTTGCGCCCGCGCGAGCGTGACCGGCGTGCGCGGGTCTTCTTGGGCTTTTCTTCCCCGTCGTCCGTTGCCTCCGCAGCAGCCTCAGCTTCACCTTCGGCGTCCGACGCCTCTTCCGTGGCCGCCTCGGCGTTTTCCTGTCCGTCTGCGGCCTGCCCTTCGGGGCCATTGCCGGATTTCCGCCGACGACGCCGACGACGACGGCGCTTGGGCTTGCCCTCGCCATCCTCCTCCACGGTGTCCGACACCGGGGCCGAAGTCACAGCCTCTTCTGGCGCCGCGTCTTCCTCGTCCACCGCGTCCATGATCGACGTGTCCACCGAGACAACCGGCGCGCTCACCTCGGCCACCACGCGGGTCGCTGTCTTGAACTTCTCAATCGAGAAATCAGGCGAGATCAGGTGCACATCGCCCTCGATCCGCACCGACAAGCCATAGCGCGCTTCGATCTGCGCCACGTGCTCGCGTTTCTGGTTCATGATGTAGTTGGCAATCGCCACCGGACATTTCACCAGCACTTCGCGGCTGCGACGGCGGGTGCCTTCCTCTTCGATCTGACGCAGGATCGACAGCGCAAGGTTGTCGTCCGAGCGGATCAGACCGGTGCCATGACAGGCCGGACAGGGCTGAGTCGTGGCCTCGATCATGCCGGGGCGCAGACGTTGACGCGACATCTCCATCAGGCCAAAGCCCGAGATGCGCCCCACCTGAATGCGCGCGCGATCCGTTTTCAACCGATCCTTCATGCGCTTTTCAACAGCGGCGTTGTTCTTGCGCTCGTCCATGTCGATGAAATCGATCACGATCAGACCGGCAAGGTCACGCAGACGCAACTGGCGCGCCACCTCTTCGGCGGCCTCCAGGTTGGTTTTCAGCGCGGTTTCCTCGATCGAGCCTTCCTTGGTGGCGCGGCCAGAGTTGACGTCAATCGCCACCAGCGCTTCGGTCACGCCGATCACGATGTAGCCACCGGATTTCAGCTGCACCGTCGGGTTGAACATCGACGACAGGTAGCTTTCCACCTGGTAGCGCGCAAAGAGAGGCAGACCCTCTTCGTACTTCTTCACGTTCTTGGCGTGGGACGGCATGATCATCTTCATGAAGTCCTTGGCGATGCGGTACCCGCGCTCGCCTTCGACAAACACTTCGTCGATCTCGCGGTTATAGAGATCGCGGATCGAGCGTTTGATCAGGTCGCCTTCTTCGTAAATCTTCGCAGGCGCGATGGATTTCAGCGTCAGCTCACGAATCTGTTCCCACATCCGCTGCAGGTATTCATAGTCGCGCTTGATCTCGGCCTTGGTGCGCTTGGCACCTGCGGTGCGCACGATCAGACCGGCCCCCTGCGGCACGTCGATCTCGTTTGCGATCTCTTTCAGCTTCTTGCGGTCGACCGCATTGGTGATCTTGCGGGAAATCCCGCCACCGCGTGCGGTGTTGGGCATCAGCACGCAATAGCGACCGGCCAACGACAGATAGGTGGTCAGAGCGGCCCCCTTGTTGCCGCGCTCTTCTTTCACAACCTGCACCAGCATGATCTGGCGCACCTTGATGACTTCCTGAATCTTGTAACGACGCGGACGCGGTTTGCGCGGCGGACGGATGTCCTCGCTGTCGTCTTCATCGGCCACGGATTCGATGGATTCATCCTTGGCCGAGGCTCTGGACCCCTTGGCCGCGGGCTCATCATCCTCTTCATCCGGCGCTTCGGTGCCGTCATCCTCATCGGCCTCTGACGAGACCTCTTCGGCGCTGTCGGCTTTCACCGCGGCCTTGGCCTTGGTTCTGGTGCGCCGGGTCTTTTTGACCACCGGAGCAGCCTCGGCCACCTCTTCAGCCGCCTCCTCAGCAGCCTCTTCCGCGGGCGCTTCGTCTGTGGCCGCTTCTACAGGCGCTTCGGCACCGGTCTCGGATCCGTCACTTTGCGTCTCTTCACCGGTTTCGGGATCCTTGGTGGCAACCGGGTCGTCGCCTTCGGTCTTGGCGGCCATGGTCTTGCCGCCCTTGTCGTCCTTGGGGGCGTCCTCTGCGGTTTCAGCCGCTTCAGCCACCTCTTCCGGCGCAGCCTCGGCCTCAGCTTCAGCTTCTGCGACGGCCTCTTCTGCCGGGGCCTCTTCGGTCACCTCGGCCACAGGCTCTTCCGCGGTGTCCACGGCAGCTTCCGCGACGTCGCTTTCCTCGGCAGGCTCTTCGACCGGGGTTTCCTGCACCAGTTCCATGGGCGACAGGCCCTCGGTGGTGTCTTCGCCCAGATCGATGGTCTCCATCCCGTCGATCTGTACGGCGTCATCCGTCGTCTCCATGGCTTCGACAGCCTCGGTCGCGGTAACATCCTTCTTGGTCTTTGTCCGAGACCGGCTGCGCGAGCGTGTGCGGGACGGCTTTTTCTTCTTGTCGTCCTCGTCGTCGTCGCGCGCCTTCATCGACTCGGCATAGGCGCGTTCTTCTTCCATCAGCGCTTCGCGGTCCGCGACCGGGATCTGATAGTAATCGGGGTGAATTTCCGAGAACGCCAGGAACCCGTGCCGGTTCCCACCATAATCCACAAAGGCCGCCTGGAGCGAAGGCTCCACCCGGGTCACTTTGGCAAGATAGATGTTTCCGGCTAGCTGGCGTTTGTTTTCCGATTCAAAGTCGAATTCCTCGACCTTGTTTCCGTCGACCACCACAACACGGGTCTCTTCCGCGTGGGTGGCATCGATAAGCATTTTCTTTGGCATGTTGTCCGTTTGCACCCGCGCAATCGGCCGCGCCCCGGTGGGGCGTTGAGGGTGGATCGTGTTGGGTGTCTTGTCTGGGCGACGTCAGGCGCGCGGCCAAGAGGGCCGCTTGCGGCCTCTGCTCGGTCTATCAATACACTCGCGCGCTGCATCGCGTTTCTTCTCCGACGCTGGACCCTTATAGGCTCCGGCGCCTGTTATATGCCCTCCGCCGTGCGGATCGGGCGTCTCTCTACCCTTTCGAAAAAGGGCACAATCGGTCTGAGCGGGGCGTCTGGCGCATCTGGTGGCCGCGCGTCACGCTCAGCGAAACTCATGTCAGAGGTCCCAATGCGGGACTCTCCACCTTCCTAAATAAGACCACGTTGTGGATAATTACAATGGCAAAAGCCCGAACCATTCGAAAACGCATGGGAAATCTGCATGTTTTCCCGCCGCATGTTTTCTCGCGGGCGGCTCGATTGCCTTTGCGCACGCAGGTTTCTGCAGTAGCCTGACCCCAAACCACCCAAGGAACACCTCATGGAGCGACGCCTGACCACCATTCTCGCGGCCGATATTGTCGGCTTTTCGCGGTTGGTTGGCAGAGATGAGGAAAAGACCCTCCGCCAAAGGCGTGCACATCTGACCGGGATCATCCAGCCGCTTCTCGAGACCCACAGCGGTCGCGTTGCCAATACCGCCGGCGACAGCCTCTTGGTGGAATTTGCCAGCACCGTCGCGGCCTTGCGCTTTGCCCTGGCGTTACAGACCCAGGTCGAGGCCGCCAACGCGACCATACCGGAACCCGAGCAAATGCTCTACCGCATCGGCATCAACCTCGGCGACGTCGTGGCCGAGGGCGAAGATCTCTTGGGCGATGGCGTCAATATCGCCGCCCGACTCGAGGCGCTGGCACCCACAGGGGGCATATTGATCAGCCGCTCGGTGCGCGATCAGGCCCGCGACAGGATGGCGCTTGATCTGAACGACCTTGGCGAGATCACGGTCAAGAACATCGCCCGCCCGGTGCACACCTTTCAGGTTGTCCGCACGGGCGAGGCGCGCATGTCGCCCCCCCGCACCCAAAAACGCGCGCGCGGCCCCCGCGCTGCCCTTGCCATGGCCGCCGCTGTCGTGATCGGTGCAGGCGTCTGGTGGCAGATCAGCACACCGGACTTTGCCCCGGTTGATCCCGCGGCCATGTCCCTCAAACTGCCGGAACGTCCGTCCATCGCGGTTTTGCCCTTTACCAGCGTCACCGAGGATTCGACTGCAGCTTCGATTGGTAACGCGCTGACAGAAAACATTATTTCCACATTGTCCCTCTCGCCGGACATGGTTGTGATGGGCCGCGCCACCAGCCTGGCCTACAAAGACCGGCAAATCTCTCCCCGCGACGTCGCACAAGAGCTTGGCGTGCGATATGTGCTCAGCGGCAGCGTTCTGAAGTCCGGGGAAAAGGCGCGGGTCACCGCAGAACTGTCCGATGCCCTTCGCGGAGAACAGCTGTGGTCCATTCGGGAAGACGTCGAAATTGACGACCTCTTTGACGTTCAGGACCATATCGCCGAAAAACTGTTTCTCGAACTGCAGGTGGCGCTCACGGTTGGTGAATCCGTGCGCACCATCGCCGCCCTGTCCGGGGATTTTGAGACCAGCGTGCGGGTGGTTCAGGGCCGCGATGCCTTTCAGCGGTTCAATCCAGAAGGCCATAACGAGGCCATTCGAATCTGGTCCCAAATCCTGACGGACAACCCCGATAGCCCCATGGGCCCCTATCTGCTGGCATGGATTCCGTGGCAAAGGGTCATCATTGGCACGTCCGACAATATCGTTGCCGACCTTCAGAAAACCCGTGATATGGCCCAACAGGCCCTTGCCATGCAGGAATGGGGTGATCCCTATACGCTGATTGCGCTTGTAGAAAACGGCCTGGGCAACTTTGACGCCGCCAAGGCCGCAGCGGATCGCGCCCTGGAATTGTCTCCGGGCGGGGGCGATGTCAACGCCATCGGCGGCTTGGCGCTCTACAGCGCCGGTGAGGCCAAACGCGGACTGCAGCACATGTTGATGGGCATGCGGCTCGAGCCTGACTATCCCGAATGGCTTCCCGGCGCGCTCTACCCTGCGCTACTCGAAGATGGCCAGTACGACGAGGTGATCTCGCTGGCCCGCGCGGTTCTCAGCCGCGACATGCGGGATGCGCGGGCGCATTTTCAGGCCCACGGCGCGTTGATCGCCGCGCTTGTCTTCAAGGGCGAGGTGCAAGCCGCCCAATCAGCCCTGCGCGCGTTGCAGGACCAAAACCCGGACGTCACGATCAACGACCTCACCATTGGCCGAACACGGGAAAGGCCGCGCGCCTTCCATCAGGATCTGGTCAACGCCTACATCGCCGCGGGCGTCCCAAGCGCTGCGGACTGACACATCAGTATCGCGCCGTACTTCGCCGTACTGCCCCCCCGTGGGGGTCACCTCACGGCGTCCCCTGCCGCACCGTTTCAATCGTCTCTTCGAGCCGGTTTTCTGGCGTGCAGACACAGAGCCGGAAGACCGGGTTTCTCTTGAGGGTTTGTTAAGAAACACCCACCCAAACGGACAGGTATCCAAATTGTACAAAATGGAGAGTCCCCCCAAAAAAAGTTGTACAATTTGGTCACTTTGCCGATTTGCGAGTTTGTTACCGTTACAAATAGTCTGCCCGCTGCAACCCGTATTTTGCCATCTTTTCGTTCAGAGTCCGGCGCGGCAAACACAGCTCTTCCATGACGCTGGCAATCGACCCGCGATGCCGTCGCATGGTGTTGTCGATAAGCATACGCTCAAAGGCTTCTACGTATTCTTTCAAGGGCTTACCCTCGGTTGTCATCACCGGCTGCATCTCTTCGTGGTCGTTCATCAAAAGCGAGGCAATGGTGCCCTCGCCGCGACGGCTCTGCAGCACGGCGCGTTCGGCTAAGTTGATGAGTTGCCTCACATTTCCCGGCCAGGGCGCCTGCAACAACTGCGCCGCCTCCTGCGCCGAAACCTTGGGTGCCTCGCAGCCATAATCGTCGGCAAACTGCTCTGAGAGACGGGTGAACAAGGTCAGAATATCCTCGCCCCGCTGGCGCAGCGGAGGCACCGTGATCCGCAAAGCCGCAAGGCGATAGAACAGGTCCGAACGCAACGCATCCTCGGCGGTGCGATCCTGTTCCTGCAGGTTCGAAATCGCCACGATACGGGTTTCCGCAGGCGTGCCTTGTTCGTTGATAATATTAAGTAATTTGGCCTGCAGCGTGTCTGAAAGACTCTCCACATCCTCCAGCACCAGCGTGCCGCCACGGGCCTCTTCAATGGCCGGAAGCTGGCTGTCCTCGGGCAGCATGGGCCCAAACAAACGCCGCGCCAACGCCTCTTCTTCAAAGGCACCACAGCTCACCAGAACAAACTTTTTGCCCGCCCGGCTGCCCACCGCGTGCAGCGCATGTGCAACCAGCGTTTTGCCCGTCCCGGTCTCGCCATCAATCAGAACATGCCCATCCGCCTGCCCCAGATCCAAAATGTCTTCTTTCAGACGCTCCATCGCCGGGCTCGACCCGATCAGCTTTTTCATCAACTGCCCGCCATCCGACAATTCCCGCCGCAGCGCCCGCGCGTCCAAGGTCAGCCGCCGCGAGGTCGTCGCCTTCTTGGCCAACTGGCTCATCCTATCGGGATTAAAGGGTTTTTCGAGGAAATCATACGCCCCAACCCGCATCGCTTCGACCGCCATCGGCACGTCACCGTGACCTGTAATCATGATCACCGGCAGCGCACTGTCGGACCCCATCAGCTTTTTCAAAAACTGCATCCCGTCCATTCCCGGCATGCGGATATCGGTGATGACAATGCCCGGATAATCCGGCCCCAACGCCTTAAGGGCGTCCTCGGCGCTGGCGAAAGTTTCTGTGTCATAGCCTGACAAGGCCAGCCACTGGCTGATCGATTGACGCATATCCTGTTCGTCATCGACGATGGCGATTTTCATACCCTGAGCCATGTCCGTTTACTCCGCTGCCTCAATGTCTTCACTTAAGATAGGAAGCTGAACTTCGAATACAGCCCCCCTGCTTTGTCCGTTTCGCGCTGTAAGTCTGCCGCCTAAGTCACTGACAATACCCGAGGAAATCGCCAAGCCTAGCCCCACTCCGTCGCCGGGTTGCTTGGTGGTGAAAAAGGGTTCGAACAGGTCGTCGAGGTTTTCGATCCCCGGCCCGTTGTCACGCACTGTCAGCGTCGCAGTCTCGCCCGCCGCCAAGAGGATCTCGATCTCGGGATCCCGTTCACCTTTGATGGCGTCCAGACCATTGCGCAGAAGGTTGATAATCACCTGCTCAATGCGCATCCGGTCACCCATCACCCGCACCGGTTCGTCCGGAATGATACGGCTGATGCGAATGTGACCCTGCCGCAATTGCGGCTCCATCATCGCCAGAGCCGAGTTCAGAGCCTCGGCCATATTGACCGGATGGAAATCATCGCCACCCTTACGCGCATAAGACTTTAACTGTTTGGTAATCGCGCCCATCCGCTCGATCAGATCGTCGATGCGTTGAAATGACGAAAGCGCCTCATCAGGTCGATTGCGTCGGAGCAGCAAACGTGCCCCGGCCAGATAGGTCTTCATCGCTGCAAGCGGTTGATTCAATTCATGACTTACCGCGGCGGACATCTCACCCAAAGCGGCCAGTTTCGAGCTTTGCGCCAGCGATTGCTCGGCCACGGCGAGGCTTTGTTGCATGCGTTCACGTTCGGCAATTTCGCGCTGAAGCCGCAGGTTCAGGGCCCGCAAGCCTGCGCTTTCCCGCTGAAACAGCGCCATGCGCAGCGCGTTTTTCCGGGACAGCGCATAAAAGGCCACGGCCAACAGCACGGCGAATCCCATGATTTCCAACGCCAAAACGGCGTTCACTTTTTCGCGGACACTGTTGTAGGTGGTGAACGAGGTCATGCGCCAACCGCGAAACGGGATACGGGCATCTTCGCGCATCACGCCTTCGCCCTGGATATAGGCGTCCGCTGGCAATTGCGTCCAATCTGCGGTTGCCTGAATGGCGCGCTCAATCGCGCCCTCTGCGGGTTGCCGCGCCAGTGCAATGTCTTCCGTCAGGCCACGCCAGCGCGGTTCGGTTGCCAGGATGATCGTGCCCTGGCTGTCCGTGACAAAAACCGCATCCGATATTCCGGCCCAGGCGCGTTCAAACTTTTGCAGATCAACCTCAACCGCGATGACACCAATGACCTGCCCCTGAAAATCCAACCGGCGCGCATAGGTGAAATGAAAGTTTCCTGTATCCTGTTTTTGGCTGGAAAACACTGTCGCGTTAGACCGCAAGGCGCTGATAAAATATGCATTTGTGTGCTGAAGCGAGCCAATTTTGGTTCGATCCGTCGCAGCAACGGTGCGTCCGCCGGAATCCAAAAGCAGGATTGAGGCGGCCCCAATCTCTTCTACAAAGGAGATAAGCCGCGCCGTGGATTGGGAAAAGTCTCCGGACGTCAGCGCAGCGATCAACTGTGGGTCTTTTGCCAACAACTGCGGCACGATCGCATTGCGGCGCAATTCGGATTGCAGGTTGCCCGAGTAAAGCGCCAGCCGCAGTTCGGCCCGGTTGCGCGTGTTTTGCGTGAAGCGATCCGTGAGAAACGAGTTGGTGACCCAGATCGTCACCGCCGCCAGGGCCACAACAGCCGCCAAAGCCAGCCTCACACGCCAGTTGGCCCGGCGTGGGTGTTGTGTTTCATCCATGTGGAATGGCTCGCTCTCCATGGGCCGAGACTACTGGTCCCGGCACAGGGTCTCAAGTCAGGCGGTGGCCAACTGGTCCACAAGCGAGCGGAACATTGCCACCCCGTCGGTGCCTCCATGCCCATCATCCGCAGCACGTTCCGGGTGTGGCATCATGCCAAGCACGCGGCGGTTCTTGGAAATCACGCCAGCGATGTCGGCAACCGACCCGTTTGGATTGTCGGTATAGGTAAAGGCAATGCGGCCTTCGTCACGCAACTGGGCAAGTTTTTCATCGGTCACGAAATAGTTGCCATCATGGTGCGCAATCGGAACATCAATGACCTGGCCCGCTTCGTACTGGCTGGTAAATGCGGTTTCGGCGTTCTCAACCCGCAACCCAACTGTGCGACAGATGTATTTCAGCCCGGCGTTGCGACGCAGTGCCCCGGGAAGGATCCCGGTTTCGGTCAGAATTTGAAAGCCGTTGCAAACGCCAAGCGCAAATCCACCACGTTCGGTATGTTGGATCAGTGACTTGCAGATCGGAGAATTGGCCGCGATGGCCCCGCAACGAAGGTAATCGCCAAACGAGAAGCCGCCCGGAACCCCAACGATATCAAGATCCTGTGGCAGTTCGGTCTCTTTGTGCCAAACCATCGCGACATCCATGCCAGCCTGTTCAAAGGCCACGGCAAGGTCGCGGTCACAGTTGGATCCGGGAAAGACGATGACGGCAGCTTTCATCACATCAGCTCCACGCGGTAGCTTTCGATCACGGTGTTGGCGAGAAGTTTTTCGCACATTTCCGTCACCGTATCTTCGGTGGTGCCGTCAGCCAGGTCCAGCTCGATCACCTTGCCCTGGCGCACGCCTTCGACACCGTCAAATCCCAGGCTTCCCAAAGCGTGGCGCACGGCCTCGCCCTGCGGATCCAGAACACCGTTTTTGAGCATCACATAGACACGCGCTTTCATCTGCTTTTCTCCGGTATGAAGATGATCCCACTTGGGCGTCATCTTTTCAAAAACACTTGTGTTGTTGCGCGCCCTCAGCCGGACGCGCCGTTCAGTTAACCAGCGTGGGCTTTGGCCCTGTGCCCTTGGGCATGACGCCCAGTCGGCGTGCCACTTCGGCGTAGGCATCGGTCAGGTTGCCGAGATCACGGCGGAACACGTCCTTGTCCAGCTTCTGACCTGTCTCCATGTCCCAAAGGCGGCAGCTGTCGGGGCTGATTTCATCGGCAACGACAAGACGCTGGAAATCGCCATCATAGATGCGGCCGATCTCGATCTTGAAGTCGATCAGCTTGATACCGACACCGTACATCACGCCCGACATATAGTCGTTGACCCGCAGCGCCAGGCCCAGGATGTCATCCATGTCCTGCTGGCTTGCCCAACCAAAGGCCGCAATGTGCTCTTCGGTGACAATGGGATCACCCAGCGAGTCATCCTTGTAGCAGTATTCGACGATCGGGCGCGGCAACTGCGTGCCCTCTTCGATTCCCAAACGTTTGCTCATCGAGCCTGCGGCAAAGTTCCGCACGATCACTTCCAACGGAATAATCTCGCAGGAGCGCACCAGCTGTTCACGCATGTTGAGGCGTTTCAGAAAGTGTGTCGGAACGCCAATCTGGTTCAGCCCCAGCATGAAGTATTCGCTCAGGCGATTGTTCAAAGCGCCCTTGCCGTCGATGACGTCCTTTTTTTCAGCATTGAACGCAGTGGCGTCGTCCTTGAAGTATTGGACGATTGTTCCCGGCTCTGGACCTTCGAACAGTATCTTGGCTTTGCCTTCGTAAATCTTCTTACCGCGCGCCATCGGGGTCTCTTTCCTGTCTGGCGGGGGCGAGTCCCCGCTATCTGGCGCCCTCTTAATCCATGGGCGGCATTGTCGCAAGCGTGCCTGCCCCCCTTGCGGCGAGAGGTCCCCTTGTGCATACAAGACCTAACGCCAACATTTGCAAGGAAATGAGCAGATGACCACTTTTGACGACCGCGAAAGCGCATTCGAAAACAAGTTCGCCCACGACGAAGAAATGAATTTTAAGGCCGACGCCCGTGCCAACAAGTTGCTTGGCCTCTGGGCCGCTGATTTGCAGGGCAAGTCCGGTGATGACGCCGAGGCCTATGCCAAAACCGTAGTTTTGGCAGATTTTGAAGAGGCCGGGCACGAAGACGTGGTCCGCAAGGTTGTGGCCGATTTGGAAGGTAAAATCACCTCGGAAGAAATTCGTGCCAAACGCGCGGAGCTTCTGGCGGTGGCCAAAGAACAGCTGATGGGCGAAATCTGAGTCGTCACACCCGATTTGGTTTAGAAATGCGCGACGCGAAAGCTCGCGCATTTTTTTGCGTGATCTGGGTACTCAACCCGGCCTCATGATTTCCATGAAAGTTTTGAGATTGCCCCCGCGCGCGCGCCATGACACATGTGCGCGAGACTGATGTGTCACGCCCCAAGGAGTTTCCGAAATGACCAATGCCCTCTCCAAAATGCTGGAAACCCGCGACTGGATCATGGCGGACGGTGCGACGGGAACCAACCTGTTCAATATGGGACTGAGCTCTGGCGATGCCCCGGAACTGTGGAACGAACAGGAACCTGCCAAGATCAAGAAGCTTTACAGCCTTGCTGTCGATAATGGGTCGGATCTGTTTCTGACCAATTCCTTTGGCGGCAACTCGGCGCGTCTGAAACTGCATGATGCAGGACATCGCGCCAGAGAGCTGTCCCGCATGGCCGCAGAAATTGGCCGGGACGTAGCGGATGCAGCCGGACGCCCTGTGGTGGTCGCGGGATCTGTTGGCCCGACTGGCGAGATTATGGAGCCGGTTGGCTCTTTGAGTCATGCAGATGCTGTGGAAATCTTTCACGAGCAGGCCGAAGGGTTGAAAGAAGGTGGAGCAGACGTTTTGTGGCTGGAAACAATTTCCGCCCCAGAAGAATACCGGGCTGCCGCCGAGGCCTTTGCATTGGCGGACATGCCTTGGTGTGGCACCATGAGTTTTGACACAGCCGGGCGCACCATGATGGGGGTGACGTCTGCGGCCATGGTGCAGATGGTTGAAAGTCTGGCCAATCCTCCTTTGGGGTTTGGCGCGAACTGCGGCACCGGTGCGTCGGATTTGCTGCGGACCGTCCAAGGCTTTGCAGCACAGGGCGCCGAACGCCCGATCATCGCCAAAGGCAACGCCGGTATCCCGAAGTATGTTGACGGGCACATTCACTATGACGGGACACCCGAACTGATGGGTGAATACGCCGTTATGGCACGCGACAGCGGTGCAACCATCATTGGCGGCTGTTGCGGCACGATGCCCGAGCACCTGGCTGCGATGCGGGCCGCGCTTGAAACCCACGAACGAGGTCCACGCCCCACTCTGGATCAGATCACCGACGCATTGGGTCCGTTCTCTTCTGCCAACGATGGCACCGAGGAAGACGCCGCCGCCCCTGCCCGCCGGAATCGACGCCGCCGGGGTTAGGTCTGCTTTCCAACGCAGGACGCGCCGCGACAGGGGTTGAACCCCCGGGCATCCGATTGCATGCTCGGGCGGCGTATCCAAACTTGTTCGCGGGAATACATGTCAGAGCCTGAGCGTTCCTCAATCATGGGTCCGGCCCTGTTTTTCGGGCTATTGGTCTATGCGCTGGCAACCTATTCGCCGCCGGATGTCACCTATGCCAATCCGGCTGACAGCCTGGAACTGGAAGAGGTCACAGCGGAGGCAACGATTTCTCCTCCTTTGGTTTTCGAACAGCATCTGCTGCCCAATAGTCCGGAACCGCATCACGCGCTGCGACGGCCCGACAGTTCTACCAGACCCACCTCGCAAACCGCCGAACTGCGCTTTCCCGGGCCGGACAGACGCCACCCTGTCGTTGTGGGTGATTTTCGCGGGATCGTCCGACCTTTGCCTGCCGCACTCGGCGTTGCCGATTTTGAAACGTCAAACTCCGGACAACCTCCGCAACCGGGCGAGCCTGGCGTGTTGATCCAAATTGGCGCGACACGTGAAGGGCCGGTGGCACGCGGCAACGCCTTGCCCACGGTGAGGGGCGTGTTTCAGCAAGACTTTGGTTTGGCGGTGCATGGCGCCGATCCACTGCGCGTTGGGTCATCGCATTTTTCGGAACGACACCCCGGAACGCTCCCTGATACCCTCAGTGCCCCCCATCCGAGCGGGCTTCGCCCCGAGTCCCCCATGGCGACGCTAAAGAGCATGGCTGTCGGCGGCGAAAACGTGCACCTGCGCAAAGGGCCCGGGATCGGGTTCCCAACCCTCGCAACAACCCGTTTGGGGGACCTTGTTCACATTGTGGGCACCATCGGGAATTGGCGGCGGGTTGTCTTGCGCACCGCAGATGGTGAGGTTTCGGGGTGGATGTATGTGGATTATCTGCCCGACATCGAAAACTAAGCGCAAAACATGAGCAAATGTCACAAATCCCGTCTCGAAATTGCGACCAGATGACGCCATTTGACCTAGATCAGTGTCGCTGCCGGTGATCCTTTCGCAAACTGCGAGTGTCGACGTTTCGGGATGCCCCAATTTTGTCTTGGTGTGCACCCATCAAAACAATCGGCTGGGAGACACACATGAGCATTTTGTTTGAAAAAATGACCCCGGAAGCCCGTGAAATCGCAGAGGAAAAGCTGCGCGCTGAGGGGATTTTGGCCCCCGACGCCCCTCTGGAATACGCCTTTGAGGTGTTGGCATCCGAGATGCCAGCGCTTGAGCAGGCCCGCGCAGATTTCGATGACAGGATTGCGGCTTGCGGTGCGAAAGATCATGCCGCGCTGGCCCAACTGGCCATTGATAAGGCCCGGCGGGTCCAAAAGGGCATCTCAGAACTGGCCTAGGCGTCAGAACAGGGCCATCTGGTCTCCGACGGCCAAAGGAACCTGAAACAGGTCCTGGCGCAGGGGCGGCAAATCCGGGGCCAGACCCTGTCGGCGCATTGCGATCTTGAACCGCGCCGCAATCATGTCGGCATAGTGACCCTCGCCGCGCATTCGACGGCCCCATTGGGCATCATAGTCCTGTCCCCGATGCATTTCGCGCAACCGGGCCATAACGCGCTCGGATCGCATGGGAAAGTGCGCTTCGAGCCATTCGCGAAACAGCGGAGACACTTCTTGCGGTAATCGTAGCATGATCCAGTTCGCGGCCTTTGCCCCCGCCACACAAGACGCCTGCAGTATCGCTTCAATCTCGTGATCGGTGACAGACGGAACAACCGGAGCCATCATGAGCCGGACGGGAATGCCAGCATCCGCAAGGCGACGAATGGTTTGCAGACGCCGTTTGGGAGACGGCGCACGGGGCTCCATCAGACGGGACAACGACGTATCGAGAGATGTGATCGAGATGCCTACATTCACGAGGCCACGCTGGGCCATTGACGCAAGCACATCAATATCACGCTCGATCAGCGTGCCCTTGGTGACGATCCCGACCGGGTGGTTGAACGCGCTCAGAACCTTGAGACAGCCACGCATCACCTTCATGTCACGCTCGGCCGGTTGGTAAGGATCGGTGTTTGTGCCAATCGCAATGGTATCGGGTTTGTAGGACTTGCGCCGCAACTCCTTGTCCAGAATTTCGGATGCGTTTGGGCGCGCAATGATCTTGGTTTCAAAGTCCAATCCGGCAGAAAATCCCAAATAACAGTGCGTCGGGCGGGCAAAACAATAGACACAGCCGTGTTCGCATCCGCGATACGGGTTCAACGAGCGGTCAAAGGGCAAATCCGGAGAGGTGTTTCGGGTGATGATCGATTTGGCCTGCTCCAGAGTCAGCTCAGTTCGAAAGGGAGGAAGCTCTTCTTCCATGTCCCAACCATCACTTTCAACGTTGCGTTGTAGGTCGAAACGCCCTGTCTGATTGCTCAGCGCGCCGCGGGACCGACGCAGGTCCGCGGGAATTTCGGATTTTGATGTGTTCATCCCCAGAAAGTAGAACAAATAGAGAACAAATACAACAAACCTCAAGATTGTTTTGAACAGATTTCACTGGGAATGTGCATTTTCCGCGTGATAAGTCGGTCGCAGCGCGGGCCATGTCGCAATTTTGACAGTCGGCTCGGCACAAAATGACCAAATGTGGAAAAAACCACGACCCCGGCCAAACGCGTCGGCACTATTGAGGAATGCTCATGTCGGAAGAAGACGATATCATCCTGTCTGAACTGGACGACGAAGAACTGGTCCAACAGATGTTCGATGACCTTTATGACGGTCTCAAGGAAGAGATCGAAGAGGCTGTGAACATTCTTCTGGAACGCGGATGGCAACCCTACGACATCCTGACCAAGGCTTTGGTTGGCGGTATGACCATCGTTGGGGCCGACTTCCGCGACGGTATTCTGTTTGTCCCCGAAGTTCTGCTGGCGGCAAACGCCATGAAAGGCGGCATGTTCATTCTGAAGCCGCTTTTGGCGGAAACTGGCGCGCCTCGCGTTGGTAAAATGGTCATCGGCACCGTCAAAGGCGACATTCACGACATCGGCAAGAACCTTGTTTCGATGATGATGGAAGGTGCCGGGTTCGAAGTTGTTGATCTTGGCATCAACAACGCGGTCGAAGCCTATCTTGAAGCGCTGGAAAACGAGAAGCCGGATATCCTTGGGATGTCGGCGTTGCTGACGACCACAATGCCATACATGAAAGTCGTGATCGACACGCTGGTCGAACAAGGCCTGCGCGACGACTATATTGTTCTGGTTGGTGGCGCCCCGTTGAACGAAGAGTTTGGCAAGGCCATTGGCGCTGACGCTTACTGCCGCGATGCGGCTGTTGCCGTGGAAACCGCCAAGGACCTGGTAGGGCGCAAGCACAACCAAATGAACGGCTGATCCGGGCTGAAAATTACCTTAAAAGGGCCCGCCAAGACACTGGCGGGCCTTTGTTTTTTGGAGAGAGACATGTCTTTGCCGAGCGACTCGCAATTAACGGATACGGGCTTGGATCTCACTGGGGCGACCGGGCGCATTTTGTTGCTGGCCTGTGGTGCACTTGCGCGGGAAATTCTTGCCTTGAAGGAGGCCAATGCTTGGGACCATATGGATCTGACCTGCCTGCCGGCAAATCTCCACCTCTATCCGGATAAAATTCCTGATGCCGTTCGCGAAGCGGTTTCAAAGCACCGGCAAGAGTATGACGACATTTTTGTCGTTTATGCAGACTGCGGAACCGGGGGCATGTTGCAAAAGACCTGTCAGGAACTGGGCGTTGAAATGGTGGAAGGCCCCCATTGCTACAGCTTTTTCGAAGGCAATGAGGCGTTTGCCAAGGTCACTGAGGAAGAATTCGGGACGTTCTACCTGACAGACTTTCTGACGCGGCAGTTTGATGCCTTTGTTTGGAAGCCCATGGGGTTGGACCGTCATCCGGAACTGCGCGACATGTATTTCGGAAATTACACCAAACTTGTCTATCAGTCGCAGACGCATGACCCGGCTTTGCTGGCCAAGGCCCGGGACTGCGCAGAACGTCTCAAACTGCCGTTTGAGCACCGCCATACAGGGTATGGCGATCTCAAGACTGTTTTGGAAAAACTCTGAGCTTCACGTGGCAGGTCGATCCTTCGCAGCTTTGGAAACTGCTTGCAGATCGTGCCAATATTAGATCGTCCCATTCTAATTGTTCAGGCCACTGCCTAGCTCATCTGCATACCGCAAGATGTGCAGGAGAGTTCTGATGGCCATTTCCGATCAAGTCCCCACTGTTTCTGGTTTTCACGCCAAGTCCACTGGACGCGAAGTGATTAAAGACACTGACCTGGCAGGGAAAACTGCAATTGTCACCGGCGGCTACAGCGGCCTTGGGCTTGAGACCGTACGTGCATTGGCCGAGAAGGGAGTAAAAGTCATTGTTCCCGTACGCTCTCCTGAAAAGGCGCGCGAGGCATTGTCTGATGTCGCGGGGCATGTGGTCACGGCCCCGCTGGATCTTGGCGACATGGCGTCGGTACAGGGTTTTGCAGGGTCAATGGTCAGCGAGCTTTCACAGCTCGACCTGTTGATCAACAATGCCGGGATCATGGCCTGCCCCAAAGCACGGGTCGGCCCCGGATGGGAATCGCAGTTTGGCGTCAATCACATGGGCCATTTTGCTTTGACCAAAGCACTGATGCCGCTTTTGTCTGCGACCGAGGGTGCTCGGGTCATTTCACTGTCTTCGACAGGACATAAGATTTCAGACATTCTGTGGAACGACATCCAGTACGACAACACCGACTATGACAAATGGCAGGCGTATGGCCAGGCCAAGACCGCCAATGCACTGTTTGCCAATGCTTTGTCCCGCCGATTGAAAGACACAGGTGGTCTTGCTTTCTCTGTGCATCCCGGCGGAATTTTTACGCCCCTGCAACGCCATCTGCCCAAAGAGGAAATGATCGCACTGGGGTGGCTGGACGCGTCCGGCGAACCCTCGGAATTGGCGAAACAAGGTTTCAAGACGCCAGAACAAGGCTGTTCAACCACGCTTTGGGCGGCCACATCGAGCAAGCTCTCGGGCAAGGCGGGTGTCTATTGCGAAGATTGCGACATTGCAGCGCCCACGGACCCCGAAAGCCCAACGGCGCGTTTCTTTGGTGTGAACGCTCATGCCTGTGATGATGAGAGCGCCGAACGGTTGTGGAACATCAGCGAAGGGCTTTTGGAAAACACCTGATTGCCAACTCAGGGGCTCACATCAAGGACGTTACCCAAAGGATGTTTGCATCTTCCTGCGAAACCGAGATGGCATTGTGCCCCATCGAGCCGTCATAATAGGCGCTGTCGCCACGTCGCATTTCGATAGGTTCATAGAACTCGGTGTAGAGCCGGATCACCCCGGTCAGAACATAGAGGAACTCTTCACCGTCGTGGCGCACCCAGCCGTCGAATTCATCCATCGAGCGGGCCCGTACACGCGCACGATAAGGCAACATGGTTTTCTTGGTCAGGGTTTCTGCCAAAAGCTCGTGCTCGTAGGTGGTGGTTGCTTGGAGCATCCCTTGGCCAGAAGGCACCACGGCCAACCGGCCGTTAACCTGTTCTTTTTGTGGCGGTGTGAACAGTTGCGGAACCGAAATCTCGAGCCCAACAGCGAGCTTTTTCAACGCATCATAGGTCGGAGACATTTGACCGTTTTCAATCTTGGACAGGGTTGATCGTGCCAAACCCGCCTGCTTTGCGGCCTGTTCCAGCGTCCAATCGCGTGCTTTGCGCAGGTCCCGCACCCGTTGGCCCAGGTCAAGCGGCTCAATGTGGTCATGTTGACCGTTTTCACGGGCCACACGGATCAAGGATTGGGGATCTTTGTCGGTCATAGCGCGTCTTGTAGACCGCGCTCTGGTGCCCTTGCAACTCCCCTGCCCCCACAATACCAAGAATACATGATTTCTGTTTTTGATCAGGGCCAACATCCAGCGGCGCCAGCATCTTTCAACATGGCTGCGCATGTACTGGCGCATGCCGACCGCCTGGCTGACAAGATCGCCCTGTCGGTCATGTCGGTCAGCGGGGCGCAGGACTGGACCTTTGGCGCATTGAAAGACGCTGTTTTGGGAACCGGAACAGGTCTTTTGCACCAAGGCTTGCAGCCGGGTGACCGGGTTCTCATGCGGCTGGGCAATACGGTGGAGTTTCCGATTGCCTATCTCGGGGCCATCGCGGTGGGATTGGTGCCAGTTCCGACCTCATCGCAGCTGACAGAGGCGGAAGTGGCGAAAATGCTGGCGGAGTTAGAGCCTGGTGCGATTCTGCGTGATCCAAAAGTCGCCTGCCCTGAAACGCCGAACATCGCACAAATCTCACTGGCGCAGTTGGAAGACATGCGTGACCTGGAGGCGGCGGATTTCAACATGGGTGACCCGGATCGGATGGCGTACATCATCTACACGTCCGGCACATCCGGAGTGCCACGAGCGGTCTGCCACGCACACCGAGCGATCTGGGCACGGCAAATGATGCACGAAGGCTGGTACGGACTGGTGTCTGACGACCGGTTGATGCACGCAGGTGCCTTTAACTGGACCTATACGCTTGGCACCGGCCTGATGGATCCATGGTCGGTCGGTGCCACTGCCCTGATCCCGGACAAAGGCGTCGACATCGGTACGCTTCCCGTCCTTTTGAAGCGACACAAGGCCACCATCTTTGCCGCCGCCCCCGGGGTTTACCGCAAAATGCTCTCGGATCACCCGGACATCCACCTACCGGACTTGCGTCATGGCCTTTCCGCCGGAGAAAAACTCTCCGAGACCATTCGTGAAGAGTGGTTCGAGGCCACAGGGACCGCGCTTCTGGAAGCTTATGGCATGTCAGAATGCTCAACTTTCATTTCCGCAAGCCCAACTTTGCGCGAGCATCCAGGCACGCTGGGCAGACCCCAGGTCGGCAGACGCATCGCGTTGGTCGGTGACGACGGAGACCCTGTACCGCTAGGAGATGAGGGCACCATCGCCGTTTCCCGCCGCGACCCGGGCCTGATGTTGGGGTATTGGCGCGCTCCGGAGGAAACCGAAGCACGGTTTACGGGTGAGTGGTTTCTTACCGGCGACCGCGGCACCATGGATGAGGCGTATTACGTCCGCTACGCGGGTCGGGCCGACGATATGATGAATGCCGGAGGCTACCGCGTTTCACCGCTGGAGGTCGAGGCAACCCTGTCACGCTTTCCGGGCATCGTCTCAGTTGGTGTGACAGACGTTGAGATCAAAAAGGACGCCCGCGTTATTGCTGCGTTTTACACAAGTGCTGGCGAACTGGACGAACAGACGCTCAGGGCTTATGTGGAGGAAACACTGGCGCGATACAAACAGCCCCGCCTGTTTCAACGACTGGAAGCGCTGCCCACAAACCCTAACGGCAAACTCAGCCGCCGCGCTTTGCGCGACCAATTCAAGGCGACAAAATGATCAAGCTCGACATCCTGTCCGATCCAATTTGCCCATGGTGCTACATCGGCAAGGCACGCCTGGAAAAAGCGATGGAGGCTGAGTCGGATCATCCTTTTGCAATTGAATGGCATCCCTTTCAGCTGAACCCGGACATGCCCGAAGAGGGTATGGACCGCCGCGAGTATCTTGAAACCAAGTTTGGAGGCAAAGAGAACGCGATTCGCGTCTACGGCGAGATCGACCGCCATGCGCGTGAAGAGGGTCTCGAGATCGACTTTGGCGCGATACAACGAACACCCAACACGGTGAACGCGCACCGGCTGATCCATTGGGCAGGCATCGAAGGCAAGCAAACCGCAGTCGTTGACGCCTTGTTCAAGGCTTACTTTCGTGACGGCCGCGACATTGGTGACGTCGAAGTCCTGTGTGATGTTGCCGACGGTGCGGGGCTTGATGCCGCGGTCATTGGCAAGCTTCTGAAAACAGACGAAGATGCGGATATGATCCGTGAACGTGATGCACACAGCCGAAAAATGGGCGTAAACTCGGTGCCGACCTTCATCGTGGACAACCGGCACGCAGTTCCAGGCGCCCAGACCGCAGAGCTTTGGATCAAGGTAATTCGAGAATTGAACGAGAAACAGGCGGCCTCATGAGTCCGGGCCTGCGTCTTTTCTTTCTTGTCCTCCTGCTGGTGCCGGTGATTTTCTGTGGCACCGTGTTTTTTCACTTTGTGGAGGGGTGGAGCTGGATCGACAGCTACTTTTTCTCTGTCATCACTCTTTCGACGGTGGGCTATGGATCGCTTGTTCCGGCCACCACATTGGGCAAGATCGGCACAACCGTTTTTATTTTCCTGGGACTGGGTATTTTTGCCTTTGTCATCCAGCAATTTGGAGCCTTCACAGCGGACAGGCACAAAGCGCATTCTGAGTGGTTGATTGCACGGCTGGGACATCACAAAGCCGCGCACGAACCGCACGCGGACAACACAGACGATCAGCCTGCAGAATGAAAAAAGATCATCCCATGTCCCGCGTCGAATTTGTGGCACTTTGTGCCATGATGTTCGCCACCATCGCGTTCTCCATCGACGCGATGCTGCCTGCCTTGCCGGAAATCGGGCGCGAGCTCAGCCCTGATAACCTCAACCGGGCACAAATGATCCTGACAAGCTTCATGTTGGGCATGGGGATTGGCACGTTTTTCACAGGTCCTTTGTCAGATACTTTCGGGCGCAAACCCGTCGTTGTGGGCGGGGCTGTGGTCTACATGGTGTGCGCGGCCATCGGATGGGCGTCGCAGTCTCTGGAACTGGTTCTTGCCGCGCGCCTGATGCAGGGGGTCGGGGCAGCGGGTCCAAGGGTCGTAACCCTTGCGATCATTCGAGATTTATACTCTGGGCGCGACATGGCACGCCTGGTGTCGATCGTGATGCTGATCTTCACCCTCGTCCCAGCGATTGCCCCTCTGTTGGGGTCGTTTATTATCGCCTTTAGCGGATGGCGGGGCGTGTTTGTCGCCTTTATCTTGTTTTCACTGTTGACCGTGGTTTGGCTGAGCCTCCGCTTGCCCGAACCCTTGGCCCGCGAGGATCGTCGCCCGTTCCGCCTGCCGGTGCTGATTGCCGCCGTTGGAGAGATGTGGGCAATTCCAGTGGTGCGTATTTCGATCCTTGTTCAAACGCTGTGCTTTGCGATGCTTATGACAATCCTCACCAGTGTACAGCAGGTCTATGACATCACTTTTGCCCGCGGCGAGAACTTTCCCTATTGGTTCGCGATGGTATCGCTGATCGCGGGCACGGCCAGCATCCTGAATGCCTGGCTTGTGATGCGGTTGGGTATGAGGTTCCTCGTGGCAGTCACTTTGGCTGTTCAGGTTGGCTGCTCACTTGCCATGCTGATTGCCTGGCTGAGCTTGCCGGTCGGTCCCCTGCTCTTTGGTGTTTTCGTAGCTTGGCAGACGACACTCTTCTTCCAGGCTGGCATGACCCTGGGGAATCTCAACGCCATGGCTATGGAGCCGCTTGGTCACATGGCTGGCACTGCGGCCAGTGTGATGGGGGCGATTTCAACCGTTTTCGGGGCCGCTCTTGCCGTTCCTGTCGGGTTGGCCTTTGACGGCACCCCACTACCCCTTGCGTTGGGGATAGGGGTAGAGGCGGCCGTCGGCTTTGGCCTCATGTTTTGGATGAAACGTGCCGAGGCGCGCGGTTAAGCGCACCCCGGCTGAATGGACACTTACTGATCCGCAGTAGCTTCGGTGCCAGACTCTGTGTCGACCTCTTTTGCCTCGGACTCATCCGCTGACGCATCGCCATCTCCGGCGGGAGCGTCTTCCGTCGCAGCGTCGCCCTCGGCTGGAGCAGTGGCTTCCTGCTCAGAGTTCGCCGCCGGATTGGTCGGGACTTCGAACCCCAAGAGTTCAGCCGTCTGCACGTCAACAACGCCAGTCGACTCGAGCCCGTTGTCGTACTGATACCACATGACAGCGGTTTCCGTGCCGCTACCGTAGACGCCATCAGCGGTTCCAACGTCGTAGCCAGCACCAATCAAACCTGTTTGCAGCTCTTTGACCACGGCACCCTGTGTCATCGGATCCGTCAGAGCGAGCCCCACCACAGTTTCTGGTTCCGCCGCATCGGGCGGGTCGCTGACGATCTCATAGACACGCTCGTCCTCATAATATGTCGAGCGGTAGAGAACGCCGTCGCACAGATACATGGTTTCGCCGCCATCCACGATTTTCTCGCAATCTTTGTCAGACGGCAAATCTGTCACAAAGACAAGGGTGGAGGTCACAAGCAGCGCTGTAAAGAACCAGCCCCATGATGAATGGTAATAGTAGTCACCCCAATGGTAGTGCGGCGGCCGATAGTAAGGGGGGCGATGGTACGGCGGCCGCCAATAAGGCGGGCGGGAATGCGGCGGACGGTAACCGGGCGGACGGTACCCGGGGCGATGCGCAGGCTTGGCACCCGGCGGACGGGCCCCGGGTTTGCCCATGTTTGGCGGGCGCACACCATTTCCAGGAGGACGTCGATCACCGGGTTGAACAGCCGGACGAGCCTTGTTGCCCGGCTTGGCTGCAGGCCGTGTCGCGGCAGGGTTGTTTGGCCGTGTTCCGACCTCGGGGCGCGTCGACGGCGCAGGGCGTGTGCCAGTGGCCGGTCTTGTCCCTGTGGAAGGGCGTGTTCCGGTGGAGGGACGCGTGCCGGTCGACGGGCGGGTTCCCTGCGAAGGTCTCGTACCGGCAGAGGGTCTCGCACCTGTCGAAGGGCGCACCTTGGCGCCGCCAGCAGGACGGGCGCCTCCACCTTTGAAGCCCCCTCCTTTGTTTCGGGCAAAGGCTGAAGAGATATCAAAACTCAATGTTGCCACGCCTTGGGGGGACGTCCCGATGGCCAGAGCGACGACCAGCAGTCCTGTGAAAACCTGTTTCATCTCTCTCTCCTCAGTTTCTTTCCGGGACTTTTGGCCAGCTCATACGCTCGCTATCCGCGCCAGGGACGTAGGTGAACGTCCCCTCAGGGACTTCAGGCGCAAAGTTCCAGCCGGTGAAGTAGGCCCGGTACTGTGGCCACCCTTGGGTGTATGGATCTGTGCCAACCAACATCAAAAGCCGCGGGCTTTCCGGATCATCCGCGATCCAGATTTGCCAGTCTTCGTCATAATTGCTGAGTGCGATGTGGTGAGCCACTTCTCCGCCGACACGTGTCAATCCAAGGTAGGCAGATTGTTCGGCTGAACCCAAATAGTCTGCGCTATACTGCATGGAGAGCACTGACCAGATGGGCAGCTCCAGGTCATATTCATCCCTGGCACGATGCACGAGGTCTTCAAAATCTCCGACAAAGGCGATCTGAGCATAGGCGTCGTTGTCGACGTTATGGACGGTAAAATTCACACCATCATAGAAAAACTCACGCGATGCCATTCCGCGTTCAAGATACCCGTAAAACCCATCTTCGCGATCCAGCAAACTGTGCCCGCTGCGTACTTCGGTGATTTTCTCGCGCCCCTCCACCACTGTGTCAAAAGAGACAAACCAATTCACCGACAGCTGATCCTGATCCGAGAGGTATTGCGCGGCCTGTTCAATGATCTCAACCGCTTTGGGCTCCATGGCCGGAGGTGGTTCGGACTCGGCCCACGCCGTTCCGACGGCAAATACGGCGCAGACGCTCACGGCAGACTTGAGGACATGCATAAAACCAATTCCTGATTGTGACTATGCAATCAGACTAGAGTGGGTGCATGGTTTCTGGCAAGCTTGGCTTGATTGACCCTAGGTCAGCCACTGGCCTTTTTGCGCTTTTTCTCTTCCACGACTTTCGTCGCCAGATCACGCGCAATTGCAAAGGCACCTTTGATCTTGTCACTCTCTTTTTTCCAGTCCCGACGCACAACGATTTTATTGTCCCGCACCTTGGCGAGACCGCGCTGGTCTTGAATGAACTCAACCAATCCCTGCGGAGAGGCGAATTTGTCGTTGTGGAACTGAATGGTCGCCCCTTTCGGGCCTCCGTCCAGTTTGGAAATGCCCGCCCGCTTGCACATGTCCTTGATGCGAACCACCAAAAGCAGGGTGTTGACCTCTCTTGGCAATTTCCCAAACCGATCGATCAATTCAGCAGCGAACCCCTCAAGTTCAACCTTGGTGTGCAAGCTTGAAAGACGGCGATACAGCCCCAGCCGCACATCAAGATCGGGCACATAGTTTTCGGGAATGAGAACCGGAACACCCAAGTTGATCTGGGGTGCCCATTGTTCGTCCACTTCCGAGAGCCCTTGCATTTCTCCGGCCCGGATCTTGGCAATCGCCTCTTCCAGCATGGATTGATAAAGTTCATAGCCCACATCGCGCATCTGCCCCGACTGCTCTTCGCCAAGCAGGTTCCCTGCCCCGCGAATGTCGAGATCCTGGCTTGCCAGAGTGAAGCCTGCACCAAGTGTGTCAAGGCTCCCCAAAACTCGCAGTCGTTTCTCTGCCGCAGGCGTCAAACGTGCACGTGGCTTGGTTGTGAGGTAGGCATAGGCGCGCGTTTTCGACCGACCAACCCGTCCGCGAATCTGGTACAGTTGCGACAGACCAAACATGTCGGCGCGATGTACGATCATAGTGTTGGCTGTTGGGATATCGAGACCGGATTCCACGATCGTCGTGGCCAGAAGAACATCGTATTTGCCGTCGTAAAAGGCGTTCATACGATCATCAAGTTCGCCAGCTGCCATTTGTCCGTGCGCAATGACAAAGGACACCTCAGGCACGTGTTCAGACAAGAACTCTTCAATCTCGCGAAGATCGGTGATGCGGGGTACCACGTAGAATGATTGCCCACCTCGGTAGTGTTCCCGCAAGAGCGCTTCGCGAAGGGTGACCGCGTCGAATTCGCTGACATATGTTCGTATTGCCAAACGGTCGACTGGCGGGGTGCCGATAATCGACAAATCTCTCACGCCGGAAAGCGACAATTGCAGGGTACGCGGAATGGGCGTTGCGGTCAGCGTTAACACATGCACGTCGGAGCGCATCTGTTTCAATCGCTCTTTGTGCGCCACACCAAAGTGCTGTTCTTCGTCAATAACCAGCAGGCCCAGATTTTTGAATCGAATGCTCTTGGCCAAAAGTGCATGGGTGCCAATCACGATATCGACTGTACCACGCGCCATGCCCTCGCGCGTTTTGTCGGCCTCTTTTGCATTCACAAAACGTGACAAGCTTCTGACTTCAATCGGAAACCCACGAAAGCGGTCTGCAAAGCTCTTGTAGTGTTGTCGTGCCAAAAGCGTTGTCGGAGCAATCACTGCAACCTGCACGCCGGACATCGCCGCTACGAAAGCCGCGCGCATCGCCACTTCGGTTTTGCCGAACCCCACATCGCCACACACCAGACGATCCATTGGCGTGCCGTGGCCAAGATCACCAAGGACATCTGCGATGGCACGCAGCTGATCCTCGGTTTCCTGATACGGAAAACGCGCTGAAAACTCTTCCCAGGCGTGGTGTTGCGGTTCCATCACCGGCGCTTTGCGCAGCGCGCGTTCTGCAGCGACCCGGATCAATCGATCCGCCATCTCGCGGATGCGCTCTTTGAGTTTTGCTTTTTTTGCCTGCCATGCACCGCCACCCAGGCGATCCAGAAGACCCTCATCGTGACCGTACTTTGACAGAAGCTCAATGTTTTCGACTGGCAGGTAGAGCCTTGATTTTTCCGCATATTCAAGGCTCAGGCACTCATGCGCTGCCCCCGCTGCAGTGATCACTTCGAGGCCCTGATATCGCCCAATACCGTGATCGACATGCACGACCAGATCGCCGGGGCTAAGTGATTGTGTCTCGGTAAGAAAGTTCTCAGCCCTGCGCTTTTTGCGAGGCGCCCTGATCAGCCGGTCCCCCAGAACGTCCTGTTCGGAAATGACTGTCATGTCGGGCGTTACAAACCCGTGCTCCAAAGCCCAGACAACTAGATACAACCCAGATTTGCCTACCCGAGTAGCGTCCGTGATTGAAATGGCCTCGGCCAACCCCTCATCTTCGATCAACCCGGCGAGCCGCTCGCGGGCGCCTTCGGAGTAACTGGCGACAAGAACCGGTCCATCCTGCATCCGGGCGCGAATGTGATCGGCCAGGGCTGCGAACAAGCTGACCTGTTCCTGCTGGCGTTCTGGTGCGAAATTTCGACCTATGCGCCCGCCCGCGTCGATGACACCTGGTCCGTTGGCTTGTTGCAGTGGATGGAACCGCAGAATACGGCGCCCGGCCACGGATTCCTCCCAAGCCGCATCATCGAGATACAGCAACTCGGGCGGCACGGGCTTGTAGACCGTGTCGATACGCGACTTTTGCTGCAGCGCGTGTTTCCGGGTTTCATATTGGTCTTCGACCATCTCCCAACGTGAAACTCGCGCCGCATCCAATTGATCATCATAGGAAATCACGGATTCTGGAAGATAATCAAACAGGGTTTCGAGCCGCTTGTGGAAGAACGGCAGCCAATGTTCGACACCTTGATGCTTTCGCCCAGCACTGATCGCCTCATAGAGTGGATCATCCGTTCCCGCGGCACCAAACTCGACCCGATAGTTTTGGCGAAACCGCGTGATCGCGGCCTCATCCAGGATCACTTCGGACACTGGGGCCAATTCAATCTCATCCAGTGTTTCGGTCGTCCGTTGGGAAATGGGGTCAAATCGTCGTGCCCCATCAAGAACGTCACCAAAAAGATCGAGACGCACCGGGCCGCTGTCGCCCGGTGGGAAGATGTCAATGATACCGCCCCGGATTGCGTAATCGCCTGGCTCCATCACTGTTGGAGCCTGAGTGAACCCCATCCGAACAAGAAATGCACGCAAGGCTTTCTCGTCGATTTGATAGTTTACATGCGCTTTGAAGGCCGCTTCTTTTAGGATCTCTCTCGCTGGCACCCGCTGCGTTGCCGCATTAAGGGTCGTAAGCAGAACAAAGCGCTCTGGCATGCCATGCACAAGGCCCGCCAATGTGGCCATACGCGCCGCAGAGATATCCGCATTTGGGGAAACCCGGTCGTAGGGCAGACAGTCCCACCCGGGAAAGGTAATAACCGGCATGTCCGGCCGAAAGATCGCGAGAGCAGAACGCAGCGCTGCCACGCGTTTGTCGTCGCGTGCAATATGCAAAACCGGTCGAGATGAACGCTCAACTTCGTCCAGAATCAACTGGGCATCAAAGCCTTCGGGCGCACCTCCAACGGTGATTTGGGACGCTTGGGCCATGGGAGTTACCCGAGAGGCGAAGTGTTGAAATTCTGGTACATTCCCCAGATCGACGTCACAAAAATCGACACCACACCAATGACTTGCGTATAAACACGATGGCGCGCAAGACGTTTGTACAGCAGCGCTCCGCTGATATGTTCCTCTTGGATCCGGGCCGCCGTTGAGAGGCTCATCAATCCCACCAGGGACAAGGGAAACATCAATAGGAACACGGCCTGGGCAAATTCATTGTCATACCAAAACCCGAGCACAACGAGTCCCGTCAGGAAAAAACAGGTGAACCCCACCAGCCAAAGTCCCGAGACCCGACCGACGTATAGCAAACGATTGGTGTTGATGCGCACCATATCCTCAAGGTCAATCTCGCTTTGACCGCCGTTGCGTTTGGCCCGCAACACCATATCAAAAGGCACACCAAGCACCCAATGGCTGGCGGATGACCACATGACCGCAAGCGCAATCCAGAACCAAAGGTTCGAGAAGCTGCGCAAATCGATGAGTTCAAAGACGGTTTGATGCCAGTCCACGCTCGGGCCCTTTTTCGTGTTTCACCCCACATAACGCGGCTCTGCGGCAATTCCTAGCCTTGAGATGCGGTTAAATCCGTGGCACCTCAGTGGGGCTTGTTAATGAGGTTGAATATGAGCCATCTGCCCGCCGCCTATCCTGCCGCTCGTCTGCGCCGCACACGTCAATCTGCCGCTGTGCGCGGCTTGGTTCGCGAGAATTCTCTGACAGTGGATGATCTGATCTGGCCGATCTTTGTGCGAGACGGCGAAGGTGTGGAAGAGCCTGTGACTTCGATGCCAGGCGTGGTGCGACGCTCGGTCGACAAGATCGTAGAAGCAGCGCGCGAGGCCAACGACCTTGGCATTCCTGCCATTTGTCTTTTTCCTTACACAGATCCGTCCAAAAAGACCGAAGACTGTGCCGAAGCATGGAACCCCGACAACCTCTCCAACACTGCGACCCGCGCCATCAAGGACGCGGTGCCAGAGATTGCGGTGATGACCGACGTCGCGCTCGATCCCTACAATATCAACGGTCACGATGGGTTTGTGAAGGATGGTAAGATATTGAACGACGAAACCGTCGAGGCGCTGGTCAAGCAAGCTCTCAGCCAAGCCGAGGCCGGCGCAGATATCATTGGGCCAAGCGATATGATGGATGGCCGTATTGGCGCCATCCGGTCCGCATTAGAAGAAAACGGCCACTCCGAAGTGATGATCCTGAGCTATGCTGCCAAGTATGCCAGTGCCTTTTACGGTCCGTTCCGGGACGCGGTTGGCGCATCCGGAGCGCTTAAGGGCGACAAATCCACCTACCAAATGGACCCCGGCAACAGTGATGAAGCGCTCCGCCTTGTCGGACGTGATCTGGATGAAGGCGCTGACATGGTCATGGTCAAACCCGGGATGCCGTATCTAGACATCTGCCGCCGGGTCAAAGATCATTTTGGGGTGCCAACCTATGCCTATCAGGTGTCCGGCGAGTACGCGATGATCATGGGAGCGGCCCAAAATGGCTGGATCGATGGTGACAAGGCCATGGTCGAAAGCCTTCTGGGTTTTAAGCGCGCCGGGTGCGATGGCATCCTGACCTATTTCGCCCCTGCCGTTGCTCGGAAACTAAACGGGCTTTAGCTGCGCGTGAACTCGCCCAAAACCTCAAGCAAATAGTGACAGTTCACGTCACGTTCTCTATAATCGCGTCGAACGACCGGAAAACCGGCGGTATCGCAGCAGAAAACAAGACAAACAGGCGAATACAATGAACATGATGAACAGACGGGGTTTTACCCTCGCAGCACTTGCTGGCGTTGGACTGACCGCTGCCTGCGGCAATGGCGTGGGCTCGACAGGTGGTTCAGAGATTGACGCACGCGTGGATAACACGCTGGACTACCTTTACAGCAACTACCCCAACACCGTGGATCTTGCGAACAAGTCGACCGGGATTCTTGTTATGCCCCTGATCACTGAAGCCGGATTTGGCATTGGTGGCGGGTATGGCCGCGGTGCCCTGCGGGTCGACGACATTACTGTTGACTACTATTCAGCAGCGATGGGCAGCTTTGGGCTGCAAATCGGTGCTTCGCAACATGCGCATGTTCTGTTCTTCATGACCGAGGGGGCTTTGGCAGAGTTCCGCCGCTCGAACGGTTGGGCCGCAGGAGCTGACATCAAGTACGCTGTAGCAGATGAAGGTGAGACACTTGCGGTGGACACGACCACCACACTGGCCCCGGTCATTGCGGTGGTGTTTGGTCAAGCCGGCTTGCACATCGGTGCTACACTGGAAGGCACGAAGTACAGCCGCATCATCCCCTGACGGTTCCCATCGAATTCACAAAAAGGGCGGTTTCCGAAAAGGTGGAACCGCCCTTTTTTGTAATCAAACCTCAATCGAGCTTTCGAAGACGTTGTATCAGGCTCGACGTATCCCAACGACCGCCGCCCATTTTCTGGACGTCCTTGTAGAACTGGTCGACCAGCGCCGTTACGGGCAGGCTTGCGCCGGTTTCATTGGCTGTATCCAAACAGATTCCCAAATCCTTGCGCATCCAGTCTACCGCGAACCCATGGTCAAAGTGGTCGTCGATCATTGTCTCGTAACGATTGGACATCTGCCAGCTGCCTGCCGCGCCCTGGCTGATCACCTCGACAACAGCGCGCCCGTCCAATCCCGCTTTATCTGCAAAGTGGAGTGCTTCGGAGAGACCCTGAACAAGCCCCGCAATCGCAATTTGATTGCACATTTTGGTCATTTGCCCCGCCCCACTTTCACCAATGCGGCGGCAAATTCGAGCATAAGCATTTATGACGGGTTCCGCGGCTTCATAGGCAGAGGTGTCGCCACCACACATCACGGACAAAACTCCGTTTTCCGCACCAGCCTGGCCTCCGGAAATTGGAGCATCGACAAAGGAAATGCCCTGCGCTTTGCCAATATCAAAAAGCTCGCTTGTGACTTTTGCTGAAACCGTTGTGTGATCGACAAAAATCGACCCTGCGATCATCCCGGCAAAAGCACCCTCATCGCCCAGACAAACCTCACGTAGATCATCGTCGTTGCCAACACAGGCCATAACGAAATCACACCCCTGAGCCGCCTCACGGGGACTCAAGGCAAATGAACCGCCATGTTCCTTCGTCCAGGCTTCGGCCTTGGTGGCCGTGCGATTGTAGACGGTTACGTCGTGCCCGGCGTTTTTCAGATGCCCTGCCATGGGATATCCCATCACGCCCAGACCCAGAAAGGCTATTTTTGCCATGTGCTTTTCCCTCGCTTTCAAACATCGTAGTGTTTGTCGTGTTCCACGCGACGCTTGGCAAGAGTTAATCAGGGATTCGGCATGGGGTTCATCATTCAATGGTTGCTGCGCATTGCGGGCGGCATGCTTTTGCTCGTCGTTTTGGGCGTTATGCTGGTCTATTTCCTGGCATCGCGCAGCTTGCCGGAATACCACAAGCGGCTGGTGGTTTCAGGCGTCTCGGAAAAGGTCGAGATCGTCCGTGACAATGCCAATGTACCGCACATTTTTGGCCAGCAAGATACCGATGTGTTTTTTGCGTTGGGCTACGCGCATGCACAGGACAGGCTTTGGCAGATGCTCATGCTGCGTCGAACCGCTCAAGGCCGCTTGTCCGAGGTGTTCGGCACTGCCACGCTGGAAGTCGATTCATTGCTACGGCGGCTCGATTTTTACCCTCTGGCGGTTCAATCTGTTCAACATCAGGACGCGCGAACTGCTGGCGTTCTACGCGCCTACGCCAACGGCGTGAACACACGGATAGACGAGATCAACCGCGAGTCTTTGGGACGCGGGGCGCCGGAGATGTTCCTGTTTCCGAACGCGTTGGCACCGTGGCAACCTGCTGACTCCATTGCCATCCAGAAACTCATGGCTTTGCAGTTGTCTGGCCACCTGGACGAAGAAGTCCTGCGCGCACGCACAAGCCTTTTGCTGCCTGATGCCGACCGGTTGGCAGATATATTGCCCGATGCACCCGGAACCGGTGTTGCAGCCCTACCCGAATACGCCAATCTGGTTCCCGGTAACGCCCGGTTTGCCGCGTCCAGGCCGCTGCCTGCACATGGTTTGTCACCTTTCAATCGACGACCTCATGCGGGTGCGTCAAATGCCTGGGCGGCCGCGCCAAGTCGATCCGCTTCCGGCGGGACACTTATGGCCAACGACCCGCATCTGGGCCTGAGTGCCCCTGCAATCTGGTACTTGGCGCGTTTGGAATTGGGCACAGGTGGCGTAATCGGGGGCACGATCCCCGGAATGCCGGTTGTGTTAACCGGGCGCAGTGACTCGTTGGGATGGGGCTTAACGTCGGCCTACGTAGATGATCAGGATGTTTTTATTGAAGAACTCAATCCCGAGAATTCTGAAGAGTACCGAACCCCCGAAGGCTACACGCCTTTTCGAACCCGCAAGTCCATCATCAATATTGCAGATCAGGAACCTGTGACCCTGACCTTGCGCTGGACCGAGAACGGTCCTGTTCTGCCTGATAGCCACTACAATCTGGGCAGCATCACGCCCGAAGGGCATGTTGCAGCACTCGGGTGGACGGCACTCAGCGCGCAGGACACATCTATGACGGCCGCCGTTAATCTTCTTTATGCTGGCTCCATTACCGAAGCCATTGCTGCCGCAGAAGGTTACATCTCTCCGGCCCAGAACCTGACCTTGGCCGACAAGGACAACGTTGCACTCAAAACCATTGGTGCGATCCCACGACGCGCCACTGCACATCAATCTCAAGGGCGGATGCCAACGCTGGGCTGGATGCCCCAGAACCAGTGGCAAGGCCGCCTGCCCTATGCATCGAACCCCGTCTTTCTAAGCCCCATTGGGGGTATCGTCGGAAACACGAACAACAAAACCGTTGAACGCCCCTTTCCGCTACATGTGTCCTATGTCTGGGGGGACACTCAGCGCGTGCAACGCTGGCAACGCCTGATGCAGAGCCGACAGGTACACACGCGAGATAGCTTCGTGGAGGCACAGCTGGATACTGTAAGTTTCACGGCACGTGCCTTGCTCCCTCTTGTTGGCGCCGATCTTTGGTTTACGGGCGAAGCCGCCCCGGAGGGTACCAAAGAACGGCTGCGCCAACGCGCGCTTGCTTTACTTGCCGAGTGGAACGGCGAAATGAACGAACACCTGCCCGAACCGCTGATCTATGCGGCTTGGATGCGGGCGCTGCAAGAACGGCTGATCAAGGACGATCTTGGTCCATTGGCCGAAGAATACACCCACGTCGAACCCTTGTTCATTGAGCGCGTCTTTCGCGACGTCGATGGCGCATCCCATTGGTGCGACGTTATTCAAAGTGCGCCTGTTGAAACCTGCACTGACATGGCGCGGCTTGCTTTGGACGATGCGCTTATCTGGATTTCCGAAAAATACGGCACGCAGCTGGAATCCCTGCGGTGGGGAGACGCCCACCAAGCGACCCATGATCACCAGGTTTTGGGCGAAGTACCATTGCTCAGATACTTCGTGAACATCCGCCAATCCACATCCGGTGGAGACAACACACTCCAGCGCGGCAAGACCAGCGGGAGTGGACCGGACCCGTTTCAGAACGTGCATGCGGCCGGATATCGGGGCGTGTATGACTTTGCAGACCCCGACAGTTCGGTCTTTGTAATCTCTACGGGGCAATCTGGTCATTTTCTGTCGCGCTTTTACGACGACATGGCTCAGCTATGGCGCCGTGGAGAATATGTGCCGATGTCTTTGGATCCAGATCTGGCACGTGCGGCTTCTGTAGGTGTTACCCGCTTGGTGCCAAAGGAATAGTGCGACGCTCGCGAGACCATAGAACAGGCGCTACAGACCTTGGAACTTGCGCGCCTGTCGGGCTGTCCAGCTTACGCGGATATGAAACCCTGTCTCATCTTGGGTTTCTTCCTCGATCACGCCTTCCTTGAATAGCCATGCGCGCTGTTTTCCCTGCGAAAAATCCAGGTGGAGCTGCTCTTCGGATTTGTCCAAAGCCAGCGCATTGGAAATTGCCAAAAACAAGGCGTCAAGCCCTTCGCCTGTCACAGCGGACACAGCAAAAATCTCGTCGTCACGCTCTGCACGCGCGCGGATCGCTTCAGCTGTGTCGTCCTCAAGCAGATCGACCTTGTTCCAGACCTCCAGCTGTTTTGCACCACTATCTACGCCGAGAGAGTTCAGAATGTCGCGTACATCTTCGGCCTGAATGTCAGTCTCAGGATGGGCGATATCGCGTACGTGCAGGATCAGGTCAGCGGCAAGCACCTCTTCCAAGGTGGCGCGGAACGAAGCCACAAGTTCAGTGGGAAGATCACTGATAAAACCAACTGTGTCCGACAGGATCACTTCGGGGCCATCGGGCAATTCAACCGCGCGCATCGTAGGATCAAGCGTGGCAAAGAGCATGTCTTTGGCCATCACATCAGCGCCCGTTACATGGTTGAAAAGTGTGGATTTTCCTGCATTTGTATAGCCAACCAACGCCACGATTGGAAACGGAACCTTGGCTCTTGCCTTGCGGTGCAGCTCTCGAGTTTTCACCACCTTGGACAGTTGCCTGCGCAGGCGTACAAGCTGGTCATCAATCGCGCGTCGGTCGGCCTCGATCTGGGTTTCGCCAGGGCCGCCAACGAAACCTAGTCCGCCACGCTGACGTTCAAGGTGCGTCCAGGCACGGACCAACCGCGTACGCTGATAGCTGAGTGCAGCCATCTCAACCTGCAGAACCCCCTCTCGGGTTCTGGCACGATCCGAGAAGATTTCGAGAATTAGGCCCGTGCGGTCAAGCAGCTTGACCTTCCACGCTTTTTCCAAATTTCGCTGCTGAACCGGCGTTACAGGCCCGTCAATCAGAACCAGTTCAACTTCGTGCGACTTGAACAGATTGCCAAGTTCTTCAATCTTACCGGAACCAAACAGCATCCCTGGATGCGGTCGTGCCAAACGCACTGTGTTTGAGCCGACGACATCCAGCTCTGATAGTGCTGTGGCAAGCGAAACAGCCTCTTCCAAAGCGAAAGAGGCCTGGCGCCGTTTCTCGGTGCCGGTGATATCCGGATGCAGGACCCAAGCGCGGGTGACCTGCGCGTCATGCTCCATCAAGAGGCGTCTTCACCCTCATAAAGGCTGATCGGCTGCGCCGGCATAATGGTCGAAATTGCGTGTTTATACACCAGTTGGCTTTGACCATCTCGGCGCAGGAGTACGCAGAAATTGTCAAACCAGGTGATCACACCCTGGAGTTTCACACCGTTGATGAGAAAAATCGTTACAGGTACTTTGGTCTTACGAACGTGATTTAAGAATGCGTCCTGGAGGTTTTGTCGGTCCGAAGCCATCGCGATTGCCTTTGTTCTTGTTGGGTGCCACGGGTGCAATAGGGGCAAGTATGTCGCGCCCACTGATGAGTTTCTACCCCTAATATGAAGTAGGTGGTCCCAGTGCGTTCAGGACCGAAACATTTGAGCAACATCCAGCATGGCACGATTGGCCCCATGAGAGCGATGGAACTTGCGATTTCCAAATCTTCGCCCGGGAAACCTCTGCATGGGACCAGCCAGATGACAACAAGCGGAACTGTTGACCCAAGTCTTGCATAGATTCCAAAATGCTTCAGCGTGTTGCCTTGAATTCTCAACGCCACTTGCATTCGCTGATTGGCTTGTTAGCCTTTGAATGAGTGGTGTATTGTGGCCCTAGGTATTTGGTCTCCAAACAGGTTAAGTGATTTCGAAGATGAACGACGTCTCCATTTTTTTCGTTGCTGACGGTATCAAACTCGAAAGAAAATCCTGGGTTCTGGCCGTGTCCTTGCGTCGGGAAATGGGATTTGATTTTCCTATCATTGCTTATGTTCCAGAACAAAAACTTGGCAGCATGTCATCCGTTAGCCGGGTTGTCTTTCGGCGTTGCGGTGTCGAGGTTCGCACCTTTGATCCGAGCAAAGGAGATTGGGAAACCCCGTATGTTGTCGGCAACAAGATCCTGGCAGCGAAGGAACAGCGAGAAACAACACACTCTATTTTCCTTGATACTGACACTGTGTGCATTCAACCTTTGGAATTTCCCCGCGATGACACGCGCCCTTATCTGGCGGCTGTCCCAGAAGGTGTATTGACCTGGGGGAAAGAACGGCGCGGACACTCGTGGGAGGTTGCCTATGGCGAATTCGGATTGGATGTGCCGGAACAGCGCGTAACCTTGACCAGGGGTCGTAACAGAAGTGTACCCCCCTATTTTAACGCGGGATTTGTGGCATTCAGAGAAAAGCCGGACTACCGTGGGAACAGGCTATCAGATGTTTGGTATGACACGGCACTCAGGCTTGATCGGAATCCAGATATTGCTGACAAGCGTCCTTGGCTGGATCAGATTTCTTTGCCTGTGGCGGCTGCAAGAATGAATGCCGACCTTGTGGTACTGGATGAGTCTTTCAATTGCTCACTGCACGGACGTTCCGTCGATCCACAAATAGACAAGCGCCTTTTGCATTACCACCATGTTGCAACGTTCAACAAATGGCCACAATGCCGCTCAGTTTTGGGGACAGCTTCCGAGTGGCTTCCGGACAAAAAGCGCGGGCATCTGAAGAGACATTTGAGCCGCTGGAAGTTTCCCGGCGACTTGGAAGAAGCTGCCAGCTCCGAATCCTCGGACTAACTTCAGTTTCTTAGCGCCTCCAAAGCTCGGTCGACATAAGCGCGATTATCGCGAGAGTCTCCAGGCGTCCTAGCGCCATTGCAGCGCACATCACCAGTTTGACTGCGCTTGTCTGTCCGACCAGGTCGATGGGGGTTTCCACGGCGACGGCAACCAAGGGGCCTGTGTTGGTCAGGCTGGCAATCGCCATAACAAGTGCCTCTTCAAATCCTGCCCCGAGGCCTGCCAAAGAAATGGTTACAAACGCCAGAGAAATGGCGAAGAGCATAAAAAACACCCAAGCAATTTGCGCCCCTTTTTGGCGAATACGCCGCGACGCCTTGGTTTGTCCCACAACCATTGAAGGATGAACGAGGCGCTGCATCTCACCAAGCCCCTGAAGATAAAGGACATAAACTCTCAACAGCTTGACGCCCCCTGCCGTGGTGGCGACCCCACCACCTACAATGGCAAGCCCCATCAGGATCAAGCCTGGCGTGCCAAGCCCCGACCATGCCTGCGCCGTCTGCCATTCCGCGCTGGCGAAACCTGTTGTTGTCAAGAAACTCAAAACCGTAAAGATCGATCCCCAAGCCGCCTGAACCGCGGCCTGGGTGTTCTGTATGTCATCTACTTCAAAAGCGCCGATCCAGTGTCTCAGAAACAAGAATGTAGGTACCAAAAGTACGACTAAAATGCCCAATCTGAACTCATGGTCCTTCAACACAGAGTCGCGTCTTACTGCACCAGTGTCGGAAGAGAACGTCGTGCGGGAAAGAGCAAACAGCATAAACAGGAACAGTACCACTTCGCCTCCTGGTCCGGCCTTGGCGTCCGCAAGACCGTTGACCGGGCTAATCCCACTTGTTGCCATCACGGACATGGCGTGCATCAAACCAACCAGGCTGTTCTCGCCAAGGATGGTAAGCATGATCCACATGATAAGTGTTAGACCAGCGTAAATCGGGACCATGGCGATAACACCGCGCTGCCACCGCTTCATCGGATGCGCGGCGCCGACGTGATCTAGTCTGCCTTCATCCAAACCGGGCTCGGCGCGGGTGGTGACTTCAAACCCGCCCAGGCTTAGCGGAGCAAACACGGCTGCAGCCGCAATCCACATCAAAAGGCCGCCCAACCAAGCGACCAAGCCCCGCCACAGGTGTAAAGACGGAGAAAGTCGCGGAGAATCGAAAAGCGTTGCCCCGGTTGTTGTAAAGGACGACAACATCTCGACATAGGCATTCAGATAGGAAGTTGTCGCCAAACCCCACCAGAATGGCAAAGCGAGAACCAGAGGCAAAACCGTAAAGGCCAAAAACAGCGACACCAGAAAATCGACTGTTCGTGGGCTGCGGCCGGTGTCCGAAATGGCTAATGCAATAAGACCGAAGATAAAAAGGACCAGAATTGCGCTGTAAAGAAACGCGCGCCCTTCGTGTGAATCGTGCAAAACACCGGCGTAGATCGCGGGAACCAACATGGCGATCCCTGCAATTCCGAAGAACAGCAGGAAAATTGGCAATCGGAAAATCCAGGCGAACATCGAATCAGAAAAAGTCGATAGAGACCTGCAACAGGCGCTCGACTTCCGGGACGTCCTTGGCCATGGCAAACATTGCGATCACGTCGCCCTCTTCGATGCGGGTGCCTCCCTTGGGTTTTAGGACCTTGTCGCCCTTGAGGATGGCACCAATCAAAACACCCTCGGGAAAGTCGATATCACGCACTTGTCGGCCGGCGATTGGTGAGGTCGATAAAACCTCGGCTTCAATGATCTCTGCTTCCGCATCTCCAATGGAATAGACATCACGTACGCGCCCATGACGAATATGCCGTAGAATAGAACTGACCGTCGTCGCACGCGGGTTAATGTACGCATCAATACCAAGCGGTCCCATCAATGGTACCAAAGTCGGATCATTGATTAGCGCCACAGTCATGGGACACCCACGAGACTTTGCCCTGACAGCCGCCAAAAGGTTCACCTTATCGTCGTCAGTGACGGCCAAAACAGCATCCGTGCGGTCGATCCCGGCCTCGGTTAACATGGCAGCGTCAAGCCCATCACCATGTAGCACAATCGTGCGTTCCAGTGATTCAGCGGCCTTCTCAGCAACCTGACGACTTTGTTCGACAATTTTGGTTCGGATTCTGTGGGCACTGGTTTCCAACTTTTGCGCCACCATCAGACCAACATTCCCGCCCCCGATCAGCAGTACGCGATCTTGCTTCTTTTGTGTTTTACCAAAAACTTCAAGCGTTCTGCTAATGTCATCAAGCGCCGTAAAGACATAGATTTCATCATTGACGAACAGCTGATCTGCCGGTTCAGGCGCGAACAGCGTTCCTTTTCGCCGCACCCCCACAACGACTGCCTGCAACGTGGAAAACAGGTCAGTGAGCTGACGCAGAGGCGTGTTCACGACTGGGCAATCTTCTTCCAAAGTCAGCCCAAGCATCTGAACACGACCATCGAGGAACGTCTCTGTATCAAAGGCCGCCGGTGCAGACAGCCGCTTTAACGCTGCTTCGGCCACTTCCTGTTCGGGGCTTATCACAACATCAATCGGCATGTGATCGCGACGGTAGAGATCAGAGTAGATAGCCTCGAGATATGATTGGCTGCGAAGACGCGCGATCTTTCTCGGTATCGCAAAAACCGAGTGCGCCACCTGGCACGTGACCATGTTGACCTCATCCGAATAGGTCGCGGCGATAATCATATCAGCGTCGTTGGCTCCGGCTTTGTCCAATACGTCGGGATAACTCGCAAACCCAGCGAGTCCTTGGACATCCAGAGTATCAGTCGCCCTACGAACGAGATCGGGGTTACTGTCCACCACCGTCACATCGTTGCGTTCACCCGAAAGGTGGCGTGCGATCTGCCAACCTACCTGACCAGCCCCACAGATAATGACCTTCATATTGTGCCTCTTTAGGTTTGGCCTCTCCGGGTTTGCCAGAAGGCATGACAGAACCACCTAACAAGGTCAAATACTACCATTGACCATATACCCTGCAATGAGGTTTCATCACATCAGAAGTTGGAGCATGAAATGCAAGGTTTGTTTAAGGTTTCCAAAGGCTTCCTTTTGTCAGCGCTGATGTTGGCGGGATGTACCAGCAGCAGTTACCAGACCTATCTCAAGTCTGGGTACAGTGTTGAACGTGTCAACCGTGATCGGGCAGAATGTGATGTTGAGGCCAACAGGCTGTTTCCCGCCGCCAACTGGCCGCAAACTTATCCAACCGCAACAGTTGGCTATTGGGGCGGCGGCTGGGGCGGGGCTGTTGGTGTGATCCACACGACTGACGTCAATGCAGGAATGCGTGCGCAACATCGCACACAATGCATGCGCACCAAAGGCTACACACCGTATACGTTCCCGCGTTGCACCCAGGATCAAATGGCGGGTCAGAGTTACGCACCTATCACCCGATCCCCACAACCATCCGAGACGATCTGCGCGCTGGATGTCCAAGGTGGTGGATGGACCCTGATTGACTTGTCCAAACCGTTGTGAGGAAGAGGAAGTTCTGCATGAAACGCGCAATTCCAGCTTTGTTTGCAATCACAGCTTTAGGCGGATGCCTTGAGTACACACCAATGTATAAAGTTGGCGCAACAACTCACGAAACCAACGTTACCCGAGCACAGTGCAACACTTTTGCCGCGAATTCTGTTCCGGTAATGCTGGTAACTGATTGGATTCCAATCTACGGCGCAAATGGCAGGATTGTGGGGCACCGGACAGAAGTTTACGACGCGAATGAAGGCCGCCGCTATTCAGAGCAGCAACGCTGCATGGAGCGTGAAGGATACGCCCGCGTCTCAATTCCTTACTGCAAGGACGAGGACATTGCCGGACGCAGCTACAGGCCGCTCACGACCTCACCACCGTTGACCGGGTCCATCTGCGCCATTCGTCAACAAGGTGGCGGGCGTGTTATTGTCGATCTAAACAAGCCGGCTGGCTGACAACCGCCCGATGTCAATCGGCTTCAGCATCAGCGCTGTCCACATGCGCCACACGTGCGCCTGACTTGTTGGACGTGACAACGCCGAGCGACTTGAGCTTTCTGTGCAGGGCCGAACGTTCCATGCCCACGAAATTGGCCGTACGGCTGATGTTGCCACCAAATCGGTTGATCTGAGTCAGCAAGTACTCGCGCTCAAAGGCCTCGCGAGCTTCACGCAAAGGCAATGTTGCCAAAGCGCCGGACAAAACAACCCGGCCTTCCTCGGTTTCCCCCTCGCCTTCAGTAGGAAGTTCCCGGCTTTCGATTGGTCCGGCCCCCTCACCAAGGATCAAGACCCGCTCAATCAGGTTTTTTAATTGGCGCACATTCCCAGGCCACAACATGGTTTGCATCAGCGCCTCGGCTTCGTCTGACATTTCACGCAGGGGCAGCCCCTGGCTGCTGTTGAACCCTTCGATAAAATGCTGCGCCAGGAGCGGAATATCCTCTCGTCTCTCTTCCAATGAAGGCACCGGAATGGGAACGACATTCAAGCGATGATAAAGCTCTTGGCGGAAAGTTTGTGCGTCTATCTCGGCTTCCAGATTGCGTGTGGTCGAAGAAATTACCCGCAAGTCAACTCGGACTTTGTCGGTTCCCCCAACACGCTGGAATTGCTGATCAACCAGAACCCGCAAGATCTTGGACTGGGTTGCCATTGGCATGTCAGCCACTTCGTCAAAGTAGATCACGCCACCATTGGCCTGTTCCAGCAACCCTGACTCGATTCCGCGCTCGCCACTTTCCCGGCCAAACAACATCTCTTCGACCCGGTCCGGATCCATGCCAGCACAGCTGACCGTGACAAATGGCGCCGATGCCCGGTTAGAGTTCGCATGAATGTAGCGTGCGGCAACTTCCTTGCCGACACCAGCCGGTCCGGTCAGCATCACACGTCCATTTGACTTGGTAACTTTGTCCAACTGACTGATCATGGTGCGGAAAGCCGAGCTTTCGCCAATCATTTCGGCAGGACGCGTATCCAGACGCTTCAGTTCAAGGTTCTCACGACGAAGGCGCGATGTCTCCATAGCTCTGCGAATGACCACCAGCAACTGGTCAATATTAAAGGGCTTTTCGATAAAATCGTAGGCGCCCTGCTTGATCGCCGCGACCGCAATTTCAATATTTCCGTGGCCGGAAATGATCACAACAGGAACGTCAGGATAGTCCCGCTTGACAACTTTCAGGATGTCGATCCCATCCATATTGCTGTCTTTCAACCAGATATCGAGGATCATAAGCGATGGTTGATCTGATGTGACCTCTTGCATGGCCTGATCAGAATTGCCCGCCAGTCGCGTCGTGTACCCTTCGTCTTCGAGGATGTCCGAAATCAATTCCCGGATGTCCCTCTCGTCGTCGACAATTAGAATATCGCCCATTTTTTCCCCTCAACTCTCAATCTGTACTCTTACCGTTATTAGCTTTGGTCAACGGCAAGCGGACAACAGCCATGGCGCCCGGATTTGGATTGCCTCCAAAAACTGATGCGTCTTCAAGCGACAGGCTGCCACCATGTTCTTCGATGATTTTCTTAACAATCGGCAGGCCAAGTCCGGTCCCTTTGTCACGGGTTGTGACATAGGGCTCAAAAAGCCTCGCGCGATCCTGTGGCAGGCCGACCCCATTGTCCGAAACCCGGATCACCACACGATCGGCGCGGCGCTCGCAAACGATTCTAATCGTCGGAACAAGACCTTGTGGTGCACCTTTTTCATAAAGGCTTTCAATAGCTTCCCCGGCATTCTTAATAAGGTTTGTCAGTGCCTGCGAGATCATGGTTTCGTCGAGGTCTGCCATCAAGGGACCATCGCAGATCTCTTTTTCAAACGTTACTTGCGGCTGACCTGTTTCCTGCAGCAACACTATGCTCGACAGCGTCGGAATGAAGTCGATGGTACGCCGCTCGGGTTCTGGCATACGCGCGAACTTGGAAAACTCATCAACGATACGGCGCAGATCATTGGTTTGACGTACGATGACCTCCGTCATCTGCTCAAGTTTCTCGCTGTCATCACCCACCCGTGACGAGAACTTGCGCTTGATCCGTTCTGCCGAGAGTTGGATCGGTGTCAGCGGGTTTTTGATTTCGTGGGCAATGCGACGTGCAACATCTCCCCAGGCGGCCATGCGCTGAGCCGTGACCAAGTCGGTTACATCTTCAAAGGTAACCACATAGCCCTCCAGCGTGCCATCTTTGTTCCGCCGGGTCGCCATGCGCACCAACAGATTCTCCAACCTACCGGACCGCGTGACTTTGATCTCGTCCTGTGCGACTTCGTCATAGCCCCCTGACAAGGCTTCAAACAGCGCCCCAAATTCTGGAACTGCGACCGCGATAAACATGTCCTCATGAGAGTTGGTCCAGTCGAGCAGACGTTGGGCTGAGCGGTTCACGAAAGTCACTCGCCCTGTTGGATCCAAACCAACAACACCGGAGGTGACAGAACTTAAGACCGAGTCAAACAGCCGCCGACGGCGCTCGATCTGGCTGGTGTTTTCAAGCAGTGTTTCCCGCTGACCTTTGAGTTGCCGGGTCATCTGGTTGAAATAGCGACCAAGCATGGCAATTTCGTCATCGCCTTCTTCTTCAATTACCTGAACATCTAGGTCCCCTGCCCCTACCCGCTGCGCCGCCCCTGCGAGCCGCCCAACTGGGCGCGCCAGACGCTCTGCAAACCACAGTCCCATCCAAATGGCTGCAAGTATCAGGATTACTGCGAAACCCAGGTAAACCAGGCCAAATTCGAACAGCAACCGCCCCCGTTCGCTCTCGAGTTGATGGTATAGTTGCGCAGTTGCTTTGGTCTCATCAAGCAACGAAAAAATCTGCCCATCAACTGCACGACTGATGTAGAGAAACCGGTCGACAAAAGCATCAAGACGTACAAGCGCGCGTAGTTCATTCAGTTCAAGATCTCGAACAATTTGACTACCTGTTTGTTGCGCAACAGCAATTTGTTCGGCCGTCGGCTGAGTATAGTTGAAGAGGTAAGATCCCTCGCCCCGCGCGCGGATGTCACCGGTTCCATCAATGACATAAGCCTCTTTCAGGCCACGTTGGATTTGCGCCTGCCCAGCGGTGAGCAACACGCGAATATCGCCATCGTTCATAAAAAAGCTCTGCCGGCGGTTCGCGTCCAGAAAGCCTGCGAGAGCCTCGGCGTCCGTTTCGAGATCACGGATGTGTTCCTGCTCATAAGCTTCAGCCGCGGAAACCGAGTTTCCGACCGCAAGGCTCACCCGTTCTGAAAACCAACCTTCCAATCCGGTGTTGACCGTCAGGACCGCAAAAATCGCCACCGTGACCGTTGGCAGAAGAGCCAATACTGCAAATGCCCCGGTCAGACGCATGTGCAGGCGGGAACCAGCTGATTGAGAGCGACGCGATGCCACGATACGCGCCACCCGTTGCGCTACAAGAGCGGCAATAGCCAACACATAGACGAAATCTATCAAAAGGATAAGACGCAGCGCGGACGAAGACGGCCCCTGATTCATAGGGCCAAGAACCAAGAAGGTTGCCATAACCAGAACCGGACCCAAAGCGACCAGTGTCCAGGTTGCGATATTCTGCGCACGCCGCTGCCTTCGCAAGCGTCGCAAACGTGTCCAGTGACTGGTTTTTGCCAGGGTGCTCACCCGACGACCTCAATTGTTTCGCGCCAAAGAAACGGCGCACCGCCATAATTATTGGGCCCACCTCGCCTGACTGAGACATATTGGCCACGTTATGTGGCAGTTTTACATCAACTTGCGCCGCCGTGTCACGTTAATATCCAAGTCGGTGATCTTCTTACGCAACGTATTGCGGTTAATTCCTAAGAGATCCGCACATTTAGCCTGATTGCCACCGGTCGCATCCAATGCAATTTCAATGAGTGGCAATTCTATCTCGCGCAGTATGCGCTGATACAGACCAGCTGGTGGCAGCATGTTGCCGTGCAAATCGAAGTATCGACGCAAATGTCGGGCCACGGACGCAGAAAGCTTTTCCGTGTCTTCACCGCCTAGCAACGGGCCAACCTGAGGTTGAGACCCGAGGATCCCTTCGGCTTCGGGCAAGGTCACTTCTTCAGTACGTGCTGTCAGCACCAGCCGTTTGACAGAGTTCTCCAATTGTCGGACGTTGCCGGGCCAACTGTAAGCTCGAAACAGCTCCATCGATTCTTTGGAGAGCACGCGCATTGGCGCGCCCTCTCGTTCGGCGCGTGACAAGAAATGCTCAACAAGCAATGGGATGTCGTCGACCCGTTCGCGCAAAGAGGGCACATGAACTGTCGCCCCATTGAGCCGGTAGTACAAATCCTGTCGTACATCCCCCTTTTCCATAGCATCTGCCAGGTTGCCCTGACTTGTTGCCATGAAACGAGGGGCATACTCACCGGGGCCATCGATCATTCGAACAATGCGCGCTTGGACCTCGTCGTTGATATCCCCGATTTCATCGAACAATATCGTCCCCCCCTTGGCTTTGGCCAAGACCCGGGCTGGACCTTCGATATCGACCAGGTCTGCAATCGTGGCCACCACAAACGGCAATGTACGGCGATCAGAAAAGTCATGAATTTCACGGGCAATCAGTGACTTGCCCGTACCACTTTCTCCGGAAATCAGAACCGGAAGATCAGTGTTCATGACCCTTGCAACAAGACGGTAAAGCGCTTGCATTACCGGCGTACGACCAACCAGAGGCAACTCGTCTGGTCGAGCGCTGTCGGATTGTTGCTCCGATGGTACGCGCCGCTTCACTTCCAACGCTTTCGAAGTGCGTTTCATCAGGTCAGGCAAATCAAATGGCTTTGGCAAGTAATCATATGCCTCAGCTTCCGCCGCCTGAATGGCAGTCATGATCGTGTTTTGGGCGGAAATCACTATGACAGGTAGTCCGGGGCGATCTTCGGATATCTTGGGTAACATCTCAAGCCCATTGCCGTCCGGCATCATCACATCAGTGATGACCACGTCACCCTTACCCTCTTTGACCCAACGCATCAGTGTTGTGAGTGACGACGTGGCATGGACCTTGCAGCCAGCACGCGTCAGAGCTTGGGTCAGGACCGTGCGAATAGTGCGATCATCATCAGCGACAAGAATGGTGCCGTCCATCAGGAACTCTCCTTAAGGGCTTTTTCTGCCTCGCGAGACAGTCGCGGAAGCGAAATGCGGAAAACGGTGTGGCCAGGCACGGAATCTACCGTGATGAGGCCGTCATGATCTGAGATAATTTTGCTGACCAAGGCGAGGCCAAGACCGGTGCCGTTTTCGCGTCCTGAAACAAACGGGTCAAAGATGTCGCCCTTGATGTCCTGAGGAAGCCCTGGGCCATCATCTATGATTTCAACCTGCAAGGGCAAAGCCTGCCCTGATCCATCAGTTCGGCGCAGCCGAAACGAGTGATCGTAGTATGTATGTAGACGTATTTGGCCTTGACGATCTGCAGCTTCGGACGCGTTTTTCAGTAGATTCAAAACCACCTGAAGCAACTGATCTCCGTCTCCCTGTGCCAATGGCAATGAAGGGTCATAGTCTTCGACAATCGTCATATGCGCACCAAACCCAACGTGCGCCGAGCGTCGCGCCCGATCCAGCACATCATGCAGATTGACCGCATTCTTCTGCGGTGGCGAGAGGTTGCCAAACTGCTCGACCTGTTCAAGAAGCTTAACGATGCGACGACTCTCTTCTACAATCAGGTCGGTTAATTCCAGATCTTCCGGATTCAGATTCATCGACAATAGCTGCGCAGCTCCGGTGATGCCCGCCAGAGGGTTTTTGATTTCATGCGCCAGCATCTCCGCCATACCAATCGCAGATTTTGCTGACGACCTAACGCCTTGTGATCGTGTCATACGTCCCGCCAGCTCGCGGGATGTAATCAGGATCAACATATGTCCGTCAGAATTCGAAACGGGCGCGATCTTGAGATTCCCCTGAACCGGCGGTCCTTCGCCTGTACCAACATCCGCATCATTTACAAACAAGGGAGATCCATGGGCCCTTGAACGTTCAAGCGCGTCTTCCAACGGTGCATCCACCGAAATCTTATCCCAAACAGGAATACCCCTCATGGACCTGGCTGACGCGTTCAGAAATGCCTCAGCCGCAACGTTGATCTCGGTGATCATGTCGTTCGCGTCGACGACAATTGCCGGAACCGGCAATGAGTTCCAGATGTTAGGTGCATCGCTCATGCGGCGTCCTCCCGGCCACTACCGCCGCTCAAAGCATCAGGCAACAGTTCTAATACCTGTTTGGGATCTCGGGAGGTTTGAACAACCCGTCGCAGATCTTTTGGAGTGTCAACGTCATCCATGTACCACCCCAAGTGCTTTCGGGCGACACGCCCTCCAAGCTCGCCACCATAAAACTCCAGAATGGCCTCGTAATGAGACACAACCATTGCGGCCAAAGCCTCGCCTCGAGGTATCTCTGGTGCTTTCGCACCAAACAACACATGGGCAATCTGCGCCAAGAGCCAAGGTCGCCCCTGCGCACCGCGACCAACCATGACGCCATCCGCGCCTGATTGGTCTAGCGCTTGTCGTGCGGTCTCAACATCTAAAATGTCGCCGTTCGCAATGACGGGAATCGACACCGCCTCTTTGATCTCACGTATGGCCGACCAGTCCGCGCTCCCCTTGTAAAACTGACACCGGGTGCGGCCATGTATCGTGACCATCTGGATACCCGCATCCTCGGCACGTTTGGCAAGGTCTGGCGCGTTGCGCATGTGGTCATCCCAACCCAGACGTGTCTTGAGTGTAACTGGAATCTTGACCGCCCCAACAACAGCATCAATCAATCCCAGCGCATGATCCAGGTCTTTCATCAATGCCGACCCTGCCGCGCCTGCACCGGATGACGAGGTCACCTTCTTGGCTGGGCACCCCATGTTGATGTCGATCAAGCGCGCGCCGTTGGCTTCGATCTGACGTGCCGCCTCCGCCATCCAGTAGGCATCACGGCCTGCGATCTGTACAGAAGTATTGGCCTTTCCAAATCCCAGCTCTGCCTTTTCCCGAACCCCGGCTTTGGCCTGAACCATTTCCTGGCTCGCAACCATCTCAGATACAACGAGCCCCGCGCCAAAAGACGAGACCAGATCACGAAACGGCAGATCGGTGATTCCCGCCAAAGGGGCGAGGAACACTGGCGGTTCTAGGGTTAGATCGGCAAGACGCACAGTCACATGCTTATTCCTTGGGCAACAATCTCGAAATACTGCCTCGCAATATAAACCACAATGAATTCACGCCCCTTTTTAGGGCAAAATTCCCCTTCTGCCTAAAATTTAAGCAATCAATAAGGGTAGATTGCCACTCCTCCAAGCAGGTTTTAGACAGAGCCCATGAACACACCACCACGCAAAATTGCAGCAATCCTTGTCGCAGCCGGACGCGGCACCCGCGCTGGCGCTGGAACTCCCAAGCAATGGCGCAAGCTGGCCGGAAAACGAGTTGCGGACTGGACCGTCGAAGCCTTTGCAACACATCCGAACGTCGCCTTTGTTCTCGCGGTAACCCACGCAGAAGACGACGCAGAAGCGGACAGTCTGGGCGTCCCCTATGTGCACGGCGGCACGACCCGCGACGCTTCTGTACGCGCAGGTCTCAATGCACTTAAAGGGTTGGACATCACACACGTCCTGATCCATGACGTGGCGCGTGCCGGTGTTTCACAAACAATCATTTCCAATGTCATCTCGGCATTGAACACAGCCCAAGGGGCCGCACCCGCCCTGCCCGTCACCGACGCACTCTGGCGTGGTATGGATGGGGCTGTGGCAGGCACTCAGGATCGCTCTGATCTCTTTCGCGCGCAAACCCCGCAAGGGTTTCAATTCAAGGAAATACTAGAAGCGCACGCAAACCACGCGGGAGGCGCATTGGATGACGTCGAAGTTGCCCGAGCCGCCGGATTGCGCGTAGCAATTGTTGACGGCGACGAGGCCAACCTGAAAATCACAACTCCTGCCGACTTTGCTCGGATGGAACGCATATTGCGAGGAAACATGGATATACGGCTTGGCAACGGATTTGACGTTCACGCCTTTACTGACGGGGACCACGTCACGCTTTGCGGCGTTGCGATCCCTCATACACGTGCCCTCAAAGGTCACTCGGACGCTGATGTCGGCATGCACGCCGTGACAGACGCCATCTATGGCGCTCTGGCCGAGGGAGATATCGGACGCCATTTCCCCCCAAGCGACGTGCAATGGAAGGGTGCGGATAGCGCCATCTTTCTGGAACACGCGGTCAATCTGGCATCTCACAAGGGCTACGCCATCTCTAATGTTGATTGCACTCTGATCTGTGAGCGTCCCAAGATCGGCCCTCACGCCGCGGCTATGAAGGATCGCATGGCTCATATTATGGGACTACGTCCAGATCAGGTTTCAGTCAAAGCAACAACAAGTGAGCAGCTCGGCTTTACCGGCCGTGAAGAAGGGATTGCGGCCATTGCCACTGCAACTTTGGTGAAGCAATGAGCAAACTGATCGCAACAGTCTTTGGTGTAGGCCACATTCGCCCGGCCCCTGGAACCTGGGGGTCTGCCGCAGGCGTTCTGATGGCGCTGGCGCTGCACTATGCCGGGGGCTTTCCGCTTCTGGCAGTGGCGACGCTATTGGTGTTTCTGCTCGGCTGGTGGGCAACAGCGGAAGCAACCCGTGGCGCGGAAGATCACGATCCCAGCGAAATCGTCATAGACGAGGTCGCGGGGCAATGGATCGCCCTGCTGATTGTGAGCTTCGGTGCTTGGCATGCAGGCCTCGATCCGCTGAAACTCTATCCCGGCTGGATCGCTGGTTTTATCTTGTTTCGGTTTTTCGACATTACCAAGCCCTGGCTCGTCGGATGGGCTGATCGCCGAGGCGATGCGCTGGGTGTGATGTTGGACGATGTTGTTGCAGGGATATTTGCCGCCATTGGAACCGGTATCCTCGCATGGGCCAGCCACGGATTTTTGGGCCTATGACATTGGCCGAAGAAGTTCTGACCGCCTGCGGAGCCAAAGGTTTGCGCGTTGCAACAGCGGAAAGCTGCACGGGCGGTATGGTGATGGCTGCTCTCACCGATATCGCCGGTTCGTCATCCGTGGTCGATCGCGGCTTTGTCACCTATACGAATACGGCCAAAACCGAGTTGCTGGGCGTTCGCGAAGCCACTCTGGCAGCTGTCGGCGCGGTTTCCGAAGAAGTCGCGCGGGAAATGGCGCTGGGCGCTCTGGTCAATAGCGACGCCGACATTTCGGTTTCGGTCACGGGGATCGCGGGCCCGGGCGGATCCGAATACAAACCAGAAGGCCGGGTCTGCTTTGGCCTCGCCACACAATCGGGCTGTGAAACAGAGACCCTTGAGTTTGGCGCTCTGGGCCGCGCCGAAGTGCGCGCCGCAGCACGGAATCATGCATTGAGCCTGATCCTCAAAGCCGCCTTGGCATAACGATCACGAATTGAGCAGCCCTCATAAAAGTTCGCCTAATTTTTAGCCGGTTCGTGAAATGCCCGCGTTTAAAGCACTTTTGCTGACATTTGCATTTTAGTTCCGCCCCGATTTTCCGCTTTGTGACGCTCAAATCATCACAAATGGAAAGGAAGGGACAATGAACGGAGCGGATACCGCCTGGATCATCGTGGCAACGGCCTTGGTCCTGTTCATGACTCTGCCGGGTCTGGCGCTGTTTTACGGTGGCCTTGTACGGGCACGCAACGTGCTCAGCGTCTTCATGCAAACTTATGCCATCGCCTGCTTGATGAGCATCCTTTGGCTTGTCTTTGGCTACACCATCGCCTTTGGAAACGACGGCGGCGGCAGCAGCCTTTGGGGAGGTCTTGGCAAGATGTTCCTGAACGGTGTCACCACTGACAGCCTGTCCGGCACACTACCCGAAGTTTTATTCTTTGCCTTTCAGATGACTTTCGCAATCATCACACCCGCATTGATCGTTGGTGCCTACGTAGAGCGGATCGGCTTTGGATTCGTTCTTCTGTTTTCCGGGCTTTGGATGCTCTTGTGTTACGCACCCGTCGTGCACTGGATCTGGGGCGGCGGCATGCTGGCAGACGGAGGCCTTTTTGGCGAGACCGGCGTCCGCGACTTCGCAGGGGGTATCGTGGTTCACGAAACCGCTGGTATCGCGGCTCTCGTCATTGCCGTCTTTCTTGGTCCGCGCAAGAACCGCACCACGCCACCTCATGCCCCATGGATGGTCATGATTGGCGCAGCCATGCTCTGGGTTGGCTGGTTCGGCTTCAACGGCGGCTCGCAGCTTGCAGCTGACGGCGGAGCGGCAATGGCTATAACCGTAACGCACATCTCGGCAGCAACCGCGTCGCTGACCTGGGCGCTGTGGGAACGCATCAAATACGGCAAAGCATCACTGGTTGGTCTTGTGACGGGCACCATTGCGGGTCTCGCTTCGATCACCCCCGCCTCGGGCTTTGTCGGCCCCATCGAAGCTCTCGCGATTGGCGCTATCGCGGGCATTCTTTGCCAGGAAGCCGTGAACGTCGTGCGCAACACGCTCAAGATTGACGATACTTTGGACGTCTTTGCAGTACACGGCGTCGGCGGTATCTTTGGCACGATCATGATCGCCGCCTTCGGCCAAGGCACCTGGGTCGCTCAGCTTGGCGGGTTGGCCGTTGTTGGTGTCTTCACGCTGATTGTGACTGTGGTTCTTGTCAAAGTCGTCGGGCTTGTAACGCCACTGCGTGTGGACGCCGAGACCGAGGTCAACGGCCTCGATCTCAGTGCACATGGTGAACGCGCATACGATTGGAATTCCTGATACGCGTCAACAGCACAAGGACGGGCGGACCTGACTGGGTCCGCCCCTTTACTTTTGCGTTCTGCGATCAACTGCGCGGGCGCAAAACCTGCATAAACTGAGCGGCACTTGGCAAGTCGGGGTTCATGATCTCATCCCAAAGCGCTCTGGACAGATCTGCCCCGATGAGCGCCTGAGATTTGTCCAGGACACGGGCCTTGCGTGTGTCAAAATCCGCGACTTCCGCAAGATCATGGCGCGCCGTTACAACTCTGCCACCTGTTTCCACCTGCACTACGGCCTCAGTATCGCAAAGCGCCGGATCGCCAACCACCGTGATCCTGTCGCGCAAACTAACCACCGGAGCACTCAGGATCACACCTTCTTCAAAACTTTGATCAGTGGTCAATGGCAGTCCGAGCATGGCCATCGCACCGGTTAGAGTCAGGCTGAACTTTGCCTCTAGCCGCGTGGTTGGTGCAGGAATATTGCACACGTCCAGCCACCGCGGATGCACGGCAATTTCAACAGCCTCAACGCGTTGCCCCTGAAAGCCGCGCAAAGCTTCGATGGCTGCATGTGTGCCGTGACAACAGGCATGTAGCTTGTGGGAAACAGCAGGCCACAAATAGCCACCCTGATCAAAGGCAGAAACGTCACAGATGCCACCATGCATCGCTCCATACCCCAATGGCCCGTCAAGCGCCGCGGGATTGGCCTCAATGCCATAAGACACAGCCGAAACAGCTTCGATGGCGCCAGCCGCCGCCATGCCGGCATGATAGGGTTTTGCCATGGTGCCAAAATGTGCCTTGAGCCCTCCGGCGCGACTACCCGCCAGAGCCACGGCCTGCGCCACGTCGTCTGCGTTCATATCTTGTATGAGCGCAGCCGCACCGACAGTGGCTCCAAAAGTTCCGGCGGTAGCGGTCTGGTGGAATCCAGCCTCATAATGCGGGCGTCCCAGCCAGAGCCCTGTTCGGATTGCCGCTTCGGCCCCAACAACGGCGGCTCGTAGCGCCGCATCAAGGCTTTCCTCTTGATCTTCGGCCATGGCCAACACCGCTGGTAGAACAACCGCGCTAACATGTCCGATATGGGCAAAATGTGTGTCATCATAGTCCAGCGCGTGACCCAAAACGCCATTGACCAATGCGGCACCCCGCATCGGCAATTGCGTATCGCGATTTATAACAGAGGCAACGCCATACCCCCCATTCGCCTGCTCCATCGCCCAGGCCGCCATCGAGACGGGTTCGGCAACGGCGGCACGCGCCACACTCGCCCAGTCCAACAAAGACAAGCGCATGACATTCAGCACATCGTTCGTCAGCGCATCTTCATATGTCTGAAAGGCGAAACGGGCAATTTTCTGGGACGTATGCATGTCTGACCTCTGTCTTTCGGGCGACTGTGCACCTAAGGCCCTAGCCGTACAAGTCCTTGGCGCGGATTTCAAATGCGGCCACGATGCGATGCATGGCTTCATTGAAGACGAGGCCAATCGCTTTTTGAAGAAGAAGGTTTCGAAACTCGAAGTCCACGAAGAAAGATACCTCGCATCCCTCCTCTACATCCCTGAAGTCCCAAGTTGATTTCAAAAACTTGAACGGTCCGTCCAGATACTCGGTATCAATTGCCTGATCGCCATCACGCAGCAGAACCCTGCTGCCAAATCGCTCGCGAAAGACTTTGAACGAAATCACCAAGTCGGCCAGCATCTCGCGCGCCTCGCCCCTGGGCGTCACAGAACGGATTCGTGCCGCCACACACCACGGCAAAAACTGCGGATAAGACGCAACGTCAGCGACCAGATCATACATCTGTTGGGCGCTATACGGCAGGGTACGGGTTTCAGAATGGGTTGGCATGGCCTGATTTCACGTGGACAGTGGCACCGCATTTCGTATGCTGCGCAGGGAAAATCAAGGGGGTGTCATGCCAAAGCGTCCATATGTCATCGATCAGATGATCTCGGCCAAATCAATTGCTGCGCGAATCGAGGAATTGAGCCGTGAGATTTCCCACGAGTATGCCGACACGGACAAACTTGTGGTTGTCGGCCTTTTACGTGGCTCATTCGTGTTCATTGCAGACCTTGTCCGCGAGCTGGACCTGCCGGTCGAAGTTGATTTTCTTGAGGCTTCCTCATATGGAAATGCAATGGAAAGCAGCCGGGAAGTACGCATTTTCAAAGACTTACGGGGTGAAATTGAGGGGCGTGACGTGCTTGTTGTGGAAGACATTGTTGATACTGGCCACACGCTTACGCACGTGTTGCATGTTTTGGAATCCCGCAATCCAGCCAAGTTGAAAACGATTGCTTTGTTGGACAAACCCTCGCGGCGAGAGGCGGATATCACGGCTGATTGGATCGGGTTTTCGATTCCAGATGAGTTTGTTGTCGGATACGGCATTGATTTTGCTCAACGCAATCGCAACCTGCCCTATATAGGCAAGGTTCGGTTTACGGAATGAACCTGCGTCACCTTATGCGCATGACCCGGTGGGTTCAAAATCCACCCTCAACCAAACGCGTGATTCTTGTGTTCAGTGTGATAGCTATCTGTCTTTTGCTTGGATTGGTCGAGTACATAGGGCTTTGGCCTGAGGCGTTTTCAACGAACGGAAACGTCAGAGTGCGCCCGACTCCGTAGACAAACCCGATAGCACTTTGGCTCTGTCGGCCAAACCTTCAATCAGGAAACGTTGAACTGCAACAATCCTTGCGACTCCGCTCATTTCTTGGTGGCAGGCGACCCAGATTGGAACCGATCCGATATCTCCCGGCGTGTCCAGTCGCTGTAATTCTCTCTCGCGATCACCCAAACAACAAGGTAACACCGCCCTCCCCAATCCCTGACGCGCCAAACCGGTCAGAGCGACAAAACTGTCAGCTGTCCCTACAATCTCTTCTGCGCGAACGGTCTCGGCCAACCATCGTGCCGGTGCGGACCTGACCAGGCTTCCAGTCATACCCAACCAGCCCTGCACTTGCGATGAAGCCGCATAGAGGCCAAACCCCAGATGCGCTGCCACCTGTCCTGTCAATTCATCGCTCAACCGAAGCGAAGGACGAACCGCAATATCCGCTTGCGAGCGGGAGAAATCGGAGTGCGTGTTGGTGGAAATCAAAGCGATCTGCAAGCCGCTCACGTCATTGTGAAAGTCGCGCATCACCGACGGCAACACCCATTGACAAAAGGTGTCCGTTGACGAGACGCGTACAGTTCCAACCAAGGGCGCGTGTGTTCCTTGTAAAAGGTTCCCCATTGACCGCACCGCGTTCCCGACTTCCCTTGCGGCCTCAATCATGCGCAAACGCTCAGGTTTCACCTGGTAACCTTTTGAAGTTCTATCAAAAATATCCACACCGTGACGCGCTTCAAAGGCGGCCACGCGGCGTAGGACAGTGGCGTGATTTACCCCCAGATCACGTGCAGCGCCACTGACAGTCCCAGTCTCGGCTACGGCCAGAACGAAACGCATATCATCCCAGTTCTCATTGTGCATGAATCGCATACTATTCTGCAAAAATTCCAAATGGTATTCGTTTTTCTCACAGATAACCTAGCGCCATTATCACTTGAGATTTTCGGAGGACGCTATGAAACGCGCATTCACCCTAACCGCCGCCACTTTGAGTCTCGCGGTTCTAACTGGCACCGCTTTTGCAGATGGCCACATTGATCACGCGATCAAGGCTCGCCAATCGCAAATGAACCTCTATGCATTCAACCTCGGAGCGCTTGGCGCCATGGCAAAGGGCCAAGTTGAGTATGACGCAGAGGCTGCAACAAAAGCCGCGACAAACCTCGTCACGTTGATGTCTCTGGATCAGTCAATGTATTGGCCGCAGGGCTCTGACAGCGGCTCTGCCAAGTCGAACACCAAAGCGGACATGTGGGCAAACTTCCCAGACGTCATGGCAAAGGGCAAAGCCACTTACGAAGCGGCCGTTGCCATGCAGACAGCTGCTGGAACAGATCTCGAGGCCTTGCGCGGTGCAATGGGCGCTCTGGGTGGTGCCTGTACTGCTTGCCACAAAGCGTACCGCGAACCCATGAACTAAGCGAAATGTCTTTCTGATGCGCACCGGTGACCTTAATGTCGCCGGTGCCATTTCCTGTTTGGAGTTTACCCATGCGCCGCCTTAGCCGTTACGTCGTCTTTCTGGCCATTGTTGGGATCAGCGTTTTCTGGCTGGTGACGCGCCCCGAGACTTTGCCAGGCGACGCATTGGACGGTCTGGTTGCAGATGCTGGGCGTGGAGAACAGGTGTTCCACGCCGCAGGGTGCGCTTCTTGTCACAGTGCAGTTGGCGCAGAGGGGGAAGCCGTTCTGGTCCTTTCCGGCGGGCAAAGTTTCCCATCACCTTTCGGCTCTTTCACAGCCCCCAACATTTCATCCGACCCCGTTCACGGAATCGGCGCTTGGTCAGCCATGGACCTCGCAAACGCCATGAAACATGGCGTTTCGCCAGATGGTCAACATTATTACCCAGCCTTCCCTTACACCACCTATGCTCGGGCCAGCTTGCAGGATATCGTCGATTTGCGCGCCTATCTCGCGACATTGCCTGCCTCAGAAATTGCCAGCCAGCCGCATGACGTGGGCTTTCCCTTCAACATCCGCCGCAGCCTTGGTGGATGGAAGATGCTCTTCGCCGACTCCACTTGGGTGACCGAAGCTCCTTCGCCCGAATTGGAACGCGGGCGCTACCTCGTCGAAGCGCTTGGGCATTGCGGAGAATGCCATACTGCGCGCAATGTCTTGGGCGGGACAGATCGCTCTCAATGGCTCGCTGGAGCTCCAGATCCATCCGGAAAAGGCAACATCCCAAATATCCGCCCCCCTGCATTCGACTGGGTGCAAGCAGACATTATCTACTATTTTGAATCTGGCTTCACGCCAGACTTCGACAGTGTGGGTGGACATATGGCCCATGTTGTCGAAAACCTGTCCAAACTCAAACCCGAAGACCGTGCAGCCATCGCCAGCTATCTCCTCGCGCTTGAATAACGTAAGGTCCAAAACCAAGAGATAGAGCGGCGACTTTCAGAGCTTAGCCGACTTGCGCGTCACGATTGGCTTTGAGGCGGGCAAAGTCGTCGCCCGCGTGGTATGAAGAGCGCGTCAAAGGCGTTGCCGAGACCATCAGGAAGCCTTTTCCATAGGCTGCCGTTTCATAGGCCTTGAATTCCTCAGGTGTAACAAAACGATCCACGCCATGGTGTTTGGGTGTTGGCTGTAGGTATTGGCCAATGGTCAGGAAATCCACATCTGCCGCACGCATGTCATCCATGACCTGCTGCACTGACTGCTTATCCTCGCCCAGACCAACCATAATGCCGGACTTTGTGAAAATCGACGGATCCAGTTCTTTCACACGCTGCAACAGGCGCAAGCTGTGGAAATACCGCGCGCCCGGACGCACCTTGGGGTACAGCCCCGGCACAGTTTCCAGGTTGTGGTTGAACACGTCCGGTTTGGCCTCGACCACTACTTCCAACACCTCAGGCGCACATTTCAGGAAATCTGGCGTCAGAATTTCAATCGTGGTTGAGGGGCTGCGATGGCGAATGGCGCGGATGGTCTGGGCAAAATGCTCTGCGCCACCATCTTCAAGATCGTCCCGATCGACCGAGGTCACAACCACATGGTTCAACCCAAGCTTATGCACTGCATGGGCCACCCGGCCCGGCTCGAACGTATCAAGCTCATTCGGCTTGCCGGTCGCAATGTTGCAGAATGTACAACCACGGGTACAAATCTCGCCCATGATCATCATGGTCGCGTGCCCCTGGCTCCAGCATTCGCCAGCGTTTGGACAGGCCGCCTCTTCGCAGACTGTGGCCAGGTTGTTGTCCCGCATAATCTTGCGCGTGGCGTTATAGCCTTCGCCCGTCGGCGCCTTGACGCGAATCCACTTGGGCTTGCGCGGCTGCGCGTTGTCGGGGCGATGCGCCTTTTCTGGGTGGCGCTGCTCGGGGATTTTCAGATCACGCACAGGTCTTTCCCTCGGGTCAATTCAGATCTCACGTCTCATAGCATAGTTCGCCATGCTTGGAACCACCAGAGCCGCAATGCCGCTATGCATTCCCATAGGTTTTTGCAAGGGGCCAGATGCCACATTGAACCTTCTTTAGAATCATTTTAAATGCTGCCTGAACACAAAATTCGCTATCAGGAGTTCCCTCATGCAAGCAGGCGTAAAAGTCCCCGCAGTCACCTTCAAAACCCGCGTTCGCGACGAAGCCGTGGGCGGTCCGAACCCCTTCCGCTGGCAGGATATGACCTCGGATGATTACTTTGCTGGCAAGCGCGTGATTCTGTTCTCGCTGCCAGGCGCCTTCACCCCGACCTGCTCGACCTACCAGCTGCCCGGCTTTGAAAACAACGCCGCCGAGTTTGCCGAGCTGGGTATCGACGAAATCTACTGCATGTCCGTGAACGACAGCTTTGTGATGAACAAATGGGCCGAAGCCCAAGGTATTTCCAATGTCAAAGTGATCCCTGACGGTTCGGGCGAATTCACCCGCAAAATCGGCATGCTGGTCGCCAAGGACAATCTCGGCTTTGGCATGCGCTCCTGGCGCTACGCCGCCATCATCAATGATGGCGTGATCGAAGCATGGTTCGAAGAGCCCGGCCTCAGCGACAACCATGGTGAAGACCCCTATGGCGTGTCTTCCCCTGAAACGCTGATGGAACACTTGAAAGCAGCTAAAGCCGACGTGGCATAAAGCTGCCCTGATCGTACTGCGAATGACCCGTGCAAAACGCGCGGGTCATTTTCGTTTGAACGTCACCACCAAAGAAACGAGCGGCGCACCTGTTATCCAGACGCGCCGCCCTTTCGCTCGCTGTTGGCTCAAAACTTCAAGCGAAAACCCCTGGAGGGTGTTATCCGATCATACGGCCTGCACCCCCAGCTTGTGAACGATAATATTCACTCAACCGAATTAGCGCGATTCTGAGCACAATTTTGCCGGAACGCGCGGACCAGCCCAGGCGTTTTTCCGCGCTTTCCAGCCCTTCCAGGAAACAACAACACCGCAAAGCGACGTCAGCCAGCCCTTCGCCAAGCTCACGCACGGCCTGCGCAACACGTTCACGGGCCATGGCTGAGGGACCAGAGACGCCAAGATCTGTCACATACCCAAGACGATCTTCACCAGAGAGGAATTTTTTCCAGTTGCGCGAGTCGCGCGGGCCCATCTGTGCCAGCTCAAAATCCTCGCGCAGCCGTTCACCCGCGGCCACCAGAAACTCATTCAAAAAGGGACTGCCATCTCGATCACGGCGACGCGCCAAGGCCGTCAAGGGAGAGTCAGCCATGGAAAACCGCATCGCCCGGCCCGTTGACGTGACAACCGGCCCACTTTCACAGGCATCGAAACCTGCCTGAGCCTCGGCAAAACCTTGGGCCTGGTTTTCAGTCTCAGCCAACAATTTGTTCAGTTCGCTGCGTCCGGCGGCGGTAATGCGGTAACGGGAAATTCGACCGGGATTGTCGCACGAAATCCAATCCTTCAATACCATCGCCTGCGCTACGGCGCGATCGACCACGCCGGTTCGCGCAGTTGCGCCTTCTGCCTCGCGCACAACAACCGCCCGTTCCATATCCTGCGCAACGGCAAGCACCGCGCCAGTTTCACATAGACGCCGAAGAATACGCAGAGCTTCACGCTTCAAAGTTTCAGCATCCGGCAATTGATCCATCTCCGTTTTTTCCACCACCATCGAGGCGCTCTCCTTGTTTTGCTTCTGGTGAGTGGGTCGAAGAAACAGCGGTGAAAGGCGGCTTAGAGCCTCGTCCATCAGCGGGTCATCACGCAGGCCTTCAAACTTGCGCACCTGACGTAGAACGGTCGAAGGATGGCAGTGTTGTTGGCGTGCGATCTTGCGGATCGACAGCCCCTGCTCAGTGTGCAAAAGGTAGCGCTTGGCCGCCTCTGGCACCCAGTCCCGTACAGCTATATGTTGATCGATTGCAGCCATTTTGCTCCGTACAGGTCAGTTTGGTTCACCTGTTTGTGCACAGGTTTTCCCTCAAATTATCCACAAATTAGGTTCGATTTGTTACTCAGCTGTTAATATCTTCCCATATTCAGATCATTGTTTCCAAATCATAAACAGTCGAAAAACCTCCCGTTCGCCGAAATCGAAATCAACGCAACACCCGCTTAGGTTGTGCGAAAGCTGAGTTCGTTCAACAAGAGGACACTGCTATGAAAGATCTGCTGAGCTTGCTGAAAGACCTGCGTCGCCCACGCCTGCTAATTCAGGCCGCCCGGTTGGGTGTCGACGACTATCGCCGCGACATCCACCTGCGCACGCACCTTGGATACGGCAACCTGCCCAAACATGGGTCCGCATTAATCCAATTGGTCGAGAAGGAGAGTGTGATGAATAGCGAGCGTAAAGACGGCGATACCAGTTACTCTGTTGCGCGGCACGTTGATCTTCTGATTGCTATCATGGGCGAGGCCCGTCTGATGCGGGCCTCGCAGCCGTAGTTCTAAGTCGCGGGATTGCCTACATGAAGGAATCTGGCATGGCTTCCTTTTTCTTTGCGACATAGGCGTTCAGTGCCTCTTCGATACCCGAGTCGAGCTCCGGTTTCTGATAGTCGCCCAAAAGCTTTGCCACCCGATCAGAAGCCAGCGTGCGGGTGTCGCGCGCGCCCTCTTCTTCCCAAGTTTCATAAGGTTTGTAGTCCAGCACTTCCGACTTCCAGAATGCTGTTTTAAAGTTGGCTTGTGTATGCGCACAACCCAAATAGTGACCGCCGGGACCAACTTCACGGATTGCGTCCATTGCCTGGGCATCTTCTGAGACCGATACACCCTTTGCAAGCGCGTGCAGCGTTCCCAGCTGATCAGCATCCATGACAAACTTCTCAAAGTCCGCCACCAGACCACCTTCAAGCCAGCCACAGGCGTGCAACATGAAATTCACGCCGGACATCAATCCCATGTTGAGCGAGTTTGCAGTCTCGTAAGCCGCTTGGGCGTCAGGCAATTTGGAACCACAGAACGATCCGGCTGAACGGTAGGGCAAGCCCAACCGTCTTGCCAGTTGACCAGCGCCGTATGTAATCAACGAGGCCTCTGGTGTCCCAAAGGTCGGCGCGCCCGAGTTCATGTCAATTGACGACACGAAAGCACCAAAGATCGCGGGAGCGCCGGGGCGTACCAGTTGGTTGTAGGCCACACCGGCCAGAACTTCGGCCAATACCTGCGTCAATGTCCCTGCAACCGAAACGGGCGCCATGGCACCACCTACGATAAAGGGTGAAATGATGCAGGCTTGATTGTTTTGAGCGTAGATCTCAAGCGATCCCATCATGACATCGTCAAAGGTCATTGGTGAGTTGATGTTGGTCAGCGAAGTCATGACAGTGTTCTGTTGAACAAAGTCCTCACCAAACAGGATGCCACACATGTCCACCGAATCCTGCGCACGGCTGGGTTCAGTCACGGACCCCATGAACGGCTTGTCGGACAAGGTCATATGCGCCATCAGCATATCAAGGTGGCGCTTGTTCACGGGAACATCTGTGGGCTCACACACCGTTCCACCCGAGTGATGCAGCCATTTCGACATATAGGCCAGCTTCACAAACTTGTTGAAGTCATCCATCGTGGCATACCGACGTCCCCCCGCAACATCGCGGACGAAAGGCGGACCATAAACCGGCGCCAGAACCAGGTTCTTGCCGCCAACCACAACCGATCTTTCCGGATTGCGAGCGTGCTGGGTGAATTCGGAAGGAGCTGTCGCGCATAGCTTGCGCGCCAGGCCGCGTGGAATACGCACGCGTTCGCCGTCAATGTCAGCGCCCGCATTCCGCCAACGCTCTAGAGCTGCGGGATTGTCAACAAAGTTAACACCCACCTCTTCCAGAATGGTTTCAGCGTTGTACTCAATGATCTCGAGCGCCTCTTCATTCAGAATTTCGAAATTCGGGATGTTTCGCTCAATGAACTTGGCCGTCTCAAACGAAACAGCTCCGCGTTCTGCGCGACGCGCGGCACCACCGCCTCCGCGCCCTCTACGACGTTCTCTGGCTTCTGACATGTCTTATCCTCACCCCAAGGTGTTACGTTTCTGATCTATTTCTTAGACCGCGCAAGCACCGGCCCGCCGTAGAATTGCGGCTATTGAGGTTGAAAAGCGACATTGTCGGTTTTTGCCGGGCAAGCGTTCATGTCTCAGACACAGCGTCCCAGTTGAGCGCACCGATACGTTCGTCGATCATTAATGGCGCTACGATCTGGTCTATTGTCTCTTCCAAGAGATCATTGACAGCCAGCATGATTTCCAACGTCGTATCGTCGCCAGATTTGGTTATATCGAACCCCAACAGTCGAACACCGCGCTGAGACAGAGATTGAACGGCGAACGTGCGCACTTTGCCAGCGCTTTTTTCAGCACACTTCAGGCTCACCTTGTATTCCTGCTCTAAGGGCACACCCGCTTTGGTCTTACTTTTAAGTGTCTTCACCAGTGGGCGAAGTCCAAGGTTGACAAAAATAACAACCCCTGTGGCCAGTAGTGACAAAGCAACAGCCCCTGCCCCGGCCATCAGACCAACCGCCGCCGAACACCAGAGCGTCGCCGCGGTGTTGAGCCCATGCACAGTAAAGCCATTTCGAAATATGATCCCCGCGCCTAGAAATCCAATGCCGGACACCACCTGAGCCCCTACTCTCGTTGGACTCAGTTCATCTGGAAACAGGGATGAAAACACCACAAAACACGCCGCCCCCAGAGCAACGAGAGCGTTGGTTCGAAGCCCTGCCATGCGTTGCCGTACCTGCCGCTCGGATCCAATCAGAGCACCACATGCCACCGCAATCGCAAGGTTCATCGCAACTTCACCCAGCTGGATGACTGAAATGCCCATCATTCAAACCATTCCCGTCCTATTCCAAGCAATTCATGCCTGTTCTGCATATGCATTGCATATACATTTGCTACACTTCAATAGGTTTTATCGCTTGCCTGTCGATTCATCGTGCGACACTGAATTCGCACTATGAGTTTCTGTTTAGGCACGATGTGACGCCTACTCGCCCTTACCTCTTGCGGAAATCCTGATGGTCATTTAATGCGCAGGCATGAGTGACACATCCCACGCCCGCCTTCTCATCATCGACTTCGGCAGCCAGGTGACGCAGCTCATTGCGCGCCGCCTGCGTGAACTGAACGTCTACTGCGAAATCCACCCCTACCAGAACGTGACCATGGACACGGTCCGCGAGATGGCGCCCAAGGCGATTATCTTCTCCGGCGGCCCCGACAGCGTCACGCGCGAGGGCAGCCCACGCGCCCCACAAGAGATTTTCGACTACGGCGTGCCGATCCTCGGCATTTGCTACGGTCAGCAAGTCATGATGCACCAGCTCGGCGGCAAGGTCGAAAGCGGCCATGGCACTGCCGAATTTGGCCGCGCCTTTGTCACACCAAAAAACAGCCTCGACATCCTCGATGGCTGGTTTGCAGAAGGTGACGAGCAGGTCTGGATGTCCCACGGCGACCACGTATCGCAAATCGCACCGGGGTTTGAGGTCTACGGCACCTCCCCCAACGCGCCCTTCGCCATCACTGCCGACACTGACCGCCACTTCTATGCAGTGCAGTTCCACCCCGAGGTGCACCACACCCCGAACGGCGCGAAACTCTACGAAAACTTCGTGAAACTCGCCGGTTTTGCAGGCGACTGGACCATGGGCGCCTACCGTGACGAGATGATCGCCAAGATCCGCGAACAGGTCGGCGACAAGAAAGTCATCTGCGGCCTCTCCGGCGGCGTCGACTCCTCGGTTGCCGCGATCCTGATCCACGAGGCCATTGGTGACCAGCTGACCTGCGTCTTTGTTGACCACGGTCTGTTGCGCAAAAACGAAGCCGAAGAAGTCATCGGCATGTTCCGCGACAACTACAACATTCAACTGATTGCCGCGGATGAGGCCGATCTGTTTTTGGGCGAACTCAATGGTCAGTCCGACCCCGAGACCAAGCGCAAGATCATCGGTAAGCTCTTCATCGACGTGTTCCAGAAACACGCCGACACCATCGAAGGTGCCGAATTCCTTGCCCAGGGTACGCTTTACCCGGACGTGATCGAGTCGGTCAGCTTTTCCGGTGGTCCATCGGTCACCATCAAGAGCCACCACAACGTCGGTGGCCTGCCCGAGAAAATGGGCCTCAAACTGGTCGAACCGCTGCGCGAACTCTTCAAAGACGAGGTCCGCGCCCTTGGCCGCGAACTCGGGCTGCCGCAAAGCTTCATTGGCCGCCACCCCTTCCCGGGACCGGGCCTTGCCATACGGTGCCCCGGTGAAATCACCACTCAGAAACTCGACATCCTGCGCGAAGCCGACGCGGTCTATATCGACCAAATCCGCAAGCACGGGCTTTATGACGAGATCTGGCAGGCCTTTGTGGCGATCCTGCCCGTTCGCACCGTCGGCGTCATGGGCGATGGCCGGACCTATGACTATGCCTGCGCCCTGCGTGCCGTAACCTCGGTCGACGGGATGACCGCTGACTACTACCCTTTTACCCACGAGTTTCTTGGTGAAACCGCGACGCGGATCATCAACGAGGTCAAAGGTATCAACCGCGTCACCTATGACGTGACCTCCAAACCCCCAGGCACGATTGAGTGGGAGTGACCACAGTCGAACTCATCTATGAAAGCCACGGCCTTGCATGGCGGTTTCTTTGTTAAAAGACGGGAAATTCTTCTAGAAGAATTTCCTACACGCAGAATTTTCTAGAAAATTCTGCCCCCTTCCGCGACAAGTGTCTGGAAGCGAGGGAAAAACATGTTGAAACGGATATGCACTGCGGCGCTATTGGCCGGGACATCGGCCCAGGCTGACCCCCCTTTTGTTTGTCAAGGCCATGACCCCGATTGGTACCTCACTCTCGCTGGCCCGGTTGCCCAATTCGACTATCTTCGCAAGAACACCTTCGACATCCCGCAGACGAATACAGCCGAAGGCCGTGACTGGCCGCGCGCTTACACGCTGATTGCCGAGTTCGACACGGCCATTGTCCTCTTTGATGAAGCGGTCTGCGATCTCGAAGGCCGCCCATGGCCGATCACAGCCCACATCCTGACCCAACGCGGTCAAACGCCTATCCTGTTGACAGGGTGCTGCACGGTGGCGGAATGAGTGAAACCCTCAGGGCGGCGCTCTGGATGAGTGGCGCAATTCTCTCTTTTTCGTCCATGGCCATCGCAGGGCGCGCCGTTTCCTTTGAACTCGATACATTCGAAATCATGATGTTTCGCAGCTTTGTTGGTGTCATCATCGTCTTGTTCGTCTCGGCCATTGCAGGAACACAAAACCAGATCACCAGACGCTCGCTCGGCGTGCACCTCTTTCGCAACATGGCTCATTTCACCGGTCAGAACCTTTGGTTCTACGCCATCACAGTGATCCCGCTGGCTCAGGTTTTTGCCTTGGAATTCACATCACCGCTCTGGGTTCTCATCCTCTCACCTTTCATTCTCGGCGAACGCCTCACCCGCACGCGCACAATCGCAGCGATCATCGGCTTTGTTGGCATTCTTGTGGTGGCGCGCCCAGGAGCGACCCCAATCAACCTTGGTCTCGTCACTGCGGGTCTTTCCGCCATCGGTTTTGCGTTCTCGATCATCCTGACGAAACGCCTAACCCGCACAGAAACCATCACCTGCATCCTTTTCTATCTGACAACGATGCAGGCGGTGTTTGGCATCCTCTTCGCAGGCTGGGACATGGACATTGCGCTGCCTTCGGTGCAAAGCATGCCCTGGTTGGTGCTGATTGGCTGCGCCGGTCTTCTCGCCCACTTTTGCCTCACCACGGCCCTCAGCATCGCACCCGCGACAGTTGTTGTGCCAATTGACTTTATCCGCCTGCCCGCCATAGCCGTTATAGGAATGCTGTTTTACAATGAACCCTTGGATATCTTCGTTATCATCGGAGCAGTCCTGATCTTTGGCGGCAACTACTACAACATCCTTGCAGAAACACGGCGACCCAGAGAGAACGCATAACCGTTTGACCCAAGGCCCTGTGCCCGTTACCAAAACGCCCAACACTGTTAAGGTTCGGGCATGATCTATTCTTCCGCACAAAGCTGGCGCAATGCTGCCCGCAAAAAAGTTCTACTCTTTGGGATGTCAGGTCTGGGCAAGACCCATGTCTCGAATGTTCTGCGTGATAACGGCGACTGGTTTCACTACTCGATCGATTATCGAATTGGCACGCGTTACATGGGCGAATACATCGCGGATAACGCCAAGCGCGAAGCGATGAAAAACCCGTTCCTGCGCGAGCTGTTGCTGTCGGATTCGATTTTTATCGGCTCCAACATCACCTTCAACAACCTCGCGCCGCTGTCGACCTACCTTGGCAAGCCTGGCGACCCCAATCAAGGCGGCGTACCCTTTGCCGAATACCTGCGCCGGCAGGAACAACACCGCGAGGCCGAGATCGCCTCGCTTCTTGACACCGCGCATTTCATTGACCGCGCCCATGACCTATATGGATATGACCATTTTGTCTGCGATACCGGCGGATCCATCTGCGAGGTAGTTGACCCCGACAACCCGGACGATCCGGTTCTGAAGTCACTCTCGGAAAACACTCTCATGGTTTGGATCCAAGGGTCTGACGCCCACGCTGCGGAGCTGGCGCGCCGTTTCGACAAAGCGCCCAAGCCCATGTATTATCAGCCGGAATTCCTGATCGCGCGTTGGCAAGAGTACCTTGACCAAAACGATCTTACGGAAGAACAGGTTGATCCCGACACCTTTGTCCGCTGGACCTATGCTGCGGCGCTTGCTCATCGTCAGCCGCTTTATGCGGGCATGGCAAAATGGGGGGTCACCGTGACGGCCGAAGAGGTCGCCAAGGTCAAAACAACACAGGATTTCGACGACCTCATCGCGATGTCTCTTGAGCGCACCTAACCCAAACAATAGATCAATTATCACTTCATATCTGGAACACATCCCATGCCTATCAAACTGCCTTCGGACCTGCCTGCCTTTGACGTGCTCTCGCGCGAAGGCGTCATGGTCATGTCCGAAAGCCAGGCAATGCGGCAGGATATTCGTCCTCTTCGGATTGGTCTTCTCAACCTTATGCCCAAGAAGATCCAAACCGAGAACCAATTTGCCCGCTTGATTGGCGCCACCGCGCTGCAGATCGAGCTCTCTCTGATCCGCATGAGCGAACACAAGACACGCAACACCGCAGCAGAGCATATGGCCGAGTTCTATCGCCCCTTTTCCGAGGTCAAAGCCTCTGGCGAGAAATTCGACGGCATCATTATCACCGGTGCCCCTATCGAGCATATGCCGTTCGATGACGTGACATATTGGCAAGAACTTTGCGAAGTTTTCGAATGGACGCAAACCCATGTGCATTCCACATTTGGCGTGTGTTGGGGTGGGATGGCGATGATCAACTATTTCCACGGGGTCAAAAAACACATTCTGGACGCCAAGGCCTTTGGCTGCTTTCGCCATCGTAATATGGATGCGACATCCCACTACCTGCGCGGGTTCTCGGACGATTGCGTGATCCCTGTCAGCCGGTGGACCGAAATGAGGCAAGATGAAATTGAAGCAGCTGCAGGCCTAAAAACGTTGCTCTACAGTGATGAGGTGGGTCCCTGTCTGGTCGAAGATCCCGACCACGGTGCGCTCTACATCTTCAACCACTTCGAATACGACAGCGATACCCTGAAGCAGGAATATGACCGCGACGTGGCTGAGGGCACACCGATCAACGTGCCGATCAACTACTACCCGGGCGACGACCCCAGCAAACCGCCGCTCAATCGCTGGCGCAGCCATGCACATCTGCTCTATGGCAACTGGATCACCGACATCTACGAGACCACACCGTATGATATGAACGAGATTGGGCGCTAGCCTCCTCATATCCTTTGGGTTCGTGCTGGTGGCATGTGCTGGGTATGTCCTGTGGAAAGCGCGCCGCCACGAAGCCGCCGCCGAGGCAAGTCACCCGCCAGAAGGCCAAATCCTGGACGTCAATGGACACCACGTACACGTCGTTGTGCGAGGCTCCGGCCCGGATCTGGTTCTGATCCACGGCGCCAGTGGGTCCACGCGCGACATGACGTTTGAACTGGCCTGGCATCTCGAAGATCGCTACCGCCTTCTGATCTTTGATCGCCCGGGTCTGGGTTACACCGACCGCATCAATCGAACCGGGGCAACCCTTGTCGAACAGGCCGACCTCCTTAGCATCGCTGCTGCCCAATTGGGGGCTGTGAAGCCCATTGTCGCCGGGCAAAGCTATGGCGGTGCCGTGGCCCTTGCCTGGGCCGTGCACTTCCCCGACCGATTGTCGGCTTTGGTTCCCATCTCTGCTGTGTCCAGCATCTGGAAAACCCCGCTCGACCTTTACTACCGCACGGTCTCGCACCCCTGGCTTGGTCCTGTGGTGGTCCCCCTTCTCGCTGCCTTTGTCAGCGACGCCTATGTCGACAAGGTGATGAAATTTGTCTTTGAACCACAGTCAGAACCCGCTGGTTATGGCTCGTATTTTGGCCCCGGGCTCACTTTGCGGCGCAAAACCCTACGGGCAAATGGCCTGCAACGCGCCAACCTGCTACGGGAAATCCACGCCCTCTATCCACGCTATAGCGAAATCATGGTGCCCACCGAAATTGTTCACGGTGACTCAGACCTTACCGTCCCGGCTTGGAATCACTCCGAACGCCTCGTGACGCGCATTCCCGACGCCGCACTGACGCTTCTACCCGGCATTGGGCACATGCCCCAACACGTCGCCGCCCCTGACTGCGCCGCTGCAATTGATCGCGCAGCACGACGCGCCGGATTGCACTAGGCGCGCGGGGCGTCCATATTAAGAAAAAACGGAGAGGTTTCATGGAGCTGCCCTTTGACGGCGCAATTGGTGCGTATTACGAAAAAGATGCCCCGGACAGCATCCGACAGGCGATACGCTTTGCCGAAAAAGGCGATATTCTCGACGCCAGCTATCCCCATTCAGAACGCTTGAACCGCAAAGCTTATGACGCCGACATGGCGGCATTGCAGGTTGAGCTGGTAAAGCTGCAACGCTGGGCCAAGGACTCCGGTGCCCGTATCGCCATTGTGTTCGAAGGCCGAGATGCTGCCGGAAAAGGCGGTACAATCAAGCGCTTCCGGGAAAATCTTAATCCACGTGGCGCCCGCGTCGTTGCTCTGTCAAAACCCACCGAAACGGAACAGACACAGTGGTACTTTCAACGTTACATTGACCATCTGCCTTCGGGTGGCGAGATCGTTTGCTTTGACCGATCCTGGTACAATCGCGGTGTTGTTGAAAAAGTCTTTGGCTTCTGCACCGACGAACAACGCGAGCATTTTTTCTCGCAAGTCCCGGATTTTGAAAGGATGCTCGTAGACGAAGGCATCCTGCTCTTCAAGTTCTGGCTCAACGTGGGACGCGCCGAACAGCTCCGCCGCTTTCTGAAACGCGAATCCGATCTCTTGAAGCAATGGAAACTCAGTTGGATCGACGTCGAAGGCCTGAAACGTTGGGACGCCTATACAGATGCCATCGGCGACACGCTGACACGTAGCCACTCTGACCATGCCCCCTGGACAGTCATCCGCTCGGACGACAAGCGGCGCGCGCGGCTTGAGGCGATCCGCCATGTGCTGACAACGCTGAACTACGACCGAAAGTCTCCAAAATCCCTCGGAAAACCGGATACCAAGGTGTGCGGCAACCCGGATATCTGGAATGCCTAAACGCGGCTATCACCACGGCAATCTGCGACAGGCGCTGGTCGAAGCGGCCCTTATGCTGATTGAATCCAAGGGGCCAACTGGCTTTACCCTCTCCGAGGCCGCTAAAAAGGCGGGCGTCACCCCTGCTGCCGTCTACCGCCACTTTGAAGGCCGCGAAGACCTGATCGCCGAGGCTGCGCGTCAGGGCTATGAGATCTTTGCCGACCTCATGCAATATGCCTATGACAAAGGCCAACCCTCGGCACTGGCCTCTTTTGAGGCAACAGGTCGCGCCTATCTCGCCTTTGCGCGCAAATACCCCGGCCACTACATCGCAATGTTCGAAAGCGGCATTTCCGTCAATCGCACGCCCGAACTTGCCGACGTCGCCGCCCGCGCCCGTGGCGTCATGGAACGCGCGGCCAGCGACCTCAGCCAACACATTCCACCCGAGAAACGCCCCCCCGCCAGCATGTTCTCAGCCCATATTTGGGCGATGAGTCACGGCGTCGTCGAACTCTACGCCCGTAACAGCCCCGGCACCCAATCCCCCTTCCCTCCAGAGGACCTGTTGGAAAGCGGCATCGGCGTCTACCTGCGCGGCCTCGGCCTTATCAAACCGGACGAATGAACATGCGAGTTTTCTTTTTCATAGTGCTGGGCTTTTCCCTCACCGCTTGCGGCGAAAAGCAATACAACGAAATCGATCTCATGCCCTCTCCCGTGGCCTTCACCAGCGGCGCGCTTGATCCGTTCCACGGTCGCAGCGGACAAGAGCTTGTTGGCCAGAATACCCTGTTCTACGCCACCGACCGCGCCCCCGCGACAGAAGAAGACGCCAGTGACTTCTATGCCAACCGACGCGGCAACCTGCTGCGCGTAGGCGCGGCAACCGTTACCATGAGCCCGCGCGCCGAGGACTGGGCGGAAATCAAGAATATTACGCTGTCAGAGGATCGCGGCCCCAAACGCACCCTATCCGTGACCGCCGTTGAAGAGTTCGGCCCCCTGCCCGTCGCCTCGCCCAATCCTTTGGTCGCGCAACCCTCGACCCAAAGCCTGGCCGAGGCGCGCACCACCTTTCGCAACCGCATCAACCGTCAGCTGTCCAGCTCAGGTGGCAGAGATGCAGTCATCTATGTGCATGGCTACAACGTGGATTTCGAGTACCCCACACTGGTTTCGCGGGAACTCCAGCATTTCCTTGGCTACAAGGGGGCCTTCATCAGCTACAACTGGCCTGCAACACCCAGCCGCATGGCCTACTTCAAGGACCTTGAAACCGCAGATGCCACCCGCAAAAATCTGCGAGTCCTGATCGAGTTCCTCGCGCAAGAGACCGACGTGCGGCGAATCCACCTGATCGGCTACAGCGCCGGCTCACGACTGGCGTTCGAAACCACGTACCAACTGGCATTGAAGCACAAATCCAACCCATCGCGCGCCAAACTTGGTCAGGTTATCCTGATCGGAAGCGATCTTGACCGAACTTATTTTGCGGAAGCCCTGGGCGATGGCCTGCTGAACGTGATGGATCAGCTTTCAATCTACATGTCAGGCAACGACTCAGCACTGGCCATGTCCCGCCTCGTCTTTGGCCGTCACCGGCTCGGTCAGGTCTGGGACAGCACCGAAGAAACTCAGGACATCGAACAACGCCTCGCGTCGCTCTCCAAGCTTAGCCTGATTGATGTAACCGACGCAGAAGGTTCCGGATTGGGCAACGGCCACTGGTACTTCCGCTCATCCCCATGGACCAGCAGTGACATCTTTCTTTCGCTGCTCAAAGGTCAGCCACCCGAGAAACGCGGCCTCGTTCGTGACCCGGGATCCGCTGTCTGGCACTTCCCCGAAGATTATCCAGATCGCATTCTTAGACTCAGCCAAGGCAGCTGACAAAAGAAAAGGGCCACCCAACTGGGCGGCCCTTTCCAATTCGATATGTCTGGAAGCTTAACGCTTCGAGAACTGGAACGAACGACGTGCTTTGCGCTTACCGTATTTCTTACGTTCCACTACGCGGCTGTCGCGGGTCAGGAAGCCAGCGGCTTTCAGTGGGGCGCGCAAGGAGGGTTCATAAAGCTGCAGAGCCTTCGAAATCCCGTGCTTCACGGCACCAGCCTGACCGGTCAGGCCGCCACCTTTAACGGTGGCGTAGACGTCGAATTCACCTTCGACACCAGCAACCTGCATCGGCTGACGCAGGATCAGCTGCAGAACGGGACGTGCAAAATACTTGTCCTGATCTTTGCCGTTTACGATCACTTTGCCGGAACCTGGTTTGATCCAAACACGGGCAACCGCGTCTTTACGTTTGCCGGTGGCATAGGCACGACCCAGCTCGTCACGGACGGGCTCACGCGGTGCGGCGATTTCGACAACAGCTTCTTCACCTGCAACGGCGTTCAGCTCTTCAAGCGAGTTGATTTGATCAGCCATTGATTAGCTCCGAGTATTCTTAGAGTTCATGGATTTCACATCCAGCACTTCAGGCGACTGGGCCTCGTGCGGATGCTCGGCACCAGCATAAACACGCAGGTTGGTCATAACCTTGCGCGACAGGCGGTTGCCGGGCAGCATACGCTGAACAGCCTTGGTCACCACGCGCTCGGGGTGATCACCTTCCAGGATTTCCTGTTTGGTGCGGGACTTGATGCCGCCCGGATGGCCAGTGTGCCAGTAGAAGTTTTCTTCGCGCTTCTTGCCAGTCAGCTGGATTTTGTCCGCGTTGATTACGATGACATTGTCACCCATATCCATGTGCGGGGTGAAGGTGGCCTTGTGCTTGCCGCGCAGGCGCATGGCGACGATCGATGCGAGACGGCCCAGCACCACGCCTTCGGCGTCGATGATGATCCATTTCTTTTCGATGTCTGCCGGAGTAGCAGAAAAGGTTTTCATAGTGGGTCTACCTAAGATTTGGTTGACGGATGCACCGATGTCAGTGCACCGGAATTCGATTGCGCGGTTATATAGCCGTGACCTTCACAGTCAAGCAAGGAAAATCTGTTTTAATACTTTGATTACAATGGTTTACAAAATAGGTATTATAATACCTCACAAAATCACTGCTCAGGCACGCAAATCTGACCGTGCTTGGCCGCTACCGCAGTCCGATAGAACAATCCCAACATGATAACCACCATGAGGGCGAGTAAAACTGCACCGATAACGCTATGCGCCTGCGATCCCGTCGCCTTTGCAAAATTGAAAGATGCAGACGCAAGCGCTGCAACCGGAAAGCTCAGCGCCCACCAGGACAACGCAAAGGGTAGTTTTGCCATTTTGGGTGCTTGTACAGCTGTCAAAACGGCAAAGATGTACCCCGCATTCAGCAGCACCCGTGCGACCCCGTCCACCTGCCCAGTCAGGGATACATATCCCAGATACCCGACCGACGGCGGCGCAATCAGTATGACCAATGTGGGATACAACTTGTCCGGCAGAGGGTTGTGAAAAATCAGACGGTTGAACACCAGCGTCAGCAGAACCAGCCAGAACAGGATACCGGCGGAAAAGAACAACCAGCTCAATTCAACATAGCCCAGCTCTGCCCCCGCAATCGGTGCTACGACATTGCCCACGGCCGGAATGAACCACGCAGGTGTCAAATGACCCACCTCAAACGCCCGATGGCTGATCCACCCCGAGATCACCGCAATGGTCAGCACGGCCTGCATCACTGCGCCCAGCAACCAGACCCAATTTGCGGCCACCCCAAAGCCGGCCATCAGCAAAGCCGAGGCCATCAACAGCAATGAAATCGAGATTGCAGGGAAAAACGCCAGCCGCACAGGGTGATTCCACTCCGCTCTTACCGCGTCAGGGTAGCGCAGGCATTTGACCACATATGTTGCCCCCAGTGCCAGAAACAAGGCGATTGCAAACCACATGACCCAGACGCCAAGCACCACCAACCCTGGCATAAGACCTCGCGCAGAGATCAACGCGAGGCTCGCCCCCAAGCTGCCCATCACCATGGCAAAAAGCGGAACAGGAAAGTGTTTCAGACGTGGCTCGCGGTCAGTTTCAATCATGGGGGTCCTCGTGACTTTACGCCGTCCGACGTAACAAAACGCGATTCACATACCAAATACGGAATGTGAAAGCCAACCCCTCAGCCTCATTTCTTCGGAGGAATCGCATAGGTCATGGTAGATCGTGCCACCGGATCGGGCTCGCCTTCTGAATACAGCAGTATGTCAGTTACCGACAGCGTCTTGCCCAGTTTCAGCAAGGTCGCCCGCGCGATCATGTCCCGCCCGGCCTTGGGTTTGCGCATGAAATCGAACGACGCATTGGTGGTCACGGTCATCGCCTCGCGCCCGATCTGCCCCATTGTCGCAGCATAGGCCGACACATCAGCCAACCCGAACATGGCTGGTCCGGAAACTGTTCCTCCTGGGCGAAGTTGCCTTTCGGTGACGTTCAAACGCATGACACAGCCTTTTCCGGTCAATTCTTCGACCACGTAGACACCTTTGATTTGCGGAAAAACCTCTTCGAGGTACGCATTCATTTCTTCTGGCGTAAACTGCACACTCATGCTTTTCTCCCGTTCGGCGTCCGACTAAGGTTGCCGCAAAGCCAACGGAGGGCAAGATGGCAATTCTTGAACGCCGCGACGTTAATTCGGTCGCTTATCTCACCATGAATGCACCCGAGCGGATCAACGCCCTCTCCGACGAGATGCTGGCCGCATTGCAAGAAGCCCTGGATGGGCTCAAAGAAGACGCGTCCACCCGCGCTGTTGTTCTGTCCGGCGCAGGCAAGGCGTTCTGCGCAGGCCACGACCTCAAGCAAATGACCGCGGGACGTCAGGCCGAAGATGGCGGCAAAGCCTATTTCAAGGATCTTTTTGATCGGTGCGCCAGAATGATGATGACGGTCCAGTCCCTGCCCCAACCTGTTATTGCCCAGGTCCATGGCATCGCCACCGCCGCAGGCTGCCAGCTGGTTGCAACCTGTGACATGGCCGTCGCCGCCGAGGGTACACGCTTTGGCGTGAATGGCGTCAATATTGGCCTGTTCTGCTCAACGCCCATGGTCGCACTCAGCCGTAATATCGCCCGCAAGAAAGCGTTTGAAATGCTGACGACCGGCACGTTCATCCAGGCCGATGAGGCAGAGGCGCTTGGCCTCGTCAACCATGTCGTGCCCCAGGATCAGCTCGCCGCCAAAACCACCGAATTGGCCGAAACCGTGGCCGGAAAACTGGGCGCGGCCGTCAAGATCGGCAAACAGGCGTTCTACCAACAGGCTACCATGACCACGGCAGACGCCTATGCCTATGCTGGTGACGTCATGGTCGAGAACATGCTCTATCGCGACACCGAAGAAGGGATCAGCGCCTTTTTGGAGAAACGGCCACCCGACTGGAAACATTAAACGTTTCCGGTCGAGCAACGGTGTTTTTCCGCTCTATGCGGTTATGTTTTTGGGAAATTTGAGTCAAAGTAAGCACGTACTGAGCCCGCACCGGGGCACCTCCCGGTCTGCTCTGCTAGATCAGATGGCCTCAAACACTGATGCTATCTGTCCAGAACGCTAAGTAACCCTTTCGCCCAACGGGTTGAAAAGTGGGGGGTTGCGGATCGGCGCGGCGGCCCTGAAAGACGATTATTGCTTACCTCTCTTTCAAGAGTTCGCCGCGCCATTTCTCCTTTCTGTCGTGATCACAAAACCGATGGAACGCGGAAAAACACTGTTTCCGACAACGGTTGGTTTTCCCCCTGTGCGCAGGCACAAAAACCTGCCAGAACGAGCCCGTTGCCCTAGGGTAACCTTTAGCTCTCACCGGGTCGCCACTGCCGGAAGGTCCCTCCAAGGCCCTCTCTCTGGCCTCGACACACCCAGCATGGCGACCCGTGACCGAGTGACCTTCCTCTTTCCAAACCGTCCCATCTGCCCTATGTCGCGCACATGACCAAAACATTGCATATCGTCGGCGGCGGCATGGCCGGTTCCGAAGCAGCCTGGCAGGCCGCGCACATGGGTGTAGACGTGGTGATTCACGAAATGCGCCCACAGGTGGAAACATTTGCCCATCGCACTGGCCATCTGGCCGAGATGGTGTGCTCAAACTCGTTCCGCTCAGACGACGATGAACAGAACGCCGTTGGCCTGCTGCACTGGGAAATGCGCGCTGCAAATGGTCTCATCATGGCCACGGCCGACAAACACCGCCTGCCCGCTGGCGGCGCCCTCGCCGTTGACCGTGATCCCTTTGCCGAAAGCGTGACCGCCGCTCTGACGGCCCTGCCCAATGTGCGAATCGAACCCGGCGAAATCACCGAACTGCCGACCGATGGTACCTGGATCTTTGCCACCGGCCCGCTGACCTCCGCTGGCCTGGGCGCCGCCATCCAAGCCGAGACTGGCGCGGACCGTCTGGCGTTCTTCGACGCCATTGCGCCCATTGTCTACGCCGAGTCGATCAACATGGACGTCGCCTGGCTGCAATCACGCTATGACAAGGGCGAGACCGAAGAAGAGCAAAAAGCCTATCTCAACTGCCCGATGACCAAGGACCAGTACGAGGCCTTCATCGACGCGCTTCTGGCTGCCGACAAAACCGAGTTCCACGAAGGCGAAACCGCCACCTATTTCGACGGCTGCCTGCCGATCGAGGTCATGGCAGACCGTGGCCGCGAAACCCTGCGTTTCGGCCCGATGAAACCGGTTGGCCTGACCAACAGCCATGATCCCGAAAACAAGCCTTATGCTGTGGTGCAACTGCGTCGCGATAATGCCTTAGGAACGCTCTATAACATCGTGGGATTTCAGACAAAAATGAAATACGGAGCACAGTCCGAAGTGTTCCGCATGATCCCCGGTCTCGAGGATGCCTCCTTTGCCCGGCTGGGTGGCATCCACCGCAACACCTTTATCAATTCTCCCACCCTGCTGGACGACCAGATGCGCCTGAAATCCCGCCCCAACATCCGCTTTGCCGGGCAAGTCACAGGCGTCGAGGGCTACGTCGAAAGCGCCGCCATGGGTCTGCTTGCCGGTCGTCTCGCCGCTGCGGAAATCCTTGGATTGGACCTTTTCACCGCTCCGCAGAACACCGCCATGGGTGCCCTTGTGCACCACATCACTGGCGGTGCCGAGGCTAAGACTTTCCAGCCCATGAACGTGAACTTCGGCCTGTTCCAACCGGTCGAGGGTCTCAAAGGTGGACGCCGTGGCCGCAAGGACCGCTACAAAGCCTACACCGACCGTGCCAAAATCGAATGGCAAGGCTGGCTCGACGCACAAAGCTGACTGGACGCCGCCTGCCCTATCCGCTTTAGTCAGCGCATGAGTAAGAAAACCTTCCTCGAAGACATCTACGATCGCGACAACGTCCCCGACGTCGCCGCACTTTACGACGAATGGGCCGCCACCTATGACGCAGAGATAGCCGACAACGGCTATGCCACCCCCAAACGCTGTGCTGAAGCCTTGGCAAAAGTGGCCACCGACCACTCTCAGCCAGTGCTCGATTTTGGCTGTGGCACTGGCCTTTCTGGCATGGCCCTTCGGCTGGCTGGCTTCGAAACCCTTGATGGCCGTGACTTGTCGTCCGAGATGCTGACACAGGCGCAGGCCAAAGGCATCTATCGCGACTTGCAGCAGGTCACCCCCGACACCGGCATCGAGGGTATCGTCGGGCGCTATTCACTTATCGCCGCGATCGGTGTGATTGGCGTTGGCGCCGGTCCTGCCTCACTGGTGCACAGCTTGCTGAACGCCTTGCCCACTGGCGGCTTGCTGGTGTTTTCCTACAACGATCACGTCATTCAAGACACAGAGTACGCCGAAGCCCGCGACACCGCTCTGTCCAGCGGCCTCGCCATTGAGCGACTGCGCGAGTTTGGCCCCCACTTGCCCGGGCAGAACTTGAACTCTGACGTCTACGTATTTGAAAAACAATAATGTTTCGAACACGATTCGCGCCATCTCCTACCGGCCCTCTCCACCTTGGCCACGCCTATTCCGCGATTCTTGCCCATGACATGGCGCGCGATGCCGGGGGGGAATTCCTCTTGCGCATCGACGATCTCGACCAGTCCCGCGCACGGCCTCATTGGGAAGAGCAGATCTACGCCGACCTGAGCTGGCTCGGTCTCACCTGGGACGGTCCCGTGCGCCGCCAGTCCGACCATTTCGCCGACTACGAAACCGCTCTCCAGACTCTCAGAAACAGCGGTCTCACGTTTGAATGCCAATGCACCCGCCGTGATATCGAAGCGGCCGCCAATGCCCCCCAGGAAGGTGCTCCGATTTTTGGCCCCGACGGCCGCATCTACCCTGGCACCTGTCGCAACCTTGCGCTGCCCCCAACAGCCGCAACCTGCACCCGCCTCGACATTGCGCGCGCAGCTGAGGCCGCGGGCCCGTTCGCTTTCACCGAAACCGGCGCACGACACGCTGGCGCTCACAATGTCTCGGCTCAAGAGCTCGCCACCACCGTGGGCGACGTCGTGCTCTCCCGCCGCCAAATGGCGGCCTCATACCATCTCTCTGTGGTGATCGACGACAGTGCCACTCAAATCACCCACGTCATCCGCGGCGCCGACCTGTTCGAGGCCACCCGCATCCACGTCCTGCTACAGGCGCTCCTTGGCTTACCAACTCCCACCTACCACCACCACGACCTGATCCGCGACGACGCGGGCAAACGCCTCGCCAAACGCGACGACGCTCGCGCCATCGCAAAATACCGCAGCGACGGCGCGGCCCCACAGGACATCCGCCGCCTCGTCGGGCACTGACGGCTCGAGTTTCATCTTTGAAAATTGCGCCGCAGGCTCAGTCGCCAGACCGATCAGCCCATCGGTTTCATCAACTCGACTTCTTCACCATTCTCCACGGACGTATAAAAACACGTGCGCCGGTTGGTGTGGCACGCGGCCCCTGTCTGATTGATGCGAACCAATAGACAATCCCGATCACAATCAAAGCGGAACTCTACCAGCTCCTGCACGTGGCCCGAGGTTTCTCCCTTGATCCAGAACGACTGACGAGACCGGCTCCAATAGGTCACCCGACGGGTCTCAAGCGTCTTTTCCACGGCCTCAATATTCATCCAGGCCATCATCAGAACTTCACCGCTGGTCGCATCCTGCGCAATCGCCGGAATCAATCCTGCTTCGTTGTACTTCAGCGCGCTTGGATCAAATCTCATCTCTCAAACCCTTTGCATCTGCGGACGGCTCCTCTATCTACAAAACAGACGACAAAGGAAACAGCCATGTCCGGCGAAAACGACCTGATCAAGCTTTACTCTGGGCGCATTCTCGCGCTGGCAGCGGAAATTCCACACACCAGTCGGCTGACAAACCCACAGGCCACGGTCAAGAAACGCTCTCCGCTCTGCGGTTCGACCGTGACCGTCGACGTTGTGTTGGAAAATGGCCATATCACAGAGTTCGCTCAGGACGTCAAAGCCTGCGCGCTCGGCCAGGCCTCGGCCTCGGTTGTCGGTGCGAACGTGATCGGCCGCACCCGCGCCGAGGTCGAAGCCGCCCGCAACGCGCTCAAAACCATGCTAAAAGAGGACGGCCCGACACCCCCGGAGCCTTTTGATGACCTCGAAGTGCTGCGCCCCGCCCGCGACTACAAGAACCGCCATGCGTCCATCCTGCTTGCGCTCGAGGCGACGCTTGAGGCCATCGAACAAGCCGACCAAGCCAACTGCGCCTAACACACCGAATTGCATAAAAAAACCGCCGCACTTCCTGGTGGAAGGCGGCGGAAGTCTGGTGCGTTCTTGTGTGGGACCCGGGTGTGCTCAATCAGGGTATGAGGCAGAACCCTTTGATCGACTTGAGACAGGCAGTGTCAGTCGCAGCGCATCGAATTGGGGACAGGATGCAGTTGAGCGGACCGGCACAAGAACGCTGGCAGAAAACTCTAGGCAATACCCGGCACGTGCAGCGCCACCAACATCATGACGACCAGAACCAGCACGCCAAACGCGTCCTGAACCAAAGTGGCGCGGGAATTACGGATCACGGTCTTAATCTGGGTCAACATGGGGCGTCTCCTGCTCGGATATTGCTTTTGTTGCCTCTTTGTTCTCATATCCTTAACGGCCTGTAAAGAACTTTTTGAGAACATTCGCGAACAAAAAGGAACGCGACCTACTAACCCACTGAAATCAAACGGATCGCCTGATCCTGTTCCATCAACCACAAAAGAACACGCGCGGCCTGCCCACGCGGGCTGGTCAGGTCCGGGTCATCATTCAACAGCTTGCGCGCATCACTCTGTGCAACCGCCATCAGCGCCGCTTGGCTTTCCATGTCGGCAATGCGGAACCTTGGCACCCCTGACTGTGCTGTCCCGATCAGATCACCAGCGCCGCGCATCTCAAGGTCCACTTCGGCAATGCGAAATCCGTCCTCACTCTCGCGCAGAGTGGTAAGTCGTTTCTGTCCGCCTTCACTCAGCGGCGCCTGATACATCAACAGACAGGTCGAAGCTGCCGTCCCACGACCGACTCGCCCACGCAACTGATGCAACTGCGCCAACCCAAAGATTTCGGCCCGTTCGATCACCATGATGGTCGCATTGGGCACGTCAACACCAACCTCAATCACCGTGGTTGCGACCAGAATGCTGGTTTCTCCCGCCACAAAGGCCGCCATCGCTGCGTCTTTCTCAGACGGGGGCATCTGGCCATGGACAAGGCCAACAATGCCTTCCCCCAAAACAGCGCGCAGCTGTTTGAACCGTTCTTCCGCCGCAGCGAGGTCCAGGCTCTCGCTCTCATCCACCAGAGGGCAGACCCAATAGGCCTGCTTCCCTTCGGCCACTGCCTTGCGCAAATGCGCCACCACCTCGTCCATACGCCCGGTCGAAACCAGCGCCGTGGTGATTGGCTGTCGTCCTGGCGGTTTTTCATCCAGCACCGAGACATCCATATCCCCATACTGCGCTAGGGCCAGGCTGCGGGGGATCGGCGTTGCCGTCATCACCAGCACATCCGCGCCCTCGCCCTTTTTCCCCAACTCTAGGCGCTGTCGCACACCAAACCGGTGTTGTTCGTCAATAATCGCAAGACGCAGGTCCGCAAAATGCACATCCTGCTGAAAAACCGCATGGGTGCCAACAAGGATATGAATATCTCCTCGTGCCAGTGCCGCCAGCTTGGCATTGCGCTCTTTTCCCTTGTCGCGTCCGGTCAGGATCTCCAAAACCACCCCCGCACTCTCGGCCAGGGGTCGCAACCCCTGCAAATGCTGCCGCGCAAGGATTTCCGTCGGGGCCATCATTACACCCTGCCCGCCAGCCTCTACCGATACCAAAAGCGCCATGAACGCGACCAGCGTCTTGCCCGCACCCACATCCCCCTGCAACAGGCGGTTCATGCGCAAGGACGCCCCCATATCGCGGGTGATATCCTCGATCGCACGCCCTTGGGCATCGGTGGGGCGGTATGGCAGTTCCGACAGCACCTTGCTTTGCAACTTTCCCGTCGCCTCGCTGATAATCCCCTTGGCGCGCTGCAGTTTTGCCCGTGCCAAAGCCAAGGTCATCTGATGCGCAAAGAACTCATCATAGGCCAACCGTTCCCGCACCGGTGTCGTCGCCGCCAGGTCTTTCAAGCCTTCCGGCGCGTGCGCTGCCCGTAACGCGGCATCCCAATCCGGCCACTTGGCTTGAGATTTCTGGGTCGGATCGATCCACTCATCCAGCCCCGGCATCCGCTCCAACGCCGATTTCGCCGCCTTTGTCATTGTTTTAAGCGTCACGCCCGAGGTCAGAGCATAGACCGGCTCAAACGCCGGAATCTCATCGGCTTCATGCACCTCAAGCACATGATCCGGGTGCACCATCTGCGGCACCCCGTCAAAGAGTTCAACCTTGCCCGACACAATGCGGCGCTCGCCCGGTGGCAACAGCCGTTGCAGGTAATCCCCGCGCGCGTGAAAAAACACCAGCTGAAACGCCGTGCGGCTGTCTTCGACCGTCACCCGATAGGCGCCGCCGCGGTTGCGCGAGGGTACATGGGCGCCAATCAGCACCTCCACCGTCACCACATCCGGCAGCTCCACATCCAGAACCGAGGCCCGCTTTTGCCGATCCACCCCGGAGTACGGAAGCGAAAACAACAGGTCACGTGGCTTTTCGATATCAATCTGCGCCAGATGCTGCGCCGTCTTCGGCCCAACTCCGTCAAGCTTTGTCAACTCCGCGAACAGCGGAAACAGGGATTCCGGGCGTGAGCTCATAGCCCCTCGATCAGGTCCAGCCAAGCCTGCTCATCAATGGTTTCTACGCCCAGATCGGCCGCCTTCTTGGCCTTGGACCCTGCGCCGGGCCCAGCGACCAACAGGTCCGTTTTGCCTGAAACCGAACCCGACACCTTGGCACCCAAGGCCTCTGCTCGCGCCTTGGCCTCGGCGCGCGTCATCTGAACGAGGGTTCCTGTAAACACCACGGTCTTACCTGCTACCGGGCTTTCCTGCGCTGGTGCTTCGGGCGGGGTCACCTCCAACTCCGCCACCAACCGATCAATCGCGGCCCGTTCCACCGGGTTCGCCATGGCATCCGAAAGCGATTGCGCCACTGTCGCGCCAATGCCATCGACGCCAATCAAATCATCCCAAGCGGCCTGAGCCTCACGCGGCACATCATGCCCGGCAATCGTACGATCCCGGCTCTCCTTGACCCGTGCACGCCGTCCCTCATCCGCTGCAGCCCGGCGTTCAACATCCTCGGCCTCATCCGCAGCTCGGTTCGCCAGCGCCGCAGGCCGCGCAAGATCAAGCGCATCCATCATCGCCACCCATTCTCCGTAATGCAGCGCGATATCCTTGGCTGCGACTTCACCCACATGCCGAATACCCAGCGAAAACAACAGCCGCACAAACGGAATGCGCCGCTTGTCTTGTATCGCCGCAAACAGGTTCGCCGCGCTCTGGTCACCCCAGCCATGCCGGTTTTTCAACCGCGCGAGGTTCGCCGCGTCCCGTTTCTCAAGTGTGAAGATGTCCGAAGGCTCCCGGATCGGAAGCGCTTCATCCTCGTAAAACATCTCGATTTGCTTTGCACCCAGACCTTCAATGTCAAAGGTTTTGCGTCCAACAAAGTGTTTCAGTTTTTCAACTGCCTGCGCCGGACAGATCAATCCCCCCGTACAGCGTCGCACCGCGTCCCCCTCTTCGCGCACCGCGGGTGAACCACACTCGGGGCAAACCGTCGGAAAGACATAAGGCACGCCACCCTCAGGTCGCTTCGACAGGTCCACATCCGCCACCTTTGGGATCACATCACCCGCGCGATAGACCTGCACCCAATCTCCGACACGGATATCCTTGCCGCTACGAATTTCGGCGCCCTTGCTATCACGACCTTCGATGTAGTCTTCATTGTGCAGCGTCGCATTCGACACCACAACGCCGCCCACAGTCACTGGCGCCAGCCGAGCGACCGGCGAAAGTGCCCCTGTGCGACCGACCTGGATGTCGATTCCTTCCAGACGGGTCCAGGCCAATTCCGCCGGAAACTTGTGCGCCACGGCCCAACGGGGCGTTGACGCCCGAAACCCCAGCCGTGCCTGCAGGTCCAGCCGATCTATTTTGTAAACCACGCCATCAATGTCATAGCCCAAGGTCGCGCGGCGCTCTTCTATCATACGATAGTGCGAGATCAGAGCCTCTGGCCCATCGCAGAGCGCCGTCAGATCATTGGTCACAAAACCCAAATCCGCCAGCCTTGCGATCGCCCCCATCTGCGTTTCCGCCAAGGGGTCACTCACCTCTCCCCAGGCATAGGCGAAGAACCGCAAAGGCCGGGACCGAGTTATCGTGGCGTCCAGTTGGCGCAGCGATCCCGCGGCGGCATTGCGCGGATTGGCAAATCGCGTCTGCAGTCGTTTGCCGTTTTTCTCTCTTTCGATGTTCTCTGCGTCGATCCGTGCATTCAGCGCGTCGAAATCCGCGTGGCTCATGTAGACTTCGCCCCGGATCTCCATCACCGCAGGCGCACCGGCAATTTCCTGAGGAATATCTGCAATCGTGCGCGCATTTTCGGTGACATTCTCGCCGACCGCCCCGTCGCCCCGCGTCGCCGCCTGCACCAGCGTGCCATTCTCATAGCGCAACGACAGGCTCAATCCGTCAATCTTTGGCTCCGCCGTATACGCCAGTGGCTCAGCTCCCAGCCCCAGATACTTGCGAATCCGATCATCGAAATCAGCAACATCTCTGTCATCAAAGGCGTTTCCCAAAGACAGCATCGCCACAGCGTGGGTGACTTTGCCAAACCCCTCTGACGGCGCGGCCCCCACCTGCTCGCTCGGGCTGTCTGCCCGTTTCAATGCTGGAAATGCCGCCTCAATCGCCGCGTTACGTCGCTTCAGCGCGTCGAACTCCGCATCCGATATCTCGGGCGCATCCGCCCCGTGATAGGCCGTGTTGGCCCTTGCCAGAACATCAGCAAGGCGCGCCAATTCTGCACGCGCCTCATCTTTGGTCAAATTGGTTATGTCGGCTCCGGCACTCACCGCTGCGCTCCCCTGTCACGTTTCTTTCAGTGATAGGCGGGGGGCGCGGTCAGGTCCAGACCTCGTATCAGGCGCGCAGCGCCAAACGCTCTTCGTCCATTTGCTCGGATGGCTGCGGATCACGCAACACATAGCCACGGCCCCAAACAGTTTCGATATGGTTGTCGCCACCTGTCGCTTCGCTGAGCTTTTTGCGCAATTTGCAAATAAAGACGTCGATAATCTTCAGCTCAGGCTCATCCATGCCACCATAGAGATGGTTCAGGAACATTTCCTTGGTCAGAGTCGTGCCTTTGCGCAAGGAGAGAAGTTCCAGCATCTGGTATTCCTTCCCGGTGAGATGGACTGGCGTCCCTTCCACATCAACAGTCTTGGCATCCAGGTTCACCGCAATCCTGCCGGTGTGAATGATGGATTGAGAATGCCCTTTCGAGCGCCTAATAATTGCGTGTATGCGCGCCACCAACTCTTCGCGGTGGAAGGGTTTGGTCAGGTAATCATCTGCACCAAAACCGAAACCCTTGATCTTGCTTTCCGTATCATCTGCACCCGACAGGATCAGGATCGGTGTTTCAATCCGCGCCAAGCGCAGCTGCCGCAAAACCTCGTGGCCGGTCATGTCAGGCAGGCCAAGATCCAGAAGAATCAGATCATAGTCGTAGAGTTTGGCCAGATCGATTCCCTCTTCCCCGAGGTCCGTGGCGTAAACATTCAGATTTGCATGGGTCAGCATCATTTCAATGCTTTTCGAAGTGGCGGGATCGTCCTCGACCAACAAAACACGCATGACAGGGTCCTCATAACAAGATTGTTCGCCGTTAACCTTGACGAATAAAGGTTAACCGCCGGTTACTGTTATCAGGAAAATGCCATACGCAACCTATGGTTGTCTATACTTTTGAAGATTCGTCGCTTTTAGTGCATCTTCTCCAAATCGTGCAACGGCGGACACCCACTCCTGAAACTCGTCTTCGCTGAGTCCATAACGCTCCATCGCTTCTCGTTGTGAAATCAATCCATACAGCACGCCACGCACCACTGCGGCCTTTCGCGACGCCACCCAACGTCGCGTGTTCACCGACGGCAGATCAGCCAGCGTCATCACATCACCATTGGCCATCGTCACGGTTCTCGGCCCTTCAACCTTCTTTAAATACATACCCAAACCCTCACTTTGCACACATGCTGGAGCATCAGGCTTAACGAGCGGTGAAACACCCCCTTGAGAGTAGTTAGGATTTTCCTATATTCTCGACGACTTCTGGTTGGAGCGACTCACATGGCGCTGGATAGCGACACAAAACTGAATTCCCTGGGCTTTGCAAAACCGCCCTCGGAAACCCGCGTGGTGGTGGCCATGTCGGGTGGCGTCGACTCATCCGTTGTGGCGGCCAAGCTCGCCGACGAAGGCTATGACGTCGTCGGCGTGACCCTGCAGCTTTATGACCATGGCGCCGCTCTGGCCAAGAAAGGCGCCTGCTGTGCCGGGATCGACATCCATGATGCGCGCCGCGTGGCCGAAGAAAAGGGCTTCCCGCACTACGTGTTGGATTATGAAAACGTCTTCCAGGACGCCGTCATCGACGAATTTGCCGACAGCTACCTCGCTGGCGCCACGCCCGTGCCCTGCATCCGATGCAACGAAAGGGTCAAGTTCAAGGACCTTCTCGAGACGGCCAAGGACCTCGAGGCGGACTGCATGGCCACCGGCCACTACATCCAGCGCATGATGGGCAAAAATGGAGCTGAACTGCACTCGGCTGCGGACGCTCGCCGCGATCAATCCTATTTCCTGTTTTCAACCACGCCCGAGCAATTGGACTATCTGCGCTTTCCACTCGGCCACCTGCCCAACAAGGATGCGACCCGCGCGCTGGCGGCAGAATACGGTCTCGCCGTGGCTGACAAGCCCGACAGCCAGGACATCTGCTTTGTGCCCAACGGAGACTACGCGTCGGTTATCGAGAAACTGCGCCCCGGCGCGGCAGAGCCCGGCGACATTGTTGATCCTGAGGGCAAGGTTCTCGCACAGCACAATGGCGTGATCCACTACACCATCGGTCAGCGCCGCGGTCTTGGCATTGGTGGCCTTTCGGAGCCCCTTTATGTGGTGAAACTCGACGTCGACACCAAACAGGTCGTTGTCGGCCCGAAAGAGATGCTCGCGACCCGAATTATCCCGGTGCGCGAGATCAACTGGCTGGGCGACACCCCCTTCGAAAGCCAGCCGGAATGGCATGTGGCGGTCAAGGTGCGTTCAACCCGCCCGCCGCGCAATGCCATCATCCGACCCACCGGTCCGGACACGGCCGAGGTTGAGCTGCTGACCCCGGAAGAAGGTATCTCACCCGGTCAGGCCTGCGTGTTCTACGACACCGACAGCAGCCGGATCTTCGGCGGTGGCTGGATCTGGCGCGGGTATTGATCTGTCACATCCGAGTCGGCAGGTCATTGTTTGCCGTCCCGCTCCGCCAATTGTGCTTCGAACTTGATCTGGATTTGCCGTAACTCTTCGATTGCACCCTGAATATCTGCGCTATCGATGATATTCACTTCGACATGCTCGCCGATGTGAGACAGTTGCCGCCGCGTGTCTTGGGACGCGGGTTCGGCGTATCCTTGCAACTCAAAATACTTGACCTCACGCGCGAACCCGCGTGGTGTAAATTCACCTTTGGGTTCTGCTCTGACCTGTGTCTCAACCAAGTTGTGCGTGTTTTCGTCCAACAGGATAGTGTCGGCCTCTGCCAGCCCTTGCAGCCGCGCGGCCAAGTTCACAGGGCTTCCGAGAACCGTGTAATCAAGCCGTTGATCCGAGCCAAAGTTGCCCACGGTGCAAAACCCAGTCGCGATCCCCATGCGCACCTTCAAGCCGTTGGTCACACCATTCTTTTTCCAGTAGCCTTGCAACGCCTTGACACGTTCCTGCATACGAAACGCCATTTCCACGCACTTCAAAGCGTCCTGCACTTCTCCTTCGGTGTCTGGGTCTCCAAAAAAGACCAGTACGGCATCGCCAATAAATTTGTCGATCGTGCCGCCGCATTCCAACGCCACGTTGGTCATTTCTGACAGGTAAGAATTGATGACGGTTGCGAGGCGCTCAGGCTCCATGACGTCACTCAGATCAGTGAATTGCACAATGTCCGAGAAAAAGATTGTCAGGTTTTTTCGCGCGTGTGAGTGGGTTTTGTCTTCGGTCTGCGAAAAAATGCTGTGGTAAATCTGCGGCGAAAGATACTTCGCTAACCGATTTGCGAGCACTTCAAGCTGATTGCTTTTTTCTTCAATAAGTTCTCGGTCGCGAATTTTTTGTTCAAGAAGATCCTCGCGCTCCCGGCGCAGAGACCACTCGGATGTGCGATCGACGAACTGTCCCTGCACCCCGTTTAGATAGGAAAAATCGGCGTTTTGCGTGTATGCCGACAAAAGCGAATAGACCCGTTGCTCGCCCTCTACCGATACCTCAACCTTGGGAAGCAAAACAGAGCCATTGGTCTCGAGCTCGCTCGCATAGGTGTCGATCTGCGCCCCGGGCACACCAAGCTGTTCCAAAACGTCCAGCATCGAGGCGTTTGTTACATTGCCAAGGATTGGAAAAAAGGTGCGGAAATTGTCGTTTATCCGCTGAATCTCAAGATCTCGATTGGCAAAATACGCTGCGGTAATCGCGTTTCTGAAATTGAAGAAACTGAGGTCAAGAATGGTCTTTTGATTGAAAAATTGTTCTGCGTTCATGACGCCCCGCTTCCCATGCCGTTTGCTGTCTGCACCTTGTTCTGCTTTTTGAGCAGAGCGCGCTTGCCGGTTACCGCCCCCCAGGTCGTTACACAAAAAGGCACACAATAGGTCAGGGCAACTTTAACAAGCGGAGGAAAATCCCCCGACAGGATCAGGTCGCCGTGATTGATCATCGTCAGCAAGGAGCCAACAACCAAAGCGGTCAAAACCGCTTTGCGCGGCGTGCCATCACCAAGGATCAAATGAGACAGCCGTGGCATTTCGCCAGAGTCTGAGGTGTTCACGAGCAAGCATCCCCTCTTGTCGACCTGTGCGTCTTGTGACCCGTCGGCATGAACTGTTCGTTTAACATGTTCTGTTAACACCCTAGGGGACTGGCCTGCGAACCGACAAGGACATTCAACAGGTCCGGCGCGGGATTTCACACCTCAAACGGCATCTGTTCCGGTATTGGACAGCACGTAGAGCCCCACGGCAATCATCGCGTACGGGCCAAGCCGTTCCAGCCGCGGCAACCATGTGCCGCTGCGGCGCGCACCTGACGACAACGCCACCCCTGCGGCCCCGAGCCCCGCCAGGGCAACGCCTGCGCCGATCACCACTGACGTCCGATAAAGCGGCACCGTGTCGGCCAAAAGCGGGGCAAAGGCGGCAAAGCTGTCCATGGACAGGCCCAGGAACAACGCCAAACAGCCAAGAAACGTCCCTTTCACAGGGCGCGAGGGGCTGCCGTCCTGATCACTTTGCCATTGGGCATAGATCCCCCAAAGCCCCAGTCCCAGAGGGACGATACCCAAGTACCCAGTCCAGCCCGCAATTGCAGCCTCAGCGCCTTCGGCAAACACCAAAGCCGCCACAAGTACCAACGACTGCGCCGTCAAAAAACTACCAAGGGCCGCGCCGCGCCCGGTGGTCAATAACAATGCGATCAGCACCGCGAGGTTGTCGACATTTGTCGCCAAAAGCGTCAGCGCGCCCGAGGCTGCAAGACCAAGTTGCACCCACATGAGCTATGCGCCTTCCAAACCGTCCAACACCGCACGCGCGGCGCGCAGGCCCGGGTTGGCCTGTCCTTTGCCCAACAGCTCCATCGTCAGAGCCATTGCGCTACGTTGCGGGCCGGGATCGTCGAGAACCCCCAAAAGTGCCGATGCAATCGCTTCGGCGCGGAACGCAGGCCCCAGGAATTCCGGCACCGCCCGCGTGTCTGTCACCAGATTAACCAGCGTAACCGTGTCGATCAGTGCCATGCGGCTCATGATCTGCCAGCTGATCCAGTTCATGTCATACCCGATCACCATCGGCGTGCCAGCCGCTGCCAGCTCCAGCGAAACCGTCCCCGAGGCCGCCAGCGCCACGTCCCCCGCCCGAAACGCCGCGCGCTTGGTGGCAAGCATCTCAGCCTCGCTCAGACCGTTTGGATCAAGGATGATTGGTCTGTGCGCCCAGTCGGCCGTCAAGTCGCGCACCAGTCCTGCGACCGGCGCCGCGGCAGGCAGCACCACCTGCAAATCCGGCTTTTCAGCCTTCATGCGCGCGACAACGCCGCCAAAGGTCGGCGTCAAACGTGAGACTTCTGACCGGCGCGATCCGGGTAAGGCCACCAAAAGCGGCGCATCGCCGATGCCATGAGCCTCGCGAAACCCAGCAACCTCGGCATCGCTGGCAACCGGTTCATTGACCACCGGATGCCCGACAAAGTCGCATCGCACCCCCGCGGCCTCCATGTAGGGCGGCTCAAACGGCAACAGTGCCAGGACCTGATCCACAACCTTCGCAACCTTTTGCGCGCGCTTGGGCCGCCAGGCCCAAACCGAAGGCGCCACGTAATGCACTGTCCGGATATCGCTAAGTTTCTTGACTTCACGCGCCACGCGCAGACAGAAATCCGGACTATCAATGGTGATCAGAACATCGGGCCGCTCAGCCAGCACAGCCTCTGCGGTCTGGTGCATGCGCTTTACCAGATGCCTGTACTTGGGCAGCACTTCGGCGATGCCCATGACGCTCAGCTCTTCCATCGGGAACAGGCTGGTCATGCCCTGAGCCTGCATCAATGCTCCGCCAACACCAAAAAACTCTGCCTCTGGCCTCAGCGTCTTCAACCCCTCCATCAGGGCCGCGCCCAATCTGTCGCCGGACATCTCGCCTGCGATCAGGAAGACCTTCATCAGAGCACCCGCCCCGCCAGGAACAGCCCAGTCTCTTCCAGTGCACTGCGTGTCGCGTCTTGCTCCACGATCAGCACCTTGCCAGCCGCGCCAAAGATCCCCTCCAGACCAGCCGCAGCAGCATTCCTCACGGTGTCAGGCCCCACCACAGGCATATCAACCCGCAGATCCTGACCGCGCTTTGGTGCTTTGACCAACACGCCGCCTTTGCCACGGCGCAGATGCTCGGGCGTCTCACCGACGAAACGCAACAACGCATCCGTCCCTTGCAGGGTTTCAATTCCAAGGCACAGGCCTCCGGCCACCACGGTGCCTTGCCCCACATCCAAAGGCGACAGGGCCAACAGAATGTCCATCGCCCGGCTCGCATCACTCAGGTGCGCGTCCTTAGGCTCGGGACCCGCAAAGACACCATCAGGCACGGTCATGCCCGGCAGCAGCTCATGCGCACCGACAACCTCAAATCCCTGCTCTTCAAAGACGGCTATGATCAACCGCAGGATGGCATCATCGCCGCCCTGCATTGCGGACATCAACCGCGGCGCCAATTGCATCATGAAAGGGTCCAGCTGGCTTGGGTCCAATGCAGGCCGCGACATCGCCCCTGCCAGCACAACCCGCGTCACGCCACGTGCGGTCAGGTCATCAAACAGGCTTGCCAACTTTTCAAAACGATGTTCCGCCAGAGGCGCCTGCATCGCGTGTTCAACGCCCTTGAACACCACCCGCACAGCCTGGGGATGTTGCTTTGCCAACATGACAGGTAATCCACCTGCCCCGGACAGAATTGCCAGATCCTGCATATCTACCCCGGCGTCAGGAAAGAGCGATCAGTGTTGCCAAGAACAAACTCGACAATCTCCTGAACGTACGCGCTGTCAAACTCTTCGCCCATCCGCTGAGCACGTTCCTGAAACGCACCCTCGCCCTGGGCCATCATCTGGAACGCAGCCCGCAGCGCCGTGATATCTGACCGGCTTACACCCCGCCGTTTTAGTCCAACAAGGTTCAACCCGTCCAACTTGCCACGCGGCCCCTGGACCAGACCATGCGGGATCACGTCATTTGTCACCATCGACAGTGCCCCGATTATGGCGCCTTTTCCGATCCGCACGAACTGATGGATGCCGGACAGCCCGCCAATAATGACATCATCCTCGATGATACAATGACCCGCGACAGCAACCGAGTTCACGATCACCACACGGTCCCCGATCTGGGCATCATGGGCAATGTGGCAGCCAGCCATGAATAGGCAATCGTCGCCGACCTTGGTCACCCCGCCGCCGCCGTCGGTACCAGTGTTCATTGTGACATGTTCGCGAATGCGGTTGCGCTTACCAATGACCAAACGGGTCTCTTCGCCCTTGAACTTCAGGTCCTGAGGGATTTCCCCGATCACCGAGAAAGGAAACACCACTGTGTCCTCGCCGATCTCGGTGTCACCGGCCACAACCACATGCGACTTGAGCGTGACATTCGGAGCCAGAACAACTTTTGGACCAACGACGCAGAAAGGCCCCACATAAACGCCAGCACCGATCTCAGCTCCGTCATCAATGACCGCGCTGGGATGCACATTTGCTTGGGATGAAATCGCCATAAGAGCCTACTCCTTAGGCAGATCCATCATCGCCGTGAATTCGCACTCGCAAGCCATCTCACCTTCAACCGTGGCGACGCCCGCGAATTTCCACACTTTGCCGCCAGGGCGACCGCGGACAGTTTGCAGACGCATCTCCAACACATCGCCCGGCACCACCATGCGGCGGAATTTGCATTTGTCGATCGACATGAAATAGACCAACAATTCTTTGTCCGCCATGTCCATCGCCACACCAACCATCACCGCAGCCGTCTGCGCCATGGCCTCGGCAATGGTCACACCGGGCATAATCGGCTTACCCGGAAAGTGGCCCTGAAAGTGCGGCTCATTCATCGTGACATTCTTGATGCCCGTTGCGCTTTGATAGCCGTCAATATCAACAACCTTGTCCACCAACAGGAAAGGATAGCGGTGTGGAATAATCCGCTGGATCAAACCAATATCAGCGCTTTTCAGGGTGTCGGACATAACAGTCTCCCGGTCGTTCATTCATGTGTCATTGTTGAGATAGCCCTAGCAACCTGCGTGCACCGGCGCAAGCGCATGGCCTATTGGTCACCGCTCTCCCGGACACCATCGCCAATCGTCCGGTTCAGGCGCTTTATGGCCAAATCGGTGATATCCACGGCATCTGTCGAGTAAAAGACGGCGCGGCGCTCTAGGATCACGCTTGCCCCGGCTTCTTTCATCAACTCGAACAGGATCGGGTCGGCGGCCTGAATAAAGACCCCCTGTTGGCGCTCGCGCATCTCTCCAATCGCGCGTGCTTTGGCATCCTGCGCTTCTCTGATCTCCTGCACACGATCCGTAAAGGCATCCGCGACCGCGCGAAAATCCTCCGGCGTCATTCCTTTTCGCAAATCGGTCAGGCGCTTTTCTTCTGCGGCGAGTTCAGCCTCGATCTTACGATTTTCCGCCAAAAGGATGGATTGTTGCGCTTCCAAATCCCGAGCCACGCGTTGACCAAAAGCCGACTCGGCAAACAACCGATCCGACTCGATGGTCAGGATTTCGCTCTCCGTGGCGGTCTGACTTTGGGCCGCTGCCATCATGGCCAGCAGAGTCAGCACCACCGCGACGCAGCGCAAAAGGACAGCCACGCGCGCCGCCATGCCGATCAGAACTCAGCAGCGATCGTGAAATCGAAGTTGCGCTCTTCGTCGTAGGTTTCTTTCTTCAGAGCTTTCGTGAAATCGAACCGCAACGGACCAATAGCAGTGTCCCAGAACAACGAGAAACCGATCACATGGTGAAGGTTGAAGTCATCATGCACAATCGTACCTATGCCAGAGGTGTTATCCAGTCCCCAAACCGAGCCAACATCGTAAAACACGCCGCCTGTGATGCCGTATTCGTTCGGCAACCCCAATGGAAACTCCGCTTCAAATCGCGCGACCGCATAGTAAGTCCCACCAAGCGCATCGTTTTGACTGGTCGCACCACTCAAGTCGATTTCACGCGGAGAGATTCCAAGCGGTTCGAACCCACGCATCTGCCTTGCATTGAGGAAAAAGCGGTCCGTCACGCGACTGTCCTTGTTGGGCGAGTGCAGACCGCCGCCTTCAAATGATGCCCTCAGGGTGACCTCTTCTTGAAGAACCGTTGTTTCGGCGATCGCCAAAGCTCTTGTGGAGATATACTCGTAATCTCCGCCCAAACCGCCAAAGTCTTGAGAGAACTCCAATCTGACACCGCTTGTGGGATCCAACCCCTTGTTCCGCGTGTCAAAGGCATAGGTGTATCCAAGGGCACTTTGCCAAATGTCTCCGCGCGCTTCTTCCTGATCAATCAGAGATCCCGGATAGCTGACACCAGTTTCCAGCTTGTTGTTCTTCCCAGTGTAGCGCAGCGTCAAACGACCATTTTCGCTGACGGGAAAGCGCAACGAGGGACGAAATTCGCCAACCGAGGTGGTCCAGCGGGCCTGGTCGGGATCGCGCTCCTGATACCTGAGCACAAACCCTGCTCTAATATCCCGTCCCAAGAAGGCAGGCTCGAAGAATGAGAAAAAGTACTCTTGCTCTTCAGAGGCCGTGCTGAAGGACAAGGACAGATCCTGCCCCCGACCAAGGAAGTTTTTCTCCGCAAAACTCACAACAAGGCCAATCCCCACAGACGATCCATAGGTCGCACCGAATTTCAACGATCCGGTGGGCTTCTCAACCACATCTACGTCGACAACCACCTGATCCGGGGTCGACCCTTCGCGGGCGTTCACTTCTGCTGTCTCAAAGAATCCAAGCGCGCGGATACGTTCGGCACTCTCACGAATTTCGCGTGGGTTGAACGGGTCCCCTTCCACGATACGGAACTTTTGTCGGATCACCCTGTCCAGGGTTGAAGTGTTGCCTTCGACATCAATCCGCTCAACAAAAATTCTCGGACCGCGCACCAGTGCAAATTCCACATCCAATGTCAGGTCACGCTCATTCCGTGTGATACGCGGGTCCACCCGGACGAAATCCTGCCCATGCTGCAATGCCAAACGTTCCAGACGCGCGATTGAGTTTTCGACCAATGAGGGCGAGTAAACCACTCCCGATTTGATCTTCAAAGACTCAAGGTAAACTGCGGCATCAAGGCCCTCAATCTCACTGAGAACACTGACTTCACCAAACGTGAACTGTTGACCTTCCTGCACATTGAAAGTGATGAAATAGCCATCGCGTTCGCGTGCAAGTTCTGCATTTACACCTGTGACCCGGAAATCCACGTATCCTCGTGAAAGATAGAAGTCTCGCAGTACCTGTTTGTCGAACTCAATCCGGTCAGACACAAACGTGTCACTTCGAACAAAACGGCGCAGGATTCCTGCCTGTTTCGAATCCACAACTCGGCGAAGGCGTCGGTCGGAGTAGTGCTGGTTGCCGACAAAGCTGACCCGTTCGACCTCGATGACATCGCCCTCGAATATCTCAAAAACCAGGTCCGCGCGGTTGTCACTCAACCGGATCACTCGCGGTGTTACACGGGCAGCCAAACGACCAGCCTGCGAATAGGCTTCGGCCAAGCGCGCAGCGTCGCGTTCAGCGACAGTTGGGTTCAGGACCTGGCGGGATTTGGACTCGATCAATGAGCTCAAGGCATCGTCTTTCAACCGTGCGTTGCCTTCAATGCTGATACGGTTGATCGTGGGGTACTCGGCAACCGTGATTTTCAACCGATTTCCGCTTGGGGCGAGTTCAACGCTTTCAAACAGGCCGCTGTCCAGGATGTTCTGATAAGCGTTATTTAGCTGACCCGCTGTGACCGTTTGGCCTTTGGCGATTCCCGCGTAGGTCAAAATGGCCGTGGATTCGATCCGCTTGTTGCCTTCAACAGAGATGGTATCGAACTTGTATTGCTGCGCCTCCGCAAAGGTTGGCAAAGCAAGCAAAGCAGCTGAAATCAAAAAGAAAATTGTCAAAAGAAAGTGGCGCAGCTTGTTGTTATTCTGTACTGCCGCGCGTGCTACCGCCCGATTTTGTTTGGTCATAGCCCAAATCCTGCAAGACATCCCAGTTGCGAAGTGACTAACCGGTATGAGCGAAGTTGTCAAAATGGCAAACTGCCCACTGTGACCTGAGACTTATCCACAAACTTATCCCCAATAACTACGCACGGCCCGCCTGCAAGGCAGGTCGGGCCGTAAAACGAAAAAACCGTGAGTGATTAGGTACTAATTTCGGTTTTAAAAGAGACCAAGCGAACCGACATAGGCGGCGGCCATCAGACCTGCCAGAATGGCCGATGGGAACAACAACCGATCCCAGTTGATGTCGATCAACAAACTGATCGCGCGGTATCCTTGTTCGATTGTATGCATGGATCTGCTCCACTCTCTCTCTTCTCTTTCGCCTACGCTACGAGGAGAATGGGGCAGGAATGGGGCAGTTTCATGAAAGCTCCGCGACAGGGTTAACCCCTGCCCGAACCCTCTGCTGCGTCAGCAGCGCACGATATCATTCAAAAGGCCAAACAGCATCAGGCCGATCACGATCATCAGGCCAAGGGTCATCAACACCCGCACAACCCCATCGCTCGGAGGCCGCCCTGCGACGGCCTCATAGGCGTAGAACACCAAGTGTCCGCCATCCAACATCGGGATCGGGAACAGGTTCAGCATGCCAATCGCCGCAGACAGCACGGCGATGAACCAGATAAAGCTCTGTGCACCCTGACTCGCCATTGCACCCGAAGTTTGCGCAATACCTACCGGACCCGACAGGTTGCAGGACGAAATCGCACCCGTGATCATGTGGTAGAGACCAGAGATCGATCCCTGAATAATCCGCCCAGTCTGTGTCACGCCCCCCATAATCGCCGTGCCAAAGCCCAAACGCTCGGTTGCCGGCTCAAAGGCCAAACCACCGCCAATGCCAATGCGCCAATGCGTTTTGAACCCGCCCTCAGGCTGCGGCTCATCCACCCGACGTGGGGCGAGCGCGAATTCCAGCTCCTGCCCGGCCCGCCACACGGTCAGCAGCAGGACCTGCCCATTGCCAGTCTCAACGGCCTCTTTCAGTTCCGAGAACCCGGTGATCGGATGCCCATCAATGGCCGTGATGACATCGCCCACTTCCATACCGATTTCATAGGCGGCAGAGCGTGGTGACAAATGCAGCACAATTGGCGGATAGGGATAGGGGCCGGTGACGTCGATTTCATCGCCCATCCGCGACACACCATAGGTCAGCGGTTGCTCCACAGGAATGGCCTCGATGAACTTTTCGAACGCCTCGCCATCCTCGACACCCGGGTTCACCTGACCTGCAATCGACAGGATCTCATCTTCGCTCTGCAGCTGATAAACCCCCGGCAGGTCATACATTTCACCCACGACAAGATCATCGCCCACGGCACCACGGCTCATGAACACGGCAGCAAAAACCAAAATCGACAGGATAAAGTTGAAGATCGGCCCCGCAGCGACCGTCGCCGTCCGCGCCCAAAGCGGTGCGCCGTGCATGGTGTGGCGGCGTTCTTCGTCGCTCATTTCGGCCATCGCCTCGCCATCCTTGCCCGAGGCGGCGTTGGCGTCACCCTTGAACTTCACGTAGCCCCCCAAGGGAATTGCCGCGACCTGCCACTTGGTTCCGCGTTTGTCGACGCGACTCCACAAAACAGGGCCAAACCCCAACGAGAAGACATCCGCCCCGATCCCAGACCAGCGTCCGACGATGTAGTGACCATACTCATGGATCGCGACAATGATCGAAAGCGCCACAACAAAGGCGATCAATACCCAAAAGGTGTTCCCGAATCCGGAAAGCAGGCTGAAAATATCCACGTGTGCTCTTCTCTCTTATTGCCGCTCGGCGATGACGTCTCTCGCCGTCTTGCGGGCGATGTGGTCGGTTTGGTGCACCGTATCAAGGGTCATTTCGGCATTAATATGGCATGCCCCTCCCCAAAGTCGCGTCAGTACTTCCTCAACCACCTCGGCCATTTCCAGAAAACCGATGTGATGTTCGATAAATCCGTCCAGCGCCACTTCCTTGGCCGCGTTGAAGGCCGCACCACTCAGCCCTCCGGCCTCCATCACTTCATGAGCCAGCCGCAAGGCCGGGTACCGCGCGGGATCCGGTGCGCGGAAATGCATCTGTCCGATCTTGGCAAGATCCAGCCGCTCGACCGGCAAAGCGCGCCTTTCAGGCCAGTGCAGCGCATAACCGATGGCGTGCCGCATATCCGGTGCGCCGACATGCGCCATCAGCGCACCATCCCGGAAACCGACCAGCGCATGCACGAGAGACTCGGGGTGCACCAGCACTTCGATCATTTCATGCGAGCAACCGAAGAATTCTTTTGTCTCAATGACTTCCAGCGCCTTGTTGAACATGGAGGCACTGTCAATCGTGATCCGCTGCCCCATGTTCCAGTTGGGATGGGACGAGGCCTGTTCCGGTGTCGCCCGTGCCATATCCTCAAGGCTCCAGTCACGAAACGCCCCACCGCTGGCCGTGATAATGATACGTTCGACGCTGCCAAAATCCTCGCCCACGAGCCCCTGAAACACTGCGGAATGCTCGCTGTCCACCGGCAGAATGCGCGCGCCATGGGTCTTTGCAGTGCCCATGATCAGGGCCCCTGCGGTGACCAGTGACTCTTTGTTGGCCAGCGCCAGCGTCGCCCCCTGCTCCAGCGCGCGCAGGCCCGGTTTCAAACCCGCCGCCCCGACAATCGCGCTCATCACCCAGTCTGCAGGACGGCAGGCGGCTTCCTCTATGGCGCCTGCCCCGGCCGTAGCCTCAACGCCACTGCCCGCCAAAGCATCCCGCAAATCATCTAACAACTCTTCGTGAGCCGTAACCGCAACCTGTGCTCTCAGACGTTTTGCATCCTCAGCCAGCTGCGCGATGTTGCGCCCACCGCTGAGTGCAACAACCTCATAAGCCGCAGGATCACGATCAATCAGATCAATCGTGTTTTGCCCAATCGACCCGGTTGCACCAAAAACAGAGACTTTGCGCATTTACTGACCCGTCGGAAGCCCAACAACGGCCCCCATCAGCATGACAAACAAAGCGGCCCCCATCAGCGCATCAAAGCGGTCCAGCAACCCGCCGTGGCCGGGAATGAGGTTCGAGCTGTCCTTGACCCCCGTACGCCGTTTGATCGCGCTCTCGGCTGCATCGCCCATCTGCGAAAAAAACGAGGTTACAACGCTCACAATGATCAGCGGCACGCCACCAAAAAAGGCCCCCACAGCCCCGGCAGCAACCCAGCCGCCAATTGTCCCAGACCAGGTTTTTTTGGGGCTGACCCTGGGCCAGAATTTCGGCCCACCAACGATGCGGCCCACAAAATAGCCCGCCACATCGGTGGCAATCACCACCAGAACCAGCCAGACGATCAAACGAATGCCGTTAAAGTCTCTGAGCAGCATCAAGCCCGTGCAAGCCAACATCAATGCAACCGCGTAAGCACCGTATACCAAACGATCTTTCTCAATTTGTGTCGCCCCGACAATCGCAGGCGCCACAAGCACGGGCAGCATGAACTGGCGATCAATCAGCGGCGCCACGAACAACACCACAGCCGACAAAAGTCCCAGCTGCAATGGCAACCGTTGGGCGTTTGGTGCCATCATGCGTGTGAGTTCCCAGATCATGCCACCGCCCACTGCAGCCACCAACCCGTGGAACCAATTGCCACCCAGCCAAACCTCGACCGCCCCGATCACCACCATGACGATGGCAGACAGAACCCGTGGGCCCAGATCGCCCCACTTACCCGATGTACCGCTCATGATTGGACGCCACCAAATCGGCGCTCGCGCCCGCCATAGGACGACACCAGCTTGTGAAACTCTTCCGCCGAGAAATCCGGCCATAGCGTGTCAACAAACTCATATTCCGCATAGGCAGATTGCCAGAGCAGGAAATTCGAAATCCGCGCCTCACCGCTGGTGCGGATCACAAGATCCGGGTCCGGCAGCACGCGGGTATCAAGATACTTCGGCAGGGTTTCTTCATCCACATCTTCGGGATCAAGCTTGCCAGCCGCCACATCGCGCGCCAGCCGCTGCGTGGCCCGCGCCACCTCGTCGCGCGCGCCATAGTTCAGGGCAATGGTCAGGTTGGTGCCGGTGCAATGGCTGGTCAGCTCTTCGGCTTCGTCCATCAAACCGCGCAGTTTCTCATCCAGCCGCACACGGTCGCCAATAAAGCGCACCCGCACGTTGCGCTTCACGAAATCTTTCATTTCCTTAGAGATATAGCGGCGGAACAGGCTCATCAGCCCGGCCACTTCGATCTGTGTACGCTTCCAGTTTTCAGTGGAAAAAGCGAATATCGTCAGATACTTGACGCCGTTCTCCGGGCAGGCCTCGACGATCTCACGCACCCGGCGTGCGCCAGCATGGTGCCCGAACAGACGCGGCCGGTTGCGGGCCTGCGCCCAACGCCCGTTGCCATCCATGATGATCGCGACGTGTCGGGGACCGCCTGTGTTTTTCGTCTCAGACCCCACAATGGCCCCCTGTCAGCTGAACCTCAGACCTGCATGATTTCGCCTTGCTTGTTCTCAAGCGCGGCGTCGACGTTTTTGATGTATGTGTCTGTCAGATCCTGCACCTCGGACTCCCAGATTTTCTGGTCGTCTTCGGACATGTGGCCGTCATTCTTGCCCTTCTTGATCTGGTCCATTCCGTCGCGACGAATGTTGCGGATCGATACACGCGCGTGCTCGGCATATTGCGCGGCGACACGGGCCAGTTCAGTGCGGCGTTCCTCGTTCAACTCAGGGATCGGCAACATCACGATTGTACCGTTGGTCTGCGGGTTGATGCCAAGACCTGAGTTCATAATCGCCTTTTCAACGGCCGAGACCAGCGACTTGTCCCAGACATTAATAGTCACCATACGTGGCTCGGGTACGTTCACTGTACCGACCTGATTGATCGGTGTCTTCTGGCCATAGGCGTCCACCATCACCGGCTCCAGCATGCTGGCCGAGGCGCGCCCCGTGCGCAACGAGGCAAACTCGGTCTTCAGCGCGCCCATGGCGCCTTCCATACGGCGGGTCAGGTCGTCGGTATCAAGTTCAAAATCTTCGGACATGGGATCAGCTCTTGTCTTTTTTGTTGATCGGTGCCGCGCGCACCGGAAATATCCTATCCCCGTTTCGCACAGTTTGCGTGAAGGATCAAACCGCAGATCGGTTTTTTCTTGGTAGAGCAGTAACCTGTCACGCCAATCAAGCGAGCAACACCTCTCCCTTGAGTTATTCTACCCGACCTTGGTGTAGGTGCCCTGCCCCGCAAGAATGCCGCGGAACCCGCCTGGCTCATCCAGCGAAAACACGATGATCGGCAGATTGTTGTCCCGCGCCAGGGCAATCGCGCTGGCATCCATCACGCCCAGACGTTTCGCCAGAACATCGTCGTAGCTGACATTGTCATAGCGCACCGCGTCGTCGAACTTGACCGGGTCCTTGTCGTAGACGCCGTCTACCTTGGTGCCCTTGAAAATCGCCTCGCAGGCCATCTCGTTGGCGCGCAGCGTTGCTGCCGTATCCGTGGTGAAATAGGGGTTGCCGGTGCCTGCCGCGAAAATGCACACCCGCTTTTTCTCAAGGTGGCGCACCGCGCGGCGGCGAATATAGGGCTCGCACACCTGATCCATCGGAATGGCCGAGATCACGCGGGTAAAGACGCCCAAAGACTCCAGCGCCGACTGCATCGCCAGCGCATTCATCACCGTCGCCAGCATGCCCATGTAATCCGCTGTGGTGCGCTCCATGCCCTGCGCCGACCCCGAAAGCCCGCGGAAAATATTGCCTCCGCCGATGACCATGCAGATCTCGACGCCCAGGTCGTGCACTGATTTCACCTCTTCGGCGATACGCTGCACAGTGGGCGGGTTCAGGCCAAAGCCCTGATCTCCCATCAGTGCCTCCCCCGAAATCTTGAGCATCACGCGTTTATAGGTGGTGTCGGCGGCGGGGGATTGATCAGTCATGTTGCACTCCGGCTTCGCATGGATTTAGGATCGCGCGCAAAATGTCCGAAAACCGGGTCAGGTTCAATGCGCGATCTTAAATCTTTGTACAATTCGGACGGAAATCACCCATGACCTCTCTGCCCGAAATCGCCCCGGACCAGCCCGTGTTGATCGCAGGCCCCACCGCCAGCGGCAAAAGCGCCCTCGCGCTGCAGATCGCCGAAGAACAGGGCGGCATCATCATCAATGCCGACGCCATTCAGGTCTATGACAACTGGCGCGTGCTCACCGCCCGCCCCTCAGCCGAGGACGAATCGCGCGCGCGCCATGCGCTGTACGGCCACGTGCCCCATGACGCCGACTACTCCGTCGGACACTGGTTACGTGAGCTCGCCCCCCTGCTTCAGGGCGCAGAGCGCCCGATCATCACCGGCGGCACCGGCCTCTATTTCTCGGCCCTGACCGAAGGCCTTGCCGACATTCCACCAACCCCACCCAAAGTGCGAGAAGAAGCCAACGACCGGGTAACACAGGAAGGTTTCGCCGCCCTCCTCGCCGAGCTCGACCCCGAAACTGCCTCGCGTATCGACCGTCAAAATCCCATGCGTGTCCAACGCGCCTGGGAAGTTCTGCGCACCACCGGCAAACCCCTGGCCGACTGGCAGGACGCAACGCCGCCGCCCTTGCTCCGCCTCGACCAAACGGTCCCGATTCTTTTTGACGTCGACAAAGATTGGCTCAACGCCCGCATCGCCCACCGCTTTGCCCAGATGATCGACCTGGGCGCGCTGGACGAGGCGCGCGCCAACCTCGCCACCTGGGACGCCACGCTTTTGTCCAACAAGGCCATCGGCGCCCCCGAACTGATCGCGCACCTAAAGGGTGAGATGACGCTGGACGAAGCTTGCGAAGCCGCCACAATCGCCACTCGCCAATTCGCCAAACGCCAACGCACATGGTTTCGCAAGCGCATGAAGGACTGGATTAAGTACAGGCCAGACTCAGGCTGACGCTTACAGACGGAGCCGCGTTTCATTGGACAACCGTGACGTCCAGCGCCACATTAACCCCCATGAAACGCTTCATCCCCGTGTCCTTGCTCGCCTCAGCCGCGCTGGCTCTTGGCATCAATACCCCAAACGCGCAGATCAGCGAATGTTCCACCGACGCCATGCTGGTCTTTGATGGTTCTGCCTCGATGGATGAAATCACGTTCGAGACCGGCCCAAACACCCGGATCATCGAGGCGCGACAGGCCATTGGCCGCGCCATGCCCGACATCGCCCCCTACCGCCGCGTCGGCCTGATGATCTATGGCCCCGGCCCCAATGGCTCTTGTCGGAATCTCGATCTGCGCTTTGGCCCGATTGCCAATTCCGCAGGCCCCGTGACCGAAGCCATTGAAACTCTGCGCCCCGACGGGCTGACACCTCTGACCCAAGCCGTACACCAGGCTGCGGAGACACTGGATTACCGCAACCGTGCGGGAGTCGTGGTGCTTATCACCGACGGTAATGAGACATGCGGTGGTCGGCCTTGTGAGTTGGCGCAAACCCTGAACACCACCGCCCGCGACCTGACAGTCCACGTCATCGGCTTCCGCGCCGTTGTCGATTTCTTCGCCTGGAACAATCCTGAACAGGACGCGCTGAACACCACCACCGTCGCACGTTGCCTTGCTGATGAAACCGGGGGACTGTTTGTGACAACCGAGACGGTCGAGGAACTGGTGGCGGCACTACAGCAGACATTGGGATGTCCGCTAACCGGATGACGTCTGTGTTCAACCCCATGCGTCAGCCAGGAACGTCATTGCATTTCAAGGCGTTGCTCACGAAACCCATGTGAACGCCAAGTCCGCCGAGAGCGGCTGGCATGCCTGGCGAACCACCGAATGAACCAGGAGTGCTCTCAGCGGTCTTACGCCTGAACAATCTGTTTCTGGCAAGCCCCCGCTTGCTGCCGCCACGCGCCTTGCCGAATCCGAACCACGCTGCCATATCTGTGCGCCAATGGCCGAGAAGACTTTACATATTCCGTCATTCATGACGCGCCCCGGCATGGGGCAAACGGGCGTGGCGGCGCCGGTCAAGGCGTCAGAACTCAGTCAATCCGCGGTGACTTCGCCAATCTCGGCAGTCGACGACTCGCAAATCCGCATCATGACACTGGCGCAGATCACTCATGGCGGTGCGTGGCAATTAGAGCAGCTGCATCTGCGCGACCATCATCTCTTGTTGTGGATCACCAGAGGACAAGGAAGACTGTTGCTGCACGGTCTACGCCGCGGGTTTGGTGCCCATAACGCCATCTTTGTACCTGCGGGCAAGCTTCTGGCGATCGAAGCCGGGCGCCACATCCAGGGTCAGGCCCTGATTATCCCCAATGATGGCCGTGTTCTTCTGCCGGATCGCACTCAGCAACTGCGTCTGCAGGATGGTCTGGCGCAGGCCGAACTCACCGGCCTGCTGGATGACCTGCGTCGCGAGATTCACGAAAACCGCACCTATCTGACCGAAGCCCTGACTGCCATCGCCTCTCTGATCTCAATCTGGTTGCGCCGTCAGATGCAAATTCTTGCCGACCCGACCCGAGCCACATCTGCCGAGCGAATCGTGCGTCGTTTTGCGGACCTTCTGGCCGAAAACTATGCCACGGGCCGCCCCATGCAGGATTATGCCGAGGATCTCGACATCACCCCGACCCATCTGACCCGTGTCTGCCGCCACAGTTCGGGGCTGACTGCTGCCGATATGCTCAGCCAGGTCGTGCAGCATCAAGCGCATATGATGCTTATCAAAACATCCATGCCAATCAACGAGATAGCCGATACCTTGGGCTTTGGAAGTGCGGCCTATTTCACCCGCTTCAGTCAACAGCACTTTGGCGCCGCACCCAGCCAGATTCGCCGCGCCGCAATGCCCCACGATTTCGGCTGATCCGGCCCCAAGGTCGAAAATCGTCATGAAAAATGTCGTTTTTTGACCCTTAAATGACGAACAACAACATTGACGCAACCGCCTTTCTGGTGCCGAATATCCCGTACCAAGCTGGCAACACGCGTTAACGCATCAGACCAGCATAAAAAAGAAGCTCCGGAGTGAGCCGCAAAACGCGGACCTTGGCCGGGGACAGGGGGAAACATGCTAGCATTCGCCAGCCTGACGATGATCACAATGATCGCCGGTCTGACCACCATCAAGGTCACACCAGTACCAGCTCAGGCAGTGCGCCGCACGCGACGCCCCCACAACTAACATAACTTCGGGCCGCCCCTCAAAATCCGGGCGGCTTTCGTGTCTGTGGAACCTCCTCAGACGAACCGAAACAGACCAACAGGGAATCTCATGGGACTGTTTATCCTCAGACGGGTCGGGATGATGATCGTGACGGCGCTATGCCTGACCTTCATCGTCTTTTTTATGACCAATCTCTATCCAAACCTCGAAAAACTCGCCAAGACCCAAGGCAACTTCCGCATGTCCGAAGAAGCGGTGAACAGCTATCTGACAGATCGTGGCTACCTTCAGCCAACGCCGGTCAAGTATCTGCAATGGCTTGGGGTGCTGCCTGGCTACAAGCAGATCAAGGAAGACGGCACTGTTCTTGGCAAATGCGTACGCCCCGGCATGACGGCGGACACTGTTCCGAACTTCTGCGGCGTGTTGCAGGGTGACTGGGGCTGGTCAACCGTCTCCAAGGCACCGGTGGGCGAGACACTTGGAAAACGGCTGGCCAACACGGCCAAGCTTATGTTCTGGGTCATGGTAGTCATGGTGCCCTCGGCCCTCGTCATCGGCGTGCTGGCCGGTATGAACGAAGGCAGCCGAACGGATAGAACCCTGTCAACGGTCTCGATCACGTCAACCGCGACACCTGAATACGTGTCTGGTGTGATCTTTATTGCCCTCCTCGCCTCCACACGGTTTGGTCTCGGACCAATCCTGCACGAATGGGGCTGGATCGAAGGCAAGGCCCTGTTCAAAGGCACCGCGAAAACCGCCATGGACAAGGTGACCTTTGAAAACTTCACACTGCCGGTTCTGACCGTTGCACTCTACGGCATGGGCTACATCGCACGTATGACCCGCGCCTCGATGGCCGAGGTCATGACGGCACAGTACATCCGTACCGCGCGTCTCAAAGGGGTGGCCTTCCGCACCATTGTGATGAAGCACGCGCTCCGCAACGCCCTGATCGCGCCCTTCACCGTCATCATGCTGCAGTTTCCCTGGCTGCTGAACGGCGTGGTGATCGTGGAAACGCTGTTCTCCTTCTCCGGCTTCGGCTGGCAGCTCGTGAACGCGGCTGGCAACAACGATATCGAGATGCTTCTCGCGGTCTCGGTGGTCTCGGTTGTCGTGGTTCTGGTGACCCAGCTGATCTCGGATATCGGCTATGTCTACCTGAACCCGCGTATCCGTATTTCATAAGGAGGAGCCAGTATCATGGAACCATTGACCTGGACCGGCAACCTCGCCTTGCTGAACCCCATTTTCACCTACGTGGCCTACGCCTTCATCCTGGCCGTGGCGCTACAGATCGTTGCCTCTTTCGTGTTCAAACCCGCCGCTGTCGGCGCGGTGATGACAGGAACAACGGCGGCAGGCCCGAAAGAGTGGATCGACAAGCTTGCCAAATACCTGCTGCTCGCATTGATCGTTGTCTGCCTGATCTACCTGCTCGCAGGCATGGTCATGCCTTTTGGCAAGGCTGGTATCATTGGTGCAGTCTCGGCCCGGTTTGCCCCGGTGTGGATCGCGCTGTTTGTGACATTCACGCTGTCGACTGTCTACAAAAGACGCCTCGGCCTCTATGGCAAGCTGTATGACTCCATGATCGGTATGATCGGCTTCGGCTTTGTCATGTTCTGGGTCTATACCGCGATTTTTGTCGGTGTCTTCGACATGATTGCGACCGGCGACCCGCTGTCTCAGGTCTCGGGCATGAAGAACAAACTGCCTGGCACCCCGATCCGTGGTGTCGACCCGGAAACATGTGGCACCAGCTGCTGGTATCTTCTGGGTGGCGACAATCTCGCCCGGGACGTGTTTAGCCGCATGGTCGAAGGCTCAGTCATCGTAATCGTAATTGCACCATTCGCGACGCTCTTTGCCTTTATGGGCGGCATCACACTGGGCCTGCCGGCGGGCTATTTCGGTGGCAAGCTCGACACCTTCCTGTCGTTCCTGGCCAACCTGATCCTCGCCTTCCCGGTGATCCTGCTGTTCTATCTTCTGGTAACACCCGAGATCGTGCAGACTGGTATTCCCCATTACATGGCGATGGTTCTGTTTGTGTTCCCGATCGTCTTCCTGACGGTGCTGATCAATTCGCGCTTCTACACGCGGCCCAAGTTGCGCAACCCGCTTCTGGCCGGCATCCTGGTCCTGACGGTCTGGATCTACCTCTCGGCGATTTCCGCGCCAGGCACAGTGATCCACGTGCTGCCGGAATCAATGGACATGTTCAACATCTCCAGCGGCATCCTCGTCGTGTTTGTCTCGGTGGTCTTCGTGAACTCGCCCACCGTGTTCCGTATCGTGCGTGGCCTGGCGTTGGACATCCAGACACGGGACTACGTGGCCGCAGCCCAGACCCGTGGCGAAGGTCCGTGGTACATCATGCTCTGGGAAATCCTGCCCAACGCACGCGGTCCGCTGATCGTGGATTTCTGTCTGCGTGTTGGCTACACCACCATTCTCCTCGGCACCCTTGGCTTTTTCGGCCTTGGCCTGCCGCCGGAAAGCCCGGACTGGGGTACAACGATCAACGACGGCCGCAAGCTGTTGTCGATCTACCCCCACCCTGCGCTGGTGCCCGCTTTCGCGCTGTTGAGCCTGGTTCTTGGCCTCAACCTCCTGGCCGATGGCCTGCGCGAAGAAAGTCTGCGTGACTGATCTGGAACCTCACGGGGCGGCACCTCGGCCGCCCCGACCGACACTGAAACGAACAAGGAAAGGCGAAAGGTTAACGAAAACGGCAACCCGCTGATATTACACAAATACCGACGTAATACCGACGTGATACCGACGTGATACCGACCGCCCTTTCCGGCCCAAATGGGAGAAAGTTAATGTCGAAACTGGAAGACTATGATGGCCCGATCCTTGAGATCGACAAGCTGTCGATTTCCTTCTTTACCCGCCTGCGCGAAATCCCCGCGGTCATGGATTTCTCGGTCCGGGTGCAACCCGGAGAGGCGGTTGGCCTCGTCGGAGAATCCGGCTGCGGCAAATCCACCGTGGCGCTGGGCGTCATGCAGGACCTTGGCAAGAACGGCCGCATCGTCGGCGGCAATATCAAGTTCAAGGGCCGCGATCTATCTGAGATGTCCGACGAAGAGTTGCGTGACATCCGTGGCAACGAAATTGCCATGATTTATCAAGAGCCTATGGCCTCGCTGAACCCGGCCATGAAGATCGGCAAACAGCTGGCCGAAGTGCCGATGATCCACGAGGGCGTCAGCCAGGAAGAGGCAATGAAACGCGCGCTCGAAGTGGTGACAGACGTGCGTCTGCCTGACCCCGAGCGGATGCTGAACTCTTTTCCGCACCAGCTTTCTGGCGGTCAGCAACAGCGTATCGTCATTGCTATGGCCTTGATGTCAAAGCCTTCTTTGCTGATCCTGGACGAACCGACAACCGCGCTGGACGTGACGGTCGAGGCCGCCGTGGTTGAACTGGTCAAGGACCTGGGCAAGAAATACGGCACCTCGATGCTGTTCATCTCCCACAACCTCGGGCTTGTTCTGGAAACCTGCGACCGCCTCTGCGTGATGTACTCCGGCGAAGCGGTCGAGCGCGGCTCGATCGAAGACGTCTTCGACAACATGCAGCACCCTTATACGCAGGCACTGTTCCGCTCGATCCCATTGCCCGGCGCCGACAAGAACGCGCGCCCGCTGGTGGCGATCCCCGGCAACTTCCCCCTGCCCCACGAACGCCCCCCGGGATGTAACTTTGGCCCGCGCTGCGACTACTTCGAAGAAGGCCGCTGTGATGCCCAGGATATCCCGATGGTCAATGTCGAAGGCTTCGAACGTCACTCGACCCGCTGCCTGAAATCCACCGAGATCGACTGGAACGCACCGCTCATGCTCGCCGAAACCAAGAAGAAGGGCGAGATCGGCAAAGTGGTTCTCAAGATGGACAACCTCAAGAAATACTACGAGGTCGCCGCCAACGCCCTGTTTGGCGGAGGCGACAAGAAGGTCGTCAAAGCCAATGAAACCCTGTCTTTCGAAGCGCGGGAATCGGAAACCCTCGCCATCGTGGGCGAGTCAGGATGCGGCAAGTCCACCTTCGCCAAGGTATTGATGGGGTTGGAAACCGCCACCGACGGGCAAATCCTGCTTGATGGCGAGAACATCGAGCAAACCCCGATCGAGTCACGCAAAACACAGACCGTGGCCGACGTTCAGATGGTGTTCCAGAACCCGTTTGACACATTGAATCCCTCAATGACCGTGGGCCGCCAGATCATGCGCGCTCTTGAGATATTCAAGATCGGAAAGACCGAAGCCGACCGGCGAAACCGCATGCTGGAACTGCTTGATCTGGTAAAACTGCCGCGCGAATTTGCAGATCGCATGCCACGTCAATTGTCGGGTGGTCAGAAACAGCGCGTCGGCATCGCCCGCGCCTTTGCTGGCGGCGCCCGCATCGTGGTGGCGGACGAACCTGTCTCGGCGCTGGACGTGTCGGTTCAGGCGGCTGTCACGGACCTTTTGATGGAGATTCAGCGCGAAGAGAAAACCACGCTTCTCTTCATCAGCCACGACCTGTCGATCGTCCGCTATCTGTCGGATCGGGTGATGGTGATGTACCTCGGCCATGTGGTCGAATTGGGCACCACCGATCAGGTCTTCTCGCCCCCCTACCACCCCTATACCGAGGCGCTGTTGTCGGCGGTGCCCATTGCGGACACCTCGGTCGAGAAACAGCATATCGTTCTCGAAGGCGACATCCCCTCGGCCATGTCGCCTCCACCGGGCTGCCCCTTCCAGACACGTTGCCGCTGGAAGTCTGAAGTCCCCGGTGGGCTTTGCGATAAAGAGGTGCCACCGGTTCAAACACTGGCCGATGGCCATCAGGTCAAATGCCATCTGGCCGAGGACATCCTCGCCAGGATGGAGCCGGTCATCAAGATCGCTGCAGAGTAACAAAGATCGGGGGCCTTTTGGCCCCCGTTTCTTTCGCCTGTCGCAGCATCCGAGGAACCACGGAATCCCCCTATCCTTTCTTGCACAGGCCCACTAATCTTCGCACATGTCTCGTTTCGCTCCCCTCCCCGATCCCCCCTATTACGCCGTCATCTTCACTGCTCAACGCACAGAAGGAGACCATGGTTACGGTGCCATGGCCGATCAGATGGTGACACTGGCCGAAAGCCAGCCCGGGTATCTCGGAGTTGAAACTACGCGGGACGAGGCCGGTCTGGGCATCACAGTCAGCTATTGGCAGGACGAGGCCAGCCTGATCGCGTGGAAGGCGGTAGCGCAGCATCTCTTGGCACAGAAACTTGGTAAGACTCGCTGGTATGAGCATTACACGTTGCGCGTCGCCAGGGTCGAACGCGCCTATGACGGCCCCGAGGGGCGCTAGAAATTCACAAAACCTGTGACAGGAACTGACGCGTGCGCGCTTCCTTGGGCGCGTCGAACAGTTGTTCGGGGGTTCCGGCTTCAAGGATTTGGCCGCGATCCAGAAAACACACCTTGTCCGCCAGCTCACGGGCAAAGCCCATCTCATGCGTGGCAAGGATCATGGTGATGCCTTCAGCGCGGACAGCGCGCAGCACGTCCAACACCTCGGCCACCAATTCCGGGTCCAGAGCCGAAGTAATCTCGTCAAACAACAGAACCTCGGGCTGCATGGCCAGCGCACGGATGATCGCAACCCTTTGCTGCTGCCCGCCTGACAATTGGTCTGGGTAGTGGCCCATGCGGTCGGCCAAGCCAAAACGTTCGAACAGCGCTGTGACGGGCTCTGCCAAATCCGCCTTGCTCAGCCCCTTAAGGCGACGCGGCGCCAGCATCACGTTGTCCATCGCGGTCATATGAGGGAACAGATTGTAGGACTGAAACACCAGCCCGATCCGCTTGCGCACCGGTTGCGGATCCAGCCCCGGCTCAGAGATATCCACACCATCCAGCCGGATTTCCCCGTCATCAATCGGCTCAAGCAGGTTGATCGTGCGCAACAACGTGGACTTACCCGACCCCGATGCACCGATCAGACAGACCATTTCACCCCGCGCAACTTCCAGATCAATACCGCGCAACACCTGGTTTTCGCCAAAGGCTTTTTGCACGTTAGTCAGCCGCAACAGCGCGTTCATTGTTGCTGCCTCCGACGTTTGTGCATCAGGTAGTCCGCGTAGCGCGTTGCCGGGATGGTGATAATCAGGAAAATAATCGCCGCGCCGACATATGGCGTAAAATTGGCATAAAGCGATTTATAGACGCCAGCCTGCCGGAAAATCTCGACCGGCCCCACGAAAGACAAGAGTGCCACATCCTTTTGAAGGGCAACAACAAGGTTCATGTTGGCCGGCACAACGTTGCGCAATGCCTGCGGCAGGATCACGTACCGCATGGTGTCCGTGGTCGACAACCCCAAGGACAAGGCAGCAGAACGTTGGCTCTGGTGGATCGATTCTATGCCTGACCGGATCACTTCTGCCACATAGGCCGCGTAGACCAGGATCAATGCCAGAGAGCCCCAGATATAGGGCGAGTTCCACGGGCGCGGCAGGCCCAGTCCGGGGATGCCAAAGCCAATCAGGTAGATCACCAGAATAACCGGCAACCCGCGAAACACATCCGTGTAGATCATCGCAAACAGCCGCAACGGGTAAAGCGCAGGCCTTTGGATGTCCCTGCAAATCGCCACCAACAAGCCCACGATGGCGATTAACGGCAAGGACCACGCGAAAATGGCGATATCCAACAGAAATGCGTTCAGAAGCCCCGGAAAGGTCTTGGCAAAAACCCCGCCGTTGAAAAAGCTGCGCTTGACGGCATCCCATCCGGGCGCGAGCGGCACCAGAATGGCAATGGCGGCAACAACGGCCAGTGTCGACAGCACCGCAATGCGCATGGATCGTTTGCGCAGTTCTGCTTCATAGACTGCACGGCGACCGGGCAACGCGGCCTTGGGGGAATTGTCCGTCATTCAGATGGTCGCCCAAGCTTACCTGATAACCGGAACGCCTGTCGCGGCCTCCAGCCATTCGGCTTCCAGCTCAGCAAGTTTCCCAGTGTCAGTGAGGGTCTGGATTGCCGCATCCACACAGGCCTTGATCGGGTTGCCCTCTTCCATCAAGACTCCAAACTGATCCGGGTTCTGTGAGCGATCTGCCGGATACTGCCCCAGTAGCGCCCCGTCATTCACAACGACAGCAGACAGGTACAACGCGGTCGGCAGGTCAAACAGCGCCGCATCGATTTGACCGGCCTGGATTGCCGCCGTGACATCCGCATTGTCGCTGTATAGCAGCGTGGACTTCGACGGACCCACGACCTCATCAATCATGGTAGCACCCGTGGTGCCCGCCATGGCGCCCCAGATCAGCCCCTTCAACGCCTCCGGTTCCAGCGCACCAGCCTTCTCGGCAATGGCACCGGTGGTCAGGATCGCCATCGGCGAAGCGTAGTAGGGCAGTGAGAAATCAACCATCTCTTCGCGCTCGGGCGTGATCGAATACTGTTGCAGGTTAAAGTCAAAACTCTTGGCGCCCGGCTGGATCGCTTCATCGAACGAAGTCCGCACCCAGGTGACTGCGTCGTCCGAAAATCCCATTTCCCCCGCAATTGCGTAGGCCACGGCCGCTTCGAACCCCTGTTTGCTTTCGGGGGCATCGTCCATAACCCAAGGGTAGTAAGCCGGATTGCCGGTGGCGATTGTCAAAACACCATCTGTCACGGTTTTTCCTGCAGTGCAGTCATTGCCGGCCACGGCAGAGGTGGCAACAAATGCGGCGCAGGCGACGCTCAGAAATCGTTTCATAACAGGTGCTCCCAGTGCATTAAGCTTTTGGGTAATGAGTCCAGCTTTGAGGCACAAAGTCCAGTTGTTTCTGGCCTGATTGCCCCCAACACGACTGGCGTACGCAATGGGTATCAATCCTCTAGCAGGTGCTCATAGCGCGCATCCGTTAAGGTCTTCATAAATGCCACCAGCGCGTCGATGCGGTCGTCCTCCAATGCCGGTCCTTCGGTCAACTCTGCAACGGCAAGGGTCTTTGCAACCTCGGGCAAACGCCACGTTTTTCCGGTTTCCGGATTAATTTGCCGCGCTTTCGCCTTGCTGTTGTATTTGTTGTAAAACAACACGACCGTGCGCAGGTCCTCAAAAACGCCGTTGTGCATGTAGGGCCCGGTTACCGCAGCATTGCGCAAGGTCGGAACCTTAAAGCGCCCTTTCTCAGCCTCGTGATCCACCATCGCGTTGGCCAAAAGGCCGGGGTCAATCCATCCTGTCTTAGTGCCATTCGCCGCCTGCACGTCCCGGTTCGCCGGGACCCCAATGTTATGATACTCATAACTCGTGAAGGTTTCGCGCGGATCCATCGGCGACGCTTTTAGTTGGTGGCAGGTCGCGCAATTGGTAAACTGTTGCGAAAAGAACAGGACGCGCCCAAGCTCTTCTTGTTTGGTCAACTCAACTTCGCCCCGCAGATAGCGATCATACTTGGAATCGAAAGGGGCAAAGACGTCAGTCCGTTCAAAGGCGGCAATCGCCCGGGTCATGCCGTTATAGGCCGCCTCGGTGTCTTGCATTATACCCCCACCAAACAATGCCTCGAAAGCCTCAGTGTATGCGTCGTTCTCCATCAGCCGTTCCACGACACTGGCCTTGTCGGGCATACCCATTTCAATCGGATTCAGGGGTGGGCCTCCGGCCTGTTCTTCCAAAGTCGCAGCGCGCCCATCCCAGAACATGCCGCCGATGTAGCGCCCTTTTTCATTTCGATGAAACTCGGGCGTAAAAGCTGCATAAGCAGCAGTTGGCGCCGTCCGATCCCCCAAAGATGTGCCGTCATCACCCAAAGAAACAGCTTTGCCGGCATCAGTTTCCCGCGGATCGACAAATCCATACTCCGGATCGTGACATGTTGCACAGGATTGCGTTCGGTTGGCAGAGAGGTTTGTGTCAAAAAACAATGCCTCTCCCAGGGTTTCGATGGTCGGATAGGCTGACCCTGCTATGGCTGACTTTGCCGCCATCATTGCCACAAAGGCAGGGATCCACATGGGTTTCATGACATCTCTCCACAGCTTTGCGGCAACCCATGCCACGAAGCGGGAAAGGTCTATTTGATTTACCTCAAATACCTGAGTTTTTCTATTGGATTAACTGCCCAATATCACGCGCACATAATTCTGGGTCTCCTTGTAAGGAGGAACACCGCCGTATTTGCGCACAGCCTGCGGGCCTGCGTTATAGGCCGCGAGTGCCAGCCGCCACGATCCAAAACTGCGGTATTGCCGTGCCAGATAGCGCGCGCCGCCATCCAGATTCTGATAGGGATCGAGCGGATCAACGTTCAACTTACGCGCGGTTTCCGGCATCAGCTGCGCCAATCCTAACGCCCCCTTGTGCGATTTAGCCGTCGCATTCCAGTTAGACTCTTGCTGTACCAGCTTGAGGAACATGTCGACCGGAATGCCGTTGCGTAGCGCAGCTTCGCGCGCCATCGCGAGGTAAGGGCCTGTGTAAGGACCCTCAAAGCTGCCATCACCCCATTTGGAAGGTGTATAGACCTTGACAGGCGCAAGGCGTACCGAATTCTTGTATTGTGATTTGGCGCGCGTATCGAGCACCCTGGTCTGAGACCGGAAAGTCGCAGAGTTCGACTTGGATTTGAACACCTGAGCCTGGGCTGACCCCACGCCCAACGCCACGATCACCAACGCTGAAAGTGTCACCTGTTTCATTGTCTCGCCCTGCCCCACGGCAATTCTTGCGGGACTATATACCTGAACCTGCACCGATTTCCAGTTCTTGCGTGACACAGCGCCGGGAAGGCGCATGTTTTTGCCTATGTCAGTGTGGAAAATTCTTTGCAAAAGCTTGGCCATTAACCTTGTTCTAACCTTGTTCAGATGGTCTATGCTGTGCCGGACAAACACAGAGATTCTGAAGGGAGCGGGCATATGGCCGGATCAGTGAACAAAGTCATCATTGTGGGCAATTTGGGCCGCGACCCCGAGGTGCGCACATTCCAGAACGGTGGCAAGGTCTGCAACCTGCGGATTGCCACGTCGGAAACCTGGAAAGACCGCAACACCGGCGAACGCCGCGAGCGGACCGAGTGGCACTCGGTTGCGATCTTCTCCGAAGGTCTGGTGCGCGTGGCCGAGCAGTATTTGCGCAAGGGGTCAAAAGTGTACCTTGAGGGCAAGCTGCAAACCCGCAAATGGCAAGACCAGTCCGGCAATGACCGGTATTCGACCGAGGTCGTTCTCCAAGGCTTTGACGCCACGCTGGTGATGCTGGATGCACGCAGCGGCGGTGATGGTGGCGGCTATGGCGGCGGTGGTCAGGGCGGCGGCTATGGCGGTGGTTACGACCAAGGCGGCAGCTACGGCGGCGGCTATGATCAGGGCGGCTCGCAAGGCGGTGCCCAGCAAGGTGGCGGCGCACCCTCGCGCGACCTTGATGATGAAATTCCGTTCTGATCCCGGACTGAAACATGAGCAATTTACCAGATTTTGACCGCGCCCTTGAGGCGCGGCTTGTTGCCTATTGCGCTATCGACAGCCAAAGCGACGAGAATTCGTCCACTCAGCCTAGCACCGCGGTCCAACTGGACATGCAACGCCATCTGGTCGCAGAACTGGAGCGTATCGGCGCCAGCGACATTCAGCTGACAGGCTATGGCGCGGTTTTGGCAACAGTTCCGGCAACAGACGAACACGCCCCGACCATTGGGTTTTGTGCCCACGTAGATACTGCGCCTCAGTACAATGCTACAGGTGTTAAACCTCGGGTTGTTCGCGCTTGGGACGGGGGCGACATCACCTATCCCGACGACAAGGACCTGGTACTCAGCCCGTCCGCGTTGCCGTATCTGGCGGGAAAGGTAGGCAATGACATCATCACCGCCTCGGGACTGACGCTTTTGGGCGCAGACGACAAATCCGGTGTTGCCGTCATCATGACAATGGCTGAGCATCTCCTGCGCACCCCCGAGCTGAAGCATGGCAAAGTGCGTATGGCTTTCACGCCCGATGAAGAGATTGGCCGCGGCGTCGACGAACGCTTACCCGCTGATTTCGCGGTCGATTTTGCCTATACCCTCGACAGCTCCCGCATGGGCAGCATCGAGTATGAGAGCTTTTCCGCAGATGGTGCAGTGGTGAAAGTCACCGGCGTCTCGGCCCATCCGGGATATGCCAAAGACAAACTAGTGAATGCACTGCATGTTGCCTCAAGGATCGTCGCGGATCTGGATGTGGACGGAGAAACGCCCGAAACAACGGCAAACCGCGAAGGTTTTATACATTGCTATGCACTAAACGGGGGCTCCTCCGAGGCCGAAATCCGGTTCATCCTGCGCGACTTTGAACGCGACGGGTTGGAAGCGCGGCGTCAGCGGCTGAAGCAGGCCTGCGCCAAGGCCGAGACCGATTTTCCCGGAGCCAGCGTTACCTGCGACATCTCTAAACAGTATCGCAACATGCGGTATTGGCTGGAGGATGACATGACTCCCGTCGAACTCGCGCTAGAAGCCTATCAAGCAGTAGGGCTCGAGCCGGAAGTAGGTATCATTCGCGGCGGCACGGATGGATCACGGTTGACAGAACTTGGTGTTCCCTGCCCCAACCTTTTTACCGGAATGCAGGAAATTCACGGGCCACTTGAGTGGATCAGCGTACAGGACATGGCGCTTGCCACACGTATCTGCCTGCAACTGGTGCAAAAGGCTGCGGCTTAGAGGCCAAGCGGTTTAACAAACGTGTGCGGGGCGTTTCCAAACGCCCTGCCCTATCTCCGGGACAATTCCTCGGCCAACAAATTGCGCACAGTCTCGCGCGGCACGTCCGAAGTCACAAAGGCGCCACCAATGCCGCGTGCAAGAATGAACCTGAGCTGGCCGTCCACAACCTTCTTATCCTGCGCCATGAGCCCCAGCAGGGCATCTGCATCCGGCAGATCACCGGGAATATCCTTCAGATCGACTTTCATGCCCATCTCGGACAGGTGCTGACGCACACGGCTCGGGTCTTCTTGCGAGCAAAGTCCCAGTCGGTAGCTAAGTTCAAAGGCCAAAGCACAGCCAATCGCCACGCCTTCGCCGTGCAGCAAACGGTCGCCGTAGCCCGTTGCCGCTTCTAGCGCATGGCAGAACGTGTGGCCGAGGTTCAAAAGCGCGCGATCCCCCTGTTCGGTCTCATCGCGTGCAACAATTTCGGCCTTCATCTCGCAGGAACGCTTCACGGCCGCGATCCGCGCGGCTTCGTCACCAGATGCAAGAGCGGGCCCCTTAGTTTCAAGCCAGACAAAGAAATCGGCGTCTCCAAGCAGCCCGTATTTCACCACTTCACCGTAACCGGCCAGGAAATCGCGCGGTGTCAGCGTGCCCAGGACATCAATGTCCGCCAGCACCAAGGCCGGTTGGTGAAAGGCCCCGATCAGGTTTTTTCCCTGCGGCGCATTGATCCCGGTCTTGCCCCCCACGGAACTGTCGACCTGCGCCAGAAGTGATGTGGGAATCTGAACAAACCCCACCCCTCTGCGCAGCACAGCCGCAGCAAAACCGGTCAGATCACCAATCACGCCACCGCCCAGAGCCACAACCAGATCTCGACGTTCGACTTTTTCGGCCAGCAACCACTCGACTGTGCGTTCAAAGTGGGGCCAGCTCTTTGTGCCTTCCCCGGCGGGCAGCACCAAGGCTTCCATCTTGACACCACTGGAGGCCAGACCCGCGCGCAGGCTTTCCAGATGCAGCCTGGCGACGTTTTCATCTGTCACCACGCACACCTGTGGGCGTTTCAGGAGCGGCGCGATCAGCTCGCCAGCTTGGCTCAGCAATCCAGGCCCGATGTGAATATCGTAGGCGCGTTCGCCCAAACCTACGTGAACGGTTTCCATCATGTCACATCCTCCAACACGTCAGGCCGCGTCAACAGCACCTTGATGACACGTTCCGCCATGTCATCGATAGAATACCTCGCATCCGCCTTTACCGAGAGATCCGCCAAAGAATAGACCGGCACACGGGCCTCGTATATCTCGGTCAGAGTTCCCTTGGGGTCACGGGTGCGCAACAGGGGTCGCGTGTCCTTGTGTCTGACACGGGTCCACAGCAAATCCAGGTCAGCATTCAACCAAACGGCAACGCCCTTGTCCGAGATCATGCTGCGATTGTCATCGGCCAGATAAGCCCCACCACCTGTGGACAAGATACCGCGTTCGTTCTCCAGCAACCGCTCAATCACTTGCGATTCCTTGCGGCGAAAAAACGGCTCTCCGTCACGTTCGAAAATCTCGGCAATGCTCATATTGGCGGCTTTGACGATTTCGGCATCCGAATCCAGAAACGGAACCCCGAGACGCGCCGCCAAGGCCCGACCCACAGCTGTCTTGCCCGCACCCATCATTCCAACGAGAACAACCGTCTTTTTCAGCCTCAATGCCATGTTCTCCATCGATATCCGGCCTCAAATCGGCCAAGCCTTGCCCAAATATCACCTTTGGCCACTGAATGACGTGATCTTGTCGAAAAGGCCAGTTATAAGTTTGAAAAAACCAACCACAATATTGGGCAGTTACTGGGGAAACGCATGGGCAAACTTATTCTTTTTCTGGTAATCCTTGTTGTGCTGGCAGGGCTCGGCCTCGTGGCATATGCCTATGTTGGCCCGATCCTTGGAGCGGACTTCTCTGCCCCGCAGCAAGAAATTCGTGTGCCCGTTACGCTGACCCCGACCGATGGCAACTAAACGCTTCCTGCCTGTTGCGTGTTTTGTCGCGCTCGGCACCTTGCCTGCGTCGGCAGAAGGTCCGCTGTCAGCCATTGAATGGCTAAATCAGACCCCCACGGTGACGCTGGACATGGGGCGGGAAGAACCACCCGTTGCAGACAGTGGCGATCAGCCTGACATCACCGTTGACACCCTGGAGTCACCGGGGCGTGATGCGGTCGGCCTCTTGCCTGCCCACGTAACCGGTTTGCCGGACTCGCTCTGGCAGCATAGCCGCGCCGACGATCTCGCCCGGCTTATCGCCGAGCAGCCCTCAGCCCTGCTGCCCGCCATGCAGGCCCTGCTCTATACGCTTCTTTTGGCCGAGGCCAATCCGCCCTGGGATGCCGGCGCCAGCGACCAGTTGCTTTTGGCGCGTGTCGACAAACTGGTCGCAATGGGCGCGCTGGAACAGGCTGCGGCCCTGCTCGAACGGGCGGGCCCCAGCACACCGGCTCTATTCGGTCGCTGGTTCGATATCACGCTTCTCATGGGACAAGAGGCCGCCGCATGCGACGCCTTGGTGGCAGCGCCCCGCCTCGCCCCAGACTACAGTGCACGCATATTCTGTACAGCGCGCGCAGGGGATTGGAACGGCGCAGTTCTGATGCTGGAATCGTCCAATGCGTTGAACCTCATCAGCGATGAAGAAGATGCGCTTCTGGTGCGGTTTCTCGATCCGGAACTTTTCGAGGGTCAGCCAATTCTCGTTGCCCAGAAGGATCCGACCCCACTTACCCATCGTCTCTATGAAGCCATCGGCGAACCTCAACAGTCACGCGGTTTGCCCTTGGCCTATGCGCACTCCGACCTGAGGGGCACGGTCGGCTGGAAACCTCGGCTAGAGGCCGCTGAGCGTCTCGCACGCACAGGTGCATTGCCCGAGAACCGTTTGCTCGGCATCTACTCCGAAGGCAAAGCCTCGGCGTCAGGCATGATCTGGGATCGTGTTGCGGCCATTCAAGCGTTTGATGAAGCACTTGAGGCTTCTGATGCCATGGCGGTATCCGACAGCCTTCCGGCTGCTTGGTCTGCCATGCAATCGGTGCATCTCGAGGTGCCCTTTGCGCGGCTTTATGGATCGCGGCTTTTGGCGCTGCCCCTCAAAGGGGTCCCGGCGCGTCTGGCACGCGACATTGCACTCTTGTCCCCCAGCTACGAACGCGCGGCACTGGCTGGGCCGCGCGACTTTCTCTCGGGTCTCGCCCAAGGCAACCCGCCACGCACCCCAACCACGCCGCAACACCGTGCGATTGCTGACGGTTTCCACGAGGCGCGCGTACCTCAGGATATCTCGGCCATGCTGGCCCGTGGTCAATTGGGAGAAGTCATCCTGAACGCCATGTCGCTTATGGCGGATGGCGCATATGGGGACCTCGCCGCACTTACCGATGCAATCGCCATCTTTCGGGCTGTCGGGCTCGAGGACACCGCGCGGCGCGCGGCCTTGCAAGCGGCACTTATCGACACGCGAGGCTAGGCAATGGATGACCTGCGCTGGATATCCACCTTTATCGACGCGCAAGCCGCAGAGCTTGGTGCGTCGCCCAATACGCAAGAGGCCTATGCCCGCGACCTAAGGGATTTTGTCGAGTGGTGCAGCGGTGACGGCCTCAGATTAAAAGATGCGAGCCGCGAAGATGTCGAGGCGTATCTGATACATTGCGAAGCGCAGGGTTTGGCTCAATCCACCCGCGCACGGCGGCTTTCGTCAGTCAAACAACTCTTCCGTTTTGCTTTTGAAGAAGGATGGCGTGACACCAATCCGGCTCTTCTGATCAAGGGCCCCGGCCGCTCCAAGAAACTGCCCAAAACTCTGGACGTCACCGAGGTCGATCGCCTGCTTGAAGCTGCGCGCACGTCGGGTCGCAATCAGGCCGACCGCCTGCGCAATACCTGCCTGATGGAACTGCTCTATGCGACTGGCATGCGCGTGACTGAGTTGGTTTCGCTACCCGTATCGGCCACGCGTGGCGACCCGCGCATGTTGCTGATTTTGGGCAAGGGCAACAAGGAGCGTATGGTTCCGCTGTCCCCTCCAGCCCGCGAGGCACTCGGTGCGTGGTTGATCGTGCGGGATGAAACAGAGGAAAAACGCTCCGAACAGGGTGAAAAACCGTCCCGCTATCTTTTCCCGTCGCGTGGCAAGTCCGGCTACCTCACCCGACACCGCTTTTACATGCTGATCAAAGAGCTTGCCGTTGCGGGTGGCGTCTCTCCGGCTAAGGTCACCCCGCATACTCTGCGCCATGCCTTTGCCACACACCTTCTGGCCAATGGTGCCGACCTGCGGGCCATTCAGACACTACTTGGGCATGCCGATGTTGGCACGACCGAGATATATACTCATGTGCTCGACGAACGCCTAAGCGAGCTGGTTCATACGCACCACCCATTGGCGAAATCGTCAAAATAAGCTGGCAAAAGCTTGAACCAGCGCTCTGGCGGCCCCATAACCCCCATTATGGACACCACTTCTTCTGACGCTGCATCTTTGACCGGTCAATTGGCCGCGCATCCGCTTGACAGCACATTCTGGATCACCGCTGGCGCAATCCTTGGGCTTTTGGTCTTATCCGGGTTTTTCTCAGGCTCCGAAACAGCGCTGACTGCCGCTTCACGTGGCAAGCTGCGCAGTCAGGCGGACAAGGGCAATCGAGGTGCGCAACGTGCGCTCAGCATCACGGAAGACAATGAACGTCTGATCGGCTCGGTGCTCTTGGGCAACAACCTCGTCAACATCTTGGCTGCGTCCCTTGCCACCGCGATCTTTACCCGCGCCTTTGGCGAGAGCGGCGTGGCATTGGCAACGCTGGTCATGACCCTCTTGGTCCTGATCTTTGCCGAGGTGCTGCCCAAAACCTATGCCATCACCCGCCCAGAAGACGCGGCATCAGCCGTTGCGCGCCCTATTGGTGTTGTCGTAACGATCTTTGCCCCGATCGTCGCCGCAGTGCGATGGCTCGTGCGCCTTGTTCTGCGCGTCTTTGGCGTCCAGACCGACCCCGATAGTCATATCCTCGCTGTGCGCGAAGAGATTGCCGGCGCGCTCCAACTTGGCCATTCCGAAGGCGTTGTGGAAAAAGAAGACCGCGATCGCATCCTGGGTGCGCTCGACCTCTCGGATCGCACTGTAGAAGAGATCATGCTGCACCGCTCTGGCATCGAAGTGATCGATGCCGACGCCGAGCCTGCGGAGATCCTGAACCAGTGCCTTGAGAGCAATCACACCCGCCTGCCGGTCTTTAAAGATGATCCGGAGAACATCATCGGCGTGATCCACGCCAAGGATCTGTTCCGCTCCATGTATCGCCGTGTGGCCGAGGCCGACACGACCTTGGAAAGCCTTAGCGACTTCAACCTGCAGGAAGTCATCAAAGAACCTTATTTCGTGCCCGAAACAACGTCTCTTGACGACCAGATGCGCGAATTCCTGCGCCGTCACTCACACTTTGCGCTGGTTGTGGATGAATACGGCTCGCTGCAGGGCCTGATCACGCTCGAGGATATTCTGGAAGAAATCGTCGGCGAGATTACTGATGAATTTGACACCGACGAAGAACCCGAAATTGCCAAATCCGAAGACGGTCAGTTCCTGATCGAAGGTTCAATGACCATCCGCGATCTCAATCGCGCGACCGACTGGCATTTGCCCGATGACGAGGCCAACACCGTTGCGGGGCTGGTCATTCACGAGGCACAGATCATTCCGACCGTTGGGCAGGTGTTTTCATTCCATGGCTTCCGTTTTGAAGTTGTCGGAAAAGAGGCCAACCGCATTACCAGCCTCAAGATTCGTCCACTCTGACTGGCATGGCACGCTCTGAGCAATCAAAGCGGTTGATATGTCAGGTCACAAAATACCATGACCGCCGTCGCAATCAGACTTGCGCCGGGGTGCGATATGCCATCTCTGGATTGTTAACAGGCTAAAGGGTCAACGCCTTCATGAACAACGTCCGTGGCATTTTTCTCATCACACTGGCAATGGCAGGCTTTGCCGTCGAGGACATGTTCGTAAAACTTTTGTCGACGCCTCTGTCCACCGGGCAAATCCTCATTGGTCTTGGTGCAGGGTCTGCCCTGATCTTTGCCGCGATCTCGCTGATCAACGGCGAAAACCTCTTCGCCCGCGCAGCCTATACCCGCATCACACTGCTACGCGCCGCGGCCGAAGCCGCAGCCGCAGCGGTTTTCGTTTTGGCGCTGACGCGAGCTGACCTCTCCACGGTCGCCGCCATCTTTCAGGCCCTTCCTCTTGCCATCACTATGGGTGGTGCGCTGTTTCTAGGTGACGAAGTCGGTTGGCGGCGCTGGAGTGCGATCACCGTCGGCTTTCTCGGTGTCCTGTTGATCATCCGCCCCGGGTTGACCGGGTTCGAACCTGCATCGCTTCTGGTGCTCGCAGCCGTCGTACTTGTTGCCGCCCGAGACCTCCTGACCCGTCAAATCGACAGTTCGGTGTCCTCCTCGGTGATCACCAGCCAGGGGTTTGGGTCACTGGTGGTTGCCGGGCTCGTCATCCTGGCTTTTGGCAACACGCCGCTTGTCGCCATGCAGGGGCTCGAGGTCGCCTGGCTTCTTGGCGCAATCCTTTTCGGTGGGGCGGCCTATTGGTGCCTTGTCACCGCAATGCGCATTGGCGAGACCCCGGTGGTGGCCCCCTACAGATACACGCGACTCTTGTTTTCGATGATCCTCGGCATCCTGGTGTTCCACGAGCGTCCGGACATGCCGACCATTGCAGGTGCCTCGCTGATTATCCTCTCCGGCCTCTACACGTTCCTGCGAGAACGTAAGCTTGCCAAACCCATTGCCCCTGCGCATCCGGATTTTCCGGCGGATTGAACCGACGCCCTGCGGAAAACTGTCACTGTTAGCCCTAACCGGGCACAATAGGCAATGTTAGCGCTATCGTGACTGGTTTACTTTCACGCTTTGCCTGCTATAGCTCAGCGCGAAAACAGGAACCTATTTTCGAGGACCCCCTCTTATGAGCACCATCATTGACATCCACGCCCGCGAAATTCTTGACAGCCGAGGAAACCCCACGGTCGAGGTTGACGTGATCCTCGAAGACGGAACTCTGGGCCGTGCCGCTGTGCCTTCAGGTGCCTCGACCGGCGCCCATGAAGCTGTGGAAAAGCGTGACGGTGACAAGAACCGGTATCTGGGCAAGGGCGTTCTGGAAGCCTGCGCCGCCGTCAACGGTGAGATCGCCGAAGCGCTGGTGGGTTTCGATGTGACCGAACAGGTCGCCATTGACGCCGCCATGATCGAACTCGACGGCACCCCGAACAAAAGCCGCCTTGGCGCCAATGCCATCCTTGGCGTCTCGCTTGCCGTTGCCAAGGCCGCCGCGGATTTCACCGCACAGCCCCTGTTCCGCTATGTCGGTGGCACCTCGGCCCGCGTCCTGCCGGTTCCGATGATGAACATCATCAACGGCGGCGAACACGCCGACAACCCGATCGACATTCAGGAATTCATGATCATGCCGGTGTCGGCCGCGAACATCCGCGAAGCCATCCGCATGGGCGCCGAGGTTTTCCACACCCTGAAAAAAGAGCTCTCCGCCGCAGGCCTGTCGACAGGTATCGGCGACGAAGGCGGCTTTGCCCCAAACATCGGCTCGACCCGCGCAGCCCTCGATTTCATCAAGACATCCGTGGAGAAAGCCGGTTACAAACTGGGTGAAGACATCTATCTCGCCCTCGATTGCGCCTCGTCGGAATACTACAAAGACGGCAAATACGAGCTGAAAGGCGAAGGTAAGTCGTTGACCTCCGCCGAGAACGCCCAGTACCTCGCCGATCTCTGTGCCGACTACCCGATCATCTCGATCGAAGACGGCATGGACGAAGACGACTGGGAAGGCTGGAAAACCCTGACCGACATGATTGGCGACAAGGTGCAGCTGGTTGGCGACGACCTCTTCGTGACCAACCCCGTGCGTCTGGCTGACGGCATCGCCCAGGGCGTGGCCAACTCGATGCTGGTCAAAGTGAACCAGATCGGCTCGCTCACCGAAACGCTGAAGGCCGTCGATATGGCCCACCGCGCACGTTACACCAACGTGATGTCACATCGCTCGGGCGAAACCGAGGACGCCACCATCGCAGACCTCGCCGTTGCCACCAACTGCGGGCAGATCAAAACCGGCTCGCTGGCACGCTCGGACCGGCTCGCCAAGTACAACCAGCTGATCCGCATTGAAGAGCTGCTCGGTGAAACCGCCGAATACGCAGGCCGCTCGATCCTGAAATAAGCCGTAAAGCGAAGATCATGGACAAAGCCCCGCTAAATCAGCGGGGCTTTTTCATTGAAACCGTGCGGGATGATACGGTCCCAACAAATCGGAACGCGGCCCTTCCAGCATCTCCCGCACCGCCAGCTCTGCAACCACTGCCGCCAGCGTCACCCCGCTGTGCAGGACAGACAGGTACAGCCCTTCTGGCCCCGCGGCTCCCACCACCGGCAAGCCATCACCGGGTACGGGCCGCCAGGCCAGAGCCACCTCTTCCATGTTCAATGACAGTCTCGGGAAATACCTGCGAATGCGGCCCAACGCGGCCTCGGCGATCTCCAGAGGCGGTTCCGTTATGGCATTTGCCGAATCCCCCTGATGCCCTGCCGAAGTCGGCATCATGATCCGCCCATCTGCCAATTGCCGAATTTCACCGCCTTCCGTCACCAGAACCGTGTCAAGGACGGGTGCCACTGGCCGCGTCACTGTCAACAACCCAGGCCTCGACAACATTGGCAGAGCCACCCCCATGGCCTCGGCCAAGGCCGCAGCCCCGCACCCTGCCGCCAACACAACCCGGTCCGCTGCAATTTCACCCTGGGCTGTCCTCACGCCTGTGATCCGTCCGCGCGACTCGCAGATCGCATCGGCAGCAACCCCCGTTACAAAACGCGCGCCCATGGACGCCGCGTCCTGTGCCAGTTCCCGAGTAACAGCGCTGACATCCGCCACGCCCTCCTCGGGAAAGTGCAACGCGTGCTCGGGCAAGCAACCAAGTCCCGGCAACCGTCTTTGCAACTGTGCGCGTGTCACGGTTTCAACGCCATATCCCAGTTGGCCCAATGCGTCGCCAGTTCTTGCCATGGCGGCCCCCTGCTCTTCCCAGCAAAAGGCCCCACCCCAATGGATTGGCAATGCCCCACGGTCGGCCTCTAGCTGATGCCATGCCGCAATCCCTGCGTGTCGCAGCCGAAAGTGCGCCTTGTCAGCGTGAAAGCTGGCGTTGATCCAACCAAAGGACGCGCCGCTTGCACCCGCACCGACACGCGCGCTATCCAGCACGACAACATTTTCACCAGCTACAGCCAAGGCCCGCGCCAGGCTGCAGCCGATGATGCCTGCACCAATCACAATGGTTTTTTGACCTGTCATAGCCCTGATCCCTTCACCCACGCGCAACATGTTCTGCACCTCTCACGCGACGTCAATATTTCGCACGCATGAGCCACAAACTATGTTCACCCCATGTCACCCGATATTCACGAAACTCAGATCGGCCCGAACAAGGCCACGTCGCTGCAATACGCGGGCACGGGCCCCAAGGTTCATTTCTACCATGCCAATGGCTTTGGCGCCTCTTGCTATCAGCCTTACCTCGCAACCATTGCGCAGCATTATTCTGTCTCAGCCTTGAACATGCGCCCGCTTTGGCCTGAGATATCCGCCCCAAATCCACGGCGCGGGTGGGAGCAATATGGCGACGACCTGATTGCATGGCTCGAAGCCACCCAAGACGCCCCAATTCTCGCCATAGCCCATTCCATGGGGGCTGCCACAACCGCAATGGCCGCCAACAAACGCCCTGATCTGTTTCGCGGCCTCGTACTTGTTGAACCTGCGGGCGTCACCCATCGGCTTTACCGATTGATGCGACTCTTGCCTTATACTTTGCGCCGCCGCCTTGATCCCGCGCACAGCGTCTTTCACCGGCGCAATCATTGGCACGATCTGGAAGAACTCTATCGCGAACTGCGCGCCATCCGTGCCTACAAACGGTTTTCGGATGCTTCGCTGCGTGATCTTGTCACCGCCATGACCACGGCGGACTCGTCGGGGTTTCGCCTGGCCTTTCCACCGCTTTGGGAGGCACACAACTATGTGATGCCCCCCAGAATTCTACCGGTTCTAAAACGCCTCTCCGTGCCGACCCACGTCATCGCGGCCAAACCGTCGGTCTTTGTCGACCCTGCCATCTTGAACTCTCTGCGCAATGAACGGCCTGATATCCGTTTTACCGATCTGCCTGCCCACGGCCACCTCCTCCCACTCGAGGCGCCCAACTCTGCGGCAACCGCAACATTGCACGCGCTGAGACGCTTGCAGAACAGCGTCGCATCAAGCAAAACGGCGGCATGACCGCTGCCGAGATCATTTCCCGCCTGAACCTTGCCCCGCACCCCGAAGGTGGGCACTACCGCCAGACCTGGATCGCCAATGCGCCCGATGGCACCCGCCCTGCGGGCACGGCGATCTACTTTCTGTTGGCCAAAGGTGAAAACAGCCATTGGCACAAGGTCGATGCCACCGAAATCTGGCACTACTATGCCGGGGCTCCGCTGATCCTGTCGCTGTCAGAGACCCAAAACGGTCCGAAACAGGACCTCATGCTCGGCCCTGATCTGGCAAAGGGTCAGGCACCGCAACACATCGTACCCGAGCACCACTGGCAAGCCGCCGCAACGACCGGAGACTGGACACTGGTCGGCTGCACCGTCTCACCGGCCTTTCAATTCGAGGGCTTCACACTCGCCGCCCCGGGTTTCCAGATTCCCTGACGCTCACGTTTTCTGGGAGAGTGGCGACGCGATCATTGCCCTTCAATCTGGCTTGGACACGATGCCACCGCCGACCAACGCGCCAACCCCGGTCGTAGACGGAGCCGATGTTGCCATCCCACGCGCCACGCGCACGGCGAGAAAGGCAAAGGCCTGCGCCTCGAGCATGTCGCCATCCAGGCCGACATCTTCTACAGGCACCACAGGACACTCCAGCGAAACCCGCAACATCTCCATCAGAACCGGATTGTGTCGTCCACCGCCGGTGACCATAACTTTTTCCGGCGGCGCGGGGAAATGCTGCATGCCCGAGGCGACCCCAGCCGCGCACATGGCGGTCAGCGTCGCTGCTGCATCCGCATCCGACAATTCGCGCACAAGTCCGATCATTTCGGCAAAGTCGTTCCGGTCCAAGGACTTGGGAGGCATTTTTGTGAAATACGGCTCTGCCAGAAACAACTCCAGCGCGCCTGTTTCGACCTCGCCACCCAGGGCCACGGCCCCATCACGATCACAGTCCAGCCCCAATCGTTCGCGCATCAAGTCATTGATGGGTGCGTTTGCAGGGCCGGTGTCAAAGGCCAAAAGCGCGCCCTCTTCTTCGGGCGTCGATTTGCCGGGGTCCACCCATGTCACATTGCCCACGCCACCAAGGTTCAGGAAACACACAGGCCCCTTCGCATTGATGTATTTGGCGCAGGCAAAGTGAAAGAATGGCGCCAGCGGTGCGCCTTCGCCTCCCAACTGCACGTCCGCCGAGCGGAAATCCCAGACCACCGGAAGGTCCAGTGCCGACGCCAGTACCTGTCCATCGCCAACCTGACAGGTGCCTTTTCCGCGCGGATCATGCGCCAGCGTCTGTCCGTGAAAGCCGACCAGATCCACATCTGTAAAGTCCCGCAACACCTCAATGTGTGCTGCTTCGACCACCGAAGCCGCCGCCTCGGCCCTTTCACCGGCCCAGGCCCCGAGTGCCGCCGACAACACAGCGCGTTCGTCTGCGTCATAGGCACGATAGCCCGTCTCACCAAACTGGAAAATCGACTCGCCGTCGGTCTCAATCACCGCGGCGTCTACCCCATCCAATGAAGTACCCGACATCGCCCCCAACGCGCGCCACACCGAATTGCCTGCTCTGGCCTTTAACATGGCCGTAATCCTTGTTGTTTTTCTTTGCGCGAGTTTTGGCCAAGCCGTGCGGGATGTCCACCACTTGTCGCGCCGCAGGCCAAGGCATCCAACCTTGAATCCCCCCAGAATTGCTTCCCAGTTTTGCAAAAAACAACATTCGCGTTATTGTGGAGTGGCAAGTGCGATTTTCGCTTGTGCGCCCGGATCCAGCCCGCGCCCATGTGTTTTTTTCAGTAACTAATACTCAAGGGGAGATATTCATGAAGAAACTGATGACAAGCGCACTCGCGCTCACGCTGGGCAGTTCTGTTGCCTTTGCCGATGCGGTGCCCACCAAGGAAGCCGCCGAAAGCGCATTTGGAAACGCGCCCTACTCTCCCTATGCAAATCGAGATGTGCCGCTGTTCCCGCTTTGGGGCGAGACGCACCTCCACACCGGCCTGTCATTGGACGCTGGCGCGTTTGGCAACATCCTCGGACCCGATGACGCATGGCGCTTTGCCAAGGGCGAACAGGTCATTTCCTCGACCGGCCAGCCTGTCAAGCTCAGCCGCCCTCTGGATTGGATGGTCCTGACCGATCATACCGACCTCATGGGCTTTGCCCCGGACCTGCAAGCCGGCAACCCGACGATCCTGGCAGATCCCAAGGGACGCGAATGGTACGAAGGGTATAAAAAGGGTGGCGCCGAAGCGGGCAAAACCGCCTTTGACCTCATCACCAACTTTTCGCAAATGACCCTCCCTGAGGCCATTTTGGAGGCTTACAGCCCCGGCGCCGATCCTTACGCCTTTACCTGGGAAAAGATCGTGATGGCCGCCGAAGAGCATAACGATCCCGGCGAGTTCTCTGCCTTTATCGGGTTTGAATGGACCTCGGTGCCCAAGGGCTTCAACCTGCACCGCAACGTGATGCTGCGCGACGGCGCCATGCGCGCACTCCAGGTGGTGCCGCCGGTCACTCAGCCGCCTTATGGCGATACAAATCCGCATATGCTCTATGACTGGCTCGAAGCCTATCAAGAAAAAACCGGTGGCCGCGCCGTGGCGTTTTCCCACAATGGCAACCTTTCGAACGGCTGGATGTTCCCGACAACCGACACCTATCACGGTGGCAAGGTCGATCAGGACTATGTCGAAAAGCGCGCCAAATGGGAGCCGCACTACGAGGTCACCCAGATCAAGGGCGATGGCGAAGCGCACCCATTCCTCAGCCCGGATGACCAGTTTGCCGACTACGAGAACTGGGACAAAGGCAACCTCGACCTGACCGAACTCAAGACCGACGACATGCTGAAAGGCGAGTATGCCCGCGAAGCTCTGAAACAGGGTCTCGCGCTCGAGGCCAAGTTTGGCACCAACCCCTACAAGTTCGGCATGGGCGGGGCGACCGACAGCCATACCGCGCTCACAACGGCGGATGAAGACAACTTCTTCTCAAAATCCGTGAGTGTTGAACCTTCGCCCACCCGTATTGACCACCCCTTCATCGCCAGCGACCTCGGTCGCATCGAAGGGCACGAGCTGGTGGCCTCGGGATACACCGCAGTCTGGGCCACGGAAAACACCCGTTCGGCCATTTTTGATGCATTCAAGCGTCGTGAAACCTATGCCACCACCGGCCCGCGCATTGGCCTGCGCTTTTTCGGGGGATGGAACTTTACCGACGATGACCTGCGCAGCCGCACCCCGGCAGTGACCGGCTATGAAAAAGGTGTCCCCATGGGCGGCGACCTGCCTCCGAACACCGGGGACGGCGCGCCGTCTTTCATGCTGTTCTCGCTACGCGACCCGATCGGGGCAAACCTCGACCGTATGCAGGTCGTCAAAGGCTGGATGGATGCCGATGGCCAGCTTCATGAAAAGGTCTATGACGTGGCATGGTCCGGTGATCGCGAGGCGGATGCAAACGGCATGGTGCCCGAGGTCGGCAACACGGTTGATCTGGACGCGGCAAGCTGGTCCAACACCATCGGTGCCTCGGAACTTATGACCGTCTGGACCGACCCGGATTTTGATGCAAATGAGCGGGCCTTTTACTATGTCCGCGTGCTGGAAATTCCGACCCCGCGCTGGGTTGTGTATGACAAGGTACGCTATGGAATCGAGTTGCCGGAAGAAGCGCAACTGATCCATCAGGAACGCGCCTATTCTTCGCCAATTTGGTACACACCCGGTTGATTCCACACTGAAAATCCTATGACAGGGACCGCTTATTTTTTGGCGGTCCCTGCTTTGTCTGAACCCTTACTTCCGAGACATGAGAATGCCATTCCTACGAGAGCCCCTGCTTCACTTTCTGCTTCTGGGGGCGGCCCTTTTTGCGTGGTTCGCATTTGTCAGCACGCCCGAACCGGAACCCGAAGAGACCAACCGTATTCTGATAGATGAACAGGACGTAGAGCGTCTGGCGCTGCGGTTCGAGGCCGCCCGCCAGCGTCCCCCCAGCGGGACGGAACTCGCCCTGTTGGTGGAAACATTGATCCGCCAGGAAGTGCTGGTGCGCGAGGCTGAATACCTTGGGCTGGACATCGGGGATGAGATCATTCGCAACCGGCTGGTGCAAAAGATGACCTTCCTTCTGGAATCCGGCGCCCGGTCGCTGGTACCAGAGGATGAGGTGTTGCGGGCCTTCATGCAGGACAACCCGCTCCGCTTTCAACAGCCCGGCTGGTTGGCGTTTGAACAGGTGTTCCTCGGACAGGATATGGCCTCTGACGCCGCGATCTCTGAGGTCAAGGCGGCGCTGGAGAGCGGTGCAGACCCGCAGCAAGCGGGCCAGCCCAGCCAACTGCCCGGCTATGTCCCCCCGTCGCGCGCCGCGCAGGTTGATGGGCTGCTCGGGCGCGGCGTCTTTGCGACCCTCGACACGCTGCCGTCCAACGTCTGGAGCGGCCCTGTGCAGTCTGCATTTGGCTATCATCTCGTGCGCATCACCGACCGTGCTCCGGCGCGCCTGCCCGACTTTGACGACGTCCGCGATGCAGTTCTGCGCGAATGGTCCCGAGACACGGCGCAAGACCTGTCCGAGATCCGCTTTGACGAGCTCAAGGCAAGTTACGAGATCATCGTGCCGGAACGGTTCGGGCCCCCTGCCGAGGCTTCACAATGATCGCCCGGGTTTTTGCCACAGCGGTTGCCTTGTGGGTGCTGACCATGACCATGGCTTCGGCGCATGCGCTGGAACCGGGGTATCTCAGCCTCAAGCAAATGGCGCCCTCGACCTGGCAGGTGTTCTTTCGCAAGCCCGATGTGCAGGGTAAACCCATGCAGATCGAGGCCGTCCTGCCGTCGGTGTGTGATGCGCCCGTGTCCCTGGAGCCACGGCATGACGGGTCTGCCTGGGTGACCTCATGGGTGTCGGAATGCTCGGAAGAGGTTGCTGGGAAAACTATAGAAATTCAAGGACTTGCAACACAGCGCACAGACGTTCTGGCGCGCATTGAATACAGGGATGGGCGCACGAACACCCTTCGCCTGACACCGGAGAACACCTATGTCACCGTGACCGCCACGCCAACCGCCCTGGGCGTCTTGTCCAGCTATCTGGCGCTGGGGTTCGAGCATATTCTGGAGGGGTGGGACCACCTTTTGTTTGTCTTTGCGCTTCTCCTGCTGATCCGCGACACGTGGCGGCTGATCGGGGCCATTACGGCCTTTACCGTCGCGCATTCGATCACCCTGGGGCTGGCCGCACTTGGCTATGTGTCGTTGCCCGGCCCGCCGGTGGAAGCGATCATCGCGCTTTCCATCGTGTTTCTTGCAATCGAAGTGTTAAAGCACGACCCCCGCAATCCGCGTCTGTCAGAGCGCGCGCCCTGGGTTGTGTCCTTTGCCTTTGGCCTCTTGCATGGGCTTGGTTTTGCCGGGGCGTTGACCGAGATTGGCCTGCCTGCCAACGACATTCCGCTGGCGCTGCTGGGGTTTAACCTTGGCGTCGAATTGGGTCAGGTTTCTTTCGTTTTGGTGGTTGTCACCTGCCTGTTTGTGCTGAGGCGGCTGATTGCGGTTTTTCCGATGTCTGTCAGTGGCTTAACTGCGATCACCCCAACCCTGACGGCCTATGCGGTCGGGGGTGTTGCAACCTTTTGGCTGGTTGAACGGATTTCAGGGTTTTAGGGCCCTTGGTCTTTACAAGCCGGGAGCAGTTTGCCAAGTACGGGGCTTAACCATCGCAAGGCCCCAAAGGGCCATAAACACAAGGCCAATAGCATGACCTACCACCCCAAGTCCGACTTTATGTCGGTGATGATCGAACGCGGATTCCTGGCGGACTGCACCGATTACCAGGGCCTCGACGAGGCGCTGACCAAGGGTGTGGTACCGGGCTATATCGGCTTTGATGCAACGGCGAAATCGTTGCATGTGGGCAGCCTGATCCAGATCATGATGCTGCGCTGGTTGCAAAAGACCGGGCACAAGCCGATCACGCTGATGGGCGGGGGCACGACCAAGGTTGGGGACCCGTCGTTCCGGGCGGATGAGCGCCCCCTGCTGACACCCGATATGATTGATGAAAACATCAATGGAATCAAACAGGTATTCGCCAAATACGTCTCGTACGATGACGGCCCAACAGGCGCGTTGATGCTGAACAATGCCGAGTGGCTGGACGATCTGAACTATCTCGATTTCCTGCGCGACATTGGGCGGCACTTCTCGGTCAACCGGATGCTGTCGTTCGAATCCGTCAAGTCACGGCTGGACCGCGAGCAGTCGCTGTCGTTCCTCGAATTCAACTACATGATCCTGCAAGCTTATGATTTCCTTGAACTAAATCGCCGCTATGGCTGTCTGGTTCAGTTCGGTGGCTCGGATCAGTGGGGCAATATCGTCAACGGAATCGACCTGACGCGCCGGGTGATCGACAACCAGATCTTTGGCCTGACCTCGCCGCTCTTGACGACTTCGGACGGCAAGAAGATGGGCAAGTCGGCGGATGGGGCGGTGTGGCTGAATGCCGACATGCGCAGCCCATATGAGTTCTGGCAGTTCTGGCGCAACACGACGGACGCAGATGTTGGAAGATTCCTCAAGCTTTACAGTGAGTTGCCGGTGGACGAATGTAACAGACTCGGCGCGCTGGAAGGGCAAGAGATCAATGACGCCAAGATCATCCTGGCCAATGAAGTGACCACGCTGTGCCATGGCGCAGAGGCTGCTGCAACTGCCGCTGCCACCGCCCGTGAGGTCTTTGAAAAGGGCGGCGTGGGCGATGATTTGCCAACAATTTCAGTGACATCTGATGATCTGCCCGTGTCGATCGTCCAACTTATCGTCAAGTCCGGTCTTGCCAAGTCAGGCAAGGAAGCCAAGCGTCTGATCTCGGAGAACGGCGCCAAGCTGGACGACGCGCCCCTGACCGATGCCGGGCTGATGATTGACGCCGGGGCGCTGTCTTCGCCGATCAAGCTGAGCGCTGGCAAGAAGCGTCACGCGCTGGTGCAGCTCGGCGACTGACCCCGCCACACCAAACCGTTAACAGACAGTGAAACCCGTGCAAAAGCGCGGGTTTCTCCATGTTGTACAACATTTTTTGGGGCCTTTCTCCATGTTGTACAAGTTGTACAACTTTTACCCGCTGTTAACTTCCGAAGGATTTCGACGCCTCGTGCCACTGGACAGAGGCCCCTCTCCTCGGTTATCTGAACGCATGTTCATTTCATGTCGTCTGAGGAGAGCCCCATGACTATCGCCGACACCTGTGCCGTCATCACCGGAGGGGCTTCGGGCCTCGGAGAAGCCACCGCCCGCCAGTTTGCCGCCAGCGGCGCCAAGGTCGCGCTGTTCGACCTGAACGAAGAGGCCGGGGAAAAGGTCGCTGCCGAATTGGGCGGCACCTTTCACAAGGTCGACGTGACGGACGAGGACTCGGTCGCTGCCGGGATCGCCGCAGCCAAGGCCGCCATGGGCAAGATCACGGCGGCAGTGAACTGCGCCGGTATCGCGCCTGCTGCCACCACCATCGGCAAAAAGGGCCCCCACCCTCTGCACATCTTTCAGCAGACCATCGACATCAATCTGGTGGGCTCGTTCAACGTCGCCCGTCTGGCCGCCGAGGTGATCGCCGAGAACCCGGCAGCGGACGATGGCGCACGCGGTGTCATCATCAACACCGCCTCGATTGCGGCGATGGACGGCCAGCGCGGCCAGGCGGCCTATGCGGCCTCAAAAGGGGGCATCGTCGGATTGTCCCTGCCCATGGCCCGCGATCTGGCACGGTCCGGCATACGCGTCATGGCAATTGCGCCGGGCATCTTCCTGACGCCGATGCTGATGGGGCTGCCGCAAGAGGTGCAGGACCAACTGGCCCAGGACGTCACCTGCCCCAAGCGGCTGGGTCGTCCCGAGGAATACGCCAAGCTGGCGCAGTTCATCGTCGAGTCGGGGTATCTGAACGGCGAAGTGATCCGCATCGACGGCGCGTTGCGGATGCAGTGAAGGCCCTGCGCCTGAAAGCAAACAAGGCCCGCGGTGTGCACTGCGGGCTTTTCTTTGTTTACCCCTGAGCTCCACGGCCAAATTTGCGCTTGACCTCAACCTTACTTGAACCTTTAGAAAGTGCCCCCAACCAACACTCGTAAGGGTTTTCCATGCACGTTCTGACAGTTCTCGACCATCCGGACCCCAACTCATTTAGCGCGGCAGTTGCGCATGCCTTCATGGCAGGGGCAACCAGGGCTGGCCATACGGTCGAGCTGGCTGATCTCAATGCCGAGGGATTTGATCCCCGCTGGTCGCTGGCCGATATCGAGGCCGATGGGTCACCAGAGCAAATCCCGCCAGATGTTGCCCTTGAGCAGGCGAGGATCGCGCGGGCCGACGCGATCTGCATGGTGTTTCCTCTGTTCTGGTGGGGCATGCCGGCGGTGACAAAAGGCTGGGTGGACCGGGTCTGGAGCTGGGGTTGGGCCTATGACCAGTTGGATGACCCGAATCTGTCGTGTCAGAGGCCCCGCTCTGGCGTGCTGCTGGTGCCCGCCGGGGCGCGGTCGGACGAAATGGCGGAGAAAGGGTATGCCAGCGCTTTGGAAACGGCCTGGATTGACGGAACATTTGGCTATTTCGGGTTTTCGCCCCGTCGGTTGGAACTGCTCTATGGCTCAACGGGATCACCAGAGCGGCGGCAGGGGCTTTTGCAAAGGAGCCATGAGATCGGTCTTGGTCTTGTGGACCCGGGCATTGGAACTGGAAAGCGCTGAGAGGCGGCAGGAGGCTTGCCAAACCGGTCATTCCCTCACAAACTTGCAATATGCCCCTGCAGAACCGCGTTCAGCCTACCGGAGAGATCCTCGCCCACCCGGCGCGGGGGGCGTTTCTGGGCAATCGCGGGGTGCTGCATGACGATCAGCGGCAGTTGGGCAAGGCGCGCTGGAAGCACAAGGCCTGGGTGTGCTGCGTGACCCGGTTCAAGGGACGTCGGCGTGTGCCGATGACGCCGAACCGCTATACCGAATTGTTCTTTCATGACGAGGCGGTGGCGCTGGCGGCGGGGCATCGGCCGTGCTGTGAATGCCGGCGGAGCGATTTCTTTGCCTTTCTCGATGCGGCGGGGCATGAGGGCAAGGTCGGGGCGTTTGATGCAGAGCTCCATGCGGCCAGAGCGGTGCCAAGGGTGTTCCGGCAAAGACGTCACGAGGCCATGGCGCAGGACCTGCCGGATGGGGCGTTCGTGATGACGGAGCAAGGGGCGGCGTTGATTTCGGGAGACGCTGTTTTTCCCTTTTCTCCAACAGGTTACAGCGCGGCATTCAAGCGACCCTTCGGCGCGGTAACCGTTCTGACACCGGCCCCAACCCTGACTGCCCTGCGCAACGGATACCTACCGCGGATCGTGAGGTAGGTCGGACAAATTTGTCCGACCTACGGATGCGTCATCCCCCGGCCTTTTCCTCGAGTTCCAGCCATTCCTCTTCGGCATCTGACAGCGCGGTCTGACGTTCCACCAGCGCCTCTGTGGCTTTCTGGAACTTGACCGGCTCTTTTGTGAACAGATCAGGGTCCATGAGGAATGCTTCCAGTTTGGCGATCTCGGCCTCGAGTCGTTCCATGATGGCGGGCAGTTTCTCAAGACGGTGCTTTTCGGTAAAGCTGAGGCCTTCTTTCTGGGTTTTTTCCTGCTTGAGCTTTTCGACCTTAGGCTTTGATTTTTCGACCTTTTGTGGTGCGTCGCCACCCCGCTGCGCGCGATAGTCGCTCCAGCCGCCGGCATAGACCGTGGCCCGTCCATCGCCCTCCATGGCAACGGTGGTGGTGGCCACACGATCCAGAAAATCACGGTCGTGACTGACCAAAAGGACGGTGCCGTCATAGTCATCAAGAAGCTCTTGCAACAGATCGAGCGTTTCCACATCCAGATCGTTGGTCGGCTCGTCCAGCACCAAGAGGTTGCTTTCCCGCGCCATCAGCTTGGCCAGCAACAGCCGTGCCTTTTCCCCGCCCGAGAGCGAGCGCACCGGGGCGCGGGCCTGGGCATCGTCGAACAGAAACTCCTTGAGATAACCGACAACATGCTTGGGGGTGCCGCGCACCATGACCTGATCGGCCTTGCCCGAAACGCGCATATCCGGATCGCTGGTCAGGCTGTCCCAAAGGGTCATGTCCGGATCCAGCTGCGCGCGGGTCTGGTCAAAGATCGCCGGATAGAGATTGGTGCCCAGCGTCACGGTGCCCTCATCCGGCGCCAGCTGGTCCATCAGCATCTTGATCACCGTGGTCTTGCCCACGCCGTTGGGGCCGACAAAGGCCACGCGGTCGCCGCGCTGGATGGTGATCGAAAACTTGTGCACAATGGGCTGGCCATCAAAAGACTTGGACACATCCTTGGCATCAATGACTTTCTTGCCGGATTTCGGCCCCGACGCAAAAGCCATCGCCGCCGCACCCTGCCGCCGGATCATCGCCGAGCGTTCCGACCGCAGATCGCGCAGGGCTCTCACGCGACCCATGTTGCGCTTGCGCCGGGCGCTGATGCCTTCCACGGCCCAGCGGGCCTCGGATTTGATCTTGCGGTCCATCTTGTGGCGCTGGAGGTCTTCTTCTTCCCAGATCTTGTCGCGCCACTCTTCAAAAGCGTCGAATCCCTTTTCCTGCCGCCGCACAGACCCCCGGTCGATCCAGAGCGTCGCGCGGGTCAGGGCGCGCAGAAAGGCGCGGTCGTGAGAGATCAGCACATAGGCCGCGCGGGTGCTGGCAAGCTCGCCTTCCAACCAGCCAATGGCCTCGATATCCAGATGGTTGGTCGGCTCGTCCAAAAGCATCAGCTCGGGCGCTTCGGCCATCAGCCGCGCCAGCGCCGCCCGGCGGCGTTCCCCACCCGAGGCGGTCTCAACGGGGCGCGCGGGATCAAACTTTAGCCCCTCGCCTGCGCGCTCGACCTTGTACAACTCGCCCGGCTCCAGCGCGGCACTGGCGAAATCCCCCAGCGTGGCAAAGCCCGACATGTCCGGGTCCTGCTCCATATAGCCCACGGACACGCCCGCAGGCACCACGATGTCGCCCCTGTCGGCCTCGACCAGTCCGGCCATGACCTTCATCAGGGTCGACTTGCCCGAGCCATTGCGCCCCACAAGAGCAACACGGTCACCGGGCTGAACCACGAGGTCCAGACCATCGAATACCGGGTCTCCGCCGAACGTCAGCGAGATCCCGCTCATCTGTAACAAAGGAATACGAGCCATGTGGTGGGGCTACCTGCCCCGACCAGCTGCGTCAACCACTCTTCTTTTGGCCAAAAATATCCCCGCCGGAGGCATAAAATCTTTATACCGCAATTGCCCGGAGCAGGCGTTTGCGGGCCGGGGGGATTGCGCGGATTTCAAGGCCGGTAAAAACATGCAGCGTGTTCATCTGGCTGTCGACCACCGCATGGTCGCTGACCCAGCCGCCCATCAACAGATAGGTTCTGAGCAGGGGCGGCATGCGCATCTGGGCGCGTTTGGGGTCGGGTTTGCGGCGCAGGCGCGCGGCAAAACGAAAGACGTTTGGCGCCTTGACCTGGGGCAGCCAGCGTTTCGGGGCCAGATGCTTGTCACGCAGCATGGCAAAGGCGTCAAAGTATTCGGCGGCATCCGTGCCCGAAAACGACGAACAACCAAACAGCATTTCCACATTGTTTTCATCGACGTATGTGGTCATCGCCCCCCAGGCGACGCGCAGGATATCAGCGTCCTGCACATCGGGGTGAATGCAAAAGCGCCCCATCTCGACCATGCGCCCGTCAAACCCTTTGAGCGCGCTCAGCTCGTAGAACTGCGCCGCGTAGCTGCGGCCAATCTCGGCGCCGTCGGCCAGCGGTAGAATGCGGAAACAACAGACCAACCGGCCCGTATTCCGGTCTTCGACAAGAAAATGGGTGCAAAGTGCGTCAAAGGCATCTGCATCCAGCCCACCCTGATCATCGCCGAGAAACGCCTGCCGACGCAGGGCCTGCGCGGCCTGCAGGTCTGCCGGGGTCTCGGCGATGCGCGCCTGATAGCGCCCTTTGGCCAATGGGGTCATGGCTGTCTCGTCCCTTTGCCTCATCCCTATATAGAGCGGGCTGCGTGACAATTGAATGACCGTCGGATGGCGGCCCCGATCAGGCCGCCCGGATCCGGGTCAGCCCCCGGTGTTATCAAAGCCGCCGTAGTTGCCGATATTGCCGATGATCTGCTTGAGGAAGCCAGGATTGTCGATGTCATTATCGGTCACGCGACGGGTCAGTGGCACAAGGTTGCCATCCTCGAGCGTGAATTCTTCGATATTGCGGACAAGCCCGCGGGAATCAAAGGTGATCGCGACAAGGCGGCGATCGACCACCTGAGGCGCCCGGGCGCCATAGTGGCGCACCTGCGTCCGCACGTAGTAATAGCCGCCCTCGTCCAGCACGCCGGCGGCAGAGGGGGTGCCCACGGCCTCGGCCACGCTGTCGCGGGTGTCGACGCCAACCTTGATCTTTTCCAGGTCCTCAGGCAGCGGCACATAGCCGTGATTGCGATATTGCGCGGTGCAGGCCACAAGGCCCACAAGACATGAAGCGATGATCACGCGCCGCACATGTTTCAATCCACCGGTCATAACTGCCCTCTTGCCTTGGCTTCTGACGCCTTTTATCCCGATTACAGAATGATAGCCGCCGGTTCAAGTAAGGGATACGCAGTGCTCATGAATGATACGTCTGACACCAAGACCCGATTCCGCGTCTCGGACCTGCGGCAAAACCGCAAAACCAGCTTTGATTTGCGCCCTGACGCGGCGTCTTGCGCGGCCATCGCCAAGGACCTGCGGCTTGTTGATTTGCGAAAACTGCGTTTGCACGGAGAGATTCGCGCCCTGGGCACATCGGACTGGGAGGTAGTGGCCACCCTGGGGGCCACGGTTGTGCAGCCCTGCGTGGTGACGCTGGAGCCGGTGACCACACGCATAGATGTGCCCGTCGAGCGCCGCTACCTTGCTGAGTTCATGCCCGCGGAAGACACGGACGAAGAAGACGAAATCGAGATGCCCGAGGATGAAAATGCCGAGGCCCTGGGCGCCGAGATCGATATTGAACAGGTGATGGTCGAGGCGTTGGCGCTGAACCTGCCGCTCTATCCCCGCAAAGAGGGCGCGGAAATCGCCGAGGCGGTATTCACGGAGCCGGGAAAAACCGCTATGAAAGATGAAGATACGCGCCCTTTTGCCGGTTTGGCGGGGCTGCGCAACAAGCTCTCGGGAGAGAGCGAAAAATAAGACTTGCGCATTGCGGGATTCGCAGTATTTTCGCGCGCTCATTGGAATTTAGAGTTGGACTTGGGCGCGCAGACCGCGTAAGGCCTCGGGACGCTCAGGAAAACGGGTTTGATGCAACGGCATCCCGCCCCAGAAATCGAAGGTTGCGACAATGGCTGTCCAGCAGAACAAAGTATCGAAATCGCGCCGCAACAACCGTCGTGCACATGACGCATTGGTTGCCGCAAACCCCAACGAATGCCCCAACTGTGGTGAGCTGAAACGCCCCCACCACGTCTGCGCCTCTTGTGGCCATTATGACGACCGCGAAGTCGTTGCGATGGTTGACGAAGTCGACCTGGACGAAGACGCAGCATAAGCGACGGGGACCCGGCCCGCATGACCGCTGAGACCACATCACGGAAAGCGGGTGCCGGGCGCACCATTATCTCTGTTGACGCCATGGGTGGCGATCGCGGGCCGGCAGCTGTTGTTGCCGGCATTTCGCATTCGGCCAAGAAGAATCCGGATATCGGGTTCATTCTGCATGGACCCGCGCAGCGGCTGGAAAAGCTTGTCGCCAAGAAAAAGCACCTGCAAGGCCGTGTCGAGATTCGCGATGCCTCGGGTGTTGTGTCGATGGAGGACAAGCCGCGCGATGTGATGCGTTCCGGCAAGGACACTTCGATGTGGGCCGCCATTGAGTGCGTGCGCGATGGTGACGCGGATGCGGTGGTGTCCTGTGGTAATACCGGCGCGCTGATGATGCTGTCGGTGGTACGGCTGCGTAAGATTCCCGGTGTTGCCCGCCCGGCCATTGCCGTGCTCTGGCCGTCGCGCAACCCGCAGGGCTTCAATATCATGCTGGACGCTGGCGCAGACATCCGCGCCGACGAAAACGATCTTTTGCAGTATGCGCTGATGGGGGCCTCTTATGCCCGCAACGGCATGGAGTTGCAGCACCCGCGCATCGGTTTGCTGAATGTCGGCACCGAAGAGCACAAGGGCCGCGACGAGTTGAAGCTGGCGCATGAGTTGATTGCCGAAAACGCCGAGGCCGCACATTTCGAGTTTGTCGGTTTTGTCGAAGGGCGCGATCTGCCCGGAAACAACGTCGACGTGATCGTGACCGATGGGTTTACGGGCAACGTCGCGCTGAAAACCGGCGAAGGCACCGCCAGCCTGGTTGGAGAGCTGCTGCGCGAGGCGTTCAAGTATACCCCCCTGTCACGGCTGGCCGCGCTTTTGGCCTATCCGTCGTTGCGCCGTCTGAACAAGCGGATTGACCCGCGCCGGGTCAATGGCGGCGTGTTCCTGGGGCTGAATGGCACGGTGGTGAAATCCCACGGCGCCTCGGACGCGACAGGCGTGTCGGCGGCGATCAAACTGGCCTTTAAACTGGGGCAGACCGGCTTTGCCGAAAAACTGGCAGCGCGGGTTGCATCCGCCGTAAGCCTGCCCCAAGATGCCGCCACGTCAGCGGACGAAAGCCAATAACGGAACCCAAACATGACAGTACGCGCCGTGGTCAAAGGCGTTGGGCACTATCTGCCCGAACGAGTTGTCCCCAATTCCGAGTTCGAAAACTTCCTGGACACTTCGGATGAATGGATTCGCTCGCGCTCGGGGATCGAGCGGCGGCATTTCGCGGCAGAAGGTCAGACCACCTCGGATCTCGGGTATGAGGCCTGCAAGATGGCGCTGGCAGACGCGGGCATGGAAGCGGATGAGATTGACGGCATCGTCGTGGCCACCTCGACGCCCGATCTGACCTTTCCGTCGGTCGCCACCATGTTGCAAAGCAAACTGGGCATGACCCGCGGCTTTGGCTTTGACGTGCAGGCGGTCTGCGCGGGCTTTGTCTATGCGCTGACCAATGCCAATGCGCTGATTCTGTCGGGCCAGTGCAAAACGGTGCTGGTGGTGGGCGCAGAGACGTTCAGCCGCATCATGGACTGGGAAGATCGCGCCACCTGCGTGTTGTTCGGCGATGGCGCAGGCGCGCTGGTCATGCAGGCCGAGGTTGGCAACGGCGACAGCGACGACCGCGGTATTCTGTCTGCGGACCTGAATTCCGACGGGCGCTACAAGGACATGCTGTATGTCGACGGTGGTGTTTCGACCAGCGGCGAATCCGGCAAATTACGTATGCAGGGCAATGCCTTGTTCCGTCAGGCAGTGGAAAAGCTGACCTCGACCGCCCACACGGCTTTGTCGAAGATCGGGCTGACCGACGACTCGGTCGACTGGATCGTGCCGCATCAGGCCAATATCCGCATCATCAAGGGCACCGCCAAGAAGATGGGTGTGCCGATGGAGCGCGTGATTGTCACGGTTCAGGACCACGGCAACACTTCGGCGGCCTCAATCCCGCTGGCCCTGTCGGTGGGTGTCGCCGAGGGCCGGATCAAACGCGGCGATTTGCTGGTGACCGAGGCGATCGGGGGCGGATTGGCCTGGGGTTCGGTTGTCCTGCGTTGGTAATTCACGGCGAATTCCGGCCAGAACAGTGAAGAGTCGGGGCTAAACCGCTGTTTCCATACGGTTCTTGTTGACTCGGAAAATTCCTTGCACCTAATGTTGTGCCTAACACGACAAAAACGGCTGCATTTCTGGGGGACACACCATGAGCGAAAAGACATTGACCCGTATGGACCTGAGCGAGGCGGTGTTCCGCGAGGTCGGGCTTTCGCGCAATGACTCCTCTCAGTTGGTAGAGACCGTTCTGAACCATATGTCCGATGCCCTGGTGCAGGGGGAGCAGGTCAAGATATCGTCTTTCGGAACGTTCAGTGTCCGCGACAAGGCCGCCCGTGTGGGCCGCAATCCCAAGACCGGACAGGAAGTGCCGATCAGCCCGCGCCGCGTGCTGACCTTTCGCCCATCGCACCTGATGAAAGAGCGCGTCGCCGCCGGCAACAAGCGCTAAGGCGGGGATCGGGCGATGGGCAAATCCAGAGACGCCTTTCGCACCATCAGCGAGGTCGCTGACTGGCTGGACACCCAGGCCCATGTGCTGCGGTTCTGGGAAAGCAAGTTTACACAAGTAAAACCTGTGAAGCGTGCCGGGGGGCGGCGCTATTACCGCCCTGCGGATATGCGCCTGTTGGGCGGTATCAAGAAGCTGCTGCATGACGATGGCATGACCATCAAGGGCGCGCAGAAACTGTTGCGCGAAAAGGGCGTGAAACATGTCTCTGCCCTGTCGCAACCGCTGGACGATGAGCAGGACGAGGCACCGCTGGGCGCCGCTGTGATCGAGGTGCAACCGCCCGAGGCGATGCCTGTGCCAGCCGAGGTGCTTGAGTTTGCCCCTGCGGCGGACGCTGTGGCCGCCACAAGTGAAGACCTGTCAGACATGGAGGGCGACCTGTTCCCGGTGAAATCCGCCGAGGATGCAGCGCCCGAGGCTGAGGAGGTCGCGGAAGACGCGGCGACCGCGTCGGGTGATCCCCTGCCCGGTCAGGACGAATTGCCCGCCTTTCTGCAGCGTGTGACCTTTGACACGGTTTCTGACGACGAGGATGACCCGTGGGAAGAAGACGTTTCCGCGGCTCCGCTTGAGAATGAGGCTGCGCCGGAGGAACCGGAGCCCGAGCCTGTTGCGTCAACCGAGGCGGAAGACCCGGTTGCCGAAGCGACGGAAATCGTGGAAGACAGGGCTGCGCCATCCGAGGCCCCTGCCCCGGAAAGCGTCGAAGAGACACCGCGCGCAGCAGCGCCCAAGACGGACAAGACCTCGATGGAACCAGGACAATCGCTGTTGCCGGAACTGGCGGCCACCCGCGAAATTACAGCCGAGAACCGGGCCGAGGCCCGCGCGTTGCTGGATCGGCTCGCTGCGCTGCACGCCCGCGTGGCGCAAAGCGAAAATGCCTGAGTGGATTTGACGTTTTTTGACTTGCCCCCGCCTGCAAATTCGCTATGAACGCTCTCACGTCGGGCTATGGCGCAGCCTGGTAGCGCGTCCGTCTGGGGGACGGAAGGTCGCAGGTTCGAGTCCTGCTAGCCCGACCATTAAAAACCGCCCGCGGCCCGCAAGGCCCGGGCGTTTTTTGTATCCAAGGGGACCCTTATGACCGGCGTATTGCCCAGCCAAGCCATTGAAAACATGCTGACCTCGGGCGAGATCATCGCCGAGCCGCCAGCCATCGAAGGCCAGGTTCAGCCTGCCAGCCTGGATTTGCGGCTGGGGCATGTGGCCTATCGCGTGCGGGCCTCGTTTCTGGCGGGACAAGGGCGCAGCGTCGCTGATCGCCTGCAGGAATTCGAAATGCACCAGATCGACCTGACAGACGGGGCGGTGCTGGAAAAGGGCTGCGTCTATGTCGTGCCGCTGATGGAATCACTGGCGCTGCCGCAGGACGTGCAGGCCGTGGCCAATGCCAAGAGCTCGACCGGGCGGCTTGACCTGTTGACCCGCGCCATCACCGATGGTGGCACCGAATTTGATCGCATCCAGCCGGGGTATCACGGGCCGCTATATGCGGAAATCTGCCCCCGTTCGTTCTCGGTTCTGGTGCGTCCGGGCATGCGGCTGAACCAGATCAGGTTCCGGCAGGGCCAAAGCATCCTGTCGGACCATGACCTGATGGTTCTGCACGAGCGCGCGCCGCTGGTGGATGGCGAGGCGGTGATTGACGATGGGTTGGGGTTCTCGGTGGATTTGAAACCGGCCAAGGGCACCCTGGTGGGCTATCGCGCCAAGCCGCACACGGGCGTCATCGATCTGGACAACATCGGGCATTACGACCCGGCGGAATACTGGGAAGAGCTGCATTCTTCCGACGGCAAGATCATCCTTGATCCCGGTGCCTTTTACATCCTCGTCAGTCGCGAAGCAGTGCATATCCCGCCTGCCTATGCCGCCGAGATGGCGCCGTTTCTTGCCATGGTGGGCGAGTTCCGCGTGCATTACGCGGGCTTTTTTGATCCCGGCTTTGGCCATGACGCGGCAGGGGGATCCGGCTCGCGCGGGGTGTTGGAAGTGCGCTGTCACGAGGCCCCGTTTGTGCTGGAGCACGGGCAGGTCGTGGGGCGGTTGGTCTATGAACGCATGGCGGATGTGCCCGACCAGCTTTATGGCGCCGGTATCGCGTCGAACTATCAGGGTCAGGGCCTGAAACTATCCAAACATTTCAAGTCTGTATGATCCCTACTTCACGTTGTCACCCTGGCTTAGCTCCGGGGTGATTCCGGCCTGTACACCGCGTTCCAGATGAGTTGACAGCACCACGTAGGTCCGCGTGCCGCGTACCCCCGGCATGTCGTAAATGCGCCAGAGAAAGCCCTCCATCGCTTCGGGGCAATCCATGCGCACCTTGAGGATCAGCCCGGTGTCACCGGTGACCGCGTGCACCTCTTCCACCTCGGGCAGCTGCGCGAGGTCCAGGACGCCTTCGGTTTTGCCCCAGCCCGCTGCCTCGACATGGACAAAGGCGAGAAAGTCCTTGCCCAGCGAGGGGCCATGCAGATCGGCGCTGGTGCGCTTGATGACACCGGTGGCGCGCAGGCGTTTGACACGTTCGTGTACCGCAGGCGCAGACAGCCCCACCTCGCGGCTCAGATCGGCGTAAGAGCGGGTGGCGTCCTCGGTCAGGGCGCTTAATATTTTTCGATCCAATGCATCCAGCGGCTTGGACCTTGGGGTGTTTTGCCGAAGATTGTCTGTTTCTGACTCGCGATCCGTCATTCCGTCTTTCCTGAACCAAGTTTGGCATCTAGACAAAATACCGAACTCAATTCATCACTTCAAGGCTTTGACAGATGATCCTTTTGCTCATGCTCTGTATCGGGCTGATCGGCGCGAATTCCCTGGTGTTGTCGCCAATCGCGGCCAATGTGGCCATGGGCCTGGGCGTGGACAACGCGGCCCAAGTGATGACGGCGGCCGGGATCTATGGCATCGGCGTGGCCCTGTCAGCGCTGTTTCTGGCTCCGCGCGCGGATCGGGTGGGCGCGCACAAGGCGCTGATGACGGCGCTGATCCTGATCACACTGGGGCTGGGTCTGAGCGGAGTTGCCCCGGCCATGTGGGCCCTGAACCTTGGGCAGGGGCTGACCGGGGTTGGCGTGGGCATGGCCCTGCCCGCGATCTATTCGCTCGCGGCCATCATTGCGCCCAAGGGCCAGGAATCACGCGTCATGGGGTTGGTTCTGACCGGCTGGACGCTGTCGATGGTGGGCGGTGTGACGCTGGCGGCGCATATTGCTGACCTCTGGGGGTGGCGCATGGTGTTTTTCCTGCTGACCGGCGGCATGGTTGTGATTTTCCTGGTGGTGCGCAGCGCGCGTTTCCCGGTGCAGCCCACGTCCGAGCGGGTCACCTCGCCCTTTAGCGCCCTGCAGGTTCCGGGCATCTTGCCTGCGTTGTTTTCGGTGGTGATGCTGGGCACCGGGTTTTACGGCATCTACACCTATCTGGGCGCGCATCTGACCGGCAATCTGGGGCGCGAGGTCAGCGAGGCCGGGTGGTTGACGCTGAGCTACGGGTTGGGGTTTGGCGCGGCGACGCTGGTCGACCCCTGGTTGGACAAGGTTGGACCGCGCCGGGGTCTGCTGGCGGTTTTTGGCGCCTTGGGGGTGTACTATGGTTTTGCGTCGCTCTGGACGGCCAGTTACGCCGTTCTGGTGGCGGTGATGTTTGGCTGGGGTGTGTTGCAGCACCTGGGGCTGAACCTGACGGTCAGTCGCCTGAGCCAGCTGGACCCGTCGCAACGCGGTGCGGTGATGGGCATGAACTCGACCGTGATGTATGTCAGCGTCTTTGGCGCCACGTTCCTGTTCCGCCCGGTGTTTGAAGGCGGCGGTCTGGCGGCTTGTTTCTGGGGAGCGAGCGCTCTGGCGGCCCTGGGCGCGGCAGAGGCGCTGGTCGCGCGGATGCGCGCCCGTCAATCAGGTCTGGCCTGAGAACAAGGCTTTAGAAGCGCCCGATCTTGCGCGCCATGCGGGTGACCTGACGGGCCTGTTTTGCGTCGAACTTGGGCGCAGGCGATGCGCCGTCACGATGCTGCTGTGGCTGCGAACGCCCTGCCGTATCCCGGCGGTTCAGCGCATCGGTGCCAGCTTTCATGCCAAAATTCATCGCTTTGCGCACAAACATGCGCACGATCATATTCATCAGTTGGTTCGCATTCATGGGATAGGTCCCGGTTTTAGTGACTGCCTTGGGGCATAAGATAGGGGCGGATTATGCTGATAATAAGGCGAAAGGCGAGAAACAGCCCGCGACGGGGGCCATTGGGTCAGTCTTCGAACAGTTCGGACTGACCTTCGCTGGCCTCTTCTTCGCTCTCATCGCCATCGCCCAAGCGGGGCATGGTTCCGGGGGGCGGACGGTTTTCCAACAGGCCTGCGGCGCGCAGCTCCTTGAGGCCCGGCAGATCCCGGGCGCTTTCCAGTCCGAAATGATCGAGGAATTCCGAGGTCACCACAAATGTGACGGGCCGCCCCGGTGTCATCTTGCGGCGGCCAAAGCGGATCCACTCCATTTCGAGCAGCTGATCGACGGTGCCGCGGCTGACGCTGACCCCGCGAATTTCTTCGATCTCGGCGCGGGTGACGGGTTGGTGATAGGAAATGATGGCCAGCGTTTCGATCGCGGCACGCGAGAGTTTGCGGGTCTCGACCATTTCTTTTTGCATCAGGAACCCAAGGTCAGAGGCCGTGCGCATGGCCCAGGCATCGCCCACCTTGGTCACGCGCACGCCACGCCCCTCGTACCGCTTGCGCAGGTGTACCAAGGCCTCGGCGGCATCACAGCCATGGGGCATACGGTCGTTCAACTCTTTCACGGTCACCGGTTCGGCGCTGGCAAAGAGGATGGCCTCGCACATGCGTTCCTGCTCGGCTATGGGCGGGGCCTCGAACAGGCTTTCTTCTTTTTCTTCAATCTCTTCAGCCATGATCTTCATCTTTTTTGCGCAGCTGGATTGGTGCGAATGTCTGGGTTTGGCGGATCTCGACCTTGCCCTCTTTGGCCAGTTCAAGCGAGGCGGCAAAGGTCGCCGCCGTGGCCGAGCGGCGTTTCTTGGGGTCACTTTCCCAACCGGCTGGCAGATAGCTGAGGATGTCGGTCCACTCGCCCGCAAAGCCGATCAGGCCGCGCATGCGTTCCAGCGCCTCTTCCATGGTGAACACGCTGTCGCGGTCCAGGGTAAAGGGGCGAAAGTCATCGCGGGTGCGGATGCGCGCATAGCCCTGCATCAGGTCGAGGAGCGTTGCCGTATAAGTCACACGACGAACACGGGTGACGTCTTCGGGGATGCCACGGGCGAAGAAGTCGCGGCCCAAGCGGTCGCGCGCCATCAGCTTGGCCGCCGCGTCGCGCATCGCCTGTAGCCGTTCCAACTGAAACGCGAGGTGGGCGGCCAGTTCCTCGCCCGAGGGGCCGTCTTCGGTGGGATCGGGGGGCAACAGCAGGCGGGATTTCAAAAAGGCGAGCCAGGCGGCCATAACGAGATAATCGGCGGCCAGTTCCAAACGCAGCTGTTTGGCCTTTTCCACAAAGGCCAGGTACTGATGCGCCAGCTCAAGGATCGAAATTTTGCGCAGATCGACCTTTTGGGTGCGTGAGAGTGTCAGCAAGAGGTCAAGCGGGCCTTCGAAACCGTCGACATCGACGATCAGCGCCTCGGCTGCCAGCCGCGCGGCGACGGCATCCGTCTGGATTTCGCTTGAGAATTCTTCGGCCATGCCCCTGCCCGTCAGATCAGGGTTTCAAGTTCGGCAGTGAGGGCAGGAATGTCAAGCGCGCCGGGCCTGGGGCGGGTGTCGAGCACCCTTTGGGCGCGCTCATCCGCCCGTGCGGGCATCTTCGCGACGGCCTGAGCCACGTCGATGCGTTCGGACAGGGGGCCGTTGCAGTGCAGGATGACGTCGCAGCCTGCCGCGATTGCGGCAATCGAGCGGTCCACGACAGTGCCCGAAAGCGCCTGCATGCCAATGTCATCGGTCATGATGAGGCCATCAAATCCGATATCTTCGCGGATGTAGCGCATTGTCGGTGGGGAAATGGTGGCGGGCAGCGTATCTATCGCCTCGATCGCCAGATGGGCGGTCATGCCCATGGAGAGGTCGTTTAGCGCCCGAAACGGCGCAAAATCGGATTGCAGCGCGCTTAGCGGAGCGGAGACATGCGGCAGGTTGTGATGGCTGTCCACGGTGGCGCGGCCATGGCCGGGGATGTGTTTCACCACCGGCAGAACGCCCGCATCCAGATGGCCGTCGGCCACTGCACGACCGAGTGCGGCCACCACGGTGGGGTCCTCGCCGTAGCAGCGATTGCGCAGGAAGGGGTGTGTTTCGGCGCTGGCGACATCAACCAGAGGCGCGCAATTGCTGTCGATCCCGAGCGAGATCAATTCGTGCGCCGTAATGGCGCTGCGCAGGTACATGGCGCGTGCGGCGTTGGGGCCTGCGGCTTGAACAAAATCCAGAGCGGGAGTCCATTCGGTGGCCAGCGGAGCGCGCAGGCGCTGCACGCGGCCGCCCTCTTGGTCGATCAGGATCGGGGCGTCGTGGCCCACGCAGGCGCGCAGCTCATCCGTGAGGGCGCGGACCTGGTCCGCCGTGTCGATGTTGCGCGCGAAAAGGATAAAACCAAAGGGGTTGGCGTCGCGATAAAACGCTTTTTCCTCAGAGGATAAGCGCAGGCCATCACATCCGAAAATGGCTGCTGTAAAGCCGCTCAACGCACGGTCACCGGGATGCAATCCGCGCGTTCGGCTTTCAGCGCCGAGCACATGCGACGGGCATCGCTGAGATCGGCAAAGCCCATGGCGCGCAGGCGATAAAAGACACGGCCCCCGCTGGTGGCTTGCTGGATCACCCGTGTTTTATCGCCAAGATAGTCGCCGAAGCGCGCGCTGAGCTTGTTCCATTCCTCGGCTGCGATCTCTTCGCTGCCAAAGGCACCGAGCTGCACCAGATGGGTGCCAACCGGGATCGAGGCCGCATCAACGCTGGTGGGCGGAGTATTGGGCAGGCTGTCGTCTCCGCTGGCGCTGGCCGCTGCCACTTGTTCAACCTTGCCCAGAGATGCGGGGCGCAGTACCGGACGCAGCGAATGGCTGACGCCATTGGTGAACACGACTTTTGGAGCGGGGGCTGGCTCGGGGGTGGCCACGGAGGTTTGCACCGGGGTTGCCGGGGTTTCGGGGGCCGTGCCCATGGGTTCGGCCTCGGCTGCGATCTTGTCGGCGAGCGCGGCAATCGCGTCGATCTTGTCCGTTGAAAGCGGCGGTGGCGCGACGATATCGCCGGTGTCCTGGACCTGCGCTGTCTCGACAGTCGTGGTTTCAACTGCGGGCACGCTGGCGGTGATGATTTTTTCATCCTCGGGCGTAAGGTCGATGGGCTCGGGCGCCAGAACCAGACGGTCTGCGGGTGGGGCGGCAGAGCCTTCGGCGGCCACGGCGTTCACCGCGAGACCCTGGTGGGCGGCCTGACGGCCCCCGGGGTCATCGGGCTGGATACGCATCGGCCCCTCGACCGCACGCACCACCGGCACGCCGGTCACATCACGTACCAGAAGCTTGTAGCCCCAGACACCTGCACCCACGATCAGCGCCAGCGACGCCGCCGCGCCCAGCATGTTTAGAAGGGGACCAATCGTCCGGGGTTCTGGGGATTGCATCCCCTGCCCCGACATCGGGATCTCTGCCATGTTCGCCTCACTGCCACGGCGAAGCTTGTCGCCGGGGTTGTCTTGCCTTTTGCCTTCAACCCCGCGCGACGTGCAGTTTTATCGCATCTCTTGCGCAGGAGTTACGCCAAGAATACCAAGACCGGCAGAAATAACAACGGCTACGGCACGAGCCAGGGCGATTTTCGCCTGTGATGTGGCGGCGTTACCGTCCTGAATGAAGCGCAGAGAGGTGTCTTCGTTGCCTTTGTTCCAAAGCCCGTGCAATTCGCTGGCCAGCTCATAGAGGTAAAAGGCGACGCGGTGCGGTTCGTTGGTGCGGCCTGCGATCTCGACCAGGCGCGGCCATTCGGCGATCTTTTTGGCAACGGTGATCTCGGCCTCGTGGTTCAGTTGCGCCAGATCGGCAGCGGCAAGGGTCGCGTCATCGGCCGTGATCCCTGCCTCTTCCGCCTTGCGCAGCACTGAACAGACGCGAGCGTGGGCGTATTGCACGTAGAACACCGGATTGTCCTTGGACTGTTCCAGCACCTTGTCAAAGTCGAAGTCCAAGGGCGCGTCGTTCTTGCGGGTCAGCATGTGGAAGCGGGTGACGTCTGCGCCCACCTGATCCACAACATCCCGCAGGGTGATGAAGGTGCCCGCGCGTTTGGACATCTTGAACGGCTCGCCGTTCTTGTAGAGTTTGACCAGCTGGGTGAGCTTGATGTCAAGCGGCACGCGCCCATCGCTGAGGGCCGACACGGCCGCTTTCATGCGTTTAACATAGCCACCGTGGTCGGCGCCGAACACATCAATAAGTGCGTCGAAGCCTCTGGAAACCTTATCATAATGATAGGCGATGTCTGGCGCGAAATAGGTCCAGGCGCCGTCGGATTTCTTGACCGGGCGATCCACGTCATCACCATGTTCGGTCGATTTGAACAGGGTCTGTTTGCGCGGCTCCCAGTCCTCGGGCTTTTTACCCTTGGGCGGTTCCAGCACGCCTTCATAGATCAGGCCCTTGTCTTGCAGTGACTGCAGCGCGGCCTCGATCTGGCCGGTGCCATAGAGCGACTTTTCCGAGTAAAACAGGTCCATCTCGACACCCAGCGCCCTGAGGTCGGCGCGGATCAGGTCCATCATCGCTTCGGTCGCGTAGTCACGGATTTCGACCAACCAGACGTCTTCGGGCTGCCCCACATAGGCGTCGCCCACCTTGTCCTTAAGCGCCTCGCCAACCGGGACCAGATAGTCGCCGGGGTATGTGCCATCCTCGAACGCGACCTCTTGGCCGTGCGCTTCGAGATAGCGCAGATAGACCGAACGGGCGAGCACATCGACCTGCGCGCCGCCGTCGTTGATGTAGTATTCGCGGGTGACGTTGTAGCCGACAAAATCCAAGAGCGAGGCCAGCGCATCGCCAAAGACCGCGCCGCGTGTGTGGCCGACGTGCAGGGGGCCGGTCGGGTTGGCGGAAACATATTCCACATTGACCTTTTGCCCCTGCCCCATGGTGGAGCGGCCAAAATCAGTGCCGGTTTCAATCGCGGATTTCACGATGCCCTGCCAGAGCACGGGCGCAAGACGCAGGTTCAGGAATCCGGGGCCAGCCACTTCGGCGCTGGTGACGCGATCATCCTGGGCCAGTTTGGCGGCAAGGGTTTCGGCAATGTCACGCGGTTTCATCTTGGCGGGCTTGGCCAGCACCATGGCCGCATTGGTTGCCATGTCGCCATGGGCGGCGTCGCGCGGCGGCTCAACAGCCACGTTCCTGAAGTCCAGCCCGTCGGGCAGCGAGCCTTCGGACTGCATGGTTTCCAAAGCGCTGATCACCAGCGCGCGCATGTCGGTGAAGAGGTTCATGAGACCCGTCCTGAAATGGTTTGAGGCGGGTTTACCACCGTGGGCGTAGAGGTCAACCGAAGAGCCGCGCGTGTTCCTGCAGGGCAAAGCGATCCGTCATGCCCGAGAGATAGTCCGAAACGATGCGCGCCACATGGGTTTTGTCCGGGGCGGCGGCGATGTCGGGCTGCCAGCGCTTTGGCAAAAGCGTGGTGTCGTTCAGGAAGAGCGGAAAGAGATCCTCGACCACCTGTGTTACCTCGGCGCGTTTCACCATGACCGAAGGTGCGCGGTACATGCGGGTGAACAGAAAGTGGCGGATTTGTTTCAGATCGGCCCAGAGTGCGGGTGAGAATTGCACAACGGGCGCGCCGTTGGCACGGATGTCGGCCACAGAGGCGGCGCCGCTGGCCGCAAGCAGGGCGCGCGATGTGTCGATCACATCGGACACCATCACGCCGAACACCCGGCGCAGGGCCTCGTGCCGACGGCGGGTTGGATCAAGCTTGGGATAGGTCGCATCCACCTCGGCATAGGCCGGGCCAATGATGGGGAGTGCGGCGATTTCCGTCTCGGAGAACAGCTCGGCGCGCAGCCCGTCATGCAGGTCGTGGTTGTTATAGGCAATGTCGTCGGCAAGGGCGGCAACCTGTGCCTCGGCGCTGGCATAGGTGTGCAGTTCCAGGTCGTGCACCGCGTTGTAATCGGACAGCGCATAGGGCAGCTCTCCGGTCACCGGGCCGTTATGTTTTGCAATGCCTTCAAGGGTTTCCCAGGTGAGGTTCAACCCGTCGAACCCGGCATAATGCCGTTCAAGCGACGTCACGATGCGGATCGCCTGGGCGTTGTGGTCGAACCCGCCATAGGGCTGCATCAAGGCGTCCAGCGCGTCTTCGCCGGTGTGGCCAAAGGGGGTGTGGCCAAGGTCATGGGCCAGGGCCACGGCCTCGGTCAGTTCGGGGTTGAGACCGAGGGCGCCGGAAATGGTACGCGCCACCTGCGCGACCTCGATCGAATGGGTCAGCCGGGTGCGGTAATAATCGCCCTCGTGTTCAACAAACACCTGGGTCTTGTGTTTTAGCCGTCGAAAGGCCGAGGCATGGATGATCCGGTCGCGATCCCGCTGAAAGCAGGAGCGAAAATTGCTTTCCTCTTCCCTGACCTGCCGTCCCCTGGCGGTCGCGGGATCCGAGGCATATGGCGCTCGCATGGTTGTTGGTCCTTGTCGCCTGTCCCTTTGATTTCTATATTGCAGCTTGGCTGTCATGGAAACCGGCCAAATTCGCGCGAACCTCTTGTCAGGAGTGACAAAATGAACCTTCCGCCAAAAGTCACGGACCGAGCCTTTGAACGTCTGGCCGAGATTGGTGCTGCCGATCAGGGACAGGCCCTGCGTGTGGCTGTGGAAGGGGGCGGCTGTTCCGGATTTCAGTACGAGATCAAACTGGACACACCAGCCGACGATGACATGGTGCTGGAAGGCAACGGCGAACGGGTTGTGGTGGACGAGATTTCGCTGCCGTTTCTTGCCAATGCGGTGATCGATTTCAGCGAAGAGCTGATCGGCGCCCGGTTTGTCATCAACAACCCGAACGCCACGAGCTCTTGCGGGTGCGGAACAAGTTTTTCGATGTAAGTCAAAAGACTAACGCGCGATCTTAAAGCGACGCAGCCAGGGCCATCCCGGAATTGCGATGGCTTTGTCGGGCTGCAATTGGTCCCAGACCATGAACACGCCGGATCCGATCACAATGGCCACACCAAGATAGATGTTGGCCGCCGGGACTTCGCCGAAGAACACCGCGCCAAGCGCCACCATCCAGACAAACTGCAGGTTCATGAGAGGTGTCACTGCATATGCGGCGAGCAAACGCAGCGACACCACCAAGAGCCAGCGCGCCGCAAACAGGCAGAACGCATAGGCGCAGACCCAGGCCAGGTCCGTGAGTGGCATGGTCTGGTAGACAAACGGCAGCGCCGCCCCCATACAGATGGCAAGGGCGAGGTTGGTGTAGAACACCTGTGCCAAGGCGTTTTTTTCATAACGGCCGATGTAGCGCGCCAACACCATGGACAGGGTGCCACACAGGCAGGCAACCAGAGCAATGACATGCCCGAAGGACACCGAGGACAGCCCCCCCGGAAACAGGCACAAGACACCGACAAAGCCCGCGCCCAAGGCCGCCCAGGCCATGGGGCGCACATGTTCCTGCAGGATCGGGGTTGAAAACAGGCCTGCGAAAATCGGCATCAACCCAATGAAAACAAAGACCTCTGCAAAGGGCAGATAGCGGAAGGCGTAGAAAAACGCGGCGGAACCGACAACAGTCAGTGCCGCGCGAAGGGCCATCACACGCGGGCAGGAGGTTTTGAGGGATTGACGTGGTCCCCCTGCCCGCGCTGAGACCCAGGCGAGTGCAACCACGATCATGCCACTAAGGGCAAAAAGTTGTGGCGCGGCATAGCCTTTGGCTATGAATTTCGTGATCGCATCCGCCGAGGAAATCAAAGCCGTGTAAAGCACCACCAACCCGGTACCAAACAGCGCTGTTTTGTTGAGCCCATTCATTACATCACCGCCAGTGACTGGCCGGTGCGGGCAAAGCCCTGAAAAAAATCGTCGAACTTGTCGCAAGAGGTTTCAGCCCAGCCCACAACGGTCTGTGCATCCTCTGACAGGTGGTCCAGCACCACGGGGCGCATGGCTTGCCAATCGCCCGAGCGGTCCGGCAGCTTGTACATGCATTCCGACAGTTCACGCAGCGGCCCGGCCACCCCATCGGGGCGGAAAAACGCCATGCGTTCGGATGTCATCGGCTTGGTAAAGCTGTTGTGGCCGCAGACGTTCATCATCCAGTTGCACACCAGAAACTCGTGGTAATCGTCCTGCGGTGTGGTTTGCCGTCCGGTTTCCACATCAAACATGTGGGTGTGGCGCACCAACCAGCTTTCCCAGAATTCCGGCACCTCGAAGCCGCCGTAGCGCAGGGCAATGCAGACCTCGGCCAGGAGGTCGGCGTTTTGTTCCAGAAAGGCGAGCAACCCGGTAAACTCAAGCGAGGTGCGGGTGTCATTGTCCAGCTGCGGATCCTTGCGGCCATATTCCGACAGGTAGAACACCGCGTGGGTCAGCTCGTAAGCGGCCTTTTTGTTGGGCATGGAAAAGGTTGCCGAGCGCGCGATGAACCCGCGCATCCGGTCTTCGAGCCCGGTGTCATCGGCCAGCGGATCAACCCCGCGGCGCAACATCAGGCGGCGGGCCTCCATGCGTTGCAGATCGGAAAGCTCTGCGTGGGCAAAACCCTGATCCGAGACCCATTTGGCAAGTGCCTCGCCCTTGGTGCCGGATACGCCGAGATCTTCGAGATCCAGGCAGATCGACAGAAGAAAGCGATAGTATTGCGGGAAAAAGCGCAGGCGGTCTTCGACCTTGGCATAGAAACCACGGTAGGCCTGTAGCGCTTCCTCGCCAGATTGAACGCCGGAACATTCAAGGATATTAAGGAGTTCCGCGTTTTCCTTCAACCAGAACACATCATCTCCAAAGCGACGATGATTGGCGAAGGACTGCATAAGCGCCGCGTGGCGCTCTTGCCTGGTTTGCCGCCGGGACGGGACGTTGAGTGCAATGATATTGGTCATGGTCTGTTTCCCTCTGGTCTGGAGAGGGCGCCTTTGCCCCAGCGCCCCGTTCCCGGTGTCGCGTGGATTAAAGGCCCGAAGTGAACAGCGCGGTGCCTTCACCGGCGTCTGTTTCGGCCTTTGTCTCCGGGGCCAGACCCGAGGTGAACATCTGCACCAGACCACTGGTGAACATTTCAGTGCCTTCACCGGTTTCCGCGGCATTGCCGGTCGCGGCGAGACCCGAGGTGTACATTTCCACGAGGCCCGAGGTGAACAGATCCGTGCCGTCACCGGTTTCAGCTGCACCACCCGTGGCCGCCAGACCCGAGGTGTACATCTGAACCAGACCGCTGGTGAACATTTCGGTGGCATCGCCGGCTTCGGCCGAGGTGCCGCTGGCGGTCAGACCCGAGGTAAACATCTCAAGACCTTCACCTGCGGCTGTTTCAGCAGTCGCCTTGGGCGCCAGACCTGAGGTATACATGTGGACAAGACCCGAGGTGAACATCTCGGCCCCGTCTCCGGCCATGGCATCGGTTGCCATCTCTGGCGACAGACCTGACGTGAACATTTCAGTGTTCAGACCGTCATGCATGCTGGTACCGGACCGTTGCACCGAACGGTTCGCTAAGGTTTCGTTAACCATTTCGACAGTTTTTTGAGCGAGCATTGTTGAAGACCCTCCAGGTAAAGTTTGGTTATTGAAGTTTTGAGCACCTTCACGCTTGCACGTTAAACGGGTTTTGCAAAATGTTTTTTCACGTATTTGGGGTTATCAGCGCAGACCGCAACAATCGCAGCTAATGGTAATTGTCTGGTTTTAAACGAATTTTTTTCGAATATTTTTCCGACAAAATTCTGCCACATGCCCGCCGTATTTTCGCCACATTCTTCAAACTCAACTTATAGGTGTGCTCGAATCTGCGACTCGCAAGCGCGAATCCCTGCCCCAAACCACGTCAGTTTTTTGCGGCGCAATCAGCGATTCTCTGTTCCGCTGCCTTGCCAGCCGAACCCCGGGAGGGCTACATCAGGGCAAACAAGAGGTCGGGGAGTACGGCATGAAAGTCGCCACGTTCAACATCAATGGCATCAAGGCGCGGATCAACGCCCTGCCCGACTGGCTGGATGAAGCCCAGCCCGACGTGGCGCTGTTGCAGGAAATCAAGTCGGTGGACGAGGCCTTTCCCCGCGAAATCTTTGAAGAGCGCGGGTATCAGGTGGAAACACACGGTCAGAAATCGTTCAACGGCGTGGCCATCCTGTCGAAACTGCCGCTTGAGGATGTGACTCGCGGTCTGCCCGGGGATGACACCGACGAACAGGCCCGCTGGATCGAAGCCACGGTGATGGGCGACATCCCTATTCGCGTCTGCGGGCTGTACCTGCCCAACGGCAATCCCTGTCCGGGGCCAAAGTATGAGTACAAGCTGGCGTGGATGCAGCGGCTTCAGGCACGGGCCGAAGCGCTGTTGGCAACGGAAGAGCCGTTTCTGATGGCCGGTGACTATAACATCATTCCGCAAGACGAAGATGCCCGCCGCCCCGAGGTCTGGCAGGAGGATGCGCTGGCGCGCCCGGAAAGCCGTGCGGCCTTTCGCCGGTTGATGAACCTCGGCTTTACCGAGGCGTTTCGCGCCCGCACACAAGGGCCGGAACACTATTCATTCTGGGATTATCAGGCCGGAGCGTGGAACCGCGACGACGGTATCCGCATCGATCATTTCCTGCTCAGCCCCGGTTGCGCGGACCTGTTGCGGGACTGTCAGATCGACAAGGAGATCCGGGGCCGTGAAAAGCCTTCGGATCACGTGCCGGTCTGGGTCGAGCTGGCGGCCTGAGAGCTAGTTCAGGTCCTTGTCTTTCCAGTACTTGGTGCCGGTGGCAGTGGTCGCCACGCGCCAGCCCTTCTTGGACAGATAGAACACCCGGCGACCCTCAACGAACTGTACATCGCCGCGGTCATTGTCGTCGCCAACCATGGTGCTGGCCTCTGCCGTGGCATCGTAGCCGTTTTCGACAAACTGGTGATACAGCGCGGTGTCTTCGAACATGATCACCAGCTTGCGTTCAAATCCGCCGATGCCAAAAGAGATGCCCACCCCGCCGGTGCCCATCTTCATATAGGTGCGCGCATCGGTTTCGCGCACGACCGCCACCCCGCGGCCATATCCTGCGGCCGCCCCGATAAGGGTCAGCTGACGGGCATCAAAGGCCGCGTAGCCATAGCTTTTCTCGAACAGGGCCGCGGCTTCGGGGTTTTCCGCCAGCAAGAGCTGGAGGGTTTCATTGGCCACGCCGTCCATACGCGCGCGCGTCGCTTCGGGGGTGTCTTCGTTTGAGAGCATCGTGGCAGTGCCCTCGACCGTATTGTCAATCGCGGTGCCGACATCGCTGGCGGTGTTGCCAACGGCGGTGCCCACGTCGCTGGCCGTGTTGCCAACCGCTTGACCCGCTTCAGAGGCGCCTTTCTTGATCGATTTCCAAAGCCCTTCGGAGGATGCGGACATCGGGATGGCGCAGATCAGGGCAACACTCAGTAGCAAACGGGACATGGGCGAACCTTTTCATGGACTGATTTGCACAAAAGGTAACACGGATCACGGAAGGGAAAAGAGTTAAACCGTAAAAGCACGGGCCCAAACGCGGCGGGCGGCGATCAATCCTGTTGGGTCACATCGTGGCGATAGATCCAGTCGAACTGCTGCAACAGCCGCTTCGGAGCCAGCCGGGACACCGCGCGCAGGCCCAGATGCGCGCCAAAACGGACCGGCGGGAAGCTGAGGTGGTATTTCCAGGCATTGCCGCTGGCAGTATCGATCACCTTGGTCGCGCGGTCGATGCGACGGGATTGATAGGCGGCCAGACCCGAGGCGGTGTCATCGGCCTTGGCCAGCGCATCGGCCAGAACCCAGGCGTCTTCCATGGCCATCACCGCCCCCTGGGCCATGAAAGGCAGGGTGGGATGGGCGGCGTCACCCAGAATGGCGGTGTTTTCGGCGGTCCAGTTGGGGGCAACCGGGTGGCGGAACAGGCCCCACAAGCCAACCTTGTCGACGCGGGCCAGCATCTGCGCGGCCTCACCGCCAAAATCGGCAAATGCCGCGCGGAGGTTGTCGGGGTCATCCTCGTGCATCCAGCCTTCGTCGGCCCAGCCCATGCGTTCCTGCACCATGACGAGGTTGATCAACTGCCCGCCCCGCAAGGGATAGCTGACCATGTGGCGTTTCGGCGCCATATGCACGCGAGCCACGGGAGGATGATTAAGATCGTTGGGAATTGTCGCGCGCCAGGCCACCTGCCGGGTAAAGAACGGCGCAATGGTGCCGTTCAGAACCTTGCGGACACAGGAATGCAGCCCGTCCGCCCCCACCACGATATCAGTCTTGGTGCGCGCGCCATTGGCCAGCTGGATTTCCGGTATCGGCCCCGGATGCACGGTTTCGACATTCTGCAACAGGCGCAGCTTGATCCCCGCCTCGCGCGCGGCCTCGGCCAGGAGGTCCACCAGATCTGCGCGGTGCACAAAGAAATAGGGCTGATCGTCGGGCAACAGCCCCAGATCCAGCCGCGCCACCGGTTTCGAGGCGCGGTAATCGCGCAGTTCAACGGCCTGTCCCTGCACAGCCACGGCGCGAAAGGCATCGCCAAGCCCAAGCGCCTTGATGACGGCAAACCCATTGGGGCTGACCTGGATACCGGCGCCGACCTCGGTGATGGCGGGGGCCTGTTCCAGTACGGTCACCTTCGCGCCGCGCGCGCGCAAGGCCAGAGCGGCAGTCAGACCGCCGATGCCGCCGCCAACGACCGAGATGTTTTTGCCCAAGAGACTCATGACTGCCTTTTGAAACGAAAAACGCCGGGGATAAAGCCCCGGCGCAATGTATCTTTTGTGAAATCCAGCGGATCAGTCGTCGCGATGCACTTTTTCGCGGCGCTCGTGCCGTTCCTGAGCCTCGAGGCTCATGGTGGCGATCGGACGCGCGTCCAGACGCTTGAGCGAGATCGGCTCACCGGTCACGTCGCAATAGCCGTATTCGCCTTCGTCAATGCGGCGCAGGGCCGAATCGATCTTGGCAACCAGCTTGCGCTGACGGTCACGTGTGCGCAGCTCCAATGCGCGATCGGTTTCTTCGCTCGCACGGTCCGAAACATCCGGAATATTGCGTGTGCTTTCCTGCAATGCTTCGATGGTGTCACGGCTGTCGCCGAGGATTTCGTTGCGCCAGTCCACCAGTTTGCGGCGGAAATATTCGAGCTGGCGGTCGTTCATGAATGGTTCGTCTTCTGCGGGACGGTAGTCGTCGGGCAGGAAGTTCTCAGCTTTCATGTCTGCTCCCTCAATGTGGCTAACGTCCGTAGCGGCATTTCCTTCAGACATCAGGCCCCCCTCTTGCTATGGGCACGGCATTACTCCTGTTTGCGAGGATTGTCACTACCCTTACCGGGGCATTGGGGTGAAAATGTGGTCTCAACCTAGCGTTTCAAAGAAGTCTGCCCACCCGCCTGCCCGCAAAAGCGGCAAAACCCTTTGAAGTTATGGGGAAGTTATGGGCGGCGTTCGCCCGTGTTTCGACGTGACGTTGGGCTTCAAGTCACTTGGAAAACCCTTTAGGGTGGCGCGAAGATTCACCGCACGCGCAGGAAAAACACATGAAATTCGAAGGCACCAAGAGCTATGTCGCCACAGAGGATCTGAACGTGGCCGTGAACGCCGCCGTGGCGTTGGAGCGTCCGCTTCTGGTCAAGGGTGAACCGGGCACCGGCAAGACCGAGCTGGCCCGCCAGGTGGCCGATGCGTTGGGTCTGCGCATGATCGAATGGAACATCAAATCCACCACCAAGGCGCAGCAGGGTCTTTATGAATACGACGCTGTCAGCCGCTTGCGGGATTCGCAGCTGGGCGAAGAGCGCGTGCATGACGTGAAGAACTACATCAAGAAGGGCAAGCTTTGGGAAGCTTTTGAGGCGGACGAGAAAATTGTTCTGTTGATCGACGAAATCGACAAGGCCGATATCGAGTTTCCAAACGACCTTTTGCAGGAGCTCGACAAGATGGAGTTCCACGTCTACGAGACCGGCGAGACGATCAAGGCCAAACAGCGCCCGATCATGATCATCACCTCGAACAATGAAAAAGAACTGCCCGATGCCTTCCTGCGCCGGTGTTTCTTTCACTACATCCGATTCCCCGATCACGACACCATGAAAGCCATCGTCGAAGTGCATCATCCGGGCATCAAGGAAAAGCTGCTGACCACTGCGCTGACGCAATTCTTCGAGATTCGCGAACAGCCGGGGCTGAAGAAAAAGCCCTCGACGTCAGAGGTGCTGGACTGGCTGAAACTCTTGCTGGCCGAAGACATGGACGCCGAGGATCTCGCCCGCGACGGGGCCAATGCGCTACCCAAGTTGCATGGCGCGCTGTTGAAGAACGAACAGGACGTGCATCTGTTTGAACGACTGGCCTTTATGGCGCGCTCGGGACGGTAGAGCCGACTGTTGATGCAAATCGCGGAATTGTTGCAACAATTTTACCGGGAACAATTTGCGTCTGGCGTCCCGTGGGCCATACTATCGCCCTAAACCACTGTTAGTTTATCCGGGCCCGCCTCCCGAGCAGACCACAGCAGGGCCAAACAAGAATCGGAGCCAGACATGAGCCAGACTGACTCGCCCGTCACCATCCGGCCGTTACAAGCCGGAGACGAGGCCGAATGGCGTGCACTTTGGACCGATTACCTGGCGTTTTATGAAACCTCTGTGCCGGAAGACGTCTATCAGACCACATGGTCACGGCTGCGCGGCAGCGACCCGCAGGATTTCTCCTGTATCGTGGCCGAACAGGACGGCAGGTTGGTGGGCCTGACCCATTACCTATTTCACCGTCATGCCTGGAAAGTGGAAAACATCTGCTATTTGCAGGACCTTTACGCCACGCCCGAAACCCGCGGCACCGGCATTGGCCGTGCCCTGATCGAGGCTGTCTATGAAGCCGCGGATGAGGCCGGGGCCAATGGCGTCTATTGGCTGACACAGGATTTCAATCACACCGCCCGGAAGCTTTATGACCGGATCGGCAAACTCACGCCCTTTATTCGGTACCAACGCCCTTGATGCGCAAAATTCTTCTTCCCCTTTGTCTGGCGCTTGGCGCCTGCATGTCCGCCCCGCCAAGCGAAGCGCCAAGCCGCGCTGACGTGACCGCCGGTGACCTGCCGCCGATGAAGATATTTGCCGCCCCCAACCCGGTGGCCCCGACCCGGTCAAACCGCGACATTGCGCGCGATTTCCTTGATCTGGCGTTCGAAATGGAAAGCGGGCGCGAGTTGTCGATCCTGACCCGGTTCGAAGGGCCCATTACGGTGCGCGTCATCGGCAAGACTCCGGCCAGCCTGAAACCGGACCTGACCCGCCTGCTCTATCGGTTGCGCACCGAGGCCGGCATCGACATCACGATGACCAACGCCAGCAGCGCCAACATCACCATCGAAGCAGTCAGCAAGGCCGATATTCGCCGCAACCTGGCCCATGCGGCCTGTTTTGTGGCACCGAACGTTTCGAGCCTGTCTGAGTACCGCGCCGCGCGGCGTACCTCAAAAACCAACTGGGGTCTTTTGGAAAGCCGCGAACAGCTGGCGATTTTCCTGCCCAATGACACCAGCCCGCAGGAAGTGCGCGACTGTCTGCACGAGGAACTGGCGCAGGCGCTTGGCCCGTTGAACGACCTTTATCGCCTGTCCGACAGCGTTTTTAATGACGACAACGTACATGCGGTGCTGACAGGTTTCGACATGACCGTGCTGCGCGCCTATTACGACCCGGCGCTGCACAACGGCATGAGCCGGGATCAGGTTGCCGCGCGTCTGCCCGCGATTCTGGCGCGGATCAATCCGGGTGGCGAGCGCCGCGCCCCGCGTTATGCCAAGGAAACCACCCGTGCGTGGATCGATTCGATCCAGCGCGCGCTTGGCCCCGGAAGCGGGGCTGCGGAGCGACGCAATGCCGCCAACCGCGCGCTGAACCTGGCACAGTCCGAGGGCTGGAACGACCACCGTCTGGGGTTTTCCTATTTTGCCCTTGGACGGCTGATGCAGGGCTATTCGATCGAACGCGCCCACAGCTATTTCACCTATGCCGACCGGGTCTATCGCCAGACGCCTGATACCGCGCCGCACCGCGCCTTTGTCGCCACCCATCTGGCGGCGCACGCCATTTCTGCCGGAGACGGCAGCAAGGCCCTGTCACTGATAACGCCGCATATTGACGTCGCCGCCGCCCATGAGAACGCCGTGCTGCTGTCGACCCTGATGCTGCTCAGAGCCGAGGCGCTGGACCTGTTGGGGCGCAACGAAGAAGCCGCCCAGGTGCGTCTGGACAGTCTTGGCTGGGCACGCTACGGCTTTGGCCCGGATTGGGCAGTCCGCGCCAAGCTGCGCGAGATTGCAGCGCTCAGTCCTGTCAAAAGGAGATACTGAGGCCCATGATCGTTCTTGTTCTGGCTCTTTTGGGGGCCGTTGTCGGCGGTACGCTGGCGAAAAAACGCAAAGGTGGACGGTTGGACATCCTGCAATATGCGGTGATTTATGCAATGATCTTTGCGGTTGTCGGCCTGTTCATCACCATCATTGTCCATCGCATGGCGGTCTAAGCTTATGTTCCTTCCCCTGTTTGAGAACCTCAGAGACGGCGGTGTCCCGGTATCCTTGCGGGAATACCTGAGCTTTCTCGAAGGGGTCAAAGCAGGGCTGACCACCTATGACGTGGATTCGTTTTATTACCTGGCGCGCTCGGTCATGGTGAAAGACGAACGCAACCTCGACAAGTTTGACCGCGCCTTTGCCGCCACCTTTTCGGGCCTTGAAAAGATCTCGATGCAGGACGTGCTGAACGCCGTCGACATCCCCGAGGAATGGCTGCGCAAGATGGCCGAAAAGCACCTAAGCCCCGAGGAGATGGCCGAGATCGAGTCTCTGGGAGGCTTTGAAAAGCTGATGGAGACGTTGCAGGAACGGCTCAAGGAACAGGAAGGCCGTCATCAGGGCGGTTCGAAATGGATCGGCACCGCGGGCACCTCGCCCTTTGGTGCCTATGGCTACAACCCCGAAGGCGTGCGCATCGGCCAGAAAGAAAGCCGCCATCAGCGCGCGGTCAAGGTCTGGGACAAGCGCGAGTTCAAGAACCTCGACGATTCCATCGAGCTGGGCACCCGCAACATCAAGGTGGCGCTGAAACGCCTGCGCCGCTGGGCACGGGATGGGGCACATGAAGAGCTTGATCTTGATGGCACCATCCGCGCCACTGCCGAGCACGGGTATCTCGACGTGCAGACCCGCCCGGAACGCCGCAACGCGGTCAAGGTGCTGTTATTCCTCGACATTGGCGGCTCGATGGACCCGCATATCCGCGTGGTGGAAGAGCTGTTCTCGGCCGCGAGTTCCGAGTTCAAGCACATGGAGCATTTCTATTTCCACAACTGCCTGTACGAAGGTGTGTGGAAGGACAATCGCCGCCGCTGGGACGCGCAAACTTCGACCCACGAAGTGCTGCGTACCTATGGCCCGGACTATAAGTGCATCTTTGTCGGCGACGCCTCGATGAGCCCTTATGAGATCGCCTATCCGGGGGGGGCCAACGAACACTGGAACGCGGAAGCCGGTCAGGTCTGGCTGGAACGCACGCGGGATCAGTGGTCTTCGAACCTGTGGATCAACCCGATCCCCGAGAAATACTGGGGCCACACCCATTCGATCAAGATGATCCGCGAGATCTTTGAAGACCGCATGGTGCCGATGACCCTGCAGGGGATCGAGCGTGGCATGAAAGAATTGACGCGCTAAGCGCGCAATGAGGGGCACACCACGGTCCTGTCATTGCAATCACGGCAAATGACGCGTACGCCCAGATCATGAGCGACCTGCTAACCGACGCCCTCCTGACCTACGGCCCGCTTCTGCTCGGGATCAGCACCTTTGCCTGCTGCCTGATCGTGCCGATCCCGGCCTCTTGGGTGATGCTTGCCGCTGGTGCGCTGGCCTCGTCCGGCGAGATGTCGCTGCCTTTCGTGATGCTGGTTGCCTTTGCCGGGGCCATCCTGGGCGATCAAACCGGATACTTTACAGGCGTCGCCATCCATGACCGGGTCGAGGCCCTGGCGATGCGCCACCGCCGCAGTGCGCAGCTTTATCAACGGGCCCATGATCTGGCAGAGTCGCGCGGGGGGCTGGGGGTATTCTTTAGCCGCTGGCTGCTGTCGCCGCTTGGACCCTATGTGAACCTGATCTCGGGGGCCGCCGAGATGACATGGGCGCGGTTTACCCTCTGGGCGAGTCTGGGCAAAGTGGTCTGGGTCTCGCTCTATTGCGGGCTGGGCTTTCTGTTTGCCCATAACCTGCCAAAGGTCGCGCGGCTTTTGGGCGGCGTGACCTGGGCGCTGACCGGGATTGCGGTCGTCGTCATCACCATCGCGATCTATGTGCAACGGCGCCGCAAAGCCCGAGGGTGATGGGGCGCGGGGCAGCAACGTCTCAAAGTGCCGAAGGACCACCGACGTCATACCGACGCAATACCGACGTGATACCGATGTGGGTTTTACCCGCCATCTTGCCCTTTTCGGCCCCCTGCCCCATATCATGAACATGCTGCGTTTTGCCCCCATTCTGATCGCGATCCTCTACGGGATTGTTCTTTACCGCTTCTCTGCCTGGCGCACCTCGCGCGAGTTGGATGCCAAGTCGACCGAACTTGTTGACCCGACGCTTGTGCCGCTGATCAAGGACATGGCGCGCGCGCTGGACCTGCCCCGGATCAAGGTGCACATCTACGAGATCGAGCCGGTAAACGGGCTTGCCGCGCCGGATGGTCGGATATTCATAACCCGTGGATTTTACAACAAATTCCGAGCTGGCGAGGTGACGTCCGCTGAGATGGCCAGCGTGATTGCACACGAGCTGGGCCACGTGGCACTAGGCCACTCACGCCGCCGCATGATCGACTTTTCCGGCCAGAATGCCCTGCGCACCGCGCTTGCGATGGTGTTGGGGCGGTTCATTCCCGGCATTGGCCCGTGGATCGCCAACAGCGCCATTTCCCTGCTCGCCGCCCGGCTGTCTCGGTCGGACGAGTTCGAGGCTGATGAATACGCCTCGGCCCTCTTGACCAAGGCCGGGATCGGAACCGGGCCGCAGAAATCCCTGTTTTCCAAACTGGAACACCTGACCGGCGCCCGCGGTGCCTCCACGCCTGCCTGGCTGCTCAGTCACCCGAAGACGCCTGACCGCATCAAGGCGATTGAGAAAAACGAATCCAAATGGGGTGTGACGTAGGTCGGACAATCTTGTCCGACCTACCCCAGCGCTTTGGCCAGCCGTGGCAGACGCGCCTTTTTTAACAGGCGCCGCATGTCCCACGCCTCGCCGGACAAGCGTTCGGCCTCGGCGCGTACGTTTTGCGCAACCTGCTGAACGGGCAGAGGATTTTGGTCCCAGATACCGCGCAAGAGTGCGTCCGGGTCGATACGCTCCAGCCCCTCTTCCGCCAGAATGCCGCGCGGAAAATCCTTGGCGTTCATTGTCACAATCGCATCCGCCGATCCGGCGATTGCGGCGGCCAATACATGTACATCCGCCGGATCCGGCAGATAGAGCCGGTCTTCCAGGGAAGGTTTCCACGTGACCTCGGCCTTGGGCCAGGCCGCGCGCACCAGGGCAATTTCGCCGCGCGCCTGAGCTTCGCCTGTCGGGCCGATCTTGCGGGCGGCCCGCGCCCATTCCTCGAGGATACGGTCCGACCACATAGGCTGGAAAGCGCCGGTTTTTGCGACACCCAAGAGCATCTCGCGCATGACCGTTGGGTAGATCACGCAGGTATCCAGCAAGAGCCGTTTCACAGGCGGAAGAACAGCGCTTTGAGGTATCCGCTCTCGGCCAGCTGCGGCATCAGCGGATGATCCGGCCCGGCAAAACCTGTGTGGATCAGCTGTGCCTGACGTCCGGCCCGGCCAATGCCGCGCACCGAGGCGCCGCGAAACCTGGCGAGGTCCGCGGCATGGGAACAGGAACACAGGCCCAGATACCCACCCTCGCGCACCAGCGGTGCGGCAAGGCGCGCCACGCGCTCATAGGCGCGCAGGCCTTTTTCCAGGGCCGGTTTGGAGGGGGCAAAGGCGGGCGGGTCACAGATGACCACGTCAAAGCTTTCCCCCTCTTCCGCAAGCGCGGTGAGCACATCAAAGGCATCCCCTTTGCGCGTCACAAAGCGATCTATGAAACCGGCGCGCTCTGCCCCCTGCTCGGCCAGCGCCAGGGCAGCGGCAGACCCATCAACAGATAGCGCCGACGCTGCACCACCGGCCAGCGACGCGAGCGCAAAGCCCCCGACATGCGAGAACACGTCCAACACCTTTGCATCTTTGCAAAGGCTGGCGGAAAAACCGTGGTTGGCACGTTGATCATAGAAAAGCCCGGTTTTCTGACCACCCGTCAGATCGGCCATGTAGGTGGCCCCGTTCATCACCACGGGCACAGGTGCGTCGGGCGCTGTGCCCACGAGCACCGAGCTGTCTTCGTCCAAACCTTCGAGGCCACGCGCGCGGCCTGACCCGTTTTTCAAAACGGTGGTCACACCGGTAACTTCGACCAGCGCAGAAACCAGGTCCCCGAGCAGACCCTCGGCCCAGGCGGCGTTGGGTTGCACCACGGCAATCTCGCCAAAACGGTCGATCACCACGCCGGGCAACCCATCGCTTTCTGCATGGATCAGACGATAGAACGGCGCGTCATACAGGCGTTCCCGCATGGCCAATGCGTGGGCAATCTTTGCGACAAACCAGCGATGGTCGATGGTGGCATCCAGATCACGCTCTAACATGCGGCCGAAAATGCGCGAGTTGGGATTGACGGCAACCAGCCCCATGGGGCGTCGGTCGCTGTCTTCCAGCACGGCAATACTGCCGGGAGCGATGTTTTTGGTGCGGCGGTCGACAACCAGTTCGTTGTCATAAATCCAAGGGAACCCATGGCGAATAGCCTGGGCACGTGCTTTGGGTTTCAGGCGGATCACAGGAAAAGAGGACGGCGTCATGCCGTCCTCTTAACTGTCTCTCGTGGCGCTGAAAAGAGCGTTTCAGATCAAAGCGCTTTTACCGGCGTCATTGGTTGCACCGTGGCGGTCACGCCTTTCTTGGGTGCCACCCAACCGGTGGTCAGGGTCATCTCGTCGCGGATCACCCGTGCCAGGTGGTTGGTGATGCGGTATTTCTGCGTCAGGCCGCGGGCCTCGGCCTGAAGGGCCTTGGAGCCGCCGTAACCAACCAGATCGGCCTTGATCTCGCGGGGGCCGCGCACGATGGCTCCGGTCTGCGGATCACGGATCGTCATCACGAACTCGATCGAGTGGATGCCGCCCACCGAGTAGCGGGTTTTCTCGGTCAGAGCGTGGAAGCGTTTGAGTTCAATCTCTATGACAACTCCCATGGCGCCGTGCAGATCGGAGGCGCCAAGCGCAATTGCCTCTTCAAAGATTGCGCCCACCTGCTCGTAGCGGTTGCCAAAGGCATCCCCGCGCCAGACGATGTCACCGCCCGGGTAATAGCTGTTCTTTTCCGAAACTTTCAGGGTGGTGGGGACATTCACGTCAAACCCCGCCAGCGCAAAAGAAGGTGCCGGCATCGGCATCTCGGCTGAAATCTGCTCCAGCGGCGCGTTACGGGTTGCGGTGTCCACCGAGGCACATGCCGAAAGGCCGAGCCCCAGAACCATCATCATTGCTGTCAGTCGAACACGATTCATGTCCTGTCTCCTTTGGACCCCCAGGTCCATTTGCACGCGAGTAATCTGCGTGTGAATTGAGGCAAGATTTGGACAAATTGTGTTCGATTCGATGGAGTTTTCACCCCGATCAGGGTCAAAACCCCTTGTTTCCCTAGGTCAACTGCGTTCGCGCGACCGCCAGCCACCGCGGCGTTTCGGGCGACTCATCTGCACCAGACCCTGTTCGAGAATCTCGGTCATGGGGTGGTCTGGGTTGGCGTCGCGATAGGTCGAGAGCATCGCGTTCAATCCATCGCGGGTGTCCAGCCCCGGTGGCACGGTCAAGGCCCAGTCGAGAAAGATCGTGCGGCATTGCGAGTCGGTGATGCCTTCGATCCGGTAGCTTTCGCGGATCAGCCCCTTGGGGTCCCAGTTTGGTTCCGTCATGTGCCTAACTCTTGGTCGGTGCCCTCCCGAGCGCTGCATCGATGTGGGCGGCAGCCCGGGTTGCGGCCTCGGCCAACGCCTGTTCAAGCGCCGCCATCGAGTCCGCCCCAGTCTCGCGCAGCAGGAATGCCGCGCCGCCTTCACCGATCACCTCGGGGGACAGGTCCTGTTCACTCAGCAGCTTTGACGCCACCTGCACCTGCCAGAAAAGCGTATAATCCTGTTTCAGCGCTGTACTTTCAGCGGCATCAAGCCACCCAATCGCGACACCGGCGCGCAAGGCCTGCGGTACGGTGCGGCGTGGGCTGTGACCAATCAGGGCGGCGGCCTGGGACATCAGTTCGATATCCTGCATGCGCCCGGCGCCGATCTTTGCATCCCAAATACTCGACGGGGTCTTGGCAGCGGCGATCTTGGCCCGCATCTCGGCGACATCGGCGCGAATCCGGGCTTCGTTTCTGGGCGTGGCCAGTACTTTGCGGCGAAACTCTTCCACCTCATTCATCAACTCGGTTGTGCCAGCGACAGGGCGCGCGCGTGTCAGCGCCAGGTGCTCCCAGGTCCAGGCTTCGTTTTCCTGATAGTTTCGGAATGACGCCACTGAGGTCGCCACGGGGCCTTGGGTGCCTGACGGGCGCAGGCGCATGTCGATCTCGTAGAGCCGTCCTTGTGACATCTGGGCGGAAACCGCCGTCACCATCGCCTGTGTGAGGCGCGCATAGTAGGCGCGGCTGGCGAGAGGGCGGCGGCCTTCTGAGTATTCCACACCGTCGTTGTCGTAGATCACGATCAGATCCAGGTCGGACGAGGCGTTGAGGCGGCGCGCGCCGAGTGAGCCCATGCCCAAAACAACGGCCCCCCTGCCCGGCATGGGTCCATGTTTTTCGGCAAACTTATCGGCCACAACCGGCCAGAGCGCCGCGAGGGTGGCACCGGCGAGATCGGCATAATGCACGCCAGCCTCTTCTGCCGAAATCAATCCGCGCAGGTGGTGCACCCCAACCCGGAAATGCCACTCCTTGGCCCAGCGGCGGGCGGCGTCCAGCTTGAGCTCGTAGTCATCGCCCTCTGCCGCCAGGACATCCGTCAATTCCTGGCGCAGCCCCTGCTCACTGGGCCAGGGCGTAAAGAAGGACCCGCCGATCACCGCGTCGAACACGCCAGAGTTTCGGCTGAGGTGGCGGGCCAAGGCGGGGGCGGTGCCAACAATATCCACCAGCAAATCAATAAGTTGCTGGTTGGCCTCAAACAGCGAGAACAGTTGCACACCCGCGGGCAGCCCACGCAGAAACCCATCCAGCGCCAACAGCGCCTGATCGGGATGCGCCGTCTGGGCGAGACGCCCAAGAACCTCGGGCTTGAGACGATTGAAGATTTCAACCGCGCGTTCGGATCGCAGCGCCGGGTAGGTTTGCCAGCGATCAATGACATCCGCGTCGAACTCATGCTCGTGGTCAACCCGCGCGGCGTCCGGGGCAAAGAAGCCCTCGGTCAGTTCATGCACTTCGGTCAGACGGTCGGTGATATCGCGGCGCATCTCGTCCAGATCGCGCCCGGACAGGCAGGCCAGGCGCTGCATGTTCTCTTCGGACTTGGGCAGATCATGGGTTTGCGCGTCATTGACCATCTGGATGCGGTGTTCGACCTCGCGGTGGGCGCGGTAGTGATGCGACAGGATCTGCGCCACGTCCTCGGGCACCCAGCCTCTTTCAGCCAAACGCCCCAAGGCAGGTACGGTTCGGTTGTCTCGCAGATAGGGGTCGCGACCACCGGCGATCAGCTGCCGGGTCTGGGTAAAGAACTCGATCTCGCGAATGCCACCCCGACCCAGCTTCATGTTGTGACCGGGCAAGGTGATCGGACCGCCCAGCCCTTTGTGCGCACGGATGCGCAGGCGCATGTCGTGGGCATCCTGAATAGCCGCAAAATCGAGATGCTTGCGCCAAACAAAAGGCGTCAGGGTTTTCAGGAACCGTGCACCCGCGTCCAGATCGCCCGCCGAGGGTCGCGCCTTGATATAGGCTGCGCGCTCCCATGTGCGGCCAAGGCTTTCGTAATAGCGTTCCGCGGCCTCCATCGCCATGCAGACCGGGGTAACAGCCGGGTCCGGGCGCAGGCGCAGGTCGGTGCGAAAGACATAGCCATCCCCTGTCAGGTCGCTCAGCATCGCCGACATCTTGCGAGTGGCCCGCACGAAGGAGGCACGGGCATCGTGGAAATCATCAGGCTCAAACCGGGTTTCATCAAACAGGCAAATCAGGTCGATGTCCGAGGAATAGTTCAGCTCGTGCGCGCCCATTTTGCCCATGGCCAGCGTGACCATCCCGCCTGCGGTCGCGACGTCCTCCTCGGTCATGCCCGGTAATTTCTTGCGGCGGATTTCATTGGCGATACAGGCCTTTATCGCCAGATCACTGGCGAGGTCGGCATAGTCGGTCAGCGCGCCGGTGACCTGCTCCAACTCCCAGACCCCGGCGAGGTCTGCCAGAGCCGTGATCAGAGCCATGCGGCGTTTGCCGCGACGCAGCTCGGCCGGAAGCAGGTCCGGCGCGACCTGTTTCAGCTCTGAAAACAATGTGGTCAGCGCCGTTTCGGGATTGTCAAACGCCCCGGGCAGCCAATCTTTTTCTTTTTCAATCAGCGCCTTGAGATAGGGGCTGCATCCGGCGGTGCCGTGAAGCAACTTGCCCAGGTCGCCGGACATCTCTGGCAGCAGGGCAAGCGTGTCATCCCCTCTTTCAGGATCGAATGCAAACGGCAGGCGGGTGATGCGAGACTGAAAATCCATGGCGGCAAATGGACATGTTGCGGCGCAGAGGTCAATGGGGCGTAGGGCCTCGGGGTGGGTCTTGTGATGGTGCTGGCCGCGCTTTAGGGTCGCGCCCATGCGGTGTCTTGTTGTCCTTGCCCATCCCCTGCCCCAGAGCCTGAACGCCGAGAACGCGCGGGTTGCTGTCGCTGCCTTGGAAGAGGCCGGGCACGAGGTGCGGCTGCTTGATCTATATGCCGAAGGGTTCGATCCGGTGTTACGTCCGCAGGAACGCGCAGTGTACTACACGAGCGATTTTGAAGACCACGCGGGGTTGCAGGACGCCGACGCATTGGTGCTGGTTTTTCCAACCTGGTGGTTTGCTCTGCCCGCCATCCTGAAGGGCTGGATTGATCGCAGCTTTCTGCCGGGAGTAGCCTATGACCATGCCAACGACCTCTCGGCGCTGACGCCGCGATTGACCGGTTTGACACAGGTCTTGGCGATCACAACGCTTGGCGCGCCGGGGTGGATCGACAGGCTGATCCTGCGCCGCCCGGTCTATCGCGCGCTGAAATGGGGGTTGGTCAAGGCCTGCGCCCCCAAGGCGCAGTTCAATATGGTGTCGCTTTATGGCGCGGAAACCGTTGATGAAAGGCGCGCCTCCCAGTTCCAGGATAAAATCCGCAAACGTCTTGCCAGCTGGGGTTAATCCGTGGGGGTGTCCTGTGAAAATACGTTCAGCCAGACGCCTTTGCGGCTCTCCCAGATCGAAGAGATGTACATCGCGTCCCAGTTTTCGGCATCGGGCTTGCGGTAATCCGCACGGTAGGACAGGACTACGCGTCTTTTCCCCAAGCGTTTGAGCCGCGCTTCGGACAGGCGATACTCGGCCATGGACGGGCCGTCGGTCAGTTCGGCCATATGTCCGGCCTTGTCGGAATAGCCGCTTGTGTAGACGCCCAGGAAATCTTCGGTCAGCATGGCGCCATCTACTTTAGGGTCGCCTGACACCAAAGCCTCCCAGACCTTGATCTCAAGTGCCAGGATGTCGTCGAGAGAGGGTTTGTCGTGTTTTTTCATGGCGCTACCCTGCGTGCGGGACAGCGGCGCGTCAACGGTGCTTTACAAAGTTTCCTGCAATCGCTTTCTTTGAGGTTCGTCGGGAGGGATTTATGAGCAAAAGTCTGAGACGCGTGCGCGCGGCGCTGGAAGCGGCAGGAGTGCCAAATGATGTGCGCGAGACTGACGGAGCGCGCACCGCGCAAATGGCTGCGGATGCCGTGGGGTGCGCGTTGGATCAGATTGCCAAGTCTATCATCTTTCGCGGCGAGGCGAGCGGAGAAGCGATCCTGTTCCTGACCGCTGGTGGCAATCAGGTTGATGCAGGCAAAGCCAGTGCGCTGGCCGGAGAACCTCTGGGCAAAGCGGACGCGGCTCTTGTTCGGATGCAGACGGGCTTTGCCATAGGGGGCGTCAGCCCCGTGGGACATACATCCCCCATTCGCACGTTTGTTGATCCGAAGCTTATGGACTACGACATAGTTTGGGCCGCTGCAGGCACTCCCAATCATGTATTTCACATCGATCCGGCTATTTTGCCTGATCTTACCACTGCAAAAGTGGCTGATTTCACCGTGTGATATCGTTCAAATTTCGAATTTTATTGATCTAAAACAATTTCTTACATTAAAAATGTAAAAATCATTCACATGCCCTCTTGCAAAACAGGGCCGGGGTGCCAATTTTGATGATGTGAAGACGATTTACATTGCAACCACGGAGAAACACACATGACACCGACTGCCACCGCGACCGCCCCTACTGGCCCGACCGGCTGGTTCTCGCGCAGCGAAGCCTGGCTTGACAGCAAAGGCAAAGGCGCCTGGATCGCCGCCATGGTCCTTGGCTTTGTCTTTTTCTGGCCGATCGGCCTCGCCCTTGTGCTTTACATCACCTACACAAACCGCTGGAGTTCAAACATGTTCAACAAGTCCTGCAGCCGCAGCCGTCGCCGTCACATGCATACGATGAGCCCGACCGGCAACCGCGCATTTGACGCCTATCGCGAAGAAACCCTGCGCCGCCTGGAAGAAGAGCAGAAGAGCTTTGAGACCTTCCTCGAGCGCCTGCGTGAAGCCAAGGACAAGGCAGAGTTTGACGAGTTCATGGACGAGCGCGCCGGAGCCGCAGCAGCAGAACGCGACGCCCCCCGCGCCGACGCCTAAAGGCACCCTCGCGGATGTGGCCCCAGTAGTGGGGCCGCGTCTGTGCCAACATAAAGGACAAGCCCCCCCAAAATGACTGAGACGGCCCACATGGACTATCTATTGCCTGACCCCGACACGCAGCCCGAGTTTTATGCGGACGTGCCCACCAAACGCCTGATTGCCTGGGTCATAGATACCGTTGTCATCGTGGCTATGTCTGCGGTGGTGGCGCTTTTTACGGTGGTTGGCTTGTTCTTCTTTGCCTTCCTCCTGCTGATTATCGGGTTCATCTATCGCACGATCACGCTGACAAGCGGCTCGGCAACCTGGGGTATGCGCCTGACCTCGCTGGAGATGCGCGACCGCACGGGGCGTCGGTTTGACTTTGGCAGCGCGTTTTTGCACACGCTGGGCTACCACGTGTCGCTCTCGGTGTTTCCACTACAGCTGATCTCAATCGGGCTGATGCTGATGTCATCGCGCCGCCAGGGTCTGACCGACCATGTGATGGGGTCCGTGGCGATCAATCGCGCGGCCCGCTACTAAGCCCTTGGCCTGAGAAAAAACCGTGCTATCGTCCTGATTGAACAGACAAACGGGACGATATGCGCCACACTCTTCCTATAGCGCCTCAGTTTTATGTGACAGCCCCCCAGCCCTGCCCCTATCTTGAGGGCAGGATGGAGCGCAAACTGTTTACGGCATTGCAGGGGGAACATGCAGGTGCATTGAACAACACGCTGTCGCATCAGGGATTTCGTCGATCGCAGAACGTGCTGTATCGCCCCTCTTGTTCCGATTGTGCCGCCTGTCTTTCGGCCAGGATCAACGTTTCAAAGTTCTCGCCATCACGCAGCCAGAAACGCATTATCCGGCGCAACGCCCATCTGCAGCGCCGCGCGACCTCACCCTGGGCCACCGAGGATCAGTTTGACCTGTTCCGCACCTATCTCGATAGCCGCCACGCGGATGGGGGCATGGCCGATATGGATGTGTTCGAATTTGCCGCGATGATCGAGGAAACCCCGATCCGCAGCCGCGTTGTTGAATACTCGGATTATGAAAGCCATGATTTGATTGGTGTCGCCCTGACGGACATCCTCGAAGACGGGGTCAGCATGGTCTATTCCTTTTACAGACCTGATCTGCCGCGCCAGAGCCTTGGCACCTATTTGATCCTCGACCACGTCGAGATCGCCCGCGAGGCGGGACTGGACTATGTCTACCTGGGCTATTGGGTGCCGGGCAGTTCCAAGATGGGCTACAAGTGCAACTTTTCGGGGCTTGAGGTGTTTGCTGGTGGTGAGTGGCAGGATCTGGGCGATCCGGAGCGGTTTGAATCCGAGTTGCACCCGCTGTCGACCGATCCGATTGCCGAACAGGTGGCCAATCTCACGCTGCCCGATACTCGCGCGCCCAAACTCTGATGCCGCAGCATCTGCATGCAATTTCGCTGGTCGTGCCCGACTATGATCCGGCGCTGGATTTCTATGTCGCCACGCTTGGCTTTGATCTGCGCGAGGACACGGATCTGGGTGACGGCAAGAGATGGGTTGTCATTGCGCCGGACGCTCAGGCGCAGACCGCTATCCTGCTGGCGCGCGCGGCAGACGACGCGCAACGCGCGGTGATCGGCAACCAGTTCGGCGGGCGTATTGGCCTGTTCCTGCACACCGATGACTTTGCCCGGGACCATGCGACCATGGTGGCAAAGGGCGTTGTGTTCGAGGAAGAGCCGCGGTTTGAGCCCTATGGCACGGTCGCCGTCTGGCGCGATCCCTTTGGCCACCGCTGGGATCTGTTGCAACTCAAGCGCTGACCGGCGTTTCACCGGGTCCAAGACATTCGCGCTGCACGACCAGCCTGTTACACAGAAAAACGGGGACCCGAAGGCCCCCGTTTGTGTTTCAAGCTCTCGCATGGATCAGTTGGGGATCAAAGCTGGCAGGATGGTCACGATGGACGGGAAGAACCACAGGATCCCCAATCCGACAACCTGGATCAGCACAAAGGGTATGATGCCCCTGTAGATATGCCCGGTTGTGACCTCTTTTGGCGCAACCCCCCTGAGATAGAAGAGTGCAAAGCCAAAGGGCGGCGTCAGGAAGGACGTCTGCAGGTTCACCGCGATCATGATGGTCACCCATTTCGGATCGAATGTGCCACCGTAGATCACCGGCCCGACAATCGGGATCACGATGTAGATGATCTCGAGGAAGTCGAGCACAAAGCCCAGGATGAACAGCACCAGCATCACGATCAGGAACACCTTGAACTCGTTGTCGAACGACTTCAGGAAGCCCTGGATATAGTGTTCACCCCCAAAGGAGATCACCACGAGGTTCAAGAGCTGAGAGCCGATCAGGATGGTAAAGACCATCGAGGTCACCTTGGCCGTTTCCCGCACGATTGGTGTCAGAACCTTGCCCCGGAACAGGACCCAGCAGCCATAGAACATGCCGAACATCGCAAAGAGATAGGCACATTTGGCCACGACGAAGGCAATCCAGTTCTCGGTGCTGACTTCGCCGATGTTGACACGCAGGTCAAAGTTCACGCCGACAAGGATCATGATGATGATGGCAAAAGTCGCCCAGATGATGATCCGTCCGGATTTCTCCTGATCCTGCAGCTTGCGATAGGCCGCCAGCATGATCGCCCCACCTGCCCCAAGCGCCGCTGCCGGTGTCGGGTTGGTGATGCCGCCGAGGATCGACCCCAGCACGGCAACAATCAGCACGAGCGGTGGGAACACCACGCGCAACAGCTCGTTCTGGCCAAGCAGACCAGCCGCATAGCGACAGCCATAGAACGCCAGCCCCAAGGGGATCGCACTGTAAATCAGGGTCCAGCCCGGTGTGGTCAACGGCGAGATCAGCACCGCATCCACCAACAGCCCCAACACGATGCCAGCCCCACCGATCAGCAGCGGTCTGGTGTCCTGCAACGGCGCCACGCCACGCGCTGTGGTCATGACAAAGGCCAGAAGCAGGAAGCCGATGGCCAAGCCCGACCCGATAATCGGCGCGCTGGCAACCTTTTCAAGGAATGCGGCTTCGCGTTCTTCCGGCGTCAAAGCGCGGGCTTCTGCTACGCCACCAGCTTCGTCAATGGTCGTCTGTTCGGCAATGGCGGTATCCCACGCCTCTTGGCCGTGCAGCTCGATCATCGATGCCTGGCACTCTGGACTGACCTTTGTGCGCAGGCTTGCGGTTTTACCTGCATCAGAGAAGCTGTCGACCGTCACGTTCTGGCTGCCGACGACGCCAACACTGTTCAGCGCGATCATGCCGACCACGATGAGTGCGGGAACACCAAGGAACCAGGTCAGACCGTGGTTGCGGCCAATCGGCTCGCTGTTGGAGGCCCCGAGTTCCACGGCGGGTGCCTTGGAGGGGTTCAAAAGCGCATAGCCAAAGGCATAGAGACCATAGAGACAGGCCAGCATGATGCCCGGGATCAGCGCCGCCTGGAACAGTGTTCCGACCGACACGACCGCCGGTTCACCGAGATAGGTCAAGGCGTCGGAACAGCCGGCAACCTGTGCACGGGTTTCCTGCGCAGCCGAATAGAGGTCACCGGCCAGCGTTCCCAAGAGAACGATCACGATTGACGGTGGAATGATCTGCCCCAGCGTACCAGAGGCCGCAATCACACCTGTCGCCAGTTGTGGCGAGTACCCATGGCGCAGCATGGTCGGCAGGGACAACAGCCCCATGGTCACAACCGTGGCGCCCACGATACCGGTCGACGCCGCCAGGAAGGCGCCCACAACCACAACCGAAACCGCCAGACCGCCGGGCAGCGGGCCAAAGACGCGCGCCATCGTGGTCAGAAGTTCATTGGCGATCTTGGAGCGTTCCAGCGTGATGCCCATCAGGACGAACATCAGAACCGCCAGAAGCGTTTCGATCGACTGACCCGCCAGAACACGTTCGTTCATACGGTTCACGATGAACGAAATGTTGCGGTCCATCGCGGTTTCCCAGCCCCCCGGGAAGACCGGTTCGGCGATCCTGGGCAAATCTGGGTAGCGGAATATCGAGATCGTGTCTGACTTTATCCCTTGGGCAATCAGATCCGCATACAGGGTCGACGATGTGTCGATGGCCTGGTGGATCAAGAGCCCGGCGCTGTCGAGCGCCGCGATGATCCCGAACGAGATCACCCCTGCCCCGCCGATGGCAAACGCCACTGGAAAGCCCGAGAGAATGCCCCCGAAGAGGCAGAGAAAGACGATAATCAGGCCGACTTCGACCCCATCAAGTCCGAATAGCATTGTTTCTGCCCCTTAACTCAGTGTGTGCCTTCATAGGCTTCTTCGCCCTCGCCGAGGCTGTCACGGTCGAGATACTTGCCTTCGCTTGCCTGTCCTTCTTTGCGCTCGAGGTACGAACGGTAGAAGAAAGCAATCGAATGCAGGAAGACCATGCCGGCAAAGGCAACGAGAAGAACCTTGAAGAGGAAGTAGGCGTTGAACCCGTTCGGCGAGAAGCCGATGGTTTCGACATTCCATTTCAGAATGCGCGCCTTTTTCATGAGAAGTTCGATTTTGTCGGACGCGGACACCTTGGGTGTGATCAAGTGGCGCCACATGAAGTACCAGCCATACATCCAGGTCAGAACCGCGGCGGGCATCATGAAGACCATGGCGCCAAACATGTCGACGGTCCGCTTGGCCCGGAAGCTGATCGCGGAATAGACGAGGTCAACACGCACGTGTCCGCCCTGGACAAAGGTGTATGTGGCACAAAGCGACACGATCATCGCATTGTAGAGTTTCAGCTCTTCCGCCCACCAGCTGACGTCATGGGTCAGAAAGTCGACGTTATAAATCAGCGAAATCTCCGCAACGGTGAAAATCCGCTGCATGAAGACGATGACGATCTGCTGCAGCACCATCAAGAGCCCGGCCCATGCAAAGAAGCGCCCAACCGTGTTGGCAAACCCTTCGAGCACCCGCACACAGCCCCACATGAAGCTGTTGCGCCACAGGCCGATGGCCGTGATGATCAGGAACGTGGTGAAGACCACAAAAAAGAACTCAGTCGAGCCGCCGTAGTAGACAAAGCGCATCAGCGCCTGTTTGTCCTCGGTCGTCTCCAGACCGCCGATCCAGCTGAGCCACTGGCCCGGATGCGTGATCGCGTATCCTGCGTTGATGAAGGCCTGGCCTATATTGCTAAAGATCCAGACAAGTGCGTCTAGCATTGCCCCCACATCCCTCTGTTCGTTTCAGGAAATATCTGCGCCACCGCCGCGCGCTTTCGCAAAGGGCCCCCCGATTGGTGCGGGAGGCCCCTGTTTTTTGAACCGGTCGCGGGTTAACCCATGATACGGTCGCGTTGGGTGCGATAGACACCTTCCGACTTAACCAGCCAGCCCGACGATGCGCGCATGGAGGTTTCTACCGAGCCACGGATCTTGGCGAACAGCTCGTCGTCCATGTAGCTGTCCATGGTCTCTTTCGAGGCCGCACCCATGGCATCCCAAACGCTGTCCGGGAATTCGAGAGTTTTGACGCCACCAGCCTGAAGACGCTGCAGGGCTGCACCGTTGTTGTTCAGGAACTGAGCCAGGTTCCACTGGTGCGATGCAGCAGCGGCGGTCTCAATGATCTTCTGATGCGCAGGCGACAGCGAGTCATAGACTTCGCGGTTGGTTGCCAGCGACAGGCCTGCACCCGGCTCGTGGAAGCCCGCAGTGTAGTAGAACTTGGTGATTTCCTGGAAACCGGCTTTTTCGTCCGCCCAGGGGCCGATCCACTCGGTACCGTCGATGGCACCGGATGCCAGCGCCTGATACACTTCCGAACCCGGAAGGTTCTGGACAGATGCGCCCATTTTACCAAGCGCCTGACCACCAAGGCCGGGCATACGGAACTTCAGGCCTTGGAAATCTTCCGGACCGGTGATCTCTTTCGAGAACCAGCCACCAGCCTGTGCACCGGTGTTACCCGCCAGGAACGATTTCAGGCCGAAGATTTCGCCCAGTTCGTCATGCAGCTCGTGGCCTTCACCATGGTAGTACCAGTTCACCAGTTCCTGAGCGGTCATGCCGAAAGGCACAGCGGTGAAATAGGCATAGCCCGGGTGCTGGCTGACAAAGTAGTAGTCGGCCGCGTGGTACATGTCAGCCTGACCGGCGGTCACGGCGTCAAACACTTCGAACGCACCAACCAATTCGCCGGCTGCCTTGATGTCAACGGTCAGCTGGCCGTCCGACATCGCGGTGATTGTGTCTGCAGCATACTGAGCCGCATCAAACACACCCGCCAGACCACGACCCCATGAGGTCACCATGGTCAGGGTGCGCTTGCCTTGCGCATAAGCCGGAGCCGCCAGAGTGGTGGCTGCGGCTGCGCCGCCCAGAGCAGAGGTCTTTAGAAAAGAACGACGATCCATATAGGTAATCCTCCCAGAATTAGTTCGGTCCGAATGCCTTTTGGCAGCCGGACGGATCGTTGCAAGTGTCGTGAGGTTAGCTTTGGCCATGCAATCTGGGAATACCAAGTACTACGTATTCTCATGCCTCGGTGGCAGTTTTTCTGACCAATTTCTCCGTATTACTGCGTAATTTGACCGGAAAGACGGTGAAATCCATCAATCGACGCTATGATTCGCAGCGAATCCACTTTAACGAATCAACAATGCGCCGACTATTTTCGCTGTTCAGCCTGTCTTATGGGCAAAAGCTGTTTTTGCTTGCCACCGTGCCGCTCATCCTGGCGGTGGCGGCGATTGCGGTTCTGGTGGCCAACCAATCCCGCCAGCTGGCCGAGCGCGAAATCAAGGCACTGGAAATCCAGCTGATCGAAGCCAAAAAAGCCGAGCTGAAGAATTACATCTCGATTGCCCGGACCGCTTTCGTGAACATCTACGGCCGCGCGGCACCGGATGACGAAGAGGCCAAGCTGGTGGTCACCCAGATCCTATCGTCGATGATCTACGGGCAGGATGGGTATTTCTTTGTCTTCGACTATGAGGGCAACAACCTTGTCAGCCCGCGCCAGACCTATTTGATCGGCAAGAACTGGACGGGGCTGACAGACCTCAACGACACTCCCATCACTGACGACTTGATCCGCATTGCCCGTGAGGGCGGCGGCTATCATACCTATGACTGGCCGAAACCGTCTTCGCTCGAGACCGCGCGCATCGTCACTTATGTGGTTGGGCTTCAGGATTGGCGATGGGCGATTGGTACAGGCGTCTTTATCGATGATGTGCTGGAAACCGTGGCCTCGTCGCGGGCCGAAGTTGAGGCGCGGGTACAGCGGACTTCGGTCTATATTCTTGCGATCACCGTCGCGGCGCTGGTGCTGGTCTTTATGTCGGGGATGGTCATCACCATTCGCGAACGTCGCCTAGCTGACGCCAAGCTGAAGGAACTGACCCAGCGGGTGTTCGACGCGCAGGAAGAAGAACGCGGGCGCGTTGCGCGCGAGTTGCACGACGGCATCAGCCAGCTTCTTGTTGGGGTTCGCTACGCGCTGGACAGTGCCCGGCGGCGACTGCTGGCGGGCGATCAACGCGGCAGTGACATGCTGGACAAGGGCATCGAGCACCTGTCCGGCGCCATTCAGGAAGTCCGACGCATCAGCCGCGACCTGCGCCCTGGGGTTCTGGATGACCTGGGTCTTGGCCCTGCCCTCAAAGCGCTGACCGATGACTTTGCCACCCGCACCGGCATCGAGGTGGACTTTCACACCGTGGTGTTCCGCAATCGCCTGGATCAGGACGCCAAGATCGCGCTTTACCGGATCGCCCAAGAGGCTCTGACAAACATCGAACGTCACGCGGGCGCCACCAAGGTCACCATTGATGTGCGCGGCCACAAGAAGGGTGCGACCTTGCGCATTGCAGATGATGGCAAGGGGCTGGGTCCGGACAAACCCACGCAGCCCGGTTCGGGTCTGGGGCTGCGCAACATGCAGGAACGTGTGGAACAGCTTGAGGGCACTTTGCGCATCTTCTCGTCCCGCTCGGGAACGGTTATCGTGGCAGACGTGCCGCTCAGCCACATGCTGCAACCCGAGGAACTTTCATCCGACAACAGAAAGGCCAGCGCATGAATGACCCTGTTACAGTCGTGATTGTAGACGACCACCCCATGGTGGCCGAAGGTATCCAATCCATTCTGGAGAGCTATGACGACATTTCAGTTGTGGCGACGTTGACAAACGGGCGCGAGGCGGTCGAGCAGATGACCGGCCTGCGCCCCGACGTGGTGCTCATGGATCTGAATATGCCCGAGATTGGCGGGTTGACCGCCACCGAGATGCTGTTGGAGGCCAATCCGGAAACACGTATCCTGATCCTGTCGATGCATGACAGCCCTGAATACATCTCGACCGCCCTCAGTCATGGGGCGCGGGGCTATGTGCTGAAAGATGTTCCCACGGAAGAGATCAAGATCGCCATCGACACGGTGATGCGCGGGGAACGCTATCTTTGCACCGGCGCCAAGGGGTCGTTGGAGCCGTCTGAAGACGGTATGCGCGAAAGCCTGACCACGCGAGAGCAGACGGTTCTGTTGCAACTGGCGCAGGGAAAATCCAACAAAGAGGTGGCCAATACGCTGAATATCTCGGTGCGCACTGTGGAAACCCATCGCAAGAACATCAAACGCAAACTGGGGATCAGCTCGACCGCGGGTCTCACGCGCTACGCCCTGGAACACGGCGTGATTCAAGGAACAGGTGTTGGGCTGTAAGTCACAACGCAGGGGGGCTCCCGCCCGCGCAGCGCCGCATCAAAGATGCAACGCACCCGGTTGGGCATGGCTCAGCAAGCTGAGCCTGATTGAGGGGCTTTGCCCCTCTTGACCCCAAAAGGGTCAATTCACCCCAGGATATTTGGGGCCATTGAGAAAAGGGGCGTCATTATCTGTCGCTGATGGCTTCGCTAAAATGGGCCTGAGCGCAATCTTTATCCATCGCGCGAAACACGCGCGGGCCATGGGGGTGATCAAGGGGCGCTCAGACCCTGCCCTTGGGCAGGCGATTCAACGCAGGCTCGAGGCTGGCAAAGAGGACCTCCAAGTCTTCAAAACCGATATCGAACGAGCCTGGCGCTGGGGAGCCTTCAGATCGACACCAGACCAGACTTCGACCAACCTGACCGCCACCGTATCCCGGCGCAGAAAGGCGTCGTTGTCGGCTTGAAAGCCCAAATCGAATCCCAAAACATCACGACAAGGACGAATTTTCCGCGAATATATCTGAGCACCGGACAAAAAGTATGTTGTGAGTCAGGCGCATTCCCCACCGCATTTTGTCGCATGTTGCCCAATACGCGAGCGCCAGCGCAACTTTTGCAAAGAAATGTGGGTAATAACGACATTTTCTGAGATTATTTCATGCTGCACTGCAGATTTCCCTGTTGACGCCCCCGCGTCCCCTGAATAATGTCCGCGCACGCATTTGAAAGGAGCCCATCGTGGCACAGCTGATCGTCGTGGTAGGAAAATGGCACATGGGCCGGTAACGGACTCCATAATGGAACCCATGTGCCCCCGTCAGATGATCGGGGGCTTTTTTATGCGTACTAAATTGTGACGTTGTAAACGGAGAGACAGATGACACGTCAGATGACCGGAGCGAGAATGGTAGTTCAGGCCCTCAAGGATCAGGGTGTGGATACGGTATTCGGATACCCCGGCGGGGCTGTCCTACCGATTTATGACGAGATTTTTCAGCAGAACGATATTCGCCACATTCTGGTGCGCCACGAGCAAGGTGCTGTGCACGCGGCCGAAGGGTACGCCCGTTCGACAGGCAAGGTGGGCGTTGCGCTCGTGACCTCGGGTCCCGGCGCGACCAATGCGGTGACCGGCCTGACGGATGCCTTGCTGGACTCGATCCCTATTGTTGTGCTGTCTGGCCAGGTGCCGACATTCATGATCGGCTCGGACGCCTTTCAGGAGGCGGACACCGTGGGCATCACCCGCCCCTGCACCAAACACAACTGGCTGGCAAAAGAAACCGAGAGCCTGTCGGCGACCATTCATGAGGCGTTCCACGTGGCACGCTCGGGTCGTCCGGGGCCGGTTCTGGTGGACATCCCCAAGGATGTGCAATTTGCCAGCGCCGACTACACCCCGCCCCAGGCTGCCAAGACCTCGCACTATCAGCCGCAGTTGAAGGGCGATATCGAGGCCATCACGGAACTGGTCGAGGCGCTGGAAAAAGCCGAGCGCCCGGTGTTTTACACCGGTGGTGGCGTGATCAACTCTGGTCCCGCGGCATCGCAGTTGTTGCGCGAACTGGTCGATACCACCGGTATTCCGATCACCTCGACCCTGATGGGATTGGGGGCCTATCCTGCTTCGGGCAAGAACTGGCTGGGCATGCTCGGCATGCACGGGCTTTACGAGGCCAACATGGCGATGCATGGCTGTGATCTGATGATCAACGTGGGCGCGCGGTTTGACGACCGTATCACCGGGCTGATCGAGGCGTTTTCGCCCAAGTCGAAAAAGGTTCACATCGATATTGATCCATCGTCGATCAACAAGGTCATCAAGACCGATATCCCGATTGTAGGCGATGTTGGCCACGTGTTGGAGGACATCCTCAAGGTCTGGAAGGCCCGCGGACGCAAGACCAACAAGGAAGGTCTGGCCAAGTGGAATGCCCAAATCGACAAATGGCGCGAGACCGACTGCCTGAGTTTCAAGCAAGAAGGCAAGATCATCAAACCGCAGTACGCATTGCAGCGGCTTGAGGCGCTGACCAAGGATCATGACCGTTACATTTGTACCGAAGTGGGTCAGCACCAGATGTGGGCGGCGCAGTACCTCGGGTTTGAAGACCCCAACCGCTGGATGACCTCCGGGGGTCTGGGCACGATGGGCTATGGTTTCCCGGCGTCGATCGGGGTGCAGATGGCGCATCGCGATGCCTTGGTCATCAACGTTGCGGGCGAAGCTTCGTGGTTGATGAACATGCAAGAGATGGGTACCGCGGTTCAGTTCCGCCTGCCGGTAAAACAGTTCATCCTGAACAACGAACGTCTGGGCATGGTGCGCCAGTGGCAGGAGCTTTTGCACGGCGAACGTTATTCGCATTCCTGGTCCGAGGCCCTGCCCGATTTCGTCAAACTCGCCGAGGCCTTTGGCGCCAAGGGCATCTATTGCGACAATCCTGACGATCTGGATGACGCGATCATGGAGATGATCAACCATGACGGCCCGGTGATCTTTGATTGCCTCGTGGAAAAGCATGAAAACTGTTTCCCGATGATCCCGTCGGGCAAACCGCACAATGAAATGCTTCTGGGCGAAGCTTCGACGCAAGGCGCGATCGAAGCTGGCGGCGCGGTTCTGGTGTAAGGATAAGAAAGATGGCTGCTCTAAAAATCAAAAAAGGCTCGAACAAGCACTCTGCCTACAACCTGCGCCCCAACTTTTCGGATGTGCAGGAAGCCCATACGCTGGCGGTTGTTGTCGACAACGAACCCGGTGTTCTGGCGCGTGTCATCGGCCTGTTTTCGGGTCGTGGTTACAACATTGAAAGCCTGACCGTGGCCGAGATTGACCACACCGGGCACCAATCGCGGATCACAGTCGTGACCAAGGGCACCCCGCAGGTGATTGAACAGATCAAGGCACAGCTGGGTCGGATTGTGCCTGTGCACGAAGTGCATGACCTGACGGTTGATGGTCCGGCGGTTGAACGGGAACTGGGCCTGTTCAAAGTGACCGGAGCCGGTGACAAGCGGGTCGAGGCCCTGCGGCTGGCCGACATCTTTCGCGCCAATGTGGTCGACAGCACGCTGGAAAGCTTTGTGTTTGAAATCACCGGCGCGCCTGAGAAGATTGACGCCTTTGCTGAATTGATGCGCCCCTTGGGCCTGGTTGAAGTTGCTCGCACTGGGGTCGCGGCGCTGTCACGCGGCTCGGCATAGAGCCAGAAAATCGAGACACGAAAAAGGGGGCTCAGCGCCCCCTTTTTTTTGGTTCAGACAGCGACCAATTCTCTGTCCGCTCTCTCGGGTCGTTTCCGGGCAAACGGGATTACATCTGCCGAGCACATCGGCCCGGCCTGATGCTGCGTGACCCGAATGGGCTGAGCAGGTTGGGCAACGTCCTGGAGTTGCTCGGCCAGACCTACATAAGCGCCCTGTTCAATCCGCTTTGGGTTGTGAGCGTATCGCAGGTGTTTTTCCTGCTGCAGGTCGAATTGAACCAAATCCCCCGCATCAAGATCCACCGTGTCAAAACACGCGTCATCTCCGCCATTAAAAAAGGCCAAATCCCCGTGATCCTCGCACCAGATCACAGCCTTGTTATCAGTATTATCACTCCACAGAACCACGCCAAGCATCTGACTTATAACTCCTTTTTGCCCTCGTCTTGAGTGTTCCAAAAGAAATCAAAACTGCACATGGAAATTTGGGCGTCGACCGGCATCAAATTGTGTCGACAATTGAATGTCTTGGTGCCAAACTGCATCACAGTGGCGCTGAACAGCGTCATGAGGGAGATTTACCAGTGACACATGCGCGCTTTGCGCGAAACGACAACCCACTTCCAACCGGAGAGTGCATTGAAAAACCCGGCGGAAACCGCAGAAAATCAACCTTCACCAGCGGAACTCAGAAAGATGTTCGGCGCGAATCTACGCATTCTTGCGGATCGATACCCTTCTGTATCCCAATTGTGTCGCGAACTCGGGATCAACCGCACACAATTTAATCGGTATTTGTCGGGTGAAAGTTTTCCGAGGCCTGACGTTCTGCATCGGATTTGTCTGTTTTTTGATGTCGACGCACGGATTTTGCTTGAGCCTATTAACCATTTGACGACTGAACGCGGCGTTCTTAATCATCCTCTGATTGCTGACTATGTCGGCACGGGCATGACCGACATTCCGCAGGATGTCTTTCCCGATGGGTTCTACCGGTTTTCACGCCTCAGCTTTACCGAAGCGGATCTGATTATCATTGGCCTCGTCTATGTTTACCGGCGCGACAAGCATACCTTTATCCGCGGCTATGAGGCCAAAGAGGCGATGCGCCAACAGGGTCTGCCAACCGACCCGCAAACCCGCGAGTTTCGCGGAGTGGCGCTGCCGCAGGAAGACGGTATTGCCGCATTGGTTTCGCACAAGAACACCATGGCGACCTCGTTCAACTATCTCAGCCGGGTTGCGTCATTCCAAAACCATTATTGGATCGGCTACGCCACACGCACAGTTCGTGAAACGGTGACGGGTTGCCGGGCTGCACGCCTGGTTTATGAGCATCTAGGCTCTGATACGGGCGTTGTGCTTGATGCCGCGCGGTCGGTCGGGTTCTGTACGCCGGACGAGTTGATCCCCTATCACCGCAAGCTCTTGCAGCTGGACCGCCCCTTCGCCTGACGTCACTTCGCCCCGGGGCGATGCGTTCCGGTGTCGGGAATCGCCATGTCGAGTCGCAGTTCTGCAATTGACTGAGCTGATTTCGACTATGCTCCGAGTCGGCAAACAGGAGCGAACAATGACAGTCAGCAACCTTTCGGGTGTACGCCGCCCTATCGAGAACGCCCAGGGGCTCGGCAATGAGTGGTACACAAGCGAGACCAGTTTCGAGATCGAAAAGGCCGCTGTTCTGAAGGCGACCTGGGCCGGCCTGGCTGTGGCCGCCGATGTCCCCGAGCCGGGTGACGCCATTCCGATCAGCTTTCTCGGCATGCCTCTGCTGCTGATCCGTGACAAAGAGGGGGTGGTACGGGTATTCTACAACACCTGCCGCCACCGCGGCATGATCTTGGTCGAGGAACCCCGCAAGATCGAGGGCGCCATTCGCTGCCCCTATCACTCGTGGTGTTATGCCACCGACGGGCGTCTGGTAACCACGCCACATGTGGGTGGACCGGGTCAGAACACACACGAGGCCATGCCCCGCAACGAACTTGGGCTGATCGAAGTGCGCAGCCACATCTGGCGCGACGTGGTCTTTGTAAACATCTCAGGTGACGCCCCTGCCTTTGAAGAGGTGCACGCGCATCTCTTGAGCCGCTGGGCCGAAGTCGACAAGCCCCTCTACCACGGGGGAAAGGACAGCAAGTTCACCCTCGCCGTCTCAACAAACTGGAAACTGGCGGTCGAGAACTTCTGCGAGGCGTACCACTTGCCCTGGGTTCACCCGGGGCTGAACAGCTATTCGCGGCTTGAAGATCATTACAACATCAATGAAATCGGCCTGTATTCCGGTCAGGGAACTCTGGTCTATCAACAGATCAAGGGTGATGACGGCACCGTCTTTCCGGATTTCGCCGATCTGCCGGCAAAGTGGGACGATGGCGCAGAATACATTGCGGTCTACCCCAATGTTCTCTTGGGGGCGCAGCGCGACCATGCCTTTGCGATTATTCTGGAACCGCAGTCGCTGGACAAAACGGTCGAGCACATTCACCTCTACTATTCAACACCGGAAACCGACGACGCCTTGCGCGCCAAAAACGCCGAACAATGGCGGGTGGTGTTTGAAGAGGACATCTTTGTTGTTGAGGGCATGCAGCGCGGCCGGCATGCAGCGGGCTTTGACGGCGGGCGGTTTTCACCCGCCATGGACGGGCCAACACATTGCTTTCACGACTGGGTAGCCAGGCGCCTGCAAAGCCATGCTGAGTGACCTGGATCGGCGCCTGTTGGCCGCGCATGCTGCGGCCGACACACCCGCCCTGGTTTCATTGTATGCGCAAGCCGCCGAGGCGAGTGATGATCAAACAGCCTGCGGTTTCTACCTGACGCAGGCTTATGTCTATGCTTTAGAAATCGGCGCGCCCCAACGCCATGTTCTGCATGAGCGGCTGAAAGCACTGGGTCGCGAGGAATAGCGATCACGCCGGAGCAGCATCGCCTGTGTCGGTTGCCTCTACCTCTCCTGCCGCTTTCATCAGGGAATAGAGGTGCCATGTCGCGTGTCCCAACAGCGGAAGAACGACGAACAGACCCAGGAACCCGGGCAGCAGTGAAAGGAATGTCAGCCCCGACACCATTGCCGCCCAAAAAAGCATGGGCACAAAGTTGTTCGACACGGTTTGAAAGCTGGTGATCATTGCCGTCACGAAATCCACTTCGCGGTCCAGCAAGAGTGGCAGCGAAATCACCGTGATCATGTAAAGCAACAGCGCAAACAGCGCACCAACAACGGTTCCCACCAAGAGCATCATCAGGCCATTTCCGGTCAGATACACTTCGAATGACGTTGACACGTTCGTCATGGTTGAAAGCCCGAGAAAGAGGGCAAAAATCATGTGGGCGAGGAAGAACCAAAACAGAAAGACAATGATGATCACCGCGCAGATCGACGGCAACTGGCGTTTGCTTTGTCGCCCGACCACGCCAAAAATGGCGTAGATGTCCATCGCCCGCCCCTGCTCAAGCCGTCGCGAGACTTCATAGAGTCCAACCGCTGCAAAGGGTCCGATCAATGGGAACCCGATGGCGGCAAAGACCAGCCAATAGGTCTGACCGGTTTCAACCGTCAGCCATGCCAGCAGCCAACCGCCGATCACATAAAACAGCGAAAACACAACCCCATAGCCCGGCCGCGCGAGAAAATCTTTCCAGCCACGCGCCAAGGCTTGCCGCAACATTGCGAAGGTCACATCCCCCAGCGGGGGTACGCCCAGTTCAGGCTTATCCGGCATCCATCCCTCCCAAAACGCATGTCGTCGCTTTTGGTGATAAGACCCGCTGCGTGCGAACAAATCAACCGTTCTGAATATGTGGCTTTGTCTTTTCTGGCCAATTCGTCGCGCGATGCCAGGTTTCCGCCCAATTGAGCAGGTCCAGATCACGCCCATTGGCCGTGAACAGCTGCACGCCCATGGGCAACCCGGTGTTGCCGAACCCCACCGGGAGGCTGATGGCGGGCACACCTGCTAAACTGACCGGCACCACAACTTCCATCCAGCGATGATAGGTGTCCATCTCTTTGCCATTGATCTCACGCGGCCAATCCCATTCAGCCGGAAAGGGCCAGACCTGCGCCACCGGAAGCGCCAGGGCGTCATAGTCCTGCAACAGGCCTGCGAGCGTCTCATACCAACGCGAGCGCAGGGTCGTGGCCCGATTGATCGCCGAAATGTCCAAGGCCATTCCACGCTCGATCTCCCAACGCGCGGCTGGTTTCAGGGCGTCTCGCGTTTGTGCATCTTCATATAGCGGGCCGAGTTCTGACGAAATGGCCCAGTGACGCAAAGTGGTCCAGCTTTCCCACAAATCCTCTGCCGAAAATGGAGGGTCCAATGTGTCTATTTTGCCTCCGGAACCCTGCAAGGCCTCTTGGCACAGCTCCAGAATTCCAGGTTCCATGTCATAGGCACCGCCCCAATCGCCCAGCCAGCCAACGCGCAACCCCTGCCAAGACTCTGGCGGGTCCATTGTCCAGTCCTGCGCAGGTACATTGTGGGGCACCAAAGGGTTGGGGGCAGCAATCACCGACATCATCAAGGCCAGATCCCTTGGGCTGCGTGCCATAGGGCCCGAGGTCGACAGTTGCTGCAAGCATGTCTCGCCTCCGGGCTCACGCGGCACCACACCCCAGCCGGGACGAAAGCCATAGACGTTACAATACGCCGCCGGGTTGCGCAGGCTGCCCATCATGTCAGAGCCATCCGCCAGCGCCACCATCCGCGTCGCCAGTGCCGCCGCCGCCCCTCCCGAAGACCCGCCAGCGGTGCGCGAGGGGTCATAAGGGTTTCGCGTCACCCCAAACACCGGGTTGTAACTGTGCGATCCCAGCCCAAACTCTGGCACATTGGTCTTGCCGACAAAGATCACCCCCGCGGCCCGCAATCGCGCCACCATGGTTTCATCTTCTTCAGGGACGTCATCGGCAAAAAGCGGCGAGCCGTTCGAACACACCACACCCGCAAGCACGGCCAGATCCTTCACCGCAAAGGGCAAGCCATGCAGCGCGCCTCTTTGCTGCAACGGCACCGCATCCGCCGCCCGGGCCTCGGCCATCAGGCCTTCGCGAGCGCGCAAAGACACAACGGCATTGATCTCAGTGTTCACCGCCTCGATCTGCGCCAAAGTCGATGCCATCAACCCTTCACAGGTGATCTCGCCCGACTGCAGCGCCGCCAGTTGCCCTGTGGCATCCCTCTCAAGAATATCCATGAACCCCCTCCTCTTTCGAAGATCAGGCTACAAAACCAGAGGGCACACACAAGCCCTCTCTTTCTTGTGTCAAAAGTATTGTGGGGGAAGTAACCCCAAACAGGGTCGAGGGGGCAGCGCCCCAGAACGCCTAGTCTTCGGCCTGTGCGTCGGCGCGGCTCTTGCCTGCCACGTCCATTGCCAGCGTCGCCGCCATGAACCCGTCCAGATCACCGTCCAACACACCCTTGGTGTCCGAGGTCTCGTGATTGGTCCGTAGGTCTTTCACCATCTGGTAGGGTTGCAGCACGTACGATCGGATCTGGTTGCCCCATCCGGCGTCACCCGCATTCTCATGCACCTCGTTGACCAGGGCTGAACGCTTATCCAACTCGATCTGATACAACCGCGATTTCAGCGCCTTCATGGCAATGTCGCGGTTCTGGTGCTGAGATTTTTCGGAACTTGTGGTCACAATCCCCGTCGGCATGTGGGTGATCCGAACGGCCGAGTCCGTGGTGTTCACGTGCTGACCGCCCGCACCCGACGACCGGTAGGTGTCGATGCGAATGTCGGCGGGGTTCACCTCGATCTCGATATTGTCGTCAACAACCGGATAAACCTTGACCGAGGTGAAAGACGTATGCCGCTTGGCCGCGCTGTCAAAGGGCGAAATCCGCACCAAACGGTGCACACCGCTTTCAGACTTTAGCCAGCCATAGGCATTGTGCCCGGAAATCTTGTAAGCCGCCGACTTGATGCCCGCCTCTTCGCCTGCGGTCTCGGACTGCAACTCGACCTTGTACCCCTTTTTCTCGGCCCAGCGGACATACATCCGCGCCAGCATCGAGGCCCAGTCACAGCTTTCGGTGCCACCCGCGCCCGAGTTGATCTCGAGAAAGGTATCGTTGCCGTCCGCTTCCCCGTCCAGCAGCGCCTCAAGCTCTTTTTCAGCTGCCTTCTCTGCCAGGCTGGTCAACGCCTCTTCGGCGTCCTTGATAACCTCGTCATCCTCTTCCATCTCGCCCAGTTCGATCAGCTCGATATTGTCGTTCATATCGGTCTGGATAGAGGTCACCGTCTCGATGGCATCCACCAGCATCTGCCGGTCGCGCATCAGCTTTTGCGCCGCTTCGGGATCGTTCCACAGGTCAGGATCTTCCACCCGTGCATTGAATTCCTCCAGACGAAACGTTGCTGTCTCCCAATCCAGGCGTTGGCGCAACAGCTCCAGGGAATTCTCGATTCTGGCAACGGTGTTCTGAGCTTCAGCGCGCATCGGACGGGTCCATTCGAATTGGGTCAGACTTGGGTGATAAACCACGCCCAAGGTGGGGGCAAGACAGCAGTGGTGCAATCGCGGGCATTTGCGCGCCCAGCAACTTGACTTCCATTGCCGGACATTCGTTACTTGCCCGATAACAAGCCACCGAGCCTTTTGATGTCCCTGATTGATCACCCTCTCGCCCAATCTGCCATGCTGCCTTTTGAGCGGGCACATCGGGTCTATGACGTGCTCAAGTACCACCGTCGGCAGGGAAATGAGGCGCGCGCAAAATATGCCAACCTTGTGTCGCGCGATCCGTCGCGATCCCTGTCACCAGCAAAACTGGCCGAGATCGATGCCTACGCGCGCGACACCTTTGGCAGCACCTATTATGCCCCCTGGCTGGTCACCTATGCGGCGTTTAGCCGGGGATTTCATCCGGGGTGTATTCCGGACAATTACATCGGCATCTACATGCTGAAACACGTGGTGGGAGACTGGAGGCAAAGGCTTGGGCGCATTCACCAGAGGCGTGTGCTCGACACGGAACTTCTCCCTGAAATCCTGCGGTGCGAAAACGGACGCCTGTTGCGCCCCGACGACACAGAGGTCGGCCTGGATCAGGCGTCAGATATTCTGTTTCAGGACAGTGATCGCGCCTTTCTGAAACTTGCCAACACCAACCAGGGTCGCGGTATCCGCGTGCTGCGCCGGTCCGAGTTTCACCCCGACATGTTGCCCATAGGCAAGGACTATGTGATTCAGCGCGCTTTGCAGCAGGATCCTGACCTCGACCGTTTTTGCGCTGGCGCGGCGTCAAACGTGCGCCTGACCACTGTGATCAAATCGGGCCGCGCCGAAACCCGCGAGATGCGCATCCGGTTTGTGCGTGAAAACGAAGAGTTCATCAACGCGACAAGCGACATCAGCCTCTCGATCAACAAGGACACAGGCGCGTTCTTTGCCCAAGGCGGGATGCGCGACTGGACGTTGATCGATCGGCATCCGGATTCCGGAGAGGTTTTTGCCGGCAATACGCTCACCCATTTTGCCGCCATGCAATCCGCCTGCGAAGCACTGCATGAAAAGGTGCCGGGCGTCGGCTGGCTGGGGTGGGATCTCTGCCCCATGGCCAACGGTAAATTTGCCATCATGGAAGTGAATGCAGGTCACTCCGATCTCAAGTTTGCCGAAGCCATGCATGGCCCCAACTTCGCCGATATGGGCTGGGAAAACCTGCATCGGGAGCATTCGATTTTCTGATGGCGCTGCACGGTGCGGACGGCGTTGAGTTAGTACAACCCACCTGAGCTGATGGTGCCAAAGCTCGCTTTTGGACCAACGATGGTGGTTTCTCCTGACGAGGTTGTGACCTGCGTGCCGGTGTTGTGCTGCACCTCATCAAACAATGGCAGGTTCGACCCCATGGCGAAACCGCCGTCAAAGGTGATGCCAAAGACCGGCTCTTCCCCATCCCGGAAGTATTCAGCCACGACGTTCGAACCCGAAGCATCATTCTCAAGACGAGCTCCCGAAAAGCGATCGATCTTGATGAAGTGTCCGCCCGGAGGCACACGGAACTTGCCGCCACCGTATTTCTTGATGGCTTCGCTCATGAACTCCTGAAACACCGGCCCACAGGTGGTGCCGCCATAGGCCCCCCGCCCCAGCGGGCGCGGACGGTCATGACCAATGTAACAGCCCGCCACGACGGTGCTCGAGAATCCCACGAACCACACATCCTTGGCCTCGTTGGTTGTGCCGGTCTTTCCGGCAATCGGCACCGGCAGCTTGATCTGGCTTGACGCCGTCCCGCGCGTCACCACGCCCTGCATCATCGAGGTCAGCTGATAGGCCGTCACCGCGTCCATCACCCGCTCGCGGTTTGTCACGATGCGTGGGCCACGGTTGGTGGCAATGTCCGAACGGTCACAATCGGTACACTCGCGCTGGTCATGGCGATAGATCGTCTTGCCATAGCGGTCCTGCACCCGGTCCACCAGCGTCGGCTCCACCCGCTCTCCGCCATTGGCAAACATCGCGTAGGCCGCAACCATCTGGAACAATGTGGTTTCTTCCGACCCCAGTGAGTTGGCAAGAAACTGCCCCATATTATCGTAGACGCCAAAACGTTCGGCATAGTCGGCCACAACTTCCATGCCGACCTCTTGTGCCAGACGAATGGTCATCAGGTTTCGGCTCATCTCGATACCCGTCCGCAGCGGCGTAGGGCCGTAGAACTTGTTGGTCGAGTTGCGCGGACGCCAGACACCCTGAGGCGTGTCGATCTCGATCGGCGCGTCGATCACGATGGTCGCCGGGCTATATCCGCTGTCCAGCGCCGAAGCATAGACAAAAGGTTTGAACGACGATCCCGGCTGCCGCTTGGCCTGGGTGGCGCGGTTGAACACTGAGTCCTGATAGGAAAAGCCCCCCTGCATGGCGATCACGCGGCCGTTGTTGACGTCCATCGCCATAAAGCCGCCCTGTACCTCGGGCACCTGACGCAGCGACCAGCGCACGAACGCACCGCCGTCATCCTCGGTGATCGCGCGCACCAGAACCACATCGCCCACATCTACCAGATCACCGGCAACCTTGGCCTTGTTGCCACGGCTTCCGTCTTCGCGCAGCTTACGCGCCCAGGTGACGTCCTTGGCCGGGATCCAATGCCCGTCCTCGTCATCGTCAACGCCTTCGATCCCGATCTGCGCATCGTTCTTGCCAACCCGCAGCACAACCGCCGGGTACCACTGCCCTTCCAGATCGACATCCCGAGGCACTTCCAAGGCTCCCAGCGCCTCGCGCCAGGCAGCTTCATCCGCAAGCTGCTCTGAGGTCAAGGTCAGTCCGGTGCCGCGCCACAGCCCCTGCGCACGGTCGTATTTCTCCAGCGCATGACGCAGCGCGCGGGCCGCGATTTCCTGCATCTCCGGATCGATTGTCGCCCGAACGGTCATCCCGCCGGTAAAGAACTCTTCTTCCCCGAAATCGACACTCAGCTGGCGACGAATTTCATCGGTAAAGTAGTCGCGTGGCGGCAAGGACCCTTTGAAACTGCCAAAGTCTCCGTTTTGCACCGACTTCAAAGGCAGCGCCTTTTCTGACTCGTAGGTTGCTTGGGTGATATAGCCGTTTTCAGCCATCTCCCGCAGCACAAAGTTGCGGCGGTCCAACAGCCTTTCCTTGCGCCGCACCGGGTGGAAATCCGACGGCGCCTTGGGCATCGAAGCCAATGTTGCTGCCTCGTGCGGGGCCAAATCGCTCAGCGACTTGTTGAAATAGGTCTGCGCCGCAGCCGCCACCCCGTAAGAGTTCTGCCCCAGGAAGATCTCGTTCATGTAGAGCTCAAGGATCTGATCCTTGCTCAGGGTTTCCTCGACCCGCGTTGCGAGAATGATCTCTTTGATCTTGCGTTCAATCCTGCGGTCACCGGACAACAGGAAGTTCTTCATCACCTGCTGCGTGATGGTCGAGGCCCCGCGCACGTTCTGCCCGCGCGATTGAACCGCCTCAACAGCGGCCGCCGCGATACCGCGCGCATCATAGCCCGAGTGGTGGTAAAAGTTCTTGTCTTCCGCCGAGATAAACGCCTGTTTCACCAGGTCCGGAATCTGGTCCGAGGGTACAAACAAACGCCGCTCACGGGCGAACTCGTCGATGATGCGACCTTCGTTAGAGTAAATTCGGCTGATTGTCGGTGGCTTATACTGCGCAAGGCTCTCGTGGCTGGGCAATTCCCGGCCATACATCCAGAACACGGCCCCGATCGACAGGGCAACCACGGCAAGACCCATCGTCACAAAGGTGAAGATCGTCCCGAAAAAGGATAGAATGGCTCTCAGCACGTTTTGCCCCCGGTCTGTCAAAGACCCGTCAAGAATCCCAAGCAACCCCTTTCGGGGCCACGCATGTGTTCTCTATATCTGCCCTCGCCCAGAGGGTCAAAACACATCGCCGCCAGTTGTGCGCGCCTTCTTGCTTGTTTCAGGGGCGCTACTGGCGCACCAGATCGCGCAGAATCCGATCTTCATCACGCCATTTCAACAGGCCATCGCGAATGCCGGCCACCATCACGGCGCGCCAGTTGGGATCCTGCAGGCGGGTGAGGTCCTTGTGTGACGACAGGAACCCGACCTCGATCAGGATCGACGGAATGTCCGCAGCTTTCAGCACGGAAAAACCGGCCTGCCGCAAGGGTTTCTTGTTCAGGGTCCCACTGGCCTCGCGGATCGTGTGCACCACCGATTCCGCCAAAAGATTTGTGCGCGGTTGGGTTTCAAGCCGCGCAAGGTCCAGCAACACGTCTGCCACACCATCGTCAGCGCCGGTCAGATCGACACCCGCAAGGATATCCGCGCGGTCATGCCGTTCGGCCATTTGGGCAGAGGCTGCGTCCGAAGCTTCCTCAGACAGGGTGTAGACCGTCGCCCCTGTCGCGTGGCCCTGCTGCAGTGCATCCGCATGAAGCGAAATGAACACGTCCGCGCCCGCCTCATGGGCAATCGACACGCGCCGCTCCAGCGAAACAAACACATCCTCATCCCGCGTCAGGATCACCTCAAAGCTGCCGGTCCGTCGCAAGGCATCCCGCAACTCGCGCGCCAGGATCAGCATCAGCTCTTTTTCCTGCGCGCCGTCCCGTTCCGCTCCGGGATCAATACCGCCGTGGCCAGGGTCCAGCACCACGATGATCGGCGCCCAATCGGGGCGTTCCTCGCGTTTTGGCGCAACCTGGGCCGGGTCCGGCAGATCCCAGCGCGAATCCCGCGGGGCGCCTGCCTTGGCGGCGTAGTCTTCGGCGCTCGCGCGCACCAGCTTCAGGGTCAGTTTTGCCTGCCCGGTCTCGTCGTCCAATGCCATGCTGGCCTCGCTCAGCAAAAGACTGTCTTCTAGGTCCAGCACCATGCGGCTCCAGCCGGGGCGGAACTGCCCCACTCTGACCGCGCCAACACCCTCGGCCTGACCCAGTTCGAGCACATCAAATCCGGACCAATCCACTTCGCGGAAGTCCAGCACCATCCGGCGCGGCTCATCCAGCTGAAACACCCGCCACGGCACCCCTTGCGACAAGCCAAGCTCTAACGAGACACTGCCCCGCCAGCCTTCGCTCAGGCGGCTGCCGTCCGCCGCTACGCGCGCCAGACCGCTCAACTCTTGCGCAGCCGAAACCGAGGCCACCCACATCGCGGCCAGAAATACAAAAATCCTGCTCATAGCCCTGTCCATCCGGGTCTTTTGATCAGTCTACCCGACCCCGAGACCCCGAACCACCCCTTGCTTCTTTTGGCTCGAAACATCCTGAGAGATTTGACCCCTTAGGGGTCAAGGCGGCAACGCCCCTAAATCGCGCCGCGTGCCGCCATGAACCGCCTTAGCCGTTCCAGCCCTTCGGCAATATCCTCGGTGGCCCGCGCATAAGAGAACCGCAAAGTGGTTGCGCCGCGCACAGGGTCAAAGTCCAACCCCGGCGTCACCGCCACCCCGGCCTCATCCAGAATCTCCCGCGCAAAGGCGCGGCTGTCCTGCGTATATTTGCTGACATCCACATAGACGTAAAACGCGCCGTCCGGAGGTGCAAACCGATCAAACCCGGCCTTTGGCAAACCTTCGATCATCAACGCCCGGTTCTTGCGATAGACCGCCATATTGGCTTCAAGCTCATCGCCGCAGTCCATCGCTGCCAAAGCGGCCACCTGGCTGGCGTGCGGCGGGCAAATGAACATGTTCTGCGCCAGCCGTTCGATCAGACGGACGTGATCCTCGGGCACCACCATCCAGCCGACCCGCCAGCCGGTCATCGAGAAATACTTGGAGAACGAGTTGATGACATAGGCGTCATCGGTGATCTCCAGCGCCGTCACCGCCTTGGCCTCGTATTCGATACCATGGTAGATTTCATCGCTGATAAACGCCGCGCCCTTGGCCGCTGTCGCCTCATAAAGCGCCTGCATCGCGGGGCGGTCGAGCATGGTGCCGGTCGGGTTGGCAGGTGAGGCCACCATCAGCCCCTGCACATCCATTTTTGCAAAATCAGACGGCACCGGCTGCAACCGGTTGGCCTCGGAGGTCTGCAAATCAACGGGTTCCAGCGACAGCGCCTTGAGAATTTGCCGGTACGATGGATAGCCCGGTGCCCCGATGGCCACCCGATCGCCTGCCTCGAACAGCGCCGTAAACGCCAGCAAAAAAGCGCCCGACGACCCCGGCGTGACGATGACGCGGGCCGGATCAAGATCAACATTGTACCACTCACCATATAGTCGCGCGATACGGGCGCGCAGAGCCGGGAGGCCCAGAGCCACGGTATATCCCAGGGCATCCGTCTGCATCGCTTTGGCAAGTGCATCCTGCGCACCACGCGGTGCAGGCGTGCCGGGCTGGCCCACTTCCATGTGGATGATATGTCGCCCCTCGGCCTCGGCCTGGCGGGCGGCTTCCATGACGTCCATCACAATAAAGGGATCGACCTCGGCGCGTCTTGAGTTCCGCATGTTTTTCGTTCCTATTGGCCCCATGATCTTTCAGCGCGAAATGACGGCGGCGTCAATCCATCCTTTTCGGCCTTTGGCCGCGATTGTACTGGTGACGCTGTTGCTGTGCACCGCCCTGCCCGCGCGCGCGGCCTCGCTGATCCGTGACCCCGATATCGAATACGCGCTGGCGCGGTTGGCTGAACCGGTTCTGACCGCTGCCGGGCTGGGTCAGAACGTGCGTATTCTGGTGGTGAACGATCCCAGTCTCAATGCCTTTGTCATTGATGGTCAACACATCTATATCCACCTCGGCATGCTGATGAAGCTGGGCAGCCCCGAGATGCTGCAGGCTGTCATCGCCCATGAGGCGGCGCATATCACCAATGGCCATATCACCCGGCGGCATCTCAATCTGGACTATGCCCGCACCGCTGCGGGGTTAGGCACGGCGCTGGCGTTGGCGGTGGCGGCGGCCACCGGGCGCGGCGACGCCGCGGCGGGTCTGGCGCTGGGGTCGCAGTCGGCGGCGATGCGTAATTTCCTTGCCCATACACGCGCCGAAGAGGCGGCGGCGGACCAATCCGGCGTACGGTACATGGCGCGCAGCGGCATTGACCCGCAGGGCGCGGTTGCGGTGCACGAGATTTTTCGCGGGCAGGAGCTGTTGAACACATCGCGGCAGGATCCTTATGTGAGATCCCACCCGCTGACCCGGGACCGGATGCGAGCGATGCAGAATTTTGTCAACAATTACAAAGGCAAAACCACGGAAAGACCCGAGGACGCCTATTGGTTCGCCCGCGCACGCGGCAAGGCCTCGGCCTTTACCCGCTCTGCGAAATGGACATTGGGACAGGCCAGCAACAGCCCGACCGAAGACATTCGCGCCATGCGCGAGGCGGCGGCCTATCTGAAGCTTTCGGATGCGGGATCGGCCGTGGCGCGCATCAATCGGGCCATTGAATTGCGCCCGAATGACCCCTTTTATTATGAGTTGAAAGGGCAAATTCTGTTGGAATCCCGGAGGTTTAACGAGGCGGTTACCGCCTATGAACGCGCGGTCGAACTGGCCCCGCGCAATGCGCTGTGCATGGCAGGTCTGGGTCGGGCGCTGCTGGCGGCGGGACGTCACAAAGAGGCGCTGGACGTATTGGAAAAGGCGCGGGCACGGGATTTCCGCAATGGTCGGCTGCTGCGTGACCTGGGGCAGGCCTATGCAACGAACGGACAGAACGGCATGGCGTCGTTGTCGACGGCAGAACGCTATGCCCTGGCGGGGCGGTTGCGGGACGCAGAAATTCATGCCCGCCGCGCCTCGGGCCTTTTGCCACGTGGATCAAGCGCGTGGCGTCGGGCAGAAGATATCATGACCGCCGCGGAACGCGCGGCAAAACGAAATTAGTATATAGAAAACGGAGACTTACATGATCCGATCCCTCACCCTTGCCAGTGCATTTGCACTTGCTGCGCTGCCAACCCTGGCGCTGGATCTCGACAAGATGACCGATGCGGAACGCGAGATTTTCCGCGCTGAAGTCCGGGCCTATCTGCTGGATAATCCGGAAGTGATCATGGAGGCGGTCGACCTCTTGGAGCAACGTCAGGCGCAGGCCGAAGCAGCCCATGATCTGTCCCTCGTCAAAGCCCATGCGGGCGAGATTTTTGACGATGGTTACAGCTGGGTGGGCGGCAACCTCGAAGGCGATATCACCCTGGTGGAATTTGTCGATTACCGCTGTGGCTATTGCCGACGCGCCCACGAAGAGGTCAAGAAACTGGTCTCAACAGATGGCAATATCCGTTTGATTTACAAGGAGTTTCCCATTCTGGGTGAAGCTTCGGTCCTGTCGTCACGCTTTGCCGTGGCGGTCAAGCAGGTGGCGGGCGACGAGGCCTATGCACAGGCCCATGACGCGCTGATTTCGATGACAGGCGAGCCCAGCCCAACCGCATTGGCGCGACTTGCCGAGGCGCTGGGGCTGGATGCGCAAAAGGTGATTGCGCATATGGATGACGACTCGGTGACCGAGGAAATTCGCAGGACGCGGGCGCTGGCGCAGAAGCTGAACATCTCGGGCACACCGACATTTGTGATGCAGGATCAGCTGCTGCGGGGGTATCTGCCTTATGAGGGGATGGCGTCGCTGGTGGCGGACAAACGCGCAAAATAACCAAGTTGTACATCTTTTTCAGAGGCGACTCTCCAAGTTGTACAACTTTTTTTCGGCGTTTCTCCAAGTTGTACAAGTTGGGTATTAACCGGATTTAAACGGTTCCGGAGGGGCGCTGCCCCTCTGGACGCCTGATCGGCGTCCATTCACCCCGGAGTATTTTTGGCAATACGAAGCGCCATCGGATCAGAGGTCTTCGGGTTGGCTTTCGATCTTGCCGGCCTCGATCTCGGCGGCGCGTTTTTCGACCTGTTCGACGATGTGTTCGACCATCTGGTCGTTGTTGAGTTTGTGGCTTTGTTTGCCCGCCAGGTAGACCATGCCCGCGCCTGCGCCGCCGCCGGTGAAGCCGACGTCGGTCATCAGCGCTTCGCCGGGGCCGTTCACCACGCAGCCGATGATCGAAAGTGACATCGGTGTGTGGATATGGGCGAGGCGATTTTCCAGTGCTTCGACGGTTTTGATGACGTCAAAGCCCTGCCGCGCGCAGGAGGGGCAGGAAATGATGTTCACACCACGGTGGCGCAGGCCGAGGGATTTCAGAATCTCGAAGCCGACCTTGACCTCTTCCACCGGATCGGCGGAGAGGCTGACGCGCAGGGTGTCGCCGATGCCCATCCACAGGAGCTGCCCGAGGCCGATGGCAGATTTGATGGTGCCGCTGACAAAGCCGCCCGCCTCGGTCACGCCAAGGTGGATCGGGGCGTCGGTGGCCTCGGCCAGCTGCTGATAGGCAGCGGCGGTCATGAAGACATCCGAGGCTTTGACGCTGATCTTGTATTCGTGGAAGTCATTGTCTTCGAGAATGCGGATGTGTTCCAGCCCGCTTTCGACCATGGCATCCGGACACGGTTCGCCGTATTTCTCCAAGAGGTGCTTTTCCAGCGACCCGGCGTTGACGCCGATGCGGATGGAACAGCCGTGGTCCTTGGCGGCCTGAATGACCTCTTTGACGCGTTTTTCGTCGCCGATGTTGCCGGGGTTGATGCGCAGGCAGGCAGCACCCGCCTCGGCGGCCTCGATGGCGCGTTTGTAGTGAAAGTGGATGTCGGCGACGATGGGCACCGGGCTTTCGCGGGTGATTTCCCGCAACGCGGCGGTGGCGGCCGCGTCGGGTGTGGACACGCGCACGATGTCGGCCCCGGCCTCGGCGGCGGCGAGCACCTGCCCCAGCGTGGCCTTTACATCCGATGAATCCGTGTTGGTCATGGTCTGAACAGCAATGGGCGCGTCGCCCCCCACCGGCACATTGCCGACATGGATCTGGCGCGACACACGGCGTTCGATGTTGCGCCATGGGCAGATGTGGTTGATCGACATGGAAAAGCCCCTCAGCAACTAAAGCTTTTTGCGTTTTTACCGAGTCAGGAAAAAAGGCAAAAAGCCCACCCACCGTCGGTCTTGTGGGCGTTTTGCCTTCAATCTGTACCCAAGATTAAAGACAAAACGCTTTAGGTTTGGGGCTTATGTAGGCCGGTTCCCCGGAGGGGGCAATGGCGATTACTGCTGTGCGAGGGCTGCGGCGTCAGCCTCGGCCACGATACGCGCAAGTTCCGGGTCGCCGCCGAGATCAGCAAGGTCATAGGATTCCTGCAAATGGTCGAGATCAAGCGCCAGATCACCGATGCGGTCGGCCCCCTGGCCTGCCGGGCCATAAAGCGCGCCGTTCAGTTTGAAATAGACCGAGCCGCTCATCCCGGCGGTCAGGATTGGCGGTTCCTCGGTGGGTGGCAGGGTGAATTCTTCGCCTGCATTGAGGATCTTTTCGAGCAGGATCGAGCCGTCGGCGGCGCGCACACGCACCCATGCCGGGCGCACGGCCATCAGCGTCAGTTCGGGCGCATCGCCCGTCAGGACCTGCGGGATGGCGCGGTCGAGTGCTTCTTCGGCTTCGGCGGTGGTGAAGGGCACATCCTGAGTGAAGAGGCCGGTGGAGGACGGATCGAGGGTCGAGATCGGCGCGTCGCGCGCCACCATCACAGGCACATCCAGCGCCTGTGGGCGATAGAGCCGGTCCAGCGCTTCGGGTGGTGTGGAAAAGCTGTTGGTGGCGATCTCTTCCGCTGAGGCGGTTGCCCCGGCCAGCGGGTCAAGATCGGCGGCCACCACCGGGGTCTGATCGACCGGGGCCAGCTGCACGCGTTGGATTTCGTTCAGAACCGACCAGCCGCCATAGCCGATGGCCGCGATCAGCGCGACCAGCACCAGTGACGAGCCAATGGCGCGCGGTTCAATGCGCGACAGGATCGATTCCTGTTCAGGGGTAAAGGCCATGACCGGGTTTTCAAACGGGTCGGCATCAGCAGCGCGCAGCGGCCTGTCGCCCTTGCGGATGGTCGAGGCCTCGGCGGACATGCCGTGGGCGGTGGTAAACCCGCTTTCGGCGCAGAACTGGTCATACGCGGCCTCGGGGTCGATCCCGAGGTAGCGGGCATAAGAACGCACGTATCCGGCGATGAACCCAGGGGTTTCAAAGGCCGAAGGATCGCTGTTTTCGATGGCGGAGATATAAGAGGCCCGGATGCGCAGCTCGCGCTGAACGTCGAGCAGTGATTTTCCGAGAGTCGCCCGTTCGCCCCGCATCATGTCGCCAAGACGCAGGTCGTAGTCGTCAAAGCCCTTTGGGCCCTCTTCGACCTTTTCGGTATTGCGCTGTCCCTTGCGCCTGATCATGCCTATCGCCCCACTGCAGTGCCGATCCGTTACCGTCCCCGATTCGGATCGGGCCCTTTGTTGAGGCTAAAGTAACACAGTGCAACAATAATTGCACCTTTGACGGGTATCAGCCCGCCAGTTCGGCACGATTCAGCGCACAGTGCGACCAGAGCTCGTCCATGGCGCGCACAAGCTTGTCCATTTCGTCCGGTCCGTGCACCGGCGACGGGGTAAAGCGCAGACGCTCGGTTCCACGTGGCACGGTGGGGAAGTTGATGGGCTGCACGTAGATGCCAAACTGATCCAGCAACATATCCGACAGTTTCTTGGTGTGGACCGGATCACCCACGATCACCGGCACGATGTGGCTGCCGTGATCGATGATCGGCATGCCAAGCCCCTTGAGGCGCAGTTTGAGGATCTTTGCCTGGGTCTGCTGCTGATCGCGGCGGTCCTGATCGCCCTTGAGGTGCCGGACCGATGCGGCGGCACCGGCGGCCACGGCAGGCGGCAGTGAGGTGGTAAAGATAAAGCCCGGCGCATAAGAGCGGATGGCATCACACATCTTGTCGCTGGCGGCGATATAGCCGCCCATGACGCCATATGCCTTGGCCAGGGTGCCGTTGATGATGTCGATACGATGCGCCAGACGGTCGCGTTCGGTGACACCGCCACCGCGCGGGCCATACATGCCAACCGCGTGCACTTCGTCAATATAGGTCAGGGCGCCGAATTCGTCGGCCAGATCGCAGATCGCCTCGATCGGGCCAAAGTCGCCGTCCATCGAGTAGATCGATTCAAAGGCGATCAGTTTGGGCGCGGCAGGATCGTCGGCCTGCAGCAGTTCACGCAGATGTTCCACGTCGTTGTGACGGAAGATGCGCTTGGCACCGCCATTGCGGCGCACGCCTTCGATCATCGAGGCGTGGTTCAGCGAGTCCGAATAGATGATCAGGCCGGGGAACAGTTTTGGCAGGGTCGAGAGCGTTGCGTCATTGGCGATATAGGCCGAGGTGAACAACAGCGCCGATTCCTTGCCATGCAGGTCGGCGATCTCGGCCTCGAGCCGCTTGTGATAAACGGTGGTGCCCGAGATGTTGCGCGTCCCGCCCGAGCCAGCGCCGGTGGCATCAAGGGCTTCGTGCATCGCGTCGAGGACAACCGGGTGCTGGCCCATGCCCAGATAGTCGTTGCCACACCAGACGGTCACCGGTTGGGTGGTGCCATCGGGCTTGTTCCAGACCGCATGCGGAAAGTTGCCTTTCTCACGCTCGATATTGATGAATGTGCGATAACGGCCTTCATCATGCAGTCGCTGGATAGCGGCTTCGATCTGAGCAGTATAGTCCACGGGTTGTCCCTCCGCATTTCAATCGCTGGCCTGGAGGATGCGCGTTTCCGGCCAGCAATCATTCAAGTGTATGAATGGATATATCGCGCGCACCATTTGCACAACAGGTTACATTTTGCCGCGATGCCCAACCTTGACACAAGTCAAGACATTCACCGCCTCTTTGTGCCGTCGCTGGACAGTGCCGTCAGGCCTGATAGGCTCGCCACAAATGACAGTTGAGTTATAGGAACAGGACCCCAAAACATGTCGCTTGAAAACGTACTGGACCGTATCGATTCCGACCTATCCGAGGCCACGGACCGTCTGATGGAGCTTTTGCGAATCCCGTCGATCTCGACCGATCCGGCCTTTAAGGCCGAGTGTGACCGGGCCGCAGACTGGCTGGTGGCTGATCTGCAAACCCTTGGTGTTACAGCGGAAAAGCGCCCCACTCCGGGGCACCCGATGGTGGTGGGCCATGTGGATGGGCCGGGACCGCACCTGTTGTTCTACGGCCATTATGACGTGCAGCCGGTGGACCCGCTGGAACTGTGGGATCGCGACCCCTTTGACCCGGCGATCGAGGAAACGCCAGCCGGTAAGGTGATCCGCGGGCGCGGTTCGTCCGACGACAAGGGCCAGCTGATGACCTTTCTCGAGGCCTGCCGCGCGTGGAAGGCGGTACACGGCGCCCTGCCCTGCAAGATCACGTTCTTTTTAGAAGGTGAGGAAGAATCAGGCTCGCCTTCGCTGGTGCCGTTCATGCAGGAAAACGCCGAGGAACTGACCACGGATATTGCGCTGATCTGCGACACCGGATTGTTCGAGAGCGCCGTGCCCGCGATCACCACGCAGCTGCGCGGGCTATTGGGTGAGGATTTCACCATCACCGGCCCCAGCCGCGATCTGCATTCGGGCATGTATGGCGGCATTGCCATGAACCCGATCCGGGTGTTGTCCGGCATTCTGGCGGGGCTTCAGGACGAGACGGGGGCCGTGACCCTGCCCGGCTTTTATGACGACGTGCCCGAGCTGGCTGATGAGATCCGTGCGCAATGGCAGGGGCTGAACTTTGACCACGAGACCTATCTGGGGGATGTGGGGCTGAAGGCGCCGGCAGGTGAACAGGACCGCACGCCGCTGGAACAGATCTGGTCGCGCCCGACCTGTGACGTGAACGGCATCTGGGGCGGCTATACCGGTGACGGCTTCAAGACCGTGCTGCCCAGCGAAGCCTCGGCCAAGCTGTCGTTCAGGCTGGTGGGCCAGCAGGACCCCGACAAGATCCGCGCAAGTTTCCGGCACTATCTGGAGAGCAACCTGCCCGACGGGTTCACGGTCACGTATCGCACGGAAAAAGGCTCACCTGCCTCGCAGATGTCGATTGCCGACCCGGCCTTTGAAAAGGCGCGCAAGGCGCTGTCCGACGAATGGCCCCGCCCGGCAGCTTACGTGGGCTGTGGCGGATCAATCCCGATTGCCGGGTATTTCAAGGACATTCTGGGCGTCGATTCCATGCTGATCGGGTTTGGCAAGGATGACGACCAGATCCACTCGCCAAATGAGAAATACGACCTGCAGAGCTTTCACAAGGGCACGCGGAGCTGGGCACGGATTCTGGCGGAGTTGACCAAGTGACCGCCTGAAGAGGTCCTGCAAGACACGGATGGCCACGCTGTCAAAGGCGTGGCCGTTTCGTTAATGGCGACGAAGGGTGCCTTCTGTCAAATCCCTGCAATGCGCCGATGGCCGAATTGGTTGCCTTGGACCTGACCAATCCCAGACAAGCCAGCCAAAGTGTCAGGTTCGCACGTATTGAGTGGCCGCATTCTGATCGACGGCATAGTCCCAGGCCGTGTTGTTGCGCTTCATTGCGTCATTGACCACCTGCTTGAGCGGTAGCCGCTCCCAGACCTCGCGGCTGATCTTTTCGAGATCGAAGTCACCGCCGGTTATGACCTGCTCGAGCGTTGCCTCGATCTCGCGGCAGTCCGGGTCTCCGGCGCGGTTGTGCCACTCGTCGGGGTCCTCAGCCAGATTGTAGAGCTGCGGTGCCGAGCCGTGCAGATAGTGATACTTCCACTCACCCAGGCGCACCATAAAGGCCGGGCGCATGATGCCTTCGCCATGGTATTCGGAGATCACCGGGATCACGGCGAGGTCCGCACCATGGACCGCGGCAAGCAACGACCGCCCCTGCAGCGGCTGCACCGGCTGTTGGCCTGCTATTTCGATCAGCGTCGCGGGCACATCCAGCAGGGATACCGGCGTTGATATCTCTTGCGGCGCGACGCCGGGGATGTCGATGAACAGCGGAATACGGGCGGACCACTCATACAGGCTTCGTTTCTGGATCATGCCCTTTTCGCCCAGCATCTCGCCGTGGTCGGACGTGACGATGACAATGGTGTCGTCGCGCAGGCCGTTTTCGTCCAGAACGCCCAGCAGCTCGCCGATCTTGTCGTCGACATAATGCGCCAGGGCGGCAAATCCGCGCCGCATGGCAATCAGGTTCTTCGGATCACGAATCTCATCCCCGCGCTCGTGCAGCCCGTGCCAGCGCCGGATCGCCCGATCATAGTCCGAGTATCTGTCGTCCATATCCTCGGGGTAGTCCGGCAGCGGGATATCGGCATCCTTGTACATCTCCCAGTATTTCTTGGGCACTTTGTAGGGCGGGTGCGGATTGGTGAACGAAACCGTGAGCATCCAAGGTTTGTCAGGCGCATGGCGCAGATATTCGAGCGACTTAAAGTGTGTCTCTTCGTCATATTGCAGCTCTTTGGACCAACCGGGGCCGATGTTCTCGGCCAGATACTGCGGCGTGAAGTCAAAGGCCCGGAATGCCGGGTCGTCTTCGGGTGGCAGCGGATAGGACCAGATAAAGCCCGAGGGGTACACATCCGTGTTCAGGCGGCGCTGGAACCCGTGAAGCTGGTCGGCCCCGATGAAGTGCATCTTGCCGGACAGGACTGTCTCGTATCCCGCGTTGGTCAGGTAGTGCGCAAAGGTCGGGATAAAGCTGTGATAGGGGTCGCCATTGTCATAACAGCCCGTGGTCGAAGTATAGAGCCCGGTCATGAAACAGGACCGGGCCGGAACGCAGATCGGGCTGGGAGTGTAGGCGTCCGTGAAAGTGGCAGATCGCTGTGCCAGGGCTGTCATGTGTGCGGTTCTGGCGCCCGAGCCACCGCAGGCCTCGAGCATGAAGGGGGTCATCTGGTCGGTCATGATCAGCAGGATGTTTGGTTGTTTGGGGCTCATGGCGCGTGTTCCTTATGCTCTGGGATGTCCGCAGGGTAGCAGCACCGCTGCACAGGACTTATTGAAACTGGCCAGATGATGGTCATAACTGGCCATAATGGTACGTAGCGTGGACATTCCACTGATTATTACGGATCAGTTTTCGTTGTTTGGCTATGCTGTGGCGGCCGAGTTGTTCCGCTTTGCCAATGCAGAGCTTGGCCAGCCAATGTATCTGACAAGGCCCGTATCGATCAGCCCGGGGCTGGTGACATGTTCCAACGGGACGGAAATCAACGTCACCACGGGGTTGCGGGACATGCCCAGGCCCGGGGTTGTCGTGTTGTGTTCCAACGCAAAGACGGATCATGCCAGTTTTCCGCCCAGGCTGATTGCCTGGCTGCGGTCCCAGCATCGGCGCGGGGCGTCGATCTGTGCGCTGGGGTCTGCGGTATGGGCTGTGGCCCACTCTGGTCTGCTGGATGGCCGCAGCTGCGCCGCCCATTGGAGCGAACTGGCCGTTCTGAAACGCAGGTTTCCCGACGTGTCGTTCACGCGCAAACCCTTTACCGCGTCTGACGACATCTGGGTGTGCTCCGGCGGCGACAGCGTGGCCGACATGCTGCTGCATTTTCTGAGCGGGCGTCACGGGTCGGAATTCTCTGCAAGCCTGCGCCGGCAATTGATCCTGAAACCGACTCTGATTGGCACGGACCAATCCGATTTGATGTTTCATGACAGGGCCTCGGACATGGAGCTGACTGCCGAGAGGTTTCTGGCACTGGTCGAGGCCAACATCGAAAAGCCTCTGGCCCTGTCCGAAATATGCAAACGGCTGGAGATTCCGCACCGAACGCTTAACAGGTATTGCCATGCCCTGCTCCGACAATCGCCAAAGGACGTCTACCTTACAGCGCGGCTGCGCCAGGCCCAGGCCCTGTTGACGGGAACCCGCCTGTCGGTCGGCGACATCGCTGCAGCTTGCGGGTTTCGCACCGCGGGGCATTTCTCGCAGGTTTTCGCGGCAAGGCTGGGCTGCACGCCTTCTGCGTTTCGAAGCAGGCCTGACGCGCCACGCCAGACCATTGGGTCAGTGGGGTAATCCGACCTGTTGCCCAGAGGGCAAGGCCGGTTTCAGCCCGCTTTTGCCGACAGGTTCCGAGCAGCCTTGAGCACCAAAACCACCCAAGGCGCCCCATGCAGCACAAGGTCAAACCAGTCGACAGGTTTCACCAGGTCAGCGGCGACCAGCATCCTGAGCTTCTCCCAGATGTGCGGTTCAGGCGTAAAGGGCGCAAGGCCAAGGGTCAGGGCCACGAGGATCACCAGGGTCCACGACAGTTTGTCCAACACGTTCATCGGCAATCCTCTGGGGAAGAAAGTGGCGCGGTTGACGGGGCTCGAACCCGCGACCCCCGGCGTGACAGGCCGGTACTCTAACCAACTGAGCTACAACCGCGCATTGCCTTTCGGCGCGTCCCTATTGCCGGGGACCAAGGCTGGTAGTGGTGGCGCGGTTGACGGGGCTCGAACCCGCGACCCCCGGCGTGACAGGCCGGTACTCTAACCAACTGAGCTACAACCGCTCACTACCCGCGTCAGGGCCATGCCCGTCAGCGTGAGCCGTGGTTTATGCCGCCCCGCATGGCGCGTCAAGCGGATTAAGTGGGGCAGTTTGATATTTTTTTGTCGCTCTTGTCGGACGTTATTTTGCCTGCGCGACTTGGTCGATCACCAAAGCGTGCTGCAATACCGATACGCCGTCTCAAGGAGGGAAATACAAAGATGTCTCACCCCAAGGTCGTGGCCTGTGCCATATCGCATTTTGTGTCAGCAAAAGCGCAGCTGGACATCTGAGGAGACACTCTCAGAAGCTTGCCAAGCTACAGCACCAAGGGTCTATACGTGCTTTGTGGTCGGCCGGTGCGTTCCCTGTTGAGAATTGAACATTTGGGCTTTTGAGATACGGTCCAAAGCTGTATTTCAAGTGCTACAAGGTGAAATGCCTTAGATTCGCCACGGGGAACGCCATTGAAAAGCCCCAGTTGGCAGATTAGTATTTTCGCGGGCGGGCGCCTGGTTGCGTGATGTCCTAACAAAAAATTTGATGCGAGTAGTGATATGCGTAAGAAGGTAACCAAGGCGATTTTTCCCGTCGCGGGGCTTGGAACACGGTTTCTCCCGGCAACCAAGGCCATTCCCAAAGAGATTATGACGCTGGTGGATCGCCCTTTGATCCAATACGCAATTGATGAGGCCCGCGAGGCCGGGATCAAGGAATTCATTTTTGTGACCTCGCGCGGCAAGAGCGCGCTGGAGGATTATTTTGACCATGCGCCGCAGCTGGAACAGGAGCTGCGCAAGAAAGACAAGAAGGACCTGATGCAGGTCCTGAAATCCACCTATATGGACAGCGGCGCGATTGCCTATATCCGCCAGCACCGGGCCCTGGGTCTGGGGCATGCGGTGCATTGTGCCCGCCGCCTGATCGCAAACGAACCCTTTGCGGTGATCCTGCCTGACGACGTGATTGACGGCGAACAGGGGTGCCTGAAACAGATGGTCGACGCCTATGAAGAGACCGGCGGCTGCATGGTCGCCGCCATGGAGGTGCCGCCTGAGAAAGCATCGTCCTATGGTGTTCTCGATGTTGCTGACGACATGGGGTCACTGGTGTCGGTCAAGGGCATGGTTGAAAAACCCAAAGCAGAAGAGGCGCCGTCCAACCTCGCAGTGATCGGACGCTATATCCTGACACCGAGCGTGCTGCGCAACCTGAGCAAACAGGACGCCGGCGCTGGCGGGGAAATCCAGCTGACCGACGCGATTGCCAAGGAGATTGGTGGAGAACAGGGCGTCTACGGGTTCCGCTTTCGCGGTCAACGCTATGATTGCGGCTCGAAGTCCGGGTTCCTGCAGGCCACCGTGGCCTTTGGTCTGGCCCGTGACGAGTTGCGCGATGATCTGATGGCCTATCTCGACGAGCTTGCCGCAACGCGCAAAGCGGCCGAGTAAGCCCCCCCCTGCCCTATCCAAGGAGCTTGGCCCCTTTGTCACATGTTCTTGTTACTGGCGGTGCTGGTTACATCGGGTCGCACGCCTGCAAGGCCCTAAAGCTGGCGGGTTTTACGCCGGTCACCTTTGACAACCTATGTACCGGCTGGGAAGACGCGGTCAAATTCGGCCCCTTCGAACACGGAGATCTCATGGACCGCGCCCGGCTGGACGCGGTCTTTGCCCAATATGCCCCCGTGGCCGTGATGCATTTCGCGGCGCTCAGCCAGGTGGGCGAGAGCATGGCGGAGCCGGGGAAATACTGGCTCAACAACGCTGGCGGATCCCTGAACCTGATCGAGGCGGCCACAGCGGCGGGCTGTGAGAACTTTGTGTTTTCCTCGACCTGTGCCACCTACGGCGAGCATGACAATGTGCTCTTGGATGAGAGCATCGAACAGCATCCGATCAACGCCTATGGCGCCTCGAAACGCGCGATTGAGGACATGCTGAAGGATTTTGAGGCGGCCAAGGGTCTGCGCCATGTGATCTTTCGCTATTTCAACGTGGCGGGCGGTGATCCCGAGGGCGAAATCGGTGAATTCCACCGGCCCGAGACGCATTTGATCCCGCTGATGCTGGATGCAATTGACGGGCGGCGCGATGCGCTGACCATCTACGGCACCGATTATGACACCCCGGATGGCACCTGCATCCGCGACTATGTACATGTCTGCGATCTGGTTGAGGCGCATATTCTGGGGTTGCGGTGGCTGTTGGACGGCAAACCGTCCGAGGTGTTTAACCTCGGCACCGGCAAGGGGTTTTCCGTGCGCGAGGTCATCGACCAATCCCGTGCCGTCACCAACCGTGACGTGCCCTACGAAGAAGGCCCCCGCCGCGCCGGAGACTGCACCAAGCTGGTGTCCGGTTCGACCAAGGCTGAAAAGGTGCTGGGCTGGGCCCCGACACGCTCAACCATGAAAGACATGGTCGCCGACGCCTGGCGCTGGCACCAGACGGGGCATTACGAGAAATAGCTGAAAGGTTTCTGGATCTGCGCGTCCAGCATCCTGTGCCCCGGCCTATTGGCTGGGGACTTTTGCTTTGCGGGCCGGGGCCATGGTGCTCGGGTGTCGATAGCCACCACGAGAGTCGATTGGGCGCGTGCAACCCAAGCAGTCGACAGACAAGCGGCGCTTTTGAAAGCAGGATTTTCAGGGGGTTTGATGGTGGGTCGTGAGAGGCTCGAACTCCCGACATCTTCGGTGTAAACGAAGCGCTCTACCAACTGAGCTAACGACCCGGTGGGCGGGTATTTAGCCGGTGTTTGAGACATGTGCAAGAGCCAAGATGCGGGTTTTTTGAAATTGACGAAAGATAGCTGAGCATGACCAATGGGGGCATGACTTTTGACCCTGCCAAGCACCAGATGCACCCGCCCCGCCCCTTTGCCGAGTTCTGTATTGGCGAGGTGTTTCGCGCCCCGTCCCGCACCATGACCGATGGCGTTTTTGCGGCGTTTCAGGCTGCCAGTGGTGACAATCACCCGATTCACTATGACCGCGCCTACCTGCGGCGCATGGGGCACGCCGACCTGATGGCCCATGGCTATCAGACGCTGATACAGGCTGCGATCGGGGCCAGCCCGCTGGCCCATGAAATGGGAGAGGCGCTGATCGGGTTCATCGAGCAATCCTCGCGCTTTCTGAAGCCGGTCTATTGCGGAGACACGCTCTACCCGGAATTTGAGGTCACCGAGCTAAAGCCGGGCGCGACCACCGGTGTGCTGACAGTGGCCATCCGCATCCACAATCAGGAGGGCGCGCTGGTGGTCGAGGGGCATCAGTCATACTTGATGCGGCTAACATGAAAAAAACGCGCCCCGATCAGGGACGCGTTTTGCGGAATTCTGGTGGGTGATAAGAGATTTGAACTCCTGACATCTTCGATGTGAACGAAGCGCTCTACCACTGAGCTAATCACCCGGTAGCGCGCTATCTAGCTTCACTCCGCAGCGTCTGCAACCCCATCGCCGTCATCTTTTTTGGCCTCTGGCTGGCGGATACGTGCGGTGATCACGGTGCCGTTGGCAAGCTCTTTGGACTTCTGGATCTTGACCTTGCCAAGCGGGCGCAGATTCAGGTCACGCCCTTCGGCCAGAGCCTCACCCAGCACGGCGAGCGCCGCCTCGATGGCGGGCTTTGCGAATTTCTTTTTGACGCCGGACCGTTCTACCACTGCATCGACGAGGTCTGTTTTCTTGAGATCCGGAGCAGAGACCACGGGGGATTTTTCCTGAACCACCACCGCTGCAGCCTTGGGGGCTGCAGGGGCCGCTGGCTTGCGGGTGGTCTTTGTCTTGGGTGCACTGGTCGTCTTGCGTCCGCTCGTCGTTGTTGTCCTGGCCATTGCCATACCTCGCCATTGTTGCCTGTTTGGAAACAGATTAGCAGCAATAGCCCCGTCGCACCACAGTCTCTGTTGACAGAAGGCGATAAATGCGAAAGCTTTTTTAAGTACATAATTTTCTGTTGGGGGATACAAAACATGAAGCGAACTGCCATCGCATCCATGCTGGTCATTTCATTGATGGGCACGTCGGCTGTAGCCGGGTCCACAAAGGCACCGATCATCTCGTCGCAATCCGTGGCCGAAGATGCCAGCCAACCGACGGCAAACGACATGGTTATCCTGGTGGCGGCCATCGCCATTGCCATGGCAATTGTGTCGAGGTAACCAGGCCGACGCTGGGTTTGTAGCCACGGCGTCTCACTCGAACGCGCATCCGTGGTTGACGCGGGGGATCGGCTGGATGTGACTCTGGCGGGGCGTTAGGGGCTGCGCACGATGGCATCCGCTGCCATCAGGGCCTGCGAGACCACAGACAAAAAAGGCGCGGAAACCTCCGCGCCTTTTGTATTGTAAACCGGGTGTGCCGGGTCAGTGCGCCGTGGCCCCTGCCCCGCCATCCTTGGCGAGCGCCGCTGCGGCCTCGGCCGCCTCATCCCATTCCACCGCTTCCGGCTCACCGACCAGCGCCAGTTTCAGCACCTCGGAGACATGGGTGACCGGGATGATGTCCAACCCGTCTTTGACGTTGTCGGGAATCTCGGCGAGATCCTTTTCGTTCTCTTCCGGTATCAATACGGTCTTGATACCGCCACGCAGAGCCGCCAGCAGTTTCTCTTTCAAACCTCCAATCGGCATCGCATTGCCACGCAGAGAGACTTCGCCAGTCATGGCAATGTCCTTGCGCACCGGAATACCGGTCAACACGGAAACAATCGAGGTCACCATGGCCAGACCCGCCGAGGGGCCATCCTTGGGCGTCGCGCCATCCGGTACGTGCACGTGAATGTCCCACTTTTCGAACTGCGGTGGCTTCACACCGATCTTAGGTGAGATCGACCGCACATAGGACGAGGCCGCGTCGATGGATTCCTTCATCACATCGCCCAGCTTGCCAGTGGTCTTCATTCGTCCCTTGCCCGGCAGACGCAGAGCTTCGATTGACAGAAGATCGCCGCCCACGCTGGTCCAGGCGAGGCCGGTGACAACGCCCACCTGATCGGCCTGTTCGGCCAGACCATAGCGGAATTTCTTGACGCCGAGGAAGTCATCGACATTCTCGCCGGTCACGACCACCTGTTCGGCGTCCTTCTTGACGATCTTGGTCACGGCTTTCCGCGCCAGCTTGGCAATCTCGCGTTCCAGGTTCCGCACGCCCGCCTCGCGGGTGTAGCGCTGGATGACCTCGGTCAGCGCCTCATCGGTGATCTCGAACTCGCCCTTTTTCAGACCGTGGTTCTTGACCTGCTTGTCGATCAGGTGCTGTTTCGCGATCTCGCGCTTTTCATCCTCGGTATAGCCCGCAAGCGTGATGATCTCCATCCGGTCCAGCAAGGGTCCGGGCATGTTGTACGAGTTCGCCGTGGTCAGGAACATCACGTTCGAGAGGTCATACTCCACCTCGAGATAGTGATCGACAAAGGTGCCGTTCTGTTCCGGATCCAACACCTCGAGCATGGCGGAGGCCGGGTCACCCCGGAAATCCTGCCCCATCTTGTCGATTTCATCGAGCAGGATCAGCGGGTTGGTGGTCTTCGCCTTTTTCAGCGCCTGGATGATCTTACCGGGCATCGAGCCGATATAGGTCCGACGGTGACCGCGAATCTCGGATTCATCACGCACCCCACCCAACGAGATGCGAATGAACTCGCGCCCCGTGGCCTTGGCAACCGATTTCCCAAGCGAGGTCTTACCCACGCCCGGAGGGCCAACCAGGCACAGGATCGGACCCTTGAGTTTCGACGAGCGCTGTTGCACGGCGAGATACTCAACGATGCGTTCCTTGACCTTTTCCAGACCATAGTGGTCGTTGTCCAACACCTCTTGCGCCTTGTTGAGGTCCTTCTTGACGCGGCCGCGCTTGCCCCACGGGATGCTGAGCATCCAGTCGAGATAGTTGCGCACCACGGTCGCCTCGGCGCTCATCGGGGACATGTTTTTGAGCTTTTTCAGCTCGGCGTCAGCCTTTTCCTTGGCTTCCTTGGACAGCTTGGTCTCAGAGATCTTCGCTTCCAGCTCGGCCACTTCGTTCGAGCCGTCCTCGCCATCACCCAGCTCTTTCTGAATGGCCTTCATCTGCTCATTCAGATAATACTCGCGCTGGGTCTTCTCCATCTGGGATTTGACGCGGGTCTTGATCTTTTTCTCGACCTGCAGGACCGACATTTCGCCCTGCATCAGGCCATAGACCTTTTCCAGACGCTCGCTGACCGAGAGCGTTTCCAGAAGCTCCTGCTTCTGCTCCACTTCGATGCCGAGGTGCCCCGAGACGAGATCAGCCAGCTTGGCCGGTTCCACGGTTTCCGCAACAGCGTTCAGCGCCTCTTCGGGGATGTTCTTCTTGACCTTGGCGTAGCGCTCGAACTCATCGCCCACGGTGCGCAAAAGCGCCTCGATGGTGGCGGGATCGCCGGGAAGTTCGCTGAGATACTCGGCGCGGGCCTCGAAGAAATCTTCGTTCTCGAGGAAATCGGTTATCTGCACACGCGCCACACCCTCGACCAGCACCTTGACGGTGCCATCGGGCAGTTTCAGCAGTTGCAGCACATTGGCCAGCACGCCGGCGCGATAGATGTCTTCGGCTTCCGGGTCGTCCTGGGCGGGGTCAATCTGGCTCGACAGCAGAATTTGCTTGTCGTCCTGCATCACCTCTTCCAGCGCGCGCACGGATTTCTCGCGGCCCACGAAGAGCGGCACGATCATGTGCGGGAACACGACGATGTCGCGCAATGGCAGCACTGGGTAGGATGCGTTCAGGGGGTCTAACATGCTCAGTCCTTGTTCTTGGCAAAACAGCGCGGGTCCCTAATCTAGGCAACCCATGGGCCATTTCCGTTTCCTGGGTGATTAAACTGGGGTTATGCCCCCCATTTTTCAACCATTCCAGATGGTGCGGGACAGAATGCCTGTGTGTGCAAGGAGGTGCAAGCGGGCTTTGTGGTTAATCCACAGGAAAGTGTAGCGACAATTGAGATCGTTCACTTCATGCGTGAAAACTGAATCGCTAAAAGTACCAACATACCCCCCGCAACCAACATGTAATTGCCCAGGTTTCCGAATGCACCCTGACTAAAGTGCACAAAACCGCCGCCAGCCACCGCAAACAAACTCACTGCTCCAAAGACAGGGCGACGCCGGGATAGGTTCCACGCAAACAGTCCCAAAAGGACCCAGAGCCACCAACTGGAAATTGAGCCTAGCCCTTTCAACCACTCGGAGAAACTTGGGTTAAGATCGTCCAAGAAAAGTGAGCCAACCGAGTAAAAAACAAAAATGAGTGTCCAATTGAGCATTGGAGTTAGGTTAATTAGAGTTCCGACGAACGCCACTATCAGGCCTGCCATTCTGGTTGGCCGCGCAAGAGCTTTGAAACTATTTTCCACTAACAAATTTTCCTACAGCGGCTCAATATCCCCTTGCGCCCGCCCCGCATGGAAATCTTTCTGCCAAATTTCAAACGTCCCTGCGGCGATGGCGTCCCGCATACCTCCCATGATCTCCTGGAAATAGTGCAGGTTATGCCAGGTCAGCAACATGCCCGAGATCATCTCGTTCGAGCGGAACACATGGTGCAGATAGGCGCGGCTGTAGTCTGAACAGGCCGGACAGGAGCACTGTTCGTCCAGGGGGCGCGGATCGTCCGCGTGGCGCGCGTTCTTGATATTCACAACACCGTGACGGGTAAAGACCTGACCGGTGCGCCCCGAACGGGACGGCAGAACGCAGTCCATCATGTCGATGCCGCGCGCGACGGCGCCGACGATGTCGTCGGGCTTGCCCACACCCATGAGGTAACGGGGCTTGTCGGTGGGCAACATGTCGGGCGCGTAGTCGAGGCAGTCGAACATCGCCTCCTGCCCTTCGCCCACGGCCAGACCGCCCACGGCGTAGCCGTCAAAGCCGATCTTTTTCAGCGCCTCTGCGCTTTCTTCGCGGAAATCCTGTTCCAGACCGCCCTGCTGGATACCAAAGAGCGCGTGGCCGGGACGATCCCCAAAGGCCTCGCGGCTGCGCTCGGCCCACCGCATCGACAGGCGCATGGACCCGGCAATGCGGTCGCGATCCGCAGGCAATGCGGGACATTCGTCAAAGCACATCACAATGTCCGAGCCCAACAGCCGCTGGATCTCCATCGAGCGTTCCGGGGTCAGCTCATGCTTGGACCCGTCGATGTGGCTTTTGAAGGTCACGCCTTTTTCGGTCAGTTTGCGCAGGCCCGCCAGCGACATCACCTGAAACCCGCCTGAATCCGTGAGAATGGGGCGCTCCCAATTCATGAACTTGTGCAGGCCACCCAGCCGGTCAATGCGTTCCGCGGTGGGGCGCAACATCAGGTGATAGGTGTTGCCGAGCAGGATATCGGCCCCGGTCGCCCGCACCGACTCTGGCATCATTGCCTTCACGGTGGCCGCAGTCCCCACGGGCATGAAAGCAGGCGTGCGAATGTCGCCGCGCGGCGTGGAAATCACGCCGGTCCGTGCCTTGCCATCCGTGGCCTTGAGTTCAAAGGAAACCTTGCCCGACATGCCCAACCTATCCTGCATATATTGCTGATCGCCGCCTTTTGCGCCAAATGCGGTCGGTTGCCAAGCCCGGGCGCGCATCAAAATCATCACTCCGCCCCGGTGCCCGGACCGGATTGCCCGTGGTCTTGCCCCGAATTCTCGGCTAACGCTTGGGCCATGCGCCTGTCTTATCCCCTGTCACTTGTTGCCATCTTTCTGCTCTGGCTGGCGGGGCTGACCGCCGCGGCGCAGTTTTCAAAGATCGCCGTACCCTTTGACCTCGTGCAGGCCATCTACCCGCAGGCGGGCACGTCGATCGGGTGGCTTTTGACCCTGATCAGCGCGCTTGGTGCAGCGTTGGGCATGGTGGCCGGCACCCTCGCCGGGCAAATCGGCAGTCTGCGCATCCTTGTCGCCGCGCTGGTGCTGGGGGCTGGCTGTTCGCTGTGGCAGGCCACGCTGCCTGCGTTGCCGGTCATGATGCTGTCACGGGTGATCGAGGGGCTGTCGCACCTTGGCATCGTCGTGGCCGCCCCGACCCTGATCGCCCAGATCAGCCCCGAGCGCATTCGCGGCGCAGCGCTGTCGCTGTGGAGCACGTTTTTCGGCGTCAGCTTTGCCCTGACCGTCTGGCTGGGCTTGCCGCTGGTGCAGGTCTCTGGCCTTGGGGCGTTGTTCCTGCTGCACGCCGGGGTCATGGCCGCGCTGGCCGTCGGCCTGCTGCTGCTTTTAAAGGACGTCTCGGCACAGGACGGGGGGCGTCCCTCGGTTTCTCTGCGGTCTATCCTGCGGCAACACGGTCAATCCTATCGGTCACCCCACATATCCGCCGCGTCGCTCGGGTGGGTGTTCTACACGCTGACCTTCGTGTCATTGCTGACCCTGTTGCCACCGCTGTTTCCGGATGAGACGCGCGCCGCCATTGTGGGCGCGATGCCACTGGCCAGCATCGCCGTGTCGCTCATCTGCGTACCGCTTCTGTTGACCCGGATCGCGGCTGTGCGTGTCGTCTCTATAGGGTTTGGTCTGTCGGTGCTGGTTCTGGGTCTTTTGCCGCTGGGCGTTCCGGTAGGCGTGGTCGCGATCACGCTGTTTGCCGTGCTGGGGCTGGTCCAGGGGGCGACGTTTGCCGCTGTTCCGCAGCTGAACGGCTCGCTCGAAACCCGCGCACTGGCCAATGGCGCGCTGGCTCAGATGGGCAATATCGGCAATCTCCTTGGCACGCCGATCCTTTTGGCCCTGTTGGTCCAGGGTGGGCCGACGCTTGCCTTTGCGTGTATCGCGGTGCTCTATGTGCTGGGTGCCGGAGTTCACGAATATCTGAACCTGTTGCGGACCCGGCGCGGCGAAATCCAAGGCCCCTGATCCGGCAACACTCAGGGGTCAGATGTCAGAATTCACAAGACAGCCAAGCCATTTCGCGACATACCTGTCTTGAAAATGGCCGATTCAACCCCCATTTGTATACTATAGTATACCACAGTGGAGAGTAACATATGTCCGAAGACCTTATCCTAGACCTTTTGTCCGCCAACCTGGTGCTGCTCCTGGGGGCGTTCTTTCTGATCATCGTTGTCCTCAAGGGTGTGAAGATCGTGCCGCAATCTGAAAAATTCGTTATCGAGCGCTTTGGCCGCCTGCATGCGGTGCTGGGGCCCGGTATCAACTTTATCGTGCCATTTCTGGATGTTGCGCGCCACAAGATATCCGTTCTTGAGCGTCAGTTGCCAACGATGAGCCAGGATGCCATCACCTCGGACAACGTGTTGTTGCAGGTGGACACCTCGGTGTTCTACCGCATCACCCAACCCGAAAAGACCGTGTATCGTATCCGCGACGTGGATGCCGCCATCGCCACAACCGTGGCCGGGATCGTGCGCGCCGAGATCGGCAAGATGGAACTGGACGAGGTGCAATCGAACCGCGCGCAGCTGACATCGGCGATCAAGGCCTCGGTCGAAGACGCAGTGGACGACTGGGGGATCGAGGTGACGCGATCCGAGATCCTTGACGTCAACCTTGACGCCGCCACCCGCGAAGCCATGCTGCAGCAGCTCAACGCCGAACGCGCACGTCGCGCACAGGTGACCGAGGCCGAAGGCTCGAAACGATCGGTCGAGCTGAACGCCGACGCCGAGCTTTATGCCGCCGAGCAGATCGCCAAGGCCCGCCGCATCGAGGCCGAGGCCGAGGCCTATGCCACCGAGGTCGTGGCCAAGGCTATCAAGGAGAACGGCATCGAAGCGGCGCAGTATCAGGTTGCCCTGAAACAGGTCGAAGCGCTGAACAATCTGGGCGGCGGCGAAGGCCAGCAAACCATTCTGGTGCCCGCACAGGCGCTCGAAGCCTTTGGCGATGCCTTCAAGATGCTGAAAGGCGGTGCAAAATGACCGACCTGATGACCACGTGGTGGGTCTGGCTGGCGGGGGCGCTTGTCCTCGCCATTCTCGAAGTGCTGGCGCCGGGGTTCGTGTTTCTCGGATTTGCCGTGGCTGCGGCCATTGTCGGCCTGATGCTGCTTGGGCCTGCGGCGCTGTTGTCGGTGCCGGTGCTGTTGCTGCTGTTCGCCGCCCTGTCGCTGGTGACGTGGCTGTTGCTGAGGCGGTTTTTCGCCCTGCCCAAGGGACAGGTCAAAACCTTTCACCACGATATCAACGACTGAAATCGACGCAGCGCGACAAAGGTTGCACAGGGCCTCTGGACCTTGCAGTGACTAAACCCTATATGTTCGCTCAGGATTAAGACAGGACACGGACCATGACTCAGGCCCCAGACCCCGTAGAAGGCGCACCGCTGATCGCCCCGTCGAGCACGGACCACCCGTTGCACGAAGGCGCAGTTGAGGCGTGCCGCAGCGTGTTTGACCCGGAGATTCCGGTGAACATCTATGATCTGGGCCTGATCTACACGATCACCCTGTCGGAAGAGAACGACGCCAATATCATCATGACCCTGACCGCCCCCGGCTGCCCGGTGGCCGGCGAAATGCCCGGCTGGGTCCAAGAGGCCGTCAGCGGCGTTCCCGGCATGCGCAATGTCGATGTGGAACTGGTCTGGTCCCCGCCCTGGGGCATGGAAATGATGTCGGACGAAGCCCGTCTTGAACTGGGCTTTATGTAAAAGCATCACGCAACCATCACCGTTCTGTCACGCGGCTGCCAAGGCCGCGTTACATCCACGCGCGACACCCCCGACATCTGAACCAACGGGAGTGTTCGCATGTTGCGCACCGCATTTCTGGCCGCATTGGCCATCTCACCGCTGCCTGCACTGGCAGCTGACGTCGACCTGGGTCCGCGTCCCTATTACCTGATCGACCAGATGCAAGACAGCGCGCTGAAGCAGCGCCTGCAAGCCTGCGAAGGCATGGCGATGAAGCCGCATCCCTTTTCCATCGGTCACCGTGGTGCGCCGCTGATGTTCCCCGAACATACGGTCGAATCGAACCGCGCCGCCGTGCGCATGGGCGCGGGCATTCTGGAATGCGACGTGACCTTTACCAAGGACAAGCAGCTGGTCTGCCGTCACGCCCAGAACGACCTGCACACCACCACCAACATTCTGGGCACCGATCTGGCGCAAAAATGCACCACCGGGTTTTCGCCCGCCAGCGGCGAGGCCAAGGCCAGCGCCGAGTGCCGGGCTTCGGACATCACCCTGGCCGAATTCCGCACACTGAATGGCAAGATGGACGCCGCCGACAATTCGGCCACCACGGTCGAGGGCTACATGAACGGCACCGCGGGCTGGCGCACGGACCTTTATGCCACCAAGGGCACGCTGATGACACATGCCGAGTCGATTGCGCTGTTCAAGGACCTCGGTGCCAAGTTCACGCCTGAACTGAAATCACCCTCGGTCGAGATGCCCTTTGACGGCTTTACCCAGGCCGATTATGCCCAAAAGCTGATCGACGAATACAAGGCCGCCAGCATCCCGGCTTCGGATGTCTGGGCGCAGTCATTCAACCTGAACGACGTGCTTTACTGGATTGAAAACGAACCAGACTTCGGCAAACAGGCTGTCTTTCTCGATGACTCGTACAACATCGACGGCTTTGACTCGAACAACCCTGAAACCTTCCCGCATGACTTCGCCGAGCTACACGCCAAAGGCGTCAACTACATCGCCCCGCCGATGTGGATGCTGGTGACGCTTGAGGATGGCAAAATCGTCCCCTCGGCCTACTCAAAAGAGGCCCAAAAGGCCGGTCTGAAGCTCATCACATGGACGCTGGAACGCTCAGGCCCCTTGGCGAACGGCGGCGGCTGGTACTTTCAGACCATTGGCGATGTGACCAACACCGATGCGATGTACTTTGAGCTCTTGCATGTTCTGGCGCAGGATGTCGGCATCGAGGGTATCTTTTCGGACTGGCCCGCGACCGTGACCTATTACGCCAACTGCATGATGCCCGACGCATCATAACCGCACCAAAACGTGAAAGGTCCCGGCGGAAATTTCGGCGGGGCCACCTTGATGCGGAGACAATCCTGACCTATTTTGTCACATGAAACCCGCGAGGAAAGTCACATGTTCGGTATTCCCGGCAAACAGGCCGTGTCCATCACCCCCAGGGCGGCAAAGCAGATTGCCAAGCTGATGGCGAAAGAGGGCCACTCCGGCCTGCGCATCGGCGTCAAGAAAGGCGGCTGTGCGGGTATGGAATACACCATGGACTATGTCACCGAGACCGACCCCCATGACGAGATGGTCGAACAGGACGGTGCCGTGGTGATGATTGCGCCGATGGCGCAGATGTTCCTGTTTGGCACTGAGATTGACTATGAAGTGTCGCTCTTGGAATCCGGGTTCAAGTTCAACAACCCCAACGTGACCGAGGCCTGCGGCTGCGGCGAGTCGATCAAGTTCGACGATGTCGAAACGCTGGCGGCCAAGCGCGAAGACGGCATTCCGAACCTGAGTTAATCCGGCACCCCCTGCTTGTGCATGATTGTCACCTTGACGCCCGCCGCGTCTGGGCACAAAACAGTGCGACGAAATTGGGTAAGGGACGGCACATGCGACGCAAGCTGGCAGCAGGCAATTGGAAGATGAACGGCACGTCGGGCGCTCTGGACGAACTGCGCACCATTGCCGCGACCGAGACCACCCAGACCGACCTGCTGATCTGCCCTCCTGCAACGCTGATCTCGCGCGCCGCTAACGCCGCCTCGGGCACCGCGCTCGCCATCGGTGGCCAGGATTGCCACGCCAACACCTCCGGCGCACATACCGGCGACACCGCCGCACCCATGCTGGCAGACGCAGGCGCCACTCATGTCATCACCGGCCATTCCGAGCGCCGCACAGACCATGGCGAATCCGACGCCGACATCGCTGCCAAAACCTCTGCCGCATGGGCGGCTGGCCTCACCGCGGTTGTTTGCCTAGGCGAAAGCCTGGAACAACGCGAAGCGGGCGAGACCATCGACGTCATCGGCGCACAGCTTGCAGGCTCTCTGCCCGACGGCGCGACCGGCGAGAACACCGTCATCGCCTATGAACCCATCTGGGCTATCGGCACCGGCCTGATCCCTTCGATGGAGCAGATCGAAGAGGTCCACAACTTCCTACGCGGCGCCCTGATTGGCCGCTTTGGGGACGATATCGGCGATGCGATCCGTCTACTCTATGGCGGTTCGGTCAAACCCGACAACGCCACCGAGATCTTCGCCGTCCCCAACGTCGACGGCGCTCTGGTGGGCGGTGCGAGCCTGAAAGCCGCGGATTTCGGCGCGATCATCTCGGCACTGGATGCGGCCTGACCTTCATCTTGCCCAAAATACTCCGGGGTGAATGGGCGCCCAAGGGGCGTCCAGAGGGGCAGCGCCCCCAATCTCCCTATCCAAGCGCCGCGATCAGATAGAGCAAGCCAAGCAATCCGGTTAGCAGGATAAGCGCCCAGGACGCGGCAGTGTTGAACTCATTGTCCGGGTGACGCCGGAACAGAACATGCAGGCCAACGTGAACAATGGCAAAGACGGCAATCCCGAGCCGCACACCGTTGGCCGAATTTCCATCCCCACCCCACAAGAGAAGCGCCATCAATGGAATATGCGCCCAGATGAACACCTGCGCGCCTGTGCGATCCGGCAGGAAACTTGTAAGAGGCAATATCCGCCATTCGTGCCGCCGCACCGCGTCCAGCTCATGGGCCAGAAAGCTGCCCACCAGGATGTAGTAGAGAAGTTCAAGCATGTCAGACCTTTCGGGTCGCGTGCCCCTTCAACAAAGACACCTGCCCCCGAAGCTTTATCATTGCCAGACGAACTCTGCGAGGGTGCATGGACCGCGCGCCTTGGGAGGTTGTCCCCCAGAACCAACCCAAACGAAAACGGCCCCAACTTTCGCAGGGGCCGTTTCACGTCATTCTCGAAGAACCGCTAGTTCGTTATGATCTCCGGCCCCATGAAGGTGTTGGGCAGGAAGGTCGAAATCCATGGGATGTAGGTGACCATGATCAGGAAGACGAACAGCACGGCCAGGAACGGCAGGGCGGCACGGACGACGCTCATCATCGGCATGCCTGCCACGCCCGAGGTCACAAAGAGGTTGAGACCCACAGGCGGCGTGATCATTCCGATCTCCATATTGACCACCATGATGATCCCCAGATGGATCGGGTCGATGCCCAGTTCCATGGCAATCGGGAACACCAGCGGCGCGACGATCACCAAGAGGCCCGAGGGCTCCATGAACTGACCGCCGATCAAGAGGATCACGTTCACCACGATCAGGAACATCACCGGCCCAAAGCCCGCCGACAGCATGGCACCTGCGATATGCTGCGGCACCTGCTGCTCGGTCAGAACATGTTTCAGGATCAGCGCGTTGGCGATCACGAACAACAGCGTCACGGTCAGCTTCCCGGCCTCAAACAGCGTGTGTTTGGTGTCGGGGTGGAACATGGCCGTGATCAGCGCATAGGGCTTTTTGAACAGGCTGCTCTTGCCGTTGCCACGGTCCGCGAGTGGCCCCATGTCCTTGTAGATGAAGGAGGCAATCAGGAAGGCATAGACAGCGGCCACCGCAGCGGCTTCGGTCGGGGTGAAGATGCCCCCATAGATCCCGCCCAGAATGATGACGATCAGGAACAGGCCCCAACCGGCCTCGGCCCCGGACTGGGCAATCTCTCCCCAGCCGCGCCATTCGCCCTTGGGCAGGTTCTTGACCTTGGCCATGACGTAGATCGTGACCATCAGCATGAACCCGGCCATGAGGCCCGGAATGACACCGGCCAGGAACATCCGGCCGACCGAGACCTCCACCGCGGCGGCATAGACCACCATGACGATTGACGGCGGGATCAGGATGCCCAGCGTCCCGGCGTTACAGATCACGCCTGCGGCGAACTCCTTGGTATAGCCGACCTGGCGCATCCCGGCGATCACGATAGAGCCGATGGCGACCACGGTCGCAGGTGACGAGCCCGACAGAGCGGCGAACATCATGCAGGCAAAGACGCCCGCAATCGCCAGACCACCCGGCAGGTGACCCACACAGGCGATGGAAAAGCGGATGATCCGCTGTGCCACACCGCCCGTGGTCATGAAGGACGACGCGAGGATGAAGAACGGGATCGCCAGCAGGGTAAAGTGCCCTTCAAAGGCTTCGAACAACGTGCCCGCAACCGAGGCCAGCGTGGCATCCGAGAAGAACAACAGGAACAGGATCGACGACAGACCCAGTGACACGGCAATGGGCACACCGATCAGCAACAGGCCGATCACCATCGCGAATAATAGGACGACTTCCATCAGTCATGCTCCCCTTGCAGTGCTTTCACTTCTTCGATCTCATCCTCGACCTCGTGGCTGGCGACCAGACGGTCGGTGTCGCCGCGATAGATCTGCATGGCAGCCTGACCGAACCGGAATAAAAGCAGGATCATCGACACGGGCAACACGAGATAGGGCACCACCTTGGGCAGTTTCTCGTACTCATCGCCGTAGTTGATGAGGTCTTCGAGGAAGCGGAACAGGCCGATCATCGGCACGTCCTGCACTTCGTAGAAGGATTGCGAGCGGAACTTGTCGGCAAAGCCGGTCGGGAACCAGCGCCCCGTTGTGGGCGGCAGGTCGGCAAAGACCGCCCAGTAGTCATAGGCGCCCTTGACCATAAAGACCGAGAACAACAGACAGCAGGCCACCGCGATCAGCCCCATCGTGCGGGCCACGCCGGCGGGGACCATGTTGATGATGGCATCCACCCCGAGATGGCTGTGTTTCTTCACCGCATAGGACGCGCCCAGCAGAACCAGCCAGCCGAACAGGAACACCGTCAGTTCCAGCGCCCAGAGTATGTTTGAGTTAAAACCGAACCGGGCGATGACATTGGCGAAAGTGATCACTGTCATCAGCCCAAGGAGGATCGCGATCAGCGTCTCCTCGATCCGGTCCACGAAACTATGCTTGTGATGCATGTCCCCACGTCCCCGATTTTTTGGGTTGAGCACTGCCCGCATCGGTCTTGGTGCCGATGTCTGACGCGGTGCGTTTAAAAAGGGGCGGACACTGTGGCCCGCCCATAGTCGGATGCGCCCACACGTGGTGGGCACATCTCGCGATTACATGGACGCGTTGATCGCTTGTGCGGCGTCGATGTTTTCCTGGCCTACGTCATCCGAGAACTTGTCCCAGACCGGGCGCATGGTATCGACCCAGTCTTGACGTTGCTCAGCGGTCAGCTGGCGGATGGTGCCACCTGCGGCCACGATCGAGTCCTTGGCGGCGTTGTTCACGGCGGTCGACTCGGCGTTGCGGGTCGCGGTGACTTCGCCAAGGATGGTCAGGAACTGGTCACGCACGGCCGGATCAAGGCTGTCGAGCCAGTCCACGCTCGTCACAACCAGATAGTCGATGATGCCGTGGTTGGTTTCGGTCACGCCGTCCTGAACTTCAAAGAACTTCTTGCCGTAGATGTTCGACCAGGTGTTTTCCTGACCGTCCACAACACCCTGCTGCAGCGCGCCGTAGACTTCCGAAAAGGCCATTTTCTGGGGCGAACCACCGATGGCTTCCATTTGCGCAACCAGAACGTCCGACGACTGAACGCGGAACTTCAGGCCGTTGGCGTCAGACGGCGAAACCAGCGGCACGTTGGCCGACATCTGCTTCATGCCATTGTGCCAATAGGCCAGACCCTGCAGGCCGCGGCGCTGCATCGAGTCAAGAAGACCCTGACCGGCGTCCGACGCCTGGAAGGCATCCACCGCGTTCACGTCCTTGAACATGAAGGGCAGGTCAAAGATGCGGAATTGCTTGGTGAACTTCTCAAATTTCGACAGCGAAGGTGCGGCCAGCTGAACGTCGCCCTGCAACATGGCCTCAAGAACCTTGTTGTCATTGTAGAGGGTCGAGTTCGGGAAGACCTCCATGCACATGGTGCCGTTCATCTCGTCATTGACGCGCTGCTCGAGCAGCGAGGCAGCGATGCCCTTGGGGTGCTTGTCGGTGTTGGTCACGTGGCTGAACTTGACGACGATCTCGCCTTCGTCACAGCCTGCGAATGCGGCGGTGCCTGCGGTGACGGTCAGGGCCAGTGCGGTGGCAGCTGTTGTCAGATATTTCATTGGGTCTCCTCCCCAGTTTTCTTCCGGTGTTTCATACAGTCTTGCGGTTACACCCCTCGCTCCTCGGGGCATTGACAAAACTGTGAAGCCAAGCAGAAATCCGCTCAAGACTTTGTTTGGCATTCACAAATGGCACGGACATTTCATATTGTTTTCAGAGCATTATAAGAAATCCTCATCAACCCAAACATTCAGTCATAGCAATACTGTGCGATTTCCCGCACAGGCCGAAACCTGCCCTGTGTGGAAACCCGCACAGCCAGAATTCGCGAGACTGCGCACAATCCAGCCAAACGGCCCTTCCAGAACACCCTCTATAGTTGCGTAAAAATGTGATATGATGCCCGTTACTTGCACAATATCTTTGTCCCGGAGCCTTTTTTATGCCCTATTACCCACCGATCAGACGCATGCCAGACACCATGCGCAACCGTACTCTGAACGGCCTCTCGCGCCTGCGCCGCCAATTGGATCAGGAATTACCCTCCCGCACGGTCACAGACACACTGATGCTCGGGACCTGGAATCTGCGCAACTTTGACGACAACCGTTTTGTACATGGCTTCCGCACGCAGGAAGACAATTACTATATCGCCGAGATCATTTCGCGCTTTGACGTGGTGGCCCTGCAGGAGATCTGCGAGGATCTTACCCCGCTTGACCGTGTCATGCGCGTTCTTGGGCGCAACTACAGCTACATTGTCTCTGACGTCACCGAAGGTCCAGGCGGTAACAGGGAGCGCATGGCCTTTATCTATGACACCGACAAGGTCTCATTCCGTGGTGTTGCGGGTGAGTTGGTTCTGCCCGACCGCATGCAGATCATCGACGGCGACGGCGACGACGCAAAACGCCGCCAGTTCTCGCGCACGCCTTTTATGTGTGCCTTTCAAAGTGGCTGGTTCAAGTTCGTCTTTACCACCGTGCATATCTACTTTGGCAGTGATTCCGGCCCAAAGTACAAACGCCGGGTCAAAGAAATCCGCAAAGTCGCCCAGTTTTTGTCCAAGCGCGCCGACCGAGACATCAACCGCAAGGATCTGGGCAGCCACCTGCTGGTTGGAGACTTCAACATCAAGTTTCCAGGCAGTGATGGAGATGAAGCCCTCAAGGAAGAAGGCTTTACCGTCTTCCGCAACCGCAAAGGATCCAACAAGAGCCAGACCCGCTTTTACGATCAGATTTCATTCAAATCAAAACAGGACCGCGTGCAGCTTGCCAACGCCGACAGCCATGGCGTTTTCCAGTTCTTCGACAGCATCTACCGCGAGGATGACTTTGCCGACTACCGCAGCGAGGTCATCAAATCCGTCAGAGCCAAGATTACCCGCCTCAAGTCGGAAAAAGCCGCCGCCGAACGCCGCAAAGCCCGCGCCCGCACCGACAAGACACGCAACAAGGCCGAAGAGGACATTCAGACAGCCGTTGCCAACATCGCAAAATGGACACAGGCGCTTGGCGATGATGCAGAGCTCAAGACTTACTACCTCGACGATTGGCGCACCTTCCGCGCAAGCGATCATCTGCCGCTTTGGGTCGAGCTCAAAATCGACTTCTCGACCGAGTATTTGGAGGGGTTGGCCGAGGCGTAAGCGCAACAGAAAACCCTCAGGCCATGAGCCGGTTCTTGTTCCGCGTGTCATAGAACGTCTTGCGCGGCAGTTTCAGCGCATTGGCGGCAATCATGGCCCAGCCATCTGCCGGACCAACCATATCCCGGTGCTGGTGGCTTGATTTCCGTGCGGTTCATCGCAAAGACTGAGCCAGCTAAATCCAAGGACCCACGCCATGCCCCACGCGGAACTGAAGTACTCTGATAATCTCAAGATCGACGCGGTGGCTCTCTTGAGAGAAATCGAGCAGGTTATCCTGCGCCACGACGCCAGCGCGGGCGAGTGCAAGGGACGTGGATATCCCACGGAGATTTATCACCACACGCACCTGTTGCTGGATATATCGATGCTGACAAAGCCCCACCGCGACGCGGGGTTTACCAAGGCCTTGCTCGCCGATCTGGAAGCAACGCTGCACGCGCATCTTTCGCAGCGTTGCTTTATCTCTTTTGGCATCCACTATTCAGACAAGAACTACGTCACCACCAGCCACCAGCCCTAAGGTTAGGGCGCGATCCGTCGGCGTTTCGGCGTCTTTTGGGATAAGGGACAGGCGCCGCTGATCTGGATGAGAGATGCGACCTCGCCTCTTCCGGCACCCTGTCTTCACAGCCCTGAGGTGTGTCTAGCGAAAATCTTCTGGCCGCAGCCCGTGCTTGCTCAGCTTGTCATAGAACGTCTTGCGCGGCAGTTTCAGCGCCTCGGCAGCGGCTGAGGCGCGCCCCTGGGCGCGGCGCAAGGCTTCGGCAAGCAACGAGCGCTCGACCTGGGCCATCTGGTCCACCAACCCCAGCCCCGTGCTGCCGCCTTCTTCTCCCTCGTGCAGCCCCAGCGCAAAGCGCATGGCCGCGCTCATCAGCGCACGCGCATTGCCCGGCCAGTCCCGCGCCATGAGGTCCGCCACAAGGTCCGGCGTGACCTCGGGCGCTGTCAGGCCTGCCTGTTCGGCGGCTTGGGCGACATAGTGGCGGAACAGGATGGGAATATCCTCGGGACGTTCGGACAACGAAGGGATGCGCACCTGCATGGCGTCCAGGCGATAGAACAGATCCGCGTGCAGCGCGCCCTGTTCCACGGACCTTGCCAGATCGGCGGTACTGCCAAAGATCAGCCGGGGATGGTCGCCCTGCTCCATATGGGTCATCAGGGCAAACTGGGTCTCCATCGGCATGGCCGAAATCTCGTCCAGAAACAGGCTGCCCCCAATCGCGTCCTGACACGCCCGCTCAAGGCGCGCGACATCCATTGCAGCGGCAGAATACTTGCCAAACGGCCCCTTACTGAGAGATGAGCAGAGATGCACCACCTCGGCCACCTTGGATATCCCGGTGCCCGGCGCGCCGGTCACCAGCACTTCGGCCATGGTGCGGGCGACATTGCGCACCCTTGTGCGCAGGCCTTCGGCAAGCTCCGAGGCCCCGAACAACATCCGCGCCGCCGGATCGCCGGTTTCCAACTGCGCCTTGAGGCGGCGGTTTTCCAGCACCAGCGCACGGGTCTGCAAGCCGCGTTCAATGACCCGGACGAGGTCCTTGGGCGCGCAGGGCTTTTCAAGAAAGTCAAAGGCCCCCTGCCCCATGGCCGACACCGCCATCGGGATGTCACCCTCGCCGGTCAACAGGATCACAGGCAGTTCCGCATCGACGTCGCGCGTGTAGCTGAGCAGGTGAAAGCCATCGCGCCCGGGCATGCGGATGTCCGAGACGATCACCCCGTCAAAGCCACGGGTGATGTGGTCCTTGGCCTCGACAAAGCTGCCCGCGGTGATGGCATCAAGATCCGCCAGCTCCAGCGTCTGGCCCAGCGCCTCGCGCACTGCGATGTCGTCATCGACCAAAAGCACCCTGCGTGTCATGCCGCCTGTTCCCCGTCCTGCACCCTGTCTGACCAATAATCGAGTTCCACGGTAAAGACCGCACCACCGTCCGGCCCGTTGGCACCGCGAATCTCGCCGCCAAAGGACTGCACCAGACCGTAAGAGATGGACAGCCCCAGCCCCATGCCCTCGGCGCTGCCAACTTCCTTGGTGGTGAAAAACGGATCAAAGATCTTTTCCGGCTCTTCGATCCCCGGCCCGGTGTCGGCAACCTGAATGCTTACCCGGTCGCTGGCCTCGACCGAGATACGGATCACCCGGGTTCCGCTTTCGACCATGGCGTCGGCAGCATTGGAGATCAGATTGACCAGCACCTGCCCCAGACGCACCTCGCCCCCACGTACCCAGACCGGCTGAGGCGGTGCCTGCCATTCCAGCGTGATCGCGTCGTGGGTGCGCCGTGCCTCGGTCAGCTCCAGCGCGGTTTCCACCACCGCAACGATATCCACCCGCCCCATTGGTTCGCTTTCGTTGCGGGCAAATGCCCGCAGGTTGCGGATGATCCGCGCCATGCGTCTGGCCAATGCCGAAATCCGCGACAGGTTCTCGCCGGCGATCTCGGTCTTGCCGCGCGCCATGAATTGCTCGCCGTTGTCGGCAAACTGCTGAATTGCCATCAGCGGTTGGTTCAATTCGTGACTGATGCCCGCGGACATCTGGCCCAGCGCGCTGAGCTTGCCTGCCTGCACCAGATCGGCCTGCGCCTGTTTCAACGCGGCTTCGGCCTCTTGCCGCTCGGCAATCTCGCGCCGCAGCTGCACGTTGGTCTGCGACAGGGCCTGGGTGCGCATGGCAACACGTTCTTCCAGCACGGCGTTGGCCTCGGCCAGCACCCGCCTGCGTTGGATCGCCTGATAAAAGAACACACCAAAAGCAAAGATCAGCGCCGCCACGACAGCCGCCTGAAGCACGGCGATCCGATTGGCCGGGGCCACGTCCAGCACCACTTCGCCGATCATGGCAATCACCGGCATGGGCTGCACCATATGCATGCCCCGATCCGGAATATAAGGCCCCCAGTCGAGCCGCCACAGCACATGGCCCGCCCGGTCATAGTCATTAAAGGGCGGCGCCGCACCGGTCGGAGGCACCAGACCACTGTCACCCGGCTTGCGTTCCCAGAACAACAACTCGTCCCGGTTGGTGATGAACACCAGCCCGGCTTCGTCCACAAAGAACACCGCAGGCCCGTCGCCCTGCCAGTTGCTTTCCACATAGTCGATGTCGACACTCACGGTCAGAACGCCGCTGACCTGGCCATCCTCGGCAAAGCTGGGCGACGCAAAGAGGAAATGCCTGAGACCTGTTTCCGCGTCCCGGTAGTGATGCACGCCCAGCGCCCCGTTCAGAGCGCGTTCGAAATGCGGCGTGCCCGTGGTGGCCATGTCCTGCCCATCAAAGGCCGAGGCGAGCACCCGGCCATCCGGGGCTGCATAATAGAGGTTCAGTGCCGCTGTCTTGTCCGCCGCACCAACCAGCAGCGCACGGGCCGCGGCCTGATCCCCGCCGTCATTCAATATCGTGAGCGCCGGGTGCGGGGCCAAGAGGACCGCCAGCTCCTGATAGCGTTGCAACTGCGCGGTCAGCCGGTCGGCGGCCAGCGCCAGGTCAGCCTCGCCGCGCTGTGCCAGTTGATCCAGCGCCTGCCCATAGCCAAAGCGCCACACGCTTGCGGGCACCACGGCCAGTAGCACGGCAAACACCGTCAGAATCGCAATACGTTGACGCACCCATGTCTTCATGACGACAAGATTAACGCCTGCCCCCTTGCAAAGGCCAGCCACTTGCCAAAAATGGGCCGTATGAAACGTCTGCGCCAGTCCCCGACCGACCCCGCCTTTGTACAGGACCCTTATGCCTTTTACGAAGAGGCCCGCCAGCATGGGTCCCTTATCTATTGGGAGGATTACGGCATGGTCTGTGCGCTCAGCCACGCCACGGTGTCGATGATCTTCAAGGATCGCCGCTTTGGTCGCGAGGTGCCGCCCGAGATGGCCAAACCGCATCCCGCGCATCTTGACCCCTTTTACCGGATCGAAGCCCACTCCATGCTGGAACTGGAGCCGCCCCGCCACACGCGCCTTCGTGGCCTTGTGCTACGCGCCTTTACCACCCGGCGCATTGCGGCTTTGTCCGAAGGGATTGAGGCACTCTGCCACGAGCTGATCGACGCCTTCCCCGAGGGTGACTTTGACCTGATCGAGGCCATGGCGGCGCCGCTGCCTGTTCGAGTGATCTGCCGCCTGCTGGGTGTGCCCGAAGAGATGGGGCCGCAGTTTCTGGACTGGTCCAACGCCATGGTCGCCATGTACCAGGCGCGCCGCACCCATGAGATCGAACTGGCCGCCGCCAAGGCCGCACAGGAATTCTCGGACTACATCCGCGCCTATGTCGATGAGCGCCGCAATGCACCCGGTAAAGACCTGATCAGCGAGCTGATTGCCGCCGAAGAGGACGGCGAGAAACTTTCGACAGACGAACTCGTCACCACCTGTATCCTGATGCTCAACGCAGGCCACGAGGCCACGGTACATTCCTTTGGCAACGGGGTGAAAACCCTGTTGCAGCAGGACACCCCGCCCAGCGCCTATGCGCCCGAGGCGATTGCGCAGACGGTCGAGGAAATCCTGCGTTTTGACCCACCGCTGCATATGTTCACCCGCTACGCCTATGAACGGATCGAGGTCGGCCCCCATGTCTTTGAACGTGGCGATCAGGTGGCGCTCTTGCTGGCGGCGGCCAACCGCGATCCCGGTGCATGGGAAGACCCTGAACGCTTTAACCCAAACCGCCCGATCAAGACCAACTCCAGCTTTGGCGGCGGGTTGCATTTCTGCGTTGGCGCCCCGCTGGCGCGGCTGGAACTGTCCCTCGCCCTGCCGATCCTGTTTGCGCGCTGCCCAAATCTGCGTCTCACCGAAACGCCCGAATACGCGAACCTCTACCACTTCCACGGGCTGGAACGGCTGATGGTCACGCGCTAGGCCAGCCACGGGAGCCAAGCGGTTTCGAAACCGCTTGCCACCTCTGGCCGCACCGGAGCATCGCCTCCACAGCGCTGAGCTTTCCCTTCTTTCCCAACCCGCGTGGGGTATAGTGGCCCGACGATGGCCCCCAAGCGTCCGCTGCGGGCCCAAGCCCGGACCTTTAACCAAGGAGACCCCAGATGGCACCTGAGATGCTTGGACTGCGCCTGCGACAGGGTGGAAATGCCGACAAGGCGGGCTTTGTCGGCGACCAGATTGAACGCCCCGGCGACTATCTGGAGCTTGGCCCTGTTCCGCGTCCGGTTCCCGGCCCTGGGCAGGTGTTGATCAAGGTACGGCGCGCGGCGGTCAACCCGTCCGACATGGCGTTCATCCAGGGGTTCTATGGTCAGAAACGCGTGCAAGGCAGGCCTGCGGGTTTCGAAGGCGTGGGTCGGGTGGTTGAGGCTGGCCCCGGATTAATGGGGCGCTACCTGCGGGGGCGCGATGTGGGGTTCTACGTCACGCCGGACGGCTCTGGCGCCTGGGCGGAATACGCGCTTACACAGGCGGCGTCAGCGCTCCCTTTGAAAAAGGGGGTTGCGGATCGTGATGCTGCGGGGTTGATCGTCAATCCTGTGACGGCCGCGGCCATGATGGAGCTTGTCAAACCCGGCGACGCCTTTGTCTTTTCCGCAGCGGCAAGCCAGCTGGGCAAGCTGATTGCCAGCCTCGCACGGGATCAGGGCAAGAAGATGATCGCCCTGGTGCGACGACCCGAGCCCGTTGCGGCGCTGAAATCACTCGGGGCCACCCATGTGTTGGACGAAAGCCATCCGGACTTCGCCGACCAGCTTGCGACAACTTTCGCCAAAGAAACCCCGGTGATCTTTCTGGACGCGGTGGCAGGCAGCGCAAGCGCCCGGGTGCATCAGACCATGGGCAACAATGCGCGATGGGTCATCTACGGCAAGCTGGACGTGTCGCCCGCTGAAATCCTCGACCCGAGTGACATGATCTTTCGCAACAAAACGGTAGAAGGATACTGGACCACAGATTGGGCCAGAAAGACATCTTTCCTGCGCAAGCTCCGGGTTTTTGGCGAGGTTCAGAACAGGTTCCGCGACGGACGCTGGACAACTGACCTGTCCGCAGAACTGCCTCTGCAACAGGTGATCGAGCGCCTGCCCCAAGCCCTGGCGCAGCCCGACGGGAAAGTCCAGATCATCATGCCAGAGGGCTAGCCGTCAGACCCGACCTGTCACCCTCGAATAATCACATCCTCCAGCGCCTTGGGGTGCTCGGTCACAGCCTCCCACCCGCCCTCGGTGATGATAAAGCTGTCGCCCACCTGCGCGCGGAAATCCTCGACCGTGACAGATCCGTCCACCGCCAGCACCATGCCCGGTTGCAGAATGGTTGTGTCGCCGGTCACCAGCTGCGGGGTTTCCAGAAAACTGAACCCCGTGGCGCGGCCACAGCGGAACGGGTAATCAAACCCACCGCTCTGAATGACCTCGGCATAGGCCGCATGCACGCTTTCCGCCGTCACACCGGGGCGCAAGGCATCCAGCGCGGCGCGCTGGCTGGCCACGGCCACCTCGTAGACCTCGGCATGGCGCTGACTGGGCGGCTCACTTATCCAGAAGGTCCGGTCAAATCCCAGTTTGAAACGGTGAAAATTGGTCATGCCGCAAAAGCACAAGAACACCGGCTCGCCATGACGCATGATCCGGGTTGAGGCCCGGTGGTGCGTCTTGGTGATCTCAGTGCCCGAGGCCATGATCTGCAGAAAATGCGTGTTGGGCGACATGTCGGCTTCGTCATAATGTGCGGCCAGCAGGTCCGCGGCCTTGCGCGTGCCCCCCTGCGAGGTGGCCAGCGCGACCTCGTATTCCGGCACACCGTCAGCAATGGCAGCCCGCCCCGCCGACATCATCGCCATCGCCACCTGCCCGGCATGGCGCGCCAGTTGCAGCTCTTGCGGTGACTTGATCATGCGCATCTTGGACAGGATCGGCGTCACGCTTGCCACCTGCTGCGACGGCACCAGCGTATCCACATAGGCCCGCACCAAGGGCGGCATGTGGTCCGGCTCGACCCCGACGCTTTGCGCGCCCTTAAGTGCCGCAGGCAATTCCGCGCGCCATTCCGCACCCATCCCGTCATTCCACGCCGCGATGCGATCCACCCGTGCAGAGGCAATGGCCGTGTTGAGATCGAGGTTGGGTGTGATCAAGAGGCTCTCACCCTCGCGGGTCACCACGAGGATCGTGGGGCGGCCAAACTCCATATGCAGATAGTCGTAGTAGCCTGTCAGGTAATAGACATTGTCGTCATCGGTGATCAGCGCGACATCCATCCCCGCCGCCGCCATACGGTCCCGCAGCGTGGCCATCCGGTGTTCGAACATCATCTGTCTCCTTCTTGTGCTGGCAATCTCTGGCGGACCAACTCGGCCCATAACCCCGCCCCAATCGGCAAGAGCGCATCGTTGAAGTCGTAGTCATCCGCATGCAGCGGTTGCCCATGCGCCCCGGTGTCCCCATTGCCCAGCAACAGGAAGCACCCCGGCACCGCGGCGCTGAAATGCGCGAAGTCCTCGGAAAAGCTCATCGGCTGTCGATCCGGGATCGTCTCAAGCCCTGTGGCCCCAGCTGCCGCGACCACGGCGCGGGTCGGCTCGGGCGCATTGATGGTCTCGATGAACTCGGTGTTGTAACTCACCTCCACCGTCACCCCGTGCGCCTCAGCAATGCCGCCTGCGATCTGTCGCATGAAACCTTCGATGGCATTGCGATCTTCGGGGCTGCGGGCGCGCACGTCCCCTTTGAGCGTTGCGGTCCCCGGCAAGACGTTCCTCTGCCCGTCGGTCAGAAACTCGGTCACCGACACCACCGCACCAGCCCCCGGCGCCAGTTTGCGCGAGACAATGGTCTGCAGCGCCTGCACCATTTCGGCGCCGATGGTGATCGCATCCCGCCCGGCCTGCGGCATCGAGGCATGCCCCCCCTGCCCATGAATGGTGATCTCGAACAGGCTTTCAGACGAACAGATCAGCCCGGGCCGGGTCGACACCTGCCCCACTGGCGCACCGGGCAGATTGTGGATGGCATAGACCTCTTCCACCGGGAAACGCTCCAGCACGCCTTCGTCGATCATCGCCTTGGCGCCCAGCCCGTGTTCCTCGTTGGGCTGAAAGATGAACACGACCGTTCCGTCAAATCCGGGGTCCGCCGCCAGCGTCGCTGCGGCACCCAGCAGCATGGTCATATGCCCATCATGGCCACAGGCGTGCATGACGCCGGGGGTCTCTGACGGGTAATCATGCGTGCTGGCCTCGGTGATGGGCAGGGCATCCATGTCCGCGCGCAGACCAATGGCGCGATTACCCGTGCCAGCGCGCAACAGGCCGATCACGCCGGCCCCCTCGTGCACCTCCAACCCCATGTCTCGCAACAGGTCGGCAACCCGTGCCTTGGTGCGCACCTCTTGAAATCCCAGCTCGGGATCGCGGTGAAACGCCTGCCGCAACGCGGTCAGCTGATCTGTGTCCATCGGCACTGGCCCCTCGTCAAGTTACGAGGCCACCTTACCCGCTCTGCGCGGTATCCCTAGTCCAAATGCGACACGCTTGCGGGGCCATTAACGAATGGGCCACGGCCAGAGGCGCGGTGGCAAACACCGACAGGATACCGATGCAATACCGACGTAATACAGACGTGCGTTCTGTCCGGTCTTCAGTCGTTAAGATTTATCCCAACGTCCCCACCAAGGGCAGGTCGGTGGTCGACTTGATCTCTTCCATCGACAAGAGCGCCGTGACGTTGTGCACCCGCACCTCTGATATCAGCGCCTGATAGAATTTGTCGTAGGCGCGGGCATTTGCGACACGCACTTTCAGGATGTAGTCGATGTCGCCCGCCAGCCGGTGCGCCTCTTGCACTTCGGGACGATCCTGCAGGGCTTTCAAGAACTTGGCCTGCCAATCGGCTTCATGTTCGCTGGTGCGGATCAGCACAAAGAAACACGCCTCGAACCCCAGCGCCTCGGCATCCAGCAAAACCGTCTGCCGTTTGATGATGCCACCGTCGCGCATCTTGCGAATGCGATTCCACACTGGTGTCTTGGAAGACCCGACTTTCTTGGCAATTTCGTCCAGAGATTGCGCCGCGTCGCGCTGCAACTCCTCAAGAATTTTCCGGTCCATGTCGTCGATCCGCAACGTCATCCCAATTTCCTTTCCCATTTGGAACAAGCGGGTATTTTCAAACAAAAACCGGAACGCTTGTTTCTATTTTCTCCAGCTACTAGCGGAATTATGGGAAAATTTCCTATATAGCAATAAGAATTCAACGCGTGAGCACCAACCAGATGAAACATTTTCCCATCTATATGGCCGTCGCCGACCGCCGCATCGCCCTGTCGGGCGGTGGAGATGCGGCTTTGGCCAAGCTCCGCCTGCTGTTGAAAACCGAGGCCCGGATCGAGGTTTATGCCCGTGATGCCGCTCCGGAGATTCACGCCTGGGCCGCCGAGGGCCGCCTGACCCACTTTGCCCGCGCACTGACCGCTGGGGACGTCCGGAATACTGTTCTGGTCTATGCCGCAGACGAAGACCCCGCTCAGGACGCCCGCGTCGCGACGCTGGCCAATAACGCTGGTGTTCCCGTCAACGTCGTCGACAACCTCACCGACAGCGCCTTTATCACCCCTGCCATCGTCGACCGTGATCCGGTGACCATCGCCATCGGCACCGAAGGCGCGGCCCCGGTTCTGGCCCGCGCGCTCAAGGCGGATCTGGAAGAACGCCTGTCCCCCCGCCTCGGCCTGCTGGCCCGCGCGGGTCGGCGTTTCCGTGCCGCTGCCGAGGCCCTGCCCTTTGGTCGCGCCCGTCGTGATTTCTGGTCGGACTACTATTTGGGCAAAGGTCCGCAGCTGGCCGAAGAGCGTGACGCCGAGGCTGCTCTCACGGATCTCCTCCGCCACCACATAAAAGCAGAAGACAAACCCGGCCACGTCGCCTTTGTCGGCGCAGGCCCCGGCGACCCGGAACTGCTGACCCTCAAGGCCCGCAAAGCGCTGGACACTGCCGACGTCGTGATCCACGACCGCCTCGTCAGCCCCGAAATTCTGGAGCTGGCGCGCCGCGAAGCCACGCTGTTGGATGTAGGAAAACAAGGCTTTGGCCCTTCGACGGCGCAAGACCACATCAATGATCTTATCGTCGAACACGCCGCCCAAGGCGCGCAGGTTGTGCGCCTGAAGGGCGGCGATGCCACGGTCTTTGGTCGTCTCGACGAAGAGATCGACGCCGTGACAGAGGCAGGCATCAGCTGGCACATTGTGCCCGGCATCACCGCCGCCTCGGCCTCGGTCGCCGCCATCGGCCAGAGCCTGACCAAACGGGGCCGAAACGCCTCTGTGCGGTTCCTGACGGGTCACGACATGCAAGGTTTTGCCGACCACGACTGGCGCGAGCTGGCCACGCCGGGTCAGGTTGCCGCCATCTATATGGGCAAGAAGGCGGCTCGCTTTATCCAGGGACGCCTGATCATGCATGGCGCCCATCCCGAAACCCCCGTGACGCTGGTGGAAAACGCCAGTCGTCCCAATCAGCGGGTTGTCTCCAGCACTCTCAAGACATTGCCCGCTGATCTGGCGGATGCGGCTCTCGATGGTCCGGCGCTTGCGCTTCTTGGCCTCACTCCCCGCGTCGCATCCGCCTCATTTCTCGACACACTCACACAGGAGCTCGCCTGATGGCCCGTGCCTTTACCCCCAAAGTCGTCACCGCCAACGCCCTGATCGAAGGCGACGTGATCTATCTGACCGACGCCGGAACATGGACCCGTGAGCTTAGCCAGGCTGCGCTCTTGACTGACGAAGCCGACGCGCAATTGCGCCTGCTCGAAGCCGAGCAAAAGCCCGGCGAAGCGGTTGGCGCATACCTGGCTGACGCCATCGCAGGTCCCTTCGGCCCCGAACCAACCCACTTCCGCGAAGAGTTCCGCCGCACCGGACCTTCCAACTATTTTCACGGCAAGCAAGCCGAAGGCGTCTCGGGCCACTAAGCGCCCCAGCGAGAGAGGATTCCAGCCATGTATGCCTATAACGACTTCGACAATGCCTTTCTGGCCGAGCGTAACAAACAGTTCCGCGCCCAAGTGGAACGCCGCGTCTCGGGCGCCCTGACCGAGGATGAGTTCAAGCCGCTGCGCCTGATGAACGGCGTTTATCTGCAGCTGCACGCCTACATGCTGCGCGTGGCCATTCCCTATGGCACGCTGAACAGCCGCCAGATGTCGCAACTGGCCCTGCTGGCCGAAAAGTGGGACAAGGGCTATGGTCACTTCACCACCCGTCAGAACATCCAGTTCAACTGGCCCAAGCTGTCGGACATCCCTGACATGCTCGACGCGCTGGCCGAAGTGGACATGCACGCCATCCAGACCTCGGGCAACACCATCCGCAACGTGACCGCCGACCATTTTGCCGGTGCCGCAGCGGACGAGATCGAAGACCCGCGCCCCATTGCTGAGCTGATCCGCCAGTGGTCCACCGACCACCCGGAATTCCAGTTCATGGGCCGTAAGTTCAAGATCGCCGTCTCTGCCGGTGAAAAAGACCGCGCCGTGCTGAAAGCACATGACCTCGCCGTGCGTGTCGTGAAGAACGACGCTGGCGACGTGGGTTACCAGATCCTCGTCGGTGGTGGCCTTGGCCGTACCCCGATGATCGGCAAAGTCCTGAATGACTTCCTGCCGCGCGCTGACCTTTTGCCCTATATCGAGGCTGTTGTCTCGGTCTGGAACCAGATCGGTCGCCGTGACAACAAGTACAAAGCGCGCATCAAGATCACCGTGCATGAACACGGCCTCGACGACATCCGGGCACGGGTGGAGGAGAGGTTCGCCGCGATCCGCCCAACGTTCGAAGGCATCGACCAGACGCTGTTCGCCGACATCCAGTCGCACTTTGCGGCTCCGGATTTCCGCGACGCCCCGCTGGCGGCGTATGACATCGCCTATGACAACGACCCGCTGTTCCGCAGCTGGGCTGACACCAACCTAAGCGAACACCGCGCGCCGGGCTATTCGATTGTCACTGTATCCCTGAAGAAACACGGCGCAACTCCGGGAGATGCCTCTGCAGACCAGATGCGCCTCTTGGCGGATCTTGCCAAGCAATATGGCCATGACGAGTTGCGCATCAGCCACGAGCAGAACGTGATCCTGCCGCATGTCCACAAATCGGACCTGCCCGCGATCTATGCCGCCCTGCAACAGGCCGACCTGCACACTGCCAATATCGGAATGATCTCGGACATCATCGCCTGCCCCGGCATGGACTACTGCGCGCTGGCGACAGCCCGCTCGATCCCGGTGGCCGAACAGATTGCCACGCGTTTTGACGAGTTGAAGCTCGAGCATGACATTGGCCATTTGCAGATCAAGATCTCGGGCTGCATCAACGCTTGTGGTCACCACCATGTTGGTCACATCGGCATCCTCGGTCTCGATCGTGCGGGTGTTGAAAACTACCAGATCACCCTTGGCGGCGACGCCACATGGGACGCGGCCATTGGCGAGCGTGCCGGGCCCGGCTTTGCCTATGACGAGATCGTTCCCGCCGTGGAGCGCATCGTCCAGGCCTATCTGGATCTGCGTCAAAGTCAGGACGAGACCTTTATCGAGGCCTACCGCCGTCTCGGCCTCGCCCCGTTCAAGGCATACCTCTACCCCGAGGCACAGGCCCATGCCGCTTGACGAAATCCAGACCGAACTTGGGGCGGATCGCGCCGCCCTGAGTGCCAAGGTCGAGGAGCTGAACGCCACCTACCGCCATCACAGTGCGACGGATGTGTTCCGCGGTGCGCTGCAAGATGGCGGCGATATTGCGCTGGTCTCGTCCTTTGGCGCAGAAAGCGTGGTGCTGTTGCACATGGCCGCCGTGGTCAACAAGGCAACGCCGGTCGTGTTCGTGGACACGCAGATGCTGTTCACCGAAACCCTGGTCTATCAGGCCGAGGTGGCTGAGCGTCTGGGCCTTACAAACGTGCAGATCATCCGCGCCGATCAGGAAGACATCGACCGCGACGACCCTTACGGGGCGCTGCGTCTGAGTGACACCGACGCCTGCTGCACTCTGCGCAAGACGATCCCGCTGCAACGCGCCCTCAAGGGGTTCGACGGCTGGATCACCGGGCGCAAGCGCTTTCAGGCGGGCAGCCGCGAGGCGCTGGAGTTCTTCGAGGTCGAGGACGGTACAGGGCGTATCAAGGTGAACCCCCTGGCCCACTGGGCGCCCGAGGACGTACGCGCCTATATGACTGAAAACCGCCTGCCCCGGCATCCGCTGGTGGCCCAAGGCTACCCATCCATCGGCTGTGCCCCCTGCACCAGCCCGGTCAAACCCGGCGAAGACCCCCGTGCGGGCCGCTGGCGCGATCAGAACAAGGAAGAATGCGGCATCCATTTTGTCGACGGCAAAATGGTGCGGATAGGAGAAAACGCATGACTGTCATCGTAACCGATACCGGCTTTGGCACCGACGACTGGACCAAAGGCTATGTGCCTGCCAATGGGGTCGCCAATAACGAGCTGTCGCTGGACGTGGCCTCGGACACCGACCCGGCCACGCTGGTTGATCACCTGAAAGGCGTCCAGATGATCCGCGTCGACTTTCCGTCCTTTGCAGACGGTCGCGGTTTTACCATTGCGCGGCAACTGCGTCTGGCAGGCTACAAAGGCCGACTGCGCGCCAAAGGTCACGTGATCTCGGATCAATATGCGATGGCGCGTCGGTCCGGATTTGACGAAGTGGAAATCAGTGATGATCTTGCCACCCGCCAACCCGAATCCGAATGGCTGGCCCGCGCCAACTGGCAGGCGCACGACTATCAGGCCCGCATGCGCGGCAACCGCTGACGCCGCGTAACAGATCGCAACTTTGCGATATGTCAAAGACATATCGTCGATATACCTTCAATTCCCTCGTGGACATGATAAAGGGGGGCAGAATTTCCTGCCCCGAAACCCCGTGATGACAGAGCAAACGCCCGTGACCGACGCACAAGCAACCGCCGTACCCAAGGTACCCACCCTGCCCGACGCCCAAACCGTGACCGAGGTGCAGCACTACACCGACCGCCTGTTCTCGTTCAAATGCACGCGGCCTGCATCCCTAAGGTTCCGCTCGGGCGAGTTCGTGATGATTGGCCTGATGGGCGACCCGCACCCCGAAACCGGCAAGCAAAAGCCGTTGCTGCGCGCCTATTCGATTGCCTCGCCCTCGTGGGATGAAGAGCTCGAGTTCTACTCGATCAAGGTTCAGGACGGCCCGCTGACCTCGAAGCTGCAGCACATCAAACCCGGCGACCAGATCATCCTGCGCCCGAAACCCGTCGGCACCCTCGTGCATGACGCACTGATCCCCGGCAAACGCATCTGGTTCTTTGCCACTGGCACCGGTTTTGCGCCCTTCGCCTCGCTCCTGCGCGAACCGCAGACCTACGAGGACTACGACGAAGTCATCATCACCCACACCTGCCGCGAAGCGGGTGAGCTGACCTATGGCCGCAACATCATCGAGTCGCTGAAAACCGACGAGCTGCTGAACGAAGTGATCGGCGAAGGCTTCTGGAAAAAAATCAAATACTACCCGACCACCACCCGCGAAGAGAGCGCCAAGATGGGCCGGATCACCGACCTCATCAACTCGGGCGAAGCTTATGCCGACCTCGGCGTGGAACCCCTCTGCCCGCAAAACGACCGCGCCATGATCTGCGGCAACCTTGCGTTCAACCTGGAACTCAAGGACATGCTGGAGGCAGCAGGGCTTGAGGAAGGCGCGAATTCGAAGCCCGCGCAATACGTGGTCGAGAAAGCCTTTCTGGACTGATCATCTGAATCAGACTCGTACACAAAGATATCCCGGCTGTTATGCCGGGGTTACTCTTTACGGTTCCAGATGCCGGAAATGGCGCGGCACCCAAGACGCTTTGCATGCTGCAAAACTTAAACCTGTCACGTCTAGCACGTCTGGTTTGAAGGTTCCCACAACCCTTTGCTGTTGCAATAGTTGTACACGCCTCCAATGCACATGCGCGCACCTTTGTTGTACCTCTTGCCATCAAGAATACAGGTTGCCGTTTGGCTAAGCCGGTACTCGGAATCCAAGGTGCTGCTCTGCGGAGTCGATTGCTGAACAGATGGCGTAATCTCTGTTTGCTCAAGGGCAAAACCGCTACCCGCGAACGCGAAGATAAGGGCCGTTGCGGCCAAGGTTTTCAACTTTGTCATTTGGATACTCCTTTGCTCTCGAATTGACTTTTTTGCGGCACCTGTATTTTGACAGAACTTCCTAAATTTTCCATGATACAAATCAATTACTTACGTCTTCATTCGTCTTTCAGAATGTGATTTGTGCACGACCCGCGCGCCGCTGCTCTGTTCTTTGCATTTCCCCAACTCGGACGTAGGCTGACCGACAACCAAGGAGCCCCCATGAACAAAGTTGTTCTCACCGGCGAAACCGGGATGATTGGCAGTGCCGCCCTGCGCGCACTGAACGCCGAACCCCGCATGGCTGAGATCACTTCGATCTCGCGAGGGTCCGGTGGGGTGTGCGATGAAAACCGCGACATCCGTGATTTGTGCGTGGGCTGACCGCATGGACTTCGCCGGTCTCGACACCTACGCCATTCTCGCCCTTGCCGGGATTGTTGCAGGTGCCACCAACGCCGTGGCGGGCGGCGGCACTTTCTTCACCTTCCCGGTGCTGATCTGGGCCGGGCTACCGCCATTGGTTGCCAACACCACCAACATGGTGGCCCTGACCCCCGCCAACCTCGCCGCCTTGCCTGCCTTTCGTCCACAGCTGCGCCGTCTAGGCCGCCGCTGTATCGCCCCCATTCTGATCGGTGCGCTCGGCGGCTCGCTTGGCGCGCTATTGCTGCTGGCGCTGGGGGCCGAAGTCTTTGCAACGCTGGTGCCCTACCTCATCGGCCTTGCCACGCTGTTCTTTGCCACCGCCCCCCAGATGCGCCGGATCGTAGAGCGCCTGACCAAAGGTCGGGACACATCGAACCTTCTCCCGCTCGCGGTGCTCTTTGTTTTTTCGGTCTACGGAGGGTATTTCGGCGCAGGGCTGGGGCAGATCGTGCTCGCCGCACTGATTCTCACCGGCTTTGGCGACCTGCACGAGGCCAACGCCCTGAAAAATGCCGTGACGTTTGCCTCCAGCCTGATGGCCGTGGCGATTTTCGCTCTGACCAGCACAGTGTCGTGGCCTTTTGCCCTGACCATGATGGTCAGTTCTGCCATCGGAGGCTACTTTGGCGGTGTGCTGTCCCTGATGGCTCCTCAACGGGTGTTACGTCTCGGGATCATCGTCTTTGGCCTGTTCCTGACGGGCTATTACCTCTGGCAGGGCGCCTGAGCGTCACATGTCCTCGCGCAGAACCTCGGACACGCCGACAAACCGCGCCAACCGCATGACTTCGGCGTCGAACTTGGCCAACCGCGCAGGCGTCCATTGCACCCGGGGTTCTGCCCACCGCTTGCTGACCGTCAGACGATCCTTGGCGCGCTCGGCCTTGATCTCGCAGCGTCCCACCACCCGGTCGCCCTCGAGGATCGGATAGATGTAATACCCCCACCGACGCTTGGCGGCGGGTACAAACATCTCGACACGGTATTCAAAGCCGAACAGGAACTCCAGCCGGGCGCGATCCCGGATCACCGGATCAAACGGGTTCAGAATACGCAGCCGCGAAGTGGGTGCAGTCAGCTCCTGCAGCCGGGCTTCGAAGTCAGGCAAGGCGAATGCCTGTTTCCAGGCCCCATCCGCACCCTGCACCTCAACCGGAACCAGTTCTGGCGTGGCCCCACACCACGCCCGCACTTCTGCGGACCCCACCGCATCCCAAAACCGCTGGATGTCGCCAAAGCTGCCAAACCCCATCCGCGCCAGCGCCGCACGGTTCAGCCAGTCGATCTGATCCGCATCGGCCATTCCGGCCGCGCGCAACTGTTCCGGAAACACCCGCTCGGCCAGATCATAGACCTTGGTGAACCCATCGCGGTGACAGGTCGCCAACTCGCCAGTGTACCACATGAAATCCAGCGCCAGCTTATGCGGAGGTCGCCGCCACATCTCTTTCTTGCCTTCAATCTTGGTGTCAAAGGCATGGGTCGACAACGCGCCCTCATCAGCAATCCGCGCCTTGATCGCAGCGCGCCCCGCCGCATCAGGCAGTCCCCGGAACCACCCCGCCTGTCCCATCTGCTCGGCTTTGCGACGAAACTGGCGTTGCCACATGGGCAGGAATTCCATGGGTAAGACGCTGGCGTCATGGGTGAAATGTTCAAACACCCCCCGTTTGCGCAACAGCTTGTCCAGCATGGGCTCGCGGTAGTGCTGGTTGCGTGACCAGAGGATATGATGATGGGCGCGCGACACAACCTGAATGGTGTCAAGCTGGACAAATCCAAGGTCATGAATGATCTGCGGCAGATCCAGAGCCCCTGTGGGCGGTGTTGCCAGGCCCTGCGCATTCAGCCAAAGCGCCCGTGCCTGCCGGTTGGGAATGCGCACAGCTGCGCCGCCCGTGTTTTTGCCCTTGGCCATGTCTGCTCCCTGCGCGCACGCGTGTCTTGATGGCAATCCTTTCGCCACACGGTGTCCACTGCAAGCAAAAAACCGCCCGGCCCACGCGGGTCGGACGGTTGCTGTCAACCTGTGTCAGGATCAGTTGCCAGAGGTCGTGTCTGTCACCGCATCGGTCACCGCATCCGTTGCCACGTCAGCGCCTTCCACGACCGAGCTTGCCGTGTCGCTGACCGCGTCTGTCGCGGCTTCGGTTGCCGCTTCGGTTGCCGCCTCGGTGGCGGTTTCGGTGGCGTCCGAGCCTGCTTCTTCGGCCTGGCCGGTCGCGTCGTTCACCAGATCGTTGACCTGTTCGGTGGCGTCATTCACCGCCTCTTCGGCCTGTTCCGTGACCTCTTCGACCATCTCTTCGGCTTGCTCGGTGACCTCGTTCACGGTCTCTTCAGCGGCCTCAGTGGCCTCTTCCATGGTATCCTCAACCACGTCTTCTGCCGCTTCAACGGCCTCTTCCACGGGGCTGGCCTCGGGCTCGGATGTCGTTTCGGCCACCGGTGCCGGAGCAGGTGCCGCCTCATCCGTGCCCTGTCCAGCGACAAAGAAATAGGCAACCGCCACACCGCCCAGCAGGACTATTGCAATAATCAGGTTCCGCATCGTGTTGAACTCCTCTCAGGTCCTCTTTGGTGCAACATGCCCAAAGCTTGGCCCCGAGATGCGCCGCAACCCCTTTAGCTACAAGGGGGAAACTCGCCTGATTTCGCTCATTTCCCATGATTAACCGCTTGTATCACCCCACCGCCCCGCCTAAATTGGCGCGCAGGAAAACTGCACTATCGAAGGAACGAAACCATAGCCCGCAGACCACATAACGCGCCCCCGCAGCGTGACACCGGCCCCCGCGTCAATGACCGCATCCGCTCGCCTGAAATCCGCCTGATCGGCGCCGAGGGTGAAAACGTCGGGGTTGTCAGCCCCCGCGAAGGCATGCGCATGGCCGAAGAGGCAGGCCTGGACCTGGTGGAAATCTCGCCCAACGCGAACCCACCCGTCTGCAAGATCATGGATTTCGGCAAGTTCAAATACGAACAGCAAAAACGCGAGTCCGAGGCCCGCAAGAAACAGACCACCATCCAGGTGAAAGAGGTCAAGTTTCGCCCCAACACCGACACGCATGACTATGATGTCAAGATGCGCAATGTGATCAAGTTTCTGGAAAAAGGCGACAAGGTCAAAATCACCCTGCGCTTCCGCGGCCGTGAAATGGCCCACCAGAACCTTGGCCGCGAGCTGCTTGAACGCGTGGCCAATGACGTCAAAGAGATGGAGTTGGGCAAGATCGAGAATATGCCCAAGATGGAAGGCCGCCAAATGATCATGATGATCGGCCCCCTTTCGCGGTAATCTCGCTAAATGGCAAATAAATTTGACCCCCACGCTTGAAACCCGGGCGTGGGGGTCTTTCTTTTGAACAAACGGTTACAAGAGGGTGCCATGTGGGAAGAGCGGTTTTCATCCAGCAATGAGTATGTCTTTGGCAAGGCTCCGGCCCAGTTCCTGCTGGACCATCAGGCGCGGCTGACGCGTGGCCATACGGCCTTGTCGGTCGCCGATGGCGAGGGGCGCAACTCGGTCTTCATGGCACAACAGGGCCTCGATGTGACAGCGCTCGAGTTTGCCCCCTCCGCCATCGTCCGGGCGCGTGCTCTGGCTGATGAGCTTGGCGTCTCTGTCGATTTCCAACAGCTCGACATCATGGCCGACCCCTGGCCGGACGAGCAATTCGATCTTGTCGCGGGGATTTTCATCCAGTTTGTCGGCCCCGATGGCCGCCGTGTCCAGTTCCAGCGCATGAAGGACGCCACCAAGCCCGGCGGCCTCGTGATGCTTCACGGCTACCGCCCCGAGCAGCTCGAGTACGGCACCGGTGGCCCGCCGTTTGCTCAGAACATGTACACCGAGGTCATCCTGCGCGCCGCCTTCGTCGGCTGGGAGATTCTCGACCTGCGCGAATACGACCGCGAGGTACAAGAGGGCAGCGGCCACTCCGGCATGTCCGCCCTGATCGATCTTGTGGCGCGTAAACCAATGGACTAGGCAATGGCGCGATCTCCGCGCCACCACTTGACCGCGTCCGGGTAATCAAACGCAAGTGAGATCAGGTTCACAGCCATCAAAACGATCAAGGCGACGTCCTGCACATCGCGCGGCCCCTCTCCACCCTGCGCCACGGCCTGCCCCAGCGCGATCACCAGCGGTGTCCAGAGCAGGATGTGCGGAAAAGCCATCGCCTTGGAAAATCCGCGCTCGATCAAAAGGATCGGCAGGTTCAGCGCCATGCCCCCCACTGCGAGAACGGCAAATATCCCCCAGAATGGCGCCCCGCTGACCCAAAAGATCAAGGGCATCAGGTTCACCGGCATCAAAATGAGCGCCACCCAAATCTGTACCCATCCCGGCAACCGCCGAAAACTCGCCCATATTTCACCAATCATGCAGATCTCCTTGAATGCGCAAAGGGCGCCGCATACGCGCCGCCCCCTGCTTCATTTCGCCAAAAATACTCGCGCCGCAGGCTGCGCCCCAACAGGGGCGCATCTGCAACCCTATCCAATCGCGGCGACTGCCCGTTTGGTCAGCACCGCCACCAAATGTGCGCGATACGCCGCAGTCCCGTGCAGGTCCGAGATCATGCCATCCGCGGAGGGTGCCGCAGGCACCGCATCCGCCGAGAAGCTGCCATTCAACGCCGCCTCAGCCTCCGTCCAGCGGAACGCGCCCTCTTCCGAGGCCCCGGTCACGCCCACACGCACGCCTTCCGCCGTTTTGGCCACGAACACACCCACCAGCGCAAACCGCGAGGCAGGCTGCTCGAACTTCTGATAGTTCGCGCCGTCCGGTACGTTGATGCGGACACCGGTGATGATCTCACCTTCGTCCAGCGCCGTTTCAAACATGCCCTGGAAGTAATCATCCGCCGCAATCTCACGGGCATTGGTGACGATGGTCGCATTCAGCGCCAGCATGGCCGACGGATAGCAGGCCGCCGGGTCGTTATTGGCCAGCGATCCGCCAATGGTCCCGCGATTGCGCACGGCCGGATCCCCGATATTGGCCGCCAGCGCAGCCAGGGGCGCACAGGCATCTGCCGCCACCTCAGCATGGGTCGCACCGCCTCCGATGGTCAAAACCCCATCGGCGATGCTGACGCCCTTCATCTCGGCAATGCCCGCAAGGCTTACCAGCTTGGACGGGCTGGCCAGCCGCTGCTTCAGCGTGGGGATCAGGGTTTGCCCGCCTCCCAACGCCTGCGCATCCTCGTCTGCCAGGGCCGCAACCGCTTCGGCGACCGTCGAGGGCTGTTCGAACTCAAAGTTATACATCTCAATAACCCTCCTTATCCGTTCATGGCTGCCCAGACGCGCGACGGCGACACGGGCATATCGATGTGGGTGATGTCATGGCCGCCAGACTGCAATGCGTCGATCACAGCGTTGACCACGGCAGGTGGCGACCCAATGGCACCGGCCTCGCCACAGCCCTTCACGCCCAGTGGATTGTGCGTACAGGGTGTCTGGCTCGAGTGATCCACCGCATAGAACGGCACATCGTCTGCACGCGGCATGGCATAGTCCATGTAGGATGCACTCAGAAGCTGCCCATCCTCGTCATAGACGCAGTTCTCGAGCAAGGCCTGCCCGATGCCCTGGCCAATGCCACCATGTACCTGACCATCCACGATCATCGGGTTGATGATGTTGCCAAAGTCATCCGCCGCCGCAAACCGTTCGACGGTGACCTTGCCGGTCTCGGGATCGATCTCGACCTCGCAGGCATAGGCGCCCGCCGGATAGGTAAAGTTCGCCGGGTCATAAAACGCGGTTTCCTCCAGCCCCGGCTCCAGCTCGTCCAGCGGGTAGTTCGCCGGAACATAGGCCGTCAGCGTCACGCTGCCCCAGTCAATCGACTTTTCGGTGCCTGCAACAGTGAACACGCCGTCCTTCAGTTCAATGTCGGCATCAGACGCCTCAAGCAGGTGCGCCGCGATCTTCTTGGCCTTGGCAATGATCTTTTCGGTGGCCCGCACCATGGCCGAGCCGCAGACCGCAATGGACCGCGAGCCATAGGTGCCCATGCCAAAGGGCACGCGCCCGGTATCACCATGCACGATGTCGATCATGCTCTCGTCGATGCCGATCATCTCGGCCACCACCTGTGGAAAGGCGGTTTCGTGCCCCTGCCCGTGGCTGTGCGCGCCGACAAAGACGCTGATCGAGCCGGTGGCATTCACCCGCACCGTGGCCGCATCATAGAGACCCGCGCGTGCGCCCAGCATGCCCACCACATTCGAAGGCGCAATGCCGCAGGCTTCGATATAGCAGTTCACACCCAGACCCCGCAGCTTGCCCTTGGCTTCGCTTTCCGCGCGACGCGCCGCAAATCCGGAGATATCCGCCGCCGCCTCCAGCTTGTCCATGGTGCCGTGGTAGTCGCCGGTGTCATAGGTCAGCGCCACAGGCGTCTCATAGGGGAACTCGGTGACAAAGTTCTGCCGCCGCAGGGCAATCGGATCGACCCCCAGCTCGCGCGCCGCCTTGTCGATCACACGCTCGATGGAATAGGTCGCCTCGGGGCGTCCCGCACCACGATAGGCATCCACCGGCACCGTGTTTGTGAACAACGACTTCACGTTTACCTGGATAAGCGGTGTCTTGTAGTTCCCCGCCATCAACGTGCCATGCAGATAGGTCGGCACCGAGGTCGAGAAGGTCGACAGATACGCCCCCATATTGGCATGGGTGCGCGTGCGCAGCGCGGTAAAGTTGTTGTCCGCATCCAACGCCAAGTCGATGGTGGTCAGATGGTCGCGACCATGGGCGTCCGAGATAAACGCCTCGGAGCGGGTTGAGGACCATTTGACGGCGCGTCCACAGGCCTTGGCGGCATGGGTGCAGAACGCCTCTTCCGCGTAATGGAAGATTTTCGAGCCAAAGCCGCCGCCAACATCCGGCGCCACGACACGCACCTTATGCTCGGGCAGACCCAGCACAAAGGCGCACATCAACAGCCGGATCACATGCGGGTTCTGGCTGGTGGTATAGAGGGTATATTCGTCGTTCGACTTGTTGTGCTCACCAATGGCCACACGGGGTTCCATCGGGTTGGCCACAAGGCGGTTGTTGACCAGTTCCAGCGTGGTGACATGCGCCGCGCTGGCAAAAGCAGCCTCCATCGCATCGTCTTCGCCATTACCGAAAACCCAGTCATAACAGACGTTTGACGTCAGATCATCATGCACCTTGGTGGCGCCATCCTCGGCTGCAGACTTCATGTTCACCACGGCGGGCAGATCACTCAGGTCCAGCTCGATCGCTTCGGCGGCATCGCGCGCCTGCTCCAGGCTGTCTGCAACGACAGCCGCCACGATCTCGCCTACGTGACGGATCTTGCCATGGGCAATGATCGGGTGCTTGGGTTCCTGTTGCGGCTCACCATGACGGTCGGTCACGCCCCAGCCACAGGGAATGCCGCCGACTTCGGCAAAGTCATCCCCGGTAAAGATCTTCACGACACCCGGCATCGCCTCGGCGGCGCTGGTATCCAGACCGTTGATGGTTGCGTGTGCAACATCAGCGCGCAGGAAATGCACATAGGCCTGTCCGTGTACGTTGATGTCATCGGTGTAGTTGCCGTTTCCGGTCAGAAACCGGACGTCCTCGCGCCGCTTTGGGCTGGCGCCAATGCCTGAATCTTTCGGCATGATATTCCTCCCTGTGATCCGGTCGCCGCTCCTCCACCCTGTCGGGTGTCCTCGCGAGGCAGGCCCAATACGGGCCGACGAGCGCGCCGGCGTGGATTACTCGGCGGCGATCGCGCTCACGTCCTGTCCGGACGCAGCCATGATTGCCTTGACGATGTTGTGGTACCCGGTGCAGCGGCAGATATTGCCCTCCAGATAATCCCGGATTTCCGCCTCAGAAGGCTTGGGATTGTCCTTGAGCAGCGCCGCAGCCGACATCACCATGCCGGGGGTGCAGAACCCGCATTGCAAACCGTGGTGGTCCTGAAACGCCTGCTGGATCGTGTTCAGAGACCCGTCTGCGTTGGCCTGACCTTCAATGGTCGCCACGTCGGCACCGTCCGCTTCGGCGGCCAGCATCGTACAGGATTTCACAGCCTCTCCGTTCACATGCACCACACAGGCACCACACTGGCTGGTATCACAGCCCACATGGGTTCCCGTCAGGTTCAGGTTTTCTCGCAAGAATTGGCTAAGCAAGGTGCGTCCTTCGACATCGCCGGACGCGGTCTTGCCATTCACGGTCATTGTGACCTGTGACATTGGCTCCTCCCAGAGTTGTTTGTCTTGTTTATGTTTTTATAGCTAGGAGTAAAACACGGGTCGGCCACTCTGAGAACCCGCTTTTTATTCACTGGTCAAATTTTACCCAAAATCGGCAGAGTCACGCCTCTGGTGGAGGCGCAGGTTTACGCCGTGATCGCTCGCGCGGCATGGGACGTGTCGGGATTTCCTTGAGCAATCCGCCGACGCCCATCGCCGCAATATCGGCCGCGGAAACCTCTAGCCCACAGGCCACCCGGCTCAGCACCCAATCCGCGCCGTTCAGCGCCGGAGAACGCGCACACCCCGGCAAGCCAATCACCGGCTTGTTCAAATACCCACCAATAAACAACAAGTTACCCGGGTCCACCGGCATTCCGAATCGCGAGACCGAGCCTCCTGCATGCCGCACCGCCTGCGGAGCAACGTCATAAGGATCCGACGTCGCCGACCCGGTCAGGATCATCACCATCTCGCCCCGCGCCGAGCGGATCGCCGCGCCCAGCGCCTCGGTGTCATGTGGGACACGCAGACATTCTGCCAGCGTCATGCCCAGCGCTGCCAAGCGCCCTTCGATGGCGGCGCGACCCTTGTCGCCGACCCCGCCGGGGATCTCTGTAATGATGAGCGTGGCGTTCTTGATCGTGACAGGACGCAGCCGCAGTGCCTGTCGCGCCACGGCGCAGGCACGGTCAACATCCACCTCGGGCACGGCATAAGAGATCACCTTGACCGTCCCCACCATGTTCCCCGCCGCCACCTGTTGCCACTCGGGCACCGTGGCCAGAGTGATCATCGGATTGACCGCGTTGAAGGCCTTCAGCGCGGCGGCGTCCATCTCGACCACCCCCGGCAGGGCGGCCTTGATATTCACGCGTCCGGTAAAGGCTTTGGACAGGGTCACGCCCGCAGCTGCCGGATCAGGGACCAAAGCCGCGGCCAACCGATCCGCCGCCGCATCTTCGTGCAGGTCACCGGGATCGAGCCGGGCAACAATCACCTCGGTCAGCCCAGCCGCCTGCAAGGCCGCAATATGGTCGGCCTCGAGCCACAGGCCTTTGCGGATTTTCCGTGTCCCTGCCTGCACCGAATGCGCGAGGATCGCGCCTTCAGCCTCGGCCACCGGAACCGGGCCGAACTTCATGGCGCTTTCCTCAGCACCTGGATCATCTCCGACAGGATCGACACCGCGATCTCTGCAGGCCCCGCTGCTCCGATGTCCAGCCCAACGGGTCCGTGAATGCGTGCAATCTCATCCGCACTGAACCCGGCCTGTTGCAACCGATCAACGCGCCCCGCATGGGTCCGCTTTGACCCCAGCGCACCGATGTAGAACACCTCGGACCGCAGCGCGATGTGCAGCGCCGGATCATCCAGCTTGGGGTCATGGGTCAGCAACACCAGCGCCGTGCGCGCGTCCAGCCCGATCTGTCCCATCGCCTCATCTGGCCAATCCTCAAGGATAGTTTCGCCCGGGAACCGCGCCTCTGAGCCAAAGGCACTGCGCGGATCCACAAGAATCGGGTCAAACCCGGCAATCCGCGCCATTGGCAGAAAGGCCTGCGCGATATGCACCGCACCCACCACGGCCACGCGCAGGGGCGGGTTGTGAATGGCCACGAAACGGCCATCCTCTTCCATGCCCGAACGATCCATCCGGAAGCGATCCGCAAAGCCGGTGTGTACCAGCGCCCCGCCGCCGGTCTCGGGGTTGCAAACATAGGCCACCGGCTGCCGCGCGCCGCGCGCCGCGACCAGATCGGCCAGCACAGCCGCGTCCAGAACCGTGCCCACAGGCTCGACCAGCACCCGGATCGTCCCGCCACAGGCCAGCCCCACGGCAAAGGCGTCACCGTCGCTCACGCCAAACTCCAGCAAGCGTCCCTTGCCGTCTTCCAGCGCCTCCAGCGCTTCGACCATCACGGCCCCTTCGACGCATCCCCCCGACACCGACCCTTCGATCTGACCGTCCTCTGAGACCACCATCTGCGCGCCCACCCGGCGCGGGGCGGATCCCCAGGTCTCGACCACGGTCGCAAGGGCCACACCACGCCCGGCGCGATGCCACTCCAACGCCAGTTCCGGCGCGCCTGTCAGACTGTCGGCCATGATTTTCCCCCAATGGTTTCCAGACAAGATGGCCGCGCCCCTGCCAATTGACAAGCCACACCCCGCTTATCAACAAAATGAGCCGGTCCCTGGGGGAGGACCGGCCCGACTTCCCTTGTTGAGGGACAGTAATGGCTTACTCGGCGGCGACCGGTGCGGGTCCCGCTCCGTTCAGGCGCTCTGGTAGCGCGAACGCCACGATCACAAAGACGACACCCAGCACAATGCCGAGGATGTCACCCGAGAGAGCCATCAAACCGTCGTATTTGGCCCCCGGAACGGTTCCGAGAGTGACCTTGCCGCCAGCCAGATTGTCCAGCAACCCCGAGGCCTTCCAGGACGGATAGGTCACCATGTAGGCTGCAGCCCCGAGAAGGCCACCGGCGATGAAGAACCAGCCGTCCTTGCGGCCAGATGCGGCAGCACAGACGCCGGTTCCGGGGCAATAGCCCGAGGCCGCCCAGCCTGCGCCCAGCATCAGCCCGCCGATGAACACGCCCGCATAGGCGCTCTTCACCGACATATGCATCACGTCGACGACGCCGATCATCTGGCCTGCAAACATCAGGATCGAGCCTGTGCCAATGGCCAGCAGGATGGTTTTCATCAGGTGCAGATTGCGCAAGGACAACATGCGGATGATCCAGTTGGGGCTGGTCGCCCCTATCCGGTCCAGCGTGGCGCCAAAGGCCACACCAATCACGATAGCGAGGAAAATGGACATGGATCAGGCCTCCTTCTTGTACATCATCATGGCCACGGGCACCGCCGCGGCAAAGGCACCGGCGGCAAAGATGTAGCCCGAGAGCGAGGTCTGCATCATGCCCGACATCATGTGGCCGGACGTGCAGCCCCCGGCGAGGCGCGCGCCATAGACCACGATAAAGCCCCCCAAGAGCGCCACCATATAGCGCTTCATCGGCGTATCGCCGTAGTTGGCGTACCATACGGCGGGCAATCTGCGCTCGTCCTTGGTGACACCCCCGCGCGCCATGGCCGACAGAAAGGCCCCGGCCATCATCGCGAGAACAAAGACAAAGCTGTAGTTCAGCGGGTTTGCGGCGTTCTTGGCGTATTTGCCGCCGGACTTGGCAAGATAGGCATTGGTCGACGTATAAGCACCGTCATCGGTTTGAGTGATCAGTGACGGGTTTACCGCATCGGCCACCATCGCATCGAGAATGACGAACTGGGTCGAGACCCCGATAGGCTTGACCAGCAGCACCGCCAGAAAGAAGACAAAGCCCAAGAGGACTCCGCCGGTTTTCCAGTTGAGAGGCATGGATTGACTCCTCCAGATTTCACATTCCGGTTATTTTATATATTAGACTCGGAATGTAATTGATCTGAATCAATCCGCCCCGGGCACCCGTGTCAGAAAGCAGTTGTTGCGGGCTGAGCGCACATCGACAAAGGCAATATCTTCGCGCGCGAGCAGCTGCGCGGCATAGTCCCTCACCGCGTCCTGTTCGGTGATCTGGCCCGTGCCATAGACGATGCGATGATCTCGCCCGTAGCCTTTGACCAGGTAATCCGGCGATCCGTGCAGGATCGGCGGCACCCCATCGCCGCTCCATGGCGTGCAGGCATCAGCGCAGAGATAGACCGGGCCGCATTCGGCATAGGGTTGCAAGGTGGGAAAGGGGCGCGCGGCCAGCACCAGCACGCCTTTGCCTTCCGGCACGGTGTCCAGACAGGACCGGCAGGGAAACCCCTCGCCATCCGACACCGCGTGTTCGGCGGGCAGGCCGTTTGCATCCGGCCCTCCGGCGCGGATCGAGGCCACAAATTCGGGATCAAGAGGGGTAAATCTAATGGTCATGAGAGACTCCTTTGACTGGGTGTCCCCCTACCTGCCACCGCCCCGAGGCCCGGATCGACCCGGTTCCTGCGCTTTCGCTCAAGGTTCCTGGAGCGCCGCCATCAACCGCGCCTTTTCCCCGGCATCATCCGGTTTCGAGATCGCCACGGCCAGCTCCTCGAGCGTGGCAATCGAATGCCCGGCCCGAAAGCTGTCCACATGCGGCAGCATGGCGCGAATGCCCTGCGCCTTGGGGGCGAACCCCTCCCAGCGCAGCAAAGGGTTCAGCCAGATCAGCCGCCGCGCGGACAGGTGCAGCCGCTGCATCTCATGCGCCAGCGCCGCAGCCTCGCCCCGATCCAGCCCATCCGTGATCAACAGCACAACCGCCCCCTGCCCCATGACCCGGCGCGACCAGTCGCGGTTAAAGTCGTGCAGGCAGTCGCCAATCCGTGTGCCGCCCTCCCAGTCCTGCGCCTCGGCCCCCGCCGCCGCCAGCGCCGCATCGACGTCGCGGGTGGCCAGATGGCGGGTGATATTGGTCAGTCGCGTGCCAAAGGTGAACCCATGCACCTTGGCCCAGCCCGCGCCCTTGTGATTGGCGACAGCGTGGAGAAAATGCAAAACCATCCGACTGTATTGGCTCATCGATCCCGAGATATCGCAAAGCACGACAAGGTTTGGCCAGCGGGGCCGCGGTTTCTGCCGCGCCAAGGTGTGGATGTCCCCGCCCTGTCGCATGGCCGCACGTAGGGTGCGCCGCCAGTCTGCCCGCGCCCCGAGCCGATCCGGCATGCCGCGACGCGACAGGATCGGCTTTACCGGCAGGGTCAGCCGCGCCAGCATGCGCCTGGCTTCGGCGATCTCATCCGTACTCATCTGTTCAAAGTCCAGCTGACGCAGCCGTTCTTCTGATGACATGGTTTGCGAGGCGTCGATCTCGACCTCGCTCTCCTCTTCGCCCCCGTGCGGGTCCTCTTCGGATGTGTCGGGCTGTGCTCCGTCCAGCAACGCTTCTGCCGCGCGTTTCTCGCCGGGTGCGGCCATGCGCTCTTCCTGCACACCGCGCACGGCGGGCAGCATCATCGACATCATGTGTTCCAGATACCGGGGGTCGCGCCAATAGAGCCGAAACACCTGGGCAAACACGGTACGCTGCTCTGGGCGAGAGACAAAACAGGCGTGCAGGGTCCAGTAAAAATCGTCTTTCGAGGTGAACCCCGCTGCCTCAACAGCGCGGATCGCATCAATCACCCGCCCCGGGCCAATCCGCAGCCCCGCCTTGCGCAGGGCGCGGGCGAACCACGTGATATTATGGCTGAGGCGTGGAGTGTCCGGGATCTCGAGCGGAACGAATTCAGGCATGCAACACCCTGGGGGGCCAGCCCCCCAGTCCCCCCGGGATATTTTCGGCCAAAAGAAGCATCACGCGACCGCAAGATCCGAACGCACCTCGTCCAGCAGCCTCTTGGCTTCGGAGCCCTGCAGTTTCTGAATATCGTCCTGATACTTCAGCACGGCCCCCAACGTGTCGGCAATCACCTCGGGGCTGAGCGTGATCATGTCCAGCGCCAGAAGGCATTTGGCCCAGTCGATGGTCTCGGCCACCCCGGGTTTTTTGAACAGATCTTCGGTGCGCAGCTTCTGCACGAACCCCACCACCTCGCGGCTGAGCGCCTCGGCGGCTTCGGGTGCGCGCGATTGCAGGATGGCGATCTCGCGGTCGAAATCCGGATAATCGACCCAGTGATAGAGACAGCGCCGTTTCAACGCGTCATGCACCTCGCGGGTGCGATTCGACGTCACGATCACGATCGGCGGCTCTGGCGCCTTGATGGTGCCGATCTCTGGGATGGTGACCTGAAAATCACTCAGCGCCTCCAGCAGAAAGGCCTCAAACGGCTCATCTGTGCGGTCCAACTCGTCGATCAGCAAGACCGGAGGCCCCGCCGGATCGGGCTGCATCGCCTGCAAGAGCGGGCGCTCAACCAGGTACTCTGGCCCAAACAGTTCGGCATTCAGCGCGTCCCGGTCCGCCGTGCCAGAGGCCTCGGCCGTGCGGATCGCCACCATCTGCGCGGCAAAGTTCCACTCGTAAACGGCACTCGAGGCGTCCAACCCCTCGTAACACTGCAGCCGGATCAGCCGCCGCCCCAAGGCCGCAGAGATGGCCTTGGCAATCTCGGTTTTGCCCACCCCGGCCTCTCCTTCGAGAAACAGGGGCCTGCCAAGTTTCAGCGCCAGAAACACCACGGTGGACAAGGCGCGGCCACAGACATACCCCTCTGCCTCCAGCCCGGACTGGACGTCGTCAATCGATTGCATGGACTGCATGTTACCCCTCTCTCGCTGGCGGTCAGGCTGCACGTGGACGACGGGTTGGTCAAGCACGGCTGCTACTAGAAAATTTCCTTTCGCCACCCCATTTTTGCCTCAATGACACGGTAGCCAGAGAGAAAGAGTAGAACCCGCGACCCCTTTGGCCAGCGGGAAAAGGAACGAGTAGATGCAGGATTCGCCAAACGGGTTTGACACACCGATGCAGGGGCTCAAGACGCCCCAGTGGCTTGAAAAACTGGAAGAAGTTGCCGAAGATCATGGGTATTTCCAACGCCTCGGCCCGAATTATTTCGCCACTTTTGTCGAAGACAAACCCACGTTGCTGGTCACCTTTGAGACTATAGAAGGTATTCAGGAACGCGGTGACACCGGGCAACCCTTGGGGTTCGAACTGGTGAAGGAACTTGGCTGGTCGCATCTGTGCATTCTGACCGAGAAACAAAGCTGGTTCCGCGATCCGGCTGTCTATGCCTTTTTTGATCGCGCCTCGGACGACGGATTCTTCGACGAGTTTGACAACGTCCTGTTCTATGGGGCTGGCCCCTGTGGCTATGCGGCGGCCACCTATTCCGTGGCCTCGCCCGGTGCCCGGGTTGTCGTACTCAACCCGCAGGCCACGCTGACGCCGTCCCTGGCTGGATGGGACAAGCGGTTTGAAGGCACGCGGATGATGTCCTTTACCGACCGCTACGGCTTTGCCCCCGATATGATCGAAGCGGCGGAAAAGGCCTATGTCATCTACAACGATGCAGCGGTTGAAAACACCATTCATGCCGCGCTGTTCCGACGCCCCAATGTCGAGTTGCTGCCAGTGCCTGTTCTTGGCAACCGGGCCTTGGAAATGGCCTTGCAGGATATTCAGGTGCTCTTTCGGATACTTGTTCAGGCGGGGGTCGGCAAAATGACCCGTCAGGGGTTCTACAGCCTGATGCGCGCCCGCCGCGACCACGGACCCTACCTCAGGTCCCTGTTGCGCAAGCTGAACGAACAGAACAGACCACTCCTGACGGCGCTCTTATGCGCCAATGTCACCTCGCGCATGCATGCACCGAACTTTGCCCGCACACTCTCGGCGCTGGAAAAGGCCGCGGTTGGGGGCGACCTGACCGAGGAATGAACCACGCGGCGTCATTGCCACTGGAAACACAAGGCCGTTTTGTGTAATCGGCCCTCATGAGCACCTCCCTGACCATCGCCCGCCCCGATGACTGGCACCTGCACCTGCGCGACGGCGCGATGCTGGAAGCTGTCTTGCCTGAAACTGCCCGCCATTTCGCCCGCGCGATCATCATGCCGAACCTTGTGCCGCCGGTGGTGACCGGGGCCGAGGCCGCTGCCTATCGCGACCGGATCATGGCCGCTTTGCCCGACGGCATGCAATTTGAGCCGCTGATGACGCTCTATCTGACCGAAGACACTGACCCCGAAGACGTGGCTGCCGCTCACGCCAGCGGTCTGATCAAGGCGGTCAAACTCTATCCCGCAGGGGCCACAACCAACTCGGCCTCTGGCGTGACCAATTTCGACAAGGTCCGCGCCGTGCTCGAGAAAATGGCCGAGATTGGCCTGCCCCTCTGTGTGCATGGCGAGGTGACCGACCGCGAGATCGACATCTTCGACCGCGAAGCCGTGTTCATCGACCGCATCCTGGACCCCGTTCGCCAGTCGACACCGGGTCTGCGGGTCGTGATGGAGCACATCACCACCAAGAACGGCGCCGACTATGTCTTGGCCAATGAGACCGACCTCGGCGCCACGATCACCGTTCAGCACCTGATCCTGGATCGCAACGACATGCTGGTGGGGGGCATGCGCCCGCATTATTACTGCCTGCCGATCCTCAAACGCGCCGAACACCGCGAGGCGCTGCTGGCCGCTGCAACCTCGGGGGATGCACGGTTTTTCCTCGGCACGGACAGCGCGCCCCACCCGACCCACGCCAAAGAAAGCGAATGCTGTTCCGCCGGGTGTTTTACCGCGCCAAACGCGCTACCCATCCTGGCACAGACTTTTGAGAAGGCGAGCGCATTGGATAAGCTCGAAGGCTTCACCTCGCGCCACGGCCCCGCCTTTTATGGCCTGCCGGTCAACACGGACACGATCACGCTCACCAAATCGGACAGGGTCACCGAATTCCCCGCCAAGATCGACGCGGGTGACCATACCGTCACCGTCTTCGATCCCGGCTTCCCGGTCTATTGGACCGTTGCATCGTAAGAAATCCTTCTAGAAGGATTTCCCCACATCAGAATTTTCTAGAAAATTCTGCCCGCCAATAAAAGAAGAGCTGCCAAATGATCCCGACCTCCTATCCCTCGCAAGAGGAAATCGCCCGCCTCACTGCCCGCATGCTCTTGGAGATCGGCGCAGTGAACTTCAACACGGATGAGCCCTACACGCTGGCCTCTGGCCTGCCCTCGCCCAGCTACATCGATTGCCGCAAACTGATTTCCTTTCCGCGCATCCGCTCGACACTGATGGACTTTCTGACCGTCACCGTCATGCGCAACGCAGGGTTTGAGGCCTTTGACAACATCGCAGGCGGCGAAACCGCGGGTATTCCCTTTGCCGCGCTTGTCGCCGAACGCATGGCCTTGCCCATGACCTATGTGCGCAAGAAACCGAAAGGCTACGGCAAGAACGCCCGAATCGAAGGCGCCATGAGCGAAGGCGAGCGCGTGTTGCTGGTCGAAGACCTCACCACCGATGGCGGCTCCAAGCTCAGCTTTGTGGATGCGATCCGCGACACCGGCGCCACTTGCGGCCACACGGCGGTGATTTTCTACTATGACATCTTCCCCGAGACCACCAAGATCCTCGGGGATCACGGGGTCGAACTGCACCACCTGTGCACCTGGTGGGATGTGCTGGCCGAGGCCCGCGCCCAGAACGCCTTTAGTGAAGAGACCCTCGCCGAGGTCGAATCCTTCCTCAAGGCCCCCCGCGCCTGGCAAGAGGCCCGCATGAAGGGGTGAGACCCCTCGTAGGTCGGACAATCTGTCCGACCTACAAGCCATGCCGCGGGCGGAATTCCGGTCGCACCGCACAATTTCTGGGCCACCCTCTAGGACCAAACTACCAGATGTGGTAAAAGCCCAGCAGCCCTGATTTATCCACAGCTTGCCCACAAAAACATACAATTTGCGGACAACTCGCGCTGTGATTACAAGCTAAATCTCAAGGGCAGTGAGGGGCAAAATGAACGAAATCGCGACAATCAACGCAACCGGCACCGAAGCGAACTCAGAAGACCCGATGCCGCATTCCATCGAGGCGGAACAACAGCTTCTGGGTGCGATCCTCACCAACAACGACATCTATGACCGCATCGCTGCGATCATCAAACCGGATCATTTCTATGACCCGGTGCATGCCCGCATCTTCGAGGTCGCCTCAGCGCGGATCGCGCGCAACAACCTTGCCTCGCCGGTCACGCTGAAGACCTTTCTCGAGGACGATGAGGGCCTCAAGGAACTCGGCGGCCCTGCCTATCTTGCCCGTCTCGCCGGAGCCGCGATTTCGGCCTTTGCCGCCCGTGACTACGCCCAGATGATCTATGACATGGCGATCCGACGCGAGCTGATCGGCCTTGGCAATGACATCGCAACCAAAGCCACCAAAGCTGACGTGGCGCTGGAGCCCAAAGAGCAGATCATCGAGGCCGAACAGGCGCTCTACAAGCTCTCGGAGCAGGGCAAGACCGACAGCGGCTTTGTCTCGTTCCTGAAAGCCGTCACCGAGGCCGTCAACGTCACCAATCAGGCCTACGAACGGGGCGGCGGCATGGCCGGTGTCTCTACCGGGCTTGTGGATCTCGACAAACAGCTTGGCGGCCTGCACCCTTCGGATCTTCTTATCCTCGCAGGACGCCCCTCAATGGGCAAAACCTCGCTGGCCACCAACATCGCCTTCAACGTCGCCAAGGCCTACAAGAAGGGCGTGAAATCCGACGGGACCGAGGGCGCCCTTGATGGCGGCGTCGTCGGCTTCTTCAGCCTCGAGATGAGCGCCGAACAGCTGGCGGCACGTATCCTCGCCGAAGCTTCGGAAATCTCTTCGCACAAGATCCGTCAGGGTGACCTGACCGAAGGCGAGTTTCGCCGCTTTGTCGATGCGGCCAAGGAACTCGAAGCCTGCCCGCTGTTCATCGACGACACCCCGGCCCTGCCCATTTCACAGCTTGCCGCCCGTGCCCGTCGCCTCAAGCGGACCCATGGTCTGGACGTTCTGATCATCGACTACCTGCAGCTGTGCCGGGGTACGTCGGAAAACCGAGTCAACGAGATTGCCGAGATTTCCATGGGCATGAAGGCCATCGCCAAGGAGCTCAACATCCCCGTGATCGCGCTCTCTCAGCTCTCCCGCCAGGTCGAAAGCCGCGACGACAAACGCCCGATGCTGTCGGACCTGAGGGAATCGGGCTCGATCGAACAGGACGCCGACGTGGTGATGTTCGTCTTCCGCGAGGAATACTACAAGGAACGCGAAAAGCCCGGCGAACACGAGATGGAGCGGATGGCCGAATGGGTCGAAGCCATGGAACGTTTGCATGGCAAGGCCGAAGTGATCGTCGGCAAACAGCGCCACGGTCCCATCGGCACCGTTGAACTCAGCTTCGAGGCGCAGTTCACCCGCTTTGGCAACCTCGTCAAACCCTGGCAACAGCCGACGGACGACAGCTTCTGATGACCGGGATCACCGGTCTGAACCACGTCACCCTGGCAGTCTCAGACCTCCCGCGCGCCATTGCGTTTTACCGCGACACACTGGGCGGACGACTTGCGGCTGACTGGGACAGCGGCGCCTATCTGGAACTTGGATCGTTGTGGCTGTGCCTCTCCTTCGGCCCGGTGAAGCCCCGCGATGACTACACGCACATCGCCCTGTCCTGTGCGCCAGACAACTTCGCGACCCTCGCCAACCGCATCCGCGCCACGGCCGACTTGTGGCAGGACAACACCAGCGAAGGGCAATCGCTCTACTTCCTCGACCCCGATGGGCACCGACTCGAACTGCATGTCGGCACCCTGCAAAGCCGCCTAAGCCATTACCGCACGCATCCGGACAAGGCGGTCCGCCTCCACGGCAACACCTGAACGCGCTTTCCTCTTGACGCCTGCCCCCTTCACGGACCACAAATCCTCATGACCCGCGCGACCCTGATCCTGACCTTCCTTGCCCGTGCCCTTGGCTGGCCGCAGCAAGCTGCGTTGCTGCCGGTCCCGGTCAAAACCACGTCACACCGCTACCCGCACCTCGTCGTGCTGGAACGCCACAGCGCCCACCGTCGCAAGCGCTTCGCAGGCTAGCCACGTTCTCCCCGCCATCCAACACTTTGGTTCCCAGGAGAGAGACACATGACCGAATTCACAGACATCCCCGTGATCGACGCCGCCGCTTTGCACGCAGGCGATCAATCCAATCTTATCGAGGCCTTTCGCACCGCTTACGGCAGCACCGGCTTTGGCTATATCATCAACCACGGCATTGACCCGGCACTGGTCGAGGCGGTTTTCGAGGCCTCCCGCCGGTTTCACGCCCTGCCGATGCAGGACAAGATGGCCATTGCCGTCGACCGCAACCACCGCGGATACATCCCCATTGACACCTCAACGGACGTGAACTCCACCCTGGCCGAGGTGACCAAACCCAACCAATCCGCCAGTTTCATGATGATGCGCGAGGACAGGGCCGAGATCCCCGGCCTCTATCTGTCCGGCCCGAACCAATGGCCGGCGCTGGCCGGTTTCCGGGAGCCGCTCGAGGCCTATGTCACGGCCCTCGCAGGGCTTGGCCACGCCCTGATGCAGGTCGCTCTCAAGGCCGCAGGTGTCTCCGACCTGTCGATCATGTCCGCTTTTGACACGCCGACAATCTGGCTTCGCCTCCTGCACTACCCGCCCGCACCAGCGCAGGCGCCCAAAGACCTCTATGGCTCCGCCCCGCATACGGATTTTGGCTGCCTCACCATCCTTGCGCAGGACGATGTCGGCGGATTGCAGGTCCGCACGCCGTCGGGCAACTGGGTCGATGCCCCGCGTATCCCCGGCAGCTTTGTCGTGAATGTCGGTGACATGCTGCACCGCCTGTCAAACGGACGCCTGCTGTCCACCCCGCACCGCGTCATCAACCGCTCGGGCCGCGAGCGTTATTCCTGCCCGTTCTTCTATGACCCGGGCGTCGCAACCGACGTCGTACCGCAACCCGGCACGGGAACGCCCCGGTTCGAGCGGCTGAACTTTGGCGACTTCCTGCGTGGGGAACTCGAAGCGGCCTACGACGCGCATAAAACCGCCTCGTGACCGCGACAAGGGGGGCAGGATACGTCCGCCGCGCCTTTCCCCCTTGACCTCTCGCGCCCTACCGACAACAACGATCCCATGGCTACCGCGACCCTTTCCATCGACCTTTCCGCCCTGATTGACAACTGGCGTGCGCTTGACGCGCGCTCGGCCTGCGAGACCGCCGCTGTGGTCAAGGCCGACGGCTACGGCCTCGGCGCGGACCGCGTTGCCCGCGCCCTGAACCACGCAGGCGTCACCCGCTTTTTTGTCGCCGCGACCGAAGAAGGCGCTTCTCTACGTGAAGCCCTCGGGCCCGGCCCCGAAATCAACGTCTTCTCGGGCCACATGTCCGGCGACACCGACATGATCGCCGACATGACCCTGACGCCCATGCTGAACAGCGCCGAGCAGATGCTGCGCCATTTCGAGGCCCTGCCACAGGCCCCCTTTGGCGTGCAGCTCGACACCGGCATGAACCGCCTTGGCATGGAGCCCGCCGAATGGGACGCGCTGAAAGACATCGCGCTCGACCTTGGCCCGACCCTCCTCATGTCGCACCTCGCCTGCGCCGATGATCCCGAACACCCGATGAACCCGCAACAGCTGGCGACGTTCCGCCAGATGACCGACGGCCTGAACGTGCCCCGCTCTCTCGCTGCCACCGGAGGCATTCTTCTGGGCGAAGACTATCACTTTGACCTCACCCGCCCCGGCGTCGGCCTCTACGGCGGCATGCCCTTTGTTGACGCCACGCCGGTGGCCCAACTCGACATCCCCGTCATCCAGATCCGCGACGTCGAACCGGGCGAAAGCGTCGGCTACTCCAACACATGGATCGCCGAGCGCCCCAGCCGCGTGGCCACCATCGCCGCGGGCTATGCTGACGGCATTATCCGCGCCATGGGTGAAAACGCCTGGCTGCACGCCGGAGACGACGCCTGCAAAGTCATTGGCCGCATTTCCATGGACATGATCGGCGTCGACGTCACCGACCTCGCCGAGGAGCCGACCAGCCTGCAATTGCTGGGCAGCCACCAGTCCGTCGACACCCTCGCCGAGGCCGCTGGCACCATCGGCTATGAAATCCTCACCTCTCTGGGGCAACGCTACTACAGGCGGTACAAGCCATGACCCTCACCGCCCCCCTCGCCGCGCTGGGACGTGCCACACTGGGCGTGCTGGCGACCATCGGTCAGGTCACGCTCTTTGCCCTCTCGGCGATCACCCATATCTTTCGCCCACCGTTCTACGCCCGCGAATTTGCCGTGGCACTCCTGAACATCGGCTGGCTCTCACTGCCCGTCGTCGGCCTCACCGCCATCTTCACCGGCGGCGCGTTAGCCTTACAGATCTACGACGGCGGCAGCCGCTTTTCGGCCGAGGCCGTGGTCCCCCAGATCGTCGCCATCGGCATGGTGCGCGAGCTTGGCCCCGTGCTTGTCGGCCTTATGGTCGCGGCCCGCGTGACCTCGTCCATCGCAGCCGAGATCGCCACCATGAAAGTGACCGAGCAGATCGACGCGCTGACAACCCTGTCCACCCACCCGATGAAGTACCTCACCGCACCCCGCCTGCTGGCCGCAGTTCTCGTGGTGCCCGTGCTGGTCGGTATCGGAGACATCATCGGCATCTACGGCGGCTTCCTTGTTGGCACCCAACAGCTGGGCTTCAACCCGTCCACTTACGTCCGAAACACCGTTGATTTCCTTCAACAATCCGACATCGTCTCATCCCTCATCAAGGGCGCAGTGTTCGGCGGCATCGCCGCCACCATGGGCTGCTACTATGGCATGAACTCTGGCCGTGGCGCGCAAGGCGTGGGCCGCGCCACCAAGGCCTCGGTCCAGGCCGCCGCCGTCCTGATCCTCGCCGCCAACTTCTTGCTCACATCACTGTTTTTCACCTCATGATCACTTTCACAGACGTCCACAAATCCTTTGGCCCCAAGCGGGTCCTGCGCGGGGTGAACCTCGACATCCCCAAGGGCGAGTCCATGGTGATCATCGGCGGTTCCGGCACCGGCAAATCCGTCGCACTGAAATCGGTCCTCGGCCTCATCACCCCAGACAGCGGCACCATCACCGTCGACGGCAAAGACGCCACCCAGGGCGACCGCGACGCCTTTCTCGCCCGCTTTGGCATGCTGTTTCAGGGCGGCGCGCTGTTTGATTCCCTGACCGTCTGGCAAAACGTCGCCTTCCGCCTGCTGCGTGGGTCCCTGAAGCGCCCCAAAGACGAAGCCCGCGAGATCGCCATCGAGAAACTGCGCCGCGTCGGCCTCACCCCCGACGTCGCCGACCTCTTTCCGTCCGAACTCTCCGGCGGCATGCAAAAACGCGTCGGCCTCGCCCGCGCTATCGCCGCTGAACCCGAGATCATCTTTTTCGACGAGCCGACCACCGGCCTCGACCCCATTATGTCCGGTGTTATCAACGAGTTGATCCGCGAAATTGTCGTGGAAATGGGTGCCACCGCCATGACCATCACCCACGACATGACCTCCGTCCGCGCCATCGCCGACAAGGTCGCCATGCTGCACGACGGCGTGATCCAATGGACCGGCCCGGTCAGCCAGATGGACAGTTCAGGCGATCCCTATCTGGAGCAATTCATCTCCGGCAGTGCAGAGGGGCCGATTGAGGCGGTGCGGTGATGTCTGTTTTTGCTGAACTTTTCCTGGCAGTTGTAACTTTCTTTGTCCAATTGCTCACGGAGCTGCTCAGCTTGGTCTTCTCTACAAGTTGGATGGCTTTGCACTCTCGCGGGATGTCCCGCGTCGCCTACGCAATTTCTGCCGCCTGCACCTTGCACCTTTTTGCAGCGCTCTTGTTGAGTTTTTCTGCATCTCCTCAGCCAGTTTTGCTCTCTTGGTTCTTCTCTTGGCCCGCGATCATCATTTCAGGGACTTTTCTACTCATCAGCCTCCTCGTCCCAACGGCTTTGGCAGGAAAAACGGCAGGCACAGTTGTGCCCACTCTAGTAAGCTACAGCTTTGCTTTTGCTATAGTTCTGGCGACTACTTCCGCATGGTCTAGCCAATCCTCAAGAACCATCTTGATCGACGCAATCTGCGATCCAACGCATCAAGAGATGACCATAAAGGCGCTGCAAAAGCTGCAAAACGAGAAAGTGACTGAACTGCTTGAATCAAAATATGCGGAGCGCTTCAGGGATTGGTGTTCAGAGTGATTTTCACGCTGGAAACACCTACCTTTCTGAAAACGCTCTCCTTATCTGCGGCGGCTATCGCCTTTGTTGCTGCCGGTTTGTCCATCTGGCAAAGGGAAAGAGGTCTTGTAGCACCGGCTGCCCTTATCTGTTTGCCCTTTGTTTTCTGTGCGACCTTTATCGTTTGGAACGTTCTTTCCGAACCATATCTCCCCGCGAAACCACCGTTTATCGGTTTTCACACTTTGGCGCTGTGCATGCTTGTTACAACTCAGTTAGTTGCACTGGGCCTGTTTTTCCGTAGGCACCGTATCGCAGCCCTTGCGGTGAGCCTTTCCTGCATTTGCGGAGCTATCATTTGGCTTTTCTAGTGTTTCATCTGCGTGCAGAGAGTTCCGAAAAAGTCTATATGCTATAAGCTTGAACTACTCGCACGGGATCCAGGCACCAAGGGCGCCGTCGGGCAGCACCCGCCCCGAACAAAAAAGTGACCCCTTAATGATCGTCCTAGGCATCCTCCTTTTGTTCGCGCCCCCAGTGGCCTCCGTGATGGCGCTCATCGTGGCGCTGCGCCTGGTTACAACCCGCCGGCTGCTCTCGTGGTGCCTCATTGGTCTGAATGTCTTCCTCGGTCTCCTGATGTTGTGGGAGTTTCAGTATGATCTGGGCATTCGCCTGCCAGACACGGGCGGTTTTCAAGACGCGGTTGTGACCGAAACCAACCTGTTCATTCTGGTCTCTCTCATTCTGGGAACGCTGGTCGTCGCGATTGCAAAATGGCCCTCCGAGACACGCTCAAAATGGCTGGCCATCGCCACCGCGCTGTTGTGGGCCGCCATTTTGCTGGCGGGTCTGGTCACCAGTCAGCTGGACTTCAGGTTCTGAAGCGCGCCATTCCGGGATTTCCCAGCGATACGTGGCGCTCACACGCGGAGCCCCCGTAGGTCGGACAAAAATGTCCGACCTACCCGCGTCAAACTCTTTAACGCCCCCCACCGCGCGCGCCGTTAACCAGTCCAATCCACCACCCCGGCACCGACGTAATACCGACGTGATACCGACATAAAACAGACCCACGTTTTTGCCAAATCCCCCTTGTTTACCTGTCTTTCCGCCCACTTAACGCCGAAGGCGCTTGTTTCCACCGCGCGCCGTGTTTACCTCTGCCCTCATGATGCTGCGCACTGCCAACCTCGCCCTTTTGATCCTCTACCCGATCGCGTGGTTCGCCCCGCTCCTGCGCGCGGGCCTTCTCCCGGTCTTCGGCCTCAGCGAAATCTCCATCATCTCCGGCCTGCAAAGCCTATGGGACACCGACCCCGCGCTTGCCCTCCTGGTCACTTTCCTCGCGATTTTTGCCCCTTATCTCAAGACCATAGGCCTCGCCCTGATCCACTTTGGGCAACTCCGCCGCCGCACCCTGCCTGCGCTCGAAATCCTCGGCAAACTCGCCATGGCGGATGTTTTCCTGATCGCGCTCTATGTGGTGCTGGTCAAAGGCGCGGGCTATGTGACCGTGGAAACCGGCTGGGGTCTCTACCTCTTTACGGCCTGTGTTTTGACCTCAATCGGCATTAGCCATTTGACCCGCAGGCGTTAGTGGTCCAAAACGAGAACATGGCCAAATCAAAAAACCAGTTCTCCTGCTCCGCCTGCGGCAACATCACCAACAAATGGTCCGGCCGCTGCGACGCCTGCGGCGAGTGGAATTCCATCGTCGAAGACACCCCCCTGTCGGCAGGTCCCAAGGCGGCGAGCCTTGGTGCGACCAAGGGCCGGTCGATCCCTCTGACCGACTTGCGCACCGAAGAGATCCCACCGCCCCGTACCCTCTCCGGTCTGGCCGAGCTGGACCGGGTTCTGGGCGGGGGCCTCGTGCCGTCCAGCGCCATTCTGGTCGGGGGGGATCCGGGCATCGGCAAATCGACTCTGTTGTTGCAGGCAGCGGCCAACTTTGCCAACAAGGGTCTGAAAACCCTATATGTTTCGGGGGAAGAGGCCAGCGCTCAGGTGCGTATGCGCGCGCAAAGGTTGGACTTGACCAGTGCCCCGGTGCAGCTCGCGACCGAGACAAACCTGCGCGATATCCTGACCACGCTCGAGACGGAAAAGCCCCAGCTTGCCATCATCGATTCCATCCAGACCATGTGGTCCGACAATGTCGGCAGCGCGCCCGGCAGCGTGTCCCAGGTGCGCGCCGCCGCGCACGAGTTGACATCCTTTGCCAAGCGCAAGAACACCGCTGTGATCCTGGTTGGCCATGTCACCAAAGATGGCCAGATTGCTGGCCCCCGCGTGGTCGAACATATGGTCGACACGGTGCTCTATTTCGAGGGCGAACGTGGCCACCAGTTCCGAATCCTGCGCGCCGTGAAAAACCGCTTTGGCCCGGCGGATGAGATCGGCGTCTTCGAGATGACCGGCAAGGGTCTGGCCGAGGTCATCAACCCCTCGGCCCTGTTCCTGTCAGACCGCGGCGAACCTACCCCCGGCAGCGTCGTCTTTGCCGGGATCGAAGGCACCCGCCCCGTCCTGACCGAATTGCAGGCGCTTGTCGCGCCCAGCCCGCATTCCCAACCCCGCCGCACGGTGGTGGGATGGGATAGTGGCCGCCTCGCCATGATCCTCGCCGTGTTAGAGGCCCGCTGCGGCATCCCCTTTACCGGTCTCGACGTCTACCTCAACGTCGCCGGCGGCATGAAGATCAACGAACCCGCCGCCGATCTCGCCGTCGCGGCCGCACTATTGTCTGCGCGGGAAGACGCTGCTTTGCCCGCAGATACCGTGGTTTTTGGCGAAATCAGCCTCTCAGGCGCCCTTCGTGCCGTTGGTCAGACAGAAAACAGGTTGAAAGAAGCGCAAAAACTTGGTTTCACAACGGCAATCGCTCCGAAGGGCGGCAAATCCCCGTCCGTCGGCGGCATGGCGCTGAAGCACATGGGGGATCTGGCGACCTTTGTTGGCGAAGTGTTTGGTGCTGGTTAAGGCCCGGTAAGGCCGCCAAAGGACGAAGGGAAGCGAAGAGCGCATGGAAGGTTTCACACTGATTGACGGCGTGGTGGCGGGTGTCATTATCGTCTCGGCCCTGTTGGCCTATAGCCGCGGGCTGGTGCGTGAAGGCATGGCAATTGTCGGCTGGGTCGCCGCTGCTGTGCTGGCGTTTGTCTTTGCCCCACAAGTGGTGCCACTGGTCAAGGAAATCCCCAAAGTGGGAGAGTTCCTCGGCGAAAGCTGTGAACTTTCGGTCATTGCCTCGTTTGCCGCTGTTTTTGCACTGGCGCTGGTGGTTGTGTCGCTGTTCACGCCCCTGTTCTCGTCACTGGTCAAGCGTTCGGCGCTTGGCGGGTTGGATCAGGCGCTGGGGTTCCTGTTCGGCGTGCTGCGTGGCATCCTGCTCGTGGCCATTGCCTTTTTTGTCTATGAAACCGTGGCCACCTCGCAGACCTTTCCGATTGTCGACGACAGTCGCTCGGCCAAGGTGTTCAGCCGTCTGACCGGTCAGATCGAAGAACGTGACCCTGCACAGGCGCTGGGATGGATCACCCAGCAGTACGAAGACCTCGTGGGCGTCTGCGAATAGTTTTCCTCAGTTTAATCAAATGGAAAGGCCCGCTCATGTGCGGGCTTTTTTGTTCACACCTCTGTTTTAACTGGTTTGGTAACGCATTGGTTGCGCCAGACAGAACAAGTCCCCTCAAAAAGCCCCGCATTTTCAGTACCGCGACATTTTCGATTGTGATCCTTTGGTGACAAGCGTGGTTTGACCCCTTATGAGGGGCCTCAAGCCTGCCCAACGGATTCGGAGCACCCGCCTTGTCCACTCTTATGCCGCCTGCCCACCCTTTCGATGACGACAAGCTGAAAGAGGAGTGCGGCGTTTTTGGCGTTGTCGGCCTCAAGGATGCTGCAAACTTTGTTGCCCTTGGGCTACATGCCCTGCAACACCGTGGACAAGAAGCCGGCGGCATCGTCTGTCACCACCCCGAGCACGGCTTTAACAACGCCCGACGCTTTGGCTATGTGCGTGACAACTTTACCAAGGAAAGTCTGATGAAAACCCTGCCCGGTCCGCTTGCGATCGGGCATGTGCGTTACAGCACCGCAGGTTCCAAGGGCGCGGCCATCCGTGATGTACAACCCTTCTTTGGCGAGTTCTCCATGGGCGGCGCGGCGATTGCCCATAACGGCAACATCACCAACGCCGATTCCTTGCGCAAGGAACTGATCGAGCGTGGCTCGATTTTTCAGTCTTCGTCGGATTCCGAATGCATCATTCACCTGATGGCGCGGTCCCTGCAACGCAACATCCCCGAACGCATGGAAGACGCCCTGCGCCGCGTCGAAGGGGCCTTTTCGGTGGTTGCCATGACCCGCACCAAACTGATTGGTGTGCGCGATCCGCATGGGGTCCGTCCTTTGGTGCTGGGTAAACTTGGCGAAGGCTGGGTTCTGTCTTCGGAAACCTGCGGCCTCGATATCATCGGCGCGGAATACCTGCGCGAGATCAAACCGGGCGAGATGGTGGTCATCACCGAAGATGGCGGCGTCGAAAGCTCGTTCCCCTTCCGTCCGCAACCGTCAAAGTTCTGTATCTTCGAACACGTCTATTTCTCGCGTCCCGACAGCATCATTGGCGGCCAGTCGGTTTATGAAACCCGCCGTCAGATCGGCGTGGAGCTGGCCCGCGAAAACCCGGTCGAGGCTGATCTGGTCTGCGCCGTGCCCGACAGCGGCACGCCCGCCGCGATCGGTTTTGCCCACGAGAGCGGCATTCCCTTCGGCATGGGGATCATCCGCAACCAGTACATGGGCCGGACATTCATCGAACCGACCGAGCAGATCCGCAACATGGGCGTGCGCCTGAAACTGAATGTCAATCGCTCGCTGATCAGGGGAAAGCGCGTGATCCTCGTGGACGATTCGGTTGTGCGCGGCACTACCAGCCGCAAGATCAAGGAAATGATCCTTGATGCGGGCGCGGCCGAGGTACACTTCCGCATCGCCTCGCCCCCGACGGCCTGGCCCTGTTTCTACGGTGTCGACACGCCCCAGCGCGACAAGCTGCTGGCCGCAACCATGACCGAGGATGAGATGGCCGAGCACCTCGCCGTCGACAGCCTCAAGTTCATCTCGCTCGACGGTCTTTATCGCGCCGTTGGCGAGGCCCAGGGCCGCGACTCGTCCTGCCCGCAATACTGCGACGCCTGTTTCTCGGGCGAATACCCGGTCGTACCCGCAGACATGATGGAAAAAGGCTTTGAGATGAAGGCGGCGGAGTGATTCCACCCAAACTACCTGAAGACATCACTCAAGTGATCACTCACTGGCCAGACACGGCGCAAAAGACCTTCCACCATCTGCGCCAAATCATTTTTGACACTGCCGCCTCCAACCCGCAGGTCGCCCCCCTCAGCGAAGCGCTGAAATGGGGGGAGCCCTCTTTCCTTACCAAAACAGGCACCACACTGCGCATTGACTGGAAGGCCAGATCACCGGATGAAATCGGCCTCTTTGTGATCTGCCGCACCGACCTGTTGGACCAAATCCGCGCCATGTATCCAAACGCCTTTCGCTTCGAAGGTACCCGCGCGCTTTACCTGCGCCTCGACGCCCCGATCCCGGAACAGGCGGTCGCCTACCTTGCCACCCGCACGCAGACCTACAAGCTATGAACCTTTTGAACCTTGATGCCCGCTGGCGCCGTTTCAACGACGAAGGCCGCAAGTGCCCCTGCTGCGGGCAATCGTTCAACGGTATCTTCGACATCGGCTATGACCACCCCGATTGCTGGCCACATGGCGCATTGCGGGAAAGCGGCACAGACGATCTGCTGGTTGGCGAGGACCGGCTGACCGCAGATCTTTGCCGCTGGCAAGAACACCGCTTTATCCGCTGCGTCCTGCCCCTGCCGATCCGTGGCAGTGATGAGGTCTTCAATTTTGGTCCCTGGGCCAGCGTGCAACCCGACACCTTTTACAGTTACCTGAACGACGCAACAGGCGTGGAATCGGGCTTCAAGGGCGGTGCTGCCTGGCTGATGAACGATCTGCCCGGCTTTGAAACCCACGACCCCCTCGCCTGCGACCTGCGCCCAGGTCCCGAAGGCCATCGCCCCCAGCTCTTTGCACATGAAGGGCCGCTGGCTGAGGCTCAGGAGAACGGGCTGAGCTTTGACCAGCTGTTGGACATCTATGCCGCCACCGGCACCGACATCCGGCCACATCTGGCGAACGACTAGCAAGTTGATGCTGCAATGCGGCAATTTCCCGCCGACACCCGCAGCATCAGACCTTTCCTTCCCTTCCGCCCCCTGATACCTGCCCGCTTCGACCCCATATCAGGGTCAACAGAACAGGTATCTCATGAGCAACAACACCCCAAAGAACGTGGCTGACGAGGCCACCCAAAAAGGCGCGCTTCAACGCGGCACGCTGACCCTGATCGGGATCATGGGCAGCTCGGACGCCATGCGTGCGTTGATCATGCTGCCCTCGGGCAAAGTGGTGACGGCGCATGAGGGCGAGACATCCAGCGTTGGCACCGTGGTCGGCATTGACGAGGCTCGCGTGATCCTGCTCCGCGGGGGCAAAGAACTCACCCTGGAAATGCCCGCCTGAGCCTCGACCTCTTGACCTCACCCGCAGAACCCCGCACATGGGGGCCATGACCGAAAAGATCGCACTTATCATGGGCGCGTCCCGTGGCCTTGGCGCCGCGCTGGCCGAAGCCCTCGCCCCCGAGTATCACATCGTCGCCGTGGCCCGCACCACCGGCGCATTGGAAGAGCTCGACGACCGCATTCAGGCCAAGGGTGGCAAAGCCACGCTCGCGCCGATGGACATCACCAACAAGGACGCCATGGCCCAGCTTTGCCGGTCAATCCATGACCGCTGGGGCAAGGTTGACCTCTGGGTTCACGCCGCCATCCATGGCGCGCCGCTGACACCTGCGGGGCATATCTCAGAGAAAGACTGGGACAAATCGATTGCCATCAACGTCACGGCGACAGGCATCCTGATCCCTTTCCTGACCCCGCTTCTGGGCGAAGAGGGCCATGCCGTGTTCTTTGACGACCCACGTGGCGGCGAAAAATTCTTTGGCTCTTACGGGGCCACCAAGGCCGCGCAAATCGCGCTGGCCAAAAGCTGGCAGGCCGAGAGCGTCAAAACCGGCCCGCGCGTCTCGGTTCTCGCACCATCCGAGATGCCCACCGGCACCCGCGCCCGGTTCTTCCCCGGTCAGGACAAAGACGCATTGGCGCACCCTCGTGACGAAGCCCAACGCCTGCTGCCCGAAATCACAGGCTGACGCGCGATTGACCCAATTGGCCCGCTGACCTAGCCTTGATTTCAGGCAAGGAGGCTCACGCCATGCGCCATTTCGCGTTTTACCGCAGGATCACACAATCGGAACGTCTGGCAGGTGCCTATGACGCGGCTGCGGCCAATTGGCAAAAAGGTATCGCCGGGCTTGGCTATCCGGCGGCCTACGCGGCTCTTGCAGAACAGGCCGTCGCGCGTGAGCCAAGCCGCCACGGCGAAACATTGCTTGACGTAGGAACAGGGTCCGGTGCGATGGGCCTGGCGATGATGCAAGCGCTGCGCCAACACGCAGAAATTGACCTCATGGACATGTCCGAGGAAATGTTGCGGGCAGCCAAAGCCGCACTTCCCCAAGTACGCAACTGCTTTACCGGGCTGATTGGCAGGGCACGCCTTCCCTCGTCCGCCTATGACCGTGTTTCCTGCGCTCACGCCATCGAACACGGGTCCGACCCACAGTCTCAGATTGCATGGTTGAAACGTCTTATCCGCCCGGGTGGGCAATTGGTGCTTGCCGTGTCGCGTCCTCATTGGTGCACTGCGCTGGTGCGCCTGCGGTGGGGACATGCCGCTTACCAACCGAACACCGTGTGCCACTTTCTCGAAGAGCAAGGCTTTGAGGACATCCACGTCCACCCACATGCCAAAGGCCCCCCATCGCGAACCAGCTGTGGCTACCTTGCACGTCGGCCGGTTCATGGAACCTGAACTCTCACCCACCCAGAGCTTGCCCCGCCCCCGTTGCTCGCTTAGACACAACCTAAGAGCATTTCGGGGCAGTTTCAGGGGCAAAAACATATGCGCATTCTCATCACCAATGACGACGGCATAAATGCCCCCGGCCTTGCGGTCCTGCACACCATCGCAACCAAGATCGCAGGGGATGCGGACGAGGTCTGGACCGTTGCCCCGGCTTTTGAGCAATCCGGCGTTGGCCATTGCATCAGCTATACGCACCCGATGATGGTCTCCAAAATGGGAGAACGCCGCTTTGCCACCGAAGGCAGCCCTGCGGATTGCGTGCTGGTCGGCATCCACGACGTGATGAAAGACACGCCCCCCGACCTGATCCTGTCCGGCGTGAACCGCGGCAACAACTCGGCTGAAAACACGCTTTACTCCGGCACCATCGGCGCCGCACTGGAAGGCGCCTTGCAGGGGGTGCCCTCGATCGCCCTCAGCCAGTATCTCGGCCCGGAAAACTATGACATCGACGACCCGTTCGAAGCGGCCTCGCAGCATGGGGCCGAGACCATTCGCAAGATCCTCGACGCCACCCCGCAAGAAAGCGCCGATTATCGCCTGTTCTACAACGTGAATTTTCCGCCTGTGCTGGCCAACAACGTCAAGGGCATCAAGGTTGCGACCCAGGGCTTTCGCCGTGGCACCTGTTTCAGTGTCGAGCCGCACAATTCGCCCTCGGGCCGTCGGTTCCTGTGGATCAAGGGCGGCAACCAGCGCATCATGACCGAACCGGGATCGGACGCGGCGGCCAACCTTGATGGCTATATCTCGGTCACGCCCATGCGCGCCGACCTCACCGCCCATGACACGCTGGACGCGTTGAAAGCCATCGAATGACCGATCCTGCCGCCCTCGCCCAACGCAAGATGCAGTTCCTGTTCGCGCTGCGCTCTAAGGGCGTGACCGATCAGGCTGTGCTGACGGCGATGGAACGGATCGACAGGGGACCTTTCGTGCGCGGTCTGTTTTCCGAGCGCGCCTATGAGGACACGCCGCTGCCCATCGCCTGCGGCCAGACAATCTCGCAGCCTTCCGTGGTGGGCCTGATGACGCAGGCCCTGGACGTCAGCCCGCGCGACAAGGTGCTCGAGGTGGGCACTGGCTCGGGCTATCAGGCGGCGATCCTCAGCCAGCTGGCGCGCCGGGTCTACACGGTTGATCGCCACAAGCGACTGGTGCGCGAGGCCCGCGCCATTTTCGAGGCCATGGATCTTGCCAATATCACGGCTTTTTCGTCGGACGGCAGCTTTGGCCTGCCGGATCAGGCCCCCTTTGATCGGATCATCGTGACCGCCGCTGCCGAAGACCCTCCGGGTCCGCTTCTTCAACAATTGAAGGTTGGCGGCATCATGGTTGTCCCTGTCGGACAGTCGGATTCGGTGCAAAGCCTGATCCGGGTGCGCCGCCACGAAGCGGGCTTTGACTATGACGAGATGCGGCCCGTGCGCTTTGTGCCATTGGTCGAGGGGCTTGCGCCGGACAGCTGATCTGGGGCATACCCTGCCTCAGAAGAGGCGAAAACGCCCGGTTCCTGGTAAAGAGTAATGACAAGCCACCACTTGCGTGTTGCAGCAGGGTGGCAATTGAGGATTTCGAGATGGCATTCCCGGTTTTGGCTCGGACATCGGTGCGCATTCTCATGGCCAGCGTTGCCCTCGGCGCGCTTGCGGCCTGCGAGGATGGGCTGGACTATGACATGCGCGGTGGCTTTGGCAGCACGCTGGACACCACGACAGCGGCACAAAACGCGACCGCCGAACGCCCGCGGCCCGACAAACGCGGCATCATCTCTTACCCGAACTACCAGGTCGCGATTGCCCGCCGGGGGGACACTCTGACAGACGTGGCCACCCGCATCGATATGCCGGTGGCAGACCTGGCCGGATACAACGGCATCCGCCCCGACGACACGCTGCGCCAGGGCGAAGTCATTGCCCTGCCCTATCGCGTCGCCGAACCCTCAGCCGCAACCGGTGGCACCGGCGTCGTCACGCCGCCCTCGAACGTGGACATCACCGCCCTTGCAGGCAACGCCATCGACGACAGTTCTGCCGCGACCTCTCGTGTGGACAGCGAACCGTTGCAACCTGCGCCCAAGAACGCGCCCAAAGGGGAAACCGGGCTTGAACCCATTCGCCACAAGGTGAAACGCGGCGAGACTGCCTTTACCATCTCGCGGCTCTACAACGTGACACCACGCGCCCTGTCGGAATGGAATGGGCTCGACAGCTCGTATACGATCCGTGAAAACCAGATCCTGCTGATCCCACCGGCCAGCACGAAAAAATCCGGCGGCTCCACCGCCGCAACCGCTGCAGCCGCTGCCACAACGGCACCGGGACAGGGCACACCAACCCCAACCCCGCCAAGCGCCAACAAACCCCTGCCCGAACCCGAGGCCGAGGTGACCAAGCCTGCCTCACCGGATATGGGGGAAACCCAGACCTCCAAGGCGCGCATGGACTATCCTGTTAAAGGCAGCATTATTCGCCCCTATTCCAAGGGCAAGAACAACGGCATCGACATTTCCGCCCCCGCTGGCAGCCCGGTCAAGGCCGCCTCGGGTGGCAAGGTGGCCGCAATCACCACGGATGCGGACAACGTCAAGATCGTCGTGCTGCGTCACGACAACAATCTGATGACAGTTTATTACAACGTCGATGCGGTCAGCGTGAAAAAGGGTGCCAACGTCAAGCGCGGGCAATCGATTGCCAAGGTGCCCTCGGGTGACAGTTTCGTACATTTCGAGGTGCGCAAGGGCTTCGACTCGGTCGATCCGATCCCCTATCTGCAGTGACGTGGGACAGCGCGCGCAGCTTAGCTAAGCTTCACGCCCCGTCGTCCCGCCAAATCGATGAAATACTGCCACGCCACCCGGCCCGAGCGCGCGCCGCGCGTGGCCTGCCATTCGATGGCTTCGGCCCAGAGCGTGTCCTCGTCGATCTCGACCCCATAGGCGGCACAATAGCCCCGGATCATATCGAGGTATTCGTCCTGCGAACAGGGATGGAAACCGAGCCACAGGCCGAAACGATCCGACAGCGACACCTTTTCCTCAACCGCTTCGGATGGGTTGATGGCGCTAGACCGCTCGTTTTCGATCATGTCGCGCGGCATCAGGTGGCGCCGGTTCGAAGTGGCGTAAAACACCACGTTTTCGGGGCGCCCTTCGATCCCGCCATCCAACACGGCCTTGAGCGACTTGTAATGCTGGTCATCGTGGCTGAACGACAGATCATCGCAGAACAACAGGAACCTCTCTTCGCGTCCCCGCAGCAGATTCAATAACCGTGCAACACTCGGCAGGTCCTCCCGCTGCAATTCCACGATCTTCAGCGGCAATCCCTGTTGCAGCACCTCCGCATGAACCGCCTTCACGAGCGAGGATTTCCCCATGCCCCGTGCCCCCCACAAGAGGGCGTTGTTGGCAGGCAATCCGCGGGCAAACTGCGCCGTGTTTTCCAACAGCGTGTTGCGCGAACGATCGACACCAATCAACAGCGAAAGGTCCACGCGGTTGACCTTGGCCACCGGCTCCAGCCGATCCGGTTCCACATGCCACACGAACGCGTCTGCCGCGGCAAAATCCGGGGCTTTCAGCGGCGCAGGCGACATGCGCTCCAGCGCGTCAGCAATGCGGGTCAGCTTGTCCTGGTCCATGAGACACTCCAATCGTTCGGGACAGGTTCAAACCATGTTCGCCGTCCCTGAACAAGCCCCCCCATAAGAAAACGCGCCAGACCCTGGGCCCGGCGCGTTTGATCTAACGACGATGTAGATCAGGACTTGGCGTTGTCCTCGTCCTCTTCGTCGAATTCTTTCATCAGCGGATCATCGGCCTCTTCTTCGTCGTCTTCAAACCAGACGCCCTCGGCCCGCAGCTTGGCTTCGCGCTTCTTCTCGACGCGGTGCACCAGGAAGATCGACACCTCATAAAGACCATAAACCACGGTGAAGAGGATCAGCTGGGTCACAACATCCGGCGGGGTAACCAGGGCCGCCAGCACCAGAATGGCAACCATGGCGTATTTGCGCACGCTGCCCAGACCGCGAGCTGACACGAGGCCGGCCTTGCCCATCAGGGTGAGCAATACGGGCAACTGGAAACACAGACCAAACGCCATGATGAATTTCAGCGTGATATCCAGGCTTTCATTCACCTTGCCGAAAAAGGTGACCTTGATGCCTTCCTGCGTCTCCGGCACGGCCACAACCTCGCCCGGCACCTCCGGGCTCGCCTCGGACAGGAGGTTGGCAAAAATCGAGCTGACGTCGGCAAAGCCCAGGAAAAACGACATTGCCAGGGGGGTCACGACAAAATGCGCAAACGATGCCCCAAGCAGGAACATGAACGGCGACGCGACCAGAAACGGCAGGAACGCGCCTTTTTCGTTCTTGTAAAGCCCCGGCGCCACAAAACGCCACATCTGCATGGCGATATACGGAAAGGCCATGGCGAACCCAAAGACCATCGAAATCCGGAACAGCGTGAACAGGTACTCTTGCGGCGACGTGTATTGCAGTGTCGGAGAGGGATCACCCAGTGCCCGCAGCGACGCCTCGATCGGGGCCAGCAGGAAATTCAGGATATGCACCGCGATAAAGTCCCCACCGATGGGGATAAAGCAAATGGTGATCCCGACAATCAGCGCCAGGACCGAGCGGATAAGCCGCGTGCGCAGCTCTGCCAGATGCTCAATCAACGGGGCCGAGCTGTCTTCGATCTCGTCGGTGTTGCTCATTCTTTGTCCTCAGAGGGGGCCGTATTTGCAGTCGCGTCGAACTTGCGCGCCGACTCGGCCCGTGCCCGGGCCTCGGCTGCCACTTTTTCCGCCGCTTCGGCCTCGGCCTCCAGGCGCTCCTGTGCCTTCTTGGCGGTGGCGTCCTGGATCTTCTTGGCGTTGTCCGCGCGCTCTTTGGCGAGCTTGCCAGTGTTGCTGGTTGGATCAATGCCCAGATCGGTGACAGACTTCAGCGCGTCATTGGCCGCACTGCGCGTCGCCGCAACCGGGTTTGCCGCCTTGGCATAGACGTCGCCTGCACTTTTCAGCGTGTCCGTCACATCCTTGACGCCCGCCTGATCCGCCGCCTGGTTCATGGCGCTTGAGAACTCGCGCGCCATCCCTTTGGCCTTGCCGACAAACTGGCCGACCTGCCGGAACAATACGGGCAAATCCTTGGGCCCCACGACAATCAGCGCAACAACGCCGATCACCAGGAGCTCGGTCATACCGAGATCAAACATGGCGCGTCAGACCCCGTCTCAGACTTTGTCTTTGTCTTCTTCGGGGGTGATGTCCTTGGCCGCATCAGCAACGTCCTGCTCCAGCTGGTCCTCCCCTTCCTTGATGCCCTTTTTGAACGAGGTGATGCCTTTGCCCACTTCGCCCATCAGGCCCGAGATTTTGCCGCGGCCAAACAGCACCAGCACAACAACTGCGATCAACAGAAGGCCAGGAAGGCCGATATTTCCGATACCCATGGGTTTTCTCCTATGCATCGGGGCGGGAGTGTCCGCCTCCGGTAAATGACCCGACATAGTTAAAACTTCGCCGCCGGAACGAAAAGTGCCAAATCCGCCCGGTATGGCGGTTTTTGAGCGGTTTTTGGCAAGAGTTTTGTCAACAGCTTGTCAGTTGACAGGTTTTTGTCAGTAATAAGGGAAATCCTTAGGAGAATCACCCATGAAACGCTCGGACCGGCTCTATGACCTGATTCAGATTCTCAAGGACGGTCGCCTGCACCGCGCAGAGGACATGGCCCGCAATCTTGGCGTCTCTGTGCGCACTATCTATCGTGACATGGATACACTTGCCGCCAGCGGTGTCCCGGTCGAAGGCGAACGCGGTGTCGGCTATTCGGCGCGCGCCGCCATTACCCTGCCCCCCCTGAACCTGACCGAGACAGAGCTAGAGGCGCTGCATCTGGGGCTGGCGGCCGTGGGCAACGGCGTTGATGGCGACCTCAAGGACGCCGCCGAAACGCTCAGCGCCAAGATCGACGCCGTCCTCCCCGAGGATCGCCACGGCGCGCCCAAAAGCTTTGGTTTCGCGGTCTATCCCTTTGCCGACGCCGCCCATGGTTTCAAGTTCCTCGGCACCCTGCGCAGCGCCATTCGCAACCGCCAGAAACTGCGTGTGACAATGCAGAACGCGGCTGTCCTTGATGTTCGCCCCCTGAAACTCGACTACTGGGGCCGCATCTGGACCTGTCTGGTCTGGAGCGATACTGACGACAGCTTTGTCACCTTACGTGCCGATCAGATGCAGGTCGTCGCGATCCTGCCGGGGTTGTTCGTTGACGAACCCGGCAAGCGCCTCGAGGATTACGACCCTACTGCACAATGACACGCAAACGGTGACACGTATCAAGGCCGGTGCCCCCCTGAAATGCTAAACCTGACATTAATAACCCGGAGGATCTCATGAAAACCGCGCGTTTTTTCATTCTGGCTGGCCTGCTCGCCAGCCCTGCGCTCGCTGATGAACCTGAATGTCGCAGTTATGGGGCCACTCAGGCCTACGACCGCGAAACCCTTTGCGTCAGCTCCTTTCTCTCCCCGCAGTCAGGCAATCGCTATGACGCAAAATCCATCAGCGATGACGACGACCGCACCGCATGGTGTGAAGGTGTCAAAGGCAACGGCGTTGGCGAGTTGATTGCCCTTGAGTGGGACAATGCCGCTCCGCTGCACAGCCTTTGGATTTCAAATGGCTATACCAAATCTTCCACATCGTTCAGCGCAAATGGGCGCGTCAGGGATGTCACCATCGCTGTGTGGCGTCAGGGGGCCGCCGATTCAGACTATACCGCTTTTCAGCATCGGCTCGAAGATCATGGCATCGAACAGGGGATCGACATGCCCACGCCCATCGCCCCGCTCGACCGGGTCCTGATCCGCATTGACAGCGTCTATCCGGGCAGCAAATGGCAAGACACCTGCATCAACGAGATATGGGCAGATTTCGGGATGTAACCGCTATTCCGTCGCCGGAAAGACAAAACACCGATCCCGCCGAATTGTCAGCCACAAGGGGGTCCCTTCAGCCGGCAGGAACACGTTGGGCACGGTCGCCTTCAGTGTCGAGCCGTCATAATCCATGCGGAACTCGACAAGGCTTTCGTACCCCATGAAACGCGCGCGCTCGACGACGCCGCGCGCCGCCACACCGTCTGTGGCGGTCGGGTTCGGCCCTTTGCCGCCGCGATCAAAGTCCAGTTTCAGATGCTGCGGGCGGATCACGATGTCCACATCTTCCCCATCCTGCAGGCCTGGCGTCAGGAACTGCCCAAAGGGGGTCTCTGTGAGCGCACCTTTACTTTTGCCCCGGATCACATTGATATCGCTGAAAAATCCAACCGCAGCCTTGTCCACAGGCGCGTTGTAAATATTGTAAGGCGCACCTTGCTGCACAATCTTGCCGTCACGCATCAGCGCGATTTCATCCGCCATGCGCATCGCCTCTTCCGGCTCATGCGTCACCAGCAAAACCGCGGTGTCTTCTTCCTTCAACACGCTCAACGTCTCATCGCGGATATCGTCGCGCAGACGGTTGTCCAGCCCCGAGAACGGCTCGTCCATCAGCATGATGCGCGGACGCGGCGCCAGCGCACGGGCCAGAGCGATCCGTTGTTGCTCGCCACCCGACAGGACGTGCGGATACTCATCCACGGCCCAGATCAGACCCACCTTGTCCAGCAGCTCTTCGACCCGCGCGCGCTTGGCCTCGCGCGTGTCCTTAAGCCCAAAGGCCACGTTGTCGGCCACGGTCATATGCGGAAACAGCGCAAAATCCTGAAACATCAGCCCGATGTGGCGACGCTCAGGCGGAACACGGAACACCGTGTCACAGATCAGCTTGCCATCGACATAGATCTCACCGGAATCCTGCATCTCGACCCCGGCGATCATGCGCAGCGTGGTCGACTTGCCACAGCCCGAGGGTCCCAACAGACAGGTCACATGCCCCGGCTGGATCATCAGCGAGACGTCATTGACCACGTCGCGGTCACCAAATCGCCGCTTCAGATGCCGGATTTCAAGCCGGGGAGGAGTTGCCGTCACTTAAGCCTCGCGCGAATGCCCAATGAAAACCATCGGAATTGAAAAACCCTTACCAGCCCCCCCACGATGCTGCAAGAGACAGCGCCGGGGCGAATTGCCTCTCATGCCGGGTCAAGAACGTCAAAACGGCGTTCCGCCAGAATCCGACCATTGACTTGCACCGCCACGCTATGTGGTCCGGGATGCAGCCTGAACGTCGTCGCATTGCCTTTCAGCACGTGGCGTTTGCGCATCTTCAGGCTTTCACGATCCGTCACAACCCCTTGTTTCAGCTTGAAAACCTTACGACCGGGTTTGCCGCTTGGGCGATGAAAGCTCAACACGTAATCCACGATAACAGGCGTTTCCGCATCCGCGTCCAGAGCGACTTCAAACTCCAGCGCATCACCAATGGCCACGCTTTCACGGACAAGGGTGAAAGATGCCACCCGCACAGGCGCATCCGCCCGGTATCCCAACAACTCCAGCGCCCCGGCGTGCCCCTGTTTCACAAGCGTCCGCAACGCATGCCGGGTCATCCAGTCCAGCTCTTTCTGCGCCTGCCGCCCCTCTTGGTGCCACTCCCCCAGCCGCGCCACCACGGCCTCGGGATCAATCTTGGCAATGTCATTCAGGTGATTGGCAACCGAACGCGTCACATAGCGCGTCGGATCCGCATGCAGCCTATCCAGCAATGGCAAGGCCCGCATCGGATCCATGGTGATGGCCTTGGCCCAGGGCAGTTTCGGGCGCGTGCCCTCGCTGACCAGCCGCCGAACGTGATAGTTGCCATCCCCGGCCCACGCCTCGAGCCGCGCAAGGGTCTCTTCTGGCCAACGGTTCAAAAACGGGCGGATGTAGAACTCCATGGAAAACCGCTGGGTCGCCGCATAGAGCAGCTCCAGCGCCCGCTCTCGATGCGCCTCCAGCCCATGCCGCACGGCCAGAATACCCGGCACCGCGTGGATGAACCGGCCAAAATCATCGTCCCTCAGCCCGGGATCAAGCGGCGCAGGCATTGCGGCCTCAAGCTGTTCTGCCATCTCGACGAAGTCCGGAGCCAACCGCGCCGCAACGCAATCCGCGATCCACTCCAGTCGCTCCAGCAGCTCGCGCCCGTCAAGACCGGCCACCACCTCGCGGTGAAACCCCTCGCCGTCAAACCCAGCAATGGCGGTCGCGTATTCGGCCGCCAAATCACTTAAGGAATCAGCGTTAAATAGCTGATCTTTCAACGAAAACCCTTGCGCCATTCTCAGAGCGTGGCGTTGACGTTGCCACCATCCAGCAGCACGTTCTGCCCCACCATGAAACTGGCATATTGCGAGCACATAAAGGCGCAGGTCGCACCAAAGTCACGTGGATTCCCGTCCCGTCCTGCGGGGATCGTTGCCTGCCGCGCCGCACGCGCCTCTTCAAAACTGATGCCCTGGTTTTGCGAGGTGCCCCTGTCCAACGCGTCAATCCGATCGGTGGCATGGCTGCCCGGAAGCAGATTGTTGATACAAACCCCATGCGGCGCGACCTGCCGCGAGGTGCCCGCCACATAGCCGGTCAACCCGGCCCGTGCAGAATTCGACAGCCCCAATACCGCGATCGGCGCCTTTACGGATTGCGAGGTGATGTTCACCACGCGCCCCCATCTCTTTTCAATCATCCCGGGCACCAGCGCCTTGATCAGCGCAATGGGGGTCAGCATGTTGGCATCCAGCGCCGCGACAAAGTCGTCCCGATCCCAGTCCGTCCACATCCCCGGAGGTGGGCCACCTGCGTTATTGACAAGAATATCAACACCCTGCGCCGCTTCGATCAGCTTGGATTGGCCTTCAGGCGTGGTCACATCCACCGCCACCGTTGCCACCTCAACGCCGAAACGGTCGCGCAAATCCTGCGCAGCAGCTTCCAGTGCTTCGGCCCCGCGGGCATTCATCACCAGATTCACACCGGCTTCGGCCAAGGCCGTGGCGCAGGCCAGCCCCAAGCCTTTGGATGATGCACAGACCAATGCGCGCTTTCCCTTGATCCCCAGATCCATGATCTCACTCCCTGTTCGTTGAATTGCGACCATGTAAATCACATTTCCCGGCAAGGGCCAGCAAATTGCCGGGCGCCGGGCCACAAAGCGCCACAATCTCAAGGCAATGCTTGAACAAAGCCCGTAAAAGCGCGAAATTGAGCAGATGTCCCAGACCCAACACGCCTTGTCCCTGCCCTCTCAACGGCTGCCGGTTTACCGGGCCGAGCTTTTGCGGGTCACCGATGGCGCAAATCTGGGCGACACCCTGTCCTTTGCCGACGAACTGGTGCCGGATGACGTTTACGAGCTGACCTTTGGCGCCATGCTGCAAAGCCTGTCGATCCATGTCGGGGAAAAAGACGCCTATCATGTCAGCCCCGAGAGCCTGCTTGGCCACCCCGGCGCCAGGCTTGTTGCTGACAGCGTTCTGACGGTCATGCCACCCACAGGCGAAACCATTGAAATCCTCGTTCTGGTCGAAGTCGACACAGAGGGCCACGTGGTCCAGATCTATGCCGCGCCGCTCAGCCCGATCAGTGAAAAGCTGCCCTATTCCCTTGTGGGCATTGACAAAAATGCGGCCCGCCTGCGCATGGCCCAGATGGCCTGTGTCAGCTTCACCCGCGGCACCCGCATCACGCTTGCCACCGGCGAACAGCGGGCGGTGGAACACCTGCAGGCAGGCGACCGCGTACTGACACGTGATGATGGCCCCCAGGAAATCCGCTGGATCGGCCACCTGACCATGCGGGCCTCGGGCGAATTTGCCCCGATCCGCATCAAGGCCGGCACCCTCAACAACGCGGGCGACCTCACCGTCAGCCCCGATCACCGCCTGTTCATCTACCAGCGCCACGACCACATTGGCGCGGGCCGCTCGGAACTGCTCGTCCGGGCGCGCCACCTTGTCAACGGCGAGACTGTCAAAGTCGCCGAGGGCGGCTATGTCGACTATTTCCAGCTGTTGTTCGACACCCACCAGATCATCTTTGCCGAAGGCATCTCGGCCGAAACCATGCAGGCCGACCAACGCACACGGCCGGTGTTGCCCGAGGACGTCAAACAAGAGCTTGCGCGCCCGAAACAAGGCCACAACGCGCCCCCGCGCCACCAGGCCTACGAGGTCAATGAAACCCTGCTCGACCGCCCGGACGCGGTTGAACTGCTGCGTCGCGCCTCGTCCAAGTAATCCCTGCTTCTTTTGGCCAAAAATATCCCGGGGTGAATTGGCCCTTCAGGGCCAAGAGGGGCTGGCCCCTCCGACCCATCTCAGTATTGCGCCCGGGCCGCGGCCCGACTATATGGCCCACATGTTAGACGTGACCCCAAACCGCCCTGATCTGCCGCCGGAAATTGCCCGTCGCCGCACTTTTGCGATCATTTCGCACCCGGACGCCGGCAAGACGACGCTGACCGAGAAATTCCTCCTCTATGGCGGCGCCATCCAGATGGCCGGACAGGTGCGCGCCAAGGGCGAAGCCCGGCGTACGCGCTCGGACTTCATGCAGATGGAAAAAGATCGCGGAATTTCGGTCTCGGCCTCGGCCATGTCCTTTGATTTTGGCCCCTACCGCTACAACCTGGTCGACACGCCCGGCCACTCGGACTTTTCCGAAGACACCTATCGCACGCTCACCGCCGTGGACGCTGCCGTGATGGTGATCGACGGCGCCAAGGGCGTTGAGAGCCAGACCCAGAAGCTGTTCGAGGTTTGCCGCCTGCGCGACCTGCCGATCCTGACCTTCTGTAACAAGATGGACCGCGAAAGCCGCGATACCTTTGAAATCATCGACGAGATTCAGGAAAACCTCGCCATCGACGTCACACCCGCCTCCTGGCCGATTGGCGTGGGGCGCGAGTTCATGGGGTGTTACGACCTTCTGAACGACCGGCTCGAGCTGATGGATCGCGCCGACCGTAACGTGATCTCGGAATCTATTGAAATCAAAGGCCTGGACGACCCCAAGCTGGCCGAACACGTACCCGCCCACCTGCTCGAGCAATTCCTGGAAGAGGTCGAAATGGCACGCGAGCTGCTGCCCAAACTCGACCCCCAGGCGGTGCTCGAAGGGCATATGACACCGATCTGGTTCGGCTCGGCCATCAACTCGTTTGGTGTGCAGGAACTGATGACCGGGATCGGCGACTTTGGCCCGGAACCCCAAGTCCAAAGCGCACAACCGCGCAAGATCGCCCCGGAGGAAACAAAAGTTTCGGGTTTCGTGTTCAAGGTTCAGGCCAACATGGACCCGAAACACCGTGACCGCGTCGCCTTTGTGCGCATGGCCTCGGGCCATTTCAAACGCGGCATGAAACTGACCCACGTGCGCTCGAAAAAACCGATGGCGATCTCCAACCCGGTGCTGTTCCTCGCCTCTGATCGCGAACTGGCCGAAGAGGCCTGGGCAGGCGACATCATCGGCATCCCGAACCACGGTCAGCTGCGCATCGGCGATACCCTCACCGAAGGCGAAGCCTTGCGCGTCACCGGCATCCCCTCGTTTGCGCCGGAACTGTTGCAAGGCATTCGCGCAGGCGACCCGATGAAGGCCAAGCATCTGGAAAAAGCCCTGATGCAGTTCGCCGAGGAAGGCGCTGCCAAGGTCTTCAAACCGATGATCGGGTCCGGCTTTATCGTCGGCGTTGTCGGCCAGTTGCAATTCGAAGTGCTCGCCAGCCGGATTGAGATGGAGTACGGCCTGCCGGTGCGCTTTGAGCAAAGCCAGTTCACCAGCGCACGCTGGGTGAGCGGCAGCCAACAAGCGGTTGATAAGTTTGTAAATTCCAACAAACAACATATCTCCTACGACCATGACGGAGACGTGGTTTACCTGACCCGTCTGCAATGGGATATCGACCGTGTTGACCGGGATTATCCCGACGTCAAACTGACCGCGACCAAGGAAATGATGGTCTGAGCCAAAGGGCGATTGCGCGGGCCTTTGCCCCGTGCAATCATGCCCCATGTCGAGCGAAGATCTGACCTACCCAAGCGGCCTGCAAGAGCTGAGTGAACGCCACAATTCCCGCCGGAAACCGTTTGATTTCGGCGAGGAATCCTTGCCTGCGCTCGACATTGATCTGACCGGTCTGAGGGATCGGATTGTCCCCGCTTCGGCCACGACACGACAAAAGGGCGAACCGCTTCGGGGCACCCATTGGATGCGCAAGCGCCGCAAGATTGCCGAAGAGTTTGTGGGCAATTCCGAACTGGCCTACCTGAACGCGCTTTTGATCTCAAACCTGCGCAAGACCGATGCACCGCCCCAGACCGCCCCCTTGTTCCTGCGTCTTTGGGCCGAAGAACACGAACACCTGATCGCCGCGCTGGACCTGCGCTGGAAAGTCTCGTCCATCATGACCTTTGCCGACCACGGCGCCACCGATGTTCAGCGCCAGGTGGGTCAGGCCATGCGCATGCTCTTTGCCATGATGAAACTCTATGAATTCGAACGGCTTTACAGCGGCTTTAAACCCAGAAAACTCTTTGGCCTTGGCAATCGCAAACGGGCGGCCCTTCCCATGCAAATGGAAAAGTTTTCGCTCACCAATGGCGGGCTGGATGCCAACACCCTGGCCCCTGTCTGGGAACTGGCGCTGACGGACCGGGGCATTGCACCCCTGGCCAATCACCTCTTCGAAGAGCTGAACCGCGACGATGGCACCATCTTTCGCCGCCTGCGCCGCATGCGTGATGAGCTGACCGAGAAAAGAGCCGGGAAATGACCCGCTGGGGCGTGGTCGCAACCATCAAGGCACCGCCGCGCGAGGTCCTGAACTTTGTCGCCTATCATCTCGAGCTTGGCGCCGATCACCTGTTCATCTACCTCGACAACCAAAACCCCACGGCCCAGGCCGCGCTCGACGCGCACCCGCAAGTCACCGTCACCCGCACCGATGGGGCCTACTGGCGCGCCAGTGGCATCAAGAAACCGGTCAAACACCAACCTCGCCAAACCTATAACGCCACCCACGCCTATCAGATGGCGACAGATCTCGATTGGCTTGTGCACATCGACGTGGATGAGTTTCTGTGCCCGGCCGACCTCTCTGTCAGCGCGCTGCTGGACACCCTGCCCCCAGACATGGCCTGTGCCCGCGTGCGCCCTGCCGAGGCCCTGGCCACGGATGGCATCGCAGGGCTGGACCCTGACGCAACCTATTGCAAGGCTTGGATCAGGAACCAGGGCGACATGCGCAGGATCGAGGCCGATCTCTACCCGGATTTTGGTGGATACTTCCGGGCCGGCTTTGTCAGCCACACGGTTGGCAAGATCTTTTTGCGCACCGGCCTCGGCCCGCTCGAGTTCCGCATTCACCGTGCCATGGTCGAGGGTGAGGAAATCACCCCCCGTACCGTGCTGGACGGCATCGACCTCTGCCACCGTCACATTGCCGACTGGGACGCATGGCAAAAGGTTTTCGACTTCCGCATGGACCGTGGATCGTACCGCGAGGGTCTCAAGGCCTCGCGCTCGGGCGAACCCGGCGGCATGACCATCAACGAGGTGTTCACATTCCTGCTGCAGGATGGTGGCCAAGAAGGGCTGCGCCGGTTTTATGAAGAGGTCTGCCTCGCCCGTCCGGCCCTGTTGCAAAAACTCGAGGCGCACGGCCTGCTCCGGGTGTTCCACCTCGACCTTGCTCGCAAGCGCAAAAAGCACTTTCAGAACTGGCGTCGATAAGCGGTAGGATGCCCGCAATTGTCACCGGTTGTTCCAAAAGTGTCTCAGTGTTTCGCAAATCGGGACAATCCGCCTGCGTTTCCGGGCTTTGATTGACCACCCCGTGGTTTTTCGCTACACAGCGCCAGTGGGTCGTAATTGCGGCAAACCGCGGGGCCGAACGGGCCCGACCCCACCATACGCTACGGGCCGGATGTGTCCGTAAACCACGGATACACATGACAAAATTTTCCGATTTGAACCTTAACCCCAAGGTGATGAAAGCCATCATCGAGGCGGGATACGAAACGCCAACCCCTATTCAGGCGGGCGCGATTCCCCCGGCACTGGAAGGCAAGGACGTCTTGGGCATCGCCCAGACCGGCACCGGCAAAACCGCCAGCTTTACGCTGCCCATGCTGTCACTGCTCGCCCGCGGACGGGCCCGCGCACGGATGCCACGCAGCCTCGTGCTCTGTCCGACCCGCGAACTGGCGGCACAGGTGGCCGAGAACTTCGACACCTATTCCAAGCACCTGAAACTGACCAAGGCGCTGCTGATTGGCGGCGTGTCGTTCAAGGAACAGGACAAGCTCATCGACAAAGGCGTCGACGTGCTGATCGCCACCCCCGGCCGTCTGCTCGACCATTTCGAACGTGGCAAGCTGTTGCTGACCGGCGTTCAGGTAATGGTGGTGGACGAAGCTGACCGTATGCTCGACATGGGCTTCATTCCCGACATCGAACGCATCTTCTCGCTGACACCTTTCACCCGCCAGACGCTGTTCTTCTCGGCCACCATGGCACCCGAGATTGAGCGTATCACCAACACCTTCCTGTCGGCCCCGGCCCGCATCGAAGTGGCTCGTCAGGCCACCGCGTCCGAGACCATCGAACAGGGCGTCGTGATGTTCAAAGCCTCGCGCCGCGACCGCGAAGGCAGCGAAAAACGCCGTGTCCTGCGCGCATTGATCGATAGCGAGGGCGAGGCCTGCACCAACGCCATCATCTTCTGCAACCGCAAGACGGATGTGGATATCTGCGCGAAATCGCTCAAGAAATACGGCTATGACGCGGCACCGATCCATGGCGATCTGGACCAGTCTCAGCGGACTCGCACTTTGGATTCCTTCCGCAATGGCGAATTGCGCATTCTGGTGGCCTCTGACGTTGCCGCCCGTGGGCTGGATGTGCCCAGCGTCAGCCACGTCTTTAACTTTGATGTCCCCGGCCATGCCGAAGACTACGTGCACCGCATTGGCCGCACCGGTCGCGCGGGACGTGACGGCAAGGCCTTTACCATCTGCATTCCACGAGATGAGAAAGCCTTTGATGCGGTTGAAAAGCTGATCCAAAAAGAAATCCCTCGGGTTGAGAACCCGGCCAAATCTTCAGAACCCCGCAAATCGCGCAAGAAGCCCGAAGCAGAAGTCGAAGTCGAAGCCGCCCCGGTTCAGCCCAAAGTCGTTGAGGAAACACCAGCTGAAAGACCGGCCAAGGACACCTCAAAAGGCAAACCCCAACGCGGCCGCGGTCGTGGCCGTCAGGATCGGGGGCGTGACGACAAGGTTGTCGGCATGGGTGACCATCTACCCAGCTTCATTGCCCTCAGCTTTGACGAACGCCGCACCAGCTAAGCCAGGAATGACCTCGTAGGTCGGACAAATTGTCCGACCTACCCCGGCTCAATCATTGTAGTCATCGGCACGCAGCCCGGCGCGTTCAAGGTGCACGGGCAAAACCCGGCCATATAGCTGTCTGGTACGCTCCGGCGCGCCAACCCTGTAACCCTGTTCGGGTCTTCCACATGGGAAAAGATCGCAGCGTAGCCCCGCCTTGGCCCCTTCTGCCCTGGCCTGAGAAACCCTTTCTATACCGCGCAACCGCCACAGCCGAGATCGTCCCGCACCTGCGCCAGCACCGCATCACGCGCGGGGCCAGGCTGATGAATGGGATAGCGATCCAGGTCGACCAGATCATTGGCGATATGAGACATGACGTCCTCCTGTGTCATGCCCCATGCCAGCGCGATTTCCGGCGATGTTCTACCGCGTTTTCTCCGACCTCAATGTCGCAAATGCATCAGTTTAACCGGCTGATGATCACCGTAACCTCTGGTTTGCGCCCGATCTCATCAACGCATGTATTGCGGGCAATCCGGCGCAGCTCCATCTCAAGCTTGTCATCATCAGACAGGGTTTTCTCTGCCGCCCGCCCCAGAAACTGCGTCAGATCCGCTTCCAGCACATCCACCAGCGGTGCATCACTGCGGCCCAACTCGGACAGACCTTTGACCTCGCACCAGGCATCCCCAAGCGGCTCGTCATCCTCGTCAAGGATCACCGTCACCACCACATGCCCGTTCAGCGCCATGCGAATCCGGTCGCGGACAATGCCATCCAGCGCCCCGATCTGCACCGCTCCGTCCAGATAGGTGCGTCCGGTTTCAACAAACCCGCAGACCATCGGGGAGTCTCCGGTCAGGTCCACCATGGTGCCGTTCACTGCCACGAGCGACCCACGCCCGCGCGCCAGTGACAACTTGGCATGTTCGCGCAAATGACGATGCTCGCCGTGGTTCGGAATCACCATCGTCGGGTTCACGATATCCTGCAACCGCTCCAGATCAGGGCGGTTGGCATGCCCCGACACGTGATAAAGCCCCGAGGCATCATCCACCACATCGACACCCATCTCCGAGAACTGATTCACGATGCGGATCACACCGCGTTCATTGCCCGGAATGGTCTTGGACGAGAACAGGAACAGGTCTCCCTCTTTCAACTCAATCCCGTTGTACTTGCCCCGTGCCAATTGCGCCGAGGCCGCCCGGCGTTCGCCTTGCGAACCAGTGACCAGCAACATCAGGTTTTCACGCGGAATGGCGCGGGCATCCTCGGGGCTGACCACCTTGGGGAAGCTCTTCAGAACCCCCTCCTGGATCGCGGCCTCGATCATGCGGCGCATCGCGCGGCCCATCAGGCAGATCGACCGCCCGGCACGTTCGCCCGCCTCGGCCAGGGTCTTCACCCGTGCCACGTTTGACGCAAAGGTGGTCGCGACCACCATGTTCGGTGCCTCGGTCACCAGTTTCTCAATCTCGGGCCCAACGCTTGCCTCAGAGCGCCCGGCATGGCGTGAAAACACATTGGTCGAGTCACAGATCAATGCCTTGATGCCACCCTTGGCGACACTGGCCCACAGTTTTTCATCAAAAGGTTCCCCCACCACCGGCGTCTCGTCCAGCTTGAAGTCGCCCGAATGGATCAACCGCCCCGCAGGCGTATCAATCACAAGCGCCGCACTTTCCGGGATCGAGTGGCTGACCGGCAGGAATCCAACCGAAAACGGCCCGGCCTTGGTGGTCTCTGGCCAGGTGCCAACGGTGGTGACAGTGGTCTCCGGCAGACCGCGATCCGCCATCTTGTGTCGCGCCAGGTTCGCCGTAAAGGCGCGGGCATAGACCGGCACGCCCAACTTTTCCCAATAATGCCCCACGGCACCGACATGGTCTTCATGCCCGTGGGTGATGAACACCGCTTCCAAACGATGCTTGTTCTCGGCCAGCCATCTGATGTCGGGAAAGATCAGATCAACACCGGGGCTGGTGTCCATATCCGAAAACGTCACGCCCAGATCCACGAGGATCAGCCGTTCTTTATCTTCGGGCCCATAGCCGTAGACATAGGCATTCATGCCAATTTCACCTGCGCCACCGAGGGGCAGGTAAATCAAACGCTCACTGCTCAATTGCCGTGTTCCTTGTTATAATTGTGGATCACGGTCAGCCCGTGCATGGTCAGATCTTCTTCGAAACGGTCAAACAGCTGCACCGATTGCTGGAACAAGGGCGCAAGCCCCCCGGTCGCGATGACTTCCATCGGGCGCTCCCGCTCGGCCTTGATCCGCGCGCAGATTTCCCGCACCAGACCGACATAGCCCCAGAACACACCCGATTGGATACAGGCCACCGTGTTGGTGCCAATCACCGATTGCGGCTTGGCGATATCGACATGCGGCAGGGCGGCGGCGGCATTGTGCAACGCCTCAAGGCTCAGGTTCACCCCCGGCGCAATCACGCCGCCGATATAGGCGCCATCCGCGGCGACAACGTCAAAAGTGGTTGCCGTGCCAAAGTCGACGACAATCAGATCGCCTCCATGGCGGTTATAAGCCCCCGCCGCATTGACCAGCCGGTCGGGGCCAACAATCGTGCCCTCATCGACCCGCGCCTCAACCGGCAACAGGCATTCCGGGCGCCCCACGACATAAGGTCGGCACCCAAAGAACCGATCCGCAAAGACCCGCAGGTTGAACACCACGCGCGGCACCGTCGAGGAAATGATCACCTCTTTGATGTCCAGGTCGATCTCATAGTGTTTGATCAGTGTCGAGAACCAGGTGAAATAGGCATCCGCCGTCCGGCTGTGATGGGTCGAGGTGCGCAACGTGCACAGGAATTTCTCGCCGTCCCAGATGGAAAAAACGGTGTTGGTGTTGCCGCAATCAATCGCCAATAGCATCGCGCACGCCCTTTTTACGTGGTTTCAAAAGAACACCTCTGCCGCCGGAATGGCGACAGTCCCCCCCGAGGTCTTCAACACCAGATTGCCGTCCAAGTCCACCGTTTCAAAGGTTCCGACGGTTTCGTCACGTGACGTTCTGGCGGTGATCACCTCTCCCAGTTTCGCCGCGCGCGCCAGCCAGGCCTCGCGGATCGGCGCAAACCCATAGTTGGTGAACTGCGCCTCCCAGGCCGCATAGGCTGGTGCCAAAAGGGCCAGAAACGCCTCGGGTTCAACCGCAATTCCGGTCTCCGACTTCAAAGAAACAGGTGCCACAGCGCGCGCCTCCAGCAGGCGCGCATCAGGCGCCTCCGTCAGGTTCACCCCGATCCCAATGGCAAAATGCCCAACCTTGCCCCCGGCCACCCCGGCACTTTCCAAAAGAATGCCCGCCACCTTGGCGCCGTTCAACAAGACATCATTGGGCCACTTCAAAGCAAAGGCCTCGGGCCTGCCGGTCGCTGCCACAAACGCATCATAAAGCGCCAAAGACGCCACAAACGACCGCAACGCCACAACCTCGGGCCCTTCCTTGGGCTGCAACACCAGGGTGCCCGCAAAATTCCCCACGGGATCTGCCCAGGGCCGCCCACGCCGTCCGCGCCCCTTGGTCTGGCGCAAGCCCAGGATCCACTCCGGCCCCCGCAGTTCCGAGGCAATCCGCGCCGCTTCCGCGTTGGTGCTGTCCACCTCCGCCAAAACCCGCTTGCCATATCCTTCGGGCCATCCGGTCATGGTCATCCCTTCGTATTGCCCCAAATACTCTCGCCAAAGGCATCTTAAAAATACAGCGACGCGCCCCATGGGGCGCGTCACAATTTCCAAACAGCCAGATCAGACGCTTACTTGACCAGCGTCGCCGCCGCGGCCTGCGCGATGCCTTCGATGCCAAAGAGGTTCACAACCCCAATCAGCATGATCGCAGCCGAGCCCATCAGCAGGCCGTACAGAACCGGCGACTTGCCGTTGTCCAGCCCGTCACCCTCTTCACCAAAATACATGTAGTAAACGATGCGCAGGTAATAGAAGGCACCAATCACCGAGGCGATAACACCCAGCACGGCCAACCAGGCCAGACCGGCGTCATAAGCCGCGCGCAGCACATAGAACTTGCCAAAGAAACCCACCAGCGGCGGCACACCGGCCAGCGAGAACAACAGGATCAGCATGGCCATCGCCTTGCCGGAATTGGTGCGCGAATACATGTTGAGCGACCGGATATCGGTCACCGGCTCACCATCTTTTTCCATCGACAGGATAAAGGCGAAGGTACCGACATTCATGGTGACGTAAATCGCCATGTAGATCAGCAGCGCCTGCACGCCAAAGGCGGTGCCCGCCGCCAGCCCCATCAGGGCATAACCCATATGCGCGATCGACGAATAGGCCATCAGACGTTTGATGTCGGTCTGACCAATCGCCGCCACGGCGCCCAGGAACATCGACAGCACCGACAACAGCGCGATGATCTGCTGCCAGTCACCCACATTGCCGCCAAAGGCGTCATGCAACACGCGTGCAAACAGCGCCATGGCGGCCACTTTCGGCGCGGTGGCAAAGAAGGCGGTGATCGGTGTCGGCGCGCCTTGGTAGACGTCCGGGGTCCACATGTGGAACGGCACGGCCGAGACCTTGAACGCCAGACCACAGGCAATGAACACGAGACCAAAGAGCATCCCCAGCGACACATGGCCATGACCCGCGGCGTCGATGATACCGGCGAAATTGGTTGTGCCAGCAAAGCCGTAAACCAGCGACGAACCATAAAGCAACAGACCCGACGACAGTGCGCCCAGCACAAAGTACTTCATGCCCGCCTCAGCCGACTTGGCACTGTCCCGGCGCATCGAAGCGATCACGTAAAGCGACAGCGACTGCAATTCGAGCCCCATATAAAGCGCCATCAGGTCGCCTGCGGAAACCATGACCATCATGCCAACAACCGACAGGGTCACCAGCACGGGGTATTCGAACCGCAGCATACCGCGACGGCTCATGTAATCCTGCCCCATGATCAACACGGCAGCAGCGGACAACAGGATCGTCACCTTGGCAAAACGGGCAAAGCCGTCGTCGTTGAACATGCCGTCAAAGGCCACACGCTCGCCCTCGCCGCCCAGCCCGATCCACGCGGCAACCACCACGAAAACCGCAGCAGTGGCCCAGGTCAGGGTGCCCGCGATGCCGTCCTTGCGCGTGTAAACCGCGCCAATCAGCGCCACCATCGCATAACAGGCCAGCAGGATCTCTGGCAGAATGATATTCAGATCAGCCTGGATCATTTTCTCAAGCTCTCCTTAATGCGACGCCATTGCCGCGTCCCCGATCGGGGTTTGCGCAACTGCGGTTTCATAGTTGTGGATCAGCGCCTCGACCGAGGGGCCAATGATATCGGTGACCAGTGGCGGATAGACACCCAGGATCAGGGTCATCGCCACCAGCGGGGCAAAGATCCATTTCTCGCGGGCGGTCATGTCGCTGATCGACTTCAGGCTTTCCTTGATGAGATCGCCAAAGACCACACGGCGATAGAGCCACAGCGCATAAGACGCCGAGAAGATCACGCCCGAGACCGCGAAGAGAGCAACCCAGGTGTTGGCCTTGAAGATACCCAGGATGGTCAGGAATTCCCCGACAAAGCCCGAGGTGCCCGGCAGGCCGACGTTGGCCATGGTGAAGAACATGAAGATCAGCGCATAGGCCGGCATCCGGTTCACCAGACCGCCATAAGCATCAATCTCACGTGTGTGCATGCGGTCATAGATCACGCCCACACACAGGAACAACGCGCCCGAGATGAAGCCGTGGCTCAGCATCTGAAAGATAGCCCCGTCAATACCCTGCTGGTTGGCAGCAAAGATACCCATGGTCACATAGCCCATGTGCGCCACCGAAGAGTAAGCGATCAGCTTTTTCATGTCTTCCTGCACCAGCGCCACCAGCGAGGTATAGACAATCGCAATCGCCGACATCCAGAGAACCAGATCGGTCATCACGGCCGAGCCAACCGGGAACATCGGCAAGGAGAAGCGCAGGAAGCCGTAGCCGCCCATCTTCAACAGGATCGCCGCCAGAACCACAGAACCCGCAGTGGGCGCCTGCACGTGTGCATCCGGCAACCAGGTGTGCACCGGCCACATCGGCATCTTCACCGCAAAGCTTGCGAAGAACGCCAGGAACATCAGCGTCTGCATACCGCCGACGATGTGGATGCCCAGCACCGAGAAGCTTTCCGAGGCGAACTCATGACGCATCAGGGTCGGAATGTCGGTGGTGCCTGCGTCGGCAAACATCGCCACCATCGCAACCAGCATCAGGACCGAGCCGAGGAAGGTATAAAGGAAGAACTTGAAGCTGGCGTAGATGCGGTCCTTGCCGCCCCAGATGCCGATGATCAGGAACATCGGGATCAGGCCCGCCTCAAAGAACAGGTAGAACAGTACCAGGTCCAGCGCCATGAAGACGCCGAGCATCAGCGTTTCCAGCAGCAGGAAGGCGATCATGTATTCCTTGACGCGGTGCTCGACGTTCCACGAGGCCGCAATCACCAGCGGCATCATAAAGGTGGTGAGCATCACGAACAGAACCGAGATCCCGTCCACACCCAGTTTGTATTTCAGGCCCATCAGCCATTCGCGTTCTTCCACGAACTGGAAGCCGGTGTTCGAGGGGTCAAACTCGAACAGGATGGCCAGCGACACCAGGAAGGTGATGACCGTGGCCACCATCGCGACCCATTTCGCGTTGCGCTGAGCCGCCGCCTCTTCCCCGCGCAGGAAGATCGCGAGGATCGCCGCTGCGAGCGCAGGGATAAAAGTCACAAGGGAGAGCAAGCTATCGTTCATTAGTGCGCTCCTCCGCTGAGCGAAATCCAGGTGATAAGAACGGCAACGCCGATCACCATGGCTAGTGCATAGGTAAAGATGTAACCGGACTGGGCGCGGCCCGCGAGGCGGGTGAACCAGGGCACGATGCCCATCGCCACGCCATTGAGGAACCCGTCGATCACGTTGCCATCACCGCGTTTCCAGAAGAAACGGCCAAGCGCCTTGGCGGGACGGACAAAGATCGCGTCGTAAAGCTCGTCAAAGTACCACTTGTTCAAGAGGAACTGATAAAGCGGACGCTGGCTCTCGGCCAGTTTCGCAGGGAAGGCCGGGTTCACGATGTAGAAATAGAACGCAGTCACAAAACCCAACAGCATTGCGATGAACGGCGAGACCTTGACCCATGTCGGGGCGTGGTGGGCATCGTCCAGCACGTGGTTGTCCGGGTGCATGAAGATCGCGCCTTCCGGGGCTTCGCCATGATGCGCCGCCATGACAGGCGCATGCGCCGGATCGTCATGTTTGGCGGCGTGATCATCGCCGTGCTCTTCGGTCGCGTGCGCGTCCTCATCGCCATGATCGTCCGTGGCAGGCTCGTCGCCGTGGCTGTCCGCAGCTTCATGGTGCGCCGGAATGCCGAAAAAGGCATTGACCTGCTCGTGTTTGCCAAAGAACGACCCGTACCACAGCATCCCCGAAAAGATTGCCCCCAGCGCCAGCACGCCAAGCGGCACCAGCATGACCATGGGGCTTTCGTGGGCGTGGTCGTGGGTGTGCTTGTTGCCGCGTGCCTCACCGTAAAAGGTCAGGAACATCAGCCGCCACGAGTAGAACGAGGTGAACAGCGCCGCAATGACCAGCATCCAGAAGGCATAGCCCCCTTGCGTGCCGGCCCATGCGCTCTCGATCACCGCATCCTTGGACAGGAAGCCGGCGAAACCGATATGGGTCAGCGGGATGCCAACGCCGGTGATGGCCAGCGTACCGATCATCATCGCCCAGAAAGTCATGGGCAGTTTCTTACGCAGGCCGCCATAGTTGCGCATGTCCTGCTCGTGATGCATGCCGTGGATCACCGAGCCGGCGCCCAGGAACAGCATCGCTTTGAAAAACGCGTGGGTGAACAGGTGGAACATGGCGACCGAATAGACGCCCACACCTGCGGCCACGAACATGTAACCCAGCTGCGAACAGGTCGAATAGGCGATCACGCGCTTGATGTCGTTCTGCACCAGACCCACGGTCGCGGCAAAGAACGCGGTGGTGGCACCGATATAGACCACGACCATCTTGGCTTCGGGCGCATATTCAAACAGCGGCGACATCCGGCAGACCAGGAAAACACCCGCCGTCACCATGGTCGCAGCGTGGATCAGCGCCGACACAGGGGTCGGACCTTCCATCGCGTCCGGCAACCAGGTGTGCAGGAACAGCTGCGCCGACTTCCCCATCGCGCCGATGAACAACAGGAAAGCCAAGAGGTTCGCGGCATTCCAGTCGGTCCACAGGAAGGTGATCGAGGTTTCCGCCAGCGCCGGTGCGGCGGCAAAGACGTCGTCAAACTTGATCGAGTCGACCATGAAGAACAGGCCGGCGATCCCGAGGGCAAAGCCAAAGTCACCCACGCGGTTGACCACAAAGGCCTTGATCGCGGCGGCGTTGGCCGACGGTTTCTTGTAGTAAAACCCGATCAGCAGGTACGAGGCGACGCCCACACCTTCCCAACCAAAGAACATCTGCACCAGGTTGTCGGCGGTGACCAGCATCAGCATGGCAAAGGTAAAGAAAGACAGATACGCAAAGAAGCGCGCCTTGTAGTGCTCATCCTCTTTCCAGGCCTCGTCATGGGCCATGTAGCCAAAGGAATAAAGGTGCACCAGCGCCGAGACCGTGGTCACGACGATCAGCATGATCGCGGTCAGCCGATCCAGACGGATCGCCCAGGCCGTATCCAGCGTGCCGGACTGGATCCAGTCGAGAACGTGAATGTAATGGGTCTGCCCATCATGGGTCAGGAACACGACCCAGCTCAAGAGACAGGCCAGGAACAACAGGCCAGTGGTGACCCACTGCGCGCCCTTTTCCCCGATAAAGCGCCAGCCGAAGCCACCAATAAGGCTACCGATCAGCGGAGCGAACAGGATGATCTTTTCCATCTGCCTTAGCCTTTCATCACGTTGACATCTTCGACCGCGATGGTGCCGCGGTTACGGAAGAAGGAGACAATGATCGCGAGGCCAATCGCGGCTTCCGCCGCGGCAACGGTCAGGATGAACAGGGTGAACACCTGCCCGACCAGATCGCCCATGTAGCTCGAGAACGCCACCAGGTTAATGTTGACGGAAAGCAGCATCAGTTCGATCGACATCAGCAGGATGATGACGTTCTTCCGGTTCAGGAAGAGGCCAAAGATCCCGATGACGAAGAGAACCGCCGCCACGGTGAGATAATGTTCCAGTCCGATCATATTCTCAAAGTCCCTCGAATTTTTTCTTGCCGTTACGCAGCTTTGGGAACGCTGCTGCGCAGGCGCAGTTTTCTTCTGTTTTTTTCTGTAGCGACACTTCGAAGCCTCGCGCGTCAAACTGTTGTTTGACCTTTTCAAGTGAGTAGCGTTCTTGCGAGTTCAGCATTGCATGCAGAGTGCTTCTCGCTTCTTCTGAGCGGTCGAAACTATCGGACCGCCCCTCTTTCTTCCATTCCGCGCGAACTTCAACGGTTGTGCCGGAACCACAATCGGAAACGACGAGCTTTCCATTCTGGACGCAACCATCATCAAAGCAAAATCCACCCACTTCCTCATAGGACACGACACCCTGACCAATCACACGATGATCAATTTCGACCCAATGATGCGAGACAACAGAGTTGTGCTCACACTCGCCAATAGGAAAGGCGTATGAGGCGACGGGCAGCAACATCGCAGCCAGAAGAGATATGAGCGCTTTAAGCTTCAAACACCCTGCCCCGGTTTCACGTCTTTCAGTTCCATCGCGTCTTTGGGATCGCGCCACATCTGGTGCAGCACGTTCTGACGTTTCACGTCACGGCGGTGGCGCATGGTCAGAACGATGGCGCCTATCATGGCGACCAGCAGGATCAGACCGGCCAGTTGGAACAGAAGGAAATACTGGTCGTAGATAATCAGGCCCAGAGCGGCGGTGTTCTGCACACCCTCGGGCGCAACAGCGGCGCGCGACGCCTCGGCGGTGTCGGCAAACTGCCAGACGCCGATGGCCATGCCGAACTGCATCAGCAGGATCACGGCAATCAACAGCGCCAGCGGCATGTATTGCGCCATGCCTGCTTTCAGCTCGGCAAAGTCGATGTCCAGCATCATCACCACGAACAGGAACAATACGGCGACCGCCCCCACGTAGACGATGATCAACAGCATCGCGACAAATTCCGCCCCCAGCAGCACGAACAGCCCCGCCGATGACAGAAAGGCCAGGATCAGCCAGAGCACCGAATGCACCGGGTTGCGGCTGATCACGGTGAACAGCCCGCCCGCGATGGCGCTGAGCGCGAAGAGGTAAAAGGCCAGAGCAACCATACTCATGTGTCACTATCCTCGTTTTCGGCCATGACACCTTCGGCAAGCTCCAGGGCTTTGGTCATGGCGGGTATGCCGGCGAACATCGACATCTGTCCGATGGTCTCGACGATTTCTTGTTTTGTTGCGCCCGCCTCCAGAAGGTGACGAACGGTCATGCGGATTTGCGGCTCGCCCTGGGCGCCCAGAACGGTCAGCGCGGCCAGCGTCAGCAGCAAACGGGTCTTGGCGTCCAGCCCGTCCTTGTTGATGGTGTTGCCAAAGAACATCTCCATCATCTCTTTGGACATGGTGGGCCACAGGTTTTCGAACCCTTTCGGGGTGAACGACTCCATCGCAGGGTTCATGGCCTTGGCCATCTCCTGATACTGCGCGATCATCGCTTCAAAGGGGTTCTTGCCATCGGTCATCGGTAGGGTGCATCCAATTCGAGGTTCTTGGCGATCTCGGCTTCCCAACGTTCGCCGTTCGCGAGCAATTTATCCTTGTCGTAGAACAACTCTTCGCGGCTTTCGGTCGAGAACTCGAAATTCGGCCCTTCGACAATCGCATCCACCGGGCAGGCTTCCTGGCAGAAGCCGCAGTAGATGCACTTGGTCATGTCGATGTCATAGCGCGTGGTGCGGCGGCTGCCATCTTCGCGGGGTTCCGCGTCAATGGTGATCGCCTGCGCCGGACAGATGGCTTCGCACAGCTTACAGGCGATGCAACGCTCTTCCCCATTGGGGTAGCGACGCAGCGCGTGTTCGCCGCGGAACCGCGGGCTCAGCGGACCCTTTTCATGCGGGTAGTTGATCGTCACCTTTGGGCCGACAAAGTACTTCATCCCCAGCCGGAACGCCTTGAAAAAGTCGGTCAGCAGGAAATAGCCAGCCGCGCGTTTATAGTCGATCTGAGTCATATCAGCCTCCAATCGCCCAGCGGGCATAGGCGCCGCCGAAAAGTTCGAATTTCGCCAGGAACGCCACCAGAACAACCCAGACCAGCGACATCGGCAGGAAGACTTTCCAACCAATGCGCATCAGCTGGTCATAGCGGTAGCGCGGCACCAATGCCTTGACCATCGAGAACATGAAGAACGCGAGGCCCATCTTGGCAATCATCCAGAAGATACCATCCGGCAGACCCGGGATCGGCGACAGCCAGCCCCCAAAGAACAACAGGCTCACCAGCGCGCACATCAGCACCACGGCCACCAGTTCACCGATCATGAACAACAGGAACGGGGTCGACGAGTATTCCACCTGATAGCCCGCCACCAGTTCAGATTCCGCCTCTGGCAGGTCGAACGGAGGACGGTTGGTTTCCGCCAGCGCCGAGATGAAGAACAGGAACAGCATCGGGAAATGCGGCAGCCAGTACCAAGAGAAGATGCCATACTTGCCATCCTGCGCGGCAACAATGTCGCCAAAGTTCATCGAGCCGGTCGAGATGATGATGCCGATGATGATCAGACCCAGGCTGACCTCGTAAGAGATCATCTGCGCAGCCGACCGAAGCGACCCGAGGAACGGGTACTTCGAGTTCGACGCCCAGCCGCCCATGATCACGCCGTAAACCTCAAGGCTCGACACCGCGAACACATACAGGATTGCAACGTTGATGTCCGACAGGACCCAGCCATCGTTGAACGGGATCACCGCCCAGGCGATCAGCGCCATCACCAGCGACACCATCGGTGCCAAAAGGTACACGGCCTTGTCCGCACCAGCCGGGAAGACCACTTCTTTCACGATGTACTTCAGAAAGTCCGCAAAGCTCTGCATCAGGCCAAAGACACCAACAACGTTGGGACCCCGGCGCAGCTGGACCGCGGCCCAGATCTTGCGGTCGGCATACATCAGAAAGGCCAGCGCCACCAAAAGTGGAACGACAAGCAACAGGATCTGGCCCACTGTCAGCAGCAGGATCCCGAGGTTCGTGGTGGTAAAGAATTCAATCATGGGTCCTCACACCGTGGGTATTCCGTTGTCTTTACAGTCCGCAACGATGACTTCGGCGTCGATCGTCTTGAGACCGTCCGGCAGCGCCGACGAGATGGTATAAGCCGCATCCCCTCTCCACATGCCGTCGTCAAATGTCGTGGTCGTGCGCACGTGGCGCGCAAAACCGTATCCCCGGATCAGCGCATATTGCGCCGCGGCGCATTCCGCATAGCGGGCCACGCTGTTGGGGGCTTCGGGGTCGTCCTTGTCGCCGCGCATGGCGACATGAAACCGGACGAGATCGTCTTCCAGCAACCGTGTCTCAACACCCTGATACAGTGCATCCTGCGACACGGTCCCGCCACAGGACACGCCCTCACCACAGGTCGGCGCACAGGCCGACAGACCCAGCGCCAGCGCCGGAACCATGGGGGATATGAGGGCGTTCAGGTGCATTACTCTGCGGCGACCTTCTGGTTGGCGCGGTCCTTGGCGTTGGCGGCCAGTTCGGCCATCAACTCGGACGCGCGGGCAATCGGGTTGGTCAGATAGAAATCATCCACGGCAGCAAAGAACTTGCCCGCTTTCAGATCGGCGATCGGCAGCGGCTCCCAGCCGTTGTCGACAACCTGATCGATCTGCGCCAGATGCGGCACCTCGGCCACCAGCGCCTGACGCAACTGCGCAAGGCTGTCATAACCCAGCGTTGCACCCAGCTCGGCGCTCAGCGCGCGCAGGATGGCCCAGTTTTCCTTGGCCTCACCCGGTGCAAACCCGGCACGCATCGCCAGTTGCGGACGGCCTTCGGTGTTTACGAACACCCCGTTCTCTTCGGTATAGGCCGCTGCGGGCAGGATCACGTCGGCGCGATGCGCACCGCGGTCACCATGGCTGCCCTGATAAATCACGAACGGCCCCTCGGCGATCTCAACCTCATCAGCACCCAGGTTGTAAACCACCTCGGCCCCTTCCAGCGCGACATCCATCCCGCCTTCGGTCACGGCACCGACATCCATCGCGCCCACACGGCTCGCGGCGGTGTGCAGCACCATCATCTTGCCGGTCAGCTTTTCGGTCAGCTCCATGCACTTGGCCAGAACCGCAATCCCGTCGCCTTCGTTGATGGCGCCCTGCCCAACGATCACAACTGCATTGTCCGAGGCCTCGGCGGCCTCCAGCATGCCCGGGAACATCCGGCGGCCGGGCCCGTGATGGGTGGTCTCATAGGTCAGATCACCGCTTTTCACACCCACGGTGTGGACCTCGGCACCGCGCAGCCAGGCCTTGCGGATACGGGCATTGAGAACCGGCGCCTCGTTGCGTGGATTCGACCCGATGATGTAAATAACCTTAGCGTTATCAATATCTTCGATGGCCGCATTGCCCACATAGGCCGAGCGATTGTCTGCCGGAAGAACTGCGCCATTGGTGCGGCATTCGATGTTGCCTTCCAGACCGTCAACGATCTGTTTCAACGCAAATGTCGCCTCAACCGGGGCCAGATCGCCAATCAGAGCAGCGACTTTCTTGCCCTTCATGGCCTCGGCAGCCGCGCTCAGCGCTTCGCCCCATGTGGCGGGCTTCAGCTTGCCATCAACCCGCACATAGGGGCGATCCAGACGCTGGCGGCGCAGACCGTCCCAGACAAAGCGGGTCTTGTCGGAAATCCACTCTTCGTTCACGCCATCATGGTTGCGCGGCAGGATGCGCATCACTTCGCGGCCCTTGGTATCGACGCGGATGTTCGACCCCAGCGCATCCATCACGTCGATGGTCTCGGTCTTGGTCAGCTCCCACGGACGAGCGGTAAAGGCATAAGGCTTCGAGGTCAGCGCGCCCACCGGGCACAGATCAATGATGTTGCCCTGCAGGTTCGAATCCAGCGTCTGGTTCAGATAGCTGGTGATCTCGGCGTCTTCACCGCGTCCCGTCTGACCCATCTGGCTGATGCCCGCGACCTCGGTCGTGAAGCGCACACAACGGGTGCAGGAAATACACCGCGTCATCGTGGTCGAGACCAGCGGCCCCAGATCCAGATCATCCACCGCGCGCTTGGGCTCCTGGAACCGCGTGTCCGAGATGCCATAGGCCATGGCCTGATCCTGCAGGTCACACTCCCCACCCTGGTCGCAGATCGGGCAATCCAGCGGGTGGTTGATGAGCATGAACTCCATCACCCCTTCGCGGGCCTTCTTGACCATGGGCGAGTTGGTTTTCACCACCGGAGGCTGGCCTTCGGGGCCGGGGCGCAGATCGCGCACCTGCATCGCACAAGAGGCCGCAGGCTTGGGCGGACCGCCGACAACCTCGACCAGACACATCCGGCAGTTGCCGGCAATCGACAGACGTTCGTGGTAACAGAACCGTGGAATTTCCACACCGGCCTGCTCACAGGCCTGGATCAGCGTCATCGCGCCGTCTACTTCCACTTCGGTCTCGTCAATGACGACTTTGCGCAGGTCAGACATGGTCTACTTAGCCCTCAATAGCGCGCCGATCGCGCTTTTCTTTGCAATTTCCGCGCGGCCGACCACGCAGAAGGTTTCAGGTTGTCCATAGATCGCGCCCTGAGACTTCAGGTAAGCCTCGCCCTTGGCGCGCATCCGCTTCTTTTGCTCTTTGGATTTCATGTACGTCTTGATTTCGTCGTTCGAGTAGCCCAGCTCATTGGCCCGCGCCTTCAGCTCCCAGGCTTGCCCAAGCGCCTTCATCTTGCGGGCGGCGATATCTTCGCAGATTTCGCTGATTTCCCAGCCCACAGCCGCGGCGAACAGCTTGTTTTCGATCTCGGGAACGTCACTCAAAGGCGGTTTGGCCGCCGCGGCAGCCCCTGCCAGAACACTCACGCCCAATACAACCGGCAACATCACACGCATCTTTACTCTCCTGTCTGCGGACACGCGGGACTCGCGCGCCTCTGCTGCGACAGGAGCGTTTTGTGCTCGTGTTATGCAATAACCTCGGCTCATGGCTTGCAAATGCCCTCCATGATCAGGTCGTCATCGTCCATTTTCAGGGTTTGGTTCTCTTGATCCGGGCCGCTGATCCATTCAATCCGCGAGGTGCCGTATTGTTCGATGCAATAGCGTGTCGCCGCATAGCGCCCCGCCTCTTTGGCACCGTTGATCGACTGCGTGGCGCGGCGCACTTCTACAGAGAAATGCTCGCGTTTTTCTTTCTCGATCGCCTCGACCTTGGATTTGAACTCAATCCCGTCAAAGGCAAACTCGGTCTTGTTGCGGTGATCCTTGAACGTGCCACAACCCGAGACCAGCGCAAGCGACAGAACCACGCACACGCCAAGCGCACCCCTGCCCGTCATGATATGCTGCCCCAGGATCACTGTCTTACTCCGCCGCCATCGCGCCCATACGGCCCGTTTTCTGGGCCTTGATGCGGTCTTCAATTTCCTCACGGAAGTTCTTGATCAACCCCTGGATCGGCCAGGCCGCTGCGTCGCCAAGGGCACAGATGGTGTGGCCTTCGACCTGCTTGGTGACGTCGAACAGCATGTCGATCTCTTCGATCTCGGCCTCGCCTTTGACCAGACGATCCATCACGCGCATCATCCAGCCGGTGCCTTCGCGGCACGGCGTACACTGACCGCAGCTTTCGTGCTTGTAGAACTTCGACAGACGCCAGATCGCCTTGATTGGGTCGACGCTCTTGTCCATGACGATCACCGCCGCGGTCCCCAGGGACGACCCCACCTTGCGCAATTCGTCAAAGTCCATCACCGCGTCGCGCATGTCTTCGCCGCGCACACATGGCACCGACGAGCCACCGGGGATCACCGCCAAGAGGTTATCCCAGCCGCCGCGAATACCGCCGCAATGTTTCTCGATCAGCTCTTCGAACGAAATCGACATCGCCTCTTCAACCACACACGGGTTGTTCACATGGCCCGAAATACCAAAGATCTTGGTGCCCGCATTGTTGGGGTTGCCAAAAGACGAGAACCACTCAGCCCCGCGCCGCAGGATGGTCGGCACAACGGCAATCGATTCCACGTTGTTCACCGTGGTCGGACAGCCATAGAGCCCCGCCCCCGCCGGGAACGGCGGCTTCATGCGCGGCATGCCCTTTTTGCCCTCAAGGCTTTCCAGCAATGCGGTTTCTTCGCCGCAGATATAGGCGCCCGCACCGTGATGCAGGAACAGGTCAAAATCCCAGCCCGAGCCAGCGGCATTCTTGCCCAGCAGACCCGCGTCGTAAGCTTCGTCAATCGCCGCCTGCAGCGCTTCGCGCTCGCGAATGTACTCGCCGCGGATGTAGATGTAACAGGTGTGCGCGTTCATCGCGAAGGACGCAATCAGGCAGCCTTCGATCAGCGTGTGCGGATCGTGGCGCATGATCTCGCGGTCTTTACAGGTGCCGGGCTCGGATTCATCCGCGTTCACAACCAGATACGCCGGGCGCCCGTCGCTTTCCTTGGGCATGAAGGACCACTTCAAACCGGTCGGGAACCCTGCACCACCACGGCCACGAAGCCCCGAGGCCTTCATGTTGTCGATGACCCAGTCACGTCCGTTCTGGATGATCTTTGCCGTGCCATCCCAGTGGCCGCGCGCCTTGGCGCCCGCCAGCGTGCGGTCATGCATGCCATAGAGGTTGGTAAAGATACGGTCCTGATCTTTCAGCATCTCGTTACCCTTGCGTTGCCCGGCGCGCGCGCCAGATCTGAAAAATGTTCACCAGCGCCCAGACCAGCGCCGCAATAGCGGCAAAGTCAAACAGCAGCGCGTAGCGTCCCGGCAGGCCAGCGGCCTTGCCAATGAATTGGGCGGCCATCCACAGAACCATGCTGCCCGCGATCACAAGGGCGACCATGCGCCCCTTGCGTGCCAGCTCTTGCTCTGTTGCCCCGCCCCCCATGTCTTAGTCCTCGTCGTAGACGCCACCCTTGGCGACCTTTTTGGAGAACTCGGTTTCTTCGCCCGATGCGAGCGTCTTGGCCTGGTCGACCCAGCCGTCGCGTTCGATCCGACCCTTGAAGGACAGTTTGTCGTCCATCTCGGTGATGTCATCCGCACCCCAGGCAGCGATCTGCGCAAATGAGGTCACGCCAGCCGCGTGCAGCTTTTTCTCCAGCGCCGGGCCGACGCCCTTGAGCTGTTTCAGGTCATCCGCAGACGCCTCTTCAGCCCCTTGCGGCGCTTCTTCGGCCTTCTTGGCCTTGGGCGCGGCCTTTTTGGCCTCTTCCGCCTGTTTCGCGGCAGGTTTCGGCGTTGCCGGCGCGGCGGGAGGCTTTTCGGCGGCCTCTTGACCGGCAACCTCGCCCGCGTCGTTCAGCCAAGGCGTCGTCAGCGGCACTTCGGTGCCATCAATACGCTTGACCGTGTCGCCCAGATCGGTCGCCAGCTGCGCCGATGCGTTATACTTGGTCTTGCCGCTCTCATAGTCTTTCAGCGTGGTCAGACCCGACAGCGGTTCCGAGGCAAAACGGCCATTCATCGGACCCGGAGCCGGCACCTTGCCCGCCGCCAGATCGTCGAGCAACTGCGCAAACCCTTCGGTCGTCATGTCCTCGTAATAATCCTTGCCGATCTGCGCCATGGGCGCGTTGGTGCAGGCCCCCAGACATTCGACCTCTTCCCAGGAAAACTTGCCATCCGCCGAGACCGTATGCGGCGTCGGCGCGATCTTGTCCTTGCAGACCTCCATCAGGTCTTCGGCGCCACAGATCATGCAGCTGAGCGTGCCGCAAATCTGGATATGCGCCACCGACCCAACGGGCTGCAGCTGGAACATAAAGTAGAAGGACGCCACCTCAAGCACGCGGATATAGGCCATACCCAGCATGTCGGCCACGGCCTCAATCGCGGGCTTTGACAGCCAGCCTTCCTGTTCCTGCGCCCGCCACAACAGCGGAATAACCGCCGAGGCCTGACGGCCCTCGGGGTATTTGGTCATTTGACCTTCGGCCCAGGCCAGGTTTCCTTCGGTGAATGCGAAGCTTTCGGGTTGTTCGCTATGAAGACGACGAAGCATTAGCGGTCGATCTCCCCAAATACGATGTCGATGGTGCCGATGATCGCCGCCACGTCGGCCAGCTGGTGGCCCTTGGCGATGTGATCCAGCGATTGCAGGTGGTTATAGCCCGGTGCACGCAGCTTGGCGCGGTACGGACGGTTGGTGCCATCCGCTTGAATATACACGCCAAATTCGCCCTTGGGCGCTTCCACCGCGGCGTAAACCTCGCCCTCGGGGACCTTGAAGCCTTCGGTGTAGAGCTTGAAGTGGTGGATCAGGCTCTCCATCGAGGTCTTCATGTCACCGCGTTTCGGCGGGGTCAGCTTGCCGCGTGCCAGCACGTCGCCGGTGGCTTCGCGCAGTTTCACGATGGCCTGACGGATGATGCTGGTCGATTGACGCATTTCTTCCACGCGCATGACATAGCGGTCATAGCAGTCGCCGTTCTTGCCGATGGGGATCTGGAAATCGAACTCGTCATAGCACTCATAGGGCTGGGCGCGACGCAGGTCCCAGGCGAGCCCCGCCGAGCGCAGCATCACGCCCGAATACCCCTGTTCCAGCGCGGTATTGGTGTCGATCACGCAGATGTCCACGTTACGCTGCTTGAAAATGCGGTTCTCGGTCAGCAGAGTCTCGATGTCGTCCAGAACATTGGGGAAATGGAACGCCCATTCCTCAATGTCATCCAGCAGAGCGTCGGGCAGATCCTGATGCACACCGCCGGGGCGGAAATAGGCCGCGTGCAGACGCGCGCCACAGGCCCGTTCGTAAAAGATCATCAGCTTTTCGCGCTCTTCAAAACCCCAGAGGTTCGGGGTCAGCGCGCCAACGTCCATCGCCTGCGAACAGACGTTCATCAGGTGGTTCAACACGCGGCCAATCTCGCAGTACAGGACCCGGATCAACTGCGCACGACGCGGCACTTCGGTGCCGGTCAGCTTTTCGATCGCCATGCACCATGCATGTTCCTGGTTCATCGGCGCCACGTAATCGAGGCGGTCGAGATACGGCAGGTTCTGCAGGTAGGTACGGCTTTCCATCAGCTTTTCGGTGCCGCGGTGCAGCAACCCGACGTGCGGGTCAGCGCGTTCCACGATCTCGCCGTCCAGTTCCAGAACCAGACGCAGCACACCGTGGGCCGCAGGGTGCTGCGGACCAAAGTTGATGTTAAAGTTGCGGATTTTCTGTTCGCCGGCCAGCGCGTCGTGGCTGCCGTCAGTGAACTTGGAGCCGTCCATCATTTCGCCTCCCCCTTCTCATCACCGGGCAGGATGTATTCGGCACCCTCCCACGGGGACATGAAATCAAACTGGCGGTAATCCTGCGTCAGTTGCACAGGCTCATAGACCACGCGCTTTTCGACCTCGTCATAGCGCACCTCGGTGTAACCCGTGGTCGGGAAATCCTTGCGCAGCGGGTGGCCGGTAAAGCCATAATCCGTCAGCAAACGCCGCAGGTCCGGGTGATCGCTAAAGATGATCCCGAACATGTCGAACGTCTCCCGCTCGGCCCAGTTGGCACAAGGGTGAATGTCAGTGATCGACGGCACCATTTCATCTTCGCGCACCGCGACCCGCAGGCGGATGCGGTGGTTCTGATAGATCGACAACAGGTGATAGATCACCGTGAATCGCTTGGGGCGATCCGGGAAATCTGCCGCGGTCAGGTCGATCAGCGTGGCAAACTTGCAGGTCTGGTCGGTTTTCAGAAACTCGATGAACCCGGCGATGTTGGCCGGGGCCACGTCCACGTTCAACTCGCCAAAGGCGATGTCCCAGCCAAGGACACAGTCCGGGCGCTTGGCTTCGATATAGGCGCCCAACTCGTTCAGTGCTTCGCTCATCTCTCAATCGTCCCCGTGCGACGGATCTTGCGGTGCAGCTGCAGGACCCCATACATCAGCGCCTCGGCGGTCGGAGGACAGCCAGGCACATAGACGTCAACCGGCACGATCCGGTCACAGCCCCGCACAACGCTGTAGGAATAGTGGTAATAGCCGCCGCCATTGGCGCAGGACCCCATCGAGATCACATACCGCGGCTCGGGCATCTGGTCGTAAACCTTGCGCAGGGCCGGTGCCATCTTGTTGGTCAGCGTGCCCGCAACAATCATCAGGTCCGACTGGCGCGGCGAGGCGCGCGGGGCAGTACCATACCGCTCAAGGTCATAGCGCGGCATCGAGGTGTGGATCATCTCGACCGCGCAGCACGCCAGACCAAAGGTCATCCAGTGCAAAGACCCGGTGCGGGCCCAGTTGATCATGTCCTCGGTCGAGGTCAGCAGGAACCCTTTGTCCTGCAGATCCTTGTTCAGCGCCTGGGTGACAACTTCCTTGTCGGCGCCCGCCGTGTTGGCTCCGGTCATCACTCCCATTCCAGGGCTCCCTTTTTCCACTCATAGGCAAAGCCGATGGTCAGCACGCCCAGGAAAACCATCATCGACCAGAAGCCCAGCATGCTGATGTCCTTAAAGCCCACGGCCCAGGGGAACAGCATCGCAATTTCCAAATCGAAAATGATGAACAGGATCGACACGAGGTAGAACCTCACGTCAAATTTCATCCGCGCGTCGTCAAAGGCATTGAAACCACACTCGTAAGCACTCACCTTCTCAGGATCGGGATTTCTTACGGCAAGGACAACAGCTGCGAGGATCAGAACAAGGCCTAGTGCAATTGCGACGGCCAGAAAGACGAGAATGGGAAGGTATTCCCTCAGCATCTCTTCCACGGGGTGGCTCCTTTCATGCACGGGTCAAATGACGTGCAGTCAGATGGCTGTTTTGACTAAAGGGGGTTTACCCTTGCCCTATGGCAGGGTCAACCAAGCGGCGACACATTCAATTTCGTGAAAGCGTTGCATTTTTTCTTGGTGAACAAAGGTATGCAAAGGCATACCGGTGCCCTGCGGCAATTGGTCAGCCGCTGATTTTAAGGGATTTTCGGGGGGTTGGCGGCGTACCCTGCGCGAATCCCGTTGTGCGGCAAAAGCACACGAAAGACTCATCTTTTTCACAGACCGTCCGCAGGCTCTGGAATTTTTGCATTCGGAACGGATTTTTCACGGGGCTTTTTCGGTATGCCGCCGCATGCCCGAAACAAGGCCGACAGAGTCGCACCAGAGTCGCTTTTTGGATGGCGACCCTGGTCCCACTATTCGGACCGGCTCAGCCCTGGCTCCACGCTGGCTTGCGCTTGTCAAAGAATGCGCCGATGCCTTCCTTGGCCTCGTCGCCTTCCCATGTTTCTGCCAGCGCGTTCACCGCGTGGTCAATCGCGGCCTGGTCGATCACCGGGCCAAACCGCCGCGCCAGCGCTTTTGAGGCCGCCACCGCCTTGGGGGCGCAGTTGAGGAACGGCACCACTTCGGCCTCGACCGCCGCGTCCAGATCCTCCGCCGGAACCGCCCTGGCCAACAGGCCCAGCGTCACTGCTTCTTGGGCGCCAAACAACCGCGCCGAAAAGAACACCCGCCGTGCCATCGCCTCACCCATGCGGGCAATGACATAGGGCCCGATATTGGCCGGGATCAGGCCGAGTTTCACCTCGGTCAGCCCCATCTTCACATGATCGGCCCCGATGGTGACATCACAGACCGAGGCCATGCCCACGCCACCGCCAAAGGCATTGCCCTGCACCCGCCCGATCAGCGGTTTCGGCAGCTCGTTCAGCGCCCGCAGCATGATCGCCAGCTTGGCGCTTTCGGCCTTGCGGGTCGCAGCGTCCATCTTCATCTGCGCCTGCATCCAGGCCAGATCACCGCCCGCGCAGAATGACTTGCCCGCCCCGGTCAGGATCACCACACGCACCGCGTCATCCGCCGCCAGCTGCCCCGCGGCCACAACCAACTCGTCCAGCATCTGCGCATTCATCGCGTTGTGCTTTTCCGCCCGGTCCAGCGTCAGCGTGGCCACGCCCCGCGCATCCGTCACTACAGAAATCGTCTCAAACATCTCTCTCTCCTCAACCGCAGAGAATTTTCTAGAAAATTCTCCACCCGTGAAATTCTTCTAGAAGAATTTCTAGTCCCCGGCCCGCATCGCACGCGCCATATCCGCCGCCTCGGTCAGCACCGCCCGGTCCAGCCCGGTCTGATATCCCAAGCCAACCAGCAGATCGTTCACCGCCTCGGTCGCCACATTGCCCTTGGCCCCCGGCGCATAGGGACAGCCACCCAAGCCCCCCACGGCCGCATCAAACACCCGCACGCCCAGGCCCAACGACGCCTCGATGTTCGCCAGCGCGCGGCCTGCGGTGTCATGATAATGCCCGGCCAGTTTCCCGGCGGGCACTTCGCTCACCACCGCCTCCAGCATCGCCGTGATGCTCTCCGGCGTGCCCTGCCCGATGGTGTCGCCCAACGAGATCTCATAACACCCCATATCCCGCAGAGCAGCGGCCACCTCGGCCACCTTCTCTGGCGGTGTCGGCCCGTCATAGGGGCAATCGGTCACGCAAGAGACATAGCCCCGCACCGGAATGCCCGCCGCCTGCCCCGCCTCGGCCACCGGCGCAAAGCGCTCCAGCGACTCGGCGATGGTGGCGTTGATATTGGCCTTGGAAAACCCTTCCGACGCCGACCCGAATATGGCGATCTCGTCGGCCTTGGCGGCCATGGCCCCCTCGAACCCCCGCATGTTCGGCGTCAGCGCCGCATAAGACACCCCCGCCGCGCGGCTGATCCCCGCCAGCACCTCTGCACTGTCGGCCATCTGCGGCACCCACTTGGGGCTGACGAAACTCGCCACCTCGATGCGCCTGAACCCGGCCTGGCTCAGGCAATCCACCAGCGCGATCTTTTCCGCCGTCGGGATCAGGCGCTTTTCATTCTGCAGCCCGTCCCGCGGGCCCATTTCGAAGATTTCGACAAAGTCAGACATCCGGAGCCTCGTAAAAGTCCTTGGTGTAAATCCGTTGCACATCCTCGGGCGGCAAAGACCGCTGATAGGCTGGCCGCGCCGCGATCCGCGCGCCATAGGCGGCACAGTGCGGCAGGTCGCCAAAGGACACGAACCTCTTCGCCACCTCGACGCCATAGCCCACCGCGCAATCCGCCCCGCTGAAACCGCTCGCCAGCAGATAGTCGCGCCCGTCCGACAACTGCCGCTCGAGCCGCCCCAACACCTTGTGCAGCCGCCGCGCTTCCAGGTTCATCTGCGTGGGCGAGCGCATCTCAGGCTTGTACAAGACAATATGCGCCTGGGTCAGGTTCGCCATATGCTGCCCGATGCTTTCGGCGTAATGCAGCATGTCGAGGTATTCCATGCGTTCCGCATCCCCCGCAGGCCGCCCCAACCCTTTTTCAGGAAAGATCTCGCACAGGTACTCCACACTGGCCCCGCTCTCGACGATGACCTTGCCGTCGATCTCCAGCGCCGGCACCCGCGCCGCCGGGTTGATCTCCAGATAGTCCGGGCTGCGCAGCGACTTGTCGAAGAAATTGTGCACGACCAACTCATAGTCCAGCCCCATTTCCTCCAACAGCCACAGCACCCGGAACGACCGGGCCTCATGGGCGTGATGCAGTGTGATCTTCATAGCGCTCAAACCTCCGGCACCGGGTAAAACTCTTTCTTGTAGAACTCCTGAGGCCCGTCTTTCTCGCGCGCCCGCTGATAGGCTGGCCGCGCCTCGATCCGCGCGCGATAGGCCGCGAGGTTCTGAAACCGGTCCATCTCTACGTAATAAGGCGCCGAAAACAGGTTGAACCCCATCATCGTATCCGCCGCCGAGAACCCGCTCTCCAACAGCCAGTCCCGCTCTCCCAGCGTGCGCTCCATCGCCTTCAACGTCGCCGCCAGACGCGCCGCCTCCAGCTTCAGCACCACCGGCGATGCAGGCGTCGGGTCACCCATGAACAGATGCTGCATGTTGAGCGAGGCCAAAACGCTGGCCTGTGTCTCGGCAAACCCCAGCCACTCCAGAAACGGCACCCGCTCGGCATCGCCAGCAAGCCGCCCAAGCCCATGTTCGGGGCGCGTTTCGGTCAGGTATTCAATGATCGCGCCGCTTTCATAAATCGTCAGCCCGTCAATCTCCAACGCAGGCACACGGCCCACGGGCGAAATCGCCTTGAACTCTGAGGCGCGCAAAGAGCCATCGGTGATGGAATAGTGTTTCAGCTCGGCGTCCAGCCCCATCTCTTCCAACAGCCACAGGATGCGGAAGGATCGGGAAAACGGAATATGGTGCAGGCGGATCATGGACGGCCCTTTCTTTCTAACGCTTCAGATCTGGCCGCGTGACAATTGCACTGTCGCGCGCGGCAAACCCGTCAAACCATTGGGTCAATGCGGGGTGCTGCTGCAACAGATCGCGCCCCGGTTCATAAAGCACAAAATAGTCCAGCATCGCAAAAAGATGCCCCTCGGCGGCCCCGGCCGCGCCGGGACGCAACACCAGACCTTCGGCGGCAACCTCTTCCAGCGCCCCCAGGATGCGCGGCGCCGCCTGCATGCCCGCATCGACAAGCGCCGCATCGGCGGGCTCTCCCATCAACGGCGCATAGACTCCGTGCGAAAACACCTGTCGCACCAAGGGCCTATAGACATAGGAATCCACCATGCCGATCACCTGCCGCGCACGGGCCCGCGCCGGGGCGGTGTCCGGCATCAACCACACGCCGCCAAGCACCTCTTCCAGATAGCCCAGAATCGCGGCGGTCTCATACAGCGCAAAATCCCCGTGCCTCAGCACCGGCACCCGGCCAAAGGGCTGATCCGCCCTCAGCCGGTCTGCGTCGGTTGCCGCAAACGGGTTGCACTCTTCATAGGCATAGGCCTGACCTTTCTCCGCCAGCGCAATCCGCACCGAGCGCGTATAGACGCTGTGGCAAAAGCCGGTCAGGCGCAGGTCACTCACGCAGCGGCCTCCGCCTCGTCTTCTTCGACCAACTGGATCAGCGCAGCACCTTCCTGCACCTGGTCGCCCGCGTGGGCCAGAACCTCGGCCACCACGCCATCACGCGCGGCCAGCAGCGAATGCTCCATCTTCATGGCTTCCAGAATGGCCAGCCGGTCGCCCTCTTTCACCTCTTGTCCGGCCTCGGCAAAGATCGCCTTGACCAATCCCGGCATGGGTGCGGCAATCACATTACCGCCCGCCGCCTCGTCCGAGGCCCGATCCAGCGGATCGACCACATGGAACACATAGCCATTGCCCCAGAACACCGTCAGTTCGTCACCGACATAAGAGGTCCGCGCCTTGACCTTGGTCTGATCGACAAACCACGCGCTGCCCGAAAAATGCACGCGATGCTGCACATCCCCCAGATCGACGCGGTATTCACCGGTCCCCAGAACAGTGACCCGCACCTCGATATCTTCTTCGTTGTGGCTGAGATGCACGGTCTGCGTCAGCGGAGACCACATCACAAACGCCGCCTCGGGCGCACCATCCGGCGCATCCATCAGGCCCAGCGCCGTCAACGCCGCCACCGAGCGCGCCTTGGTACAGGCCACGGGGGCTGCCGCCAACGCGTCCAGATGCCGTGCAATCAGCCCGGTGTCCACGTCCCCCTTCACAAAGTCCTCCTGCGCCGCCAACAGGCTCAGGAACGAGACATTGGTCACCGTGCCGCCCACATCCGTGTGGCGCAGCGCGGTCTCCAGCTTGGCCAGCGCAATTGCGCGGGTCGCCCCATGCACCACCAGCTTGGCAATCATCGGGTCATACCACGGGCTGATGGTGTCGCCCTGACGCACACCGCTGTCAAACCGCGCGCCCTCAGGGAAGCCCAGATGCGTCAGCGTACCGGTCGCCGGCAGGAACCCCTTGGGCACATCCTCGGCATAGATCCGCGCCTCAAAGGAATGCCCGGTGATGCTCAGCTCGTCCTGCGACTTGGGCAAAGGATCCCCCGACGCGACCCGCAACTGCCATTCCACCAGATCAACACCGGTGATGGCCTCGGTCACCGGGTGTTCCACCTGCAGACGCGTGTTCATCTCCATGAACCAGAACCCATCGGCGCGTAAGCCATCCGAGCCATCGACGATGAACTCCACCGTACCAGCGCCCTTGTAGCCAATCGCCTCGGCCGCGCGCACACCGGCCTGCCCCATGGCCGCGCGCACCTCGGCGCTCATCCCCGGCGCAGGCGCTTCCTCGATCACCTTCTGGTGACGGCGCTGCAGCGAACAGTCGCGCTCAAACAGATGCACCGCGTGGGTGCCATCGCCAAAGACCTGCACCTCCACGTGGCGCGGTTGCGTGACGTATTTCTCGATCAACACATCCGCGTTGCCAAAAGCCGTGGTCGCTTCACCTTGCGCACTCGCCAGCGCATCGGCAAACTCCGCCGGGTCTTCCACCAGACGCATGCCCTTGCCGCCGCCACCCGCAACCGCCTTGATCAGCACCGGATAGCCGATCTTATCCGCCTCCGCCGCCAGAAAGGCGCCATCCTGATTGGCACCATGATAGCCCGGCACCACCGGCACCCCGGCCTCTTCCATCAAGACCTTCGCGGCGTCCTTCAGCCCCATCTTGCGGATTGCATCCGCCGACGGCCCGATAAAGACCAGCCCCGCCGCTTCCACCGCATCCACAAACTCCGGGTTCTCGGACAAAAAGCCATAGCCCGGATGAATACCCTGCGCGCCCGTCTCCAAGGCCGCCGCAATGATCACATCGCCCTTCAGGTAGCTCTCCGACGGCGCCGCGCCGCCGATATGCACCGCCTGATCCGCCATCGCCACATGCTTGGCACCCGCATCCGCGTCTGAATACACAGCCACGGTCTTCACACCCAGTTTCCGGGCGGTTTCCATCACACGGCACGCAATCTCACCACGGTTCGCAATCAAAATCTTGTTGAACATCTCACGGCCTCCCGACCCGATCCTTCATTTCGCCCGAAATACTCCGGGGGTGTGGGGGCTGGCCCCCACGACATCACATCCGGAACACACCAAACTTCGTCTCTTCCACCGGTGCATTCAGGCTTGCACTCAAGCTCAACGCCAACACATCCCGCGTCTTGCGCGGATCGACGATGCCGTCATCCCACAGCCGCGCCGAGGCATAGAGCGGGTGGCTCTGATGCTCGAACATATCCAGCGTCGGCTGCTTGAACGCGGCCTCTTCCTCGGCCGACCATGCGCCGCCCTGCCGCTCGATGGCGTCGCGTTTGACCGTGGCCAGAACCCCAGCCGCCTGCTCGCCGCCCATCACGGAAATCCGCGAATTCGGCCAGGTCCACAGGAACCGGGGGCTATAGGCCCGCCCCGCCATGCCATAGTTGCCCGCGCCGAACGAGCCCCCCACCAGCATGGTGATCTTCGGCACCTTGGTGGTCGCCACAGCCGTCACCAGCTTGGCGCCATGCCGGGCAATGCCCTCGGCCTCGTACTTCTGACCGACCATGAACCCGGTGATGTTCTGCAGGAACACCAGCGGGATACCGCGTTGCGAGCACAGTTCGACAAAATGCGCGCCCTTGGCAGCACTTTCCGAATACAAAACCCCGTTGTTGGCGATGATCCCCACCGGGCAGCCTTTGACATGGGCAAAGCCACAGACCAGCGTCTCGCCAAACCGCGCCTTGAACTCGTCAAAGCGGCTGCCATCGACCACGCGGGCAATCACCTCGCGGATGTCATAAGGCGTGCGCAAGCCCGCGGGCACCACGCCCAGAATCTCTTCGGGGTCATAGGCCGGCTCTTCCGGGCTCTGCCAATCCACGGTCTGCGGTTTCTTGCGGTTCAGATACTCAACGGCCCGGCGTGCCAAAGCCAGCGCATGGGCGTCATCCTCGGCCAGATAGTCGGCCACGCCGGACAGGCGCGTGTGCACATCGCCGCCGCCCAGATCCTCGGCCGAGACAACCTCACCCGTCGCCGCCTTGACCAGCGGCGGGCCCGCCAGAAAGATCGTGCCCTGTTCCTTCACGATGATGGTCACATCCGACATCGCAGGCACATAGGCACCTCCGGCGGTACAGGACCCCATCACCACGGCAATCTGCGGAATGCCCTTGGCGCTCATATTGGCCTGATTGTAGAAAATCCGCCCAAAGTGGTCGCGGTCCGGGAACACCTCGTCCTGATTGGGCAGGTTCGCGCCGCCACTGTCCACCAGGTAGATACAGGGCAGATGGTTCTCTTCGGCAATCTCCTGGGCGCGCAGGTGCTTCTTGACCGTCATCGGGTAATAGGTGCCGCCCTTTACCGTGGCATCGTTGCAGACCACCATGACCTCCTGACCGCTCACGCGCCCGATCCCGGCAATCACACCCCCACAAGGGGCTGCCCCGTCATACATGCCATGCGCCGCCGTCGAACCGACCTCGAGGAACGGCGATCCCGGATCCAACAGGTTTGCCACCCGCTCGCGCGGCAGCATCTTGCCCCGGCTCAGGTGGCGGTCACGCGCGCGCTCTCCCCCACCTTGTGCCGCCGCCTCAGCGGCCTCGGCCACCACCGCCATCGCCTCCAGATGGGCGGCGCGGTTGGCGTTGAAATCATCTGACGTCGTCAGCGCCTTGGAGTGCAGTTTTGTCATCGTGTCATTCCCCGGTAAATTCAGTTCAGCCCGTTCAGGCTTTCTAGATAAAGCGCCTGTTTGGCGGTCAGCCCCATCAGACAGGCAACCCCGGCGGGCCCTGCCCCCGTGCCGCCGCCCCAGAGCGCGCGTTCATAGCCGCAGGTGGCGTCGCGATAGGTGATCCAGGCCCGCTGCATGTCGCGCAACGCATCTGCCTGCGACGGCGCGGAAGACCCGATCTCTTTCATCTCGGCATCCATCGCCTTGGCTTCGGCGCGCACGCGCTTGTAAGCCCCGTTCAGCCGGGCGTCCCAGTATTGCAATTCGGCGTCGTAGCACCCGACCATGCCCACGGTCGAATATCCGCCCGGTGTCGCCTCCATACAGGCATTGGCCGCCTCACCGGCGCAGAACGACAGATCGTTCAGATGGTCAAAGTCCTGCATGCAGGTCTCGGTGGCTGCGGGTGAAAAGATCACGCCCTCTTGCGCCATGCCCGGCGCAGCCAGGCTGGTGGCCGCCCAGACCGCCACCGCAAATGCGACTCGATTCGACATCATGAACGCCCCCTTTTCCGGGCTGCGCCGGACAGGCTCCGGGTGACGTCGGGTCGCCCCGCGCCGCGCAGCAATGCGCCTATGGAAACCCTGCTATTCACCACGCGCAACCCACCTGATTTCCTTGGTTTTTCAAAAGCTTCCCATGGGATTTCCGCGTCTCATCTTGACCCAGATCAAACCCCGCAGAGACCCCGCAAGACAGAGTGGCCGGGCAAACGCAGTAAAAGGTACAACAATGAGACGTTACACTTCCGCATTGGCACTCACCGCCGCGCTGGCAGCCCTCTCGGCTCCGGCCCTCGCCCAGTCGCAGGGTGATTGGACGGTGGGTGTCGGGGTTGCCAACGTGAACCCCAAATCGAACAACGGCACGCTCGCGGGCGGCAAGGCCACGATCAGCGATGACACCCAGCTGTCGCTGACCGTCGAATACTTCATCCGTGACAACATCGGCATCGAACTGCTGGCCGCAACGCCGTTTTCGCATGACATCAGCATCAACGGCGCCTTCGCGGGCGAGACCAAGCAACTGCCCCCGACCCTGTCGCTGAACTATCACTTCGCGACCGCGTCCAAGTGGAAGCCCTATGTCGGCCTCGGCCTGAACTACACCACCTTCTTCGAGGAAAAGAGCCCGCTCGGAACGCTCCGCCTCAAGGACAGCTGGGGCGTCGCCGCTCAGGTCGGTCTTGACTACCAGGTCAGCGACAACGGCGCGCTGCGGGTCAACGCCCGCTGGATGGACATCGACACCAAAGCCTATCTCGACGGCGCCTACATCGGCAAAGCCGAGATCGATCCGGTCGTGCTGGGCGTGTCCTACGTTCACCGCTTCTGATCTCCGTGGTTTGGCGGCGGGGCATGACCCACGCCGCCGGTCCGGTTCAAACCCCGTCAGGAGACGCACCTGGCGGGGTTTTTCTGTGCCAAAATCAGCCGCCCTGCGCGGTCATCAACTCGCGACCGATCAGCATCCGACGAATTTCCGACGTCCCCGCACCGATCTCCATCAGCTTGGCGTCGCGGAAAATCCGCCCCACCGGGTTGTCGCTCAGGTATCCCGCACCGCCCATGGCCTGCACCGCCTGATGCGCCTGGGTCATCGCCACCTCGGACGCATACAAACAACAGGCCGCCGCATCCTGACGGGTGATCCGCCCGGCGTCACAGGCCTTGGCACATTCATAGACATAGGCCCGCGCCGAGTTCATCGCCGTATACATGTCGGCAATCTTGGCCTGCATCAGTTGAAAGTTGCCAATCGACTGACCAAACTGCTTGCGCTCGACCATATAGGGCATGATCTCATCCAGACAGGCCGCCATGATGCCCGTGCCCAATCCGGCCAGCACCACGCGCTCATAGTCCAGACCGGACATCAGAACCGCAACACCCTTGCCCTCTTCGCCAAGAATATTCTCAAACGGCACTTCGACGTCTTCAAAGATCAGCTCGGCTGTGTTCGATCCACGCATCCCCAGCTTGTCAAAGTGCGGCGAGGTCGAGAACCCCTTCATCTCTTTTTCAATCAGGAACGCCGTGATCCCGCGGGGGCCCGCATCCATGTCGGTCTTGGCATAAACCACCAGCGTGTCCGCATCCGGGCCGTTGGTGATCCAGTACTTGTTGCCATTCAGCACAAAGCGGTCGTTCTTCTTGTCCGCGCGCAGCTTCATCGACACCACGTCCGACCCTGCCGACGGCTCCGACATCGCCAGCGCGCCCACATGTTCACCCGACAACAGGCGCGGCAGATATTTTGCGCGTTGCTCGTCATTGCCGTTCAGCTTGATCTGGTTGACGCAGAGGTTCGAATGCGCACCATAAGACAATGCAACCGAGGCACTGGCCCGCGCGATCTCTTCACAGATGATGACATGCGCCAGATAGGACATGTCGGCCCCGCCGTATTCCTCGGGCACCGTGACCCCCAACAGACCCAACTCGCCAAACTCTTTCCACAGCTCGTTTGGAAACTCGTTCTTCAGGTCAATCTCAGCCGCCATCGGCTTGATCCGCTCCTGCGCAAAGCGATGCACCATCTCGCGCATGGCATTGACGTCTTCGCCCAGATCAAACTCCATCGTGTGCATGAACATCGCTCGGTCTCTCCCGTTATTGAACACTTGTTCATATAACTAGGCGAATTGCCGACACCGATCAAGAATTTTCCCGCCACCCGTATTTTTACGGCGGGTCACAGGAAAAATTTTGCAAGATAGGTAAAATTGTATCCTTGCGCGGATACCACGACCCTCACCCCATCTCTGGGGCGGGCTTTGCAAAATCATAGGAGTCCATTTTGTACAACTTGGAGAGTCACCCCCAAAAAAGATGTACAACTTGGTTATTTCATGTGCATTTCACGCAAAACCGCCCTGCCAGACGGCGCTGACCTCGGCCCGAATGATCCGCGCAATCAACGCGCAATCCTCCAGACTAAAGGTTAACGGCAGCCGCATGTCGACGATGCCTTTCAGCACCCGGTCACTGGCGGGCATGGGTTCGGACGGGGCATAGCGCCACGAATCATAGCGCGAGGTGAACCCGGCGGGTTCCGCGCCCCCGAACCACTTCAATTCCACGCCCCGCGCCAGACAACGGCGGATCACCTCGTTCACATTGTCCTCGCTCCAGTCGAGCAGCAGGAACTGGATGGATGAGCCGACATAGAACTCTGCCTCGGGACGTTCCACCACGGTCAGCCCCGGAGTGTCGCGCAACCCATCCTCGACAACCCTGTAACGGTCATTCCAGCGCGCACATTGGGTGTCCAGATCCCGCAGCTGGGGCCGCAGGATCGCTGCCCGCAAATGGTCCATCCGCCCGGAAATATTGGGTGTCACGTATTTTACGCCCTCAAATGCCTCAACCGGAGGCCGCGCCAGATGCCGTTCATACAGCATATACGACCCCGACAGCATGATCGCCCGCGCCATCAGCGCGTCATCGTCCGAGATCAGCAACCCGCCCTCACCCGAATTCACATGTTTATAGGTCTGCGTCGAATAGGCCGCCATCACGCCCTGCCGTCCCGACAAAACCCCGTTCCAGCGCGCGCCCATGGTGTGGGCACAATCCTCAATGACTTTCAGCCCTTGTGCGTCGCAAATCTCCAGCAGACGCTCCATATCACACAAGTGCCCGCGCATATGGCTCAGCATCAGCACATCAGCCTGATGTGCCTTGGCCGCCAGATCATCGAGGTCGATCACCAGGTTTTCCGTCACCCCCACAAAGACCGGCACCGCGCCGACACTGGCAATTGCGCCCGGCACCGGGGCCAGCGTGAACGCATTGGTCAGCACCTTGTCGCCGGGCTGCACCTCCAGCGCGCGCAGGGCTGTCGCCAGCGCATACCCGCCCGAGGCCACGGCCAGGCAGTATTTTGCCCCCATCTGGGTCGCAAACTCCTGCTCCAGCAGGGCTGTTTCGCCGTCTTCGCCCGCCGCCACGTTGTAGCGGTGCAAACGTCCGCTCTTCAAAACCTCCAGCGCCGCCGCGATCCCTTCGTCGGGGATGGCTTCCTGCTGGGTGAAATTGCCTGTGAAATTCTCTGTCATGGGCGCAGCTTTGTCCGGCTTGGCGCGGGGCGTCAACGGCCAGTTTGGTCTGTTTACCCCCCTGAACTGGCTAAAAATGTCGCGAACTGACCGTTCGGCGGCTTTACCCTTGCTAGGCTTGGGACAAGGAGGAAACCATGACAAATCCGCTCGATTTCATCCATTCCCTGGCGTGGAAAGACCTTGATTCGGCTGTTCAGAAACAGACCGAACTCGCCCTTCTCGACATCATCGGCGTGGCCGCTGCAGGCATAAAAACAAGGCCTTCGGCCTATGTGCGCGAGCTTGCCACCGAGGAGTTTGGCGGCGCTGTTCCCATGCTCTTTGATGGCCGCACCGCCTCCCCCTCCGGCGCGGCGCTGGCAGCCGGGATCACCATCGATTCCATCGACGCCCACGACGGTTTCAACCCCGCCAAAGGCCACATCGGCGCCCCATTATTCCCCGCCGCCCTGATGTTGGGGCATGTCCACGGCATTTCCGGAGTGGAGTTTTTAACAACAATTGCAATGGGTTACGAGATAGGCGCACGGGTCAGCGTTGCCCAGCATGGCACCTGCCCCGACTACCATACCTCGGGCAGCTGGGGCGCTGTCGTCGCCGCTGCAGCCGGGTCGCGGATCATGAAACTGGACCATGACACCACCCGCCACGCCCTCGGAATCGCCGAATACCACGCCCCCCGCAGCCAGATGATGCGCTGCATTGACCACCCCACGATGTTGAAAGACGGCGCAGGCTGGGGATCCATGTGCGGTGTCTCTGCCGCGCGGCTTGCCGCCAAGGGTTTCACCGGCGCCCCGGCCATCACCGTGGAACAGGCCCCCGACTACTGGTCCGATCTCGGCCAGCGCTGGTTTGGGCTGGAGCAGTATTACAAGAATTACCCCGTCTGCCGCTGGGCCCAGGCCCCCATCGAAGGCGCGTTGGCTCTTCAGCGTGAAAACAGTGTAAGCCACTCAGATATAAAGAAAATAGAAGTTCACACCTTCCACGAATCCGTGCGGCTTGCAGTCAAGAGACCCGCCGAAGGAGACGCGGCGCAATACTCGACATCCTTCCCCGTCGCGGTTGCCCTGAAGCATGGAGACGTGCGCCCGGAACACCTCGTTGACGAGGCCCTGAACGACCCTGACGTGCTGCGCCTGTCCGATGCGATGGAGATGTTTGAGGCGGACCATGCCAATCAGAACTTCCCGGCCCAACGTCTGGCCCGCGTCACTTTGGTTCTTCAGAACGGTACGCGGCTCGAGGGCGATTGGAATGAACCCAAATGGGATCACACCGCCCCGCCGTCCGAACCCGAATTGCGCCACAAGTTCAGAGACTTATCTCATCCGGTTCTGGGTCAGGACCATGCAGGCGCCATCGAGGAGACGCTTGCCAATCTATCAGATCTGCCGCTTTCGGCCCTGACCGATCAGCTGTTACGCCCAATCAGTTCCTGAACCAGACGCGGCAAATCCGCATAGTCATGCAGCAGTGCTTCGGGTTCCAGCGCCGCCATATCCTCGCCGCTGGGCCCGAAGGTCACGAGTACCGAGGGCACCCCTGCACGGCGCGCTGTCTCACGGTCCGTGACGCTGTCGCCAATCAGAATCGTCTTTCCCGGATCCCCCCCCAACCGCCGCGCGGTTTCAAACAATGGCTCCGGATCCGGCTTGCGCACGGGCAACGTATCAGCCCCGATGAGCGCCCCAAACGCGTCGCGCACGCCTAAGGACACCATCAACGCTTCGGCCAGCGCCTCGGGCTTGTTGGTGCAAATTCCGACGCCATAGCCCTGATCTGAAAGGGTTTTCACCGCAGACATGGCGCCGGGATACATCACCGTGTGGTGATCCAGTGCCTCGCCGTAAGCCTCGAGCAGCATGGGATAATACTGCTCCACAATATCCTGATTCATCCGTCCCAACCGCGTCAGGCCCAGGGTCAACATGGCCTTGCCCCCGCGCAGGGCTGTACCTGCATCTGTCTCGACCCTTAGGACATCCCCCTCGCCCATGGCGCGGAAACAGGCATTGGCCGCCGCCAGCAAATCCCGGCTGGTATCCGCCAAAGTGCCGTCGAGATCAAAAACAACTGTGCGCATGTTACCCCCTGGAACTGGCGCGTTTTCGCCCATCGCTGTTACACGCCGTAACGCCTTTTGATGGTGTCCGGCCTTGCGCCAGAGTTGTGAACGGATAAAACGGGCGCAAATGAATTACAAAGAGAATTAATATGAATATTGCCCTCGTCATCCTGGCCGCCGGAAAAGGCACAAGGATGCAATCCGACATGCCCAAGGTTTTGCACCAAATTGCGGGTGCTCCGATGCTGGCGCATGCGATCCGCTCTGCGGAAGTGTTGAACCCGAGCCGGACAATAGTCGTCGCGGGACACGGGTTTGATGATGTCAAAAGCTCATTGGACACGTTTGCGCCAGACGCAGAGGTTGTTCTGCAACAAGAACAAAAGGGCACGGCCCATGCCGTTGATGCGGCGCGCGACGCACTGCGAGAGTTTGACGGCGATGTCATCGTCCTGTTCGGGGACACCCCTTTCGTGCGCACCGAAACGCTCGAGCGGATGGTTGCGGCACGTCAGGACAATGCCGTGGTCGTGCTGGGGTTCGAAGCGGCTGATCCAGGAAAATATGGGCGCCTTGTGATGCAAGGCGACACCCTTGAGGCCATTGTTGAATTTGCCGACGCGTCGGATGAACAACGCGCTATAACATTCTGTAATAGCGGAGTAATGCTTGCCAGAAGTGATGAGCTGTTTTCGATGATTGAGGCCATTGAAGCCAACAATGCACAGGAAGAGTATTACCTGACTGACATCGTCGCAATTGCGCGGGATCGTGGGCTTTCGGTGACGGCCGTTGCGTGTGACGAAGTCGAAACACTGGGCATCAACTCGCGCATTCACCTGGCCGAGGCCGAAGCAATTTTCCAGGCAAATGCCCGTCGTGAGTTGATGGAACTTGGCGTGACCCTGCAACAGCCAGACACCGTGATGTTGTCCCATGACACAGTGATAGGCCGCGATACGGTCATTGAGCCAAACGTGTATTTTGGCCCCGGCGTGACCGTGGAAAGCGGTGCACTGATACGCGCCTTTAGCCACCTCGAAGGCTGCCATGTATCCCGCGGTAGCGTGGTTGGGCCCTATGCCCGTCTTCGCCCCGGAGCCGAGTTGGCAGAGGACGTCAAGATCGGCAATTTCGTCGAGGTGAAGAACGCAACGCTGGATGCTGGCGCCAAGGTCAACCATCTCAGCTATATCGGAGACGCCGCGATTGGGGCGGCCGCCAATGTCGGAGCGGGTACGATTACGTGCAACTACGACGGCGTGATGAAGCATCGAACGACGATTGGCGCCAATGCCTTTATCGGGTCCAACACAATGCTGGTTGCCCCGGTTAACATCGGCAATGGCGCGATGACGGGCAGCGGATCTGTTATTACAAAAGACGTTGAAGACGACGCGCTGGCCATTGCGCGCGCGCCTCAGGTATCCAAACCGGGCCTGGCACGCAAAATGTTCGATTTGTTAAAGGTTAAGAAGCAAAAAGCTTCTAGAGGTGGCGAATAATGTGCGGAATTGTTGGCATCCTTGGCGGCCATGAAGTGGCACCCATCTTGGTCGAGGCCCTAAAACGGCTGGAGTATCGCGGTTATGACAGCGCCGGAATTGCTACGGTTCATGATGGGGTTTTGGAACGCCGCCGGGCCGTTGGCAAGCTCGTCAACTTAAGTGACCTTTTGGTGCACGACCCACTGCAAGGTAAATCCGGCATTGGTCACACCCGCTGGGCCACACACGGTGCACCTTCGATCGACAACGCGCACCCCCATCGCGCGGGGCCTGTGTCAGTTGTGCACAATGGCATCATCGAAAACTTTCGCGAACTGCGCGAGGAGCTGGCGGCAGCCGGTATTCAGTTCGTAACAGAGACCGACACGGAAACCGTAGCCCTGCTGACCCAGCTCTATATAGAAAAAGGTGCACAACCCGTTGAAGCGGCGCGCAAAACCCTGTCCCGCCTGGACGGCGCCTTTGCCCTGGCCTTTCTTTTTGAGGGAGAAGAAGACCTGATCGTGGCCGCGCGCAAGGGATCCCCCTTGGCAATTGGGCATGGCGACGGCGAAATGTTCGTGGGCTCCGACGCTATTGCGCTCGGTCCGCTGACAGACCGCATCACCTATCTTGAAGAAGGCGATAGCGCGGTTCTGACGCGCACCTCCCTGGAAATTCGCAACGAAGCCGGCGAAATCGCCAATCGGGAAATGCAAACCATCCGGCTTGATCAGACACGGGTGGATAAGGGTGGCCATAAACACTTTATGGCCAAGGAAATCGCCGAACAGCCCACCGTTATTGGCGAAGCCATTCGCCATTATCTCGACAACACAGGCGCGTCAGTGGTTTTGCCGGACCCAGGCCTGGATTTCACCCAGATCGACCGGCTGACGATGGTGGCCTGTGGCACCGCTTATTATGCCTGTTTCACGGCGAAATACTGGTTTGAACAGCTTGCGGGTATTCCTGTTGAAGTTGATGTCGCCTCGGAGTTTCGGTATCGTGAGCCCCCCATCAGCAAAGGCACCGTCGCCCTGTTCGTGAGCCAATCCGGCGAGACCGCGGACACGCTGGCGGCGCTGCGGTATTGCGAAGGCAAAGCTGACAAGATCGTGTCGGTGGTCAATGTACCCGAAAGCTCGATTGCCCGGGAAAGCGATCTGGTTCTACCGATCCTTGCAGGAACCGAGATCGGCGTTGCGTCGACCAAGGCGTTTACATGCCAGCTTACCGTGTTGTTGATGATAGCGCTCAAGGCGGCCGCCGAACGCGGCACGATGACGGCGCAGGAGGTTGCGGATAAACTGTCAGCTTTGCGCATGTTGCCCGGAGTCATGAATGCCGCTCTGGAACGCGAAAGCACCTTGCAGGCCGTGTCCCACAATCTGTCAGAAGCTCGGGACATTTTGTTTCTTGGGCGTGGGGTGATGTACCCCTTGGCGCTTGAGGGTGCTTTGAAATTGAAGGAAATCAGCTATATACACGCCGAAGCTTATGCTTCAGGAGAGCTGAAGCATGGCCCTATCGCCTTGGTAGATGAACATGTTCCTGTGGTGGTTCTGGCGCCACGTGATAGTCTTTTCGATAAGACCATCAGCAACATGCAAGAGGTCATGGCCCGCAATGGCAAGGTGCTGCTGATCACAGACGCAGAGGGCGCATCACAGGGCGGCGACGGTGTCTGGGATACGGTTGTGATGCCGGTCGTTGACCCGGTTCTAAGCCCGATCCTCTATTCGATCCCTGCCCAGCTGCTGGCGTACCACACTGCTGTTGCCAAGGGCACCGACGTGGACCAACCGCGAAATCTGGCGAAATCGGTGACCGTGGAGTAGGTACTTACTTCCGTGGCATCGGTGGCAGCTCAGAATGAGAGATCCAGTGTCTTTGACACAGGCAACCAAAAGTGGACAATGACATGACGCTTGACGAAGCCCTCTCTGCCCTCAGAGCCGCCGCAGAGCCCGGTCGCGCGGAACAGATGGCGCAGTACCACAAGCAGACCCGAGAGGTTCTGGGGGTTCCCAACCCGGCAACAAACGATCTGACCAAGGCCTGGCGGCAGGCCTTGAGCGTTGACGAGCGTGTTCACCTAGCCGGCGCCCTCTGGGCAACGGATGTTTTCGAGGCGCGGATTGCAGCGGCAAAATTGTTGACCCAAGCCCGATTGCGGCCGGATGCAGAAGCTTGGAGTCTTATCGCTTCTTGGGTGCCGGATTTCGACAGCTGGGCCATTGCGGACCACGCCTGTATGGCGGGTCAAAAGCGGCTGATCGCTGATCCAATGCGCGTCGATGAGGTTGAAGGCTGGACCCGTTCTGAACACATGTGGACCCGACGGGCGGCGTTGGTGATCACCTTGCCCTGGACCAAGCAGAACCACCCCAAGCCTCTGGATCTTGAAATTCGGGATCGGGTGCTTGGCTGGGCTGGCGGCTATGTATCTGATCCTGATTGGTTTATTCAGAAAGCTGTGGCTTGGTGGTTGCGCGAGCTTTCCAAGCATGACGCGGAACGGGTCGTGGGGTTTCTGGACACATATGGCGACGCAATGAAGCCCTTTGCGCGCAAGGAAGCGACCAAGCACTTTGGCAAGCTCGGAATTAGCCAATAACCCCGCCCCTTAAGGCACCCAAAGCATCTTTGACAGAGCCATGCACGGAAAGGCAGCCTCTGCCCTTGCCCCCTTACCCCATTGGGACTACCTATTAGCGCATGATCGCTCCTTTGATTGACCCCTTCCAACGTGCCGTGAATTACCTGCGCGTTTCCGTGACAGACCGCTGCGATTTTCGCTGCGTCTATTGCATGGCTGAAAACATGACCTTTCTGCCCAAGAAAGAACTGTTGACGCTGGAAGAGCTGGACCGAATGTGTTCGACCTTTGTCCGATTGGGCGTGAAAAAACTGCGGATTACCGGGGGCGAGCCGCTGGTACGACGCGATATCATGACCTTTTTCCAAGCGATGGGGCGCCATCTGGAAAGCGGCGCACTGGATGAGCTGACGTTGACCACAAATGGCTCGCAGCTGGAGCGGTTCGCAGACCAGCTGTACGCCTGTGGTGTGCGGCGTGTGAACATTTCGCTCGACACCATCGACGAAGCCAAGTTCGCCGAAATCACCCGCTGGGGCCGTCTGCCGCAGGTCATGCGCGGCATCGATGCGGCCCAAAAGGCCGGGCTGAGGGTCAAGATCAATGCGGTTGCACTCAAAGGCTTCAACGAGGACGAGCAGATTGCGATCACCCAATGGTGCGCCAGTCGCGACATGGACCTGACCTGGATCGAGGTCATGCCAATGGGGGATTTGGGTGAGGAAAATCGCCTGGATCAATACTGGCCGCTGAAAGATTTGCGGGCGCGCTACGCCGACGCCTACACATTGACGGACCTGGCGGAACGCACTGGTGGCCCTGCCCGGTACGTGCGGCTGGAAGAAACCGGTCAGAAGATCGGGTTTATCACACCGCTGACACACAACTTCTGTGAAAGCTGCAATCGGGTCCGGCTGACCTGCACGGGCCAGCTGTTCATGTGCCTCGGACAGGAAGACATGGCCGACCTGCGCGAGCCGTTGCGCGCCAGCGACGAAGGTGAAGGCAAGCTGGAAGAGGCCATTCGGGCTGCCATTCGGCTAAAGCCCAAAGGCCATGATTTCGACTATTCCCGCCAGCAGGTTGATGGGCAGATGTCGCGCCACATGAGCCACACCGGCGGCTGATTGGGGCCATCATGGGCGCTGCACCGCTGACCCTCACCTATCATCTCTACCGCGCCGTGACGGCCCTCGCGGCCCCCTTGGCCTTGCGTGCTGCGCGCAAACGTTTCATAGCCCGAAATGGGCCGATGACGCGATTTCCCGAGCGGAATGGCCGTTTTTCCGAGCCCCGTCCGGCTGGACCGTTGATCTGGCTGCACGCGGTGAGCGTGGGAGAGTTTCTGTCAATTCTCGATCTGGTACGGGATCTTACCCAAGATGGCACCAAGGTACTGGTGACAACCACGACCTCCTCCGCTGCGGAACTGGCGGCTCAGCGTCTGCCATCCGGCGTGCTGCACCAGTTTGCACCGGTTGACACGCCCGGCGCGGTGCGGCGCTTTCTCGACCACTGGCATCCTGACCTTGCCGTTTTTGTTGAAAGCGAGATTTGGCCCAATCAGATTGTCATGGCACATAAACGTGGCATTCCGCTGGCGCTGATCAATGCCCGCTTGTCCGGAAAATCTCTGGAGCAATGGCAAAAACACCGGTCAACCGCCCGCGCGCTCCTGTCCCGCTTTTCCCGTATTCTTTGCCAGACCGACACAACCCGTAACGCACTGATCCAATTGAGTTCCGACGATGACACGATTGAAACCACGGGTGACATGAAAGCGGCTGCGGGCGCGCTGCCGTATGACCCAAGCGAGGTTGAAAGGTTAGCGCCGCTGCTCGCAAAGCGCCCGCTGTGGGTCGCCAGTTCGACGCATGAAGGTGAAGAAGACCAGGTCAGTGCCGCGCATCGCGCCGTGATCCGCGAGCACGCTGACGCCTTGTTGATCCTTGTGCCCAGGCATCCCGAGCGTGGCGACGCGATCGAGGCACTTCTCAAGCAAAAAGGCTGGACCATCGCCCGTCGCAGCCGGGGTGATCTTGTTGCCCCTGACACACAGGTCTACCTCGCCGATACGCTCGGCGAGACGGGTCTGTGGTACCACCTTTCGCCAATCGTGTTAGTCGGCGGCTCGTTTACCCCTGTTGGGGGTCACAACCCGTATGAGCCCGCGCATTTTGGCTGCGCCATCCTGCACGGCCCTCTGTACGCCAACTTCACGCTTGCCTACGAAGCCATGCGGGCCGCGGGGGCCTGCGAAGAGGTCGAAGATGCCGCTGCTCTGGGCGGGGCCGTGGCCGACCTTATCCGCAGCGACCGGCAACAAAACCTGGCCCGCAACGCGTCTGCCTTTATTGACCAGGCAGGCAACAACCGCGCAGGTGTGGTTTCGTCCCTGATCAGCCTCATGAAATAGGGCCACGCACACGGCGCAGCCCCTTGCTTTCTTATTGGTGACAAATACCCCGGGTTGAATCGGGGCACTGGGTTAAGCGGAGCTGCGCCCGTCGCTTACGCAGCCGGCATGCGCTGTTCGACAATTTCAGCCCACCAGCTGCATCCCGCCGGAATGGCCTCGTCGTTAAAGTTGTACTCTGGGTGATGCACCATGGCCGTGTCGCCATTGCCAACAAGAATGTAGGCGCCGGGGCGTTCTTCGAGCATGAATGCAAAATCCTCTCCGCCCATGACCAAAGGCGCATCTTCGCAATGCCCGCTGACAGATTTGGCCACTTCTGCGGCAAAGTCGGTCTGCTCATCGCTGTTGACCATCACCGGATAGCCACGGTGGTAATCCACCGCCGCCGTGCCGCCAAAGGTCGCTGCGACTCCGGTGCAAACTTCCTTGATGCGCGTCTCGGCCAGATCACGCATAGCGTGGCTCATGGTGCGCACGGTGCCTTTGAGGTGAACACGTTGCGGGATCACGTTGAAAGCGTTTGAAGACGTTTCAAACGAAGTCACGGACACAACGATCTGATCTACTGGGTCCGCGTTGCGGCTGGCGATGGTCTGCAGCGCCATCACGGCCTGCGCGGCCATTACGGTTGTATCAACTGTCTCTTGTGGCTTGGCCGCGTGACCGCCCTTGCCTTCAAACTCAATATCAAAGGTGTCGGTAGCGGCAAAAAATGCGCCCGGACGGATGGCAAAGGACCCAACCGGCTTGCCCGGCCAATTGTGCATGCCATAAACCTCTTGAATGCCCCAGCGGTCCATCATGCCGTCATCGCACATCTCTTTGCCGCCGCCGCCGCCTTCTTCTGCGGGCTGGAAAATCACCACAACCGTTCCGTCAAAGTTGCGGGTTTCGGACAGATACTTGGCAGCGCCAAGCAGCATGGCCGTATGTCCGTCATGGCCACAGGCATGCATCGCGCCATCGGTCTTTGAGGCATAGCCCAGCCCGGTTGCCTCGTGAATGGGCAATGCGTCCATATCGGCGCGCAGACCAATCACTTTGCCCGAACCGGTCGCCTTGCCCTTGATCACCCCGACAACGCCGGTGCGGCCAATGCCGGTGACGATCTCGTCGCAGCCGAACTCGGCCAGTTTCTCGGCCACCAGCGCGCTGGTGCGATGGGTTTCAAACAGGATTTCGGGGTGGGCATGGATGTCCCGCCGCCACTCGGTAATCTCAGCCTGCAATTCGGCAAATCTGTTCTTTACTGGCATTTCGTCTCGCTCCTGTTTCTCAGTTCAGCGCCATGCGGCGCTCGACCAATTCCGCGAACCAGCTGCTGCCAACCGGGATCGCGTCATCGTCGAATCTGTATTCGGGGTGGTGGCACATCATCGTGTCGCCATTGCCTAGGAAGATATAGGCGCCGGGGCGCTCTTCAAGCATAAAGGCAAAATCTTCGGCGGGCAGGATCGGCGGTGTATTCACGTCAATGTTCTGATCCCCCACCACAGATGCAGCTGCGTCGATGGCATATTGCGTTTCCTGATCGTGGTTGACCGTGACCGGATAGCCGTCCTCCCAAGTCACCTCAGCCGTCGCCCCAAAGGCCGAGGCCGTGTCTTCTGCAACCCTGCGAATACGCTCTTCCGCCAGCTTGCGGTTTTCCGTGTCCAAGGTGCGCACCGTTCCCTTGAGACGCGCGGTATGCGGGATCACGTTCGATGCGACGCTATCGGTTTCAAAGGTGCCAACAGTGACCACAACGCGGTGCACCGGGTTGATGTTGCGCGCGACGATGGACTGCAAACTCACCACGATCTGCGAGGCGACAAGCGTGGTGTCGATCGCCTGATGCGGCTCAGCGGCATGGCCACCTTTGCCGGTGACCTTGATCTCAAACTCGTCCGCCGACGCCAAGAGCGCACCGGGGCGAATTGCAAACTGCCCAACGGGCGTGCCTGGCATGTTGTGCAGCCCATACACTTCCTGAATGTTCCAGCGATCCATCATGCCGTCATCACACATGGCTTTGCCGCCGGCGCCGCCCTCTTCGGCGGGTTGAAAGATCAGAACGGCGGTGCCGTCAAAGTTCCGGGTTTCGGCAAGATATTGCGCTGCGCCCAGCAACATCGCAGTGTGGCCATCATGGCCACAGGCGTGCATTTTCCCGTCGGTTTTGGATGCGTACTCCAGCCCCGTAGCCTCATGGATTGGCAGCGCATCCATGTCCGCCCGCAGACCAATCACGCGACCTTTGGTGTCCTGCCGCCCCTTGATCACGGCCACAACGCCGGTTTGGCCGATACCGGGCGTGATTTCGTCAACGCCGAATTCTTTCAGACGGTCCTGAACAAAGGCTGCGGTCTCGTGCACATCGTACATCAGCTCGGGATGCTCGTGCAGGTAGCGCCGCCATCCGGTGATCTCTTTGTGCATTTCTGCAATACTGTTTTTAACTGGCATCGTCTTTCCCCTCTATTTTCGCAAAACTAAAGATCCGGTCCAAGGTCGAGTTTCGACCCGTCGGTAAATCGGTTGAACCGAAAGCGGCCAAGGTCATGCCCGACGTCTCCACCACTGACGAGATCGGCCATGATCCGGCCAAACCCCGGGCCGATGCCAAAGCCATGTCCACACATACCCGTACAAATCGACAGACCGGGGATCGGCGCGCGGTCCACCACAGGAACAATGTCTGGCATGGAATCGATCATTCCGGCCCATGACGCGACAATCTCAACCTCCCCAATGTCTGGCAACAGAGCCATGAATCGGCGGCGAATATCCTCGACCTTGCGCTGGTTGGGCGCGGGATCAAGCATCCGCATGCGTTCAAACGGTGTTTCAGCCCCTGCCCCCCAATGGCGCGCGGTGGTCCAGCCATCGGGATACCCCGCAGGTGCCTTGGGGAGATAGGTGCGCCCTGCAAAGTCGCGACGCAGCTGAGGCAGATAATGAAACAGGTGCCGAAACGCGTCCCACCCGATAAACATCTCATGGAATCCGGCAGCGGCAAGCGTGTAGCCGCCATCCGACCGGCGCCGGAACGCCAGTTTCAAATCAACGCCGCCTCCTGAATGAAGCTCAGGTAGAGAGTTCGTCGCTGCAACGGTTGCCTTGACCGAAAGCTGCGGAATCTTCACGCCCTCGTTGCGCAGAAAGAGCGACGACCAGGCACCGCCGGCGACAACCACTTCGGGGGCCTTGATGGGTCCCTTTTCGGTCACGACACCGCTCACCCGGCCCCCTACCCGCTCTAAAACACGTGCGGCGCAGTTTTCGACAATCACGGCCCCATGCCGCACAGCGGCGCGCGCCATCGCCGGGACGGCCAGCCAAGGTTCGGCTTTCATATCCGAGGGCGTATGAAGCGCGCCGAAATACCGGTGTTTCATCCCCGGGATCATCTGGTCCAGTTCCGCCACGGACAGAACCCGACTGTCCACGCCGGTTGGCGCTGCGTCACGAACCCAGGTCTCGTAGCGCTCCATCTCGGCCGCGCTTTCGGCAAAGTAGGTCAGGCCACAGGACGTCAGCCCGATATCTTCTCCCAGATCTGCGTCGATATCCTTCCACAACCTATTGGCCTCGATCATGATTGGCAGCTCGGCCAGGTCGCGTCCCTGTTGCCGGATCCAGCCCCAGTTGCGCGATGACTGCTCTCCTGCAACCCGACCCTTTTCCACAAGAACCGGTCGCAGACCCTTTTTCGCGAGGAAATAGGCGGTTGAAACGCCAATCACACCGCCGCCAATGATGACGACATCAGCCTCAGATGGCAGCGGTCCTGCGTGTTCGACAGGATTGGCCATCGTGATCGGAAACCCTGGCATCTGACTTAGCCTTTCAACATGTCCAGTAATCGCCGCATGAAGTCCTGCCCCGCTTCGAACTGGGCAACGGTCAGATACTCATTTGGCTGGTGCGCTTGTGCGATGTCGCCGGGTCCGCAAATGACTGCGGAATAGCCTGCGTTCTGGAAATGCCCGGCCTCGGTTCCATAGGATACAACACGTGAAGCATTGTCGCCCGTCAGACGGCGCACGATCTGTTCTGCTTCACCGTCCTGTTCCGGTGTCAGAGCGGGCACGCCAAAGAACTCTTCCAGGGTGATATGCGCCGTGGGCTGTACGGTTTGCATCTCGGCCTCAACCTCGGCCACACGGGCCTTGAACCGGGATTTCCAAACGTCCGAGCTGTCGCCGGGCACAAAGCGGAAGTCGAGGCCAAACCGGCAATCCAGCGCCGTGATGTTATGTGCCGTTCCCCCGGTGATCTGTCCGACATGCACGGTGGTCCAAGGCGGATCAAAAACCGCGTCAATCTCGCGGGGGTCTGCATCGCTGTTGGCCGCGTTCATCTCGTTAGCCCATTCAATTAGCTTGGCACCATACATTATCGCATTCACGCCAGTGTGCATGATCGACGAATGCACTTCGAAGCCGCGCATATGCACGTGAAACCCGGTGCCGCCTTTGTGACCGGTCACGGCCTGCATCATCGAAGGCTCTCCGACGATGACAGCGCTGGCCTTTGGCACCACAGGGGCCATGGCCTCGATCAGCGGGGGGGCGCCGGTACAGCCGATTTCCTCGTCGTAGCTAAGCGCGATTTGCAACGGGCGTTTCAAGCCGGTGTAGTGCCCCTCGACCAAGGCCCAGATCGCCAATGCGTCAAAGCCTTTCATGTCACAGGTGCCACGGCCGTACAGCTTGCCCTCTTTCTCGACCACCTCGAACGGATCTGTGCCCCACGGCTGCCCCTCAACGGGCACGACATCCGTATGGCCGGACATCACAACACCGCCTTCGATCTCGGGGCCCACATGTGCAAAGATGGCGGCCTTTTCATTGTCTTCGTTGTAATGGCGATGTGCCTTGATTCCATGGCTGGTCAGATAGTCATCAACCCAGTCGATCAGTGGCAGGTTGCTATCATGGCTCATCGTGGGAAATGAAACCAACTTGTCGAGAATTTCACGGGGCGACAGCTTGGTGGTCACAGTCGGTATCCTCCTGAAACGGTGAGAACCTCACCGGTGATAAATGACGCGTCTTCAGACGCAAGAAAACGCACGGCGCGCGCGATGTCCTGCGGCCTGCCGATCCGTCCCAAAGCGGTTAAGTCGACAAATTTCTGGGTCAGGTCGTCTGACCGTGGGGATTCATCGATGTTGATGGCACCGGGAGCCACGGCATTGACGCGGATGGCCCGCGGGCCGAGTTCTTTTGCCGTGGCCTGCGTCCATAGGTTCAGCGCGGCCTTGCTTGCCCCGTAGAACGCCGCCCCCATAGGGGGCAGGACAGCGTTCACCGAGGAAATGCTGACAATTGCCGCACCGGCTGTCAAATGCGGCAGGGCTGCGGCCAGCAGAGCTTGTGGGGCCAACAGGTTGACGTCCACAATTGCGTGCAATGCGTCCGGATCAAAGGCCTCCACCGGTGAGGGCGCGACCAATCCAGCATTGTTCACGATAACGTCCAACCTGCCAAACCGCGCCAGTACTTCAGCGACAAGGCTGTCTGCAGCGGCCGGATTGCGCAGGTCGGCCTGGACGTAACTCAGGTTTTCCTGGTCGCCGGGCGGTTCAGTAGAGAGATAAGTTGCCAGCACCTTGTGATCCTGTGCCAGTTCCTCGGCAATTGCCTTGCCGATTCCCCGTGCACCTCCGGTCACAAGAGCCACTTTCATCATCGTCGAGCCGTGAGAACTTGCATGGTTGACTCAATACCCGCTGTCCGTGGTCAAGATCAGGTGGCCTGGCGAAACTTCACGGTACTCGCTAGGCGGCGCCTCGTATCCGACGGGATGGATTGGCGAAGGGATCGGTTTGAAGTTGAGATCTTTTTCCGATTTCCGCTGGCGCGGGTCCGCAATGGGAACCGCCTTCATCAAGGCCTGTGTATAGGCATGCTGCGGGTTCTCGAATACTTCACGGCGCGGCCCGATTTCGACAATACGCCCCAGGTACATCACGCCGACATAGTGGCTGACCCTTTCTACCACGGCCATGTCGTGACTGATGAACAGGTAGCTCAGTTCCAGTTCGGCCTGCAGCTCCATCATCAGGTTCAGGACCTGCGCCTGAACCGAGACGTCCAGCGCCGAGACAGCCTCATCCGCAACGATCAATTTGGGATTAAGCGCCAAGGCGCGGGCAATGGCGATACGCTGCCGTTGGCCGCCGGACAGCTCATGCGCGTAGCGTTTCATGAAACTGCGTGGCAGTTCCACACGGTCAAACAGCATTGCCACGCGGTCCTGAAGTTCGCTGCCGGAATGAGTCCCAAAGTTGCGCATCGGCTCTGCGACCTGTTCCATCAACTGCATTTGCGGGTTGAGCGAGGCAAATGGGTCCTGAAAGATCATCTGCATGTCCTGGCGGATCTTGTGCAGCTCTTTTTGGTTCAACGACAGGACGTCGCAATCGTCGAACTCAACCTTGCCCGACAAAGGCTCCACAAGCCGCAGGATCGAGCGGCCCGCAGTGGACTTGCCACAGCCGGACTCTCCCACCAGGGACAGGGTTTGACCCTTATTGACCTTGAACGACACATCCTCAACGGCATGCACATTGGCCACGGTACGCCGCAGCAAACCGCCCTGAACGGGAAAGCGGGTGGTGAGGTTGCTGACCGTAAGGATGGGTTCGTCCGTGCCTGGAATATCCTCGATCACCTGATCGTCATGACCGAAGAGCTTCATGGGGCGCGGCAAATCCGTACCCTTCATTTCACCCAATTTCGGAACGGCAGCCAACAGCGCCTTGGTGTAATTGTGCTGTGGGTTCTCGAAAATCTCTTCGACGGTCCCCTCTTCGACCTTGTTGCCGCGGAACATGACAACCACGCGGTCGGCCATTTGCGCCACCACGGCCATGTCGTGCGTGATGAACATCACCGCAGTACCCGTTTCACGTTTGAGGCGGTCCATCAACGCGAGGATTTCGGCCTGAATGGTCACATCAAGGGCGGTGGTCGGTTCGTCGGCAATCAGCAGACGCGGTTCACAGGCCATCGCCATCGCAATCACAACCCGCTGCCGCATGCCGCCGGACAGCTCGTGCGGATATTGTTTCAGGCGCCGTTCCGGCTCTGGAATGCGGACTTGGCGCATCAGCTCCAGCGCACGCGCCTGGGCCTCTTGCTTGTTCATGCCCTTGTGCAGCCGCAACCCTTCGGTCAACTGGCGCCCGACGGTAAATACCGGATTCAGGGCCGTCATTGGCTCCTGAAAGATCATCCCGATCTCGTTTCCGCGAATCGTCCGCATCAAATTCTGATCGGTAACTGCGAGATCAATGTCCTCGGCTTCCTTGCGGTCAAAGATCAATTGACCACCTGCGATTTTGCCACCGCCGAACTCAACCAGGCGCATCAAAGACAGGCTCGAAACGGACTTTCCCGAGCCGGATTCCCCAACGATACAAACGGTTTCGCCTGGATTGACCTTGAACGAAACATCCTCGACTCCGACGACGGTTCCAGACTTGGTCTCGAACTCGACTCGCAGGTTTTCGATGGAGGCAATTGCATTATCCAACATCGCCCAACTTCCCCGTTTTCTATTGGTGAAACTTTTGTTGGACGCTAGCGGCAGTGCGCCCTGACTGTCAAACAGGTGGGTTCATTTCACGAGGGTTGCGTAGGGGAAAGCGGATTCAAAGGGTTGCAATTTGTCGCCCCTTGGTCTGAGATGCCCTCAGTCGCGAGGGGATGTTATTTGGGAAGCGCTGCTTTTAGGGCGCTCACCCGATTTGTCTTCTCGCATGACACATCAAACCCCGAGCGACAGACAATGTCGCCGGATACAAGGCACGAAAGTGCTCAACAAGGAGTGAACTATGAAGATTCAGTCACTGTTGCTGGGGGCCGTAGCGGCCACGGCACTGGCCCCTGCCGCGTTTGCAGAACGCGGATCGGATGGCCATGTAAACATCATCTACTGGCAAGCGCCGTCGATTCTGAACCCGTTCCTGTCGGGCGGTACCAAGGATATCGAATCGGCCTCGCTGGTGATTGAACCGCTTGGGCGCTACGACCCGAACGGCGCGCTGGTCCCCTTTCTGGCCGAAGAAATCCCGACCGTTGCCAATGGCGGCGTATCCGAGGATCTGACTTCGATCACGTGGAAACTGAAATCTGGCCTCAAGTGGTCGGACGGCTCTGCCGTAACCTCGGCAGACGTCAAATTCACCGCTGAATACTGCATGCACCCAGAAGGTGGTTGCGCTCAGCTGGCAAAGTTTGATGGGGTTGAGAGCGTCGAAGTTGTCGACGATCTGACCGTCAAAGTAATGTTCAACGAGCCCAAGCCAAACCCCTATGGCCCGTTCATGGGTGGTCAGTCGCCGATCATTCAGGCCGCTCAGTTTGCGGACTGCCTGGGTGCCAAAGCCCCTGAGTGCACCGACGCGAACTTTGCACCCATCGGCACCGGCCCGTTTGTTGTGGACGAGTTCAAGCCGAACGACGTGATCTCGATGTCGGCGAACCCGAACTACCGTGACCCGGCCAAGCCCGCCTTTGCCACGCTGACCTTCAAAGGTGGCGGTGACGCAACCGCAGCTGGTCGTGCGGTTCTGGAAACCGGCGAGTTTGACTATGCCTGGAACCTCCAGCTGGCGCCCGACGTTCTGGCCAAGATGGCCGAGGGCGGCAAAGGCACCCCGATCGCGGCCTTTGGTTCGCTGGTTGAGCGTCTGGAAATGAACATGACGGATCCGTCGCCGGACCTCGACGCGGACACCCGCTCGACCGTCAAGGCACCGCACCCGTTCCTCAGCGACATCAACGTCCGCAAAGCGCTGTCGATGGCTATCGACCGCAACCTGCTGGTTGAAGTTGGCTACGGTCAGGCCGGTCGTCCGACCTGTAACCTGGTTCCCGGACCTGCCGTGTATGCGTCTGACAACACCGATTGTCTGACCCAGGACATCGCCGGTGCCAACAAGATGCTGGATGATGCTGGCTGGGCCATGGGTTCGGACGGCGTGCGCGCCAAAGATGGCGTCCGTCTGTCGATCCTGTACCAAACTTCGACCAACGCCGTGCGTCAGGACTTTCAGGCGCTGATCAAGCAGTGGTGGTCGGAGATCGGTGTTGAAACCGAACTGCGTAACCTGAACGCCTCGGTCTTCTTCGGTGGCGACCCGGGTTCGCCCGACACCTACCAGAAGTTCTATGCGGACGTGGAAATGTACGCCAACAACTTCGACGGCACCGATCCTCAGGCGTATCTGTCGATGTATCGCTGCGGCAACGAGCCGAAGCCAGAATCGCAGTGGCAGGGTGAGAACATCAACCGCTTCTGTGACCCTGCGTACGACAAGCTGATTGACGAGCTGGGCCGCACTTCGGATCTGGAAACACGCTACAAGCTTGCCAAGCAAATGAACGAGATGCTCACCAAAGAGAGCTACACGATCATCCCGCTTGTCGACCGTGGCCGTGTCTCTGCACACTCCAACACCCTGGGTGGTGTGGTTCTGAATACTTGGGACTCGGAACTGTGGAACGCCTCTGACTGGCATCGCGTCAAATAAGCTGACGTCAAGAAACGCGCCCCCGTGCCTTGCATGGGGGCGTCTTTCCATATACGAGGCCGCAGCCTCACGCCTCTTCACAAAAAAGACTGATCAATAAGGGCGCCGCATATGCTGACATTCACGATCCGACGACTGATCCTGGCGGTTCCGACGCTCTTATTCATAAGCCTTGTCATCTTCTTGCTGCTTGAGCTCGCTCCGGGCGATCCAATGGCGCAAGTCCCGCTGACCGTTCCCCCTGAAGTCAAAGAAAAGATGCGCGAGGCGCTTGGACTTGGCGAGCCTTTGCACGTCCGCTACTGGAAGTGGGTGGTTCAGTTCTTCTGGATTGAGCCGCAGGTGATGTTCGACAACATGTTCGGCACGACCTTCGCCGAAGGCAAACAACGTATTCTCAGCTGGCAGACCCGCTCGCCGGTGATGGACATGGTGGCCCAGCGGCTGCCGCAAACCCTTTGGGTTGTCGGCATGTCCTACATCGTGGGCATTCTGATTGCCCTGCCGATCGGGATTTACTCGGCCTACCGTCAGTATTCGGTCTTTGACCAGTCCGGTACCTTCATCACCATGATCGGCTTTTCTATCCCGCCGTTCTTTACCGGCCCGCTGTTGATCATGGTTTTTGCCGTGCAACTGGGGTGGTTCCCTTCGGTCTATGACACCACTCATGTGGTGAATGACTGGGACAGCTTTGTGGTGCAGCTGAGGCAGATGATCATGCCGGTCATGGTTCTGGCCTTGCAAACCACAGCCCAGATCAGCCGCTTCATGCGCGCGTCAATGCTCGACAACCTCAATCAGGACTACGTCCGCACCGCCCGCGCCAAAGGCCTGCCAGAGAATATCGTGGTGTTGGTGCATGTGCTGCGCAACTCGATGATCCCCGTGGTCACGGCCATCGCGCTGGGGATCCCCGGCATCTTTGGCGGCGCCATCATTACCGAGGTGGTGTTCAAGGTGAACGGCATTGGCGACCAGTTGCTGAACGCGCTCTTTGCCAATGACCTGCCCAGCGTGCAAACCCTGACCTTTATGATCGCGGTGCTGATCGTTGTCTTCAACCTGATTGCCGACGTGCTTTACGGCGTCCTGGACCCGAGGATTCGCTATGACTGAACAAGACCAAAAGATCGAAGCCCTCCAGGACGCTGTTCCGACCGATCCACCGCATTCGCAGTGGAAGGATGTCTGGGACCAGTTCCGCAAACACAAAGGCGCCCTGATGGGAGGGTCCTTTCTGTTGTTGATCACGCTGGCTGTGTTGATTGGCGAATACGTCTGGACCATCGACCCGCAAAAACTCGACATTCGCAACAAGGACGTGCGCCCGATTTACACCGCGATCTGGAATGGGGATGCCAAAGTGCAATGGGCACACCCCTTGGGCACCGACAACCTTGGGCGCGACGCGCTTGCCAACCTGATTGTAGGTGGGCGCACCTCGATGGCTGTGGGCTGGGTCGCCATGATCCTCGCACTGTCGATTGGCACCACAATTGGCGTGCTTGCAGGTTATTTCCGCCGTCTGGACGGGCCGCTGATGCGCTTTACTGACCTTGTGTTGTCGCTGCCCATCCTGCCCCTGTTGCTGGTGGCCGTGACACTGTTCCGCGAACAGCTGCGTGCGACATTCGGGCCGGAAACGGGTATGTTTATCCTGATTGTCGGCGTCGTCGGCGTCACCAGTTGGATGCAAACGGCGCGGATTGTGCGATCTGAAATCCTCGCGTTGAAAGAGCGAGAGTTCATTGTCGCGGCCCGTTCCATCGGAACCACGCCGGGTGCCATCATCCGACGCCACCTTTTGCCCAACGTCATTTCCCCGATCATGGTTTCGGCAACCCTTGGCCTTGCCATCGCGATCATTACCGAAAGCGCGTTGTCGTTCCTTGGTGTGGGCTTCCCGCCTGACTTCCCGACCTGGGGCAAGATGCTGGCGGACGCTGTGCCACGTATGGACCAGTTTCCAGAGCGTGTGATGCTGCCGGGCCTTGCGATCTCGCTCACGGTGCTGAGTGTGAACTATCTCGGCGACGGTCTGCGCGACGCGCTCGATCCTCGCATTCGCGGCCGTTGAAGCAAAAGAAAAGACAAAACTTCACATCTTCAGGAAAAGGCCGGGTCGATTTGCCCGGCCTTTTTCTTTTTCCAAAACAAGACCTCAAGTGACCCTTCGAAAACGGAACACTTTCCCATATTGCGTCCAGCTGCGCATAGATCAAACACTTGAAAGTATCCGAATTTGTCTTCAAGTGGGAAAACGTTCCAATACGCGAGTCAAAACGATGTTTGAATCCCTCGGTTTCGAAAATATCACCGCCCCTCAGGTCACCGTGTTCTTTGCGCTTGGCCTTGGGCTTGTCTTTGGTGTCCTTGCCGAGCGTACTGGTTTTTGCCTGCGACGTGCTCTGGTTGGCGAGGATCGCCGCGCTGCGCTCGGCGTTTGGCTGATCGCTTTGGCCGTCGCTCTGGCAGGCACGCAAGCGGCTGTTCACCTTGGTTTCATCAGCTTCGCAGATCACCGCTATCTGGTCGCGGACCTGCCCCTGGCAGCCCTGGTGACCGGCGGCGCGTTGTTCGGAGCCGGCATGGTCCTGACCCGCGGTTGTGCCTCGCGCCTGACCGTGCTCAGTGGCACAGGCAATCTGCGCGCCATCCTCGTCATGCTGGTCTTTGCCTTTGTGGCCCATGCCACGCTCAAGGGCGTTCTGGCCCCTGCCCGTGTTTGGCTCAACGGCTTCACCCTTCCACTTGAAAGCGCGGCACTGCCCGGCGCGCCTTTGATCTGGACGGGCGTCATTGCCCTTGGCGCGGTGGTGTATGCCCTGCGCTCCGGTAACGGCGCGCTGAAACTGGCGGGCGCTTCCCTTTTGGGTCTCTTGGTGCCGCTGGGCTGGGTCGGCACCGGCTTTATCCTTTATGACGATTTCGACCCGGTTACCTTTGAAAGCCTCGCGTTCACGGCTCCCATGGCCGACACGCTGTTCTTCGGCATCGCCTCTTCGGCGGTCCCTGCCAACTTTGGCGTGGGCCTGATCGGCGGCATCGTTCTTGGTAGCCTGATTGCTGCACTGCTCTTCCGCAGCTTCAAATGGCAAAGCTTCGAAACCCCTGCCCAAACCGGTCGCTACCTGCTTGGCGGAACTCTGATGGGATTTGGAGGCGTCATGGCCGGAGGCTGCACCGTCGGCGCGGGTCTGTCGGGTATCCCGACGCTCTCGATCACAGCGCTGGCCGCGATCCTGTCGATCATTGCAGGAGGTTTGATCACCGGACGCCTGCTCAGTGCATCCGCTTCCGGATCCGACGCACCATCCACCACACAAGCCCTACAACCGGCAGAGTGAGCATCGCGGTCAGGTATCCTTTGGAAACCCCCAGCGTACTGGCCACGGGATAAGCGACATATGACGCCAGAGAGACCGCGTAGTAGCTGATCGCCACCACAGACAGCCCCTCGACGGTCTCTTGCAAGCGCAGCGCCATGTCGGCGCGCCGGTCCATGCTCTCGAGCAGCGCCTGGTTCTGCGCCGAGCGCGCCACGTCGACCTTGGTCCGCAGCAACTCTCCTGCGCGCATCGCCCGGTCCGCCAAAGCCTCAAGACGCGACTTGGTCGAGGCGACCGTACGCATCGCCGGGTCGTAGCGGCGCATCATGAACTCAGCAAAGGTCTGACGCCCGTCATAGCGCAACTCCCGCAGCACCTCGACGCGCTGGTTCACAATGGCTTCGTAGGCCCCTGTCGCCCCAAATCGAAACGAATTGGCAGCGATCATGTTTTCCAGCTCAGCCGAGGTCTGCAACAGGGCATCCAGTGTTTCCTCTGCCGGCACATCACCGGTGGTGATTTGCCCCATCATCTGGTTGAGACGACTTTCAATTGTCCCCATCGGGCCCGACAACTCTCGCACACGGGCAAAGCCCAGCATCGACATGGCTTTGTAAGTCTCGATCTCGCACAGTCGCTGTACGATGCGTCCAATACGTCGCTGATCAGTTCCGGGCGATACAAAGGCCGCCATACGCATGTGCCCTTGCGGGTTGATGCGAAAGTCCGTGGCAACCACGGCCGCTTCGTCGAGCACCTCTGACACCGCCAGGCTCTCTGGCACAAACCAGTCTTTCAGGTCCGCGCTCAAGGTGGACTTGTCAGGGCGTTCCTCGACCCGGATCAATACGGACGTCACTCGCACGCCAGGTGCCTTTGCCAACCAATCCTCGGGGAAGACTTCAAAGTCGGCAGGGTCAAACGGGCGCGCGCTGAGCCCCGGCGTGAACAGCGTGTAGGTCACGAACTCCGTGTGCTGCTCCCACTTCAAAGAATGCCGCCCGATCTGCCCCGAGTAATGCGTTGCGCCGGGCTGCGGATGTGGTGCGCCGTGTCGGTCCAGCAGCGCGGTCAGATGGGTCAAGTCCGCTTCCCGATCACGGCCCACCGCATTGACCGGCTGCTTGATTGCCAGGAACACTGCCGAGCACGGCGCATCCAGCGTCGGAAAAGGCCGGGCATGCAACTCATTTGCCAGCTTATAGCGCAATGGGTGGTCTTCTACGGGTGGCATCACGAACTCCTGATTTCCGCGCACCCTAGCTTTTTACCACGCAAAGTAAAGAAAAATGTTACTTTTCAACAGGTTACTGGAATACAAACGTATACAAACTGGACAACCCACTGCAATTAAAGCCGAAAACGTAAGCCCTTTCTGCGAAAACTCAGATTGACCACTCTAAGCCACGCCCCAAAGGTTGGGACGCATAATCGACTCGGAAAGCCCGCCGACCTTCCAAAGTGCTAGCTGGCAAAGAGCGGTGCAGCGTCAGCATGGATAGTATTAGAACATCGCCCGGCTCTGCGACGGTGGTTTCTGTTTCATATTTTTCCGCCGCTAATTGGGCATGCCTCGTTTCCAATTTCCCTGCACAATGGCTTCCCAATGCGATCTCCATCGCACCATTTTCTGCAGTATTGCGATCCAGATGAACCCGCACAAACAACATGCCTTCCAAAACTTTCAGAGGCGGCTCGCAATGCCACACCCCGGCTTTGCAGGACCAGTTTGAGAAGCCCCTAACATTTGCATGCCCTCGCACCGCGATGATCCTGTCTTGATGCCAAGGAACGCCCCAGTTGCTTCGCTCCGCCTTTTCAAAAGACACCAACCTTACTGGCCGCATTCCAGGCCAAACTGCGCGGATGCGCTCATTAAATTGTGCGTTTGTAAGGCACTCGAAAAGGGAGGACTCAGGGTCAATGCGCTTACCCGGACGACCATCTTGCAAAGCAAGCTCATCAAGGCGTTGCAACTCTCGTTTACTCAGCGCGCCGCGCAACCAAACACGGCCTGTCTCTTGAAACGCAGTGAGCAGTTCTTTGTGGTTTGCCATAGATTGTTGCTTTCTTTCAAACTTGTCCGTCTTGAATTGCCGGAAAACCAGCCGGCCAACAATCTGCTTCTACAAGACGAAGAAAGAAAAAAGGCGCCCCAGATTGGAGCGCCTTTCCTGAACTTTTGCCCACATCCTTAGCTTATCAGGTTCAGCAGGCTGTCCAGCGACTGTTTCGCGTCACCGTAGAACATGCGCGTGTTTTCTTTGAAGAACAGCGGGTTCTCGATGCCCGAATAGCCAGTCCCTTGGCCGCGTTTCGAAACGAAGACCTGCTTGGCCTTCCAGCACTCCAGAACCGGCATGCCGGCGATCGGGCTGTTGGGATCTTCCTGCGCCGCAGGGTTCACGATGTCGTTCGACCCGATCACGATGGCGACGTCTGTTTCCGGGAAGTCATCGTTGATCTCGTCCATTTCCATCACGATGTCATAGGGCACCTTGGCTTCGGCCAGGAGCACGTTCATGTGCCCCGGCAGACGGCCAGCAACAGGGTGGATGGCGAAACGCACTTCCTTGCCCTTGGCGCGCAGACGGCGGGTCAGCTCGGCAACATTCTGCTGAGCCTGCGCCACAGCCATACCGTAGCCTGGAATGATGATGACACTGTCAGCTTCTTCCAGCGACGTGGCAACGCCCTCGGCGTCGATGGCGATCTGCTCGCCTTCGACTTCCATTGCAGGACCAGTGGTGCCGCCAAAGCCGCCCAGGATCACGCTCACGAACGACCGGTTCATTGCCTTACACATGATGTAAGACAGGATCGCACCGGAAGAGCCCACAAGCGCACCAACCACAATCAACAGGTCGTTGCCCAGGGAGAAACCGATCGCGGCCGCGGCCCACCCCGAATAGGAGTTCAGCATCGACACAACCACCGGCATGTCGGCACCGCCGATGCCCATGATCAGGTGATAACCGATGAACAGCGCGGCAATGGTCAGGATCAGCAGCGGCAGAATCGCACCTGAACTGAGGTACCAGATCAGGCACAGAACCGAAATCGCCGCCGCCGTGGCGTTCAGCAGGTGCCCGCCCGGCAGTTTGGTCGCATTCGACGTCACCTTGCCCGAAAGCTTGCCATAGGCAATCACCGAGCCTGTGAAGGTCACAGCACCAATCCAGATACCCAAAGAGGCCTCAACGCGAAGGATGTTGACCTCAACACCTTCTTTCTTGGCCAGAAGGGCCGCAAAACCATCCAGACCTTTGGCCAGTTCCTTGGACAGGGGCAGCATACCGTCCGGGCTCATCGCCATGACGTTGCCCAGTTCGAAATGGGCGTTATAGCCCACAAACACAGCCGCCAGACCGACAAGCGCGTGCATCCCGGCCACCAGTTCCGGCATCTGGGTCATCTCGACCTTGGACGCCAGCTGATAACCAATCATGCCGCCAGCTGCGATCAGGATGATCGACAGCCACCACAGGCCCGCACCGGGGCCGATCAGCGTGGCAAAGACCGCAAGGCCCATACCGACAATACCGTACCAAACGGCGCGTTTCGCGCTTTCCTGCCCCGAAAGGCCACCAAGCGAGAGGATGAAGAGAACAGCCGCTACAACGTAGGCTGCGGTCGTAAATCCGAATTCCATGATCCCGACCTCCTTAAGATTTCTGGAACATGGCGAGCATGCGCCGTGTCACGAGGAAGCCGCCGAAGATGTTGATCCCGGCCATAAAGACCGAAAGCGCGGCAAGCAGAATAACCAGGAAACTGCCCGATCCGATTTGCATCAGCGCCCCCAGAATAATGATCGACGAAATGGCGTTGGTGACAGCCATCAGCGGTGTGTGCAGAGAGTGCGCAACACCCCAGATCACCTGGAAGCCAACAAACACCGCCAGCACAAAGACGATAAAGTGCTGCATGAAGCTGGCAGGCGCCACGAGGCCGACCCCCAACAACAGGGCACCGCCCACGGCCAGCAGTGTCACCTGGCTCTTGGTCTGCGCCTTGAAGGCCGCCACTTCGGCGGCGCGTTTTTCTTCCGGAGTCAGCTCCGGCACCACTTCTTTTGGCTTGGCCGCAATCGCCTGAACTTTTGGCGGGGGTGGCGGGAAGGTGATGTCACCCTCAAACGTCACGGTCGCGCCACGGATTACATCGTCTTCCATATCGTGGTTGATCTGACCGTCTTTCTCAGGGGTCAGGTCGGTCATCATGTGACGGATGTTGGTGGCATAGAGGCTCGAGGCCTGGGCACCCATGCGGCTGGGGAAGTCGGTGTAGCCGATGATGGTCACGCCATTCTCGGTCACGATCTTCTCGTCCATGACGGTCAGCTTGCAGTTGCCGCCTTTTTCCGCTGCAAGGTCAACAATGACCGAGCCCGGCTTCATCGCGGCGACCATGTCTTCGGTCCACAGTTCCGGCGCTTCGCGGTTCGGAATGAGGGCCGTGGTGATCACGATGTCCACTTCTGGCGCCAGTTCACGGAACTTGGCGAGCTGTGCTTCGCGGAACTCCGGGCTGGAAACAGAGGCGTATCCGCCGGTAGCGGCGCCGTCCTGTTGCTCCTCTTCAAAGTCCAGATAGACAAATTCCGCACCCATCGATTCGACCTGTTCGGCCACTTCGGGCCGCACATCGAACGCCAGAGTGATGGCGCCGAGCGAGGTCGAGGTGCCGATTGCGGCCAGACCGGCTACACCAGCGCCGACGACCAGAACCTTGGCGGGTGGTACTTTACCCGCGGCAGTGATCTGCCCGGTAAAGAAGCGGCCAAAATTGTTACCGGCTTCGATGACCGCGCGATACCCGGCGATGTTGGCCATTGACGACAGTGCGTCCATCTTCTGCGCACGAGAGATACGTGGCACCATTTCCATGGCAATCACGTTGGCACCCTTGGCCTTCGCGGCTTCCATGCCATCTTCGTTACCAGCAGGGTTAAAGAACGAAATCAACGTCTTACCCTTGGTCAGACGCTTCAGTTCCGTCTCGTTCGGCTGGCGAACCTTGGCGACAATGTCGCAGGCTTTCCAAAGCGCCGCGGCGGTCTTGATGATCTCAACGCCCGCCTCTTCATAGACGGCATCCGAAAATCCCGCATTGGCCCCGGCTCCGCTCTCAATAGCGCAGTCATAGCCCAGTTTCTGGAGCTGAATGGCAGAGTCCGGTGTCATCGCGACCCGATTTTCTCCGTCAAACACCTCTTTTGGTGTACCGATCTTCACGTTTCCTATCCCCCTTCAGTCAAAGAGCAAGATTATTGCGTGCAGCTGATGCTGCAGTTGCAGAAAGTTTTAACGCGCCCCTTAATGCTGCACAAGCAAAGTGATGTATGTCCTGTATCTTTGCGCCGCAGCGTCATCACACCCACCTCCGCACTTTCTGGCAGTACCGCGCAAAATCCGCGCGAAACTTGACCCGCAAACGGTTTTCTTCCGGCACAACGAACCGACGTTCGATGATCCAGAGGAAAACCGGCACCAGCACCAAGGCCAGAACGGCGTCCCAATAAAGTGCCATTCCCAAAAGGATGAGCAAATCGCCCAGATAGATCGGGTTGCGCGTACGCGAAAAGATTCCGCTCTGCACCAGCCGATCTGCCTCTTGATGGGGAATGATGGTGGTTTTCTGACGCCGCATCTCGGTTGCAGCCAGCGCAATCAGGATCACGCCGCCCCCCACGAGCAATCCACCGACAAATTCAGCCCAGCGTCCACCCAGACTCAACCCCAAAGTCAGGAACTGAGACTGGCACCAGGCCAGCGCCAGAAACACGGCAAGCCACACCGGTGGAATATCCAGCCAGCGCAACACGCTATACTTCACTTATTAAGTAACAGCCTGCGATCATCCCGATATCAGATAATGAGCAGGAATATTTCTGCCATGTGAACATGCGGGATTGGATCAGCATGGATGTGCTATGGGCAACATTTGCGTCAAAGGCAAGCAGACAACGCGCCGCAGAGGTGAATTCGGGCACATATTTTGTCTTTGACCGGAAAGTGGCCTATTCCCATTCCATTTCCTCAAAAACGCGACCGGCGTTCTTGGTGGCCAGCTCTTCAAAGGTATCCAGGTTGCGCCAACGTTCCTGATCCACGTAGTAGGCCCCGGCCAGATCACCCCCCTCGTCGATGTGCGTGCCAACTTTTTCGCGCAGATCGGTCAGGTAGTCATAGGTATAGCGGCGCACCTGGGCCAGATTCGTCGGATGTCCGTGGCCGGGAATGACATAGGTCGGGGCCAGCGGCTCCATCTTGGTTTCCCAGGTTTCCAGCCAGCAGCTCGTGCAGATCCCCTCAAAGATCGGCAGCATGCGCTCGTGAAAGGCGATGTCGCCGGCGATCAGCATGCCCCATTGCGGCAACCATACCTGTGCGTCGCCCGGATCATGAGCAGGCCCCATGTGCATGACATGGATGTCAACGCCCCCTAGGGTCAGCTTGTGCTCGTCTTCAAAGGACAGGTTTGGCGTCACGATACGCGTGCCTTCTGCCTTGTCGCGATTGTAACGCTCCATACCTTGCAGGATGAAATCTGCCTCCTCGGTAAAGGCGTCGATCGCATCCACATGGGCGAGGATGTCTACCCCCTGATCCATCCAATAGGCATTCCCGAGCATCGCGTGCCCCTGCCCGTTTTCATTGATGACCAGCACCACTGGCTGCTCCGTCACAGCCTTGATCTCATCATGCAGCGCCGCCGCCAGCCGCACCGAAGCGCCGCCATTTACAACCACAACGCCTTCATCCGTCACGATAAAGGACAAGTTGTTGTTGTGGCCCGAGTTCTCATACGTCGGAGGCGCAGTCGCGCCGATGGCTGAGAAAACATGCGGGATGACTTCCACGGGTTTCGAGTACAGTTCGGACTGTGGGTATTGGTCCGCGATATCCTCGCTCGCAATGGCAGCGCTGCCAATCAAAGCCAAGGCCGCCAGTCGTGCAAATCGTACCATCCCCGAATCCTCCAAATCGAATGCTTGTCACAGCAATAATAAACAAATTCGCAATTGTGAATAATTATTAAGTGACGACACGGCGCGCTTGCAACATACCGAGTAGTATGTAGCCTGCGGGAAAGACAGGGAGAGAGATATGCATCTGCAAGGGAAACACGCAATTGTCACTGGTGGCGGCACCGGAATCGGGCTGGCCATCGCACGGGATCTGGCCAAGGCTGGCGCGCAGGTCACCATCACCGGACGGCGCGCCGATGTTCTGGACAGTGTCGCAGGCAACGGTCTGCACGCTTTGCAAATGGACGTCAGCGACGAAGCATCCGTGGTCGACGGAACCGCCGCAGCCGTCGAAGCCCGCGGTCCGATCCAGATCTGCGTTGCCAATGCGGGCATTGCCGAAGGGCGCGCGCTGCACAAGATGTCGCTGGAAGACTGGCGCTTCATGATGGGAATCAATGTCGACGGCGCCTTTCTGACCATCCGCGAGAGCCTGAAAACCATGGTCACCACCGACTGGGGCCGCGTCATTGGCGTGTCCTCTATCGCAGGTCTGCGTGGCCTCAAGGGCGCGCCCTGTTACGGTGCCTCGAAACACGCGCTGAACGGGCTGATCAAGTCGCTCTCAAACGACTATATCAACACGCCCTTCACCTTTAACTCGCTGTGCCCGGCCTATGTCGACACCGACATCGTGACCGACAACACCCAGAAAATCATGAAACGCACAGGCCTCTCCGAGGCCGAAGCGCGCGAGCTGATGGTGGGCGTCAATCCCCATGGTCGCCTGATCACCCCCGAAGAGGTGGCCGAGGCCGCGATGTTCATCTGTGGCCCGAATTCCGACAGCTACCGTGGACAGACCCTTCAGGTTTCCGGCGGAGAGCTGTAACCTAGGGCGCATGACCCGCGACGAGTTCAACACTTTCTGCGCCACCCTGCCCGCCACATCTCATGTTGTGCAATGGGGTAATTCCGACGTGTGGAAAGTCGCTGACAAAGTCTTTGCCATCTGTGGATGGAACGATGGCAAAGACGCTTTCACCTTCAAGGTGACGCCGCTGGTTTTCGAGGTGCTGGGCGACCATCCCGGCATCCGTCCAGCCCCATACCTCGCATCGCGGGGCATGAAGTGGCTGCAGCACTACGACACGCCCGGTCTGTCGGATGCGGACCTCAAAGATCACCTGCGCCTGTCTTATGACCTGGTGGCCCAAGGGCTATCCAAAAAGAAGCGCCGCGAGCTGGGCATTCCCATGCCGAACGAATCCTCCTGATCAACCGCACACATCACAAAATGTGATACCTGAAATCACAAGAATTGCTGGTGCAAGGCAAAAATTGATCCGCTAAGCAATTTTGGCAAGGAGGACCACCATGACCGATTTCGCCGCGACAAAAGCCATGTTTCACATCCCCGAGGGGATGATCTATCTCGATGGGAACTCACTGGGGCCCCTGCCCCTCGAAGCGCCAGCCAACATGGCGCGGGTCATGCGGGATGAGTGGGGGGACATGCTGATCACCGGCTGGAACAAGGCGGGCTGGATGCAGAAATCCACCAGCATCGGCGACCGCATCTCACGGCTGATCGGCGCAGAGCCGGGCCATGTCATCATGGGGGATACCCTCTCGATCAAGGTGTACCAGGCGCTGGCCTCAGCGCTGGAACTGAACCCGGACCGCAAGGTGATCCTCTCGGACAACGGCAACTTTCCGTCCGACCTCTACATGGCACAGGGTCTTATCCAGTCTTTAGAAAAGGGCCACGAGCTGCGCGTTGTCGACCCAGAGGATGTTGCCGCCAACCTCAGCAATGATATCGCCGTCTTGATGCTGACCGAAGTCGACTATCGCAGCGGCCGTTTGCACGACATGAAGGCGCTGACGGAAAAGGCCCACGCCCTGGGGATCATCACCGTCTGGGATCTTGCGCACACTGCAGGGGCCACAGACGTGCAGCTGAGCGCTTGCAACGCGGACTTTGCGGTCGGATGCACTTACAAGTATCTCAACGGCGGTCCCGGCGCCCCGGCCTTCATCTATGTGAACCCCAAACACGCAAACACCGCCCGCCCTGCGCTTTCGGGATGGCTAGGGCATGACGCCCCCTTTGCCTTTGACCTTGATTATCGTCCGCATTCCGGGATCGAGCGCATGCGCGTCGGCACGCCTCCGGTTCTTGCGCTGGCCGCGCTCTCTTCGGCGCTGGATGTCTGGGACATGACCAACATGGCCGACATTCGCGCCAAGTCAAAAGAGCTGACCAGCCTCTTCATTGCCGAAGTCGAAACCCGCTGCCCAGAGCTGATCCTTGCCAGCCCGCGCGACGCTGATGCACGCGGCAGCCAGGTTTCCTTTGCGTTTGATCACGGGTACGCCGCGATGCAGGCGCTTATTGCGCGTGGCGTTGTCGGGGATTTCCGAGCACCGGACATCATGCGCTTTGGTTTCACACCTCTCTACATAGACGAAGGCGACGTGATCAATGCCGCAAAGATCATCGAAGACGTGATGACCAATCGTCTTTGGGACCGAGACGAATACAAGGTCAAATCCGCCGTCACCTGACGCACAGTTCTGAAACCCACCCCCTGCACCCCGTTGGCACCGCCAGCGGGGTTTTTAGCTTCTGGGCCGAAGTTCGACACATTTGATCTCAAATTTACCCTGATTTGTCCGGAATTCCGCCGCAGCACCCTGCGAATGTCCCCCCAAGGGCGCAGTGTGTCCGGAAATAAGAAGGCCCCTCCAAACCACTCATGGAGGGTAGAGCAGGAGTAATGAGTGATGCCACGTGGGTATCTTGTCACCTTGGGGGATTACGTCCTTGATCCTGATGACGCGGTCATCGGACCCTGGAGCTTTTTTGACACCTCAACCATTTTGGGCACGGGCAGCTGGAGCTGGACCGGCAGCTGGGGTGGTTACTCATACACTGACGAAATCGAAACCGGCGTTTACTACCTGGGCACCGACGGAAACGTTTATTTCATTCCGGATTTTGGTCGCGTCGATACGTTGACCTCGGCCACGGTCGAAACCGCCCCTTCCTACACCACATTGGACGGCACCATCCGCGGCACAGGTGCGGATGACCTGATAGACGAGACCTACGTCGACAGTCAGGGGGACGCCATCGACGACGGAAATGGCGGTGGGGTCGACGGCAACGACGACTCGGTCCTTGGCCTGAATGGCAATGACACTATCAACTCAGGTCTTGGACAGGATACTGTTTATGGCGGCCAGGGCGACGACGAGATTGACGGTGGCGACGGTAACGACCTGCTCTATGGCGACAGCCACAATGACGGCAATGCAGAGGTTCTGGACTGGAGTCTGGAAGGCACCGACGGGGCCGACCTTAGTTCCGGCTTTACCCAGGTCACCGGAGATATGTCGGTCACGGTGTCCTTCCAAAGCACCGGTGACAACACCCCGGGCTACAACGTTGAAACCACCGATCCAATTTATGTCGAAAGCGGTGAGGATTTCGACCCGACCACCTCGCTTTTTCTGACTGGTGAGGGACAGGGCGACACCTCGCGAACAACCATCGATTTTGCGGCCACCACAGGCAGCGATGTCAGTGACGAAGTCGAGAACGTTTCTTTCCGCATTTCGGATATCGACTGGGCCTCAGGCAACCACCTCGACTATGTGACGGTCAATGCCTTTGATGCCGATGGCAACCCGGTGGCGGTGACCATCACCATCAGCGGCAATGACTCGGCAGTCGGCAACACTATCACAGCAGCGCAAGTCACTGAAACTCAGGACGAAGCCAACAGCTCGGTCCTGATCGAAATCGCCGGTCCGGTCTCGGAAATCCAGATCGAGTACTCAAACGGCCTGACCGGGACTCAAGGCATCTGGGTTTCCAACATCCATTTTGACACGATTTACGATCAAGGCGGCGATGACACGATTGTCGGCGGTTTGGGGGATGACACCCTTGTCGGCCAATTCGGCTCGGACAGCATGCAAGGTGACGCCGGCAATGATGAATTCCGCATGTCCCATGGCGATACCGCCGTGGGTGGCGACGGAGACGATCTTTTCCTGATTTCGGACCTGGGCGAGGCCGTCAGCGACATCTATGTCATCGGCGGCGAAGGCGACGAAACCAACGGCGACATCCTGGACCTTGGGGATCAGGCGGATGTCGGCTCGTTGTCCCTGACCAACTCTGATGATGCCGCAGGTGGCTATACCGGGACCATTCAGCTTTTGGATGGCACGGTCGTACATTTCTCTGAAATCGAGGACATTCAGGACGAAAACGGCAACTCGTTACTGCCCATCTGTTTCACGCCCGGAACGCACATCCTGACCGAGTTCGGCGAACGCCCGATTGAAACTCTGCGCGCGGGCGATCGTGTTCTGACCCGCGATGAAGGCCTGCAACCGATCCGCTGGATCGGGGCGTCTATCGCGGATGGCAGCGGCGACTTTGCACCGATCCTTATCACGCCCCAAACTCTGGAAGGCGCTGAAAGACAACTTCTGGTATCGCCGCAGCACCGTTTTGTCATCGAGGATTGGCGCAACGAGCTGCTGTTCGCCGATACCGAGGTCATGGTGTCAGCCAAGCACCTGGTGAACAATACCTCAGTGCTGCGGGTGCCTTGCCAACGCATCACCTACATCCACATGATGTTTGACCGCCATCAGGTGATATTTGCCGAAGGTACTGCCACCGAAAGCTTCCACGCGGCCGATCATGCGCTGTCAGCGATGGGCCCCAGCGCCCGCGAGGCCATGTTCCGCGCCTTTCCGCATTTGCGCAGCGATGTCTCGGCCTATGGGCCAACCGCGCGTCGCTGTCTGCGGGCGCATGAAACAGGATTGCTCAATCCCGCGAACTCGGCCCTGCCGGTTGCAGCGATGCAATCATTGGGACTGTCAGGCTGACTTCAATATCGACGTGGCCTGCTGCCCGTTGGCCCAGGCCCGCACCGCATTGCCGAACCCTTCGAACAAGGGGCGCGAGACAGGATCGTTGGCCGCGTCCCACTCTGGGTGCCACTGCACTGACAACGTAAAGCCCGGCGCGCCCTCGATATAGGTGGCCTCGGGTGTGCCGTCCGGTGCCTGACCATCGACCACCACGCGGGCGCCAGGTCGCTTGATCCCCTGCCCGTGCAAAGTGTTGGTCATCACCTTCTGCGCGCCCATCAGCTGATGAAATACACCGCCCTCGGTGAACTCAACGCTATGACGCAAGGCAAACTTTTCCTCCAGGGTCCCGTCCGGCGGCATTCTGTGATTATCGCGCCCGGGCAAGTCGCGGATTTCCGGATAGAGAGAACCACCCATGGCGACGTTCACCTCCTGAAAGCCGCGGCAAATCCCAAGGAACGGCTGACCGCTTTCCACACAGGCCCGCACCAGCGGCAAAACAATGGCATCCCGCGCGCGGTCAAACTCGCCATGGGCCTCGGTTGCAGCCTCGCCATAGTGCTCGGGATGCACATTCGGGCGTCCCCCGGTCAGCAAGAACCCATCGCAATGGCTGAGCAGCTCCACCACCGAGACAAAGCGGGGATCGGCGGGCACCAGCAGCGGCATACATTTCGCCACGCCCGAGACGGCCTCAGAGTTCATCGTTCCGCCGGCGTGGGCCGGATATTGATCGTTGATCAGATACTGGTTGCCGATAATGCCAACGACGGGTCGCGCCATGAGGTCCTCATTTGCCTGTTCACCAGCCAACATAGGCCCGTGCGTGGCCAATGGCAAAGGGGTAGCGTGGCGTCAGGCCGCGCCAGTCAGGTTTGCCGCCTCGATCCCCGCCAGCGCCGCCGCAGCATCATTCTCCGAGGTGTCCCCGGTCACGCCCACGGCCCCCACAATCGCACCCTTCTTGTCCTTGACCAGTACACCGCCCGGAACCGGCACAACCTGTCCGCCATAAACGCCATTTAGGGCCGCGCCAAAGTGCGGGCGTTCAATGGCGATCTCACCAATCTTAGAACTCGGTGCGCCAAACATAACCGCGCCATATGCCTTGCCATGGGCGATCTGAAACCGCCCCGGTGCGGCGCCGTCTTCCCGCTCAAACGCCTGCACATGCCCGCCGGCATCCAGCACAACCACCGACAACGGGTTCAACTCCATCTCGCGCCCCTTCTCCAGAGCCTTGCGAATGATGGTGCGCGCTTTTCTGAGTGTGATGACGGACATTTGGATTTTCCTATCTGATTTTTACAGCATTCTGGGCGGCCCATGCCCAAACGACAATTCCTATTTTTTAAGAAAGTGTCATCAAGAATGAAAAAGGAACTGCAAGCACAGAGTTGGGTGGCTTGATGTCCGGTTTGAGCCCAATCGTTCTGGATGCTGTATTGAGCACCAATGACGGCTCCTTCTTCAATCGGGTAATTGTTTAGCGTGACAACGGTTTACATGCTGGATAGATAAGTTTGGACTCAAGGCAGCGTTATTAGAGTATTCCTTCAAGAGGTAGACTAAGTGAGCTACGATTTATTGGTGTTTGACCCAAAGATTGCCCCGCGTGATCGGACGGATTTCATGAGTTGGTATGGCAATCTCACCAAATGGGAAGAACAGAGGGACTACAATTCCCCCATTGGAATGACGGGCAACCTACCGATGTTCTTCGAACAACTTCGCCAAGAGTTTCCTCCGATGAATGGGCCGTTCGCCTACGAATTTGACCAAGCAGGGCCAAAGCCTGCGAGCTTCTGGCAAAAATTGTTTAGAGCCAAGCAGCCATCTACTACGCCTGAACCGTTTAACGAAGCGTTAGTGACTGACTACAGCCTTGCTGAAAATGCCATCTATATGGCCTTCGCTTGGTCCGTATCAGATCAAGCATACAATCGTGTATTTAACACCGCACTTTCAACAGGAGTCGGTTTTTTTGACGTAAGTGCGAACAACGGCGCGATCTTACATGATGCAGGCCAATTTGAAGATCTGATGGGATTGTAGAGTTCTGTTCAGACAATCGTGGAGAGCTATAACAAGCCTATTTTGAATCGCCCCGGGTTTACCGGAGAGTAAAACACTCAAAGGATGAGCCCTATGACGAAGAGACGATTCACCCCCGC
>NZ_RYZK01000010.1 GCF_003990645.1 Shimia sediminis
CGGCGCATTTGCCAGAAACTCGCTTGTAGCTCCCATACAGAAACTCCCCTCAAACCAAAGAAGCCCCTGAACCGCAGATCAGGCGTCATGTCGTAAGTGTGGGGGCGGCGCACCGCTTACACTGTTTGCCTGCTTCACACTGCAAAACTCGCGCAACTGGTTTTGGATACCATGGATGAGTTCCCGTTTGATACCTGCCCAGCACGTGCCTGTTGTCTGGAGGGAGCGACATACTTGAATCTAAGTTTGGGCGACTTTCTCAAAATGGCTGGCCTCCCTAGAGAATGGGTTGTTGGAGGCAGTACACTATCGAAGGAAGAAGCCTTCTACGTTGTTTCGACTCAATTCGATGCGATTGACCGCCAATCAATAGAAAGAATTGCGGAATACTCAAATAGTCTAGCCGCTCTCGAAGGTCGCTCTCCGTGAGACTGTACTACATCCCACCTTACCGCAATACGACATTCCCCGCAATCAAGGCGCGCATGCGCGCCGCCGGGGATCGCCCGACCGACCCGGTCGCACCAAAGGTGCGCCCCCTATAGTTGGCACGCCTCTGGCGTGACGGACGGGCGATTTTGCAACCTAACCCTCCGCAAAACCGTCAGATGCATGTGGCACCATAAACTAACCAGCCCCGGCCGCTGCGATGCCCACCCTCGGTCGGGCGTCCCCGGCCACTCCACCAACAAAAAAGCCCCGCCAAACCGGCGGGGCCTTTTTCACGACAACCTGTCAGTGTCTCAGAACGCATTCCCGGGTTTGAACCCAATCGCCTTGAAGATCATCGCGGCGGGGCAAAAGCCGGTAAAGGCCGATTGCAGCATGTTAGCACCGATGAACACGGTGAACCACATCCACATCGGGTGCACGAACACGGTCAGCACCACGCTCAGCAGAACCATCACGCCGGCAAAGGCCAGTACGGCACGGTCAAGGGTCATCTCATTTCTCCTCATGGTCGGGCCACGCGGCCCGGGTCTGCAGGAGATATAGCATTGCCAATCATAACATTCAATATGTGGAATATAAAATCCACCGCACCGGATCACCCGTACCCGGCCCACCCCGCGATCACTTCCCGTCGCGGGCGGCTTTTTCTTCCTTGGTCAGCTTGGCGTTCCAGGCGTTTTTGCTCAGGCCCAGCTCGGGCTTGGGTGGTTTGGTTTCGCCTTTGGTGATTTCGCCGCCCTTGTCCAGATAGGCCTGGATCAGCGCGTCGTCGGTGGTTTCTTTGGGAACTTGTTTCATACCCTCCTGCCTAGCGGTCGGGGCGTCACTTGTCACGCGCCATTCCCCGGCGCATCGCTGCCTTTGCGTTTGGCCAACTTGGCCCGGTGCTTTTCCAGTTTTCGCTGGGCCTTGTCTTGTGCTGCTTTCTGATCCTCGGCCTCGCGTTCCGCCATCAGCCGCTCAAAGTCCTCCATGTTCAGCCGCCGCCGTTCGTTCAGCGCCTCGTCCAGTTCGACCTCTTGTGCGATCTTCATCTGCATCCACGTTCTGAGCAGATGATTGATCCGCGCCTGGTATCCCTGCCCCATGCCCTTGAACAACCGCGCCACCGAACGATCGAGGTATAGCGTGACCTTTTCCTTTTTCTCCCAGACCGGGTGATCGATCTCCAACAGGTGCCACTCCAGCGGCAGGTCCTCGCGCAGAAAGGTGCCGATCTGGCTGTGACGGTGCGAATACATCATGTCGTGATGCATGCGCTCATAGGCCTGTTCCTGCGTCTTGGGCACCTTCACGCGGCAGAACTTGCGGCGGCGGATCTCGGGTTCGGACATGCGTGGTCTCCTTTGGTGCCACCCTGCCTGAGCGCCGTTAACAGGGGCTGAGCCCACCGTACGGGCGCACCGACGTGATACCGACGTCCTACCGACGTGATGCAGATCGGGGTTTTGGACGGTTGCCGCCCCCCTTTGGACACGACTCGCCGACGGCGTTTTTCACCCGTTCCAACCGCATTTGAGGCGCGGTTTTCGCAAAACACCACCGCCTTGATCCAGAGCAATGCCCGCCCGTACGCAGCGCTATATGTCCGCAATACGACAATCCGTCAAAAAAACGCGACAAAATCCCTCTGGCGCCACTTCTCGCTTTACACCGGCACCGTTCCGGTGAAGCTGTGGGTATACCGTCGTACACGCAGGAATTTTCGCCGTTAAAAAGGAGGCGACATGAAACCCACGAATACGGCAGACCCCGAGTATTTCCATCGGGTCGTCGATTGCCAGTATGCCTGCCCCGCGCACACCCCCGTGCCGGAGTATATCCGCCTGATCGCCCAGGAGCGCTATACGGATGCTTATATGGTCAACTGGGAAAGCAACGTCTTTCCCGGCGTTCTGGGCCGCACCTGTGACCGCCCCTGCGAACCCGCCTGCCGTCGTGGCCGGGTCGAGGAAGAGCCGGTCGCGATCTGCCGCCTGAAGCGGGTGGCTGCGGATTTCAAGGATGACGTCAAACACCTGATCCCCACCGCCGGGCCGAGGAATGGCAAAAAGATCGCCCTGATCGGCGGCGGCCCCGCCTCGCTGACCGTGGCACGCGACCTCGCGCCTTTGGGCTACGAGCTGCATCTATACGATGAACACGCCAAGGCTGGCGGCTTCATGCGCAGCCAGATCCCCGCCTTCCGCCTGCCTGACGAAGTGCTGGATGAAGAGGTGGACTACGTGCTGAACATGGGCATCCACACCACCTTCAACACCTATGTGGACAGCCTGCAAAGCATCCTCGACAAGAGTTACGACGCCGTGTTCATCGGCTGTGGCGCACCGCGCGGACGTGACCTGCCCAACCTGCCGGGTCGCAAAGAAGCGGATGCCAATATCCATCTGGGGATCGACTGGCTCTCGAGCGTGGCTTTCGAACACACCAAAAAAATCGGCAAGCGCGTCATCGTATTGGGTGGCGGCAACACCGCCATGGACTGCTGCCGCACCTCGCGCCGTCTTGGCGGTGAGGACGTAAAAGTGATCGTGCGGTCGCCCTTCGAAGACATGAAAGCCTCGCCTTGGGAGAAAGAAGACACCATCCACGAAGGCATTCCGATCCTCGACAATCACGTGCCCAAGGAATTCGTGGTGAAAAAGGGCAAACTGGTCGGCATGACCTTCGAAAAGGTCGAGGCCGTCTATGACGACGAAGGCAAGCGCAGGCTGGTGCCAACCGGCGAAGATCTGGTTCATGTCGACTGCGACGACGTCCTGATCGCCATCGGCCAGGAAAACGCTTTCCCCTGGATTGAAAAGTCCACCGGCGTACGTTTCACCAGCTGGGGCACCCCGATCATCAACGATGACGAAACCTTCCAATCAACCCGCAAGGATGTGTTCTTTGGCGGCGACTCCGCCTTTGGCCCCGCCAACATCATCACGGCGGTGGCCCATGGACACAAGGCCGCCGTGTCCATCGACATGTACTGCAACGGCCTCAACCCCGAGGTCAACCGCCCCGATCCGCATCACACTCTGGTCAGTCAGAAAATGGGCATCCACGAGTGGAGCTATGACAGCATCCCGGTGACCGACAAACGCGAGGCCGTGCCACTGGTCGACCTCAAGGAAGCGCTTGCCAGCAAGACGCTCGAGGTTGAACTGGGCTTTGACGTCGAAACCGCCTTTGTTCAGGCTGAACGCTGCCTCAACTGTGACGCGCAGACAGTCTTTACTGAAAGCAACTGCATCGAATGTGACGCCTGTACCGACATCTGTCCCACGGCCTGCATCAGCTTTGTCGAGAACGGTGACGAACCCGACCTGCGCACCCGTCTGATGGTGCCTGCCGAGAACTTGGAACAGGATCTCTACGTCTCCGATACCCTTCCCACGGGCAAAGTCATGGTCAAAGACGAAGACGTTTGCCTGCACTGCGGTCTCTGTGCAGAACGCTGCCCGACAGCGGCCTGGGACATGCAGAAATTCTTTTATACGATGGCCAAGGCCACGCCTGACCTGCTGGTGGAGGCCGCAGAATGAAACAGATCAAAGGCATCAACGACTTTGTCGTGAAATTCGCCAACGTGAACGGCACCGGGTCGGCCTCGGCCAACCACCTCTTTGCCAAGGCGATCTTCCGCATGGGCATCCCGGTCTCTCCGCGCAATATCTTTCCGTCGAACATTCAGGGCCTGCCCACGTGGTACGAGGTGCGGGTCAGCAAGAACGGTTATCTGGGTCGTCGCGGTGGCGTGGACCTGATGGTCTGCGTCAACCCGCAGAGCATGGAAAAGGACATCGCCAGCGTCGAACCCGGCGGCTACTTCCTCTATGACTCGACCAAACCTTTGGCCAACCACATGAAGCGGGACGACATCACGATCATCGGCATTCCGCTGACCGAAATGTGCATGAAAGAGTTCCCCGTTCCACGTCTTCAACAGTTGTTAAAGAACGTGGTTTATGTTGGCGCCCTGGCCGCTTTGCTGGACATCGACTTTGGCGTTCTGAAAGGTCTCTTGAACGACCAGTTCAAAGGTAAAGAAAAACTTATCTCATCGAACGTTCACGCGCTCGAGATGGGATATCAATACGCAACCGAGAATTACCAATGTCCCCTGCCAATCCGGCTTGAGAAGGGCGGCAATGTTGCGCCGCATATTCTTGAAACACCGCATATCCTGATGAACGGCAACACCGCAGCGGCCCTTGGCGCGATCTACGGTGGCGCAACCGTGGCCGCGTGGTACCCGATCACGCCGTCCACAAGCGTCGTGGATGCCTTTGCCAAATACGCCAAGCGCCTGCGCATCGACGCGGGCAGCGGCAAGAAGAACTATGCCATAGTCCAGGCCGAGGATGAACTGGCCGCAATGGGCATGGTTGTAGGTGCCGGCTGGAACGGCGCGCGGGCCTTTACCGCCACCTCAGGTCCCGGTGTTTCGCTGATGAGCGAATTCCTGGGTCTTGCCTATTTTGCCGAAATTCCGGTTGTTCTGATTAACGTGCAGCGCTCGGGGCCCTCGACCGGCATGCCCACGCGCAGCCAGCAATCCGACGTTCTGGCCTGTGCCTATGCCAGCCACGGAGACACCAAGCAGGTGCTTCTGTTCCCGGCCACACCTCAGGAATGCTTTGAGATGACCGTGCAGGCCTTTGATCTGTCAGAACGCCTGCAAACCCCGGTCATCATGATGTCCGACCTTGATCTGGGCATGAACGACTGGATGTCGCCACCGCTGGAGTGGGACGACACCTACGAGATGGACCGCGGCAAGGTTCTGGACGCCGAAGGTTTGGACAATGCCGAGAAATGGGGCCGTTACCTCGACGTGGACGGCGACGGCATCTGCTATCGCACGCTGCCCGGCACACACCCCGACAAAGGCGCTTTCTTCACCCGTGGCTCATCCAAGAACGAGATGGCCGTCTATTCCGAAAGCGGCGACGACTACGTCCAGAACGTTGATCGCCTGTTGCGCAAGTTCGAGACGGCCAAGTCCTACGTGCCCGAACCCAAGACCCACCCACCGATCGAGGTCAAGAAGCCAAAGACCAAGCTCAGGCTTGGCGCGCTGTTCTTCGGCACCTCGGCCTCGCCCTCCTATGAGGCGGTCGAGATTCTTGCGGACGAAGGCTATCCCATCGACACGATGCGCATCCGCGCCTTCCCTTTCCACGAGAACATCGACCAGTTCATCCACGAACATGACATGGTCTTTGTGATCGAACAGAACCGCGATGGGCAGATGCGTCAGCTGATCATGAACGAATGCCAGATTGCCCCGACCAAGATGACCTCGGTCCTGAACTATTCCGGCACGCCGATCACCGCGCGTGACATTGCCAACCAGATCCGCCAGTCGCTCGACACCAAGAGCGCCAAGGTCGTGCCGCTGCACAAGGAGACCGCCTGATGTCTTATGTAAAGCCCAAGTTCCGCCACCCGCGCCTGCCCTCAAACCGGCTGGGGTTCACGGTTGCGGATTATGACGGCGCGATCTCGACCCTCTGTGCAGGCTGTGGTCACGACTCGATCTCGGCGGCCATCCGCACGGCGTGCTTTGAATCTTCCCTGCCACCGCATCGCATCGCCAAGGTTTCGGGCATCGGCTGCTCGTCGAAAATGCCGACCTATTTCCTTGGCAAAAGCCACGGGTTCAACTCGGTCCATGGCCGGATGCCCTCGGTCGCCACTGGCGCCAGCCTCGCCAACCGCGACCTGACCTATGTTGGTGTGTCCGGTGATGGCGATACGGCGTCCATCGGCATGGGCCAGTTCGTGCACCTCGTGCGCCGCAATGTGAACATGACCTACATCGTCGCCAACAATGGCTGTTACGGCCTGACCAAAGGCCAGGACAGCGCCACGGCTGACCTCGGGTCGGTCAGCAAATATGGCGACGTGAACGGCTTTGAGGGCATCGACCTCGCCAGCCTTGCGATCCTGCAGGGCGCAAGCTTTGTCGCCCGCAGCTTCTCGGGTGACAAGGAACAGCTGGTGCCCCTGATCCGGGCTGCCATGGCGCACAACGGATTTGCCTTTATAGATGTTGTGTCCCCCTGTGTGACCTTCAACAACCACAACGGGTCGACCAAAAGCTACGAGGAAACCCGCGCGCACCTGGATGCCATGCCACTGGATTTTGTGCCCATGCGCGAAGAGATCAAGGCGCAGTATGACGAGGGAACGTCCAAGTCCGTGACCCTGCATGATGGCTCGGTCATTCACCTGAAAAAGGCCGTGTCTGGGCACGAGACCGACGACCGCCAGGCCGCGCTCAACACCATTCAGGACGCCAACAAGCAAAACCGCGTTCTGACCGGCCTGTTGTTCCTCGATCCCAATTCGCAGAACCTGAACACGAACCTCGAGCTGGCGACACGGCCGCTGAACGAACTTGGCAAAGACGAGCTCTGTCCGGGGTCGAAAGTGCTGAAAAGCATCAACGAAGGTCTGCGATAAGCATCTGATCAATTGAAAAGGGCCGGTCCCGCCTTGGGCTGGCCCTTTCCTTAGGCCTCCGCAGGCACCGGCCGTGGTTTGCCGTCTTCGTCAATGGCGACATAGGTAAACACCGCTTCGGTCACTTTTTCTTTGTGACGACCCTGCTGGCGAATGGCCCAGGCTTCGATACGAATGCCCATCGAAGACCGCCCCACACGATCAACCCATGCCCAGACACCCAGTATGTCACCCACCGCCACGGGACGTATGAATTTCATTGCGTCCACGGCAACGGTGGTGACCCGACCCTGCGCCCTTTGGGCGGCAATGATGCCGCTGGCAATATCCATCTGGGCCAGCACCCAGCCGCCAAAAATGTCGCCGTTGACGTTCACATCCGATGGCATCGCGACTGTGCGCAGCGTGGCTTCGCCGGTTGGGGGCACTTCGGTGTTGGGTTTTTCGGCCATGGGTTTTCCTTTTCTCGTCCTATCCCACACTAGCCCTCTGGATCGTCAGACGAAAGTTGGTAGAAGCACGTGAACGGACAGGAAGCACAATGCCCTCATTCGACCTCATCGTGATTGGCGCCGGACCTGCAGGCAGCGCTGCGGCCTGTTGGGCTGCACGGCATGGGCTGTCCGTGGCCGTGGTCGACAAGGCGCGCTTTCCCCGCAGCAAACTGTGCGGCGGTTTGTTCACGGAACGCAGCCGGGCCTACTACCAAGAGATTTTTGAACGCGACTTTGACCTGTCCAGGGCCGTGACCCGGGATGCGATCGAGTTTTGGCACGACGGTGGCCAGCTGGCGCGGCTGGAAGATATTCCGCCGCTCCACCTGACCATGCGGCTGGACCTTGACTCGCAACTGTTCAGCCATGCGCTTGACGCGGGTGCGGTTGATTTCTCTGGTCACATGATTTCCGAAATCACCGGCGCAACAGTCTCTCTAAAGGATGGTACGCAGATCACCGGGCGTGTGCTGATTGGCGCGGATGGGGTGAAATCCATTGTCGCCCGCCACCTCTTTGGCGCGCCATTTGACACGGCCACCATCGGCTTTGGGCTGGAAATCGAAGCCACGCCCCAAGAGCAGGCCCCAGCGGAACATCCCTTGCGGATCGATTTTGCCGCGGCGACCTGGGGCTATGGCTGGTCCTTCCCCAAACAGGGCTCCACCACGGTTGGTGTCGGCGGCCTTCTGGCGCCGAACCCGAACCTGAAAGGGCACTTCGCGTCCTATCTCACGTCCCTGGGTCTTGATGCCGAGTCCAAACGGTTCAAGGGCCACCACCTGCCTTTTGGCGATTTCCGAAAAGTGCCGGGACGCGCACAAGTGCTGCTTGCCGGGGACGCCGCAGGCCTCGTGGATCCGATCACCGGAGAGGGTATTGCCTTTGCCATGAAGAGTGGCCAACTGGCCGCGCAGGCCACACTCGATGCGCTGGCCACGGATGACCCGGCGCGGGCGCTTCCGCTCTATCAGGCCAATCTGAAAGACATGCACCGCAACCTTCGGATCGCGCGCAACCTGCGTCGCATCATCTTTGCGCCGCGGTGGCAAAAGGCCTTTGTCAGCACATTCAGACGCTCAGGCACAGTCCGGATGCAGTACATGCGTCTGCTGGCAGGAGAGGTTGAATACCCCGAACTGGCCCGCAGTGTTCTGCGCCGCCTGCCCCGGTACCTGTTGAATGCGGTCCGTCGTTGACCCGTAGGTCGGACAAATTTGTCCGACCTACCTGACGTTGGTGTTCTGACGCACCCAGTCCGAAATCATTTTCGCGGGCATGGCCCCGGACTGGCGTGCCTTTTCACGACCTCCAACAAAAGCGGCCATGGTCGGAATGCCCCGAATGCGATACTTGGCCCCTGCTTGCGGGTGCGCCTCTGTGTTCAGCTTGACCAGCCGGACCTGCCCACTCAAGTCCCCCGCAGCCTGAGCATACTGCGGCGCCATCTGGCGGCACGGCCCGCACCAGGGCGCCCAGAAGTCCACGACCAGCGGTACATCGTCATTGCGGGCAGCTTTTTGCAATGTGGCGAGATCCACCTCAGCCACTTTTCCCGACATCAATCGCGCGCCGCAGGTGCCGCATTTGGCCCCGGCGCCCAGCTTGTCGGCTGGCACCCGGTTCACCTGTGCGCACTCCAGACATGTCAGTTTCTTGCCACTCATAGCCTTGCCTCCGCATCACATTCGAAGCGCGTGATATGTATTGCCGGGGAGAATGTGAAGCCCCAATCGAAAAGGGTCGGAGCATGCTCCGACCCTTCCCCTCTTAACCGGTACAAGCGTTGAGTGCTTAGTTCAGCGCCTTGTCCGTGATCGCATGGGTCCATGCGCCCTCGGGCTTGGCAGTAATAACCGGATCCGAGCCACCCGACATCAGGCTGTCCACGGTCCGCTCATAGTCAGCCGGGTCCAACGCGCCGTTCGAACCAGCTGTCAGCTTGGCAATCTCACGCATCATGCGGGTTTGGTGCTCTTCGGTCTGCGCACCCGACGCATCGTTGTCGAGAACAATCATTGCCGCGTCATCCGGGTTTTCTTCGGCCCATTTCCAGCCCTTCATTGATGCACGTACGAAACGCACCATCTTATCCTCAAAGGCCGGATCGCTCAGGTTGTCTTCCAGCACATACATGCCATCCTCGAGCGTGGCGACGCCCTGATCTTCATACTTGAACACCACCAGGTCATCCGGGGTCAGGCCCGCGTCAATGATCTGCCAGTATTCGTTATAGGTCATGGTCGACACACAGGCCGCCTGCCCTTGCAGGATCGGATCGACGTTAAAGCCCTGCTTCAGCACGGTCACACCACTGTCACCTCCGTCGGTCGACAGGCCCAGTTTGCTCATCCAGCTGAGGAACGGATACTCGTTGCCAAAGAACCAGACGCCCAGGGTCTTGCCAGCAAAGTCATCCGGCGAGGAAACACCGGCATCCTTGCGGCAGGTCAGCATCATGCCCGAAGATTTGAAAGGCTGCGCGATATTCACCAGCGCGAGGCCCTTTTCACGGCTGGCAAGTGCCGAAGGCATCCAGTCCAGAACCACATCCGCGCCACCACCGGCAATCACCTGTGCAGGGGCAATATCCGGGCCGCCCGGCTTGATGGTCACATTCAGACCCTCATCCGCATAGAACCCTTTGTCCAGCGCAACGTAATAGCCCGCGAACTGGGCTTGGGTGACCCATTTCAATTGCAGTGTCACATCGTCTGCCGCATTGGCAACCGAGGCCGCCAGCCCCAACGCCGCTGCGCCCAATGTCTTGATAAACGTCTTCATGTTTTTACTCTCCTTGTTGAACTTTTGTTTGTTGTACTCGTTATACTCAGCCTCTTTGTGACGGGTGCCAGAACGTCACTGCTTTTTCCAACAGCGCGACCCCGCCATAAAATGCAGAGCCGACAATCGCCGCCACGACGATCTCGGCCCAGACCATATCAAGCGCCAGGCGCCCGACCTCGGTCGAAATGCGGAACCCCATGCCCTTGATCGGAGATCCAAAGAACTCTGCAACGATAGCACCGATCAGCGCCAGCGTTGTTGAAATTTTCAGCCCGTTGAAAATGAACGGCATGGCAGCCGGCAGGCGCAGCTTGAGCAGCGTCTGCGGATAACTCGCCGCGTAGGTGCGCATCAGATCACGCTGCATGTGGTCCGTGGCCTGCAGGCCCTGCACCGTGTTGACCAGCATCGGAAAGAACACCATGACCACCACGACAGCCGCCTTGGATTGCCAGTCAAAACCGAACCACATCACCAGGATCGGCGCCATGCCGATGATCGGCAGAGCCGCCACGAAGTTACCGACCGGCAAAAGACCCCGTTGCAGGAACGGAAAACGGTCGATCACAACCGCGGTCAAAAAGGCTGCACCGCAGCCGATGATGTACCCGCTCAGCGCGCCCTTGATCACGGTCTGGACAAAGTCCTCCCACAGGATCGCGGTCGAACTGGCAAAGCGCGCACCGATCATCGAGGGCGGCGGCAAAAGCACGGGATTGATGTTGAACCCTTGCACCACACATTCCCAAATGGCGATCAGGGTAAGACCGAATAGGATCGGCACCGCAAGGCGCGTGAACCGCGTTTTGGGCTGATTGGACAACCAGACATTCAGCCCCCAACCCAGCAGCCACACGGTAATTCCTGCAATCAACCACATCATCGCACCATCCCCATCCGTTTCAGCACGATCTTTTGGGTGATCCCGATGATCCCCACCAGCGTTGCGGCCAGCGCTGCAGCCGTAATCAGCGCGCTCCAGATCTGGATCGTCTGACCGTAATAGCTTCCGCCCAAGAGGCGCGCGCCCAGACCGGCAACCGCCCCGGTTGGCAATTCACCCACGATGGCCCCCACCAGCGAGGCCGCCATGGCGATCTTCAGCGAGGTAAAGAAATACGGCATCGACGACGGCAGGCGCAGCTTCCAGAACTGTTGATTGCCGGTGGCGTTCCAGGTCTTCATCTGGTCGAGCTGCATGTGATCGGGACTGCGCAGCCCCTTCACCATACCGACCACGACCGGGAAGAACGACAGGTACATCGAGATCACCGCCTTGGGCAGTAGCCCGGAAATCCCGATGGCATTCAGCACAACGATAATCATCGGCGCAATCGCAAGGATCGGGATGGTCTGGCTGGCAATCACCCATGGCATGATGCTCATGTCCATGGTGCGGTTGTAGACAATGCCCACCGCCAGCGCGACACCCAGCGCAGTGCCGAGCACAAAGCCCAGCAAGGTCGAACTCAGCGTGATCCAACTGTGATAAATCAGCGAGCGTTTGGAAAACGCCTTGCCTTTTGCCACCATATCACCGGTGGTTTTCCAGATCTCAGCCACCACCTGATGCGGCGCGGGCAGCTTGGGTTTCTTCTGGCTCATGGTGTCGGCGATCAGCTCTGACGTGGTCAGCTCGACCCCGGCGCGCTTGGCCTTGTCATAGGCCCACGGCGTATTCAGCGCCACCGCGCCCGCATACCAGAGCACGAAAATGGCAATCACCACCGTGATGATGGGGCCTATGCGATACCAGACGACGCCCATTATGCGTCATCCTCGTGACCGGCCCGCAAGCCATCCCGCACCCGGTGCGCGATCTTGATGAACTCTTCACTGTCCCGGATGTCCAGCGGGCGTTCCTTGGGCAGCGTGCTCTCAATCACATCCGTGATGCGGCCTGGGCGGGGCGACATCACAACAATCTTGGTGGACAGATACACCGCCTCGGGAATCGAGTGTGTCACAAACCCGATGGTCTTGTTGGTCCGTGCCCAAAGCTCCAGCAGCTGTTCGTTGAGGTGATCCCGCACGATCTCATCCAACGCGCCGAAGGGTTCGTCCATCAACAGAATATCCGCATGGAACGCCAGCGCCCGCGCGATCGAGGCACGCTGCTGCATGCCGCCCGACAACTGCCAGGGGAACTTCTTTTCAAACCCATCAAGGTGCACCAGCTCCAGCACTTCCTGCACGGCAGCGTCCTGTTCCGCCTTACTGGCCCCCATGATCTCAAGCGGCAGGCGGATGTTGCCGCCAATCGTGCGCCACGGGTACAGACCAGCATGTTGGAACACATAGCCATAAGCGCGCGCCTTGCGCGCCTCTTCGGGGCTGACGCCGTTGACGGTGATCTCACCCGCTGTCGGCTTTTCCAAATCCGCCATCACCCGCAGGAACGTCGTCTTGCCGCAGCCCGAAGGACCAATGAAGCTGACGAAATCGCCCTTGTTGATGTCAAGCGTCACGTCGCGCAGCGCATGCACCGGGCCGTCGTTTGTCTGGAAAGTCAGCGACAGATTCTTAGCCGAGATGACTGTATTATTGTCCACGAGCCTTACTTTCTTTGTTATCTTTGACACTCTCTCGAGAAGCAACCCAAACCCATGATGCAACGAACACACAAAGAGACGCCGCAATGCCCCCCAATTCGACGGCTCGCACACGACCCGCAACCCAATGAACCGAAACGGGATCAATGCTGAATTCGGTATGCACCGCCACATAGCAACTGGCAAAAGCCGAAACCGAACATGAAACTACAAAGGCAAGCCACCCAAACCAATCCGGCGTCACATAGTCGATTGCTGATGAAACCGCCGCAAACACAGGGATTGCGACGAGTAGGGACTCAATCAGCATGGTTACCCCCGCGAAAACGGAAAAGCCATAAGCGATAACCACAAACAAGCCACTCCCAGACTCACCGACCACATCACGTATTACTAGCAGCGGGTATAGGAACATCGTTGCGGCATAAGTCGGCACGAAGACCCACACGAAATGTTTACCGTAACGTCGGTCCCACTGCCGATAATAAGACGCAAGTCTTCGCATCAGACCCCCGTCGCCGGAATACCGGTGCGTTTCACAGGCTGCGGCGAGGTCAATTCCTTCCACGTGCTCAGCGCCTTGTTCACCGTCGTGTTGGCCTCGCGGCTCACGAACTTGCCGTGACCCTCCTGCGTCTGGATTGCACCATCGTTTACAGCCACCTGCCCACGGGTCAGCGTATAGCGGGGCAGACCTTTGACGTGATGCCCCTCGAAGACATTGTAGTCGATGGCCGATTGCTGCGACGCCGCCGAGATGGTCTTTTCCTTCTCCGGGTCCCACACCACCAGGTCGGCATCCGCCCCCACCAGAACCGCGCCCTTCTTGGGGTAACAGTTCAGGATCTTGGCGATATTGGTCGAGGTCACGGCTACAAACTCGTTCGGCGTCAGGCGACCTGTGGCCACCCCTTGGGTCCAGAGCATCGGCATGCGGTCTTCCAACCCACCGGTCCCGTTGGGGATCTTCGAGAAGTCACCGACACCGTAACGCTTTTGGTCCGTGGTAAAGGCGCAGTGGTCCGTCGCCACAACCGATAGCGTGCCCCCTTGCAGACCGGACCACAGGCTCTCCTGATGGCGTGCATCGCGGAACGGCGGGCTCATCACCCGGCGTGCGGCGTGATCCCAGTCGTCCACGAAATACTCGCGCTCATCCAGCGTCAGATGCTGGATCAACGGCTCACCCCAGACGCGTTTTCCCTGCATGCGCGCCCGGCGAATGGCCTCATGCGCCTCTTCGCAAGAGGTGTGCACGACATAAAGCGGCACACCCGCCATATCGGCAATCATGATCGCACGGTTGGTGGCTTCGCCCTCAACCTGTGAGGGGCGCGAATAGGCGTGCGCCTCGGGGCCGGTATTGCCCTCGGCCAACAGTTTCGCAGTCATCTCTGCTACCACATCACCGTTTTCGGCATGCACCATGGCGATGCCGCCCAGTTCCGCCAGTCGGTTGAACGAGGCGAACAACTCGTCATCATTCACCATCAGAGCGCCCTTGTAAGCCAGGAAATGCTTGAACGTGTTGATCCCGCGCTCTTCGATCACGGTTTTCATGTCGTTAAAGACCTGCTCGCCCCACCATGTCACCGCCATGTGGAAGGAATAGTCACAGTTCGCCCGGGTCGATTTGTTGTCCCAACGCTTGATGGCATCCAGAAGGCTCTCGCCCTGGTTGGGCAGGCAGAAGTCCACCACCATCGTTGTGCCCCCGGCGAGCCCTGCGCGGGTGCCGCTTTCAAAGTCATCTGTGGAGTAAGTGCCCATAAACGGCATTTCGAGGTGCACGTGCGGATCAATCCCGCCCGGCATCACGTAACAACCGGTCGCGTCCAGCACTTCGTCACCCTTAAGGTCCTTGCCGATCTCAATGATCACACCGCCTTCAACCAGCACATCCGCTTCATACGTCAGGTCTGCCGTAACAACGGTCCCGCCCTTGATAACCTTGCTTCCCATCACTTTTCTCCCTATCGGCAAGGGAACATCGCCCCTGCTTCTTTTGGCCAAAAATATCCCGGGGTCCGGGGCAGCGCCCCGGTCCGACCCCTCCAGTTACTCCACGATCTCGGCGGTCTCCAAAACCGCATGCATCAGCACGTCAGCGCCCGCTGCGGCCCATTCACGCGAAATCTCTTCGGCTTCATTGTGGCTCAGCCCGTCGACACAAGGACACATCACCATGGCCGTTGGCGCAACCTGGTTGATCCAGCAAGCATCGTGTCCCGCGCCCGAGATCAGGTCACGGTGGGAATAGCCCAGCCGTTCAGCCGCATTGCGCACAGCAGTCACGCAGCCTTCGTCAAAGGCCACCGGATCAAACCCGCCCACCTTTTCAAAGGCAATCATCAGCCCCATGTCGTCGGCAATCTTCTGACCCTCGGTGCGCAGGCGCGCCTCCATGTCTTCGATCACGCTCAAATCCGGCGAGCGGAAATCGACGGTGAACACCACCTTGCCGGGGATCACATTGCGCGAGTTGGGGTAGACATCGATATGCCCCGCCGCGCCCACCGCATGTGGCGCATGGCTCCAGGCGATCTCATCCACCTTGTCCAGAATGCGCGCCATGCCCAGACCGGCGTTTTTGCGCATCGGCATGGGGGTTGATCCGGTGTGCGAGTCCTTGCCTTCGATGGTGACTTGCGTCCAGCTCAGCCCCTGCCCATGCGTGACAACGCCGATATCCTTGCCCTCGGCTTCGAGGATGGGGCCCTGCTCAATGTGCAACTCGAACATCGCGTGCATCTTGCGCTGACCAACCGGTTCGTCACCGCGCCAGCCAATCCGCTTTAGTTCATCGCCAAACTTCAGCCCCTCTGCGTCTTCGCGATCATAGGCCCACTCCTCGGTGTGAATGCCCGCAAATACACCAGACGACAGCATGGCAGGCGCATACCGCGTGCCCTCTTCGTTGGTCCAGTTGGTCACCACAATCGGATGTTTGGTCTTGATCCCTAAGTCCTTCATTGTGCGAAGAATTTCGAGACCACCCAGCACACCCAACACGCCATCGTACTTGCCGCCTGTCGGTTGCGTATCAAGGTGCGAGCCGACGTAGACCGGCAGGGCGTCAGGATCGGTGCCGGGGTACTCGGCGAACATGTTGCCCATGGTGTCGAGACCCATGGTGCAGCCAACCGCCTCGCACCAGGATTGGAACAATGCGCGGCCTTCGCCGTCTTCATCCGTTACGGTCTGGCGGTTGTTGCCGCCCGCCACGCCGGGGCCGATCTTGGCCATTTCCATGAGGCTGTCCCACAGACGATCACTGTTGATCTTGAGGTTTTCACCCGGTGCCGCCATGGCATGTCTCCCTTGCTATTTGCGTCTCGGACCTTGTTGGCCTCTTGCTTTGGCGTGGTTCCTGACCGTATGGTCAAGTTCAGGGCACCACAGTCTGACCATCTGGTCAAGAAAATTCTGGGATCACAGCGAACATGGCGCAATCGTCAAAACCCAACAGCAAGAAAGAACGCCGTCAGGAGAGCGAAAAGCTTATTTTGTCAGCAGCGGAAAAAGTCTTTGCAGAAGCGGGGTTTGGCGGCGCGACGATGCAGCTGATCGCGGATGTGGCGGGGCTGCCGAAAGCCAACCTGCACTACTATTTCCCCACAAAGGAATCGCTCTATCGTCAGGTGGTTCAGAATATCTTTCAGATTTGGTTACAGGCGGCGGACGTGTTTGATGCCGCAGATGGGCCAGAAGAGGGAATCGGTGCCTATATCGATGCCAAGATGGAAATCTCGCGCCGTCACCCCGCCGGATCCAAGGTCTGGGCCAGCGAAGTCATGCATCGCGCGCCGGTCATTCAGGACTATCTGGAAACCACCCTGGCAGAATGGACCGAAGGACGTATTGCCGTGATCGAACGCTGGATCGAAGAGGGGCGCATGGATCCGATTGACCCGCGCCACCTGCTCTACATGTTGTGGGCGACCACCCAGCACTATGCGGATTTTGGGCATCAGATCGATACTCTGAATGGCGGCGCACCCTTGAATGATGCCCAATGGAACGCCGCCAAAGCCAGCGTCAAGCGGATCATCCTGCGCGGTATTGGCGCCCAGACCTGACTGGTAGGTCGGACAAATTTGTCCGACCTACGGTGCTGGACGTGCGGCTTTGGCTCGCCTAATCTCGGGGTTCAAAATGAGGCGATGAATGGCCAGTACAGCCCAGGGTGCGCGCAAGGCGAGCCGGATACAGACAAAAAATCGTAAACGTATTCTTGAGGCAGCGTTGGAGGTGTTTTCGCGGCATGGGTATCGCGGGGCCACGCTGGATCAGATCGCCGATGAGGCGGGGCTGTCGAAACCCAACATTCTCTACTATTTCGGCGGCAAGGAAGACATCCACGTCACCCTGTTGAACCAGCTGATGGAGAGCTGGCTGGAACCGCTGGAGCAGCTTGACGCGCGGGGTGATGCGATGGAAGAGATCCTTGCCTACGTGCGCCGCAAGGTCGAGATGACGCGCGAGTTCCCGCGGGAATCTCGGTTGTTTGCCAATGAGATACTGCAAGGAGCCCCGCGGATGGGGCCGCATCTGGAGAGCGGGTTGAAGCCGCTATTCGATGAGAAATGCGCGGTGATCGAGGGCTGGGCGGAGGCCGGAAAAATTGGCGCGGTGGACGCGCGACATCTGATCTTTTCGATCTGGGCGACGACGCAGCATTACGCCGATTTCGACGCCCAGGTGCGGGTGCTGATGGCAGGAGACTCCGACGTTCTGGACGGCGCCGCAGCCCATCTTGAGTGGATGTTCAGAAAGTTACTGACTCCTTAAGTTTTCGTGAAATGCACAAAAGTGACCAAGTTGTACAACTTTTTTCCGGCCGTTTCTCCAATTTGTACAACATGGAGAGGTCGCGTTTGTTAACCAGATGGCAAGGGTTTGGCCGGGAAACCCCCGAGTTCAGGGCATGTGCACCGGCGTGCGGCGACGGGTGCCCGAGAGCGCGTTCCCGATGATCGCGCCCAACAGGATGCCTCCGCCCAGAAGCGTGGTGGCACCGACGGTTTCGCCCAGCACCAGCCAGACCCAGACCGGACCCAGCACCACCTCGGCCAGCGAGAGCAGCGTGAGCTCGACCGCAGGCACGGTTTTTGACCCGATGGTGTAGCACATCAGCCCCATGCCGACCTGAAACACCCCCATGGTCAGGGCCACGCCGCCGTCCCATGCGGTCAAAACAAGTGAAGCTCCGGTAAACACACAGACCGCCCCGGTGAGCAGAACCGCGAGAAGACCAGAGAGAAACACCGCAGGCAGCATCTCGGTCGATCTGCCCCGGCGCAGGGCGACGGTGAAGACCGCAAACCCAAGCGCCGAACCGAGCGCCGCGATGTTGCCCGAAAACGTGCCCTGCCCGCCCTGATCCGACACCATGACGGCGACCCCTATCATGGCCACGGCGATGCCGAACCACGTGGCCCTGCGCACCCGCTCGCCCAGCACGATCCGCCCCAGAACGGCGGCGAGAAACGGCGCGACCGCAAACAGCAGCATGGCATTGGCAACCGAGGTGGTCTGGATCGCGAAGATCGCGCCGCTGTAGGCCGCAATCAGACCCAGCGCGCCAACCAGTCCCGGCAGGCCGGTGGCACGTGCCATGGCAAAGGGGTTTCGGCCCGAACGCAGGGCAATCACGGTGCCAAGAAAAAGCGACAGGCTGATCGAGCGATAGAACATGATCTGCCAGACGCCAGCCTCGTCTATCAGGCGAATGCCGAGGCCCATGGTCGACCAGAGCACACCCGCCAGAAACACCAGCGCCATGCCCCGGCGGCGGGTGGCGTCAAAAGTGTCGATATGCAGAGGCGCGTCAGTCATGAGCGCGAGGATGCGGGGGTGTGGCGGGGCGGTCTGTTCTGAAAACGACAGGGGGGTTGGGGAGCGACAGGGGGTGGAAGGTTTCAGAGAAACGGCGCGTTCCGCGATGTGATGCCGCCCCCTACCAAGGTGATTAGTGTGGCAAAACCCATGGCGGGTATGCGGGACAAAGTTGTCGTTCGCCTCGTTCGCTCCAAGTTTCACTAACTTGCGCATTGCGGTCGTTTGTCCGCGCTCAGGTAACTTCCGAAACCTCAGTAGGTAACATTTTCATTTTACTTTGCACCCAAGTGCTCATCCAAGAATGAAGTAATTCGATCCCCGAGGGACATTCGGGTGCCATCGTCGCTCAGAGAAACCGCATTGTGGGGATAGAAATGGGCAAAGCCGGGAACCCAGGTCAGTGAGTAATCTGCTTTGGCATCTCTCAACAGCGAGATGATGCCGGGCAAGTCACCCAACTGCGTGTGTTCATCGAATTGGGAGTAAGCAAGGAGAATTGGAGGGAGCTTGGCGTAGCCCTTCACGGCATCGTGCTCGTAGAGGATACCCGGCCCCGAAAGTGGGAAAATCGCGGCAAGCGGAGCTTCCATCCCAAGACCGACATTGAGTGTGATACCGCCACCTGCCGAGTGTCCGCCCATCGCAATCCGATCAGGATCGATGTTGAAGCGCTCCGCGTTATCTATGATGAATTCGAGGGCCATATAGGCATCTTCCGCTCCTGCCATTCCTGCCTTCCAGAGAAAAAGCCTGTCTTCGGGGCTGTTCTCAAGTCGGGGCAGCCCCATGGCGCTCCTCGCCCGAACCGTTGCTTCGAAGACTTGCGGGGTGATGTAAGCATCAACATCCGAAATCAGATTTGCCTCACCCGGTGACAATTCGGGTTCAGGGTTCTCAGTTGCGAGCCGATACTCGATAACAAAGACGACGTAGCCAAGGGGCGCTAGAAGGCGCGCATAATCCTCTGGTCGCGAATGTACAGCGGCTTCCAGCCGAAATGGCTCAACCCTACGCCCGCCGCGATGATGGGCGCCACCGTGCACATAAATCACCGCTGGATGTGGACCGTCGGACGCGGATGCAGAGCTTGAATAGTCTGCGTTCGATGCAGAAGGTGAATAGACATCCATCCGCAATTCTCGCTCTGTCTTCGTTCCATCAGGCGCAACGTGTCCGGTGCCATAAACAACATCAAGTTCAGTTTCGTATCCGAATACCTGATCCGCCCTCGCAGCGTTCGAAACGAACAAGGATAGCAGAGCAGAGATAGCAATCCCAAGGAACCTATGAGTCATCGAATTCTCCAACTAAACACATGTCTTGCGGCCAAAAAATGCTAGCCAAATCTAATATACGCAAGCCGGATTGAATAGGCCAACAGGACTTTTCATCGCTGGCCGGAACGCGCCTTGAAACTACACGGACCGGATACTCGATCAACACCCTCGGATGCCTGCATAACCGGCATTGCTGCCATAAGTGGTCGTCGCAGCAATCGTCAATTGGGGCTCCTAGCCGCCATTGGCAAAAATCACCTCCACAAGGGGAACGGCGCTTAAGGCACCGAAAACCCCGCCACGGGGAAGATGCCGTGGCGGGGTATGGGGCCGGGAGGTCGGCCCGACATCGGACGGTCAACAGAGAAAACCCCGTCCGCGGTATGGTGCCCCCTATTCGGCGGCTTGCACCGAGGGGTTGTTGGGGTGCACGGTCCAGTTGCCATACTCAGCCGCAACGGGCTGGCCGGTGCGTTCGTCCATCTCGCCCGGCTCCAGCGTGCGCATGGTGATGCAGCCTTCGACCGGGCAGACGTTGACGCACAAGTTGCAGGCAACGCATTCGTCATCCTTGACGGTGAACACGCGGTCCTCGGACATCTCGATGGCCTGGTGCGAGGTGTCCTCGCAAGCGGCGTAGCAGCGGCCACATTTGATGCAGTCGTCCTGATTGATCTCGGCCTTGGTGATGTGGTTGAGGTTCAGGTACTGCCAGTCGGTGACGTTGGGCGTGGCCATGCCGACAAAATCCGAGGTGCTGGTGTAGCCCTTTTCGTCCATCCACTGGCTGAGGCCGGAAATCATTTCCTGCACGATCTTGAAGCCATAGGTCATGGCGGCGGTACAGACCTGCACGTTGCCCGCGCCCAGTGCCATGAATTCAGCCGCATCACGCCAGGTGGTGATGCCGCCGATGCCGGAGATGGGCAGGTTGGCGGTTTCCGGGTTGCGGGCGATCTCGGCCACCATGTTCATGGCGATGGGTTTCACGGCGGGGCCGCAATAGCCGCCGTGGGTGCCTTTGCCGTCGATCATGGGTTCCGGCGACATGACGTCGAGGTTCACGGAGGTGATCGAGTTGATGGTGTTGATCAGGCTGACCGCATCGGCACCGCCGCGCAGGGCGGCCTCGGCCGGGTAGAGGATGTTGGTGATGTTGGGGGTGAGTTTGACGATCACCGGCAGATCGGTGGCCTCTTTGCACCAGCGGGCGACCATCTCGATATAGTCGGGCACCTGCCCCACCGCCGAGCCCATGCCGCGTTCGGCCATGCCATGCGGGCAGCCAAAGTTCAGCTCGAACCCGTCACAGCCCGTCTCGGCGATCATCGGCAGGATCTTTTTCCAGGCGTCTTCCTCGCAAGGCACCATAACGCTCGCAATGAGCGCGTGGTCAGGATAGTCGCGCTTTACGCGGGTCATCTCTTCGAGGTTCACTTCGAGCGGGCGGTCAGTGATCAGCTCGATGTTGTTGAGCCCCAGAAGGCGGCGGTCAGCGCCGTGGATCGCGCCATACCGCGGACCGTTGACGTTGACGACGGGGGGACCCTCTTCGCCCAGGGTTTTCCAGACGACACCGCCCCAGCCGGCCTCAAAGGCGCGGCGGACGTTGTATTCCTTGTCCGTGGGCGGCGCGGAGGCCAGCCAGAAGGGGTTGGGGGATTTGATCCCGATGAAGTCACTTGTGAGATCAGCCATGGTGCGTTTCTCCTTTCAGTTTACTTCGCAGCGCGTGAGCGTGTGGTTGAAACGGCCATCGGTATAGGCCACCCGCAGGTGGTCGGCGTTGGCCAGCTCTGCCATGAAGTCATAGGTTACCTCGTGGATCGGCACCCATTGGCCGTCCACGAATTTAAGGGTCTTGCAATGCAGGCCCGCGCGGATCTGGGCCGCGTCGGTGACCGGTGTTGTCCAGTCACAAGACACGTGCTCGCCCCCGCGCATGCCTTGCGCGTCGATCAGAAGTTCGTCGCCATGGTCATTGCACCACTGGCCAAAGACCTGTCCCGCTGTCAGAGCGGAGGGCAGGCAGGTGGCCAGGGCTATGGCGACGATGGGCTTCATGCGAGCGACTGGTGCATGTCTTCGGCGGCGTCGCGGCCTTCGGCGACGGCGGTGACGGTGAGGTCATCGCCCCCGGTGGCACAGTCGCCCCCGGCCCAGATGCCCAAAACGCTGGTGCGCCCGGTGCCATCCACGGCGATCTTGCCACCATCAAGATCCGGCAGGCCGTCCCCGACAAGGGTCTGGCCAATGGCCTTGAACACCTGATCCGCTGCCAGACGCACGGTCTGGCCGGTCGCGTTGAGATCATCGTCGGTATATTCGAACTCGATCTCGCGCACCGACCCGTTGCCGTGGATCGCCACGGGCGAGGCATTGGTGATGATGCGCACGCCTTTGGAGGCCGCAAGATCCTGTTCAAAGACGCTGGCGTTCATGCGGTCGCGGCCCCGACGGTAGACAAGGCTGACGTTGAGTGCGCCGAGCAGTTTGGCCTGTACGGCGGCGTCCACGGCGGTCATGCCGCCACCGATGACAACCACGTCGCGGCCAATCTCGACACCCGCAAGGTCCGAGGCCTGACGCAGGTCCGAGATGAAATCGACCGCATCGTCGACGCCGGACTTGTCTTCGCCCTCGACGCCCAGCGCATTCACACCACCAAGGCCGAGGCCGAGGAACACGGCGTCATAGTCAGCTTGCAGCGATGCCAGCGAGAGGCCGTCGCCGAGGCGTTTGCCGGTCTCGACGGTGATGCCGCCAATTTTCAGCAGCCAGTCAACTTCGCGCGCGGCAAAGTTGTCGACGGATTTGTACGAGGCGATGCCGAACTCATTCAGCCCGCCCGGCTTGGCGCGGCCATCAAAGACGGTGACGTCGTGGCCATAGGTGGCCAGACGGTGCGCACAGGACAGACCGGCGGGGCCTGCGCCAACCACGGCCACCTTTTTGCCGGTCGCGGGCGCGCGTTCAAAGGGATGCTCGCCCGAGGCCATCAGCGTGTCGGTGGCATAGCGCTGCAACTCGCCGATCTTGACCGGCTTGCCCTCGGCCACTTCGCGCACACAGACCTCTTCGCAGAGCGTCTCGGTCGGGCAGACGCGGGCGCACATGCCGCCAAGGATGTTCTGGCTGAGGATGGTGCGCGCGGCGGCCTCGGGCGTGCCGGTGGCGATCTGACGGATGAACAGAGGGATGTCGATATCGGTCGGACAGGCCTCCATGCAGGGTGCGTCATGGCAGAAGTAGCACCGGTCGGCGGCCACGAGGGCCTCGTGGGTGTCCAGTGCCGGGTGAAGGTCGGCGAAGTTCTCGGTCAGCTCGGCGCCTGACAGACGCCCCGCAACAACACCTTCGCTCAACGGTGAATTGGTCATGTCTCTCCCCATGTCATCGTTTTGGCTATTGGAGTCAGGCTCTCACAGGTTAATTTTTTTATCAACTGGTAAAATATTTTTTGTGCGCTGACGAGGAAACCACCCTGGGGTCAGCCTGATTTTTGTGCATTTACGCAGAGTTATGGTGATTTCTCTTGCCCGATTGCGGTCAGTGCCCCATATAAATCGCGCGACGTTACCACTATCGACCATCTGTTCCCTACGGCTCAGTCTTTCGATCTTGCACTGACTACGCCGACCTGCCGCACTTCCGCGGGCAGCTGAAAACAGGAGAAACGACGATGGCAACTGGCACCGTCAAATGGTTCAACACCACCAAAGGTTATGGCTTTATCGCGCCCGAAGACGGCGGCAATGACGTGTTTGTACACATCTCGGCCGTGGAACGTTCGGGCCTGACCGGCCTGGCCGACAACCAGAAAGTGACCTACGAGCTGCAAGCTGGCCGTGATGGCCGCGAGAGCGCCGTGGATATCGCGCTGGCCTAAGCCGACAGCGATCAGGGTTTCGAGAGGGGCGTCCGGTTGGGCGCCCTTTTTTTCATGGTCCGGACCAATCCACGTGCTTGGCCTCTTCGATGGTGAGGCGGCCCTTGGGCCAGGGTGTCATCAGCGGTTTCACGGACTCTTCGTCGCCGGTGAGCCAGAGGGGGATGTCTGCCGGTTCCAGCAGCACGCCCATGCGGTGGTGGATCGGTTCCACGTCGGCGTTGGGGGCGCAGGTGACGGTGGCGAGTTGCGGCAGGGTGAGGCCGCCGGGCGCGGTCCAGGTGTCGGTGATGGCGGCAAAGATCAGCGGATCGGGGCCAAAGATGCGCCAGGGGGTCTTGCGGCGTTTCGCGCCGGTCCATTCGTACCAGCCGTCGACGATCACCACGGCGCGACCCACCCCATCAAAGGCGGATTTGTCGAACAGGGTTTCGCAGCGGGCGTTGAGGATGGTCTCCATCACCGGGCGGCCCCGGGCGTTGACGCGGCCCACGGGGATGATGCCCCAGCGCATGCGTGTGAAGCCCGAAGTGGTTAGGCAGACCACCTCCTGACCCGGTTGGATGTTGTGGCGGGGCGGCTCATCCGCCGTGGGCCCGGCGTCTTCGCCGATGAAGGCGGCGATCTGCGGCATGGCGGTGGTGAGAAAGAGGCGACCGGGCATGGGCAAAGGGTAGCGGGGTTGGGGCAGTGAGGGAAGGCAGCAAGTGAGCGCGCCCCCACGGGGCGACGCCTGCGCGGCTTAGTCTGCGGAGGTTGCGGCGATCAGCTCCAGCACCCTGGGGCCGAGGTCCCCGACGATCAGCGCCACGCCGTCGGCATTGGGGTGCAACCCGTCGGGCTGCATGAGGGCGGCAACCGTGGAGGGGTCGTCGGTTTGCAGGCCGGCAAAGAAGCTGGGCGCATAGAGCGTGTCATACCGGGCGGCGAGGTCGGGGTACATGCCGTCAAAGGCGGCCTTGTAGTCGGGACCAAAATTGTTGCTGGCCTGAAAGCCGATCAGCAGCACCGGCAGGTCACGGGCCTGTGCGGCCTCGATGATCCTGGCGAGGTTGTCGCGCGACGACGCCGGATCGATACCGCGCAGCATGTCGTTGGCACCAAGGGCCAGCATCACACCGTCGATGTCCGGGGTCAGGGACCAGTCGATGCGCGCGGCCCCGCCTGCGGTGGTGTCACCCGAAACGCCGCCGTTCACCAGCCGCAGGGTCACCCCCTGCCCCGCCAGCCAATCGCGCATTTGCGGCACAAAGCCGTGCTGTTCGATCAGCCCGTAGCCGTGGGTCAGGCTGTCTCCGAAGGCGAGGATGGCGAGGTCCTGCGCTTTTGCAGGCACAACACTTGCCAAAACAAGCGCCAGCGCCTTGCCGAAGCTTCGCAGCCCCCCATATTGGCCCAATACAATCATAAACAGGGTTCCCATATGTCTTCCGTTCTCTCCCTCAAAGATGCCCGTCTTGCGCTGGAAGGCAATGCCGGGCGCGTCGAAATCCTGCATGGGATCACGCTGGAGGTGCAAAAAGGCGAGACTTTGGGGCTGGTGGGGCCGTCCGGCTCGGGCAAATCGTCGTTGTTGATGCTGATGGGCGGGCTGGAGCGCGCGACCGGCGGGACAATTTCGGCGCTGGGGCAGGACCTGAGCGCCATGGACGAGGACGCGCTGGCACGGTTTCGCCGCGACCACATGGGGGTGGTGTTCCAGAGCTTTCATCTGATCCCGACCATGACCGCGCTGGAAAATGTTGCGACCCCCCTGGAGCTGGCCGGGCACAAGGATGCGTTTGCGCGGGCCGAGGCCGAGTTGGAGGCCGTGGGGCTGGCGGATCGTGCCGATCACTTTCCCCGGCAGATGTCGGGGGGCGAGCAGCAGCGGGTCGCGCTGGCACGGGCGGTGGCGCCCCGGCCACATATCCTGTTGGCGGATGAACCCACGGGCAATCTGGATGAGGCCAACGGGCAGGCGATCATGGACCTGTTGTTCCGCCTGCGCGACCGGCATGACGCGACATTGGTGCTGGTGACACACTCGAACCGGCTGGCCGAGCGCTGTGACCGGGTGATCCGTCTGCGCGACGGTCAGGTGGATGTGCAGGAGGCGGCAGCGTGAGTCTGTCGCTGGCGTGGCGCTTTGCGCGCCGGGAATTGCGCGGGGGCCTGCGGGGGTTTCGGATTTTCCTTGGGTGTCTGTTGCTGGGGGTGGCGACGATTGCCGCCATTGGCACCGTGCGGGCCAGTATCGAAGCGGGTCTGGCGGCAGAGGGGGCCGCGCTGTTGGGCGGCGACGCCGAGATGGATTTCACCTATCGCTTTGCCAGTGACGCTGAGCGCGCATGGATGGACGCCAATGCCAAACGTCTGTCCGAGGTCGTGGATTTTCGCTCGATGGCGGTTGTCGGAGACGAACGCGGGCTGACGCAGATGAAAGCGGTGGATGCGGCCTATCCGCTGATCGGCGCGGTGGTGCTGGACCCGCCGATGGCGCTGGATGCGGCGTTGGCCGAGCAGGATGGCCTGCCCGGCGCTGTGATGCAGCGCATTCTGATCGATCGGCTGGGGCTGAAGATTGGCGACACGTTCAAGTTCGGCGCACAGGAGTTTCGTCTCAGCGCGGAACTTGTGAAAGAGCCGGACAATGCGGGCGGCTTTGGACTGGCCCCGCGCAGCATCGTGGCCACCGAGGCCCTGGCGCACAGCGGCTTGCTTGCGCCCGGAACGCTGTTTTCCACAAAATACCGGTTGGATTTTGCCGAAGGCGCGGCGCTGGAGCCGTTGAAGGCCGAGGCGCTGGCGCAGTTCGAGGACAAGGGGTTGCGCTGGCGCGACAGCCGCAATGGCGCGCCGGGTGTGGCGGAGTTTGTCGAGCGGCTGGGGGCGTTTCTGGTGCTTGTGGGCCTGTGTGGCTTGGCTGTGGGCGGCATTGGCGTGTCCTCGGCAATCCGGGCCTATCTTGCGGGCAAGACACAGGTGATTGCCATTCTGCGCAGCCTGGGGGCGGATCGGCGGACAGTGTTCCTGACCTATTTCATTCAGATCGGGATATTGTCGGTGGTGGGGATTGTGCTGGGCTTGGCGCTGGGGGCGTCATTGCCGCTGGCGTTGGCCCCGATCCTGCAATCGTCGCTGCCTTTGCCAACGGTGTTCACGGTCTATCCGGCCCCGTTGCTGGAGGCCGCAGCCTATGGCGTGCTGACCGCGTTGATCTTTACGCTGTGGCCGCTGAGCCGGGTTGGCGATGTGCGGGCAGCGGCGCTGTTTCGCGATGCCATGGGGGCGGCGAAGCTGTTGCCACCTGCCGGGTTCCTTGTGGTGGTCGTGGGGTTGCTGGCGGTGTTGCTGGCGCTGGCCGGGTGGTTGTCGGGGTCCTGGCGGCTGACGCTTTGGGCGGCGGCAGGGATTCTGGGCGCGCTGGTGTTGCTGGCGCTGGCGGCTTTGGCGACAAGCGAGCTGGCGCGGCGCGCGGCGAAACGGGCGCGGCGGGTGCCGGTGCTGCGCTGGGCGCTCAATGCGATCTCGTCACAGTCGGAACCGGCGCTGCCGGTGATCCTGTCCTTGGGTCTGGGCCTGTCGGTGTTGTCGGCGGTGGGGCAGATTGACGGCAACCTGCGCAACGCCATCGCACGGGATTTGCCGGAGATCGCGCCGAGTTACTTTTTTGTCGATATCCAGAAGGACCAGATCGACGGTTTCCTGCAACGGCTGGACGCGGATACAGCGGTCAGCAAGGTCGAGACCGCGCCGATGCTGCGCGGGGTGATCACGCGGATCAATGGCCGACCGGCCTCGGAGGTGGCGGGCGATCACTGGGTACTCGAGGGCGACCGGGGGGTGACCTATGCCGCCACCGTGCCCGAGACCACCACGGTGACCGCAGGGGAATGGTGGCCCGAAGATTATGCGGGCGACATGCAGATCAGCTTTGCCGCGGAAGAGGCGGAAGAGATGGGGCTGCAATTGGGGGACACGCTGACGGTGAACATCCTGGGGCGCGACATGACCGGCACGGTCACCAGTTTCCGCGCGGTGGATTTTTCGACCGCGGGCATGGGGTTTATCATGGTGATGAACCCCGCGGCCGTAGAGGCAGCTCCGCATAGTTTCATCGCCACGGTCTATGCCGAAGATGCCGCCGAGGCGCAGATTTTGCGCGATCTGTCGAATGCCTATCCCAATATCACGGCGATCCGGGTCAAGGACGCGATAAGCCGGGTCTCGGACCTGTTGTCGTCGCTGGCGGATGCGACCTCATACGGGGCGAGCGTGATGCTGCTGACCGGGTTCCTGGTGCTGATTGGCGCGGCGGCGGCAAACCAGACCAGCCGCACCTATGAGGCGGCGATCCTGAAGACGCTGGGGGCGACACGGCGAGATATCCTGACGAGTTTCACCCTGCGCGCTGGGCTGACCGGCTTTGCCGCCGGATCGGTGGCGCTGGTGGCGGGGATTGCCGGGGCCTGGGCGGTGACGTTCTTTGTGCTTGAGACCGACTTTGCGGTGATCTGGCCCAATGCGCTGGCGATTGTCACGGGCGGTGTGCTGGCGACGCTGCTGGCGAGCCTGTTGTTTGCCGCAACGCCGCTGGCCTCGCGGCCAGCGCAGATCCTGCGGGCGCGGGAATAGCGGCGACAGGCCGGGGTTTGGGGCACCAAGCGCCTTGCAAGGCGCTTGCCAAGGCGTTTCGAAACGCCTTGTGCCTGCCGATGGGACACCTTTGGTGGGACCGGCTTTGACCTGCATCATGGCGCGGGCCTGGTGAGACACGAAAACTGCGGGTGTGACACTCGCCGATCCAGCACTTGGGGACGCGCCGGATCGGAACAAGGAGCACCCAAAGGCATGGAAAAACCGCAGGCCACGTCCTCAGGCCACATGCCCCTGTCCGCGAACCCTGCGGTCATGCGGGCGGTTGCACGCAAAGAGCTGAACCTGGCGCAGCGCATCATGGCGTCCTGGGTGGGCGAGGTTCTGGCGCGGCCATGGTTGGACTGGTTGATCCTGCAGAGCCTCAAGCGGTTCTTCTTTCCCTTTTCGCGGCTTTGGGCCGCCGCACGCGCCGCCAACGGCAAGGTCGAGGATTTTGCCACGGCAGCGCCGCTGACACGCCCGATCCGCAACCGCGCGCGATTGCGCCGGGCGCTGCGGATATTCGAGCGGGAACGCGCCAATATCAACAGTGTCGAGTTTTTCTGGCACGAGAATTTCTTTGGTCCGAACGAGGTTCCCGAGCGGCATCTGTCATCGCTGGAAGAGGCACGCCTGCATGCGCGCAGCCGGTTCAATGCGACGCGGCGGTATTTCACCCATCTGCGGCTGTGGCTGGCCACAACTGTCTACCCCGAGTTCGCCACGCCCCAGGAGTTCGAAGCGCGTTACAGTGCCGAGGGCGACGCCTTTGAGCGGCTGTTCGAACCGCCGGTGGCCATGCCCGCGATCCAGCAGTCGCGCGATGTGCCGACCCCGGCGGGACGGGATTACTGGATCCGTTTTACCTCGCCCGCGGCGCATCTGGGGGATGATGTCTATGCGCGGGTGCATGAGCCGGTCGGCGTCAAGAACCCCCCGACGCTGATTTTTGGCCACGGCATCTGTGTGGAGTTCGACCATTGGCGCAACCTGGTGGACCCGATTGCCATGCTGCCCCGCCGTGGCATTCGCGTCATTCGCCCCGAGGGACCATGGCACGGACGCCGGGTGCCGGACGGGCATTACGGCGGCGAGATGTTCCTGTCGCGCGCGCCGATGGGCGAGTTCGACTATTTCACCGCGCAGCACAAGGAATGGGCGGTGTTGATGGATTGGGCCCGCCGCACCAGCGACGGGCCGGTGGCCTTTGGCGGCAGCAGCCTTGGGGCGCAGGCGGCGCAGATGGCGTCGATCCGGGCGCGCGACTGGCCAGAGCATCTGCACCCCGACGCCCTGTTCCTGATGACCCATTGCGAGCACGTGGGCGACGTGGCCACGGACAGTGACCTGTCGGATATCTGGGGCCTGCACGAGCCGCTAAGCAAGCTGGGCTGGACCCGCGACATGCAAAAGACCTGGCTTGCCAAGCTTGACCCTCCGGGGGTGCCGGTGATGGCGCCCGAGCGTATCGTCAGCATTCTGGGCCGCAAGGATCGGGTGACCAAGTTCGCCTCGGGGCAACGGTTGCAGGACGCCTGGCAATTGCCGCAGGAGAACCGGTTTATCTGGCCCTGTGGCCACTTTACCGTGCCATTGCGGCTGGGTCGGGACGCCCGCCCGCTGGACCGGCTCCGCACCATTTTCGATGACATCGCAAACGGGACCGGCGCCTAGTGCTGGGGTATGAGATCGTCCTGCCGCTGTGGCTGGCCCTGCCGGGGCTGGTTCTGGCGCTGATGGGGGCGCGGGCCTATATCGTCGAGCCGCTGGTGCGCCGCGCGCTCAAGCGGCGCGAACGGGACGCCAAGGCACGGCTGAATACCACGCTGACGCGGCCCCTGCCCAAGGTGCTGCAGGTGCCCCGCCGGGTGCTGACCGAGCGCCTGTTCAATGACCCGGTGGTGCAAGCTGCGATCGAGACCGCCGCCGGAACCGACGGGCCCGAGGCCGCCGAGGCCGAGGCGAGGGCCTATATCGACGAGCTGATGCCGTCTTTCTTTGCGCTGTTCTATTTCCACATCGGCTATTGGCTGGCGCGGCGCTGGTTGCGGTCGATGTATGACGTGCGCATCGTCAAGCAGCTGCCCCCAGACGCCTATGCGGACATCCCGGAAAACTCGAGCATCGTTCTGGTGGGCAACCATCGCTCGAACCTGGATGTGGCGGTGCTGAGTTATCTGGCGGCGCGCACCAGCATGATATCCTTCGCCGCCGGAGAGTGGGCCGCGGTCTGGCCGATGAACCGCATCATGCAGATGAGCGGCTGCTACATCATCCGGCGCGACTCGCAAGGGCGGCTTTATAAGACCGTGCTGGCGCGCTACATCCACATGATGATCGGCGCGCATATGCCCCAGGGGATTTTCCTGGAGGGTGGCCTGAGCCGGGATGGCGCGTTGCAACCCATCAAGCTGGGGCTGATGCGCTATATTCTTGCGGGGCTGGGCAAGGAAAACACGCAGGACATCGTGTTTATCCCGGTGGCGTTCAACTATGACCGGGTGCCCGAGGACATGACGTTGCTGGCGCATCAGGAGGACGGGTTCAAGAAGAAATCCCGCCTGTATACGATCCGCAGCACCGGCTGGCATTCGCTGGGCGTCATTGCGCGGTTGCTGAAAATCCGGCGGCAACAGTTCGGGCAGGCCGCCGTCAGCTTTGGCCCGGCCTTTTCGGTGCGCGCATGGCTGGCGCAACAGGGCGAGACGGTTGAGGCGCTGGATGACGACCGGCGCAAGGCGGTTGTCGCCCCGGTGGCCGAACACATCATCGATCAGATCGCGGGCATGATCCCGGTGCTTCCGGTGTCCTTGGTGTCAACCGTGATCCGCGAGGCTGCGGACACTGCGCTGGCGCGGCCAGAGCTGCGCAGGCAGGTGTTGCGGCTGACCGAAGAGTTGCGCAGCAGAGGGGTGCCGCTGGCCATTGACGAGATCGACGATGCAAACGCCTGCGACATCGGGCTTGGGGTGCTGATGTCCCGCGGCGTGGTGAGCGAAGCGGCAGGGGGGTTCATCGTCAGCCCGGAAAAGGCGCAGTTGCTGGAGTATTACGCACGCACCATCTCGCACTATTTGGTGGACAAGGACACCGGTGCACATCTGCGCAGCATCCTGACGGTGCATGAGCCAACAGGCGGCTAAGGCTGGTCCAAGGGTGCGCCGCGCCCAACCAGGCGGCGTGCGCCGTGGATCAACGCCCCCACCATACGGCGTGAGAGGCGTTTGCGTGGCGTGTAGATCCCCTTGAAGGAATGCGGGAAGTCACGCTCGGGGATATCATGGCCGAGGAAGCCACAGAGCTCATCCCACCCTGCCCCGGCACAGAAATCCACCACCAGCAGATCGTCGGGGCGGTCCTTGAAGTACTCCAGAACCTCGCGGTTGTGGCGGCGGTACCTTTCCAGAAAGACATCCTCGAAGCCCACCGGAAAGCCCACGCCATAGACCAGTTTCTGCATCGGGTCGGGCAGAAACCCGAGGTGGTTGACCACGCTCTGCAACCAGTCTTGTTCGTCGCGGATGGTGAGGATGAATTTGCTGCCCGGATAGCGGTCATCCAGCTCGCGATAGAACAGCGGCCAGGGGTTGTCCTCGAAGGCGTTGTTGCGGTCGGCAGCCTCGAAGATCGGGGTCAGGTCCCCGTTGCGCAGCGCCGGGACAAACCTCTTGCCGCCGCCTTCCATCTTGTAGCCCAGGATGCGGAACGCGGTGCAGAGCGTGGTGGTCGCGGTTTTCTGAAAGCCGATCCCAAAAACCTTGGGGGAAGCGAGTGTGTTGGACATCAATGCCTCGTAGGTCGCGTCGCGGGACCCTAGAAAGGCGTCGGGGTGGTGTCAATGCGGGCCGAGGGACGGTGCGGGGTGGCAAGCCCCCCACACCGGTTCTGCGCATGGTCAGTCGCGGGCCAGCCAGGCGGTAAGCCGATCAAAGAACGCGTCCTGTTCTTCGATAAAGGGATAGTGGGCCGACCCCTCGAAAATCACCAGCGTGGCGTTGGGCAGATGCGCCGCGATGCGTTCAGCGCCGGGGTCCGGCGGTGTGATCCCGTCGTGACGACCGGCCATCACCAGCGCGGGGGTGTCGATCTCGGGCAGTTTTTCGAGCGTGTTGAAGGTGGCGAGCAAGCCGCCCGCCGCGTTCCAGGCGCGATGCTCGTAAACCGTGCGGGCATCCAGATCGGCCCCAACCTCGGCATCCCAGGTGTGGAAATACATCTGCACCACCGGGTTCCATGTGGCTTGCCAGTCGGCATCGTCCGCCATGGGTTGCGAGAACAGCTTGCCAAAGGCGGCCATCTGGTCGTCGCTGCCCGAAACGGTCGGGTGGTAGTCAAAGGCGGGCACGGTGTCGATCAGGACCAGCCCCTCGAGCCGGTCGCCATAGGTGGCCGCGAACTCTTGCGCGATGAAGCCGCCATAGGAATGGCCGATCAGGGTAAAGCTGTCGTGCCCGAGCGATGTCATCAGCGCGGCGGCGTCCGAGGTCAGGCGGTCAAAGCTCATCTCGCCGTAGTCATCGGGTTTGGCCGAGCGGCCATTGCCGAAGTGGTCATAGTAGACGACCGTATGGGTCTCGGACAGCTGGTCGAAATAGGGGCGCAGGTAGTCGTGGCTGAGCCCCAGCCCCCCGTGCATCATCAAAATGGCCGGGCCGCTGCCGAGGCTTTCATAGTAAAGATCGGCGCCGTTGACTGTGGCCGTGTCCGCAAGCGATGTGACGGCGGGCAGGGCCGCGAGGGCCGCGGCGGCAAAAAGTGAAGCGTGGTGTGTCATCTGTGATGATCTCCCTGTGATCTTTGGGGAAACCGCGAGGGTTCCCTGTGCCACATCAGAATAGACCGGGCGGCGAGATCGGTGTTATCGTCACAGCGCAACGACGCGAGGCAGCGAGGAGATGAAAAACACTGTCGAACCAAGGGCTTGGTTTCCCGATCACCAATGGAGCGCAAACAGCGCGAACCTTGTGGATCAGGCGTTTTTCGATTTTGACCAGCAGGCCGAGCGTCTGGTGGGCCACGATCAGGAGTATATGCAGCTGAGTGACGGGCGCTTTCACGGGCGGTTTGTTTCGTGTTTCCTGGGGCCGGAAACCGCGCTGCATTTCGAGTTTGCAAACCAGGCCCTGGCGCAATCCATCGCCGCGTCCCGCGACAGTTATTCCTTTGGTGTGGTGCTCTCGGCGCCCGAGCCTTTCCGGGCCAACGGGGTCGACATCGACATGGGTGCGATCTTTGCCATTCCGCCAAATGCCGCGTTTGAACTTTATAGCCCGCAGAATGCCGCGGTCCTGGCGATTGTCATCGACAAGGAGAGGCTGGCGCGGCGGCTGGCCCCGGCCCCGCATCTGCGTGACTGGATCGGCGGGCTGGACCAAGAGATCGGGTTTCTGCGCGCGCCGGCCATCGCCGAGCGGCTCCGGCGGGATGCGCTGAGCGCCGTGGTGAATTCCTGTACCGTCGGCGACCACGGGCCTGAGCCAACGTGGCTGGCCGATGCGCTGATCGACAGCCTTGTGGCGGGGTTGATCCTGGAATGGGGGGGTATCGAGGCGATCATGACCGGGTCATCGCGCAACTTTACCCGGTTTCTGGAGTTCCGCCACGGGCTGGATCTGTCCCAGGAGACCGAGGCGTCGGTGCAATCGCTGGCAACGCGGCTGAGGGTCAGCAAGCGCAGTATTCAGTACGCCTTTTCCCGCGAGCTGTCCTTGGGCGTGTCATCCTATGTGCTGCGCTCGCGGCTGCACAGGGTTCGCCGGAGCCTGCTAAGACCCGAGGATCAGGCAGGAAGTATCGGTGATATGGCGGCGGAACACGGGTTCTGGAACTGGAGCCATTTCAGCAAGCAATACCGGCAGCTGTTTGGCGAACGGCCCTCGGACACGCGGCGAAGGTCGGTGAATTAGCGCGTCGCCCACGTCATCACGGGGCAGAAGGTAGGTCGGACAAATTTGTCCGACCTACGGGGGGTTTTAGTCGTCGACGTAGTCGTCCATCGGGGGGCAGATGCAGACGAGGTTGCGGTCGCCCCAGGCATTGTCGACGCGATTGACCGGTGGCCAGTACTTGTCGACGCGGAAGGCACCGGGCGGGAAGCAGCCCTGTTCGCGGCTATAGGGACGATCCCAGTCACGCACGAGGTCTTCCATGGTGTGGGGCGCATTGCGCAGCGGGTTGTTTTCGCTGTCCATACGTCCCTCTTCGATCTCGCGGATCTCCTCGCGGATGGCGAGCATGGCGTCGCAGAAGCGGTCCAGCTCGGCCTTGGTTTCCGACTCGGTTGGCTCGATCATCAGGGTGCCTGCCACCGGCCAGCTCATGGTGGGTGCGTGGAACCCGGCATCCATCAGGCGCTTGGCGATGTCATCGACGCTGACGCCTGCGCTGTCGGCGAAGGGGCGGGTGTCGAGGATACATTCATGCGCCACGCGGCCTGTCGGCCCCTTGTAGAGCACGTCATAGGCCCCTTCGAGGCGCTGCGCGATGTAGTTGGCGTTGAGGATCGCCACGCGCGTGGCCTGAGTCAGACCCTCGCCGCCCATCATCAGGCAATAGGCCCAGCTGATCGTCAGGATCGAGGCCGACCCGTAGGGGGCTGCCGAAACAGGCCCCTCTGCCCCGCCGGTTTCGGGGTGGCCCGGCAGATGCGGCACCAGATGCGCCTTGACCCCGATCGGTCCCATGCCGGGACCGCCGCCCCCATGGGGGATGGCAAAGGTCTTGTGCAGGTTCAGGTGGCTCACGTCGCCGCCGAGATCGCCGGGACGGCTGAGGCCGACCATGGCGTTCATGTTGGCGCCGTCGATATAGACCTGACCGCCAAATTCATGGGTGATCGCGGTCACATCGGTGACGGTTTCCTCGAACACGCCGTGGGTCGAGGGATAGGTGATCATGCATCCGGCAAGGTTTTCGGCGTGTTTGGCTGCCTTTTCCCGGAAATCATCAAGATCGATATCGCCGTTCTCGGCCGATTTCACCGGCACCACCTTCCAGCCGACCATCATGGCGCTGGCGGGGTTGGTGCCATGGGCGCTCATCGGGATCAGGCAGATGTTGCGGTGCCCTTCGCCGTTGGCGCGGTGGTAGGCGGCAATGGTCAGGAGGCCTGCGTATTCGCCCTGTGCGCCCGAGTTGGGCTGCATCGAGATGGCGTCATAGCCGGTGATCTTGCACAGCATGTCCGACAGGTCGTCGATCAGGTGGCGATAGCCCTGTGCCTGATCCACGGGCGCAAACGGGTGCACATAGGAAAACTCGGGCCAGCTGAGCGGCATCATTTCCGCGGCTGAGTTGAGCTTCATGGTGCAGGAGCCCAGCGGGATCATCGCCCGGTCCAGCGCCAGATCGCGGTCCGCGAGGCGACGCATATAGCGCATCATCTCGGTTTCGGCGCGGTTCATGTGGAAGATCGGGTGGGTCAGATAATCGCTCTTGCGATGCATGTTCGCAGGCACGCGGTATTCCGGCTCGAACTCATCATCCGTACGGGTGATGCCAAAGGCACGCCAGACCCGTTCGATGGACTCGGGCCGCGTGGTTTCATCAACGGTGATGCCGACGCGGGTTTCGCCCACGGGGCGCAGGTTGATGCGTTCGTCGCGCGCGGATTTCAGCACGGCAGCCTGAAGCGGGCCCACATCCACGGTGATGGTGTCAAAGAACGCCTTGGGGTCCACCTTGAACCCGGCCTCTTCCAACCCACGGGCCAGACGCACGGTTTTGCGGTGGATGCGCTGCGAGATCGCCTTGAGCCCCTTGGGTCCATGGAACACGCCGTACATCGAGGCCATCACCGCCAGCAGCGCCTGTGCGGTGCAGACGTTGGAGTTGGCCTTTTCGCGGCGAATGTGCTGCTCGCGGGTCTGCAGGGACAGACGATAGGCGCGGTTGCCCTGGGCGTCGATCGAGACCCCGATAATCCGGCCCGGCATGGCGCGTTTATAGGCGTCCTTGGTCGCCATATAGGCGGCGTGCGGACCGCCGTAGCCGACCGGAACGCCAAAGCGCTGGGTCGAACCGATGGCGATATCGGCGCCCATGGCGCCCGGCTCTTTCAAGAGGGTCAGCGACAGGGGATCGGCCGAGACAATGCCAATGGCCTTATGTTCATGCAGGGCTGCCATGTGATCGGTAAAGTCGCGCACGTGGCCATAGGTGCCGGGGTACTGGAACAGCGCACCGAAGATCGCAGAGGCGTCCATCTTGTCGGGGTTGCCGACGATCACCTCGATGCCCAGCGGTTCAGCACGGGTTTTCACCACGGCGATGTTCTGGGGGTGGCAATCGCGATCGACAAAGAAGGCCTTTTGCTTGGACTTGCTGACGCGCTGCGCCATGGTCATCGCCTCGGCGCAGGCGGTGGATTCATCCAACAGCGAGGCGTTGGCGATCTCGAGCCCGGTCAGGTCGGAGATCATGGTCTGGAAGTTCAGGAGCGCTTCGAGCCGGCCTTGGGAAATCTCCGGCTGGTAGGGCGTATAGGCCGTGTACCAGGCGGGGTTCTCAAGAATGTTACGCTGGATCGCGGGCGGCGTGACGGTGCCGTGATAGCCCTGCCCGATCATCGAGGTGAAGACCTTGTTCTGCTTGGCCGTCTCGCGCATGTGGTGCAGGAGCTGGCGTTCGGACATGGGCCGACCGAAATCCAGCGCCTCTTTCTGGCGAATGCTCGCGGGCACGGTATCGTCAATCAGCGCATCCAGATCGGCGGCATTCACCACTGCGAGCATCTCGGCCATTTCCTCGGGCGAGGGGCCGATATGGCGCCGGTTGGCGAAATCATAAGGGAGATAGTCTGTCGGCTCAAAAGGCATGGCATCCTCCAACACATGTCCTGCGGCGCGGCCAGTCGCACGCGCCATCCGGGCTTTTCGTTGCCCAAATACTCAAAGTGCGGGGCACATCCGGCCCCGCAAGGCGTCAGCCGATGAAGTCGTTATAGGCGGCTTCGTCCATGTAATCGTCCATCTGGGACGCATCGGCGGCTTTGATCTTGAAGAACCAGGCATCGCCCATGGGGTCTTCGTTGACCTTGCCGGGATCGTCGGCCAGCGGCTCGTTGACCTCGACGATTTCACCGTCGATGGGCGCGAGGATGTCCGACGCGGCCTTGACCGATTCAATCACACAGACTTCTTCGTCCTTGGTGACTTCGGTGCCGGTCTCGGGCAGCTCGATAAACACCACATCGCCCAGTTGCTCAGAGGCGTGTGCGGTGATGCCCACGACAACGACGTCACCTTCGACGCGCAGCCATTCGTGTTCTTCGGTAAATTTCATTGTTGGATCTCTCCCTTGATTGTTCAGCGTTTAAAGTTGGCGGGGACCAGCGGCATTTTCGCCACCGTGACCGGCAGACGTTTGCCCCGGACCTCGCCGTAAACCGTGGTGCCGACAGCGGCCTGTGCACTGCCAACGTAGCCCATTGCCACCGGTGCCCCAAGGGTCGGACCGAAGCCGCCCGAGGTCACGGTGCCAATGGGATCGCCGCCGGTTTCGGCGGCAAAGAGTTCGGTGCCGGCGCGCATCGGGGCACGGCCCTCGGGGGCGAGGCCAACGCGTTTGCGCGCAACGCCTTCGGCAAAATCTCCCGCAATGCGCGAGGCACCGGGATAGCCGCCAGCGCGGTCACCACCGGGGCGGCGCACCTTTTGGATGGCCCAGGTCAGAGCGGCCTCGATCGGCGAGGTGCCTGTGTCGATGTCATTGCCATAAAGGCACAAGCCACCTTCCAAACGCAGGCTGTCACGGGCACCAAGGCCGATGGCTTCGACCTCGCCCATGGCCAAAAGCGCGCGGGACAGGCCCTCGGCCTCGTTCGCGGGCACCGAGATTTCGTAGCCGTCTTCGCCGGTGTAGCCCGAGCGCGAGACCCAGCATTCCGAGCCGTTCAGGTCCACGGTGGCGACATCCATAAAGGACATTTCGGCCACGGCGGGGTTAAGACGCGCAAGCGCGGCCTCGGCGGCGGGGCCTTGCAGGGCGATCAGGGCGCGGTCGGCGATCACCTCGACGGTGACGCCGGGTTCCAGCGCGGCCTTCATGCGGGCGATGTCGGCGTCTTTGCAGGCGGCGTTCACAACCACGAACAGGTGGTCGCCGCGATTGGCGAACATCAGGTCATCGTCGATGCCACCGGCCTCGTTGGTGAAAAGCCCATAGCGCTGCCGCCTCTGGCCCAGTCCCAGCACATCCATCGGCACGAGGGTTTCAAAGGCAGTGGCAACGGCATCATAGCTGTCGCCGCGCAGGATCACCTGCCCCATGTGGCTGACGTCGAACAGCCCGGCGGCGGCACGGGTATGGAGATGTTCCTTCATCACGCCGAGGGGGTATTGCACGGGCATCTCGTAGCCCGCAAACGGCACCATCTTGGCGCCAAGTTCGACATGCAGGTCGAACAGGGGCGTGCGGTGTAAATCACCCATCGTCTTCGCTCCTCCGGTATCCGGGGCGCTTCGATTGAAAGAAGGCGTCCGGCATCACTCAATTCGCGCGGAATAGCCCCGCGCGGGCGATGCCCCCTCTGTCCTTTCGCCTGAGATCGTTATCCCTTCGGCGGGTGCGCGAGCACCTCTCTCCAGAGTTCATTTTCTAGTCAAGTCGGTCCCTGAGGCCTGAGAGTTTCCGGGGCGGTTGCTCCTTCGGCACCGGATCATTCCGGTTCTCCCGACTCAACTGGCGTATACCGTAGTGTGCCGTTTTGAACCTTGCAACCCCCTAAGCGGGGTTGCAGGGCTGCGGGTTCAGAATGCTCATCAACGCGGGGTTGTCACAGGTCAGTGCATCCAGCGTAACCCCATCAAGTCGTTGATAAAATGCCTCGACCGCGTCGTGCAGCGCATCGCGCAGACGGCAGGCCCCGACCAGCGGGCAGGTCTGGTCTGCATCGGCAAAACACTCGGCCACGGGCACCGGCGCTTCCATCACGCGAAAGATCGAACCGATCTCGATCCTGGTGGGATCGTCGGCCAGTTCCAGGCCACCATTGCGGCCACGCTGGGTGTTGATCACACCCATCTGCCCGAGCTGGTTGATGACCTGCGCAAGATGATTTTCCGACGCCTGACAGACCTCGGCAATCTCGGATTTGGTGACCAGACGACCCCGATGGGCGGCACAGAACATGAGCACCCGAATCGCGATGTTGGTTCTTTTGGTGATACGCACGGGCACTCCGGGAGATGGTTAGAACATCGCGGTATTATGAACCTGAAAGTCATCTTTCCAATTGACATGGATCAAAAGCAGGCCAAGGTCAGGGCATGAAAAGACCTTATTTCTTTGGCTATGGTAGCCTTGTTAACCGAAATACGCATGATTTCGAGGATACGCACCCGGCGCGGCTGCGGGGGTGGCGGCGAATCTGGCGGCATACGGATCTGCGTCCGGTGGCCTATCTGACGGTGGTTCCGGATGCGGGTGCCGAGATCGACGGGCTGATCGCCCATGTCCCGAACGATGATTGGGCGGCGCTGGATTACCGCGAGCGCGCCTATGACCGGGCCGCCGTTTGCGACCATGTGAGCCATCCCAAGGCGGAAGAGATCAGCGTCGCGGTCTATACGGTACCGCATGGCAAGCACGGGGCGCCGACGGTCGAGCATCCGCTGCTGCTGAGTTACATCGACGTGGTGGCACAGGGCTATCTGAACGTGTTCGGTGAGGCCGGTGTCGCGCATTTCTTTCAGACCACCGCAGGCTGGTCGGCGCCGGTTCTGGATGATCGCGCGCGGCCGATTTATCCCCGACATCAGACCCTGAGCGGCGATGAACGGCGGATGGTGGACGACAACCTGCGCGGGTTGGGCGTGGTGCCAATGGACTGGCCGGAGGGTGATCTGGGATCGTGGCGCGGGGACCCGGCCTAAAGGCGGGGCGAGGTTTTCCTTGGGGAAAGCGCGGCCCCGGCGTAGCCTGCGAGGCACGGCTGATGCGCGAAAGGACGACCCATGACAGACACTGAGTTCACCCCGGATATGGTTCTGGCGTTCTGGTTTCCCGACACGGGTCATCAGCATAGCCCGGAAACCCACGGTGCATTCTGGGACGAGCGCATGCAGGGCGGCATGGACGCGCGCATTGTCGAGGAGTTTGCCGGATTGACGCTGGCGGCAGCCCGAGGGCAGCTGGATCACTGGGCCGAGACCCCGCGCGGGCGGCTGGCCTTGTTGATCGCGCTGGACCAGTTTCCACGCTCGTTGTGGCGCGACACGCCGGGTGCCTTTGCCCAGGACATCAAGGCCGCGCGGCTGGCGCTGGAAGGCATCGAGACCGGCGATATCGACGCGCTGGAGCCTTGGGAAATGGCGTTTTTTGTCATTGCCATCGGCCACTGCGAGGGCCCCGATCATCTGGAGCGGATGCACAGGCTGCCGCCGGTGATCGAGCGCATCGTGGCCAAGATGCCAGAATGCCTCGCGCCGATGAGGGATGGGTTTCGCGGCCAGCATGACAGGGTATGTGCCGTATTGGAGCGCTTTGGCCGGCACCCCCATCGCAACGCGGTTCTGGGCAGGGTCAGCACGCCCGAGGAAGAGGCCTATGTCGCCACCGGCGATTTTCCGCATGTGCGCAAGGTCGAGGATGTGGTGGCGGCAGCTGCCAAGGGCGGGTGACCCCGAAACGCAATTGACCCGCCGGGGAAGCGGGCCAGATGCACGTTCAGCAATTTGAAATAATTGATGGCTTCCCAAGAATTTCGGCAACCACGGGTGATATCTACGCCTGGAATGTAACACCCGAATGACGAGATTGACCCAATTGGCGGCGTATCGCTTGTACGAAAGTTCCGTAGCGTAACAACCGATCGTTGCGATCCAGATCAAAGTTCGCCCTAATGAGACCTGATACTATTTCACGGTTATATGGGCGCTTTGCCTGTGAATCACCCGGTATCATTTTAGGGAGAGAATTATGAAATTGGGACGTACGACAACATTGGGATTGGCCCTGGCTGCGACGGTCGGCACGGGCACAATGGCGGCTGAAAATGCGGGTAACAACCTGAGCATGTTCTTTGACCGCCACGAAGTTCCAATCACCGTGGACAATTTTGTGCGCGCCGCCACAGAGATCGAGTTTGCCAAGTACCTGTCTTTGTCGGGTGGTGTGAACAAGATGTTTCACGTGCACGAGCCGACCGCGATCGACCAGCAGCCAACCATTCGCATGAACCGCGACACGCTGTACAGCATGGCGGTGATTGACGTGAGCGAAGGCGCGGTGCTGACCATGCCCGAGACCGGCGACCGCTATATCTCGGCGCATATCATCAACCAGGACCACTATACCAACGCGGTCTTCCTGGGTGGTGGCGCCTATGAGATGGACATGGAGACCTTTGACACGCCCTATCTGGTCGCGATCATTCGGGTGCTGGTGGATGCCAGCGATCCCGAGGATATCGCCGCCGTCAAGGAGATCCAGAACCAGATCACGCTCGAGGCCAAGTCGAACAAGCCCTTCATCCTGCCGAACTATGATGAAGAGAGCTTTGAAGGGGTGCTTCAGGCCGCGCTGGGTCTGGGTCGGTTTACCCCGGACAGCAGCCATACCTTTGGCCCCAAGGACGAGGTGGAACCCATCCGCCACTTTCTGGGAACAGCCTTTGGCTGGGGCGGATTGCCCGAGGAAGACGCGTTTTACCTGACGGTGGAACCAAACCTGCCGATTGGTGAATACAAGATTGATGTGCCTGCCGACGTGCCGGTCGATGCCTTCTGGTCGGTCAGCGTTTACAACGCCGGTGGTTTCTTTGAGAAGAACGCAAAAGGCGTTTACAACATCAACTCGGTGTCCGGCGCACGCAATGACGATGGCAGCATGACCGTGCATCTGGGCGGCTGTGGCGATGGCCGCGTCAACTGTGTGCCGCTGCCCGAGGGCTGGAACTATGCCGTGCGGCTGTATCGCCCGCACCCCGAGGTGATCGACGGCAGCTGGACTTTCCCAGCGGCTGAACCGGTGAACTAACCCGGCATCCAGAATGCAAGAAGGCCCCGGTCCTCGCGGATCGGGGCATTTTGATTTTTGGTGCTTTGCGTGGCTCAGCCGCGCGCCTTGATGACCTGAAGCAGCGGCAGCACGGCGGACATGTCCGGCCCGTGGCTTTGGCCTGTCAGCGCCTTGCGCAGCGGCATGAACAGGCCACGGCCCTTGCGCCCTGTTGCCTCTTTCACGGCCTTGGTCCATGCGCCCCAGCTGTCACCGTCGAACGGGCCTTCGGGCAAGAGCGCCATGGCCTCGGTCACGAAATCCGCATCCTCATCGTCGATCACCGGATCGGCGCCGTTGGCAAAGAGATCCCACCATGTCGCAATATCCTTGCGGGTGGTGATGTTCTCGCGCACGACATTCCAGAAACCCTCGGCCTGATCGGCGGGCACGCCCGCAGCGGCAAGATCGTCTGCAACTTCCGCCAGCGACAAAGCGTGCAGAAAGCGCGCGGTCAGGGGATAGAGGTCCTGGGCGTCGAACTTGGTCGGGGCCGAGCCGAAATGACCGACCTCAAAGGTGTTCGCGACATCCTCCATCGTTGCTTGCAGTTCAACCGCATCAGAGGACCCCAGCCGCGCCATCAGGCTGACCAGCGCCATCGGTTCAACACCTGCTTCGCGCAGGTCACGCAGTGACAGCGTGCCCAGACGCTTGGACAGCGCCTCGCCTTGCGGACCGGTCAGCAATGAGTGGTGGGCGAATGTCGGCACGGCGCCGCCCAGCGCCCGGATGATCTGAATCTGGGTCGCGGTGTTGGTCACATGGTCCGAGCCGCGCACCACATGGGTCACGCCAAAGTCGATGTCATCACAGACTGACGCCGGGGTGTAGAGAAACTGCCCGCTGGCCTTGATCAGTACCGGGTCCGACACGCTGGCAGCATCAATCGACAGATCGCCAAGGATGCCATCGGTCCACTCAATCCGTTCCTGATCCAGCTTAAAGCGCCAGTGGCCGCTGCCACGCTCGGCGCGCAAGCGGTCCTTATCTGCGTCCGACAGCGCCAGCGCGGCGCGGTCATAGACCGGCGGCTTGCCCATGTTGAGCTGTTTCTTGCGCTTGAGGTCCAGTTCGGTCGGCGTCTCAAAGCACTCGTAAAGCCGCCCGTCGTCCCGCAGCTGCTGGGCGGCTTCCTCGTAACGCTCCAGCCGGTCGGACTGGCGTTCGAAACGATCCCAGGTGATGCCGAGCCATTCCAGGTCCTGCTGGATGGCGTCGACATATTCCTGTTTCGAACGCTCGGGATCGGTATCGTCGATACGCAGGATAAAAGTGCCGCCGGCCTTGCGCGCGATGAGATAGTTCATCAGCGCGGTGCGCAGGTTGCCAACATGGATATAGCCCGTGGGAGAGGGTGCAAAACGAGTCGTGGTCATCGGAGTCTCCTGTTGGCGCACCCCATTCCATGAATTCGAGGCTTTGTCCAGAAAAGCCCTGCCGAATGCGGGACAGCTGACGGGATCACAAACCGGTGACTTGTGCAGACAGCTTGTATTTTCGCGCTATCCTTCGAGATCAGATCAACAGCCGGAGCCGCATCATGCCCATTCACGCCCCCTACATCACACGCCGTTCTCTCCTGATCGGTGCTGCCTCGACACCACTCGCCATGGCCGCGTCTTCCCCTGCCAATGCCGCCGCCGAGATGATGGGCATTGGCGCCACCCGGTTCAACCGCATGAAACTGGGTGGGTTCGAGGTCACCACCCTGTTGGTCGGCACCCGCACGGTGGAAAACCCGCAAGCCATCTTTGGCAAGAACGTCGGCCCGGCAGAATTTGCCGAAGCCTCGCAAAAGGCCAATATTCCAACGGACAAGGCGCAGTTTTTCTTTACCCCCACGGTGGTCAACACCGGCAGCGAGCTGGTGCTGTTTGACACCGGCCTGAACCCCGAGGCCATGACCGGCGCGCTGCAGGCGGCAGGCTACAGCCCGGATCAGATCGACACCGTGGTCATCACCCACATGCACGGCGACCATATCGGCGGCGTTGCTAGTGAGGGCGGCGTGACCTTTGCGAACGCCCGCCACGTCACCGGTGCGGCCGAAATGAACTTCTGGTCCGGAACCGACGGCAATAAGGCGTTCGAGGCCAAGGTGCGCCCCAATATGGAGCGGATCGAGATGCTGGAGGACGGTGCCAGCGTCGCCTCGGGCATCACCGCCATGGCCGCCTTTGGCCATACCCCCGGCCACATGGGCTACATGCTGGAAAGCGACGGCAAGCAGCTGATGATCGCCGCCGACTTTGCCAATCACTACGTCTGGTCGCTGGCCCATCCCGACTGGGAGGTCAAATTCGACATGGACAAGGAAGCCGCCGCCATGACCCGCAAGAAAATGCTCGACATGATGGCCGCCGACCGCGTGCCCTTTATCGGCTACCACATGCCCTGGCCCGCCGTGGGCTATGTCGCCAAACATGGCGAGGGCTACCACTATGTGCCCGCGAGCTATCAATTGATGCTCTGAGCCTGCGCTTCATCTTGCCAGAAATACTCCGGGGTGAATTGGCCCATCGGGCCAAGAGGGGCAGCGCCCCTACCCCCCGGACCACCCTTCGCGCGCCACCCAATCAAGAAGCCATTCGCGAAACCGGCGCGCGGGGGGACGCAAGGACGCGCGCGAGTCATAGACGAGGTGATAGGCCTCGGACCCTGCCACGCTGATGCCCGGCAGACAGGGCACCAACCCGGCTCCGGCCATGGTGGCATCCGAGGCCGGCGCGCGCGCCAGGGCAATCCCCCGCCCCTCGCGCGCCATGGCCATCGACATGATGGTGCTGTCGGCATGGATCATGCGGCGTTTGCCCGGACGCACCCGGGTTTCTTCCAGAAATTGCACCCACCCGGACCGATGCGTCGACACTTCGATCAGCGGATGCTCCAGGAGGTCAGAGGCCTGCGTGATCTCTGCCGCAAGGGCGGGCGGGGCCACGGGATAAAGCCGTTCTTCCAACAGCTTGTCGCTTTCGGCGCCAAAGGAATGCGGGTTGCCAAAGATGATCTTGAGATCGCTGAACCCCTGATCAAAATCCTGCGCCGAATTGCCGGTCGACAGGAAAACCGACACACCGGGACAGAGCGCTTCGAACTCGGCCATGCCGCGGGTCAGGATGCCGTGGGCAAAGATCAGCACCGATTGCACATACAGCCCCTGCGCCCGGCTCTGGCCAAACAGCGCCTCGGTCGCGCCCTCGAGCGTCATCAGCGCCTGCTGCACCGGGGGCAGATAGGCGCGGCCTGCTTCGGTCAGCACCACCGCTTGGGCGCGGCGGTCAAACAGCGGCGCGCCCAGACGATCCTCGAGCGCCTTGACCTGCTGGCTGACGGCGGCGGCGGACATGTTGAGCTGTGCCGCGGCGCGGGCAAAGCTTTCGGTGCGGGCGGCGGCCTCGAAAACGCGAAGCCAGTTCAGCGAGGGGATGCGGGTACTCATGGCGCAAGGCTAAGCAAAACTTAGCCTGCCCTGCAAGAGTCATCATGCTGGCTCTGGCGGCAGTCAGGCTAACGTCGCATCGCAACGCGAACGGCAAGGACACTGTCATGATACCTTCGATTTCTCTTGAGTCGGGCCGCCCCACGACGGCCCAGGTGGACCAATACTGGCAGGACGGGTTCCTGTTCCCGATCCCCGTGGTCGCGCCAGACACGGCGGCAGGGTGGCGCGCCACCTATGAGCAGATGGAGCGCGACTGGCTGGCTGCGGACCTGCCGCTACCGCTCAACAGTTACAAGCGGCTCAATGCGCAATGCGTGATGCCCCTGGCAACCGAGATCGCCACGCACCCCGCGATCCTTGATGTGGTGGAGGCTGTGCTGGGGCCGGATGTGCTGCTTTATGCGGTCGAGTTTTTTGTCAAGGAACCCAACACTGCTGCCATGGTCGCCATGCATCAGGACCTGACGTATTGGGGCATGGGCGCGATTGACGGCTTGCTGACCGCATGGGTGCCCCTGTCACCCGCCACACCCGCATCGGGCTGTATGGATTTTGTCGCAGGCAGCCACAAGCACGCGATCCTGCCGCATGACGACAAGGATGACGCCAACAACCTGTTGTCACGCGGTCAGGAGGTCGCGGTCGAGATTGCACCTGGGGACAAGGTGGCGATCGAACTGCACCCCGGTCAGATGTCGCTGCACCATGGGCTGACGATCCACGGGTCCGGCCCGAACACCTCAGACGACCGGCGCATTGCGGCGGTGATCCGCTATCTGAGACCGGACGTGGCGCAAGAGCATGGACAGGGCGACTATGCGATCCCGGTGCGGGGTCAGGATACCTTGGGCAATTTCACCCACTACGCGCCCGCGACCGCGTGGTTCACCCCCGAAGACCTCGCGCGCCACGCAAAAATCCGCGATCACCAGAACAAGACCATGCTGGCGGGCGCCACGAAACAAGCCGTCTATGACCGCGCCTGAAACCGGGATCACGACAATGACCAACTCACCAAACCCACCGCGCCCCAAGCGGCAATTATGGAACTTCACCCCCTCCCTGCCCCTGCAGGTCGCCCCCTACTGGGACTGGCCGATGCGGCCGCTGGCCTCGGCGCTGTATCTGTTGAAAAGCTGGAACCCGCTGGCGCAGCGCTTCTTTATCCTGCTGATGGCCACGGTGGTCTGGATGTGGTTCACCCCTGACCTGGATGAGGCCAAAACGCTGGCCTTTGGCTGGATCTTTGACATCTGGCTGCGTGATCTGGTGATCCTGCTGGTCATCGCCGGGGGCCTGCATCTTGCCTTGTGGAAATACAGGGTGCAGGAGGATGACTATCGCTATGACATGCGCCCCATGATGACAGATGCACGGGCCTTTACCTTTAAAACCCAGGTTTGGGACAACATGTTCTGGACCCTTGGACCGGCGCTGTTGTTCATCACCTTCTGGGAAGCACTGATGTGGTACGCCTATGCCAACGGTTGGGCGCGGATGATCACCTTTGACAGCAATCCGTTGTGGTTCGTGGTGCTGATCCTGCTGATCCCGATCTGCGCGGGGTTTCATTTTTACTGGCTGCACCGGCTGATCCACGTGGGCAAGCTCTATGCTTGGGTCCACAGCTGGCATCACCGCAACATCAACACCGGGCCCTGGTCGGGGCTGGCGATGCATCCGGTCGAGAGCTTTTTCCTGTTGTTCGATACGATGATCTTTTTCCTGATCCCGGCCAATCCGTTGCATGTGCTGTTCCTGATCTTTCACCACCTGATTGGTGCGCCAACCAGTCACGCGGGGTTTGAAAACGTGAAGATTGGCAAGGCGAAACTGCCGATGGGGGATTTCTTTCACCAGCTGCACCACCGGTTTTTCGACTGCAACTATGGCACCTGGGAAACGCCCTGGGACCAATGGTTCAACACCTTTCATGACGGCACCGACGCAGGCAACGATCTGATCAAGGACCGCCGTCGCAAGATCTGGTCAAATGACTAGACCCGAACAGTCGACGCTTACGACTGGAGGGACGCGCTGGCGTCGGAGTTCGGAGCGGCGCGCCACGTGCATAGGGCGCGGCCACAAAAGGAGCCGGATGCCAGCCCGGCAATCGCGATGAAGGCCCGTGTGAATGTGGCAGAGGCATAGACCTCTGGCGCAATGGCCTGTGCGACGCCACTGGCGAAGTTCATCCAGAACACCACCATCAGAACAGTAAAGGTCAGCCATTCACCGGCCAAATGCACCGTTCCCCCCTGTTTTTGCAGGATTTTCGGGCGCTGATAGCGATACCCCAGCATGGCACCCAGAAGATAGACAAGGACGAAGAGGGGCCATTGGCCGGACGTGGATGGCAATCCGGCGACGGCATTCACCGACAGAAACCCCACGGCTGGCATGACGTAGATTGGCCATGTGGGAACCGTACGTGCCCGCGTTGCGCGCAGGCCGGCCCAGACCAGAAAGGCCAGAACCGGCCAGACCCAGATCGGGGCACCGTCTATGATGGAAAACACCATGTTTTGTCCTTTGCTCAAAGCGCTGCCATCGGCGAACGAGATTTGTGCGCGCCATTTTTGAACCTCTGGCACCCGACATCGCCATGATCTTGCCATGACCCAGGGCTTCTCCCTGGCGATCAGGGTGACTTGGCCCTTGCCTTTGCAGCCACGTCGGGACAGAACAAGAGCACTGACGTGAAACGCAGGCTGCATTTCGTGAACGACAAGCCGAAGCGATCGACGAAAGCTGAACCACCTGTCTGGCACTTGCCTGAACAGGCTGCCGCCTATGTGCTGGCCACCGGGATTTTCACGACGCTGGGACCGTTTGGCACCTTTGAAATGGTGTTCTGGCTGCGGGTGATTTACTGGGCGCTGGCAATTGGCGCCGGGTGGATCTTTGTTTCGTCCTCGATCATGGCAATGCGGCACAAGGGGTGGCTGGACCACGAGTCACCCGTCACACGGATCGCATTGGCGATTATCGTCGCCGCGCCGCCCACTGCCCTTGTCGTGATGGGGCTTGAATACCTGTTGCATCCTGAAGATGGGCCGTTTCTGAAACCGAGGATATTTCTGTACGTCGCCGTCGTGTGTCTGATCATTGGCGGCAGCGTTGTGGCCTATGTCCGGCCCCGGCTGGTCAAACCCGTCAAACTGCCCGATTACATGATCTTCATGCGCCGCCTGCCGCCACATCTGGGCACCGAGTTGATCTCGCTCTCGTCGCAGGATCACTATGTCGAAGTCACCACCGACAAGGGGCGCGAGTTGATCCACATGCGGCTGGGCGACGCGCTGGAGGAACTCAGCGATTATCCCGGCCAGCAGGTGCATCGCTCGCATTGGATCGCGGCGCGGGCCTTTCGGGGTGTAGCTCGTGAAAACAACCGTCTGGTCGTGCGCTTGAGCGATGGGCGCAGCCTGCCGGTCTCGCGGTCCTTTGCGCCCGCTGTCCGCGAGATGACCCCGACATTGGACGTGTCAGGGCAATAAACCCTGCAAAACCTACGCTGCCGCCTTCCCCTTTCTGCCCCCATTGGGTAGAGGGATCGTCAAACACGTTGATGAACGCAGGATCGAACGCATGGCGATGGAAAAAACCTTTGACGCAGCCGAGGCCGAGGGCCGTCTTTATGCCGCTTGGGAAAAGGCTGGCTGTTTTACTGCGGGCGCGAATGCGAAACCGGGTGCCAGCACCTATTGCATCATGATCCCTCCGCCGAACGTCACCGGCGTTCTGCACATGGGGCATGCGTTCAACAACACGCTGCAGGATATCCTGATGCGCTGGAAGCGGATGCAGGGGTTCGACACGCTGTGGCAGCCCGGTACCGACCACGCAGGCATCGCGACGCAGATGGTGGTGGAACGTAAGCTGGCCGAAACCCAGCAACCCTCGCGCCGCGAGCTGGGCCGCGAGAAGTTCCTTGAGAAGGTCTGGGAGTGGAAGGCTGAATCCGGCGGCACCATCGTCAATCAGCTGAAACGCCTCGGCGCCTCCTGTGACTGGTCGCGCGAAGCCTTTACCATGTCCGGCGCGCCCGGAGCGCCCGAAGACGTCGCAGGCGGCAATTTCCATGATGCCGTGCTCAAGGTCTTTGTCGACATGTACAACAAGGGCTTTATCTATCGCGGCAAGCGGCTGGTGAACTGGGACCCGCATTTTGAAACCGCGATTTCAGATCTCGAGGTTGAGAACATCGAAGTCGCAGGCCACATGTGGCACTTTAAGTACCCGCTTGCGGGCGGGGCGACATATACGTACGTCGAGAAAGACGAAGACGGCAACGTCACGCTGGAAGAAGAGCGGGATTACATCTCGATCGCCACGACACGGCCTGAGACCATGCTGGGCGACGGTGCGGTGGCTGTGCACCCCTCGGACGAGCGTTACGCGCCCATCGTTGGCAAGTTGTGCGAGATCCCGGTGGGTCCGAAAGAACATCGCCGCCTGATCCCGATCATCACGGATGAGTACCCGGACAAAGACTTTGGCTCGGGTGCCGTGAAGATCACCGGCGCGCATGACTTTAACGACTATCAGGTCGCCAAACGCGGTGGCATCCCGATGTACCGGCTGATGGACACCAAGGGCGCCATGCGCGCGGACGGCAAGTCCTATGCCGAGGACGCCACCACTGCCATGGCCGTGGCCAAGGGCGAGCGCACACTGACTGAGAACGAAGCCGATGCCGTGAACCTTGTCCCTGACGAATTGCGCGGGTTGGACCGGTTCGAGGCGCGGACCGCCGTCATCACACAGATCACCGAAGAAGGTCTGGCCGTGATGATCCCGAACCCAGCCGCCGGGGCCGAAGGTGAGCCGCTGACCATTCCTTTCGTCGAAAACAAACCCGTGATGCAGCCCTTTGGCGACCGCTCCAAGGTGGTGATCGAACCGATGCTCACCGACCAATGGTTTGTTGACGCCGACAAGATCGTCGGCCCGGCGCTGGATGCCGTGCGTGATGGCACCGTGAAAATCCTGCCCGAGAGCGGTGAGAAGGTTTACTACCACTGGCTGGAAAACATCGAACCCTGGTGCATCTCGCGCCAGCTCTGGTGGGGGCACCAGATCCCGGTTTGGTATGGAACCGATCGCCGGTTAGTTGAAACCGAGAGCGGCCTTGAAATGCGTCATGACCTTGATCAACCAATAGTCGTTTGCGCAGCAACTTTTGAAGAAGCACAATCCGAATTCCGGCGCGTCTACGAGGAAAGAGGCGTATTACAGCCTGAGATTATCGCCGAATGCAATGGTCCCGAAGAAGCAAAGAATAGCATTGCACGCTCCGAGTTCGTCTGGCGCGACCCCGACGTGCTCGACACTTGGTTTTCGTCCGGTCTCTGGCCCATCGGCACGCTGGGCTGGCCGGACAACACGCCGGAACTGCAGAAATACTTCCCGACCTCGGACCTCGTGACCGGGCAGGACATTCTGTTCTTCTGGGTGGCCCGCATGATGATGATGCAGCTGGCTGTGGTGGATCAGATCCCCTTTGACACCGTCTACCTGCACGGCCTCGTGCGCGACGCCAAGGGCAAGAAGATGTCGAAATCCACCGGCAACGTCATGGACCCGCTGGATATCATCGACGAATACGGCGCCGATGCGCTGCGCTTTTCCTCGGCGGCGATGGCCGCGCTAGGTGGCGTGCTGAAACTCGATATGGAGCGCATCAAGGGCTACCGCAATTTCGGCACCAAGATCTGGAACGCGGTGCGCTTTGCCGAGATGAACGGCGTTTACGACACCGACGTAATACCGACGCAATACCGACGTGATACCGACGTGGATCAAACCGTGAACAAATGGATCATCGGCGAGACCGCGAAAGTGCGTGAAGAGGTGGATGCCGCGCTAGAAGCCTACCGGTTCAACGACGCTGCAAACGCGCTTTATGCCTTTGTCTGGGGCAAGGTTTGCGACTGGTATGTCGAGTTTTCCAAACCTCTGCTGAACAGCGATGACGAGGCCATTCTGGCCGAAACCCGCAGCACCATGGGTTGGGTTCTGGACCAGTGTCTGATCATGCTGCACCCCATCATGCCCTTCATCACCGAAGAGCTTTGGGGCGTGACTTACAAGCGTGACGGCATGTTGGTTCATCAGGACTGGCCGACCTATCAGGCTTCTGATTTTGTTGATGAAAATGCCGACCGCGAGATGAATTGGGTGATCTCTGTTATCGAGAACGTCCGCTCGGCCCGCGCCCAGATGCACGTGCCCGCGGGCCTCAAAGTGCCGATGCTGGTCACTGAACTCGACGAGGTAGGCAAAGGCGCATGGGCGCGTAACGAAGCGCTCATCAAAAAGCTCGCGCGCATCGACAGCCTGACGGACGTTGACGCCTTCCCCAAAGGCTGCGCCACCGTCGCGGTCGACGGCGGAACCTTTGGTTTACCTCTTGCTGACATTATCGACGTCGACGAAGAGAAAGCCCGCCTTGAAAAGGCCCTCGGCAAACTCGCCAAAGAACTCGGCGGTCTGCGCGGTCGCCTGAACAATCCGAAATTCGTGGCCTCGGCCCCGGAAGAGGTGGTTGAAGAGGCACGCGGCAATCTGGCAGCCCGCGAAGAGGAAGAGGCCAAGCTGACAGCGGCGCTCGCGCGGTTGGCAGAACTCGGGTGAGCAAACACGGGCTCAGCCGTACCGACACGCTGATCTTCATGGGCGGGATCACCGCCCTGACCGCGGTGTCGGTGGACATCATTCTGCCCACGACAGGTGTGGTGGCGCGGTACTTCGGGGTTGATGCGCGCTACGGCGCGATGTTGGTGGGTATCTACTTTATCGCCTATGCCATCGGGCAGTTGTTCTGGGGGCTCTTTTCGGACGCCTTTGGGCGGCGCTTTGCGCTGATCCTGTCCCTAAGCGGGTTCACCATTGCCAGCCTCGCCTGTGCTATAGCGCCGACGTTCCAGATCCTGATTGCGGCGCGCTTCCTGCAAGGTCTGATGGGGGGCGCCCCGATCATTGCCCGCGCCATGGTGCGTGACGTGGCCGAGGGCACCGAGGCCGCCCGCATGATGACCCTCTTGGGCGCGATCCTGACCATCGCCACCATGTTTGCCCCGGTGCTGGGCTCGGGGTTGCTGGTGCTGTTTTCATGGCGCGCCATCTTCGTGGCCCTGACCCTGCTGGGGCTGATCTTTATCGCCTATACGCTTTGGGGTCTGCCCGAGACAGGCGGACGTCGGCGCCCGGAACGCTTTACCTTTGGCTTTCTTGCGACGTCGGGCAGGTACCTTTTCACCAACAGCCGTTTCCTGATCCCCATGATCGCGGGCAGCCTGACGTTTGGCGGGTATGCCGGGTTGATGGCAGTTGCTGCCCTAACGGCCGAGGCCCGATATGGCGTGTCCCCTCAGGCCTTTGGCGCGCTCTTTGCGCTTGTGGCGCTGGTGAATACCGGTGGCGCGCTGACAGCCGGGCAGCTTTTGAAACGCATCACTCTGCGCCAAGTCGGGACGCTGGCAATGGGTTTGCTGGGCCTTGCCGCAGGGACCAACCTCATGTTGGTGGTGCTGTCGCCGTCGTTGCAGATCTTCTGGGGTAGTATTTGTCTTTATGTTCTGGGATTCGGGATCATCCTGCCCACATCCTATGCCTCGGCCATGGAACCCGCCGGAGAGATGCCGGGCTTTGCCGCCTCGGTCATGGGCGCCAGCACCATGGTCACGGGATCATTGGCGGCGATGGTCAGCTCATCTCTGTATGACGGCACCCATATGGCCGCGAACCTGACCATGGGCCTGTTCGGCGCAGGCGCCGTGCTGGTCGTGGTGATTGGTCGGGCGTTGCAAAGACGCTGATCCCGTAGGTCGGACAAATTTGTCCGACCTACCCCCGGCGTTACGAGAACTTCGCGGGGCGTTTTTGAAGGTTGGCGGCAATGACTTCCATCTGGTGTGGTTTGCCAATCAGGTCTGCCTGAACGCGGCTTTCTTCCAACAGCACCGCCCCGACGTCTGCCAAATTCGTCTCAGCGTAACCTATCAGCGCCTTGGCCGCGCGGATGGCCGAGGGGCTTTTGCCTGCGATCTGTTCCGCCAGCACAAGGGCTGCGGCCTCTGGATCGTCGGCCAGTTCCGTCACCAGACCCCAGGCCTCGGCCTGCGCGGCGTCAATCATGTCGTTGGTGTAGATCAGCTTGCGCAACACGTCCGACCGCACCAGGCGTGGCAGGATCACCATGCCGCCCATGTCCGGCACAAGGCCCCATTTCATTTCAAGCACCGAGAGCCGTGTACCCGGCGCGGCGATGCGAATGTCGGCCCCCAGAGCGATCTGCAAACCGCCGCCAATGGCCACCCCTTTGAGCGCGGCAATCACCGGCACGGGGATCTTCTGCCAGACCATGCAGACCTGTTGAAACTTGTTGCTGTCCCCATTGGTGCGCGGCATCAGCGCCTTGGACGGGTCCTGTGCAGCCAGGGCGCCAAAGCTCATGATATCGAGCCCGGCGCAAAAGCTTTCGCCCTCGCCCGCCAGCACCACGGCCCGGATGTCGTCATTGTCGACAAGGCTTTCGCCCGCGTCGATGATCGCATCGAACATTGCCGGGTCCAGCGCATTCATCTTGTCGCCGCGGGTCAGGGTGACACGGGCAATGTGGTTTTCAATCTCGACGGATACGCGGGACATGGGGCAGGCTCCTCTGGCTCAGATCGCCTGTAGTCTCGCCAATGGGCGCGTGCCCGTAAACCCTGACGTCAGGGCACAAGCCGTTCCACCGCGCGCATCATGCCGAGCGATTTGTCATAGACCAGCGTCAGCACGCGGCGCCCGGCAACGCGACCACCGAGGGTCGGAACCGAGCGCACAAGCCCGGTGGCAAGGGATGCGGCGATAAAACCGCGGCGTGAGAGGTTGGGCATGGGCTTACCCTCCTTGTTTCTTGCGAATGATTCTCAAGTAATCATGAAACACCGCAATTCAACCCTTGCCCAAGGGCGCGCCATCGGCCAATTTCGCGTCATGACCGGACCACGCTATACCGCCCTCGCCCAGACCCTGCCCGCCACCGTGCCCTTTGTCGGCCCCGAAGCGCAGGAGCGCGCCATGGGTCGCCCCTTTGCCGCGCGGCTGGGGGCAAACGAGAACATCTTTGGCCCTTCTCCGCAGGCCATTTCCGCCATGCAGGACGCGACCGGTGGCATCTGGATGTATGGCGACCCCGAGAGCCTCGACCTGCGACATGCGCTCAGCGCCTTTCACGGCATCGCGCCGCAGAACATCGTGGTGGGCGAAGGTATCGACGGGCTGCTGGGATACCTGGCGCGGCTGCTGGTCGAACAGGGAGATGCGGTGGTCACCTCGGAAGGGGCCTATCCAACCTTCAACTACCACGTCGCGGGTTATGGCGGCGTGCTGCACAAGGTGCCTTACACAGGCGACCACGAGGATCTGGGCGCACTGGTGGCAAAGGCCGCCGAGGTGGACGCCAAGATGGTTTATTTCGCCAACCCCGACAACCCGATGGGCACATGGGTTACAGGCGCAGATGTGATCGCGGCACTGGACAGGCTGCCCGACGGCACATTGTTGGTGCTGGACGAAGCCTATGTCGAGTTCGCGCCGGAGGGCACGGCGGTCGAAGTCGATATCGAAGACCCCCGCCTGATCCGGATGCGGACCTTTTCCAAGGCCTACGGCATGGCCGGGGCACGCGTGGGCTATGCGCTTGGCGCCACCAACCTGATCCGCAATTTCGAAAAAATCCGCAATCACTTTGGCATGAATCGCGCGGCGCAGGCCGGAGCCTTGGCCGCTTTGGCGGATCAGGCGTGGCTGGCCGAAACCTGCCGCAAGGTCGCAGAGGCGCGTGCCACCATTGGCCAGATTGCCCGCGAGAACGGGTTGACCACCCTGCCCTCGGCCACCAACTTTGTTGCGATCGACTGTGGCCGCGACGGGCTGTTTGCCAAGTCGGTACTGGACGGGTTGGTCGCCCGAGGGGTCTTTGTGCGTATGCCTTTTGTGGCACCGCAAAACCGCTGCATCCGCGTCAGCTGTGGTCCGGCGGAAGATCTGAACAAACTGGCCAAGGCCCTGCCCGAGGTTCTGGCAGAACTCGGCTGACGCCAGACGTTCACGAAGCTTTCAGTGGCTGTTTACCCGGTCTGCGGTATCCTTTGTTGAGAAAGGAACGCCCATGGCCCGTCAAATCCGCCCGGTTGAGAATTACACCAATATGGTGCTCGTGATGGGGCTGGTGAATCTGTTGTGGGTGCTGATCGTGATCTGGGCGGTCTGGGGATTGGCGGCCGCGCTGTTGACGGCCCTGATCGTGAACCACGCCATCACCCTGTTGGATCGCCGGTTTCAGGCGCACGACCACGGCGGGGATTAACTGCGAAGCAGCACTTCGCCCTCGATCTCCATCGCGAACCCCATAGGCAGGGCAGACACGCCAATGGCCGAGCGCGCGTGGCGTCCGACATCGGGTCCGAAGACGTCAACGATCAGATCGCTGAAACCGTTCACCACAAGATGCTGCTCTTTATAGTCGGGGGCCGACGTCACCATGCCAAAGACCCGCGTCCAGCCGGCGATGCGCGACAGGTCGCCAATCTCGGCTTTGAGATTTGCCAGCACACACAGGCCGATCTGGCGGGCCTCATCATAGGCCGCATCTGTGGTGTAGTCGGCACCTACCACGCCAAAGGGTCCGGCAATCTTGCCGTCAGCGTCGTGTTTGGGGTGGCCCGAAAACAGGGCGCGGTCACCCCGGACATTGATCAGCGAAAAAGGCAGGTGCAAACCAGGTGGGATCACCGTGGGAGAGGGCAGGGTCAGGCCAAGCTCGGTCAGACGGGCTTCGGGCGTTGTCATGGTACGTGTCCTTTTGAATTTTGCTACCCTGCGATCACGGCGGCGGCAGCGTCAAGTGCGCCCGGCCCAAAAGGAATGCCGCTGGCCTGCATTCCCGCCTGAACCGTGGTCAGCATGCCAAGGATCATCTGCGCATTGACGTGGCCCATGTGACCAAATCGGAAAAACCCATCGGCCCTTGGGTCATCATCCGTTGCCATGCCAAGCCCGATACCCAGCGTCAGCCCGGCCTGATCCTGTGTCCAACGGCGCAGGTTGGTGCCATGCGGCGCGCCGATACTGAGCGCGGTGACCGCGTGGCTGCGATGCGCCGGATCCGCCATGTTGAGGCGGATCGGACCGCCCTGCCCCCAGGTCTCGACAGCCGCCCAAATGGCGCGGGCCAGCTTTGCGTGGCGGGCCCAGACGTGGTCCAGCCCTTCGTCCAAGATCATGTCGAGCGCAACACGCAGGCCATAAAGGTGATGGGTTGGCGCGGTGCCACAGAAGTGCTGGTAATAAAGGTCAGGATCGGTGCGCGACTGCCAGTCCCAATACCGGCTGACCCGCTCCATTCTGGCCCGTACCGCCTGTGCACGGTCGTTGAAAAAGACAAACGCAAGCCCGGGTGGCACCATCAGCCCCTTTTGCGAGGCGGACACCATGACATCGACACCCCAGGCATCCATCTCAAAGCGGTCACACCCCAGCGAGGCAATGCAATCCACCATCAGAAGAGCCGGGTGGCCAGCTGCGTCCAACGCGGCCCGCACCCCGGCAATATCCGATTTGGCCGAGGTCGATGTGTCCACGTGCACGGCCAGAACGGCTTTGATCTTGTGCTCGGTATCCGCGCGCAGGGCCGCTTCGATCCGCGCGGGGTCCATCGGGCTTTGCCGCCCAAAGTCGAGGGTCTGCACGTCGGCCCCCAGGCCCGAAGCGATTTCCCCCCATCCGATACCAAAAAGACCCGTTGCGGGCACCAGAACCGTGTCGCCCGGCCCGACCACATTGGCGAGAGCAGCCTCCCACCCCGCATGGCCATTGCCGATATAGATTGTGGCCACATGGCTGGTTCCCGCGACCCGTTTCAGATCGGGGAACAGACCCGCTGTCATCTCGATCAGCTCACCTTCGTAGATATTCGGCGCACCGCGGTGCATGGCACGCAGAACCGCGTCGGGCATCACCGACGGACCGGGAATGGCAAGATAAGAGCGGCCTTGGGAAAGGGACATGAAACACCTCGTTCAGAACAGGCAAACACTAGCTGCAATTGGCGGAGCGTCAATTGCCTGCGTGACGTCACAAGAGCACTGCGGTGATATGGACATCTCTGCCCGATCAGGCATAAAGTGCCCGCTACCGGCGGCGACCTGCCTGCCCTTTCAGATCACAACATCCGGCCCTCCGGACCCAGAGGCAAGGTGCCCGTGACAGTGAGCAAGACATCTGCAAAACCCGAGCGGGAAAATCGCTATTTGTTCCTGTGGCTTTGGCGCAATTTTCTGAGCAAGTACAAATGGTATCTGTTTCTCTCGATCATCTTTATGGCGATCGAAGGCTCGATGCTGGGCGCGATCAGCTACATGATGCAGCCGATGTTCGACAACGTCTTTGCCGCTGCGAATCCTGTCGCTTTGTGGGGAGTCGGACTGACCATTCTGGCGATTTTTATCACGCGGGGCGTGACCGGTCTGATCCAGAAGGTGACTTTGACCTATATCCAGCAAAACTCGGCCGCTGATTTGCGCATGCGCATGCTGGACCGGTTGATGGAGCAGGACAGCGCCTATCACCAGACCCACCCGCCCGGATACCTGATCCAGCGGGTGCAGACCGATGTGCAGTCGATCAACGGCATGTGGACGGCGATGATCACCGGGGCGGGGCGAGATACCTTTGCACTGATTGCGTTGTTGGCCGTGGCGATCAACGTGGATTGGAAATGGACGCTGATTGCGTTTGCGGGCATTCCCGTGTTGGTCTTGCCTTCGCTGGTGGCCCAACGCTTTGTACGCCGCCGCGCCCGCGAGGCGCGCGACATCGGCGCGGGCGTATCCACCCAACTGGACGAAGTGTTTCACGGCATCATTCCGGTAAAACTGAACCGTCTTGAGGATTATCAGGCCAGCCGTTTCCGGGACCTGGCACGCCGCCTGGTGCGCACCGAAGTGCGTGTGCGGATTGGCGCCGCGTCGCTGACCGGGCTGGTCGACATCATGGCAGGCCTTGGGTTCCTCGCCGTGCTTGTCTTTGGCGGTGGCGAGATCATCTCGGGCGAGAAGACCGTTGGCGAATTCATGAGCTTCTTCACGGCGCTGTCAATCGCCTTTGAACCGCTGCGCCGCCTGGGCAACCTAAGTGGTGTCTGGCAGGTCGCGGCCTCGGCCATCGAACGCTTGCAGGAAATTGTCGAGGCAGAGCCGACGCTGGTTTCGCCACCGAACCCCAAGGCCGCCCCCACCGGCGTGCCCGAAGTGAGGTTGCAGGACGTGCAATTGGCCTATGGCGAGGCAAAAGTGCTAAGGGGGGCAAGCTTTACCGCCGAGGCAGGCAAGACCACCGCAATTGTGGGCGCTTCGGGTGCAGGCAAATCCACCGTTTTCAACATTCTGACACGGCTGGTCGACCCTCAGAGCGGCAAGGCCAAGGTGCAGGATGTGCCTGTGGATGCGCTGGACCTCGGCGAATTGCGGGACTTGTTCTCGGTTGTCTCACAGGAAGCGTTGCTGTTTGACGAAACCCTGCGTGAGAACATTCTGTTGGGTCGGACCGACGTCTCCAAAGCGCGCCTGAAAGAGGTCCTTGATGCGGCACATGTTTCGGATTTCCTGAAGAAATTGCCAGACGGCCTCGACACCCCGGTGGGTCCGCGCGGCACCAATTTGTCTGGTGGCCAGCGCCAGCGGGTGGTGATCGCCCGCGCGCTGTTGCGGGACAAGCCGATCCTGTTGCTGGACGAAGCCACCAGCGCGTTGGATGCGCAATCTGAAACCGTAGTGCAGAAAGCACTGGAGCGGCTGTCCAAGGGGCGCACGACACTGGTCATCGCGCACCGGCTGAGCACGGTACGTGATGCGGACAAGATCGTGGTGATGGACAAAGGGCGAGTCGTTGACGAAGGCCGCCACGAAGACCTGCTGAAGCGGGGCGGGATTTACGCTGACCTGCACCAGTTGCAGTTCACGACCGATGGCGAAACCGCCGAGTCGCGCGCATTGCAAGCCAATGTGGTCAAACGGACCGGCAAGAAAGAAAAACCCAAGCGCACGGTTATGGGGCGGCTTTTGAAGCTGTTGCCACGTCTATAACGCTCAGCTCTTGCGATAGACCTGCGCCAACTTGTCCGGCGAGGCCCCCAGAAAATACCGCAGCTGCAGGCTAAGGTTCCGCGTCCCGCGCCGGAGCCAGCCCTGCTGGCGGTATTTTTCTGCGCTGGTCGTGAGCACCGACCCAAGCGCCACAGGCTTGCGGTCCAACATGCGCACAAGGGCGACATCCTCCATCAGGGGAATATCGCTGTAACCGCCTGCTGCGTCATAAACCGTCCTGGGAAGCAGCAGCCCCTGATCGCCAAAGGGCATTCCAAAGAGGGCCGCCCGCAGATTGGCCCAGCCCGCCACGATGTGGGCCATAAGGCCGGGCGCATCGAAACGCAGCCGAAAATACCCGGCCCGTCGTGTCGCCAGATGCGCCGTGACAGCGTCGGTCCAGCCGGGCGTCAGCGATGTGTCTGCATGCAGCACCAACAACCAGTCGCCCCGTGCTTTGGCACAGCCGGCACGCAACTGGCCGCCACGCGACGGGGGCGCAGTCAAAACCTCGGCCCCGGCCTCGGTCGCGAGCGGTACAGTGCCATCATCAGAGCCGCCATCCACCACGATCACCTCGCGGATCAGGCTGGCCTGCACCCCTTCGAACAGCGTTGCGAGGCACCCCGCGAGGGCGTCTTCTGCGTTCAGCGTCGGGATCACCACAGAGATCGGAGCACGCATTTCTCACCTTGGACCTGTTGCAGTCATGGTTTCTCTCTATATGAGAGAGAGAGACAGGAACAGGACCCGAGATGACCGAGACACGCGCGCTTTTTGAAATATCCGGCACGGATGCCGACCATTTTCTGCAAGGGCTGGCGACCAATGATGTCGCCCGGTTGGCAGATGGTTTGGTCTATTCGGCCATCCTGACCCCTCAGGGCAAGTACCTCGCGGATTTTTTCCTTGCCCGCCGGGGAGATGGGATCATTCTGGATGTGGCCGAAGAGATCGCACAATCCCTGGCGATGCGGCTGAACATGTACAAGCTGCGCGCGGACGTGAAGATTACCCCGCTGGCCCTGCATGTGCATCGCGGTACGGGAGAAGTACCCGAAGATGGCTTTGCCGATCCGCGCGATCCTTCGCTGGGATGGCGGGCCTATCGGGACACTCCGCAAGAGGATGCGGGTATCGATTGGGACGCCTTGCGCGTGGCGGCCTGCGTGCCGGAAACCGGGATTGAGTTGACCTCGGACAGCTACATCCTTGAGGCTGGGTTCGAACGGTTGCATGGCGTTGATTTCCGCAAAGGCTGCTACGTGGGTCAGGAAGTCACTGCGCGGATGAAGCACAAGACCGAGCTGCGCAAAGGCTTGGCTAAGGTCAAGGTCGAGGGCGCGGCCCCCGTCGGCACCGAGATCACCCGCGATGGTCGCGTGGTGGGCACGCTGTTCACGCAATCGGGCGGTGCAGGCATCGCCTATTTGCGCTTTGACCGGACGGGTGTGGACATGGTTGCGGGCGATGCCAAGGTCTCTTGGGCGCCCTGAGTAGCGCACTGGACAGGGCCACTCGGGCCTGTCTTGGCGCGTCGATCGCGCAGCAAAGACGCCTGCATGGCGGTGATCTCTCGGATGTCTACCATCTGACGCTGCGGGATGGGCGGCAGGTGGTGGCAAAGCATGGCCCGCTCGTCACAATCGAAGCTCAAATGCTCGGGGCAATTCGCACCGCCGGGGCCCCTGCCCCCGAGGTCCTGGGCGTCAGGACACAGGTCATGCTGATAGAGGCCCTGCCCGAAACCCCGGCCACGGCCCAGAGCTGGGAGGCATTGGGGGATGGGCTGCGCCAGTTACACGAGACGGTGGGACCACACTATGGCTGGGACACCGACTATGCCTTTGGTCCTGTGACCATTCCCAATGCGCCAAAGGTAGATTGGTGCGACTTCTGGTTGGAAAACCGGCTGCTTGCGAACCCTGCGGCCCTGCCGAATGACATTGTGCGCCGCCTGGAGACCCTTGGGCGGCGTCTACCAGATCTGATGCCCGTGACCCCTCCGGCAGCCTTGCTGCATGGTGACATCTGGACCGGAAACGCGCTGTTCACGGGCAAGCGCGCCTATCTGATCGATCCGGCCTGCTACCATGGCCACAGCGAAGTCGACCTCGCCATGCTTTGCCTCTTTGGCATGCCGCCCGAGGCCTTTTGGTCGGGCTATGGCGTCACCGATCCGGGGCTTGACGCGCGCCGCCCCCTCTATCAGCTCTGGCCCGCACTCGTGCACCTGCGCCTCTTTGGGGACAGCTACCGGGCAATGGTGGATACCCGCCTTGCAGCCCTTGGAGTATGAGTTCTTCTTACTGGATTCAGAGACCCAAACGAAAAAGGCCCGCCACACGGCAGGCCCCTAGGGATCTTTTGTAGGATCGCTTATGCGCGTTCGGCATATTCCATGGTTTCGGTGTTGACGATGATATCCTCGTCCTGACCTACAAAAGGCGGCACCATCACGCGCACGCCATTGTCCAGAAGCGCGGGCTTGAACGAATTCGCGGCGGTCTGACCTTTGACCACGGGCTCGGTCTCGACGATCTTGCAGGTGACTTTCTGTGGCACGGTCGCGTTCAGCGCCTCTTCTTCGTAGAACTCCACGACGATGGTCATGCCGTCCTGCAGGAAGGGGCGGCGGTCACCCAGGAGATCGGCAGGAAGCTGGATCTGTTCGTAGGTCTCGGTGTCCATGAAAATCAGCATGCCGTCATCTTCGTAGAGGAACTGCTGATCCTTCTGCTCAAGGCGCACACGCTCGACCTTGTCGGCGCTGCGAAAGCGCTCGTTCAGTTTCGAGCCGTTGCGCAGGTTGCGCATTTCGACCTGGGCAAAGGCGCCGCCCTTGCCGGGCTTGACGTGGTCGACTTTGACCGCAGCCCAGAGGCCGTCGTTATGTTCCAGCACGTTGCCGGGGCGAATTTCGTTTCCGTTGATCTTGGGCATGTGACAAAACCATGAATGCAAGGTTGATATGAAGCTGCTCAACCCTATATCTGGCGGACTGGCAGGTGACAAGGTGGCCAATCTCGTGCTGCACGTGCAGAAAGCCATGCGCATTTCGCATAGATGCTATGCATTTACGCCCTATCCGAATCACAAAATAGGCGTCATAAGGGGCGCCACGCCGAAAACGCAAGAGCAATAATACAAGGACGACGAGATGCGAGATTTCGTTGATGGAACGGCTTTTAACAATGAACAGGGCAACCGCGCGCGCAAACTGTTTGCCGCCGTGGTCCTGGCCGCTCTGGATGACGCCATTGCCGACGACAAGAAGTACGGCAACGGTCCTGAACAAATCGCCCGCTGGGCACGGTCGCGCGATGGCCGCGAAGTGCTGAGCTGTGCCGGAATCGACCCCAACGAACGCGTTGTTTCGGGTCTGATGGAATTTGTCGGCAAAGGTGTCCGCACCTCGGTCGCGCTGTCGCGCGAAGAGAGCGAACGTCGCAACGCCGCGCAGCAGGCCGAAGCCGCCTGATTTTCGGCCAACGCCGAACTGCAAAAAACAAAAGCGTGCCGGCTGGCACGCTTTTTCTTTTGCGGTTTCGTTATGACGTTAGGTCAAGTGGTCGGATCACTCCAGGTCGTGCGCGGCAAGTGCTCGGTGAATCTCGCGGCGTACCAGTTTGCGCACGTTGCGCGTGATGCGTTCGCCCAAGGCACCTTGGAGTTCCTGACGCACGATGTCGCTGACAAGTTCGCGCAGCATCGTTTCGTCCAGCATGACCGTATCATCGCTGTCAAAGTCTTCGAGCTCGGGCGCGATGGATTCTTCCACGACCTCTTCGACATAAGCTGACGCCTCGGCCTCGATCTGGCTGGCCATCATCTCGATAGGGTCCAAGGCCTGCTCTTCGAAGTCGGGATCAGCGTCAGGCTCTGTCTCAGAGGCATCCACAATCTCCGCGTCGTCTGCGATATCTTCAGCCTCGGGCATTTCCACGGCCCGGGACCGCAGGAAGGCGGGCATTTCGAACCCGTCCGCTACCGGCGCTTCGACTTCGACGTCTTCCGCAAAGCTGGCCTCGTCCAGATCAGCCACTTCGTTTTGCATGTCCACGGGGGACTCAGCGGTATCAATCCAGCTCAACCCGCGCACGTCCGTGCCAGCGTAGTCGTTGTCACCGGGGCTGTCCGGCTCAAGCACATCTGACGAATCGTCGGGGTTCAGGTTCTCCCAGCGCACGATGCGCGATTCCATCGCTTGGGCATCAGACAGGGCGATACCTTCGTCCGGATCGTACTCGGGCGAAAGGTCAAGGTCCTGTTCCAGAGCGCGAGCACCTTCAACCGCATCCAGCGCAGCGACGTCTTCCTCATCCAGGTATTCGTCATTCCCGGCATTAATGGGGTGCAGCAGCAATTCCGGGCCATCCGCCTCAGAATCTCCCAGTGCAGGAGCCGTGCCTGACATCTCTTCAAAAGCCTCATCCGCGTCCGCAGTGGATGAGGTGTCAGCAGGTTCTGGAATGCGCTGTGCCGGGGTCAATACAAGGCGGTCCAGCGAGGCGTCGCGCCCGGCAAGCTCAGCCTGCTGGGCCGGAGCCACAATCGGAGCCGCCACGTTAGGCAGGTCCGCACGCTGGTTCCGCATCGCACCCGACGGGCGTCCGCCTTCGGACACCAGCCGACGAATCGACGTCAGAACATCTTCGATTTCCACATTTGCTACGGGGTCAGACATACCAAAACACTACTCGAGCCTCCGGCAGAGTCTACCCGTTCAGGCATTTTCGCACAACAGATAGGGAAAATTGTCACTCTTTGCCGAGTGCGCGCAAAACCTTGTCCAGTTGCTTGCCCCGTTCGCTGCGTACGGCAGGCGCGTCCTTGACCAGCTCGTAGTAGGCCTCGGGATCATAGCGCTCGACGTTGAGATTCAGGTGTTCCGTGGTCAAAAGTCCCATCGAAGACAGCAATGCAAATGTCGCCGTAATCTGGTTTGTCTGCGCTGTGATGCGCGACGCTTCGGCGTCCAGCAATTGCTGCTCTGAAATCAGAACATCCAACGTGGTTCGCGCACCGAGCTTGGATTCTTCGCGAATGCCCTCAAACGCGATTCGGGCCGCTTCGACCTGACGTGCGGTGGCAGACAGCTGCGCCTTGGCCGAGATCAGAGACGCCCAGGCATTGCCCGCGTTCTGCCGCGTTGTGTGACGTACCACATGCAGGTTGCCCCGTTCAGCATCGCGCAGAGCCATGGCTTGACGTACCAAAGATGACAGCGCGCCACCCTGATAGATCGGCCCACCAAGGGTCAATCCAACAGTTCCGACGCGGGTGTAGTCGGTGTCCTCAAAGTCTTCTTCGATCGAAATGGAGCTGTCAAAGGTGACACGCGGCCCCATGGCCGCTTCTGCCGCGTCAACCTGGTACTCGGCAGCCGAAATCGACAACTGCGATTGCAACATGCTGGGGTGGCTGCGAATGGCGACCGACTTGGCCTGCTCCATTGTGGCCGGAACCTGTGGCAGGTTGCGTGGCGACACCAGAACGCCGGGGCGATGGCCAATGGCCGCCGAATAGAATTCTTGCGATTGCATCAGGTCGCCCTGTGCCGCAGCAAGCTGCGCGCGCCCACCAGCCAGGCTCGACTCGGCCTGGGCCACGTCCGTACGCGTCACTTCACCAACCTCAAACCGGTCTTGTGCGGCCTGAAGTTCGCGCTGTACCAGTTTCAGGTTGTTTTGGCGCAGCTCCACGATCTGTGTGTCGCGGATCACCGACATATAGGCCGTCACCGCGTCCAACAGCACGCGTTGCTCAACATTGATCAGCGCCTGACGAGTGGCCAGCACTGTTTCCTTTGCCGCCTCGAGCGAGGCACGCGTGGCGCCGTTGTCGTAAATCAGGATTTGCAGCGAAAGACCGATGCTGGGGTGAAAGGCATCCAGCTCTTGACCAATGGAACTGACCTGCGCCGTTCCCGTAGTGTATTCGATCGACCCAAACCAGTTGATGATTGGCTGCAGCCGGGCATAGGTCTGGGCAACGTTTTCATCCGCCGACCGCAAAAGGGCCCGGTTCTGTTGCAGAAGACCGCTGTGGCTGTAGGCGCTGGCCATAGCGTCGGCAAGCGTTTCAGAGACCGCTGCCACGGGTGCAACAACAGCCATCGCCAACGCCACGGACCCGGCCCGTATTGAGTTCAGAAAAGTCCGCCCCATGGTGCCCCCTTCAGGAAACGCGCGCCTCGCAAATCGGGCGCGGGTAATTCACAATGTAAATGCGCTGTGCTTTTCAAAGCCCGGCAGAACCGGTGCGCTTGCATTAAAGGCAAACCGCCAATTCAATTCGCCGTTCAGCAAATAGCCGATCCGAACAGTGCCAAGCGCGCCGTCTTGTTCAAGAGATACGATTCGACCGCCCTCTTTCAACTGTGCCGTCAGGGAATCAGGTAAGATTTCCACCGCCCCTTGCAGAACAATCACATCATAGGGCCCATGATCAGCCGCCCCCTCGGTCAGGGGGCCTTCGTGCATGATCACGTTGTCGACGCCGTGCTCGGCCAGGGTGGTCTGTGCGTCTTCGACGCGAGCAGCGTCATCTTCAACCGCCACAACGGCCTCGGCCATGCGGGCGATTACGGCGGAAGAATAGCCAAGCCCAGCACCGATATCGAGCACCAGCTCGTCGTTTTGGATATCGGCGGCATCCAGCATCTTGGCCAGAACCCTTGGGTCCAGCACCACGCGGCCTGCATCCAGAGACACATGTTCGCCAATATACGCGGCATCACGCTTGTCACGCGGAACAAAGGCTTCGCGCGGGATGGAGAGCATGGCTTCGATCACGGTGAACTTGGTGACATCCGAGGGACGCACCTGGGTGTCGACCATTGTGGTGCGGAGGGCGGTGTAGTCGGTCATAACTAAACTCATTCGTTCAGACTCGGGGTTGTGGACTGTCTTGCCACAGATGTCAGGGATCATCAACGGCCCGTGCATTGATTTCCGTCGCATACCCTCTTGCAGCCCTGCGGCAGATCAGCTAAGCCCGCCTCACACCACGGATGGCGAGTTGGCGGAGTGGTGACGCAGCGGATTGCAAATCCGTGTACACCGGTTCGATTCCGGTACTCGCCTCCAATAAAATCAATGACTTGCGTCATTCCCTCTCTCCTTCACTGCCATTTTTGAAACAACCGTTGAAACTTTCACGTTTCGGTCTTGTTTCGTTCCATTTGATTTCTTGCCTCTTGAGCCCGCTTTGCGAGCTCTCTTTGCCGGATCGGTCCACCGTACTTTTTCAGCATCTCAACGCCTGAGTGACCGGTGACGGCTTTGACCATCTCGTCATCACATCCAGCCAGATACAGCTCAATCGTCGCATTTTTTCTGAGCCCGTGCGTTTTGTAGTAGCTCGCCTTCTCGTGCTTCATCTTCTTTTTGATGGCACGCATTTCCTCCGCAACGATCCGGTAGCTCACCGGTCGACCCTTGGCGTCGGTCACAACGGTGCCGTCCGTTCGTGCGAGCCCGTCGAGATGGGTTTTCAGGCGGTCTGTAAGCGGGATCCACAGCGGCTTGTCGGTCTTACCCTGCGTGAAATCGAAACCTTCATCGGAAAAGTGCGCCCACTTCATCTTCACGACATCGCCGATCCGCTGGCCAGTTCCAACGCAAAGTTCATAGACCAGCCGAGCACGCTTTGAAGCCAGCGCTTCGAACTCGGCACGAACGTCATCGGGTCAAGGTTCCCAGCCATCGCTTTGCTGCTTGAAGAGTGGAATGCCCTTCGCTGGATTGCCGTGCTCTTTCTTGATGAAGCCGATCAACCGGGCGTGATTCATCAGGACGACCATGACCAGGACAAGATAGTTGGCTTGCCGCCAATGATCCGCATTGGCGCGATGCAATTCATAAATGTGATGGGTTTCGATCCTGGCCGGGTCCTTCTCGGCCCAGATCTCACGAATATGGCTGATGTACCGCCGATAGTCGGATCTCGTCCGTGGCTTCAGCTTCTTGTAGGCGTCGCTCTCGTAATAACTCAGGATCAGCGCCCCAAAATTGCGTTTCACCGGCGCAGGCGCTGGTTTTCCTTTCAGCAGGCGATTGTAATGATCCCAAAATTCTGGCGTGCCCGCTTCCTCGTGCAACATGACCGAGATACCGCGCGAACGCCGGATGAACCGGAGATACCCTCGGTCATTGTAGACGTATTTGGGCAAGCTCTTGCGAGTCATTCGCCCATTCTCAGGTCACTGTTGAGAAAGTCGTCTGCCGCCTCTGGCGCGACCATGTTGGCATCGACGATGACACTGCCATCAGGCTTGATCTCAAATTTTGCCCGCTGCCAACCTGCCTCCCGCGCCTCGCGGATGAAGGCGGAGGCTGCCTGTCTCGCCTTTGTTTGCACACTTGCTTTGGTCATCTGATCGACACCTCTCTAGATCGTTAACAACGCACACTATCACCCTGATCCATATTGATATTTCCAACTGATCCGAGTGTGGACCGCCTGTCTTTCGCCGCGCGAATGGCGCGGATCACTTCTGAATTCTGGGAGTTTCCATTGCGATCTGACTCCGCTTTGATCCACTCTTTGAGCTCTTGCGGAAGCCGAAGCTGCATTGGTTTACGACTTTTCATGAAACGCCTCCAGGTTGAAACCACACCCCGTTAGTGGCACTTAGCCACTATTGCGTCAATTGCTTTTTATGGCACAGTGCCACTATGCCAGAACAAAGCTCTCAAAATCAGGATAAATTCATCGTGCGTCTGCCAGACGGCCTGCGCGATCGAATACGCCTCGCGGCTGAGGCCAACCACCGCAGCATGAATGCTGAGGTCGTTGCCCTCCTCGAAGAAAACTACCCAGCTCCTGTGCCAGAAAAACTGGATGACCCCGCCGCGAGGTTGCTCTTCTGGCTCGCCAAACGCATCCGTCGAAGAAACCCAAAGCCTGGGACGCCAAGGGACAAACAAGCCGCCCTGTATGAGCGCATTGCGGGCGATATCGCGGAACGCATGAAGGACATCGGCGAATAGCCCTAATAGGCCACCCACTCATATCCGTGGTTACCTTCGTGATCTTCCCATTCAACGCCAACCCCGCATCGCCAATTTGATGACGAACATCGCCGTGACGGCAGAACCCACTGCGGGGCAGCCGCTGGTGTAGTGCGTTGCCAGCCGAATTCGCCCTGCATGCCGTAGGTTCCCAGGCGCATGTTGTAACTCTCGGAACAATCATCGTCGCGCCCGCCTTTGCGGTGGCTGTAGTGCCGAACATCCCAGACGCGGATCGAGCGCACGAAATCGAATTCCAGACCGCTGATGTCAATATCGGCACCGTCTTCGACCACCTGTGCCAGAATCACTTGGCCAAGAGTCTGACCTGATTGGATATTGGCTGCCCAGATTTCTGGGGCCGTGCTTTGCAATGGCGCGCGCTCAGAAACACCCATAGGACAACGCCAGATTTGCAACGGCGGCTCGATCGGCCAAGGCGTAATCCGCCTAATGAAAACCGCACGAGCATGGGCACATTCTGCTGAAGCTGGCCACCCGCCAGCCAGGCAAAGCAGAATGGCGCAATCAACTTGGTAGGCTTTTGCTGCCTGCGGAGCCAAGCTAGAAACGACACTTATGGCGACCCCGCCAAGCAAATTTCGGATGGATTTGAGCCACATATCAATAAGCGCCTTTCGACTTCATTACTATAATATTGATGGTTGTTGCCCAACTTCGCCCCGCACACCATATGCGAGCAAGTGATTAGATCCACTCGCGCGCATTTTGTGGAATATATTCCGTAGCTCAATTCTTGTGATCTGGCCGAATACAGGCCATGAAATTACGGGAACAAGTAGGGTTAAATATCCGGAATCTAATAAATTCCAGAGGGTCGAGCCAAGAACAATTAGCATTAGCTGCCGACCTGGATCGTAGCTACATCAGCGAGATCGAACTCGCGAAATTCTCAGCATCGATCGATGTTCTGGAGCGGATTGCCCATGCTCTCGACATCGCTCCCAAGGAATTGTTTAACGAGAGGGGCTAGTGTTGCCCGAATTTGAGAGTGGTCGCACAACAGCCGAAGCCATCGGCCGCATTACGTGCATCAAAACAGGCGTCGAAATCGGCCTACTTTATCTGTGGGATAACGGCGACACGCAGGCCGCGTTGCACGATGACGGCCAGCTTCGATCGACAATCTGCCCAGAGCAACAGGCAGGACCGGACCTTGGTGTAAATCGCGGCTAAGAGCCGGAATGAGCCCAATTTACCGAGTGGGCAGTTGCAGCAATTTGCAGCCGCAGTGAAATCGCACAAGAAATATCGGCCTTTCCCGGTCATTCCCAGTCGACAACGTGAATGTCCGTTTTGGGCGCGCGCGAGAAAAGAGGATTTCCAAGCAAGTTGTGTGTCGCTGCAACATCCCGTTACGCAGCATTCAAGGTCAGAGCCTGAGCCAATGCACTCATCTTGGCCTTCGCCGCTTGACGTTCGGCCAGATCCCCAAAAAGCTTGTTGACCACCGCTTCGATATGGGCTGCGGCATCTTCTCGGTTCAGGCCACCAATTTGCAGACCGCACCGTAACCAGATGCCGTCAATCAGCAAGCTGACCGCATTTGCACCATGCTCAGCTTCCGCTTCCGTCATCCCAGTGTCTTTCAACGCTGACACCAGATTGCTGTGAAGCCGGCGATAGATGACAGTTTGGATCCTCTGGAATTGCGGGTTGTGCGGCACCTCTGCGCACATCGAAATCCAACCATGGGCAACTTCAGGCCGAAATGTTGTTGGCGAGAAGTTGGCTTCGAGAATCCCATAGAACCTTTCCCATGGAGTTGAGGCCAGGTTCATCAGGGCAACCGCTTCTTTTCTGAGCGTGGCATTCGCTTGCCGAAGGGCGGTTTCGATCAGGGTTTGTTTGTTCGAGAAGTAATGCAACACGCTGGCTTTCGAGGCCCCGGTGTGATCGGCCACCCGCTGCAATGTGGTGCCTTGCATCCCGTGAACCGAGAGAACTTCGAAGGCGGCGGTGGCAAATTCCTCGCGCCTGATATCCGCAATGCTTTTCCGGCCCATGATCGCCACCTCCTAAGCCAGGAGTATAATTTATTGACTAATGGGTCAATCTATCCTATTGGTCCATTTACTGACCCACGGGTTAATCAATTGACTGACGGGAGGAAAAGTCAAATGAAACGGAAATTCTTCGGCGCAACGGCAACCGCAGCGCTTACACTTTTTGCCCAACACGCGGCCGCGAATTGCGACACGGTCCGAATGGCGGAGCCGGGGTGGTCCGATCTGGCACTGACGACGGGTGTGGCCAGCACAATTCTCGAAGGGCTGGGCTATTCGGCAGAAAGCAACGTTTTGGGGATTCCGGTGATCTACGAATCCATGGTCGCCAAAGACCTGGATGTCTTTCTTGGCTATTGGGATCCGGCGATGGAGACCTACTATCAAGCCTATCGCGACACGGGTGAGATCGAGACAGTTCACCAAAATCTCGAAGGGGCCAAATTCACCTTCGCCGTCCCGAAGTATGTCTATGACGCAGGCGTCACTGATTTTGCCCATTTGGCTGAACATGCCGACAAATTCGACAGCCAGCTTTATGGCATTGAACCCGGCTCCAATGAAATCATGCTGGATGTGGTTGGCAAAAATGCCTTTGGCCTTGGTAATTGGAAGGTTATCGAAAGCTCTGAGCAAGGAATGCTGGCGCAGGTGAAACGGAGTGCTCGGAAAGAAGACTGGATGGTATTTCTGGCCTGGGCACCACATCCCATGAATACAGAGTTCGAGATTGAATACCTTAGCGGCGGCGACGATTTTTATGGTCCGAATTTCGGTGGTGCCACTGTGCATACCCAAGTGCGCAAGGGGTATCTGGATGAATGCCCGAATGTCGGAAAACTCCTGACACAAATGACATTTGACGTGTCGATGGAAAGCGAAGGCATGGATTATATTCTGGCAGACGGCGAGGACCCCAATGATGCTGGCGCACGCCTTTTGAAGGCCCATCCGAAGTATCTTGAGATCTGGCTTCAGGGTGTGACTGCCAAGGGTGGTGGTGATGGTTTGGCGGCCGTTCGGACCCATCTTGGGCTTTGAGGAACAGGGACCGGATCTGTGAGTATGCGTAGAACCATTCCGGGTCCGTGCCCCATTTATGTGGAAGTGCGTGGGCGTGACACTGCGCCCTGCATTGTTCTTTTGCTTGGGCTTGGGATGCAATTGGGCGAATGGCCGAAGGATTTCCTTGACGAACTTGCACGTGACTTTCGGGTGATCTGTATCGAAAATCGCGACATGGGGCGATCTGGTCGATGTGGCTCGGATGAGGAGCCGCTTGACGAACGCTACGATGGAAATGCACCGCGACTGCCATACACATTGTTCGACATGCGCGATGATGTGATGCGGGTTTTGCAGGAACTGGATGTGTGCCGCTTTGCTGTCGTCGGGTTTTCCATGGGAGGGATGATTGCCCAACTTGTCGCAGGACAGGCGGGTGGCAGGCTGACCGCCTTTGTGCAGATTTGCAGCTCGGCTGGAGAAGCAGATGCCCCCATCCCCCCGCCCGCCCTGAAGCGCTTCAAGCGCATCTCGCGTGGGTTTGAAACAGAGGCTGAAATGCTGGAGTGGTTCGAGGAGGACCTGATCTGGTGTGCAGCCCCGTCAAAGATGACCCGGGCCGAGGCCGTGGAGGTGGCTGAGGCGATGCAAATCTCGGGGTTCACGACTGGTGGCTACACCAGACAACTGGCTGCGATCAGGTTTTCTGGCGATCGCACCGATTACCTGAGAAGGATCGCGGCTCCTTCCCTTGTCATCGGAGCAGATCAGGATCGTTGCCTTGCTTCTGAAAGTTCACGCCGAGCCCATGCTCTGATCCCGGGATCAAAGCTCAGGATGTTCGACGGCGTGGGCCACAGCCTTGACGAAAAAATGTTGGGGCATCTGACGAACTGGCTTTTTGCGACCATCCCGGGCGCTCTGCCGACGACGCAGGCAACATACTAACTGGACCGGCACATTCGTGCGAGGGGAGACAAATACAATGGAATGGTTGGAAGATAACAAGATCCCGCTTGGGAAAGCCGTTCAGCGATTCATCGAATGGCTGACCGATGGGTTTTACTGGGTATTTGATGCTATATCGGCTGCACTTGAGGCGGTCATCCTTGCGCTTCTGTGGCTGCTTCAGGCCCCCCACGCTTTTGTTGTGATCACAGTGATTACCGCACTATCCTGGTTCGCGCGCCGTTCCGCCGGCTTTTCACTGTTTACGGCCTTCGGGCTGCTGTTGATCATCAACCAGGGCTATTGGGTTGAAACAACCGAGACGCTGGCATTGGTGCTGGCATCAGCCGTGGTGTGCATGGGGGTTGGCGTTCCGCTGGGAATTGCTGCTGCGCGCAAGCCATGGCTGCATCGGGTGATGGAGCCGATCCTTGATCTGATGCAAACCATTCCAACCTTCGTGTATCTGATCCCGGCGCTCATCCTGTTTGGGCTGGGCATGGTGCCGGGGCTGATTGCGACCGTGATCTTCGCCATTCCGGCCCCGATCCGCCTGACCCATCTTGGGATCACGTCGACGCCGACATCGCTGCTGGAGGCGGGCAAAGCCTTTGGATCCACGCCCCTGCAGATGATGTGGAAGATCGAGTTGCCTTACGCGATGCCGCAAATCATGGCCGGGTTGACCCAGACCATCATGCTGTCGCTTTCGATGGTGGTGATTGCAGCACTTGTTGGGGCCGACGGGTTGGGGGTGCCAACACTGCGGGCGTTGAATTCGGTGAATGTCGCCAAGGGATTTGAAGTTGGGATCGCCATTGTCCTTGTTGCGATCATTTTCGACCGAATGTTCAAGCGGAAAGGAGCCTAAAATGACTGATACGATGGTGAAATTCGACAACGTCAATATCGTCTTCGGGGACCGCCCGGATAGTGCGTTGCCTTTGATGGACAAGGGGCTTTCGCGCGCTGAGGTTCAGGAACAATCTGGCCAGGTGCTGGGGGTGCACAATTGCTCTATCGACGTCAAGAACGGCGAGATTCTGGTTCTGATGGGCCTGTCCGGCTCGGGCAAATCGACTCTTTTGCGGGCGGTGAACGGCCTAAACCCCGTGGTGCGCGGCAAGGTTGAAGTCAATACCGGTCAGGGATTGATTGACGTGGTTGGGGCCCCTGAGCGAGAACTGCGAAAAATCCGAACCGATCGCGTGGCGATGGTGTTTCAGCAGTTTGGTTTACTACCTTGGCGCAGCGTGATCGACAATGTCGCCTATGGTCTGGAAGTCTCTGGTATGCCCCGTGAAGATCGCTATGCCCGCGCCCGTGAGCAACTTGAACTGGTGCATCTGGAAGATTGGGCAGATCGCAGAGTTCAGGAGCTGTCCGGTGGGATGCAACAACGTGTCGGTCTGGCCCGTGCCTTTGCGACAGACGCACCGATCCTGCTGATGGATGAGCCCTTCTCTGCTTTGGACCCGTTGATCCGCAACAAACTGCAGGATGAACTTCTGGAGTTTCAACAAAAGCTTGGCCGCACGATTATCTTTGTCAGTCACGACCTCGATGAAGCGCTTAAGATCGGGTCGCGCATCGCGATTATGGAGGGTGGGCGGATTGTCCAATGTGCCGAGCCGCAGGAAATCGTATTGAACCCCGCGACCCCCTATGTTGCGGAATTCGTGGCTCATATGAACCCGTTGAATGTGCTCAGGGCGGCGGAAATTATGACCGCAGCCAGTACCGCCCCATCGAAAGACATGCGGACCATTTCCACTGCCACGCCTCTGAAACAGGTCATTTCCATGTTGGTTGAAGATCCCAGCGACATCGTTGTGATGGGGGAGGCTGGCCCGCTTGGGGTGATAGACACCCAAACTGCGCTTTCCAGTTTGCTTCGGACACAGGCGCTGGTTCCATAAGCGGGGGTGGATCCGAACTGTTCGGTGCTGGGTTGCAAATGACAAACAGAAAGGTCTGTCACTAAAGTCCCGGACATTTTTTCACCACATCACCCCATCCTACCGCATGTTAAACAGCTCCTGGTGAAAATCACCGGCTGGCAGACCATTCGATACCAAATCAGAGCGGATTGCCTTGCCGAATGGGCCTGGCCCGCAGAACCAGACGCTGGCTGATTTCCAATCGGGAACCTCATGGCGCAAAAGCTGTGGACTGATCCGTTCACCTTGGTCCGCGACGAAAAGGTGAAGGTTGACGTTTGCTGCTTTTGCGTCCTTGATCAGGAGCTCAACCACCTCAGCCTGAATGTTCGGAATGGCATAGAACAGGTCAATTTCTTGATCACTGGGAGTCATCTCCCTTTGTTTCATCCTGGCAATAAAGGGGGTGATCCCGATCCCGCCGGCAACCCAGATCTGGCGCGGTTTGTCATCATCAAAGGTGAAGCAGCCATACGGGCCCTCGACAAGCGCCTGGCCTCCCTCTTTCAGGCTTTCAGGGAGTAGCTCGGTGTAGTCACCAAGCCCACGGGTCACGATCATGATGTTGCGTATGGATGGGTCCCAGGCTGACGCGATGGTGAAGGGATGCTTGCCTTCCTTGCGATCGAAAGTAACGAACGCAAACTGCCCCGCCTTGTGGCCCTTCCAACGCCTATCCAATTTGATATGCGACGAGATCGCCCGAATGTCTGGAAAAGGCCGGACAAAGCCGATTACGCCGCTGGTCCGGTTGCGTCGGCCGATCTGGCGTGTCAGCGCAAGCACTGCGGAAACGACGCCGCCAAGGGAAAGAACAGCGACGGCGATGCCAACGGGGTGTTGCCAGGCCCAGAAATCCATCAGCACAACCGAATGGAATGCCGCCAATAGATAGGTAGCGGCAAGCAGCGTGTGAGTTGAGGCAAAATACTTGTAGGGGACCCATTTGATCAGCGCAGCGGTGACCAGAAAGATCGACGGATAAAACGCGAAATTGGCCATGGTGCCAGCAACGTCATGCAGGCCGCTAAACAGTGTCTCAATCGTGCCTGCGGGTATTTCGGCCGTCGCCAACAGGCTTTCTCCGACCTTTTCCTCGGTCATTCCCATTCTACCTGCAACACGAAGCGTCAGCCAATGGGCCAGCATCAGGATCAGCGCCGAAATGCCAAGCCATTTGTGCAGCCTGTAGGCTTTGTCGAGACCGTTCAGCCGCTGTTCCAGCCACGTCGAACGGGTCGCCAGAATGATCGTCACACTCATGACCACGATCGCAAGCACTCCGGAAAAGCGCAAGAGGAGCTTGAAAGTGACAAGCGTGTCGGACCAGTCCGCCAGGCCAGAGAAGGAAAAGAGCCACAGAAGGGATGGCCCTAACAGAATGCCCCAGAAGGCGATCTTGATGTTTTTCATGTCGAACCTGCGCGCTGAATTCGGGCGAGGCCAAGCCAAGCCCAAAAGCAATGGTGAGTATGTTTTTAGGAATTATGTGCGACGCGGATTTAGGGCGGGGGCCCCCACAAGCGCATACCGTCAGGCAAGCTGGTGCATCTCGGTCTCGACCTGGGCCAGCCATTCCTCGCGCTGCTCAGGTTTGACGAATTTCACTGAGTTGAAGCTGATCCAGCGGCGCTTCTTGATACCAATTTTCCAGAACGTGCCCAAAAGAAGCGCCTTCTTGATCGCGTTGCCAAAAAGGAGGCGATAGATCAGCCCAGGCGTATTCATCGTGGTGATCATCGTCACCCCCTTCAGGCGCTCCATGCGCAGTGTCATACCCTTGTTGCTCGGAGTATAGTCATAGACGAAGCCGGGAAAGATCAGCTTGTCGATGAAACCCTTCATCAGGGCAGGCATGAGCTCCCACCAGATAGGAAAGATGAACAGAATATGGTCGGCCTGCTCGATGCGCGCCATGTAGTCCCTGAGCTGTGGATCCAGTAGTTCGGTTGCCCCTGTGCGGTTGCTTTGCGCGGTGACAAAGGCCTTCAGGTCCTTGGCCCGCATGACGGGGTCGAACCCATCGTTATCCAAGGGGATAAGATCGGTTTCGTGACCTGCCGCATGAAGGCCGGACAGGGTCGATTGCAGCAGGGCATTGCAGAAACTTCCCTCGTAAGGGTGATTGAAAACGACAAGAACGCGCATGGCTGGTATCCTCGATTAACTGGTTGAGGAGACCTTATTGTTGTCGCCGCCACAGGCGCATTATCGTTTGTTAACGAACCTCGATTTTGTTGCGGATCCGGCTGAGCGACACCGGGGTAATACCAAGGAACGAGGCCAGATAATGCTGCGGGACCGTCTCGCACAGAATTGGCTGGTGTTTCAGCAGATCGCGGTAGCGTTGTTCCGGGCTTTCCATGATGCGATTCAGGAACAGGCCCTGATAATCCGCCATTCGCGCGACCAGCATGTCAAACAGCAGGTCCTTGAAGCCCACATCGTGCGCCATATGATCCTGAAACTGTTCCCTGGTGACCGTATGCACCACCGAAGGCAGGATTGCCTCAATGCCAAAGCGGCTTGGCTTGCCATGAAAAAAGCTTTCCAACGACGCCACCGTATCTCCGGGCAGAAAGAACTGCACCGTGATGTCATTGCCGTCATCATTATACCAAAGTCGCAGGCATCCGCTTTCGACGAAATGGGCGTGGGTACTGACGTCGCCCTGATGCAGCAGAGGCTGACGCTTGGCGTACTCCTCGCGCCGCGCCGCGAGGCGAATAGCATCCAGCAACTTCTCACGAGCTTTCATCGACATGCGCACTTTTAGTTTCAGGCGGTCTGCTGCACGTTTCGGCCCGACCCTCACCAAACTTGAATTCTATTAACAAACGATAATGCGCCTATGCTTGTCGGTCCATATCCATCGTGCCGAGCAACGGATTTATGGCGCCCAGTTTGCGGGCGCAAAGGGCTGCAAGGACTGGACCATGGCACGAATTGTGATGACATCTCTTCCCCTCGTGATGCTGCTGGCGGGGTGTTGGGGCGAAGAACTCGAACCGCCAAAAGAGATCATTCGCGGATTGAAAACCCATATTGTGACGGAAACTGAGGTCTCGATGGTCCGTCGGTTTCCAAGCGTGTTGCAGCCTTCCGACTTGACCACCTTGTCCTTCGAGGTGCCCGGGTCGTTGCAGCAGGTCAATCTGTCGATTGGTCAAGTCGTATCCGAAGGGGATGTACTGGCCCAGTTGGATCCAACCAGCCTTGAAATCCAGCTGGAAAATACCCTCGCCGTGGTCAATCAGGCCAAAGCGGAGCATGAAAATGCGACCAATACATTGGAACGCCGACGCACATTGCTTGAACGTGGGGCGGTCACCCAAGTCGCGGTGGACAATGCCAAAACAGAGTTTCTCGCCTCGCAGGCTGCGCTTAATCAGGCGCAACAGATGGCCGAAGCCGCACGAACGGATCTTACCAAAACAACGTTGCACGCGCCGTTTGCAGGGGTGGTGAATTCAGTCAGCGCCAATTCCTATGCAACCGTTGGGGCGGGTGTGCCGATTGCCACCCTTTACGCGCCGGATCAGTTCGAGGCGAGCTTCTCGGTCAATTTCGAAACCGCTGGGCAAATGGTTGTTGGCACGCCGGCAAGGTTGCGCCTCGCAGATGTTCCCACCACTCGTGTCGAAGGGGTGGTGACAGAACTGGGGCAGCGGGCGGATGCGGTGTCGGCCTATCCTGTTGTGGTGTCGTTGACCGATGCAGACCCATTGCTCAAAGCTGGGATGGCGGTTGAAGTTGAACTGGAGTTTCCCCTGCCGCAAACCGAAGGCTTCCTGTTGCCCATGAGCACGATCAGCCCCGACCTCAGCACGGTCGAGGACCCGGCAAAAAATCGCGACGAAGATTTTGTCGTCTATGTATTTGACCCCACCTCTGGCACTGTCAACCAGCGCAAGATCGAGGTCTCGGGGGTGCGGGGCAATTCCCTGATCGTGACGGATGGGTTAAGCGCTGGCGAACATGTCGCCTCTGCGGGCGTGTCCTTCCTACGCCATGGACAGAAGGTTCGTCTGTTGAAAGCGGAGGGCGAATAAGATGAACAGCCTGACCAGCTTTGGCATCCGCAAATCCCGCCTGACCATCATGATCATGGTCGGTCTGATTTTCCTTGGGGTCCAGACCTATCTTGGTCTGCCCAAACGCGAAGACCCCGCGATCACCATCCGTGATGCAATTGTTGTCGCCCAGTTCCCAGGGATGACCCCTGAACGCGCCGAGGAGTTGATTGCCGTGCCGTTGGAACGCACGGCGCGCGAAATTTCCGAAATCGACAAGATTTCAACTTTGGTCACCACCGGTCAGGTCGAACTATCATTGCGGGTGCATGACTCTGTTGGTGCCGACAAGCTGGAACCCACCTTTCAGGACCTGCGCAACCGGATGGCGGATATGCAGGGACAACTGCCCGAAGGCACCATCGGCCCGATCGTAAACACTGATTTCGGCGATGTGACGATCGCCACCATCGCGGTCACCGGCGAAGGGTTTTCGCCTGCCGAACTGTGGGATGCAGCCGAGGATCTTCAGGCACAGCTTTATCGCCTGAGCGGCATCACCAAGGTTACCCTTGAGGGCCGACAAGAAGAACGCATCTGGCTGGAACTTGACGCGCGCAAGCTCGCCGCTGTTGGGCTTCAGCTGGAGCAGGTTCTGCAAGATCTCCGTGCGCAGAACGTGATCCTGCCCGCGGGGCAGATGGATGTCGACGGGGTGACCATCCTGCTTGAAGCCAATGGAGAGCTAGAGACGGTCGAGGAGGTCGAGGGTGTGTTTACCCAGGTGCCGGGACTCAGCGGACTTGTGCGCTTGCGTGACTTGCTTACCGTTCGACGCGGCTATGCCGATCCGCCCGAGGCGCCCATCTTTTTCAACGGGGAACCTGCTCTGATTCTGGGCGTTGAGATGGCCGAGGATCGCGACATTCAAGACATCGGGCGTGACTTGCACCGGCAGTTGCCCCTGTTCGAGCAGGACCAGCCGATCGGTATCAGTTACTCGCTGTCGACGTTTCAGGAAGCCAATGTCACCCAGGCCATTAACGCAGCCCTGGTGAATGTCGGACAGACATTTCTGGTTGTGGCAGGCGCGCTGGCCCTGTTTCTTGGGCTGCGGCCTGCGCTGGTGATCGCCTGTATCGTGCCCTTCACGGTGATGTTTGCGCTGATCGCGATGGCGCAACTGGGGATCGACCTGCAACAGATTTCGATTGCAGCGGTCATTGTCTCGCTTGGCCTGCTTGTCGACAATGGGCTGGTTGTCGTCGAGGAAATCCAAAAGCGGCTCAGCAACGGCGCTACGCCGCACGAGGCCGCTGAAGGGTCAGGCAGACAGTTTTTCCTGCCTCTGGCCGTGGCCTCGGCGACGACTGTATCAGCCTTCATTCCGATGCTGGTGCTGGAAGGAACCGAGGGCGAATACGCCTATTCGCTGGGCGCGGTCGTGGCCGTCATGCTGCTGGGTTCGTGGATCACCGCGCTCTACATCCTTCCCTTCGTGGCAGTGCATGTGCTGAGACGTCCGTGCAAGGACGCCCAGAACGATGGCTGGCTGGTGCGCGGCTATGGCAATGTGCTGCGCCGTGTTATGCGCTGGGGGGTAGGGATCGCAGTTGTCTGCTATGCCATTGTCGTCTGGGCGGCCACGCTATTTGGATCGCTTGATGGCGAGATGTTCCCGCTGTCTGAGCGTGCGGAGTACCTGATCTATCTGGAAATGCCGCGCGGCACGGCTGTCGACGCCACAATGGATGAAGCGCTCGCAGTTGATGCATGGCTGAAGGATAAGGCCATCAATCCGGACGTGACCGATGTCACTCTCTTTGTTGCCAGCGGTGGCCCGCGCTTCTATCTGACGCTGGACCCGGCCGAGGGAGACCCGGCCAATGCCTTCTTTGTGGTCAATACGACCGACCATGAGGCCGCTGCCATTGCCGCCGAACGCGCGCAGAGCTATCTGCTGACCGAACGCGCCGCCGCGCGATATCGTGTGACCCGTTTGGCCATCGGGGCCGAAGAGCCGGGCCGCGTGGACGTCAAGCTGCGCGGGCCGGATGCAGATACGCTCTTGAAACTCGCGCGTCAGGTCGAGGCTGCCTTTGCAGAGACGCCGGGCAATATTCTTGCCCAGAATAACTGGGGCAACAAAAGCCTGAGGGTGACCGTCGATATTGCTCAGGACAAAGCGCGCGAGTTCGGCGTCACTTCAAGCGATATCTCGGATGCGATGGACTTGTTCTTTTCGGGCATTCCCTATTCAACCTTCCGCGAGGGTGATGATCTGATCCCGATGATCGTGCGCGCCCAGACAGCGTTTCGCGACAGTTTCGAAGACCTTGAAAACCTGACGATCCCGGTGGGCAGCGGATTTATCGCTCTGGATCAGGTTGCCAGGTTCCAACCCCATTTCGAGCTGTCACAGATCCGTCGTGAGAACCAGGTCCGACAGGTCACCGTGTCGGGAAAAAGCATCGGTATGACGGCGGGCGCCCTGCAAGCCAACATGGGTAAAGCACTTGCCGATCTGCCGCTGCCGCGGGGGTATAGTCTTTCCCTTGGTGGTGAAACGGAACAAAGCGCCGAGGTGAACGGCAAACTGATGGCTGGTATCCCGATTGCCCTGATCGTCATGCTTGCCGCCCTGATGTATCAGTTCAATTCCGCCCGCCGCGTTTCGCTGACATTTCTGACCATCCCGCTGGTTCTGATTGGCGCGCCTATCGGGTTGCTCCTGACCTCCCAACCCCTGTCGTTCTTCGCCATCCTCGGGCTGATTTCCCTGATGGGTATCATCATCAATAACGCCATCGTGTTGATCGACCAGATCGACATCGAGCGTAGGACACGCGAACTGGACGATGCCATCATCGAGGCCGCCCAAAAACGTATCACACCCGTTATGCTGACCTCACTGACAACGATCCTTGGCTTGACCCCAATGGCCCTGAACGGGGGCGCCCTGTTCGAACCAATGGCAACCCTGATGATCGGCGGGCTGGCGGTAGCCTCACCACTGACACTGTTCCTAGTGCCGACACTCTATCGTGCAATGTTTTTGTGGGAGGAAAGTCGCGCGTGACCGCGACTCCTTGCCTCGCCGCCTCTGTTCTTCAGTCTGGAAGCAACGAACTTGCACGTGCTGTGAGTTCGAACGGATTTTTGCAATTCGGACATTCATGAGAGTTGCAGCGAATGACCGGAAACCGCCCGACTTTCTGATGCCCTCGCAAACGCAGCAATGATTGCGCGATTGCAGCGAAATGGTACTTTGTCCTGTGTGGATGGCTCCTGCAAAGCAAGACTTTTTTGAGGTGATTGGCATTTTGTCAGAAGCGGTCTTGTGTCCGGCCTGTTCGCGCGGAACACATGTCCGCTGGCCCTGATGGTTTCCGCGACGCAAGTCCCCATCCTCGCAAGCGGACAGATGTCGTCCTGGACAAAGCCCGGGGTGTCTTGAGATTGCGGCTGACTCTTTTGCCATCACTTCACTGGCCTTGCTATCTTGGTTCCTTCCTTTGTCTTTAGACGGTTCTAATTCTGTAGGGTTCGTTCCGTGTGAGAACCGCCCAAATGATCCGAGCAGTTTTATTTGCCATTGCTATCGCAGCAAGCTTCGCAGGCTTTCGCTCCAAGATGTCCGAGAACCACGGATCAAATCTTTCTGGCGCTGTCTTGATTTGCTTGATGCGCGATGTCATCCCGACAACCATCAGGTTGCGTATGTACCGATCTCCCATCTTGGATATTCGGCCCAAACGTTCCTTACCACCGGTTGATCTGTTGAGCGGCGTAAGACCCAACCAGGCTGCAAAATCCCTGCCACACCTGAACTGTTCCGCGCCGCCAATCGTAGCAACAATGGCTGATGCGGTGATCGGTCCGATGCCAGGGATCGTTTCAAGCAAGGCAATCCGAGGTTCGGATTTCGATGCTTGCGTCAGCTTGCGCCCATACCAGAGCACCCGTCCATGCAGCGTCAAGAGCTGCTCACCCAGATCCATAATGGTGTCATGCGCAGTTGGCGGAAGATCCAGAGCGTCACCTTGGGACACCCGTTTGGCAAATCGGATGGCATGGCCGACACCTTGCGCAAAAACAATTCCAAACTCAGCCAACAGGCCGCGAAGCGCGTTGATGGTCTGGGTTCTCTGCCGGACAACGAGGCTACGCGCTCGGTGCAGCGAAAGAATGGCCTGTTGTTCGGGCGACTTCACCTCGACAAACCGCATAGTCGGGCGACTGACAGCTTCGCAAATGGCTTCCGCATCAGCCGCATCTGACTTGCCGCGCTTGACGTAGGGTTTCACATAGACGGGTGCGATCAACTTGACTTCATGACCCAGCTTAATCAGTTCTCGCGCCCAGTAGTGGCTTGCGCCACAGGCCTCCATGCCGATCAAACAAGGCTCCAATCTCCCGAAGAATGAAAGAACTTGGTTCCGCCGCAAAGATCGGCTGAAACCCAAATCTCCGTCTTGTGTGATACCGTGAACATGGAAAACGTTCTTGGCCAAATCGACGCCAACTGTTGTATCTGCATTGGGTGGCCCCTCTAATCGCAGTTCATGACAACTGCAGTATGGCGCATTGCGACGCCGATGAAGCAGGAGCCATCCACCCCATCCCGCAAAGCACCAGTTCCCCCAACTGCTGGATTTGCACTTGCAGCGAAAGTCCCGTCTGAGGAGTTGCACTGAAGCGACATCGGATGCTTGTCGAAGTCCAATTGGCAGCGATCCACACCTAACTTCGGGGTTATCCGGGGCGAGCTACCCGCCCCGGCACCGCAGTCATTCGGTGACTGGATCGTCATCGCGGCGCGGGAAGGCGACCATCTCGACGTCTTGGAACATGCTGTGTTTGACGTTGATCGACGTGATGTTGCCGCTGTCGTCGGTGTTGACGAAGAGGACACCGCAGCGGTCCCAGAAGTTCTTGCCGTCTTTTTCGCCGGATTTGACGTTCAGTTTCAGAGTTTGCGTAGCCAATTTTCAATCCTCACTTTGAGTGTTTCGATGAACATGGCCAAAGCGGGCACCAAGGGGATGTCAGAGGGAAAATTGCCTCGCGAGGAATGCGCTGGCGCAGGGGAATTTTCTTGTTGAAGCGGTGCTTGCACCGCGTCTGGCACGGCTGCCCGCTTATGTTCAGCAATCAGAAACACGGCGTTGAGGATCTGAGTTTGGTCATCAATCTCTGGGCTGGCCCGTCAAAGCTGGCCTGGAACGCTGCAACTACTGTACTGGGCCTGCAGATTGCTCACAGCAAATATGATCTACCGACCATAAAACGGAAATATGATCTGCGGATCATACGGCATGTAAGGCAATCGCCCGACGTCGTATGCCAGCAGCAATGGCATCTGCCAAAGGCTGTGGAAACCCATCCGGCAGGTCTGCTAGTGTCTTGTCCAAGGCGGGTTCAAGCTCAGACGCGACGCCCGACAAGACCTCTTCCGCCAGCGCCACACCAAAACCTGCCGCCTTCGCAGCCTGCAGGAAATGCCGCGGCACCACCTCGTTGATCCGGTAGTGTCCGTCGACGGCCATCGCGAGGCGCATCCGGTTCTGGCGGATTTGACCGTCATCCACGGCTTTCTGGGCGCTCAGCACATCGTAGAGCGGGGTCATACAGAAACCACGAGGAAGCAATGCAATGCTGAAATTCTTCGCATGCCCGTCGGTCGCCCCCAAAAGCCAAAAAAGCACCTGCGCACGGAAGAAGGTGCGCTGATCTGCTTCGGGGTCATCACTGCCCTTCAGCAACCCGATCCCTTCGGTGATCCCCGGCCCGCCATCCATTTGGTGTTTCTGGCTGGGTGGAACTGTGAGCGCCTGGCAAAAGTTTTCCTGCGGGAGGCGGATCAACCGGCCATCTTTGGTCCAGCGCCGATCGAACCGGGTCACAACAAGGCTCCGCACGCCCTCGAAGTCGGCAATCTCGACTTCAGCCACATCCATGCCCATGGCCCGACAGAGGTTCATGCAGAAAAATTCGTTCTCAACACTGTCAGACAAATCGATCCCTGCGGGCAGAACGCCAAGCTGCGTCTTGAGGATATGGGTTGTTGGGGTGAGCCCCGTTGGACGGATCCACGCGCCCTCGTGGCGTAGCAGCGCCGTTTTCTCCTGCGCCCCTGCGATAGAAATGCGGAAGTCGTCTTCCTCGTCTAAGCCAAGGGGGGCACTTGCGAGGTTGCGTAACATATCCGCAATCTGTGCCTCGGAAACGGGCTCTCCCTCGAGTGTGCCAACCTCGGGGATCTCACCCGAAACGAAGTGCAAGGCCCCCACACAATCGCGGCCGATCTTCTCCAGCATGTGCCACGCGTCCGTGCCGCCCGCACGCACCCGTGCAGCAACGCGTTCTCGTATCGCCTGATTGTCCGGCAGCAGGTTTTCCAAGTAGGCGATAACAGGGCCGCCCTGGTGTGCCACTTCACGCAAAGGCAGCGAAAGCGAGATGGGCATGGCATGTTCCCATGCCAACCATTCCGGATCATAGATAAAGCTGATCGCGCCTGAACCAGCGAGACGCAAAGCCCCCACCAACCGTCCGTTCAGAAGCACTTGCATCGTGCCGCTACGCCCGTGTTTGGCCATCAGAAGATATCCTCAATCTCAAGCGAGCCACCGCGTTCCACCAATCGGAACTCAAGCCCAAGTGCCGCCATAACAGCGAGCACTGTGGCGAGCTTGGCTCCCGCGTCGCCATTCTCGAGCGACGAAATCGTCGCGACGCGCAAATTCGTACGCGCGCTGATGTCGCTTTGGGTCCAGCCGCGCGCTTTGCGCGTCCGGCGAAGTGCCTCGCCGATCTGCTCGGCCGTTCGTGCTGTGAGGTCCATGATGCGGCTCCTTTTACGGCACAGCGTAAATTAAAACAAATTACGCTGCAACGTAAATATCTACTTTTTACGCCATGGCGTAACAATCGAGCCGCACTTATGCCTGCAGCCCCGCAGCGCGCACCTGCTCGGGCGTCACCAGCTTTGACGAGATCAAGCCCTCAATCTGCCGGTTTGTAATGTGGCGGCAAAGAGGGTGGCGTTCGTGGATCCACTCGGCGAGGCTCGCACGGCCTTTGGCTTCGGCTTCTTGCGCTTTCTCGCGATCCGCCTGTACCTGGGCAAGCCCCTTCTCCCAACGCCGCATCTTGAACCAATTGTCCGAGAAACAGACCTTGCTGCGGGTGTAGCCCTCGCTTTCCTTCGCATAGGCTTTGACCGCCTGCCGCAAGTCATCGGGCTTTACCCCGGCCTTCACGGCGGCTGCGATCAGGCGCAACGTAGTTCGTCGGTCGCGGATCCTGTCTTCGGGATAGACCGCTAAGATCTTCTCAGCTTCAAGATCTTCAACCTCCTCCTCCGCCTCGCGCCTGCGCGTAGGTGGTTTATGGATGGTTTTAGGATGGTTTGGGGTCCACCGTGAACCCCGTAAACCGTTCACCGTGGACCCCGTACCGGGTTCAGGCTGGACGGGGTTCACAGTGACCCCCGTCTCAATGTCGGGCTCAGCCGTGGGCTCGAGCACGGCCACGCGTTCCAGAACGATGCGGTAAATGACGGTGTAGCCGTTCTTGCACTGCCGCTGCCCTGTCTCGATCAAAATGCCTTCCCGCAGGAAGTCGATGATGGTGCGTTTGACGGTGCTCTCGCTAAGCTCTGTGTGGCGCTGGATCGTTCCTTTGGAGCACCAGATGCCCGAGCCGTCATCGCTCGCCTTGTCTGCAAGAAACATGATGATCTGTTTGCGCGCAGCACTGCCAAAGCGACGCACTGCGCATTCGTTTGCGATGCGCCAGCTCATTGGACCACCTCGCCGGTCAGAGGTCGCGAAAAAGCCGACTGAGCGTTTGCGGAGCGGTAGTAGCTCATGCTAACGTACTTCGAAAGCTGACAGGCTTTTTCTATTTGGCCCCGGTTCACAGTTGCCGCTGTGACGGGGTCTTTTTCGTTTTGAACCGGCGAATTTGGCTTTGAAACTTTCGCTTTTTGTTCACTTTTTGTCAGGGGGCATTTTGCACCCCTAAGCTGTTGTTTTTGCTTTATCTCTTTCTGGATTGCAAATCCGTGTACACCGGTTCGATTCCGGTACTCGCCTCCACACAATCTTCGTGAAAGCATTCGAATCATTGCAGTTTTGCGAAGGGTCTCAGGGTGACGCCCGAAAATTACGCGGCTGCATGTGGTGTGTCTGAAGACATCACTCGCAACTTGGTTTTGCGTGTCGCAAATCCTCACCCAGCCACTGGGAAGTCATTTGTCAGCCTGACTTCCGACCCTAATCCAGAGCGGTGTTAGATCAGATTTTTAGCACTGGCGGTCTCATTTCGTCTCGGCAAGCCGGGCAGACTGAGAGACTTGTTGCGGCACCTGTCCGCTCAGGGACGTGAGAAAAGCCGCGATATCGGATACATCGGCCTCGGTCAGAGCGCGGTCCCGCAATAGGGTGATGTTGCGTCCCGATTGTCCGTCTTCGTCGCGCACCGAGGTGATCAGGACCTCTGTCGCCTGCGCTGGATCATTGCTGAGCTGTTTGCCCAACTGCGACACAGCCATGATGCGGATGGCTTCCTCGAGCGTATCGACCGATCCGTTGTGAAAGTAGGGCGCCGTATTGGCGACGTTGCGCAGACTGGGAACGCGCCAGAAGCCGGGCTGCCCCTTGATCAACAGGTCATGGCGCGCGACCAGGGGATTGCCAGCAAACACCGGGAACCGGCGGTAGATGCCCGTGCCACGCAAGGTCCCTGCAGCGGAGAACACAGGATCAGTGTGGCAATTGCGGCATCCCAATTCCGAAAACAGGGCCATGCCGCGAAGCTGCTGTTGCGACAAGGCGCCATCCTCTCCCCGCACAAACCTGTCGTATGGCGTGTCGGGCGTTATCAGCGTACGCTCAAAGGCGGCAATGGCGGCGGCGATGGTTTTTGATGTAATCTTGGCCTGGGGTCCAAAAGCGCGGGCAAAACTGCCCTCATAGCCCGGATTTTCCTTGACGCGGTGCACCACCGCATCAAGCGATGGCATTGCCATTTCCACGGGATTGACGAAAGGCCCCAGCGCCTGTGCTTCGAGAGTGGCGGCCCGCCCGTCCCAAAACAGTCTCTTGAGGAAAGCCGCATTCAGTACGGTTGGCGCGTTGCGGTCACCAATTTGCCCCTCCACACCAACAGAATACCGAAGACCGTCATCGCCGCCTTTTTGCAGATCATGACAGGACGCACAGGAAATCGTGCGGTCGAGGGACAGGTTGCGGTCAAAAAACAGCTTTTCCCCCAGGGCCACCAACGTAGCCGGGGGGGCGCCTGCAGAAGGTCCTGGCGCGCGGTGAGGCAGAGCGCGCCAGGTTTGCCTTCGAAAACCCTGGACAGCCGTTGGGGGGACGTCCTGGGTTTTCCCGGCAAAGGTAAAGAAGTCTTCTGTTTGGTGTCTCAACGCCAGACCGGTTTCAGCGATTTCGCCCATGTTCGTACGCGTCAGGTAGCCGACGATCACCGCCTTGGCGGCGACAGAGAAAACTCCGGTTCCAAGCGCACAAAAGAGCAGAACCTGACCTGCGCGTGACACCCTGGTCCTGCGCCCCAGCTCGCATGAGATCAGCCACAGAGCGGCGGTTCCGAAAATCAGACCAACACCGATGGCAAAGGTGTATTCGTCGATCCCAAACATGATGGCACCTCTTCAAGAGGCCCGGGGTGGCGTCCAACACCCCGGGCAGCGCGGCTATTGTTCGATGGAAATGTTCAGCGTTTCCGCTGCGGCCATGTTCATTTCCAGATGGTGATAGAAGGCGGGCAGCACCGCTTCGAAATGGGCCTTGAGAACGTCGCTTTCGGTCTCGGGGATGAGGAGCTGTTCGACGGCCTCAATCGCCGCCTGGTGAAAGGCCACCTCGTGCCGCAGGTAGGCTGCATCAAAAGCGGCCCCGTCAAGGTCACGCAAGGCAAGAATGGTCGCATCATGATCCCGGGCAGCCCCAATCCTTGCTGGCGGCAACACCGGCTCGACCCCGATCTCTTCTGCGATGTCATGCACGGCGGCGCGAACGCCGGAATGATCCGCCGACACCATTTTGCCAATGGCGCGCACCTCGTCTGAGGCGCCCATCAGCTCCCCCAAAAGTGCGGTCTCGATGTCAAAGCTGTTGACCTGAGAATAGATGCCGATGATTTGCGCGTCGGTCAGTTCATCCGCCAGACTTGCGGTGGCTGCGCCCAGCGACATGAGCGCGGCAACGCCGGCAGTCGCAAGGTATGCGGTGATGGTCTTGGTCATGAGTGGTCTCCTTGGGGATGTGTGTCTGATCGCAACATCGCTGAGGGCTTGTCATTAGTGAAATTGAATGAAAAAATATGATTGATAGGTATTTTCGATATATCCGCCGAAACCGTCCGAGGTTCTGAATGAAAATCAGGCAAATCCAATTCGCAGTTACCGTGGCAGAGACCGAGTCTTTCAGTCTCGCAGCGGAACGCTGCAATGCGACGCAACCGACATTGTCCAACGCCGTGTCCCAGCTCGAAAAAGACCTGGGCGGCAAGCTGTTTTCCCGCACCACCCGCAAGGTCGAGATCACCCCCTTTGGGCGCCATATGTTGCCATACCTGCAGGCGATCCTGAGCGCCGAAAGCGAAGCCTTGGCGGCGGCGGCGGGTTTTCACAATCCCGAACAAAAGCTCTTGAAGATCGGGTTTTCACCGTTGGTGGACATGCACATGGTGGCCTCGTTGACCACCCCTTTCAGTCGTCAACGCGACGATGTTGATCTGTTCTTCAAGGAATGCCTGCTGGATGATCTGGCGGACAGGATCGAAACCGGGGCGATTGATCTGGCGATCTTGCCTGCTGACATTGTGCCGGACCACCTTGACCGATTGCCGTTTTACGCGGACCCGTTGTTTTATCTGCCGCAACACGGGGTCTCGCCGTCCGACGCCTCGGTTGTCAGCCTGTCCGACTTGCCCGATGACCCGGTCATCATGACCGGCGGAGGCTGTGGGCTGAACAAGTCCCTGGAAGTGTTGTTTGCACAAGAGGGCAAGGACCTGACCCCCTATCCCGGCTACGCCATGAGTTACCCGGTCATTGAAGACTGGACCTGGATGGGGCTGGGCGCTGGTGTGCTGCCAAAGGCCAAATTGAGCGGCGGGCACGTTGGTGCCCATCGGCTGGTCCGCAGCAACGGGCAGGCTGCAGAGTTCCAGTTCCTCTGGGTTTGGCGGCGCGAGGCACGCGACGTGTCCCACGTGCATGCGTTTTTAGAGTTCATACGTCAGAACGGCCCCCGGCTGGTTGCGGGACAGGTGCGGCTCGAGGCTGTGTAACCAGCCCTGAGAGAACAGCCCGCAGGCCATGCCCAGTCAGAGCCTACCGCCCAAGTCCCTGAAAGGCACTGTCCAAGCCCTCGGCCACCTGATCCACATCCGCCAGCGACAGACACAGCGGCGGTACCATGCGCAGGACGGACTGAGTCGGGCCGGACTTGGACAGGATCAACCCTTGCGACCGGCACGCTTCGAAAACGTCCGTTGTGGCCTCGCGATCCGGTGTTTTCTTGTCCCGGTCACTGACGATTTCAATCGCCAGCATCAGCCCCTTGCCGCGCACGTCGCCAATTGCCTCATGGCGGCTTTGCAGGTCTTTCAAGCGGGCCAGCAGTGCGCCACCGACAGTTCGCGCATTCTCTTGCAGGGCTTCGTCCTTCATTACGGCCAGAACCGCACGGGCCGCAGCTGCCGAGGTCGGGTTTGCACCATAGGTGTGGAACATAAACTTTTCGGCCATGGGGGCCGCAACCTCTTTGCGGGCGACCACGGCGCCGATGGGGAACCCGTTGCCCAGACCTTTAGCCATGACCACGATGTCGGGCACGACACCATCCGCCTCGAACCCCCAAAAGTGTTCGCCAGTGCGGCCAAAGCCCGACTGCACCTCATCCGCGATGTAAAGCCCACCGGCGGCCCGCACACGTTCCGCGGCCCCGGACATGTAGCCCGGCGGCATCTCGATAATGCCACCGTAGCCTTGCACACTTTCCACGAAAATCCCGGCCACCTGTCCCGAGGTCGCCGTAGCGATGGTGCGGTCAATCTCGTCCAGATAGGGCTGCGTGCCGGAACCAAAGATGCCGCGATACTGATTTGGCTCGGGCACAAAGGCCACGTTGCCCGGCATGCCTGGATGCCGCCAGCCCGCGATGCCGGTGATCGACTGCGCCGCCGCCGTGGGACCGTGATAGGCGGTGCGCAAGGCCAAGAGATCGAGATTGCCGGTATAGGTTCGCGCCATGGTCATGGCGAGGTCCACAGCCTCGGACCCTGAGTTGGTCAGATGCACCACCCACTCATGCCCCTTGGGCATGGTTGCCGCCAGTTCCTCGGCCAGATGTGCTGGCGTCGGGTGATAGAACATCGTCGTGCAATGGGTCAGGTCCTGTGCCTGTTCCATCGCGGCCGCCACCACGCGCGGATGCGAATGCCCCACCGAGATACAGACATTCATCCCCAGCAAATCCGTGAACTTGTTGCCCTGATTGTCCCACAGGTACTGGCCTTGGCCTTTCTGAAAGACAATCGGCTCTCGAAACGGCGTGAACCGTGTCAGGGACGCCGCATAGTACTGATCCCGCCGCGCGGCTGTGCCATCATAACTCCAGTCGGTGTGCAAAGGGTGATCGGTCATGGCATGTCTCCTTGGCCGCGCAGGCGCGTATTGTCAGGGTCAAAAGGGGGACGCTCGAGGATGTTCACCGGGTACCGTTGCCCCAGAACATCCACAGTTAAGTCATTTCTCGCTGTGGCGTCGCGCAGGTATGCCAGGGCCAGTGACTTGCCCGTGCGATGGCCAAAAGCGGCCGAGGTCACGATGCCAACACTCCGATCACCCTGCCAGAGACCATGGGCATAATAGGGGTACACCGCGTCCGAAAGCACTTCGATCAGCACCATTTCCCAGTCATTGGCGCGCGCCTCAACGGCTCTCCAGCCCGCGCCGTCACGGTTCCTGAGAAAGGGTTTCAGCCCAGATTCAATCGGAGAGCGTTCCGTGGTCAACTCGCTGCCCCACCCGCGATAGCCTTTTTCCATCCGCATCGCGTTCGCTGCATAGGTGCCATAGTGGCCGACCCCATGGGCCTGCCCTGCAGCCAAAAGTGCCGCATAGACGGTCTGCATCGCGTCCATGGGCATGTGCAGTTCCCAGCCAAACTCACCCAGATAAGACACCCGCAGCGCCAGCACCTCCTGCCCGGCCACGGTCAACCTCTGGCAGGACAGCCATGGAAACCCCAGATCGTCCGGGCAACAAGCCGCCAGCACAACCCCGGCTTTCGGCCCCATCAGGCCAATGACGCCTTGCTCTTCTGTCACATCCCTGAGCGTCACAGCCTCCGCGCCCGGCACGGCTCGCAAGATGTCCCAGTCCATCTGCCGCCCGGCTGCTGCCGAGGTCAGATAGGCGTGGCTCTCGGCGGTTCTCGTTACGGTGAACTCGGTCTGCACACCACCCGCAGGGGTCACCACATGCGTGAGGCCAATCCGCCCCACGGCAGGTGCCTTATTCAGGCCCAGCGCTTCGAGATAGGGCACCACATCGCCGGTGATCTCGAACTTGGAGAACACCGACAGGTCTGCCAATGCCACCCGGTTGGTTGCGGCATCCACCTCAGCTGCCACCTGATCAAACCAGCCGGGCTTGCCAAAGGTATCCGCAGCCTCGGCCCCACCAAAATGCAAGGGCCGCTCCCAGCCATAGGCGAACCCCATCACCGCGCCCTGACCCAGCATCTGCCTGTGCAAAGGCGATTTCAGGATATTGCGGCCCGCAGGGCGCTCTTCGTGCGGGTAATGAACGCCAAACTGCAGCCCGAAACACTCAATCGCCTTGGCCACGCGATAGTCGCGATCAGCCCATGCGCCAAACCGGCGGCTGTCCACCGCCAGGGCATCCATCGGCGGCGCACCGTGGGTCATCCAATGGGCAAGAAACCACCCGGCCCCACCGCCCTCCATCACTCCCATGGACGAGCCGGTCAGCAACCAGGCATTCTCTAGCCCATGCGCCGGACCGATCAACGGATTGGCATCCGGGGTAAAGGTGATCGGACCGTTCACGACGGTCTTGACGCCGCCGGTTTCCAGCGCCGGAATGCGGGCCATGGCATCCATGATGATATGCTCCACCCGGTCCAGATCGGGCGGCATCAGGTCGGCACCAAATTCGGGCGGCACGCCATCCACGGACCAGACCTGCGCCTCTTTTTCATAAGGCCCAAGGATCAGCCCATCGCGTTCTTGGCGCACGTACCAGCTCTCTTCCGGGTCACGGATCATCGGCAGTTCCGGCAAGCCTGCCGCTTGTCGCTCAGCCACGGCAGGCACGGTATCAGTCACAAGATACTGATGCAGCACCGGCACCGAGGGGATGTTCAACCCCATCATATGGCCGATCTCCCAGCCCCATGTGCCAGCCGCGTTCACCACATGCCGGGTAGTTACGGTGCCCCTTGCGGTCTCAACCAACCAGTGATCGCCCTCGCGTCGGATGGTCGAAACCGGGCATTGCCGCCAGATTTTGGCACCACCCCGCACCGCGACCTGCGCCATGGCATTGGTGGCAAGGCTGGGGTCCACATGGCCGTCATCCGGTTCATAGATGCCCCCCAACAGCCCATCCAGTTGCGCCAGCGGGTGCAATTCGGCAATCCGCTCCGGCGTCAGGATTTCCAGCGGATAGCCGGTGAACGCAGACAATCCCGCCACATGGCGAAACTCGGCCATGCGTTCGGGGTTACGCGTGATGCGCATCGCGCCCGAGCGGTGAAACCCACAATCCTGCCCGGTCTCTTCCGGCAGGATATCACGGTACAGCCGCACCGAGGTGGCGCGCAGCTCCTGAATGGTGGGGTTATGGGCAAAATGCGTACACAGTCCCGCCGCGTGCCAGGTTGACCCGTGCGTGAGGTCGTTCTTTTCGACCAGCAGAACATCCTGCCAGCCCTGTTTGACCAGATGATAGAGCAGCGACACGCCCATCGCGCCGCCACCGATGATGACCACTTGTGCGTCACTCATGCGCGCATCCTCTTTCCCGTTGGGTCAAAAGGCGGCTTGCGCAGCACCTCTGCTCCATAGTCTTTGCCTGCCACACGCACAGAGAAGTCACGCGCGCAAGTTTCCGACATCGTTTCGCCCGGATCCACAGACACCATCGCAAAGGCGAGGTTTAGCCCGGTCCTTGGCCCCAAGGCCCCCGAGGTGGTCAGCCCCACATGCTGCGCGCCCTCGTAAACCGGCTCATCATGCAGCACCAAAGCGTCACCCCGGATATGCAGCAACACCAGCCTCTGGCGTAAACCGTCGCGCCTCTGGGCCTCTAGCGCTGCCTTGCCGATAAAATCCTTGGCCCAGTCGATGGTGAACCCCAGCCCCGCCTCCAACGGCGTCACAAAGGCGCCGATCTCGTGGCTCCAATGCACAAAGCCCTTTTCCATGCGGCAGCCATCCAGCGCGTAGTGCCCCATGGGCTGTGCTCCTGCCCCATAGAGGGCGTCAAACACTGTCGCAGCTTGGCCGCTCTCAACCATGATTTCCCAACCCAGCTCGCCTACATAACTCACGCGGGTCAGGCGGCACGCTACGCCTGCAACGCTCCCAAGGCACGAATGCCCAAAGCACATCGCTGGAAAATCCTCGGACACAGCTTGCAATACGGCCCGGCTGCATGCGCCCATCACGCCGATGACGCAATACGACTCTGTGATATCGAGACAGGCGATGTTCTCTCCCAAATGACGCCGCAGATAGGCCCCGTCGCGCATCCGCGTTGCTGCGCCAGAAACCACCAGAAACCGCTCCGCGCCAATCCGCGTAACGGTCACGTCCATCTCAATCCCGCCACGTGCATTCAAAAGCTGCGTGTAAACCGCCCGCCCTTCGGCCACATCCAATTGCGCCGTCGCGAGCCGGTTCAACCCAGCCAGGGCCTCGGGCCCGGTGACTTCGAACTTGGCAAACGGGCTGAGCTCCAACAGTGCGGCACCCTCGGCCATCACCGCAGCCTCACGCGCAGCAATGCCGTACCAGGGCTGCGGACCCACCGCATAAGGCAAGCTCCGCTCAGCTTCATCACGGGCATACCAAAGTCCGCGTTCCCACCCGGCGGTCAGGCCAAACACGGCCCCCGCCCTGGCCCAGCGGTCATGCAGCGCCGATACGCGCAGCCCCCGCCCCGCCTTGGGCTGTTTATAGGGCCAGTGCATCGCAAACAGGTCCGCCACCGCCTCTTGCATCCGCGCCGCCATATGGTCGGGATCGGCGGTTGCCGGGTCGGCACGGGCGATGTCGACTTCCCACATCTCCGTCGGCGGTTCACCATCAACAACCCAGTCGGCCAGCGCCCGACCGATCCCTGCCGAGGACATCACCCCAACCGAGTTCATTCCCGCGGCCACGAACAACCCGTCGACCTGAGGGGTTTCCCCGACCAGAGGCCGCGTGTCCGCCGTGAAACTCTCCGGCCCGTTCATGAAGTGCTGAATGCCAACGCGCTCTAACGCGGGCACCAGCGCCAGCGCCGCCTCCAGAAACGGCGTGAATTGCTCCCAGTCTTCGGCCATCTCAAGGAATGCACGATCCCCTTCGGGGCCGTAAGGGTCCCAACATTTGGCATCCGGTTCAAAGCCGCCAATCACCAGTTTCCCGGCATCGCCCTTGATATAGATGCCCCGATCAAGATCACGGATCACCGGAAAAGGGTCGGGCAATCCGGCCACGGGTTCGGTCACCACATACATATGCTCTACCGACTGCAACGGCAGCGCCACACCCGCCGTCGCGGCCAACTCGCGCGACCATGCCCCGGTGCACAGGATCACGCGATCCGCATTAATCACCGATCCATCGCGCAAGCAGACACCGGTGATGCGGTGCCCCTCACGACGCAACTCGGACACCGAAACCCCTTCGCGGATCTCCACGCCCAGTTGCCGCGCTGCGCGGGCATAGGCCATGCACAGGTCGACCGGGTTCACGTTGGCGTCTTCCGGCACCTGCAAGGCGCCAACCAAGCCGTCCTTGTTCAAGAGCGGCAGATCAATCTCATCCGCTGTGACCATGCTCGGCGTCAGCCCTTGGGTCGCGCCCAGATCAGCAATCCGGCGCAGTTCATCCAGCCGCGCCTCTTCCCGCGCCAGCCAATAGCCCCCGGTGCGGCGATAGCCTGTCGACATGCCCGTCTCGACCTCCAACGCGGGAAACAGCTCAAGCGCATAAGACGCCAGCTGTGTCATGTTCGGCGTCGCCCGCAGCGGTCCCACGATGCCTGCCGCATGCCACGAGGTGCCCGAGGTCAGCTGATTGCGCTCCAACAGCACAACATCCTCAGCACCGCGCTTGGCCAGATGATAGGCCACGCTCAACCCAATGGCCCCACCGCCAATGATGACATTGCGTCCCATCAGAAATAGTCCCTGTCCGGCAACCCGGCTTTGGTCTCGGCAATGTAATCCTGCAACCGCACGTCGATCTCCGGGTCCAGCCCCGGGTCTTCATACGCCTCCAGCCGATCCTTCCAGATGCGATTGGCCCGTGTTGCGGCATCTTCGCCACCCGCCGCCTGCCATTGCTCGAACGACGCATCATCCGGCGTCAGCGGTCGGAACAGAGCCGACATGAAATTGGTCTGCGTGTGTTCGGACCCTAAGAAATGCTGCCCCGGACCGGTTGCCGCAATCGCCTCCATGGCCTGCGCGTTTTCGCTGAGATCAATGCCGTCAAAAAACCGACCCACTTTGCCGCAGATATCATGGTCGATGATCGTCTTCTCAAACGAAGTCACCAACCCGCCCTCAAGCCAGCCGGTGGCATGGTTGATCAGGTTCGCGCCGGCAAACATCGACATCATCAGACCCCAGGTCGCCTCTTGCTGGCTCTGCGCATCGGGCACCTTGGACGACGACAATGTGCCGACCGTGTGCAAGGGCACCCCAAGCCGCCGCGCCAACTGACCTGCGGCCAGCACCAGCAACCCGGCCTCCGGCGTGCCAAAGGTCGGCGCGCCGGTTTTCATCGACATGGTCGAGGCAAAACTGCCCATCAGACAGGGCGCTCCCGGCGCCACAAGTTGCACCAAGGTCATTGCCGCCATGGTCTCAGCGAGAACCTGCGCCAGTGTGCCCGCGACGGTGGTTGGCGACATCGCCCCGGTCAGCACCCAAGGCGTACAGGCCACCGGCTGCCCTGCCCGTGCATAGGTTTTCAGCGCGCCGGACATATGCGAATCCATCACCAGGGGCGCATTGGTGTTCGACACGCAATAAAGCACGGCGTTTTCCGCCACGAACGCCTCGCCAAACAGAATACGCGCCATCTCGATGGCGTGTCCTGCCCGCTCAGCCCCGATAAAGGCCCCCATAAAGGCCCGGTCCGAGTAGCGGATATGTGCATAAAGCATATCCAGATGCCGTTTGGTGGCGGGCAGGTCCACTGGCTCGCAGACCACGCCGCCAGAGTGATGCAACCATGGCAAGGTCTGGTGCAGCTTCACCAGCGTCTCGAAATCCTCGTGGGTGGCATAGCGCCGCCCCTTGTCTAGGTCATGCACGAAGGGCGGCCCCCAGCTGGGGCACAAAACCGTCGCATCGCCCCCCATCTGCACATTGTTGGCCGGGTTGCGCGCATGTTGAACGAACTTGGCGGGTGCTGTGGCTTGGATGGTCTTGCGACAGTATCCCGGGGCAAACCGCACCCGCGTGCCATCCACATCACAGCCTGCTTCTGCGAAGATCCGCAAAATCTCGAGATCGTCGTGAAACTCCATGCCGACCTCTGCCAGAATGCGATCAGCATTGGCTTCGATGAGTTCCAGCCCTTCGTCGCTCAACACATTGTAGGTGGCCAGCTTGCGCAGGATAAATGGCGAGCGTTGCTCAGCCACTTTCGCAATGCCCTGCCTCTGACGGCGTTTTCTTTGGCGAGTTCGTTCCATAGCCGACAGCGTTGCGGACAGAATTGACTTCTGACAATCAAAAGCAAACAGTATCAGAAATGTTTATACTATGGATTGAATTCCCATGCCCCAGCCCCGTCAGTTCAGCCCCGGCCTGATCCGTTCGCTCGAAGTGCTTGTGGCCGTGGCCGAAACCGGCCAGATGCGCTCGGGCGCGCGGCTGCTGGGCCTCACGCAACCCGCCGCCTCGCAACATATCGCCGCGCTTGAGAAAGAGTTCGGCACAACGCTGCTCGACCGCAGCACACGGCCTGCGCGCCTGACTCATGCAGGGTTGCGCCTACACAGTCAGGCCCAGAAGATTCTTCATGCCCTCACCGATATGGAGACCGAGATGCGCCACACCGGCGGCAGCTCGATCAGCCTGATCCGCATGGGGCTTCAGGCTTCGATTGCCACCACCCTGACCCCGGCGCTGGTGTCGCTGGCCCAAGACCGCTACGGCGTGCGCGACATCACCCTGCACGCGGGCCAAAGCGGCGATCATGAACGGCTCTTGCGCACCAAGCAGGCCGATCTCGCGATCACGTCGAACCCGTTTCTCGATCTCGACGGTCTCGACCGCCACCCGATCCTGACCGAGGCCTTCCTCTTGGTCCTGCCAGCCTCATATTCAGGCCCCACCGACAGCCTGGAAGCCGTGCAGGAACGCCTGCCACTGGTGCGTTTCGCCGACAGCACCAACGCGGGCCGTCAGATCATGCAACACCTGCGCCGCCTGCGGTTTGAACCCCGCCGCGTGATCCAGGCCGACCGCTCCAGCATGGTGACCTCCTGCGTGGCAGAGGGCATGGGGTTCAGCCTGCTGACACCAACGCTGCTCATCGACGGCCTGGTCGAAAACATGCCGCTTCGCTTGTTACCACTGCCGGTTGTCGGTCTCTCGCGGACACTGACGGTGGTTGCCCGCACCGGTGAGCTAAAGGGCCTGCCCAAAGATGTGGCGGCCCTGTCTCACAAGGTGCTTCGAGAGAAAATCGACGAATTTGTCGGCCCGCAAGGCACAAAGGCTATTCTGGACGAAAGCTGACCCCGGGCCCTACAAAGGCGTGGAAATCTCCACCGCCACAAGCCCCTCCAGATCCCCCTCGCCCTTGGCCGTCCCCGCGATGTAGCGATCGGGCCGGAGCAGCACCGCATCCACGTCCAACCCATCCAGCGCTGCGCCCAGTTCAACGTGGTCCACCGCGCTCAGGACCATTGCAGAAGGCGTCACGCCCTCTGGCAACCCGTTCCGCACAATCAACACGGGCGCATAACCCACCACATCGTCCATCTTACGTCCGTCTGCCAGCACGGGCTGCCCAAACAACGTGCCGCGATGGGGCGTCAACGAGGTCAACATCCCGCCCAGATCACTTTCGCCCAAGGATGGCGCGATGGTCTCCATGCGTTTCGATCCCGAGGCCGTCTGCTCGCCGAGGTCCAGCGCCCCCTGCGCATCCAGCGCATTGATCAAGCCGCCCAGTCGCACCGCGGTTTCAATAAAGGCCTGCGCATTGGGTGCGCGTTCCGCCTGATAGCTTTCCAGCAAGCTTTCAGGCGCCAACCCTTTGACACATAACGCCAGTTTCCACGCCAGGTTCGCCGCATCGCGAATACCGGCGCACATTCCCTGCCCCATGAAGGGCGGCGTCAGATGTGCGGCGTCGCCAGCAATCATCACCCGCCCCTTGCGCCACCTTTGCGCCACTGCCGAGCGAAACGTGTATACCGCGCTGCGCTCCAGATCTGCGTCTTCTGGTGTGATCCAGCGCGACAGAAAATCCCAAAGACGCTCAGGCGAGGTAACTTGTGCGTCGCTCTCTCCGGGTTTCACCGTGATCTCCCAGCGCCGCCGGTTGCCCGGGCTGCGACAATAGGTGATCGGGCGATCGGGATCACAGAATTGCAGCGTGTGATCGCCCAGATCGGGGCGGTCGCGCTTTAACAGCACGTCCACCACCAGCCAGCGTTCCTCGAACCCCAGATCGTCCATGCCCGACCCGATGACATCGCGCGTGAACGACCGCGCCCCATCGCAGCCCACCACATAGCTGGCCGACAGCGTGCGGGTTTCTCCCGTCGCCCCTTGGACGGTCAAAGTCACCGTCTCGCCACTGTCTTCGAGACCGACGACCCTGCACTGCGCGAACACGGTCACATTGGCTTTCTTGTCCAGGCGGGCGCGCAAGAGCTGCTCCAGGTCCGGCTGATGCAGGCGATAACTGGCATGCCACCCTTGGGGTCCCGCCCCTTGCGGCCTTGGCCAATCAAGCAATAAATCCCCTTCAGGGCTCATGAAGCGCATGCCGGGATTGACCCGCACCCGGTCCTCCAGTGCGTCGGCCACGCCTGCGGCCTGAAACACCCGCATCGTCTCGCCATCAAAATGCACCGCGCGCGGTAAATGATACATCGCCGCCTCGCGTTCGATCACGGCCACTCGCAGCCCGCAGTTCGCCAGCAGATTGGCCAGTGTCGCCCCGGTCGGCCCATAACCAATGATGGCAACGTCAAACTGTTCAGCCATTGCGCAGCGTCTCGTATAGCCAGGGGCATTCCACCAAGGGCGGCGCGCGCAGGCCCTCTTCGCCCGCCTTCAGGCGCATCTCCAGAAACGGTTTGCGTGCCGCTTCGGGCAGATGCAGCCGGTCATGGCCCCAAAAACTTGGCCCACAGGTTGTCTCGTGTGGCTCCCATGTGGCCGGATCAATCACCCGCCCGCCCCAGCCGTTCTCAACAAAAAACCCTGAGGGTGAGTTGGCATAAAAGCTGGTCATATAATCGTTGGTGTGCCGCCCCAGCGTGTAGGCAATGCCATCCTCGCGCTGACAGGCAATGTCATAGCCCTGCCCCATGTCATCAAGGTTCTGATACTCGACCATAAAGTGATGAAAGCCCGAGTTCCCCGAGCCGACAATGGCAAAGCTGTGGTGCCGCCCGTTGACATGGAAAAAGTACAAGGGGATCGGCTTCAAACCATAATCGCTGACATGGAAACCCAAAACATCCCGGTAGAACGGCAGCAAGGCCTCGGCATCCGGCACATGCAACACCGCATGCCCCATGCCCAAAGGACCGGTCTTGAACCCGTCAATCGGGCGTCCCGGCACAAAGGGTGTGTCCGCCACCTGCGGCTTCCAGACCAACTCGACCCGGTTGCCTGCCGGATCATGGGTCACGATGAGGTCTTCGACACAGCGCCGGTCCGCAAGGTCCCGGCTGCCAAACGACACGTTGTGCCCTGCGTCGTCCAGGCGCCCTGCGAAGGTCTGCAAATCGTCCTTGTCGTCAACTTCCCAGCCCACAAAGGCCAGGGTTTCACCGGGTTCATCCGACACCACCAGCCGCTGCACCAGATCATCCATGCGAAACGACAGCTGCCGCCCGCCCTGATCTGCCACCTGCATGGCCAGAACCTTGCCCGCAAAGGTGCGCCAGTCCTCCAACCGGTCCGAGCGGACCCCAAGATACCCCAGCGATGTTATCGGCAATTTTCGTCCTCCCCGGATGCTCGTGGGCAGCATAGGCTCATGGTGCGGTTGGGACAATCGCTGTTGGTCGGACCGTCGGTGGCCAATGTGAAGCGCTGAATCCCAAGGCCCAAAGCAAAAGAAAAAGGCTCAGGTATCGCTACCTAAGCCTTTGAAATCTTTTGGCGCTCTGGGGAGGATTCGAACCCCCGACCCCTTGATTCGTAGTCAAGTACTCTATCCAGCTGAGCTACCAGAGCGCGGTGGAGTGGGATTTAGAGCGAACGACCGGGGTATGCAAGAGCAAAATCCGACAAAAATCAGGAATCTGCCACATCGCCTTTGGGCAGGCATATTTCAAAGGTGGTTCCGCTCTCGCCCGTGGCCAGCAGCTCCAGCATCCCGCCATGGCCGCGCACCAATTCCGCCGAGATTGCCAGCCCCAGACCCGAGCCGCCCTTGCGCGTGCCGCCCTGAAATGGTGTGAACAAATGCTCCTTTGCCTTGGGCGGCAGGCCGGGCCCGGTATCTGCCACGGTGATGAACCACGCGTCATCCGCTTCTCGGGCCGACACCGAGATCTCGCCGGGCTTCGTGCTGGCAACAATGGCCTGGCGCGCATTGCGCACAAGGTTCGCAATCACACGATAAAGCTGCTCGGGATCAGCCCGCACCGTCAGTCCTGTCGGGATATCCTCGGCAAAGCTGATGTCAAACTCGCCCACTGCCAGGCGCTCGCTTTCGATCACATCACTGACGATGTCGCTCAGGGTCAGATGACACAGGCGCGGCGGCGGTTCTTCTGCTTTGCCAAAGGCCAGCGTGCTTTCACACAGGTTCACCGCGCGGGTGATCGAGTTCACCAACTTAGGCGCCATGCGTTTGACCGCGGGGTCCTCGCTCATCTCGATACGGTCCGTGAACAGCTGAGCCGAGGTCAGAATGTTGCGCAGATCATGGCTCACCTTGGCCACGGCACCGCCCAGCTGTGCCAAATGCTCTTTCTGTTTTAACGAGGCCGTCAGCTCGACCTGCAGCGACTGCAACGCCTCTTCGGCCTCGCGCAACTCGGTCACACTGGCCGTCGGCTGGATGATGCGCCGGGCATCCTCGGGGGCGGCGGCATAGGATTTCATATAGCTGACAACGCCCTTGATCGGTCGCACGAGAAGCCCCCGCACCGAAACGAACAACAGCGACGCCGTGATCGCGGAAATGACCGCTGACAGCCACAGAATCGTCAGCCCATAATCCAGCATGGCCGCCCGCAGGCCCGCCGTCTGCATGGTGATCTCGATCAGCAACCCGGCTTCCAGCACCGGCGCCCCGATCACGCGGATCACCCGGTCTTCGCCGTCAAACAGCCGCCGCATGGCGTCCCCGATCAGATCAAACGGCCCTGCATTGCGCAGATCAAACGTCGCATCAATCGGCTGGGGCATGGGAGAGGACAGAACCAGCTGCCGCATTTCATCGCGACGCAGCACGACGTTGAACACCTCGGCGTTGCGCAACAGTTCCGCCTCAAGTTCGTCGTCGATCATGTCATCGGCCAGCAAAGCCAAAGAGGCAATCTGAGCCCGCTCAAGTCGCGACAGCAGATAGTCTTCGCGGAACCGCGCTACCGAAGGCACAAAGATCAGCACCTCTGCCAGCATCACGAAGATGATGGTCAGGATCAGAAACCGGCCTGATAGCGACTTCAACATGCCTGTGTTACCGCGCTCCGTTCATGGCAGCCACCGTTGCACGAACCCGACCACCTTCTTGACCCTAGGACTATCAAACAGTCTGGGTGAGAAATAGGCCCCTGCGGCACGTTTGCCAATTTCCGCCACCGTGGGATAGGGCGCAACCATGCCTGCGATCTGGCCCATCTTCAACTTGTTGGCAATCGCCAGCGACCACAGCGTGATGTGCTCACCGGCCTGATGACCAACAATCGAGGCTCCTACAGGGCGCCCCTTGACCACCATCACCTTGATCAGCCCTTTGGCCTTGCGTTCGGCAATCAGCCGGTCGTTGTGATCCAGATCGAACCGAACGACCTCTAGCCTGTCGCCATGCGCCGCGCGCGCCTCGGCTTCAGTCAGGCCCACCTGCGCCAGCTCTGGGTCGGTATAAGTGGCCCAGGGGATGTGCGAGGTTTTCTGTTTCGAGGGCAACCCAAACAGAGCTGAGCGGATAATGACGCCGGCATGATACCCGGCCACATGCGTGAACTGCAGCCCACCGGCCACATCGCCAATGGCATAGACCTTGCGGTTGGTTGTCTTCAGGCTGTCGTCGACCTTGATTGCCCCCCGCTCAGCGGCGATACCTGCCTTGTCCAGATCCAGACGTTCGATATTGGGCTTGCGTCCCACCGCCATCAACAGATGCGTGCCCTTGAACACGCGCCCGTCGGTGGTCTCGATCTCAATCGCGCCTGCTTGACCGCGAATTTCGGCGGCAATGGCGTCTTCTTCAATCGCAATCCCTTCGGCCTCCAGCGCCTCCAGCACAAAGCCTGCCAGTTCCGGGTCATCCTTGCCCAGCGCCTTGGCGCCTTCGATGACCGTGACCTCGGACCCCAAACGTCGATGCGCCTGCGCCATCTCCATACCAATTGGCCCACCGCCAATGATCATCAAGTGCTCGGGTTGCTCACGGTTCTCAAACAGCGTCTCGTTGGTGTCATAGGGGACCGTCTCCAGCCCCTTGATCGGCGGCACCAAAGGCGACGACCCGGTGGCAATCACAATCCGCCGCGCCTGGATCACGTGATCCCCCGCCTGCACCTCATTGGGTCCCAGAAACTGGCCGTATTCTGAGATCACCCGAACCCCCAAGCCTTCAAACCGCTCGACCGAGTCATTCGGCTCAATCTCGGCAATGACCTCGGCGACGTGATCCTTGACCTTGGCAAAGTCGATCTGCGGCACCTGATCCGCCACGCCGAACGCTGCGGCATGGGCCTGACCGTGGGCAACCCTGGCGCTGGCCAACAGCGCTTTGGAGGGCACACAGCCAAAGTTCAGGCAGTCACCGCCCATCTTGTGCCCTTCCAACAGGACAACATCGGCGCCCATCTGCACGGCCCCGGCCGCAACCGACAACCCGCCCGAGCCTGCGCCAATGACCAACAGGTCCGTCTTGATCTTTTCCATCAGAGGTCTTTCCCGCCCCGCAGGGCCTTCAACAACATCGGCAGCGCAGCCAGTGCGCAGAGCCCCAGAATTGGCAACAGGATATGCGGCTCAAAAATAATGCCCAGGTTGGGTGTCTCGCCTTGTTCAAAGACCTCCCCCAGGCCCGCTCCAACCGACGTATAAACAACGCCTCCGGGAATGATGCCGAAAAACGTCGAGATCACAAAGCGCGACAACGATACGCCGACAAAGGCGGGCAACAGGTTGGCCACAAAAAACGGCACCACCGGCACCAGCCGCATCAGGAACAGCATCGACCACTGATTCTCGTCAATCCCGTCCTTCAGCCGTTTGATCCGTCCTTGCGAGGTGTCCATGCCCGCCGCCAGACGTTCACCGAATCCCCAGCGCGCCGCCTGAAAGATCAGGGTCGCGCCGATTGTGGCGGCAATCACGTTAAACGCGGACCCGGCCACGGTTCCAAACAAGAAGCCACCGGTGAGCGAGGCGATCAATGCTCCCGGCAGCGAAAAGGCCACGATCACAACATAGATCGCCATGAACACAAACGCGGCCCAGACATAGTGATTGTCCCGATAGGCCAACAGCGCCTCGCGATTCTCGCGCAAGGTCTCAAAGCTGAGGTAGTCACCCAGCGTCACCGCACCGATCACCGCCGCCAGTAAGATCAGCGCAAAAGGCAACGCCCTGCCCCAGCCCGGCTTACGGGTATCCGTGATATCGCTCATTCGCTTGCCCATCATTCTCTCTCCAATGCAACATGCGCGACGTGGCGGTGAAACAACAGGGACTTCACGGGTGGTTGATCCAAAGCCCTCAATCCGTGATAAGCAGGGGGTCAAATCATGTGTTTTGAAACAAACCCGGTGACGGTGGGTGGAAATTATTGCAAAACCCGCTGAAAAGCCCTTCGCGGCGTTTGACTTATCTGAAGCAGCCCCCTATAGACCGGGCTTCGAATAGCACCTGGGCCCGCGATTCCGTTCGCGAGGCGCCCTGATCAGACGGAGACGGAGCGATGAAACGCACCTACCAACCCTCGAACCTGGTTCGCAAACGCCGCCACGGTTTTCGTTCGCGCATGGCCACCAAAGCCGGTCGCAAGATCCTGAACGCACGCCGCGCACGCGGTCGCAAGTCGCTGAGCGCTTAAAGCTCACCGACCCCGTTTAGACGGAATGACACCGCCGGAGGCCCCCAAGGATGGCATTGCCGCCCAAGGGGAAACGCCCCCGGCGGTTTCCGTTTGTCTTGAGGTTTTAAAAAAACGCAGCGACTTCCTCGCCGCGGCCCGCGCCCGCCGTCTGGGTACGGGGGCGATGATGGTGCAGGCGCGTAAACGCCGCGATGACGAAGACGTCGCCGCGAACGTGATCCGCATCGGCTTTACCTGCTCCAAGAAAGTTGGCAATGCCGTTGCCCGCAACCGTGCCAAGCGCCGGATGCGCGAAGTGGCGCGCCTGATCCTGCCCGCACAAGGCCAACCCGGATGGGACTATGTGCTGATCGGTCGCAAAGATGCCACTTCGACTCGCGAATTCGCCGCCCTGCAAGGCGATTTGCGCTACGCGCTGCGCAAACTGCACTCTGCCGGGGGTTAGGATGCAAAGGCCGGGCATCATATGCGTCTTTCCCTTGATGCAGCATGGGCCTAACATCGCACCATGACCCCGCTCGCCCATATCGTTGCTTTGCCCGTCCGGTTCTACCGGCTGGTGTTTTCGCCCTGGGTCGGGTTCAACTGCCGCTATCAACCGACCTGCTCGGCCTATGCCATGGAAGCGCTGGAGAAACACGGCGCAATCAAAGGCAGCTGGCTTGCCGCCAAACGCATCGGACGCTGTCACCCTCTTGGCGGCGACGGATACGACCCGGTGCCTGATCCTGCCGCCAAAGCAGACCCAAAAACCGGCAAGTAACCGCCACATCCGCGTCAAGAACGGCCGCCCTCTCCTTTTGCGTCTGGACCCCAAAGCAGGACAGCTTAAGTTGCAGGTGACAGCATTCCACACCCAAGAGGATTTCCAATGACCTTTGCTAAATTCACCACCGCAGCAGCCCTGACCGCAGCCCTCGCAACCTCGGCCGCGGCCTCGGATCGCTATACCCACTACGGCTCGGTCGAAGGCTGGAACGTCTTCACCGACGCCGAGAAAAACACCTGCTTTATCGAGGCCAAGGACGACGCCGGTAATGTCGTGCAAATGGGCCTGACCGCCGAAGACCGCTCGGTCGCCTATATCGGCGTCTTCACCACCGCCGAGACCGATATCAAGAAGGGCCAGAAAGAGGCCGTTGCCGTGGTTCTGGGCGATAACCTCTATGTGGGCGAAGCCACCGGCATGCGCGGCAACATCACCAAGGGCTATTCCGGTGGATATGTTCTGACCAACGACCCTGAAATCGTGATGCAGATCCAGAAGCAGCGCGAAATGGTTGTCTTCCCGGAAAAGGCCTATGGCTTCATCGTCGACCTGACCGGCACCTTCAAGGCCATCGAGATGGGCAAGGAATGCAACGCCAAGGCGATGCAATAACCCACCCTCTCCTTTTGCCATGATCCAGCGCCGCCCCACCCCGGGCGGCGTTCTCTTGTCTGATCGAGCCAATTGGCCTAAAGGCAGCCCATGCTTGATGATCTCGACGATATCCACCCGCTGTTCCATGGCGCCCCCTCTTCCGCCAGCTTCAAGAAGCTGCGCAAACGCATCGTGCGCCAGACGCGCGAAGCGATTGAACAGTATGGCATGATCGAACGCGGCAGTCGTTGGCTGGTGTGCCTGAGTGGGGGCAAGGACAGCTACACCCTCTTGGCCGTCCTGCACGAGTTGCAGTGGCGCGGCCTTTTGCCCGTCGAAATCCTTGCCTGCAACCTCGATCAGGGTCAGCCGAACTTTCCGGCCACCGTTCTGCCCGAGTTTCTGGAACGCATGAAAGTGCCCCACAGGATCGAATATCAGGACACTTATAGTGTCGTGAAAGACAAGGTGCCCGCAGGCCGCACCTATTGCGCGCTCTGTTCGCGCCTGCGCCGCGGCAACCTCTATCGCATTGCGCGCGAAGAGGGCTGCTCGGCGGTTGTGCTGGGCCATCACCGCGACGACATCCTCGAAACCTTTTTCATGAACCTTTTCCATGGCGGGCGGCTGGCCACCATGCCGCCAAAACTCGTCAACGAAGAGGGTGATCTTTTTGTCTATCGCCCGCTGGCCCATGTGGCCGAGGCCGACTGCGAAAAATTTGCCAATGCAATGAACTACCCGATCATTCCCTGCGACCTCTGCGGCTCGCAGGACGGGTTGCAGCGCCAGCAGGTCAAGCAGATCCTCGACCAGTGGGAGGTCAATTCGCCCGGTCGCCGTCAGGTCATGTTCCGCGCCCTGATGAACATCCGTCCGTCGCATATGCTGGACCCCAAATTGTTCGATTTTGCCGGGCTGATGCTCGGATCGAAAGAATTTGAACAAATTGAAACGCAAATACCGAAGCTGCGTTAACCGACCTCTTGGGCACATCTTTTAACTTGGCCGGGAATCATGTCCCGATGGAGCATCCTGGCCGTGCAACTGCCCAACCTGGCAAAATCTCTCGCGCTTTCCGGCCTTGGCCGTCGGCTTTTGGTGCTGTTGGTGCCCCTTTTTACCTTGGGCGCCTACCTGCTTGGGGGGGAGAAATGGCTCTTGCTCACGGCACTTTTCCTGCCGCTGCCCTTTTTGCTGCGTAAATCGGCGCCTCAGCGAACCGTCGGGCGCAATGATCGCGATGGGTTGACGGGGTTGCTGGTGTCGGGCGCCTTTGAAGAGGAATCCAACGCCGTTCTCCAGGATCTGGACGGCTCTGGCATGTTATCCGCAACACTGTGTCTGGAACTCGACCGGTTTTCCGAAGTCCGCAACCGCTATGGCGACAATGCAGCTGAGGATGTCCTGAAGTACGCGGCGCGGCGCATCACCGCGGCACTGCGCAGCAACGATGTGATCGCGCGCACCGGCGACGCCCGCTTTGCAATTTGCCTTGATCCCGTGCGGGTTCTGGATCTTGAGATCTGCTTGCAGCTGGCCAGCCGCCTGCAAACCGCATTGGAAGAACCTGTGCCACTGCAATCCGTTTCGATCTATCCGACCTGTTCTGTGGGTTTCTGCCTTTCCTCGCGTCTCGGGCACCCCAATGGGGCGACCCTGTTTGAGGCCGCAGACATGGCACTGTCCGAGGCGCGCCGCACCGGGGTCTCGTCGATCCGGGCGTATCAGCCAGGATTTCGTCGCCGTGTGGCATCGCGGCGCAAGAATGATCTCGAGGCCAGCAAGGCATTGGACCGCGGCCAGATCCAAGCCTGGTTCCAGCCACAGCTTTGCACCAACACAGGGCGCGTGTCGGGGTTCGAAACACTGGCCCGCTGGAATCACCCCAAACGCGGCATCATCCCCCCGGTTGAGTTTCTGGGACCCATGCAGCAAAGCGGTCAGCTAGAGCGTCTGGCCAGCCGCATGCTGGCCGAGGCTCTTGGCGCGCTCAAGGCCTGGCACAAAGCCGGATGGGATGTTCCGACTATCGGGGTTAACTTTGCCGGAGAAGAACTGCAAAATCCCGCCCTGCTGGACAAGATACGCTGGGAGCTGGACCGCTTTTCGCTTGAACCGCAGAATCTCTCGGTCGAAGTGCTTGAAACCGTGATTGCCGGGACGCCGGACGACGTGGTCGTGCGCAATGTGAACGGGCTGGCCGAATTGGGGTGTGGTATCGATCTCGACGATTTTGGCACCGGTCATGCCTCGATATCGTCGATCCGCCGCCTGCGCGCCTCGCGGCTCAAGATCGACCGTTCTTTTGTCACCCGGATTGATCAGGATATCGAACAACAGCGAATGGTAGCCGCCATCGTCACCATGGCAGAGAGGCTGGGCCTTGAAACCCTGGCCGAAGGTGTAGAGACCCCCGGCGAACACGCCATGTTGGCGCAACTTGGCTGTGACCATGTGCAGGGCTTTGGTCTGGGACGGCCCATGCCGTTTGAAAAAACCTTCGAATGGTTGCGCGCCTATCATGCACACACACCGGACATGCCGGAAATTCCCCAACGCGGCCTCTGAAACGGTGTGAGGGGGTCGCAATCGGGCAGAACGGCGCTGCCGGGGCCGGAATCCGCTTGACCTTTTGGCCGCACCTCTGTTGAACCACCCCAACGTTTCAAGACACAGGTGGCCCAGGCAATGGACGATCAGAACAAGAACCTCATCCTCGCGACGGCGCTCAGCTTTGCCGTGATTCTGGTTTGGTTTCTCCTGTTCCCCCCACCCGATCAACCGCTCGAAGACCCCAATGCGCCCGCGGTCACAGCCGACAACGCGCAGCCTGCCGCGATCACGTCGTCTACCGCTGCGCCGGTCGGAACAACACCGTCCACCGCGGACACCGCCGAACAGGCCAACGCGCCGCGTATCGACATCGAAACCGACCGTCTCAGCGGCTCGATCTCGCTCTTGGGCGGGCGTCTCGACGATCTGAAACTGAAAGACTACCGCGAAGAGCTGGCCGAAGACTCGCCCATCGTGACCTTCCTGTCGCCCAAGGGCCAGCCCCACGCCTATTACGCGCTCTATGGCTGGGCCCCCGGCGCAGGCCTTGACCTCGACACCGTGCCCGGCGCCAACACCGTCTGGTCGGTCGAGGGCAACGACACGCTCAGCGAAACCGCCCCGGTGACGCTGAAATGGGACAATGGCACCGGTCTGACCTTCCGCCGCACCATCGCCGTCGACGAGGATTATCTGTTCACCGTCACGCAAAGCGTTGAAAACACTGGCGCAGGCACGGTTTCGATGGCCCCTTACGGCACGCTGACCCGCCATGGCGAACCCGAAGACCTGAAGAACTTTTTCATCCTGCACGAGGGCCCGATGCGCCAACTCGCCGAAGAGCGCGAAGACCTCGACTATGACGACATGCAGGACTTTGGCGCCGACCCGGTCTGGGGCGCAGGTGCCAGCGTCGAACAGGTCCCCGCCAACGGCTGGACCGGCTTTACCGATCACTTCTGGATGGCCATGCTGATCCCGCAAAACGATCAGCCCTTTACGTCGGTCCTGCGCTATTCAGCCCAGGCTGACACCTACGAGGCCATTGCCCGCTTCCCGACCATGACATTGGCTCCCGGTGAGACACAGGAAATCACCTCGCGCCTCTTTGCCGGGGCCAAGGAATGGGAAACCATCCGCAACTACCAGAACGAAGACGGCATCCACCGCTTCCTCGACACCATCGACTGGGGTTGGTTCTTTTTTCTGACCAAGCCGATTTTCTGGCTCTTGCACAACCTCAACGTTGTCATCGGCAACATGGGGTGGTCGATCATCGGCCTGACCATCATCATCAAGATCGTGGTCTTCCCGCTGGCCTATAAATCTTATGCCTCGATGGCGAAGATGAAGGAACTGCAGCCACAGATGGAAAAGCTGAAAGAGGCCGCCGGAGACGACCGCCAGAAGATGCAGCAATCCATGATGGAGCTTTACAAGAAGGAAAAGGTAAACCCCGCCTCTGGCTGTTTGCCGATCCTGATCCAGATCCCGATCTTCTTCTCGCTCTACAAGGTGATCTTCGTCACGCTGGAACTGCGCCATGCCCCCTGGGCGCTCTGGATCAATGACCTTTCGGCGCCGGACCCCTCGTCGATCCTGAACCTCTTTGGTCTTCTGCCCTTCCTGCCACCCGAACCCGGCTCGATGCTCGCGATCATCAGCCTCGGCGTGCTGCCGATCCTTCTGGGTATCTCGATGTGGCTGCAACAGAAACTGAACCCGGCACCCACCGATCCGACGCAACAGATGATCTTTGCGTGGATGCCCTGGGTCTTCATGTTCATGCTCGGCAGCTTTGCGTCCGGCCTCGTGCTCTACTGGATCACCAACAACGTGATCACCTTTACGCAGCAGTACCTGATCATGCGCAGCCACGGCTATAAACCAGACGTGTTCGGCAACATCAAAGGGTCGTTCAAGCGTAAAGAAAAGGCCAAGGACTGATGGCGCCCCGCGTCGCAGCCCTCTGGCGGCACCCAATCAAAAGCCACGGGCGGGAAGCGCTGCAAAGCATAGCCCTGACTGCTGGCCAGACGATGCCCTGGGACCGCCGCTGGGCCGTGACGCACGAAGCTTCCAAGGCGGACGGCAGCCGTTGGGTGCCCTGCGCCAACTTTTCGCGCGGGGCCAAGGCTCCGGGACTGATGGCGATTTCCGCAACCTCGGACGAAGCCCTGAACACGGTGACCCTGAACCACCCGAAGTTGGGTGAGTTCACCTTTGACCCCGACAAGCAGCTTTTGGGCTTTCTCGACTGGATTCGCCCAATCATGCCCGCCGAGCGCGCGCAGTCGGCCAAGATCATCCGTGTTGATGGCATTGGCATGACCGACACCGACTTTCCGTCGATCAGCCTTTTGAACATCGCGTCGAATGACGCATTGGCCGGCCAGATGCAGACCGATCTCGCGATGGAACGCTGGCGCGGCAATATCATCATGGACGGATTTGACCCTTGGGCCGAAAAAGGCTGGGTGGGCAAGACTGTGAAACTCGGCAGTGCCGAACTTGAGGTCCGCGAGGAAATCACCCGCTGCCTTGCCACCACGGCCAATCCCGCGACCGGCCTCCGGGACGAGGACACGCTTGGCGCGCTGAACGCCCTTGGCCATCAGGAATTCGGCGTCTACGGCGTTGTTACCAAGACCGGCAAGGTCTCGGTTGGCGACGCGATTGAGGTCATCTGATGCAGCTCCCTTTCCCCATTGTCGAAGAGCCCGACGCACACGCCCGCGAGACTGGCCGCAAGCTTTTTGCCGGCAACAACAGCGAATTCCTCAAGGGTGTCGTGGCCATGTCCGGACTGCCCGTCGCGGACCGGGTCGAAGTGTGTTTTGCGGGGCGGTCGAACGTTGGCAAATCCACCCTGATCAACGCGCTCACCGGGCGCACGCGGCTGGCCCGCGCCTCGAACACGCCGGGCCGTACGCAAGAGATCAACTATTTCACGCTGGCTGACAGCCACTATCTCGTCGACCTGCCGGGCTATGGCTATGCCAACGCGCCGCTGCCGGTGATCGAGAAATGGCAGAAGCTCCTGAAGCAATACCTTTCGGGCCGTGCCACCCTGCGTCGCGCCTTTGTGCTGATTGACGCGCGCCATGGTGTCAAATCCGTCGACGAAGAGATCATGAGCCTCCTCGACAGTGCGGCCGTCACCTTTCAGGTGGTCATGACCAAGGCCGACAAGGTCAAGGAAAAGGACCGCGCCAAGGTTCTGGATCAAGTGCGCGCCAGGCTCTCGAAGCACCCCGCCGCGTTTCCCGAACTGGTGCTGACCTCCAGCGAAAAGGGCGACGGTATCGCCACCCTGCGCGCCATCATCGCAGGCCTCGCCTGATCCTCACGTTAACCCTTTCGGTGGTTTTACCGCCACCGTGCGGGACGTTAATGCGGGGGCATACCGGCCCCAACACCGACGCAATACCGACGTTATACCGACGCGATACAGATCGCGGTTTTGCCATAAAACACAGGCCTTAACCCCTGATTCGCGCGACTACACGTGCTGCGCGCCGTTAACCTCGATTTCAGCGCCGGAAATGTATGAACTTTCTCCTGAGCACAGAAAGTAGATCGCCGCCGCGACTTCTTCGGGTTGTCCCAGTCGTTGCAGGGGCAGCTTTTCGACGATCTTGTCAGTGCCGGGGCTGAGGATCGCAGTCTCCACCTCGCCCGGCGCAATGGCATTGACCCGCACCCCCAAGGGTCCGAAATCATGCGCCATTTCCCGCGTCAGCGCGGCCAGCGCCGCCTTGGACGTGGCATAGGCCGCCCCGGCAAAGGGATGCACCCGACTTCCGGCAATCGAGGTGACGTTGACCACCGATCCCTTGGCCGCAGCCAACTCTTCCCGCAACCCCCGCGCCAACACGACCGACGCGAAAAAGTTGACGTGAAACACCTGTCCCCATGTGGTCAGATCCGTGGTGAGCGTGTTCAACCGCTGACCCTCTGGCCCCTTCGGAGACACCCCGGCATTGTTCACCAACGCATCCAGCCGCCCCCCCAGCATCTCTTGCAGCACACCAACCGCGTTGATCGTGTCGGCGGGGTCGGACAGGTCCAGCTGCAAGTGGTTGGAAGGCTTGGCAAAAGGGCACTCCGGCGCGCAGGGCGTCCGTGACACGGTGACCACCCGCCACCCCTCGCGATTGAACCGGCGCACCGTGGCGTGGCCGATGCCGCGACTTGCGCCTGTAATCAAAAGGGTTTTTTGGGAATCACCCATGATCTTGCTCCTGACCTCTTCGGCGCTACTCTATGCCCTTCCTCTGCGGCTGCAATGCCTCTTGGCAGGTGCGGCCCAACCGTCTAACAACGTCGCCCAAGAGGACACTGACCATGAAGAAGCAGAACATGAACCGCGATTGGATCGCCACCGCCCGCACCCTGTCCCAGGCCCTGCCCTATCTGCAGCGCTACACAGGGGCGATTGTTGTCATCAAGCTCGGCGGTCACGCTATGGGCAGCGACGAAGCGATGGATGATTTCGCCCGTGACGTGGTGCTGATGCGCCAGGTCGGCGTCAACCCGGTGATCGTGCATGGTGGTGGCCCGATGATCAACGCGATGCTGGAGCGCCTTGAAATCCAATCGGAATTCGTCGACGGCAAACGGGTTACCGATGCCGCCACCGTCGAAGTTGTGGAAATGGTGCTGTCGGGCGTCGTCAACAAGCGCATCGTTCAGGCCATCAACGGTCAGGGTGGCAAGGCCGTCGGCCTTTCGGGCAAGGACACCAACCTCATGGTCTGCGATCAGACCAACCCGGACCTTGGATTTGTCGGCACCCCTGCGGAAATGAACCCTGACTTCCTGCACGAATTGTTCGCCACCGACACCATCCCCGTGATCGCCCCCCTGGGCGCGGGCCGCAATGGCGAAACCTTCAACGTCAACGGCGACACCGCCGCCGGTGCCATCGCTGCTGCCCTCAAGGCTGATCGCCTGCTTCTGCTCACCGATGTGGCTGGGGTCAAAGGCGCCGATGGCGATGTCATGACCGAGTTGAAGGCCCAGCAAATTCGCGACCTGACTGCGGATGGCACCATCGCAGGCGGTATGATCCCCAAGACCGAAACCGCGCTCAACGCCATCGACGGTGGAGTACGCGCTGTGGTCATCCTCGATGGTCGCGCGCCCAATGCCTGCCTGCTCGAACTGTTTACAGAACACGGTGCAGGCTCTTTGATCCGAGGAGACTGAACTCAGGGCTTACAATATTCCGCAGACGGAATATATCTATCGAACCCCCTTTTGTGAAAAGGAACCGCGATGGAAAACGAAGCCCTGATCCGCCTGTCCGTCTTTGCCGGCCTCTTTACGCTATTCGCGGTGATCGAGGCCCTCGCCCCGCGCCGTGCCCGCAGCCAGCCGCGCAGCACCCGCTGGGTCACCAACTGGGGCATGACCATCCTCAACACCATCACCATGCGCCTGATGGCGTTTGGCCTGCCGCTACTGGCCGTTGGCGCGGCCATGGATGCGGGGCAACAGGGCTGGGGCCTCTTCAACCAGGTCAATCTTGGTGTCTTGCCCGAGACTCTGCTCGCGATACTGATCTTTGATTTTGCCATCTGGACGCAGCATCTCATCACCCACAAGGTGCCGATCCTCTGGCGCCTGCACCGTGTCCACCATGCGGACCGCGACATTGACGTGACCACCGCGATCCGTTTCCATCCCGTGGAAATCGCCTTGTCGATGCTGCTCAAGATCGGTCTGGTCTACCTGCTTGGTCCTTCGGCACTGGCCATCATCCTGTTCGAAATCCTGCTCAATGGCACCGCCATGTTCAACCATGCCAACATGCGCCTGCCCTTGGGGCTGGACGCTGCCCTGCGCACAATTCTGGTCACGCCCGACATGCACCGGGTGCATCATTCCGTAAAACGTCGCGAACATGACAGTAACTATGGGTTTGCCCTGTCAATCTGGGATCGAATGTTCGGCACCTACATCGCCCAACCCGAAGCCGGGCATGAGAATATGGCCATCGGCCTGCAATGGCAGGACGAGCGCCCCTCAAAGCTTGGCTGGAGCCTCTGGCTCCCGTTTCGGAGAAAGTGATGTATGACCTGATTGCCAAAACGGCGGCAACCTATCAGCTGGACATTTTCGGCGGCTTTCATCCCGACCCAGATGACGACATCCTGAACGGCGCTCAGACCCTGCTGTTACTGGGGCCAAAGGAACCCGGGTTCTGGCCCTACTTCACGACAAGCCCCGAGTATCTGGATGGCACGCCCAATCCGGTGGATCGCTGGTCATCGCGCACGGTGACCGCGCTCGCCACCGCCTTCAATGCTCAGCCCTATTTTCCCTTTACCGGCCCGCCATATCAGCCGTTCTTCAAATGGGCCGAGCGCAGCGGACGGTGCCATCAATCTCCGATAAACCTTTTGGTGCATGATACCGCAGGATTGTTCACGTCTTTCCGCGGTGCCCTTGGCTTTGGCAATCGATTCGATCTGCCGCCCGCGCCGCCCAATCCCTGCGACAGCTGCGCTGAGCGACCCTGTCTGACAACTTGTCCGGTCGGTGCGCTCTCGGAAGGGGTCTATGACGTTAACACCTGCCGCGAGGCAATTGGCACAAATGACCCCGGCAATTGCCTGGCGCGCGGATGCGTCGCGCGGCGTGCTTGCCCCCCCTCGCGAGCCTATGGCAGACTCGAGGCGCAATCTGCCTATCACATGCGAATGTTTCTGGAAAATGGCGCTTAGACTCATCCTCACCCGCCACGCCAAATCAAGCTGGAAACAGCTGGATTTGCCTGACCATGCCCGCCCCCTGAACAAACGCGGCCGCGCGTCGACAGAAGCCATCGGAGACTGGCTTCGGAGCGAGAATTGGGTGCCGGATGAGATGCTGAGTTCCGACGCCGCGCGGACGCGAGAAACGGCGGAACTCATGGGGTTTGACGTTGATCCGGTCTTTCTGGCTGCGCTCTATCACGCCGGTTCCACGATGATGCTGAAACACCTGCAGAGCGCGACCGGCGCAACCGTGGTGATGATCGGCCATAACCCCGGAATAGCCGAATTTGCCGAACGGCTGGCACGGGATCTACCCGCGCACCGGCGCTTTCTGGACTATCCGACCTGCGCCACAACGTTGTTCGAATTTGATGCGGACACCTGGGCCGACGTGTCCTTTGGCACGGGCAAGGTGAGGGATTTCGTAATCCCACGGGAGTTGGTGGCCGCATAAGAAAAGGCGGGGAAAACCCCGCCTTTCCAGTAGCCTATACCTAAGAGACTTAATGACCCAGGATCTGGCTGAGGAACAGTTTGGTCCGCTCGCTCTTGGGGTTGTTGAAGAACTCTTCCGGTTCGTTCTGTTCCACGATCTGACCGGCATCCATAAAGATCACTCGGTTCGCGACCTGACGGGCGAAGCCCATCTCGTGCGTCACGCAAAGCATCGTCATGCCCTCTTCGGCCAGTTCGATCATGGTGTCGAGCACCTCTTTGATCATCTCCGGGTCAAGCGCCGAGGTCGGTTCGTCAAACAGCATGATGCGCGGGCGCATGCAAAGCGAACGGGCAATCGCCACACGCTGCTGTTGTCCACCCGAAAGCTGACCGGGGTACTTGTCGGCCTGCTCGGGGATCTTGACCTTTTCAAGGAAGTGCATCGCTGTTTCTTCGGCTTCTTTCCGGGGCGTCTTGCGCACCCAGATCGGGGCCAGCGTGCAGTTCTCCAGAATGGACAGGTGCGGGAACAGGTTGAAGTGCTGGAAGCACATGCCAACCTCGGACCGGATCTTGTCGATGTTTTTCAGGTCCGAGGTCAGCTCGATCCCATCCACGACAATCTTGCCCTGCTGGTGTTCCTCCAGCGCATTGAGACAGCGGATCAGGGTGGATTTGCCCGAGCCCGAAGGCCCGGCAATCACGATCCGCTCGCCCTGATTGACGGTCAAGTTGATGTCGCGCAACACGTGGAACGATCCGTACCACTTGTTCATGCCAGAGATTTCGATGGCGACCTCGTCAGAGACCTGCATCTTGGAGCGATCGATTTCGCGATCTGTTGTAAGTTCAGACATTTGCAGAACTCCTTATTTGTGGCCAGTCTGAAGCTTGCGCTCCAGGTACATGGAATAACGGGACATCGAGAAACAGAAGACAAAGAACAACACGGCGATAAAGCCATAGAGCTCCCAGACAACCCCGTTCCAGTTCGCATCAGCGCGGATCGCATTGGTCAGACCCAGCGGGTCAAGCAGGCCAATGATCGACACCAGCGTGGTGTCTTTGAAAACGCCGATAAAGGTACTCACGATGCCAGGGATCGAGATCTTCAGAGCCTGAGGCATAATGACAAGGCGTTGCGCCTGCCAATAGTTCAGTCCCAGAGAATCCGCGCCCTCGTACTGTCCCGTCGGCAAAGCCGCCAGACCGCCCCGCACCACCTCGGCCATATAGGCCGCGGCAAACAGGGTCACCATGATCAGCACCCGCAGGATGATGTCAAAGTTGGTACCCGGAGGCATGAACACGTTCAGCAACGTCGATGCGACGAACAACAAGGTGATCAGCGGCACACCGCGGATGAACTCGATAAAGCCCACGCACAGCGCCTTGACGATCAACAGGTCCGACTGACGCCCCAATGCCAGAACGATGCCCAGGGGCAGTGATCCGACGATGGCCACAACGCCGATTGTGATCGACAACATAAAGCCACCAAACTTGCGGCTTTCGACCGCCTCAATCGACAATGGGATGATGCTTTCCATCACACCGGCAAATGTGCCGACAAGGAACAGCCACCAGATGATTGCGGCCAACGGACCAGCAATCAATCCAGCAAGTCCGCCCACCGTCTTGGCCAATGCGGCATAGACGTAGTATCCAATCACAAACCCGAGAATGGCCCCGATTGGCACCCAAAGGGACCCACCCCAGAGCAACCAGGGGAAAATGAACGGGAACAGCGCCGAAAAAATCAGCGGATTGGGCAGGCGTTTGGCACCTTGGGCAATCTGCTCGGCCCGGTCCGCCTTGTCTGTCGCGAACAAAGTATAGGCGAGATACGCCGCACCTGCAGCCGACAGGATACGCAGCACCCATGCGATGATGCCACCAAAGGCAAATGTGGCCAGCAGGATCACAACCGCCAACAGGAACCAGTTCATCCGACGCGAGATCATGTTGAACAAGATCGGAATGACGGCCACGAACATCAGACCAAACGTCACAATGGGACGCCAGTAGAGGTCGGACGGATAAAAGCCGAACATCAGCTGGATCCAGCGTTCACGGATCACGCCCCAACAGGCGCCAGCAAAATGCCCTTCTTTACCCTGCGCATGCAGAATTTCACGGCACTCGTTCAACGAGCCAGCATTCCAGGTCGGAGAAAAGACCCATGGCAGCAAAGCCGCCAAAGTGTAGAAAATCGCCGCCAGGGACAAAATCGTCATCACCGAGTTTCCAATACCCGAGAACAGGTTCTCGCGCACCCAGCCGATGATCCCAACCTCGGACGCCGGTGGCGCCTGCTCGGGGAGCATGTCTTTGCGGACAAATCCAATATCAGACATATCAGCGCTCCTTCAGTTTGACGGATTCGTTGTACCAGTTCATCACTGCTGAAATGCTCAGCGAAATGATCAGGTAACACAGCATGAGCAGCAACAGCGTCTCAAGCTCGCGTCCGGTTTGGTTGAGGGTGATCCCGCCCAGTGTGCCGGTGATGTCCATGTAGCCCACGGCAATCGCCAGCGACGAGTTCTTGGTCAGGTTCAGATAGTTCGAGATCAGCGGCGGAATGATGACCCGCAGCGCCTGAGGCAGAACCACAAGGCTCATGATCCGGTTTGACCGTAACCCCAGCGCCGCTGCCGCCTCGGTCTGACCATGGCTGATCGCCATGATGCCCGCCCGAACGATCTCGGCAATAAAGGCCGCCGTATAGAGCGACAAAGCCAGCCACAACGCAATCAAGGAGTTCCGCATATGCGTGCCACCCTTGAAGTTGAAGCCCTTCAGCTCGGGATAACCAAGGTGAAAGCCCAGCGCGACCAGAACGATCAGCGTCGGAACGGCGATCAGACCCAGGTTGATATGCCATGTTGTCGGACGTTCACCCGTAGCTTCCTGAATACGGTTGGCACGTGCAGTCACTTTGCGTGCCGCATAGATACCACCAAACAGAGCCGCGAGAATGACCAACAGGTCAATGCTGATCCCAAAGGCGCCAAACACTGAGATGTCACCCAATCCCCGCGAGAACAAAGGCTCCGGGATATAGATGCCGCGGTTTGTAAAGGCGACAGTGTCAAACAGCTTCATCGTGGCTTCGGGGTTGTCCCCCCTAAAGGCGCGTGGTGCCGGCAGCGTCTCGATCAGGATCGCCATGGTGAACACGATCCACAACAGCACAGGCACGTTACGGAAGAATTCAACATAAACCGTCATGATCTTGGAGATCAGCCAGTTTTTAGACAGGCGCAGGACACCGATGATCACACCCAGAACCGTTGCGGTCGCACAGCCCATCACTGCCACAAGCAGCGTGTTGAGCAATCCGACAAATGCAGCGCGCAAATGGGTGCTTTGCGAGTTGTAGTCGATAAGGCGTTGGTTGATGTCATAACCTGCAGGCTCGCCCAGGAACCCAAAGTTGGGTTCTTTGCCCAGGGTCGCAAGGTTCTGTGCAGTGTTTGAAATCAGCCAGCCGATCAAAAGCATGAACCCGATCAGCGCGACGATCTGAATTGTCATCGAACGATACCGGGTGTCGTATATCAGCATACCCAGCTGAAACGACTCCTTCGGAGGGTCGGTCAAAGTTGTCATATGGGAAGTTCCCCGTTGCGCGGCCTTGTTTTTTTGTGGCTTTTTGCCGGTGGCCGTTTTTTTTGAACTTTATGTATGCGCTAGATGCGCAAAGGGCGCGGAAATATTCCGCGCCCTTTGTCGTTGTATTTAGCGGAAGGGCGGCGAGTAGATCAGGCCGCCATCGGTCCACTGAGCGTTCAGGCCACGGGCCAGAGCGATCGGGGTGTTTTCACCGATGTTCTTCTCAAACAGTTCACCGTAGTTGCCACCAGCCATGATGGCCGATTTGGCCCAGTCAGCCGACAGGCCGAGCATCTCGCCCAGGTTACCTTCGGTACCCAACAGACGGTTCACTTCGGGGTTGTCGGTGCCAGCGGCCAGTTCACCAATGTTGGCCGAGGTCACGCCCAGCTCTTCAGCAGTGATCAGCGCGTTCAGGGTCCAGCGAACCACGTCGCCCCAGTTGTTGTCGCCATGGCGAACAAGCGGACCAAGCGGCTCTTTCGAGATGATTTCAGGCAGCAGCACGTGTGCGCCCGGATCTTCGAAAGTGGCACGTGTCGCGGCAAGGCCCGACGCGTCGGTGGTGTAAACGTCGCAGGCACCAGCCAGATACTGTTGCTGCGCTTCAGCGTTGGTTTCAATCGGAACCGGCTCGTAGCTGATGCCATTGGCGCGGAAGAAGTCCGCGAGGTTCAGCTCGGTTGTGGTGCCGGTCTGGATACAAACGGTTGCGCCGTCCAGATCCTTGGCCGAGGACACGCCCAGCTCAGAAGGAACCATAAAGCCCTGGCCGTCATAGTAGTTGACGCCCACGAAGGTGAACTTGAGGTCCACATCGCGCGAGAAGGTCCAGGTGGTATTACGGGCCAGCATGTCGATCTCGCCTGAGGCAAGAGCGGTGAAGCGGGTTTTACCAGTGGTCGGTACGAATTCGACGGCAGCCGGATCGCCCAGAACCGCGGCAGCAACCGCACGGCAGACGCCAACGTCAAAGCCATCCCAGTTGCCGTTCGCGTCGGGCGCAGCAAAGCCGACGAGGCCGGTGGTGACGCCGCAGTTCAGCTTGCCGCGCGCTTTGACATCGTCCAGCGTACCAGCAGCAGCAGCGCCGGCCGCCAAGCCAGCAACAGTCAGCGCACCAAAAATTACGGATTTTTTCATTTTTACCTCTTCCTGATGGTTCACCCATTTAGGGTGTTATTTTCCGGCCGAGTGAGACCGGGTTGGATAAAGCAAAGGGTGCTCCCCCCCTTACAGGCACTCAGTTTGGGCGGAATCATCGCAAAACGTCAAGAGCCGCATCAAGGATTTCAATCATTACGCGCACAAATAATCGTAATCCCGCCCCCCTGACAGCAAGCATATGAAAATGCACATTATTTTTGCGAAAGTCGGAAAAAGCGATCCGCATGCAAAAACGCTTGGCGCTTTATCTCGGCATGTTCGGTAGCTTCTTCGTCCGAACCCCACTGTTGTTCCTGCCAGTCTTCGTCCACCCGGGAAAGGGCCCAAAGCTCTTCAATGGGGCGCGCTTGATGCACTGCGGCAAAGCCAAGGATCAAAGATCCCGACAGGCTGACAAGGTCGTGAAACGCTGCCATTTCAAAGTTCGTGAGGGCGTGAACCTGCTGCCGCAACCGGGCCAAAGCTTCGGGCGGCTGAGCCACGTGAATAACCCCACTCACCGGAGCCAGTTCCGCGCCCAGCGTTGACGCGGCCCAAGCCAACATCGGGTCCCACTTTTCCGCCTGTCGCGCGATCAGCTCGGCTGGCTGCGTGGCTCGGTAACACAACAGGTCGGATCCACCATATTCAGCCAGCATTTCGGCAACCTCGCCATGCTGCTGGCCCACCTTGTCGATCGCCGCATTGGCTGAACGTGTCACCGGCATAGTCCGGGGATCGATTTCGTCTTCCTGAGCTTGCCATTCAGCTGCAATAGCGTCAGCCATCGCTCGAGTCGGTACTGTGAGTGAGACCTTGGCGGGAGTCTTTACCCGACGCCCGTCCAGTTCTATCGCGAACCCTCCGTCATCGCTGGCAACTCGCGCCGCTTTCCAGAACCGTTTCTTTGCCCAACCGCTCATGTTTCAGTTCCCCAAAATCTGTTCCAACGCCTGCGGCAGCGCGGAAAAAGCATCGATCACCACATCCGCTGCTGCCAAGGCCGCACGGTCGTGATACCCCCAACTGACACCAATCGCAGCAATGCCTGCCGCGCGCGCCATCTCCATGTCATAGCTGGTGTCACCTACCATCACGGCCCTTGCCCCCTCTACACCACTTTCTTGCAGAGCAGCGTGCAGCATCGACGGATGTGGTTTCGAAGGGTGGAAATCCGCGACCTGCTCGGTCACGAACATGTCTTGCAGACCATGGCCCTCCAAGAGTTTGTCGAGGCCCCGGCGCGATTTGCCTGTGGCAACGCCCAACAGTGTATGGTCCTGAGATGACAGCGTGTCCAAGACCTCTCGCGCGCCCGGGTAAAGAGGCGAGGATTGGACCGTTCCACGCGTTGCGCGCAACTGCATGTAGGCCGCTTTGTAAGCCTCTTCCAGAGTGTGATGCACCTCGCGCGCCGCGGTGGGCGCCAGGCGCGGCATCGCCACATTCAGCGACAACCCCACAATGCCGAGGATGTCCTCTTGTGATGGCACGGGTATCGCAACCGCGTCAAAGGCCCCCTGCATGGCAGACAGGATATCGGCCTGACTGTCGACAAGTGTACCGTCCACGTCGAACACCACAAGACGCAGGTCGCTCATCTAAGCGCCTCAAAAGGGTCATCAGCAGCAAGGTCGGGCGTCCAACCAAAGGTCTCAAACGTATGCGCGATATGGTCGGGTAACTCTGCGGTCACCGTCACCGCCTTGCGCGTGGTGGGATGTTCAAACGTCATCGAGCGCGCATGCAGGTGCAGCTTGTTCGAGATGATGCCACCCAACTTGGCGCCCCATCCGTCACCCATGTTCTCCTGCGCCGAGCCGCCGTATTTGCCGTCACCCGCAATCGGATGGCCGATCTCGGCCATATGCGCGCGCAGCTGGTGGGTACGACCGGTGATCGGCTCCATCGCCACCCAGGCAGCACGGCTCGCCACGCGATACAGCGTGGCGTATTGCGTAATCGCCCGTTTGGCGCCCGGGGTACTGTCAACATCACGCGGGTGCAGGCAGATCATCTTTTCACCCTCGCCCTGGCGCCCGTGCCCTGCGGCCTTGACCAGGCCATATTTGATTTCGCCCAGATAAGGTGTCGGCACCCCGGCCACCACGGCCCAATAAATCTTGCGCGTCTCTTTGTGGCGCATCGCAGCCGTCAACCCCTGTGCCGCGGCCCGCGTCCGGGCCAGCAGCAAAACGCCCGAAGTATCCTTGTCCAGCCGGTGCACCAGGCGTGGTTTTTCATCGAGGTCAAACTTCAGTGCCTCAGCCAAACCGTCAACATGCCGTGTCTGCTTGCTGCCTCCTTGGGTCGGCAAGCCGGCCGGCTTGTTTATCGCGATGACATCATCATCCATGTAGATCACGCAGTCGCGGATCAGCTTGGCATCCTTGTCAGACACCCGCGTCTCGGTCCTTTCAGGCCGCGCGCCTGGTTGTGGCAATGGTGGAATACGTACCTTTTGCCCCACTTCCAGCCGCGTCGCAGGCTTCACACGCCCGCCTTCGACGCGCAGCTCTCCCTTGCGGCACATCTTCTCGATGCGGCCCTGGTTCACATGCGGGAACATGCGACGCAGCCAGCGGTCGAGCCGCTGATCTCCATCCTCTTCGCCCACAATCAGAATCTGAACACCACTCATGTCACCATCCCCCGTGCCACCAAAAGACCCAGCATCAGCCCGCCAATCGAACCAACAACCGAGATCGCCACATAGGCCGCCGCCGCGCCCACCTGCCCACGTTCGAACAGTGTCACCGCCTCAAGTGAAAAGGCGGAAAACGTTGTGAAACCGCCCAGAAACCCAGTCATCACAAGAGGCGAAAGATGGGTCAGCCCGCGGTGCGCCGCCAGCACGACAAAGGCCCCCATCAGAAACGAACCAATGATGTTCACCGTGATGATCGCCATCGGAAACCCATGCCCCACAAGGCGCACAACTCCAATACCGGTCAAATAGCGCAAAGCAGCACCCACAGCCCCGCCAAAGGCCACATATATCAGGTTCATGAACATCCCGCGTCTGTCACCCGCGCCGCCCTGTTTGTCAAGCGACACCGCCCTCGCTTCATCTTGCTAAAAATACTTCGGGGTGAATTGGCCGCATGCGGCCAAGAGGGGCTGGCCCCTCACCCGTTCCGCTTCAAACGCAGCTTGGTGAAATAGTCGAGACGCCGCTTCAGTTCGCGCTCGAACCCGCGTTCGACCGGCTGATACATGACCGGCCGCTTCATGCCTTCAGGAAAATAATCCTGCCCCGAAAAGCCATCTTCGGCGTCATGGTCATATTGATACCCGTCGCCATAACCCTGATCCGCCATCAAGGACGTTGGCGCATTCAGGATATGCTTGGGTGGCGGCTCCGACCCGGTTTTCCGGGCTGCTTTGCGCGCCGCCTTGTATCCAACGTAAACCCCGTTCGATTTCGGAGCCAACGCGAGATAGACCAAGGCCTGGGCCAGCGCCAACTCGCCCTCGGGACTGCCCAACCGTTCATAGGTCTCCCAGGACTGCAAGCACACCGACTGCGCTTGCGGATCGGCCAGACCGATATCTTCCACTGACATCCGCGTAATGCGCCGGGCCAGAAAACGCGGATCTTCCCCACCTTCCAACATGCGCGCAAACCAATAGAGTGCTGCATCGGGGTCGGACCCGCGCACGGATTTGTGCAGGGCGGAAATCAGGTTGTAGTGCTCGTCTCCCGATTTGTCATACTTGGCCGCCCGCTTCATCAGCCGCTTGGCCAACGCCTCCGAGTCCAGCTTCCCGTCCACCTTCCAGGCTGCGACCTGCTCGATCAGGTTCAACAAGGCGCGCCCGTCGCCGTCAGCCATTTCCAACAGCGCCTCGCGAGCATGGCCATTCAATGGCAAAGCGCGATCCATCTCTTTCTCAGCCCGCTGCGCCAAGCGCTCAAGATCCGCCAACGACAAACGCTCCAGCACCAGCACCTGCGACCGACTGAGCACCGCGGCGTTCAACTCAAACGATGGGTTCTCGGTTGTGGCCCCGACCAAGAGGATGGTGCCATCCTCCATATGCGGCAGGAACCCATCCTGCTGGGCTTTGTTGAAACGGTGGATCTCATCCACAAACAACAGCGTGCCCTGCCCGTTCTGTCGCCGTATCCTGGCCGCCTCAAAGACCTTGCGCAGCTCGGGCACGCCCGTAAAAATCGCACTGATCTGCACGAAATGAAGGTTTGTTTCATCCGCCAAAAGCCGCGCGATGGTGGTCTTGCCCACCCCGGGCGGCCCCCAGAAAATCAAGGACGACAAGCTGCCCGAGGCCAGCATCACGCCCAACGGCGCGTCCGGGCCCAGAACCTGTTCCTGGCCGATCACCTCGCCCAATGTTTTGGGTCGCAATCGGTCCGCCAAGGGACGCGGTGCGGTGTCAGGCGCCTTGCCGTCCGGAGTGTCGAACAGGTCCGCCATCAGAGACGAAACTTTGAAACCATGCGCTGATTGCCGCGCTGAATCTCAATCGTCACCTTGCGCTGAGCCTTCAACAAGGCCTCGCGGGCATCACTGGTGGTGGCAATCTCGGTATCATCCACGGACAGCAGAACATCGCCGGGGCGCAGGCCGATACGGCCACCGGTCGGACCGGGCTCTTCTATCACCACGCCACGCAACGACAGTGGTAGACCATATTGTCCCAATACCGCCGGATTGATGTTGGACAATACCATCTCTGGAACCGCAGACTTACGCCCCGTGGTCACCGTGTCCCGGCCGGGCGTCTCAGGCGCCTTGATCAACCCAACACGCACGGTGGCAGGCTCGCCATCTTTGATCGCCATAACCTCGACATCCTGCCCGATGCCGGCCACGGACATACGATAGATCATCTCAGCTGGCGTGTTGACCGGCTGACCTCCGACATCCAGGATCACGTCCCCTGCACGAAAGCCAGCTTTCAGAAACGGGCTGTCGTCATGCAGTTCCGAAATCACGATGCCACCCGGTTGCTCCAGCCCCAAACCTTCGGCCATATCGGCGTCCACGGGTTGACCAAACATGCCTGCCCAGGGGCGTTGGAAATCATCCTGCCCGCCGCGTGCCTGATCGACGAACTGCTTTACCAGCGACGCAGGGATAGCAAAACCAATCCCGTTTGACCCGCCTGAGCGGGTCAGGATCGACGTGTTCACACCAATCAGATCGCCGTTGATGTCAATCAGCGCACCGCCTGAGTTTCCGGGGTTGATCGGCGCGTCGGTCTGCAGGAAATAGCCGCGCGCATTGCCCGTCGCCATGCCCGAGCGCGCAAGGCCCGAGACAATCCCGCTGCTCACGGTCTGCCCCACACCAAAGGGGTTGCCGATGGCCAATACCAGCTCGCCCACTTCGACCGTATCACTGTTGCGCAGGCTCAGGTGCGGCATGTCACTGGCGCCCTCGAGTTGCAGGATCGCCAGGTCGCTTTCCTCGTCGGCCAGAAGCACGCGTGCGTTAAACTCGCGCCGGTCATTCAGGTGCACCCGGATATCGGTGGACAGGCCCACCACGTGATAGTTTGACACCACAATACCATCCTCGGACAGGATCACACCGGACCCCAGCGAGTTTTGCACCCGCGGTCGCGTCTTGCCGAAATCACGAAACAGGTTCTGGAAAAAGGGGTCGCCTCCAAAGGGGCTGTCACGTACCTCGACCACGCGCTTGGCGTAGATGTTGACCACCGCAGGAGCCGCCTCTTTTACCAAGGGCGCAAATCCGAGCGAGATTTCTGCCTGACTATGCGGGACTTTGGTCTCGGCAGAGGCAATGGAAGCCAGGGCAATGGTCAGGGCCGTAAGCGTTGCGCGAAACATGGGCTTTCCTCGTCAAGTTGCCTCATGGATATGCGAGGGCTAGCCATGATTTGCAAGGCCATGTCAATCGAGCGGCGCGTGCAGCCTCGTGCCTTTGGTGAGGATACCGCCCCGATCGCCTATCTCGATACTGCCATAACGCTGCTTGAAGCATTCGGGCAATGGACGGTCCCCTTCGGGCGAGAGCCAAAGCCGCAGGAGGTGTCGCGGTTTTTCCGGCGGTCGACGGTCGATGAAACCAGTGCGGTCATGTAGCTGAGCATGGTTATAGACAAACTGCATGTCGCCGGGTTCCAGCCGCATGGTCAGGTGCATGTCCGGATCGTTGGCCACTGCGTCGAACATGTCGAGTGCTTGGACATGGGCATCGCTCAGACGCATTGCCTCGGGAAAGCGTTGCGCGCTGTCGATGTACTGACGCTGGTAGAACACTATCAGTTTTCCTGCGTGCCAGTTGAGCGGTGGAATGGTCATAAAGGGCTGCATTCCCTCGGGCACCTCCCCCCGCCGGTCAGTGGCGATGGGATCGAACAGGCGTTCCAGCAGATCAGGGTGTTCAGCGCGCATGCGGTTATAGAGTGCCTCGGCGCTGACAAGCAGCGAGTCGCCGCCTTGCTGCGCATCCTGCAGGCACAAAAGTGCAACAATATCAGCGCTGTCGGTGTGAAATGTCTGGCGTTCGTGTGTTTGATAGATCCGCGTGGTGGGATCCTTGGCATCAGCTCCCACATCACGCACATGACCAAGGATATGACCCGCTGCGTTCTGCGACCGTGCAGAGCCCAGATGCGCCCCGATCCCGCAGAAAATCGTCGCCGCCATTTCCTGTGTGTAAGAGGCAATTGGCAAGCCTCGGAGCACTTCAAAGCCGATCCCGTGGATCAGTTTCTCGCGCATCTTGGCCACGTGACCCGCAAAGTGCGTCAGGGGAAATGTGCCCTTGGTGATGTCACCGATGTCCTGACCCAGAGACAGATACTGGCGCGCGGCGCTCTCAAGGTCGGCGATGTCCATGTCAGAGAGCTGGATCAACCAGTCCTTCTGGCGGGCCTGCATCTCGCGCCCGGTCCAGACGGAGGGCCCTGAAAGGGTCTCGGGGATGTGCCGCAATATACTCATGATCGTTTCCCTTCCATCCGCGGTAGTGGCTGGTTTTCCGAAGATTTCCACCCTTTTACAAAGACTTACATCATCGTGGCGGAAATCTGAAAACAAAAAACCCCCGCCTGTTGCCAGGCGGGGGCTGAACTGTCGGGCGATCCCGAGCGTTCTTATTCTTCGTCAGCGGCCATTTCTTCGGCTGCGACGCGGGCCTTGTCAGCGGCGCCTTTCGCATCGACGTCGCGGTCGACGAATTCGATGATTGCCATCGGGGCCATGTCACCATAGCGGAAGCCCGCTTTCATGATGCGCACATAGCCGCCCTGACGGTCGGCATAACGCGGGCCGAGAACGTCAAACAGCTTGGTAACGTACTGATCTTCTTTGAGTTTCGATGCTGCCTGACGACGAGCGTGCAGGTCGCCGCGTTTGGCCAGCGTGATCATCTTTTCGATGATCGGGCGCAGTTCTTTGGCCTTGGGCAGGGTTGTTTTGATTTGCTCATGTTCGATGAGCGAGCCGGCCATGTTGGCAAACAGAGCTTTACGGTGCTCATGTGTCCGGTTCAGGCGGCGGTATCCACGTGCGTGACGCATTTTCTAATCTCCTAATGTGCCTTCTACAGGCGATTTTACTTTGTCTGGCCTCTGATGCGTGTCAGCGGCTCTCCTTGGGGCAAAAAGGCCCGAACTCTCCATTTTGTACATCTCCCTTTGGGGGAAATGACCATTTTGTACAATTTGTACAAAACGGGTTTTGAGGTGTAGGTCGGACAATTTTGTCCGACCTACGAGAGGTCTTAGAACGAGTCCTCGAACTTCTTGGCGAGGTCCTCGATGTTGTCCGGCGGCCAGTCCTCGACATCCATGCCAAGGTGCAGACCCATGCCCGACAGAACTTCTTTGATCTCGTTCAGCGACTTGCGACCAAAGTTCGGGGTGCGCAGCATCTCGGCTTCGGTTTTCTGGATCAGATCGCCGATATAAACGATGTTGTCGTTCTTGAGGCAGTTGGCAGACCGTACCGACAGTTCCAGCTCGTCCACTTTCTTCAGGAGAAGCGGGTTGAACTCGAGACCATCGTCTTCTTCCTGACGGCCAGCGGATTCGGGCTCTTCGAAGTTCACGAAGATCGACAGTTGGTCCTGCAGGATACGCGCGGCAAAAGCCACGGCGTCTTCCGGCGTGATCGAGCCGTCGGTGTCCACTTTCATGGTCAGCTTGTCATAGTCCAGAACCTGACCTTCGCGGGTCGGCTGAACGTCGTAGCTGACGCGTTTGACCGGCGAATAGATCGCGTCGATCGGAATCAGACCGATGGGTGCATCTTCAGGCTTGTTCTTGTCAGCCGACACGTACCCCTTGCCGGTGTTGACGGTCAGTTCCATGAACAGGTCCGCGCCATCGTCGAGGTGACAGATCACGTGATCCTTGTTCAGGATTTCGATGCCAGCGCTGTCCGAAATGTCACCGGCGGTGACTTCGCCCGGACCCTTGGCATTGATCGACAGGCGCTTGGGCCCTTCGACTTCCATGCGCAGGGAGACGCCCTTGAGGTTCAGGATGATGTCGGTGACGTCTTCGCGCACACCGGCAACCGAGCTGAACTCGTGCAGAACGTTATCAATCTGAACCGATGTGATGGCCGCGCCTTGCAGGCTCGACATCAGAACGCGACGCAGGGCGTTGCCCAGGGTCAGACCAAAGCCGCGTTCCAGCGGTTCGGCGACCACGGTGGCCTGGCGCGCGGGATCATTACCCGGCTTTACGTCAAGCTGGGTCGGCTTGATCAGTTCTGCCCAATTCTTGTGGATCATGCGTGTCTCCTCAATTCCTGTCCGGCGGCCATGTCCGAGAGCGCCAGACTCCCGAGGTTTCAAAATGACGAACTGAGGCCGTGAAAGTCACGCGGCCCCAGCGGGAAAACAGTGCTTAGACGCGGCGGCGTTTCGGCGGGCGGCAACCATTGTGCGCGATCGGGGTCACATCACGGATCGAGGTGATGTTGAAACCGATTGCAGCCAGGGCGCGCAGAGCCGATTCACGACCCGAACCGGGGCCCTGAACTTCGACTTCCAGCGTCTTGACGCCGTGGTCCTGTGCCTTTTTGCCTGCGTCTTCAGCAGCCATCTGAGCAGCATAAGGAGTCGATTTACGCGACCCTTTGAAACCCATGGTACCGGCCGAAGACCATGCGATTGCATTGCCTTGAACGTCCGAGATCAGGATCTTGGTGTTGTTGAACGACGAGTTAACGTGCGCAACACCGGATGCGATGTTCTTACGCTCTTTTTTCTTCGTACGAGTCTTATCACGTGCCATTGATCAAACCCTCCCTATTACTTCTTCTTACCAGCAATGGCCTTAGCAGGGCCTTTGCGAGTACGAGCGTTGGTGTGGGTACGCTGACCGCGTACGGGGAGGTTACGACGGTGGCGCAGGCCACGGTAGCAGCCCAGGTCCATCAGACGTTTGATGTTCATCTGAGTCTCGCGGCGCAGGTCACCTTCGACGGTGTAGTTGGCGTCAATGTGCTCGCGGATGGCCAGAACTTCTGCGTCGCTCAGTTCGTTCACACGACGGGCGGCGTCGATTTTGACGCTTTCGCAGATTTCCTTGGCCGAGGTATGGCCAATACCAGTGATATAAGTCAGGGCGATCGGGACCCGTTTGTGGGTCGGGATGTTTACGCCGGCAATACGTGCCACGTGTCACTTTCCTTTTCGTTGCGGTTCCGTAGCGCCGGAACCTTTTTTCACAACGTAAGCCCGACGCGTGACGCGGCCGGGCCTCAGCTGATTCAGGTGATCTCGCTTACGGGGTGCGACCCCTTGGGCAATATGATTCTCCGGGTGGAGATGGTGCGGTTTATGGGGAATTTGGAGGGCAGTCAACCCCCTGTCAGACAAGCGTCTTGCGCCACCACTTTTGCCCCTTTGATCGCGCCCGCAAGAGAGTGGCCGCGACCCAAATGCCGACTATTGCCACAGCCAAGGCGATCAGGCGGGCAAAGGCCGCAGATTGAGAGAAGACCAGGACACCGCAAACTGCGGCAACAGCCACACTCAGCGACTGGCCCCAGGTGATCCACTGGGCTGATCGCACCTCTTTTCCGACGAGATACCCGTACCTGGCACCACATTTTCTACACTTGCGCTCACCGACCCCAGTCTCGGCTTCGCAAAAAGAACACTTTTGCAAACTTCTTTCCCAACAGAATTATCTAAAAAAACAAGTTAACTAAATAAATGACTCACAAGAATATGTTAAGCATCTTTGTGCCTGCAACCAAAGCCCTTTTTTAGTGATCTCGACGAATTCACGACCATGTGTGAGTTGGGGAGAATCTGGTCAGGATTTTACGCCCTGTTCTGCATCAGATTTCATCAAAAAGGGCGCTGAGAGTGTCAGCGCCCTGCCCCCTGTATCCCGGGGAAATCCTTTTGCGATCAATCTTAGCCGAGCGCCTGATCAATCGCGACCTTGACCTCGTCGATCTCGCCCAGCCCGTTCACGCTGCGCAGATCGCCCTTGGCGTAGTAGTAGCCGATCAGCGGAGAGGTCTTTTTGTAGTATTCCATCAGGCGCTGCTTGAGGCTTTCGGCGTTGTCGTCAGCCCGGCGCTTGAAGTTTGACGCTCCGCAGTTTGAGCATTTGCCGTCCGCCGGTTGCGGCTTGGTCAGGTCATTGTACACCTCACCACAGTCGCCACAGGTGGACCGTGCGGTGATGCGGGCGACAAGCGCTTCGTCATCAACCTGCATTTCAACGACAGCATCCAGTGTCTCGCCCTTTTCGGCGAGCAGCTTACCCAGGGCGTCGGCCTGGGCCAGCGTGCGGGGGAAGCCGTCAAAGATGAAACCGCCCTGCTTGTCGCCTTCGAGCTTTTCGCGGATCAGGCCGATCACGATCTCGTCGGTGACCAGATCGCCGCGCGCCATGACGTCGGCAACGATTTTACCCATCTCGGACCCGGACTCCTTGGCATCGCGCAGCATGTCGCCGGTCGAGAGCTGGATCATGTTACGCGCGTCCATCAGGATGCGCGCCTGGGTTCCTTTGCCCGCGCCGGGCGGTCCAAGCAGGATAATGTTCATCGGCGTGCAGGTCCTTTACGCTTGCGCTTGCGGCCCTTGCCGGACAGCTGCGACTTTTCGATCAGACCCTCGTACTGATGGGCCAGGAGATGGCTCTGAACCTGTTGGATGGTGTCCATTGTCACCGATACAACAATCAGAACCGAGGTCCCGCCAAAATAGAAGGGGATCGCCAGCTGGCCACGCAGAACTTCCGGAAGGAGACAAACTGCCGCAAGGTAGGCCGCGCCAACCGCCAGAACGCGGTTCACCACATACTCAAGATACTCGGCGGTCTTCTTGCCGGGGCGGATGCCGGGCACAAAGCCGTTCTGGTTCTTGAGGTTGTCGGCCACTTCGTCCGGTTTGAACGACACGTTGAAGGTGTAGAAATAGGCGAAGAACACGATCATCAGCGTGAAGAACGCCAGGTACAGCGGCTGACCCGGGCCAAAGTAGGCGAGGATCGTCGACATGATCGGGCCGGTTGAGGCACCTGAGAAGGTAGAGATCGTGGTCGGCAGCAGCAGCAGCGACGAGGCAAAGATCGCCGGGATCACGCCCGCGGGGTTCACCTTGACCGGCAGGTGCGACGAGCCACCGTCATAAACCTTCATGCCAACCTGACGGCGCGGGTACTGAATGTGGATCTTGCGCAGGGCGCGCTCCATGAAGACCACGAAAGCGATCAGCACCACCATCATCACCATCACGCCGATGATCACACCGGGGCTGATGGCGCCCGAGCGACCGGACACAAAGAACTGGGCCAGCGCGGCGGGAACTTCGGCGATGATGCCGACAAAGATGATCAGCGAAATACCGTTACCGATGCCGCGTGCGGTGATCTGTTCACCCAGCCACATCAGGAACATGGTGCCACCCACAAGGGTGATCATGCAGGAAATCCGGAAGAACATACCGGGATCGGTCACCAGTTCGCCGGCCTCGAGCGATACCGCCAGACCGTAGGATTGCAGTGTCGCCAGCGCCACGGTGCCGTAGCGGGTGTATTGGTTGATTTTTTTACGCCCCGAGTCGCCCTCTTTCTTGAGCTGCTCAAGTGACGGCACCATCGAAGTCAGAAGCTGCACGATGATCGAGGCCGAGATATAGGGCATGATCCCCAGAGCAAAAATGCCCATGCGTCCCAGCGCACCGCCGGTAAACATGGTTAGCATACCGCCAATACCGGCCGCCGCATCGTCCATGAATTCGCGCAGGGCCACGCCGTCAATCCCGGGCACCGGAATAAAGGTGCCAAGACGATAAACGATCAGAAGACCCAGAGTGAACAGGATACGATTGCGAAGATCGGTGGCTTTGGTCAGAGCGGCCCAGCTTGTGTTGGCCGCCATTTGCTCTGCTGCAGATACCATTCGGATCTCTCTTAAACTGGAAACGCCGCCAAAACCGTTCTCCGGTTCGGCGGCGTCTGGAAAACTAGAAGTGTATGTAAGGGGCTGCGCGCCCGCTCACAACCTCTTATTCTGCCGCAGCCGCGGCAGCCACTTTCAACGAACCGCCTGCTTTCTCGACAGCTTCAACGGCCGATTTGGACGCACCGGTGACTTCGATGTTCAGCTTGGCGGACACTTCGCCTTTGGCCAGAACACGGATACCGTCCAGTTTGCGGCGCACAACACCGGTTTCGACCAGCAGGTCTTCGGTGATGATGGCTTTGGCGTCGAGCGTGCCAGCGTCGACGAATTTCTGGATCAGGCCCAGGTTGATAACGGCAAATTTCTTGCGGTTCGGCTTGTTAAAGCCACGCTTGGGCAGACGTTGGTAGAGGGGCATCTGGCCGCCTTCATACCCTTTGATCGCAACACCCGAACGCGATTTCTGGCCTTTGATACCACGGCCACCGGTTTTACCCTTGCCCGAACCCGGACCACGGCCAACACGTGTGCGTTTCTTGGTTGCGCCGTCGTTATCGCGCAGTTCATGAAGTTTCATTTCGCTTCTCCTTTGCCGGATGTGACCCCCGAAGCGTTAACGGGCCAACCACGGCGTTTCTTGGTTTTGATTCTCGTGGCGCAAAACGCCACCGGGGGCGTATAGACGACGCGCAGGACTGATGCAAGTACTGTGGTTTCCCGCTTTCCTCTGGGAACGCGACGCAAACTCTCTACATTCAAGGCATGACATGGAATCACGATGAAGTGACAGGCTGGCTGCTGCATGAAGGTCCCGCGATGCCGCATCTGGAGGCGCTGACCTATGCGCTGGCCGACAGGTTGTGCGAAGCCGGTGTGCCGCTGTGGCGGTTGCGTATTGCCATGCGGACCACGCATCCGCTGGTCACGGCGATCAGCACCATCTGGGAGCGCGAGACCGGGCCGCAGCAGGTGTTTGTCAGCCCGCACGGGCTGGAGCAACGCAGCTCATTTGCCGGCAGCCCGATGGCGCAGATTTCACAGACCCGGGCGCCGGTGCGTCAGGATCTGAGCAAGCTGACCCCCGAACACCACCTGGCCTATCATGAGCTGCGCGAACGGGGGGCAACGGATTACCTGGGCCTTCCGTTGCCCTATGGCGACCATGTGAGCGGCATCCTGATTGCGGTGACCGATGCGCCCGATGGGTTTACGCAGCACGACGTTGACGGGATGCTGAAGGTCGCGCCGGTTGTCGCGCCGCTGGTCGAGGTGCGGCGGCTGACGGTGCTTTCAAAGGCGGTGGCGACAACCTATCTGGGTCCCTTGACGGGCCAGAGGGTTTTGGGGGGCGAGATCACCCGCGGGCATGTTGATCGGCTGGAGGCCGCCATTCTGGTGAGCGATCTGCGGGGTTGGACGCGGCTCAACACCGAACTGCCCGTGGAAGAGACCGTGTCGATTGCCAATGACTATTTCGACATCGTGGACAGCGCAGTCCGCGCCCATGACGGTGAAATCCTGAAGTTCATGGGCGATGGTGTGCTGGCGGTGTTTCCTGTGGCCAGCACAGATCGGGCCGAGGCCGCCCGGAATGCGGCAGCAGCGGCGCAGGCGGCGCTGGCCCGGCAAACACCGGACATTCAGTTCGGCATCGGCCTGCACATCGGCAACGTGCTGTATGGCAACACAGGGTCAGAGCGGCGGCTGGACTTCACGGTGCTGGGGTCGGCGGTCAATCTGGCGGCGCGGATCGAAGCGCTATGTGGCGAGACGGGTCAGGCGCTGTTGATGTCAGGTGAGATGGCAGGCCTGCTGCAGGAACGCCCCCAAAGCATCGGCTCTTTCGATTTGAAGGGGCTGCCGGGGCCGACCGAGATTTTTGCGCCCACCCGGCCCCGGTAAACGCAAAACACGCCCTGCTGGTCTGGCAGAGCGTGTTTTGAAACCTTTGGGCCGGCGGCCCAGGGCGGGATTACTTGCGCACGTCGTCGCGCAGGTATTCGGTCCAGTGGGGAACGTGCTCTTTGGCAAACAGCGATTTCAGGGACTGGCCCAGATCGAAGAGTTTGGCAAAGCGCGGCGCGTGCAAAATAGCCAGTGCCATGAGTATTTACCTTTTTTGTTGCTTTGTGATCGGTCTGTCATAGGTCCGCAGCTAAGCCCCGAGAACCTATGAATTTCTCATCCCCGGTTTGCGCAATTTGCATGGGTCGCGATGGTAAAATGAAAAACGCCCCGCCAGAGTCTGGCAGGGCGTTTCAATCACCTGGTCAATCACTGGGGAGTGACGGATTACTGACGTGCAGCCTGTGCACAAACCTCGGCAATGTCCGACCGGCGCAGGCCAATGTCAGCCAGCTCGCGGTCTGTGAGGTTCGAAAGTTCGTTGTAGGTGCGGTGGAAAGCCGTGCGCTCGGCCCATGTCACGCGCAGGTCTGCGAAAAAGTCACGGAAAGCGTTGAAGAAGCCGAATTCTGCGATAGCGATAGTAGCGTTGGTCATGTGTCTGGTCCTTTGGGTGTGCGGTCCGGGGACGAGGTCAACCCGGGCGATGAGATGAGCCGTTTTGGCTATGACGCCCATTTAGGGTCTGATCTGCACCACAACAACTGATGTTCCGGCAAGCCCGTCATGCACGGATTGCATAACATTTAGGCGTTTTGCTAAGTGCCTCGCGCGTTTCAGGATCAGCTTCGTGTCTCAAGGGGGCTTGAGACGCTTCCGGCAAAAGAAAACGCCCCGTGGCCAAGCCATCGGGGCGTTTTCCGTCGCTTGTGCGTGAGTGGGTGACGGATCAGTGCGCGGTGCAGGCGGCGCAGGCGCTTTCGATATCGATGCGGCGCAGGCCGATATCGTCGAGTTCGCGATCCGACAGGCGCGACAGCTCGCGATAGGTGCGCTTGTAGGCACTGCTTTTCAGCGCGCCACCCAGAAGTGTGTCGAGAATCGAGTAAATGCGGTACAGCAGACCGGTGCCTGCGGGGGTCGTGGTGATATAAGCCATGTGCGTTTCCTTCGGGCGTCTTCCGGGATCTGGGGAATCTCGGGTGTCATACTTTTGTCATGTTAAGTGGCAGATATGCCTGCCCCTGCCCGGCTACAAGCCAAACTGGCGCAGGGCAGCTATGCACTGAGCGCACATCACAAACCCTTGAAAGGCGATCTTCGAGACCCAATGAAAAACGCCCCGCAGTTTCCTGCGAGGCGTTGTAATTCCAAGTCCGTTGGGACTTAGCCCTTCTCTTCGATGATCTCGACGAGGTGGGGGATCTTGTTGACCATGCCGCGGACCGAAGGGGTGTCTTCCAGTTCACGGGTGCGGTTCATCTTGTTCAGGCCCAGACCGATCAGCGTGGCACGCTGTTCTGCGGGGCGACGGATCGGCGAGCCGACCTGTTTGACAACGATGGTTTTAGCCATGTCTCGCTCTCCTTACGCTTCAGCGGCTTCAGGTGCCGGTGCGTCATCCTTTTTCAGGATGTCGGCAACTTTTTTGCCACGACGTGCGGCAACCTGACGGGGGCTGCTTTCTTTCTGCAGACCGTCGATGGTGGCGCGGATCATGTTGTAGGGGTTCTGCGAACCGATCGATTTCGACACAACATCTTTGATGCCGAGCATTTCGAAAACGGCACGCATCGGACCACCTGCGATGATCCCGGTACCTTCTGGTGCGGTACGCATGACCACTTTACCGGCGCCGTGACGGCCTTCGATGTCGTGGTGCAGAGTACGACCTTCGCGCAGCGGCACGCGGATCATCTGACGCTTGGCTTGCTCGGTGGCTTTGCGAATGGCCTCGGGGACCTCTTTCGCTTTACCTTTGCCGAAGCCTACGCGGCCTTTTTGATCGCCTACGACAACCAGAGCAGCAAAGCCGAAGCGCTTACCACCTTTTACGGTTTTCGAAACACGGTTGATCGCAACGAGACGATCGGCGAATTCCGGAGTTTCTTCTTCGCGGTTGCGACCACGACCCCGGCGGTTTTCACGTTCTGCCATATCGGCATTCCTTTCTGACTGGCGCTTGGCGCCGTTAATTCAATCCTGGTGGACCCCGTTGCCGGAGCCCCCGGATCATCGGGGGGACGGTGCCGTCCCCCTCAGGTTCTTAGATCTTCAGGCCACCTTCACGCGCAGCGTCGGCGACAGCCTTCACTTTGCCGTGGAAGAGGAAACCACCGCGATCGAAGTATGCTTCGGTCACGCCGGCTTTGGCGGCACGTTCGGCGATAGCTGCGCCAACTTTGGCTGCCGCTTCTACGCTGTTCTTGCCAACAAAGCCGAGGTCTTTTTCCAGGGTGGATGCTGCTGCAAGGGTCACGCCGTTCACATCGTCGATCAGCTGAGCGCTGATGTTCTTGTTCGAACGGTGTACCGAAAGACGCGGACGTCCTGCGTTGACCTTGCGAAGCTTGTTCCGGACGCGCAGACGGCGCTTCAGAAACAGGGTTCTTTTGCTGTTTGCCATTTGTCTGGTCCTTACTTCTTCTTGCCTTCCTTGCGGAAGATATACTCGTCTTTGTACTTGATGCCTTTGCCTTTATAGGGCTCGGGCTTGCGCCATTCGCGGATGTTGGCCGCAACCTGGCCGACGAGTTGTGCGTCGGTGCCTTCAACGATGATCTGAGTGGGCTTTGGTGCGGTCACGGTGATACCGGCCGGCACTTCAAAGTTCACTTCGTGGCTGAGACCGAGCGACAGTTTCAGGACAGTGCCCTGCATCTGCGCACGATAACCAACACCGTTGATCTCAAGCTCTTTCTTGAAGCCCTCGGTGCACCCCTGGACCATGTTGGCCACAACGGTGCGTGACATGCCCCACTGTTGACGTGCGCGCTTGGACGAACCACGCGGAGTCACGGTCACAGCGTTGTCTTCCACAGCAATCGTGACATCGTCAGTTGCGGTGAAGGACTGGGTGTCTTTCGGACCTTTGATTTCGATCGTCTGACCGGAGACAGAAGCAGTTACGCCGCTGGGCAGATCGACTGGACGTTTACCAATACGAGACATCTGCTTCTCCTTAGAAGACGGTGCAGAGCACTTCGCCACCAACATTGTTGGCACGTGCGCTTGCATCCGACATCACACCCTTGGGGGTGGAGACAATCGACACACCGAGGCCCTGACGGACAACGGGGATGTCATTGACGCCCATGTACACGCGACGACCGGGTTTCGAGACCCGTTTCACTTCGCGAATGACAGGAGTGCCTTCGTAGTATTTCAGGCTGATTTCAAACGCCGGATGGCCGTTTTCTTCAGACTTTTCGTAGCCGCGGATGTAGCCTTCGTCGGCCAGTACATCCAGAACCCAGCCGCGCAGTTTCGACGCAGGCGTCGACACGGTCGACTTGCCACGCATCTGGCCGTTGCGGATACGGGTCAGCATGTCAGCGATAGGATCGTTCATTTCTGTCTCTCCTTACCAGCTCGATTTGACCATGCCGGGGATCTGGCCATTCGAGCCCAGTTCCCGCAGTGCAATCCGGGAGACCTTCAGCTTACGATAGTAAGCGTGGGGACGACCGGTCAGCTGGCAGCGGTTGTGAAGACGGGTTGCCGACGAGTTGCGCGGCAGTTTCGCCAGTTTCAGACGCGCTTTGAAACGCTCTTCCATCGGGCGGGCTTCGTCAGTTGCGATTTCTTTCAGCTCGGCGCGTTTGGCAGCGTATTTCTCCACCAGGCGCTGACGCTTTTTCTCGCGTTCGATCATTGCTTTTTTAGCCATGTCTTTTTCCTTCCCGATTACGCGTTGAAGGGCATGTTGAAAGCTTTCAACAGGCTCTTGGCTTCGGCATCGGTTTCAGCGGTGGTGGCAATTACGATGTCCATGCCCCAGTTCTCATCAACTTTATCAAAGTCGATTTCCGGGAACACGATGTGCTCTTTCAGACCGGTGGCAAAGTTGCCGCGGCCATCAAAGCTCGGCTTCACACCACGGAAGTCGCGGATGCGGGGCATCGCGATGGTGATCAGACGATCAAGGAATTCGTACATGCGGTCACCGCGCAGGGTCACCTTGGCACCCATCGGCATGCCTTCGCGAACGCGGAAGCCTGCAATGGAGTTCTTTGCCGTGGTGGTCAGCGCCTTTTGACCCGCGATCAGGGTCAGGTCGGCCTGAGCGGACTTGGCTTTCTTGCTGTCACGAACAGCCGCACGACCACAACCGATGTTCAGAACGATTTTCTCCAGCTTGGGGATCATCATGTCGTTCTTGTAGCCAAACTCTTCTTTCAGAGCGGCACGGATGGTGTCTTTGTACGCGGCCTTGAGACGCGGGGTGTAGTCAGTGTTATCAAGCATCGATCACATCTCCCGTGGTCTTGGCGAAACGAACCTTTTTGTCACCTTCAATTTTGAAGCCAACGCGGGTGGGTTTGCCGTTTGCATCAACAAATGCCAGGTTCGACAGGGCGATCGGCATCGCTTTGGGGATGCGGCCACCTTGGTCGGTTTGCGACTGGCGGGTGTGGCGGATGGCGATGTTCAGACCGTCAACAACGGCTTTGCCAGCTTTGGGATCAACTGAAGAGATTGTACCCTCTTTACCTTTGTCCTTGCCGGCCAGAACGACAACCTTGTCGCCTTTTTTTAGTTTGGCAGCCATCTTACAGCACCTCCGGGGCGAGCGAGATGATTTTCATGAAGTTCTTGGCGCGCAGCTCGCGAACAACCGGCCCGAAGATACGGGTGCCGACAGGCTCGTTTGAGTTATTCAGAATAACGGCTGCGTTGCGATCAAAGCGGATCGCGGTGCCATCTTCACGACGGACTTCTTTTGCGGTGCGTACGACGACGGCCTTGCGGACATCCCCTTTTTTAACGCGACCACGCGGAATGGCTTCCTTGACCGAGACGACGATGATGTCGCCCACGGATGCGTATTTACGCTTGGAACCACCCAGCACCTTGATGCACTGAACACGGCGAGCGCCGCTGTTGTCAGCAACATCCAGGTTGGTTTGCATCTGGATCATGTGGTTTCTCCCGACCTTTGGGGCGCCGATGCGTGGCGTAGCCCCCAGGGTTTCGACTAACTGTTAAGTCAAGTCGCTATGGGAGCCTCTTGCGAGACTCTTAAGCTTCCAGAACTTCCCAGCGTTTGGTTTTCGAACGCGGTGCGCATTCGATAATGCGAACAGAATCGCCAACTTTGTAGGCGTTGTTCTCATCGTGAGCCCGGTACTTCTTGGACTTACGAATGGTTTTCTTCAGAACCGGGTGGGTGAAGCGGCGTTCGACCGACACGGTGACTGTTTGGGCGTTGGCATCCGAGGTTACGGTGCCAGTCAGAATACGTTTGGGCATCTATTCGGCTCCTCTTACTCAGCTGCGCTTTTGGCTTTTTCGTTCAGGATCGTCTTGACACGCGCGGCGGCACGACGTGCCTCGCGAATGCGCGACGCGTTTTCCAGTTGGCCGGTGGCCTGTTGGAAACGCAGGTTGAACGATTCTTTCTTCAGATTGGCCAGCTCTTCACGAAGCTGATCCGGCGTTTTTTCACGCAGTTCATTGGCGTTCATGCGCCTTTTCCTTTCTCATACATCAGAAGGCCCCCTGGGTATGTGAGGGGTGACCTTTGACCTGATGGACAAATTGCAAACACACGAATCCCGTCCGTAGACAGGAATCCGCGAGATGGCGGCTTATACGGCTGGCATAGGGGGATGGCAAGGGAAAGTTTGGCGTAGACAAAAGCGCGGTGTTCCAGTGCAATTTTGGCTGCGCACCCTACGGATTTGATGGCCTCATTATCGATATCGATAGGTAGTCGCAAAGAATAACGCTGGATAATCTGTCACTGACGCTGGGGTTCCCCAACTCCCGCTCAACTTCCGGCAGCCCAATGCCATCCCGCAAGTCTGCTCGGACTATATTTTTAGTACCAAACTATTTTTTCGATCTGTCGTGGCTTCCGTTTCGGAGCCACGACAATTTCGCTCACAGGTCCAGCTCTCCTGAAATCAGAGCAATTGCCAAGGCCTCTTCCCGGGTGCGTGCATCAAGCTTCAGCCGAGCGGATTGCAAGTGCTTGCGCACCGTGACTTCGGCAATTCCAAGCGCGAAAGCAATCTGCGTGTTAAGATGTCCGCGCGCCAAAAGCCGCAAAATTTCCTTTTCCCGATCGCTGAGTGTTCCCGGGGTGCGCCCGAAAACGAAAGAGTCTTCGTGATTGGTCTCCAAGGAATCCTGAAACGCCGCAACCAATACCGAGGCAACACGCAATTTATCTTCGAACTCCTTTCCCGACAACGAGGTCAGGCTTTCGTCAGAGCAAAACGTCAACAGTTTCCGCGTGCCAGAAAACTCGCCGTTAAATCCAATCCCTCTTAGGTAGCCATATCCGGCATCTTGCAACTCCCAGTTCAGGCCCAAAATCTGTGAATCCGTAGTTGATTTACGGTTTTCCAATCCGCACTTGGCTTCGTAAATCAGGTTTCCTGACTTTAAATTGTCGATAAACGGGTCCCATTCAAAATAAGCATTATCAATGTAGTGATGAAGCCAATCTTCACGCATAGAGCTCTGAAACCAATAAATCCCACGTGTATCACAGTTTGCTACGGCCAAATTGACGGCAGAGGCACCAAGTTCAGCCAACATACTTTGAGTGACTTTCCAACGATCCTCGGCCGATTTGGTTTCTGAATAACGATCAATATAGTCTATGGCGAATTGTTCCTCGGACACACAGGCACCTTTTTCATAACGACGTTCCTCCCGGCCCGTTGCTGAAGACAATTCCTGTTCTTTATCCAAAATGCCATATGGCAAGGGCCGTGTAATGCCAAAATTCTAGGCCCGCTGCCACATAATTCAAAGTTTTTTTTGGCCGTAACTCAAGCAAGCGTGCGCTTACCAGCAGTAAAAAGACTGGCTCTCACGGGCGTGCAAATGTGTGGGAATTCACAAAAAACGCAAACCTCGACTACTGTCTTCAGAAAACCGCGACCACTAACAAAAAAAACGGCCCCGCAAATGCGAGGCCGTCTTTGGAATTCAGATCGAAAGGGCTTAGGCCAGTTCGATGTTCACAGCAGATTCGCGACCGTCACGGCCGGCTTCTACGTCGAAAGTCACTTTCTGGTTGTCGGCGAGGCCGGTCAGACCGGAACGCTCAACAGCCGAGATGTGTACAAACACGTCTTTGCTGCCACCATCGGGTGCGATGAAGCCGAAGCCTTTAGTAGTGTTGAACCATTTTACGGTGCCAGTGGCCATATCCGTAGTCTCCATTAATTTTCGTTGCCCGCGGTAGTGCGGCAACCCGGCGTGGTCGGTCTGGATCGAAAGACTGAAGCCGGATTAGCAGAGACAGTGGTCGAAATAGAATAACGTAAGCTAGGTGCATATGGGGTGTTGTCGGCCAGATAGCAAGGAAAGAATTCCCGCGACCGCAAAACAAGGCGCGAGTTCGCCTACGACGTCAGGTCATCAAAGCCGCCCTGCCCGGAATGGCAGCCTTCCTCATACCGGCATTATCGATATCGATAGGTATTCGGACCCACGCGCACAAAATATTCTGTAATCGGCGCAAGGGTTCCCCAACCTCTGTGCCAGGTTCCAGGTAGCCTTTCAGACATCCCGCTGGCCTGCCCGGATCAGTTTTTTAGTACCAATCTATAGTATCGATCTGTCGTGGTTTCCGTCCCGGAGCCACGACAATTCGCTCAAAGCGTCAGCTCACCGGAGGCAAGCGCAATGGCCAGGGCTTCCTCACGGGTTCGCGCCCCGAGCTTTTGACGGGCAGATTGCAGATGCTTGCGCACCGTCACCTCGGCAACTCCAAGATCATAGGCAATCTGAGCATTGAGCCGCCCCTTTGCCAGAAGCCGCAATATTTGCTGCTCGCGCTCACTCAGCCTGTCCGGCGCTTGTCCAAAGAGATAGGCGTCCGTGTGCTCCGGATCGAGAGGGTCTTGAAACGCGGTGATCAGAACCGAAGCGATGCGCCATCGATCCTCAAACTCCTTGTTACTCAGGGCGGAAACATTCTCGTCCGAACAAAACGTCAGATACTTCCGGGTCCCGGCAATTTCTCCCTGCACGCTTACCCCACGCAAATAACCATAGCCTGCGTCCTGGAGTTTCCAATTCAGATCGAGGACGCGCTGATCCCCGGTCGTTTCCAAGGTCTCCATGCCACATTTGGCTTCATATATGCCATAGCCGGACCTGAGATTGTCGATAAACGGATCCCATTCGTAGTAAGTGTTTTCGATATAGTGATCCAGCCAGCTCTGACGCATGGAACTCTGGAACCAGACGAAATCACGATTGGCGCAGTCAACAACGGTGACATTTGCCGCCGAAGCCCCGAGGTCTGCGAGTATTCCCTGCGAAACCTCCCATCGCTCCGCCGACGAACCCGACGAAACAAATCGGTCAATACAATCAATCGTATAACTGTCTTCCGTCACGTCATATTCCCTTACGAACAACCCCTCTTAAAAGCCTTTTCCGGCACCTGAATTCAGCACAGGATTGTTCTAAAACTCAATTCAATCCACTTAAAGATTATCAAAACTGGCGCAAAATCAAAATGTTTTTGTCACCTGAAATTTTCCATCAGCATTGGGAGCCGTCACAATCAATGACAGAGAAACCCTGCGACAGGGTTGGAGGCGGCATGCCCGCGGCACGTCCAGCCCTTCAAATCCAGATGACTGCAAATGTCGTGTGGTGTACCTGTGGCGTCAGGTTCCGCCCGTGCGACCTTCAATCCCTCAAACGGAACGATTGGCGGCTTACGGACCAGACCTCACTCCCACTTATAGTTAAAACTCACCGAAATCCGTTCGTCCTCGGCCATGTTCATCGGCACCTCGTGGCGCAGCCAGCTTTCCCAGAGGAACACCTCGCCCACCTCGGGTTTCATGTAGATGAACGGCTGCATGTCCCGCCGGGCATCGGGCTGGCGTGCAGGCGCGGCCATCATGCGGCCTGAGCGGGGGTCTTCCAGCTTCAGGGCCCCTGCCCCGTCGGGCAACGAGACATAGGTGGTGCCGGAGATCACCGAATGCGGGTGCAGGTGCGAGGTATGCAGGCCGCCCTCGGGCAGGATGTTGATCCAGATGTCTTCCAGCACCAGTTTCTTGCCCTCGAGTACGAATTCCAGATCCTTGGCGAACTCGGCGACATGCTTGTCGAGCGCCGTGACAATGTCGGCAAAGATCGGAAAGCGCCATGGCAGGTCCGTCAGCGATGCATAGGACGTATAGCCTGGGTAGCCCTGGGTCTCGCACCACTCCTGCCCGGCCTCGTCATCCTCGGCGATGGAGTAGCAGGAGGCCACCAGTTCGTCACTGTCGATTTGCGCCCCATGTTCAGACAACGGGGCACGGTAAAAGCGGGTCACAAAGAGAGATTCGATCTGGGCCATACCAGCGGTTTAGCGCAAGCTTGCCCCAAGCGCGAGAGGCCGCGTTGTCACAATCTTCACCACCAATTCAACTCAATTTCAGCCCGCCCACCCTATATGAGAATTAACCCAAACAGAGTACAGAACATGCGGAAACTCATTTTGCTTGGAACCCACGGTGCGGCGCTGGCCATCGGCTTTGCCTTAGGCATTTACTTCCTGCCTATCCTGACCGCCCCCGAAGGCCCCGATCAGGCGATGCTTGAGGCAGAGGCCCAGGGCGCCACCTATTCCGCCGAATTCACCCGCGACCTCAAGGGCAGCGACCTGTTCCACTGGGGTGAAGGCACCATCAGCGTCTCACCCGAACGTATCGTGCACATGGGTGATCTTGCACCGGGTCCCGACTACAAACTCTATCTTGTGCCGGAGTTCGTCGACGACGAAGCCTCTTTCGAGGCGGTCAAGGATCAATCCGTGCGCATCGGCGACGTAAAAACCTTCAACGGCGTGATCCTCGATGTACCCGCAGACGTGGACATCGACGTCTACACCACCGTGGTGATCTGGTGCGAAGCCTTTGGCGAATTCATCACGGCTGCGAAGTTTCGATGATCGACACCCTCACCCAAATGGGTTTGGCTCAGAGGCACTTATGGTTTAAAAGGATTGGATGCCCCAACAAAGCCCCGGATACGCAATATGAGAATGTTGAGTTGGCTTGGCATTTTTTTGGTACTCGCACTCAGCTTGCTTGTTCTGGCAGGAAGCGTAGCTAGCTTGCTTGTGGCATGGGACGCTCCTCGCATTGAATTTCTTGTAGAAACCGAAGGAGAGGGGATTGCAGCAACCAAGCTCAGCAGTTTTGAAAAAGAACTGAGTGACATAATCCAGGCTTTTGGTCTCACGCTGACTAGAACGCGTGAATTTCGCCATAAAAACGCAAGGGTCCTCGAATTCGAAGGTGAAACTGATAAAGGTAAGCCCTTTCTGGCTTACTATTCCGCGCAAAAACAGCAGATTAGATTTCAGTTGAAAGAAATCAATTTCCCCCGAATTCCATTCTTGAACGCGGTTTTTGGAAAAACAAACCTACCGAAGTCTCTTTGCCAAAAGGGTGTCACGTCTAATGAGCTGTTTGAACAATCGTTTGATACATTCACAGTGTCCTCTAGGCTCTTTACCGGCCAAGAGGTTGATGGAATGATCTGCAAGTGAACAACCTTAGTAGTGGCGACCACTAGACACTGTGAGCGTCACAGCACCGTCCTTCCGGTACAGGTCAAAAAGTTCGAAAGCGGCCGACGGAGGTGCCGAACCGAAATCCACAGTGAGGGCATTACCTTCTTGAACAACCGAGTGAATAATCCCGGTCATGAGCTGACCGCTCTCGGGGACCTTGTCCACATCAAGCCACGCATTGAACCAACGGTCAAACCCCTCAGGAAGCGCCATGGTTGGCTGCGCTTCTATTCTGACCGAGTCCCAAGCTAAAGCGGAGAACACGACTTGCATTGATCCAATGGAAGTCTCCGCAGGCCCCCGGAGTGCCTCCGGGTTTGGAACTATTTCGATAGCACCACTCCCGTCATGGTCTCCACCGATAAAGTCGACGACAAACAGTTTGCGGTATGTTGTGCCAGAAATCTCGAAAGCGATCTCCGGGTGGAGACTCTGAAACTTTGGCAAATTCTCTTCGTAGGCAGCCTCAAATTGCGTGGCGTAGGCCGATTGCAATTCAATGAGAAGCTCCATGAGTTCCATAGTTTTTAAACGATCCGATGCAATGAACCTGAAAGGCTTTTCACGACAACCTCCCGCACTACAAAGCGACCCGCAACCTGAAACTGCATACCTCAAGCTAAAGGTTACCCAAAAATCGAAAAAGGCGGGGACATGCCCCGCCTTTTCAATCTTTCAAAGTCCTTGGACCTTACCAGTCTTCGCGAACCACGACGCGGGTTTTCACCGGCAGTTTCATCGCGGCGAGGCGCAGAGCTTCGCGGGCGATGTCGTCGTTGACGCCATCGATCTCGAACATCACGCGGCCAGGCTTAACTTTGCAGACCCAACGGTCGACCGAGCCTTTACCTTTACCCATACGAACTTCGATCGGCTTTGCAGTGACCGGTACGTCGGGGAAGATACGAATCCAAACACGGCCTTGACGTTTCATGTGACGCGTCATGGCACGACGTGCTGCTTCGATCTGGCGGGCAGTCACACGCTCGGGTGTGGTTGCCTTGAGACCGTAGGAGCCGAAGTTCAGGTCGGAACCGCCTTTAGCGAGGCCCTTGATCCGGCCTTTGTGCTGCTTGCGGAATTTAGTACGCTTTGGTTGAAGCATCTCTCTATCTCCTTAGCGACGACCGCCGGCACCGCGAGGTGCTGGGCCATCCTGGAGTTCCTGTGCTTTACGATCGCGTGCCGAAGGATCGTGCTCCATGATCTCACCTTTGAAGATCCAGACCTTGATCCCGATGATCCCATAAGGGGTCATCGATTCGACTGCGGCGTAATCGATGTCGGCGCGCAGAGTGTGCAAAGGCACGCGGCCTTCACGGTACCATTCCGTCCGTGCGATTTCAGCACCACCCAGACGGCCAGCAACGTTCACCCGGATACCCAGGGCGCCCATGCGCATGGCGTTCTGAACGGCACGCTTCATCGCGCGACGGAAAGACACACGGCGTTCCAGCTGCTGAGCGATCGACTCGCCAACCAGCTGAGCGTCGAGCTCGGGCTTGCGCACTTCAACGATGTTGAGGTGCAGCTCGCTGTCGGTCATCGCGGCGATTTTCTTGCGCAGGGTTTCGATGTCCGCGCCTTTCTTGCCGATGATGACGCCGGGACGAGCCGTGTGGATCGTGACGCGGCACTTTTTGTGCGGACGTTCGATGATCACACGCGCAACACCGGCTTGCTTGCACTCTTTGTTGATGAACTCACGGATTTTCAGGTCTTCCAGAAGAAGATCACCGTAGTCCTTGGTATCTGCGTACCAACGGCTGTCCCAGGTGCGGTTCACCTGAAGACGCATGCCGACCGGATTTACTTTGTTACCCATTAGGCTTGCTCCTCAACTTGACGCACCTTGATGGTGAGTTCCGAGAACGGTTTCATGATCTTGCCGAAACGACCACGGGCGCGCGGACGACCGCGTTTCATGGTCAGGTTCTTACCCACATAGGCTTCGGCGACGATCAGCTCGTCCACGTCCAGGTTGTGGTTGTTTTCGGCGTTGGCAATGGCGGACTGAAGGCATTTCTTCACGTCTGCTGCGATGCGCTTGTTCGAGAAAGTCAGATCGGTCAGAGCCTTTTCAACTTTCTTGCCACGGATCATGCCTGCGACCAGGTTCAGTTTTTGCGGGCTGGTGCGAAGCATGCGCAGTTTTGCCATTGCTTCGTTGTCTGCCACGCGGCGGGGATTTTTATCCTTGCTCATGGCTTACTTCCGTTTCGCTTTTTTGTCTGCGGCGTGACCGTAATAGGTGCGGGTCGGCGAATACTCACCAAACTTCTGACCGATCATGTCTTCCGAGACGTTGACTGGGATGTGTTTCTGACCGTTGTACACACCAAAGGTCAGACCCACGAACTGGGGCAGAATGGTGGAACGACGCGACCAGATCTTGATAACTTCGTTGCGGCCCGACTCGCGCGCTGCTTCGGCTTTTTTCAGCACGTAAGCATCGACAAAGGGACCTTTCCATACAGAGCGAGACATGTATTAACGCCCCTTCTTCTTGGCGTGACGCGAGCGAATGATAAGCTTTTGCGACGCTTTGTTCTTGTTGCGGGTACGAGCCCCTTTGGTCGGCTTACCCCAAGGCGATACCGGGTGACGACCACCCGAGGTACGGCCCTCACCACCACCATGTGGGTGATCGATCGGGTTCATAACCACACCACGAACCGACGGACGCTTGCCCTTGTGGCGCATACGACCGGCTTTACCGTAGTTCTGGTTCGAGTTGTCAGGGTTCGACACGGCACCAACGGTGGCCATGCATTCCTGACGGACCATGCGCAGTTCGCCCGACGACAGGCGGATCTGAGCGTAGCCACCGTCACGACCAACGAACTGAGCATATGTGCCGGCTGCGCGTGCGATCTGGCCGCCCTTGCCCGGTTTCAGTTCGATGTTGTGGATGATGGTACCAATGGGCATGCCCGAGAAGGGCATTGCGTTACCCGGCTTGATGTCGGCCTTGGCCGAAGCAACAACCTGGTCGCCAACTGCGAGACGCTGAGGTGCGAGGATATAGGCCTGCTCTCCGTCTTCGTATTTGACGAGTGCGATGAAGGCGGTCCGGTTCGGGTCATACTCGATCCGTTCGACGGTTGCCGCAACATCAAATTTGTTCCGTTTGAAATCAACGATCCGGTAGAGGCGTTTTGCCCCACCACCGCGGCGACGCGATGTGATCCGTCCGGTGTTATTCCGGCCGCCCGACTTTGTCAGACCCTCGGTGAGGGCTTTGACTGGACGTCCTTTATACAGCTCGGAACGGTCAATCAGCACCAACCCACGTTGGCCCGGCGTCGTCGGCTTATACGACTTAAGTGCCATGCTTTCTGTCTTCCGTTTAGCATCGGCGGGTTACCCCGCCTATATGTTTGAGGCCCCCGTAGGTGCCAATGGTATAGGCCCCCGTAGGTGCCCGACTAAATAACAACCGGCCCCAGAACGAATCTGAGGCCAGCCGACTGGCGGGATATAGCGGGGTTGGGGGTGGGTGGCAATAGGAAGAGTCCTATTTCTTTGGGCGCAACAGATGCGGCGCACCAAGCCGGTTTCACACCAAACTGTCGAACACTGAGGCGCAATAGTCGGTCAACGGTTTGGTCAATCCGTTCAGGGGGTGCTCTGCGCGATGAGCAATGACGATCGGGGTTGGATTGAGGTCCTCTTTCAGCGCAACACAGACAACCCGGTTTCCGTCATAAGTCACATCCGTCGCCGGGCGCATAGAGAGGATCGACACGCCCAGCCCATTCGCCACGCTGCACCGAACAGACTCGATCGAGGCCGAGCGAAAGGCAATTCTGGGGCCGATATCGAATTCAGCAAAGATCGCGTAAAAATACTCGCGGCTTTGCGGGGCGTCGAACAGAATGAAATCTTCTGCGTCCAGCTCGCGAATGGACACCGTTTGCAGTCCGGCCAAGCGATGATCCTCAGGCACAATGAGATAGGGCTGCGCTGCCGACATTCTACGCCACGTCAGGCGGTTAGGGTTGAGGCCGAGGTCGTACATAACCGCCAGATCAAGATCATTCTGGTAGAGCGCGCTGGTCAGGTCCGCTTGCAGCATCTCTCTGACGTTCAGCGTCACACCCGGCGCCCGTTCTTTATAGCCGCGCACAATTGGCGCCAGGCAAAACGGGGCTAGAGACTGAAAGCAACCAAGCCTGACAGTGCCGCTGCGGTTTTCAGCGATTTCCACGATGGCCTGATCCACCTGATCGGCATAGCCCAACAGTTTCTCGGCGTATTTCAGAAACTCCGCCCCCTGTGCGGTCAGCTCCATTCCCCGCGCATGCAGCCGATGAAACAGGACAAGCCCGGTCAAGTCTTCGAGCTTGCGAATGGCTTGCGCGATGGCTGGCTGGGAAATGCCCACCTTTTGAGCGGCAGAGGCGATGCCACCGGTTTCCGCCACGGCGCGGAAATACAGACATTGGCGGATTGTGATCTTGGACATTGAACCTTGCAGTGATTTTTCTTTTCTAAAACCACCGATAAAACAATTTTTCCCGATGTTAAAGATTGCCTAACATCCAGGGGACCACAGCATCACCGCGAACACAGAGGAGTCCCCGATGGACCTGAACACCATAGTAGACCTTGAAACCTATCCCATCGGCGACGCCGCCTTTCGTGCGGCCAGTAAAGAGACCTTTGACCAGACAGGCACCTTCATGATGCCCGGCTTCGTGCGTGACGCTGCGATCACGGCCATCTGCGATGAGGGCCGTGCCAATCAGGACAAGGTCTATGCCAAGACCGAACAGCACACTGTTTACCTCAGCAAACCCGACCCGGCCTATGGCGCTGATCACCCGCGCAACCGCATGGTGACCTCGTCCAAGGGCTGCATTACCGATGATCTGATCCCGACCGAATCCGCCCTGCGCGCGCTTTACGACTCTGAGCTGTTCCAGGGCTTCCTGTGTCACGTTCTGGGGGAAGAGGCGCTCTACCCCTACGCTGACCCGCTGTCGTCCATAAACCTGCACTTTGCCCGCACCGGTCAGGAGCTGGGCTGGCACTTTGACAACTCGTCTTTCTCGATCACGTTGATGGTCCAGCCGCCGGAAAAGGGCGGCCAGTTCGAATATGTCGAAAACGTCCGCGACGCCGATGCGGGTGACATGAGCTTTGAGGCTGTTGCCGATATCCTCGACGGCAAAACGCCGGCCAAAACCCAAACCGCCGAGGCTGGCACCCTGATCTTTTTCCGAGGCCGCAACTCGATGCACCGCGTTGCGCCCAACGAAGGCGACCGCACCCGCATGCTGGCGGTGCTGGCCTATAACTCGGAACCCGGCGTGTCATTGTCAGAAGAGGCGCGGATGACGTTTTACGGGCGCACAGGCTAGGGTCTCAGACCTTTTTCACGAATTCCGATTTCAGGCCCATCTTGCCGATGCCGGGGACCTTGCAGTCAATGTCATGGTCCCCGCCCACCAGACGGATGCCGCGCACCTTGGTGCCCACCTTGACTGTCGAGGATGATCCCTTGACCTTGAGGTCCTTGATCACCGTGACATCATCGCCATCCGCAAGCAGATTGCCGACACTGTCGCGCACCTGTGGCGCATCGGTGTCGCTGTCCTCACCCGACCATTCATGGCCGCATTCGGGGCACACCAAGAGGGCGTCCATTTCGTAAGTGAAGGTCGAGGCACAGCTGGGGCATGGGGGCAATGTATCTGTCATGACCCGGCCTTAGCGGGATTGGACGGCAAAAGCCAGCGATGAGGGCGGTCATGGCACCGAATTGCGCAGACTCGATCCATGTCAAATCCCGCCCGGCCCTTTGATGCTAGACTCTTGGTGTCACCGCGCATCGCCCCATAAGGAGACCCCACGATGGCCGCATCCAAACCCAAAGACACCAAAACACCCGAGACAACCCAAGCCGCCGCCATGGCCGCCCTTAACCCAATGGCCGCCAAGGTCTGGCAGGACATCATGGCCGAAAGCGTCCGCTTCATGACCGAACGTCTGGACAAGGACAAGGAAACCCAAAAAGCCCTGCTCAGCTGCAAATCGCCAACGGAACTGATGCAGGTGCAGGCGGAATTCTACCAAGAGGCCCTGTCGGACTATACCCAACAGACCACGCGCATGCTGCAACTCATGTCGCAGACGGGTGCAAAGCGCTCATATGACGACGTGCCGCTTTAAAGGGGCCTGGTGGGTTTGTAACCCACCCCGTGTCAGCACCGACCCGAGGGGTGGCGCCGCAACGGCAATGGCTGCCCGTTTATGCCAGCCAAGTGCATCGGAACCTCAATAGGTAACGCAAACCCTCATCAGCGCCGCCCCATGGGGGCGGGTCGGCGCTGGCACGAGCGGCCTATGGGCCGCTGTTTTCGTGCAAATAAATCAATCTCCTCATAAGTGCTTCAATATTTAAAAATACAATCTATAATTGCTTCCGTGAATTGCCGCTCAATCTAGATAGCGGTTCAGTAATTGAAAGTCAGAAATTATGAAGTTTGTGAGCGCACTTTTTCGGACCCTTATTGGTTTGGTCTTTGGGGCGGCTTCTGCCATGGCTTTATCCCCCGCCTTCGCCGCCTTTCACATTGAGGGGAGCGACACAGCCCCTCTGATTGCTGTCACGTTGGTAATTCTATGCGGTGCCCTGTGCCTTTTTGCTCCTTCAAGCCGGAGAGCATTTGGACGAGGGTTTCTTTTGCTTGGGGTATCAGTTTTTGCCTTGCCGGTCTCAACCTTCCTTCTATCAGGACGCGCCGCGACAGATGTGATCGCATCTTCTGAGTCTGGTTCCGAAGCCGCGACAGCCATTGGTGCTGGTATGGCTGGAGTTGCCATCACAGGATTGGCTACGTTCTTTGGCCTAATCGTTGGGGCAATACTCTTGCTAATCGGTCTTGTTTTATCTCTTGGTGGTAGGCGGGAAGTAATTGTTGTGGAGAAGTAGAATGTTGTTTCGTTCCACTGTGATTATTGCATCCCTACTGTCTGCAGTGTCGTCCAACGCTCATGAACCACCGGCTTCCCCCGAGGAAATTGGTGCATACATTCAAGAGCACCTTCAAGTATTTGATATCCAGGCGGACTACATAAAAACATACTCAGACGATCGCGTTCCTGCCTTCAGATATGCCCTTAAAAACACTGGCCCCGAAACTCTAACCAAAGTCCGAGTGATGGTTTATTTTCTTGACGACAGTGGGCTGCCGTTCTTTGAAGAAGATTATTTGCCCGTTCTCGTGACGGCTTCTGGGTTCAATGACGACTCTCCACTCAGACCCAACTATACATTTCGAATGGAGCAAGGGCAGTGGATGACGGAAAAACGTCTCGGCGATGAATGGAGCGGAGAAATTCGAATAGAAATAGTAGAAGTCGAATTTGCCGAATAACAAAACCCCCCCGGCTGACACCGAGGGGGTTTTTCTTTTCTCTCAGGCCGGGGTCGCCCCCGCCACGCGATCTTTAGAGACCGGTGGTCACGTCGATCGTGTTGCCTTCTTCCAGGGTGACATAAGCCTTTTTCACGTCTTTACGCTTGCCCAGCTGGCCGCGGAAACGTTTGACTTTACCCTTGGTGATGGTGGTGTTGACCGCTTTGACCTTGACGCCAAACAGGGCCTCAACGGCCTCTTTGATCTGAGGTTTGTTCGAGTCGATGGCCACTTCGAAAACAACCGCACCGTTTTCGGATGCCATGGTCGATTTCTCGGTGATGATCGGCTTGCGGATCACATCGTAATGTTCTGCCTTCGCGCTCATTTCAGACGAGCCTCCAGTGCTTCGATCCCCGCCTTGGTGATCACCAGGGTGTCACGCTTGAGGATGTCATAAACGTTTGCACCCATCGTCGGCAGGATATCCAGACCTTCGATGTTGCGCGATGCTTTCAGGAAGCCTTCGTTGACCGATGCGCCGTCGATGATCAGAGCGCGTTTCCAGCCCAGGTTTTTCACCTGTTTGGCCAGAGCGGCGGTCTTGCCTTCTGCGGCTGCGTCTTCGATCACAACCAGCTCGCCAGCTTTCGCCTTGGCGGACAGGGCGTGCTTCAGACCCAGTTTGCGGAACTTCTTGGGCAGGTCGTGGCCGTGCGAACGCGGCGTCGGACCCTTGTAGATACCACCTTTGCGGAAGATCGGCGCGTTGCGGTCACCGTGACGTGCGCCACCGGTGCCTTTTTGGCGATAGATCTTCTTGGTCGAGTACGAGGTTTCCGAGCGGGTCTTGACCTTGTGAGTACCGGCCTGGGCGTTGTTACGCTGCCAGCGGACCACACGGTGCAGGATGTCGGCACGCGGCTCGAGACCGAACAGTGCTTCGTCCAGATCGACCGACCCGGCTTTGCCGCCGTCGAGATTGATTACGTCAAGTTTCATGCTTCACCACCTTCCGCGGGAGCTTCTTCCGCAGGTGCTTCGGTTGCAGCCGATTTCAGACCCGCCGGGAAGGGCAGACCTTCGGGGGCTTTCTTCTTCACGGCATCCTTGACGGTGACCCAGCCACCTTTGGAACCGGGAACGGCACCTTTGATGAACACCAGACCACGGTCGGCGTCAGTTTTCACAACTTCAAGGTTCTGAGTGGTGACACGGACGGCGCCCATGTGACCAGCCATTTTCTTGCCTTTGAAAACGCGGCCAGGATCCTGACACTGACCCGTCGAGCCGTGCGAACGGTGCGAGATCGAGACACCGTGCGTGGCACGCAGACCGCCAAAGTTGTGGCGTTTCATGGCACCGGCAAAGCCTTTACCAATCGATGTACCCGCAACGTCAACTTTCTGACCTTCGAGGAAGTGCTCGGCCGAGATTTCGGCGCCCACTTCGATCAGGGCGTCTTCGGAAACGCGGAACTCGGCAACCTTGCGCTTGGGTTCTACGTTACCCTTTGCAAAGTGACCGCGCATCGCTTTCGAAGTGCGTTTGGCTTTGGCCGAACCAGCGCCCAGCTGAACGGCGGTGTACCCGTCGGTCTCAGCGGTGCGTTGAGCAACAACCTGCAGGCCATCGAGGTGAAGAACGGTCACAGGAATCTGCTTGCCGTCTTCCATGAACAAGCGGGTCATGCCCACTTTTTTTGCGATAATACCAGAGCGCATATTTCTATACCCCCTTAGACCGAGATCTGGACGTCAACACCAGCCGCCAGGTCGAGCTTCATCAGCGCGTCAACGGTCTGGGGAGTCGGATCAACGATGTCGAGAAGACGCTTGTGCGTACGGATCTCGAACTGATCGCGGGATTTCTTGTCAACGTGGGGACCACGCAGAACGGTGAACTTCTCAATCTTGTTGGGAAGCGGGATCGGGCCACGAACCTGCGCGCCTGTGCGCTTTGCAGTGTTCACGATTTCCTGAGTGCTGGCATCCAGTACACGGTAATCGAAAGCCTTCAGCCGAATGCGAATGTTTTGACTTTGCATTTCGTCAGCCTTTTATCGGCGTTGGAGTTGAGAGGAGGATCTGCGACCACCGCAAAACCCTCATCGAACCCAAAAGGCGGGAATCATCCCGCCCATAAGTTCCACTAGGAACCCGCGCGATATATCGGCGTAGGTTGGGGCTGGCAAGCGGTTTCTTTTGGTGACGACTATTGCGCCTTCCGGGCTTCTTTCTCTGCCTGCTTGGCCAAAAGCTCTTCGCGAACCTCCATCCGGGGGCGCCAGTTGTAGCGGGTGTCTTCTGCGACCGTGGCCCAGGTCAGGTGCCCCGACTTGCGCCAGCCGTCCAATACGATGGCCTCCATCGGCCCGGCGCCCTTGCGGCTGATTGCGGCGGTGTGGTGGATGATGCGGAACTCGGTCGGTGGGGACGTGACCCAATGCAGATCCAGCGTCTGGTAGTTCTCTTTATAGAGCCGCCGCAGCATGTCTTCGGCATAGTGGTTACACAGGCCGCGCTCGCGCTTGCCGGAATGCACCTTGGCGTTATGGATGATCGGTGGATCGGTCACGTTGTACCCGTTCGCCAGCTCACGCGCATAGGCATAGGACAGAGCGGCAGCACGGTCTGCTTCCGCCGGGTCGACATTCGGCCCCAGCGCCTGAATGGCCTGCGAAAGTCGCGCAACATCCGACGGCGCGTAGTCTTCATGCTTTACGCATCCGGCCAACACCGCAGCCACGGTCATTACCAGAATGGCTCGAATCAAGTTGGTCATGTGTTCCCTCGCGCTCATGCCACCATTCATTCCCAATTTGGCCGCGCAGGTAAAGGCGGGAAAGTGTGGCACCGCCTGCGCGGTCGATTTGCGTGCGCCCTGCACAGGTGGTGTGCAACGCCTGGGCTTACATTGTCGCGCAATCGCCGTAGTCTGTCTCATTGCCAACGTGACACATCACAGGACAGCCCCATGAGCCAGCAAGTTCCGATCATCGCCGCCAAGGCCCCCGCCAAAGTCGACATGGAAGAGGGCAAAGCCTATTTCTGGTGTCGATGCGGCCTGTCCAAATCGCAACCTTTCTGTGACGGATCGCATGCCGGAACGGATGTGACACCTCTCAGGTACACAGCCGAGAAAACCGGCACCGTGGCACTCTGCCAGTGCAAGGCCACGGCAAACGGCCCGTTCTGTGACGGCACACACGCCAGCCTTGGGGACCTCGCCGCAGGAGACCCTGCGCCCGCCCCCAAATCGGATGTGCCCACAGCCAAACCCACGCCCGAAGAACCCACTGTCGCCCGCATCCACGAACTGGCCCGCGACGGGTTGTCCAAGCTTGGCCATCACGGTGAGATGGGATCAATGGGTGTGCCACGCAAGGACCTGCCCCATTGGGACGACATTCAGATCCTGCCTGCTCAGATGGCGCGCAAACCGTTGCTGGATGAGGCTTTGGTCGCAACCTCGGTCACCATCGGGCCCCGCGCGTCCAGACCTCTGGAGTTGTCGATCCCCCTGTTCGTGTCTGACATGAGTTACGGCGCCCTGTCGGAAGAGGCCAAAACCGCCTTGGCGCGGGGCGCAGAACTGGCCGGGACGGGCATCTGTTCAGGCGAAGGCGGCATGTTGCCCGAAGAGCAGGCCGAAAACTCGCGTTATCTCTATGAGCTTGCCTCGGCGCAATTCGGCTGGAGGCCGGAGCTGGTGGAACAGGTGCAGGCCTTTCACTTCAAGGGCGGCCAGGGCGCCAAAACCGGCACCGGTGGCCACCTGCCTGGCGAAAAGGTGCAAGGGAAAATCGCTGAGGTGCGCGGGCTGGAGCCGGGACAGGCGGCGATTTCGCCATCCACCTTTCCAGAGCTTCACAGTCCGACGGATTTCAAGAAGATCGCAGACGAGGTGCGCGAGCGGTCTGGCGGCATCCCCATTGGTTTCAAGCTCTCCGCCAACCACATCGAAGACGATATCGACTTTGCGCTTGAGGCCAGCGCCGATTACATCATCCTGGATGGGCGCGGTGGCGGTACCGGTGCGGCACCGCTGATCTTTCGCGACCACATCTCGGTCCCCACCATTCCCGCGCTCGCCCGAGCCCGCAAACACCTGGACGCGAAAGCCGGTTGCGAGGTCAGCCTTGTGATTACAGGGGGCCTGCGCGTGGCCGAGGATTTTGCCAAGGCGATGGCCATGGGGGCCGACGCCATTGCCGTCAGCAACTCTGCCATGCAGGCCGTCGGCTGCATCGCGGCGCGCATGTGCAATTCGAACAACTGCCCGGTGGGTGTGGCAACGCAGAAACCCGAGCTGCGGCGGAGATTGGATGTGCAGGTCAGCGCGGAAAAGCTGGCGCGGTACTTTGGCGCCAGTGTCGAGCTGATGCAGGTTCTCGCGCGGGCCTGCGGACATTCCAGCCTGTCGCAGTTCCGGCACGAAGATGTCACCACGTGGAAACGGGATATGGCGGCGCTGAGTGGCGTCCGGTTTGCCGGCGTTGGACAGCCTTGATCAAAGGCGGCATCCGGGTGGGGGCTAGTGATCTCTGATCACGCCACCCTCGCCTGCCGAGACCAGAACATAGTGTTCGACCATGGCGCGGTCTTCGTCGGTTCCAACTGACGTCAACGGGACAAGGGCCTGGGAGATCGCGTGATGTTGTGACCAGTCATAGCGCGCCATGAATTGGCGCGCGACCGGGATGGCAAGCTGCGGATTGTTGGCAATCGCATCGGCAAGCGCCTGTTCAATGGCAGCCACAACCTCTGGCGCGCCATAGCTGCTGTGAATGGCCAGAGCTTCAATGAGCAATTCCCGCGCCGCGCCCGAATGGTCCGCGTTCACAAGGTAGTGCGTGGCAATCATCTGGACGGCGTCCACGCCCTGCAATTCGATCAGGGCCGTGGCATAGGCGCCGAGGAGCGGACCGGAGCTGATGCGGTTGTTGTCGATGCCCTGAACCAGCGCCTGCGCCACGCCCTGATCGCGGCTGAGACCCAGAAGAAGCACGCGAATCGGGGCCAGCGTGCGTTGCCATGGATCATTCACCTCGGTCAGGACAGACTGGGTGTCCATGAACAAAAGCAGGCCACGCAGAATGCTATAGTCAAGGCGGTCCAATTCGCGCAGCGCAAGATGCCGTATCTCGGGTTTGGGGTGATCCAACAGTTGCGCAAACATCTGGGCGCGATGCGCGTCGCCCCCCAGACGCCACTCTGGCAAGTGGGTTAAAATCTCATCGACCAGCGGGCGCATCTCATCGTCAATGAGCGCAAGCCGCTGCCATGACTGCGTGACGTCGTCATATGTGAACAAAACCGATCCGCTGTGCGTCTTGAGTTTGAGACGCGTGGCGGTATCGACCAGAAAGGGGATTCTCTCGTCCGGTAAAGGGCCACGCAGGACTTCCACGACTTCGAAGTTGAATGCCGACGCCGCGCTTGGGCGGGCCAGTGCGATGCTGCTGCTGGAGAGCATATGCTCGACCATCGTGGGTTGCGGCACATAATTGTGAAACCCGCAGGGCCAGGTCGGCACGGCGGATAGGAAAAAAACCAAGGCGGAAACAAACGGCATTCTGGTCATGCAAGCATCTTTCCGCGAAATGCCGGGGAAACGGAAATCACTTTTGGCAAAGATGCCCCCCATGCGCAGGTTGCCGCGCGTGACCGGTCCAATTGAGAACAGGGGTCACGCCAGAACAACCGGAAATTCCAAAGCCGCGGCTCATGGCATTCTGCCTGCCGCATCTGGTGGGCACACCTCCCCCGTAGCAACCAAAAAAGGCCGCCCTGTTTGGGGCGGCCTTTGATTTGTTTCGGAGATGATCCGACTTATTCGACGATCTTCGACACAACGCCCGACCCAACGGTGCGGCCGCCTTCGCGGATCGCAAAGCGCAGGCCCTGCTCCATGGCGATCGGGGCGATCAGTTCAACGTTGAACTTCAGGTTGTCGCCCGGCATCACCATCTCGGTGCCAGCAGGCAGTTCAACCGTGCCGGTCACGTCGGTGGTGCGGAAGTAGAACTGCGGACGGTAGTTCGCGAAGAACGGCGTGTGACGGCC
>NZ_RYZK01000100.1 GCF_003990645.1 Shimia sediminis
GTCCTGTCAGGTGTGCAGCAGTGTAAGTAGTGTCTGTAGTTCAGTTTTAGAGTGATGGCGCGCTTACAAACAGCGCTCCTTCTTCTAGCGATAGCAGCGATATGCGTCGATGCACATAACCGATACAAAAGACAAGCAGAAGAGCCGGCGAAAAAAGAAGAAAGTTTTGAAGCAGAATTATGCAAAGACAAAGACGCAGGAGAGTGGTTTAGGCTGGTAGCTGGAGAAGGTGACAACTGTCGTGACGTTATCCAGTGTACTTCATCGGGTTTACAAGCTATTCGTTGTCCTGCCGGTTTGTATTTCGACATTGAAAAGCAAACTTGTGACTGGAAGGATTCCGTGAAAAATTGCAAGCTCAAGAACAAGGAACGCAAGACCAAGCCACTCCTTTTCACCGACGAACCTCTATGTCCAGATGGCTCTTTGGCCTGTGGTGACGGGAACTGTATAGAGAGAGGTCTCTTCTGTAACGGCGAGAAGGACTGCGCCGACGGATCTGATGAAAACACTTGCGACATTGACAATGATCCTAATCGCGCTCCACCATGCGATCCAGCTGTTTGCGTACTTCCTGACTGTTTCTGTTCG
>NZ_RYZK01000101.1 GCF_003990645.1 Shimia sediminis
TACATTGGGAATTTGGCGCAGAGGGCTGCGACTTTGGTGCGGACGGCGGCTTCGACCTCTGCGTTGCCGTCTTCGCCGTTGGCGGCGAGGCCGTCGATGACTTCGACGATCAGGTCGGCGATCTCGCGGAATTCAGCCTCGCCAAAGCCGCGGGTGGTGCCGGCGGGGGTGCCGAGACGCAGGCCCGAGGTCACGGTGGGCTTTTCCGGGTCAAACGGGATGCCGTTCTTGTTGGTGGTGATATGGGCGCGACCCAATGCCTTGTCGGCGACGTTGCCCTTGACGCCCTTGGGGCGCAGGTCGACCAGCATCACATGGGTATCGGTGCCGCCGGTGACGATATCCAGACCACCCTGCATCAGCTGGTCCGCCAGCGCCACCGCATTGGCGCGCACGGCCTTGATATAGTCCTTGAACTCGGGGCGCAGGGCCTCGCCGAACGCAACCGCCTTGGCCGCGATCACATGCATCAGCGGGCCGCCCTGGATGCCGGGGAAGATCGCGGAATTCACTTTCTTAGCGATTGCTTCATCATTTGTGAGGATCATACCGCCACGTGGACCGCGCAGGGTCTTGTGCGTCGTGGTGGT
>NZ_RYZK01000102.1 GCF_003990645.1 Shimia sediminis
CCTCCAAAACCTCCACCAACACCACCTCCACCGAATCCACCGCCAATTGCACCACCTCCACCAGATACTACAACTGGTTGAGCCACAGGAACGACTACGGTTTGTGGTACCCTAACTGGAACAGGTTGTGCAATGGGAACTGCGTATGGTTGGGGAACAGAAACTGGAACTGGTTGTGCAACTGATACTGGCACCAGTTGTGGTACAGGTACTGGAACTGGCCTGTTGACTGTAACTGGAACAGCTCGTGGGACGGCGACAGGCTGAGGTACTGGAACTCGTACATGTACAGCCCTTGGGACATCAACAGGATAGGGTTGAGGGACTGGAACGGGCACTGGACGATTGATTGTAACTGGATAGGGTTGTGCGACTGCAACCGGTACGGCTTGGTTTACGGTGGACACGGAGGTGCCAGCATCGGATACAGCTCTACCTCCGCCAATTCCACCCCCGATTCCTCCACCAATGCCGCCTCCAAATCCTCATGACTTGATATTTGACTTGATCTGTTCGGAATTCTTCATTTCCAATTATAATTGGGACCTCTTCTACAGTTGCACTGACTTTCTTAAGTTCCGCTTCCA
>NZ_RYZK01000103.1 GCF_003990645.1 Shimia sediminis
GGGTAAACCTGAGAAACCCGAAAGGTCGATGGGGGAGATTCAACCGCGTCGCGGTTGTCCGGCGTCCGGGGGGCGCGCGACGGGCGGCCCTCGCGGTCGTCCGCCAGCCTCCCGGCGTACGGCTCCGTACGCGTGCACTTCTCCCCTCGTAGGACGTCGCGACCCGTTGGGCGTCGGTCTAAGGCCCTCGGTGGAGCCCGAGCGTGCGGTGTATTCCGCGCGTTCGGACCCGAGGAGTCCCGGTCGGCTCGCCCGACGGTATCGGTGGACGAGAGGTCGCGACCTTTTTCGTTCGCGCCCGGTCCGTCGCAAGCGTTCGCGGTTCTTCGAAGTTCGGACCCGGTCCGGACCAGAGGCCGCGTCGCTGCTGGCGACGGACACCTCGGGCAGACCTCTGTCTCGTGCTCTTCGGGGCGCGAGACGTGCCCCCCCAAACGAGGCACGATCGTCTGTCCGCGACGCTATAGCTTTGGGTAATTTCAGGACCCGTCTTGATACACGGACCAAGGAGTCTAGCATGTGCGCGAGTCATTGGGACTCGAGCGAAACCTAAAGGCGAAATGAAAGTGAACGTCCGCCTTAGCG
>NZ_RYZK01000104.1 GCF_003990645.1 Shimia sediminis
GGGCGGTTAGCGAGGAAGTCCCGGTTCAACAGGTTCGGCGCGATGTTGAAGCTGTGATTGCTGTCGGTCGTGGCTTTGAACTTCTTGTTCCTCTTCACCGTAATGCTGTTCTGTCGCATCAAACGGCCAATGCGGCGATGTCCGACATCAAAGCCAAGTTCCTTCAACTCTTCGGTCATGCGAGGCCTGCCGTAGCTGCCCAGAGACAGGCGGAACTGTTCGCGGATGTGGGCCAACAATACCATGTCCGTTCGCCGTCTCCGACTGGCCGGACGGGAACGCCAGGCGCGGTAACCTCGCGGGCTGACGTCCATAATCTCGCACAACCGGTTCACTGGGATGACGCGCCGGTGTTCTTCGACGAAGGCAAATCTCATTTGCTTCTCTCCGCAAAGAACGCCGTGGCCTTTTTTAGAACATCCCTCTCCTCCCGGAGCATACGGTTCTCTTTCCGCAGCTCTGCGACCTCGCGTTCGAGATCAGACTGGACGGTTGGCTTCTCGGGATTGCGCCGATCCTGCTGGATCCAGCGGCTCAGTGTCGAGAAGCCGATCCCAAAATCGGC
>NZ_RYZK01000105.1 GCF_003990645.1 Shimia sediminis
CTCCACCGCCTCCTCCAACATAGACTGGTTGAGCAACGGGAACGACGACGGTTTGTGGTACTCTAACGGGGACGGGTTGTGGTACACTTACTGGGTAGGGTTGTGGTACAGAAACTGGAACTGGTTGAGCAACTGGTACTGGTACAGCCTGAGGTACTGGAACTGGCACGGGTCTGTTTACTTGAACAGTATATGGTCTTGGTACGTCAACTCGGTGTGGTACAGGTACAGAAACAGGAACTGCACGGGGTACATCCACTGGGTAAGGTTGAGGTACTGGTACTGGATATGGGCGGTTGACTGGTACTTCGTAGGGTTGTGGTACAGCTACTGGAACTTGTTGGTTGACAGTGCTGACTGAAGTACCGCCATCAGAGGCACCACCTCCGGCTCCACCGCCAAATCCTCCACCTATTCCTCCTCCGATACCTCCTCCAAAGCCACCGCCATAACCTCCGCCATAACCTCCGCCATAGCCTCCGCCATAACCTCCGCCGCTTCCACCGCCAAATCCTCCACCAATACCACCGCCATGACCTCCGCCAATTCCTCCTCCAATGCCAC
>NZ_RYZK01000106.1 GCF_003990645.1 Shimia sediminis
GCTAGCGGATTTTGAAGGGTGGCTCGATCTGAGCGCTAAGCCCCGCGAAGCCGCTAACAGTGCTGCATACGGCCTAGGCCGTAACTGCACGCTGTTTGAGTCCTTGAGGCAGTGGGCTTACAAGGCGATACGGCAGGGGTGGCCAGAGTACGAGCGATGGCATGAAGCTGTGCTGACTCGCGCACGGGCCTATAACGATTTTGAAGCTCCGCTGCCCGAGAGCGAGGTACGAGCTACTGCAAAGAGTGTAGCCAAGTGGACGCATCAACACTTATCTCCGGCTGGATTTGCTGCTGTACAGTCTCAGAGAGGCCGCAGGAAGGGTGAAAAGCATCGAGATAACCTCATGCCTAAGGTAAGAGTAATGGTGACTCAGGGAGCTTCTCAGCGTGAAATTGCCCAGGCTGTGGGGCTGAGCCAAAAAACAATCAGTAACTGGATTAAGCGATAGGTGGACGATGTTTACGTATTTTCGCAGGAGAGCCCTCGTTGCTGGAGTGGCTGCTGAAATCAAGGCTCAATGCAAAAGCCAGGAGTTTGTTCGTCAGGTGTGC
>NZ_RYZK01000107.1 GCF_003990645.1 Shimia sediminis
CCAATACTCCATTCGCGCAGGATCCAACTTCCGAAGCTCTGGTGGTGTCACAAGAGCATCCAGCAATATCTATATCCACGCACGTTACAGTGCAAGCACCATTGACAACGACATTGCAATCGTTCAATTAGCATCCGCCCTTACATACGGAAGCACAATCAACAGAATCACTTTACCAGCAGCAGGCACCAGCATTCCTTCTGGTACCAATGCCATAACAACTGGATGGGGTACAACCGCAGAAGGGGGCTCTTCAAGTAACCAACTTTTAGGTGTTACTGTGCCAGTTGTCACCAACGCTGTCTGCCGCGGTAGCTATGGAACAGCAAGTATAACCGACAACATGCTTTGTGCAGGTTTAGCTGCAGGAGGACGTGACGCTTGCCAGGGTGACTCTGGTGGCCCATTGGTTGCAAGTGCATATGGTCAAATTGGTATTGTCTCTTGGGGATCTGGGTGCGCACGTCCCGGATTTTATGGTGTCTATGCTAGTGTTCCTGCTCTTAGAGCTTGGATCACCACAGTAAGTGGAATTTAAATGCGTA
>NZ_RYZK01000108.1 GCF_003990645.1 Shimia sediminis
TATAAGAAAGCGTCGAGGTATTCGGGATTGTTCCTCAACCAAGCAGCATGGAAATAGAGCCCCAAAGGAGCCCTGTTTTCTTCGTAATGCCTGTCGAAATTGTGATTCAAAAAGTTGTAGAATTGATCCCCTGTGATGATGTTGGAGCAAGAGTCCACCATTGCACAACCAGGGAGATATTCGTCGTTGGTCGGATCTTCTCTACGATCTAATTCATTGAGTACCATTTCCCATACTGCATGGCTTCTTGTTGGACAACTTTGTAAGTTTCCGTGACAACGGTGGGGCATGCGGAAGTACATGGTGTAAGGCCATAGGGGTGGGTTGTTCAATGGAGCTGTGATTGTCGAGTCGTAAAGGAACGCTTGTTCTTCCATCATGGTGAACTGGTTATTGCCACCTACTCTTAAATAAGGTGCACGAACACCGACAACACTGTTATCGGTTATGTTGGCGAATTTTTCGACGATTATTCTCATTCCTGCCATTTCTTTGGCCCAGTCGTCCAACGTTGCGTTGCTCCAGAATTGTTCGTCGTCATTATG
>NZ_RYZK01000109.1 GCF_003990645.1 Shimia sediminis
ACTTTGATGATTTTTATGGTTTGTCCGCCACCACCACCACCACCGCTTCCATATCCAGCAGACCATCCGCTTCCAAGACTTCCACCAGATTTCCATGGGCCACTGCTGAGACCACCTCCGGATTGCCATGGTCCTCCGCTGCTAAGTCCACCTCCAGATTTCCATGGTCCACTGCTCAAACCTCCGCCTAGGCTGAGACCTCCACCAGACGATTTCCAAGGTCCACTGCTAAGCCCACCACTGGATTGCCATGGTCCTCCGAGACTGAGACCACCTCCAGATGATTTCCATGGTCCACTGCTGAGTCCTCCACCTGATTGCCATGGTCCTCCGCTGCTAAGTCCACCTCCGGATTGCCATGGTCCTCCGCTGCTGAGGCCTCCTCCAGATTTCCATGGTCCACTGCTTAATCCTCCACCTGATTGCCATGGTCCTCCGCTGCTAAGTCCACCTCCGGATTGCCATGGTCCTCCACCACCGCCTCCACTGGGCACAATTACTTTGATAATTTTTATTCCTCCTCCGCTGCTAAGTCCACCTCCGG
>NZ_RYZK01000011.1 GCF_003990645.1 Shimia sediminis
GTTGTGCGCCTCAGCGCCGCCGGTGAAGGGGGTTCTAAGGTTTACCCAACATAGCCGCAAGTGCTTTTTTTGAATTTTGTCATCTTTTTTTGAAAAACCTGATTTTTCCTTAAATTGTAGTAAGTTACCCCCGGTCGATTTCAAAAATGATGGCGCAAACGCAAGAAAATTGCGCGCATCATCCGCAAAGATATGCAGGTGCAGCATTTATCCACAGGATTCCCCACAGACGAGTAAGACTCGCGGATGAATCACACGAGATAGGGCAACAGAAACCCGACTCGGCTCGAGTCGGTTAAGGAACCGCGCGGTACGTCGGTCTCGCGTCGGTATGCCGTCTGTATTACGTCGGTGCCACGCGCCGACGCGGGCGCAGGCGTAAACCCAGCAGCAGAAGCACCACACCGAGGTACAGCAGCGGCTCGATCTGAAACCCTTTCGCCAGCATCACGAAGTGCACAGCCCCAAGGACGGCCACAACATAGGTCACCTTGTGCAGCTTCTGCCAACGACGGCCCAGACGGCGGACCGACAGATTGTTCGAGGTCACCGCCAGTGGCAGCATCAGGACAAAGCCAGCCATGCCGATGGTGATGTAAGGACGTTTCAGGATGTCGGCCCAGATCTGCGAGAGTATCTGAACATCCAGCACCAGCCAGACCAAAAGGTGCAAAAGGATATAGAAGAAGGTCAAAAGGCCGATGGCGCGGCGAAACTTGAGAAGGTTCAGCCCTGCGTGAAGACGCAGCGGCGTGATCGCCAAACCCACGATCAAGAGTTGCAGGCCCCGCTCGCCCAGCGCGTGCTCCATGACCTTGACCGGGTCAACCCCCAACCCCCCGCTCAGCCCCTGCCACAGCAGCCACGCCGGATAGAGCGCACCCACTGTATAGAGGGGCCAGATCGGAACGGTGCGGATGGTCCGGTTCAAAGTATCAATCATGGTTTGTTAACTCTTGCGGCATGCACGACTTTGACTCTCCCTTGATCAGCCCGAATTCCGCCCAAAAGGATCTGCAAGGTGATTGAGCGGGGACTCAGGTGTCTCCGTATTTGAAACGCTTGATCCGGATTTCCCGACATGACCTTTGAACACTCGCTTTTTCCTTTTCTGGCCTCGATCGGTGGCGCTGTATTGGTGACCTATGGCATTGCGCGTTGGCGCAGTTCAAAAAGTGCCACATCGGTGTTTGCTCAGGACAGCAGTCTTGAAGACGTTGGACTGAGCGCCCTGTCGTCCTTGTTCAGCGCAACTCCGACGGAGCTGGGCAATGGTCGCAAGGAACTGCGGCCGACCTGGGGCATTCGCCTGATTGCCCCAATGGTCGCGCTTGTCGTCCTGATTTTCACGGACCTGTCGCCGTTGTGGAACTCGTTGGGTATTCAGTCGGCAACCGCGCATCTGGCGCTGGTCTGCCTGTTTGGGCTGGTCTTGGGATATTCGTGGGCCATGCTGCTGTTCGTGCAGCGTGTCGTCTACGATGACCATTACATCATGAGCCATGGCGTCGACCTACGCAGGCAAACCAGACGACTGAGCGATCTGACAGGTATTCGCGTTCATGAAAGACGCCCTGCTTTGGTACTGACCTTTGCGGAACAGGCCCCTCTCTACATCCCAAAGTTCCTCTCGCATCGCGAGGTTCTCATTCAAAGACTGGAGGAGATCTCGGCCAATAATCTGAACAATGGCGCGGTTCCGCCGTTGCCGCGTTGGCGGGATCACGCAGGGGTCTGAAAGCCGGATGTCATCCACAGCACGACTCGCCCTGTTGGATGGGCGGGCAAGGCACCGTTCCATATGAACAGAACACACAGCAGTCGCCCGGTTGCGGTTTCAGAACCACGTGACAGGCGGGGCATTCCAGAAACCACTGACAGGAGTCGGTCGGCATCTCGAAGGTTTCGACATGGCTGCATTCGGGACAGGTGAGCGTGCTTTGGGTTTCTGTCATCAGTAGTTCCTTCTCAGATCCATGCCTTCATACAGGCTGGCCACATCGGATTCGTATCCGTTGAACATCAGGGTTGGCTGACGCTTGGCAAAGAGACCGCCGCCGATGGTGCGTTCCGTGGCTTGTGACCAGCGCGGGTGATCCACGGTTGGGTTCACGTTACTATAGAAACCATACTCGCTGCCAATCGCGGTGTTCCAGCTGGTGGGCGGCTCTTTGTCGGTGAGCGTGATGCGCACGATCGACTTGATCGACTTGAAGCCATACTTCCACGGCACCACCAGACGGATCGGTGCGCCGTTCTGGTTGGGGATGGGTTTGCCATAGATACCGGTGGCCATCAGGGTCAGGGGATGCATCGCCTCGTCCAGGCGCAGGCCCTCGACATAGGGCCACTTGAGAACCGGATACTGCTGGCCGATCATTTCCTCGGGGCGCACCAGGGTTTCAAAGGCCACATACTTAGCGCCCTCTTTAACGCCGGCCATTTGCAAAAGATCGGCAAGCTCGAAGCCGTTCCACGGCACAACCATCGACCATGCCTCGACACAGCGGAACCGATAGATGCGCTCTTCGATGGTCATTTTCGACAGGATGTCGCCCAGCGCATAGTCGCCCGGTTTCTCGACCATGCCGTCAATCCTGATGCTCCATGGATCGGTGGTCAGGCGATGCGCATGTTTCCTGGGGTCATCCTTGCCCGTGCCGAACTCGTAAAAGTTATTGTACGAGGTGATGGTTTCCCAATCGTTCGGCTTCAGATTGGACGCGGCCTGTGTAGAGGTTCCCAAAGCTGAAGCCAGCCCAGCCCCGGCCAGACCGCCGATAAGCTGGCGACGGTTCAGATATGCCCTGTGGGGGGTTACATCGGCATGGGTCAGGTCATTGGTCCAGCGTTTGGCCATCGGGCTCTCCTGTCTTGGGCGTTTTCTCCGATTTAACGACCAAGGTGGTTCAGGCCAAACCACGAAACCTCACGATGGCGTGGGGGAATTGTAACTTGGAAAGAGCTTGTCCATAGGCACCGAGCGCCCATTGGGCTGGACGAGGCGTACGTGGTGGCGCCGTAGCTGCCGTGGTTCGCTCACGCCAACCGAATGCGAGATGGTCTCGACCTCTTTCACAATGGCCTTGGCGTAGCGCGCCACACGTTTGTATTTGTGTTCGACCACCAGACCCTTTTGAAAGCGCGGATCATGGGTGGTGATCCCGGTGGGGCAGGTGTTCTTGTTACATTTGAGCGCCTGAATGCAGCCCAGCGAAAACATGAAACCGCGCGCCGAGACGACAAAGTCGGCACCCGCCGCCAGCGCCCATGCGATATCACCGGGATTGACCAGCTTGGCGCTGGAAATCAGGCGTATGCGATTCTGCAGGCCGAACTCTTCGCGCAGATCGACCACCAGCGGCAAAGCCTCGCGCACCGGCATGCCCACGAGATCGATCAGCGGCATCGGTGCAGCGCCGGTGCCGCCTTCGCCACCGTCGATGGTGATAAAGTCGGGCGCGCAGTCGGAACCGCGGCGCTTGATGGTTTCAAACAGCTCGCGCATGGCGGCCTCGGCCCCGACAACCGTCTTGATGCCGACGGGTTTGCCGGTGACCTCGCGGATATGCGCAATCATGTCGAGCAGGTGATCGAAGTTGTCGATCTCTTTATGACGGTTGGGAGAGATGCCGTCCTGGCCCACTTGAAGTCCGCGGATCTTGGCAATTTCTTTCGTCACCTTCTCACCGGGCAGAATGCCGCCTTTGCCGGGCTTGGCGCCCTGGGCCATCTTGATCTCGAACATGCGGATCTGCGGTTTGGCGGCCACGTCGCGCAGTTTTTCGTCGCTGAGATTGCCGGCGTCGTCCCGCACGCCGAACTTGGCGGTGCCGATCTGGTAGACAAGATCACATCCGCTCTCGAGGTGGAAAGGGGACACGCCCCCCTCGCCGGTGTTCAACCAGATGCCTGCTTCTTTTGCGCCGCGGGACAAGGCCTGAACCGCGGGTTTCGAAAGGGCCCCGTAGCTCATGCCGGAGATGTTGAAAATCGACGGCGCATCATATGGCGTCCGGGCTGTGGGGCCGATGGTCAGCGGTTGCGTTGACGAAAACTGATCATCCAGCGGCGGAAAGGGGTCGTTGACGAAGATTGGCGTGCCAACAACACTCAGGTTGCGGGTTGAGCCAAAAGCCACCGTGTTGCTCTTGCCTTCCGAAGCGCGGTTGACCCATTCCCTCTGCGCCCGGTTAAACGGCAACTCTTCGCGGTCCATGGCAAAGAAGTACTGACGAAAGAACTCGCCCAATTCGCTAAAGATATGGCGGAAGCGGCCGATCAGCGGATAGTTCCGCCGAATTGCATCGCCCGTCTGGGTGCGGTCGATCACAAAGAGAACAAGTGCCACAACCGCCACAACCAAAATGATCGCCACGAACAGGAGACTCAGGAACTCGACAACTCTTAGGGCGGAATCCATTGACATATTCATATATTATTGCCTTTCGTTGACTTGTATCAAAGCCGGACCTTGGTATGACCCTAGAGTGGCGCTTGTTGTTTCACGTCGCAAGTCACGATGCGGCCAAGTTTTCGGGAGGATTGATATGAAACGTTTCTTGTTGGCCGCAGGGCTGATCCTGAGCGCAACCCTGGCAGCTGCCGGCGACACGTCGGTGACCTATTCCGTGGATCAGGACTATGACGATGTCACCTTTGGCCTGGAAAGCGCCATCACCGACCGCGGGCTTGTGATCGACTCGGTCAGCCACGTAGGTGAAATGCTGGAACGCACCAAAGAGGATGTTGGCTCGGATGTGACGATTTTTGAGCGCGCCGAGGTCTATTCGTTCTGTTCAGCTGCCATCTCGCGCAAGGTGATGGAGGCAGACCCGATGAACCTGCAGTTTTGCCCCTATGGCATCTTCGTGATGCAGCTCCCGGGGAAAGCAGGAAAAACCACCATCGGGTATCGCATCATGCCCGAGGGCGTGATGAAAGAGGTCGAGATGATGCTGGACGAGATCGTCAAGGAAGCCATCGGCGAATAACCTGTCGTCGGGGCAAATTGGACATCACCCACGCGGCTGGTCCCCCCACTTCCACCCCTGCCTCTGTGGCGGGGGTTTCTGTTTCTCTCTGAGTCTTTATCAGGAATGGGTGGTGATTTGCAGGTCAATCCCCCATAAACTCGATAACACGGGCTTTGGCCCAAGCTTCTGTATGTCTAATCGGGTTTGAAAATGAGTATTGAACAGGAACAAGGGCACGCGGCCCCGAATTGGTTTACTGCGCCGGGGGAAAGCGATTTTTACGCCGTGGTTGCGATCGTATTTCTCATCGGCGCGCTTTACGCGGTTGTCTATCTGTATGCAACTTTTGATCGTTGGGCCGAACATCAGGCCCATGGCACGCCACTGGCCAAGACGATTCCAACCATGTTGGCCATTGCCCTGCTCTACGAAATCTTTCCGCTTGGGCACTTCAACATTCTGTTGCCGCTCAGCGCCATCCTGATTGCACTGATGGCGGATTGGTCCCGGTTCCATTTGAATATCAAAGCGGTTCCGGACGATCACGAACCGCTGGACACCAACGAACCAGAGGTGGAGAAACAGCAAAATGTTTGAGCTTCTGTTCACCTCTTTTCCGGCCCTCATCCGCTACTTTCAACTTAAGCGACGGGGTGAGGCAATCACCGTCTGGAACATGAAAACAGCGGTTTTTCTGTGGGCTGTTCTGGCCTTTGGCCTGTTTACGACGATCTTTTACTACCACCCTAAAACCTATGCCGGCATTCTGCCCTTCCCCACCGTTTCGGTGGTTGCACAAACCACCGGTCCTGTCACGGAAGTGGCCGTGGTCAACGGGCAGGACGTCAAGGCGGGCGATCTGCTGTTCCGGATTGAGAACAGCGCCCAAAAGGCCGCCCTGGCACAGGCAAAGGCTGAACTGGACCTGATTGCGGCCGCCGAAGCAAAGGCCAAGGATGCCGAGATTATTGCCCAGTCGGCGGTGGACGAAGCCAAGGCGCAGCTCGCCCAGCTGCGGGATGATCTTGTCGACGCCGAAACTCTGCTTCAGCGTGGCGCAGGCCGCGCCGATGACGTGTTGAATCTGCAAACCTCGGTTGCCGCCACCGAGGCCGAACTGCGGGCTGCAGAAGCCCAGCTGGACGTGGCCAGAATTGACATCAAGGACACAATTCCGGCCCAGCGCGCTGCCGCAGAGACAGCAATTGAATCGGCCGAAGTCGCGCTGAACTTCACCGAAGTGCACAGTCTGGTGGACGGGCATGTCACGCAGTTGTCGCTGAGTGTCGGCAGTCCGGCGACAACGCTGGTCCTGCGCCCGGCCATGATTATCATTCCCGAACGCCCAAAGGACTTGCCTGTGCGCATCACCGCCGGGTTTTCACAGGTGGCACGTGACACCATCTACGAAGGCATGCCGGCGGAAATCGCCTGTGAAAGCAACGCAAACCTGATGTTCCGGAACTCGGTCATGCCTGCGCATGTTCTGAGGGTGCAGCCCGCGATTGCCAAGGGGCAGGTTCAGCCGGACCCCAATCTGATAGACATGCAGGGTGCAGTGAACAGGGGAACCGTGCTGGTGTTTCTGGAACTGGTCCACAAAGAGCACGAGGATATGCTGCTGGACGGATCGGGCTGTATTGTTCAGACCTATACCAGCAACATTGACGGAACTGTTGGGCACATCATCGCGGCGACGGGTGTGATCAAGGCAGTTGGTCTGCGCGCAAAGGTCCTTGGCTCGATCCTCTCGGGCATCGGATTGTTGGGGGGCGGGGGGCACTAAACCCCTGCCCTGCAGGCCTTTTGGGATTTAGTGGATCGCCCAGGTCACAAGCTCGCGCACCTCGTCCGAGAGGGTGTCGCCCGAAGGATCACCCAAGCGCAACGGGGTCTGTTTCTTGAAGTTCTTGTGATCCACATACCAGGGACGCTGGTAGATGATCGCCAGGATCGGGCGGGTCTGGTCGCTTCGGTTGGCCAGGCCCTGGTGGAACAGCCGGGAATCCATCAGATAACAGGACCCGATATCGCAATGCGGGTCGAGGGTCGGGCACTCTTCGTAGTTTGAATAGTGCTTCTTGTGGCTGCCCGGCCAAAGTCGGGTGCTGCCGGTGTCGCGAGTCAGGGGGATCAGCGGCACGATTAGGGAAATCAAAAAATTCGGCACTGCGAGGTCTGGATCCTCGGGAAACAGCAGCGGATTGTCCCGGTGAATGCTTTGATCCTTGGCTCCGGGGGCTGAGGCGACCGAAGTTACGCTGCCTAAAATCACCTTGTCTGACAACAGCTTACGCATGATTGGCAGAATGAAGGGAGACGCCAGCAAGCCCGGATCGGCCAGCGCACCCTGCAGCGCAGGCGTGACCATGTAGCGGCGGTCTCCGACACGCAGCGCGGCGTCTTTGGAAATGTCCTGCTGGAAACCGGCGTAATCCTCGCTAAAGCGGGCATGACAGTCGCGGATGAGGGCAGGATCAAAAACATCGCGGATCACGAGGGTTCCGTGGTCGCGAAAGGCCAAGATCGCCTTGTCCAAGGTGTCCGGCGCCCAGGCCATGGCGGCCTTTTCCGAAGGGGTCGGGGTGATGTCAAAGGCTCTCGCCGCCTCGACCGAGAGGTCCGCGGCCCGCCATTGCGACAGGGCCTTGCGCGCACGTCGGTCCCGCCCTGTGGCGCGGTAGGCACGCGCCAGATCAGCGGCAAAGGCGCGATCCGTTGCGGCAATATCTCCGAACAAATCCAAGAGGTTAGAAAGCCTGCGGCGTACCATTTTCTTGATCGTGCTCTGCGAGGTTCGGCTGGTGATTCCATAGGGCGCAAAGGCCGAAATGTAGTGCATCACGCCAGCAATACAGCTGGCCTGGAGGCCGGGTTTCAAGGCATCCGGGGCGATGGGGCCATCTGCCAATGCAGTGACATAGGCATCAAGAACCCCGGCGTCGCGGGTGACCGAGCGGTTTTCGAATCCGTCGGTTGCCGAGAGGCCAAGAAACGCGCGGTGGGCACCGCGAAACTGGGCGTGCAGGGAAAAGCCGGGCGGGGCCCAGATGGCGTCGTCCCAGTCGAAAATCACCGGCGATCCGTCGTCGCGCAGGGCGACGTTCTTGGGGCGCAAATCGCAATGGTTGATGGTTGACGGCATGGTATCCGCCAGCTTGAAGAGGTTGGTGAGATGAGGCGTTAAAGCATTGAAAATGCTCAAGTATCCCTTTTGCGAATTGGTGCTGAAATAGGCAAAGGGATTGCCCGGATTGGCCTGAGAGCGGCCCTGCGACAAGGCCTCTTGGATCAGGGCGAGAAACCGCGTGAAGGTTCCGGCGCAGGTGACGTGCGGCAGGCTGGCGGCCAGATCGGCATGGCCAAAGGCACGTTGCTGCACTGTGCCATAGGCCGCCAGCACGCGTGCCTTGGCAGCATCGTCCAGCGCGTCGGAACAGGGTGGCACGGCAAAGTCCTGCATCAGGATAAGGGATTGATCTGTGTTTACTTTCAATACCTTAGGAACACTTCCCTCGGCCAGAGCGGAGAGGTAGAGATTGTGTACCCCGCCCTTGTGATGGCGGTTGAACGAGGCCTTGAGATAGCTGTGAGTCGCCCCGTCACTCAGGCGATAGGTTCGCGCCCAGGGGTGACGCGTGACAACATCATGCGTCGAAAACGTCAGGTGTTCTGCCGCCCATGCGAGCGCCTTGTCTTCGGAAAAACCGGACATTGATCTGCCTTTGACCTCATTGTTTTGGCCGGAATTTAGCGCGGGTATGTGGCCAAAGTATGGAGGGGCTTTTGACCATGTTGTACAACATTTTTCGGCACGACTCTCCATGTTGTACAACTTTTTTGGAGGTGACTCTCCATGTTGTACAACATTTTTCCGGGCACTTTCGCGGGGCTGGTGCACCGTTTTGAGGTCACTCCTGCGCGCTCAGGATAAAATCTGCGGCGCGGTCGGCAATCATCATCGTCGGTGCGTTGGTATTGCCGGACACCAGCGACGGCATCACGGAACAATCCGCGACCCGCAACCCGACAATCACATAATCGAAAGCAACTGTTTTCATGGCGTATGCGGTCCCGGTTTTGCTGGCCACGCTATGTATGTTGCGCTTGCCATATGTTGCATTTGCCAATATGGTAGTTAACAAGTCAAGAGAATCTATGGGAGAGATGCATTGCATGCGGCCCTGATACCGCCAGAGCAAATTGATGATTTCCTCATCCTCCGGGCCCGGAAGTACACCAGTTCGACCCGGCGCGCTTTGACTCGCGATGTTCTCCAGGCGGAAAACCTGCCGGTTCTCGAATGGCAGCTGTTGTTCTCGATTGCGCGCTTTGGCAGCTGTCACGTTGCCTTTGTGACCAAGCACACCTCGATCGACCCGGCCCATGGCAGCCGGGCGGCGACGGCATTAGAGCGCAAGGGGCTGATTTCGCGCTGCGAAGACCCAAGCAACAAGCGCCGCAAGCTGCTCTCGCTCACGCCCAAGGGCATCGAGACGGTGGAGCGGATCTGGCCCAAGGCCAAAGCGGTCACGGCGCAATTCACAAACCGGCTAAGCCCGAAGGACTTTGCCGAGTTGAAGCGGTTGCTGGATCTGGTCAATGGCGCGGCGCTGCCGCTGTTCAATGCGCAAGAGGCGCACGCCGAGGGCACAGAGATTGAAACGGAAGGAGTGACGGAGCAGGCATGACACTTGGTCAGGAGGAATGGACCAAACAGGCCTGCGCCCAAGCAAACGAAACGACCTAATGGGTTTCTCAATCAGGGAGGAAACGATGAAACCAATGAAATTGATTGCCGCAGCCGTTGCCACGATGGCGATGACGTCGAGCGCCATGGCGCAGACCAACCTGACGGCCGAAACGGCAAGCCCCGGCGGTGCAACACACCTGTCGCTGGCGCATATGACGGAAATTGCGGGCACCAAAGGTGTCGCAAACATCCAGCTGGCGGATGGTCAGACCCTGACCAACTCGATCCAGAACGTTGCCGAGGGCAAGACGGATATTGCAGGTACGCCCTATATTCTGCCGTTCCTGATGAGCCGGGGCGTTGGCCCCTATGGCTCGCTGGGCAAGGAAAAAGGGGCCGAGCTGGCCGGGAATCTGCGCGCGATCAACCCTTTCGTGTTGGGGATTTTCTTTCTGTTTGCCTATGACGCCAAGGGCGTTGGCGGCTGGGATGACCTGAAGGGTCGCAAGATCTACAATGGTCCGCCACGCGGCGGCGCTCTGACCAATGCGCGCAGCATGATCCAGATTGTTGCCGGGCTGAAGGACGGCGAAGATTATGAGGGCATGCAGGTCAACTGGGGTCAGGGTGCGACGCTGATCAGCAGTGGCGAGCCGGATGCGGTTGTTCTGCCAGAGCTGTTCCCCAGCCCTCGCCTGACAACCCCGAGTGCGGCGGGCAAGATGACCGGTTGGTCGATGCCGATCGAGGCCTATGAAAGCGATGCCATGCAGAAGTACATGAAGGCCCCCGGCAGCGCACCCTGGACGGGTGCTGTGGCGGACATTCAGGCCGTCATGGGTGACGAGTGGTCCTTTGTCTCGGAGGACGACACCTTCCGCGCCTTTGCAACAATTGGCGGCAACGTCGTGCACAAGGATATGGATGACCAGATGGTTTACGACCTGGTGTCGACCTATATCTCGACGCTTGATGATCTGAAGGCCAAGGCCCCCTATGGCAACACGGTCGGGTATGATTTCCCCATGCAGGGCATGTGTGGTGCGAACCCGATCCAGTACCACCCCGCAGCGGCCCGCGCCTGGCGCGAAGCTGGCTACGAGGTCGATGACTGCGCCGTCGCGCAGTAACCCGATCCGGGCATGACATCAGAGCGTCGCCAGCATTGGCGGCGCTCGGTTCACACATTCAGAGATCAGAGAAAAACCGTGGCTGACACTGAAAACCGAGACACGCGAAAACTGCTATTCCCCAACCAGGCCGTCTATGTTCTGGCGCTGGTCTTTGTCGCCATGGGCGTCATCAACAGCACGCCCGTCATTCCGGGCTGGACCGAGATGTGGCAGAGCCTGACCGGGATTGAGACCCTCAAGACACGCAGTTTTTCGACCGAATGGTTCTATCCTATCGTCTTTTTCGTCATGATGCTGGTCGTGGCGCTGAAGCATTCGATGTGGCGCGCCTGGCGGGGCACATCGTGGGCCTGGTTTGGGGCCTTTATGGATTTTGCACTGGTGATCGCGGCGGGCACAATCTCGCTGACCTACCTGGTCGAGATCGACAGTGTGTGCCTGATTGATGCGTTGAACGGTGACCGGGCGCGCATCATGGCAGAAACCCTGCAGGCGGAAATCGAGTTTGCCGAAACCATGGGCCTGCCGGCTCCGGACACGGTGGAAGACCCCAAGTGCGTCAACACCACGGGCGTTTGGCTGGTCGCCATCATGGGCGCCGCGATGCTGATTTTCCTGGGCTATAACATCAAGGTCTGGGGGCTGCCGCTGGTGGCCGTCGCAATCCTGATTGCGCTCTATACCATCGGGACGGTTCTGGTGTGGTATTTCCACGGGCCCGATGACATCAACAAGTACCTGATGACCAAGCTTGGTGGCGAGCCGCGCACATTTCTGGACGGGGTTCCCAATGTGCATGACGCTCTGGTCAACAATGCGTCGGGCATCCTTGGGCGGTTCATGCACGTGATCATGAACATGGTCTTTCCCTATATCATCCTGGGCGCGCTGTTCGGGCAATCCGCCGGGGGGCAGACCCTGATCAAACTGGCGTTCCGCTGGACCCGGCATTTGCGCGGCGGACCCGCACATGCGGCCATCGTCAGCTCAGCCATGTTCGGCACGATCTCAGGAGGACCGGTGGTCAATGTCCTGTCGACCGGTGTTCTGACCATTCCGATGATGATCAAGCGGGGCTTTTCCAAGGTCTTTGCGGGTGGCGTCGAGGCTGCGGCCTCGTCCGGGGGGTCGATCATGCCCCCGGTCATGGGGGTTGCTGCCTTTATCCTCGCCGCGATGACCGGTGTGCCCTATCGGGATGTGATCATCGCCGCGGCCCTGCCCGCGGTTGCCTATTTTGCCTGCCTGTTCCTCAGCGCGTCGTTCCAATCCCGCAAACAGGGGATCGAAGCCTTGGGGGAAATGACCGATGACATGCGGATTGACCGCGAAGACATCCTGCACCTGATGCAGATTTTCCTGCCCATTGTGATGATCCTGGTGTTGTTGCTGACGCCCAAGGACATGGTGGGCTGCGGCTTTGTCGCCTCGGCTCTGGGCGCCGAGGCAGTGTTTCAGAATGACCGCTGTGTCGTCTCGTCCATGCCGTGGATTCTGCAGATATTCCAGAATGCGGCGGGTGATGCCGGGGCGACGGGCTGGTGGGCTGCAGCTTTGGTCATGGTGCTGCTGTTCCTGGACAAGGAGTTTCGCGCAAGGCCCCGCAAGGTTCTGGATGCGCTTGCGGAATCCGGGATCACCATCTCAACACTGTATCTGATGTTGCTGGCGGTCACGGTGATTGATGTCTGCCTGAACTTTACCGGCCTGTCGAAATTCGTGGCCATTGACGTGCTGCGGCTGTTGCTGGCGCTGGATCTGGGTGGAGATGGTTCGGTGATGTTCCAGTTCATTGCCCTGGCCATCACGATGCTGCTGGCGGTGCTGTTGGGCATGGGGATGCCTGCGGTTCCGGCCTATATCAACGTCGCCCTTTTGATGGGGCCGTTGTTGGCAGGGCTCGGGATTGCCACCTTCACGGCGCATATGTTTATCTTTTACTTTGCCATCGCCTCGGCAATCACGCCACCTGTGGCCCTGGCGGCCTTTGCCGCCTCGACCATCACCAAGGCGGAACCTATGGCGACCGGCTTTAGCGCGGTGCGGTCGGGTATCGTGATGTTCGCGATCCCCTTTGTCTTTGCCTTCTATCCAGAGATATTGCTGGTGGATCAGGCCCTGATCGATCCGTCCAGCACCAACGGAGCCCCCCTGCCCGGCTATGAAAACGGCGTTCAGATGAGCGCGCTTTTGTGGCTGTTGGCGCGGCTTGCGCTGGCGCTTTACCTGGTTGCCAGTGCGTTGGCCGGACATGATGCGCGATCTCTCAGTATCGGGTGGATTGCCGTTCGTCTGGCCACCGCCGTGGCGATCCTGATGCGCCCAGAATTGATTCAGTTTGCAGCAATCGCTTTCGCGGCAGCGCTTTTGGCGTGGCACCACCTTGGCGCGCGACGGGCTGCGGCGGCGTAATGAAAAAGGCTGATCCAGCATGACCAAACGACCCAATTTCCTGTTTCTGATCACCGATCAGCAAAGGGCCGACTGGCTCGGATGTTATGGCCACCCAGTTCTGAAAACGCCGCATATCGATTCGATTGCTGCGCGTGGCACGCGGTTTGACAATTTTCACACCGCATCACCGGTCTGCATGCCCAACCGGGCCTCGCTTTTGACGGGGCGGTACCCCAGCCTGCATGGGCTGCGCTACAACGGCTGCGCGCTGCCGGAGAACGCCAACACCTTTGTCGATGTGCTGGCGGATGCCGGGTATCACACGGCCGCCATTGGCAAGAGCCACCTTCAGCCGTTCACGGGCATGCCTCCGATCGGGCGGTCGTTTGACGACATCGCCGATATGTCCGAGGCATGGAACGTCGACCGGGTGGATCACTATGAGGAAGAGCCGGCGCAGTATCAGGGTGAGGGTCGATACAGCATCAAGACGCCCTATTACGGCTATCAGCATGTCGACATGGTGACCTCGCATGGCGACCGGTGCGGTGGGCACTATCAGCAGTGGTTCCGTGAGACGGCCGAGGATTGGGAGGCGCTGCACGATCCGGCCAACGAGCTGCCGCACAACTATTCCTGCCCCCAGGCCTATCGGACACCGATTCCCGAAGATCTGTATCCGACCGGCTATATCCGCGACCGCGCGATTGACTATATCACCGCACGCGCCGGGCAGGACGCACCGTTCTTTGCCTTTGTCAGCTTTCCCGACCCGCATCATCCGTTTAATCCGCCGGGCAAGTACTGGGACATGTACAGCCCCGACGATTTTGACGTGCCGTTGCCATATGACGCTCATAAGAATCCGACGCCGCCCATGCGCTGGCTTCGGGATCAGCAAATGAACGACGGCGGGCAGGCGACGCCGCAAACCGCGATGATGCTTGACGATCAGCAGCTGAAAGAGGCCATGGCGCTTTCGGCGGGGATGATGGCGTTCATTGACGATGCGGTTGGCGACATTCTGGCGGCGCTGGAAGAGAGCGGCGAGATGGAGAACACGGTGATCTGCTACAATGCCGATCACGGGGATTACCTGGGGGATTTCAACATGCTCTTGAAGGGGGCCTTGCCCTTTAAGAGCATCACGCGCGTGCCGTTTTTGTGGTCGGACCCAGACCAGCGGACACAGGCCAGTTCCGATGCGCTGTGTTCCACCGTTGATCTGGCTGCGACCATTCTGGAGCGCGCGGGCCTCGCGCCGTTTAACGGCAATCAAGGGCAGAGTTTCCTGCCCGCCACCCAAGGGGCCGAGGGGCCGCGCCGCGAGGCGTTGATTGAGTACAATGATGGCGGCAATCGCTTGGGGTTTGAAACGCCCGCGCGCGTGCGGTCGCTGGTCACGCCCGAGTGGCGATATTCGGTCTATCGGGATCAGACATGGGGCGAGCTTTATGATTTGGTCAACGATCCGGATGAGACAGAGAACCTGTGGGACAGCGACGCGCATCAGCCCATTCGGGCGCAGCTGGCTGAACGGTTGGTGCACCATCTGATAGCGCAGATGGACGAAAGCCCGCAGGCAGATCGCATTGCCTGACCGGACCCGGAACCTGAACAAGCGAGACACAGATGACACACGCAGATGACGTCTGGACGGGGGGATCCGTGCTGACCATGGACCCGGCCCGTCCAATGGCCGAAGCCCTTGCAACCAAGGAGGGGCGGCTGATTGCCGTGGGCAGCACCCCGGACGTGCTGAACCTGGTGGGGCCCGGCACCAAGGTGCACGACCTGCATGGGCAATTCGTGATGCCCGGTCTTGTCGAGAGCCACAGCCATGCACTCTGGGGGGCCTGTCGCACGCTGTATGACATCTATGTCGGGTTTGACGCCAGCCTGTCCGATCTGCTGGAGGCCGTTCGGCAGCGGTGTCAGCAGAACAGCCCCGATCAGGTGGTCTATGGTGGCCCGTGGCGTCCGGTCATGCGTGCCGAGATGGGGGCCAATCCCCGCGCGCTGCTTGATGCCATTTCGACAGAGCACACGATCATCCTGCACGACGCCAGCCAGCATCTTTTGTGGTGCAATTCGCGCGCGCTGGAGCGGGCGGGGCTTGGGGATGACGTCGCCGATATTCCGGGCGGTGTCATCGAGCGTGATCCGGCCAGCGGTGCGCCCAATGGTGTTCTGGCAGAGGCCGCCACAGCCCCGGCGCGGGCGCTGGTCCAGCGCAGCGATGCGCAATTGGCCGAGGCGTTGCGCGAGGCCATGCGTTACTTCTGCAGTCTTGGCATCACGGCCTTCAAAGAGCCGATGGCCTTTGAAGAGGAGCTGCGCACCTATCAGGCTGCGGACCTGCGTGGTGACCTAACCATCCATATGGCGGCGCATATCGTGCATTCCAGCCCGCTTGGCGGTGATCTTGTGCCCTTTGACAGAATGGATGACCTCCGCCGCACCTATTCCAGCGCGAACCTGCGGCTGGACTTTGCCAAGCTGTTTCTGGATGGCGTCGCGCCAGGGTTCACCGCCTCGTTCATCGATCCTTATGTTGCCGAGAGCGGGTACGATGTGGCGTCGCACGATCCCGACGCAACCTTGTTGATTGCTCCGGCAGAGCTGAACCAAATGCTGATCGAGCTGGATCAGCGGGGATACACCGTCAAGATGCACGCCGTTGGTGACAATGCCATTCGCACAGGCCTGGATGCGATTGCTGCCGCGCGACAGGTCAACGGGCACAGTGGCCTGCGTCATGAAATCGCGCATTCGAACTATGTCTCGGACAGGGACCTGCCGCGGTTTCGGGCCTTGGGGGCGGTGGCAGAGCAATCTCCGAAAATGTGGTATCCGAACCCCGGCACGCCGGTTCAGATCGCCTTTTTGGGAGAGGAACGCGTCCAGAGGAACCACCGGATAGCAGATCTGCTGACCCATGAGGCCGAATTGATCTATGGGTCTGACTGGCCGGCTGCCGCTCCGGACGCCAACCCATGGACCGGCCTGTCAGGCATGCTGACGCGCCGCAACACGGACCCGGCCTATCCGGGTGTTCTGGCACCCGAGCAGGCTATCTCGCTTTCTCATGCCTTGCCGATCTTTACGCAGAACGGCGCGCGTTCGCTGGGCATGGAGCAGGAGACCGGGTCTTTGACGGTGGGGAAATGGGCCGACTTCATCGTTCTGGACAAGGCTTTGGCGGATGTTACGCCGGCTGAGCTGGCGGCCACCCAGCCGAGGGCAACGATTTGCAGGGGGCAGATCGTCCATCACGCGTAAAACTGCCGAAGACGGACAAAGAGAACCCCGGGAGTTACCCGGGGCTTTCTGGTTACTGGTCAGGCCATCAATGCACCACGGCATCGTCCGGTTTGGGGTTGTCGGATGACCCCACCCGGTCGCCGATGATCAACCCCTCGGCGCTGGCGGTGACGGGGACGATATCGCCGTCCTTGATGTCACCGGACAAAAGCGCCTCGGCCAATGGGTTTTGCAGGGCCCGTTGGATCACGCGTTTCAGCGGACGGGCACCAAAGACCGGATCATAGCCTTCGTCAGCGAGCCATTTCTTGGCGTCCTCGTCCAGCGTGATCTCAATCTTGCGACCAGCCAGACGTTTGCGCAGGCGGGCAAGCTGGATGTCGACGATGCCGTCCATATCCGCGCGGGCAAGACGGTCGAAGATGATCGTCTCATCAAGGCGGTTCAGGAACTCGGGCCGGAAATGGGCGCGCACGGCGTCCATGACATTGCGGCGGGCGTCCGAAGCATCCGCCCCTTCGGGCAGTTGGCTGAGCGCCTGAGACCCGAGGTTCGACGTCAGGATGATCAGCGTTTGCTTGAAGTCGACGGTGCGGCCCTGACCATCGGTCAGCACGCCATCGTCAAGCACCTGAAGGAGCACGTTGAAGACATCCGGATGTGCCTTTTCGACCTCGTCAAACAGCACCACCTGATAGGGGCGGCGGCGCACGGCTTCGGTCAGGACACCGCCTTCGTCATAGCCGACATAGCCCGGAGGCGCGCCGATCAGACGGGCGACGGCGTGTTTCTCCATGAACTCGGACATGTCGATGCGGACCATCGCGTTGTCGTCGTCAAAGAGGAACTCGGCCACGGCCTTGGTCAGTTCGGTTTTCCCCACACCCGTCGGCCCAAGGAAGAGGAACGAGCCTAGGGGGCGGTTCTCATCATTCAGGCCTGCGCGGGCGCGGCGCACGGCGTTCGACAGCGCAGTCACAGCCGAGTTCTGGCCGATGACGCGGGCGTGCAGGTCATCTTCCATCCGCAGGAGTTTCTCGCGTTCGCCTTCGAGCATTTTCGAGGTCGGGATGCCGGTCCAGCGCTCGACCACAAGGGCGATCTGTTCCGGGCGCACGGCCTCTTCGATGGTCAGTTCAGACCCGGCCTGTTCGGCCTCTTCCAGCTTTTTCTCGAGCTCGGGGATGACGCCGTAAGACAGCTCACCGGCCTTGGCGAGGTTGCCCTCGCGCTTGGCGATTTCCAGCTCGGCGCGGGCCTGATCGAGGGTCTCTTTCAGGTCACGGGCCGAGGCCAGCTTATCGCGGCCAGCCTGCCAGTTGGCGGTCATCTCGGACGACTTGTCCTGCAGGTCGGCGAGGTCTTTCTGGAGCGTTTCCAGACGGTCCTTGGAGGCCTGATCGTCCTCGAGCTTCAACGCCTCTTCCTCGATCTGCATTTGCAGGATCTGACGGTCGAGCGCGTCGAGTTCTTCGGGCTTGGAGTCGACCTCCATGCGCAGACGGGCCGCAGCTTCATCGACAAGGTCGATGGCCTTGTCCGGCAGGAATCGGTCGGTGATGTAGCGGTTCGACAAGGTCGAAGCGGCCACAAGCGCCGAGTCAGCGATACGGACCCCGTGGTGGAGTTCGTATTTCTCTTTGATCCCGCGCAGGATCGAGATGGTGTCTTCGACCGTGGGTTCCTCGATGATGACCGGCTGAAAGCGACGGGCCAGAGCCGCGTCTTTTTCCACGTATTTGCGGTACTCATCCAAGGTTGTGGCGCCAATACAGTGCAGTTCCCCGCGGGCAAGCGCCGGTTTGATGAGGTTGGCCGCGTCCATTGCGCCCTCGGATTTACCGGCGCCGACAAGGGTGTGCATCTCGTCAATGAAGAGGATGATTTCGCCTGCTGCTTCAGTGACTTCGGTGAGAACCGCCTTGAGGCGCTCTTCGAATTCGCCACGGTATTTGGCACCGGCAATCAGCGCGCCCATGTCGAGGGCGAGCAGTTTCTTGTTCTTGAGAGATTCAGGAACGTCGCCATTGACGATGCGCAGGGCCATGCCCTCGGCAATCGCGGTTTTACCGACGCCGGGTTCCCCGATCAGGACCGGGTTGTTCTTGGTCCGACGGCTGAGAACCTGCATGGCGCGGCGGATTTCATCGTCGCGACCAATAATGGGGTCAATCTTGCCCTCGGCCGCGGCATCGGTCAGGTCGCGCGCGTATTTCTTGAGGGCATCATAACCCTCTTCCGCGCTGGCCGAGTCGGCGGTGCGGCCCTTGCGGATGTCGTTGATCGCACCGTTCAGGGCCTGGGCATTCACAGCCCCGGATTCCAGGGCGTCTTTGGCCTTGGATTTGACCATCACCAGTGCCATCAGGATACGCTCGACCGGGACAAAGCTGTCACCGGCTTTCTTGGCGATCTTCTCGGCCTCGCCCAACACCTTGGCTGTGGCATTGTCGAGATAAGGCTGCCCGGTGTCACCGGAGACCTGGGGGATTTTGGTGATGGCGGTGTCGACGGCATCGCGCACGCGCTGGGGCGCGCCACCGGCACGTTTGATGAGGTTGGCGGCAAGCCCCTGCTCATCATCCATCAGTGCTTTCAACAGATGCTCGGGCACCAGTCGCTGGTGGTTTTCCCGCATGGCGATCGTCTGTGCTGCTTGAATGAAACCGCGCGACCGCTCGGTGAACTTGGATAAGTCCATCGTTTTCTCCTTTTATAAGCGCCCTGTTCAGATGGTGCCCGCTTGGCGGCACACCGGGGGTTGGGCCTCGAGCCAAATGTGGCAACTGGGGGCCGAGGGTTCAAGGATCTGGATCAAAAATGACCCCGGTTTTGAGCAAAAATTGACACAATGCGCCAGTAGATTGTCGGACACAGGATCGGCTTCTGATCCGTTATGAGTGGGTAAAAGTATGTATGTTGACGCGATAGAAATCACAGAGATTCCCGTGGTGGAAACACCGGAGCGTGCGCGCGCCAGTGTCGCCTTTATGTCGTATGAACGGCAGGTACAGGTGATGTGTGATCTGCGCGAGGCGCCTGAGGCTTCGTCGCTGAAGCGACGTGCCGCCCTGGTGCGTGAAGCTTTGCGGCAATTGCGCCGGATGCCCGAGTTCCGCGCCGGTCGCACAGCGTTGGAGTTCCGTACAGGCCTGATCCCCGACGAAGCGCAAGGCTGAAACACTGGACAGACCCCGCTGGTCGCACCAGAATGGGGTCATGTCACGATTGGCCGACATTCGCGCACGCTCGACCTGGCGCGACATTCTTGAAGGACAGCTGCAGCACGCCGCCATTGCGGTGCTGATGGTGGCCGGAGCCTGTGCGCTGATGCAGGCACCTGAGCCGGGGGCGCATCTGTTGTGGCTGAGTGCACCCCAATGGGCGGCGGTGTCGATCGCCCTGGCGGTGGTGCATCAGGTGATCGTGGCCATTGTGTTTCGCCTGCAATTGCACAGAAATCTGATATCGCGCCTGTTTGGTGACAAGGACATTCAACGCTGGAGCGCGCTGTTCATGCCATTTCTTGTAGCGCGCCCGATCACGGTGATTCTGACCGGTTGGGCTGACACGGTGCCGATTGGTCTGCCGCCCGTGGTCCAATGGGTGGTGGGGGCCATGTTGGTGGTGCTGGCGATTGTCACCATGCATTCGGTTCTGAAGCATTTCACCCTGCGGCGCGCCGTGGGCGGAGACCATTTCCGCGATGAGATCGCCGCCATGCCGATGGTGCGTCAGGGCATGTTCCGATACACCGACAATGCCATGTACGGGATTGTCTTTGGCGGGCTTTGGGGCATTGCGCTGTTGTTTGACAGCTGGAATGCGCTGGTACTGGCGCTGTTTCAACAGGCCTATATCTGGGTGCACATGTATTGCACCGAAAAACCCGACATGGAGTGGATCTATGGCAACCGCTCCAGGGTTGCCGCGCCGCGCGTTGACCGTTAGAACGCGGCAGATTTCCGCCTCAAACCTCGGGAGAACCCCATGACCGCAGATGACCGCCTGATCGTCGCCCTTGACGTGCCCAACGCCCTGGACGGGCTGAAGCTGGCCGAAACCCTTGGGGACAGCGTTTCGTTCTACAAGATCGGGCTGGGGATGCTGACCGGGGGTGGGCTGGCGCTGGCCAATGAGCTGAAGGGCGAACACGGCAAGCGCATCTTTCTGGACATGAAGCTGTTCGACATTGGCGCCACGGTCGAGGCGGCGGTACGCGGGCTGGCACAGTTCGATCTGGATTTCCTGACGGTGCATGGCGACCCTCACGTGGTGAAGGCCGCAAAAGAGGGCGCTACGGGCAAGGATCTGAAGATTCTGGCGGTGACCATCCTGACCTCGCTGGATCGGGCTGATCTGGACGGGGCGCTGATCAAACCCGGTGAGATCAAGGATCTGGTGCAGGAACGTGCGGGCAAGGCATTTGAAGCGGGTGCGGATGGGGTCATTGCCTCGCCGCAAGAGGCCGCTTTGATCCGGGCGCTGCCCGAAAGCGCAGGGCGGCTGATCGTGACGCCGGGCGTGCGGCCCACGGGTGCGGCGCTGGGGGATCAGAAACGCGTGGCCACCCCGGCCAGCGCAATATCGGACGGTGCCGACCACATTGTAGTGGGGCGCCCGGTCTGGCAGGCTGAGAACCCACGCACAGCTGCCGAGGCAATTGTGGCCGAGCTGGCGTCGATCTAGGGGCCTTGCCCCTCTGAGCCTGACGGCTCATTCACCCCAGAGTATTTTCGGCGACATGAAGCAAGGGACCCCTCTCTTCATTTCGCCATAAATACTCAAATCGACAGGTCGGTAAGGTAGTCGTTCAGCCGCTCCTGAAACTGCGGGATCGCCTTAGGGCGTGTGAGATAGGTGCGGGGTGCGATCAATTCATAGCGCTGACCTTCGGCTCCGAACTGGATGTCGGCGGCGGCTGAAGCGGGGATGTGGGCTGCAAAGAACCAAAAGGCGCGGTCCTTGCGCCGGTATAGGCGCCCCCAGGTCAGCACGGTTTCGGGCAGGATCAGGCCAATCTCTTCATGGGTTTCCCGCAAGGCGCATTGCGGGCCGGTTTCCTGTCCCTCGCGCCCGCCGCCGGGCAGGTCCCAATGTGCAGGCCATGGGATGTCGGGCCTGTCATCGCGCAGGATGGTGACAAGCATCCTCCCGACAAAAAGTGCCAGTTTGGCACCGTGAAAGTCGGTGTCGTCGTGGCGGTCAAATGATACACTCATACCCAAATCACCCTGATCCGAGGCCCCGTTCATGCCTGCGCTGTGCCGCGATTGCCTGACCCAGTTTGAAACGCAAGGGCGTTGCCCTACCTGCGGGTCGCTGCGCGTGTCGCGGCATGACGAGCTGTTCGACCTTAGCATCGCCCATATGGATTGCGACGCGTTTTATGCCAGTGTCGAAAAGCGCGACAACCCCGAGATCCGCGACAAGCCGGTGATCATAGGTGGCGGCCGGCGGGGTGTTGTCTCGACCGCCTGTTACGTGGCCCGCATTCGCGGCGTGCGTTCGGCGATGCCGATGTTCCAGGCGTTGAAGCTGTGCCCGGACGCAGTGGTGATCAAGCCGCGCATGAGTCTTTATGTCGAGATCAGCCGCGAGATACGGCAGATGATGGATGAGCTGACGCCGGACGTGGAGCCGTTGTCGCTGGACGAGGCGTTCATGGACCTGAGCGGTACAGCCAAGCTGCATGGGCGTCCGCCTGCGGTGATGCTTGCGCGGCTGGTGAAGCGGATGAAGGATGAGTTGGGGCTGACCGGATCCATTGGCCTGAGCCATAACAAGTTCCTGGCCAAGGTGGCCTCGGACCTCGAAAAGCCGCGTGGTTTTAGCGTGATTGGCAAAGCAGAAACCGCCGACTTTTTGCACGACAAACCGGTGCGGCTGATCTGGGGGATCGGACCCGTCGCACAAGACTCACTGGACAAGGCGGGGATTCATACGTTCTCGGACCTCTTGCGCTGGGAGCAGGACGACCTGTCGGCGCGGTTCGGGTCGATGGGCTATCGGCTGTGGCATCTCGCGCGGGGGCAGGACAAGCGCAAGGTGTCCGCCCATGCGCCGATCAAGTCGATCAGTAACGAGACCACGTTTTTCGAGGATACCGACAGTATCGACATTCTGGATGGCCACATCTGGCGGCTGTCAGAGAAGGTTTCGGACCGGGCCAAGGCGCGGGGTATGGCGGGGCGCGTGGTGACGCTCAAGCTGAAACGCGCCAATCACAGCCTGATTTCGCGCCGGGTGGCGCTGCGGGATGCGACGCAGATGGCGGACACGGTTTATCACACCGCGCGAGGACTGTTCGATCAGGTGGGAGATCAGGGGCCCTATCGGTTGCTGGGGGTGGGCCTTTCGGATTTGGTGGACGAGGAGATTGCCGATCTCAGCGGTGACCTTTTGGATCCACAAGCCACCCAGCGTCGCAAGGCCGAACGCGCAACGGACGCGATTCGTGAGAAATTTGGATCGGATGCGATCCTCAAGGGACGCGCGATGCGTTAAAGCTCGGCCTCCATCCGGTCGAGCCAATCGCGCACAAAACCCGCGAACAGTGCGCGGTTTTCCGGCGCTATGAAGTGGCCGCATCTATCCAGAACGGCAAAGCTCGCGCGCGGGTAATGCAGGAACACGGGCCAGGCATCTTCGAAACCCACCACAGTGTCCTGTCGCCCTGTCAGGATCAAAGAAGGCTTTTCAAACGGTGCCGTATCCAATGGAAAGCTGAAGGCGTAGTTGTCAGGTTCCCACAGAACATCATTTGCAGCGCGATCCAGAAGGGCAAGCGCCGGGGCCATGCAGGTGCGGCCCCAATCGGCAAGACCGGCTTTACGGACCGGCTCTGCCTGGCTCAGGAACTCGGTGCCGGGCCCGGCGAGGTCCCGAAACTCGGGTTCCTCATAAAATGTAACCGGATCGGGCCGCCTGCGCTTGTCAAAGTCGACCACCGTGGCCGGGGCATTCATCATCACGCCCAGCAGCCGCTTGGGGCATTGGGCGACCATTCCGCGCGCGAGATGCCCGCCGGCGGACATACCGGAGACAGCGAAAGGCACGTTGGGTGCCACCGCCTCCATGAAGCGCAACGTCACTTCAAGCATGGAGTCCAGCGAGGTCACGCCCGGCATCATCCCCGTGCGCCCATGGCCCGGCAGGTCGGGATAGATACGCTGCCAGCCAGAGCGGCCGTGAAAGCATGGCTCCATCTCGTCCATCATATGGCGATTATCAAGATAGCCGCCGTGCAGCATCAGGACCGGGCGGCCCGCGCCATGGCTTTCATAGTGAATCGTGTGTCCGTTGATCTCGATCTGCATCTATTCCGCCGCCAGCTGTTGCCGTGGGGTGCCGATGGCGATGATGTCGCGGATCACCCCTGCCAAGCGAGCGCGGAAGTCTTCGAAATCGGGGCGGGGTTCGATCAACGCTTCGTTCATATAGAGCGAGCGGTCGATCTCGATCTGGATGGCGTGCTGTTTGCGCGCGGGGCGGCCGTAGTGTTGCGTCACGTAGGCCCCGGCAAAGGGCGCGTTGCGCGAAACCGCGAAGCCTGCGGAGGCAAAGGCGGATTCAATTTCGTCCACGATGTCGGTCTCGGCGCTGGCTCCGAACCGGTCGCCCAGAACCACCTCGGGACGAGGGGCACCGCCGCGAACCAATGTGTCCAGCGCTTCGTGGGGCATGGAGTGGCAGTCGATCAGGATGGCGCGGCCAAAACTGGCGCGGGTGTCGTCCAGGAGGGTTTGCAAACGGGCGTGGTAGGGCCGCCAGTAGGAGTCGATTCGGCGGTTCGCTTCGTCCAGGGCCAGTTTACCGTGGTAGATCGGACGGCCATTGGCCACGACACGTGGGATCACGCCAAGCCCAGAGGCAACACGCGGGTTGTTCAAAGGGCGCCGTACGCCGCGAATCAGCGCGGGATCGAGTTCATCCGCCGCACGATTGAGGTCGAGAAACGCGCGCGGGGCTTCGGCCATCAGAAAGGGTGCGCCGTATTCCGGGGCTGAAGAGAAGAGCCTGTCGACATAGGCATCCTCGGATGACCGAATCGTCTGGGCATTGAGAAGAGAGCGGCGCAGAAACCATTCCGGGTAGTCGCAGCCGCTGTGCGGCGAGGCAAAAACGACGCTGGACGTCTGGCATTGGGGCCGTAAAAGGCTGTAGGCGCGTTTGGGCATCTCGACTCCTGTTCAGGGAGAAGTGTAGCGCAAAAAATAACCTTGTCGAAAGGTCTTGAACCCTGTTGCGACTCCTTTTATAGACGCCGCTACCGGCGCGGTCTTTCGCGCCCCCTTTTTGTTTGGGGGAGTGGGATCGGGCAGGCCAGAGTGGGCGATTAGCTCAGCGGTAGAGCACTTCGTTGACATCGAAGGGGTCACAAGTTCGATCCTTGTATCGCCCACCATGATATTCACTGCCCCGATCTTCGGGGCGCCCGTAACCCGGCGCTCGCGCGCCACGACCGAAAGGAGAGGACGATGAAAGTCAAGAACTCGCTCCGCTCGCTGAAGAACCGGCACCGTGATTGCCGCGTGGTACGTCGCAAAGGCCGCGTCTACGTGATCAACAAAACGCAACGCCGTTTCAAGGCACGTCAGGGCTAAACCCCGACGCATAGCGTTACGATGAAAGGCCGCCTTTGGGCGGCTTTTTGCTGTTTGAGGGTTTGCAAAAGATCAGGTGACCTAGCGCGCCCTCAAATCAGGCTTTTGAGCATCTGGTTAGCCGCAAAGGCAGTATGGTAAAAGCCGGTTTTCAGGGTACGGGCGCTGACCGGCTCCACGTCTGTGACAGGAACGGGAAGAGTCGCCTCATCTGCGCCGGTCATCAGGTCGGCCATCGCCTTGCCAAAGATGGTGCCGGTCGTGATGCCGCGCCCGTTGTAGCCGATGGGCGTATACAGGTTGTCGGCGAGGCGGTGCACGCGAAACAGGTGATCCGAAGTCATCGCAATCTGCCCGTGCCAAGCGTTTTCAAACGCGACGGTGCCAAGCTCGGGAAACATACGGCGCAGTTGTCGCGAGGCCCAGCGCCGGGAGAGACCCGAGGTGCCGCCGTGGAGCGCGCCCATGGATCCGATGATCAGGCGCCCAAAGTCATCCCGGCGCAAACCGAACATGACAGGCGCGGTATCCCATAGGCCCTGTTTGCCCGGCAGGATGTGCGCCGCGGCATCGCCCAGGGGTTCAGTTGAGAGCTGGAAGAAATGGATCATGGTATAGGTCTGTTTCAGGCCGGGCCAAAGGTCGTCGGTATAGGCGTTGGTGCCCAGGACGACGTGCTTTGCCGTGACGGTGCCACGGTTGGTCTGAACCTTCCACAGGCCCCCCGCGCGCGTCAGGGCCCGGGCCGTGACGCCGGTTGAGATCGTCGCCCCCGCCGCCAGTGCAGCACGGGCAAGGCCACGCACGTACCCCATGGGGTTGATGGTGCCCGCGCGCCGGTCCAGCAGGCCGCCATGGAACCGGTCTGTTCCGATCTTTTTCGCCGCGGTCTGCGCATCCAGCAACTCGACCGGCGCACCAAGGCGCTGCCATTCTTCCGCCCTGCGGGCGAGGTCTTCGTAGCCCTTCGGAGCATGGGCCGCGTGAATGGTGCCGTTGCGGTTGGCTTCGCAGCGCATCTGGTGCTTTTCAATCAGGTCAAAGACATAGGCCGGCGCATCGCCCATGATCTCGATCAGGCGGCTGCCGCGGGCTTCGCCAAGTTTGGCGCGCACGTCCTGGGGCGGGAGCCAAAGGCCGGCATTGACGTAGCCGACATTGCGACCTGAACCGCCATAGCCAATGGTCTCGGCCTCGAGCACATGGCAGTTCAGCCCCTTTTCAGCGCCATGCAGCGCGGTGGAAAGCCCGGTATAGCCGCCCCCGACGATCGCGACGTCACAGGTCACGTCCCCGTCGAGGGGATTGTCATAGATGTCTTCGGCCGCTGTTGCGTCCCAGAGCGAAATGGATGTGTCCACAGCCACGGCGTGCTCTCCTTCGTGTCGACGAACCCGGAGAGTACCTCACACCCAGATGTGGGGATTTGTCGAGAGGGTGTCTGAAAAATCTTTGCACGCGCTTCAGCTTGACCGCCGCCCGCGCCTTTGTCATCTGTCGCAGGAGAAGTGTCGAAAAGGGCGAACCGATGCCGGATGATGTGAGCATTGCACGCGCGCTGCATGTGCTGGGGGTTGTTCTGTGGATCGGCGGCGTCGCCTTTGTCACCATGGTGTTGCTGCCTGCGGTGCGACGGATGAAGACCCCCGAGGAGCGGGTGGCCTTTTTCGAAGACATCGAAGGGCGGTTTGCCGCAGTCGCACGCTGGGCCACCGTGTTGGTGGGGCTGAGCGGTCTCTATATCATATATGTCTGGGATATGTGGTACCGGTTCCTGGTGCCGTCAAATTTCTGGATGCATTTGATGGTGCTGGTCTGGGCGGTGTTCACGGTGATGTTGTTTATCGCCGAGCCGCTGTTCCTGCATCGCTGGTTTCAGGAGCGCGCCAAGACGCACCCCGAACAGACCTTTCGCATCATTCAAAGGATGCATTGGGTGCTGTTGAGCATCAGCCTGATCACCGTGGCCGCAGCAACCGCTGGAAGCCACGGCGGGTTTTCATTCTAGCACATATCCACCTGGATCATGGCCGGGTTGAGGTAACGCCCCACCCGGTCCCGTGAGTTGGCAAGGGCGTTAACCTTGCATCTGAAAGCCCGGAGTCGACTGTGAAATCTCAATCTCTTCGTCGCTCATGACTTCGGGGATGCCGTCGAACAAAGGCGTCGACAGGTAGCGTTCGCCGGTGTCGGGCAACATGACAAGAATGTTCGACCCTTCTGGTGCGTCGCTTGCAATCTCCATCGCCGCGGCAAAGCTGGCACCGGCAGAGATCCCGGTAAAAATGCCCTCTTCTGCGGCCAGACGGCGGGACCACGCGATGCCATCCGGGCCGGGCACCTTGATAAGACCGTCGGTAAACTCTTTGTCCAACGCCTCTTGCAAGACATACGGGATAAAGTCCGGGGTCCAACCCTGGATCGGGTGAGGTGCAAATGCGGGGTGGCTTTCGGTGGCCTGATTTTCGGCGTTCCGGGTGTTGACGTAGCCCGATGAAACCAGCGCGGCGTTGGCGGGTTCGGCAAGAATGATCTTGGTGTCCGGGCTTTCGGCGCGCAGCACGCGGCCCACACCTGCCACGGTCCCGCCCGTGCCGTAGCCGGTCACGAGGTAGTCAAGCTTTTCACCCGCAAAGTCGCCCAGAATCTCGCGCGCCGTCGTGGTTTCGTGGATGTCGGCGTTGTCAGCGGTTTCAAACTGGCTGGCGAGGAACCAGCCGTTTTTATCGGCCAGCTCCAGCGCCTTGGAGTACATGCCAAAGCCCTTTTGCTCTTTCGGGGTCAGCACCACCTTGGCGCCCAGGAACCGCATCAGGCGGCGGCGTTCGACGGAAAAGGCCTCGGACATGGTGATGACCAGCGGATAGCCCTTGGCGGCGCAGACCATGGCCAGACCGATGCCCGTGTTGCCCGAGGTGGCCTCGACCACGGTTTGACCGGGTTTGAGACGGCCATCACGTTCGGCCGCTTCGATGATGTTAAGCGCAAGGCGGTCTTTGACCGATCCGGCGGGGTTGAATGCTTCGAACTTCACGAAAACGTTCACATGGGCAGGCGCAATGCGGTTGATGCGAATGGTCGGGGTGTTGCCGACGGTGTCGAGCACGCTGTCATATCGCTGGCCGCGGCCAGTTGTGTGTCTGATGGTCATATCCATTTCCTTTTCGATCAACGCAACCGATCTGAGTCCGCCGCGTGTGTTCGCGTTTCTGTGCTCAAGAAACAATGATTTTCCGAAAATGGAAGAGGTGGGCCCAGAGACAAGAAGAAGATTTGAAATTATCCGCCAAACCGAGAACTTTGTCCCACGTGGTCATTCGACACCCTGCCCGCGTTCTTTGCGGGCAGAGCTGTTCAGGGCGCCATGCTCAGGGCAGCAGCGCGTTCAGAGTTTCGCTACCGACAAAGCCCGTTTGGGCGATGTCATTACGTTTCTGAAAAGCCTTGAGCGCGGCACGGGTCTGCTTGTCAAATGTTCCGTCGATATTGCCCACTCGGTACCCGAGGGAAGCAAGTCGCTGTTCGGCCAGGATACGTACAAACGGGTTGTTGAGCGCCCTTTGTTCGTGTTTGCGGGCCTCGGCAATCTGGTCTTCGGTGACCAGGCTGCCGCCCAGTTCGGTCAAACGTTGCACGGCCTTGTCGCGGAACTTCCCCTCTGGATAGGTCTCAAGATAGCTGCGATAGGCGGCCACGGTGTCGCGTCGCTTGGCCTCGCGCCAGATGCGGCGCTCTTCGGCGTCGCGTTCGGCCTTGTCGCGCTCTTCCTCATCGGCAATCTCGTCACGGCGGCGGTCGGCCTGACGCTGGAGAGCCACGATCTGAGAGGCGTCGAGGTAGCCGTGAGGCTCAAGACCTTGTCGCCGTTGCCAGTCGCTGATCGCGGCACGGCTGCCGCGCCCAAGGACACCATCCACCCCACGCGTGTCATAGCCAAGGAGGGTCAGATTTTCCTGCACGGCCCTGCGCTCGGCGCGTGTCAGGTTCAGTGCCCGTTCGGTATTCTCAGCATAGCGCCGGTCGGTATCTTCGATTTCAAAGATAAGGTCGCGGGCCTCGATGCTGTGGCGGCCCGACGGGTATCGGTCGAGATAGGCCTGAAGCGCGTCAGCCGTGCCTAGATCGCGGGCCAGCTGGAAATAGGCGTCATCACGCAGGGCCGTGATCGAGAGCGCCGGGGGAATGTCTGTACTGGTGCGCGAGAGGGTGAAACTGTCTGGCGTGAAACCGGAGAATTTGACGGTCGATGGCAGGGCGCTTCGCATCCGTTCAAGCGTATAGTCCGATGACAGCAGCATGCGCAGGACCCGCGTGCCGTTTTCGGGTGAAGTGCGGATGACCGTCACGCCCTGCGGCACCGCGAGGTGGGTGAGGTCGCTGCGCAGCCCGTCGGGTAGATCCAGGTCACTGTCATGCTCGGCAATAACCAGCACCGCGCGCCCGGGGTAATCCGCCAGCATGTCCAGCAGTGCATTGACCGAAATCGACTGTCGGGTGACGGAAAACAGGTCGGGTCCGCCGGCATTTGCCCCCATGAACCAGGTATTGCGCAGCGCCGAGATCGTGTGCCCCGACAGGTAGACAACAACGCGGTCAGTGTCTTCGGTCAGCATGGTTTTGAACCGGCGCGCTCCGCGCATCAACTCGGGCGCTGTGGCATTGCCCAGTTGCAACGTGTCAAACCCCTCGCGTTGCAGCAGGTTTTGCACTGTGCGCTGGGACAGGGGATCGGAGAGGTTGGGCAAGCCGTCAAAGACGGTGTTGCGAACAACAAGTGCCGCGTCGTCGGCCCATAGGGGTCCAGCCCCCAGGCTCGCCACTACAGCACATACGCGCATGATCCTTTTGAACATAGTTTCCCCCGTCTTAGCACCGCTGTCTGCGCCCCAGTGTTGCGCAGGTCCGGGTATTAGGAAAGGGGAAGAAACCGGCGGGTGGCTCAGATCCGCCGGTCGCGAAATCAGTCGTAGCTGCGCTGATCGTCGATGACGATACCATCCTTGGGCAGGCTGCCCGGAGCGGTGATCTCGATCTTGCCACGCAGTTTCAGGGTCTCGGAAACCGATTTGGCGTAGGCGTCTGCGTCGCCATTGGCGGCTTCGATCTGGACCGTCATGGCATCCATTTCGCCCTCGCGGGTGACGATGACGCGGGCTTTTGCGATCTCGGCGTGTTTGGCGACCAGATCGGCAACCTGCTCGGGGCGCACGAACATGCCCTTGATCTTGGCGGTCTGATCGGCGCGCCCCATCCACCCCTTGATGCGCATGTTGGTGCGGCCACAAGGCGAGGTGCCCTCCATCACGGCAGAAAGGTCGCCGGTGGCAAAGCGGATCAGCGGGTAGTCAGGGTTCAGCGAGGTCACGACCACTTCGCCCACCTCACCCGACGCAACGGGATTGCCGGTGCCGGGGGTAACGATTTCGATCAGCACACCTTCGTCAACGATCATGCCTTGCATGGCCTCGGATTCATACGCCACGTTGCCTAGATCCGCGGTGCCGTAGCCCTGAAGACATTGGATGCCACGGTCTGCGTATTCCTGACGCAAGCTGGGGAACAGCGCGCCGCCGCCAACATGGGCCTTGGTGATGTTGAGCTTCAGCCCCATCTCATCCGCCTTGTCGAGGATGATCTTGAGGTAATCGGGCGTGCCAACATAAGCCGTGACGCCAATGTCATGGGCAGCACGGGCCTGGAGTTCGGTCTGGCCGGTGCCTGCGGGCAGGACCTTGGCACCGATGGCGCGGGCACCGCATTCGAACATCATGCCAGCAGGGGTCAGGTGGTAGGAAAAGCAGTTCTGCACGATGTCATCGCTGCGGAACCCGGCGGCAAACATGCCGCGACCTGAACGCCACCAGTCACCCTCTTGTCCGCCGGGCTCGTAGATGGGGCCGGGGGACTGAAAGACGTGCACAATGCCGGGGCGTGTGAGATCGGCGAAACCGCCCAGCGGGGCGTTGCCGGATTGCGCCTTGCCAAGTTCGGATTTGCGCAGAACCGGGAGAGAGGCAAGGGCGGCGACCGACGTTATGGCCGCTGGATCGACGTCTGCGAGCGCTTCGGCATAGCCGGGCAGAGCCTTGGCGCGCGCAATCTGCATGGGCAGAGCCTGGGCAACATCGCTGGCGCGTTGCTCTGACGAGCGGGTCTCGAGGTCATCGTAAAACTGGCTCATCGGGCCGTCCTCTTTATCTTTTTGTGGTGCCTTTTGGCACATCTCCCTTGTGAACAGGGGGCGGACCTCCTGTTCGCGTGTTTTTCCGGGACCGCTTTGGTGTCCGGCCGTCCACTTGCGCCGGAGGGTGTGTTCTTAGCTCAGCCAACGCTTGCGGCGGCGATACGAGCGTACGTCGCGGAAGGATTTGCGCCCTTCATCCGAGACGCCGAGGTAGAATTCCTTAACATCCGGGTTTTCGCGCAGTTCTGCCGCGGGACCGTCCATCACGACGCGCCCGTTTTCCAGAATGTAGCCGTAGTGGGCAAAGCGCAGCGCCACGTTTGTGTTCTGTTCGGCAAGAAGGAAGGATACGCCCTCTTTCTCGTTCAGATCCTTGACGATGGTAAAGATCTCTTCGACCAGCTGCGGCGCGAGCCCCATGGAGGGTTCGTCCAAAAGGATGGTTTCCGGGCGGCTCATCAGCGCGCGGCCCATGGCAACCATCTGTTGTTCCCCGCCCGAGGTATAGCCCGCCTGACTTTTGCGGCGCTCTTTGAGGCGCGGAAAGTAGGTATAGACCTTTTCGAGATCGGCGTTGACGTTCGCCGAACCATCCGAGCGGGTGTAGGCCCCGGTCAGGAGGTTCTCTTCCACCGTGAGGTGTTCGAAGCAATGGCGGCCTTCCATAACCTGGATCACGCCCTGTCTCACGAGGTCAGCCGGGTCACGGCCATGCAAATTCTCGCCACGATATTCGATCGTGCCTTTGGTCACATCGCCCCGCTCGGATTGCAGCAGGCTGGAAATGGCCTTGAGCGTCGTGGTCTTGCCAGCACCGTTACCGCCCAGAAGTGCGGTGATACCGCCTTTGGGGACCGACAGGCTGACGCCCTTGAGAACGAGGATCACGTGATTGTAGATCACCTCGATGTTGTTGACCTCCAGGAGGGTCTCTTTGGTGGGACCAGCGTCGAGCATGAGATGTGTCTTTCCTGAATTCTTGGTTGATCCCCGGCCGGGAAGAGCCCGGCCGGGAAAAGATGACAGTCTTATTTACACTGTGCTTCGATGTTGTTTTCCGATGCGTAGGAACCCGAGTCGGCCTCGATCAACGCGCCGATCACTTCCATGTCGGTCGGTTTGAAGTCCGAAATCAGTGACCAGGTTTTCGAACCTGCGTCCCACTGGGTCACACCAACGAGGCCCGGGCCACCGTGGTTTTCACACGAAACAGAGAACGACGGACCAAAGTTCGGCATGCCGAGGGCGGCCATTTTCTCTTCGGTGATTTCCAGCGCTTCCATACCATCGCGCATCATCGCAGGGGTGATGTCGGCGGTGCCGTGGATACCTTGTGCGGTTTTGGCGGCCTCGGCTGCGAGCATCGCGGCATAGAGACCACGGTTGTAGAGCACGTTACCGATCTGGTCGCCAGCACCGGCGGCTTTGCCAGCGTCAACAACATACTTCTGGATGTCTTCGAAGACCGGGAAGTCACGACCCACGTTGTGGAAGGTCAGTGCCTTGTAGCCATTGGCCTTGTCGCCTGCGGACAGAACGTCATGTTCTGCACCTGACCACCAGATACCGATGAAGTTTTCCATCGGGAAGCGGATGTTTGCAGCTTCCTGAACGGCAACCTGGTTCATCACGCCCCAACCCCACATCAGGACATAGTCAGGCTTTTCACGGCGGATTTGCAGCCACTGCGATTTCTGTTCCTGACCGGGGTGGTCAACCGGCAGAAGGCTCAGCTCGTAGCCGTGCTTTTTCTGCAGTTCTTCTAGGGTACGGATTGGTTCTTTGCCGTAGGCCGAGTTGTGGTAGACCAGAGCGATTTTCTTGCCCTTGATGTCGCCACCGTTGGTTTCCAGCAGGTAGTTCACCGCGCCCGACGCACCATTCCAGTAAGTGCCCGGATAGTTGAAGGTGTGGCTGAACACGTTACCGTTTGCCGCCGAAGTCCGACCATAACCCATGGTGTGCATGGGGATGTCGTCCGCGGTGGTTTTGGGGATCAGCTGATAGGTGATACCTGTCGACAGCGGTTGATACACGAGGGCACCTTCGCCTTTGGTCGACTCGTAGCATTCAACGCCTTTTTCGGTGTTATAGCCGGTTTCGCATTCCAGCAGCTTGGTCATCACGCCGCCGATACCACCGTCACGCTCGTTCAGCAGGGTGAAGTAGTCAGCGTAGCCATCCGCGAAGGGGATGCCACCTGCGGCATAGGGGCCGGTGCGGTAGGACAGCGACGGGAAGACCAGGTCGGCCATCGCGGGCGCTGCGGCCATCAGGCCAGCCACTGCGGTTACAAAAATTTTCTTCATCGGGTTTTTCCTCCCTTGGTTATGTCCGATGTTTCGTACCGGGGCCTCCTCAGACCCCGAATGGTTTGGTCGTGGCCCCGCCTTAGTGCGGGAAGGGCCACAGCCTGAGTTTCTGCTTGGTCACGCGCCAAAGCTGGGCGAGTCCATGCGGTTCTAGGATCAGGAACATGACGATCATCCCCCCGACAATCACAAGCTGCAAGTGAGCAACCATGTCTGTGGGCCAGCCCAGCCAATCCACGCCGACAACTTTCAGCACGACGGGCAGCAAGACGAGGAAGGCGGCGCCGGCAAAAGAGCCAAAGATCGAGCCCAGGCCGCCAATGATGATCATGAAGAGCACCAGGAATGATTTGTTGATGCCAAAGGCCTCGCCCACTTCCACGGCACCGAGGTAGACCGAGAAAAACAGCGCACCAGAGATGCCGACAAAGAAGCCCGAGACCGCAAAGGCCGAGATTTTCGCCTTGAGCGGGTTCACCCCGATGATCTCGGCGGCAATGTCCATGTCACGGATCGCCATCCACTTACGACCAGCCATACCGCGGGTCATGTTGCGAGCGATCAGGGCACTGGCCACCAGGAAGACGAGGCAGAACAGGTAGGTCGCCCATGCTTCGGTATTGGGGCCGGTGACTTCGATGCCAAACACAGAGCGTTCCGGCGCGTTGATCTGACCCGAGGCCGAGTAGTTGTAGAACCACGGCACACGGTTGAAGAGCCACACGAGGAAGAACTGCGCCGCCAGCGTCGCCACGGCAAGGTAGAAGCCTTTGATCCGCAGACTTGGCAGGCCGAACAGAACACAGACCAGCCCGGTGATGCCGCCTGAAATGATGATGTGGAAGAAGATGTTCACTTCCGGCATCGAGGTCATCAGCTTGTAGCAGGCGTAGGCGCCCACCGCCATGAAACCACCGGTACCGAGTGACACCTGACCGCAATATCCGACGAGGATGTTCAGCCCCAACGCGGCAATCGCGTAGATCAGAAAGGGCAACAGGATCGCGTTGGCCCAGTAGTCGTTGATGATAAACGGGACCACCAGAAAGGCGATGACCAGTGCCGTGTAATAGCCCATCCGGTCGAACTTGATCGGGAAGGTCTGGTTGTCGGCGGCGTAGGATGTTTTGAAATCGCCCGCTTCACGATAGAACATCAGACAGTCTCCCCTTGGAATTCTTGTTCGAGATGGGACCGATCGGCCCGGTTCGGTTTCTTGGCGTAGCCGGTGCGCTCAGAGTGGCGCACGAGCTGGAAGTAGGCCCAGACACCGATGGCGGCGCCAAGAGCAGCGAGGATTGCGGCCGTGGTCATCTGACCCGTGGACGTTTCCGCGCTGAGGGCGAGGTAGCCAAAGGCCCAAAAGCCCGACCACGCAATCACGTTGAGAATGGCAATCAGCTTGGTCACTGTTACACCCTCTCGATGATTTTTTCGCCGAACAGACCCTGCGGACGGAACACGAGGAACACGAGCGCCAGAACGTAGGCGAACCAGTTCTCAGTTGCGCCGCCAACCAGCGGGCCGACCCAGAATTCGAACAGCTTCTCACCCACACCGATGATCAGGCCGCCGATGATGGCGCCGGGGATCGAGGTAAAGCCACCCAGCATCAGAACCGGCAGCGCCTTGAGCGCGATCAGCGACAGCGAGAACTGTACGCCCGACTTGGCGCCCCACATGATACCCGCGACCAGAGCCACGAAGCCTGCGACCGACCACACCAGAACCCAGATGAAGTTCAGCGAGATGCCAACCGACAGAGCCGCCTGGTGGTCGTCGGCCACGGCGCGCATGGCGCGGCCCTGCTTGGTGTACTGGCTAAAGGCCACAAGCGCGATCACGAGGATGATGGCAACGATGGTTGCAGTGATGTCGAGGTTATCGATGAAGAAACCATAGCCGAACCAGTTGTACGTGGCCTCATCAATGGCGAGGTTGATGCCCTGCGGCAGACATGTGGTGCCAGCCAGGCAGAACTCGAGCTTCTTGATTTCCGAGTTCCACATCAGGTCGGCAAACCCTTCGAGGAAATAGGCCAGACCGATGGTCGCCATGAACAGGATGATCGGTTCCTGCCCCACGAGGTGGCGGAATACGAACTTCTGAATGGCCACCGCCAGCAGAACCATCACACCGACGGTCAGGATCAGCGCCAGAACCGAGTGAATGTGCCAGCCGAAGTGGTGGATATGTGTGCCAAGAACAGCGTTGATGAGGTGCGCAAAGGGCACCTGGCCGTTCTGGATACCAACAAGGGTCATCGCCGCGAACAGCGCCATCACACCCTGGGCAAAGTTGAAGATTCCCGACGCTTTGTAGATCAGGACGAAGCCCAGTGCCACGAGGGCATAAAGCACGCCCGACATGAGGCCGTTGAGGAAAACCTCCATTGCAAATGCGAGTTGTTCAGGCATCGCTCAGGCCTCCGGTTTTTGCTTGGGTTTCAATGTGTTGATTAGTCATGTGCCACCCCCAGATAGGCGTCGATCACCGCCTGGTTCGAACGCACTTCGTCCGGCGTGCCATCGCCGATCTTTTTGCCGTAATCCATCACGACCACCCGGTCGCTCAGGTCCATCACAACACCCATGTCGTGTTCGATCAGGGCGATGGTGGTGCCAAACTCGTCATTCATGTCGAGGATAAAGCGGGACATGTCCTCTTTCTCTTCGACGTTCATGCCGGCCATGGGTTCGTCCAACAGCAGGATCGAGGGCTCCGCGGCCAGCGCGCGCGCCAGTTCGACCCGCTTTTTCAGACCATAGGGCAGTCGGCCCACGGGCGTCTTGCGGATTGCCTGAATTTCCAGAAAGTCGATGATCTTTTCCACGAACTCGCGGTTTTCGATCTCTTCTTTCTCGGCTTTGCCTTTCCAGATCGCCTGAGACAACAGCCCGGCTTTCATCTGGCGGATACGACCGGTCATGACGTTATCGAGAACGGTCATGCCTTCGAACAGCGCGATGTTCTGAAAGGTCCGGGCGATGCCCTGTTCGGCCACCTGATAGGGTTTCATCGGCGGGCGCTTTTTGCCCTTGTACCAAACCTCGCCCTCTTGCGGGACGTAGAAGCCCGAGATGACGTTCAGCATCGACGATTTCCCGGCACCGTTCGGTCCGATGATGGCGCGAATTTCGCCCTCGCGGATGTCGAACGAAATGTCGGTGATCGCCTTCACACCGCCAAAGCGCAGTGTGATGTTCTTCATTTCCATCACGGTCGGGCCGATGGTGCGGCCGTCTTCGGTGACGTAGCTTTCCTGCGTGCTCATTCTGCGGCTACCTTTGCTGCGGTTGAGACGACTGCGGCGTCGCGCAGTTCCAGCGTGGCGCTGATGCTGCCCTTGCGACCGTCTTCATAAGTAACTTCTGTGGTGGTCGAGACCTGGGTCGAACCGTCATAGAGCGCGTCCACGAGATCCTTGAACTTGTCGGCCACAACGACGCGGCGCACTTTGCGTGTCCGGGTCATCTCGCCGTCATCGGCGTCCAGTTCCTTGTGCAAGACGAGGAAGCGGTGGATCTGACACCCTGACAGCATCGGGTCTTGGGCCACGGATTTGTTCACCGTCTCCACATGTTCCTGGATGCTGTCCAGAACCTTGGGGTGACCGGCCAGTTCCTGATACGAGGCATAGGCGACGTTGTTACGCTCGGCCCAGTTGCCGACCGCCGTCAGGTCGATGTTGATAAAGGCAACGCAGCGATCCTTGCCATTGCCGAACAACACCGCCTCGAGGATGTCGGGGTAGAACTTGAGTTTGTTTTCGACATACTTCGGCGCGAACATGCTACCATCGGCCATTTTGCCAACGTCCTTGGCGCGGTCGATGATGCGCAGGTGACCCGACCCTTCTTCGAAGAAGCCCGCGTCGCCCGTGGCAACCCAGCCTTCGGCGTCCTTGGTCGACGCCGTGGATTCTGGGTTGTTGTAATATTCGACAAAGGTGCCCGGCGAGCGATAGAAAATCTCGCCGTTGTCGGCGATCTTGATTTCCACGTCCGGCGAAGGCACGCCCACGGTGTCGGCACGCACCTGGCCATCTGGCTGAGCGGTGATGAACACGGTGGCTTCGGTTTGGCCATAAAGCTGCTTCAGGTTGATGCCGAGCGAACGGTAGAAATCGAAGATTTCCGGTCCGATGGCTTCACCCGCCGTGTAGCCAACACGTACGCGGCCAAAACCCAGCGTGTCCTTGAGCGGACCATAGACCAGCACAGCACCCATGCGATATTTGAAATAGTCGCGCAGCTTGCCACCGTAGAGGTTCAGGAGGATCGGATCCTTGGCCTTGAAGTTCTCGCGGGTTTTCTTGCCATGACGCAACTTGGCAAAGAACAGGCGAATGCTGTTCTCGATGATGGTTTCGGCGGCAAATCCGATGCCCATCGCGTAGCGCCACGCGTTCTTGATGCGGCGCTTCATGTCCGGCTTGGCCAGGCTGCGCTTGGGCATGCCAAACTGTTCGCCGGTGGTTTTCGCAAACTCCATGAAGTGATGGAAGATCGCGTATTTCAGATCACCGCTGTCTTCCATGCGGATCATCACGTTGGTCAGCTGCGTTTCAAAGATACGCGGCGGCGCAAAGTAATAGGTCGGCCCGATTTCGCGCAGGTCGGTCATCATGGTGTCGGCGCTTTCCGGGCAGTTCACGCAGAAACCACACCAGTAGGCCTGACCGATTGAGAAGATAAAGTCACCCACCCAGGCCATGGGCAGATACGAGAGGATTTCTTCGTCGGCACCCAGACCGTCAAACTCGGACGAGTTCTTGGCGGATTCGATCACGTTGCGGTTCGACAGGACCACGCCCTTGGGCTTGCCCGTCGTACCCGAGGTGTAGAGCATCACGCAGGTGCTGTCATAAGTCAGCTTTTCGCGGCGCGTCTTTAGCTCGGCGATAAACTCATCATAGGCGGCACGGCCCTGGTTCTGCACGTGGCTGAACTCGTGCAGCGCGCGGTGATCGTACTTACGAAGTCCGCGCGGATCGATGTAGATCATATGTTCGAACTGGTGCAGGTGTTCCTGGATCTCGATGATCTTGTCGACCTGCTCCTGGTCTTCGACGATGGCAAAACGCGCACCACAGTGACCCAGGATATACTCCATCTCTTCCGCGGCGCTGTCGTTATAGACCGGCACCGGCACGGCACCCACCGACTGAGCGGCAGCCATGGCGAAATAGAAATACGGACGGTTGCGGCCGATGATGGCGATAAAGTCGCCTTCGTTCACGCCCAGATTGATCAGGCCAAGGGCCAAAGCCTCAACCTCTTTCTCGGTCTCTGCCCAAGTCCAGGTCTGCCAGATCCCGAATTCTTTTTCCCGATAGGCGGCTTTTTCCGCATACAGAACGGCGTTCCGCTGCAAAAGCGCCGGAATGGACGCCAGTCCACCGGTCGCCTGTGACGACTGTGCCAAAATATCTTCCTCCCTTGCGCCCGCGCCTTCGCAGGCAAAACCGTCGAAACGATTCCCTCACCAATTAAGGTGCGGGTTTCACACTGGGCGTCAACTTTTTCCTGAACATTTCCCAATCCTTACGAATTGTAACAGGCTGCAATTGATCCTTTTCGACCCGTCCTTGCGGTGCTAGCCATGAAACAGGAGGACCCCAAATGGAGGCCTATTCCGCCACATCTCAGGCGATGACCATTGCCGGTCTGAACCTTATTAAACAGGCCCTGTCGATCTATGACAGTGACCTGAAACTGGTCGTGGCGAATGCGCGCTTCCATGAAATGTTCTCGATCCCGGATGGGCTGATGCGGCCCGGGGCAAGCTTTGCCGAGACTATTCGATTTCTGATTGCCAACGGCGAATACGGCGAGATGGCCAAGGATGAAATCGACGCATTCGTCCAGGACCGGGTGGATCGGGCGTTGGCGTTTGAGGCGCATTACTTTGAACGGCAACGGGCGGACGGGCGATGGATCAGCGTCGAGGGCTCCCCGCTGCCTGAGGGCGGCTGGGTTGCGGTTTACACCGACATTACCAGCGTCAAGCGCCAAGAGGCGCTGCTGCGCAGCCGGTCCGAGGAACTGTCGGATCAGCTGCTGCAATACTCAGAAGAGTTGGCGGCAACGAACCGGGCTCTCGAGTCAACGGTCACAGCGCTGGAAGAAACCAAACGCCAGCTGATCGCTTCGGAAGCGCGTACACGGCTGACAGCCGAGATGATGCCGGCCCATATCGCCCATGTCGGGCCAGACCGGCATTACACCTATTCCAACCGTCGGTTGTCGTCTGTGATGCCGGGGCGACCCTCGAACATCGTTGGCAAGCATATTCGCGAAACCCTGGGCGAACAGGCGTTTCTGGCGATCAAGCCTCATCTTGAGGGCGCGTTCACGGGCAAACCTTCGGTTTTTGAGTTCACGGACCACGCCAGCACGCGGCGTATTCGTGTGGCCTTTACCCCCGACGGAGAAAAGGGCGCGCGGCGTGGTGTTTACATCCTGTCGATGGATATCACCGAGGAAACCCAGACGCGCGTTGCCCTGCAACATACCCGACGCCGTGAGATTGCTGCGCAGATGACCAGTGGGCTGGCGCATGATTTCTCGAACCTCCTGACCATCATTCTGGGCATGCAAAGCAAGTTGCAGAAGATGCCCCTGGCCGATGAGGCATCAGAGCTTGTCAAAGCGACGTTGGGCGCGGCCAACCGGGGCGGCACGCTGCTCAATCGGATTGCCGACATGACCGGTCATCGCGCACCGGAGATGCAAGCGACGCACATGGGGCCGTTTCTGGCGGATCTGCAGACGCTGGCAAATCCAACCTTGCCGGATGACATCATACTGAGCGTCGACAATGCCATTCCCGAGGCGCCCTTGCTGGTCGATCCTGGCATGCTCCAGGATTCGCTGGTGAACCTGATTCTGAACGCCCGCGACGCCTGTTCGGGCGCAGGTGCAATCATGGTCGAAGCGCGACTGGTCAAGGATACTTGGCTGCAAATCAAGGTCTGCGATACGGGCACCGGGTTTTCTGACGAGGCGCTGACCCGCGCCCTGGATCCGTTCTTTACCACCAAGGGCGGCGAAGGTTCCGGGCTGGGGCTGGCCATGGTCTATGACATGACCAAGCTGGCAGGCGGCGAAGTGCGGATCGAAAACACCGACATCGGCGGCTGCGTCACCCTGCGTCTGCCGCTGAGATTTGCCGGGCTCGACGACAAACCGGGCCTCGTCCTGCTGGTCGAGGACAGCCCCGACCTGCGTGGGCTGATCCGTGACATGCTGACCGACATGGGGCATTCGGTGATCGAGGCCACGGGTGTCGACGAGGCACGCACCCTGCTGAACGAGGTCCCCGGAATATCCCTGTTGCTCTCTGACATTTCCCTGGAAGGCGATGACACCGGGGTTGACCTGATCCGGGGGTTACCTGCCGAAGCTGTGCCGTCATTCCTGATGACATCACTGCCACAAACACACCCTCTCTATATCGAAGGCGCGGCCCGTGCGCCGGTTCTTTCGAAACCCTTTGGCGCCGAACAGCTCGACGCTTTCCTGCACGCGAGGTGAGGCCATGACTGCGCCACTTGTGACCATTCTGGATGATGAGCCTGAGATCCGATCCATGCTGGCGGATGCGCTACAAGATGCGGGCTTTCGCACCATGGGATTTGGCCGTGCCACTGAATTCGAGGCCGCGCTGAAATCGACCACGCCGGATGTCTGCCTTGTAGACCTTGGCCTGCCAGACAAGGACGGGCTGACATTGGTGCATCGTCTGGCGTTGGAACAGGGTGCGGCGGTGATCATCATTTCTGGTCGGGCCCAGGTTCAGGACAGGGTCACCGGGCTTGAGCTGGGGGCAGATGACTACATTATCAAACCCTTTGATCCGGCCGAGGTTGTCGCGCGCGTCAAAGTCAGGCTGCGCAAGGAACGCCCCGCCGCAAACAGCGCCAGCAATACCGCGCAGTTCAATGGCTGGACGGCCTATTTTGATCGCTACGTGCTTGAGGATACCGAAGGTCAGGAAACCACGTTCAGCCACGCAGAAGGCGAAGTTTTGCGCCTGTTTCTGGAAAGCCCCAAGCGGCTGATCAGCCGGGCTCATATGCAAGAGATGTTGGGCGGCGCGGCCGGTGAAAGCTTTGACAGGGCGATGGATGTGCGTATCTCGCGGCTGCGCACGAAACTGCGCGAAGACCCGAAAAACCCCCGTCTTATCAAAACGATATACGGTGCAGGCTACATCTTTCTCGGAGATGTGAGCTGGGTGTAGTTCACCCAAGTATCGTACCCGCTACGGCCTGAAACACAAAATATAGCAAAAATTCCCATATTGTGTTATCCTCTCAGAAAATGAGGGAGGACACAGATGAGTAACCTCGAGCAGTACACAGCCCTCAGCGCGCTTTGGATCGCGCTCGCCTGGCTGCCTTATATTCTCGACAGAATACTGGTGCGCGGCTTGATCGGCGCCCTTGCGAATTACGACGCAAACGCGACCCCCCAATCGGCATGGGCCCAACGCGCGATGCGGGCACATACGGTTTCTGTTGAGGCCTTTGTCGCCTTTGCACCACTTGCCGTGATCGCGATGATCAAACGACCAGACGATGCCTATCCCGGCACGCTGGCAATGGTCTTTTTCTTCGGGATCGTGGCGCATTACATCATCTACGTACTCGGCATCCCTGTTCTGAGAACGCTGGCCTTTGCGATGGCCGCTTTTTCAACACTTGGGTTGGCGTTGCGTGTTCTGGGCGTGATCTGACATTTCCTCCCAGATGGGTTCACTCCCGCTGCCCCCGCAGACCAAAAGACCGGCTGTGGGGGCCTTTTTTGCCTCTGTCACACTGGGGTGTTTAGGACGGATTAGGCTCTTATTCAGAGCCTGTTGCACCCGGATTCGCGCTGGCTTAGACTCGGGCCATGGCTGTCTGCATTCTCTACCGTCGCGCCCAGAAACGGCGCCCGCGCTATTACCGCGTCGAGATCGCCTATAACCTGTTCAACGAGATTTCCGTGCTGCGGGAGTGGGGCGTTTCGGGCGGTAAAGGGCGAGCGCTGATAAGCATCTATGGCAATCTTCGCGAGGCTTCGACCGCTGCCGACAGCTTTCGCAACCGCGCGATGAAACGGGGGTACGCGCGCGGCTAATTGGTCAGCCGCGCAACCGCTCCGGCCAACACTTCCAGCCCCTTGACCAGATCACCCTCATCCGTGTCTTCGCCAAAGGCGTGGCTGATGCCGTTGATCGAGGGCACAAACACCATGGCCACCGGCATATGCACCGCAACATTGGTGGCATCATGCAACGCGCCCGAGGGCATTTCGCGCCACCGATCCGGCACATGGGTCGCGGCACTGTCCGCCAGCGCACCGCGCAAGCGGGTGTCCATAGCCACGGGCTCGAGCCCCAGAAGCGGGCCAAACTCTAGCTGAAGGTCCCGCGCCTCTGCCACCGTCTGGGCGGCCTCTCGAATGATCCCTTCCATCCGGTTCAGCCGGTCGGCATCCCCATCCCGCCATTGCATCGAGAACGTGACTTTGCCCGGCACGATGGACGAGGCATTGGGATGCAGGGACACATGCCCGATGGTCCAGACCGTCGAAGGGGTAACCACATCGGCAAAAGTGCTATTGATATGCGTCGCAAAATCGTTCAGCCCCTGAAACGCATCCCGCCGCAGATGCATCGGCGTGGTGCCCGCGTGATTTTGCTCACCTGTAAACGTGATGCGCATGTCGCGGATGCCGACGATGTCGGTCACAACGCCAATCGCTTCGCCGGATTTATCCAGCCATGGGCCCTGTTCGATATGCATTTCGATGAACCCGGTGAACTGCGCCGGATCGACAAAATCCCCTGCCAGATGCGCCATGCGGGCGCGCGCCTCGGCAAAGGTCACACCGGCCTTGTCCGTCAGCTTGTCAGCGTCTTCCAAGGGCAGCTTGCCGGACCAGACCGTACTGCCGGTGGTGACGCCAAAGCGTCCCTCTTCATCCTGAAACGAAACCACCGACACCGCCGGACCGCCGCTTTCCTGCGCCGCGCGGGCAATCTCCAACGCTGCCATCACGCCCAGCGCCCCGTCAAGCCACCCACCCTCGGGCTGGCTGTCACTGTGCGACCCAAGCAGTAAAGATGGCCCTTCGGCCAAACCCCAAACTGAGCCGACCGGATCAACGTGCACAGACAGGCCTGCGTCATGCATCTGCGCCATCAGCCATTCACGCGCCGCGATATCTTCATCTGAATAGGCCGGGCGCACCACGCCCTTACCCACACCAGACGCCCCAAATTGGCGCAATTCATGCAGGCTTTTCAAAAAGCGGTCAGGGTTCACCATGATATGACTCCGGGCATCTTCGTATTGCCCGAAATACTCCCGCCGGAGGCAACAGACCTCAAGCCCAAAAGCGACCGGTGCGGCGTTACTCCGCCGCCACCTGGCTTTCGATCTTCTCAACGCGTACAGCCGAGAACTTGAACTCGGGGATCTTGCCATAGGGGTCGATCGCCGGGTTGGTCAGAATATTGGCCGCTGCCTCGACATAGGCAAAGGGCACAAACACCATATCCTCGGAAATTGCGCGGTCGGCACGGGCCATGATCTCGATCGAGCCACGGCGGGTGGTCAGACGCACCATCTCGCCTGGCTCAACTCCCATCAGCTTGAGCGTGCGGGGGTTCAGAGAACAATTGGCCTCGGGCTCAACCGCGTCCAGGACCAGCGACCGGCGGGTCATCGACCCGGTGTGCCAATGCTCCAGCTGACGCCCAGTGGTCATGATCATCGGATAGTCCGCATCCGGCGCCTCATCCGGCGGGATGACGCTGGCCGGGGTAAACCGCGCGCGGCCTTCGGGGCGAGGGAATCCGTCGCCGAACACGATGGCCTGACCGGGGTCTGTCGGGGTCAGCGACGGATAGGTGATGCTTTCCGTCTTGAGGCGATCCCAGGTAATATTGTCCAGCGATTTCATGGTCTTCTTCATCTCGTCAAAGACCTGAGACACGTCCGTGTACTCCCAGTTCAGACCAATGCGCTGACCCAGTTCCACAGTGACTTTCCAATCCTCGCGCGCGTCCCCCGGAGGGGCGACGGCGGGGCGCACGCGCTGCACTTGGCGGTTGGTGTTTGATACGGTGCCGTTCTTTTCATACAACGTCGAAGCCGGCAGGATGATGTCGGCAAAGTTCGCGGTCTCAGTCAGGAAGATGTCCTGCACGATCAAGAGTTCCAGCTTGGCAAAAGCTTCACGCGCATGTTCGGCATCGGGGTCGGACATCGCCGGGTTTTCACCCTGAATGTACATGCCCTTGATGTTGCCTGCGTAGACCTGATCGACGATCTCGGTCACGGTCAGACCCTTTTCATCGCTGAAGTCATCCGAATCCCAAACATCAGTGAATTTTTCGCGGATCGCGTCATCCGTCACCGATTGATAATCCGGCAGGAACATCGGGATCAGGCCCGCATCCGAGGCCCCTTGTACGTTGTTCTGACCGCGCAGAGGGTGCAGACCCGCACCGGGTTTACCCACGTTGCCAGTCATCAGCGCCAACGAGATCAGACAACGCGAGTTATCGGTGCCGTGAATGTGCTGGCTGACGCCCATGCCCCAGAAGATCAGACCCGCTTTGCCGCCCGCAAAGGTGCGCGCCACGCGGCGCAGCTGTTCAGGGCTGACACCACAAATCTCGCTCATCGCCTCGGGCGTGAATTGCGCGAGGTGCTGCTTTTCGGCTTCCCAATTCTCGGTGTATTGGTCGATATAGGCTTGGTCGTACAGCCCCTCTTCGACAATCACATTCATGATTGCGTTCAGCATCGAGACATCCGCACCAGGGCGGAACTGCACCATTTCATCGGCAAAACGGCGCAGACCCACGCCGCGCGGGTCACAGACGATCAACTTGCCGCCACGCTTGGTGAATTGCTTGAAATAGGTTGCCGCAACGGGGTGGTTTTCAATCGGGTTCGAGCCGATGACAATCGCCACATCGGCATTTTCGATCTCGTTAAAGGTCGCGGTCACAGCACCCGAGCCGACGTTTTCGATCAGCGCCGAGACCGACGACGCGTGGCACAGGCGCGTGCAGTGGTCGACGTTGTTGTGCTTGAACCCCTGGCGGATAAACTTTTGGAAAAGATAGGCCTCTTCGTTGGTGCATTTGGCCGAGCCGAAACCAGCAACAGACCGGCCCCCATGGGTGTCGCGCAGATCAACCAGCCCCCCGGCGGCCAGTGACATGGCCTCTTCCCAGGTGGCTTCGCGGAAGTGTGTCGACAGATCACCGGGATCGACGTTCAGCCCTTTGGCCGGTGCATCCTCGCGGCGGATCAGCGGCTTGGTCAGGCGGTGCGGGTGGTGGATATAGTCGAACCCAAAGCGCCCTTTGACACACAGACGATTCTCGTTGGCCGGGCCGTTCAGGCCCTCAACGTATTTTACCTTGCCGTCTTTCACTTTCAGCGACACCTTGCAACCGACGCCGCAGAACGGGCAGACAGTTTCGGTTTCACTGTCATAGTCGGCGCTGTCGCCAACCTGATCTGCATCGACCACGGTTGCGGGCATCAATGCGCCTGTGGGGCAGGCCTGAACACATTCACCACAAGCCACACAGGTTGAGGCCCCCATCGGGTCGGCAATGTCAAAGGTCGGATAAGCATCGTGCCCACGACCGGCCATGCCAATCACGTCATTCACCTGTACTTCGCGGCAGGCACGCACGCAAAGGCCACAGGAGATACAGGCGTCCAGGTTCACGCTCATCGCGACGTGAGAATCGTCCAACAGCGGAATGCGCCCCTCGTCCACCTTGGGAAAGCGGCTTTCCGTGGCGCCGGTCAGATCCACCATGTCCCACAGATGCGAGGATTTGTCGTGCGCCACATCGCGCTCGGGCTGATCTGTGACCAGCATTTCGACAACCATCTTGCGCGCGGTTTCAGCGCGGGCATTGTTGGTGGTGACCACCATGCCTTCGGCGGGTTCCCGGATACAGGATGCCGCAAGTGTCCGCTCGCCTTCGATCTCAACCATACAAGCGCGGCAGTTGCCGTCAGGGCGATAGCCCGGCGCAGGCTTGTGGCAGAGGTGCGGGATTACAAGGCCACGGCCATTGGCAACCTCCCAGATGCTCTCTCCTGGGTTGGCGGTGACGGTCTCGCCGTCCAGCGTGAAAGTAATCTTGTCGGACATCAGAGTCTCCCTGTTCGCGGGCAGTTTACCCCGAGAGTTGGAATACGCGAGTCGGCTATTCCGACAGGGCATGGACGATTTACGCCAAGCCTCTTGCCAGAGCGACGTGGTGTTTCGATGTGTCCCGTGTGATTTGCCCTTTTCGATGGCCTTTGGCTGGCTTAGGAAACGGTGTCTAAGACTAAGGATTGATCGATGCCGCATATCACTCTGGTTCGCCACGGACAGGCCAACAGCGAAGCCCGGGACGAAGAAAGCTATGACAAATTGTCAGAGCTTGGGCATCAGCAGGCGCGTTGGCTGGGCGCTCATTTCTCGCAAACGCGCGATCAGTTTCAACGGGTCTACACCGGGACGATGGTGCGCCATATCGAAACCGCAAATGGTGTGGGTCTTGATCTGCCACCTGTTCGGGACGCACGGCTGAACGAGATCGCCTATTTCGAGTTATCACAGTTGATGCAAGAACAGCATGGCCTGGTCATTCCGACGGAGCGCGAAGGGTTTGTTGAGCATCTTCCGAGGGTCCTGCAAGCGTGGCAGGAGGGCAGGATCGACGGGGCCTCAGAGAGCTTTGAAGACTTTCATGCGCGGGTCAGCGACGTCATGAACGAGATCGCAGCGGGTAATGGACGTGCCCTTGTGGTGACATCAGGCGGCCTGATCGGGATGGTGCTGCGCCAGACCCTGGATTTGGACGTGCTGGGCTGGGCCAAGATGTGTCTGGCGATCATGAACACATCCGTTCACCGCTGGCAGATGGTTCTGGATCAACCGCTGCTGGTGCAGTTTAACAATGTCGCGCACTTGGAGGCGCCAGAACGGCATTTTGCACAGACGCATCTGTGAGGCCGCAAAACCTTCTAGAAGGTTTTGCCCCGGGGAAATTCTTCTAGAAGAATTTCAATCAAGCAGCCTTGTCGGCGTGATCCTTGTGCACGAACTTGCAATCGCAATAGGGGCATTCGACCCAGCCGTGCTCCATCGGCATTTGTAGCCAAACGCGCGGATGCCCGCCCTCGCCGCCATCACAGGCAATCTTGTAGCTGTCCACGATCTTGGTTTCAGGCGCTTCGATTGTCATAGCCTTTTGTCCTTTGTGCCGATCCTCCCGGTTGTTGTCCGGGGCGTGTTTCGCTATGCGCGAATATGAGCGATCCAAAGCCTGGGGGCAAGTGCGACCATGACGCAGAATGCGATTGAAATCAGGGGCCTTAAAAAGACCTATCGTGGCAGTCGAGGCGCACCCGAAAAGCAAGCCTTGAAAGGGATCGAACTGGACATTCCCGCCGGGTCGATCTTTGGCCTTCTGGGGCCGAACGGCGCGGGCAAGTCGACGATGATCAATATCATGGCCGGACTGGTCACCAAGACCGCCGGATCGGTAAACATCTGGGGGTTTGATCAGGATGAAAATCCGCGTCAAAGCCGCGCTGCGATCGGCGTGATGCCACAGGAATTGAACCTTGATCCCTTTTTCAGCCCACGCGGAGCGCTCGAGGTGCAGGCAGGGCTGTACGGCGTACCCAAATCCCAGCGGAAGAGCGACGAAATTCTTGAAATGGTTGGTCTTTCTGACAAGGCTGAAGCCTATGCCCGCACGCTGTCCGGGGGGATGCGGCGCAGGCTCTTGCTGGGCAAAGCACTGGTGCATCACCCGCAGATTCTGGTGCTGGACGAACCCACAGCGGGCGTGGATATCGAGCTGCGTCAGATGCTTTGGGCCAACATCCGCAAGCTCAACGAAGACCGTGGCATGACGATCATCCTGACCACGCACTACCTGGAAGAAGCCGAAGAAATGTGCGACGAGATTGCCATCATCAACCAGGGTGAGCTGATCGCGCGTGACAGCACCGCGAATCTGCTCGGGCAACTGGATAGCAAAACCCTTGTGATCGACCCTGTGTCGCCCCCCACCCGTCTGCCCGAAGGAACCGGGATCGAAGTTTCGGAACGCTCTGACGGGGCATTGGTCCTAAGTTATCACGCCGCTGAAACCACGGCCGAACAGGTCCTGGCCGCAGTGCGCGACGCAGGCATTGCCATTCGGGACGTCAAGACAGAACAGGCCGATCTTGAGGACGTGTTCCTCGCGCTGACATCGTCAAAGTAGATCGCTCTGATCGCGCAGCATGCGGCCCAGAGGCCTTCCAGCGAGAACATGTACATGCAGGTGCGGCACGTCCTGAATCGCATTGGGTCCGGTGTTGGCAACCATGCGAAATCCGTCAGGCTGCACCCCAACGTGGGCACAAACCTCGCCGACCAAGCGCGTCAGGCCAATAATCTCAGCATCCGACGCCTGCTGTGCAAAGTGGTCATAGCTGACATAGGCGCCCTTGGGGATCACCAGGACATGATCAGGAGCCTGTGGGGCGATATCGCGAAACGCCAGCGCGTGGTCATTTTCCAGCACTTTGTCGCATGGAATCTCACCACGCAGTATTTTTGCAAAGATATTCTGATCGTCGTATTCAAACGCCATGGTCAACCTGCAAACAAGTGATCTGTTTTGGCGATCTTCTCTGCCTTGCTTTCTTCAATCGAAAGAAAATCAACCAAGGCGGCAACGTGCGATTTGAGATCATCCCCCTGCTTCATGCGTTGGTGATTCTCAAAGTTGGCATCACGGATACGGTCGCTTTCCAGCACGATGTCCTGACGGATCGTTGGTAATAGCCTCTCAAGTGTTTCCTGTGGCGTCTGAGAACCAGCGAGCCCAATCCGCGTAGCATGCCCGATCAGGTAATCGTCCGGGAAAGCACATTGCACCTCTAACAGTCGCGTGCCTGAACGGTCGCTAAAGAAGTCATGCAGCAATTCCAGATTGGATGGGTCAAGGCAAATTACCAGCCGGTTGGTGTCATAATAGTCAAACAGCATACGCATGAGCGCGCGGCGATGCCGGGTGCGTTTACCCAAAGTCGATTGAATGCCACCCAGATCAGGCAGCGGCGTGCTTTCCTCATTGAACAGATAGGCAATCGACGGCAAACCGGTTTCTCGCTGGATGCTTTCCAAGAGGCGTTTGGCAACGTGCCATTTCTTGCACACGATGATCATCAACTCACGGTCCCGGCCCAGAGTTGATTCGGTTTCCCAGAAGCGGCTGGCAAAGCGCCGCCCGATACGCCCGCGACCTGTCAGAAACTTGAACAGGCTCGGGCCCTCTGCCGAAATCTGAAACGGAACACTTTTTTCCGCAAAAAGGTTCCCCAGACGCTCTTTCAGCTCCAGCGCCTCGGGGCTGACCTTGCGAGCGAACAGGTAATCCTGGCTCAGCAATAGATCGTAGTGGTCGTTGTAAAAGGTCAGAGGCATCCCGTAATCGGTGAACATCAGGAATGTCAGCGTCCGGGTCCGAATCTCACTCTCGGGGATCAGGTGGCGGACAAGTGTCTGGAAAAAGGTTTCGTCCGGAATCCACGTGGTTCGGAAAAACTGCATCACATCCTTGCGTTCGCGGGTGAAGTCCAGAATCTCCTCAATCGTGCGGCGGCGCAGGCACCACCACTGTGACCCAATCTGGATTTGCAGATCGGCGGGTATCTCGCGAGTGAGGCCAAGCCGTTTCTGAAATTCGAAAGCCGTATAGAACCGGCGCTTTTGCGTGCGCTCGTTAAAGAAATGACGGTAGATCAGCCGCTCTTCTTTCATTCCTGTTTTGATCCAGTCACTCTCAAAGTAGTCGAAGCTCTCGATGAAATCACAATCGTTGTTGTCGAGATATTCGTGGATAAAGTCAGCCGTTTTGATGGGCTGACAGTCACCGGACAACATATAAAAATGGGTGGCCCGCGGAAATTTGTCGACCGCGCTCTGGACCGCATTGAGCGTTGCCTGGACCAGGGACCACTCGCCCCACCCGCACTTGATGCGTTTCACCGCAAATGCAACGTTGGGATTGTCGTGAAATACTTTTTCGATCGCCGCGAAATGCTCTGGATTCGCGCTCGCGTCGAAATGGATCGCGACGTAATCGCCCACGGCCGTCAGCCGTTCAACCTGTTGTATAATAGCCTCGGGGTCCTTGTGGCATAGCAGAATGAATGCGATTTTTGCCATTTTGGAAACCAGAACCCCTAATTCACATTGATTGTTTACCTAGATAATGGTGAACGGGCGTTGAATAAACAGACTTTCTTTGCTTTTTTGGGGACAAATCAAACTGTGACCCAAAAGCTGGTCTCAGAAAATTTGGAGGCAGTTTCATGGGCTTTCCCGGCACTTGGATGACCGAGAGCGAAAGTGTGGTTTATCGGGTGGTCCCGAAATGTGCCTGCTCGACAATCGGGCAGATCATGTTCTACTCGGATCACGGTAAGTTTTTCGATGGCGACATCCACGACGCGACCAGTGGCATGCATAAATGGGCCATCGAGGACAGTCAGGAAGCGATCACCAGAAATGTGACCAATCACAGCTCTTATGCATTCACCTGCGTACGCAATCCCTATACCCGCATTCTCTCATCCTTCTTTGACAAGATCTGCGGTATTCAGCGCAATGGGCGGCGCTATCGCGGCAACCTTGTGCCGATGCTGATCCAGAAATACGGGATCGAGGTAGGGGGAGACGACGGCAAGGAAGAATTTGACCAGATCAAAAGCTTCCGGCGGTTCCTGTTGTTCGCCCGCGACACGATCCGTTGGCGCAGGCCTATGGATCCTGACATTCACTGGTCCGCAATGTCGGGTCATGTGTCGACCTTTATCGTCAACGGCGGCACATACGATAAGATCTTTTTTACCGAAAAATTCAACGAGGGGATGCAAGAGGTACTGGACGGCATCGAAACCGAACATGCCGTGAATCTGGCCCAAATCCCGCGCTTCAATGAATCCGAGGGGCATGGGCCAAAACGCGCACATCCGGTCGAAGACTATTTCGATGATCTGTCGATGCATCTGGTCTATGAAATTTTCAAGCGAGACTTTGACCTGTTCAAGTATGACTTTGAAGATCCGTCGAACAAGTTCCCGATTGGCGAGATCGACCTAGACGAGGTGCATGCCAAACTCGGCGATTAGAGCGCCGTAACGGAACACTCGACAATTCCGGGATCGCGCCCAACACTGAACGCCAGTTGTCTGATGAGGTTTCCGCATGATTTTCTATGATTGCTCCACCGCGCCCAGCCCGCGGCGTGCCCGCATGTTTCTTGCCGAAAAGGGGATCGAGGTCGATCTTCGCGAAGTGTCGATCCTCGAGGGTGAGCAGCTCAAACCCGAGTTTCTGTCGGTAAACCCGGATGCCACAGTGCCCGTTCTGGTCACGGATGACGGCGAGATATTGACCGAAAACCTCGGCATCGCAGCCTATCTCGAGGCGCTGAAACCTGAACCCGCCCTGATCGGCACCACCCCCATCGAAAGCGGTGAGATCATGTCGTGGAACGCCAAGGCCGAACAGCAATGCGGCATGGCCATGGCCGAAGCGCTGCGCAACGGTAATCCATTCATGAAGAATCGCGCCATTCCGGGGCCGAACAATTTCGACCAGATCCCGGAACTGGCGGAACGTGGCCTGCGCCGCCTTGGCCTGTTCTTTGACAAGCTGGACAAACACCTTGAGGGTCGTGACTTTGTCGCCACGAACCAGTTCACGATGGCCGACATCACCTGCTTTGTCTTTGTGGATTGCTGCCGCGTTGTGAAGGTACGCGTCACGGACGGTCACCCCAACCTGAAACGCTGGTACAACAGCATCGGCGCCCGAGACTCTGCCAAGGCCTGAAGCTTTATAAGCCGGAGGAACGCCGTAGCGCCCTCCAGCCGACTAACGACGCCGTACTGATACTTTGAAAGCGCGAAACATCGTTTGCGCCGCAGTGTTTTGCCACTTAGCCTGCGCTTGACCAAATCACACCACGTGAATTGCCTGTTATTTTCGTGAACGGATGGCCCACAGTTCACGTTGCGCAAAAAAAGGCCCGGAACATGTCCGGGCCGAGTCCAACAGGGAGGTGCATATCAAACCCGGACATGCGCGGGATGTCTTGAATCTCACTCTAAAGGTACGGTTGAGATACTTCTTTGATCCACATCAATAATGTCGTTGCCTTGTTACAGGACTGTTGCAAAACTGTTTCAATTCCTTTCCACGTTTATGCAACGAGGCGGTAGCCGCCCGACTCGGTGATCAACAACCGCGCATTCGAGGGATCTGGTTCGATCTTTTGCCGCAGGCGATAGATGTGGGTTTCCAGGGTGTGTGTGGTGACACCGGCATTGTACCCCCACACCTCATGCAACAACACATCCCGCGCCACGACGCCGTCGGTTGAACGGTAGAGGAACTTCAGAATGTTGGTTTCCTTTTCCGTCAGGCGAATTTTGCGCTCTTCTTCGGTGATAAGCATCTTCATCGACGGCTTGAAGGTGTACGGCCCAAGCTGGAACACGGCGTCTTCAGACTGCTCATGTTGCCGCAGCTGCGCACGAATTCGAGCCAAGAGAACCGGAAACTTGAACGGCTTGGTGACATAGTCATTTGCCCCGGCATCAAGACCCAGGATCGTATCGGCATCGCTGTCATGGCCGGTCAGCATCAAAACAGGGCATTTTACGCCCTGCTTGCGCATCAGGCGGCAAAGCTCACGACCATCGGTATCGGGCAGACCCACGTCCAGGATCATCAGATCGTACAGACCCTCTTTGGCCTTGACCATTGCCTCGGCACCATTGGCTGCTTCGAAAACATCAAAATCCTCTGTCATGAGGAGCTGTTCCGAAAGCGCCTCGCGCAGATCGTCGTCATCGTCCACCAAGAGGATTTTCTTCAACTGAGCCATCATGGCCTCCTGTTTCGTGTATCTGAACAGCATGTGGCGTGGCATCACAGTCTGGACAAGAATTGCTGCAAATCTCTCACGCGGTCGTGTAATCAGCACGGCAAATGTTTCATATTGCGACAAAGGGGGCTACATCTGGCCTTTCAGCCCCAAGGGATTCCGATGAGCTTTGCACCCGACATCATAGAGCGACTGGCGCGTGCGCGATCCGATCTGCGCATGGGCGTGCCCATCCTGATCACCGGCTCAGGCGAGGCGGTTTTGGCTCTTGCGGTCGAAACGCTGGATTCTGTGCGGCTAAAGGACGTTCTGGATTTGGGCGCCGAACCCGTGTTGACGATCACCAGCCGGCGGGCAGAGACTCTGAAGGCGCGCGCCTATGATGGCGATCTGGCACGTATCAGGCTGCCTCAGGATGCCGACCTCGCCTGGGTGCGCGGCATTGCCGATCCGGCTGACGATCTGAGCAAGCCCATGAAAGGCCCGCTCAGCACCCAGCGCGACGGTGGCGCCGACTTGCATCGCGCCGCAATCCGCATTGTGAAATCGGCGCGCTTGCTCCCGGCGGCCTTGTTGGTGTCCCTGAAGAATGCCGCAAGCTTTGCTCTGGAAAATGGGCTGACGGTAATCCCGGCTGATCTTGCCGCGCCGCATTTGTCGTCCACCAGCCCTTTGCATCCCGTGGTCCATGCCCGCCTGCCGATGAGCGCTGCCGAGGCCGGGCGGCTACACATTTTCCGCCCAGAGGACGGCGGCGAAGAGCACTATGCCATCGAAATCGGACGCCCGCCACGAGACAAACCTGTCTTGGCTCGATTGCATTCCGCCTGCTTCACAGGCGATGTCTTGGGCAGTTTGAAATGCGATTGTGGACCGCAGCTTCGGGGGGCACTGGCGCAAATGGGGTCCGAGGGTGCCGGGGTTCTTTTGTACCTCAACCAGGAAGGGCGCGGCATTGGGCTTGCCAACAAGATGCGCGCATATTTCCTGCAGGATCAGGGGTTTGACACGGTCGAGGCCAACCACCGCCTGGGGTTTGAAGACGACGAACGCGACTTCAGAATCGGCTCCAAGATACTGAAGGAAATGGGGTTTTCTTCGGTTCGCCTGATGACGAACAACCCACGAAAGATCTCGATGATGGAGAACGCCGGGGTCAAGGTCAGCGAGCGTGTGCCTTTGAAAGTGGGCGAAAATGCTCATAACTCAGCCTATCTGGCCACCAAAGCCACCAAGTCTGGGCACCTTTTGTGAGTGTCTTTGACCTGTGCCTGACCCCAACGGGGCTACGGTTTTGGGGCCGCAAGTTTCCCTGCACCATTGGCCGGGGCGGTGTTGTTCGGGACAAACGCGAAGGTGATGGTGGCACCCCGGTTGGGCTGCATCACATTGTCGGCCTGCTCTATCGCCCCGATCGAATGGCTTGCCCAACGCCCTGGGCACAGCCTATTGGCAAGGACGATCTGTGGTCCGATTTCAGCGACGATGCGCACTACAATCAGATGGTGCGCGCGCCCTACCCGCACAGCCATGAACACCTGCGCCGCGCTGATCCGCTGTATGATCTGGTCTTGGTGACAGACTGGAACTGGCCGGTGGCCAAACCCGGCAGGGGATCAGCCATTTTCCTGCATCAATACCGACGCAAGGGATACCCGACAGAAGGCTGCATTGCCTTGCGACGCGACCACATGCGCTGGATCGCCGAACGCGCCGCACCCGGCACGCGGCTGATCGTGCGACGCTAAACCCGTTACTTGGGATACTTTCGGCTGGCGGTCGCCTTGGCCAGCACCTTGCCGCCCTTACGCGCAGTTGCAGTCTACTGATAGGTGTGCGATCCGCTTGGCGGACAGGGGCTCTTGTACTTGAAAGTTCCGGATTTCACCTTGCCATCCTTGGTGATTTTAAGCTTTTTGCTGCCCCCGTGATTGTAGTTCGGCACATCCAGATCTTTCAGTTTAAACTGGATCGTCGTGGTGCCTTCGGGAACACCCCTGAGGGTGAAACCTGGGTTGCCGACGGTGTTGGGATTGCCGGTGGTGCACAGCGGGATGTTACCCCAGTCGTCAAAAGACACCCGGAATTCAGCCAAAGCCGGGGTGGCAAAGGTCAGGTCAATAACCGCGGTGAAAACTCGGGGCATGGACACACTCCAAAACGTCTGACGTGTCCGAGTGTTACAGAAAACAGGGATTCAAGGAACTGTGTTGTGGTGTTTACCCGTAATCCCGGGCGCCAAAGATAGCCGAGCCAACCCTCACATGGGTTGCGCCCAACGCAATGGCACGTTCAAAATCGCTACTCATGCCCATCGACAAACCCGTCAGCCCATTGCGTTCTGCAATTTTAGCCAAGAGTGCGAAATGCAATGAAGGTTCTTCCTCGACCGGAGGAATGCACATCAAACCCTGCACCGGCAAATCCAGATTTCGGCATTCTTGGATAAAGGCATCCGCATCCTTAGGGAGCACGCCTGCCTTTTGGGTTTCTTCACCGGTATTGATCTGGATGAAAACCTCTGGGCATTGACCCATCTCTTGCGCAAGGCGCGCAAGTGTGTTGGCCAGCTTGGGACGATCGACGGAATGGATCGCGTCGAACAACTGCATGGCCTGCCGCGCCTTGTTTGTTTGCAAGGGGCCGATCAGGTGAACTTCGATGTCGCCAAATTCCTCGCGGAAGTCAGGCCATTTGCCAGCGGCTTCCTGAACTTTGTTTTCCCCAAAAAGACGGTGACCCTGCTGCAACACAGCCGCGACGCGTTCATTGGGCTGCACCTTGGAGACTGCAATCAGCCGTGTCGAACCAACTTCGCGACCGGCAGCTTGTTCTGCCTTGTGCATACGCGCTGTGATTTCGGCAAGCGACATTGGGGGCTCCTTGAATAGATCAATCCTTGGCGCACTTGAACATGAGATTTAGGCAAAAGAAAAGGGCAGGTCCGAAGACCTGCCCTCTATTAGGTTGCTTCTTGTTCTAAATTAGAACGAGAAACGCAGACCCAGGTCGGCGCGGGTTGTGCCAGCCAGATCAGCGATACCACCTTCGAGGAAGGTGCCGCCGCCGAGACGGTGGTGAACACCGATACCGATGTATTCATCCGAAACCGACTCATCGTGGTTCAGGTAACCACGGATGAAGGTCGAAGCGGTTGCTTGGTAGTTGAACGCAGCACCGTACTTCAGGCCGCCGGCGTTGTCCGCGATGTTGAATGCAACATCCCAGTTACCGAAGTTTGTGCCCGAGGTCAGAACCCACTCGGTGTCGCCTGTGCCACCGTCTTGGTAGCCAGCGCCGAGGGTCCAGTTGCCGAATGCGTACGAAACGGCCAGGCCGGTACGGTCAAAGCCGCGACCTGCGTTGCCTTGGTCATCCCACGAGTGCGACAAGTGTACGCCCCAGGCGCCACCCGACCAGATTACGTCGATACCTTGCGAACCCGAACCGCCCGACGAATATGCGTCAGCCGCCCAGGGGTTTGCGCCGCTGTTGTATACAACGTTGCCGTAACCCAGACCGGTCAGACCGATCGAACCGGTGTACATGTTCGGCATGTTTTCGATGGCACCCAGTACGTTACCAACCGAAACGGTGAAGCCGTTCGAAGTTACCCAGAAACGCGGGGTGTTGAAGCCTGCGGTACCATTCGAAACCGAAGTAACAACGGTAATTGTGGTGGTGCCACCTGGGGTCAGGACGGGGCCCGACGCGGTGCTGGCCGAGTCACGGGTTGCGCCGTGGCCATCAGCCTGGTAGCGAACCTGTGCGCCGAACGACAGGCCGTTGTCCGACTCTGCAGTGCCAGTCACGATCAGGCGGAAACGGCTGGTCAGCGACCATTCGTCAGCAGCACCTTCCGAATACAATACACCAAAGCGGCCGTAACCGCCAAAGGTCACGTCTGCTGCTGCGACACCGGCGGTGGCAACCAGAGCAGTCGTTGCGAAGAGAACTTTTTTCATAGTTTTTCCCTCGGATTTCCAATTCATGCGCCCAAACCGGGGAATCCGGAATGGGTATGCAGTGTCTGTCGCTTTTTTCAGGGGGTCTTTGCAAGCATGCGAAGCCTGATCGAACCAAAGCCGAAGGATATGGTGCAGGGATGCCACAGTTTCGGCCGCCCAAATCCAATCAAGCAGGGAATCGCCCGCAATTGCTACGCGATATAGCCTTGCCCAAATGAGCCCTCTTGGATAGGACGGTATCAACATGACGAACTGGGCAGGTACAATGACGCAAAGGGGCACCCTCGGGATTCTGGCGGTCTGCATCGCGCTGACGATGCTGTCATCCTGTGGTCGCAACAGAACGGTGACAACATCGGGCGAAGGCGGCTCTTATCTGGATCGCGACAATGTCGGCAATCCAATCGAGAACGATCAAATCACAGGAACCAAGAACGGCTCGACCATCTGGGAGATTTTTGAGCCCGACAATTCCGACGTGACCGTGCGGGTGAACAAATACATCTGGAATGCGTCGCTCGAAGTGCTGGATTTCCTGCCGGTTCAATCGGTTGACCCATTCTCTGGCGTGATTATCACGGGGTATGGCACCCCCCCCGGTGGCGGGCGCTCTTATCGGGCAACCGTATACATCCGCGACCCCGCACTGGACGCACGCTCACTCAAGGTGGCCATGCAGACACGCAATGGCTCTGCGGTATCTCCCGCCACCGTCGAAGCTGTCGAAGATGCGATTCTGACACGCGCGCGGCAAATGCGGATCAAGGACGGCAAGTTCTGATCCAACGCCGACTGTGTCGCTCTGTACTTAGAACGTGAAGCGTCCAGGCTGCATCGCCGCCAATCGGTCGATCCAGTCCAATTGCTGTGGCAGACAGACTGACCGCAGATCAAAGCGCTCAACGGCATGTTTTCGGGCCGCCGCTCCCAAACGCTGACGCAGGTCCGGGTCGTCCAGTGCGCCGTTGATCTCCTGCACCATCTGTTTTGGGTCAAAAAACGGAAACAGCCGCCCGGTGTCATCCTGACTGATAACTTCGCGCAAGGGGGCTGTGTCGCTGGCCACGATGGCGGCACCGGCGCTCATCGCTTCGATCAGCGACCAGCTCAGCACAAAGGGATAGGTCAGGTAGACGTGGCACCGGCTGACCTGCAACAGGGCGATAAAACGATCATAGGGAATCTTGCCCAGGAAGTGCACCCGCGCCCAATCCTCGTCCGGGATCTGAGCGCGCACCTCGTCTATATAGATCTGCTTCCAGGTTTGCCCCTTGGGCGGTTTCGCCCCATAGCTGACCTCGTCTCCCCCCACCATCAAAACCTGAGCCTTGGGGCGCTCTTTCAGCAACTGCGGCAGGGCACGCATAAAGACATGATAGCCGCGATAAGGTTCGAGGTTGCGATTCACAAAGGTGATGACCTCATCCTCGCGCGTCAGCACCCCGGAACCTTCGACCGGAAACTGCACCTCTGGGTTGGGACACACGACATCCGTATCAATACCGTCATGAATCACGCTGATCCGTGAGCGCACGGCCTCGGGGAACGTGTCTGCCTGAAACGCGGTCGGGCTGATCCCCAAGTCCCCCACCTCTGCGTGCAGAATGCTGTTGAGGTTCTTCAGCCGCAGGCGGATCGGTTCCTGATCAGCGATGCGATTGGGAAACTCGGGGTCAAAATTGATGTCGCCATCCTGTGCCTTGTAATACAGCTCGCAATACAGACCAATCCGCGCCTCGGGCCAGAGATCACGCAGGAACATCGACTCGCCCCAGCCCGGATGCGCAATGATGACATCAGGCATATACCCCTTTGCCTTGAGCTGGGCCGCGGCCGCATAACAGCTTTCTGCCCGCAGTAACTTGGTTTCAAAGTCCACCAGCCAAGGATGCAACCCCTTCCCCGGTTTGCGACGCAACCCATAGGGCAGGATCTCAACCCCTTGCCACTTAGTCGGCTCTTTGACCCGCAAGGTCAGCGCCAACACCCTGTGCCCACGCACCACAAGTGCCGGGGCAAGATGTTTGAACTGTCCGGGAAAGTTCTGGTGAATGAAAAGAACGTTCATCTTATGGGCCTGCTCGAAATTGGCTTTTCCTTATCTATAACGCAAATCCATCCTCGCGAAAGTCGTGCATTTTTTGCCGCGAACCCCTTTCACCCCCTAGACCACGCCGCCCGGGCCGCATATCACCCCTTGCAAACAAGCGTTTGAGTGAAAGGTGACATCCATGTCGCGCTATTCCGCCACCGAAATCGAGGCCAAGTGGCAAGAGGCCTGGGACAAGGCCGAAACCTTCAAGGCCGTCCGCGATGCATCGAAGCCAAAATACTATGTGCTTGAGATGTTCCCGTACCCCTCGGGCAAGCTGCACATGGGTCACGTGCGCAACTACACGATGGGCGACGTGATTGCGCGCTACAAGATCTCGACCGGCCACAACGTGCTGCACCCGATGGGGTTCGACGCTTTCGGCATGCCGGCCGAAAACGCCGCCATGGCCATCGGCGGTCACCCCAAGGAATGGACCTATTCCAACATCGACACCATGGTCGAGCAGATGAAGCCGCTGGGCCTCTCGCTCGACTGGTCGCGCATGTTCGCCACCTGCGACCCCGAATACTACGGCCAGCAACAGGCGCTGTTCCTCGACTTCCTCGAAAACGATCTGGTCTACCGTAAGAACGCCGTAGTGAACTGGGACCCTGTCGATATGACCGTGCTGGCCAACGAACAGGTCGAAGGTGGCCGAGGTTGGCGCTCGGGCGCTCTGGTGGAACGCCGCGAGCTGACCCAATGGTTCTTCAAGATCTCGGATTACTCCGAAGAACTCCTCGACGCGCTCGACACACTCGACAACTGGCCCGCCAAAGTGCGCCTGATGCAGGAAAACTGGATCGGCAAATCGCGCGGTCTGCAATTTGCGTTCGAACGCACCGATGGCTCCGAACCGATCACCGTCTACACCACCCGCCCCGACACGCTCATGGGTGCGTCCTTTGTCGGCATCTCGCCGGATCACCCGATCTCCAAGGAACTGGAAGAGGGCAACCCGGAACTCGCCGCCTTCCTCGCTGAATGCCGCAAGGGTGGCACCACCGAAGAAGCCATCGAAACCGCCGAAAAACTCGGATATGACACCGGCATCAAGGTAAAACACCCGCTGAACCCCGATTGGGAGCTCCCGGTCTGGATCGCCAACTTCATCCTGATGGATTACGGCACCGGCGCGATTTTCGCCTGCCCGGCCCACGACCAGCGCGACCTCGACTTCTGTCGTAAATACGATCTTCCGGTGATCGACACCTTCTTTGATCTCGAAGACCCCAAGCCTGTCGAGACCGAAGCCTTTGTGCCGCCAAAAGAGCAAAAGGTGAAATGGATCAACCACTTCGCCGGTCTGGACGAGGCCACCGGTCAGGACGCCATCGACGCCACCATCGACTTTGCCGAAAAGGCGGGCTGGGGGACCGGCGTGACCAAGTTCCGTCTACGTGACTGGGGTCTTTCCCGCCAACGCTACTGGGGCTGCCCGATCCCGGTTGTCCACTGCGACAGCTGCGGCGTGGTGCCCGAGAAGAAAGAGAATCTGCCGATCACCCTCCCGGATGACGTCAGCTTCGACAAACCCGGCAACCCGCTTGACCGCCACCCAACGTGGCGCGATTGCGCCTGTCCGTCCTGCGGTGCGCCGGCCAAGCGCGAAACCGACACGATGGACACTTTCGTCGATTCGTCCTGGTACTTTGCCCGCTTCACTGCGCCCCGTGCGGAAACACCGACCGTGGCCGAGGACGCCGAGTACTGGATGAACGTCGACCAATACATCGGCGGCATCGAACACGCGATCCTGCACCTGCTCTATTCGCGCTTCTTCGCCCGTGCGATGCACATCTGCGGCCACCTGCCGGAGTCGGCCAAGGAACCCTTTGACGCGCTCTTTACCCAAGGCATGGTGACTCACGCGATCTATCAGACCACAGGCGACAATGGACGCCCGGTCTATCACTACCCGGCAGATGTCGAAGACCGTGATGGCAAAACCGTGCTCAAAGCCACCGGCGAAGAAGTACAGGTCATCCCCTCGGCTAAGATGTCGAAATCCAAGAACAACGTGGTGGACCCGGTGGATATCATCACCGCCTATGGCGCCGACACCGCCCGCTGGTTCGTCCTCTCCGATTCACCGCCAGAGCGTGACGTCGAATGGACCGCCTCCGGTGCCGAAGCCGCCTTTAAACACCTCTCCCGTGTGCACCGCATCGCCGCCGAAGTGGCAACCGCCGAAGACGGCCCGCAAGGGTCGAATGAGGACCTCCTGCGCGAAATGCACAAAGCCATCCGCGACGTGACCCTTGGCGTCGAATCCTTCGGCTTCAACGCCTCGATCGCCAAACTCTACGCTTTCACCAACACGCTCGCCAAATCCAGGGCAGGCGCCGCCGCCAAACGCGAAGCCACCAAAACCCTCGCCCAGCTCATGGCCCCGATGACCCCGCACCTCGCAGAAGACATCTGGCAAATGCTGGGCGGCGAAGGCCTCATCATCAACGCCCCTTGGCCGTTTGCCGACGAGTCCATGCTGGTCGAAGCCAATGTCACCCTGCCGATCCAGATCAACGGCAAACGCCGCGCGGAAATCAGCGTGCCCGCGGATATGCCCAAGGAAGAGGTTGAAAAACTTGTCCTGGCCCACGAAGCTGTCACCAGCCGGTTGGAAGGGGCCCAGCCCAAGAAACTCATCGTTGTCCCCGGTCGGATCGTGAATGTCGTCATATAACCGCCGCCACTTCCTGATGCTCACAGCTGCCAGCCCCGCGCTGGCGGCCTGTGGGTTTGAACCCACCTATGGGGCCAAGGGGGCCTCGTCCCATCTGCTCAACCAGGTGGTTGTCGACGCACCCTCGACCAACGAAACCTATCTCCTGGTGCGCGAGCTCGAGGACCGTCTGGGTCGTGTCAGCGAAGGCAAGTACGGCTTGACCACCTCGGTTGAAACCGACGAGCAAAGCGTCGGGCGAACGGTTGAGGGCGTGACCTCGCGCTACGACATCGTGGCTGATGTGACCTATGCCCTGCGCGATATGACATCCGGCGAGGTTCTGACCACAGGAAAGCTGCGCAACTATGTCGGCTATTCCGCGACGGGCACATCCGTTGCGACCCTTGCCGCACAGGATGACGCATATGCGCGGCTGATGTCGATCCTGACAGACCAGATCGTCGCCGAACTGTGGGCCTGGTCGGCTCAAAACGCCTCATGAAACTGACGGCGCGGGACGGCGCCCGGTATTTCTCGAAACCGGACGCGGGCCGCACGGGCGTCCTGATCTACGGCCCCGACGCCATGCGCATCGCCCTGAAACGGCAAGAGCTGATCGCCGCCCTAATCGGCCCACAAGGCGAAGAGGAAATGCGCCTAACCCGTATTCCCGCCTCTGACCTGCGCAAAGATCCGGCATTGTTGGGGGACGCCATCAAGGCCGCCAGCTTTTTCCCTGGCCCCCGCGTCGCCTTTGTCGAAGACGCCAATGACACTGCCGCCCCGGCCATTCTTGCCGCATTAGAAGACTGGGCCGAAGGCGACGCACAGATCGTGGTGACGGCAGGTTCGCTGAAAGCATCCTCCAAGATTCGCAAGGCCTTTGAACAGCATCCCAACGCCTTTGCCGCCGCGATCTACAACGATCCCCCCAGCCGCGAAGAAATCGAGGCAGACTTGGCCAAGTCGGGCCTGCGCGACGTCGACCGCGACGCCATGACGGATCTTTCGAATCTTGCGCGCGAGCTGGACCCGGGCGATTTCCGCCAAACGCTGGAAAAGCTATCACTCTACAAGATCGGTGACAGCACGGCTGTCTCATCGCAGGACATCATCAACTGCGCGCCAACCTCGACCGAGGCCGAACTGGACGACGTCCTGAACATCGTCGCCGAAGGCCGCGCGCCGGATCTGGGGCCGGTCCTGCGCAAGTTGCAGGCCCAGGGCACCAACCCGGTCTCGCTGTGCATCGGGGCAACCCGCCACTTCCGCGCGCTCTACACGGCTGCCTCGGACCCCGGTGGGGCAGCGGCAGGCATCGCCCGCATGCGCCCACCCATTTTCGGCCCCCGCCGCGACCGCATGCTGCGTCAGGCCCAGGGCTGGGGTGCTGCCAAGCTGGAGCAGGCGCTGACCATCCTGACAGACACCGACCTGCAATTGCGCTCAGCAGGCCAAACCGCACCGACCATGGCGCTGGTGGAACGCATGCTGTTGCGCCTCTCGATGCTCGCACGCCGCTGACACGCGACATTCGGGGGGCAGAACCACCCCCCGCTTCATCTTGCCAAAAATACTCGCGCCGCAGGCATGGGCCGTCAGGCCCATTACTCTTGCGGTGCAAACATCGCAAAGACCTCGGCCCCGGTCATCTTCTTAGTCTCACCGGCAAAACAATAGCTGTTCGGTTTTTCATCAATGAAAATCTCCTGCCCCAGCGGAATGCCATCTGCATCGTCCAGCGTCCCAAGCCCAAAGTGATAGACTCCCTGCTCTGGTCCCGGGGCCGTGACACGGTAGAACAGGCTGCTGCCGCATTTGGAACATGATGCTCTCTCGGCCCATTCCGACGACGTGAACACATGCAAGTGTTCTTCACCGCGCAGCGTTACGGTTTTGGGCGCCGCCATAAAGGCGACAAAGACTCCGCCGGTCCACTTGCGGCACATGCTGCAATGGCAGGCGCCGCTGTGCACGGGGGGTTCCGAAAGCGTGTAGTTGACTGCACCACACAGGCAAGATCCGGTTTTCGACATAACTCATACTCCTAAATTGAATTCCGCAAGGATGGGTTTACCCTCACACCCTGACAGATTTTGGCAATAAGGCTCATGTGCCCCAAGGTCACTTTGCGAAAGACTTGTTGTCCTGAACCTGCGCCGCCAAACTGCCCGGCAAAGCTGAAAGGAAGATCATGTACGAAGTCATCGGAAGCCCCACCAGCCGCGCCTTTCGGGTGATGTGGATGCTCGAAGAGCTGGGCCAACCCTTCACCCTGACCAAGGCCGCGCCGCAGTCGGACGAAGTGCGCGCGCTAAACCCCTCGGGCAAGATTCCGGTGCTGAAGGACGGCGAAGACGTTGTCACCGATTCCACCGCCATCATGACCTATCTCGCTGATAAATATGGCACTCTGACCTTTCCGGCGGGCACAATCGAGAGGGCACATCAGGACGCGCTGACCAACTGTATCCTAGACGAGATCGACTCGGTTCTTTGGGTTGCGACCCGGCACAATTTCATCCTGCCCGAAGACAAACGCGTCCCCGATGTGCGCCACACGTCCAAGTGGGAATACGAACGCAACCTGAAACATCTCATGGATCGGTGCAAAGGGCCCTACCTGATGGGTGATACCTTTACCGTGCCTGACATCATCCTCGCCCATTGCGGTGCATGGGCAAAGGGGGCCAAGTTTCCGTCGGACAACGAAGACTTCAAAGCCTATCTCAAACGTTGCCGCGCACGGGACGCGTTTCAGAAACTCACTGCAGGCTAAGCGGCGTAATGCGCCGCGTGCTGGCCCGCCCAGCGCCCGGTGGCAAGGCACGCGGTCAACAGATAGCCCCCCGTCGGGGCCTCCCAATCCAGCATTTCTCCGGCAGCAAACACGCCGGGGCGGTTTTGCAGCATCAAGCCTTTGTCCAAAGCATCAAGCCGAATGCCGCCTGCCGTCGAGATCGCCTGATCCATTGGACGCGGTCCTTGGTGTGTCACCGGCAACGCCTTTAGCAAAGCCGCGAGGTTGTCCGGAAGAGGACGTCCAAACTCCATCAGCAACGCCTGTTTCACCGGGTCCAGCTTCAATGCCTTGCGCAGATGATTGCCCAGGCTCGCCTTGCCCCTGGGCCGCGACAAGCGCTTGCGAATTTCGCTCTCGCTGAGGTCCGGCAACAGATCCAGCGTCAAAGCATGCCCCTCACGCATCCGCCGGGAAACGGCATAGATGCCACCGCCTTCCAAGCCCTGCGATGACACGACAAACTCGGCGCGCAGCTGCTGATCGCCCGCCTTCAAAGCGACCGATTTCACCGGCGCGCCAAAGTGCTTGGCCATGTGTGGCGACCAGTCGACGAGGAACCCCATATTGGCAGGCTGGAACGGGGCCAGTGGCGTCTCAAACCATCCGGCCCACTCACCATTCGATCCTAACCTTGCCCAACTCGCTCCGCCACAGGCCAGCACGGCCACATCAGGCCGAACACCCTGCACGCCCTCGGGCGTTTCAAACTGAAACCCATCCGCATCCCCAACCCAGCGCCAGCGGCTGCGAACCTCGACCCCCAGGCCCTCAAGCCTGCGCAGCCAAGCCCTGAGCAGCGGCGAGGCCTTCATCGCCTTCGGAAACACCCGCCCCGACGACCCGGTGAACATCTCCTGCCCCAACTCTTCGGCCCAGTCGCGCACCGCATCGGGGCCAAAGGCCTCCAGCATCGGACGCAACACTGGCGCGGCCTCTTCATAGGCTTGCAGGAACCGGTCGAACGGTTCGTCCTTGGTCAGGTTCAGCCCGGATTTCCCCGCCATCAGAAACTTGCGTGCGACCGTTGGCTTGGCTTCGGCCACGACAACCGACAGGCCCCGCGCCGCCATCACATCCGCCGCCATCAGGCCCGCAGGCCCGCCTCCGATCACCAGCGCAAATGTCATTTCGCGCGTGTGCGGATCTCGCCCTTGACGTGAACAACACGCTGCGGGAAGGGGATCTCGATACCGTTGTCCTTGAGCGCATTCCAGATGCGAAACAACACATCCGACGTGTATTTGTAACGCCCGTCATCAATGCCGTTCACCCAGAATTCCACCGCGAATTCAATGCCATTGTCACCAAAGGCCCGCAGCTCGCAATCGGGTGGGAACGGGTCACTCAGAACGTCCGGGTTTTCAGCGACGGCTGCCTCGACGATGGCAGGAATCTTATTGATATCAGTGTCATAGCTGACCGAGAACGGCGCCTCGTAGCGATTTGCGCTACCTTGGTCAGAATAGTTGACGACCCGCGTCGTGATGAAATCTTCGTTCGGAACCACGATCCAACGCCCGTCATATGTCTCAAGGATCGTGGCGCGCGCAGTCATCTTGACGATGGTGCCCGCTTCGCCGCCATCAAGCTCGACATAATCGCCAACAGTGGCCTGACCTTCGAGCAAGAGGATGACACCGGAGATGAAGTTCGAGGCGATTTTTTGCAGGCCGAAACCAAGGCCAACACCAATCACACCGGTCAGCACCGCCAGCGACGTGAGCGAGATACCCATGATGTTCATCACCAAGAGGAAGGCGACACCAAATATGGTAATCTCGGTGGCCTTGGCGGCCAGCTCGCGCATGGCGGGGCGCATTTCCTGTTGGGACTTGATAAAGGCGGCGGACTGGTCGTTGGACCAGCGACCGAGCCAGAAAATCGCGCCCGCCACCACGGCAAAGCGCACCAGGAACAACAGCGAGAACGACAGGTTGCCTAGGGGTACCACCGTTTCGTCCATCTTCATCATGACTTCGTCGAGGAAGCCCAGCGCATAAAGCCCGGCGATGGGAACCAACAGGTATTTGCCGAGCACTTTCAACAGCGGGTCGTCGATGATTTCCTTCACCAGAATACGCGCGGCAAGGAACATGAAGACGCGCTTGCCAAAGGCGATCACCTCACCCGAGCCAAAGGCGGCGCGGGTCACGGTTTCGCCCAGTCCGGTCAGTGCATAGGCCAGGAGAGGAAGTAGTAAGGGTATGAAAATAAACAGAAACCTGCGGCTTTTGGCAACAACGTTCTGGGCATCATCCTGAGGTGTGAGGAGGCGTTCCAGCAGCGGTTTCAGACGCCGCGACACCAGCACGGCGGCACCGTAGGCGACGACCAGCAGTCCGAACTGCGTCCACGCGGCGGGGCTGAGCAGCCACTCTAACGCGAGGTCCCTGCCCTGCTCAAAATAGGCCTGAGCCTGTTCCAACAATTTTGTGCGATCCACCGTCAAACCCCTTGAGAAACTCAAAACTCACGTCATTCTCTTGCCTCATAAGCCCTTGGAACTCAAGAAAAACGCTGTGCCAGACCCGATTTGCCCCATTTGCGCGCGCCCGATCCCGGCGGAGGTCCCGCAAAGCCTGCACCACCTGATCCCGCGGCTCAGGGGTGGCAAGAACGGGCCAACGGTGCTGCTGCATCAGATTTGCCACAAAGAGATTCACGCCAGCCTGACCGAGACAGAGCTGGCGCGAGAATACAGCACGATCGAGGCGCTGAGGAGGCATCCGAGACTGGCGAAATTCATCCGCTGGGTGGCGAAACGTCCGCCGGATTTTCTGTCAAAAACCACCGGGCCGCGCAGGCGTCGAAAGGGTTAAGGTGTGGTTAAATGACCAAGTTGTACAACTTTTTTCGGGGCGACTCTCCAAGTTGTACATAACTTTCCGTTAACAAAACCCGGAAAGTTTTAGACAAATTGGCGCGTTCAGGGGGCCGGAATGAGGGATGTTCCAAAAATGTCCGGCTGGGGTTCGGGCAGACCCTCGAGCTCGAGGCCAATCAACGACGGAACCGGGTCAAACACCTGACCGGCCACGTGCTGAAATTCGAGCGTGGTGTAGGGGCGCTTCCACAGCCACGCGCGATTGCTGACGGCGCGCAGATCGGGGTTGGGTGGCCTGTCGTCGGTGAAGGCAAAAAAGTGCAGGTCAAAGCCATGGGGTGCGACCGGTTGGAGCGACAGACAGCGCATGCCCAGCGCCGCACAGGCCGCCATGTCAGTGGCGATGTCACCGGTGCGGAGCGTGATCTGGCCGATCCGGGCATCCCCGCCAAGCGGCAGGGTTGCGTCCCCTGCCGAAACCGGGCGGTTGCCGTCAAAGTCATGCTGGAGCAGTTCGATGACGAACCCATGGGGGTCCGAGAGGTGGCACATGTAGCCGATGTCGCGGAATTGTTGCGGTGGGCTGACGGCAAGGCCCGCATCGCGAAGCTGCTGACAGGCGATGTCCACGTTGGGCAGGGTGATGCCGATCTTCCAATAGCGGTCGGTGCGCGCATGGGCATAGGTGACGCCGCCGGGATGCAGCACCAGGTCCGCGTCCTGACCGGGATAGCCAAGCCGTAGGGTGTCGCCCCGCACCTCTGCCAACATGCCGAGGTGATCGACATAGAAGCGCGCCAGAGCTTGCGGGTCAGGTACGCGCAGGTGCAGGCCGCTCAGTCGCACGGGATCAATGCCCGTTCTGGCAGAGCGCCTTGATGCCGGTGGCGATCTCGGGTTTGGCGGCAAGCGTGTCGGCGGCGATCTCGCGCGCGGTGTCGAGGAGAGCCGCAGGGTCAACGAGACGATCCACCAGACCAAATTGCAGCGCCTCATCGGCGAGGATCTTTTGTCCGCCCATCAGGATCAGCTTGGCCCGCGACGGGCCGATCAGGGCGGCCATGCGGGCGGGGTCCGAGGGTTGCGGCAGAAAGCCGAGCTTCATCACCGGGTAAAAGAACTTGGCCGTCGGCACCGAAAGACGCAGGTCGCAGGCCAGCGCCATGCCCATGGCACCGCCCGCGAGCGTGCCGTTGAGGGCCGCGATGGTCAGCCCCGGCAATGCGGCGATGTTGCCCGAGAGCCGTTCCCACACATCCGATGTGGCAAGGCCGGCGCGGGCCTCGTCCAGATCAGCACCTGCGGAAAACACCTTGCCCGTACCGGTCAGGATCAGCCCACGCGCGTCCTGAGCGGCCTTGGCGATGTCGGCCAGTTCCGAGAGCATGGCGTGGGTCAGCGAATTGGCCTTGTCCGGGCGGTTGATCGTGACGATCCACAGCCCGGTGTCTTCTTTTTGCAGCTCGATCATCAGATCAGCCCAACCTTGCGGCGAATGTCTTCGTCGCGCAGGGAAATCTCGTCTCCGATCCAGTCGTCGGCCTCGGGGCTGCACATCCACAGCAGGCATTGGCCGACCCATTCCGGTGGAATGTGGTCGGACCAGTCGAGTTTCGACACCGGGTTGATGCCGCTGGCCTTGATCTCTTTTTGCATCTGGGTGGCGACGGTGCCGGGTGACAGGCCGATGGCGCGAATGCCCTGATCGCGGGCCTCTTTGTCTACACAGCGGTTCAGCATGTTGGCCCCGGCCTTGGAGGCGCAGTAATGGCTCCATGCCTCAACCGGGCCGTGGGCCGCGCCGGAGGAAATGGTCAGGATCGAGCCACCTCCGGCAGCCATCATGATCGGCATGGCCGCGCGCATGCCGTAGTAGACGCCCTTGAGGTTGATATCGATGATCTTGCCCCAGTCGTCGGGGTCCGAGGTGGCCAGGTGCGAGATCGGATCGACCAGGCCTGCGTTGTTAATCAGCACGTCCAGGCGGCCAAATTTCGCGACCGTGACGTCGACCACGGATTGCACCGAGGCGTAATCGGAAACATCGCAGGTCAGGGCGATGGCCTGATCGCCGATCTCGCCCGCGATGCGCTCAATGTCGCCCGCGCTGCGCGCTACCAGCGCCACGTTGGCCCCGGCTGCGGCAAAAATGCGCGCTGCGCTTTCGCCGATCCCGCGGCTGGCGCCGGTGATCAGAACGGTTTTCCCAGTCATGTCAGTCATGGTGTCGCTCCTCGCGTTTCATGTTGTGCCCAGAGGTAAACCGCCGGATGAAAATGGTCCAGCCATTGCCCCTTGACCCCGCCGGAAAGGAGTCCGAAGCTATAAGGGAATTTCAGAGGATAAAGCATATGAAAAATTGGAAGAAATTTTCCGGTGCGGGTGGGCTGGCCCTCTTGATGTCCACCACTGCGGCGCTGGCCGACGTGAGCAATCGCGATGTCTGGGATGCGTGGAAGGGCGTGCTGACCAATGTCGGTTACGAGGTCAGCGGCAGCGAGAGCGAATCCGGTGGCGTGCTGACCGTCAGTGATCTGGTGATGAGCTTTGACATGGCGCCCGAAGAGGGTGACGTGCGCGTGGAGATGGGTGAGCTGCGCTTTGAAGAGCAGGGGGATGGCACCGTCCGGGTGATTATGCAGGACAGCATTCCGGTCCATGTGAGTGTGACCGAAGATGGCGACGCCAGCGACATGACGGTCCTGTCCATGATGAAGGGGGCCGATATCGTGGCCTCGGGCGATCCGGGCGACGTGACCTATACCTACAGCGCCGACACCGTGGACATCGTGCTGGACAGCATCACCGAGAACGGTGAACCGATTGAGGATCTGGAGTTCAAGGTCAACGCCATGGGTGTGTCCGGAAAATCCGCGGCCAATGTCGGGGATACGGTCAAGTTCTCGCAGCAATCCGCGATCAACAGCATGTCCATCGTTGCAAGCGGCGAAGACGAGGAAGAGGGCAGCTTTGATCTCAAGGCGGATATCATCGGCATGGCCATGGATTTCGCCGGTCTGGTGCCCGAAGGGATGGACGAAGCCGAACCGGGTGACGCGTTCCGGGCGGGGTTCAACATGAGCGGCACCTTTTCCAGCGAAGGATCGACCATGGTTCTTTCTGCCGATGAAGGCGCGGGGCCGACCAACCTCAACATGACCACCGGCAAGAGCACGTTGTTGGTGCGCGCGGGCGACGGCGAGTTTGAATACGATGGCGGTGTCAACAATCTGGCGGTGAACATGGTGAGCCCTGATCTGCCGCTGCCGGTCGTGCTGAACATGAACGAGTTCTCTTATGGCTTCCTGATGCCATTGCTCAAGGGCGACACGCCGCAGGACTTTGACGCGAGCTTTAAGCTGGCCGGGCTGACGGTTTCGGACATGCTGTGGGGAATCTTTGATCCCGGTGGCATGCTGCCACGTGACCCGGCGACCCTGTCGCTGGCGGTGACGGGCACGGCAACGCTGTTCGAGGACCTCGTGAACGAGGAAGAGATGGAAGGTGGCGACGAGATACCGGGTGAGCTGAATTCGCTGACGCTGAGCGAGATCGTGCTGGACATGGTGGGGGCAAAGATCACCGGCGACGGGGACTTTACCTTTGACAACACCGACCTGCAGACTTTTGACGGTTTCCCGCGTCCGACGGGTGCGGTCAACCTGCAGGCCAAGGGCATCAACGGGCTGCTGGACACGCTGGTGGCCATGGGCCTGTTGCCGGAAGAACAGGTCATGGGCGCGCGCATGATGATGGCGATGTTCACCGTGCCGGGTGAGGCCGAAGACGAAATGTCGTCGAAGATCGAGATCAACGAAGCGGGGCATGTGCTGGCCAACGGTCAACGCATTCAGTAACCGCTGACCTAAGGTTTCAAGGGCCGCACGGGGGTATCCGGCGCGGCCCTTTTCCGTTGCCACCCTTGCGTGTTTGGGCCGTGCGGTCTACCTCATGTGAGGAGAAAATGAGGGGCATATGGGCGACACTCTTGAAAAGCTGACACAGGCGATGCTCGAGGCGGCAACCCGCGCAGGTGCGGATGCGGCGGATGCGATGGCGGTGCAGGGCACTTCGGTTTCAATCGACGTGCGCGGAGGTGTTTTGGAACAGGCCGAGCGGTCCGAGGGTGTTGACCTGGGATTGCGGGTCTTTGTGGGTCAGCGGCAGGCCAATGTGTCGGTCAGCGACACCAGCCCAGAGACCCTGACCACCATGGCGGAACGCGCCGTGGCCATGGCCCGCGAAGCGCCGGAAGACCCCTATATCGGCCTGGCAGACCCCGACCAGATCACCACAAACTGGGACATCGCGGCGCTGGAAATGTCGGACCCGACGGCGGAACCTGCGCCGGCGGACCTGCAGCGCGATGCCTGCGAGGCAGAGGCCGCGGCAGCTGCGATCAAGGGCGTCTCCCAGGTGCAATCGGCCACCGCGGGCTACAGCAATTCAACCGTGCATCTGGCGGCCTCGAACGGGTTTTCGGGCGGCTATGGGCGCACCAGCCGGGCCGTGTCCTGCGTGGCCATTGCCGGGACCGGAGACCGCATGGAGCGGGATTTTGACGGTGACGGGCGCACGTTCCAGTCGGACATGCGGTCGCCCGAGGACGTGGGCCGCGTGGCAGGCAAGCGCGCGGTGGAACGGCTGGACGCGGTGCAACCGCCGACCGGTGCCTATCCGGTGCTGTTTGACGAGCGCATATCCTCGTCTCTGGTGGGGCATCTTTTGGCGGCGGCCAATGGCGCGATGATTGCGCGCGGCTCGAGCTGGTTGCGCGATGCGCTGGGCGATCAGGTTTTGCCCAAGACCCTGTCGATCATCGAAGACCCGTTCCGACCGCGCGTCAGCGGATCGCGTCCATTTGATGCAGAGGGGCTGGCCACCAAACGCCGGACCATTGTCGAGAACGGTGTGCTGACCGGCTGGACGCTGGATCTGGTGAACGGGCGCAAGCTGGAGATGCCCTCGACCGGGAATGCCGCGCGGGGCGTGTCGTCACCGCCGTCGCCCAGCACGTGGAACATCGCGCTGACCCAGGGCAACAAGAGCCGGGCGGGGTTGCTGGCCGATATGGGCACGGGGCTGCTGATCACGTCACTGATCGGGTCGACCATCAACCCCAACACCGGCGATTACTCTCGCGGGGCGGCTGGGTTCTGGGTGGAAAACGGCGCGATCACCCATGCGGTGAACGAATGCACCATCGCGGGCAATCTGCGCGATATGCTGAAGACGCTGGTGCCTGCCAATGATGCGCGCAGCCACCTGTCACGCGTCGTGCCCTCGGTATTGGTCGAAGGTCTGACCCTTGCCGGAAACTGATCTGCAGCTTTTGATTGCGGCGGCGCGGGAAGCCGGGCGTATTGCCCGGCGGTTCACCGGCAAGACAGCCGAGACCTGGGACAAGCCGGGCGGCGCCGGACCGGTGACCGAAGCCGATATTGCGGTGAACGACATGCTCGAGGCCGAGCTGCGGAAGGCACGGCCCGACTATGGCTGGCTGAGCGAGGAATCGGCGGATAGCGCGGCACGGCAGAGCGCCGAGAGGGTGTTCATCATTGACCCCATCGACGGCACCCGCAGCTTTATCGAAGGCTCGCGCACATGGGCGCATTCGCTGGCGATAGCCGAGGATGGCATCGTAACCGAGGCGGTGGTGTATCTGCCGCTGCGCGACAAGCTGTATCACGCCCATCGCGGCAAGGGTGCCTTTCTGAACGATATCGCGATCACGCCCACCTCGCGCGGAGAGCTGACCGGCGCCGAGGTGCTGGCCGCGCGGCCGGTGATGGAACGGCAACACTGGCAGAGGGATGTGCCCGCCGTAAAGCGCAGCCACCGCCCCTCGCTGGCCTATCGCACGGCATTGGTGGCCGAGGGGCGCTATGACGCGATGCTGACGCTCAGGCCCACATGGGAGTGGGACATTGCAGCCGGAGACCTGATCCTGCGCGAGGCGGGTGCGGTGACCAGCGACCGCTATGGCCACGACCTGCGGTTCAACAATGCCGATCCGCGCCTGCAGGGCATGGTGGCGGCGGGCAAGCACGTGCATCGCGAACTGACGCGGGAGTTGCGGTCAAAAGGCAGCGCGCCAAGGTTCTGACCTGTCCGGTAGGTCGGACAGTTTGTCCGACCTACGAGGTGGCGTAGCGATCCACGAAGTTTTTCAACACCGCTTCGGGTGCGTGCACATGGGCGGCGCGGCACATGGCGATCAGCTTGTCTGCGTCTTCAGGTGGAAAGTAGCCACGGTGTTTGTAGATGTTGATACGCACTTCAAAGCCGTCACTGTCGGCTTCGGGGTGGAACTGCGTGGCATAGACGTTCTGACCATAGCGGATCATCTGGTAGGGGCAGGTGGGCGACGAGACGAGGTGGGTGCAGCCCTCGGGCAGGCGTTGCACGGCCTCTTTGTGGCCAACGAAGGCGAGGAAATTCTCGGGCAATCCTGCGAGCATCGGATCGGTGCGGCCCGCGTCTGTCAGGCTGCAATCCGAGGTGCCGACCTCTTCTGAATAGTTTTCCTTGGAGACCACCTTGCCCAGATGATGGCCGAGGATGCCGATGCCGTAGCAACAGCCCAGGAACGGGAAGTCGCGGGTGGTGATCTCGGGCATGAGGCTCATCACCGCGTCTTCGATCCGGGCCTCGACCGGGGTTTTCTTATCCGCCGGGTCACTGACGCAGCCGGGGCCGCCGCCTACGATCACGCCGGAGAACTCATCGAGGTCGAGGTCCTCGGGGAGAGGCGATTGATCGAGCCGGATACGCAGGGTGTCAGCCGCGGACAACCCGCTTTTGCGCAGGATGGCGGCAAATTCATCGTCAGAGGCTTCGGTCTCGGGGCGGAGTTGCAGGATCAGGAACGGCTTCATGGTTTTCGCCCTGCCGCATTATGCCAAAGAGGTCAAGATGGCAGGGGGTGGTCGGACAATTATGTCCGACCTACGCGGAGCGCGCTGCCCTTGTTCCTGCCGGGGCATGGGCCTAAGTTCGGCGCCAACGCAACGGAGGTTCCCCCATGGCCCAACATCATTTCCCTTTGACCGGCACGCAGGGCTAAGGCGGGTATATGGCGCGATCGCTGGGACTGTCGGCCTATCTGGCCTTTGCGCGCAGGCAGGCGCCTGTTTTGGACCGGATCGAGGGCGAGCGCCCCGAGGGTCAGCTGGTCTGGCTGCATGCGGCGGACCCTGCGCGGGCGCATGTGCTGGCACAGATTGGTGTACGATTGGCGACGCAGCGCGGACGCACAGGGCTGATCCTGACCACACCACCGGGGCACCCGTTGCCACGGGCCTTGCCGGGGGATGTGGTGCATGTGGCCTGCCCTTCGGAAAACCCGACCGACATCCGGGCCTTTCTGGAGCATTGGCGTCCGGATGCCTGCCTGTGGGACGGGCCCTGGCTGCGTCCGGCGCTGATCGATGCGGCCTATCGCCGGGGGGTGGCGCAGGTGCTGCTGGATGCCGACGACCCGGCGCTGGCACACAAGCGGTGGCGGCTGGTGCCGGAACCGATCAAGGGCACCCTGCCGCTGTTTGACGCGATCCTGAGCCATTCGGACGAGGCCGCGAACAGGCTGTCACGCCTGGCGCCGGTGTCGGACCGGATGCATCGCAGCGGCCCGTTGCTGGAAGACAGCCCTGCCCTGCCCTGCAATGACACCGACCTTGAAGATCTGAGCGCGGCGCTGGGCGGGCGTCCGGTGTGGCTGGCCTCGCAAATCCACCCTCACGAGCTGCGCCCGATCCTGATGGCGCATCGCAGTGTTCAGCGGCTGGCGCACCGCACGCTGCTGGTGATCACGCCGGACGATCCGAAAGAGGCCGAGGCAATCCGAAACCTGTGCCGCAAGGAACGCTGGCATGTGGCTTCGTGGGATGACGGCGAAGTGCCGGATGCCAACACGCAGATCCTGATCAGCGAGGACAAGCGCGAGCTGGGCCTGTGGTATCGCGTCGCCCCGGTGACGCTGATGGGCAGTTCGTTGATCTCGGGTCAGGGTGGGCGCAATCCGCTGGAGGCCGCGGCACTGGGGTCTGCGGTGCTCTATGGACCGGGGGTTCGCGATTACCTCGACAGCTATTCGCGGTTGGCGCAGGCCGGGGCGGCGCGTATCGTCAAGGATGCCGACAGCCTCGCCAGCGCGCTGGGGCTGGTGACAGCCCCGGACCAGGCGGCGTCGATGGCGCATGCGGGCTGGGAGGTGGTGTCGGAAGGGGCAGAAGTGGCGGATCAGATCATCGCGATGGTGCAGGATATGCTCGACGCAAAGGACGTGGCCTGATGCGGGCGCCGGAGTTCTGGGACCTGCCGCCCGAGCGGCCGGGAGTGCGGGCAAGGCTGCTGGCACCTTTGGGGGCGATCTATGCGCGCGCCACGGCGAGGCGTGTGGCGCAGGCGGCGGGCTACCGTGCCAGCGTTCCGGTTATCTGCATCGGCAACATCAATGCGGGCGGCACCGGCAAGACCCCCACGACCATCGCGCTGGCCCAGCATTTGCAGGGCAAGGGGCTGGTGCCGCATGTGGTGACACGCGGCTATGGCGGCTCGCTGGAAGGGCCGGTTCGGGTCGATGAACGGACACATAGTGCTGCCGAAACCGGGGATGAGCCATTGCTGCTGGCGGCATTCACACCGACATGGGTTGCCAAGGATCGTGCGGACGGAGCCAAAGCGGCCGAGGCGGCCGGGGCCGATGTGATCCTGATGGATGACGGGTTTCAGAACCCGGCGCTGCACAAGGACATCTCGATTGTGGTGGTGGACGCCCATCGCGGCTTTGGCAACGGGCGTTGCATCCCGGCGGGACCGTTGCGCGAACCTGTCCGTGCAGGATTGGCGCGGGCGGATCTGGTGCTGTCGATTGGCAATGATGCGGCGCAGGCACGGTTTGGCGCGCAATGGGCAGAGCAGCTGGACCTGCCCCATGCCAAGGGTGCGTTGAACCCGTTGCAGATGGGTATGGATTGGACCGACACGCCGTATCTGGCCTTTGCCGGGATTGGTCATCCGGAAAAGTTCTTTGCCACGCTGCGCGAGCTGGGAGCGACCCTGTTGCATTGCGAAGCGCTGGAGGATCATCAGCCGCTGAGCCCGGCGCTGTTGGCGCGGCTGGAACGGGAAGCCGCAAAGCTGGGGGCGCAGCTGGTGACCACGGAAAAGGATCAGGTGCGGCTGCCGCCCGAATTCCGCCACAAGGTGCTGACCCTGCCTGTGCGGCTGGAGCTGGAAGACTGGTCTGTGGTGGATACGGTTCTGGAGCGGGTCGTGCCCCGGGGGTAGGTCGGACAAGATTGTCCGACCTACGGGATGCGGGATCAGCCGCCGATCTTGGCGTCGAGGATCGCTTTCAGATCAGAATAGCTCATGTTCGAGTGTTTTTCGCCATTGATGATCATCGTGGGGGTGCCGGAAATATCGTGGGTTTTCAGGTTCTTTTCCGACCACGCCACCAGTGCCTTGGCCTTGTCTTCGTCCTGCATGCAGGCATTGATCTGCTCTTCACCGAGACCCGCGAGGCGGCCCACCTTGCGTAGTTCACCCGAGATGGTCGCCGGATCGCCTGACCCGGCCCAGTCCTTCTGACCCTTCATCAAGAGGTCGGTCATGCCCCAGAAACGCTCTTCTCCGCCGCAGCGGGCGACCATCGAGGCCCAGAGACCAACGCGGTCGAAATAGACATCGCGGAACACGACCTTGACCTTGCCGGTGTCGACATAGTCAGCCTTGAGCGGTTTCAGCACCGCCTCGTGGAAGCTGGCGCAATGCGGGCAGGTGAACGAGGCATATTCGATCAGCTCGACCGGGGCATTGGGGTCGCCCATGACCATCTCGATGACACCCGAGGTGTCAGTAGTGGTGTCAACGTCGCCCGAGGATGTCACCTGGGTTTGGTCGGTTGGCGTGTCGCCGCCCTGGGTCAGATACCAAGCGCCGCCAGCCACAATGGCCAGGACGACAACAATGATGGGAATGAGACGGTTCATGCGGAAACCTTTCTTAGCGGTTCGTTTTGTTCAGAACATTTGCGGCCAGACGTTCAAGCGCCTGTCGCAGGTCGGGATCTTCGGTTGAGCGCGCCATGTCGGCGGCTTCGGCCTGGATTTCTGGCGAGGGCGTCTTGTCCTCGGGTTTTTTCTTGTGGGCAAAGACCGCCTGACCCTCGGCAAAGCCGGTGGCGGCGGTCTGGGTGATGCGCAGGCGGGCGATGGCGTTATAGCCGTAAACCGCGTTGACCTTGGCGCGCAGCGTTTCCTTTTGCATTTCCAGCATCGGTGCCTGCGGGCCGGTGGTCAGCACGGTGAGCGTGGCGCCAAAGCCCTGACGGCCATAGCTGACATCCACCGGCTGGCAGATGGTGGCGATGTCCTGGCCGACGATCTCGGCCCAATGGGTCAGCACACGCGACACCGCGAATCCCCGGCTTTCCCCGGCCTTGCGGATGTTCTCGCGCAAGAGGCTGGAGGTGCGGGCAAAGCCTTTGGTGGTGGATCGGCGCATTGCTGTCTTGCATCCTTGGTACGCGCGCTATTTTAGTGTGCCAAAAGCGCTGCGCCAGCGAAACCGACCCGAGGGGGGAATAAAACTTGCGTGATGAGGCCAAACCCGGGGAGTTGCTGGAGTGGTATGACCGCCACGCGCGGGTGATGCCGTGGCGTGTGGGGCCAGAAGAGCGGCAGGCCGGTGTGAGGCCGGACCCCTATCGGATCTGGATGTCCGAGATCATGTTGCAGCAGACCACGGTGGCTGCGGTTAAGGAATACTTTCAGCGGTTCACGGCGCTTTGGCCAACGGTTGAGGCGCTGGCCGGGGCCGAAGACGCGCGGGTCATGGGGGAATGGGCGGGCCTTGGGTATTATGCCCGCGCGCGGAACCTGTTGAAGTGCGCGCGGGTCGTGACGGAAGAACTGAACGGCGTGTTTCCCGAGACGGTCGAAGAGCTGCGCAAGCTGCCGGGCATTGGACCCTATACGGCCGGAGCGATTTCCGCGATTGCCTTTGACCGGCGTGCGGTTGTTGTGGATGGCAATGTCGAACGGGTGATGGCGCGGCTGTTTGACATTCACACGCCCCTGCCCGCCGCCAAGCCGGAACTGACAGAACGCGCCGAGGCGCTGACGCCCGAGATGCGACCCGGAGATTATGCCCAAGGGGTTATGGACCTCGGGGCGACGATCTGCACGCCGCGCAACCCGGCCTGTGGGATTTGTCCGTGGCGCGCGCCCTGTATGGCACGCCAGACCGGAACCGCAGCAGAGCTGCCCAAGAAAACCCCGAAAAAGCCCAAGCCTGTGCGGTTTGGCACCGCTTATATCGCGCGCCGGGTCGATGGGGCCCTGTTGCTGGAGCGGCGACCGGACAAGGGGCTGCTTGGCGGGATGCTGGGCTGGCCGGGGTCCGAATGGGCCGAAGGCGAGACCCCTGCCCATGACGCGCCGATCCGCGCAGAATGGAAAACGCTGAATGGCGAAGCGCGCCATACGTTCACGCATTTTCATCTGCGGCTGACTGTAAAGACCGCCCTCGTGCCGATGGAGCGCGCACCGAAACGTGGCGAGTTTGTCGAAGCGCAACGCTTTTCCAGCGAGGATTTGCCTACCGTGATGCGCAAGGTGTTTGATCTGGGCAAAGCAACCTAGAATCACGTTGCAGAAACGGATGATCCGACTCAGAATAGCGCCGCGCAAAGACCTCAGGAGGGTACCATGATCCCGTCGTCCCAAGTCGCGAAATTGCAGAGCGCATTGCCGTTCTGGATGACGCTGTTGCTGATCCCGTTGATCTGGATTGTCGCCGGGCTGGGCGGATGGTGGGTGCTCTTGGTGCCTGCATCTACGTGGTATCTGTTTTCGATTCTGGATGGGGTGCTGGGGCTGAATACTGAGAATGCCGATCCTGAGACCACGGACGACGACCTGTACTGGTATCGGTTTGTCACGATGATCTGGCCGATTGTGCAGTTCGTCACGCTGTTTGGCCTGATCTACTATGCCACGCACACCGACCACCTGTCGGTGGCGGCCAAGATCGGGCTGTTCTTTGGCGTTGGCGTGGTCACCGGCACGGTGGGGATCGTTTACAGCCACGAGCTGTTGCACCAGTCGAACAAGACCGAGCGCCGGCTGGCAGATCTGCTCTTGGCGATGGTGCTCTATTCACATTTCCGCACCGAACATCTGCATGTGCATCACCCCCATGTGGGCACGCCGCGCGATCCGGTGACGGCGCGCTACAACGAAGGATTCCATCGGTTTTTCCCGCGCGTTCTGATCGGTTGCTGGCGATCCGCCTTTCGGGCCGAAAAAGAGCGGCTTGCCAGGAAAGACCTGCCCTGGACCGACATGTCCAACCCGTTCTGGCGGTATTGGGCGTTGCAGGCAGCAATGCTGGTGCTGGCCGTTGTGGTGGGCGGCTGGGCCGGGTTCTTTTTGTTCATCTGGCAGGCCTATGTCGCGGTGTGGCAGCTGGAACTGACCAATTACGTCGAACATTACGGGCTGACCCGAAAGCATCTGGGTGAGGGCAAATACGAACACGTCAAACCACATCATTCATGGAATGCGGCGCATAAGGCGTCAAACTGGCTGCTGATCAACCTGCAGCGCCACTCGGATCACCACTATAAGCCGAGTCGCCGGTTCCCGCTGTTGCAGAACTATACCGAGGACGAGGCGCCGCAGCTGCCCTATGGTTATCCGATCATGACCATGGCGGCGATGGTGCCGCCTGTGTGGAAGCGCATCATGAACCCACGGGTGAAAAGGTGGCGGGGAATGTATTATCCTGAGATCACCGACTGGCACCCCTATAACAAGGCGCTGAACCCGGAGCCGGGGTCTGGATCGGCAGGGTGATAGCTGCGCAACAGGGATTGCATCGAGAGTGCCCGCTTTGACGGCACTGTCGCGTGGTCGAAAGCCCAATGGAGTAAAGAATGAGACTTGCGAATACCGTCACGGCCATGCTGGTTTCAGCCAGCCTGATTTTCTTCACATCCGGAGACGCCTTGGCAAAGGACAACAAGCCCAAGAAATCCAAAGCAGGTAGCGGCGCCAGTATTCAAATTCAGGACAAACCTGGAAATGGACCCAAAGCCGTACCACCGGGTCAGATCAAACGCTATACGCGTGGGGCCAAGCTGCCTGCGGATCTGAGGTTTACGGAGATCAAGGATCTCTCAAAGTGGAAACTGAAGGCACCCGGAAAAGGCAACCGTTACATTCGGATTGATAATGACATTCTGGAAGTGACAGACGATTTTTCGACGGTCGTTGACGCGATTGGTATCGTTGGCGATTTGGCGAAGTAACGAATGCACCATTGGGCCAGGATTGGGTGATGCGGAGTGCAAAACTCATGGGCGTTGGTAGGTCGGACATATTTGTCCGACCTACGGGTCAGGCGATATTCTGGTTCTCGGGGCGCTCGAACGCCCAGACTGTCAGCTTTTCCTCAACCCCGCGAATGTCCTGATCGTCGAACCGCAACAATCCGTCGAGGCATTTGTCGCCGCCCTCTTGCAGCACTTCGTTGCGCATGTTGTCTGAAATGACCAGTCGGGCATTGAGACCACGGGTCAGCGCCTCGAGCCGCGAGGCGATGTTGACGGTGTTGCCAACCACCGCAAACTCCAGCCGGTTGGCACCGATGTCGGCGAGAACCGCAGGGCCATAGTGCGCACCAAAGCCCACGCGCAGGGGCGGTTGGCCGCGCGCGATACGGTCGGTGTTCCATTCGTCCAGAACGTCCATCATGGCGCGCACACAGGCCAGGGCGTTCTGGGCGTCATGCTCGGTCGGCTCGGGTGTGCCGAAGGTCACCATCAACCCATCACCAAGGTATTTGTCGAGCGTCCCGCCGTGGCTGAACACCTCTTTCTCAAGCAGCCCATGGAATTCGCGCAGCGTTTCGATCACCTCTTCGGGGCGGCGCGCGGCGGCGAACTCGGTAAAGCCGACGATGTCGATGAACAGCACCGCGATCTTGTGGCTGCGGATCTTTTTCAGTGGTTCGTCATTGGTCGAGAGCGCCTCGACCACGTTGGGAGAAAAGTAGCGCGACAGGTTGGTGCGTTCGCGTTCAAGCGCGGCGTTTGAGCGGAGTAGTGTATCAAAGCGCCGCATCGACACGGCCAGCGTCAGCGCAATGATCATGAACAGCGCGATTTCCTGAATGCGGCGATCGATCTGGTAGCTGTTGGGATCAAGAAGATACGCTATTGCCGGGTGATCCGGAAAGGCCTCGACCATGGCTTCGCTCAGGCCCGGTGTTGGTTCGATGACCCAGATCGACAATGACAGCCCCACGATCCACATGGCCGAGGTCCAGGTGCCGATGGCAATCAGGGTGCGCCAGGAATAGGCGAGCGTTCCGCTTGCCAGGATGATGAAAAAGTATTGGAAGTTGTCAAAGCGATACTGCATGGCATGAGGCCACGAGTGATCGCTGAGAGGGTTTGGTCCCACCATACCAACGGTCATGATCAGCAGGTCGGCAAAGATCAGGGCCAGCTCGGCACGGGATTGGCCGACTTTGGCAACGCGGCGCATGATCCAGCCATTGATCGCCAACAGGGCCAGGATGAATTCGTAGTACAAAACATCGGGCCATGGCGCGATAAACAGGATGAGAATCGCGACGGCCGCCAGCGCGAACCAGCGCGCGCGCAAGGCCAACTCCTGACCCTGCTGCTTGTGCCGCTGAATGGTGGCTTCGGTGTAGCGGTATTCAGGGCTGTCTTTGTCCGGGAGATCGTCATCCCGGCGACGACGAAAGATGGACAGGATGGAGTTGTCGGCCATGGGTGAGGGCCCTTCGATAAAGATTTGTACCCTACATAGTGCCACAGAGGTGAAATAGAAGACAAAAAAGCCCCGCCAAGGTGCGGCGGGGCAAGGTGTAGGTGCCATGTGTAAGTCAGGCCACAGGCACCCGGCGGTATTCTTGGGTCTTACGAGGTATTCAGTTCGGGCGGTCGGCCATTTCGGCGCGGATCTGCTGGCGCAGCACGTCGATGGGCACCTTTTTGCCGTCTTGTTTGAAGCACCAGTAGGTCCAGCCATTGCAGCTGGGCGCGCCCTCGAGGTGGGCGCCGACCTGGTGGATCGATCCCTTGATGTCATCGCCGATCAGGGTGCCGTCTGCACGGACCTTTGCCTTGTGGCGTTTGTTCATCGAGTAAAGCTCTTCGCCGGGGCGCAGCATGCCGCGTTCAACCAGCTGGCCAAAGGGCACGCGGGGCTCAGCACGTTTGCTGACCGAGACCTGCAGGGCCTCGCGGTCGAATTTGCGGGTGTTTTTGAGACGCTTGAGGGCGACCTTGCGATAGGCCTCTTCCCGTTCGATCCCGATAAAGTCGCGGCCCAGCATCTTGGCCACTGCGCCGGTGGTTCCGGTGCCAAAGAACGGATCAAGCACCACGTCGCCGGGATTGGTCGATCCGACCAGCACACGGTGCAACAGGCTTTCGGGTTTCTGGGTCGGATGCGCCTTGTCGCCGTTTTCGTCCTTGAGACGTTCATGGCCGGTGCAAATGGGCAGAACCCAGTCGCTGCGCATCTGGATGCCTTCGTTCAGCGCCTTGAGGGCTTCGTAGTTGAAGGTGTATTTGGCGCCTTCTTCTTTCGAGGCCCAGATCATGGTTTCATGCGCGTTGGTGAAACGCTTGCCGCGAAAGTTGGGCATCGGGTTGGATTTGCGCCAGACAACGTCATTGAGAATCCAGAAGCCCTGGTTCTGCAACTCGGCCCCAAGGCGGAAGATGTTGTGATACGAGCCGATCACCCAGATCGCACCATTGGGTTTCAACAGGCGGCGGGCGGCTTTTAGCCATTCACGAGAGAACTTGTCATAGGCCTTGAAGCTGGCGAACTGGTCCCATTCGTCATCGACCGCATCCACCTTGGAATTGTCGGGACGGTGCAGGTCACCGCGCAGCTGCAGGTTATAGGGCGGATCCGCAAAGATCAGGTCGATCGAATTTGCGGGCAGACTGTTCATCATTTCGATGCAGTCACCGTCCAGAATCGTGTTCAGAGGGAGCGCTTTCGCGCCCTTTGCTTTGGTCTTTGTCGTCATATTCTGCCTCGTTACCCGGCGCAATTTTTTACGCTCTTTGGTTAAGACAAAGATGAGTCAAAGCTGACTCGCCGTCAATTTCTTTTTTGAATCAGTAGGTTACATTTTACTCTTGATACAAGATATTGTGCACCGGCTTGAACGAACGTCTATGGTGTGGGGTTACCCCAAGATTTTGCAGCGCCGCTTTGTGGCTTTTTGAAGGATATCCGGCGTTGGTCTCCCAGCCGTAGCCGGGGAACTGTTGCGCCAAATCCCACATCAGCCTGTCACGACATATTTTCGCCACAATTGAGGCCGCCGAAATCGACACTGATTTGCTGTCGCCTTTGACAATCGCCTCGCTGGAAAGGGTCAAACCACGCGGGATCATGTTGCCGTCGATAAGCAAGTGATCGGGCGGTGAGGAGAGACCGGCCACGGCGCGCTCCATGGCAAGGTGACTGGCGCGCAGGATGTTGATGTCGTCAATCTCGTCGACCGTGGCATGAGCGATGGAGACGTCGGCCACATCAAAGATCACATCATAGAGGGCTTCTCGTTTTTTCGCGCTGAGCACTTTGGAGTCATTCAGGCCCTCGGGGATATTGGCCGGGTCCAGCACCACGGCAGCGGCGGTCACCGGGCCGGCGATGGGTCCGCGCCCAACCTCGTCGACACCGGCGATGCGTTGAAATCCATTTTGATGGGCGAGGGCTTCATAAGAATAGTCTGGTCCGGTCATGTCCCCCATCAACAGGATGCGCCGGTCTCGTGCAACCAAAAACCCCGGGCAGCGGAACTGCCCGGGGCGGGGAAGAGAAGGCATGAGATGGACGCTCATTCTGCTCGGGCCTTCTCAATCCGTGAGTGGTTAGTATTGCGCCAGGCGGAAGCCATGTTTGCGCACGCAACGCGGTTTGTAGCCATGGCGGACACCGTTGCGCGTGCGCACTTTGGTCTCGCACCGCTCGGGCAGGCGATGCACGTGGCGGTAATGGCGGTTCAGGCAGCGCTGACCCAGCAGGCGCACGGTATCGCCGCGACGGCTCTCGACATACTTGAGGCAATGCGCCGGAATCGGTTTGGCCTTGCGGGCGCGGTCGGGCAGGGGGCGTGGGCGCAGGTCGGGGCGATAAGCAGGCGGGTACTCATGAGAGTTGGTGCTGACGCGGGGGCGATCTTTCTTGACGGTCTGCGACAGAGCATAAATCGCGGCAGCGCCCATGATGAGTTTGACAAAGTCGTCGTCGGCGCGGGCCGGGGCCGAAGAAACGGCGGTGACGGTCATGGCAGCGGCAACGATGGTGGCGATGAACTTGCGGGACATGAGAGTTTCCTTTCGGGTCGGGACTGTTTCGAACTGAGTTCAGCAGAGTTGCCAAACGGGATGACCCAACCCTGGCCCCGACCCCGAAAGACAGGCAATAACGGCGCCGTGTTATCGGATAGCAGTGCCCAAAACCCATTGGTGTTATTGAATATCATGCGAATTGCGCGCAGATTGGATGCCATGAAACACATGCGTGCCATAACCCTTGCCGTCTGTATGTCGGCCCTTGCTGCGCCGGTTTTCGCCGAGCAGTGTTTTGCCGACTACAAGGCCAAGAAGGACAATCCGTTGCGCCTGCATTATGGTGTGGCGGAGTTGTATCAGGGCTGTTCCAAGAAATCGGCCAAGTCCGAGATCAAAGCCCGGATTTCTGCTGATGGCTGGAAGCTGTTGAACGTGCTTTCGGTCTTTGGCCCCGAAGGACTTGCCGGAAAGGAATCCAGTGCCGGACAATTCTATCTCCGCTATTGAGGCGCGCCGCCATGGCGGGCGTGTGGTTGGCTTTGGGATTGCGGCCATTGTCGCGATTCTGGCGGCTGTGGCGGTTGTGCTGCTGCTGACCCTGCCCGACGCCAATGCGTTCAATGCGCGGGTCGAACTGTTGTTCATGGAGAATGACGACCTGACCAGTCAGGCGGAAATCAAGCTGTTGGAAATCCTCGCCCAGTCGGGCACGGCATTCTCGGACACGCTGGCCAGCTATCGGTTCGTGATCTTCGTGCTCTTGGTCTTTGCCAGCGCCATGCTGATCGCCGCGGTGATCTTTCTGGTAATGCTGATCGTCATGAACCGTCGTATGGCGGCGATCGAACGGTCGGGGATTCAAGTGAACTCGCTGTTGATCAGCCGCGAGGAAAAGGCCGTGTATCTGAACAACATGGGTTTCAAGCTGACCGATGCGGCGATGGAGACGCTGTCGGTATTGGCCGAGGCGCGCATGGATGACGACATGCTGAGCGGTGTGCAGATCGAGGCGATGATCTCGGGGCGCAGCGAGGCCGATTGTGAAGAAGCCGCCGGTGCGACACGCATCAAGCGGCTGCGCGACAGTCTGGGCAACCAGCTGGTCAGCGAGTTGCTGGTCAAGAATATCGCGCGCAAGGGCTATATGCTGGCGATTGACAAGGACGTCATTCGCGTTCTCTGATGGCCTGACGGGGCAGTCGGAGCAGACATATGGCATGGCCATCCAACAGGGGTGTGAGCAAGGAGCAGCTTGCCGACTGGCAAGCGCGGTTTCGCGAAAGCGATGCGGCTGCGGGGATTGAGGTCACCGAGGATTTCGAGCCCTTCAACCAGATCAACGACATGTTCACGCGGGCATTCTGGGATGACAGCGTCAAAAGCAAGCACACCGAGGCGTTCTTTGAGAGTTACCGGATGCAGGCGAGCTATCGCAAAGGCGATGGGTTCCGGCAAAAGGACTTTGCCCTGCGCAATGCCAGCTGGCTGATCTCGGATGTGATCTCGGACCGGGCGGCGCATGAAGGGCGACGCGAGGGGTTTCAGGCCCCGATTGCCACTGACACGCCGGTGGCTGAAAGCAAGGCTGAGATCGAAGACGCCGGATTGATGGCGGATGAGATCAAACGGATTGCCAGGTTCTTTGGCGCTGACTTGGTGGGCATCACCGAGATGGATGAACGCTGGCTGTATTCGGCGCGTGTGGACGTGCGGGACTTTTCCGAGGCCCCGAACGATCTGCCCGAGGGGATCACCTCGGTCATTGTGCTGGGGCATCAGATGGAACGCGAGCTGGTGGCGACCTATCCCAGTGCCTTGGCGGGCGCCGCGACGGGCCGCGAATACAGCCACGAGGCCGCGATTGTCATGCAGCTGTCGGCCTATATCCGTAACCTCGGGTACGAGGCTGTGGGGTCGATGAACGACACCGGGCTGGTGATCCCCTATGCGGTCAAGGCGGGTTTGGGCGAATATGCCCGCAACCAGATGGTCATCACGCCCGAGTTTGGGCCAAGGCTGCGGTTTTCCAAGATCTTTACCTCGCTGCCGCTGACCCATGATCGCCCGCAAAAGCTGGGGGTGACCGAGTTTTGCAACATCTGCACCAAATGCGCTGATGGCTGCCCGGCCAAGGCGCTGCCGTGGGGGCCGCCGGAAACCTCGAACGACGACCAATCCGCCATTAGCGGGGTCCGGAAATGGACCTCGGACGCCAAGGCCTGTTTCGGCTATTGGGCCAAGCTGAGATCAGACTGTGCGATTTGCATGCGGGTGTGTCCGTTCAACCGCGATTTCAGCCGTTGGCAGGACCGGCTGTGGCTGCGGCTGGCGTTAAGCCCGTGGCGCAAGCTGGCGTTGTGGTGGGACAAGAAACGGCCACAGGATGCGCGGACCAAGCCTTCGGACTGGTGGGCCGGCAAGGAAAGTTAAGGCGCTGGCCCTTGGCATGTCCTGTTTGAAGCCACATCTTTGAAAGCAACGGACATGCGACAAGGACGAAGTCATGAGCCAACATCCGCGCGACTTTACGCAGGATTACGCCATTCGGGTCGAACCTCTGGGCGGCGTGGTACGCGCCTGGATCGGGGATACACTGATCGCGGAAACAACCCGCGCGCAGGTGATGTATGAAACCCGCCTGCCCCCGGCGATCTATTTTCCCCGCGAGGATGTGTTGGTCGACCTGTCCGAGCCGACAGAGTTAAAGACCTTTTGCCCGTTCAAAGGCACGGCGCGGTATCGCGACCTGAGCAGCGGTGAAGACACGATCACCAACGCCGTCTGGAGCTATGACAATCCCTTGCCCGAGAGCATGGAGATTGCCGGGCATGTCGGGTTTTCCCAAGGCACCGCTGTACGGGTGGATCTGGGAGAGATTACGCTGAACCCACCGATGGAGGGGTCCATCAGCGCGCCATTGGTCGACTGGCTGCTGCGCACGGCTCCTTTTCTGGCAACACCAGAAGATTTTTCCAAGGCGCTTGCCGAGCAGTTGCTGATCAACGGCATCGCCGTTTCGCGCATCAGTGTCATGATGTGGTCTCTGCACCCCTCGATCGCCGGACGCCACTATATCTGGAACAAGGGTCAGGACGAGCTGACCACGATGTTGCCGTCTTATGAAATCTTCGATCATCCGGCCTTTGTAAACAGTCCGCTGTATCACGTGTCGCAAGGCCGGGGTGGTGTGCGCCAGAAGATTGGCGTGGATTACGAGGACAACAGCTTTCCCATCATCGAAGACCTGCGCAAGGAAGGGGCGACCGATTATGTCGCCATGCCGCTGTTCTTTTCTGACGGCACGGTGAACGTGTTGACCATGACCAGCGATCATCCGGATGGGTTCACCACGGGCAATCTGGGGCTGGTGTTTGAATGCAGCTTCATGATCAGCCGGATATTCGAGGTGTTTACCCTGCGCGATACGGCCCAGGGGGTTCTGGAGACCTATGTCGGCAAACGCACCGGCGCGCGGGTTCTGGGCGGCGAAATTCGCCGTGGGGACGGGGATGAGATCGACGCCGCCATCATGTTCTGCGATTTGCGATCCTCTTCACGGCTGGTCGAAGACCTTGGCCAGGCGGCCTATATCGAGATGCTGAATGCGTTTTTCGACACGGTGACTGATTGCATTCAGGACCACGGTGGAGAGGTGCTGAAGTTCATTGGCGACGCTGTGCTGGCGGTCTTTCCTGATGAGGGGGACGCCGACAAGGCCCGGTCCGAGGCCATGGCAGCCGCCCGCGAGATCATCGCACGGCTCTTGGTGCTGCGAGAAGAAGGGCAGCCCTGTGATTGTTCGATTGGTCTGGCTTACGGGCGGGTGACCTATGGCAACATCGGATCGCGAGACAGGCTGGACTTTACCGTGATTGGCCACGCGGCCAATGTTTCGGCCCGGTTGGGAGATTACGGCAAAAAGGCCGGGTACCGGATCATTGCAAGCAGCGATTTCTCGACTGCGGACTGCCCGGGCACGCCGCTGGGTGACGTCGAGCTGCACAATGTACGCGAGGCGGTGCCGTGTTTTGGGGTGTCGGACTAGGGGTCAGGGGCGAAAGCCACCTGCCTTGCGGAACAGGGCTGCAGGTTCTTCGATAAGATCTTTGGAAATGAACGTTTGCGCCATCAAGAGGTCGATACGCCCCTTGGGCCAGGCCTTTTGGTAATAGGATACGTAGTCGCGCGCGGCATCATGTGATCCAAGCTGCCAGAGGGCGGCGGCAATATAGAACACCGAGATTTCGCTGATTGGTTCACCCAGTTCGATGGCGGTTTCAATCTGACGCACGGTTTCCGCGTAATTGCCCAGATAGAATTGTGCGAGGGCATAGACATTTCTGTTGGTTGTCCGGCCCGTGGCCTCCCAATTGTGGGTCGCGGGGTCACTCATGGTGGCGGCACGTTGGAAATCAGCCGTGAAAAACGAAATGATGGCGTCGATCTCACCTGCATGTAGATCGGTTGGATCGAGCTCGATCGCGGTTTCCGAAAGACGTTTTGCGGTGGAATAGTCTCTGTTACTAAAGGCAACCCAGGCCGCGGCGGACTGTACCCAGGACGAGTCCGGGCGCAGCTCGACGGCCCTGGCCGCATAGCTGCGGGCCTGTTCCAACAACATCTGACGGCTGGCTGTCTCTGGCGTAAGGGACGCGATCAGCGCGCTTACCTGAGCGGCCCCGGCGTAGCCACCAAAGTAGGATGGGTCCAGGTCGATGGCGTGTTGCAGCAGGTTCAAAACAAGACCAAGGCGCACGGGATCAATTGCCGGGAACAACAAGTCACGCGCCTGTTCCGCCTGATTTGCAGCCTGGAGCGAGGCGGGTGATTTCTGCAGCATGGCGCGGCGGATGGCGGATTTGCTGTCCGCTGTCATGTCCACGCTGGTGGTGTCTGTGCCCTTCAAACGGTCGGTGAGCAGAAACGCCGTCAAAGCCACCACACCCAACAAAGCCACAATCGCAAGCGGGCTGGCGGCGCGCCGGCGTGATCGCTGTGGCGCGGGTTCCGCGACAACCTCGGGGGGGTGTTCAATGGTGAACTCGGGGCTGTAGCTGCCCGTGGGCACGTCGATCCTGAGCGGATCGTTTTGACCGGTGTTGGCGTAATACTCGCCAAGCCGACGTCTCAACCGACCCGCATCGACGCGCACAACACTGAGATCCGAGTCATTGCCACGCTTACCGCGCCCATAGACATCCTGAGCGATGGTGCGGGCACTGATCGCATCCTTGCGACCGGCGAGGGTTTCAGAGACGACATACTCTAAAAACTCGCGCAGCCGTTTGGCATGGCTGAATTCGGCACTGCGCAACACGCGTGCAACGGCGTCATGCACGTTTTGCGGGTCTATCTCGTTACGTGACGGCTCCAACACCACACCCCTTTGAAAAACACTAGAAATCAATAGGTTACCACCGGTTTCGATCTGCAGGAAACCGATTTTGTTACCGTAACAAACCTATTCAAGCCTATCCAGACAAATGGCGGTACGATAGGCTTGTACGTGTTTTAAGTTGGCAATTGGTCAACCGTGGAGGGACGGCGCGGGTGAGCTATCTAAGGTCCAGATTTCCAGGGCTTCACAAGCAGATCGAAGCGAGCCGCAAGCAAAATGCGGTTCTGGCCGAGATTTGCGACGATCTGGAGGCGCTGGCGGCTCTCTACGACCGAACCGAAACTGAGATGGATGCACAAGCGAAACAGGATGTGTTGGATTCGATCCGTGGGCTGGAGAATGAGATTTCCACCCTGTTTGAACCAACCGACCAATAGAAAAGAGATCCGGAAGGGGGCCTCAATGAAACGTCTGTTATTTACGGCTATCGCGGCAAGCGCCTTGTGCGGCGCGGCGGCGGCCAAGGACAAGCCAGTCGTGCATGACGCGGAGTACTATATTCTTCACGCCCAGAATGCCGAACAATGGGCCGAGGACAATGCCGCGGTTGATGAGAGGCTGGGCAAGTTCCAGGAAGGCAACGAGGGCAAGCCGCCAAACATCCTCTACATTCTTGTCGATGATATTGGCTTTGGCGACATGGGCATCCCCGAGCTGAACGCCGTGCGCGGTATCTCGACCCCGAACATCAATGAGCTGTCGGATCAGGGCATGCGCATGGCGCGGATGTACACCGAGCCGTCCTGTACGCCGACGCGGGTGGCCTTTACCACCGGGCGCCTGCCTGTGCGCATGGGTATGGGCGACACCACCGTGGACATCGCGGGATTTGGTCTGCCGGGCGCAGAGGTCACGCTTGCCGAGCTCTTGAAGGAAGAAGGGTACAACACCGTTCACGTGGGCAAGTGGCACATGGGTGATATTGCCGAAAGCTGGGCGATGAATCAGGGCTTTGACTGGGCCGGGCATCCGATCCACCAGCAGGGGCAATTGACGATCTATTCCGACTCGGCTGTGCGTGAGCAGGTCTCTGTCGGCATCAAGGACTTTGACGACAAATACGTTCTAGACAAGATGTTCCGCCCCAACCCATCTGCCATGGTTCTGGGCATCGAGGGTGAGGCCGGCGGCCCGATCCGCGAAGTTGGTATGGAGCCCGGCGAAACCTGGGATGCGCATAAATACGACGACATGAACCAGCGCTATCAGGATCAGACCATTGAACATATGCGCGCCTTGGCGGCCAAGGACGAGCCGTTCTTTCTGCAATATTGGCCGCTGATTCCGCTCGACAACACACGGACGGGCCGCACAGGGCCTGAGTCTCCGAATGGTGGTCTCTATGCGGATAAGCTGCAGCAGCTGGACACCTGGGTCGGCGATATCATGGCCGAAATGGATACCTTGGGAATTGCTGACAACACCATCGTTGTTCTGATGGGCGACAACGGGCACTTTACCAAGTACTCACCCCAATCCGGGTTTACGCCCATGGTTTTCCGCGGTGGCAAAGGTGACACGACCGAAGGTGGTATACGTGTGGATGCGTTCATTCGCTGGCCGGGCATGATTGAGGCCGACAGCATCGTGAACAACATCATTCACGTGTCTGACCTCTATACCACGCTGGCGCGTATGACCGGAGCGGACAAGCACATCCCACGTGATCGTCTGGTGGATGGTGTGGACCAATCCGCCGCCATCTTGATCGACGACACCAAGGGACGTCGGGACCACCTGATTGTCTATTCGGTTCATTCGCCCAAGGCGATCATCAAGGATCATCTGAAGCTGAACCTGCCCGGACCCGGTGAAAGCCCGATCCTTGCGGACTTCTTCGACGTCTACCGCGATACCCATGAGAAGTATCCGGTCTCGACCGAGGTGGGCGCCTGGGGCGGCAAAGAGTTTGTGCGCATTCTGGAGCGTCACATGGCGCGGAAACAGAAGTATCCCGACACTCCGCCCGCCTATGGCGTGCCGTATGAGGGCATCGAAAACCTGCGTCCCGAAACGCAGGCTGCGGTCGAAGCCTTTATGCTGAAACGCGCGTCGGTCGAACAATAAAGTAACACCGCCGGGGCGATATCTGCGCCCCGGCATTTCAACATTGGCGGGTGAAGCTGGCGGGTGGTACCCTGTCGGACAAGACAATGGCAAACCCGCATTTTCGTGAGGCTATTATGAAACATCGCAGACTTGCAGCGCTTTTGCTTTCGGCAGCAATCCTGCCCGCAGCTCAAGCATCCGCCCAATCCCTGGCCGCACCCGGTCAGACCGAAAGCGACTCGGAATGGCGCCACGCGGTGGGATTGTACATGTTCGCCCCGCTGCGCACCAAGGGCACGTCGACGGTTGGTGGTGTGTCGGCAGGCATCGATATGGATCTGGGCGATGTTCTGGATGTTTTGGACTTTGCGGCGTCTGGCCGTTACGAGGCATGGAAGGGTGATTGGGGCATCATCTTTGACGCCAACTATGCCGGGATTTCGGAAGAGTCCCCACTTGGGATTGGGAACGTCAAGGTCACCTCGCGCCAAAAATGGGCGGCTATTCTGGCTGGTTATCGCGTGGCGCAGGGCACCTCGGGCAATGGCCAGCCCTTTGCAATTGATGTTCAGGGCGGCGCACGCTGGAACTCGATCAAGCAGACCATTCGGACCGCCGGGCCGACCTTTGGTGGTGACGAGGGTTGGGTTGAACCTGTGATTGGTGTTCGCGGCATGTGGCGTCTGAACGACCGGTGGACAACCATAGCATCTGCGGATGCCGGTGGTTTTGGCGCTGGCGGCAATGATCTACAGTACAGCCTGAACCTGGGCTTTGATTATCAACCGTGGGAGAGAACGGCGATCACTTTTGGCTATCGTTACCTCAATGTGGACTACAGCACCCGTGGCGGCACGTTTGCCTATGATGTCGAACAGCACGGCCCCTATGTCGGTGTGAAGTTCTTCTTCTGATCCGGGTCAGATAGTCCAGAGTTTTTGGGCCGATCCCGCGGGGGTTGGCCCTTTTTCATGTCGCGGGATGCAGAAACGACAAGGGCGCCACGGAAACCCGTGACGCCCTTGCGAAGTGTTTAAAGTGATGGGTCGACTTTAGAAATGCATCGACTTGGCACCGGCCGGCACCTGCAGCGGCGGGGCGAATTTGGTCAGGTCGATGCCTTCGACAGCGGCCTTGTATTCTTCCAGCGTCGGCGTCCGGCCGAGGATGGCTGAGAGCACAACAACCGGGGTCGACCCCAGCAGCGATTCACCCTTCTTGTCAGGCGCATCGGCCACAACGCGGCCCTGGAACAGGCGCGTCGATGTGGCGAGAACCGTGTCACCCTTGGCCGCCTTTTCCTGGTTGCCCATGCAGAGGTTACAGCCGGGGCGTTCGAGATAGAGAATGTTCTCATACTCGGTACGTGCCTGCGCCTTGGGGAACAGATCGTCAAACTCAAAGCCCGAGTACTTTTGCAGGATTTCCCAGTCGCCTTCTTCTTTCAGCTCGTCGATGATGTTGTAGGTCGGTGCGGCCACAACAAGCGGCGCTTTGAATTCGACCTTGCCATGCTCTTTCTCGAGGTTCTTCAGCATCTGGGCGACAATCTTGATGTCCCCCTTGTGCACCATGCACGAGCCGACAAAGCCGAGATCCACGTGCTTTTCAGCGTTGTAGAACGAGATTGGGCGAATGGTGTCGTGGGTATAGCGCTTGGACACATCGGCGTTGTTCACGTCGGGGTCGGCGATCATCGGTTCGTCGATGACATTCAGATCAACAACAACCTCGGCATAGTATTTGGCGTTGGCGTCCGGGGTCAGGGCGGGTTTTTCACCCGACTTGATCTCGGCAATACGCCTGTCGGCGATGTCGATCAGCTTTTGCAGCATGCCATTTTCATGCTCCATGCCCTTGTCGATCATGATCTGGATGCGGCTCTTGGCCAGTTCCAGCGAGCCCACCAGCGTGTCGTCGTTCGAGATACAGATCGAGGCCTTGGCCTTCATCTCGGCAGTCCAGTCAGTAAAGGTGAACGCCTGGTCCGCCAGCAATGTGCCGATGTGCACTTCGATCACGCGGCCCTGGAAGACGTTGTCACCGTGCTGTTCCAGCATCTGTTTCTGGGTGGCATGAACAACGTCGCGGAAGTCCATGTGGTCGGCCATCTCGCCCTTGAAGGTAACCTTGACCGATTCCGGGATCGGCATCGAGGCCTCACCGGTTGCCAGTGCCAGCGCCACGGTGCCCGAGTCCGCGCCAAAGGCCACACCCTTGGACATGCGGGTGTGGCTGTCGCCGCCGATGATGATCGCCCAGTCGTCCACGGTGATGTCGTTCAACACCTTGTGGATCACGTCGGTCATGGCGTGATATTCACCTTTGGGGTCACGCGCAGTGACAAGGCCGAAATCGTTCATGAACTTCATCAGGCGCGGGGTGTTGGCCTGTGCCTTGGCATCCCAGACAGACGCGGTGTGGCAGCCAGACTGATACGCACCATCAACCGAAGGTGACAGCACAGTGGCGGCCATGGCTTCGAGTTCCTGGCTGGTCATCAGGCCGGTGGTGTCCTGCGAGCCAACGATGTTGACCTGAACCCGCACGTCCGATCCGGCGTGCAGGGTTTTGCCGGGGGTCGTGCCCTTGGCGTTCTTGTTGAAGATCTTTTCAACGGCGGTCAGGCCCTGACCTTCGTGGCTGATTTCTTTCGAGGTGGCAAAGACCTGTGGGGCCTCAACACCCAGAGTTTCAGCGGCAAATGTTTGCAGCTTTTTGCCAAAGACGATGGCGTAAGAGCCACCGGCCTTCATGAATTCCATTTTCTGGGGGGTAAACGCCGAGGACACATCGACCAGCTCTTGGCCGTCTTCGCTGTAGAGCTTCTGATCCTTGGTGTTGATCTTGAGAACGGTACCGGTTTCGACCGAGTATTTCTGCTCGAGGATCGGGTTGCCGTCGTTGTTCAGAATGGCGTTGCCGTCTTCGTCAACTTTCTTGACCCAGTTCTTGAGGTCCAGACCAATACCGCCGGTCACGCCCACGGTGGTCAGGAAAATTGGCGAGATACCATTGGTCCCCGCTACAACCGGCGCGTAGTTCACGAAAGGCACATAGGGCGAGGCCTGTTTGCCGGTCCAGAGCGCCACGTTGTTAACGCCCGACATCCGTGACGAGCCAACGCCCATGGTGCCCTTTTCTGCGATCAGCATCACCCGCTTGTCAGGGTGCTGGATTTTCAGCGCTTCGATTTCTTTCTGCGCTGCTTCGGTGATCATGCATTTGCCGTGCAGTTCACGGTCCGAACGCGAGTGGGCCTCGGCACCCGGGGACAAGAGGTCGGTCGAGATATCGCCTTCGCCAGCGATGTAGGTCACGACCTTGACTTCGCCATCCACATCGGGAAGCTTGGTGAAGAACTCGGCCTGCACATAGCTTTCCAGAATGTCCTTGGCCACGGCATTGCCATCGGCATAAGCCGCCGCGAGGCGGTCGGTGTCTGCTTCGTAGAGGAAGACCTGGGTCTTGAGCACATCCGCTGCTTTTGACGCATTCGACGCATCGTCCCCCAGGGCCAGATCCAACAGAACCTCGACCGACGGGCCGCCCTTCATGTGCGACAGCAGTTCAAAGGCAAAATCAGGGGTGATTTCTGCGACATCCGCAGCGCCCAGGATGATCTCTTTGAGGAACTTTGCCTTAACACCCGCAGCGCTGGTTGTGCCCGGCAACGTGTTGTAGATGAAGAAATTCAGAGAATCTTCACGATGCGCGTTGCCAGTGTCCCTGATTTGCGCGATCAGCTCTTTAACAAGCGCGCCGTCGTCGATTGGTTTGGGGTGCAGTCCCTGCTCTTTGCGAGCGTCGATTTCGGTTAGGTAGTCGGTGTAGAGGCTCATGACGTTCCCTAGAATTGATGGTCTCGAAAGCTCGATCACCGGCCCTCAGACATTTCTGGGAACCGGTGATCAACGCTGTTGTATGCTATTGTATACTGCACTGGTCCCGTTTGCAAGATACCCGGCAGCGACAAGTTGAAACACCTTTGCTTATTGGCGAATACACACGGGTTTGCCAAGTACGCACCTCGCCACAGGTGGTAAATTTCAGCTAAACCAGACATTCCGTCGAATGAAAAACACGCACGGAAAAGTTGCTTAAACTTGTCCAGAGGCTGAGTATGGGATATGCCTTTGATCAATACTGAACGATACATTTTTCCGTCCTCGAAAACAGGTGTCCCGCATTTTTGAAAAACACCTACAGTCCCAACCGAGACGTTTTCAGGAATTGAATATAGAATTGCTTTTTTGAGCACAGGCATTTTTGAAAGTAGCCAAAATGAATGAATCTGAATTGCTCCCTTGGTTTTTGGCCCAGGTCAAACCCAACGCCCACAATATCGCGATCCGGAATCTGGACAGGCAAGGTTACCAGACCTTTTTGCCGTTTCACGAGGTTTCAGTGCGCAGACGGGGAAAAGCGACCCAGGCCATCAAGCCACTTTTTCCAGGCTATGTCTTTGTTAGCCCAACGGCGCGCGTTTCTCGTCTGGACAAGATCAACAACACTTATGGTGTCAGCCGATTGGTTAGTTTTGGTGCGGATGCTGTCGAAGTGCCCGCGGACCTCATAAAGGGATTGCGCGATAGATGTGATAGTGCCGGGATGCTCCTGCCGCCAAAAGAGCTGGTTGCAGGGAGCACGGTCGAAATTGTGCGCGGACCATTTGCGGACTTTGTGGCGACGGTCGAAAAGGTGGGAGATCAACAGCGAGTTTGGGTTCTTTTGGATGTGTTGGGCAAGTCGACACGGGTGAGTATGAGGTCTGATAACCTGCGATCTGCCTGACAGCCCGATTGGGCCGATGCGCCTGAACGTGCACTGCGGGCGCAACTCAAGTTAACGGGGCTTGGTCTACCAAAAAACTGAGCAGGCGCTTGCTCAGTTCGTTCTGCCGGAGGTCTTATTTGTATTCATAGCGATAGTCATAGCTACCGTACTTCTGGCCTTTGGAGCGTTCAAAACCGTTGAAGATCGCACCAGCGATTTTGACGTTTGATGCTTCAAGCTCGCGTTGCATGGCCTGAACTTCTCGTTCCTGTGTTTCACCATATCTTATGACCGCAAGCGTCATGCTTGCATGCCTGGCGATCATCACGGGATCCGTTACAGCAAGCACCGGCGGACAATCGACAATGATGAGATCAAATTGATCTGAGAGTTGTGACAACAGCTCTGAGAGTGCTGGGCGCAGCAGCAGGTCAGCCGGGTTCGGAGGGAATTTCCCAGTCGGGATAAAAGATAGATTCTCGACTGCGGTCTCGGACACCACATCGTCGAGTTTGCCCTCTCCGGTCAGCCAATCCGCCAAGCCAGGTTGGTTCTTTTTCTGCCCAAAAAACTTGCGAAGCTGGCCACGGCGCATATCCGCATCAATCAAGCACACTTTCTGACCGGCTTGTGCAGAGACGGTGGCCAAGTTTACAGAGCAAAACGACTTGCCAACATTTGGGCTGGGGCTGGTAAGTGAAAGAACCTTGGAATCGCTTTCAAGCATTCCAAAATGCAAACTTGTTCGCAGGCCCCGGAACGCCTCGACCGCCAGGTCGGTCGGTTCATCGACCGCCAGGATTGGCCTTGTTTCCTGACCCTTAATGTCCTTTACAAAACTCGATTTCACTAAGTTGATTGCGGCAAAAACCGAAAGTCCAAGGGTTTCGATCTCGTCACTTGATTTGATCCCCTGGGACCTGAAGTTCCTTAGCAGAACCCAGCCAATGCCCAACATCAATCCCAAAATCCCGCCCATCGCGACGATCATGGACTTTCGTGGCGCGACTGGGATCGATGCTGTCTGGGCCCGGTCAATAACCCGCACGTTGCCGATGGTGCTGGCTTTGACCACACGGAGTTCCTGTGCTCGTATAAGCAGCTTGCTGTAGGTTTCGCGGGCGAGTTCCAACTCTTGAGTCAGGTCGAAAATCTCGCGTTGTGTCTCGGGCAGGTTCAACGACTTTGACTTGAGTGACTGGAGTTGATTTTCCAGCTGCTCTTTTTTGGTAAGCAATATCCGGTAGGTCGGATGGTTGGTCGTGTACTTTCTCTGGAGTTCTTGCTCTTCGATTTCGAGAACTGCCAGCTCAGCTTCAATTTGACTTCGCTGCTGCAGAAGAGCCTGTGTTTCAAAGCTCAGATCCAGGGTGTTACGTTCACTTTGAAGGTCTTTCAGCTGGCCCTCAGCACGGTCAACGAGGGCACGAACCTCTGGCAACCGCTCTTCGACAAATTGCAAGCTGCTTTCGGCTTCGGCTGAATTGCGGGAAATATTCTGGCGAAGATACGCGTTCACAATGGCGCCCAGTGCGCGCGAGGCATCTTCCTTGTTCCCATCTCTATATGTCAGATTAAGGACGCCGGAGTTTCGGCCTTTTTCGGACACTCCGATTTTCTCACGAACCGATTTTATGGCGTCCTCTTCGCTCTTTTGAATAACGACAAACTCGCGACCGACTGCCCCTTGAAGCTCGTTGACCTCGATCGAGAGGCCGGTCTCATTGTCGATGAACTGCTCGCCCAACTTGGCTGTAAAGGTTGGACCCTCTGGAACGGCAATAGAGAATTGAGAGTCAGACAGTTTTTCCAGGATAATCTCTTCGCCCAGCAGTTCAGGCGGTACTTGCAAGAACTTGAGAGTGATGGACTCGTCAGATTGCGAATAGGGTTTCAGGAACTCAGGGAGATCGACAAGATATCCAAATCTGGACACAAAGTGACCGACAACAGGGACTTTTTTAGGATTGGCAACCCAATCCAGGTTTTGTTCGGCGACGGCTTGGCCCAACACCATGCGAGACTTGATCAGTTCTATTTCTGTGACACTCGCCGGTTCGTCACCAAACCCCTCCAGCGCGGCAGAAAAAGGGTTTGAACCGGCTTTTTCTTCAAGTTGAAGCAGAGCATCCGCCTGATACGTCGGGGGTGTGTTGAGCGCCCAAAAAACGCTTAGTAGTACTACACAAAATGTGACCGCAGCGATGCGCCATTTACCGTACCACAACGTGGCAACAAGCTGGCCTAGATCAATCTCATCATCGACTCGGTCATTGGAACTGGGTGAAGATACGTTCATTTAGAAACTACTTTATTTTTTAAGCCGCAGCGCCCAACCGGTCATGGCCGCATCGAGTTGCTTATACACGTGTTCATGAAATTCTCTGGATTTTTTGTAGGGGTCCGCAATATCCCCCCCACCGGTCCAGTGGTCTGCCAGCATCACGCGCCCGCTGACCTCTGGGGCTATCCTGCTGACTGCTGCTTTGTGGCCCGTCTCCATGACGAGAATCAGGTCTGCTGATGCCAGTAACTCCGGAGAGGCCTGGCGAGCACTGTGCCCATCAAGCGACACGCTGTTTTCGGCCGCAACCTCTGTCGCCGTTGCATCCGCAGGCTTTCCAACCAATGCCCCTATGCCCGCCGAAGTAACGTTTAACTCGGGAACCTTGTCCTGAAGCAAACGTTCACCCAATGGCGATCGGCAAATATTGCCCACGCAAACGACAAGAACAGACTTAAACATGGCCCAAAACCCGCGCTTCCAAAGTGACGCTAGAAATTCCGCTGGAGTGTTTCAAGCGTACTGATCGCAGACACACTTGGCAAAAGCTGATTGATTGTATCGTTCCAATGCTGAAGCGGTGAACGTGTTATGAACACAACGTCCTGTGGCACCAGAGTAAACTTTGTACCCAAAAGCCACCCTTCTGGTGTCGTTGTGTCAAACTGATAGACGGTCATCTCGCCGCTGACCTGGCGAAAGACAAAGACGCCTCGGGCGTCGGACCGCACCTTGGCAGGGCCGCCGGCCTCGTTCACGGCTTCGGTCAGAGACACCAGCTCGCTTGTCACATCCACGGCTTCGTTGCGCAGCGCTTCGCCCATCACGAAAGCTTCCTGGTTCTCACGTTCGGGGACATGCACGACATCGCCAGAACGCAGGACCGGGTTGTTGCTCGCCATGTTGGCTTCGAGGAAGCCGCGCAAATCAACCTGATATGCACGCCCATCACGGCGTAGGGTGACTTGTCCGATATCCGCGTCCTCTGTCCAGCCGCCAGCGGCGTTGACCGCTTGAAGCATCGTTAGGGGCACAGTTGTCAAAGGTTGGCGGTTCGGTGTCTCAACCTCACCGCTGACCACAACGTTTTGAGAATTGAATGCGATCAGACGGACGTCAACTTGTGGTTCATTGATATAGGCGCGAAGCTTTTGCGAAACCTCCTGCCGCACTGACTGCACTGATTGCCCTGCAGCATGAATCTCACCAATGAACGGAAAGAAGAAGGTTCCGTCAGCCTGCACCTCGAACCCCAGGAGTTTCTCGTTGTCCGAACTTACCTGATTCAAGGAAAGCTCTGGGTGTTCGAATACGGTGACGGAAATGATATCGCCAACACCGATTTTGTACGACCACTCGGTTCCGGCAGGAACGGAGGCGCGCTGAAAGCTGCGGTTTGACGTGTGATAGCGGCCTATGTTTTTACTCGAAATTCTAACGATCTTGACGCTTTCAGGCAGTTCCGCTTGATCCGCTTCGCTAGTCGGAAACACGGTCATTGCCTCGGAACACCCCGACAGCACCACCGCACAGATGAGTAAAAAACGTATCATTCCTGCCCCAGGATAATCGCATTCAATAGCCGCTCCGGCCTCAACCGGTTTATTATGTCTGGTGACTATCATTGCTCAGAAGTCGTTTCAATTGCGCATTTGGGGATGTCCGCACAATTTATTGGTGTTTTTTTACTCGTACGGTCCATTATCTGAAAGCGAAAGGATTATAGGCGAAAATCCGCCGGCCCACGCAACCACAAGCCTTAAATTTGCCACGGCCGAGATCAACGCACCTCTCTGGGGCAAGGGGATAGACTTTGAACGCAAAAGGATTTGCAAGCCGTCAATGGGGCGTGACCACTTTCTAGAACTATCGGTGGTCCTAACCCCCCGCGTTAGCGTTTTATTAGCGAATCGGATTGATTCAACACGCTCTGACGTGTATTTTCGGCAACGGGCAGGACCTTTTTTGCTGCAAGTGCGAAATTGAACTATCGACCAGGCCTCCGAGTTGGGCAAACAACAACCAATTCGGTGAGGGCAGTCTTTTTTGACCGAACGCCTTTTCGGGTCGTACGATTGGTGATTTGATTAATAGCGAAGTGATAATTTGTGATGCAAACTCTATTTAGCCTCCTCTGGTTTTTCTATCCAGCTGCGTTGGTGAGCCTGGTCGTGTCGATCATTATTGTGCTCACCAAAAATTTGCATATCGGCTTTACCGCCAAAGGGCATGCCGGCCTGGAAATTCAAAGCTCTCACATGGTGCCGACACCGCGCATTGGCGGGATCGCATTTATGGCTGGCTTGATCACCTCACTATTTCTTGTGAGCAAAGAGACCGGTTTCCTTGCAATGGTGATGCTTGGTGCGGCTGTCCCGGTGTTTCTGGCGGGCCTTGCTGAAGATATCGGCATTGGCGCTAGCCCGAAAAAACGTCTGCTCGCTGCCATGGTCAGCAGTTTGTTCATGATCTTGTTGTCCGGCTACTATGTGAAGTCCGGTGTGGCTCCGGGGCTGGATTATCTTCTTGGTTTTGCAGTGATTGGTGGCGTTTTCACCATCTTCATTACAGCCGCTGTTTGCCACGCATTCAATCTGGTCGACGGGTTGAACGGGTTGGCGATGTCAATTGCGCTTTTGGCGTCCAGTGCTATGGCAATCATGGCATTGCAGACCGGAGACTTTCCGGTGGCCTTCATGGCCGGAGCAATCGCGGCATCGATTGCAGGCGTTCTGCTGCTGAATTTCCCTTTAGGCAAAATCTTCTTGGGGGATGCAGGGGCCTACACCCTTGGCTTCCTTGTCGCATGGACCGGCGTTTTGCTGATCACCAGGAACCCAGAAGTTTCCAAGTGGGCAGTTCTGCTCGCGGTCTTTTGGCCCTTCATGGACACAACCGCAGCCGTTCTGCGCCGCATCCGCAAAAAAGCCCCTATTGGCGAACCCGACAAGCTGCATTTCCACCACGTGATCAAGCGTGTCATTGATGTGACCTTGAGCTCGGCTGAGAACAACACAATCGCCAATCCACTTGCGACCGTAGCAATGCTGCCGTTTGTTGCGCTGCCTCCGCTGCTGGGCATCCTGACCGCGCAAAGTGTCAGCGCAAGCCTGATGGCGTTGGCGTTTTCGATTTGTATGTATTTTGCGATCAAGATCTCGATCGTGCGGAATTTCAGACGGATTGGCCGGGCAGCAGGTGAAAGAGTATCTGCTCCGGCTCAACAGCCTCTGCGCGAGGTGGCTTCGAACGAAGGTCACTTGTCACGCAAAGAAGAACCAAGCCAGCAAGCGGCGTAATACTGCGCCTGTGAATTTTTCTGCCGGGTGATGACAAGTTGCCCGGCATTTTTCTGTGCACAACACTCTTTCTTACGGTGCACTTGGGGCTGGCTAGAGCGGTATTGGGTCTGGCGGTGCCGTGGGTGCAGCACAGCAGCGTTCCTATCTTAAAGGCGTTCAAAGGGGCCTTTTACGAGGCTGACCTCTGGTTGCGGACACATGCGTCGAAAACGCTGAACCCCGGACATGGCAACACAGTGTTACGCTGACGCCCAAAGGGAGTGTCTGACCTCTCGCCACACACCCCCAAAAGAATACCTGCCAAGTCATCGGCAGGCACATTCCTATCAAACGAGAACGAACATATCCTCGGAGAAGTCCGAGATTTGTACGCCTTCAAAGGTGATAGTAGTCCCACCCTGTGTCAGGGTGACATCATCCCCAACCTGGCTCAGGGCAGCGAGCGCCGCGGCCCCGTTTGCAAATCCAAACTGCTGAAGTTCGATCATATCCCAGGCCTCGAGGCCAATCACCGAATGGGATCCGGCTTCGGTGCTGTCAAATACGAACGTATCTGATCCCCAGCCTCCAAACAACGTATTGGTCCCGGCACCACCATCGATACGGTCATCTGCGCCGTCAGTGCGCTGGAAGTCGATGAAGTCGTCCCAGGAATTTGCAATGAACTCTAAGCTTTCTGAAAATCCGAGAACAATCTCTTCGCGTGTCATGCTCCCGCTTTCCAGCGCGTTCAGCCAGCTCGCCAGACCCGCCGCATCCGGAGCGCGGTCAAGTACGTTGTTGTACAAGAGCGTTACGAACTGTGTATTGGTCGTGGAGCCATAGATGTTCTGGAATTCGGTACTGGCCATCAAACCCGACGCGGCCCATTCCAGCGTTTCTCCATTGGCCAAGGCGGCGGTCCAGTTCCAAAGGCCGGCGATGTCCGGAGCACGGTCCAGAACAGCCTGATAGAGGCGGAACATGTTGTCAGTCCAATACGACTGATACCCGGACCAGCTGTAGGACAGTGCCGAGCCGGATGTGTTGTTTTGGAACTCAGCGCTTTCGGAGAAGCCCAGCACAACTTGCTCTCGGGTCTGGGTGTTGTTGTCCAATGCCGCCACCCAAGGGGCCATTTCACTTGCGCTTGGATTGCGGTCCAACACGTTATTGTAAAGCAGCGTAACAAACTCTGTATTCGAGGTTGCCCCATACGTGCTTTGAAATTCTACGCTGTTAACGAAGCCTGACACGATGTTCTCGAGGGTTTGGCCGCCAATCAGTGCTTCGGTCCAAGAGCGATGCCCGGCATAATCCGGTTCGCGGTCCAAAGTCGCGCGGTACAGGCGATAGACCTGGTTGGCCTGAAAATCAAAACTTCCGATCCCCTGCTCGCCGTTCAGGAAATCGTCGCCCTCGTCCCCTTGAAGGGTGTCCTGACCGTTTGCCCCTTCGAGGTGATCGGCGCCCTCACCACCTGACAAGCTGTCATTTCCTGTGGAACCAACCAAAAGATCGCTGCCTTGATCGCCCATAAGAGTGTCATCGCCCTGACCGCCGATCAAACGGTCCTGACCTCGACCACCCGACACATTGTTGTCAGCGTCGTTGCCGGTGACCGTGTCGTTGCCGTCGCCCAGGATCACGTTTTCGATGGCATCGTTCGCCAGGGTGGCCCATTGGGTGCCGTCCACCTGAATGGACCCGCCGCTGGCCAGATTGATCGAGACGTTGCCGGTTACGGCTGCAAAGACCAACGTGTCCGTACCACCGTCCGTATCACTGATCGACTGGCGCCCGGATTCCACCGAGGCGAGCGCCTGAAAGTCATTGGTAAAGAACCACTCGGTATCCGCAGATTGCGCGCTGCCACGGAATTCAAGATCCAGATCGCGCAGCCAACCTGTATCCCCTCCGGCAAAATCCCGAACTTCAATGCTCCACGTTCCGGCGCTGTCCACTCCGCGGAAATTGGTCATCCCAAAGGTATAGTCACCGGTGATGTCGGTGCCCCATCCTTCGCGGTAGAATAGCTGATGGCGTTCCCCATCTGGTGAAATCAGGGTGATTGCAAGATCACCCGAGTATGTGTGTGTCAAATCGACATTTACATAGAGGTGTTCGATTTCAATACTGCCGGAAACGGTCACACTCATGGTGACGGTTCCATAGTCAGTAATCTGCATCGCCGATTGCGATGAGCTTGCCGTCACAGTCTGCACATTCGCCGAGGTCGCCGCAGTGTCATACATGAGGCCCCAAATTTCGGCCAGACGCACTGCAGCAAGAACATCAATGTGGCCGTAACCATAGCTGGGGTTAAAGCTGACTCCGCCGCCATTCCAGTTGCCAGCTGAGTTGCTGGTCCATGCGGCAACTTCGTACCCGCTGCTCGAACTGCCATAGTTCGAACCGGTCTGTGCCGCAGACATGGCCAGAATGTTCTGAACATCTCTCCAACCCAGATCTGGGTTGGCCTCGAGTATCAGCGCAATAACCCCGGACACCACAGGTGTTGCAGCCGAGGTGCCATTGAAGCCCGTTGTGTATTCCCCGCTGGAATATCCGGCTGACCCGGTCCTGTCAGTTGTCACTGAGGCGGCAGGTGCGGAAATCAGAAGGTTGTGACCGTAGTTCGAGTAGCTGGAAACTGCGCCACCCTGCTCGATAGCGCCAACGGTAATGACGTGATGCGCCGAGTTTAACCCAGCGCCTTGAGCGTTGCCGTACACGCCATAGTTGTTGATCAGAGACGAGTCATTGGCTTCGTTGCCGGCAGCCTTGACGATAATGGTACCAAGACCGCCGCGGCCATTGATCGCGCCGTATTCAAAGGCATTGGCCTGCTGGGCCGCTGCAGAGGAAAAGTCCCCGATATCATGGTTGTTACCATAGACGCCCAAGCTGCCCCAGCTGTTGTTCACGATGTCGAACTCGGCGCTCCACCGCAGTGTAGCCAGGTTGGTTGACCAAACATTTTGGAGATCGTTCAGATAGTCGACCCCGGTGATCGATGAGTCAAAAGCAATCCCGACGCCACCGAGATTGTTATCAGAGGCGCCAATGATCCCTGCAACAGCCGTGCCGTGCCCGTCTGAACTACTGTTGGGTTGTCCATTGTCGCCGCTGAAATGCAACGAGGCATCATAGTTGCCCACGAGGTCCTCGTGCGTACGCTCAACCCCATCATCGTAGACCCCAACACTAACACCTTGTCCGGTGTAGTCTTGCCAAACAGTTTCGATATCGCCGATCTGGGGCAAATGCCATTGCGAAGCGTAAAGTGGGTTTGTGCTGGTCACGGGCCTAACCTATTGTAACTAAAATACAGTTAATACCCCGACGACTTTACATCGCTCAACTTGCAACGCAATTGAAATCACTCGCCTCAGAGTCGATTGGCGGATTTGTGCACAGATTCCCGCCAATGGTCAGGTGAAAGCGGTGAAACCCAGCCTTCCTATGGACTCATACGCTGTGAAGCCTGCCCGCTTGGCGTCACGTGAGCTATAGATGTTACGCAAATCGGCCAGGTGTGGAGTCGCCATTTTTCGTGCGAGTCGCTTGAGGTCAAGCGCGCGAAACTCGTTCCATTCGGTGAGAATTACCAAGAGATCCGCTTTGTGAGCAGCCTTGTAGGCATCTTCAACCCAATGCACTCCGGGCAAAAGGGCTTCGCCTTCGTGGCGGCCCTGTGGGTCGGTGACGCGCACCTTGGCACCCCCGCCAACCAAAGCAGGAACAATGGTCAACGCGGGCGCGTCGCGCATGTCGTCTGTGTTTGGTTTGAACGTGACCCCCAATACGGCAATGGTCTTGCCGTTGAAACTGCCGCCGCAAAGCTCCAGAAGCTTGTCGATCATTCGCCGTTTGACTTCGTCATTAACCTTGATCACGGCCTCGGTGATCTGCATCGGAACAGCATGTTCCTGGCCAATCCGAGCGAGTGCCTTGGTGTCTTTGGGAAAGCACGAACCGCCGTATCCGGGGCCGGCATGCAGGAACTTGTTGCCGATGCGCCCATCCATACCCATGCCCTTGGAGACCTGCTTTACATCCGCGCCAACGCGTTCGCAAAGCGCCGCGATTTCATTGATGAAGGTGATCTTGGTCGCCAAAAAGGCATTGGCCGCATACTTGATCATCTCGGCGCTTTCCAGATCGGTGGTCACAATCGGAAACTCCCGCAAGTAGAGTGGTCGGTAGATTTCGTTCATGACCTCTGCGGCGCGTTCGTTCTGTACGCCAACCACCACGCGATCGGGCTTCATGAAGTCATCAATCGCAGCGCCTTCGCGCAAAAACTCCGGATTGCTGGCGACATCGAAATCGAGATCAGGGTTGGCTTTGCGTACCGCCTGTTTGACCAGACGGTTGGTGCCAACCGGAACCGTCGATTTGGTCACGATCACGACGTAATCCTTGGCCAGTTCGGCAATCTCTTCCGCGGCCGCCATCACATAGGTCAGATCGGCGTGGCCGTCGCCACGGCGCGTTGGCGTGCCAACCGCAATGAAAACTGCCTCTGCCCCTTCAAGAGCCTGCGCCAAGTCCTGAGTGAAGGACAACCGACCTGCTGCAACGTTCTTGGCCATCAACTGATCCAGGCCCGGTTCGTAGATGGGAACTTCGCCAGCATTCAGCTTGTCGATTTTTCCAGCGTCTTTATCAACGCAAACGACATCGTGTCCAAAGTCCGAGAAGCAGACGCCGGAAACCAACCCGACATATCCGGTACCGATCATTGCGATTTTCATGGTTGACTGCCCTCATACCTAACTGAAACGCACGAAACCATGCGCGCGGTTTTCTATTTTATTTCTGCGTTTATTGCCGCAACGCCCAATTTCTTCAATACCCTGAAATGCGCTGTTTGACCGCTTGGACGTCAGTAACACCCAGCAGGGTGATGACGCTGCTCCCAAGCCGCAACAAGACGCCTTGGTGGGTTTTGACGATATCAGGAGGATTGGGCCAAGCGCTCAGATCCAATGCGCACTGGTCCGTCCAGTCTGTGATTGTGCATATCCCGCCGTAAGCCACGTGATAGGTATTCGCCCCCGGACCCCCGGTAATGGTGTTTACTCCGGCGCCAACGTGAAATTCATCGTCGCCATCTGCGGAAACCACCACGTTGCGCCCGGGACCGGTGTCAATGACCGAGGCCCCTTCGCCGTCTTCGATCACGTCATTGCCCGGCCCGGCGAAAATCCTGTTGCGCCCGGTTCCGCCGTGAATGGTGTCGTTGCCTGTGCCACCATCTAAAAGGTCATTGCCCGCGCCGCCGATCAGGACATCGTGCCCTTCTCCGCCAAAGAACTGGTGTTGATCCTTGCCGCGGCCGGACAGTGCAATCAGTCGATCATTGCCCGCACCGCCATGAAACACCGCCCCGGCGTACTTGGGGCCGATCATCACGTCGTCCCCATGACTGCCGACCACGTCAACCGAGACCCTTTCGGAAGTTTCGAAGTTGAGCGGACTGTCGGGATGGGCGACGATACGCAGGACTTTGCCGTGCGTGGGGTCGGCCTCTTCTCGCGAGACAACCGTGGCGACGCGCAGGTTTTCAATGTTGGCAGGGACGCGCAGCACATAGTCATCGGGCCCCGCCATGTACCAGAGCGTGTCATTACCGCCGTCTTTTTCCTCAACGATCTTTTCGGCGTTTTTGCCATAAGCCCAATAATCGTTGTCAGCATTCCCACCCGCCATGGCGACCGTACCATCCACAGCCATCATGGCATTCACGCCATCTTTGGGGTTTTCTGCCCCGCTCAGGTCAAGCCCCAGATTGTCAGCGGCAGCGACCAATTCAGCGCGCAGGAAATCCATTGGTGCCGTCTCGACCAGGTTCTCCGTTTCGCCGGGGTCGTTCACCACGTCGTAAACATGCTCTTCCCCATTTGGATAGCGCATGTAGCGCAAATGCTCATAACCTGGAACCGATGGGCGCACCGACAGCGTACCAAACACGCTGGTCATGGGGGACTTGCTGCGATCAAACTCGCCAAACGAGGGGTCGATCAGGGGCAACAGGCTCTGACCCGAGGTCCACTGTGGGCGCGGTGTGATACTGGCGAGATCCATGATGGTCTTGGGCAGATTGTGCAGCGAGATGGGCAGCTCTACATCCTTGCCCTGCCCATTCATGCGCGGCGACCAGATGCCCAGCGGCACATGCGCGGCACTGTCCCATTGGCTCATCTTGTGGAAACTGTCGTGGTTGCCGAGGTTAAAACCGTTGTCGGACAACATCACCACGGTGGTATTCTGCCCCAACTCGGAGTTGCGGAGTGCATCCATAAAGCGGCCTATTTCGTGGTCCACGTGACTGGTGGCGGCAAAATAGGCCCTGACAACCTGTCGCCAGGCCTCATCCCCGGCCTTTTCGGGCGTCCACTGACCATTGACGATATAGGCCGCCTCGTAGACCGCGAAACATTGCTGTGGGCCGTAGTAGTCCTGAGCATCGGCAATGTCGGGCCATTTGATGCCCTCCACATCATAGGTCTGATAAAACCGATCCGGCGTCACCAGATTGAAATGGGGATGCTTAAAGCCCAGCTGGATCAGGTTTCTACGATTTGGGTCGGCGCGCTGCAGAAAATCGATGGCATTCTGCGCAACCGTGAAATCGTAGAACTTGTGATCCTGGCTGCCGTCATCATCGGGATGATTGACCCCGGCAATCCCTGGCCCCTTGTCGAGGTACTTTTTTACCTTGTCCCGGCGACCGGCATCCTTGGCCTGCACGTCTTCGTGAAACAGAACCCGGCGATACTCCTCGGGCATGGGTTTGTAGGTGCCGTCGGTCTTGCCGGTTGTGAAATTGTAGAACCCTGCCCGTCGCAGGTCGTATTGCCAGGCGGCGGTGGGCGGCAGAACATCGCGCCAGAGGCGGTTCAGGTCCACAAGTCCCGTGCGGAAGGGCGAGAGACCGGTGGTCAGCTCGGCGCGGCACGGCGCACAGAGCGGTACAGTCGCATAGGCGTTCTGAAACCGCACCCCCTCGGCCATGAAGCGATCAATGTTGGGTGTCTTGAGCTCGACCCCAAAGGCGTTGCGCCACGTGAAGACGTCGATCAGATCATCGATCCAGATGACACAGATATTGTCGTTGCGGATGGACTGCGCATCAAAGGGCACGAGTGATCACCTCGGTGAAATAGCTCTGCAGCAAATCATACTCGGGGCCTGTTTCCGGTCCAGAGGTCTTTGAAGCCGAGGTCAATATATCCTTGTCCGGCCAGACGAACACATCCGCCAAAAGGAAATCCCCCAGTGTTTTCAAGATTCCGGCCCGGTGGCTACGACAGCCAACAAACAGATCGCATTGCCGATCTTTTTTGGGCTGCAGAGATTGCTGCGAAATGGCACCCAACCCTTCAACCATAAGGCTGAACTGCGCGCCATCATAGCTGAGCACAACCAGCCGGAACCCGTCTCCGGCAGTCTTCAACGGATGGCCCAGTGCGAAACTGCCCTGATCATCAGTGAACTCAATCGCATTATCCCGTTCACTGAGGAACGCATAGTTGCCCTTGTCCCAGGGATTGATCGTGAACAGGGTGCGGGGCTCATTGGTGCCTGAGGGGGCGTAGATAATCGCGATCGAAAAGGGGCCTTGGGTCCGGAGGGCCTCGGGGATGACATAGCCGCAGTTGACGCGTTCGGTGAACTTCAGACAATGCACTCTGTCAGCCACTGCCAACGTTGAGTTGCCATTGTTTGGTTTGGTGGGATGCGCGGTTTTTACACCACACCGGCCCCACCAGCTCGGGGCTTCCTGGGAGCCGGGTTTCGCAGAGAACAGGGTTGGTTCGCTGCAAAACCAGAGCGCTCCGCTGTCTTCGAAACGATCCGTGTAACCGGATGGGAGCGGGTCCAGAAGCAGCGATTGCGGCACCGCCTGATCTGTCATTAGAGGCGCAGGGCTGGCAGGGTTGGGAACATCCGTCATGGTCACCCCTAATTCACTGGCAGAACGCACGGGAGCGCCCAGCGATAGAGTTGGCGACCATCCGAGCAAGGCGCCGACCAGCCATCACGCACAGAACCGCGGTTAACCGGAAAGCCCACGCGATCCGGATCAAAGGCAAGCTCCGACCGCTGCCCGCTTGCGTAGCGCAGGCGCAGGTTTGTGCCCTCGGGCGGCTTGTCACAGTCCAGAAAGATATCCAGCGGCGCATCGGGGCTTGTTCGGACATTCACAATCTTTGCCCCGTTCTCAACATTCTCGAACGAAAACCCGGCATGGGTCACATTGCCGAAATCCGGCTGGCCATCGATGACCAGTGCAGAGCGGGCAGTGGCGCTGATACGAATGGTGGTGCCCTCTGGGCCGCCTTCGCGTTCGGCCAACAGAAACGTTGGGCACCAAAGCGGGCCGAAGATGCTGTCAAACTCACCCTCGATCCTTTCGCCAGAGGACCAGGCCCGGATTGCATGGGCATCCATCTCGGCCATTTGGCCCAGCGCTGCGGGCGTTGGGCGTCCAATGGCGTTTTGCTCGAACATGTAGCCGGGTGCGGAATAGATCAGGTCCGATGTGCCCGGGTTCACGGCAAGCTGCCACTGGGCCTCGGTATGGCACTCATCATCCGACAGCAAACCACCGCACTCGAACTGGCTGATAAAACAGGGTTTGCGAAACCCCAAACGGCCCAGCGCCTGTTCGGTTTTTTGCATCAGGGCATAGATGCCATCGCGAAACACGTCCTCGGTGCTGGTGGTGTCTTCGATACAATAGTCCAGCCCGACCGCCAAAATCCGCGCCGTTTTGCCCATCGACCGCGCGACGGTCGCCAATGTTTCAGCCGAGGCCAAGAGGTTGTCAAAAGCCGCTCCTCGCGACAGTGCGGTCGCGTCATGGGACTGGTCCGCTTCACAGCGCGCCATGATCAGGGGCAACGCTCTGCCGGCTGATTTCTGGTGCTGCAGAATCGCATGGGCAATCAGCGTATCACGGGTCTGTTCACCGATGGTGGAAAAGCCGGTCACGGGTTGGGCACTGCCAGATCCAATCAACCCAACCGCGCCCACATCATCATTGGGCGCAACCACATGATACGGAAAGCGGCCATGGCCTTCGATACCTGTTGCCCGGCGGGGTCCGCCAATACTCAACAACCCAAGCACCGCGCCGGGCGCATCGGCAAAGATATCTCCGCCATGAACCGGCTTGCGATAGCCGCGCGGACCATCCGCGCCCCTGAGATTTGCCTGAAACCGGAACCAATCGCCATCCTGAAGCACGTGCCATGCATCGACGTCCCCCAAAACCTCGGCGTCAATCAGCGATACCGATCCGGTCGTGGTCTGCAAGGGTGCGGCTGTCGTACTGCCGTCTTCGACATCAGCCAATCGCGCCGCCAGATCCCGAACCACCTGATCCGAAAGTTTCATGATCAGCCCGCTGTCGTCGAATTGGATCACGTCGCCATTTGGCGCCGAAATCAGAACACCATTATCGCCGCGCAGTGCGAACGACAGGTCAGGCGGTGTCGGATCTTTCTTGGACATGGTCTGTGGATCCTGAAAACTGGTGGTCTGGTGTTACCTTATGCGCCGATTTGGGTTGCCGCCAGCCTCGGGCACCTCAAAGTTCGAACTGACGGATTTTCTTGACGCCCACCTGATCGTGCAGCATTTGCTTGGCAAAACCTGCGAGTTCGTTTTCGGCAAGAATTTCCCACTTGCGATAGTGCACCGTGTAGATGCCCCGGTCCTTGGGAAAAGGTGTGTTCCTGAGAACGCCGCCAAGAATCCAATGCTGTTCTTCTGGCATCAGGTGATAGTCGATCCCGGCCTTCTTGATGGCAACAGGCAGGCTCATCTGGTCCAGATAGGGGCGCTTCTTTTCCAAGCCGTCAATGCGGTCAATCTGCTGCGCAACATCCATCCAGGTTTCGGCAAAGCGTTTGCCGGTGTGTGGCAGCGGTTCGTCAGGAAACGTAAAAAATCCAGAGCTGAAATAGGGTATCTTGGGGCGTCCCTTTTGGCGCAGCAGGAAAATGCGCTCTTCCGGAATATCCATCTCCAAAGCCCCGTAGATCGTCGGCCAAAGCGATCGATCCGCCCAGTACATGGACGCTGCCGGCGTTAACGACACTTTGTCGGGGGTCACGATGTTTTCGATCTTGTTCTTTTTCAGGAACAACACATCGGAATCCACGAACCCCGCATAAGGCGTGTCGCGCTCCTGTAAACAGGCGAGCAGTTTGTTGCCATGGGGGTATTCCGGATCGAATTTCCCTTCGGCTTCGAAGGTGCGCACTTCGACGCCCATCTTTTCCAGCACGCCGATAACCTTGGGGTCGACTTCGTCACGCCGGTGCGCCGGACAGTATCCGATCAGCTTAATCGGCTCATCAAACTGCTGCCTGATCGACGCCGCAAGATAACAGGCCATGACCGTGTAGTTCGGCGGCTCGACAATAAAAAACAAGGTGAGATTTGCTGATGACATGATGCTCGAAATTCTTGCGAAATCTTATTGGTTGATCGTCATTCTGAGCATACTCACCCAACACACAAGCAAAAAATTACGCGCCCTGCCCGGCGGCGGCCGCTTTGTCAAAGACCCAAATTCCCTTGTCGGTCCAATCTTGAACAGGATTGAATCCGCACGCTTTCAGTGCGTCCTGATAGGTTGTGAGATCCTCGGCAAGGGCCTCGGGCAGAATGATCCGCCTGAGGTGCCCCATATCCAGTTTGCTCAGTCGTTCAGGCGTTATCTCGGGATCACACAGCCGCAGGATTGTCGGGCGGTAATCTCTCAGCATGGCCTGCAAACCTCCGGCCTCGTCTTTGCTGTCCCCGTCAAAAACCAGGGCGCCAGACGTAATCTTGAGTCGACCGGGATCCATGAGGTCATTTTTGTCAGCCAGGGTTTCCGTCACCCTCGCCAGATCCTCGCGGCGTGTGTGGGTCATAACGCGCAAGTTTGGATGCATGGACAGGGCCTGCAGCGCAACGACGCCTGCTTCTCCCCCGACGTTCAGAACTTTGTCGCTGTCTGACACCAGCCAATGAATGCTGCGCATCTGTTTGCGGGCATATTTCCCGGCAGCCACCAGATCCAGCGCCTCTGGTCCAAACACGGCGGCGTCGGCCGGGATCATGATGGCATGGTTTTTGACCACCTCGATATGCGCATTATCCTGCAACGCCACGGGCTCGGGCAGAAAATCATCATCCCAGCCTGTCGCAACCGGGTTACGCCGTTCAGCTTTGGGGCGGCCCTGGGATTTACGTTCAACATCGCTCATCAAAGCAGCGATCTTGGCCGGATCACGGGCCTTGGGGGGTTTCGCGACCACCTTGTTGATCGGGATCTTGCCCGCTTCGGCCAGTCCCACAACCATATCTTTGTAGGCTTGGGTCTGCTTGTGCTCTTCGAGCCGCTTTTCGACGCGTTCCAGTGCAGCAAAGTGCAGCTTGTTGAGCACCGGGTCTTTCAGCAACTCTTGCATGATCTCTGCACGTCGGGCGGAGTGGCGAAGGATGGACTCATCACGCACTTCATTCCTGTCCTGAAGCGCCCAATAGTCCGAGTTGTATTTGTCTTTCTTGTTGTTCACGTTGCCGCGCATCTTACGCAGGGCGTAGCTGTCCACGGATTTGAGCGCATAGTGGTTCATTTGCGCCCAGTCATACCCCAGCGTGCGCCGGATCGAGCGCCAGCCGCGGAACTTGAAATAGTCCTCCATCGGGGCGCCGGACCCGTTTAGCCAATGCACCGTGTCCGGGAATTCATCCTTGAGGTGCTTGTTCTTGATCTTGGGGCGGTGGATGCCAAGCTTCCAGTATTCTGGGTCAAACTTGAACAGGGTTTTGACGCCCCAGCCTTTGTTCCACAGCGGTGGGGCGGCATAGAGATATTGTTCGGTGACCGGATCGCGCGACCACTCCGTTACATGGCCCGAGCCAAAGATGCGCCAGGTGATGACAATGCCATTTGCGCCACGATCGACCGCGTCCGAAATCATCCCATCCAGCGTGCCATCGCCATGTTTGATGCAAAGAAACTCATCCGCATCGAACACAAGAACCCAATCAGCGGCACCAACCACAGGCTCGGCCTGAGCGTACTTCAGTGCCGAGGGCTGCGGTTTCAGCCCTTCGGGAATGTCGTTGCGGCGATGGTATCCCAACCCCAGCTCTTCGAGCCGGATCAACATGTCATCCGTGCCGTCCGTGCAGTCATTGGTGTAAACCAGAATGTCGGTGAACCCGACCGCAAGGTGATGGGCAAACCACTCCAGCAGAAATGGCGCCTCGTCTTTCATCATCGACACCGCCATGACGGTGCCGTGCGGGCTGACGTGTTTTTTCAGGTTCATGTTCTTGCCGGGTTCTGGTTACTCCAACGCCTGAGACGGATCGATGCCCACCCGCTCGCACATGCGTGCGGCGTAAGAATTGGGCAGAGGCGCGTTCTTGCGCCACCAGGGCTTGGTCCCATTGGTATAAAGATGCACTGAAAGCGTCGCATCGGTGAACCACCCCTCAACCCGGCCGTGCGGATCGTAGAAAATGTCGTTCAGCTGAAACGGTACGGGATAAAGAACGTCACTGGTCATCGCCTTTTCCATATGACCGGTCTTTTTCACGTAATGCGTAAAGGCCTGCGGCCCAAAGGCGGTGCGCTCTGTCTTGTAGATGCGGACGGGCAAGGGCAGATCAGGGTTCTGGCGGTCCATCTTGCGGCGCTGGTTCTTGTTCCACCACTCGGGATAGTCTGGCAGGTTCTCATAGTAGTCGAGAAGCGCATCCATCAACTCGCCGGTTTGCGGAATAGAGACGACACCACAATTCAGCGCGCCGCGCATGCCGTGCCCGGCAAAGATATACTCCCACTCATCGGGAAACGGCTTTTCGCAGAAGGCGTCGCAATCGATCCAGATCGCGTTGGTTTTCTGGATCATCTTGTAGCGAAAGACATTCGACAGAAAGCTGGCCGAGGTCTGGCCGACAACATCCATGTCGATGTCCATGATCTCGGTCGCGGGGCGAATTTCCACACCTTCCGGCGCGTTGGTCACATTGTCCGTGCAGTACAATATGGTCGGGTGCCCCTGCAAAAGGTGCGACTTGAGGCACAGCTGGTTCAAATAATGAAGTTTTTCGCCAATCCAAAGCGATGCCACTGGGCGTCTGTTCAGTTCCATGTCTACTCGATGCCTACATTCAGTTACTAGATAATGGGCGGCTTATTGTTTTTCATAGATCAATAGCCCGCAACCAGGCTCAGGTCCATCTTGCATGACGGCGAATTCTGCGGATTGATCCCAAAAAGCGGGCCAACTCGGCATTTTGGGGAAACCCGTCTCGCACAAAAGACAGCGAGGCTCTAAAGCTGCTTCAAGCGTTTTTCAAAGAACGGTGCATGCATCCGATTGGTCACGTTCTGGCAAATGATCCTTTCAAAAAGGGTACGATTGCTACGCTGGTTCTTGCGCAGCAAATGCCTGAGATAGGGTCGAAAATCACGCCGCTTTCTGAGCTTGGCATTTAGGTTCTGGAAGGCCGGTTGCTCGGACATCGCCTCTTCAATAACCGCATTGTGCAAGCCTAGTTGGCGAATGAAGGTGGCCGTACTTGGCGCCATAAGCCGGCAGTTCAGCACAAAACATGTGTTTTCTGACCTCTGATGGTCGTGTCGTGGGTGATACTGGCAAGGGTCCATAATAAGCACCAGCTGCTCGATGGCCTTGAGGGCCTCTTGCAAACCTTGTGACGGAATGCCTGCCACGCCCTGCCCTTTGGCAGGGTCGTTCGTAGCCGCCGTTATCGTGACAAGGTCCTGCGGAGGGTCCACAGCAATAACCGATGCGTGCTGAATATAGGCTGAGAACATGCAGGCGAGGCTGCCCAGGTCTTGCGCACCGTACAATGCAGCCCGCGTGTGGCGGGAAAACAGGCCATCCTCTGTCAGCTCTTCAAAATAGCCAAAAATGTCCTTGGTGTAGTTTTCCGTGGTTTTGTTGATCGCAAAGCACAGGTAGCTCCACCCGTTTTCCTCGGCGAGCTCCCACCCTGTCGGCAAGCGATCTCTGGAACGTCCAACAATGTCGTCAACAAATTCGAAGACGACCAACAGCTTGTTTCCGCGCTCAATAACAATCGCGAAATCATCCATGTTCAGATATTCGACAAAGCCGGCATCCCAGTTGGCCAGGCAATCGTCCATCGCATCACCCCAGAGATAGGTGCTTGTTGCCTCACTGAGATGCTCTTTGAGTTCGGACGTGTCCATTGGGTCGTAACCTTTACCAAAATCGTTCAAATCGCGCGCACCAAACCAAAGTAACCCACTTTTGGTGAACAAAGTACTCCCGCTCTTTAAAGCGAAGCGCAGGGTGTTTCGCAACAGCCCCACGAAACCAATTCAAGGTGTCAGAGGATCGACGTTCTTTTTTCCGCGGCCCATACTGCCAACTTGAAAGCAAGGCTTGGAACATAATCAGTGGCAGCTTAAGGTCTGCAAAGTGCCAGAGGCATCAACACTCATGCTGCGAAATGGTATCGGCATTTGGCCTTGGTTTTGTTGAGGACTACTAATGAAGCGCGTTGTGTTTTTGGGTGTGAAACGAGATTGAACGTGTCAAATCATGCAAGAGCTACATCCCGAACCGATCCAAAACACCCTATTTCAATCCAAGTAAATTGCTCAATTCGGAAAATGATGCACCAATGACAAGCACGTCCAGAAAGAACATTCTTTTCATCAGTTTCGATGATTGCATCAGCTACCCGAAGTACCGCAACAGCTTTGGCGAAGCTTTGCAGACTCCCAATCTGGATCGTATCGCGGACCGCGCAACCTTTTTTGACTCGGCCTATTGCCAATCACCCGTCTGCGGACCCTCGCGCGCCAGTTTCATGACCGCAAAAACGTCGCATCAGCTGGGCATTTTCGACAACACAATTGATGTTTTCGAACGCGCCGACCCAACGGACATCTGGTCCTACAAGCTCAAGCAAAACGGTTATTTCTGCTCGTCCGGCGGCAAAATCCATCATGGCTACAAGCCACTGAAACGGCGCCATCACAATGTCATTTACTCTGATGAGCAGAAGCGTTTCACAGACGATTTTTCCCTGCCGCCGGATGTAGAAAAACGCAAAGACAGAGGCATTCGTGGCGGGTGGTCCACCACCAACGAGGCGGATGACCACATCTATTATGACTGGCAGGTCGCTGAGTCCGCGATCGGCTTCCTTGAAAACTATGACAAGGACGAGCCCTTTTACCGCGAAGTCGGGTTTTTCAGCCCGCACGGACCCCGCTTTACGCCCGCCCGCTTTAAAGACCTGTACAACTGGAAAAACTTTCAGAGACCCGAGGAATGGGATGAGGGGTTTGACAAGCACCCCTTTTCTGAAGAGCACATGCCCCAGACCCCGGACCTGGAGAAAGGCAATGAGAATTGGTGGCGCTACAATGTGCGCAACTACTTTGCTGGCCTCAGTCACGGCGATTATCATCTGGGCCGGATCTGGGATGCGCTGCAAAACTCGCGATTTGCCAAGAATACCATTGTCGTCATCGTATCTGACCATGGCTTTCTGCTCGGAGTCAGGAACAGGTTCTACAAAAGCACGATCTGGGAGCAGTCGGCAGGTGTGCCCATGATGATCTTTGATCCGGATCAGGATACGCCGCAAGTTGTCGATGACCCGGTTGCCTTACTGGATGTGGGGCCAACGGTACTGGACTATGCCGGTCTGGACCCTCTTGCGGATTGCGTCGGGCGCTCGCTGAAACCGCAGGTCCAGGGTGCCTCGAACCCCGATCGGGTCATCCCGACGTTCCGCTTTGACAATGTTTCCATTCGCAAGGGGCACTATCGGCTTGCGCGCTATATGGACGGGACAACGCAGCTTTTTGATCTGAGAGAAGACATCTGGAATTACAACGATCTGGGCCGGGATCACCCGGAATACGTTCCAATGCGCGACGCCATGATTGAAACCTGTGCCGACTATGGTTTGACATTGGGGCTGCGGGATTTCGAACCTTCACCGGCTCAATAGGCGCGAGGCAATATGGATAAGACCAAAAAACCGCTCGGCATCGTCTCGATGGTCTACGAAGACTATGACCTGCTCGAAAGGTGGTACAATTATTACGGCGCGCAGGTCGGGCCGGAGAACCTTTTTGTCTATAGCCACGGCAATGATCCCAAGCACCGCGAGATCGCAAAAGACGCCAGTGTCATGAACGTTCCGCGCGATCCGCAGATGGTCAAATTCGACCGCCGCCGCTGGACCATGCTCAGCGCTTTTACCAGTGGCATGCTGCAATTCTACAACTGGTTTCTGACAACAGACATCGACGAACTGGTCGTGGTGGATCCGGATGTGGCGCCCGGTTTGGTGCCATATCTCGAACAGACCTATCCCGACCTGAGAACCGCACCGCCTAGCATCAGCCCCTTTGCGCTCAACATCGTGCATGTCCCCGAAGAAGAGCCTGACCCGATTGAACGCGGCAAACCTGTTTTGGCCAGTCGTCGGTTCTACGCGCCCAGCCGCGTCTACAGCAAACCCATTCTCGTGCGGCAACCGGTGATGTTTGGTCCCGGTGCGCATCGTAACAATCTGGGGCCGCGCACGTTGTCCGACGACCTTTACCTCGTGCATCTCAAATACTTTGACGTCGATGAAATGACAGATCGGGCCATGCGCCAGACGCGGCTGCTGGAACAGATGGACTCAGGCGCAGACACGCCTGCCCATGTATGGAGCAAGACGTTGGAAGACTACCAGAAGATCCGGGCCAACCATACGCTGGGGCCAGAAGATATCACGCTGCCGGAAATCCGGCGAAAAATGGCGCGTAGGCAGAAACAAAAGTTCACCGATCAATATATCTGGGGGCAGTTCGCAAATACGCAGCTTTACCAGATACCAAAGCGGTTTTCGCAGCTTGTATGAAAACACAACAAGCCGGCGTCATCGCACAACGACAGTTTCAGAAACAGGATCACGATTCCGATGATTGAACGCCTTCATACCGCCCAGCGCATGAGCAAGATCGTAAAACACAACAGCACCGTCTATCTTTGCGGCCAGGTCGGCGCAGGAGACGACGTGGCAGAGCAAACGCGGGATTGTCTGGCGCGTGTGGATGCGCTGCTGGCCGAGGCTGGTACAGACAACAAACATATTCTGCAGGCGATTATCTGGCTCGCGGATATGGCTGATTTCGCTGAGATGAATGCAGTATGGGATGCCTGGGTGCCCGAAGGCCACGCGCCAGCACGCGCCTGTGGCGAGGCCAAGCTGGCGCGCGAGGCGTTAAAGGTTGAAATCATCGTGACTGCGGCGATGCCTGAGTAAGGACGCGCTGACAGCATCGCAGGTTGAAACGTCGCGTTTCATTTGCCTGTGCACCGGTTCCGCGCCCATAGTCCACCAAGGACAAGGAGAGGCGCATGACCGACCGGGTACATGATTTTGTAAGGACAGCAGCAGAGGCCACGCCGGACCGGCTGGCCATGATTGCCGAGGATGGCCGTCAGCTGACCTGGGCCGAGCTGTGGCAGGCGGTCGGCGATGCGCACGAACAGTTGCAGCACCATGGTGTGCAGCCCGGCGACCGGGTTGTTTTGGTGCTGGAAAACTGTCCCGAAATTGTCGCGTTTTTCTTTGCAACCAGCCTGCTGGATGCCGCAGCCGTTGCGATCAATGCCCGCATGACCGGCACAGAGCTAAACCGCCTCGTGGCGCATTCGGACCCAAGCGCGATTGTGTTTTCGACATCCGTGACTGGACCGTCGGAAACCCATGCTCAGGCTTTTGGCGCAGCACCGGTGTCCGGTCTGTTTGGGTCAGTGCATATCTCCAACCGCGCGGGCAGTACGCCAGAACCCTGTTACGAAGCCGCAGAAGAGCAGGTCGCGCTGCTGCTATATACTTCTGGCACAACGGGAACGCCCAAGGCCGCGATGTTGACGCATCAAAACCTGATGGCAGGGGCGCGGGCCTCGGTTGATATGCGGGGAATGAGTGACGGGGACATGACCTATCTGGCACTGCCGCTGTCACATATCTTTGGCCTCGTGACCCTGTGTGCCGTGTGTTGCGCGCGTGGTGCGCTGCGGCTCGAGGCTCGGTTTTCGGCAGCCCGGCTATACGACGCCCTGCAAAACGACGTGACCCTGCTGCCTGCCGTTCCGCAGATGCACGCCCATTTGTTTCACTATGCCCGCGAGCATGGCATGGCGCGCTACGACAAGGGGATCTTGCGCTATGTCTCTTCGGGCGGTGCGCCGCTGGATCCAACCTGGAAGCACGAAGCCGAGGCGTTTTACGGGCTGCCCCTGCAAAACGGCTATGGGTTGACGGAATGTGCGGCAGGGGTTTGTGCCACGCGCAGCGAAATGTCGGACCCGGACGTAAGTGTCGGCGTACCCATGCTGGAAAGCGAGCTGTTTCTGGACAAGGACGTTGAAGGGGCTGATCCACAACAGGGCATCGGAGAGGTGCTGGTACGTGGCCCGCAGGTGATGAAAGGCTATTTTCGAGACCCCGAGCAAACAGCCCAGGTTCTGAAGAACGGCGTGTTCAGAACCGGCGATCTGGGGCGGTTTGACGAAGAGGGACGCTTGCATATTGTCGGGCGCAGCAAAGAGTTGATTATCCGCTCCGGGTTCAACGTCTATCCGGTCGAGATCGAGGCCGCCCTGACCGAACATCCCGACGTCATCGTGGCCGGTGTTGTTGGCCGGTCAGTGGAGGGCAACGAAGAGGTATTGGCCTTTGTAAAAACCTCCCCTGACAGTGGTCTGCAGGAAGAGGCCTTGCGAGCGCACCTGTCCGAGCGACTTGCCCCCTATAAGCGCCCAAGCAAGATCGTGATTGCACATGATCTGCCCGCGGCGCCTACCGGCAAGATCCTCAAGGCAAAGCTGATCCCACATTTTGCAGATATTCTGGACAAAGAGGGTGCTTGACCCCACCGACTGCTTTTGTGAGCCTGCGGAAACGGTTATGCCGAAGAACCAGAGCAGGGGCACCACATGGCAACAAATGGCTTCGACGCCGAGAAACTGAACCGCATTCGGGGGTGGATGCAGGGGTACGTGGACGACCGCAAATTCGCCGGGTGCAGCATGTTGATTGCCAAGGGCGGACAAGAGGCGTTCTTTCACGCCGCTGGTCAGCGCGATATGGAACATGGGTTGCCGTTTGAACGCGACACGGTCGTGCGGCTTTATTCGATGACCAAGCCGCTGACGGCGGTGGCGCTGATGATGTTGGTGGAAAAGGGACTGTTTCACCTTGATTTGCCTGTCAGCGCCTTTCTCCCGGAATTTTCCGAGATGCAGGCTCTGGTGCCCGGTGCAACTCGCATTGATCAGGTCGAGGCCGCACCTTGCCCCACACTGCACCAGTTGATGACCCATACGGCCGGTCTGAGCTATCCGTTCAATCCCGGCGTTTTGGCAGAGGCGATGAACGCCGAGGATCTCATTTTCGGCCCCAGTCAGGGACTTTTGGGCGATATGGTGGATCGTGTTGCGAGGCTTCCGTTGGCATTTCAGCCCGGCCAGCGCTGGGAATATTCCGTAGCCATGGATGTAATCGGGCGCGTGGTTGAAGTGGTGTCCGGCCAAAAGCTCGACGCGTTTTTCGACGAACACATCCTAGGGCCGTTGGACATGACCGAAACCGCGTTTCGTGTCCCGGACCATGCCAAGGACCGATTTGCCGCGCTTTACACGCCGTTGGCTGGGGATGCGATGGCGTTGAACGCCGCGCGCACCGAGGGCGAAAGCCTGAGATTGGTGGAGTCCCCCCATGGTTCGGCCTTTTTGACCGCTGATATGTTTTCAGGCGGCGGTGGGCTGGTTGGCACGATCGACGATTTTCTGACATTTTCCGAACTGCTGCGACAGCGTGGGCGCATTGGCGACAAACGGCTTTTGTCTGAAAGCACGATGAATTTCATGATGCGCAATCATTTGCCGGGCGATATCGCCTCAATGGGGCCGCAGAGTTTTGCTGAACAACCGATGGACGGCATGGGCTTTGGGCTGGGCGGCGCCGTGGTGCTGGATCCGGCAAGAACACGCACACCGGGATCTGTTGGAGACTTCAGTTGGGGGGGCATGGCGTCGACGTTTTTCTGGACTGATCCGATACATGACCTGAGCGTCGTGTTCCTGACCCAGCTGTCACCCTCAAGCTCTTATCCCGCACGATCGGAGATGAAGGCATTGGTGCATGCGGCTTTGACCGGGTAAGGGGCCAGCCCCTCTTGGCCCCGGAGCAAGTCCGGCGCCAATTCACCGCGGGATATTTTTGGCCAAAAGAAGGCTGGTCAGACTCGCAAGAAACGGGCGCTGAGGTTTGTAAGCAGAAAGATCACAGCCGCCACGCAAACGATTGTTGGCCCGGTGGGTGTGTCCCAGAGGAACGAGGCCCGCAGCCCCGCGAGGGCAGAAAGGCCACCGATCAGGGCGGCGATCAGGGCCATGGCTTCGGGTGTGCGCGACAGGGGGCGCGCGCTTGCGGCAGGGATGATCAGCAAGGCCACGATGAGCAAGGCACCAACCACCTTGATCGCCACGGCAACCACGATGGCAAGGCCAAGCGTGAGGACCAGCTGTTCGCGTTTCGGGTCAATGCCACTGGCATAGGCAAGGTCGGGGTTCAGGGTTGCGGTCAATAGCGCTGACCAGCGCCAGATCGTCAGCACACCAACCAGAGCCGCACCAGCCCAGATCACGGCAAGGTCCGTGGTGCTGACCGCCAGAATGTCGCCAAAGAGATAGGCGTTGAGGTCAACGCGCACCCCATGCAGAAAGCTGACGGCCACAAGACCAAAGGCAAGCGCAGAGTGGGCCAGAACCCCCAACAGGGTATCCATGGCATAGCCACGTCCCGAGAGAGTTGAGACGGTCAGCGCCATGATGAGCGCCACGGCCAGCGCGCCCGCAAAGACCGAAGTCGAGAGCGCAAGTGACAGTGCCACACCCAGAATCGCCGCGTGGGCGGTGGCATCGCCGAAATAGGCCATGCGCCGCCATACCACGAAGCATCCCAAGGGTGCCGCGGCCAATGCAACACCGACGCCAGCAAGCGTTGCGCGGATCAGGAAATCATCAAGCATGATCGCAGGCTCCGTGCTCGTGGCTGTGGTCTGCATGGCTATGGTGGTGGTGGTCATGATCGTGACGGTAAAGTGCCAGGGCACCTTGGGTGCCAGTGCCAAACAGCGCCCGGTACTCTGGCGCCGAGGCGACAATTTCCGGGGTGCCATGGCAACACACATGCCCGTTCAGGCAAATCACCCGGTCTGACGCGCTCATCACCACATGCAGTTCGTGGCTGACCATCAGGATGGCGGTTCCAAGCGTGGCGCGCACCTGTTCAATCTGCCGATACAGGCTGGCCGAGCCTGGTTGGTCGAGCCCTGTCGTGGGTTCATCGAGGATCAGGAGGTCAGGCTTTTTCAACAGGGCACGCGCCAACAGCACGCGCTGGAATTGCCCTCCGGAAAGGGCCGACATCTGCCGGTTCAGCAGGCCTTCGACACCTGCCTGTATAAGGGCGGCTTCCATGGCCGCACCACTGTGGCGCAGCGGCAAGCTGAGAAAGCGCCGAACCGTCAGGGGCAGGGTTGAGTCGATCGACAAGCTTTGAGGTACATAACCCACCCGCAATCCCCTGGCGCGCTCAATGCGGCCCGAACTGGTTTTCTGGGCGCCGATGATGGTGCGCAGCAACGTGGTCTTGCCCGAGCCATTTGGACCAACAACCGTGACGATTTCGCCCTCGTCGATCGAGAAATCAACATGTGACAGCGCCTGATGCCCGCCCAATCGCACGCCAATATTCGTGAGGGTGATAAGACTCATGTCAGGCGGCCTTTTGACAGGCTGGGCACAAGCCTTCGGCTTCGACGACGGTTGTTTCAATTTGGAAATCAACCGCCCTGGCAGCGTCGAGAAGCCCGTGCCCCGACATCCTGGATTCAGCCACGGACCCGCATTTACGGCAGATCAGAAAAACCGGAGAGTGTGCGTCCCCTGCATGGGTACAAGCCAGCCAGGCATTGAGCCTTTCGATCTTGTGCACAAAGCCCTGGGTCTCCAGAAAATCGAGCGCGCGGTAAGCCACCGGCGGTTGCGAGCCCAAGCCTTCGTCGGCCAGTTGACCAAGGATGTCATAGGCCCCCATCGCACGGTGTTCCTGCAAGAGAATTTCCAGCACACGGCGGCGGACCGGAGTCAGCTGGACCTTGCGGTCCGTACAGCAGGTTTCCGCCGTGCGCAGCGCTTCGGCGACACAAGCGTCGTGGTCATGGTTTTCGAATCCGATGTCATGCATGGCGGCCTCTTCCGGTCAGAATGACACTTGATATAATATAACATATCATGTAGTGCCAGCGTCTTGTGAGGTATTAGACTAAGGAAGCGGATTCATGAAGGCTCGGATTTGGGGCGCAGTTGCCGGAGTTTTGTGCGCGGGGGCTGCTTGGGCTGATGAGGTGCACGTGGTTGCAGACATCGCACCGGTGCATTCGATTGTAGCGCGTGTCATGGAGGGTGTCGCAACCCCGGACCTGATTGTGAAACCCGGAGAGTCGCCGCACGACTTTGCCCTGCGCCCCAGTACAGCGCGGGCTCTGCAACAGGCAGATGTTGTTTTCTGGATGGGTCCGGCGTTGCTGCCCAGCCTGGAAAAGCCGCTTGAGACCGTGGCAGAAAACTCCCGGATTTCCGATCTTTCCGATGTTCAAGGAACGGTTCGACACGAGTTTCGGGAAACCGCTGGTTTTGCGGCGTCCGAGCATCATGATCACGAGAATAAGCATGACAACGAGCACGGCCATGAAGAAAGCCACGACGCGCATGATGACCATGAAGGTGACGACCACGCACACGAGGGTCTCGACCCGCATATGTGGCTCGACCCGGAAAACGCCGAGGTTTGGGCAGCCCATATCGCAACGGTGCTATCCGCAGCGGACCCGGGCAATACCGAGGTTTATCAGGCTAATGCGGATCAATTGATCAAGGATGTTCACGCCGTCACGCATGATATCCAGGACATGTTGAAACCGGTTGCCGGCCAGCACTTTGTGGTGTTTCACGACGCCTACCAGTACTTCGAGCATCGGTTTGGCCTGCGTGCGGCTGGATCAATTCTGATTTCGGATGCAAGCGCCCCGAGCGCCGCCCGGCTGGCCGAGATTGAGCACGTTATTGAAGACCAGAACGTTCATTGTGTCTTTGTTGAACCACAGTTTGATCCGCGTCTGGTCAAAGCGGTCGCGGCAAGGGCCAAGACCGGAGAAATTGACCCCATGGGTGTTGAATTGACCCTGGGCGGCAACCTCTATCTCGACATGCTGCGCGGGTTGGCGCAGAGCGTGTCGGATTGCCTCAGAGATTAAGCAGGATCAGGTTTGCCATACCCCAGAGCGTCATCTGGAAATGGGTCGTCTGCGCACCTTCGTGGCAGAACCAGTAGGAAAAGTGTTCACCGACCACGGTGAACATACCCCAAATCATTGTGAACATCAGAGCGCCCAGCATTGCAACGCTGCGCGCGGTGCTCACCGGCACCGAGGCAAGCAGGGAGAGGACCAGAAGTACCACACCGATCCACAGGACAATCACGGTCAATAGCTCGGCAATCACCACCAGTCGAAAAGCGGCTCTTTGCACTTTTCGGTTGGTGACCGCGCGGTGCTGAATGCGCGCATAGTCCTCGGGGTATTCCTGTTTCATCCGCTCCAGGGAAAAGACCTGGGCCGTGTAGGTCTCGTTCAGGTCCGGGTGCAAAAGGTTGTCCCGCACACCAAGTGTCAGCCACATCGCCGGCAATGCCAGAGCGAAGGTTTGGGCGATCAACGTCATATCCATATCGGTGACCTTTCACAAAAACGGGCCGCCCAAGGGCGACCCGCAATCCGTCTTTATTCGAAAATCAGGTCCAGTGCATTTCCTGTGGACGCAGTTCGAACGAGATGTGGTGCTCACATCCCACGAGACCTTCTTTATTGTGGTTGTAGAGCGACCGCCAATACGGCTGGATGGTTACGGCGTCCTCTTGCAGGATCGCCTCACCCTTGGCCATCAACTCGCGACGCTTTTCAACGTCTGCAGTTGCCAGCGCTTGCTCCAGAACCGCGTCGAACTCAGCGTTTGCATAGCCGAATTCGTTCCAGGCTTCGCCCGAACGATAGGCCAGAGCCCAGATCTGCACACCAAGTGGACGGTGGTTCCAGTTGGTCGACGAGAACGGATATTTGGTCCAATCGTTCCAGAAGGTCGAACCGGGCAGGATGGTCCGTTTGACATTGAAGCCCGCGTCACGCAGCTGAGCAGCCACCGCATCGGTGGTGTTCTTGCGCCATGCGTCATCAATCGAGTGGATTTCCATCTCGAAGTCGCCCATGCCAGCTTCGTCCAGAAGCGCCTTGGCAGCAGCGGGATCATGCTTGGGCATACCGATGTCGGCGTATTCCGGGTGTGCCGGACCAACGTGGTGGTTGGCGGCCACAACACCGCGACCGTCGTAACCCAGTTCCAGCAGAACGTTGTTGTCAACGGCCATCGAGATCGCCTGGCGGACGCGTTTGTCCGCGTAAGGCATCTTGCCATCAACTTCTGCCAGCTGGTTCGGGCGGATCACGATGCTGGCCATGGTGACCACCTCGTTCTGTACCCAGCCGTCAAGGGTCGCGATGATGTCGATGAACTCGCCATCAACCGAATAAAGCGCGTCCACTTCTTCAGCTTCTGCCGCTGCAACCCATGCAGCAGGATCTGTGCCGTAGTCAACGTACTCGATGCGATCCATCCAGGCGCCGTTGCCCGCGTTCCACCAGGTATGGTCTTCGTTGCGAACCAGAACCCCGCCAACGCCAACTTCAAGCGACTCGGGCAGGTACGGGCCAGTGCCGACCGGGTTGCCCAGCATGTTAACCGGATCAAACGACGAATGAACGATTGCCGCTGGGTAGTCCGCCATACCCGCAATAAGCGAGATGTCCGACTTGGGCAGGTTCAGCCTGACCGTGTGGCTGTCAACAACTTCGATTGCGCCATCAACTGCTTTGTTGGTGTTCGGGTCAACCAGAACTCCGAAGCGCCCGGCCATCGAGTTGCCTTCGACATCTTTGTCACACCAGCCGGTGATGTTACGCGCCACGTCTTCCGCGGTAAAGTCGTCGCCATTGTTCCACTTCACGCCTTTGCGGACGTTCAGCGTATAGGTTTTGGCATCTTCGCTGATGTCCCAACCTTCAAGCAGGGATGGCTGGAAGGTACCGTCGTTTTGATAGAGAACGAGATACTCAAGCCAGCCGCGCGAGAAGTTGGCGATCTGCGACCAGTCATAGGTGCGCGGATCTTTCAGAGCGCGGACTTCTGTTTGGATGCGTACGGTGCCGCCTTGTTTCGGAGTGCCGGCTGCACGGGCAGGTGCTGCCATACCCAGCATGCCATAAGCGGTTGCCGCAGTGGCGCCAAAGGTGCTGGCCATGGCCAGGAATTCGCGACGGTTTACGGGATCGTTGCCGACTTTGCTCGCCTGGTCGACGATCATTTGCGGCATCGGGTCTCCGTTGCGTTTAAAAAAGGTCATTGTTTTCCTCTCTGTTGGTATTGGGTTTTGTCCCATTTGCGCAGCAGCGCTGCAGTCGTTCGACGGACCGGACAGGCCATCGTTGTTACTCTTTTATTGTTGTTCTCCCCCCCGGGAAAAAACCGAGTCTTGGATTGGCATTAACGAACTGAAAAGACTCCAGTTTTCCAACCTCTCATAACCATCCACAGCTTGGGAGGTGGTTGCAACTAATATCGACTCATTTTTTTGTGCGTGTCGGGGGAACATAGTACCACTCGTCCCACCAAGACGGTTTTGGACGATCGCTTCAGGGTCGCGATTGAGATTTCCGGGCTCGCAGCAATACATAGGCGAGTTTAGGTTCAAAGCCCTGCATTTCATCTGGTCCGATAACGACTTTAGACGACCATAAATCGACATCTCAACGTCGCAAATGGACCATTCATGTCAACCCGCCCTGACTGTTGACCCGAAGATTCCCGGCGCCCGTGAATTGCGGCAAAGCAGCATTGCCGGCGTTGTCACATAAACCTGCCCTCGTTGCTGCCGTCGAATTTTGCTCGTAGGCATCTCGGATGAGCATAC
>NZ_RYZK01000110.1 GCF_003990645.1 Shimia sediminis
GGCGGTCGGCAAAAATAAAGGTTTATCGAAAGGTGGAAAAAAGGGTGTTAAAAAGAAGATTGTCGACCCCTTCACAAGGAAAGACTGGTACGACGTGAAGGCCCCGTCTATGTTTATTACGAGGCAAGTAGGAAAAACTTTGGTAAATAGGACCCAAGGAACCAAGATTGCATCTGAAGGTTTAAAGTTTAGAGTATTCGAAGTGTCCCTAGCAGATTTACAAAACGACAATGACGCTGATCGTTCGTTCCGAAAATTTAAGCTCATCTGTGAAGATGTTCAAGGGAGAAATTGTCTTACAAATTTTCATGGAATGGATATAACAACTGACAGACTTAGGTCAATGGTAAGGAAGTGGCAGACGCTTATTGAAGCTTCTGCTGATGTTAAGACCACTGATGGATATTTGCTTAGGGTATTCTGCATTGGATTCACCCACAAAGATCCTGCTTCCCAGAGAAGGACTTGTTATGCCCAGCACACCCAAGTTAGACAAATTCGTAAAAAAATGGTAGAAATTATAACTCGTGATATCACGGG
>NZ_RYZK01000111.1 GCF_003990645.1 Shimia sediminis
AAAAGAGAGTTCCAGTTCATGTAGAAGAAAAAATCCCTGTTCCACAACCCTACCTTGTCGAGAAGAAAGTACCATACGAAGTCAAAGTTCCCGTCGACAGGCCCTACCCCGTCCACGTCCCTAAACCGTACCCAGTCACTGTAGAAAAACATATTGCATACCCAGTCGAGAAACCAGTACCATACGAAGTCAGAATCCCAATTGACAAACCATATCCAGTCGAAGTACCAAAACCAGTACCTTATCACGTAAAAGTACCAGTACCACAACCGTACGAGGTTGAAAAGAAGGTGCCAGTAGAGGTTGAGAAACCAGTACCAGTACCTGTTCACGTATCAGTCGAAAGGCCCGTGCCCATCGTGAAGGAAGTACCGTATGCGGTAGAAAAGGAAGTACCTTATCCAGTCAAAGTACCTGTACATGTTCCTGTCAAGATTCCACAACAACACCACCATCACCATCACCAATACTAAATTAACTGACTTAAGTACTAATATTTAATGAACGTAATGTATTAGGGAATGAAGAACGCGAACG
>NZ_RYZK01000112.1 GCF_003990645.1 Shimia sediminis
CTGCAAATAAAACGGAGCAGTGAAAGCCTAGGGGGCAGGTCTTCTGAGTGCTGATGGAGAACTCCTCCACGCCATGAGCGACAAACCCGAACTAAGACCCTTCGAACCAGCAACCACCGCGGTTCAACCCTACCAAGACCAGGAATACCAACCGATTTATTTCGTAGCCGAAAGTTTCGAAGATGCCAAAGACAAATTCAGACGTTGGGTCCAGGGAATGTCCAGACCTTTCGAAGTCAGATTCAACCCTCACACCGGTAGGGTGGAAGTGCTGGACACCGCTGACAAATTACAGTCACTTATACAACAATTGAACACCGAAATTCTTCATCTTTCCAACGCAGTAAACAAATTTAAGTCGCGAGAGTTGTAAATTAGTTCCTCCACTTTCTCTTATTACCTACATATATATCAAAAATTAAAAAAAAACATCACTTGTATCATATGTTACCCTTTTGCTGCCTATTTAGAGAATGAAAGAGATTTGTTTGGGCGAATGATATGTATAGAGAGAAAGAGTGAGGTAGAAAGTCA
>NZ_RYZK01000113.1 GCF_003990645.1 Shimia sediminis
CTCATATGTACATTATGTTTTGAAAAATACAGTAGGAAATAAAAAAAACAGTCCGAATCAGTTCATATATAAATCTTCCTAGATTCACTTAAACGTTGCACATACGCAATGGAAATTTAATGCAGTTTCCAACCAAGTCCTAAATGCCCAAGTCCCAAATGTCCAAGCCCTCCTAGTCCTCCAAGCCCAAGTCCTCCAAGTCCAAAACCGTGAGCACCGTATGCCAAACCTGGAGAAGCGACAAGAGATGATCCGGCGTGGAAAGCCAATGGGGCTGCAAGTGCAGGTGCAGCCACAGCCACTGGTGCTGTTAAGGCTGCACTATGGATGACGGAACTGCTACTGTGACTCACTGCAGTGGGTATACTTCCAACGACCGCGGTTCCATATGCAAAAGCTGGTCCTAGGGCAACACCACCGTGGAGAAGACCTGGAGCTGGGGCTGGTTTGGCGACTACAACGGCCACAAGAACGGACAACACCACCAACTTGAACATGTTTTCTGTTTTTGCAAAGTAGGTCTGTGTCGTTT
>NZ_RYZK01000114.1 GCF_003990645.1 Shimia sediminis
GTTTAATATTTTTTTTAATTTAAGAACTTTACAATACCTGACACTAGAAAAATTTACAAAATTCAGCATCCATAGCCTAAGACACTTAAAATTAACATTAGGTACTTATAAAGTGATTAATTAATTACATAATAGGATTTGTTTTTGAACTTCGTCTAGTCGTGGCGGGCTCATTTCCTGTCTTTGCTATAAACCACGTGACATTGGTTAACTGCACTGTAGGGTGAAACGGGCTTACATTCACAATCCAAACCCTGTTCAACGTTAGTGATCGACTGCACTATGTTGTGGGCTGCAATCTGGATAGCTTGTTTTCTGCCAGCTGCTTTGGCAGCTAAAATGTTGTTAGATACGAACACATTACCTCGGTGATTTGTTGTGAAATCGACACAGAAATCGTCATAGTCGAGTTGTTTGTGGAGGTCGGGGGTTCCCAATTTCTTTTTAGGGTCGCTTAAAGTGAATGCATTGCGATTGTTAAAACCAATCAAGTTCTTGGCCTCTTTAGGATCTTTCACTTTCAGGTGGG
>NZ_RYZK01000115.1 GCF_003990645.1 Shimia sediminis
ATAATATCTCACTCTAATAATCTACATTTTTGGATTTTACATTATTATATGCTACTATTTTTCCACAAATGTAATAATCATCTAAGATAATTATAAATAATGTACGCTTAACCGATTACTACTAAAAAAATGTGGCTTAAAAAGTTATTACCACAAATAACGTTATTAACGAAATGATCAATTTGACACATAAACGACTAATTTTTTAAAAAATAAATTTTGCGTCTTCTACATCTTCATTTACCAAATCTTCAAACCAAGTGGAGCAATTGGAAGAGCAGCTTTAGCAAGCAACGGAGCAGGAGCAATAGCAGGCAAAGCAAGTGGAGCTGGGGCTAAAATTGGAGCTGGAGCCAAAAGTGGTGCTGGTGCTATTGCAATAGGGGCAGCTAATGGACCAGGAGCCAAAAGGGGTGCCCCAATAAGACCTCCATGAGCGTTGGCGAAAAAGAGAACAAGAACAACAAATATCATGGATTTCATGTTTGATGAAGTTTTTAATATTATTATCGTGAGAGTTGAAC
>NZ_RYZK01000116.1 GCF_003990645.1 Shimia sediminis
CGTGCTAATATTTAATAAGTATTTATAAAAAAGGCCTAATAATTCAAAACAACCCATACAATTATTTAACAATCAGTCGGGGTTGTATCCTAGTGATATCGGGCTACTGGCACACCCAAGGGTTCTTTCCGGACGACAGCATTAAATCCATTGATCGAGTCAGCTGTGTAGTCAACAGTCCTCCTGGTACCATCAGAATCGGTCAAGGAGTAACTTCCCTGGACAACATTTCCGTTTCTGGATTCGCTCTGGGCTTTACTGTCTCCTGTAAGAGCATCCTCCACGCTGTAAGCGTAAGAATACTGGGGGTTAGGGTCGTAGTCGGCATCTACTACAGAAGCTGGGGCTGCATGAATCAAGGGTGCTGGAGCAGCGTGGACAACCGGTGCTGGGGCAAAGACAGGGGCAGGTGCCGCCCTAAAGAGGGGTGCAGCTGGTGCTATGATACCACCCCTTGCTAAAGCGAAAAGTGCCACGAAAAATACAACTTTAAGTACCATTTTGTATCTGTGTCTGATGTTCG
>NZ_RYZK01000117.1 GCF_003990645.1 Shimia sediminis
TATACAACCAGCACATATAAATAATAAAGCTTTAAATAAAGCATGTGTCAATAAATGAAAAAACCCTAAAACAGGTTCTCCTAAAGCAATAATTCTTATTATTAGCCCTAATTGACTAAGAGTTGATAAAGCAATAATCTTTTTTAAATCAAATTCAAAATTTGCACCTAACCCTGCTATAAATATTGTAAAACAGCTTAAAAAAACAAGAATAATTAAAACCTGGTTACCTAAACAATTAAAAAAACGAATCACTAAATAAACCCCAGCTGTCACCAAAGTTGAAGAATGAACCAAAGAAGATACAGGAGTAGGAGCAGCTATTGCTGCTGGAAGTCAGGAAGAAAAAGGGATTTGAGCTCTTTTAGTAAGAGCAGCTAGAACAATTAAAAAAGAAATTAACTTTATTCTAAAATCATTTTTTATACAACTTAAATAATAAATAAAATTTCAACTACCATAATTTAATATTCAAGCAATAGATAGTAAAATAGCAACATCCCCGATACGATTAGTAATTGC
>NZ_RYZK01000118.1 GCF_003990645.1 Shimia sediminis
ATCATCTTCACATAATTAATAGATAATCGTTGTTTAATTATATTATCACCAATACCCATTTGTATAATAATATAAGAAATACAGACATGCTGTTTCAATTAAATTTTCAAGTCGACTAGAGCCTTGACGACTTTGCTTACGTCACCTCTGTGACGTTCCAACAAATGGGTCAAAATTCCACCATCGTTCGAAAAACCCATTTCGTGCAATCTTGTGAGTCCTTCAGCAATAACAGGATTGCTGTGGTAAATGATTGTGGGTGTTGGGGCAGTTGGCTGGGAATCATTATTTCCATTAGGGGATGTAGGTTGGGGATTTTGGGTGTTTCGGGCTACAAAAGCCCAGCCAGGTTCAGCTGGCTTTTCCTGATTTTGGGAAGGTGGCTGTTGTTGTTGTTGCTGCTGTGGTGGCTGTGGCTGCTGTTGTGGTTGTTGAGGAGGAGAAATAACTGAGGGTTGATCTTGTTCCATCGGTGTTGAACATGGGGCTTCTTGAGAGGTAGACTGTTGGTTGGAATTTTG
>NZ_RYZK01000012.1 GCF_003990645.1 Shimia sediminis
GCTTGCCACTGCCTCGCTGAACGTCACACGGAATGTCAGCGTATCGGCACTGGTGTCTTCCGCGGTCGGGTTTTGCCGAACGGCGGTGACGAAACTGGGGGCCGCGTTGTCAAGATCAAAGGTGTTTTCGTTTGTCCCGGTTGGTGTGGTGTTGCTCAGCGCATTGCTGGAAGCATCCTGAATATTCTGCCCGCCTGCAAAGCCCAGCGTCACCGTGCCGTTGTAGCCGGCCAGATTTCCACCGCTGGCGGTAATGTCATAAGTCGTCCCCGAGCCGGATGTTGAGATGGCAGCTCCGGTTGGCCCGGCGAGCGTGAAGTCCCCGGAGCTGACGTTTTGCACGGTCTCGTCAAAGACGATCCGCCATGTCAAACTATCGGCATTGGTCGGCGAACCGGACGGTGTCTGGCGCGAAACGGATGAGATGCGCGGCGCAGTGGTGTCCCCGGCCACAAAGGCGCAATCGGGCTCGATCGCAACAAGGTTAAAGCTGTTTGACCCTTTGACCGCAGCACCGGGATTGGAAAAAGTGGCACCAAGGGATTGGTCGGGAAACGTGTCGAGTTCATCGACCATATAGGCGGTGACATTGCCCGCCGCTGTCAGCGGCATCTGCGCGATAAGAAAAAACTGGTTTGCCGGCAGTGCGATTGAGGGTTCAACACCGCCACCTCCTGCCCCGATGATGATACCGGCACTGTCCACAAGGTAGATTGCAAAATCGTCCTGCGCGAGTGTCGAGCCACCCGGAAACGTCACAACGCGGTCTGTTGTGGTAAACTCGCTGGAGCCGATTACGATCAATTGTTGCAGAAGTGTATTGCTGGCGCTTGTGCACGTCCCGCTCAAGGCAGTTGTGATCGGGCCGGAAAAGGTAGCCGCCGCCGCAGGCGAGGGTGTTGCCACAACACCCGCCAACCCAGTTGCCATTGCTGCACACAAAGTGAAAAGTTTCTTGTACATCCTGCCAGCCTTCTTGCCGCAAGTCCTTGGTCGAGCTTTTATCGCTCACTCCAGACTGCGATGTCCCATTCAATTGCCGGATGAGGAACTTTCACCTAAGCGTTTCGCTTACATAGAAGAATTGGCCTCATCCAAACCGCGCTCGTCACGTTAAGCAGAAGTTTGTTAACAATCCAAGCAAACTTAGAAAAAGGTCCAAGAAACTTAAAAAGTGAAACAATGCGGGACCAGGGGTGTCGGGAACATCGCAACTCTTTCCCACAGCGGCGCTTTACCCATAGCGGCGCTTTCCACCGAGTTTCAATACCCTAACCGCCGCCACTTGCCGTTCCTCGCTATGTCCAATAAGTTTGCATTATCGGACATAATGTGGTTTCGTTGCGAAACATGGCCCATACACCCCCAAACACGCCTTCAGAGGCCGGGATTTCCCGCTCAACCTCGCCTCAGGCATCCTCCTCTGCTCCGCTGGACGAGAGCGATCCAATCGCCCTGCCCGTCCATATTGCCGGCTCCGGCACCCTTAATCGCCTCGTCGACACCGCCCGCGACTATGCCCGCGCCGCGACGGCCGAGAACACCAACAGAGCCTATGCCGCGGACTGGGCGCATTTTGCCCGCTGGTGCCGTCTGAAGGGAACAGACCCCCTGCCCCCATCGCCCGAGATGATCGGTCTCTACCTTGCCGATCTGGCCTCTGGTACGGGCCCCTCCCCTGCCCTCTCGGTCAGCACGATCGAGCGCCGCCTCTCTGGCCTCGCGTGGAACGTCACGCAGCGGGGTTTCACCCTCGATCGCAGGGATCGCCACATCGCCGCCGTGCTCGCCGGGATCAAGCGCAAGCATGCACGCCCACCAGTTCAGAAAGCGGCCATCCTGCCCGAGGACATCCTCGCCATGGTGGCCACCCTGCCCTATGACCTGCGCGGCCTGCGTGACCGGGCGATCCTGCTTGTGGGATATGCCGGAGGTCTCAGGCGGTCGGAAATTGTGGGTCTGGACCACGGCAAGGACGACAGCCCCGACTCGGGCGGCTGGATTGACCTCTTCGATGACGGCGCCCTCCTGACGCTCAACGCCAAGACCGGCTGGCGCGAGGTCGAGATCGGGCGCGGGTCCAGCGATCAGACCTGCCCTGTGCACGCCCTGGAGCAATGGTTGCACTTTGCCAAGATCGACTTTGGGCCGGTCTTCGTGCGCACCTCTCGTGATGGCAAGAAGGCCCTGGACGCCCGGCTGAGCGACAAGCATGTCGCCCGGCTGATCAAGCAGACCGTGAGGACATCGGGCATCCGTGCCGAGCTGCCCGAGGCGGAACGTCTTGCGCTGTTCTCGGGCCACAGTTTGCGCGCCGGGCTGGCCAGCAGCGCAGAAGTCGACGAACGCTATGTCCAGAAACAGCTTGGCCATGCCTCGGCCGAAATGACCCGCCGCTACCAACGTCGCCGGGATCGGTTCCGGGTCAACCTGACCAAAGCCGCGGGGCTTTAGCCCCCCTGCCCGCGCAACACCGCGAGCGCCTGAACATGGCGCGGCAGATCGCTGCGGGAATGCAGGATGTCGACGATGATGACCTCTTCCGGGCGCTCCAGAAACACCAGAAAGTGTTCGCCTGCCCTGAGAAACCGCAGGTCCTCGGCCCCATCCACCAGCACCGCACAACTGCGGCTGTGGACCCGCCCGGCAACGATGGCCTCGCAGCGGGCGATCAGCTCGGCCTGGTAGAGATCAGCCTGCCGCGGGCCAAAGGTGTCAATCGTCCACCGGGCAATCCCGGTCAGGCTGTCCTCGGCGCGGCGGGTCAGCCGAAAGCTTCGACTCATGAGGCGGTGCGGGCTCTGGCAAAGGCGCGCCGGATGGCCTCGGCACCGCTGCCCGGTGCCAGATCATCGCGCGCGGCCTGTTCCAGCCCCTCGCGCAGACCCTGTTGAATGCTCAGCACCTGTGCCTCTTCCTGCTCCAACAGGCGCAGACCCGCGCGCAAAGCCTCGCTGGCGTTCTGATAGCGGCCAGAGGCGACCAGAGCCTGAACCAGCTGATCCTGAGCATCGGTAAGAACGACATTGCGTGTGACCATGGTGGGGCCTCCTTGGTTGGCAATATATGCCAATGGCCGCCGCCGGGCAATGATGGCCTGCGAAACCCGGCAAAAGAAAAGGGAGGTTTCGCGGCGAAACCTCCCCTGCCCTCGTGGTCATTCAGGTGCGGGATTATGGCTTTTCCAGCAGATGCTGGATCTCGGCCACCAGACTGTCCATCAGATCCTTGTCGAGCCTTCCGCCCTCGAACCGCAGGATGTACCCCTTGGAATCGTGGGTCTGGCGGATCGTGATGCCCGAGGATGTGACCAGCGTATCGGCATTCTGCCAGCCGGAAATCGGCTTGGGCTTTTTCGGTCGCCCGCCGCGTTTGGGATCGTGTTCGACGTCGTCCAGCTTGGCAATCACCGTCTCGACCTCGGCCCATTCCTCGTCGGCGTTGGCGGGTGTGGCCAAGGCCAGCGCGTCGCGGATACGGGCCTCGGCCCCCTGCCGCAGTGCCTGGGCCAGACGCAGGCCGCGACGCTCGCTGAGGGCATCGGGAAACTCGAGCATGTCGCCCAGCTCTTCAAAGATCAGGGCAAAACTGCGCACTTTGGAGCGCTTGGCCTTGGAGCCGGTGGCAAACAATTTGTTGACCGCATCCTCGACATTCAGAAAGGCCCCCTGCTGCGCCGAGATCACGGCGATGCGGCCGCGCTCAAACTGGCTGAGTTCCGAGCGCACCTCGTTCTCTTCCACCATGGCGACAAAGGCAGCATCGGCCTCGGCCATGGGACGGATAATGGCGCGGATGGTCTTGTATTTGTCCTGCTCGGTCAGACCCAGAAGCTCGCGCACGGCCATCAGGCGGCGATAGCCCGACAACAGTCCATAGCGCGGACCGTCTGCGCCCTGGGGCAGTTCAAAGACCTCGACCGGCAGGCGCAGGCCATTGGCGGAAATCGACAGGCGCAACTCAAGCATTTCGTCGGGGTCCAACGTCGAACGGTCGCGGACCATGGCGTCGGCGTCGATCTCGCCCACGGGCAGATCGACCAGCAGGCGACCATCTGCTTTGGCGGCCTTGAGCTGGCCTTCGCTGGCTTCCAGCTCGGCCTGACGGGCACGGTCGGCGGTGCCCATGGGCTGCGCAAGCGCTGCGCTGTCGGCGGCAACCTGCGCGATGGGTGCGAGGCCACGCCCCGAAGGCGCGGCGGGCGCAGAGGTTTCGCGGCGAAACTCCTGTTCCAGCTTGTCGATGTCAGCGGTGCTGGGGGCTTCGAGCTTTCTGCGTTTAGCCATTTGTGCTCTCCTCGTTTGCCTGATCTTCCTTGGCCTGTTGCAGGTCCCGCCACCAGGTCCCGAGGATGATCTCTTTCACCTCGGCCCAGGTCCGGTCAAAAGTCTCGCGGCCCCGAACATAGGTGTCACGGTTGAACTCGCGATAATCCGCCTCGTAGATCCCGTTCACCTGTTCGCCGGCCTGACCCACCATGGCGGTCATGTCCTGACGATAGGTGGTCATGAAGTCGCCAAAATAGGCCTGGATCACGTTCGCCAGATCGGTCTGCTGCCCGGCATCAAAGCGGGTGATCAGCGCGCGCACGGCGTCCCATTCGAACTTGACCTCGGGCAAGCCATCGCGACGGCGGGCGGCGTTTTCGCCTTCTTCCACGCTGGCAAATGTCGAATAGAGCATGTCGAAAAACCGGCCTGTTGAGTCGAACTCGAGGAACGAGGCCCCGAGCGGCACCAGCAGGATGTCGGCGGCGGCCAGGGCGTTGATGGTGAGATAGCCAAGGGCCGGGGGAGTATCCAAGAGGATGATATCGTAATCGTCAACGATGCGTTCGTTGGTCAGCGCATTGGTCAGCGCGTCCCACAGTGGCCAGCTGCGCAGGCCCATACGCCAGACGGGGATCTGGAACTCGGCCCAGTAGAGATTGAGCTGCGCGCCGAGCAGGTCGATGTTGGGCCAGTGGGTCGGCTGGATGATGTCGCGGGCCGAGACGTTCAGCGCCTCGGTCAGGGTCTCGTCAAAGGGCAGGGGGGTCGCGCCGGACGCCTCGCGGACGCTGTTTTCGGACAGGACGGCCTGGGCGTAATCCTTGGCCATGAGCGGAAAGGCGGTGGACCATTCGTCGGGCACATCGCCGCCCATAATCGAGGTGAGCGATCCCTGGCTGTCGAGGTCGATCACCAGCACCTTGTACCCGTCCAGCGCGGCGGACATGGCGAGGTGAGCGGTGGTGGTGGTCTTGGACGTGCCGCCCTTGAAGTTCGAGACGGCAACGATCTTGGCCGGCAGGCCCTCGGGGCGCCAGGGCTGGTACTCGCGGTCCTGCGCGCCCTCGGCGGCGAAATGCGCGCGGAGCTTCAGGACATCGTCGAGCGAGAACCACTTGGAATTGCCCTCGCCCACGCCCTGCGGCAGATCGGGGTATTTCTTGAGCACGCGCCGGAAATGGGCCGGGGCGACGGGGATCAGGAACTTGCAGATCTCCCAGGTGGAAAACCGACGCAGGCGTTTTTTGCCGTCTGGGGCATAACCGCGACGGGCCAGATCCTCGCGCCCTTTCGCAGCGAAAGCCGCCGCTTTCGCGAATCGGGCGGTGTCGATAGGATCAGACAACTTGGCCGCCGCCGCCGCGGGGTCGATGTTGAAGTAAGGGGGGAGGGGGTCTTTGCCTGCGGTCATCTTGGTTCCAATGCGATGTTCTGCTTGATTTGTGATTTTGCCGAAACTATCGCACATCACAAGGCAAATTGGAATCATCCAGGGCGGTTTCGCCGCGAAACCTGATCTCATTCAAAGAAAACAACGACAGATAGATTGTAGAATCTTTAGAGTCTTTGGAATCTTTACCAGTAGAAAACCCTTGTAAATCAGATACCTAGGATGATTTAGGTGCCCGCTTACAGGACGAAAGGCACCCGGATACAGGATCAAGGGTACCCGTCAACAGGCGCTCAGGTGCCGATTCGCGGGAAGACGGGCGCCAGAGTCCGGTTAGAGGTGTATTAGACCCTAAACCAGCGGTCTTTGCGATAATCGGAATGAAACCCTCCTGTAAATGGGTACCCGAATGACCGCGTGGCCGGGCACTTATCCACAAAGGGCACCCGTTTACGGGATCACTCGGCTGCAAATTAGGGCACCCAAAGGGCCGTTGATTTCAGGTGCCTTTCAGCGCATAATAAAAAGAAAAAGGGCAGGGCGATGGACGATATTCCACGCGATCAGTTGACCGGCGCATTGCGGCGCGGGGCGGTAAAGAAACACGTGGCGGCGATCCACGTCTCGGGCAAGCTGACATTGCTGCAGCGCAAGCTGTCGAATGTTCTGTTGCTGAACGCCTATGACACGCTGACCAGTCAGAACAAACACGCGATCGACGCGCGCACCTTGTGTCTGATGATCGGCTACAACTCGAACGACATGGACACGCTCAAGGCGTCGCTGCGCGGGCTGGCCGAGACGGTGGCCGAGTGGGACATGCTGGACGAAAAGGGACAGCAGGAGTGGGGCGTGTCGAGCCTGTTGAGTTATGCCAAGCTAAAGGGCGGCGTATGTGAATACGCCTATTCCCCGGCGCTGGCGGAAAAGCTGCACGACCCCAAGGTCTTTGCGCTGATCAACCTTAACATTCAGCGCAAGTTCACCTCGGGGCACGCACTGGCGCTGTATGAAAACTGTTACCGGTTCATCCGTACCGGCAGCACGGGCTGGTGGCCGATGGAGCTGTTCCGGCGGCTGATGGGGCTGGATGGGTCGAGCTATTACGAGAGCTACAAGCACCTCAATGCCAAGGTCATCAAACCGGCAGTGGCCGAGGTCAACAAGACCAGCAACATCGTGATCGAACCGGAGACCCGCAAGAAGGGCAGGGTGGTGACGGAAATCCGGTTCCGCATCAAGGAAAACCCGCAGCTGGCGATTCTGGATCTGGACGATGGCGGTGCGCTGCGGCACGGGGCGATCTATGGCCGCCTGCGCGATCTGGGCGTCAGCGACCGGCTGGCGCGGCAATGGCTGGGGGCCTATGGCGAAGACCAGGTGGCGGCAAAGCTGGAGTATGTCGAACAGCGCAAGGACGTCAAAAGCAAGGTCGGCTATCTGAGTGCCGCGCTGAAAGAGGATTACCGCGAAGAGGGGCAGGGGCGCGAGACCTCGGCGCCGCTGACCGACAAGGCCGAGCGTCTGCGCCGGGTGCAGGCGGCGATCGAAGCCCGCTCGCCCACGCAACGCGATGCCGACAAGCGGCTGTTCCTGAGCCTGTTGGACGACGACGTGGCACGGGCGAACTTTGAGCGCTTTGGCTGGGTTTCGCCGCTGAACATCCAGGCGATCTTTGCCTTTTGGGCCGAAATGGACCCGGACATTTTTGAAGGTCTGACCTGAAAAACAGCAAAACCCCCTGTGTTAGAGACTGTTTTTTGCTGTCCAGAGGATTCACTTTGGACCCAGAGTCCCCTAGGATTCACATCAGGAGGCCCTGATGTTTGTCCGGCTGGAAAAGATCAATCCCGAAGCCCATCAATGGCGGTTCTACGCGATGCATGTCGCGCAGACGCTGTTTGGCGAGTGGTGCCTGATCCGCGAATGGGGGCGGATCGGAGCGGCGGGCGGGCAGCGCATGGTCGACTATGCCGCGACCCGCGAAGAGGCCGAGGCGGCGCTGGACCGGTTGTCAGCGCGAAAATACCGCCGAGGATACAGCGCCTGCCAAGGGTAGGGGCGCGGATTGGGTGCCGCTCTGAAGAGCGGCGGTTTTTGCCGCAAACAGTGGCGCATAGCGCCGCCTGTTGTTATGGAAGCCTATGAGTTTTTCTGACGCCCCGATCGTGGAGTTTTCCGACACTGTGCCCAGGCTTCCTGCGTGGATCAGGTCTGGTCGGGGTCAGTCTGATGCGGACATTGCGTTTTTGTCCGGGGCTGCGGTGTCTCATCTCGACCATGTGTTGGCGTCCGGTCTCGTGCCTGCATCCCTGCTGCGGCAGCGTCTTGCGCTGCTGTCCGCAGAGGCCTGTCTTGCCTATTCTGGCAGGCCGGAAAGGGCGGCGGACTTGCGCGACGAAGTCCATTTCCTGCGCCCCGGCGATCAACCCGGTCCGGCGGGCAAAACCTATCTTGCCTGGCAGCATGCGGTGGATCGAAAGGGGACGGTTGCATCATTGTCCCGCACGCTGGGAGACCACGCACCGGACCGGATCGCCATGTGGTTGGATGCGGGCCGGGGGTCACCGGTGTCGCAGGCGGCTGGTGTTTTGGAGGCCGTGCTGGCGGATATGCCAAGGCAACAGGCGTTTGCGCTGATCCTGGCAGAGGCGGCCTTGGCGCGGGCGCTTGGGTGGGATCGGATCACGCCGATCCTGACGCTGGGGTTTGGGACCCGAGCGCCGCGAGAGACCGGATCAGAGCTAGGGCTGGCGTGTCATCAGGCGATCCTGAAGGCGGTGCCGCAGGTTGGTGCGCTGGCCACGGATCTGGCGCGGCGCAGGATGCGATTGCAGACCGCCGCACCAAAGCTGCGCGCCAGGGGGGCGGAGGCGGCCGTGCAGCTTTTCCTGACGCAGGATGCGGTGGCGCCCTCGGCGCTGACCTCGTTGCGGTCAGACCGGGCCGCCCGGCGCCTGTGTGATCGGCTGGTCGAGTTGGGGGCGGTGCGCGAGTTGACCGGGCGGGATACGTTCCGGCTCTATGGGGTGTAGCGATGAGCCGGGGCGACGTCGTGATTGACCGGGAGCTGGAGGATTTGCCGCAGGATTTGCGCTGGCGGGAATGGATGCGCCGCGTCGAGGCGGTTCTGTTCGCCAGCGCGTCGCCGGTCTCACGCGAGGACCTTGCCAGGATCGTGGGGCAGGGGGTCGTGGTGGATGTGCTGGTCGAAGACGTGAAGGCCGCGTTGATCGATCGGCCCTACACGGTTGTGGCGATACAGGAGGGTTGGACATTGCACACCCGTCCGGCCTATGGCGACGTGATCCGCGCGGCGGCGGATGTTTCACGGCAGGATCTGGGGCTGCGCGAGTTTGATGTCGCGGTTCTGACGGCGATTGCCTATTCCCAGCCCATTACCCGGGACGGTTTGCGCGACATCTTTGGCAGGAACATCAGCCGCGACCTGATCGGGCGGCTGAATAGTCTCGAACTGATCACCACCGGCCCTCGGAGCCCGCGGCGCGGTGCGCCCTATACGTTTGTGACGACAGAGAAGTTTCTTGAGGCCTTTGGGCTTGAAAGCCTGCAGGACCTGCCGGATCGGGAACAGCTGCATGACGCAGGTGTTTTGAACACGGTCACACAAGGCACGTAGAATCGGGTTGGCGCTGGACGCCGGTCCCATGAGAAACCCCGCAATTCGCCTGAAACCTTGTTGACAGGGTTTGATTTGTCGAAATATCATTTGTGTGCAAACAAAAACCGAGGTGCACGGTGAGTTACCATATGCCGAATGCTCTTTCCGAAGCGTTGGAGATTCTTGCGCAGGGCGGTGCAAGGATTGTTGCCGGTGGTACGGATGTGTACCCGGCGGCCAAACAGGGCCGGGCGCCGGAGGTCTATCTGGATGTAAAGCGGATCGAGGGGCTGTCGCTGGTGTCGCAGTCCGACGGGGGAACGCGTTTAGGGGCCGCGGTGACATGGAGCGATGTGGTGGCCGCAGAGCTTCCGGCGGCGTTTGATGCCCTGAAGGCTGCAGCCAGAGAGGTTGGCAGTATCCAGATACAGAACGCCGGAACCGTGGTGGGCAATATCTGCAATGCCTCGCCTGCGGCGGACGGTGTGCCGGCTCTTTTGGCGCTGGATGCAAGGGTTGAAATCGAAAGTGCAAGGCGCGGGCGGCGCGATGTGAAGCTGGCGGATTTCATCACCGGCGTGCGTCAGACCGACCTTGCCCCGGATGAGATGGTTTCGGGCATCTGGATCCCGCCGCAGGAGGCCGCCAGCCAGTCGGCATTCGAAAAGCTGGGGAGCCGCAGGTACCTGGTCATTTCGATCTGCATGACGGCGGTCAATATTGTGCTGGATCGGGATAGGCGCATTGCCTCGGCACGGATCGCGGTTGGGGCATGCTCGGCGGTTGCCCAACGGCTGACCGCGCTTGAACAGGATGTGGTTGGTTTGGCGCCTGACAGGGTCACCGTGACGCCCGCACATCTGGCGCCGTTGTCACCGATTGACGATGTGCGCGGGACATCGGCGTATCGGCTTGATGCGGTGGGCGAACAGATCAGACGGGCCATCATAAAGGCGGCAGGGACATGAAAGATCATCTGCGGCAGGCACCTTTGAAGTTCACATTGAACAACGCGCCCGTGACGGCTGCGCCCTATCCCGGTCAGCGTCTGTCCGAAGTGCTGAGGGAAGATCTGGGCGCGCGGGACGTCAAGATCGGCTGTGATGCGGGGGATTGCGGGGCCTGTACGGTTCTGCTGGACGGCAAGCCGGTTTGCGCCTGCCTGACCCCGGCGCATCAGGCCGAGGCAAAGACAGTCGAAACACTTGCCGGTCTGTATCAGAGCGATCCCGACACGAAAAAGCTGGCTGACAGGTTCCAGAATCACGGAGCGGCGCAGTGCGGGATCTGCACGCCGGGCATGATGGTGTCGGCGGTGGCGCTGTTGCGGGAGACCGACGCGCCAAGCGAAGCGCAGGTTCAGGATGCCCTTGGGGGTGTGCTGTGTCGGTGTACCGGGTACCGGAAGATCATTGATGCGGTCATGGGGGCACCGGCCATTGCCATGGATGGCGGCGGCGCGGTTGGCACGTCGGTGCGCAAGCTGGACGGGGGCCCCAAGGTTTCCGGCGGGGAAATCTTTGGCGACGATGTTGCCCCGGCGGGGTGTCTTGAGGTCTTTGTCATCCGGTCGCCGTTTGCCCGCGCGGCGTTTGCCTTTGGGGCGCTTGACGCATTCGCAGCGAAAGAGGGGGTCGAAGCGGTTCTGACGGCGGCGGATATTCCCGGGCAGAATGTCTTTGGGGTGATCCCGCAATTCGCCGATCAGCCGGTCTTTGCCGAAGGCGAGGCACGGTTTCGCGGTGAGGCCGTGGCCGCGATCGTGGCAGAGCCGGGGTTTCTGGTTGATTTCGATCCGGACACCTTTCCGGTGGTTTGGACAGAGTTGCCCGCGGCCACGGATATCGTTGCGGCGCAAGAGGCGCAGGCGGCACAGTTGCACGCTGAGCGCGCGCGCAATGTGATGTGCGGGGGCTTTGTGACCTGTGGCGATCCGCAAACTGCGCTGGAGCGAGCTGACGTCACGGTGCAAGCCCGGTATCAGAGCGGCTTTGTTGAACATGGCTATATCGAGCCGGAAGCCGGGTTTGCGGAAATGGTCAACGGGCGGGTCGAGGTACATGCCTGCACGCAGGCACCGGTGATGGATCTGGAAAGCCTTCAGATCATTCTGGGCATGGATCGCAGTCAAATCCGCATCGTGCCAACGGCTGTTGGCGGGGGCTTTGGCGCCAAGCTTGATCTGACGGTGCAGCCCTATCTGGCGCTTGCGGCGCTGAAGACCGGGCAGCCGGTGCGTTTGTGCTATTCGCGCAGCGAGTCGATGCAAAGTTCGACCAAGCGCCACCCGTCGGACATCACCCTGCGGATCGGGGCTTCGAAAGAGGGCAAGATCACCGGGTTCGATTTTTACGGTGAGTTCGACACCGGGGCTTATGCAAGCTGGGGACCGACCGTTGCCAATCGGGTGCCGGTGCATGCTTCGGGTCCTTATGCGATCAGTGATTACCGGGCGGAATCCAAGGGCATTCACACCAACAACCCTCCGGCGGGCGCGTTTCGGGGTTTTGGGGTGCCACAGGCCGCGATTGCCCAGGAAAGCCTGTTTGACGAGCTGGCGGACAAGCTGGGGCTGGATCCGCTGGAGTTCCGGATCGCCAATGCGCTGGACAATGGCGTGCCCACGGTCTGCGGTCAGGTTTTTCAGCAGGGCGTCGGGATCAGGGCCTGTCTGGAGGCGTTGCGGCCTGCCTGGGGACGCGAACGCGCAAAAGCCGAGGCGTTTAACGCGCCACAGGACAGTATCCGGCGCGGTGTGGGTGTTGCGGCGGGCTGGTATGGCTGTGGCAATACCTCGTTGCCGAACCCCTCGACGATCAAGTCGGGCATTGATGCACAAGGTCGCGTGGTCTTGCACCAGGGGGCCATGGACATCGGGCAGGGGGCCAATACGGTCATCACACAGATCTTTGCCACGGCTTTGGGTCTGCCCATCTCTGAAATCTGCATTGTCGGGGCGGACACGGATGTGACGCCGGATGCGGGGAAAACCTCGGCCTCGCGGCAGACTTATGTGTCGGGCAATGCGGCGCGGCTGTCTGGCGAGGCGCTGCGCGCGCAGGTGCTGGAAAAGATCAACGTGGGCTCGGATGCCACGCTGAGCCTGGAGGGTGCAACACTGGTGGCCGAGGACGCCCAAGGGCGGCACGTTCTGGATCTGGCGCAGTTGGCGCCGGATGCTGAGGGCTATGTGTTCCGGGCCGAGGAAACCTATGACCCGCCAACGGTGCCCCTGGATGCCAATGGGCAGGGCGTGCCTTATGCGCAGTTCGGCTATGCCGCGCATCTGGTGGTGGTGGACGTGGATATCGCCATGGGCACGGTGACTCCGACAAAGTTTGTGGCGGCTCATGATGTGGGGCAGGCCATCAACCCCATGCTGGTCGAGGGCCAGGTCCATGGCGGGATTGCCCAGGGTCTTGGGATGGCGCTGATGGAGGAATACATCCCCGTACGCACCGAGAACCTGCATGACTATCTGATCCCCACCATCGGGGACATTCCCCCGATTGAGACGATCATCATCGAAGAACCCGATGCGCATGGCCCCTATGGTGCCAAGGGTCTGGGGGAACATGTGCTGATCCCCACCGCGCCCGCGATCCTGAATGCGATCAAGTCAGCGACCGGCGTGCGGATCACCAAAGTGCCAGCGACGCCATCCTTGGTGCGCATGGAAATTGTAAAGGCGCTGTCATGACTGAACGTGTGAAACCCGCCAAGATCCGCTGCGATGCCTGCCCGGTGATGTGCTACATCGCCGATGGCAATGCCGGGGCCTGTGACCGCTATGCCAACCACGATGGACAGCTGGTGCGGCTTGATCCGTTGACCATCATCCAGGGCGGCAGTCAGAAGCTTGTGCCCTTTATGCCCGAAGGCGCGGAAGACAGCTGGGATGGCGACATCATTCAGGGCGAGCGCCCCTTTGTCACCGCGGTGGGGGCGGGCACGACCTATCCGGATTATAAACCTGCGCCCTTTATCGTCAGCCAGGATGTCGAGGGCGTGGACATGGTGACGGTCGTCACCGAGGGGATATTCAGCTATTGCGGCGTGAAGGTGAAAATCGACACGGATCGTCACATCGGGCATGAGCGCGATATCGTTTATGTCGATGGCGAACCGATTGGTCATGTGATGACCTCGGAATACGGCTCGAAGATGTTGTCATTGGGGGGTGTTGAACACCTGACCGGCGGCAGCAAGAAAGAGGGCCGCGTCACCTGCGACGCGCTGATGCGTCTGTGCAACCGCGAGGCGGTCACGATGCAGATCGGTGAAGAGGATCATCAGACCGACGTGGTGGTCGAAGCAGGCAAGGCGCCCATCATCAATGGCGAGGAAGAAAAGCTGATGCGCGTCGGTTGTGGCTCGGCGACGATTGGCATGTTTGCCATGCAATGGCTGGATCACGCAGACGAAGTGGTGGTGGTGGACGATCACATCACCGGCGTGTTGTCCGAGCATGAGGCCGGCAAACAGCTGGACGTGCCGCCCACGGGCATCAAGTTGCTGGGTCGCCGGTCGACTCCCGGTCGCTATTTTCAGGTGGCCAATCCGGGCACCGGATGGGGCGGAACGGATATCGAAGACCCCCTGAAGATCCTTGGACCGTTCAAGCCCGCGGTGGCCTGGGAAGGGCTGCGCGTGTTGATGGTTTCAACGACGGGCGAGCAATACGCCTATTACGAGCTGGATGCTGATCTGGTGCCGCAGCCCAAACCTGCGCCAAAGGCCTTGGTTGCCGCCTCCGAGCTGATTGCGGAAAACTGCGAACCCTCGGTGTGCTCGGTCCTGTTCATGGCCGGGGCAGGGGGCAGTCTGAGGGCGGGGGTGACGGAAAACCCCGTGCGCCTGACACGCTCGGTGAAAGAGTCGCTGACCCATGTGTCCTGTGGCGGGGCCGACACCTATGTCTGGCCCGGTGGCGGGATCACGGTGATGGTGGACGTTCTGGACATGCCGACGCAGTCCTTTGGCTATGTGCCGACGCCCGCGCTGGTGGCGCCGATCGAGTTCACCCTGCGGGTCAGCGATTATCAAACGCTGGGCGGGCATATGGATGAGGTCAGACCGGTTGACCAGATCAACAGGGAGGCGGCGCGCCACGTGGCGCAAAACCCCAGCGCGCATGACCCGATGGCGCGTGGAAACTTTCGCTGGTCCAAGAAGGACCCGTGATGCAGCCCACAGCACATATCCTGCCGGACGGGCGCAGGTTGCATCTGCAGCACGGGCCTATTGATCTGATTATCGGGGTCGACGGGCAACGTGACCGGGCCTTTGCCGCCGCAACCGAGCGGTTTCAAACGGTTCTGCAGGAGCTGGTTGATGAGCTTACAGAGTTGCGCGCGCCATTGGGCGCCGAGACCCGGCCCCCCGGCGGGCCGGTGGCACAGCGCATGCACAGGGCGGCGATGCCCTTTGTCGACGCGGGTTTCATGACGCGCATGATCGCGGTGGCGGGTGCGGTGGCCGATGAGATGTTGCACGCCATGCTGGCCAATGCGATTTGCGAGCGGGCTTATGTCAACAACGGCGGCGATATCGCGCTGTTCCTGGGGGATGGCGCCACGTTCGGGACGGCGATGCAGGACCACGCGGGCAACCCGCTGGGCCGGATCGAGGTATCGGCAGGTGATGGTGTGGGGGGTATCGCGACGAGTGGCCGGCATGGGCGCAGTCACAGTCTGGGGATTGCAGACAGCGTGACTGTTCTGGCCAAAACCGCGGCGATTGCAGATGTGGCGGCCACCCTTTGTGCAAATGCCGTTGATCTGCCAGACCATGCGGCGGTGACACGCCGCCCGGCGTCAGAGCTGGGCGATCAGGGGGATTTGGGCGATCTGCCGGTTGTTGTCGGTTGTGGACCACTGACAGATCAGGCCTGTGACGTCGCGTTGGGTCGGGGCGTTCAGCGCGCGCAGACCTACTGCGATCAGACCCGTATTCACAGTGCGGCCTTGTTCCTGCAAGGTCGGGTAAGGACAACTGGTGCGCGGCTCTTTGCGCTCCGGAACAGAGAGGACGCATATGCCTGAACTTATCGTGCGCAAGACCGCGTATTCCGTTGAAGAGATTTTTCACGAGGGCGGTCCGAGGCCGGAAAAAACCCTGCAACGCGCGGCGGCCATCGCGGTGATCGAAAACCCGTTTGCGGGGCGCTATGAGCCTGACATCCAGTGGTTCATGGAGGATCTCAAACCGCTGGGCCTGTCGATGGCGGCACGGCTGGTCGCGCTTTTGGGCGGGCCTCAGAACGTGGAAGGCTATGGCAAGGGCGCGCTGGTTGGTGAAGCCGGAGAGCTGGAGCACGGCGCGCTGTGGCATGCGCCGGGCGGCTATGCGATGCGCGCGCTTTTGGACAATTCGAACGCCATCGTGCCGTCGACCAAGAAGGTCACGGGCGTCGGTGGGCGGCTGGACGTGCCGATCACGCATATCAACGCGTCATACGTGCGCAGCCACTTTGACTCGATGGAAGTGGGGTTGAACGATGCGCCAAGGGCCAACGAGATGGCGCTGGTTCTGGTGATGAGCACCGGCGCGCGTATTCATGACCGCGCGGGCGGTCTGGCAGCGAAAGATATTGTCGGGGAGGATGGATTGAGATGAGTGCGAAGATCAGAAAGATCGCGGTCAACGTGGAAGAAACCCACATGGAGATCGGCAAGGCGATTTCCCCGGCAACGCGCAAGGCGGTTGCCGTTGCGGTGATCGAGAACCCCTTTGCCGGATCCTATCAGGAGGATCTGTCGGACCTGATGGAGATTGGCGCCGAGCTGGGCGCGCTTCTGGGCAAGAAATGCGTTGATGCGCTGGGGATCACCCCGGCTGAGGCGGAGAGCTACGGCAAATCGGCAATGGTCGGTGAAAATGGCGAGCTGGAACATGCTGCAGCGCTGCTGCACCCCAAACTTGGCGCGCCACTGCGGGCCGAGGTCGAAAAGGGCGCAGCCCTGGTGCCGTCGTCCAAGAAGATGGGCAGCCCGGGTCAGGTCCTGGACGTGCCTCTTGGTCACAAGGATGCCGCTTATGTGCGCAGCCATTTCGACGGCATCGAGGTCAGGCTGAATGACGCGCCCCGCCGCGACGAGATCATGGTGGCCGTTGCTGTCACCGACAGCGGACGCCCACTGCCGCGGGTGGGGGGGCTGACCCATGACGAGGCCGAGGGCAAGGACGGTTTGCGGTAGGGCGAACCAAGCTGATGAAGACCTTTTCAATACACCGGGATGGCGTTAGGTAGATTTATGCCTGACGCCGTCGATCACATCCGAAAAAAACACCAGTACCGGCTTGGAAAACAGGTTGGCTATCTTCTCCGGTTGGCCAGCCAAAGACATGCCGTGATCTTTCAGAAGACCATCTCTGAAGCTTTGACCCCCACGCAGTTCTCGACGCTGATCCGCATTGCCGAACATGGCGATACGTCGCAAAACCACCTGGGCCGTTTGGCCGCGATGGATGTTGCCACGGTCAAAGGGGTTGTGGATCGACTTAAGAGCAAGGGGCTTGTGGTGTCGTCACCGGACCCCAACGACAAGCGCAGGACCATCATCTCCCTGTCCGAACAAGGCGCCGAGATGATCGACAAGCTGGTTCAGGACGGCAAACAGATTTCCGCCGAGACCCTGGCGCCGCTGACCAAGGCCGAACAGAAAACGCTGTTGGAGCTGCTGCAGAAGCTGTCTTAGCGCGCCGGTTGTTTATGTGATCTTTTCCGGGAACCGCTCTGCCGGAGGCGTGTTGCGCGAGCGTTCCGTGCGGACGATGCCGTCAATGATCGTCATCCCCACACCCGGCAGGTTTCCAAGCTGCACGGATTCGAGCATGGTTTTGCCCGGCGCATGTTGCGCCTGGTCCAAAAGGACAAAATCAGCGCTGTAGCCCTTTTCAATGAGACCTGCGTCCAGCTCTCGCTGGCGGGCGGTGTTGCCGTTGCCAAAGCAAAAGGCCTGTTCCGCCGGGACATTGCCGAACGCGGATAACATGGCGATCATGCGCAGGATGCCAAGCGGCTGCACGCCCGAGCCGGCCGGCCCATCGGTGCCAAGGATCACCTGATCCAGTTTGCCCAGCTCGCGCGCGGTGTTCACGGTCAGAACGGCGGCGCGTTCGTTGCCGTTGTGGACGATCTCGAACGCGGCCTGACAGCTTTCGCAGAGGCAGACGATCTGATCGTCCGGCAGGGCAGAATGCCCGCCGTTGATGTGGCCGATCACATCCGTGCCGGTTTCCATGACCATGTCGGCGTCAATCAGTCCCGAGCCGGGAATCGAAGGGCCACCGGTGTGGATCGTGCTTTGCATGCCGTATTTGCGGGCCCAGCCCACCATCTGTTGCGCGGTCTTGCCGTCCTTGACCGTGCCGAGACCCACTTCGCCAATCAGTTTGACGCCGGCATCTGCCATGTCTTTGAAGTCTTGCTCGACCATGCCGTGTTCGATCACCGGTGCCCCGGCGTGGACCTTGACGCCGGAGGGGCGGAAATTTTCGTACCAACGCTGTGACGCGATGGCCATGGCCTTGAGCCCCACGACATCCTTGGGCCGCCCCGGCATGTGCACCTCGCCCGCAGAGATCAGGGTGGTAACACCACCGTGCAGGGTGGAGTCGATCCAATGCAGCTGTTGCTGTCGCGGGGTGTAGTCGCCGACAACGGGGTGGACGTGGCTGTCGATCAGTCCCGGCGCGAGGGTGACGCCCTTGGCGTCGACTTCGGTGGTGGCCCCGTCGCAATCGAGATCCTTTTCATATCCCCAGGCGTCGATCTTGCCGTCAATGGCGATGAGGCAGTCGCCGTCAAAGATGGGGTCTTCCAGCTTTCCGGACAGGATTTGTCCAATGTTGCGGATAACGAGCTTTTCCATCTGAACCTCCGTGATTATCGTTAGTATACGAATATAATTTGCCCGCTTTGGTCAAGAGAAATTCCCGGTTGCGGTGACGTTTCTTGCCCTCTTGACCGGGACAGGTCTGTGGTATTAATCATTAGTGTACAAACGATTCGAAAACCTTGAGACATGTGTCGTGATGGGCGCTGTACCAGCCCCTTTTACCCGGACCCGGTCCAGTTTTATCGGCCATGGCCGGCAACAAGGTCGCCGGAAGCCGGGGCAGGGGGCAGATACCGCAAACGCGTTGCTCTGAAGGACCGCAACATATTACCAAAGGGGGCCGCGATGGCATTTGATAAGGCAAAAGAGACCCAGGGAAACTTTCCGGTTCCGGCAGGTGTTTATGCGGAACAGGTGACATTGGTCGAGCATTATACGGACCGGTTGTTCAGATTTCGCATTACACGACCGGCCGCGTTCCGGTTTCGGTCAGGCGAGTTTGTGATGATTGGCTTGCCCAATGCCGAAAAACCTGTGTTTCGTGCCTATTCCGTTGCATCACCCAGTTGGGATGAAGAGCTTGAGTTCTATTCGATCAAGGTGCCGGATGGGCCGCTGACCGAGCATCTCCAGAAGATCAGGGTGGGGGACACCGTGCTCTTGCGGAGAAAACCGACGGGCACACTGGTGAACGATGCCCTGTTGCCGGGCAAGCGGCTTTGGATGTTCTCGACGGGGACGGGCATTGCGCCCTTTGCCAGCCTGATCCGTGATCCGGAAACCTATGAAAAGTTTGAAGAGGTCATTCTGACCCACACGTGCCGGGATGTTGCCGAGCTCAAATACGGTCAGACCCTGGTCGCAGAACTGAAAGATGACCCCTTGGTGGGGGATGCGGCCAAAGGGTTGCGGCACTATTGCACCGTCACGCGCGAAGACTATGGCTTTCGCGGGCGGATTACTGACCTGATGGCCTCGGGCAAGGTGTTTGACGATCTTGGTCTGCCCCCCATATGCCCGGATGATGATCGCGGCATGATCTGCGGGTCGATGGCCATGCTGAGAGACACCAAGGCAGCTCTGGAAGGTTTCGGCCTGAAAGAGGGGTCCAACAGCCAGCCTGCGACGTTTGTCGTGGAACGGGCCTTTGTGGACTAGCGCTGGGTGGGCGGTCGGCTAACTGTCCGGAATTTCGAGGTGCAGAGTGGCTTCGACGGGCTGCCCTTGGCGCAGATAGGTGCGGTGGTCGTTTGTGTTGAGCGAGACCTTGAGGTCATAGGTTCCGGGCAACAGCCCGCCAATCGAAAAGGTCGTGTCATAGAGGCGCGAAAGCTTGAGTCCATTGAGGTAGAGATGGGCATGGCCCTGATTGTCGACATGCGGCGCCTCAGCGTCGGCCACAAAGTCGAAGTTGGCGACCTTTAGCGCAAAGGTGCCGCCCTCTGGTGTCATCGCAGAGGTTTGGGACAGCGTGATCTGCGGTGCCTTCGTGACCTCGACCCCCGCGTCCGCGCCATGGTCCATGTCGTCTGAGACGGCGCCGACGTTCAGCACCCGTGTTGTAACGCGCCCCTGATCCCCAAAGGTCAAGGTAATGGGCAACAGCGAGCCTTGGTCAAAGGGCGTTTCGTTGGTCATGAGCATGAAATGCGCACCATCCATGGCAAAGATGCCCTTGCCCTTGGCGGGGATCACCAGCGGTGCGCCCATGTGGCCCGGATTCATGATGGACAGGGCATGGCCATCAGGAGAACTCGCGCCGGTCAGGGCGATGGCGTCGCCGTGGTTCTCGACCGTGAGGGTCATCATGAACAGGTTTGGACGGCCTGCGACCTCGCGGGCCTCGACCTGGGTCACGATGACGTTTGTCTTGGGCGGCGCAAACAGGAAAACTCCGATGAGCGCAGCCATGACCACCAGAACAAGTGCCAGGATACGTTTCATATGTGTGTTGCCTCCGTGCGCGGGTTCGTGTGTATAGTACTGATATGACGCGATTTTTCAACAGCCTCACCCCGGTTCTTGTTGCCGCTCTGGCCTGTTGGCCCGAGACGGCAGCGGCCCATGCAGGGGATCAGGGGTTTGTATTGCTGTTGCCAACCACGTTCTACACGATCACCGGGACGCTGAGTGTTGTGGCATCCATGGTGCTTGTCACCTGTCTGCGCCGGGGAGTGGCGGCCTGGATGTTCACGCCGCGCAGTGTGTTGCGCCTGCCGAGCGCGCCGGAGTTTCGGGTGGTTGGGCTGACATCCGTGTTTGCCACAGTGTTTTTGATGGTGCTGATCGGTATTGGGCTATGGGGGCCGAATGACCCTCAGAACAACTTGTTGCCGCTGACGTTCTGGACCCTGTGGTGGATGATGCTCTACACCGTGCAGGGGACGCTTTTTGACGTTTGGCGGTGGATCAATCCGTGGACGGGGATCGCCAAACTGATTGGGGTCGGGGATGACCCGCCGATCCGGGTGGCCGGTGATCCGGGTGTTTGGCCGGCAATCGGTCTGTTCGTGTTGTTCCAGGGGTTTCTGCTGGCGGATATCGCGCCGAGTGACCCCAAGCGCCTGGCCTATATCGTGCTGGTCTATTGGGGGCTGACCTTTATCGGGATCGCGCTGTTTGGGCGTCGGTTTTGGTTGCGCCATGTGGAATGCATCACGGTGTTGTTCAACCTGCTGTCCCTGCTCAGGCCCCTGGAGATCACCGAGCAGGTGCGGATCGGGCTGCCGGGGTGGCGCGCGGTGCAGGATCGCCGGACCGGGCTGAGCCTGTCTTTGCTTTGCCTCACGGTTCTTGCTGCCGGGAGTTTTGACGGTGTGAACGAGACGTTCTGGTGGCTTGTACAGATTGGCATCAACCCGCTTGAGTTTCCCGGTCGATCCGCTGTCGTGAATGTCACCCTGTTCGGTCTGGGTGCCTCGATTGCCCTGCTTGTGGCGGTTTATGCGGTGGCTGTCTGGGTGGGGGTGAGGGCCGCGCGCGGCTTGGCCAAGGAAACGGACGTGTCCTTTGCTGAAAGTTTCCGGGCCTTTGCCATCACGTTGCTGCCCATCGCTCTGGGGTATCATGTGGCGCACTATCTGGTCAGCTTTCTGGTGCAGATCCGGGTGACGCTGTCGACGGCGGCGGATCCGCTGGCCAGGGGGTGGGATCTGTTTGGATTAAGTGCGGTCAAGGTCACCACTGGGTTCCTGAACACACCCGAGACCGTCAAGGTCATCTGGCTGTCACAGGCGGGCGTTGTGATCCTGTCGCATATCCTGGCGGTCTTGATGTGCCACCAGATCGCCGAGCGGACATGCAGATCAGCCAAAGGGGTCATTCTGATCCAGGCAGGGATATCGATCCTGATGATTGCCTACACGGTGTTCGGCCTGTGGCTTTTGGCCAGCCCGCGCGGGGCGTGATGCAGAAAAAGGTGGACAGCCGATTGGCGGGCACTGGATACTGGAGCGATTGAAGCGGCGTCACACCGTTTTTGCAACCAATGGAGAACGTTATGCCCAAGACTGAAAATGGTAAGACTCAGATTTCCCGGCGCGGTGCCTTGTTGGGTTTGGGTGCCAGCGCCGGAGCAATGGCCGCGACTGGCGTGCTGCCCGGATCACTCGGTTTTGCACAGGCCCAGAGCTCGGCGCCGATCAGAATTGGCTTTCAGAAACACGCAACCGGCATCGGCGCGGCCTATGGCCGGTGGTATGACGCGACCACAACGGCGGCGGTCAAGCGGATCAATGACGCCGGTGGTATCAACGGCCGTCCGGTTGAGGTTATCACCGAAGATGACGGAACGGACCCCAGCCGCGGTGCCGAGGTGCTTGAGAAATTCGCCAACCAGCATGAATGTGACGTCGCCTTTGGCACCCTGTTCAGCCACGTCGTAATCGGGTCCGCCCCGCGTGCGGGTGAATTGAAACTGCCGTATTTCGTGGTCTCGGAAGGCCACCACGTGGCCAGTGGCATGCTCAATCGCTATACGCTGCAGCCGGGCATCACGGATGTTAAAAGCCAGGTGATCTCGATGGCGCCCTTTGTGGCGGACAATCTTGGCAAGAAGGTCACGATGATCTTCCCCGACTTTGCCTTTGGCCACGACCACCGCGACTTTTTCAGCGAGGCGATTGAAGCGCAGGGGGGTGAAGTTGTTGCAAAGATCGCCATTCCGCCCACCGAGACGACCTTTACCCGCTATTTCCCAAGCATTCCGCGGGAAACCGAGGTTATCTATCACGTGATGGTGGGGCCTGCCGTTCTGACCTTTGTCAAGGAACTGGGTGAGTTCTTTGGCCCGAACCGCCCGGAGCTTTTTGGGTTTATCGACAGCCTGGAGGCGGTCGACATCAACAGCACCGGTCTGGAATTCCTGGATGGCACATACTTCTGGGAGGGCATGCCGCGTTATGCGCAGGCCAATCAGACGGACGCAGAAAAAGCGTATCGCGCTGCGGTCGGGGTGGATGACAATGGGGCCTCGCTGGATGATCCGGCTGATGTGGCCACTTATGCGCATATGTTTGGCTGTTGGGAGACGCTCAACATCATCAAACGGGGCATGGAAAGCGCCGATTATCAGGGGCCGCAGGATCGCACCAAGCTGATTGAAGCGGTCGAGGCGATGTCGGACATGCCGGAATCCGAGGATCACCCGCAGGGTGCGAAACGGTTTAACGGCAAGACGCACCAGACCTTTGGCTCGCAGTACATCTCGAAGGTGACGGACGGCAAACTGGTTGTTGAGCATGTCGCCTCGATCGAGGACGGTCTGTACGAAGACGAAGTCGACTATACGACCCAGGCGTTCTAAGCAGAGCCAGCCGAAGAGAGAGAAAGAGCGCCAATGGATTTTGGTCCGCATTTGATGCTCGCGACCCTTGAGGGCGCGGTCATCGCCGCCATCCTTGTGCTGACGGCCATGGGGTTGAGCATTGTGTTTGGTGTCATGCGCGTCGTCAATGTCGCGCATGGCGAGTTCTACATGTTGGGGGCCGTGCTGGCATGGTTCGTGACATCCTTTCTCGGGGGGCACCCGGCCATTGGGTTTGTCGCCGCCATCCTGATTGCCCCGCTTCTTGTCGGGCTGATCGCGGCGGCGGCGGACCAACTGGTGCTGAAACACATCGACTATGATCCGGATCGCACGATTGTCGGCACAATCGGCATTCTGTTCATCATCCAGCAGACCACCCTGATGACCTTTGGCCCCGAGGCGCGGCCCGTGGCGGCGCCGTTCAACCAACGTCTTGCGCTGCCGTGGTTCGAGTTTACCGACAATGGATTCGAGATGTTCTGGCCCTGGGGGCTGAGCATCACGAGTTACAAGCTGTTTGTCATTGCCGCCGCGCTGACAGTGCTGGTGGCGCTGTGGCTGTTCCTGACACGCACGCGGATCGGTCTGATCATGCGCGCGACCCAGCAGGACAGTGAAACCGCTCAGGCCTTTGGAGTGCCTGTCGGGTTGGTTTATTCCTGTGTCTTCGGACTGGGTGCGGCGCTGGCGGCCCTGGGCGCGGTGCTGGTGGTGCCGATCCAGCAGGCGCATTACCTGATGGGGGCGGACCCGCTGTTGCTGTCGTTCATCGTGGTGATCATCGGCGGCCTGGGCAGCCTGCCCGGAACGGTGATTGCCGCCATCCTGATTGGCATGAGCGACGGGATCATTTCGGTGTTCTTCTCGCCCACGCTGGCAAAGATCATCGCAACGTTCCTGGTTGCGATGGTGCTGGTGTTCCGGCCGCAGGGCCTGCTTGGCAGGACTTCGACATGACGCGGTTTTCCAAGGCTGACGCGCTGCACCTGGGCATCCTGGCGATGCTGGTCATCGCGTTTTTTGTGCTGCCGACCTATCACGTTGGTGCCGTGTCGCGGATCATGGTTTTGGCGGTCTATGCCATCGGTCTGAACCTGCTGTTCGGGTACACGGGGCTCTTGAGCCTCGGGCATGCGATGTTCTTTGCAGCGGGCATGTACGGGTTCGGGCTGGCGATCAAGTTCATGGCTGCGCCGGTTTTGCTGGCCTTTGTCCTCGCGCTGATTGCGGCTGCGGCGCTCAGTCTTGTTGTGGGGCTGTTGGCGTTGCGAACGGCGGGGGTGGCGTTCATGATCGTCACTCTGATGTTCGCCCAGACCGCGTACCTCGTGGTTTTGTACTTTGGGGAGTTCACCCGGGGTGACGAGGGGTTTGTCCTGCAGCAGGCCGAACGGCTATTGCTGGGATTTGACGTCACATCGGAAACGGGTCGGTATTTTGTGGCGTTCAGCGTCTTTGCCATTTGTTTCCTCGGGTTTGCCCGGTTGGTTCAGACGCCCTTTGGCAAACGCCTGATCGCAATCCGGGAAAACGAAGAGCGCGCCCGTATGCTGGGCTACGACGTGGGCCGCTACAAGCTGCTTGCGCTGATCGTTTCGGGCACGATTTCGGGCTGCGCCGGGGCGTTATACGCGCTGTTGTTTGGCTATGTCGGGGCGACGTTTGCCTCGGTCCAGTACTCGATCCTGCCCTTGCTCTGGGTGTTGCTGGGCGGGGCCGGGACAACCATCGGACCGCTGATTGGCGTCATGTTCATGTTCTATCTGATTGATGCCTCGAGTGCTTATACCAATTCTTACATGCTGATCGCGGGGCTGGTTCTGGTGCTGCTGACGATGTTTGCGCCAAAAGGCATTGCCGGAATTCTTCGTCTGAGGGTCATGCCGTGGCTTCCATGAACATTCTCGAAACCAAGGGGCTGACCAAGGTCTATGGCGGCGTCGTGGCCAACGCCGATGTGGATTTCACGCTGAGGCGCGGCCAGATCACCGCGCTGATCGGCCCGAACGGCGCGGGTAAATCGACCTTTGTCGGCATGGTGAGCGGACGCATCCCGGCGACGCGTGGACAGGTGTTTTTTGAAGGCCGCGACATCAGCGCCCTGCCGGCGCACAAACGCATCCAGCTGGGGATGGCCTATACGTTTCAGATCACGTCTGTGTTTCGCGGTCTCAGCGTTTATGAAAACGTGGCACTGGCGGCTGGTCGTACCCTGTCGGCCGACCCTGAGGCGCTGGACCGGCGCATCACTGCGGTGCTGGAACGGGTTGGCATCAAGGACCGGTCGCGGCAAATCGCGGGCGACCTGAGTTATGGTCACCAACGGATTCTTGAGATTGCCATGGGTCTCGCGCAGGACCCCGAGCTGTTCATTCTGGATGAGCCGACACAGGGGCTGGCGGAAAGCGAGGTGGCAGATTTCATCAACCTGATCCGCACGCTGGCGGGCGAGACAACAATCCTGCTGATCGAGCACAACATGAAAGTTGTCATGGAAGCGGCGGACTATATCACGGTGTTGGATCAGGGCATGTTGCTGGCCGAGGGGACCCCGGCGGAAATCCACGCAAACGCCGCGGTTCAGGCCGCGTATCTGGGGACAGCTGTCGATGCTTGAGGTCAAGAACATCCACTCGGGCTATGGTCCTGTACAGGTGCTGTTTGGCGTGTCGCTGTCGGTAAATGCCTCGGAAATCTTGTGCCTTTTGGGTCGCAACGGGGCTGGTAAGACAACGATCATGAAATCCATTATGGGGCTGGTTCCGATTACCCGGGGCAGTGTGTCGCTGGAGGGGCAGCCGCTGCACAGCCTGCCTACGCATAGGGTGCCCAGGATGGGAGTGGGCTACATCCCGCAGGGGCGTCGGCTGTTCCCGGAACTCACGGTGAGTGAGAACATCGAAATGGGTCTGATGGTGCGCAATGAAGGTGCCGATACGCGGGACTGGGTGCTGGATCTGTTTCCCCGTCTCAAGGACAGGCTCAGACAACAGGCGGGCACCCTGTCCGGTGGGGAACAACAGATGCTGGCCACGGCGCGGGCCTTGTGTGTGCGCCCCAAGGTTCTGCTGCTGGATGAGCCGACAGAGGGTCTTCAGCCGTCGATGATCGAGCAGATCCGGCAGGTCGTTGTCAGGATGAAGCAGGAAGGCATTGCCATCGTTCTGGTGGAACAACGTGTCGACGCGGTCCTGTCGATCGCCGACAAGGTGACCTTTGTCGAAAACGGCAAAGACGTGCAGACGATAGGCGCGGCTGACCTAAGGGATGATCCCGAATTGCTCCGCAGCCGGCTGGGTGTTTAGGGAACCGGCTGCCTGTGCGGGTGGTTCAGGGTGCATTTGTCCCGTATGACCTTCTGAAACAGGCCGCTAATCGGTTGGAACATCACTCGAATGTTACCTGGCTTTGCGCATCGCCCTGTGACGAGGCGGAGAACAAGAAGCGCTCGGCCGTTGCGGCCCGAACGCTTCTTTTCGTTGATTGTGTGAAGGGTTTAGCTGCCGGTTTTGCCGTCCCACGCCATCCTGGCCATGATGTCTTCAAGGGGCGTGTCGACAAGGCGTGCAAAGTAGTTGGACAGTGTTTTCATCGAAAGACCGATCAGCAGTTCCATTGCCTGGCTTTCTTCATACCCCGCCGCCACAAAGCGGTCGAGCGCAGCCTGGCTGACCTGACCGCGGGTCTTCAACGCCTCTTCGGTAAAAGCACGCAGGGCCTGAAGTTTGGAATCGTCGGCCTCTGCGCCTGTGCGGATCGCCTCAATCGCCTGTTTGTCGAGTTTGGCCATCCGGGCACCGGAAGAGTGAGCCGGAACACAGTAGCGGCATTCGTTTTCAACGCTTGTGGTCAGCAGAATCAGCTGCTGCTCGGCAGGGGTAAAGCGGGTTTTCCCGAACAGAGACTGCAGAGTAAAATACGTTTCCAGAACAACCGGTGTTTCGGCCATTTGACGGTACAGGTTTGGTAGGAAGCCGCCCATTTTCTCTTGGGAACTGGTCAGCATGTCGCGTGCGGCCTCGGGGGCGGTTTCGGGAGTGTGCAGGTCTACTTTCATGTCTCAGACTTTCCTTTTTGATATGATGTCACCAAGCCGACCACGCATGACCTTTTTGGTGGGTGTCATCGGCAATTGATCTATGATTTCCAGCCGTTCAGGCCATTTGTACTTGGCCAGACCAGCGTTCGAGAGAGGTTCCAGCGCCTCGTTCAAACTCAGCGTGGCGCCCGGCGCCAGTTCCACACACAGGCACCCACGCTCGCCCAGATCGGAATCCGGAACCGGGACGATGGCGCACTGCTGGATGGCCGGAAGCGCGAGCAGAATCTCTTCGACTTCCACCGGGTTGAATTTGACGCCCCCTCTGTTGATGATTTCCTTTGTGCGCCCGGTGATGGACACAAATCCCGCAGCGTCTATCACCGCAAGATCGCCGGTCACGAACCAACCTTCTGAGTCAAATGAGTCTTGTGTTTCGGAAGGGCGGTCCAGATAGCCCTTAAAAACCGAGGGGCCACGCACCTGCAGAGATCCTTCTGTGTCGGCAGGGAGCGTAGCACCGGTTTCATCCACCACCCGCAAGTGTGTTCCGGGCGCAGGGGTGCCCGCGGTCCCAAAGCGCGTTTCCGCCGGATCATCGGGACGGCCATAGGTGCCCGCCTGCAACTCGCTCATTCCCCACAGCTGGAACACGCCACCGTCCGGCATCAAGCCATCAATGGTTTGCGCCAGGGTGAAGGGAACAGGCGCACCGGACAGGCACAGCCCCTGAATGCCTACCAAATGTTCGGATTTTAGTAGGGCCTGTCCCACCAGGGGCGCGAAATGCGCCGGGGCCGAGAAAACATGGCTGGCCCTGGCCTGCTGGAGATCCTGTAGCAGGGTCTTTGGGTTGAACATCGGAACCAGCACCATCGCGGCCCCGGCAGCAAGTGCCAGGTTCATGGTAAAGAGCCCGTAGAGGTGCGTCATGGGGGCAAGCGACAGCACACGGGACTGAGATGTGATGCCCAGTTCAGCGGTTGCGTCGAGGGCGTTGTTGAGGAACCCACGATAGGGATGCGGGACCCCTTTTGGTGAGGAGGTCGTGCCCGAGGTGTAGAGCAGGAGATACCGGTCGTCCGTACCGGTCTGGATCCGCGCATCTTCGTCGGCTGCGTGTTGCATCAACGCGGCGAGTTCTGAGCACCCCTCAAGGGGGGCACCGGCAACGATCACAGTTTGCAGCGCCGACAGAGAGTCGCGTACAGACAGAACGTCGTGGGCCCGGCTGTCGGTGCCCTGATGGGTTACAATGACTGCCTTGGCTCCGGAGTCGCGGAGCAGGCCCTGCAACTCGCTCTTGCGATAGGGCATGTGTAGGGTCTGAAACACGAGGCCACGGGCAGCAGCGGCTAAAAAAGCAATCAAGTAGCTTCGGGTATTGGGCAACTGCACGGCAAGGACATCTCCTTTGGCAAGTCCGAGCCGCGCCAGACCCGAGGCCAGAAGCGCAACCGCATGTTGAAGGTCGCGGTAGGTGAGTGTTCCTTCTGTATCAATCAGCGCAGGCGCCTCGGGTCTGGCCGCGGCGTGATGGGCCAGCCAGCCGGTGAGAGTGCCATCTCTGAGTTCAGAGGTCATTGCGCGGCTCTTGGGATCATCATCCTGCAACCTTGTGCCGGCCCGGGCGGGCTTTGCGCTGAAGATCCAGAGTTTTTTCTTTTGCCTTTTCAGCTTCTCTGAAGGCCTGCATGGCACCGCTGATGTACTGCTTTGGCCACATGCGTTCATTGCGTGCCGCGTACCAAGCCGCGGCCTGGTGTGTGAAATACGGGTTCCACATGTGTGGCCGCCCCAGAGCGACAAGATCGGCCCGGCGGGTATGCAGGATCGTGTTGACCTGTGCTGCCTCGGTCACGGCGCCCACGGCCATGGTCGCAATTCCGGTCAGGTTGCGCACGGCCTCGGCCAGATGCGTCTGGAACATCCGGCCATAGACGGGTTCCTGATCAATCACTGTTTGCCCCGCCGAGACATCAATCAGATCGCAGCCCGCGTCGCGGAAGGCTTCGGTGATGCCGATCAGATCGGCCTCGGTCAGGCCGCCTTGTTTCCAGTCTGTGCCCGACACACGTATCGCCATGGGCCGCTCCTTGGGCCACACAGCGCGCATGGCGGAAAAAACTTCCAGGGGATAGCGCAGTCGATTCTCAAGACTGCCGCCATATGCGTCGGTACGTTGGTTGGTAAGCGGGGACAGGAAAGAGGCCAAAAGATACCCGTGAGCGCAGTGCAGTTCGATCATATCGAACCCGGCGCGGGCGGCTCTTTCGGTGGACTGGACAAACTCGGACTTAATGCGCTCCATCCCCGCGCGGTCCAATGGGGTGGGCACCTGGTTGACCCCCGGTTCCCAGGAAAGAGGGGAGGCGGACACCAGAGGCCAGTTGTCTTTTTCCGATGCAATCGGCGCATCCATCACTTCCCAGCCCAGCTGGGTGGACCCTTTGCGCCCGGCATGGCCAATTTGCATTGCAATCTTGGCGCCGGAATTCGCATGTACAAAATCGACGATATCTTTCCAGGCGGCTTCCTGTTCGTCATTCCAAAGGCCGGGGCAGCCGGTGGTGATCCGCGCATCCGCTGACGGGCAGGTCATTTCGGTGTAGATCAACCCCATGCCCCCCATGGAATGCCCGCCGTAGTGGACCTTGTGCCAGTCCGTCGGAATACCGTCCACCGCCGCATATTGGGCCATTGGAGACATCACCACCCGATTGGTCAGCTCCATGTCCCGCAGTTTGAAACGTGCAAACATGGGCGTTGGCCGAGTCTGGCTGAGATCCTCACCGGTTTCACGCAGGTGACGCGCATACCATTCGGTATCTGCATTTTCGACAAAGGCTTCGTCGCGGACAAACAGGTTGTCATAGGTGATGGCCTTGGCCCGGCACATTACCACCATTGCGAACTGGCAGGGCTCCATATCCCAAGAACGCCCCATGTGTTCAAACCAGGCCAGCGACACATCGGCATTGTGTTGGGTGATCTGAACCGGGGTGCGGCGCTCATCGTCATAGGCCTGAAAAGCTTGTTGAACGCTGGTCTCGGCATGGTCAACCAACGCATCGGACAGCGCAATCGCGCAATCCATCGCGAGCTTTGTGCCGGATCCGATCGAAAAATGCGCCGAAGCCTTGGCATCGCCCAAGATGACAATGTTGTCCGTGTGCCAATTCTCGCAGAAGATCCGCGGGAATTTGCGCCAGTGAGACCGATTCAGGAGCAGTGGGTGCCCCTGAAGTTCTTCGGTGAAGATCGCTTCCAGTTTGGCCTGAGAGTCTTCCTCGTTGAATTCTTCGAATCCGTGCCCTTGCCACGTGGCTTCGTCCATTTCGAACACCCACGTCGAATGGCCCTCTTCATATTGATAGCAGTGGGCCACCATGATCCCATGTTCTGTTTCGCGGAAGAAGTAGTTGAACTCGTCCATGGGACGAGTTGAGCCCATCCAGCAAAAGCGGTTGTGCCGCATTGTTGTCGTCGGCTTGAAGCCTTCTGTATGTGCATCACGAATGGCAGAGGCGATGCCATCAGATGCCACGATGACATCCGAGTCGGGGAACCGGGTTTTCAGGTTGGCCGCATCAATTTCAGCCTCATAGGTGATTTCGACGCCCAGCTCTTCGCAGCGGGCTTGCAAGATACGCAAAAGCGTGTGCCGCGAAGTTCCGCAGAAGCCGTTGCCGGCGCAGCGCATCTCGTGGCCCTTGTAGTGGATCGCAACATCGTCCCAATAGGCAAATTCACCCTTCATCGCTTCGAAAACTGGTTGGTCGCGAGACAGGAACTCATCCAGGGATTCATCCGAAAACACGACGCCAAACCCAAAGGTGTCATCCGCGCGGTTGCGCTCAAAAACCTGAACGTTCCAATCTGGTTTGGCCTTCTTTGTCAGGAGTGCCGTGTAAAGACCGCCAGGTCCGCCGCCAATAACCGTGATTTTCATCAACACGTCCTTTCGGGAAACTTTATTTGCAAATGAGTGCAAATGCACATACTATGAACATATATAGCGATGCATTTGCAGTCGTAAAGGAAAAAGAAAGGCTCCAAAGCGTGCAACCGAACACACAGGCCAGCCCACTGGCGGCAAATGACCTTGATCCGCCAGAGTTTCATATCGCGTCACTAAACCATCAAATTCGCAGCCTGATGGACGATGTCCTGCGCAGGCATGGCCTCAAGCTAGTGGAGTGGCGGGTGCTGCAGTCTTTGTTGAACAGCCCGGCTTTGACAATCTGCGACCTTGCCAGACTGGCCGTGATTGAGAGGACGGTGGCAAGCCGCTTGATCGACCGGCTGGCTGCGCGTGGCCTTGTCACCAAGGAATCTCTGAAAAATGACCGTCGTTATGCGCAGGTCTTCCTTACCCAGGACGGGGGCGATGTGCTGCGCCGCGCCGACGCAGATGTGGAGCAGGCGCGCTCGCGTCTTTTTGCGGGGCTCTCTGCCGACGACATGGATATTCTTCTGGGTCTGGTCAAACGCCTGCGCGTCAATGCCAGTTCTGCTCAGATTGAAGGGCAATTCTCGCGCTGAGACCTGCGAAGAATACTTGCGCGAGGGCGGTATAGTCGAGGGTGAAGGCCCTGAACTGTGTGGAGACCCACAGCAACAAAGAGGAACGAAAGACATGGTGCATAAAGTGATCCACCCGGAAGGCTGGTTGCCGGCAAAGGGATACGCCAACGGGATACTGGCGGCGGATGGAACCTTGCATATTGGCGGGCAGGTTGGGTGGGATTGCAGCACCGGCAGGTTTGCCAGCGAGGACTTCATCGGCCAAATGCGGCAGGTTCTGATGAACATTCGCAAAGTCGTAGAGAGTGCCGGAGGATGCGTCGAAGACATTGCGCGATTGACGTGGTTTGTCACCGACAAGACCGAGTATCTGGCTGCTCAGGCAGAAGTTGGGCGCGCCTATCGTGAGGTGTTCGGACGCCATTTTCCAGCCATGTCGATGATTGTCGTTGCAGGGCTTGTCGAAGATCAGGCCAAGTTGGAAATCGAAGCCACGGCACATCTGAGTTAGCTGCGGAGCTTTGTGTGAAAGATGCCCCCATGACACCGGTTTGTCAGGCGATTGGTTGCGAATGGGGATCACCAAAACCGCGCAGATATAGAGTTGGCATATATCAGAATACGTACTTACCAGTTGACTTGAAGCATTCCGAAGCTGTCCTGATAGGCACTCAAATTGGGGTCCAGTTTGCCAGTTAAGAACCGATGGATGCATTGGAAGATGACGGAACGAGTATATCTTGATTACACGCAGGCGGAGCTCGACAAAGCCTATGATCAGCGGCTTTGGGCTGACAATGCCGGGGACATCATGGCAGAGTGGCGAGACGCGCATGGTTTGCGTGAAGTACTTGGCTGTGCTGAGGTTCAGTACGGCAACAGCCCGCGCGAAGCGATGGACATTTATCCTGCCCCGGCTGCGGGCGTTGCTCCGATCCATTTTCACATTCATGGCGGTGGGTGGCGCATGCAGTCAAAAGAAGACTGTGCCTTTCTTGCGCCAACCCAGCAGAGCCTGGGGTTCATGCCGGTCTTTCCGGACTTTGATCAACTGCCCGACGTTACCTTGACCATGCAATATGAGCAGCTGCGCCAGGCGTTCATCACCCTGCAGGAAATGGCAAAGGATTATGGGGGCGACACTGGCCGTATTGTTGTCTCTGGCCATTCCTCTGGGGCGCATCTGGCGGCGCTTCTGGCAGAAGAGGACTGGACCGAGTTCGGGCTGCCAGCCGATATCATTAAGTCGCTTATACTGATCAGTGGACCGCATGATCTCGAGCCGGTTTTGCTGAGTGCGCGCCGTGAGTATGTGCATCTGGAAGAGCAAGCTGCCGGTCTGCTGAACGCTTACAGGCGTGCCGACAGGATAAATTGCCCGGTGCAAATATACTATGGAGAGCACGAAAGCCCCGAGTTCAAGCGGCAGTCAATTTATATGGCAGAAAGACTGAAAACGCTGGGAAGCCAAGCCAGCTGCACCATGATTACCGGGGTCAATCATTTCGAGATACTAAACGACATGAACCGAGACGACAGTCAGGTGTTTCAGGCGGTTAAGAAAATTTCCGCCGACTTCAGAAACAAGCAACAGAAGGAAAAATGAAAATGGCACGTTTGAGACATTTCGCGCTGAATGTTCGAGACCCGTATAAATCTGCGGAGTTCTACAAGAAAGTGTTCGGATTTGAGATTGTTGGAGAAGAGGTTTTGGATCTCGGCACAGGGGTCTTTCTGAGTGATGGCGTTGTCAATCTGGCCCTGCTCAAGCTGAACGGGAAAACCGAAGAAGAGTGGGAGAAGATGATCGGCTCCAATCACTTTGGTATCCAGGTAGACGACATTGCAGAAGCCGAAAAAGCCATCGAAGAAGCCGGTGGCGCGTTCTTTTTTGAGTTCCCCGGCAGCGGGCCTGGAAACGCAGAACGCAAGTACAAAGACCCGGACGGTGTGGTGTTTGACGTCTCCAGATATGGTTGGCTGGGAACGGATTCCCGCTTTGAGCCGGAAGACGAATAGCTTGAGTTCGGGTGCGCGCGATCACAAGCCTTGCGACGCAATGGCTGGGCTTGATGATCGCGCGGGCTTGGCGGTGGCTGGACCAAATGCGGTTGGAAACAGCGAAAACACTTGCCGGTTGGACTTGTTGAGGCGTAGGTCCTTTGACGGGGTCCGGCGTAGGGAAGCCAGGAGAGAGCATTGGCCGAAAGATCGTTTGTAAAAGAAGTGCAAATGCTTCGCATGGGTGCAGGGGAAACCTTTACCGGCGAAGGCATTCTGGCCATCACCAAGGCGCTGTTGGAAAATGGCGTTGGCTATGTCGGTGGCTATCAGGGCGCGCCGATCAGCCATCTGATGGACGTTCTGGCTGATGCACAGGAAATCCTGGGCGAGCTTGGCGTGCATTTTGAGGCCTCTGCCTCGGAAGCGACGGCAACGGCAATGCTGGCAGCCAGTGCAAACTATCCCATCCGTGGCGCGGTGACTTACAAATCGACCGTGGGGACAAATGTCGCCTCAGACGCGCTGTCGAACCTGTCTTCGGGCGGGGTGATGGGCGGGGCGCTGATCATTGTCGGTGAGGACTTCGGCGAAGGGTCGTCGATCATGCAAGAGCGCAGCCATGCCTTTGCTATGAAAAGCCAGGTTTGGCTTTTGGACCCGCGCCCGGATGTGCCGTCAATCGTGAAAGCCGTCAAAGACGGATTTGAATTGTCGGAAGCTTCAAACACTCCGGTGATGCTGCTGGTCCGGATCCGCTGCTGCCATGTGCATGGGTCCTTTGTGGCCAGCGACAATGTTGCGCCGCAGATGACCGTGTCGGACGCGTTGGAAAACCCGAGCCGTGATCTGAGCCGGGTTGTTCTGCCTCCGGCCAGTTTCATGCAGGAAAAGGAAAAGCTGGAAAAGCGCTGGCCAGCGGCTGAGAAGTTCATTCTCGACAAGCAGATCAACGAGTTTTTCGGCAACGAAAAGTCAAAGGTCGGCATCATCACCCAAGGCGGCATGTACAACGGGGTGCAACGCGCACTGCACCGGCTTGGCCTGTCGGATATCTACGGAACAAGCGACGCCCATATCCTGTGTTTGAATGCGGTGTATCCGCTGGCGACCTCGCAGATTCTGGAGTTCTGCGAAGGCAAGGATGCCGTTCTTGTGGTTGAAGAAGGCCACCCGGACTATATCGAGCAGGCCATCGGCCATATGCTGTACAAGGCGGGCAAGCGCACTGTTCTGGCCGGCAAGGACTTTTTGCCGAAGTCGGGCGAATACACCGGGCAGATCATGCTGGACAGCATTGACCGGTTCTTCCGTGAACATGCCCCGAATGCCCTGCCGCCAGCGGTGCGCAGCCCGAACGAGCCGGAAAAACAAAAGCATGCGGATTTGGCGGATCTGGTTCCGCTGCGGCCCCCGGGATTTTGCGTGGGTTGCCCGGAGCGCCCCATCTTTGCCGGTACAAAGCTTGTCGAGCAGGAGTTGGGAGAGCATCACATCGCTTGTGATATCGGCTGCCATCTCTTTTCGGTCCTGCCGCCTTTTGATCTTGGGTCGGGGACAATGGGCTATGGGCTTGGGCCCGCGTCGGCGTCGGCCTTTCGCAATGAAAACCCCGATGGCAAGCGCTCGATCTCGTTCATTGGGGATGGCGGTTTCTGGCACAACGGTCTGACCAGTTCCATTGGCAACGCGGTTTTCAACAAGAATGACAACGTGATTGTCATCGTTGACAACTATTATTCCTCGGCAACCGGCGGTCAGGACATCCTGTCGTCGCGTGCGGTCAACAAGACCAAGAACACGCAAAACTCGATTGTCGACGCGGTCAGGGGCATGGGGGTCAAATGGGTTCGTCAGATCGACAGGACCTATGACGTTTCCAAGGTGCGCGAGACCATGAAAGAGGCTCTGACGACCAAGGTGCCCGGCCCAAAGGTCATCGTGGCGTCTTCGGAATGTATGCTCAATCGTCAGCGCCGGGAAAAGCCATTGCTGGCCAAGCTGGCAGCGGATGGAGGGCGTACCGAGAAACCACGGTTCGGTGTGGACGAGGACGTATGCACCGGCGATCACGCCTGCATGCGGTTGTCCGGGTGTCCATCCCTGGGGGTGAAGGACACAGGCGATATTCTGCGCGACGATCCGGTTGCCAGCATCGACCAGAACTGTGTGGGCTGCGGAAACTGCGGAGAAGTGGCTGATGCGGCCATTCTGTGCCCGTCATTTTATGAGACCCGGCTGGTGTCCAACCCCGGTAGATTTGAACGCACCCGCAATCGCATGGCGGGTTGGTTTATCGCAAGATTGCAGTCCTGGCGCGACGGCAATCGCTCATTCCTGGAAGGGGGTGCGAAATGACCAACCTTGTACAAGTCGGAAGTGAGACCGCATCAGGCATGCAACGCACGACGGAAAACAAACTGGTCTCGCTGGCCTTGCATGCGGTTGGCGGACAGGGCGGCGGTGTGCTTACGAACTGGATCGTGGCCGTGGCCGAGGCCAACGGTTATGTTGCGCAGAGCACATCAGTGGCAGGTGTTGCGCAGCGCACGGGGGCCACGATCTACTACGTCGAAATGTGCCCGCGCGCAGAGCAGCTCCCGGTGTTTTCGCTGGCGCCTGCCGAGGGTGACATTGACATTCTGATGGCTGCGGAACTGGCAGAGGCCGGGCGTGCGGTGCAGAGGGGGTTTGTCAGCCCAAATCGCACCACCGTCATTGCGTCAACCCACAGGGTTGCATCGGTTTTCGAGAAAATTGTTCCGGGTGATGGGCGGACCGACTCGGAAAAAATCGTAGAGGCCATTGGCGGTGCTGCTGAAAAGCTGATCGCCTATGATATGGAGCGTATCGCGAAGGAAGCGGGCTCATTTATTTCGGCGTCGATGCTTGGTGCCTTGGCCGGGTCCGGGGCACTTCCGTTTTCGCGTGACAGCTTTGAAGCGGTTATCCGCGAGTCCGGGCGCGGGGTCGATGCCTCGCTTCGTGCTTTTGGTGCGGCCTTTGCAAAGGCCACGGCCGGAGACCCGGTTGAACTTGAAGCCGCGGCCAGCCCGCAAACCCGGCAATTATCAGTTTCGAAACGGGACCAGAAGGTCTGGTCGACGCTGACCGAACGAGTGTCCCAGCTGCCCGCCGAAGTGGGACATATTGCTGCTGAAGGTCTGGCCAAGGTGGTGGACTATCAGGACATGACCTATGGCGACGAGTATCTTGCTCATCTGGGTACAATGCTGGATCAGGACGAAGCGCCGTATGAGCTGTCTGCAGCGGCCGCAAAATACATCGCAAACGCGATGTGTTATGATGACATCATCCGGGTTGCGGACCTGAAAACCCGGGCTGCCCGATTTGAGCGCATTCACGTTGATATGGGGACTGGAGCAGATCAGCTGCTGTTGGTCACCGAATACTTTCACCCGCGACTTGAGGAGTTTCTGTCAACGCTGCCAGAAGGTCTTGCCGCATGGCTGGAGCGTCGCAAGACGATCCTGGGCTGGCTGGACCGTAAACTGAGCAAGGGTCGGCGGGTGCGAACAGACAGTATTGGCGGATTTACCATGCTGTGGATCGTATCGCTCTTGCGGCGCTGGCGGCGGCGGCTGCGCCGTCATGATGTTGAGATGGCGCATCTGGCCAAGCTGATGGAATTGACAAAATCTGTCAGCGGTCAGGACAGGAGGCTGGCCGCAGAAGTGCTGTCCACTCAGCGTCTTATCAAGGGATACTCCGACACCCACGCCCGGGGACATTCCAAGTTTGACAAGGTTACCGCGATGGTGCCCCATCTCGTTGGGCGGGATGATGCCGCCGATTGGATGAGACGCATGCGGACGGCTGCTCTGAAAGATGAAAAAGGCATGTCCCTGGACGGCGTGATCCAGACGATTCACAGCTTTGCAGAGGCACCAAAGATCACGAGCTAGCGGCGACCTGTTTCAGCGCGTCCAGAAAGAAGGCTGCTGCAGGGGACTGCGTGGTGCTTTTTCGCAATGAAACACCGATGTAGCTCGTGTCCATTTCGAAATCGAAGTTCAGGCGGGTCAACGCATTTGTGGACAGATCGAATGTGGCCACATGTGATGGAACGACCGCGATAAGATCTGTCATCTGAATAAGCCGACGGTTCGTCAGATAGGAAAACGATTCAACAATAGAGCTGGGCGAGAATGTACCGAATTTTCGAAGCGCCTGGGCAAGTTGCGCCCGGACAATCGTTTCCGAAGGTGGAAGTATCCAGCCAAATGCCATCATTTCTTCCAGTTCAATGTCCGGTTTCCCCGCAAGGGGGTGGTCGTTTTTGACAATGGCGATGACTTCTTCCTCGAACAGATTGATCTGTTCCAGTTCATCGCTGTAGTTCATCTCTGGCAGCCTGCCGACGATCATGTCCAGTTCGCCAGCTTTCAAAGAGGGCAGCAGAACCTCGTTGTTGCCTTCAATCACTTTGACGGTCACGTTTGGACGCTGTTCCAGAGTACTTTTTATGGCTTGCGGAAGCAAAAGAGACGAGGCTGCGGGCAACGTTCCAACGACCACTCTGCCGGCACCGCCGTCCTTGAGATCTTCAATTTCTCCCATTGTTGTCGACAAGCGGGCAAACAGCAGTTTCACGTTCCGGATCAGGACGTCGCCGAACACGGTCGGCACAACCCCCCGATTGGTCCTGCGGAAGAGTTCAACTCCAAAATCATCTTCGAGATGTTTGATTGTGTTGGTTGCTGCCGGTTGGGAGATGTTCAGTTCCCGCGCCGCACTCAGGATATTTCCGTGTTCTGCCACGGCTACCAAAATCTGCAACTGTTTCAATCGTACGCGGGAGAGAATCCGTTGGACTTTGACGTTGATGTCCCGTGGCATAGCGGTCTCCAAATACCCCTTCGGGCGTAGCTTGGATATAATAGTGGCTTATACCTGATTAGCAACTCAACAATTGCTGGAGAAAGACTTAGCTGCCACAGTTATCCGTGTTGAGGCCCTGAGATAGGTATGTCCATGGGCCGAGGAGCCCCGAGAACCTGAAAGATTGATGGCATGGCGCTTGAATTCCGATCCGTAACAAAAACATTCGGCGGGACGGATCAAGCCCCCGCCATCACCGCGATCAAGGACATCAGTTTCACGGTGTCGGATGGCGAGTTTGTCGCCGTCGTCGGCCAGTCGGGGTGCGGAAAAAGCACGATCCTGAACATGGCGGCGGGCCTTTATGCCCCGAGTCAGGGCGAGGTCTATGTCTCTGGCGAAAAGGTAACCAAACCAAACTCGCATGTCGGCTTTATGCTGCAGAAAGACCTATTGTTGCCCTGGAGGTCGATCGAACAGAATGTCGCGTTCGGCCTGGAAGCGAGAGGTTACTCGAGAGCGGAGTGCAAACACAAAGCCGCAGAGAAGCTGGAAGAATGCCACCTCGGCGGATTTGGCAGTTACTACCCGTATCAACTGTCTGGTGGGATGCGCCAGCGGGCGGCGCTGGCCCGAACGCTGGCAATTGATCCCGATGTCATTCTGTTGGACGAGCCGTTTTCGGCCCTGGATGCCCAAACCAAAATCATCATTCAGAGGAATTTTGGTGAGACGATCAAGGAAAACGGGATAACAACCCTTCTGATTACCCATGACCTGACCGAAGCGGTCTACATGTCGGATCGTATTCTGGTGCTGGGCTCGAGGCCGGGGGAAATCATCGAAGAAATCGTCGTGGATTTGCCAGACCGTGGAAATCCCACGGCCCGTCGCCGCAATCCCGACTCGCAGCCGTACATCGCCCAACTGTTTGATCTCTTCAAGCTGGCAGAAGCGGAAGAGATCGCGTGATGTTTGGCAACAAAACGTACCGAAAACCTGGAGGAGTAACATGATTAGAAAAGTTAAAAGCATCGCTTGTGCGGTACTGCTATCGATCACTGCGACGGTCGCGACGGCGCAGGAAAAGGTAACCTATCTGTTCCCTGCGCCGGATTTTCTGCCGGCCTTTGCTCCTTTCAAGATTGCGCAGGCCAAGGGATATTATAAGGACGCCGGTCTGGACGTCACTTTTCAGATTGGCAAGGGTGGCGCAGACGTGGCCAAGCAGGTTGCTGTAGGTAATGTTGATCTTGGCGGCGGTATCGGCGACACGCCGATCATTGTCAGGGCCAATGGATTGCCCGTGCGCTCTGTGGCTATGCTGGGTACCAAGGCGTTGACACAAATCAACATCCGAAAGGATTCCGGTGTTGAAACCATTGCGGATCTGAAAGGCAAATCTATCGGCGTTTTGTCATTCCAGGACACAACCTATTACAATCTGCTTGCGGTTTTGGCGGATGCTGGCCTGAGCAAAAGCGATGTGGATATTCAGGCCCTGGGGCCGGGCGGTATCATCAAGTTGATGATCTCGGGTGATATTCAGGCCATGTCCGGCGTTCCGGAATGGGCGGGCGCGATCCGTGGTGCCGGTATTGAGGTCACTACCATTCCGATCATGGATATCTTCCCTGCATTTGCACAATCAATTCTGGCTTCTGACGACACAATTGCGGAACGACCGGAAATGGTTGCAGCCTTTATCGAGGCGACAACCCGGGCGTTCCACGATGTGATCAATGACCCCGAAGGGTCTGCCGTCGCATATGTCGCCGCGGTTCCGCAGCATGAAGGCAAGGAGAAAATCATGGAGGGCGTGATGCGTGCATACATCGATTTGATCTATGGCACGGATCTGGAAAACTTTTCCAAGTTTGATCCCGAGCGGCTGCAGAAGGTGCAGGATTTCTACCTGGCAAACGAAATCATCAAGACAGCAGTGCCGATCGAAGACACCTACACCACGCAGTTTGTGGGTGAATAATCAACGTGCCGTGCCTACGGGCACGGCGCTCAGATAATGGCATCACAGATAGAACAGTACAGGCGATTTTTTGATGGCAGACAGAACGACGATAGCCACCTTTTTTGTGGCCATGCTGCTTATTGCTCTTTGGGAGTTTTTGCCTCCTTTGCTTGATGTACCGCGATACATCATTCCGACGGCCTCGCAATGTTTTGAAGAATTTCTTCGCATGATCCGTCTTGATGATCTGGCAAGCCATACCCTGTCTACGTTCACAATGACGTTGATCGGATTTGTTGCAGGCAGTACAATGGGTGCGGCTATTGGCTACTTGTTAGGAATGTCGCCATTCTGGGAGCGGGTGCTTTCGCCCTATATTCTGGGTCTTCAGATCGCGCCAAAAGTTGCGTTTGCACCGCTGTTCATCATGTGGTTCGGCTTTACGGTCTGGCCGAAACTTCTGGTGACGATCCTGATTGTGTTCTTTCCCATTCTTGTCAACGTCTTGCAGGCGATGAAGACCGTTGATCAGGACATCATTAATCTAGCGCGTGCCTATAATCTGACGCGTGGTCAGATTTTCTGGAAGGTGGAGTTCCCCTCTACCATGCCATCTTTGCTTGCCGGTTTGCGCATTGGGTCGACGCTTGCTGTGATCGGTGTCACTGTCGGTGAGATTGTCGGCGGCAATGTCGGGCTTGGCTTTCTGATTTCATACGGCGAAGGGCAGGCCAACGCAGCCATGGTGTTCAATGCAATCATCTTGCTGACGTTCATAGGCGTGGTCCTGTATTCCGTCGTTTCCTATGCAGAGAAGAGAATTCTTCACTACATTCCGAAAGCCAGCCACTGACGCCCCGGCTTTGATCCGCAAGTAATAAAAGTGAGTTAGTATCCCGTGAAAACCATCGGTGAAATAATCAGTGCGGCGTCTGCTGAGGCAATCGCGTTGCGTGCCCCTGAGCAACCTCCATTGCAATATGACGGTTTGGTCCGCTTTGTTGCAGAAATCGGCGGCAAACTGCGGCAAAATGGGGTCGCCCGAGATCAACGCGTAGCGATCGTTTTGCCCAATGGGCCGCAGATGGCTTCTGCTTTTCTTGCGGTGGCCAATGCCTGTATCGCGGCTCCGCTCAACCCGGGTTACAAGCAGGATGAATTTGATTTCTACCTCAGGGATCTGAAGGCAGCACTGCTGATTACGGATGACATCGAAGGCCCTGCAGCCGAGGCGGCAAAAGCGCTTGGCGTTGCTGTTGCGAGGGTTTCAACGCCAGACAATGCGGAAGCCGGCATTTTTTCCCTGGACCTGCCCGACTCAGGGATTTTGCCTCTGAACGACGCGTCGCCTGCCGATGAAGCCTTGGTGTTGCACACATCAGGGACGACATCCCGCCCCAAGATCGTGCCGCTTTCGCAGGCCAATGTGGCAAGCTCCGCTTTCAACGTTGCAACCAGTCTGGAGTTGAAAGCCACTGACGTTTGCCTGAATGTGATGCCGCTTTTTCATATACATGGTCTGATTGCAGCGGTTTTGTCGTCGTTGCGCGCGGGTGCTAGCATCTACTGCACGCCGGGCTTTAACGCGCTCAAGGTTTTTGGCTGGCTTTCTGATGCCAACCCGACCTGGTACACGGCTGTTCCGACGATGCACCAGGCAATTTTGTCCCGAAAGTCGCGGAACCTGGACACCATCGGGAGTCTTAACCTGCGCTTGGTGCGGTCGTCGTCTTCGTCGCTGCCGCCTCAGGTGATGGCCGAACTGGAGGACACATTTGGGTGCCCGGTTGTTGAGGCTTATGGGATGACCGAAGCTGCCCATCAGATGACCTGTAATCCGATTGCTCGAGGAGCTCAAAAGCCGGGCTCTGTCGGTGTGGCAGCGGGGCCCGACGTGCAACTGTTGATCGACAGCGGGTTCACCCAACAGCCAGAAATGGCGGGTGAGGTTGTCATCAGGGGAGACAATGTAACCGCTGGCTATGAAGCCAATGAGACCGCCAATAGAGAGTCCTTTCTGAATGATCCCGATGGCAATGGCAGTTGGTTCCGCACCGGCGATCAGGGAATCTTTGATGCCGACGGGTTTTTGACAATCACAGGCCGTCTGAAAGAAATCATTAACCGTGGCGGGGAAAAAATCTCGCCACGCGAAGTTGATGAAGTGCTGCTGGATCATCCGGTCGTGGCACAGGCAGTTACCTTTGCGGTGCCACATGAAAAACTGGGCGAAGAGGTGGCTGCCGTCATCGTCGCCAAAGAGGGCGTGACCCCGGACACCAAGCAAATCCGGTCCTTCCTTACTGAACGGCTCGCCAATTTCAAAGTGCCCAAGCAAATCCTGGTGATCGATGAAATTCCCAAGGGCGCAACCGGCAAGCTGCAGCGTATTGGTTTGCACAAGAAGCTAGGTATCGGAGCGGCAGAATGACCAAAATCTGTGTTTATGGCGCCGGAGCCATCGGTGGCTATCTTGCGCATTGTCTGCACAAGGCGGGCGCTGAAGTCAGCGTGATTGCGCGGGGTGCGCATCTCGAGGCCATTCGCAAAAATGGCCTGACATTGCAGATGGACGGCACCAGCGAGACCATACGGATTCCGGCAAGTGATGACCCCGCAGACTTGGGTGAACAGGATTATGTCATCATTTGCCTCAAGGCTCATTCCATCAGCAATGTGGTTGACGGTTTTGCGCCGTTGTTAGGAGAGAACACAGCTATTGTCTCGGCGGTCAATGGGTTGCCATGGTGGTATTTCCACAAGGCACAAACCGGAACAGAACTTGACGACAAATGGGTGGAAACCGTCGATCCAGGCGGTCGGATCTGGAATGGGCTCGGGCCGGAACGGGCGATTGGTTGTGTTGTTTACCCGGCGTGTCAGGTGGTGGAACCGGGCGTTGTTCAACATATCAGCGGAAATCGATTCACATTGGGTGAGCCAAACGGCGAGAGGTCAGAACGCGCCATACATCTGTCCAGGTTGATGGGTGCAGGCGGGCTTCGCGCGCCGGTAAAGCCACGTATCAGGGATGAGCTGTGGATCAAACTCTGGGGCAATTGTTCTTTCAATCCGGTGTCTGCATTGACTGGTGCAAGCCTTGATATGATCGGCGCTGACAATGCGTGCCGGTCGGTGATCCGAGACGCGATGATTGAATGTCGCTCGGTCGGTCAAGCGGCTGGTGCGCGCTTTAGCGTCGACATTGAACGGCGCATTCAGGGTGGTGCCGACATTGTCGGCCACAAACCCTCAACCCGCCACGATGTCGAACAAGGCAGACCCATGGAGTTGGATGCCCTTGTCTGCACGGTTCAGGAATTGGCGCGCCGTCTGTTCATTCCCACACCAACACTCGACACGTTGTCGTCCCTTGTGCGCATGCAGGGAAACGTTCTTGGTCTGTACCAGCGCAGGCCGGACCTGGAAGCAATCATCACGGGTGACTACGAAGCGAACCGCGACTAGGAGCTACCTTGGCTCATCCTCGGGGCTCTCAAACATCTTTGGACACATCCTGAAGGACATCGAGGAAGAACCGGGCCGCCGGTGACAATGCTCGTTCCTTGCGAATGGATATGCCGACAAAGATGGTGCCAATATCCAACGCGATATCGACGCGTTTCAGATAGCCTTCGGTCAGATCGAAGGCCGCGACATGGGCGGGAAGAAGAGCAACCAGATCTGTTTTCAGCAGCAGTCGCCTGTTGGTCAGATAAGAGAAGGATTCGACAACCGACGTTGGGCGCAGATCGCCATGATCCTGAAACAGCTTGTTCAATTCGGGGCGGATGATGGCTTCGGCTGGCGGTAAGATCCAGCCGAACTGCATCAACTCTTCGATCTTCAGCTTGGAGTGCTGTGCCAAGGGGTGCCCCTTTCGTACGACCGCGACCACCTGTTCCCGAAACAGCTTTATCTGTTCCAATTCTTCGTGATAGGTCTGCGTCGGCAGGCGCCCCAAGATCATGTCAATCTCACCGGATCGAAGGGCAGGCAACAACACTTCATTGGTGCCCTCGACGACCTTGATGGTCACGTTTGGACGTTTTTCCAAGGTTTTCTCGATGGCCATGGGCAAAACCTGGGAAGATGCCGCAGGCAAAGCCCCAACGGCTACACGTCCGCTGCCGCCCCCACTCAAATCATCCAATTCCTGGATCGTTGCCGACACCCGCGCCACAATAAGTTTGGCATTTTTTATCAGCACTTCCCCGTGATTTGTCGGAACGGCCCCCTTGTTCGAGCGATGAATCAGGCTGACACCGAATTCCGCTTCAAGATCCTTAATCATATTCGTTGCCGCAGGTTGCGACACGTTCAGCTCTTTCGCCGCTTGCAACAGGCTGCGGTGCTCGCCCACTGCAATCAGCATTCTCAGTTGTCGGAACCGGACTCGGGTAAGAATCCGGTTGACCATTCGGGTGATATCCTGATCTCGCGTCACCATCTCGCTCACATAAATTCGGAAGTATATTCGTTTTGCTATAATATTTGATTATACTGAATTAGCAACAATCTGTCTGCACTGGCCCAACAATCAGCACTAAGCTTGCTGGACACTGGGAATCGTTCCGCCGTGCCCATGCTCGGGGAGATCCTGGTGCCGGCGCGTTGGAGGATATCCTGTCCGCATGGGGCGCCACTACGGGAGGAAACAAATGAAGAATTTGCAGTCGTTCGTCGCAGCATCCGTGCTGGCCACCGCCGCATCGGTTACCGCTGCTCAGGCAGAAGACACAGTCAAGATCGGTTTCGTTATGTCCTATAGCGGATGGTTTCAGCAGATTGATGCCGCCACCATCAAGGGGGCTGAACTGGCCGTCGCCGAAATCAATGAAAACGGCGGAATCCTGGGTCGTCAGATCGAAATTCTGCCCTTTGACAACAAATCCGAACCACCTCTGGGGGCGGATGGCGCGCTTGAGGTGATTGGAAACGGGGCCACGGCCGTCATGTTGCCATCAGACTTCGACTTTGGCGCACCCGGTGCCTTTGTTGCTCAGCAAAATGGCGTCATTGCCTTGTCAGGGGCCTCTGACCCGAAGTTTGGGGTCACGGGGATTGGACCCTATGCTTACTCGATCTCGAATGCAGCCCAATCTCAGGGCGCTCTGCTGGCAGAGTGGGCGCTTAACGAACAGGGATGGGACACCGCCTATGTTCTGTTGGACAATACGATTTCCTACACTAACTCTCTGTGCGACAGCTTTGCCAAACGCTGGAAGGAGATTGCCCCCGAAGGTAGCCTCTTGGGTGAAGACAGGTTCCGCAACGATGATGCGTCTATCGCGAGCCAGGTCACGCGGATCAAGGGGCTGGAGGCGCAGCCCGAGGCAATCATGATGTGCTCATACGCCCCCGGCGGGCCAAGTGCGATCCGGCAGCTGCGTGCGGCGGGCGTGACTTCGCCGGTGCTGACCGGAGAGTCCCTGGATGGTGACTACTGGATCGGGATTGTGCCGGATCTTTCGGACTTTTATGTCGTCAACTATGGCTCGGTATATGGCGATGACCCCAGTGAGGCAGTGAACGGGTTCTTTACCCGTTATGAGGCGGCCACAGGTGGGCGCGCGGATGTGTCTTATGCCTTGCGTGGGTACAGTATGATCGAAGCCTATGCGACCGCCGCCAACCGCGCTGGAAGTCTGGATGCTGACGCTGTTTCTGCCGAACTGAACAAGTTTGATGAAGAACCTCTGGTCATCGGCAACACAACTTTCAACGAGGACCTGCACATCGCAACCACACGACCGATGCTGGTCATGCAGGCGCAGGACGGCAAGTTTTCTGCGGTCGGCAGGTTCGCGGCTTCGGTCGGAAATCTGGATTGATCGTCTGATTGGCAACGACCGCAATGGCCCTCTCTGCACAATCCGTCAACGTCCGGTTTGGAGGCGTTCGCGCGGTCACGGATGTAAGTTTGCGACTGGACCAGGGAGAGATCCTTGGTCTGGTCGGCCCAAACGGTGCCGGAAAAACAACCCTGGTGAACGTGCTCAGCGGTTTTCAACGCCCCGCCGAAGGGGACGTGCAGATTGATGGGCAAAGTGTCAGGGCGCAGCCACCCCATTGGTTCCCGGCAAATGGGGTGGTTCGTACATTTCAGTCGGTTCGGTTGTTTATGGGGTTGACCGTGTCAGAGAACATCGAGGCCGCATTGACTGTTGCAGGGTATTCGCGTCGCAGCGCGCGGGCCAAAGCCGGAGATCTTCTTGATTACCTGGGACTCGCCGAGCGGAGAGACACTATAGCCAGCGCGCTGAATTATTCTGATGAGCGTCGGGTCGGTATTGCTCGGGCTCTGGCACTGAACCCTCGGTTTCTGTTGATGGATGAGCCAGCTGCGGGGATGAATGCCGCGGAGGTTGATGAACTCGGTGTTCTAATCCACGCAATCCGCAAGGATTTTGGCTGCGGCGTACTGGTCATCGAACATAACATGCGGCTGATTTCCGATCTTTGTGAACGTTTGCACGTGATCGTGCAGGGGGCGACTTTGGCGGTTGGCGCGCCTGAGGATATCTGGGGTCTGCCAGAGTTTCGGTCCGCCTATTTAGGGGCCACATCATGAGTGATCTGCTGAATGTTCAGAATCTGAGTGTGCGCTATGGGGCAATTCAGGCGATCGAAAACATTGATTTAACCATATCCGAAGGTCAGGTTGTCGCGTTGATCGGCCCAAACGGCGCAGGCAAGTCGTCCTTGGTCAATGCCATCGCGGGCAACGTACGTGGTACAAGCGGTGACATGACATTCCTGACGTCCCCACTGCTGGGTGTAAAACCTGAAGACCGGGTCAGGTTGGGAATAAGTCTGGTTCCGGAAGGGCGGCACGTGTTTTCCGGGTTTTCCGTTCTGGAGAACCTATGGCTGGGCGCCACCACCCGCAAGGATCGCGTCCAGGCACGGCAGGAAATTGAAGAGTTTCTTGAACTGTTTCCGATTCTCGGAAAACGGCGGGATGGGCTGGCAGGGATGCTTTCGGGAGGAGAGCAGCAGCAATTGGTGATCGCCCGCGCCTTGCTGGCAAAGCCGAAACTCCTGATGCTTGATGAACCTTCGCTTGGCTTGGCGCCATTGGTTGTGGATCAGGTCTACGATCTGATCCGCGACGTGCGAAAACGAGGTATTTCCGTTCTGGTGGTAGAGCAAAGCACGGCCCGGTGCTTCGAAGTGGCCGATCAGGTTCATGTCCTCAACCATGGGAAAATCAGCATGTCTGGCACGCCAGCTGAAATGGGGGATGCCGCCCGCTTCGAAGCGGCATACTTCGGTGTATCCGGAGAGATCCGCACGTGAACTCAGTCCAGATCATAACGGATGCATTAAGTCTGGGTGGTATCTATGCCCTGACGGCTTTGGGCATAGGTTTGGTGTTCTCGGTTCTGCGATTGGCGAACTTTGCCCATGCGGAGTTGGTGACCGTGGCGGGCTATGCCCTGCTGATCGGTGTCGGGTTGCCATTACCGCTGGTTCTGTTCATGGCAGCCGCAGCTTCGGTTCTGGTCGCAATGGCGACCGAAAGGCTGGCCTTCCGTCCTTTGCGTCATGTGGATCAGACGACGATGTTGGTTTCGTCTTTCGCTGTTAGCATCCTCATTCAGAATATCTTTGTGTTTTTCTCTGGTTCACGTGCCAAGGGCGTCGATATCCTGCCTGCGCTTGCCCGACAGGTTTCGGTTCTGGGAGCGGATGTCAGTATGGTGAAGCTGACAACAATTGCGGTTTGTGGTGCCACGCTGGTCGGGTTGATCTCTTTTCTGCGGTTCACGCGGCTCGGACTTGAAATGCGTGCCGCATCCCAGGACTTCTCGATGGCCCGAAACCTGGGGGTTCGTGCCGATCGCGTGATCCTGATCGCCTTTGCGCTGAGCGGGATCCTGGCCGCTGTTGTCGGTGTACTCTTTGTGGCCGAGGTTGGCTTCGTGCAACCCAGGCTGGGGCTGCAGCTGGTCATCATATCCTTTGTGGGCACGGTGATCGGAGGGCTGGGCAACCTGACGGGCGCCATGGTCGGCGGCTTTTTGATCGGGTTCATTGCCACTCTGTTGCAAACGTTCCTGCCGCTCGAATTGCGTGAATTCCGCGAAGCATTTCTCTTTGGCATTGTCATTCTGATCTTGCTGGTACGGCCGCATGGGCTGTTCCCCGCTCGCCATTTGAAAGAAAGGGTCTGAACTTGGATCTGCTGGCCAAATCGTCACCCAACAGGATTGGTGATCGCCGTAAGCGGCTGATCCCTTTGGTATCGCTGATCGTAATTGTTGTACTTGTCGGCTTGGCCGCCAGCCAGGGGGCGATTGTGATGCAGCGCCGGGTCATTCTGGCGTTGATCTATTTGGTTGCTGTTGTTGGTCTATACATCTTTGTTGGCAATTCAGGTGTTCTCAGCTTTGCCAGTTCAGCGTTTATGGCCATCGGTGCCTATACGACGGCGATTGTGACGATGGCGCCAAACATGAAATCCACGTTTTTGCCCGATCTTCCGGCTTTTCTGGCGATACAGCACATGCCGCCGCTGGCAGGTATCATGCTGGGCGGGTTCATGGCTGCGCTGATTGCGGCAGTCATCGGTGCACCACTGATGCGGTTGTCCGGCATCTCGGCAGGCATCGCGACCCTGTCTTTGATGGTGATTGTCTACATTGTTTTTGGCAATTGGGACTCGGTGACCGGTGGCCAGCGGTCACTGATGGGGCTTGTCGGTTATGTCAAGCTTCCGCAGGCGACGCTTTTTGCGATCGGGGCCATCGTAATCGCCTTTATCTATCAGGAAAGCCGTGGTGCTCTGATGCTGCGCGCGTCTCGGGAAGATCCCGTTGCTGCTGCTGCGAGCGGTATCCGGATCACCCGCCACCGCTGGATTGCCTTTGTCCTTTCCGCCTTTGTCACTGGCATCGCCGGGGCGCTGTTTGCTCACTTGCAGGGTACAGTTCGCATCGAGTCTTTCTACCTCTCACTCACCTTCCTTTTACTGGCAATGCTGATTGTCGGAGGGTCCCAAAGTCTGGCGGGCGCTGTTATGGGCGCGCTGGCATTGTCCCTGCTAGGAGAGATCCTTCGGCAGTTGGAACGGGGAGTACCGATCCTTCAGTTTGATCTCAAAATCCCAGGCGGCCTGGGCGATATCGTGATGGCCCTGTGCTTGCTTTTGATCCTGATGTTTCGGCCTCTGGGTCTCGCTGGTGGGCGTGAACTGACTTTTTCCCGAAACCGGACTTCAGGAGACAATGGATGAGATATGTGGCTATTTTCCTGGATGATCTTGATCCCAAAAACGTGGAAGAAGAGATTACCAAAGCCCATTTTGACTATCTTAGCGCGCAAAAGCACCGCATCGCGGATGCCGGAGGGCTCAAGAATGATCCAAATGGGGCGTTTTGCGGCACATTATGGATGATCACTGCTGACTCGCTCGAGGAAGCTCAGGATCTGGCTGACCAGGATCCCTATTGCAAGGCCGGGCTGCGCCCTTGGTACAGGGTTCTGGTCTGGAATCAGGCCCCGGGCTTTTCACCGGGGAATCATGGCGCTCGTTAACGGGCAGCTAGGACGCGAACGACATCGCCACCCACAAAAATACAGTTCAAGGAGAAAAAAATGACCAATCCCGATGGTACGGAAATCAAAATCTTCAAGCCGGACACCACCCAAACAGCGGTTCAAGGCATTCCTCAGTTTTTCGGTGTTTCCGAAAACTCAGTTGGTGCGAAAAACCTGTCTCTCAACGTGACCGTTTTCGGCCCAAGCGGTCGTGCCAAAACGCATTATCACAAGGACTATGAGACCGCGATCTACACCGTGTCGGGTAGAGCTGCCCTATTCTGGGGTGACAAACTGGAACATGAAGGTGTTCTGGAGCCCGGGTGCTTTTGCTTCATTCCCGGTGACGTCCCGCATGTGGCCTTTAACTTGTCCTCGTCAGAAAATGTCATGGCCATCACCGCCCGCAATGACGCACGCGAGCAAGAGAATGTGGTGCTGACGCCGGAACTTGATACGCCTGAGTTGGATGCCCGCATCGCCGAATGGCAGGCCCGCGCCTAACACCGCTCGTAGACAGGAGATATCCGTCATGAAGATAGCAGTTCTCGGGGGTGGCAACGGTTCTTATGCTGCTGTTGCTGATTTCACCGAAGCCGGTCACGATGTGCATTGGTGGCGGCGAGGTGGCTCCGGTCCGCCTGAAATCTCTCTTACGGACCATCAGGGATCACGCGCCGTCCCGACGCGAGTGACCAGCGATCTGGAGTCTGTGATCAAGCGAGCAGACCTGATCTTTGTGCCTGTGCCCGCTTTTGCGCAGTCCGAGATTGCTGACGTTCTGGCGCCCCATCTTGGCGACGGCCAAGTCGTGCTTTTGGCGCCTGGAAGCTTTGGCAGCCTGACCATGGCACAGGCGGTTCGGGCTGCTGGTAACAACACGGACTTTGTCTTTGCCGAAACGGCAACACTACCCTGGATCGCCCGAAAAACGGACGATGATCGTCTGATCGTGACAACGCGCGCCAACCGGCTGCCCCTGGGGGCGTATCCGGCGTCTCAGACAGACCGGGCGCGTTCGGTCGTGGCCAGCGCCTTTCCCGACGTTTCCTGGATACCTGTGGAGGACGCGCTGTCAGCGGCATTGCTGAACTGTGGGCCAATCCTGCATCCGCCTCTGGTTTTCATGAACGCCGGCGCCATTGAGGCGCAGGACAGCTTTGAAATTCATGCAGAGGGAACCCAGCCCGCCATTCGTCTTGTGCAGGATGCCCTTGATGCAGAGAGGATCGCGGTCCGTACGGCACTGGGATATGACTCGCCGCACTTTCCATTGCGCGATTTTTACGAATCCGACCAATGGATGTACGGAAAACTGGGGCAGGATCTGCCAACGGATCAACCTCCGCCGCATGAAAAGATAGATTTCCGGGGGCACCGCTACATCTCGGAAGACATCGCAATCGGACTGGCATTTATGGTGTCTCTGGGTAGTTGGCTTGGGGTGCCAACCCCCCTGGCCTCGGCTTTTCTGGAAATTGCGTCAGCGGCCACGGGACAGGAGTTGGCGAACGGGCCGCGCACAGCGACAACAACCGCGTTGGTGCAAATGTCCCCAGAAGAGTTGAGGCGCAATCTGCGTGATGCTTCGATGCCAATCGGCTGAAGGCGGAAAGCGACCCACCGGCATCTGCCGGGTTGGCAGTACCCACTAGACGCTTACTCGGGCGTGACCCTATAGATGTGGGGTGTTCGGCAGATCGCCATAAGGCATGATCACGGCGGTCCACATCACTTGGATCTCACACGCGAGGTGGCGTCATGACAAAGCAAGCGGATCTTGCCGCAATTCTGAAAGAAGCGGCGGCCTGGCGGCAGGACTTTCATCGGCACCCCGAAACCGGGTACGACGTGACCCGTACCGCGCGACGTGTTGCAGAGTTGTTGCAGCAGTTTCAGTGCGATGAGGTTGTGGAGGGCGTTGGTCAAAGTGGTGTTGTCGGTGTCATCCGGGGCGCTGCACACGAAAGCGGCAAGGTCATTGGCCTGCGCGCGGACATGGATGCCTTGCCGATCCTTGAAGAGACCGGAGCGCCCTATGCTTCATCCATTGAGGGCAAGATGCACGCCTGTGGTCACGATGGTCATACCGCGATTTTGTTGGGCACGGCCAAATACCTTGCACAGACGCGCGCCTTCAATGGCTCGGTCGTGGTCATCTTTCAACCCGCAGAAGAGGATGCAGCGGGCGGCAAGGCAATGCTGGACGACGGTCTGATGGAGCGGTTCGGGATTGATGAAGTATATGCGCTTCACAATTTGCCGGGTTTGCCACTTGGGCACATTGCAACGCGCAGCGGGCCGATCATGGGGACTTCTGACGAGTTTGTCATCACCGTGAGCGGGCGCGGAGGGCATCCGGCCAGTCCTCACAAAGCGCTGGACACCACCATGGTGGCCGCCCAGATGCTGCTGACGCTCAACACCATAGTTTCGCGAAACATTGACCCCCACGCGCCCGCCGCATTGGGGGTTACGATGTTCTCAACCGACAGCAAGGCATCCAACATCATCGCCCAGACCGTAAGGATGGAAGGCACTATTCGCACCCTTGACCGGACAACACGCCAACACATGAAAGATCGCACCGAAGAGATCGTGACGGGTGTTGCCCAAACTTTTGGGGCCGAGGCCAAAGTGATCTGGACAGCCGGGTATCCCATCGCGGAAAACGCAGAGCCGCAAACAAGTGCAGCGTTGGATGCAGCGCGACAAGTCGCTTTGGCGGTGGATGACAATGCCCTCCCGCTTCTACAGAGCGAAGATTTTTCTTATATGCTTGAGGCTAAACCAGGCGCATTGGTGTTTTTGGGAAATGGTGCCAGCGCAATGCTGCATGATCCGCGATATGACTTTGACGACAAAGCCATTGAAACCGGTGTGAACTGGTTCAGCAGTCTGGTCGAACTGCGCCTTCCCGCTTGGCCCGCCAACTGAAAAGCCCGCGTTTGCAGCCTGTGACCAAACGAAATTTACGGGGCGCATCACAAAGTCGGTCTTGGCATTTACGCCTGACAGAGTGCCTAGGTGCCCGGATCCGGGTACATCATGTTGTCTCCAAACTCTGGCACAACAACCGCGAAGTTCTCGGGGCCCAGTTGCAGAAAGTAGTCGTAAACAATCGCAATAAAGTGGCTCACGTAGTCCGGCTTTAACGGGCCATACGGATTAGCCACGACCAAGGTCGGTTGCAAGAGCTGGTCCGAAATTGGCAGGCGGACAATGTTGTCGGTATCTGGGCTGGCCTCGGACGGGCAGATGTTCAACAACGATGCCCCCAGGCCACTTGCCACGGAGGATCGGATCGTTTCATAGGAATGCGTTCTGAGCGCGATGCTGGGCCGGCGCGCGGTCAGGTCAAACAAGGCCAAAAGGTATTCGCGGGTTTCCGGCAGGTCGAGGAGGATAAGAGGCTTTTCCGCCAGCTCGGCCATTGAAATTGTCTTTTCCCTCGCATGCTCGTCTTCAACGCTCAACAACGCGTGGGCGGGAAACTTGCAAATTGGTGTCACTTCTCCGGCAAACTCGTCACCGATATCGTAGGTCACAATGAGATCGACATCCCCCGAGGCCAACCATGCGCGAAGTTGGCGCTGGTCCCCTTCACGGAGAAGAATTTGACTGGGACCGTACATTTCCGAATACCGTTTGATGAGCGCTGGCAGGAGAAGCGCGCCAAAAGGCGAAAAGCACCCCAGCCGAAGGGTTTGAGGAGGCGCCTGGGAGAACTCATCGATGGTCTTTTCAAATTCGGCACCCGCCGCCAGGAACTTTTGCGCTGATTTCAGGAAGGTCTGGCCAGCGGGCGTGGTCACGACACCGTGGCCGCGTCTTTTGTGGAACAAACGCGTTTTGGTTCCCTGTTCAGCGGCCTCGATTGCGGCCAGCAATGAAGATTGTGAGATGTTGAGGACCTTGCAGGCGGTCGTAATACTGCCCTGTCGTGCGATTTCACGAATGTAGGTAACTTGTTTATATGTAAGCCGCAAATTGCCCTCTCATACATTTTGTAAACGTATGCTCTTAAAGTTTGTATTTTATACACAAGCGGATGTGTGTTGTACAGGGAGGGGCTTAAGGAGTTTGCGTTACGCAGCTGACGGAGGAACCGGAGACATCCGGTGTGAAGCTGCCCCGTAACACGACACTCCTTTTTTGACGCCAAAAGCGAGAATCCAAAGGGAGGATGACATGAACACTCTGAGTAAATTCCTGATCGGCTGTGCCAGTGCGGTGGCGCTTGGTGCTCCTGCAGTGCAGGCCGAAGACAAAGAACTGACCATCAACATCGTCGCCAGCATGTCCGGCGCATTTGCCAATTTCGGACTGCAAGCGGAAAAGGGTGCAAGGCTTGCCATTGAAGAAGCCGGTGAAGCAGCCGGAATGACGCTGAACATGGTGGTGATCGACACGGAAAGCAACGCCGGTAAGGGTGCCCGGAAAGTCCAGGCGGATCTTAGTGAACACGGTCCCGGCATCTATGTTGGCACGACCTTGTCGTCTACTGCTTTGGCCGTTGGCCAGGCCGTGCATGACGCAGGGGGTGTCTACATCAATGGCGGTGGTGCAGACGAGCTGACGGGCGAGAAATGTAACGCGTCCATGTACCGCTGGAGTGCACCCACCTATGGTGCGGTCAACGCAAGCCTGCGTCCGGTTTTGGAAGCGCACCCAGACATCAAGCGGGTTTACACCATCACGCCGCAATACGTCTTTGGTGAGGCCATGCTTTCAAACGCCAAGACTGTTCTGGAAGAGCAGGGCATCGAGCACGTCGGCAACAGCTATCATTCACTCAAGGACAAGGAATTCTCAGGTTTCATCGCTCAGGCACAGGCAGCAAACCCGGATCTCTTGATCCTTCTGAATTTTGGCTCGCAGGCAGCGGCGTCGATGCAGCAGGCAGTCAACTTTGGCCTGAAGGATCGAATGAAAATCCTGATGGTCTGGAGCAGCGGCCTCGACACAATGCAGTCGTTGGGATCCGACGTGTCGGATGGCGTCTACTTTGGGGCGCAGTACTGGCATGAGGAAGAGGCAGCCGGGAACCAGTCGCTGGTTGCGCTGACCCAGGCGAAACTCGGAGAAGCACCGAACTATCCTCTGGCGTCGTACTATCAGATGACGAAGATCATGATTGACGCGGTAAACGCAACCGGCGGTGCGGATCCCGATGCTCTCAAGGCGCATCTGGCAGGTTATTCCTATGACGGCATCACCGGGACCGAAACCGTGGCTGCTGACAACAACCAGGTCGAGAAGAACTTTTACCTTCTTCTTGGAAAAGACGCTGCCAGCAAGGCCGATGAAAACGACTTTGCGGACGTGGTGTCCAAAGGGAAATTCTTCCTGTCAGCGGCTGACGCTGGCTGCGTAAAGTAAGGGTTCTCCCTCCCCGAGAGAGCGTTCCCAAGTGGTCCTTCTGGTGGGCCCGGCGGAGTGCTCTCTCAAAATATTGCCAAGACCCGAGCCGATTGCCCTCGGCAACAGCACACGGATAATCCACGGTCTTGAAATCTTGCAAACTCAGACTTTTGGGGGTCAGCTGTGAGCTTATATTTATTCCAGTTGCTCAATGGCGTCGGATTGGGAATGATCTATTTCCTAATGGGCGTTGGGCTAACCATCATCTTCGGGATGATGAACTTTGTAAACTTTGCCCACGGCGTGTTCTATGCTCTCGGCGCATTCATTTGCTATCAGGTCATCCAGGTCACCGGCTCTTACTGGATTGGCCTGATCCTGACGCCAATTCTGATTGGCGCTGTGGCCTACATTCTTGAAAAAATCCTGATCACCAAACTCTATCGCGTAGATCATGCGGTGCAGATCCTCATCACGATTGGCTTAATGCTCATCATTCGTGAAGGGATCCTGATAATCTGGGGAACAGTGCCCAAACCGGTCGCAACACCGTCGATCCTGCAGGGTGTCATCTTTCTCGGAGACTTTGTGTATCCTAAGTACCGTCTGTTCATCATTGCCATTTCCGCCGGAATCGGCCTTGGCGTTTGGTACTTGCTGGAACGCACCCGGTTTGGGATCACGATTCGCGCAGGCAGTGAGAATCCAAAGATGGTCTCTTTGTTGGGCGTTGATACCGACAGGCTGTTTGCACTCACCTTCGTCTTTGGGGTCGCCCTTGCGGGCATCGCAGGTGCCCTTCTGGCCCCCATCCGTGGTGCCGATGCGTTTTCCGGTGATGAGGCCCTTGGCATCGCCTTTGTGGTCGTTGTGATCGGCGGCATGGGCAGCTTTTCCGGCGCCCTTCTCGGAGGGCTAATCGTTGGCCTCGTCCAAAGTTTCACGGCAATCCTGTGGCCTGAGGGCACCAAGGTCATGATCTACTCGGTTATGGCTCTCATCATCCTATTGCGCCCAAATGGCCTGTTCGGAAAGGCCTGAACAATGCTTACCAAAACTCCACTTTTCGTTCACTTTCTGGCCGCGTTCGCGATCGCAGCCGTGCTGCCGATGCTGTTGCCATCTTATGTCCTGGCGACAGAGATCCTGTTGTTTGGCCTGGCGGTCATCGGTTGCAACCTCCTTTTGGGCTACACAGGCCTTTTGTCGTTCGGGCAGGCCCTGTTTTTTGGATCGGGGTCATATTTTGCAGGGCTGATGTCCATACATCTCAACCTTGGGATTGTGCCTACACTACTGATCACGATGGCTCTTGGTGCACTGATTGCCATTCTGGTCGGGGTGTTCGCAATCCGGCGGGCTGGTATCTACTTCATCATGCTGACGCTCGCCTTTGCGCAGCTTGGGTACTACATCGCCTTTCTCGCCGAACCGATCACCGGGGGCGAAGACGGGTTGCTTGATATCCAGCGGCCTGCGCTTTCGATCCCGTTTGTGGCCAAGTTCGAGTTTGACAGCGACTTCAGCTTTTATGCTCTGACCGGTGCTATATTCATCGTGGTGTTCGTGCTGATGCAGCGACTGGTAAAGTCGCCACTCGGCACCGTTCTGACCGCCATCAAGCAAAACGAAGCACGCGCCGAGGCCATCGGCTACAATGTGAAGCTCTACAAAATTGTGGTGTTTGCCTTTTCTGGCTCTGTCACCGCTCTTGCGGGTGCGCTTTATGCCTTCATGTTGAAGTTTGCACCGCTCTCGAACATTGATCTCGAAACAAGCTCACAGATTTTGTTCATGACCATTCTCGGGGGTTTGGGCTCAATCTATGGGTCTGTTCTGGGGTCGGCAGTGTTCCTGGTCGCATCAGATTTTTTCGCAGAGCTCTGGCCACGCTGGATGATCCTGCTTGGTCTTCTGCTGATCTTTGTCATGCTCTACATGCCGGGCGGCGTATCCAAGTCTCTTGAAGACCTCTTCGCTAAGATTTCCGCAGCAAAAGACCAGCGGGGTAAAAAACCATGAGCACCGTGCTTCAAACAAAATTGCTGACCAAGCGGTATGGAGACTTTGTCGCAAATACGGACATCAACCTAAGCGTTGCCAAGGGTACGATCCATGGCGTTATCGGACCAAATGGCGCGGGTAAGACAACGTTCTTCAACTGTCTTGCGGGCACCGTCCCGACGACCTCTGGACAGGTTCTTCTGGAGGGGCGTGACATCACCACGCTGGCGCAGCACAAACGCCCGCTTGCCGGTCTGTCGCGGTCTTTCCAGGTGACCTCGTTGTTCAGCGATTTGTCTGTTTTTGAGAACCTGAGGCTGGCGCATCAGGCGTTGTCGCCAGGCAAGGGATTTGTCTTTTGGCACGCGGCTCATGAAACGGGATCAACGGCAGAAGCAGTGGATATGGTGCTTGCACGCACGTCGCTTATCGGCGAACGCGATACGCTGGTTTCTGAACTGTCGCACGGCCAACAACGCGTACTGGAGGTGGGTGTTGCGCTCATGTCAAAGCCGCGCGTGCTGCTTCTGGACGAGCCGACGTCAGGTATGGGCATTGATGACATCCCGCAGATGATCACTCTTTTAAGCGACCTGAAAAAGGAATGCACAATTGTTCTTATCGAGCACAATGTCGGCCTGGTCACCGAAGTCTGTGATGCGGTCACCGTTCTGCAGGGCGGAAAAGTAATTTCCGAAGGAACCCCACACGAGGTTTCAAACGACGAGAAAGTCAAGATCGCGTATCTCGGGGAGGATCTGTAGAATGCTGCGCCTAAGCGACGTCAACTCACTCTATGGAAAAAGTCACATCCTGTTTGATGTGTCCATCGAAGTGGGTGAAGGCGAAATTGTCACGCTCCTGGGCCGCAACGGGGCAGGGAAATCAACAACGCTGAATTCGATCATGGGCCTGGTCCCAAGTGTTACAGGCACGATCGAGTTTGACGGGCAAAGCCTGATCGGCATGCCAACCCACAGCATTGCGGAACTGGGCATCTGCCTGATCCCGGAACAACGTGACATCTTCCAAATTCTATCCGTTGAAGAGAATCTCGTGCTGGCACAGCGGCCTGAAAGCCAATGGGCGCTCCGGGATATCTACAACCTGTTTCCCCGGCTCGAAGAGCGGAAAACCAATGGGGGTGGTCAGCTTTCGGGGGGCGAACAGCAAATGCTGGCCATCGCCCGGGCCTTGCTCAATGCGCCCAAGATTTTGCTGTGCGATGAGCCTTCAGAGGGTCTTGCCCCTGTGATCGTTCACGAAATCGTTTCAACACTTGAGAAGATCAAGTCAACCGGCATGCCGATCCTGCTTGTCGAGCAGAACCTACGGGTTTGCGAGAGATTGGCCGACCGCCACTACATTTTCGAGCAAGGCCAGGTACTGCACGAGTTCTCTCGCGAGGACTTCTTCTCGGAAGAGGCCATTGCCGCAAAACAAAAGTACCTGTCTGTGTAGGGTAATAAGACATGAGAAAAACAGCATTTATTTCACACGAGAAGTGCTTTTGGCACTTTGGCGGCAACTACGCTTTGCTTGCGCCCGTCGGCGGTCTGGTTCAGCCTATGGTGTCTGGAGGTCTGCCGGAAGCCCCTGAAACCAAGCGCCGGTTGAAAAACCTGATTGAGATTACCGGGCTGAATCGAGACCTTGAAATGGTTGTGGGCAAGACGGCGACCTTTGAGGACCTCGAACGAGTGCACCCCAAGGCGTACCTGGACGAGTTCAAGACCCTCTCGGACAATGGCGGTGGTGAGCTTGGGCTGCGGACACCTTTCGGCCCTGGCGCTTTTGAAATTGCCATGTTGTCGGCTGGGATGGTGATCCAGGCCGTCGAAGGGGTTGCGACGGGTGTCTACGACAACGCTTATGCCTTATCGCGCCCACCGGGGCACCATTGCCTGCCGGATTGGCCAAACGGTTTCTGTCTTTTGGCGAACGTTGCGATTGCCGTGGAAAAGGCCATTGCGGACGGGATCGCCAAACGGATTGTTGTGCTGGATTGGGATGTCCACCACGGCAACGGTACCGAAGCGATCTTTTATGATCGGCCGGATGTTCTGACAATTTCGATCCATCAGGATCGGTGCTACCCTCAAGACACCGGTTCCGTCGAAGACCGAGGCACGGGCAGGGGTCTGGGCGCAAACATGAACATTCCCTTGCCACCGGGATGCGGTCACAACACCTATATCGAAGCAACGGAGCGGTTGATTGTGCCTGCGATTGAGGCGTTTGATCCGGATCTCGTCATTGTTGCCTGTGGCTTTGATGCGGGTGGGTTCGATCCGCTGGCACGTATGATGTGCTCTGCTGAAACCTTCAGAGAAATGACAAAGCGCGTTATGGAGATCACCGACGGCAAGTTGGTGGCAGCACATGAAGGCGGGTATTCCGAGCTCTATGTCCCGTTTTGCGGTCACGCGATGTTGGAAGAGATGTCAGGATCCGAAATTCGCGCGGAAGATCCGCTGCTTAATCGGATCAATGGGCAACAACCCGATGCGCGCGTCGATGCCTTCCATCTGGAACTCATTAACGAAATGGCTGACCACTTTATGTAGGGCGAGAGGCTCTTTCTTGGCGGCTAGTCGATAGCCCGACTTTCTGGTCATTGAGAGCCGCGAACATCTTTGATCCAGGCGACGATCAGGTCGCGTGATTCATTGTCCATCTCAATGGCGTTGGGAGGAGGCATGGCGTGCGACAGGCCCGCCTGGAGATAGATCTGGTCCGCATGTCGGGCCACATCTGCCTCGGTTTCCAGAACGATACCCTTGGGCGGCCAGTGCATACCGTCCCAAGAGGGTTCACGCGCGTGGCACATCGAGCAGTTGCCCGTCACCGCGTAGAAAGCTTCTTCAAAGCTATCGACCGAGGCGTATTTCTGTTCGTACGGGGTCATCTCGCGGGCTTCGGACTCTTCGTAGGTTTCCCCGCCGCGCACGGTCGAGAGCCAGGCGATTGCGATCATCAGAAGGACCGTCGCCAGCCAGGTCCAGTGCGGACCTTTGCCGGTCTTGTGCATGGTGTTGAAATAGTGGCGGATGGTGACACCGGTCAGGAAAATCAGGCTTGCGATGATCCAGGCGTACTCGGTGGCAAAGGCCAGCGGGTAGTGATTGGAAAGCATCAGGAAGACCACCGGCAGTGTCAGGTAGTTGTTGTGGGTCGAGCGGACCTTGGCGATCTTGCCGTACTTGGCATCCGGCGTGCGACCGTTCTTGAGGTCTTCGACCACGATGCGCTGGTTCGGCATGATCTGAAAGAACACGTTGGCGGTCATGATTGTCGCAGTAAAGGCCCCGAGGTGCAAAAGGGCGGCGCGACCGGTGAAGATCTGGTTGTAACCCCAGGACATCACCACAAGGATCACAAACAGCAAGAGCATCAAAACCGTGGGATGCTCGCTGAGCCGGGATTTGCACATGGCATCATAGGCCAGCCAGCCAATGGTCAGCGACCCCCCAGAGATCACGATGCCCTGCATCAGCGAGAGGTTTGCCTTGGTCGGGTCCAGCAGGAACAATTCACCGCCGACCCAATAGATTATCATCATGAGCGCAGCACCCGAAAGCCAGGTCGTATAGCTTTGCCATTTGTGCCAGGTCAGGTGTTCGGGCATCTCCGAAGGGGCCACGAGGAATTTCACCGTGTGATAGAAACCACCGCCGTGTACCTCCCATTCCTCACCATAGGCTCCGTCCGGCAGGTGCTTGGCTGGCTTCAGCATCAGATCCAGCGCGATAAAGTAGAACGACGCGCCGATCCAGGCCATTGCGGTGATGACATGCAGCCAACGCACCGAAAACGCGATCCAGTCCCAAAGAATTGCCATATCGTACATGGAGGCCCTCCAAAGATTCGTATTCGCAAACACTCTATTCGAGATGTATTTATTCTGGTATTGCAACTAAAAGCCAAGCAGTATCAAAAAAAGCGAAACAATGTCCTATTTTGACAATATCCGAACCTTCGTACGTGTGTATGAACTGGGCAGCATGTCTGCGGCGGGGCGGGATTTGCGGGTCTCGCCAGCGGTGACCTCGTCGCGGATTTCGCAGCTGGAAGAGCATTTGGGCGTGCGGCTGTTTCAACGCACAACGCGTAGCCTGACCCCGACCGAACAGGGCAAGTCCTTTTACCGGGGGGCGACTGAGATCCTTGAATCTGTTGAGAGGGCTGAAGCGAAGATCGTCAATATCACCGAGAACCCGCGTGGCTCATTGCATATCGCGGCGCCCTTGGGTGTGGGCCGTCGTCTGATTGCACCTCAGGTTCCGGACTTTCTGAAAGAGTACCCCGAAGTCAGCATCCGGCTGCGTCTGACGGATCGGAATGTGGATCTGACAACCGAAGGCCTGGACCTGTCGTTTTTCCTGGGCCAGCCCGAAGACAGCAATCTGCGCATTCGCAAGATTGCCGATGTCAAACGCGTGTTATGTGCGTCTCCGCAGTACATTCGGAACCGGGGGATGCCCAAGAATGGCGATGACCTAGTGCAGGACGGCCATGAATGCCTGAGCCTGAGGTTCCCCGGTGCCACCGAATTTCAGTGGCTGTTGTCAACGCGCGAAGGCGACAAACGTTTTCGGATTTCTGGCCGCTACGAGTCTGATGATGGGGATGTTCTGACGGACTGGGCCGTGGCCGGGCACGGCATTGCCATGAAGCCGGTTTTTGAAGTTGCGGACCATCTGCGCGAGGGCACCTTGGTGCCGGTGGCGGTGGAAACACCGCCAAAACCCATTCAGATGGCCTGTTTGTTCACCCACCGCCGGATGCAGGATCCCAAGACGCGGCTGTTCATGGAATTCATGATCGAGCGGATCGCAAAGGCTGTGCTGGCCTCTCCGAAATAGAGACTATTCCGGCTTAACTGCCGCGATAAGTGCTGTAACCGAAGGGCGAAAGCAAAAGCGGCACGTGATAGTGCGAGGGTTCCGACATGCCAAAACGAATGGGGATCACATCCAGAAAGCGCGGATCTTCCGGCGGTGTGCCAGTGGCATCCAGATAGCTGCCCGCGTAAAAGATAAGCTCGTATTCGCCAGGTGCAAATTCCTCGGCTGGCAGGATCTGTTCGTCGGTGCGGCCGTCATCGTTGGTCACAAGCGTTTTGAGTTTGCTGCGCGTGTCGCCGTCGATCCGGTAGAGTTCGATTGTCAGACCCTCCGCCGGGCACCCGCGGGCTGTATCGAGGACATGCGTGGTCAGATATCCGGTCATGATAGTGTCTCCTGATTGTTCATGCCCTTGTATTCTGGTTGCAAGGTGGGACGCAAAGCTGGTCATTCAAGATGCTCTTTTTGCAATTTTTTGAAAAACACGAGAGATTATTTGGTTTATCAAGTGTCAAAATCCGAGGAACAAGCGTTGAAACGATATCCAAGAGATCTGACCGGGTATGGGGCCCGGACACCCAATGCGAATTGGCCGAATGGTGCAAAGATCGCCGTGCAGATCGTTCTGAACTATGAAGAAGGCGGTGAGAACAACATCCTGCACGGGGACCCGGCGTCCGAGGCTTTCCTGTCCGAAATCACCGGGGCGCAGCCCTGGGAAGGGCAGCGCCACTGGAACATGGAGTCGATCTATGAATACGGCGCCCGCGCCGGGTTCTGGCGCGTGCATCGTTTGCTAAAGGACACACCGCTTACGGTCTATGGTGTTGCCTCCGCGCTGGCTCGCGCGCCCGAGCAGGTCGCGGCCATGAAGGCCGCAGGTTGGGAAATCGCCAGCCACGGGCTGAAGTGGATCGAACACAAGGACATGTCGCCCGAGGAAGAGCGTGAACACACCCGCGAGGCGATCCGCCTGCACACCGAGGTGACCGGCTCACCTCCGCGCGGCTGGTACACGGGGCGCTGTTCGATGAACACGGTGGATCTGGCGGCGGAAGAGGGCGAATTTGCCTATATCGCGGACAGCTATGCCGATGATCTGCCCTATTGGGTCAAGGCGGGTGGCAAGGATCAGTTGATCGTGCCCTATACGATGGACTGCAACGACATGCGCTTTGCCATTCAGGCGGGATATACCAATGGCGACCAGTTTGAGAGCTACCTGAAAGACAGCTTTGACATGCTTTATGCCGAAGGGCAGGAGGGCGCGCCCAAGATGCTGTCGATCGGGCTGCATTGCCGTCTGATCGGGCGTCCGGGCCGGGCCGCTGCGTTGAAACGTGTGCTGGACTATTACCGGGAACACGACGGCGTCTGGTTTGCCACGCGTGAAGAGATTGCCGATCACTGGATGAAAGAACACCCTCCCATGCAACAGATCACACCCTCTGAAATGGACCGCGACACCTTTGTGTCCGAGTTTGGTGGCGTTTTTGAACATAGCCCATGGATCGCCGAGGGGGCCTATGACCTCGAGCTTGGCCCAACCCATGATACGGCAGTGGGCGTGCACAGCGCGCTGGCCCGCGTGTTCCGCTCGTCGAGCGAAGAGCAGCGGTTGGGCGTGCTTGTGGCGCACCCGGATCTCGCGGGAAAACTGGCGGCAGCCGGGCGTCTCACGGCGGAAAGCACCAGCGAACAGGCCGGGGCCGGGTTGGACATGCTCACCGATGAAGAGCGCGAGACCTTTACCCGTCTGAACGAGGCCTACACGACCAAACACGGGTTCCCCTTTATTATTGCGGTGCGCGACAACACCAAGGCAACGATCATGGAAGCGTTCCACCGCCGGATCGACAACGACCGTGACACCGAATTTGCCGAGGCCTGCCGTCAGGTCGAGCGGATTGCCGAGGTGCGGCTCTTGGAGAAGTTCGGCGCATGAGCCTCACGATTGCGCCCCAACCTTTGACCGCTGAGGCCTTTGCGCCTTTTGGTGATGTGCTCGAGGCCGTTGGGACACCGGACAAGATGATCAATCAGGGCCTTTGCGGACGGTTTCACGACCGGGCGATCTTGGATTTTTCGGATGGGCAGGCGGGGATCAGCCTGTTTGACGCCGAGGCCCGTTCTTTGCCGATGAGCCTGGATATGGTCGAGCGTCATCCGGATGGCAGTCAGGCGTTCCTGCCACTGAGCCGCGCGCCTTTTCTGGTGGTGGTCGCTCCGGACGACGGGGGCAAACCAGGGACGCCGGTTGCCTTCATCACCGCGCCCGGACAAGGCGTCAATTATCATCGTAACGTCTGGCATGGCGTCTGCGCACCATTGTCTGAACAGGGACAATTTGCCGTTGTCGACCGGATCGGTGACGGCCCAAACCTTGAAGAGTTCTGGTTCAAAGAGGAGATCACGATTCAAGGTTGAACAAGGGCCGGTGGAGGAGCTGGCCCGCGCATCATAGGGAGGGAAACACCATGGCTGATGCATCAATCGGAACCCCGGAGCAGCTCCGGGATCCAAACTACTCACCGCCTTTAGCCAAGGCGATACCACTGGGGTTGCAGCATGTGCTGGCGATGTTCGTTTCAAACGTCACGCCGGCAATCATCGTTTGTGGCGCCGCAGGCTTTGGGTTCGGGTCGAACAGCCCGGACTTTCCACAGATGATCTACATGATCCAGATGTCGATGTTCTTTGCAGGCATCGCAACATTGTTCCAGACAATCGGTGTCGGCCCGGTTGGCGCGCGCCTGCCAATTGTGCAGGGTACATCGTTTGCCTTTATTCCGATCATGATTCCACTGGTTGCGGGGAAGGGCGTCGATGCGATTGCGGTTCTGATGGGCGGCATCGTTGTGGGCGGCCTGTTCCACGCAGTTTTGGGGCTGTTCATCGGCAAGATCCGCTTTGCCCTGCCGCCACTGGTCACCGGCCTCGTGGTCACGATGATCGGTCTGGCGCTGGTCAAGGTGGGCATTCAGTATGCCGCCGGTGGCGTTCCGGCGATTGGCAAGCCTGAGTATGGCTCGCTGATGAACTGGACCATGGCGCTGATCGTGATCTTTGTCACGCTGGGACTCAAGTTTTATGCCAAGGGCATGTTGTCGGTTTCGGCGGTGCTGATTGGCCTGATCGTGGGCTACATCTTTGCCTTTGCGATGGGCGAAGTGAACCTTGGCAATGTGGGCCGTGCGGCCTCATTCGCGCTGCCAAACCCGCTGCACTTTGGTCTTGAATTCTCGGTGGCCGCGATCATCGGGTTCTGCCTGATGTCCTTTGTCTCGGCGGTGGAGACTGTCGGGGACGTGTCGGGGATCACCAAGGGTGGCGCCGGTCGGGAAGCGACTGACAAAGAGATCCAGGGCGCAACCTTTGCGGACGGGATCGGCACGGCAGTGTCCGGACTGTTTGGCGCGCTGCCCAACACCTCGTTCAGCCAGAACGTGGGTCTGATTGCCATGACCGGCGTGATGAGCCGGATGGTTGTGACCATCGGCGCGTTGTTCCTGATCCTTGCGGGTCTGGTGCCCAAGATCGGCGCGATCATCTCGTCGATCCCGATTGAAGTGCTCGGCGGCGGTGTGATCGTGATGTTCGGCATGGTGGCAGCGGCAGGTATCTCGATGCTGTCGGATGTGCACTGGAACCGTCGCAACATGGTGATCTTTGCGATTTCCCTTTCGCTGGGCTTGGGTCTGCAGCTTGAGCCGGGAGCGTTGCAGCACCTGCCGGGCACGGTCAAGGTTCTGGCGACCTCGGGCATTCTGCCTGCGGCGCTGATTGCCATCGTACTGAACCTGATCCTGCCAGAAGAGCTGTCAGATGAGGCCACGGAAGAGGTCTCGGGCGGTATGGCCGGACATGGCGAAGGCTCGTTGCCGCATGACGATCACGTCTGATCCCGCGACAGAGTAAAAAATGAAAAAAGGCGGCGTGACCATCACGTCGCCTTTCTTATTGTGTGGTGTCTTTGAGACGTTCAGGCGCTTTGCAGCAGGATTTCGGAACGGAGGTTTCCCTCTTTCATGGCCTGACCCGCCACATAGGTTTCCTCAACGGCGCGGTCATCCCCCAGCATTTGCAGGATGAACAGCTCTTCCGACAAGGAATCGGCGCGTTGCATCCGCAGATCCATGGCGTGGGTTGCGCGGGAATCCAGCACCACGATGTCCGCGTCCGAGCCGGGTGCCAGTGTTCCAATCCTGTCTGCGAGACCGAGGATTTCGGCATTGCCCCGTGTGATCCAGTGGAACGCCCGCAGGGGGTGCATTTTCTGGTTCTGAAGCTGCAGGACTTTGTAGCCTTCGTTCAGCGTCTGCAGCATCGAATAACTGGTCCCCGCGCCGATATCGGTGGCGATGGCGTTCTCTATGCCGCGCGCGCGCAGGCCCGCGTCGTCAAACAACCCGCTGCCCAGAAACAGGTTTGATGTGGGGCAGAACACAGGCTTTGCCCCGGTGTCCACCAGCACGTCAATTTCGCGTGGCTTCAGGTGGATCGAATGGCCCAAGAGCATTTTGGGCGACAGAAGCCCGTAGTGTTCATAGACACCGAGATAGTCCGGGGCCTCCGGGTAAAGCTCGGCTGTATAGGCGATTTCGTCGTGGTTCTCACTAAGGTGCGTCTGCACAAAGCAATCGGGGTACTCGGCCACCAGCGCGCCCGCCATCTCCATCTGCTCGGGCGTCGAGGTGATGGCAAAACGCGGGGTGATCGTATAATGGGCACGACCCGCGCCATGCCATTTTCCAATCATAGCCTTGGTGTCGTCATAGCTGGATTGCGGCGTGTCCATCAGCGCGCCCGGCGCGTTGCGGTCCATCATCACCTTGCCGCCGATCATGCACATGTTGCGGCGGGCGGCCTCGGTGAAATAGGCATCAACGGATGTGGTGTGGACCGAACAATAGGACACGGCAGTCGTGGTGCCGTGGCTGGTCAAGAGGTCAAAGAAATGCCGCGCCATCAGGGCGCTGTGGGTAGGGCTTTCAAAGCGGGTCTCTTCGGGGAAGGTGTAGTTGTTCAACCAATCCAGAAGCTGCGCGCCCCAGGAGGCAATGACCTGTACTTGCGGAAAATGCACATGGGTGTCGATGAAGCCGGGCATCAGCAGATGCGGGCGGTGGTCGGTTATGGGCGCGGTTGGCGCAAGGGCAGAGACTTTGGCAAACGTGCCGGTCGCGATGATCTTGCCATCGGCAATCAGGATGGCTCCGTCTTCGATGTAGCTGTAGGCATCGGTATCCGCTTCGTCCTGCGGGCTGGCGTGGAAATCCAGAATACGCCCACGCAACAGCGTGTGTTGATCCGTCTGTGTCATGATCGGGTCCAGTTTGGAAACTCGGAATAGGTGAAATGGCGTGCGGGCCATCGGAGGGGAAACATGGGATGGCCCGCACGGCTGGTCCGTAAAGACGGACGTTTACTCGGCGGCTGTCGGGGCTTCCTCGACAACCACATTCTCATTTACCAGCTCGTCCTCTTTGTGGAAGCGCGGGTAGATGTAGAGGAACGCGGCGGCGATCAGGTAACCTGCGGTGACGCCGTTGATGTCGGGCCAATGCAGGCTGGCGCCGTGGATGATGCCAAGAGACGACATAACGGCGGCGGCGAGAGCAAACCCCCCGGCGTTGCGGAACCGGCCGTCGATGACGCTGGCCACGATGGCGCCCCAGATCAGACCGGTCAGGATTGCACCCTGGGACAGAGCCAGGTGGCCTTCGAAATGTGCGCCTTGCTGCAAGAGGGCGGCTGTCAGGGCTTCGTCCCCCAGTTGCGGTAGGGCGGCAACGCCAACGGCCCCCAATGCCCCCATGAGCGAGCCCCATTTCACCATCAGGAAGGAGGATACATGCGGCATCATTGCGATGGTCACGGCAGCCATATGATCGGTCTTTACCGAATGGGCGGTGTTGGTGATCAGGCTGAGGGCCACAAAAACCAGAACCGGCGCAGCAGCAGCCACGGGGATCAGGTTGTTGAGGAAGGCCAGCATGCCAAAAAAGGCCGCCGCAGGGATCACGACACCAACGCCGATGATATAGCCCGCATGCGCGCCCATGCGTTTATAGGCTGGGTGGCCGATATAGGCGGTGGTCGGGAAGGGCGAGCCAAAGATCGCGCCAACCATGGTGCCCAGGCCGTCGGTGATCTGGCAGGTGGCTACGGGATAATGGTCGCCCGCAGCCTCGGCGCTTTCCACGTTGTTCATGGTTTCGATGAAGTTGTAGATCTGCACCGGCACCAGAACCAGGAACAGTTCAGGATTGGCAAAGAGGTACTGAACACCGACAATCAAGTCGCCGAAATAGGGCATGGGCGGATAGAATCCGACGCCTTCGACGCTGAGTTTTGCCTCGCCAATGGCAAAGGCCACAACCGTCCCGACGATCAGTGCCAAAAGGCCTGCGGGAATGTTGTAGGGCAGGCGGAAGCGACCCACGAGACCCCAGAGAATGATGATCATCGAGGCAAAGCCAATAAAGGGGTTTTCGAACACGGTGGCCAGTGGCACGGTGCCGATGAAGACCAGCGCGATGCCGCAGAGCGTGCCAAGCATGCCCGCGCGCGGAGTGACCCGCTTTAGCCAGGGGCCGATCACGGCGCCAAGGGCGGCCACGATGCCCCCCATGAAACCAGCACCAATGCCAACCTGCCAGGCCAGCATGGGGTCGTTGGTCGACCAATAGATCGGACCGATCACGCCAAAGAGATAGACAAACATCACCGGGGTCGAGATGCCATAGGGCAGGGCGGTTACGTCGCGGCCATGTTGGGCAGCAGCGCGTTTGGCGAGGCCAACATAAACCGCGATACCGGCCAGAATGGCGACGGCGGCGCCGGGCACGATACGCCCATAGACGATCTCGGCGGGCATGCCAAAGACGAACTGACAGACGCCTGCCAGCACCATCAGGTTGATCAGGTTGTCTGTGAACAGCGCCCAGAACGCGCTGAAGTCGCTGCGGTGAAACAGCTTATAGGTATAGCTACCATCCCTCATTGTGGGACCTCCTGTTATAGCCGGTAGGGCCTGTGGCGTCTCCTCTTGCCAGCCCTACCCGCGTTTCCTCACTGCGCCGCGATATGCGAAACAGTGCCCCGAAGTTGGGGGATTGCGGCAGTTTCAGAGGTCAGCGCCGTGATCACTTCGGCCACGACTTGCGCGGCGATCACGGCAGGCCGCTTATCGCGGCTACCGCCTGCCCCGATGGGGCAGATCAAGGGTGCGATGGACAGGCCATCACAGTGTTCTTTGCACCAGCTGTTGAATTTGGCGCGTTTGGTTTTTGAACCGATCAACCCGACATAGGCCGCGTCATTGCGTTCAAGGGCCGCCGAAGCCAGCAGGAAATCCAGCCCATGGTCATGGGTCAGGACGATAAAGGCACTGCCAGCAGGGGCGTTCATCACGTCGATTTCAGGAATGGCGGATTGGCGCCGCTCCACGCCCGCGTGGCATTGTTCAAGTTCTTCGAGACGCTGATCGATCAGCACAGTGCGTACTGGCATGTGTTGCAACAGATCAGCCAGGGCCCGCCCCACATGGCCAGAACCCAGAATGTACACGGCAGGCCGGGCATCATCCGAACGTAGAGCCTCGCCATAGGCGTGTTCCTTGTCGGACCGGCTCATGCGGGTGATCGAAACTTCGACCCGGCCACCGCAGCATTGCCCGATCTCGGGACCAAGCGGGATATCGAGATGTTCCGACAGGTTGCCCAAGGCCAAGAGGTCTCGGGCGGCAGCAATCGCCATATGCTCAAGCTGACCGCCACCGATCGTGCCCCAAAGCGTGGAGTCGCGGACAAACATTTCAGTCCCGGTGGCACGGGGCGAGGACCCACGCACACGGGTCAGCCGCACGCAGGCAACCGCGCCGGGACCGTTCAGGAAATCATTCAGTTTGTCCGCCTGGGTCATTGCTCAGATCCTCACTGGCTGGCCTTGAGACGTTCCACCGCCATCAACACCCGCTCAGGGGTTGCGGGGGCATCAAGGCGCGGACATTCGCGGTAGTCTGCAACACTGGCCACGGCCATCGACAGCGCTTCGAACACCGAGATCCCCAGCATGAAGGGCGGTTCCCCCACCGCCTTGGAGCGTTTGATTGTCATTTCGCGGTTCTCCGACCAATCGGCCAGATTGGTGTTGAAGATGCGCGGGCGGTCACTGGCGAGCGGGATTTTGTAAGTCGAGGGCGCATGGGTGCGCAATGCGCCCTTGTCGTCCCACCAAAGCTCTTCGGTGGTGAGCCAGCCCATGCCTTGGATAAAGGCGCCTTCGACCTGACCCTTGTCGAGTATCGGGTTCAACGATTTGCCAACATCGTGCAGGATGTCGGTGCGCTCAACCCGATACTCGCCCGTGAGTGTATCGATTGCGACTTCTGAGCAAGAGGCGCCATAGGCGTAATAATAGAACGGGCGGCCCTTGCCGGCGGCGCGGTCCCAGTGAATCTTGGGGGTCTTGTAGAACCCAGCGGCAGAAAGGTGCACGCGGGCCATGTAGGCTTCTTTGATAAAGGCATCAAAGGCCACGCTCTCGTCACCGATCACAACCCTGTTGGGCGCAAAGCTGACGGCGTCTTCGGAAACTCCCCGGCTTTCGGCGGCAAAGGTAACCAGCCGTTCCTTGATCTGCTCGGCAGCATCAAGGGCTGCCATGCCGTTCAGGTCCGAGCCGGACGAGGCCGCCGTGGCCGACGTGTTGGGCACCTTTTCCGTGGTGGTTTTGGTGATCTTGATGCGATCAAAGTCGACCTGAAACGCCTCGGCGACAACCTGGGCCACCTTGGTATTCAGACCCTGGCCCATCTCGGTGCCGCCATGGTTCAGATGGATCGACCCGTCGTTATAGACATGGATCAGCGCACCGGCCTGATTGTACCAGGTGGCGGTAAAGGAAATGCCGAATTTAACAGGTGTCAGGGCGATGCCACGACGGATGATGCCGCCTTTGGCGTTCTCGTCCAGAATGGCCTTGCGACGGGCCTGATAGTCGGCGCTGTCTTCCAGCTCTTCGACGATGCGACCAATGACATTGTCCTCAACCTCCTGGTGATAGGGGGTCAGGGTGCGGCCATCACCCGCTTCGCCATAAAAGTTGGCCTTGCGCACCTCGAGAGGGTCCTTGCCCAGGGCATAGGCGATCTCTTCGATCATGCGTTCGGCGGCAATCACGCCTTGCGGGCCGCCAAAACCGCGAAAGGCGGTGTTCGACACGGTGTTGGTTTTTTGTGGGCGCGAAGTGAGGCGCACGTTTGGATAGTAATAGGCGTTGTCGGCGTGAAACAGCGCGCGGTCGGTGACCGGGCCGGAGAGGTCCGAGGTCCAGCCGCAGCGGGCGGCAAACTGTCCCTCGACCGCCTGAATGCGGCCCTCATCGTCAAAGCCCAGATCATAGTCGATCACGAAGTCATGGCGTTTGCCGGTGGCGGTCATATCCTGATCCCGGTCGGGGCGGATTTTCACTGCGCGGCCCAGCTTCTTGGCTCCCAGTGCGGCTACGGCGCAGAACAAGTTCATCTGGCTTTCCTTGCCACCAAACCCACCGCCCATGCGACGCACGTTCACGACCACTGCGTTCGAGGGCACGCCAAGCACATGCGCCACCATATGTTGCGCTTCGGAGGGGTGCTGGGTCGAGCAATGTACAATCACATCGTCGTCTTCACCGGGAATGGCAAAGGCGATGTGGCCTTCGAGGTACATGTGGTCCTGACCGCCGACAGTCATCTGGGCCTGAATGCGGTGGGCCACGCCGCCAAAGGCGCCATCAACGTCACCACGTTCCAGTTTCAAAGGGTCAGTGACCAAGGGCATTCCGGCCTCATGCGCTGACACGGGGTCCAGCGCGTGGGGCAGGATGTCGTAATCCATCTCTGCCAGCTCCGCGGCCCGGCGCGCGGCGTCGCGGGTCTCGGCGATCACGGCGAACAGTGGCTGGCCGTGGAATTCAACTTTTTCGGTGGGAAACACCGGTTCGTCGTGCTTGCCGGTCGGACTGACATCGTTGACGCCGGGGATGTCGTCAGCGGTCAATACGTCAACGACGCCAGGGGCAGAACGGACACGCGACAGGTCCATGCCCCTGATCTTGGCGTGGGCCACATTTGACGCACCAAGATAGGCATGCAGAGTACCCGCAGGTTCCGCGATATCGTCGGTGTATTCGGCGCGTCCCTGCACCTGTTTGATGGCGCTGTCGTGCTTCAGATCCTGATGAACCGCGCCCTGAACTGTTGTGTTATCTTTCATAGCCGGGCTCCTTCAAGCGATCGCCAGACGCACGGGGGCGTCGGTGGTGGTGTCGTGTTCCAGATGGAACCGGCGGATGAGATTGGCGGCGACCAGAATGCGGTAATCCGCAGAGGCACGCCAATCGGTGAGCGGGGTAAAGTCCTGAGACAGAGCTTGTGCTGCGGCCTCAAAGGCCTGCGCCCCCCAGGGCTGGCCAATTAGTGCAGCCTCGGCATTTGCAGCGCGTTTCGGGGTGGCGGCCATGCCACCAAAGGCCAGCCGCGCAGCCGTGATCGTGCCGTCCACCTGCGTCACGCTGAAACCGGCCGCAACCGAAGAAATGTCTTCGTCGCGACGCTTGGAAATCTTATAGGCGGCGTCGATTTGTCCGGCAGTCGCGCGCGGGATGCGGATGCAGGCAACAAAGTCTCCGGCCTCGCGGTCCTGTTTGCCATAGTCGATGAAAAAATCTTCAACGGGAAGCGTTCGTGTGCCACCGGACTTCTGCAACGTGACCTCTGCCCCCAGCGCGATCAGCACCGGAGGGGTATCTCCGATAGGCGAGCCATTGGCGACATTGCCGCCGATGGTGCCCATGTTGCGGACCTGCCAGCCGGCGATTCGATCCCAGTATTCCGACAGATGCGGAAAAGCATCGCGGATGGCCTCTTCGCTTTCGCTATAGGTGACGCCTGCGCCAATGGTCAGCGCGTCGTCGTCAAGCGTGATGGCCTTCAGCTCTTCCAGATGGTTGATGAAGACAACCGGCGAAATCGGGCGCATGAACTTGGTCACCCAAAGGCCAACATCGGTCGCACCTGCAACGATGGTGGCTTTGGGGTGCGAGGCCAGAACCTCGGCGAGATCGGCAACCGAATGCGGTAGGATGGCGCGATCGTCTTCGGGCCCGGTTTCGACACGGCCCTCAGGCTGGAGAGCCGTAAGTCGCGCGGTGATGTCGGCGCGTTCCTGGGTCAGGTGGTCATTCACAGGGCTGCCGTATTCATTCACCGCCAGAGCGGCTTTCACAATCGGCTCATATCCGGTGCAGCGGCAAAGATTGCCCTGAACGGCGGTTTCTACCTGTTGCGCGCTCGGCATCGGGGTCTGCATCCAGAGCGCGTACAGCGACATCACGAAACCGGGTGTGCAGAACCCGCATTGGCTGCCGTGGTAGTCCACCATGGCTTGCTGCACCGGGTGCAACCGACCATTGGGACCCGAGAGATGCTCGATGGTGACGATGTGACAACCGTTCAAGGAGGCCAGAAAACGGATGCAGGCATTGACGGTTTCATAGTGCAGCGCGCCATTGCGCAGGCGTCCCACGAGCACGGTGCAGGCCCCACAGTCACCTTCGGCGCAGCCTTCTTTTGAGCCGGTCAGGCGCTGTTCGATGCGCAGATAGTCCAAAAGCGTCAGCGTCGCCTTGGGGTTGGCAACGGTTGTTTCTTTGCCATTCAGCAGAAACCGGATTTCATCTTGATGTGCCATTTGACCTCCCTGCGCGCCCGGAATCACGAGCATGCGATGAGTGTAACAGTTGTGAATACCATCAAAAATGATTGGCTTTACGAAATACTTTCAACAAAACGTTGAAAAAGCTATTCTCTACCAGCGCACAAATTCATCAGTGAAAGCAGGGGACGCGAGTCATGGCCTTTCTTGAAAGTGTCCGGGTGTTTTGCCGGGTGATCGAACTGGGCAGCATTACGTCAGGCGGGCGCGATCTGCGGCTGACCCCTGCCGTGGCCAGCAAGAGGATCAAAGAGCTGGAAAAGCATCTGGGCGTGCGGCTGTTCAACCGTACAACCCGGTCGCTGACACCGACAGAAGTTGGGCAGCAATTCTACCGTGAAGCCCTGCGCATTCTCGAGGCGGTTGGGGACGCGGAAAACGTTGTGGCCCAGTATTCCGACGCGCCTCGGGGGACGATCCGGGTGACTGCGCCCCTTGCTGCGGGGCGCCGGTTGATCGCGCCTTTGGTGCCGGAGTTTGTGGATCACAATCCAGATATCGAAGTTCGAATGCGCATGTCTGACAGGCCGGTGGATATCCTGGCGGATGGCATCGACGTCGCCTTTTTTGTCGGCAACCCGCGGGATTCCAGCCTCAAACTGCGCAAAATCTCAGACTGCGACCGGGTCTTGTGTGCCGCACCCGAGTATCTGGAAAAACATGGCATACCGCGGGTGCCAAAAGACCTGATGATCGGGCACAACTGCCTGTTGCTGAGATACCCCAGATCGCCAGAGTATTTTTGGACGTTGCGCGGGGCGACAGGTTACCAGAAATACGAGGTCAGCGGGAAATACGACGCTGATGACAGTGATGTTCTGCTGAACTGGGCTCTGGACGGTCGGGGGATCACCAACAAGCCGGTTTTTGAAGTGGCCGAGCACCTGAGAACCGGAAAATTGGTTGAGGTCCTGCCAGACGCGCGCCCGATGCCGTCAATCTTTGGCTGTCTTTATCCGCACAAGAACCTGCAGGACCCCAAAGTGCGGCTGATGCTGGATTTTATCGCGGGGCGTGCCTTGCAATTGATGAAACAACTCTCGGCCTGAGGGTTCCCAGCCATCGGGCCTGATTGGAAAAACGCCCCGGGAATTCCCGAGGCGTTTTGAAATGTGGAATGTTGCCGTGGCGTCTAGAAATCGACTTCGATCGCGATGCCCTGTTCCACGGCCAGATCAACAACCGAGGCCGCGACGGCGAGGTCTTGCAAGCCGACGCCGGTGCCATCGAACAGCGTGATCTGATCGGCCGAGGTACGCCCCGGATGGGTGCCGTTGATCACCGCGCCCAGTTGGAACACGTCTTCCTCGCGGATCAGGCCCTCGCCAATGGCGTGCTGGGCTTCGCCGATGGTTACGGACTGCGCAACCTCGTCGGTGAAGACGGTTGCACGGGTCAAAAGCGCCGCCTCGACCTCTTGTTTGCCTTTGGTGTCGGTGCCCATACAGGCGATATGGGTGCCTGCGGAAATGTGATCTGCCATGACCGACGGAGAGAACGCAGAGGTGATCGAGATCACGACATCCGCCTCGGTCAGGCCGGGCAGGTCGACGGCCTCGAACGGCAGGCCCGCCTCATTGGCGACCTTTTCGATATTGGGCAGCATTTCAGGGTGATAATTCCAGCCGATGACCTTTTCAAAGTCCCGCTGTTCGAGCGCGGCGCGCAGCTGGAAGGTGGCCTGATGGCCTGCGCCAACCATGCCCAGCACTTTTGCGTCATCGCGGGCCAGATGCTTGATCGAAACCGAGGATGCCGCGGCGGTGCGCAGGGCCGTCAACAGATTGCCGCCCACCATGGCCTTGGCTTTGCCCGTGTCGGGGTCAAACAGGAAAACCGTGGACTGGTGGTTGATCAGGTCGCGTTTTTCCAGGTTGTTGGGCCAGTAGCCACCGGCCTTGAGCCCAAGCGTCAGGCCTGCGCGATCAAACCCGCCCTTAAAGCCATAGAGTGCGTCTTCATGGCCGATGGCTTCACGCACCACCGGGAAATTATAGGCGTCGCCTGCTGCCATGGCGGCAAAGACTTTTTCAACGGCATCAAAGGCCGCCTCGCGAGTCATCAACCCGGCGATCTTACTTTCTGGGACGATCAGCATGCTGTTCTCCAATTATTGTATTGCCCACCCGAGAGAGCGACGGGAGTGACGCTCTCTCAGGTGGGTAGTCGGGACACTCAGTAGGCGCGGCCACGGGCCGAGACGGGCCAGACGGTTTCGACCTTGCCGTTGCGCACGCCGACGTACCAGTCGTGCACATTGGCTGTGGGATCGCAGTGACCTGGCACCAGTTTCAGCTTGTCATTGACCTTGAGCGCGCCCTTGGGATCCATAACGACGCCGTGTTCGTCCGAGCATTTGATGTATTCGACATCGTCGCGACCAAAGACCACCGGCAAGCCCGAGTCGACCGACTGCGCCTTGAGACCTGCGTCCACGATGGCTTTGTCGGCCTTGGCGTGGCTCATGACCGAGGTCAGGATGAAGAATGCGTTTTCCCATTCGCCCTGATCGATACGCTTGCCGTCCTTGTCGAGGATACGGCCATAGTCGGCGTCCATAAAGGCATAGGACCCACACTGGAGCTCGTTGTAGACACCCGAATTCGACTCGAAATAGTAGGACCCTGTGCCACCACCCGAGACCAATTCGCATTCGATGCCTTCGGCTTTGAGGCCATCCACGGCGTCCTGAACCATGGCGATGGCCACATCCAGTTTTTCCTTGCGGTCGGCATAGCTGTCCATGTGCTGCATCGCGCCCTGATAGGCCTGAATGCCCGAGAACTTCAGATTGTCTGCCGCCTCAACGGCCTTGGCGATCTCGACCACCGCCGGGGTTGTGGTCACACCGCAACGGCCAGCGCCGCAGTCGATTTCGATAAAGACTTCCAGCTCGGTACCGTGTTTGACAGCCGCAGCCGACAGGTCGGCAACATTGTCCACATCATCGACGCAGACGATGGTGCGGCTTCCGAGCTTGGGCAGGCGGGCCAGACGGTCGATCTTGGCCGGGTCACGCACCTGGTTAGACACCAGAACATCCTTGATGCCGCCGCGGGCAAAGACCTCGGCCTCTGACACCTTCTGGCAGCAAACGCCAACCGCACCGCCCAGGCTTTCCTGCAGTTTGGCCACATCAACCGATTTGTGCATCTTGCCGTGCACACGGTGGCGCATGCCGTGATCGCGGGCGTAGTCGCCCATTTTCTTGATGTTGCGCTCCAGCGCATCAAGATCCAGCACAAGCGCCGGGGTCTGAATGTCGGCTTCGTCCATGCCCGGTTTGGCCGGGATGTCGTAACCCACTTCGAAGTCGTCAAAATAGCTCTGGTCTTTCATGATCTTGGTCCTCAGTCTCAGAAGGTGTGGGGCTCAGGCGGTGAGCCAGGGCAGTTTGTCGAGATCGACGTTGCCACCCGTGACGATGATGCCGACACGCTTGCCTTTGAAGGCGTCGGGGTTTTTAAGAACGGTCGCGAGCGGCACCGCACTGGACGGTTCCATGACGATCCGCAGGTGCTTCCAGATCAGCTTCATCGCATCGATGATCTCTTGCTCCGAGGCGGTGTAGATCTCACTCACGTGGTTGGACACAAAGTGCCAGGTCAGATCCTTGAGCGGCACCAAGAGTCCATCGGCGATGGTCTTGGGGGCGTCATCGGCAATGATGTGGCCTGCCTTGAAGCTGCGATAGGCGTCGTCGGCCTGTTCCGGTTCAGCGGCAATCACTTGCGTTTCCGGTGCCAGCGTCGAGAGCGTCAGGCAGGTGCCCGAGATCATGCCGCCGCCACCGATGGGCGCGACCACCATGTCGAGGCCATCGGTCTGTTCCACAAACTCGCGCGAACAGGTGCCCTGACCGGCGATCACGCGCGGATCGTTGTAGGGATGCACAAAATCACCACCGGTTTGTGCCTGTACCTTGGCAAAGGTCTCTTCGCGCGACGAGGTCGAGGGCTCGCATTCGGTGATCTGGCCACCATAGCGGCGCACCGTGTCCTTTTTGGCCTGCGGTGCCGTGCGGGGCATGACCACATTGCAGGGAATACCCCGCTTCATGGCGGCGTAGCTGAGGCAAGAGGCGTGGTTGCCGGAGGAATGGGTGGCGACACCTTTGGCCGCCTGCGCGTCGTCCAGTCCAAACACCGCATTGCAGGCCCCCCGCACCTTAAAGGCGCCGGGTTCCTGAAAGTTCTCGCATTTGAAGAACAACTGCGCGCCGGTCAGTTCGTTGAGGTAATCCGAGCTCCGCACCGGGGTGCGGCGGATATACGGCGCGATGCGCTCATGCGCGGTCAGCATGTCGTCGTAGGTGGGGATATACATGGTCGTATCCTTCATCATGCGGCGTCCTTGTGGGCGACGGCAGCATGGCCGCGATAATAGTCCTGCGCGGCGGCAACCCCGGAACCCAAGGTGATGTCGAGACCCAGATCAGCCATGCACATTTCAGCGGTGGCAATGCCAGAAAGCGCCATGACGTCGGTCAGGCTGCCAAGGTGGCCAATGCGGAAAACCTTGCCCGCAACCTCGCCAAGACCCACGCCAAATGCGACGCCGTATTTGTCTGCGGCATGGGTCACAATGTCGGTGGCGTTAAACCCTTCTGGCGTGCAAATGGCGCTGACCGTGTCCGAATAAACCGATGGGTTGGCGGCGCAGAGGTTCAGGCCCCAGGCTTGAACAGCAGCGCGCACTCCTTCAGCAATGCGGTGATGACGGGCGAACACGTTTTCGAGCCCTTCGTTCAGCAGCATCGTGCAGGCCTCGTTCAGGCCATTCAGCAGCCCAACGGCAGGTGTATAGGGATAGGCATTGTTGGCGTAGCCTGCGGCCATGTCGTTGATGTCAAAGAAGGTGCGCGGCAGGGTCCCGGTCTTGGCCGCTGCAATAGCCTTGGGGCTGAAACCCACGATGGCGAGGCCCGCGGTCAGCATGAAACCCTTTTGCGAGCCGGTCACGGCGACATCGACGCCCCATTCATCAAAGCGGAAGTCCATCGACGCGATCGACGATACGCCGTCAACAAACAGCAACGCCGGGTGGTTTGCTGCATCCAGCGCGCGGCGCACGGCGGCAATGTCCGACTTAACGCCAGTGGCGGTTTCGTTGTGCGTGGCCAGAACCACCTTGATCTCGTGCTGTTTGTCAGCGGTCAGGATCTCTTCGTACCGATCTGCGGGCAGGCCCTCACCCCAGGGGGTTTCAACAATCTGCACGTCCAGTTCGTGACGCTGGCACATGTCGATCCAGCGATGGCTGAACATGCCATTCCGTGCGGCAAGAACCTTGTCGCCCGCCGACAAACAGTTGGTCAGCGCGGTTTCCCAGCCGCCGGTGCCGGTGGACGGAAAGATGAAAACCTCGGCGCTGTCGCTCTTCAGGATCTTGCGAACCCCCTCGCGGGCGGGATGCAGGATCTGGCCAAACAGGGGCGAGCGGTGGTCAATGGTCGGCATGTCGCAGGCTTTACGCAGGCTTTCCGGGATATTGGTCGGGCCGGGGATGAAGACGGGGTTTTGAAAGCTCATGGAACAACTCCTTGCGTGGTTGTTCTTGACCTTACGCGGTTATGCATGGCTCGAAAATTTTTTTGAATTTATTTTTCATAGGTTGAAAAATTGGAAAAATTGTTTCTTGTCAGTACGTTGAATTTTTCATATTGTGAATTCGTCTTTCACAAACGAAGATAGGCTTCTTATGGATTTCCAAGAAACTGGCGAATCTCGGGCGAAAAAGGCCCGGGGGAGGCCGCGGGACTGGCACGACAAGACCGCGCAGAATACGATTAAATCCCTGGATCGGGCCATGGAGGTTTTTGAATACCTGAGCGAAGCCCAGGGGAAACCTTTGACGCAGTTGGCTGACGAAATGGGCCAGTCTCCGGCAACGGTGTACCGCATTCTCGTCACGCTTGAGGGGCGGGGTCTTGTCGAGTTCGATCCTCAAGAACAGGTCTGGCATATCGGCCCGCAGGCCTTTGTGATTGGTGCGCGGTTCCTGCGGCGGACCAGCCTAGTTGACCGCGCGCGCCCGATCATGCGCAGGCTGATGGAGGCAACGGGAGAGACCGCGAACCTCGGGATTGAAAAGGAGGGCGCTGTGCTGTTCCTCAGCCAGGTCGAGACCTACGCCAGCATCCGCGCCTTCTTTCCACCCGGAACCTTGTCACAGATGCACGCCTCGGGCATTGGCAAGGCCCTGATGGCCCATATGGACGCTGACAGGCTGGACCGGTTGTTGGCGGCCAGCCGCCCTGAGACCTACACCGACCAGACGATCACCGATCCGGACGCTTTACGGCGTGATCTGGAACTGGTGCGCCGGCGCGGCTACTCGGTCGACAACGAAGAGAGGAACCTGGGCATGCGATGCATCGCGGCGCCGGTCTTTGATATGAACCGAGAGGCGATTGCGGGAATTTCCGTGTCCGGACCAACCAGCAGGGTGGGCCCGACAGAGATCGAACGTCTGAGCCAGCCGGTCGCCCGGGCCGCCCATGAGTTAACGGTTGCCATCGGCGGAATGGTTACGCAACCGCAAACCTAGGTCGCCTGCTGGGGTGACGACAGGGCCGCAAATCACAAAGACATGTGGCGGTTGACGTCCTTGTAAAGCAGATAACGGAACCTGCCCGGGCCGCCTGCATAGCAGGCCTGCGGGCAGAACGCGCGCAGCCACATGTAGTCACCGGCTTCGACCTCGACCCAGTCGGTGTTCAGCCGATAGACAGCCTTACCCTCGAGCACGTAAAGACCGTGCTCCATCACGTGGGTTTCCAGAAACGGAATGACCGCGCCGGGCTCAAAGGTCACGATGGTCACATGCATATCGTGACGCAGGTCTGACGGATCGACAAATCGTGTCGTGGCCCATTTGCCATCGGTGCCCGGCATCTCCGTTGGCGTCACGTCTTTTTCATTCAGGATCAGAACCTCTGGGACATCCAGCCCGTCAACCGCCTCATAGGCCTTGCGAATCCAGTGGAACCGCAGGGTTTCAGTGCTCATGTTATGCAGCGTCCAGTCGGATGAGGGCGGCAGATACGCATATCCGCCGGGCGTCATCTCGTGCGTCTGACCGCCCACCCGCAGGGTCGCCGTGCCTTCGACGACAAACAGAACACCTTCGGCCCCGGGGTCGGTTTCGGGGCGGTCCGATCCCCCGCCCGGCTGCACTTCCATGATGTACTGGGAAAAGGTTTCCGCAAAACCCGACAACGGGCGCGACAGCACCCAGAGGCGCGTCTGATCCCAGAAAGGCAGGAAGCTGGTCACGATATCGCGCATGGTGCCCTTGGGGATCACAGCATAGGCATCCGTGAAAACGGCTCGGTCTGTGAGCAGTTGCTCTTGGCCCGGGTGCCCCCCGGTTGGCGCGTAGTACTTGGTGCTCATAAAAGATCCTGCAAACAGAGATAAGATGTGCAAAATATGCGGGGTGCCGCGCCACTGTTCCAGTCACAAAGATACGACAACTCCTTTCCGGAAATTTTGACAATATGTCCGGTCTGTATGAATTTTTGTGAAAAAGGCCGGGCTGATCTTCGACGGGTCAGTCCGCGACGCACACCACCAGAATACTGGCGCCGATGTCCTTGTCAGACGCATAAAGATGCCCGATAGCGCTGTCGAAATAGATACTGTCACCCTTCTGCAAGACAACCGGCATGCGGTTTTCCGCGAATACGGTAACAGCGCCCTCCAGAACCATCAGAAACTCCTGACCCGGGTGGCGGACAAACTCTTCAAAGTCGACGAACTCATGCGCTTTGAGTGTGCCAAGCATCGGACTCATGGATTTGTTCCAGACATCGGGAAACAGCATGTCGTAGACGTAATTCTGGGTTTCCTGACGGCGAAACTCGCCCTTTCGCGCAATCGCGAAACTGCCCGGCTCGAACCGTTTTCCTCCTGCGTGAAAGAACGCGGCCAGGTCAACACCCAGCCCGTTGGCCAACAGCTCCAGGCGGTCGTACGTCAATGCGATGATCCCGCGCTCAGCCTTGGAAATGGTCGAAACGGCAAGCCCTGACTTCTCGGCAACCTCGACCAACGTCCAGCCCTTGTCCTTGCGCAATTGTCGCAACCGTCGCCCAAACTGGAGCCGGGAATTCTCGGAGGGATTCGAAGCGGTCATCATTCTGAAATACCCGCAAACGGCTGAAAGGCCAAGAAATTTTCTTATCGGAAAATAAAACTTTCCAATTGGAAAATTGGTGATACTGTTTTTGGACACGCCGTATTTTCTTGTCTGCCTGGAGCGGTTGATGCCAAACGATCCTGAAACAGTCGACCAAATCGTCATCGGTGGCGGCATCGCTGGTGCCTCGGTGGCGGCCGAGCTGGCCAGAACCGGTACGGTGGTGCTGTTAGAGGCCGAAACGCAAGCCGGGTATCACACGACGGGCCGGTCCGCGGCCCAATTCACCAAGGCCTACGGCCCACCGGTGATCCGTGGTTTGACACGGGCGTCCGAACGGTTCTTTCGGGCCACTGACGGCACTGAGGCCCCAGAGGGCCTGTTGCGTCCCCGGGGCGTTTTGTTCGTTGCCAGGTCGGACCAACACGCAGCGCTCCAGAAATTGTCAGACCTCTTAGGGGATAGCGTTGTCCCAACAACGGCCCAAGAGGCGTGCCACATGTCGCCCTTGCTCAGGTCCGACTACGTGTCGCGGGCCGTGTTCGACAAAGAAGCGGCAGACATTGACGTCGACGCGCTGCATCAACACTACCTCAAGACAATTCGCGCATTGGGGAGTGACATCAGGCTCAAGTCACCCGTGGCCAGCCTGCAGTATTCGGATGGCCTGTGGCGTGCAGACACACCCACTGGTCCGGTTCAGGCGCCGGTCGTGGTGAATGCTGCCGGGGCCTGGGCAGACGACGTGGCCGAGATGGCAGGCGTCGCGCCCGTCGGGCTTATGCCGAAACGGCGAACGGCCATCTTGGTCGAAGCGCCAGAAACCGCGCATATCGACGATTGGCCCATGGTCGTGGACGTCGACGAAGAGTTCTACCTAAAACCCGATGCTGGCCTTTTGTTGATCTCGCCTGCGGATGCAACCCAGTCACCCCCTTGTGACGTTCAACCAGACGAAATGGACGTCGCCATCTGCGTCGACCGTATCGAGACGGCCTTTGATCTCAGCATCCGCAGGATTTCGCATAAATGGGCGGGTCTGCGCAGCTTTGTTCCGGGCGGCGCGCCATACGCCTGTTTTGATCCCGACGCCCGAGGCTTTTTCTGGCTGGTCGGACAGGGGGGCTATGGCATTCAATCTGCGCCCGCGTTGGCCCGGTTTGCCGCTGCGTTGATCACGGAAACGCCGATCCCCTCGGATATTCTGAACGAAGGTGTCACGGCGGCTGACCTGATGCTACGGCGCAATGAGGTGGCGGCATGATTTATCTGGTGCCCGTGGTTGCGCTGGTCTTCTTGCTGTCCGGATTGGCGATCGCCTATGTCATCGGCGGGGCTGCGGTTCTTGCGTTCTTTGCCACGGACAACGCCCGATATCTGGCGATCCTGCCGCAACAGGTGTTCTCCAAGGTGGATGTGTTTGCCCTCATGGCAATGCCCTTGTTCATTCTGGCGGGCGAGTTGATGAATCGGGGCGGCATCACCGGGGCGCTGATCAACCTGTCGATGGCGTTCGTCGGGCGACTGCGCGGCGGGCTGGGTCATGTGAACGTCATGACCTCGGTGTTTTTTGCAGGCATTTCCGGCTCCGCAGTGGCTGATGCGGCAGCCCTTTCTAACACCCTCGTGCCCGAGATGGAAAAGCGCGGCTACAGCCTGACCTACGCCAGCGCGATCACGGCGGCCTCGTCCATCATCGGACCGATTGTGCCGCCGTCAATCATCCTGATTTTCTATGGCGCCCTGATGGGAACATCGGTGACGTCGCTGTTCCTGGCGGGCATTGTTCCGGGGCTGGTTCTGGCGGCAGCACTGATTGTGGTGAACGCGATTACTGCCTGGCGCTATCAGCACCCCCGGGTTGAAAAAGCCGATATGCCGCCGTTCTTTCCGACCTTGCTGACATCTCTGCCTGCCGTGTCGCTGCCGATGATCATTCTGGGTGGCATCGTCTTTGGTCTTGCCACACCCACCGAAGCAGCGGCGGTCGCGGTTTTTGCCGCCCTCGCGGCGGGGTGGTTCTATGAGGGGCTGACAGTCACCTCGATCCTGGAAGCGCTTCGGCGCACCGCAACCCTGTCAGGCTCCATCTTTATTATCATCTGTGCGGTGTCCGCGCTGGGTCACCTCGGCGCGCTCGAGCGCATCCCCGAGGCGATTTCCAACACCGTGGCCGAGCTTGGGCTTGGTCCAATGGAATACATGCTGGTCATGAACGTGATCTTTCTGATCGCAGGCATGGTGCTGGATATCCCCGTGGCGCTGGCGCTTCTGGTGCCCCTGCTGGCACCGGTGGCCCTGGCCCAGGGTGTTGATCCCGTGCACCTGGGCATCGTGCTGTGTTTCAATCTGTGCATAGGCCTCGTGTCGCCGCCGATGGGGGGGTGCCTCATGGTCGTGTCCGCGGTGACCGGTGTGAACTACTGGAAGCTCGCACGGGCCGTCATTCCGTTTGTTCTGGTGCAGATTGGTGTCCTGATCCTGTTGGTCAGGGTGCCTGCGCTGTGCCTTGCACTACCACGCGCCTTTGGTCTGGCAGGAGGCTGACCCAAAGGCAGATCCAAGCATTCAACGAGGAGGAAATCATGAAGTATTCGAAAATTCTGGGCGGGCTTGCCGTTGCCGCCGCTATGTCATTTGCAGGTGCGGCCTCGGCCCAGGTCAAAATCGCATTGGACAGCCCGCAGGATCTGGAGGGGTCCGGCAGCTATGTCTGGGCACACACATTCAGCACCTATCTCAACGACCACGGTATGGCCGCAGAAGAGTTTCAGCGTGGCGCGCTGGGGGGCGATGACGAACTGTTTGACCAGGTCAGCCAGGGGTTGCTCGAAGTCTCGATGTCGCCGCTGGGTATCGTCGGCTCGCTCGACAAACTGATCTACGGTATGCGCCTGCCCTATTTCTTTGAAGATCAGGCCCAGGTGGACCGCGCCCTGAACCAAGGGGGCATGCTGGACAAGATCAACGCGGCCACCACCCCCAGCGGCGTGCGCGTGATCGCGGTGAACAACGTCGGACAGGCCTCGGGCATCTTCAACACCAAGAAGCCCGTGAATTCGGTCGCCGACATGGCCGGCCTGCGCATGCGTGCCCTCGATGAAAGCCAGATCGACCTTTACGAGGCATGGGGCGCTGCGGGCACCATCGTAAGCTGGGCCGAGGTGCCGAACGCGCTGCAAACCGGGGTGGCGGATGGCTACCTGAACCCGGCCTTTGTGCCGCTGTTGTTCGGTCACACGGAGTTCATCAAACACTATACCGATGCAGGCATTTCGCCGTCGCTGCGGATCACCATCGTCTCGGAAGACTGGTATCAGGGTTTAAGCGATGAAGAGCGCACCACCGTAGATGCCGCGGCCGAGGCTGCGACAGCGGCAAACCGGAACTGGCTGGGCACCCAGGATGCCGTTCTGGAAAAGCTTGAGGCCGCCGGAGTTGCTGTCGTGCGCATGTCGCAAGAGGCTCGTGAAGAGTTTCGTGCAGCCTCGGGGCCAGCCTATGAAAGCGGATTGCTGAGCGCCGAACAGATCGCGGCCTGGGAAGCAGCCAAAGGAAACTAAACCCATGCGCAAGCTGGCCCAGATCGTTGATCGGTTCTCTGCTGGTCTGAACAGCATCGCCCTTTGGGGGGCGGTGCTGGCGGTGTTGGTAATGACCTTTTCCGCCAGCTGGCAGGTGTTGGCGCGCTACGTGCTCGACGCCCCCCCGGTCTGGACCGAGGAACTGGCACGGCGCGCCATGGTTTGGGCCGGAATGCTGGGCGCCTCCTGCGCCTTTCGGGCCAGTGCGGACCCGTCTCTCTTTCCGGATATGCGCGAGATTGGCGGCAAGACCGGCATGGCGCTGACGATCTTTCGGGGCATCGGCGTGCTGGCCTTTGCCACGCCGATCATCTGGTACTCGGTCTTTGGGGCCAAGATGAACATGGCGCGGGGATTTCTGGCGCGGTCTGCTGGCAGGCAGGCAGAGATGCTGGACGTGGCCATGATATGGTTCACCGCCGCGGTTCCACTGGCGTTTTCCATCATCCTGATCCATGCGCTTGCGGATTTTCTAATGCGCGCCACGGGACAGTATGTCTCTCCCAAAACCACGGCTGAATGAGGTGCCTCTGATGAAAATGTTCATGGCTGGTCTGTCGACGGAAACCAATTCGTTCTCCCCCATGCCCACGGGCCTTTTGGGGTTTGAAGAGGGGCTGATCCACCACGGTAATGCGACGCAGGACCCGGTTCAGTACTGGACTGGCCCCCTGCACATCTGGCGCGATGCCGCGGAAGAGCTGGGTTGGGACGTCGTTGAATCCCTCTCTGCCCATGCCCAGCCTTCGGGACCTACTGTACGTCCGGTATACGAGGCGTTTCGCGATGAGATCCTGGCTGATCTGCGTGCAAGCGGGCCGGTGGACGTGATCCTGCTGACGCTGCACGGGGCGATGATTGCCGATGGCTATGATGACTGCGAAGGTGATCTGATTGCCGCCTGCCGTGCCCTCGCGCCGGATGCCGTGATTGGGGCCTTGCTGGACCCGCATTGTCATCTGACCGAGGTGATGATGGACAACGCGACGCTGTTGGTCGCCTACAAAGAATATCCACATATAGATGTTCCCGAACGCGCAGCGGACCTGTTCACCCTGGCCCGCGACGCGGCAACTGGTGTCACGCAACCGGTTATGCGGGACTATGACTGTCGCATGATCATTGCCATGCCGACGCCGGATCAGCCGATGCGTGGCTTTGTCGACGCCATGCAGGCGCGCGAGGCCAACGATGGCGTTCTGTCGCTGTCGATTGCGCATGGGTTTCCCTGGGGCGACCACCCAAGGGTCGGAACCCGCGCCCTGGCAATATGCGACGGAGATGCCGACCTCGCGCAGTCCGAGGCAACCCGCCTGGGACAAGCCCTGTGGTCCATGCGCCATGAGCTGCACCGCGACATTCCCGACCTGGCCCGCGCTCTGGATCAGGCCGAAGCCGCACCAAAGGGTCCGATCGTACTGGCAGACATGTCGGACAACGCCGGCGGCGGTGCACCGTCTGACGCAACCTTCATGCTGCGCGAAATGCTGGCGCGGGGCATGACCAGCATCGCAACCGGCATCTTCTGGGACCCGGTGGCAGTGCGCATTTGCCGAGAAGCGGGCGAGGGCGCAACACTGGACCTGCGGCTTGGCGGGAAGTGCGGGCCCATGTCCGGCGATCCGCTCGATCTGCGGGTGACCGTGCGCAAGCTGGCATCGGGCCTGACCCAGCGCTTTGGCAAGCTGCCTGCGCCAATGGGGGAATGTGTCTGGGTGGAAACGAACGGGATCGACATCGTGATCAACGACACCCGCACACAAACCTTTCACCCCGAAGCCTTTGAAAAGCTGGGCATCGACCTTACGCAGCGCAAATACGTCTGCGTCAAATCTTCGAACCACTACCAGGCGGGGTTCGCACCGATGGCGGCCAGCATCATCCCCGTCGCCACCCCCGGCGCCATCACGCCGGACTTTGCCAACATTCCCTACACCAAGCGCAGCCGCACCTATTGGCCCGCCATCGAGGACCCGTTTTCATGACCAACCCACTGATCCAAGCGCGTGATGCGTTTGCAACCAAACATCCGGAACTGCGCATCCTGCTGAATGGGCGTGACTGGGGCTACCGGGATGTCGGCTCTGGTGCGGTTCTGTTGATGATCCCGGGCACCCTTGGTCGCGGCGATATCTTCTGGAACCAGATCGAGGCCCTGTCAGACAGGTTGCGGATCGTGACGGTCAGCTATCCTTCCTCCGGCGGCATTGCCGAATGGGCTGCTGATATTCAGGGGTTGATGGATCATCTGAACATCCCCGCAGCCGCGATCCTGGGGTCATCTCTCGGTGGGTATCTGGCGCAGTACATTGCCGGTGCTGCACCCGATCGCGTTACGCGCCTGTTGGCCGCCAACACGCTGCATTCCGCAGTGGGGCTGGACCAACGCCCACCCTATTCGCTGGACCTGCAGGCCGCGCCAATTGAAGAGCTGCGCGCAGGGTTTGGCGCCGGATTGTCCGCGTGGGGTCAGGCACATCCGGACCAAGCAGATCTTGTGGAATTGCTGCTTGCTGAGGCAGGCGGGCGCATTCTGGAACCCGAGTTGCGCGCACGGCTGGACGCGTTAAAGCAGGCACCCGCGCTCCCCCCGGTGCCGCACACGGCGGATCAGATTGTCACCATCGAAGCCGATGATGATCCCTTGATCCCGGCCGAGATGCGCTTAGCCGTGCGCGCGCAGTTGAACCCGGGCATTGCCTATCGGTTTCTAAGCGGCGGGCACTTTCCCTATGTCGCACGTCCGGCAGACTACACGGCACTGCTGGAGCAAACCTTTGGCCTGACCGGAACCGGCCCGGACTGGGGCACCGAAAAGGAGCGTTGCCGATAGGCTCTGTCGCAATGTAAGGTGCGGCTACCCGTGGGACATTTTGGGTTACCGTTATAGCTTTTCTCTGAGAGCTTCGTAAGGCGTTTTTCCGTTGTGTGCTCCATGCGGCCTGTGGAAGTTGTAGAAAGCTTCCCATTCGCGCAATCTGGTTTCCAGATCGACGTCACCTTTGTAGCTGAGCAGTTGGTAAAATTCCTGCTGATCTGAACGATGTGATCTCTCGACTTTCCCGTTCAACTGGGGCGCTGCGCGTCGGATGTAGGCGTGGCGAATACCCAGATCCTCGACATACCAATGAAACTTCGCCTGGAACTCATGACCATTGTCGGCCCTGATTCCCCGGATACGAAACGGGAACCTGTTGATGACATGATTTACGAAGTCTATGGCATTAGCCTGTGTGTGCTTTTCGTAGACTTTCAGGGCGCGCACGCGCGTGGCGTCATCGATTGCCGTGTATTGAAACCGGCGAACCTTTTCTCTCTTTTTACCTTTGAATGTCAGGAATTTGACGTCCATCTGGATATGATGCCCAGGAACCTGTTTCTGATACCGCTTCGTGTGAACCTTTCGCATGCGGGTGCCGCGCGGAAGTCGGCTTAGCCCATGGCGACGGAGAATGCGGGAAACCGTTGCATCCGAGATCTTGATGTCGTGGTAGCGCTCCAGATACCAGACGATCCGCATTGGGCCGAGGTGGTATTTGCGACGAAGATACAGCACCTTCTCTTCACGCTCTGGCGCCGTTCTGTTGCCATGCCACCTGGGGATCGGCGGCGCATTGATCAAACCGGCTTCACCACGTTCCGCATAGGCCTGGCGCCATCGATAGAACGTAGAACGAGCGATCCCAAAGTATCGACAGGTTTTGGCAACATGGCCGTGTTCTTCTGCGTAGCGAAGGATGCGCAATTTGCGCCGAATCTCGCGTTTGTCTGTGTTCATGAACATCTCCTTCGTCCCAAAATTGGGAGGTTAAAGAAAATGTCCCGCGAGTACCGACATATCTACAATTCTCAAGGGAACTCAGACGAATGAGGTTGTGGATAACGCCGCTGAAACCATCGAACAAGTCAGTGAAAAGACTCAAGAATTGAACCCCAGAGAGGTCAATTCTGAACCTCATATACTTAATTACAACCCAACTTAATCCTGTAACCTGTAATCGCTCAGAAACTGAGCAAGCGGCGGGCGTGGTGCCCAATGCGCCACCCGAAGAGCAGGTGGATAGGGAGTTGGAAGATTGGGTTACTGAGGCCCGCAAGACACGAGGAACAGCACTTGATTTGCCGACTGTGATGCAGGCTTGTCCAGAATTCGCGTCCTGGGCACGCAATATGGGCGGGTATCGGAAGGAGTGGGGCGATCTTCATCGCGTTGCCGGGCAACTTTGGCCGATGATCGGCGTGTCCGAGCACGCCTGGAATCTCGCACAGACCCGTCTTGGACCCCAAATTGCAACAGCAGCGCTGGTTCTGACTTTTGACAAGCATTGCGCCGGTGAAGTGGCGTCCCCAGGCGGATATCTGCGTGGTATTGTCCAGAAAGCCGGGGCAGGGGAGTTGCATCTCGAGCGCAGCTTCTATGGCAGGCTCAGTGGGCAGGCGGCATGACGATGGCGGTTCGCCGGTCGATGTCCGCAGGTTTACTAAACAGAGAATCTGCGGGATTTAGCAAATATGAGTCCGAGCTTTTCGAGGGCCCGTCTGTGTGCTCAGCTGTGGATTATGGGGCAGGGGAGGGGATGCGGGTTGCACCCCTAATAACTCGGAGAAAAATTCGCTTTAAGGGTTTTAGATCGGAGTTTTAGGCGGATTACGGTGTGGAACCTTGATTTATGTGAGGTGGGGCTGTATACCGGAGAAAATTCCGGACTAAGGCTTTCAAGCCGGAAAAATATCCGGTGTAACCCTTGGAGAGTGTTGTGAGCTCGTTACAAGTTAAGTCCGCTTTGTCGCAGCTCGGTCGCGATATCCAGACGGCGCGCAAAAGGCGCCGCATGTCGGTTGCGGATTTCTGTAGCCGGATTGGTGTCAGCGACAAGACTCTTGCAAAGCTTGAGCGGGGCGATGGTGGCGTCCGGCTTGAGACCTTTGCTATGGCGCTTCTGGCTCTGGGAATGCTGGAACGGTTGGCCGAGATCGCAGACCCATCTTCGGATTCCACCGGCATCGGACTGGATAGGGAGAAACTCCCGGAGCGCATCCGGCAGCGCGGTCCATCGGCTTCCGCGCGGACCAGCAAGGGCACAAAGGCCACCCCAGCTAACTTAAAAGACACCGCAAAGGGGCCAGTCGTTTTTGATGATGATGAAGGGACAGCATTTTAATGCCTGAGGCTTTTGTTGTTCTAGGGGATGCCTGTATCCCCGTCGGTCGTTTGATTTTTGAAACTGATGGGCGCCGGTCTCATTCCACGTTCATCTATGATGAACGATGGCTCGAAAACCCGATAGGATTTGATCTCGCGCCGGACATGCCGCGCGGCCGCGCGCCTTTTCACTCTTCGTCTGAGGGGCGCGACAGCCGTCGTCGGGATGTCCTGGCGGGGCCCTTCGCAGATACATCGCCTGATAGTTGGGGACGTAAACTCATTCGCCGGGTGCATGGCGAGGGAGCGACAGAGTTTGACTATCTGGTTGCCGCAGATGACAGGGCCCGCCAGGGAGCCTTGCGGTTTTTGAATGAAAAGGGTGATGTGTTCCACCCGGATCAGCCCCCTGTGCCACGCCTGGCAAATATTGAAGAGCTTCGTGCGATCGCAGCACGGTATGAGCGGGATCCGGATGGGGCTGAAGCCGAAGCGCGTGATCTTGTGGGTGCGGCAGGTTCACTTGGCGGTGCGCGCCCCAAAGCCAATGTCGAGGATGGCGATGACCTGTGGATCGCAAAGTTTACCTCGATTGATGATACATGGCCCGTCGAAAGGTTGGAAATTGCCACCCTCGCAATGGCGCGCGCGGTCGGTATTCGAACACCGGAGGCACGGCTTGAGCTGGCGGCGAGCAGGCACCCTGTCGGACTCATAAAGCGCTTTGATCGCCGCCAAGGTGGTCGTCTGCCATATATGTCGGCCCGTACCGCTTTGGGGAAAAGAGGTTCCGCCCATGGTTACTACACCGACATTGCGGATGCTTTGCGGCAAAGGTCTGTGTTACCAGAAAGGGACATTCTGGAGCTTTGGTGGCGTCTGTTGTTCACCGTGCTGATCACAAACACCGATGATCACCTGAAAAATCATGGATTGCTCTATGTTCGTGACAACCGTTGGCGCCTGTCACCGATGTTTGACGTAAACCCGCAGCCACGCAGGCAACCCACATTGGAAACGGGGATCAGCGACATTCATGGCTTTGAGCCTTCCGTGGAAGCGGTGATAGATGCCGCGCCCTTTTTTGATATTGGGGCCGCTGATGCCAAGGCTATGGCCAGGGAAATGGCCAATACCGTAACCGAAACCTGGGGCGAAACGCTTCGACAGCATGGCATTACCGGGGCTGCGCATAGAAGATGCGCACCAGCCTTTGAACATGAGAGGATGGAGACGGCTCTCGGATTGTAAGCTGATCCGGTTGCAACAAATTGCTTGCTGCTTCGATGAATGCCTGAGGGCAAAAGCCACTGAGGAACCCTACAAAACTGTGGCATTGGTCAGGTTCATACGGATCAGGTAAGGCGGAACATCTCAACATGTATTCCAGATGTTTGCACGGTTCTGTCGCAAATTTTTTAGATGTCAAAGCATCAGTGGATTTGGCGAACGGTTTATCCCGCCAGTTGGATGAACTGCTGAAACGGACGGAGTCCGGGCGTGAATTGACCTTTGCGGATCATGCTGACCAGTTCTATACCTGCCAAGGCAGACGCGGCTGAAGCGAAGGATTTGAAACCCAGCATGGGTCGGATTCGGCGTTTGATAAATCGGTGACCCTGCTCAATGATGTTATTGAGGTATTTGCGCCTGACCATCTCGATCGGGATTGGACAACCAAAGCTCTTGAGCATCTTGGTGATCGCCTTGATGCCAGCTGTATCGGCACCACTTTTGTCGATGACGATCTTGCGCGGCAGACCGTTCACCTCAAGCGCGAGGGCGAAAAACTTCGTCGCAGCAGCTTTGTTCCGGCGCTCGGACAACATGAAATCCAGGGTCTTGCCGTGTTTGTCGATCGCTCGGCAAAGATAAACCCATTTGTCTTTGACCCGCACATAGGTTTCCTCCATTCGCCACGAACGGCTGGCGGGACGCTTTCTATACCGCGCTGCTTCAGCAATGAGGCCTGCATATCGACTGATCCAGCGGTTTAGCGTTGCATGATCCAGATCAACGCCACGTTCCGCCATGATTTCTTCCAGATCCCGGTAGGAAACACCTTAGCGCAGGCAGAAGAATACCGCATGCAAGAGCACGTCCTTCGGAAAGTGCGCACCCTTAAATGAGGTCGACACGGCCCGCTCCTGTCAAGTTCTAAAGCGCGCTACCAGAAATGCATTCGACCTGACAGGTAGGGACAATGTTTGCGACAGAACCATTAAGGGTACAGTATGGCAATTAACGGAAAACATGAAAATTTGGGGTACAGCCTGCTGCTGAAAACAAACAAAAATCTCAAAGGCGATTCTGAGTAATTAGGGTACAGTGACATCAGCCTTTTAACCAGATGTTCTTAATCCAAAGCCGTCACTGCTAGCAGTACGAACAAGGCGATAAAGACTGTCTCGGCAATAATCAAAACAATTGCTTGCCCACCAACCTCTAACACGCTTTTGAGAGATGTTTTCATTCCGACAGCAGCGATTGATACCAGCAACGCCCAACGGGAGAGGCCCGAAAACAGACCCAACATGGTTTCAGGTATCAAGCCCATCGAATTTGCCCCCGCAAATCCAAGAAACCCGATGACAAAGAGTGGAAGGATCGGAGGCCGCTTACCCTGCAACCTGCCCGCCTCTGAAGATTGACGCAAAACCAAAGTAATAATTACCACAACCGGCGCCAGCATGGCCACGCGGATCAGCTTAACCAGAGTCGCAACTTCTCCGGTCCGTTCTGACACCGAAAACCCAGCGCCAACAACCTGCGCCACGTCGTGAATGGTGCCCCCAATGAACACACCCGACAATTTGTCGCTGAATTCGATGGCTTTGGTCAGCATGGGATAGGCGATCATTGCCAGAGTGGAAAGGATCGTAACGCTGAGAACCGTGAAGATCAGGTTGCGTTCGGAATGTTCGTTTTTGGGTAGAACAGCAGAGATAGCCATGGCGGCAGATGCCCCGCAGATCGCCACGGATCCCCCGGTCAAAAGACCAAACCGCCAGCCCCGGCCCAAAATCTTTGCGCCGAGCAGGCCAAAAAGAATCGTCAAAACAACCCCCGTAACGACGACCGCTATCAACTCTGCTCCAAGCCCCATCATCAGTTCAACGCTGATCCTGGCCCCAAGCAGAACGACCCCAAACCGCAAAACGGTCCGTGCGGTAAAGTCCACACCGGCAGTGCAGGAATTGTCCTTTTCTTCAACCAGAAAATGCAGGGCTATTCCCAGCAACAAAGCCATTAGCATGGCGGGCGCGTTATAGTGCTCGGACAGAAATTTCGCCGCAATTGCTACAATTACGGAAACGAGAAATCCCGGCCCGAGAGTAGAAACCAGGTTTTGTAGCCGCGCCGAAGCCGGAGAAATCGTTTTCTCCATACGTTTGGCTCCTTGAGAAAAGGGCGCCCACAGGTGAAGATAGCCGCATCTGTGGGCGCTAGTCATACGAAGCAGATTGCTTCGCCAGGGAGGTTCGTCGGGCATGTGTCCGTCAACAAAGCCTTGGCTGCCTTAGCTTAGACAACTGGGCTGATCGTCATCCTTGCCGAAACAGAATTCGCGACGAAACAATAGCGGTGGGCGCGCTCATGCATTTCTTTGATCTCGTCTCCGGAAATACTGAATCCAGTGTCAAACGACACGAGGGGCGATAGTTTCAGCTCGGTCACCGCCATCAGGCCCTTGTCGGTCTTGCCCAAATAAGCTTCGGCGTGGTCGGCATAGGTTGCGACAGGCCAGCCGGCCTTGGCCGCCAGCGCAAGGAAGGTCATCATGTGGCAACTCGACAGCGACGCCGCCAGAGCCTGTTCGGGATTGGTTGCCGTCGCATCACCACCCCAGTCAGGCGCGGCGTCACCTGGCAACGTGTAGTAGGAATTGTACGTAATATCATGGCCGTTATCGATCTTGCCAGGAGCAAGATTTGGCGTGTTGCGCGACCAATTGAGATCAATTGAGAGTTCGGACATTGGGGTATCCTTTTTGGCAGAATTGTGGATGCGGGCCGCGAAAGGGCCGGTGAGTCAGAGTGGCTGCCACTCAGGCGTGCGCTTTTCGAGGAACGCCTGAATGCCTTCTCGGGCATCGTCGGTCATCATGTTTTCCACCATGACGGTCGTGGCATAGTCGTAAGCCTCAGCCAAAGGCATTTCGGCCTGGGCGTAAAAGGCCTCTTTGCCGATGCGCAAAGTGTGTCCGGACTTGCTCGCGATCTGTGTCGCCAGTTCCTGCGCTGTAGCCATCAGGTCCTCTGCAGCGACGATGTCGCTGATTAGGCCCCAATCGCGGGCGCTTCTGGCATCGGTCATCTGACCCGTTAGCAACATTTTCATTGCTTGCTTGCGCCCAACGTTGCGTGACAGCGCAACCATCGGCGTGGAGCAAAACAGACCAATATTTACTCCTGGAGTGGCAAATTGCGTGCCCGCTGCAGCAATCGCCAGATCACAGCTTGCCACCAATTGGCACCCTGCCGCCGTCGCAACTCCATGCACTGCGGCAATCACCGGCTTTGGACAGGTTACGATGGTCTGCATGGTGGCAGAACACATCTCCATTGTCTTCTGATAGAAGGCTTTGCCGCCATCTGTTTCACTTCGCGCTGCGGTCATTTCCTTCAAGTCGTGGCCGGCGCAGAACACCGGACCATTGGCGGCCAAGATGATAACTTTGACATCTGTGCGCGCACCACACTCGGCAATCGCGTCACCAAGGGCCGTAAGCATGTCGATCGATAGGCTGTTGCGGGCAGCGGGCCGGTTCAGGGTCAGCGTCGCAACATGACCTGCGACAGCGACCTGCAAGATGGCTTCCGAATCTTGCATCTTCATTGATCCTTTAGCAGGCCGCGTGCGACAACCAATTTCATGATTTCCGTGGTTCCCGCGTAGATTCGCTCGATACGGTTGTCGCGATACATGCGCTCCAGCGGGTACTCCGCCATCAACCCATAGCCACCAAACAATTGCAGGCATCGGTCGATGATTTTCGCTTGCAGTTCGGTTAGCCAGTATTTTGCCATCGAAACCTTTTCCGTGGTCAGGCGCCCTTCGAGATGCTCGGAAATGCAGTGATCAAGGAACACCTTGGCAATGGTGAACTCAGAGGCACATTCAGCCAGCACGAACTGGGTGTTCTGGAAATCCGAGATCTTCTTGCCGAAGGCTTTGCGCTCGTCCACGTAATCCAATGTCAGGCGCAGCACCCGTTCCATCCTCGCCACCGCATAGACGCCAATCAGCAGCCGTTCCTGCGGCAATTGTTCCATCATCTGGGCAAAACCTTTGCCCTCTTCCGGACCAATCAGGGCCGAGGCCGGTACCCGCATGTCGTCAAAGAACAGCTCGGAGGTGTCGTTGGATTTCATTCCCAGTTTGTCGAGATTGCGGCCACGGCGAAAACCTTCGACCTGATCGATTTCAACCGCGAAAAGCGAAATGCCGCGCCCACCCGCCGTCGGATCAGTTTTGGCGGCAACGACAATCAAGTTGGCCAACTGCCCGTTGGTGATAAAGGTCTTGGAGCCTGAAATCGAATAGTGATTGCCGTCCTTGCGGGCCACGGTCCTGATGTTTTGCAGATCAGAACCTGCACCTGGTTCCGTCATCGCGATGGCGCCAATCAATTCGCCCGAAACCATGCGGGGCAGGATCGACTTTTTCTGTTCTTCTGACCCGTATTGGATGATGTAGGGGATCACGATCGAGTTGTGCAGGCCGCCGCCCCAGCCGTCAATGCCTGCCAGGTTCCCCTGATAGGCGATTACCGCATCGTGGGCAAAACTACCCCCGGGTCCGCCGAACTCCTCGGGCACCTCAGCGCCGAGCAATCCCATTTCACCCGCCTTTTCCCACAACGAACGAGGGAACGAACTTTGTTTTTCCCAGTCTTCATAGTGGGGTTCGCATTCCTGTTTGTAGAACTGCGCACAAGCGTCAGACAACATTTGCAATTCGTCATCCATCCAGCCGGACGTAGGTATTTGAAGGTTCGCCATTTCTGTCCGCCAAATCTGCAAATCGACCCGCGGGCCGATGTGAAAGTTGAATGAACCCTAGGAACAAGCCGCCGGGCGGACTAATTTTTTGTGGCTATCTAGGTGATCTGATTTTGTTATGACACACTGCGAGATTGGTCAAAGTCACTTGGGTGCGATCACCTCACCTTTCCAATGTCCCTTGCGTACTTCCAAAATCAGCACGTCGCGCACGACGTTATAAACAGCCTGCGAAACCGGCGTGAGCGGTCTGATTTTCGGAACGGCCAAAGACACGTTGCGTGAAAGCTTGGGATCAACGATGCGGCGTGCGTCAATCTCTCCCATGACAAGTATGTCGGCCATCGACGGCCAGTTCAGTACGGTTGCGCCGACGCCCGCCATGACCATGCCGCGAATGGTTAAGAGTGATTGCTGTTCGTACCGCACCTTGAGGGACTTACCGGTTTCCAACATGGCATCTTCCAGTGCGCGACGCACATGCACACGCCTGTTTGGCATCACAAGATCGAAGTGCGCCAGTTCCGCCAACCGCAGGTCGGAATTGTCAGGTTCTCCGCCTTGGCGCTTAGAAAACAGAAACAGTTCTTCGCGTACCACAGGTTCAAAGGCAACATCCTGAAGGCGGCCGACATTGGGCAGCACGCCAAAATCTGCTTTGCCCGACTCAAGCGCTTGCCCCGCCTCGAACCCCAGTCCATCTATAATCGCAACGTTGATATCGGGATAAAGACGTTCAACAGCCTGCACAATCGTCGCGGCCAGCATGCCAGCCATGCCGACGGGCAATGCAATCATGATATCGCCAGCCAGCTTGCCGGCGGCGCTGCTCGCATCGTTCTTGGCTTGTTCGACATGCTCCAGAATAGACTTGGCGTGGCCGTAAAACCGCCGACCTGCCTCGGTGACCTGCGTGCCGCTTGGCCCACGCACCAAGAGTTCCGCCCCGATCTCTGCCTCGAGATCGACAATTTGTCGGCTTAGCGCGGGTTGAGCAATGAAAAGTTCGCGAGAGGCCGCGATAAATCCGCCATTTTCGACGATCGAGCAAAAATATCGCAATTGGATGAGTTTCATGAAGAACTCCGATCTTTGTCCTGGGCTACCACGGTCAGACCAGACAGCCGGCAATCATGGAATGTAACCTCCGGCGGCGCCTGTCATAACAAACTGCTATTACGATTATCACTCAATAGGATTTGTGCAAGCGACTCTGCACACGCAATCTTTGCCCAAACCTGGGCCTGCGCGACAATTCGTTTCTACTTCGGGCCCGGGATGCATTCAGAAGATCTTGCCGGAGGTTCAGATGAACATGGAATCCAAACATATGTTGCGTGGCGGCGCGCTCTTGGCGCGTGCCTTCAAGGAAAAGGGCATCGACCATGCGTTTACGCTGGCCGGCGGTTTCTGCAATCCCGCACTTGAGGGTTTCATGGAATGCCAGATGCCGGTCATCAACTGCCCGCACGAACAGATCTCTGGCCATTTGGCTGACGGCCACGCCCGCATCACCCGCAAGCCGACTCTCTGCATCGTCGGTCCCGAAGGCTTTGCCAACGCCGTTCCCGCAATGCTCGAAGCCTGGGGCGAGCGTTCGCCCGTGATTTTCGTGACCGGTTCATCAACCTTGAAGCGCCAGGGATCGGGCGGCTTCAAAGAGATTGACGACGTGGCGATCGCCGCCCCTCTGACCAAGTATTCTGAACAGATCGTCGACGGCAACCGGATTAGTGAGTTCGTTGATCGTGCATGGAAAGCCGCCACTACCGGCTACCCCGGCCCGGTGCATCTGGCCCTGCCCGTCGACATCATGTTTTCGTCCTTCCCCGAGGATGCCGGGCTGGATGAACGCCCGTTCAACCGCACTGCACAACCGCTGCCGCGCGCTTGGCCCGACCCGGAGGCGCTGGCGCCGGTGCTGGAAACCATTAAGAATGCCGAACGTCCTGTGGTGATCGCCGGCCATGGTGTGTGGTGGTCTAAGACCGAAGGCAAGCTGGCCGAGGCCTGCAACAAGCTGCGGGTGCCGGTCTATAACGTGCCCTATCACACCAAGAACCTTGGCGAAGAAAGCGAATGCTACATTGGCCTTGCGGACTTCCATCAGTTCCAACCCTCGAAACCGGCGATCCACGAGGCAGATGTAGTAGTTATGGTCGGCTGTCGACTGGACAATCAGATGAACTTTGGCAACCCGCCTTTCATTCTAGAGGGCACCAAGTTGATCTGCGTGAACGGCAGCCATGAAGAGCTGGATTACAACCATGGCGCTGACATGCCGTTGCTGTCAGACCCAGGCGCTTTCCTGGATGCCATGGGTGCACTGGAGAATACTTGGGATAGCTGGTTTGACCTGCAGGTCCAACGCCGCGGCGACTGGGTTGCGGAGTGGACCGCCCATTTGGAAGAAGAAGACGCCAAACATCAAGCGGGTGAGTGCAAAATGCATCCACTCCAACTGGGCGTGGATGTTCAAGCCGAGATGAAAGACGGTGACTGGCTGGTCTTTGACGGCGGTAACACCCATTTCTGGAACGAGATTGCCACCAATATCGCCGCCAAGCGTGGCCTGAAGTTGGGCGGCATCATGCATCCGGGCAACTACAGCCTACTGGGTGTCGGCGTTTCCTTTGGGCTCTCGGCCAAGAACGTCCACCCAGACAAGACTGTGGTCGTGGTCTCGGGCGACGGCGCCTTTTTGTCTGGTGGCCTATCAGTTGAGGCCTGTTTCCAAGAAAACCTGCCAATTGTCGTGGTAATCGACAACAACGGCGGTTTGGACTGCATCAGCCAGCAACAGGAAAAGCTGTTCAAGAACGGCCAACACTATGCAACCGACTTCCGCGATATCCCCTTTCACACCCTGTTCGAAGGCATGGGCGGCTATGGCGAGTTGGTTACCAAGCGCGAAGACCTGTCCGGCGCCATCCAGCGCGCGATCTCCAGCGGCAAGACCGCCTGCGTCAATGTCAAATGTCGCGGCGTGATCAGCCCAATCGTGGCCGCAACCGCTGACAAGCGCGACAAGGCGTCGATCGAATAATGGCAACCTTGTCCACCCATACGCTGAACGGCGTCGATGGTACCCACGCGGGTGGCATCGGCGTCACGCTCGTCAAGTTGGCCGAGGCGGGCGCCGAACTGATCTTCGAAACGGAAACCGACGCGGGCGGTCGCCTGCGCCGGGAGATTCCCGCCGATCAGATCGACACTGCCGCAACTTATGAACTGGTGATGGACACTGCGGCCTATTGGGCGACCCAGGCCGCTGCCGCGCCCACCGCCGGGCACATCCGCCAGATCGTTCTGCGGTTCGAAATGTCCGACGCCGAAGGCGCCTATCACATGCCGGTCATCCTTGGCCCCAACACCTATTCAACATGGCTGTCGCACTGAAACCAGCGTCAGACCCTCCCCTGGATTGAGCATATGACACAAACCCCCTCTCTCATGAATATCGCCATCCTGTCCGGAGTACGCACGGCCATTGGCACCTTTGGCGGATCGCTTGCAGGTACACCCCCTTGCGATCTTGCAACCCATGTCGCTCAAGAGGCGATCTCCCGCGCAGGCGTTTCCCCCGACCAGATTGACCAAACCGTCTTCGGCAACGTGATCCACACCGAACCGCGCGACATGTACATCAGCCGGGTTGCTGCGATTGGCGCCGGGGTTCCGGAAACCTCACCAGCTTTGACACTGAACCGGCTGTGCGGCAGCGGGCTTCAGGCAGTGGTTTCGGCAGCAGAACAGATCACCTTGGGCAATGCCTCGATGACCCTAGCCGGGGGCGCAGAATGCATGAGCCGGGTTGGCCATATGCTGAATGCCGGGCGTTTTGGCGCCAAGATGGGTGACGTCAAGGCTGTTGACATGATGACTGGCGCGCTGACCGACCCATTTGGCAACGGTCATATGGGCGTTACGGCGGAAAACATTGCAGAACGCATGGGCATCGACCGCGACACCCAGGACGCGCTCGCCGTGGAAAGCCACTACCGCGCGGCCTCAGCCATCGCCGAGGGGCGCTTCAAGGAACAGATTGTGCCGGTCGAGATAAAAACACGCAAAGGCGTGGTCAACTTTGACACCGACGAACATGTTCGCACCGATATCAAGCCCGAGGACATGAGCAAATTGCGTCCGGCCTTCTGCAAGGACGGCAGTGTCACTGCCGGCAACGCCTCTGGCATCAACGATGGCGCTGCCGCCTTGGTGCTGGCGTCAGAAGAAGCCGCAGCAGCAGCCCCCGGCGCGCCGTTGGCGATCATCCGCGCAGCCTCGGTTGGCGGCGTCGCGCCCGAAGTCATGGGGCTTGGTCCCATTCCAGCCACCCAAAAGGCGCTCTCGATTGCCGGGCTGACCGTTGCGGACCTTTCGGTGATCGAAAGCAACGAAGCCTTTGCCGCGCAGGCCTGCGGCGTGGCGCAGGAGCTGGGCTTTCCTGCTGAGATTACCAACCCCAATGGCGGCGCGATTGCATTGGGTCACCCAGTCGGCGCATCCGGCGCGATCATCCTGATCAAGTTGATCTATGAGTTGCGTCGGATTGGCGGACGCTACGGGCTGGCCACCATGTGCATCGGCGGCGGTCAGGGCATCTCAGTGGTCATTGAAAACTCCGAGGCGACATAATCATGGACATTCAAAACATCGGCGTCCTGGGCGCAGGCACCATGGGCGCTGGCATAACAATCACCGCCGCCATGGGTGGCTTTGACGTAACCCTGTCCGACAGCTCGCAAGAGGCGTTGACACGCGCCGCCGCCCAACTGACCAAATACACGGCTCGCCAAGTCGACAAGGGCCGCATGACCGAGGCCGAAGCAGAGGCGGTCAACAACCGCCTGACGGTATCCTGTGATATCGCCGCTCTTGCAGGGTCCGATCTGGTGGTCGAAGCGGTGTTCGAAGACATGTCCGTCAAGCGCCAGGTTTTCGGAACGCTCGAAACCATCGTATCCGACGCCTGCGTCCTGGCGACTAATACCAGCGCACTCAAAGTAGACCACATAGCCGAGGCATTGATCCACAAGGGACGGTTCTGTGGGCTGCACTATTTCAGCCCCGCCGAAGTAAACCCGGTTGTCGAAGTCATTCGCGGCACCCAGACGGCCGACGCCACGCTTGATGCTGTATTGCCGTTCTTAGCGCAATGCCACAAGATCGCGATCCGCTGCCTCGACCAAAGCGGCTTTGCGCTGAACCGGTTCTTCTGCCCCTACACCAACGAGGCGGTTCGTTGTCTCGAGGCAGGCCTGGGCACGCACGCCCAGATCGACGCAGTTGCAAAGGACACGCTTGGCGTCGCGATTGGACCGTTTTTCGTGATGAACATCGTCAAGCCCAGCATCAACCTGACGGCGGTGCAGAACCTCGCGCACCTCGGTAAATTCTACGCTGCCTCACCCGAGTTCGTCCGTGTAGGTAAGGCCAAAGCCTTGTGGGAAATTGACATCGAAGCAGCCGAGTTGGACCCGGCCGCGGCGGCGGCCATTTCCGACAGGCTGCGTGGTGCGATTTTTTATGCGGTGCTGGACGAAATCGCCGAGGGCGTCGCCACAGCTGAGGACATCGACACTGGTGCGGAAAAGGCCTTCACCTTTGCCAGTGGCCCCGTCAAGATGATGCGCAATCTGGGCTTTGAGGAAACAACCCGCTTGCTTGGTCTGGTTGCGCCCGGCAAAACTGGCCACTTGAAAGCGCCACTGCAAAGCCTCGTCAACTGAACAATTCCGAGACCCGCCATGCCAGAACAAAAACTGCCGCTGACCAGCACCCATTGGGGCGCATATCGCGTCAAGGTTGAAGACGAGCGGGTCACGGCCCTGTTGCCTTTCGAAGAAGACCCCGATCCCTCGCCGATTGGGCAGGGCATTGTTTCGGCGATGCAGGACGACACGCGCATCCTGCACCCGATGGTGCGAGAAAGCTGGTTGCGTGACGGGCCCGGCGCGCGCACCGACCTGCGCGGCAAAGAGCCCTTTGTGCAGGTCAGCTGGAAACAGGCCGAAAGCTTTGTAGCGGCAGAATTGGATCGTGTTCGCAGGGGATTTGGCAACCAGGCAATCTATGGCGGGTCATATGGGTGGGCCTCGGCTGGGCGTTTCCACCATGCGCAAAGCCAGATTCACAGGTTTCTGAATTGCATCGGCGGCTACACAAAGTCAGTCAATACCTACAGCTTCGCCGCCGCTGAGGTGGCCGTGCCGCATATCCTTGGCGACTATCGCAAGTTCTTGAACACCACGACCAGCTGGGATTCCGTCGCCGAGCACGCAGAGCTTCTGGTCGCCTTTGGCGGCATCCCTCTGAAAAATGGGCAAATCGACAATGGCGGCATCGGCCGTCACATCCAGCGCGCAGGCCTGATGGAGGCCGTGCGCGCCAACGTGAGGATTGTCAATGTCAGTCCGGACCGTAGTGCCATAGCACCTCAGGCCCGGGCGGACTGGATGGCTATACGCCCCTGCACGGACACCGCGATGCTTTTGGCTATCGGGCACGAACTGCTGCGGATCGACAGGGTGGATCACGCGTTCTTGGAACGCTACACAGTGGGGAGCGATCGGGTCTTTGCCTATCTGCAAGGTCAAGACGACGGCATCGCGAAATCCCCGGAATGGGCGGCCGAAATCTGCGGCGTTGACGCCGAGGAAATCCGCGCTCTGGCGCGAGACATGGCGACCAAGCGTACGATGATCTCGGTTAGTTGGTCGCTGACTCGCCAAAGGTTCGGTGAGCAGCCCTATTGGGCCGCAATCTCCGTTGCGGCAATGCTGGGGCAAATCGGCCAGCCGGGCACAGGTTTCGCATTTGGGTACAGCGCCACCAACGGGATTGGTGCGCGACGTCAGCACCTGCCCTATGCGTCTCTGCCCCAGGGCGAAAACCCGGTCAAAGACTTCATCCCCGTCGCGCGGATTGCCGACATGCTATTGCACCCCAACGAGACATATCGTTTCAATGGGGAAACAAAACAATATCCCGAAATCAAACTGGTGTACTGGGCCGGTGGCAATCCGTTTCACCACCATCAGGACCTGAATCGACTGCGTCGGGCATGGCAAAGGCCCGACACAATCATCACGCAAGACTGGTGCTGGACCGCGACGGCCAACCACTCTGACATCGTCTTGCCCTGCACCAATCACCTTGAGCGATCAGATCTCGCGCTTTCGCCACGTGATGCCTATGTGGTCGCCATGGAGCAGGCTGTTGCACCCGCAGGCGAAGCCCGCAACGACTATGACATCCTGTCGGGGATTGCGGACCGCATGGGGCTTGGCCAGGCCTTTACCGAAGGGCGTTCGGCAGAAGATTGGCAACGCTGGATTTATCATAGCTCTCAACAGCGCTTGTCCGAGGTCGGGTTGTCTTTGCCTTCGCTTGAAACCTTGCGTGCGCAGGGGTGGGCCAAGGTCGAGATGCCCGACAAACCGACCATCATGCTGCAGGAGTTTGTCGCAGATCCGAACGCAAACGCGCTGAAAACCCCATCCGGTAAGATCGAGTTGTTTTCCGAAACCGTATCTGCGTTTGGCGATGCTGATTGCCCTGGATACGCCTGGTGGCGCGCGCCAGACGAATGGCTGGGCAATCGCAAGGACGATAGCTGGCTTCATCTGCTCTGTGTCCAGCCACAGAACAAATTGCATTCTCAGCTCGATCAGGGATCGGTCTGCAAAGGTGATAAAATCCGCGGTTTGGAGCCGATCCAAGTGTCTCCTTCCGACGCGACAAGGTTGGACATCGAAGACGGCATGCGCGTCGAGGTTCATAACTCCCGCGGCGCTATCCTGGCCTGCGTGGTCGTAAACCCCGACATCCGGGCCGGTGTTCTGCGCATAAACACCGGGGCATGGTTTGACCCGGACGCAAACGGACGCTGCCTGGGCGGTAACCCCAATGTCCTGACGCCCGATGTCGGCACATCGGCGCTTGGCCAAGGTCCCTCGGCCCATTCCTGCCTGGTTCAAATTCGACCATTTCAGGATGATGCAACACCCCCTCTCGCCCTTTCAACACAGCAAAAGTAGATGTCCGTTCCAAACCAATCTCTTGTAGACCTCATGGCCATAGTAGGCCCCAAAGGCTGGTTCGCGCCCGCGGATGGGGGTCGATACTTTGACGACCTGCGCGGTGTCTTCAAAGGGGTTGCCGAGTTGATTTTGCGCCCGGCGTCGACCAAGGAGGTTTCCGAGATTCTCGCCCACTGCAATACCCATGGAATTGGCGTCGTGCCCTTTGGCGCGGGCACGGGCGGCGCGTCCGGACATATCAATGTTTCGCAACGCCCCGTGGTTGTCTTGTCGCTCGAACGCATGAACAAGATCCGCAGCAGTAACCTCGACGATGACACTATCACAGCCGAGGCGGGCGTGGTTCTGGCGGACGTGCAGGCGGCTGCGGATGCCGCTGGCCGCCGGTTTGGGCTGTCGCTCGCATCAGAGGGCAGTTGCACAATTGGCGGCAACCTTGCCAGCAACGCCGGGGGCATTCAGGTTCTGCGCTATGGGAACGCGCGTGACATGTGCTTGGGCGTTGAGGCGGTGATGCCGGACGGCGCCGTCTTGAACGCGCTGCATCCCTTGCGCAAAAACAACACCGGCTATGACCTGCGTCATCTGTTGATCGGATCCGAGGGCACACTAGGCGTCATCACCGCTGCTTGCCTGAAAATGTCGCCCAAACCCGCCGAGAGCATCACGGTCATGGGGGCCTTGTCATCGCCCAAATCTGCACTGGAGTTGCTGCATCAGATCCGCGACGCCCTGGGCGAAGTCGTCACCGGTCTGGAATTGATGTCGCACTTGGGGCTTTCACTGGCTCTGAAACATTTTCCCGATTCGCGCGCGCCTTTTGCAGAACCTCACGAATGGTATGGGTTGGTTCAGGTCGAAGGCTCCAAGGGAACCCGCGATGCATTGGAAGAGGTGTTGGGCCGGGCGTTTGAGGCCGGTGGTTTGCTGGACGCCGTCATCGCCGAAAGCGAAACACAGGCCAACGACTTATGGAGCCTGCGGGAACGCGCCTATGAATACAACAAGATGGAAGGCGTCGTCGTCAGCTCGGACACATCTGTGCCGCTCGGGAAAATCGCAAGCTTTATCGCGCGTTGTCAGGCCGGTATCAGTGATTTGCACGAAGGCTTACGCGTCAACTGCTATGGCCATATCGGCGACGGCAACATTCATGTGAATGTCTTTCCCCCCCAAAGTGTGAGTCGCGAAGATTTTCGAACCGAGAGCAGCGCAATCATTCAATCGGTGTACCGCTTGATCAATGACATCACCCACGACTGTGGCGGGGCGATCAGCGCCGAACACGGCATCGGGCGCGCTCGCATTGATGATTTGCAGCGCTATGGGGATCCAACCAAACTGACCCTGCTGCGCCAGATAAAGACGGCGATCGACCCCAAGAACATTCTGAACCCAGGCGCGCTCTTTCCCGAGTAGGGCTACATCCCACGCGGCCTTGCCAGAATCCTGATCAAACCTGGCGTGGCGGTCTCGGGTGGCGCCGCAAAGGCGATGGAGACCGTGATGAATTGGAGACAGAAGGCATTGGGCTTGTTGTTTGCCACTGTTCTTGGTGCGGGTGGCGCTCTGATTTTCAACCTTTACGCCTTGCCCTTGGCCTTCATGTTGGGTGCCATGACCGTGACCGGTTTCACAGCCCTCAGCGGCGCACCTCTCTGGTTTCCGCGCAGCGCTTTCAAGGTTGTGGGGGCAATCGTCGGAGTTTTTCTTGGCGCTAGCGTGACGCTGGAAATGCTCACGCCCGACCCCAGTTGGATCACCGGGCTATCGGCGCAGTTCCTGTTCAACATCGCTATTTGTGCCATCGGTTTTTTGGTGCTGCGCAAACTTGGCCAGCTTGACCGCGTGACTGCGTTTTTTGGCGGTGCCCCCGGTGGCGTGACCGAATTTGCATTGCTCGCCGACGAGGCGGGCGGCGATTTGCAAACCGTGGCCTTCATGCAGTCGGCGCGCATCTTTTTGATTGTGCTGACGATCCCGTTTGCCCTGATTTGGATCGTGGGTGGCGACGATTACGTGCGTCAACAGATTAGCCTGTCTGATGTACATTTTTCAGGCCTTGCAGAGCTGACGCTGCTAGCAGCCCTGGGCTGGGTGGCGGGGCACTTCATGCGGTTGCCGGCAAAGGTCTTTCTTGGCCCCTTTTGTCTGACTGTCATCGCTGGGCACCTGGGTATGTTAGACACCTTTGAGCCGTCAAAACTGTGGCTCCAACTTAGTCAGGTAACACTTGGCGTTGCCATCGGTTGCGGTTTCGTCGGAGCGACATGGGTCAGCGCCGCACGTTTGCTTGTCCTGGCCATGATATTGGCGGTTCTTGTCATTTCAGCGACGTTTGCCGCCGCGAACGCGCTTGGCCCGTATGTTCCGAAGAGTTTTCTGGATATAGTTCTGGCCCTGGCGCCAGCCGGGCTCATGGAAATGAGCCTGGTCGCGACGGATCAAAATGCAGATGTCCCCTTTGTGATGATGTTTCATCTGGCGCGCATTCTTGAGGTCTCATTGATTGTCCCGTTCTTGTGGCGCTATGTGGCTCGACGCCGCCCGCTCCGACCCCCAAACAAAAAGCCCCCGGCGTTGTGACCAGAGGCTTTGCAATTGTCTGCTGTGCGCTCAGGCCGAGCGGCGCGCATGTTGGGCAGTCTTGTATTCGGTCCAGCTGATACGAAGAACCGCGACGATCGTCATGATACAGAACAAAAGCGCGATGGGACGTTGCAACAGCAGGCCAAGCGGATCGCCCTGCGCAACCAGGATAAACGAACGGAACGACAACTCGAACTCGGGCGCCAACACAAAGCCAATCAGAAAGGCGACAAAGGAGTAGTCGAATTTCTTCATGAAGTAGCCGATTATGGCAAAGATGATCATCACGTAGAGATTGAAGATGCTGTTGGACGCGGCGTAGACTCCTGTCAGGCAGGTCAACCCGATCACGGAATAACTGATGTATTCCGGCGCCTTGACGATGTGGCTGTAGATGCCGCTACCCAACAATCCTACGATCAGATTGAAGAAGTTCGCGACGAACAGGATCGTGAAAATCCCGTAGATCAATACCGGCTGCGTTTTAAAGACATGCGGACCGGGTTCGATGCCATGCACCAAAAACGTGCCGATCAGGAGCGCGGTTGTCACATTGCCTGGAATGCCCAGCGTCAGCAGCGGCACAAAACTGCCCCCGACCACCGCGCTGTTGGCAGCCTCGGGGCCTGCAACTCCATCCACCGAACCCGAGCCAAACTCTTCCGGTTTCTTGGAAAACCTCTTGGCCGCGCCATATCCGACAAAGGCCGCCATTGAGCCGCCAATTCCGGGCAGGGCCCCGACCGCCGAGCCGATCAAGCTCGACCGCAGGATGGTTTTCCAATAGCTAAAGAACTCTGCCAGCCCGATCCCGGGGCCACTCGAATGGCCGACCGTTGCCGCGGCGGCGTTCGGGTTGCTCCGGCGACGTTCAAGACTGCGCTCGACGGCGATGATAACCTCGGTCACACCCAGCATTCCGATCGCGATCGGCAAGAGAGGCAAGCCATCCTGCAACTCGATGAAGCCGAAATTCAGGCGGGGGCTTGCCGTCATCGGGTCCAACCCGACCATGGCGCACAAGACGCCAATGGCACAGGCGGTCAGACCCCGGCTCATCGAGCGCCCGGTCAAACCGGCGACGAAGGTAAAGGCGAAAAGCACAACAAACGTCAACTCGGCAGGGCCGAATTTGAGCGCGACTTTCGAGAAGGGCGCCGCCACAACATAGAGCAGGAAATCTGCAAACACCGCCCCGCCGACCGAGGCAAACAGCGCCATCTGCAGCGCGCGCTTGACCTGTCCCTTTTGTGCCAAAGGATAGCCGTCAAAAGCCGTGGCCGTGGCCTCGGGCGAACCCGGTATATTCAGAAGGATGGCCGAAATTGATCCCCCAAAGGTCCCACCTTTGTAGATTCCGACCAGAAAGGCGATTGCGGTCAAAGGGTCCATCCCAAAGGTCACCGGAGACAACAACGCGATCGCCATCGCCGCTGTCAGCCCCGGAATGGCCCCCATGAAGATCCCGATCGAAACGCCGATCAGGATCGCGATCACGGGACCAATGGACAGCGCGCTCAGAATGCCTGCAAAAAGTGCGTCCATTGGGTCAGCCTTTCAGAGCCAGAAATTCGGGAAAAGCCTTCGCGTGCACGCCGAGGCCATAGCGCAGACCAAGATAGAGCACGATCGCCACCAGTACCGAGACCAGCGAGATCGCCATTTTGTTGCGCCCGCCTGCCGAGGCCATGAGCACGGCGAGCAGGACAATGGATGCAGGGATATAGCCGATCACGGTAAATGCCAGGCTGTAGGCGACCATCAGGCCGCAAACAAAGAGGATCGCGGCAATCTGAGGGGCGGCAATAGCCACATCAATTTCGGCACCGACATCCATGGTCTTAGCCTTGTCCGCGCGCGCCATGAGGCCGCGGACAAGGTTCAAAATGGACAAGCCCAGTATCAGACAGAGAGCCAATTCCGGTAGCATCGCTTCACCTGATGCAAAGGGTGTTCCTCCGCTGCGAAGCTCTGATTTGCTGACCCAGAGCCCGACTAGGCTCAGGGCTATCAGCAACAATGACATGATACGTCGATTTTGCATTGTGTTATCCGTTAGTACTGGCCTGCCAGTCGACCTTAGCGATTTTGGTCAGTTGCCAGATGCCGAAATCACAGCCTGCATCGCTTTGGTGATTTCCTCGATGGACTGCGCCGTTTGCGAGCCATTCATTGGCGGGATGCCAACATAGCGGCCCGTAACCAGTTCCTGGAATCCTTCGGATTTTGCCGCCTCCAAAAGAGCTCCCTCTAGTTTGGCTTTCACATCATCCGGCAGGCCCTTGGGTGCCGCAATGACCGAATTGTAGCTGACCGCGGGATAGCCAAGGCTCGACATTGTCGGCGCATCCGGCGTGGCGTTCAGCGGTTCCGAACCAGACGCAGCAAGCGCAATCATCTCGCCGGATTTAACGTACTGAACGTGTGGGCCGCCACTCAGGCCGAAATCCACGTGGCCGCCAAGGATCTGCTGCATCATGTTCGCGCCACCCTTGACCGGCAGCGGAATGATAACGACGCCCGTGGCCTTCATAACCGCTTCCATCTGCAAGCGATCCGCCGGCCCGAGCGAGCCGAACTTCAGAGGCATGCCGGTGGCTTTCGCATGTTCGATCATCGAGTTGAAGTCGGTCCAGGGCTTGTTTGCCAACGAAACAAAGGCTGTGTCAAAGCGCGCCATCGTCAACAGGTAGTCAAAGTCGTCCTTGGTATAGTTCACCTTGCCCTGGAGCGGGTTAAACCCGAAAGTCAGACTAGTCGCCACCACGACGGTGTAGCCATCCGCCGGAACGTCCTTGACCGCAGTTGCCGCAATGCTGCCGCCTGCGCCGCCTTTATAGGTATGCACAATCGGCTGCCCCAGGATTTCAGTCAAAGGCTCGGACAGCTTGCGGGCCATAGCATCAGAAAAACCACCGGGTTTGAAACCAATGACCATCTCAACCGGTTTGTCCGGGTAGGTGTCGGCGACGGCGAAACTGGCCATTGCGCTGCAAATAATCGCAGAATTTCTTAAGGTTAGAGCGAACTTTCGAAACGCGTTCATGGGTTTTCTCCTTTGTGGGTTGACCATAAGCTCGCCCAAGGAGGCACGTCGCGCAAATTCCTTCGCGCGATTGCCGCAATAACAGAATGATATGACGATCCGCCGAATAGCTTACAATTAGGTATTGCCTGATCGCACTTTGATGGGTCAGTCGCAAACTTTCTGGCCTGATTGCCATGAGCGGCGCAGATCGGCATGTTGTATCGGCAAATCAACAACGCAGGTACTTGTCATGATATCGTTCAAAGGATGTCACTTCCCGAAATCTGTCATTCTTCACGCGATATACTTCTATCTCCGGTATTCAGTTTCATTGCGAGACTTGGAAGAGATCTTGGCTGAACGCGGTGTCGTAGTTGATCACGCAACACTCAGCTGATGGGTGGTGAAATTCTCGCCACTGGTTGCCATCGAGGCGCACAAACGCAAAAGAGCTGGCGCTATTTCTTGGAGGATGGACGAAACTTACATCAAGGTTCGGGGTCAATGGACGTATCTATACCGTGCAGTAGACAGGGACGGAAAAACCCTTGATTTTATGCTATCTGAGAAGCGAGATACTGCGGCGGCAACGCTGTTCTTCGCCAAAGCTCTGGCCAGCAGCGGAATTCCCTTGAGGATTGTGATCGACAAGAGCGGCTCCAATGGTGCCGGGATCAAAGGGGTGAATAAGATCCTCAAGCGCTTTGGTTACCCCACAACGATCACTACTGTGAGATCTAAGTATCTCAATAATGTGATTGAACAAGATCACAGGTTCATCAAGCGGCGAACGCGTCCAATGCTGGGGTTCAAATCTTTCAGTTCGGCTTCAGCCACACTCCAAGGCATCGAGGTTGCTCAGATGATCCGTAAGAAACAATTTAGGCTGGAAGGGTCTGGTTTCGCACAGTTTGCGGCGCTCGCAGGATAACTGTGTTCAGCAGACAGAATACTCTCAACTTTCCGAAAAATTTGCGACAAAACCGATGGATACCATCAGAACCGTTGAGCGTTCAGAAGTCGAACCTGAGCGCCAATTCCAGGCCGTAGACATATGTGTCGTTAAAGCTGCCGATACCGTCGAGGAAGGCTTCGATATCAAACACCAGGCTATCGCTGAGGCCGTAGCGGAGCCCGGCATCAATACGTGCCCGCCCGCCACTGGTTTCCTGAAGAAACGCTGTCGCGCCGCCGGAGCCGTTCAATTCGGACCATGTAGCTGAAATCCCGCCTGTCAGAGTCAACTCGCCAACATCGACCATGACATCCTTTTCAATGCCAAGCCCAAGCGAAAAATCGGTTGTCGAAACACTGAGTGCGGCAACCGGATTGCCAAGGCCGTCCACATAGGGCTGGAGGTCGTCATGTGCATGGGTCAGGCTCAGCGACGGGATCAGCCTCGTTGTTTTGTCGACCTCATACTCTCCGGTCAGGTTTGCCATGATCAGATAACGGTCACTGGAAAAGCTGTCTGTAAAAGTGCCAAGCGGCGTAATGTCGTTTGACGTTTCTCCAAAGAGAGCCCGCGCGTCAAAGAACAGGGGTTGATCGCCGATGCGTGTTGCGATGTAGGGGCCAATCAGCCAGCCCTCGCCATCGATGTCCACGCCCCCGTCGGACGACTGCGAGGCCACATCATATTGGAACATGACACCTGCAATAAGATCTTCCCCAAGCTTGGTATGTGCCCCGACCGACAACAGCCCATAACTCAGCTCATAATCATCATTTTCGGAAATGGACCCTGTTGCCGCAATCCAGAATGGCAACATCCCACCTGAGTGAAGATCAATATTGGCCGTTCCCCGCGACACGCTTGAGTTTATTCTGGGGCGCGGATCGCCGGTCAGAAAGCCAAGCACATCGGGCTGATTTTGGATCAACGCTTGGTTCCGCATTTCAAAAAACTTGGTAATGTGCTCGGTGGCGACGCGCGCACTGTCAATCGAAGCGGTGACACTGGCCGCAGCAGTTGGGTCACCGCTGACGTCATTTGCAGCTCCATCGGCGACGCTGACCGTGACATTTCCGGTGCCATCGGGCGTCACGGTGGCCGTGAATACAGTCGGCCCCCCCGCAAACCCGCTGAGGCTTGCGTTCGTCACGCCGATATCGCCCTGTGCAAACCCAATAACCTCTTCCGAGAAAGTGAAGGTCACGCCGAAAACATCGCCTGGGTCGAAGACGCCAGGAACACCGGTGATGGCCAGCGTCGGTGCGGTACCATCGGGCGTGTTCTCGAACAGATTGGATATAGTGTTGGGGTTGGTCGCGTCATCGATGACCGTACCGGCAGCCAATTGCACCGAATGGGCAAAATCTGTTGCCGTTGCATCGACCGTATAGACAGTTGGCCCCCCTGCCAGGTTGGCCAAGCTCACATTCGTTGTTGTGAAATCGCTCAGCTCGAGTCCTGTGACTGGCTCAGTAAAGGTTATCGTGATGGGATATGGCGTTCCGGGGAACGCTGGCGTCCCGGTCAGGGTTACGTCTGCGCCACTAAAATCGGCTGTGCCGTTCTGGGTTGTCGCAGCCACGTTGCCATTGCCGGACGGGTCTGCTGCCGCGTTCGCAGCGACGCCCACAGAAAAGACACCATCGCTGGAAGGTGTAATCAGCGCCGTATAAACCGAGGCTGAAACCGAGCTGAACGCAGACGCGGTGGCATTGGTCAACGCGATGTCGCCGCTTGCAAAACCGCTAACCGTTTCGCTGAAAGTAAACGTCGCGGTAAAGGCCACATTGGTCAGAGCTGGCACATCGGTGATTGCCACCGTAGGCAGATCGTTATCCAACTCAAAGCTGTTTTCATTCGCACCGGAGGGCGCTGTATTGGTCAGCGCGTTACTGGCCAGATCCTCAATTGTGTGTCCACCGGCAAAACTCAGCACCACTGTACCGTTCAAACCGGCCAAGTCCCCGCCCGAAGCGGTCACATCATAGGACGAAGCACTTATCGGAGTCACAGCCAACGTGGCCGTGGTGGCACCCACAACAAAATCGGTGGCGTCGACGCCTTGCACGTCTTCATCAAAGACCACCCGCCAGGTGAGCGTATCCGAATTGGTCAGAAGAGTCGTTGGTGATTGTCGCAAAACCGCGGTAACGCCCGGCGCAATGTTGTCCAAAGAATAGGTTTCATTCGTTGTGCTGGCGGTGGTGTTGCTGACGAGATTGCCCGCGGCATCAGCAGCACTATGCGTTCCAGACAGAGAAATGCCAACTGTACCATTGAACCCCGCCAGATCCCCGCCTGTGACGACAATGTCATAGGTTGACGAATTGATGAGAGTGCCACTGGTCGCTACGGCCGTTGTGCCACTGATCGCAAAGTCGCCTAGTCCCAAGCTTGCCACTGCCTCGCTGAACGTCACACGGAATGTCAGCGTATCGGCACTGGTGTCTTCCGCGGTCGGGTTTTGCCGAACGGCGGTGACGAAACTGGGGGCCGCGTTGTCCACGGAATATGTGTGATCTGTTGCCGGTTCCGAATTTGGCAGCGCATTGCCTGCTGCATCCTGAATATCCTGCCCAGGGGCCAGGTTCAGCCCCACCGTCCCGGAAAGCGAGGCCAGATCCCCTCCAGAAACGGTTACGTCATAGACCGAGCCACTGACCGCTGACACCGCAGAAACGGTGCCCGTTGTGCCTGAGGCGGCAAAATCTGCAACGCCGACATTCTGTACCGTCTCGTTAAAGGTTGCGCGGAATACCAGCACGTCTGCGTTGGTGTTTACCGAACCAGGAGTTTGGCGAGAAAAGGACTGCAGCGTCGGCGCGGTCAGGTCAGCCGTGCCGTTCTGGGTCGTCGCCGCGGTGTTTCCGTTGCCAGCCGCGTCGTCAGCAACTCCTGCATTGACGCCAACGCTGATGGCACCGTCGGTCGTCGGGGTAATCAAGGCAGTGTATTGTGTTGTCGAGACCGGATTAAAGGCCGAAGCCGTGGCATTGGTCAGGGCGATGTCGCTCTGTACAAAGCCTGTGACGGCCTCGCTAAACGTGAATGTTGCCGTGAAAGGGCCATTGGGAGATGCGGGAACACCCGTGATCCCGACCGTCGGCGCAGCATTGTCGATTGCATAGGTCTGGTTCGTCGTGCTGGCGGTGGCGTTGCTGACGAGATTACCCGCGGCATCAGAAATGTCAGACGAACCAGACAGAGAAATGCCAACCGTACCATTGAACCCCGCCAGATCCCCGCCTGAGACGCCAATGTCATAGGTTGACGAATTGATGACCGAGCTACTGGTCGCTACGGCCGTTGTGCCGCTGATCGCAAAATCGCCAACACTCACGCTTGCCACTGCCTCGCTGAACGTCACACGGAATGTCAGCGTATCGGCACTGGTGTCTTCCGCGGTCGGGTTTTGCCGAACGGCGGTGACGAAACTGGGGGCCGCGTTGTC
>NZ_RYZK01000120.1 GCF_003990645.1 Shimia sediminis
CTAGAACCCCCCAGGCCAACAGCCCCCAAAGATGACGAAGACTTCTTCTTCTTCTTATACTCGCCCTTCTTCCTCAGCTGTTGTAGCTGTGGTTCAGAAGTTGCTTGTCTATTAACGTTGAGTTGTTCCAGTTGTTGAGGTTGTTCAGCTTCTTGCAGAGGAGCATTCTGTTGCTGCTCGAACTGGGGTTCCTCCCTGAAAGCGTCGAATTCATCATCGTCATCTTCAAACAGCTGCTGCTGTTGTTGTTGTTGTTGTTGTTGTTCGTCTTCTTCTTCTTGTTGTTGGGGTTGTTCCAATTCTGTCTGTTGTTGATCTTGTTCTTGTTGTTGAGGAAGTGACTCAGCATCTTCCTGCTCGAATTCAGTCAGTTGACCTAACTGAGTCTCAGTGGGGTCGTCTTGAAAAGGGTCGTAAGGTAACAGGCCAAGATCTTGTGGGGCTACTGTCACTGCCACCCCAAAGGCGACAAACAAAAAAAGAAAGGACTTCATAGGCACAATTATCCTTGCATACAGC
>NZ_RYZK01000121.1 GCF_003990645.1 Shimia sediminis
CTCAAGCATCAACTAAAGTATCAACATGCATTCCGCAATCGTAGCACTTGTCTGTTGCTTCGCTGCAACCCATGCTGCAAGCACTGGCGTCAGCATTGCAACCCTCCCAGCTGCAGTAGAATCTGGTGTTGGAATTGCAACCCTCCCAGCTGTTATTGAATCCGGTGTTGGAGCTGCAATCCTCCCTGAAGTAGTTGAATCAGATGTTGGTGTTGGTGCTGTTACTCTTCCCGGACAAGTTGAAGATGGTTCTATAAGCTATGTTGATGATGGTTCTATAAGCTATGTTGATGAAGGTACTATAAGCCATGTTGATGAAGGTTCTATAAGCAGTGTTGATGAAGGTTCTATAAGTCTTGTTGATGATGCATCAGCAGCTTCAGGTGTTGAAGCCAGCTCTGATGGTAATGCAGTAGAACTCAAACTTAACATCCGCGTTCCAATTGGTGCATCTGGTCTCGCAATAGATTCCATCTCTGCTTCCGTGAACCCCGCAGTCAATCCCGCAGTCTTGCCCGC
>NZ_RYZK01000122.1 GCF_003990645.1 Shimia sediminis
TCTTAAGAAAGTAACTCACAAAAAATCGACAGACACTTCAAAAAGGTTCAAATTCGCAGCCATATGCGCTCTTCTTGTCGCCGTCTCTTCTGCTGGATTAATCGGCCATGGTATTGCCGTAGCCCCAGCAATCGCACCCGTAGCTGTCCACGCTCCAGCTGCTTCGTCCTACCAAAACAGTAACCTTCTTGCTCTCCACGCTACTCCCATTGTAGCCGCTGCTCCCGTTGCTAAAGTTGCTGTCGCCGCTCCAGCTCTTGCTTTTGCTCATGGACCAGCCCTTGCTCTCGGAGGTCACGGACTCGGTCTTGGGCATGGTTTAGGTTTGGGTCTTCATCATTAGCAGTTATATATGAAACGAGAACGCGTCAATTGCCATACAATCAACATCCTCATTTTATTTATTTATTTATATGTACCTACTTTATCATTTAGATGTCAAGAAATTGAATCATGTTAAAAATTAAAATTTTAGATACCTAACAAAAATGATAAAATGAGACTAATAAAACATTTTC
>NZ_RYZK01000123.1 GCF_003990645.1 Shimia sediminis
GGAAAAACAATTACTTTGGAAGTGGAACCATCTGACACCATCGAAAATGTGAAAGCTAAAATTCAGGACAAAGAAGGTATTCCACCAGATCAACAACGTCTTATTTTCGCCGGCAAACAATTAGAAGATGGACGAACCTTATCAGACTACAACATCCAAAAAGAATCAACATTACATTTGGTATTGAGGCTTAGAGGTGGTATGCAAATTTTCGTAAAAACTCTCACTGGGAAAACTATTACTTTGGAAGTGGAACCATCTGACACCATTGAAAACGTGAAAGCAAAAATTCAAGACAAAGAAGGTATTCCTCCAGATCAACAAAGATTAATTTTTGCTGGAAAACAGTTGGAAGATGGCCGTACTTTATCTGACTATAATATTCAGAAAGAATCTACTTTACATTTAGTACTGCGTCTAAGAGGAGGATTATAAATTAATTTTTGATATTTTCTATACTTAAGGTTTTTGTACCTTTTAAAGAATATTGAAATAAAAGTTCTTCGCATTTAAAA
>NZ_RYZK01000124.1 GCF_003990645.1 Shimia sediminis
TATGTAATGAAATACATACATATACAGTACAAAGCTTAACGGTAAGACTTTTGGTAGCGAGCCCTGGCTCCTGGACCACCAAATTTCTTTGGTTCACAACGACGAGGATCTGCTACCAATAAAGTCCTGTCATACTGAATTAAGATATCTTTTAATTCTTTTTTTGAAGCTTCATCAACATATTTTTGATAATATGCAACAAGAGCTTTTGAAATAGCCTGTCTAATGGCATATATTTGAGACACATGACCACCACCATTCACTCTTACTCGGATATCTACATTGGAGAATTTTTCCTTTCCTAACAGTAAAATTGGTTCTTGTAGTTTGTCTTGAAGCATTAATGGTTCAACTCTTTCCAAGGGGCGTCCATTTACTCTTAGATTTCCTTTTCCACGTCTACAGTAAGCTACAGCTGTAGCTGATTTCTTTCTTCCAAAAACTTGGACAGAGTGAAGTGGCTCTTTCTTTTGTTTCTGCATTTTTTTAACTACTTTGATAACCTCCTTTTAG
>NZ_RYZK01000125.1 GCF_003990645.1 Shimia sediminis
GGAGACTTTTGGAAATCGCCACTGCCATCATGAGAGTCGCACTAGTCCTAACTATATCACTTTTTGCCATTTGTGCATGGGCAAGACCAAGCGTTGATGATGGACAATGGAGAGGTGAAGGTGTTCTGGAAGGCCAATGGAAAGGAGAAGGTCTAGCAGAAAGCCAAGCTGGACATGGAGGAGCGTGGAACCACTGGGATAATGGAGGTGAGGGTCAATGGGACCACGGTAACGATTGGAACGGTGGTGGTGAATGGGACAATGGCCAATGGAATGATGGCCATTCGAATGATGGGCAATGGGATAACGGTCACGATTGGAACGGTGGTGAATGGGATAACGGTCAATGGGACAATGGACAAGACTGGCACGGTGGTGGTGAATGGGACGGTGGCTGGTGAATAATAATACGATAGCCAACATTCACTTATTTTCTTTCTAATCTTCTTTTGTTATAAATAAAAAATTTTAAAATCCTTCACTTTATTTTCAATATATATCACAAG
>NZ_RYZK01000126.1 GCF_003990645.1 Shimia sediminis
ATCAAGTTCGCCCAGGAACAGGTGCGCAATTTCGCCCAGGCCCAACGCGACTCGATGCTGGATATCGAGGTCGAAACCCTGCCCGGCGTGATCCTCGGGCACAAGAACATCCCCGTACAATCGGTTGGCTGCTACATCCCCGGTGGCAAGTTCCCCATGGTGGCTTCGGCACACATGTCCGTTGCCACGGCATCGGTCGCCGGTGTGCCCCGCATCATCGCCTGCACCCCGCCCTTCGACGGCAAGCCCAACGCCGCCGTGATCGCCGCCATGCATCTGGGCGGCGCCCATGAGATCTATGTCATGGGCGGCATTCAGGCCATCGGCGCCATGGCGCTGGGGACCGAAACCATCGACCCGGTGCACATGCTGGTCGGCCCCGGCAACGCCTTTGTGGCCGAGGCCAAACGCCAGCTCTTTGGCCGCGTCGGTATCGACCTCTTTGCCGGACCGACCGAAACCATGGTCATTGCGGACGAAACAGTTGACGCTGAAATATGCGCCAC
>NZ_RYZK01000127.1 GCF_003990645.1 Shimia sediminis
TTAGCATACGATATTTTCCGTTTCGTGAGTTGACCCCTAAGAGTATCTCTTATGCTAGGCTATAAACGTGATAATTTCACGCCTATAGGCGGAAATTCAAGATTACTATTATTATCTTGAGTTTTTTTAAGGGTGGCTTTTGAGACTCGCAGCGGAAGGAATCGACGCTTGCGTAGCTATTTTTTGGGGGTACACTAAATAAGAGGACAAGGAGACCCTGATGGCCCCAGGCAGTGAGATCGAGTACGACCTGCGCAAACAACAAGACACGCTGAAACATCGCGGCCTGGATTTTAACGATGCACCGGTCGTCTTTGCCGGCAACACCTTCTCGATGGTAGATGACCGCCAGGACTACGGTGAAAAACGCATCATCACCGTGGGCAAGCTCACCGGCAAAACCGCCGTGATTGTTTGGACGCAACGCGGAACAAAGCGCCGCATTATTTCCATGAGGTACGCCAATGAACGCGAACGGCAACAATACGAACAGCACCTGGT
>NZ_RYZK01000013.1 GCF_003990645.1 Shimia sediminis
GTTGTGCGCCTCAGCGCCGCCGGTGAAGGGGGTTCTAAGGTTTACCCAACATAGCCGCAAGTGCTTTTTTTCGAAAAAATCAAAAAATCTTCACAGAGGCGATTTTCCTTAGAAAAACTGCGATTCTTCGCCTGATTTTCGGGCGATACCCCCTGCCCCGATAGGAAAAACCCCGCCCCGAAACGCTGTTTTTGTGGAATCGGGGCCGATTCAGGCCCGTTTTGCCCCGAGTCGGGGCCACGACTCGGGCGATTCAGCGGCAATTGCTCCGCGAGTCAGGCGTCTTCCGAGTCGTTTTGCTTTTGCGCCTGCACACCGACGTAGCCCGCCAGCACCTGCATGATCTTAAAGGCGGTGCCCGCATCGTTTTCGACCACGGCCAGGAACTCTTCTTCGCCCAGCCGCAGCGCACGCAAATCCGAGCGCACATACATGTCGAGCGACCGCGGCACCTTGCGGATCAGGGCCAGTTCGCCAACCAGCGTACCGGGGCCGGACACGGCCAGCACGGTATGGTCCTTGGGGTCATCGGCCGGCAGCGCCATCTCGGCCTCGCCTTCGAGGATAAGATAGGCGCCATCGGTGCCCGCGTCCCCCTGTCGGAAGACATAAGACCCGGCGGGCGCTTCGAACCATTGGGCACCAAAGGCCAGCAGGCGCAGCTGTTTCCGATCCAGTCCCGAGAACAGGTCCGTCGACACAAGCGCGCGCATCTTCTGACGCAGGTCGGCGCTGGCGGCGTTGTCCTGCGTGCCCTCGCCCTCTTCGCCGCTGTCCTTGATGCGGCCATGCTCGATCTCGATCAGCGTGTCGAACTCTTCCGGTTGCTTGAGGTTGTCCTCGAGGAAGATCAGCACCGCGTCGGGCAGAAGCTCGCGCAGGTTTCGAATGATGCGGCGGTTTTCGTCGCTGTTGTCGCTTCCGAGATAGCCATCCAGGATCAGCACGTCGGGGCGTTTCATCGCCGCGCGGCTGATTGAGAGCGGCCCGGCAAAGGCCGACGGCATCCCCACACCGGCCAGCCCCGTGGGCACGGCAAACAGCAACTCGGCCACCTGTTGTTTCAGGTGCTCTTCTTGCAGCACCTGTTCGACCACCTCGTGCACGGCCTCGCCGCGTCCTGAGGCGTTGGATTGCGTGCCGTAGATCGCGTTCTCCAGCACGCTGAGACCGGGAGCATAGGTGTCTTCGCTCAGCGGTTTGTAGTGATCCGAGACCCAGCCTTCGATTTTGGTCCGCTGTTTGTGGCGCATGTCGAGGATCATGTTTTTCAGATCATCGGTAAAGGCCGGCCCGATCTGCTCGGCAGACACTTCGAAGGGCACCGTCAAGAGAGTGACCTTGTCGTCGCGGTCCAGCACATCAAGAGACTGTTCGCGCACTTTGACGGTCAGACCCACGAGGTCCTCGAAAATATCCGGGTTCAGACCAAGACGGCGGAACAGCGGGTGTTCAACACCATCAACGCCAAAGGTCTGGTTCAGCATTTCGACCACTTCGACCGAGAGCCGCAGCATTCCTTCGGTCAGCCCCAACTCGTCAAGCAGTTCAAGAAAGCTGCCCGCCGAGGTGTTGCGCAGATGCGAGGGGCCATGGCGCGAGGTCGCAAAGAACAGGTTGGCCGAAACCGGCAGCGCCGGGTTGTATTGCTCTGGATCAAAGCGGTAATAGCCGCCGCCCAGCCCTTCGGCATCAAGCGCGGCCTTGATCTTGGGGCGCAGTTCCACGATGCGGCGGGCGAGTTCGGGGTGGTTGTCAGGGTCCATGACCTGATCGAGGCCACGGCGGAACATGGCATTGCCCGACCCCAGCGCGTCCATCAGTTCGACCCACCAGTCGCGCAGGTCTTCTTCGCTGGCCACACCGGCAATGGCGGGATCAACCCAATCGGCGAGGAAGGAATCCTGGCTGTTGCCGCTGCGCAGGCTTTCATTTTCGCGCTGCGCCTCGCGAGAGATGCGATTTTCGGGGATCTCGTGGATATGCAGCGGCGCGTGACGCAGTGGCATCAGGAGGTTTTCGCCATAGGTGCCCTCAAAGACATAAGGCGTGACCTCGGCGTAGCCGATGCGCGCGGCGATCACCATCTGGTGCAGTTCATTGAGATCCCGCCCCCCCATCACCACCTTGCCCGCAGCAGGCAGCACCTCGCGGGTCAGAAGTTCGGCCAGGGCGCGGCGTTCCTCGGTATCTGCGGCGGAAATCCCAACGAGGGCATTGTTGGCAATGGTGACGTTGATGTCCTCGAGCACCGAGTCGCCGTTATGGTCGGTGACGGTCACCTGGCGCAGCTCGATGTCGCCATCAAGATGACCGATCGATTCCGGGGTTCCGTTGAACAGGTCTTCTTCCACCATGCCCTGGGGGTCAAACCGTTCCAGGATCAGATGCCAGCGCAGGGACATGTCCTGCATGCGGTTGTAGTAGTTCAGCAGTTCTTTCCAAGGAGAGGACAGGTCCTTGTAGGCGGCCAGCGCGGCCACCAGTGCCCCCAGCGAGACCTGGCCACGGATCACCAGAAGGCCACCGACCGAGTAGAAAAAGAACGGCGTCAGCTGGCCGATGAAGTTGTTGAGGAACTTCATGAAGAACTTTTTCTTATAGATGGTCAGGCGGATATCAAACAGCGTGCCCAACCGGCGGGTGATCTTGGCCAGGCGATAGCGCCAGCCGGCGTTGACGCGCAGCGTGGCCGCCCCGGTGGCGGTCTCACCAATTTCACCGGCCAGTTCGCGCACCTGTTTGATGCGGTCCTTGTTGTGCAGGTTGATCTGGCGCTGCAGCTTGGGGATGATCCAGGCCTGAAAGGGGATCAGCGCACAGGCGGCAAGGCCAAACCAGACGCTTTGTGCAAAGAGAAAGAACAGGATGGTGGCCATCTGCCCCGCCTGCAGCACCGGCAGGCTGATGGCGTCGCCCATGACGCCGCCCATGGGTTCGGCCTCGGAAGTAATCATCGAGACCATTTCCCCCTGCGACGTACGGCGCAGATAGGGCTGTGGAAACCGCATGATGCGCCCGATCAGCGTATAGCGATAGCGGCGCAACATGCGTTCGGACAGGATGCCCTTCATCGTGTTGATGCGCATCTTGGTCAGGCCATGGGCCACCACCGACATCAGAAAGGCGCCGCAGAGCACCATCAGGTAGGTCACCTGATCCAGTTCGATGTCGAACCAGTCGAGGTAAACATAGGCCTGATCCGCCGAGATCGCGTCATTGATAATGCGCTTGGGCAGTTCCAGCGTCAGGTACAGGAGTGGAAACAGGCTGGTGGTAATGAGCAGCAGGATGAGCTGATCCCGTTTGGAATACTTCCAGATGAAGCTGAAAAGTGAGCGTTCTATGGGACCGTTCCTGTTCTTCTTTTTTGCCCCGAAACCGAGGCGTCACCGCGTCTTTGCGATGCTAACAACCAATTGACGTTGGGATCAAGCACCACAAATGGGTGCAATCGCATTTGCCAGACGTGAAATCGAGAGCTAAGGTTTCATATAAGGATTGTTATGAGGCCAGGGGTGTATGGATCTGACAGTTAAGATTTTGGTGCTGGTTGGACTGTTGCAGGTCAAACACCTGCTGGCGGATTTCTATTTCCAGACACTGTGGATGCTGACCGGACGGGACCAGTACCTGCACCTGGGCCGGACGGCACATGCCGGGTTGCATTCGATCCTGTCGGTGATTGTCTTTGCCCTGTTCGGCACGCCAGCGACCTGGCTGTTGATCCTGTTTGTTCTCGAATTCGTCATCCACTTTCACGTCGACTTTTGGAAGGCGCGGGAAAACGTGGTCAAGGAACTGACCCCCACGGACGCCAAGTTCTGGCGGGCCATGGGGTTGGATCAGTGCATTCACCACCTGACCAACCTGTTCATGGTCTGGCTTTGGGTGGCCTACGTCGCCTGATCGGGCGGCGCCATCTCAAGATCGGCAATCGCGGCGATGATCCTGTCGGCGCGCAGGACAAAGACCCGCACGGTCTTGGCACGCCCGCCATCATCCATGGCGCGGGTCAGGACCCCATACTCCAGCACCTCTCCGATGGCGACCGGGGCCATGAAGCGCAGTTTCATCTGACGCAGCACGACCGTCGGCAGGGTTGCGGTCAAAACCGGCTCGATCACCCCGGCGACAAACATGCCCGGCACCACCGCCCCCGGCAGCCCGACGGCCCGGGCCGCGGCATCGCTGACGTGGATCGGATTGGGATCGCGCGCCAGGCTGAGGTAGGCCGCAACCGCCGCGCGGTCAAAGGGCTGTGACTGTCGCCATATGACGTCGCCCTTGTCCATATGCGGCGGAAACTGGCTGCCTTTGAAGCGGGCCATTTCCTCTGGCGTCACCGAGCGCAGGCGGGTCTGCATCTGGCCACGCGGGGTCTGATCCCCGTCGATCAGGGCAAAGTCGAAAACGCGCGCCATCCCCTTTTCGTTCAAGGCGGCCTGAATGGTCAGAGGGGTTTCGGGGGAAAGACCCGTAACCCGTTGAAAATTTTGGCTTTCATGCACCATTCCCATGCCATGGGACGGTGTCATGAGGGCGGCGTATTCGGCAAGAGCGGGATGTCCCAGCAACAGCGCGGGCGCAATCGCGGGGGGCAGTTGCCCGAGGGACCCCGTGTCAGCCATCCCCACAAGGCAGGTCGCCAAGGCGGCGGTTTCCGCGGCGGGCAACCCGGTCGGGATGGACACCGTGCCGGGAAGGTCAGCCATCAAAGCGGGCAAAGATCAGCGAGGCATTGATCCCGCCAAAGGCCAGCGAGTTCGACATCACCGCCCCGGTGTCAATCGGGCGCGCGGTGTTGGCAACGGGGTCCAGGTTCACCTTGGGGTCGACCTCGTTGAAATTGATCGTGGGCGGTGCCATCTGGTGGCGCAGGGCTTTGATCGTCACCACCGCCTCGATCGCGCCAGCAGCCCCAAGGGCATGGCCGTGGATGGGCTTGGTCGACGAAACTTCGACGCCGTCCAGAGTATCGCCAAACACAGCGCGCAGGGCGCCAACCTCGGTCACGTCGTTGGCGACGGTGCCGGTGCCGTGGGCGTTGACATAGCCAACCGCCGATGGGTCAAGCCCGGCGTCTTGCAGTGCCAGGGTCATACAGGCCGAGGCGCGCTGCGGGTCGGGGCGCAACAGATCGCCGGCATCCGAGTTGGTGCCATAGCCAACCACCTCGCACAGGATTTCGGCGCCGCGGGCCCGGGCACTTTCCAGCGTCTCCATCACAAGGATCCCGGCCCCCTCGCCCAGGGTCATGCCGTTGCGATCCTTGGAAAAGGGGCGGTTCTTGTCCGCGGTCATCACCCGCAGCAGCTCCCAGACGCGGAAAACCCCGCCCACCAGACAGGCCTCGGAGCCGCCCGCGAGACAGCGCTGCATCGCGCCGGATTTCAGCATTTGATAAGCCAAACCAATGGCTTGGCTGCCTGACGAACAGGCGGTCGAGGGCGTATAGATCGGCCCCGTGGCGCCGAATTCCATCGACACCCAAGAGGCCGAAGCGTTCATCATGATCTTGGGCACGGCCATGGGATCAAGGCGCATCTTGCGGTCAACGGCAAAGGTGAAATAGTTGTCGTCCAGGGTCTTGGCACCGCCAAAACCAGACCCCACAACCACCCCGCAGGCATCGCCAAAATCACCCTCACCCAAACCGGCCTGGGCCACCGCCTGTTCTGCCGCGGTGACCGCGTAGACCGCAACCGGGTCACGCATGCGGTGCTTCAGCGCTTCGGAAAGGTCGCTAAGTGTTTGATCTGAAAGGGATGCGGCGGTTCCGACGCGTTGGTTTTCGATAGCCGGAAAATCCACCGGGCGCACGCCCGAGTCGCCGTTGACAGCGCCGGACCACAGCGCCGGGACGCCCAGCCCACAGGCCGAGACGGCGCCCATGCCTGTCACGACGACACGATTCACGCTTGGGCTTCTTTCTGGTGCTCTTCGATTTTGGTCTGCGCCAGCGTCAGCAAATCCTGCACGGTTTCGACATCCGTCAGCTCGTTATCGACCGAGATATAGACCCCGTACTCTTCCTCTAAGGCCATGAGAATCATAACAAAATCCGCCGATTGGATGTCCAGATCCTCGAGCCTGCTTTCGGGCTTGATCTCGGAGAGATCGACCATGCCCTCGCGCGCCACAAGCTCAAGCAGTTCCTGGGATAGATCGGTTTTTTCGCTCGCCATACTGTCCTCGTCAAAAGATGCAACGTGCCGCTGCGCGGTTTGTTTTCCCAAGTCTAAAAGGCATCGCCGAAAGATGCCAGTGCCAACCTCTGCAAAGCAGAGTAACCCCGTGGGATCGTTGGCTTTATCCTACATGCCGGGATCAACAGGCTCGGACGATGGGCCGCCAGCCTCTTTCCAGTCCTTGAACCCGCCAAGGTTATAGACCTCGGCATATCCCATATCTTTCAACAGCTTACCGGCCAGCGCCGCGCGCCCTCCGCTGGCGCAATGCAGGATCACCGGGCGATCGAACTGCAATTCGGCGTCGTGAAACGGGGTTGCCGGATCGGCACGGAATTCCAGCATGCCACGCGGCACATGGTGGCTGCCGTTGGCGCGCCCGTGCAGTTCCAGTTCGGGGGCATCACGGATGTCGAGCAGCAACGCGCCCTCGGCCATCTTGGCCATGGCATCTTTGGTCGAGATTTTTGGGACGACGGCTTGGGCAGCTTCCAAAAGCTGGGCGGCGGTGACGGGCATCGGGGTCTCCTGTTGCGTTGGTTTTGACGCAGGTTAGGCGGCGTATGTCCGGATGAAAAGAGGCTTTGGCAAATGAGGGGCCGCACGGTGCAAAAGGGGCGATTTAACCATGTTGTACAACATTTTTTCCACCGTTTAACCAAGTTGTACAACATGGAGATTTCATGAAACTGACGATTCACCAGGCCAGATCCTGCCTCGGCAGGTTGTGCACCCAGGTCCAGGACCCGCGCGAGATTGTTGTCCTGACACGCTATCAACATCCGGTCGCCGCGCTGGTCTCGGTCGCCGAGTTGCGGCGGCTTTTGAACCTGCAGGAGACCGAGGAGTTGGGGCCGCGCCATCCCTTGAGCGGGCGGCGCGGCGGATCGCAGCTGCCGGGCTTTGTGCCGGGGGTGGATGGCACCCCGGTGACCCCGGCCGAAGCGGCGCAGCAGATGCAGGAGATCCAGATGACCCGCAAGGCCGAGCGCGAGGTGCTGGCCGCGGGCGGGTTGGCGCCGGTGGAAGGCGGAGAGTTGCAGGTCCGCCAGAGATGGTTGCGGCCAGTCGGATGGCTGGCCCGGATGTGGCGCGACCGCTAGGTGCCGCCCCTGAATTTGGAGAGCAGATGCTTGCGCACCAGACGGTCATACCGGTCGCGCTGAATGAGCGCGCGCGAGGCGGCAAATTCGTTGACTTGGTCAGCGGCGTCCTTGCGCATGGCCTTCAGACGCCGGAACACCTGTCCGATACGGGGGGCAGCGTCCTCTTGTGCCGGCTGACCCATGGCCTGTGCCGCCAGAGTCAGGGCGCTTGTCTGCGCGGTCTTGATCTCGGCAATGATCTGCACCGCCGTGTCCTCGGCGATCTCATCCGCCTCGACCCGTTTGGAAAGCTTGCAGTGGAACGTGCGACAGGTTCTGGGGCGGAGATCATAGACGGTGCATCCCCCATCCGCCGCAAGACAGGAACACGGTTGGCGCATGCGCAGATTGCCGTCGCGCAGGAAGATATCGACGTCATCGGGCAACAGCGCCTGTTCGGCTTCGCTCACCGGGACGCGGGAGAACAATGAACCGTTGCAGCAGAGGTTACAGGTCACGCACAAGTTGGACATGCCAGGCACCCTAGCGCGAGAGGCCGGGTTTGACAGGGAAAATGCGGGAGGCCGGCCCGGTTTTTGGTCACAGATGTTGTGGTGAATACACAACAGGCCACAGAATCCGGCGTGCGGGCCAATATTTAGTTGATATGATCATGACCCGCCGCTAGCACCGAGATCACAGGTGCATAGACGCGGTATGCAAGACTGACGTACGGGGCTGATCTGCGGGTAGGCAGGTCGGCCCCGACTCATTTCTTTGGCAGGCTCGGTCTGGCAGGCTGGGTCTGGCAGGCAGGTGGCGGGCGCAAAAGAAAGAGGCCCGCAAAACGGGCCGTGAGTGGTTCACCATCAGGATATGGAAGAAGACGTCAGGTGCGCAGACGCGGTCTTTGCAATGTGACACCTGAGGCGAGCCCCGGGCCACGATCCTGACGTCTTCCATGAACAGCTGCCTCAGATGACACAACCGTCCGGTTTGCCGCGACCCTTGCGGGCCGTTGCTGCGGGATCCGTTGCTGTCGCCGACCGAAGTCTGCCACCGCAGCGTTCCCCCCTAACCGACCTGTGGCAGGGCCCCTTGCAGGGCTTGTCTATGGTCGGTCCACGCGAGGGCTTTTACACTGCCTTCCCTGCTAACCCGTTGAAGGTCTTAGCAATTTCGGCCAGCGTCCCGGTTCCGTCAATGCGCGGACAGTTCGGTGTAACCTATCCCGTCCCCGCTCAGGTCCCAGAAGACCTTTCGCGTCCCGCGCCGGGTTCGGGTAGAACCCCTTGCGTTGAACTCAGGTTGGTCCCAGAGAGGGCATTCTGGCAAGGAAAAAATCCCGAAATTTCGACATTTCTTGTGGGTAAGTTATTGGGATCGCATGGGGATTTCCTGTGGATAACTTTGGAAACTGATGCGGGCAGAAGGGGTTGCAGGCCGTGCTGCTGTGCGGCGTCAGAGCGGGCGGGTTTTGGCGGTCACCGGGCGCACCGAGGCCATGGCGCGGGCGACTCGGGCCAATTCCGGCACTGTCCAGGGCTGGGTCCGGTAGTCTCCACCGTTCAGGCAGCGCTGGCCCTCTTCGAGGTTGAAGGCGCAGGAAAGCAGATCGCGCAGCCGCCCGGTGCACTGAAACAACGCCTGGTGGCTGAAGTGGTGGTGCCAATGGGCGGTGGGCTGGCGCCAGTCGGGACCGTAGCAGGCAACGAGGTCACGTTCGGGATGCTGCGGGACCGACAGGGTGAGGCCATCAAAGTCGCGCCGGGTGACGCCGGAAAACGGCACGCGGTAGGTCAACACGCAGCGCGGGTACTTGGCCATGTGATAGATGCAATGCTCTGGCAGGATGTCGATCCCGAGCATGTCCAGAGCGATGCCATCCTTGTGCAGCGACATATTGGTCGGCTGCCCGTTGGTCCAGTGGCGGTGGGTCAGCGCAAAGCCTGCCTGCTGAAAGGCGGCGATCAGCCTATCCGTCAGGCATTTTCGGTCAAAACGGATGTCGATGTCATTGTCACCGTTGATAAAACTGCCTTGGCGGACAAACCCCAAAAGCGTGCCGTCCGCGATGCAATGCACCACGTTGAGACGGTCGAACACCGCAGTCATCTCGGCCAGCACGGCGCGGGCGGTTTTGGCCCGTGTGCCGGGATAGACGAGGCCCAGCTGATGCATCGGCACGGGCCAATGGCTTTTGCGGATGATGCCGTTATCAAGAACCATCCGCACCCGGTGGGGGCGTCTGATGGGCGATGAATTGGCAAAATCGAACATAGCGGGGTGGCGGGTTTTATCTGAAAAGATGCAATTCTCAGGTATCTTTTGGCGTGAAATCTCATGCACTCTAGGCCGGGACAACGACTCGGGCAATGGCGCGGGGTGCGGCTCTTTCGCTCTGGAAGAGCGGGGTTGGGACGTTGCGGGCAGAGGCAATGCGTCGCGCGTGACAGGCCGGGCTATGGGTGGCACACACCCGGATCACCCTGTGATCCGGATCGCGCCCGACCCCGCCCCCAGGGCGGGCGCGGTCCTCGCGAAGGGGGCAAAAAAAGCCGCCCGAGTGGGGCGGCTTTGGGATTTGCTCGGGGCGTACCGGGCTGAAGCCCGGTCTACGGGTTGGTCGATGGGGTCAGCTGTCCATCTTCAACGCCGAGATAAACGCCTCTTGCGGGATGTCCACCTTGCCGAACTGGCGCATCTTTTTCTTACCGGCTTTCTGCTTGTCCAGCAGTTTCCGTTTCCGCGTGGCGTCGCCGCCATAGCATTTGGCGGTCACGTCTTTGCGTAGGGCGCTGAGGGTTTCGCGGGCGATGACCTTGCCGCCGATGGCCGCCTGGATCGGGATTTTGAACATGTGGCGCGGGATCAGGTCTTTGAGCTTTTCGCACATCGCCCGGCCGCGCATTTCGGCGCGGTCGCGGTGTACCATCATCGAGAGCGCGTCGACGGGTTCATCGTTCACCAGCACGGACATCTTGACGAGGTTATCCTCGCGGTAGTCTTCCATCTGGTAGTCAAAGGACGCGTAACCTTTTGTTACCGATTTCAGGCGATCATAGAAGTCGAACACAACTTCGTTGAGCGGGAGGTCATACACCACCATCGCGCGGCTGCCGGCATAGGTCAGGTCCATCTGGATGCCGCGGCGGTCCTGGCAGAGTTTCAGCACGTCGCCGAGGTAGTCGTCGGGCACAAGGATGGTCGCCTTGATGCGCGGTTCAGAGATATAGTCGACCTTGGACATGTCGGGCATGTCGGCGGGGTTGTGCAGGTCGATCTTTTCACCGTCTTTCATGTAGACGTGATAGATCACGCTGGGCGCCGTGGTGATGAGTTCGATGTTATACTCACGCTCGATGCGGTCGCGGATCACCTCGAGGTGCAGGAGACCCAGGAAGCCGCAGCGGAAGCCAAAGCCAAGTGCGGCAGAGGTTTCCATTTCGAAGGAGAAGCTGGCGTCATTGAGGGCGAGTTTGTCGATGGCCTCGCGCAGGTCTTCGAATTCGGCCGAGTCCACGGGGAAGAGGCCACAGAAGACCACCGGTTGCGCGGGCTTAAAGCCGGGCAGCGCCACCTCGGTGCCGTTGCGGTCATTGGTGATGGTGTCGCCGACGCGGGTATCCCGCACCTGTTTGATCGAGGCGGTGAGAAAGCCGATCTCGCCCGGGACAAGCTGGTCGATCATCTGCATTTCCGGGCGGAAGACGCCGACGCGGTCGACGCTGTGCAGCGTGCCGTTCGACATGAACTTGACCCGCTGGCCCTTTTTCAGGGTGCCGTCCATGATGCGGACAAGCACGATCACGCCGAGGTAGGCGTCGTACCAGGAATCCACGAGCATCGCCTTGAGCGGCGCGTCTATGTTGCCTTTTGGCGCGGGCAGGTGTTTGACGATGGCTTCCAGCGTCTCATGGATGCCCTGCCCGGTCTTGGCCGAAACCTGAATGGCGCCGGTGGCGTCGATGCCGATAACGTCCTCGATCTGTTCGGCCACGCGGTCACAGTCAGAGGCGGGCAGGTCGATCTTGTTCAGGACCGGCACGATCTCGTGGTCGGCGTCGATGGCCTGATAGACGTTCGCCAGCGTCTGCGCCTCGACCCCTTGGGTGCTATCGACAACCAGAAGCGAGCCTTCGACCGCACGCATGGAGCGGGAGACCTCATAGGCGAAATCGACGTGACCGGGGGTGTCGATGAGGTTCAGCACATAGGTGTCGCCGTCGTCCGCCGTGTAGTCGATGCGGACGGTGTTGGCCTTGATCGTGATGCCGCGCTCGCGCTCGATATCCATGCTATCGAGCAGCTGTTCCTTCATGTCACGATCCTTGACCGTGCCCGTCTCTTGGATGAGGCGGTCAGCAAGGGTGGATTTCCCGTGGTCGATATGTGCGACGATGGAGAAATTGCGGATTTTATTCAGGTCGGTCATGGTTGCGGGATATGGAGTGGAAATTGGTAATCGTCAATGGTTTCAGCAAAGCTGAGCGAACTAGATAGCTCAAAGAGTTTCGAACAGGCTGTTAATCGGCTAGGTTGGTTCAATACATATGCCAGACAAGTATTGCTGTGCCGATATATGTTGCGACAGTTGTCTTCTCTGAATCCTGACGACGACTGGATGGGGCCCAATCACGAAAGCCAAATGCTACTTGCACTTAGGTTGGCTATAACTGTTCTGTCTGGCGTCAATAGAACGAAACGAATTTACAGTGCTCCGTACACACCTAGCAACCGACCCGAAACACACTACTTGAAGTTTTACCGCTCTGATCCGATTTTTGAATTATCGTTTGCTAGCGGAGCGCCAGAGTTCGCATTTCATGATGGCGCAGGCTCTGGCCTTGGCTTTGACCACGGCGATACGGATGTTTTTGAGGATAGATTGTTTTCCCACGAAGTTTTAGAGGTGGGTAAAGGAGTTTCTCTCTCTAACAAGGAGATTGCGGATCAACGTTCAATTGCTCTGAGCAAAATGCCTTTATGGAGAGATTTTCAATCTTCCGAAATGTCTGCCAACATAGAAACACTTGAGCTGTATGAACGAGAAAGCCCGAGAGTTTGGCGGTTTTGGTTGGAATGGTACACCAGTCTAGTCAACGGCGTTCGCATGGATCGCGACATTCTGAATAGGGTGGCTCTGATCCCTGACGAAGACTGGGACCAAGGCCCAAAGCACATCGCCCAGTGCATCGAAGACATTCGCGCCAATTATCTGGCTGAGAAAACACCTGTCGCAGAAACCGTTGAATTTGATGACGATAAAGGCAAGTTTCACGCGACTCCTCTCCTCTTTGAGAAACCTGACCTAATCGGTGCCACCCTCTCTCAGGTGCAGGACGCAATTGAAGATGTGCTTGCGACCCCAGCAAATGGCCTTCATGACAACAGCCTTGAAATCCGCAAGCTTCGCAGGACGTTCGAGCGCTACGGGAACGACCCACAGCAAATCGAGATGGGGTTTGTCAGTGTTCAAAAGGGGCTGACACGGCAGTTGCTAAGTGATGAGCTGCCCGCAAGCGAGGAAAACCTTGCTCTGAGGGACGCTCTGGAAGAAGGCGCGCGGGCTATTCGGGCGACGCATCCGGTGGTTGCGGAAAACAGAAAAATTCTGAACGAACAGGCCATTCGAGAATTGCCGGAGGGGGCGAAAGAACAACTTGAAGAAGCGCTTCCAATCTTGGTGGCAATTTCTGATGAAAATCTTGCCGATGACTGGCAGTACGACATCCCACAGCTCATCAACGATGCCACGACGCCTTTGCCAAGTGGGGCATCACCGCTGCCAGGTGCGGATGAGACAACACGGATTTTCAGTCGGGCTGCGAAAATGAGCCTCTTGATGAAGTCTGCCAAAATTGTCCATGCGATTGACAACGGGGCCGCTTACAAGGCCACTGCGATTGCGTTGTTGTTGAAAGAACTGGTGACTTTAGGGTTGAAGCTTTTGTAGCGCGAATTGACGCCTAGGAAGTATTGGCGGGCTGAAGCCCGTCCTACGGATTGGTCTTTCACCCCGGATCGCAATGCGATCCGGTTCGCGCCCGACCCCGCCCCCCAGGGCGGGCGCGAATTTCGGAACTTGGCTACAATTCGCGTCCCGGGTGAGTGGGGCGATGGTATCGTGCGGCTGCATGGCCCACCCTCGGTGCCGGGCGCGAACGGTTTGATCCTGGGCAAGTGCGCGCGGTGTGATGGCGCTGGATCGGGCCCTTGTCAGGATTTCTTTCCCCTGCCCTCTTGAACCTGCGTTAGGGGATTGCGAGATTCTGGACTAGGCTTGACTGCATAGCGCGACTGGATTTGAGATGAACCGCCGATTGACCATTCTGATGTGTGCCGACCTTGTGGGGTATTCTGCGCTGATGGGGCAGGACGAGGCGCTGGCGGTGCGCTCGGTCCGGGAATTGAAGAAGAAACTTTTGGAGCCGGTGGCCGCGAACCATGGCGGTGAGGTGCTCAAGCGCATGGGCGACGGGTGGATTCTGTCCTTTCCCGGCGTGGAAGCCGCGCTGAACTGTGCCGAAGAGGTGCAGACGGGGCTGGCGGATCATGACGTGATCAAGCTGCGCATCGGCTGTCATATTGGTGAGATTGTCGAGGACGAGGATGATTTCTACGGCAATGGCGTCAATATCGCGCAACGGATCGAGACCGAGGCGCCTCCGGGTGGGTTGATGTTCTCGGAAGACCTGTTTCGGCAGCTGTCAGAGACGCGGCAGGACGAGTTGAGCGATGCGGGCGTGTTCAAGCTGAAGAATATCGCAACCCCGATGCGGCTGTATCAGTGGCGCCCGGCGAACCTGACGACGGCGCCGGACGCAGGCGCCCTGCCCTCGATCGGGTTCGAGGCCTTTGGCTTTGCGCCAAGTGATGCAGAGACCGAGGCGCTGGCGATGGACCTGCACGAGGGCATCGTGAAGGATTCGCTGAAACGCACCGGGGTTACCACGATTGACGTGAGCGATGATCCGGTGACGCCGACGGTGTTTCTGGTGCGGGGGCGGATGCGGGTGGCGCGGGATCGCGGGCGGTTCACCCTGACGCTGCTGTTGCGCGAGGACATGAGCACGCTTTGGTCGGGCACCTATGAGGGTGATGCCAGTGATCCTTTCGGGTTCTGCGATGACGTGGTGGCCCGCGCCGAGGCCGACATTCGCATTCAGACCATTCAGCATGACGGTGACCGGCTGTCGCATCTGAGCGATGATCGCCTGAGCGTTTCGGAACTGCGGGCGCGGGCGGCGCATTTGTTTTTCAAGCAGACGCTAAGCGATTGGGAAAAGGGGCTTGCCGCGCTGGATCGTGCGGTGGCGCTGTCGCCGGATGACGGCATGGCGCTGGCAATGCGGGCGCAGCAGCGGGTCAACTGGTGCGCCGCGCGGCATCAGGCGGTGTCGGATGAGATGGTGGAAGAGCTGGGCCGGGATCTGGACCACGCGGTGGAAGATCTGCCCGGGAGCGATTTTGTCTATTGGGCGCGCGGGGCGTTCAAACTGCAGTTTCTCGGTGATCTCGACGCGGCGCGGTTTGACCAGCAGCGCTGTCGCGAGGTCAATCCGAACTTTATCGGGGTGACCGAACTCGAAGCGCATATGGCGCTGCGCGAGGGGCGGTTTGACGACGCACTGGAGGCGTTTTCGGCCTATAAGGTGATTGGCTCGGATGATCCGTTCAAGGTGACGCGGCTCAGCCTGACGGCGCGCATTTATCTGTGTGCGGGCGATCACGCCGCGGCGTTGAAGGCGGCGACCGAGGCGGCCTATCTCGCGCCGCAGAACCGGGGCATCCAGCTGTTGAAGGCGCTGGTCTGTCGCGAAGCGGGGGACGAGGCCGGATTGGCGGCGGCCCGCAGGGCGGCGGGGGCGTTGGACAAGGGCATCTCGATCCACACACCGCGCGTGCCCTTGCCGGATGCCTATGACTGGATCAACGCGGCCGTGCACCCCGAGGCAGACCCTGTATGAGCCTGCGGGCATTGGCCATGGGCCTGGTGTTTCTGGTGCCGGGGCTGGCCATGGCCGAGGGCCTGTCGCTGAGCGTCGAGGGTCTGCGCAATGGCAAGGGCAAGATCGTGGCGATCGTCTTTGACGACGCCCGCGCCTATGATGCCTTTGATTACATGAATGCGGTGGATTACGCCGAGATTCCGGCGCGCAAGGGCCGGGTGACGCATCATTTCAAAGGCCTGACCAAGGGGCCTTATGCGGTCATCCTGTTCCACGATGAAAACAATGATGACGACCTGAACTATACCGCAACGGCGCTGTTAGAGGGGCTGGGGGCAAGCGGCGCGCCGGGGCCCGCGGATGAGCCGAGCTTTCAAGAGGCCTCGGTCTGGCCGGGGCCGGTGGCGGTGCGGGGGCATTACGACCAATGATGCGTCGATCGGCCCATGCGACGGGGCGGGCACGGTGCCCCAGGTCTCGGGGCAACGAGAGGGTGTAACATAGTCAAATGGGTTCGCTGCGGATTGGTTTTGATGCTGTGTGCAGGCGCGGCAGGGGCGCAGGCGCGTTTGGCGCGACCAGGTCGGATGATGTCTCGGGCGACACAATGGGGCGCGGCGCGTCCTATCTGATCGCCAAGCGCGACAGCGTTTCAGTGTTCGGCTCGTACATCGACAACAGTTTCGGCACGCGCGACGCGGTCGGGATCAGCTATTCCCGCGAGGTCTGACAGCACAGTGGCGGCCCCCTGCGCTAGGTGGGGGTGGCGGGGTGATCCCCGCCCCTCGTCAGCGTGTATTCAGGCAAAGAAGCTGATCAACGAAGAGTTGTATTGCCAGCCGAGGTACGAGATAATCCCCAAGCCTAAGCCGGGACGAACAACGCTGTGAAAACGATCTATGTAATCTTCGTCTTTTTGCTCGCCGGGTATCTCGCAGGCGCTGTTAAGGACAGCGTGGGGACCCATTTGCTTGAATGGTGGGCTGTGACTTATTGCGCCGTGCTCTTGGCCGGTGCGATTTTGGGCGACCTCTTACGCAAGAGCAGACCGAAAGAGTGACCGCTGCCCTACCCTTTCAGCCGTTGGGCCGCCAAGGTCGACAGCCCCGCCATCACCGCGGCGGTGAAGAGGCAGAGGGGGAGGCCTCCGGCCTGATAGGAGAGGCCCGAGAGCAGGGTTCCGAGCAGGCGGCCTGCGGCGTTGGACATGTAGTAGAAGCCGACGTCCATGGTGACCCGCTCGCCCGTGGTGAAGGCGAGGATCAGGTAGGAGTGCACCGAGGAGTTCACCGCAAAGACAAAGCCAAAGACCAAGAGGCCCGCGACGAGGATCGCGGTGAGGTTGGGCAGGTTTAGCCAGATCGCGAGGGACAGGGCCAGTGGGATCAGCGTGAGGATGGCGACCCATGTGACGGCCTTGTGCACAATCTGGGGCGTGGTGCTGGTTTTGGCCTTGAGCAATTGCGGCGCCAATCCCTGCACAATGCCATAGAGGATGATCCAAAGCGCCATGAAGCTGCCAATCAGGAAGAAGGCGGCGCGGTTGCTCTCTTCCGAGCCATCGGACAGGACAGCGTAGAAATAGATCGGGATGCCGACCACGAACCAGACGTCGCGCGCACCGAACAGGAACATGCGGGCCAGTGACAGGCGGTTGACGTTGGGGTCCTTGGAAAAGACCTGAGAGAACTTGGCGGATTTTTTGCCCTGCGGCAGACCCGTCGGCATGAAGGCGACGACGCCGATCAGGATCACGGCCAGCACCGCCGCCATGACCCAGACCGAGGTGGTAAAGCCCCAGAGCCCCAGCAGCACCGCCCCCAGAAGAAAGCCAAACCCTTTGACGGCGTTCTTGGAGCCGGTGAGGATAGCAACCCATTTGAACAGCGCGCCTTCGCCCGTTGGGGCCAGGATCTTGACGGTGGATTTGGCGGACATCTTAGCCAAGTCCTTGGCAATGCCCGAAAGCCCCTGCACGCACATCACGAAGATGACCGACCCGGTCAGGCCCCATGCCGGGTCAAGCTGGGCCAGGGCGATCAGGGCCACGATCTGGAGGCCAAGACCGGCGTAGAGCGTCGAGGTCAGGCCAAAGCGTGCCGCGAGCCAGCCTGCCGAGAGGTTGGTGACCACGCCCATGACCTCGTAAAGCAGGAACAGATAGGCCAGCTGCACCGGCGAAAAGCCCAGCGTGTGAAAGTGCAACAGCACCAGCATCCTGAGCGCGCCATCGGTGAGCATGAAGGCCCAGTAGGCGGCGGTCACCGTGGCATAGGCGGCGAGGCCGGTGGGCTTGGCAGTCATTGTCATGAGAGGTCAATGAACCTTTTCAAAGCGCAGAGTGTTCATCACGCCTGCGGGGGCCAGTTCGAGGGTGCGTCCGGCGTTCAGCACCACCATGCAGCGGTCTTCGGCCTGTGCGTTGTTGTACATGGTTTTGAGCGTGAAGGCGGGGCCGAAATCAGCGGTCGGGGGGCACTCATCTGCATAGAACATGGCTGACATGTCGGTGGGGGTGAGATCATAGAGTTCCTCAAACACGCCGCCATAGATCACCACCTGATAAGACGGGTCATCCAGTGAGCGCCACATGCCCTGCATAGCCGCGCGCAGGTCGGCGTAAGGGTCATCGCCATGGGTCTCATAAGACCGCACGGTGATGTCGGCGGTGTTGCCTTCGTAAGAGATCATATCGCCCGAGATGGTGATGGGCTGGTTGAGGCCCAGTTCGACCAGTTCCTCAATCATCCACGGCGGTGTGGGGTCTGCGGAATAGGCGATGTAGCGGAAACCCTCGGCGTGGACCTCGCAGGCCACTGTGACGTCATGGAAATCGCAGTGGCTGAGGATGCCGCTGATGGTGAAGGGTTCGCCGTGCGTGCCGGGTGGGGCGATCTCGTCGAGATGGCTTTGCGAGAGGGTTTCTGCCCCTTCCGCGGTCAGGTTAAGGGTAAAGCTCTTGGCCTCGCCGGTGTCGATCTGGCGAAACTCAGCGCGGTCATAGCCCTGCGCTTCGCAGTCCTCGTCACCAACGATGGTGAAGGCCGCTTTGGTGGTGCAGAAATAGTAATTTTCGCCGGGCCAGGCATAGACTGGCGAGGTCACACGGTAGTAGTAATAGCGGTTTTTCAGGTCCTCGCCCTCGACCACGGAGCAGTCATAAGGCGGGATGTTCCACCAACCCTCGGACGTCCAGTCACCCGAAGCCTTGTAGCCAAGGGCAAAGCTGACCTTGGTGTCGGTTTCATTACAGACCACAAGTTCGGCCTGCGCGGGCAGGCCAAACAGGGTGGCAATGACAAAAACGGTGCGGAACATGGGCGCTCCTTTTCAGGAAAATCTTACAGCGATGCCACCACCATACGCGTGACATCCGCCAGCCGCCAAGCGTAGCCCCATTCGTTGTCGTACCAAGCATAGACCTTGACGTGGCGCTTGTTGACCACGCGGGTCGACAGCGCGTCAACGATGCTGGAGCGGTCGTCGTTGGTGTAATCGGTCGAGACCAGAGGGCGGGTCTCGTAGCCCAGGATGCCGTCGAGCGGGCCGTTTGCGGCCTCTTCAAACAGCGCGTTGACCTCTTCGGCGGTGGTGTCACGGGAGACATCGAACACGATATCCGTCAGGGACGCATTCAGGAGCGGCACGCGCACGGCGTGGCCGTCGATGCGGCCCGCGAGTTCGGGGAAAATCTGGATGATCGCCTTGGCCGAGCCGGTGGTGGTGGGGATCAGGGAGTTCAGTGCAGACCGCGCGCGACGCGGGTCCTTGTGCACCTTGTCGACGATGACTTGCGTGTTGGTGACGTCGTGGATGGTGGTAAAGGACGCCTGTTCGATGCCGAGGTGGTCGTTGATGACCTGCACAACCGGCGCGATGCAGTTGGTGGTGCAGGAGGCCGCGGTGATGACCTTGTGGGTGGCGGCATCATAGATGTCGTGGTTCACGCCGTAGACGATATTGGCGGCATCGTCTTCTTTCACAGGTGCCGAGACCACAACCTTTTGCACGCCCGCGTCGAAATAGGGTTGCAGTTTGGCGTTGGTCTTGAAGGCGCCGGTGCAATCGACCACGAGGTCGACGCCAAGCTCTTGCAAGGGCAGGTCCGCGAGGTTGCGGGTGGTCGTGAACCGCATCTGGTGGCCGTCGATGGTGATGCTGTCTGCGTCGTGGGCAAAGTCGGCGCGCCAGCGGCCGTGCACGGTGTCGAACTCGAGAAGATGGGCGTGCAGCTCTGCGTCGCCTTCACCGTCGTTCAAGAGGACGATCTCGGCATCAAGCCCAAGGTCAAAGAAGCTGCGGATCACCAGCTTGCCCATGCGGCCAAGCCCGTTGATGGCGATTTTGGTCATAAGTGTATTCCTTTAGGAGGGAAACCAACCGCGGGTGCGGTTGGCAAAAGCGACAAGCGAGAGCATGACCGGCACTTCGACCAGAACGCCGACGACGGTGGCAAGGGCCGCGCCCGAGCCAAGCCCAAAGAGCGAGATGGCGACGGCCACGGCCAGTTCAAAAAAGTTCGAGGTGCCGATCATGGCGCAGGGGGCGGCGACGTTGAAGGGGACCTTCCAGAGGCGTGCCCAGCCATAGGCGACGGCGAAGATGCCGTAGGACTGGATCAACAGCGGGATGGCGATGAGGACAATCACCAGGGGGCGGTCCAGAATGACCTGCCCCTGAAAGCCGAACAGCAGGACAACGGTGACCAGAAGGCCGGTGATCGAGAAAGGAGCGATGCGGGCCTTGAAGGCCTGTACGGCGGCCACGCCCCCCTGTTTCACCAGCCGGTTGCGGGTGATGAGGCCTGCAAGCAAGGGCAAAAGCACGTAGAGCACGACCGAGAGGATCAGTGTCTCCCACGGGACCACGATGTCGGTCACACCCAGCAGAAAGGCGACGATGGGAGCAAAGGCAAAGACCATGATGACGTCATTCACGCTGACCTGCACGAGGGTATAGGTGGGGTCTCCGCGCGTGAGGTTGGACCAGACAAAGACCATCGCCGTGCAGGGCGCAGCCCCCAAGAGGATCACGCCGGCCAGATAGGCTTGCGCGTCGTCGGCAGGGATCAGCCCGGCAAAGACATAGTTGAAGAACAAAACGCCAAGGGCGGCCATGGTAAAGGGTTTCACCAGCCAGTTCACCACCAGAGTGATGACAATGCCCTTGGGACGGTCGCCGATATGGGAGAGCGAGGCAAAATCCACCCCCACCATCATCGGATAGACCATGGCCCAGATCAGCACGGCGACGGGCAGGTTGACCGAGGCCAGTTCCATGGCGGCCAATGTGCCAAAGAGGCCCGGCATGAGATTGCCGAGGATCAGCCCGGCGACAATCGCCAGCGCCACCCAGAGCGACAGCCAGCGTTCAAAGGTGCCAAGGCCTGCCTCGGCTTTTGTGGGTGCGTCGGTCATGAGCAGGCCCTTTCCGTGGTGAGAGAGTCGATCAGCGGGTTGCAAAGCTCAGGCCGCCCGCCGCAGCAGTCGTTGAGCAGAAAGGCAAGCAACCCCTGCAGGCCATCGGTGTTGGCGAAATAGCGGATGGTGCGCCCCTCGCGCCGGTTGCTGACAAGCTGGGCGTTCAGGAGCACCGAAAGATTTGCGCTGAGGGTGTTCTGGCGCACGTCGAGCCGGTCGGCGATGTCACCGGCGGCCAGTCCGGTCTCCCCGGCCTCGATCAAGAGCCGAAAGGCATCCAGCCGGGTGGGCTGGCTGAGGGCGGAAAAGGCGGTGAGGGCGTCTGATTTATCCATACTTCATGAATTATGGAAATATAAGGTGAGTCGCAAGCACATCTGTGACGCGTTTCAGTGAAGATTTTGTGACGCCGGGGGTGTCGATGGCTTGGGTAGGTCGGACAAGATTGTCCGACCTACGGGGGGGTCAGGGTGCGGGCGGGGTTCGGATGACCTCGGCACGGAACCAATTCAGGATTGCCTGCACGGTCTCGGGCGCGGTGCTGTTGGGGCGGTATTCAAGCGAATAGGCGTCATCGCGGTAGTGCATGGGCGCACCGACGCGGATCAGGCGGCCCTGGGCGATCTGGTCGGCAACAAGGTGGTGCCAGCCCAGCGCCACGCCTTCGCCGTCCATCGCGGCCTGGATCATGAAATGGTAGTTCGAGTAGCGGTAGGCGTCGGTGACATCCGGCATGGTCTGGCCGGTGTGGGCGAACCAGCGCTCCCAGCCGACAAACTCGTTGTCGCGTTCTTCAAAGTGCAAAAGGTCGGCGGCGGTGAGCGTGTCGCCCCTGCCCTGCCACGACGGCGCGGCGACGGGGTAGACGACCTCGTCAAACAGGCTGAGGCTGGGCCATTCGGTCCACCCGCGCGAGCGCCAGTTGACCACCATGTCGACATCGTCAAGGGCGACGTCTTCGAGCCAGTAAGAGACCACGAGGTGTATGGGTGTCTCGCCCGCAGCGCGTCGAAGGTCCGAAAACCGCGGCAGCAGCCAGCCATGGGCAAAGGAAAAGCTGCAGGCCAGTGTCAGGCCCTGACGGCGCGGCCCCTGGGCCACCTTGCGATAGGCCGTGTCGATGTGGCTGAGGCCAAGGTCGATCGCCCCGGCGAGGGCCGCGCCCTCGGCTGTCAGGGTCAGGCGATTGTGGTCACGCGTGAACAGCGGCTGGCCGAGCGCCTCTTCGAGATTGGCGATGTGGCGGCTGACACTGGGTTGGCTGATGCCCAGCTCACCGCCCGCGCGGGTAAAGCTGCCAAGGCGGGCGGCGGCCTCGAAAACAGGCAGGGCGGTCAGGTGGAGCTGGATGCGGCGGAATCGGGAGGGCATAGCCTGATGCTATGCAGTGGATAGGAAATTGGCAAGTTTACCGGGAAATTTTGCCTGCTAGGATCAGCCCAAACACATGAGGAACGCGACAATGACCACCATCAAGACCACCCCGCTGACAGAGAGCTTTGGCGTGATCGTTCACGATCTCGACCTGGCGGATGTCACAGAAGATCACCTGTTTCCTGAGCTGCGCGCGCTGTTCGAAGAGCATTCGGCGCTGTTGATCAAGGGGCAGGATCTGCCCGGTGACGTGCACCTGCGGCTGGCCAAGATGTTTGGCCCGGTGGAGGACCGCCTGTCGGATGAGCGCGAAGAGGGTTACAAGGAAGAGGTGCGGCCGGTGTCGAATGTGACCGACAGCGGCGGGCTGACCGGCGAGATGGACATGCACACGATGCATCTGATCGCCAATCAGCAATGGCATATCGACAGCACGTTCATTCCGACCCCGTCGCTGATCAACATCCTGACCGCCAAAGTGCCCACCGATGAGGGCGGCGAGACCGAGCTGGCGTCAACCCGGGCGGCCTTTGCGGCCCTGCCTGCAGCACGGCAGGAGGAGCTGCGGGGCATGAGGTTCTGGCACAAGTATTCCCACAGCCGCGAACGGATTTCACCCGAGCTGGCCAAGCATCCGATGTTTCACAAGTGGCCGCCGCAGTGCTGGCCGGCGGTCTGGGCGAACCCGGTGAACGGCAAGGAGGGCATCTTTGTGGCCAGCCACGTATATCAGATCGACGGCATGAGCCCGCAAGAGAGCCAGCCGATCATTGACGATCTGGTGGCGCATTGCACGCAGGCCGCGTTCACCTATTCCCACAAGTGGGAAAAGGGCGACGTGCTGATGTGGGATCAGCGCGCGACGTTGCACCGGGGCATGCCGTGGGATCTGTCCAAACCCCGGCATCTGGACAGTGTCTGCGTGTCGATGACCGATGCGGACGGGCTGGCGGCGGCGCGGGCGGCGGTGGCGTAACGGTTAGGAGCCGTTCTTGGCGATGCATGCGATCCATTGCATCGTCACATCACTGGCACCGGTGGGCAGGGTCCAGACCTTGGCCATTGGGGTGACAAGCGTGCCCGCCGTGTTTTCAGCCAGTTTCGCGACGATGGTTGTCCATTTTTCTTCCTCCGGAAAGCTGAACATCGTGATCTCATTCATCTGCTGCATTTCAAAGCCATAGTTCTGACCGTCATATTGCGCCCCTGCCCAGCCTTTGAAGTCAGGCGCAAGCGACCAGCTGGTGTCGGTCAGGATCACGGCGACGGCCTTGTCATCCGCCCAGATCAGAAACCCGTGGTTTTCTTCTTCATACGCGAGAGAGCAGATCAGGCCGGGGGCATGTGCGTTTTCTTCTTCGAAATACAGCCAATCTGCATGGGCGGGCGCGGCGACCAGCCAGGCAGCGATCAAAGGGGAAAGGCGTTTCAATGGGGCCTCCGAACAATGCATAAACGATGCGTCCCTTTTAGCACGAAACGCGTCGCGGCAAAACGTGCCCGGTGTCAGAGGGTGCGCAGTGCCGACTTGATCGTCAGCCAGCGCGCCTTAGGTTGAGCACAAAGACAGGAGCGCGCAGATGCGGATCAATGCAGATTTTTCCGAACGGGTGGTCATTCGCCCGGACGAACATGACTGGGTGAAATCCCCGGCCAACGGGGTGGAGCGCATGATGCTGGACCGCATTGGCGAAGAAGTGGCGCGGGCCACGACATTGGTGCGCTTTGCGCCGGGGTCGTATTTTGACGCGCATACCCATGGGGGCGGCGAAGAGTTTTTTGTGCTCGAAGGCGTGTTCTCGGATGAGACCGGCGATTACCCGGCGGGCACCTATGTGCGCAATCCGATCGGCACGGCGCATAAACCGCATACCGAGGGGGGCTGTACCATCTTTGTCAAGCTGCATCAGTTTGATGCGGAGGATCAGGCGCAGTTCCATGTCGATACGCGGACGGCGGCCTTTGGGCCGGGGGTGCATCCGGGCCTGAGCGTCCTGCCGCTGCACAGCGTGGCGGGGGAAAACGTGGCGCTGGTGCGCTGGGCGCCGGGCACAGAGTTCACGCGGCATCGCCATTGGGGCGGCGAGGAGATCCTGGTGCTGGAGGGCCGGTTTCAGGATGAGCATGGCGAGTATCCGGCGGGCACATGGATCCGCAGCCCGCATATGTCAGAGCATACGCCGTTCTCGGAAGAGGGTTGTCTGATCTATGTGAAGACCGGGCATTTGACGCCGGACGTGGTGGCCGCGGAACCTGCCGCCTAGCCGTAGACGTCCAGCGGCCGGTCTTCGAGCATGGTCTCCATCGAGAAAAAGCCGGTGACGGTTTCCAGTTCGATCCCGGTGGTGAGCTGTTTATAGGTCTTGTCGTAGCCGGACATGCCACGGGTCACCACCTTGAGCATATAGTCCCAATCGCCGCCGATGCGGTGCATTTCAACCACCTGCGGGATGCGGGAGACATGGGCGCGAAAGGCCTCGATCCATTCGTCCGAATGGGTGCGGGTGCGCACCATGACAAAGACCGTGAGATCAAGCCCGAGCTTTTTGGCGCTGACCCGGCGATGCACGCCCAAGAGCACGCCATCCTCTTCCAGCCGTTTCAGCCGCCGCCAGAGCGCGTTTTGCGAGAGCCCGACGCGGTCGGCCAGCTCGCGCTGTGAGAGCGCGCCGTGTTTTTGCGAGACCTCCAGAATGCGGAGGTCAATATGATCGAATTTTTCTGCCATATCAGATCAAATGACACAAAATTACTGAACAGGCAATGAAATCTAACCAACATGACCCATGGAAACCACCCTATCTTTGAGGCATCACAATTCACGCGAACAGGTGTCCCATGTCGACTTCTCTTACTCCTCTGGCCCGTTTTGAAGCGGATTTACGCGGTTTACCCAACCCGGTGGCGGCGCTGAAAGAGGGGCAGATCGGCAAGGACGCCACCTTTGATACGGCCTATGGGCGGCAAAAGATGATTTATGCCGACTATATCGCCTCGGGGCGGCCATTGCGGCAGATCGAAGAGTTCGTGATGAACGACGTGCTGCCGTTTTACGCCAACAGCCACACGGTCGACAGCTATTGCGGCGCGGCGATGACGGGCCTGCGGGCCGAGGCGCGCGAGGTGATTGCGACGAAATGCGGTGGATCGACCGAGGATCACGCGGTGATCTTTTCCGGCTCGGGCGCGACTTCGGCGCTCAATCAGCTGGTGCATCTTTTGGGGCTGCGCGATGCGCTGGCGCGCGGAAAGAAAGCCTATGTCATCATGGGGCCCTATGAGCATCATTCGAACATCCTGCCGTGGCGCGAAAGCGGGGCAGAGGTGATCGAGATTGAAGAGGCCCCGACAGGTGGGCCGGACATGACGCAGCTGGCAACCGCGCTGGCCCTGTGCACGGCGCAGGGGCTGACGGTGGCGGCGTTTTCCGCGGCCTCGAACGTGACCGGCATTTGCAGCGACGTCGCGGCGATCACCAAGATGGTCAAGGGCTATGGCGCGGCGATGGTCTGGGACTATGCGGGCGGTGGCCCCTACCTGTCGATCGACCTGTCCTGCGGCGCGGATGCGGTGGCCCTGTCGCCGCATAAGTTCATCGGTGGCCCCGGCGCCAGCGGCGTGCTGATCGTACGCCGTGACGCGGTGCGGGTCGACACGCCGAGCCGTCCGGGCGGCGGCACGGTGGCCTTTGTGAACGGCACCCGCCACGATTATGTCGCCTGTATCGAGCAGCGCGAAGAGGGTGGCACACCCAACGTGATTGGCGACATCCGCGCGGCGCTGTCGCTGATTGTGAAAGACGTGATCGGGCAGGACTATATCCAGGCCCGCAATGCCGGGAACACGGAGCGGGCCTTTGCCGCCTGGGGGGATGTTCCCGGCATCGAAATCCTGGCCGCAGAGCGCAGAGAGCGCCTGCCGTTCCTGTCCTTTGTGCCGCATTATGCGGATGGCACGCGGATGGATTACCGCGCCTTTACCCGCGCCCTGTCGGATCGCTATGGCATTCAGGCGCGGGGCGGATGTTCCTGTGCGGGGCCTTATGTGCACCGGCTGATGGAGATTGACGACGCCTGGTCGGAAGAGATCAGGGCCGACATTCTGGCGGGTGACACCAAGTCCAAACCGGGCTTTGTGCGGCTGAACCTCAGCTACCTGATGGACGACGAGGTGATTGATGTCATCCTTGATGCCGTGCGCGCGCTGGTTGACGGCCAGATTGCTGATGCCGCCTGATCCATGCCACGCGTAGGTCGGACAAGATTGTCCGACCTACCTGTCGCGCTTTTTCGTGGATAAACGCGCAAAGATCGGCTTTCCTGAGACTGCTGCCCATTTCGGCGGTTTTCATTGTGTTTTTCAGGAGCCGGTTTTCTTAATGCTTTTGCGTCTTCTTGCCTGTGTCCTTGCGGGTGGTCTGTCGATTTCTTCCGCCACCGCCGCCGATTTCAGCTTTGTGGATGGTCAGGCCGATCCCCCGGTCGAAGGCAACTGGATACGCGACCATTGCAACATGCGCATGACCGGCGAGGTTGTCGCCGGGGACACGGAACGGTTTGAGGCGCTGCTGGCGAAACATGCCAACCAGGTGGTTTCTGACCCCGTGGTTCACGGCAATCCCCGTATCGTGACGCTGTGTCTGAACAGCCCGGGCGGGTCATTGGCAGAGGCGGTCAAATTGGCCGAAGCCATTCGTAAGGACCGACCCTTTCCACGCCACAAAGGCATTCCCTTTGTCGCGACGCGGCTGGAAGCTGGTGCGACCTGTGAGAGCGCCTGCGCCATCGTTTTTATGGCCGGCGCGTCGGGTGCACTCGTGGATCCCCCTACCCCGAACAGGTCTATGCATCCCACGGCGCGGTTGGGCTTTCACGCGCCTGCGCTGACCGTGGGCGGCGGCAACTACACGCAAAGACATGTGAACACCGCGTTTGACATCTCGATCCAGTCGATTGCCGCGATCCTGAGGGTGCTGCATGTCGGAGAAGATGAGACGGGCAAATCTTATGGTGGCAACGCGCGGTGGATCGAAGCGTCATTGCTCGAGGCGATGCTGCGCACGCCTGCCAGCAGCATGCGTTATGTGGACACCGTGGATGACGCGGGGCGCTGGGATATTCCGGTTTCTCCAATTCGTGGCAAAGCTTTTGACCATGACTCGTTATTGACCGCTTGCCTGAATGAGCTGGCCTGGCAAAACCAGCGCCCCGCTGGCGGCATCGGTTTTGACGATGGCCTGTCCCCTACGGAAAGAGACGTTCCGGAGGGGGGACATATCCTCAGGCGCGTGTTCTTTGCGATTGACGAGTTTACCGGTCATTACTGCGAAATCACGGTCCATCGCACTGGCTTTTTGCGCATCGACGCTGATCCCGACCTGAGCATCGATGTCCCGGGCCACTTTATGACCGAGGCCGACAGGGCGCGGCGCGATTTGCTGCCAGCGACCGGACAAACCCTGTGGCTCTACGACCCGCAGACCCGTCTGGCCGCCTTGGCCCCGGCAGGCGAGGCGCAGGCGGCGTCCGCGCCCCAAGACGCAGCATCCACCGCAAACGGCTGGGCTCCCCGCTATGGCGGCGACAAGGTGACGCTGTGGGATCACAACGGCTCGCAGATGGCATGGGAGAGCAAAGGCAGCCAGCGGTGGATCTGGTATTACGCGCCGCGCGCGGGTCTGGCGGGCAGTGGCGTGGTGAGCGGCACGCTGTTGTTCGAAGGAGAGATGCGCAATGGCGAATTGCGGGGGACGGCGCGGCGGTTCTCAAAAAAATGTGGCGACAACGTCTATTCGGTCAAAGGACGGGCACAGGGCACACGGGTTGTGCTGAAGGGCCTGTACTGGGGGCGCGACAAGGCCTGTAAGTCCACGCTGAAACAAAAGCCCGACACGTTGACCTTTGATTTCATCTCGACCGGGCCAGAGGCCGACCCCACGCCGGATGGCAGCGCGCCCACCGGGCGGGTGCAGGTCACCGGCGTGCGCACGGGGCTGAACATGCGCGCAGCCCCCAATGGCAAAGCGGCCAAGGTGGACGAGGTGCCCGCCGGACAGGGCGGTATCACGCTGTTGTCCTGTCTGCCCGCGATTGATGCGGCGGCCTGGGCCGGGGCCTCGGGGGCGGGCAAGCGGCGGTTGCTGGCAGGGAGCTGGTGCAGCCTGTCTTATCGCGGGCGCACCGGGTTCGTGTCGGGCAAGTACCTTGCCCCTGAGTGAAATCAGAGCGTCGTCTTGCGGTATTTGAAGGCACCGGAGCCACGGGCGATGACCTCGCCGGTTTCATCCGCGATGACGCCTTCGGCAAAAAAGGTCGAGGCCCCGCCGCCGACCTTGTGACCTTTGGCAATCAGCAGCCTGCCCTTGGGACGGCTGAGAAAGTTCGTGGTGAGCGACAGGGTCAGCGCCAGACGTTTGTGGCCGGGATCGCCGGTAAAGCTGCCGGCGTAGCCCATGACCGTATCCAGCAGCGTGGCATAGACACCGCCATGCGGGAGCCCTGCGCGATTGGCGTGGTAGTGCTCGATCTGCAACTCGAGACGCGCGTGGTCCTCGCCCCAATGGGTCAGGTGAAATCCGAGATGGCGCTGCAGCGCATAGGGCGTCTCGTCGAGGCGGGGATCAAGGGGCGTCATTTCCATATCCCTTGTTTAGCGCGGCTGGCGGGGCCTGCCTATCCTCAAATCACCTTGGCACAAATTAACAAACTTCTGTCGGCGGAAAACATGCAGATTAAGGGGGTCGAGACCATCTTGAGGGCATAGAAGAACAAACCCCAGCCCAAAAGGACCCGATCCCATGATGACCAAGACCCTCGCCGTCGCCACCGCCTTTGTCTGCTCTGCCAGCCTCGCCATGGCGGCGCTGCCCAGCCAGGCGCCCACAACCTCTGCAACAACCGCCACAGTCGAAAGCTATGATGTCGCTGGCACCAATGGCATGGACCGCCGTCAGGACCGCCGCGACACCCGTCAGGACTGTCGTCAGGACAACGGCGCGGTGGGCAAGGACAAGCGCAACTGCAAACAGGGCGCACGTGGATGATGTGCAGCGCTTGCTGCCCCTGTCAAAGCCTGCAATGCTCCCAGCCATTGAATTGGCGGGAGCATTTCGCATGGGACAGGTGGCACACAGCGCGCAGGAGATGATCTCGGGCATGACACCCGAGGTGAGGCCCGGCATGTTTGTGTTTGCCTCGCTGACGGACAAGGGCCAGATTGCGCGGCTGAGCGCGGCGGCGCTGGGGACATTTCAAGAGGCCGAAGGCCTGTCGCTGTTGGTGCCGGTCGAGGTGGCCCGCGCCGAGGGGCTGGCGGTGGACCAGCCGATGCGGCAGATCACGCTGAACGTCTATTCTTCACTGGAAGGGGTTGGGCTGACCGCGGCTGTGGCGACGGTTTTGGCCGAGGCCGGGATCGCCTGTAACATGGTGGCGGCACATCACCACGATCACGCCTTTGTGCCAGCGGCGCGGGCCGAGGAGGCGTTGGCGTTGCTACTGGCGTTGCAGGGGGCGGCGCAGGAGTAGCCAGAGGGCAGCCACGAGCACCAGGGCGGCATTGAGCATGAAAGCGGGGCTGAAATCCGAGACCTCAGTCACAAACCCCACCCCGATCACTGCCAATGCGCCGATGGTGCGTGACAGCATGAAACTGTTGCCCAGAACCCGGCTGCGCAGGTGCTCCGGCGTGCGGTTCTGCAGGATGACGTTGTTGCCCGCGAGGACGTAGGTGGTGGCGACGCCGATCAGGTAGAGGCAGGCCAGCGCGGCCCAGCCCTGAAAGGCCATCGCCTGCATCGCCCAGAAAAACCCGATGGTGCCCAGCGCCAAGAGCGCCATGACGCGCGGCGTGCTGCGCGCAAGCCCCGCATCGCTGTTGCGGTGGGCATGGCGCAGCGAGGCGGTGATGCTGCCCATCATGAAACTGGCGGTCAGATAGGTGAAGTTATGGGCCGCAAAGAGGTCAAAGCGGTCGTTGATACCCGGCATCAGGCTGATCAGCGGGCGTTGCAGCATGGCGGCCCCAAGGATCAGGATGATCGCACGCGACACGGTGGGGTTGGTGAAAAACGTGCTCATACCTTCGAGGATGTCGCGCAGCAACTCGGTTGGTTCGCGGGCCTCGCGCGCCGGTTCGGGGCCGAGCGTGACGCGGGCGAGGCAGGCGAGGTAGACCACTGTACCGAGCGCATTGGCGGCAAAGGCCAGGGGTGCAATGCCAAGGCCATAGGAAAACACATAGGCCGCCAGCACAGGGCCGACGATATAGGACCCATTGGTGACGGTGATGTTGAGACTAACCGCCGCCGAGAGGTTCTCGGGGCGCACCAGGCGGTTGATCATGCCAAAAAACGCGGGCTGGCTGAAGCCGATCAACGCGCCTTCGAGGAAGACAAAGGCGCATAGGCTCCAGGGGGTCAAAAGCCCGGCCCAGGCGGTGGCGGCTAGGGCCAGACCGGTAAAGACCTGAATCCAGAGGATCCCCTTGAGCAGGCGAAACCGGTTGCCCCGGTCGGCGATGGCGGCGGCCCATGGGGTGACCAGCACCCCCGGAAAGAGATCGCAGAAAAACACGAAACCGACCCAGGCGGCGGACTGTGTGACCTCCCACATCCACCAGCCCACGGCCAGAAGCGTGACCCAGTAGAGCGTATACGAAAAGCCGAAGCCGCCCAGAAACAGCCGGTAGCTGGGTTCGCTCAGGGCGCCAAAGCGGCGGGGGGCGTGATCGGGCATTTGCGCGCTGTGGTCCCTGTTGGGCATTGGGGGCTCAGGCGCAACCTGTCACTGTTTGGCGGGATTACAAAGGAAATTGTTGCGCCTCTGGACGTTGGAGGAATTGCGCGGAAATGAAGGGCATGTAGACTGTGTGACGGCCCCACCCACCAGGAGATCGCAATGCTCAGGATCATCGAGGCGACCACCCCCGCCCAGTTCGATACGGTGCGCGCTATGTGCTGGGAGTACCGTGATTTCCTCATGGGGATGGGGGCCGACTTTGTGGAGATCATCGAGCTGTTCTATGCCAAGCCCGACTATGAGGCGCTGTTGCAGGATCTTGAAATCAAGCACGCACGCCCCGGCGGCACCGTCAAGCTGGCGCTGCACGAGGACACGCCCGTGGGCTGTGGCATGTCCCATTCGCTGGAACCCGGCGTGGCCGAGATCAAACGGGTCTACATCCGTGAAGACGCACGGGGGCTGGGGGCCGGGCGTACCCTGATGGAGGCGCTCGTTGAGCAACTCCGTGCAGACGGGTTCACGCGCATTCTCATGGACACCGGCCTCCCCCAGGTTGCGGCGCAAAAGCTCTATCTTTCGATGGGATTTCGCCAACGCGGTCCCTATACAGAGATGCCGCCGATCACTGACGGCAAGATGATGTTCTTCGAGATGGACCTTTAGCGTCAGATCGCCGTCAGCCCGCCATCCAGCGCGAGGCTTTGTCCGGTCATAAAGGAATTCTCGGGCGCACAGGCCCAGAGCATCGCCTGAACGATCTCTTCCGGCTGCGCGACACGTCCCATCGGAATGCGCGAGGTAATGCTGCCCAGCGCCTGTTCCCGGCTGGCTCCGCTGCGCGCGCCGACCTGCTGGGCCATTTCCTCGACCATGGGTGTGATGGCAAAGGACGGGCACAGCGCGTTCACGCGGATGTTCTTGCGGGCGTATTCATCCGCGGCGGCCTTGGTCAGCCCCACAACCGCGTGCTTGGCGGCGGAATAGGCCGACAGATGCCCCGAGCCGACCAATCCGGCGGCCGAGGCCACGTTGAGGATCACGCCCCGCCCGGCTTTCAGCATATGTGGCAGTTGCTGTTGCATGCAGAGAAACACACCGCGCGCGTTGACCGCATAGTTCTGGTCAAACTGTTCGACCGGCAGCAGGTGCAGAGGGGCAAGATCATGGCCGATCCCGGCGTTGTTGATGCCGACGTTGAGCGTGCCAAAGGCGGCGGCGATATTGGCGACATGCTGGCTGACCTGCTCGGCGTTCGAGACGTCGACCACATCGGCAACAACCTCGACCCCCGCACTGCGCAAGGCGTCGGCCACGGCGGCCAGACCATCGGCAGACACATCCGAAAGCCCGAGTTTCGCGCCTTCGGCGGCAAAACGCTCGGCGGCCAGTTTGCCAAAGCCCCCGGCGGCCCCGGTGATCATCACCACCTGATCCTGAAAACGTTTATCCATGTTTTGCGGCCTCCAGACCTGCATTGGCAAACAGCGGCACATAGGTGCCCATCTTGGCGGCGCGCTCGGGGTCCGAGGCGTTGCCATCAAGCCCGCGCTTTTTCACACCCTGGATGATCGCCGCCATGCGGAAGAAACAAAAGGCCAGGTAAAAGCCAAAGCGCTCGATCCCCGGCAGGCCCATACGGGCGCAATACGCGCCGATGAACGCGCGGTCCGTGGGAATGCCCAGCGCGGCACGATCCACGCCCTGCAGGCCACGCCCCGAGCCACCGGGCGGCATCTGCCACTGCATGATCACGGCGGCGAGGTCGGCATAGGGATGACCGATGGTGGACAGCTCCCAGTCCAGAACCGCAATGCACTCGGTGCCATCCGGCGCAAACAGCAGGTTGTCGAGGCGATAATCCCCATGCACCAGCGTGCGCTTGCCGTCGTCCTCGGGCATGTTGGCTTCGAGCCAGTCAATAAGCTGATCCATGGCCGGGACAGGCTCGGTTTCCGAGGCGCGATACTGCTTAGTCCAGCGCCCCACCTGCCGTTCGAAATAGTTGCCCTCGGGGCCATAATCCGACAGCCCCACCGCGTCAATGTCGACCGAGTGGATCGCGGCCAGCACCCTGTTCATCTGGTCAAAGACGGCGGCGCGGTCTTCGTTGGACAGGCCCTCAAGCCGCGGATCATCAAAGTTGCGCCCGTCCACCCGCTGCATCACGTAGAACATCGAGCCGATCACATCGTCATCTTCACACAGCACATGCATTCCAGCCACAGGCACATCCGAGCCTGCCAGCGCCTTTTGCACGCGAAACTCGCGGTCAACGGCATGGGCGGATTTCAACAGCACCCCCGGCGGTTTGCGGCGCAAGACATAGCGCCCCGAAGGCGATGTCAGGGCAAAGGTCGGGTTCGACTGCCCCCCGGCAAATTTCTCGGCCTCAAGCGGCCCCTCGAACCCCGGCATGTTCCCGGTCAGCCACGTGGCAACCGCCTCGGTATCCAGTTTTGTCGCGTCCATTCCGCTCTCCCCAAACGTCCTGTCTTCATTTCGCCAAAAATACTCCCGCCGGAGGCGTCCCGACCGGGCCACCCGCGCAGACAGTCAAGAGTAGGTCAGCATCTCGTCTGCGTTCTCTGCCGTGATATGCGGCGTCTCGTTGAATCCGTGCAGGTAGGGCGCATTCGATGTTAGCAGAATGCGCGCCACGGCGCAGTTCTTGACCTGCAATTGCAGGGTAATCATCTGGTCGGCGGGGGCCGAGACCACATCCGCCACGGTCATGCCAATCGCCCCGCCCGAACTGACCGCCAGCGCCACCGCCGAGCCGTTCCCGGCAATCGCCGCACGGGCGGCACGCACGCGGGCGAGGAAATCGGCAAACGCCTCGGGCGGGCCGTCGATCTCGCCGCGCTGCCATTCCAGTACCGTGTCGCGCAGGGCGCGGAAATGCGTGCGCCGGTCCGAGTTCAGCGTGTCGGGGCGGTCATCCCGCCCCTTGTAGCGCGCATCCAGCAGACCGTGGAAATCGAACTCGTTCAGGCCCGGCAACACGGTGGGCGTGCGTGAAAGCCCCATGCCCTCGGCAATGCCTTCCCAGGTCTGGCGGTGGCGTTTCTGCGAGCCGATGAAGATCGCGCCGGGGTCGACGCCCTGTTGCAACAGCGACCGGCCCAGCGCCACCGACTGACGGTGGCCCAGCTCGGACAGGTTGTCGTAATCCGCTGCACCAAAGGACGCCTGTGCATGGCGGATCAGGTGCAGCATGGTGGTCATGCAAGGCGGTCCTGCAAGCGGGCATAGGCGGCGTGGTATTCGCGCTCGATCCGGTTGACGATCTCAGCTGCGGGCGCAACCTCTTTGACAGCACCAATGCCCTGGCCCGATCCCCAGATGGTTTTCCAGGCCTTTGGTTTCTCGCGTTTGTCGCCAAAACTCATGGTGGAGACATCGCCTTCGGGCAGGTTGTCGGGGTCCATGCCCGCGTTTTCGACCGAGCCGCGCAGATAGTTGCCGGAAACGCCGGTGAAGAGCGAAGAATACACGATGTCATCGGCGCCGGAGGCGACGATCATGTCCTTGTAACCCTGTTGCGCGTTGGCCTCTTCCGTCGCAATGAACGGCGAGCCGATATAGCCGAGGTCCGCGCCCATGGCGAGCGCCGCCAGAAGCGAGTCGCCGGTGGCAATCGCGCCGGACAGCAGAAGCGGGCCGTCGAACCATTCGCGGATTTCCGAGATCAGCGCCAGCGGCGATTGCGGGCCGGCGTGGCCACCGGCGCCTGCGGCCACGGCGATCAGGCCATCGGCCCCCTTTTCAATCGCCTTCTTGGCAAACTTGTTGTTGATGATGTCGTGCAGCGCAATGCCACCGGCGGCATGTGCGGCCTCGTTCACTTCGACCCGCGCGCCAAGCGAGGTGATCCAGATCGGCACCTCGTGCTGGACGCAAATCTCGATGTCACGATCAAGCCGCGTGTTGGAGCGGTGCACGATCTGGTTCACCGCATAAGGCGCCGCAGGTGTGTCGGGGTTGGCCTGATTGTGGCGGTCCAGCTCTTCCTTGATCTCGGTCAGCCATGTGTCCAGGAGCGGATGCTCGCCTTCGCCTTCGCGGGCATTCAGCGCCGGAAAGCTGCCGATCACGCCCGCCTTGCACTGGGCGATGACCAGCGCGGGCACCGAAATGATGAACAGGGGCGAGGCTACGGCGGGAATACGCAGGCCTTGAAGTTGTTTTGGCAGATGGCTGTCGCCGGGCATGGGGATCTCCTGATATCACACATACCCGACGGTATGTTTTTTGGCGCGAGGTGCAAGTCTTCGTCGCCACGACATTGCGTCACTTGGCCCTTTGTCCAATCTCCACAACCGAAATCGGTCCGCAAGAACCGGCGTTTTGCGGACCCTGTGGCCCCCTGCCCTTAGTCCTTGGTCGGAGTGGGAGGAGGAGCCAGCAGCATGAAGCCCGTGGCCGAGATAAAGCCCACCATGGCCCATACCGCGATCCAGGCGCCGGGGCTCTTGCCGCTCATGTCGACATAGTGCGCCAGCCCCATCTGGGACGAAAAGAACACCCAGCCCGAGACGATCATCGCCACGCCGTACTCTTCCATACGCCCCAGCAGGCGCATCAGCGCGGCGACGCTGAGAAAGATGATCACCGCGTTGTGGGCAGCCGTGCCCGCCGCGGTGTGCTGGTGGTGATTGAGAAACACCAGCGAAGCCACGGTCACGCCAACGATAAAGTGGATGGTGGGCGGGGTTTCCGCGCCATATTTCTTCAGAACGACAAGGCCGGAGATCCCAAGCGCGAGGATCATGCCCATGATCGACACGTGTTCGGATTCAGCATGCCCCGCCCCATCAAAGACGCCCAGCGGCGGGTGCATGATGAAGGTATCCGCCAGGATGTAGCCCGCTCCCGCCACGATGGCGAGCCAGGCCTCTTTGGTGCCAAGCGCCACGACGCCTTTGCGTTCAAAGATCGCAACGGCCCCCATGGCAACAAGGAAGATTGACGGGAAATAATGTCCGTAAAACTGGTTAACAACATTTCTGGGCCGGTGCTCGACCAGCCAATCCCAGATAAATGGCGCCAACGCCAGCTGGGCCAGTGCAAAGATGATCAGCAGTGTCCGTTTCGAAGTCATGTGTCCCCCTCTCCGCGCGCGTTCTGGTCTGGCGCGTTCATTCATGACACGGCGGAGAGGAGTGTCTGTCAATCTTTTTGAGACCTCACCCGGAGGCAGGCAACACGTGATCCATGTACTTTTTGCGCAGGGTCAGTTTGGACACCTTGCCCGTGGCGGTCAGCGGCAATTCATCTTCGAACACCACGTCGTCGGGCAATTGCCACTTGGCAAAATGTTCTTCCAGGAGCGCCATCAGCTCGGACACCTCGGGTTTGCCCTCGGGGGAGGGCACCACGATCAGAAGCGGGCGTTCGTCCCACTTGGGATGCGGCACGGCGATCACGGCGCAATTGGCCACCCTGGGGTGGGCCATCACGGTGTTTTCCAGATCGAGCGAGCTGATCCATTCACCGCCCGATTTGATCAGGTCCTTGGCGCGGTCGGTGATGGTGAGATAGCCGTCACCATCAATGGTGGCGACATCGCCGGTGCCAAACCAGCCCTCGGCGTCAAAGGCTGTGGCATTGGCCTCGTCATTCTTGAAATAGCCCGAGGTGATGGCATTGCCGCGCACATAAAGCTCGCCCGCGGCCTCGCCATCGTGGGGCAGCCGGGTGCCGTCTTCGTCCACGATCTTGAGGTCCACGCCGAAAATGCGCCGTCCCTGTTTGCTCTTGATCTCGATCTTCTTATCCATCGAGACATCCGCGAGGTGAGCCGGGAGATTGCCCTGGGTGCCCACGGGGCTCATCTCGGTCATGCCCCAGGCGTGGCAGACGTTGACGCCGCGCTCTTCAAAGTCGCGGATCATGCTGGCCGGTGCGGCAGAGCCGCCGACCACCATGTCGCCAAAGCCAGTAGGCAAGCGCCCCTGATTGGCAATCTCGCCCTGCAGGCCCAGCCAGACCGTGGGCACGCCCCAGGCCGAGAAGACCTCTTCATTATCCATCAGCCTGAAAATGCTTTCGCCGTCCAATGCCCCGCCGGGGAAGATCAGCGAGGCCCCTGTCAGGGGCGCGGCATAGGGCAGACCCCAGGCGTTGACATGGAACAACGGCACCACGGGCAGGATTTTCTTGCCTGGCTGCAAGGCAGAGGGCAGCGACAGCCCGACCATCATCGCGTGCAGAACCGTCGAGCGATGGGTGTAGAGCGTGCCCTTGGGATTGCCGGTGGTGCCCGAGGTGTAGCACAGCCCCACGGCGGTCTCTTCCGGGAGTTCCGGCCAGTCGTAGGACTCGGGGTGACCGTCGAGCAGCTCTTCGTAGCACAGGTAGTCGCCGTCGGGCATATGGGCGCGGTCGGTCATGACGACCACTTTCAACCCCTTGGGCCAGTGATCGCGCAAGGCGGCAACAATCGGAACAAAAGTGAGGTCCACAAACAGCATCGTGTCCTCGGCATGGGTCACGATATAGGTCATCTGCTCGGCCGAGAGGCGCGGGTTGATGGTGTGGCACACAGAGCCGATACCCGCGATGGCATAATAAAGCTCAAAATGGCGGTAGCCGTTCCAGGCCAGCGTGGCGATGCGGTCCCCCGGATTGGCGCCCTGAGCCTTGAGACCATGCGCCAGCTGCGCCACGCGGCGGGCACTGTCGGCATAGGTATAGCGGTGCAGATCGCCCTCGGTTCGTACCGAGACGATTTCCCCCGTGGGGTGTGTGTCTGCAGCAAATGTCAGAATATCCGCCACATTCAACGGACGCATCATCATAGACCCCAGCATATCTGGCCCTCCCAAGCCGTGATGTTTCTTTGTTAACAAAGACTAGGGCAGACGCCGCGACACGCAACGGAAATTTTTCAGACTTCCGCTGCGTCGCGGGATGTGGGCGGGTGCACAGGCACCGTTCAGCGGCGAACAGTGTGGTGGATTGCCGGGGGGCGCCTGCCGCCCTAAGTGCTATAGGAAAGGAGACACATCATGTCGATCAGACCTGTTCTCGAAACCCGCAAGGCCCAACCCACCATGGAGGGCGCAGGCGTGCACCTGCACCGCGCCTTTGGGTTTCGCGATCCCGATGAGCTGGACCCGTTCCTGATGATGGACCATTTCCGCAATGATGATCCGGCCAAGTATCAGGCTGGCTTTCCATGGCACCCGCATCGCGGCATTGAGACCATCACCTATGTCTTGTCCGGAGCGGTGGAGCATCAGGATTCGCTGGGCAATACCGGTAATCTTGGCGCAGGCGATGTGCAATGGATGACTGCCGGGTCAGGCATTCTGCATCAGGAGATGCCCAGCCCGGATGCGCAGGGCGTCAACCACGGCTTTCAGCTATGGGCCAACCTGCCGCGTGACCTGAAGATGACCGATCCGCGCTATCAGGATGTGACCGCGGGAGACATTCCCGAGATCATTGACGATGACGGCACGCGGGTGCGCATCGTGATCGGGTCATTCTGGGGCAAGACCGGTCCTGTCGACGGCATTGCGGCAGACCCGATGTTCCTGGACATCACGGTGCCTGCGGGGGTGAAAAAGACCTTTCCGGTCGACACCTACCGGCGGGCCTTTGCCTATGTGTTTGAAGGTGCAGGTGCCTTTGCCGATGCCAGCCAGCCAGCCGACCGGCGTGTTGCTGGAAAAGGAAGTTGCCGGGGAAGAGGTGAATATCCGCGACATGTCCGGTGACCGCACGCTGGTGCGGTTCGGGACCGGCGATGAGGTCACGGTGCAGGCCGGCGAACAGGGCCTGCGGTTTCTGTTGATCTCGGGCCAGCCTATTCAGGAGCCCGTAGCCTGGCACGGGCCGATTGTGATGAACACGCAGGCCGAGCTGCGGCAGGCCTTTGCCGACCTCAGGAACGGGACGTTCATCAAACCGGCGCATTGAGCTGAAAGCATGTGGAGGGGCGCTGCCCCTCTGCCCCAAGGGGCATTCACCCCGGGATATTTTCGGCCAAAAGAAGCAAGGACGTTGGCGTCAGGCTGCCACTGTCTTGCGCACCATGTCCCAGTAGACCTGTTCGACTTGGTCGAGCGACAGGCGGCCGCCCTCGCGGAACCAGGTGTTGACGCCGGTCAGCATGGCGATCACGGCCAGGGTGGCGATCTTGGTGTCCGGCACGGCAAAGCTGCCCTCGGCCTGGCCGTCCTGCAAGATGCCTTCGAGGGTATCTTCGTACTGGCGGCGCAGGCCTTCGATCACCGCGAAGTTCCCGGGCGTCAGGTTGCGCAGCTCCATGTAGGCGATGAACACCTCGTCGGGGCGCGCCGAGTGAAAGCGGATGTGGAAGCGGGTAAAGGCCTCGAGACGTTCCATGGCGCTGCCGCTGGCGGGCTGATCCGCGCGGGCCTCCATCAGGTCGCGCATGTGGGTTTGCATCAGGTCGAACAACAGGCTTTGCTTGTCCGGGGTGTAGTTGTAGAGCGCCCCGGCCTGCACGCCGACCTCTTTGGCGATCTGGCGCATCGAGACGGCGGCAAAGCCGTGGCGCGCGAACAACGTCAGCGCCGCGCTGCGCACGCGCGGGCCAGTGATGTCGGAATGGGAGCCGGTGGTTCTTGCCATGGGGAGAGGTTAACTGAACAGGCGTTCTTATAAAACCCCCGCTTGCCGTTTTCACAGGCTTGGGGCAAAAAGGGGCAGTTCTGCTGGATCGCCCTTATGAAGCTTGCCCCGATTGCCCTGATCTGCCTGTTGATTGCCGCCTGCACCCCGTTTCCCGAGGTGGATGAGGCGGCGCGCGCGGATGTCTCGACGGCCAAGTTTCCCAAGGTGGTGCCGATGGAAGACATCATCGACCCGCCAGAGGCGCGGCTGGATGAAAACAGCGAGGCGCATCTGGAGGGGCGGATTTCCGGCCTGAAACGGCGCGCAAAGACGCTGGAAGCCCTGACACTGGAATAATACGTCCCATGAGGCCCGGCATTGGCGGTTTGTGACAGGCCAATGTTCAAGCCACGTTGCACAGTCAGGTGTTAGTCGGTACATGGCAGGTGAATCTGCAACTCATGAGGAAGTGACGATGACCAGCCCCTTGCGTCTTGGCATTGCCGGATTGGGCACCGTTGGTGTCGGTGTCGTAAAAATTGTGCGTCAAAAGGCAAACCTTTTGGCCATGCGCACAGGACGCCCGGTTGTCATCACCGCCGTCTCGGCCCGCTCGCGCGACAAGGATCGCGGCGTGAACCTGTCGGATTACGCCTGGGAGGACGATCCCGTCGCCCTGGCCAGGCGCAATGACGTGGACGTGTTTGTCGAGCTGATGGGGGGCGACGAAGGCCCCGCCAAGGACTCGGTCGAAGCGGCGATTGCGGCTGGCAAGGACGTGGTCACAGCCAACAAGGCGCTGTTGGCGCACCATGGGCAGGCATTGGCCGAAGCCGCCGAAGCCAAGGGCGCTGTCCTGCGCTTTGAGGCGGCTGTCGCGGGTGGCATCCCGGTCATCAAGTCCCTGACCGAGGGTCTGGCCGGAAACGAAATCACCCGCGTCATGGGCGTGATGAACGGCACCTGCAACTATATCCTGACCCGGATGCAGGACGCTGGCCTGCCCTATGAAGAGGTTTTTGCCGAAGCCGATGCACTGGGCTATCTCGAAGCTGACCCCAATCTTGACGTGGGCGGCATTGATGCAGGCCACAAGCTGTCGCTGTTGTCCGCGATTGCCTTTGGCACGCAGGTTGATTTTGACGGGGTTGAGCTGGAAGGCATTCAGCGCATCTCGATCGAAGACATCCACCAGGCCGAAGACCTTGGCTACAAGATCAAGCTTCTGGGCGTTGCGCAGATGACCGGTCGTGGCCTTGAACAGCGCATGAGCCCCTGCCTTGTGCCCGCAGACAGCCCGCTTGGCCAGCTCAAGGGCGGCACCAACATGGTGGTGATCGAAGGCGACGCCGTGGAACAGGTGGTTCTGCGCGGTCCCGGTGCGGGCGAAGGCCCCACCGCCAGCGCCGTCATGGGCGACGTTCTGGACATTGCCCGTGGCCTGCGGATTTCGACCTTTGGCGTGCCCGCCGCGGAGCTTGTCACCGCCAAGGCAGCGCAATCGAATTCGCCCGCGCCTTACTACCTGCACCTCACGCTCGAGGACAAACCCGGCGCGCTGGCCAAGATTGCCGCCGTGCTGGGTGACAATGGCATCAGCATCGACCGTATGCGCCAGACCCGCCACACCGACACCAACGCGCCTGTGTTGATCGTGACCCATAAAATCCAGCGTGCCGCGCTGGACTCGGCCGTCGCCGCCATGCGCGAGACCGGGGTGATGGTGAACGATCCCGTGGCCCTGCGCATCGAATCCGTCTGAACAGGTTCTTGTGCAGAGCCGCGCGCGCGACTAAACCAGATTTCAACCAACTATTCTTCTGAGGACCTCTCAATGTCTCCCAAAGCCGAATTTCATGATCGTATGCTGTCTCTGGGCCTTGCCCGCGTGGCAGAGCAGGCCGCACTGGCCTCGGCCCATTGGGTTGGCCGTGGCGACGAGAAGGCCGCCGACCAGGCCGCCGTCAATGCCATGCGCGAACAGTTGAACCTTTTGGAGATTGCGGGCGTCGTGGTGATCGGCGAAGGCGAACGGGACGAAGCACCGATGCTTTACATCGGTGAAGAGGTCGGCACCGGCGAAGGCCCGGGCGTTGACATCGCGCTGGACCCGCTGGAAGGCACCACGCTGACCGCCAAGGACATGCCCAACGCCCTGACCGTGATTGCCATGGGCCCGCGCGGCTCGATGCTGCACGCACCGGACGTCTACATGGACAAGCTGGCGGTTGGTCCCGGCTATCCGACCGATGTTGTCTCGCTCGACATGTCGCCGAAAGAACGGGTTGAGGCGCTGGCCGCGGCCAAAGGTTGCAAGACCGAAGACATCACCGTCTGCATCCTCGAACGTCCCCGCCACGCCGACATAATCGCCGAAGTGCGCGCCACGGGTGCCTCGATCCGGCTGATCACCGATGGTGACGTCGCGGGCGTCATGCACTGCGCCGAGGCCGACGTGACCGGTATCGACATGTACATGGGTCAGGGTGGCGCGCCTGAGGGTGTGCTGGCAGCCTCGGCCCTGAAATGCATGGGCGGTCAGATCTGGGGTCGCCTGTTGTTCCGCAACGACGATGAACGTGGCCGCGCCGCCAAGGCGGGCATCACCGACCTCAACCGCATCTATGCGCGTGACGAGATGGTGACACAGGACGTGATCTTTGCCGCCACCGGCGTCACCAGCGGGTCGCTGGTTGAAGGCATCAAGACCGAACCCGGCTGGGCCACCACCGAAACCCTGCTGATGCGTTCGAAATCCGGCTCGGTGCGGCGCATGACCTACCGCACCCCGGTCTGAGTTTTGACGCGCGCGCTGATCCTGATTGATATCCAGGAGGGGATGGATAGCCCCCTCTGGGGCGCGCGTAACAACCCGGATGCAGAAAACAACGCGGCCCGCCTGTTGGCCGCGTTTCGTGTTTCTGGCGCGCCGCTGGTGCATATCCAGCACTTTTCAACTCGGTCGACCAGCCCCCTGCACCCGGATCAGGGTGGCAATGCGATCAAGGGCATCGTGGCCCCGCGCGAGGGTGAGACGGTGTTTGGCAAAGGCACCAACTCGGCCTTTATCGGCACGCCACTGGAGGCGCATCTGCGCGATCTTGGCGTCACGGGGGTGGTGATTGCCGGTCTCTCTACGCCGCAGTGTATCTCGACCTCGGTGCGCATGGCGGCGAACCTTGGCTTTGACACATGGCTTGCCCATGATGCCTGTGCGGCGTTCGAGACCCATGCAGCCTATGGCTGGAACCCGGACGCCCCCCGGATGACCGCGCAACACATCCACGACAGCGAGGTTTCGATCCTGCATGGCGAATTCTGTCAGGCCATGACCACAGACGCGATACTTGGGGCGCTGGCATGAGTGATTTTCTCGGTGTCACAACCTCGATCACAGGGCGCCGCTGGCTGGGTCCCTCGATCGAGATCAACCGCGCGGCAGACTTGCTGGCGCAGGAGACCACCCTGCCCCCGGCGCTGTGTCAGGTGCTGGCGCGCCGGGGTGTCAGCCCGCAGGATGCCGCGTCGTTTCTGGAGCCGAAGCTGGCCGACTTGCTGCCTGATCCGCGCAGCATTCGCGACATGGAAAAAGCCGCCACGCGGTTTCTGAAAGCCGTGCACACGCGAGAAAAGATCGCAGTCTTTGCCGATTATGACGTTGATGGCGGCAGCTCTGCCGCGCTGCTGATCACATGGCTGCGCGCCATGGGACTGGAGGCGACGCTGTATGTTCCGGACCGCATCGACGAAGGCTATGGCCCGAACGACGCGGCAATGGCGTCGCTCGCCGCCCAGCATGACCTTATCATCTGTGTTGATTGCGGCACGCTGAGCCACGGGCCGATTGCCGCCGCCAAGGGCGCAGATGTGATCGTGCTGGATCACCACCTTGGTGGGGAAACTCTTCCCGATGCGCTGGCCGTGGTGAACCCAAACCGTCAGGACGAAACGGGTGAGCTGGCGCATCTCTGCGCTGCTTCGGTGGTGTTCCTGATGCTGGTCGAGGCCAATCGGCAGATGCGCGAAGAGGGTGCCAAGGGGCCGGACCTCATGGCGCTGCTGGATCTCGTGGCGCTGGCGACGGTCGCCGATGTTGCCCCGCTGATCGGCGTCAACCGCGCGCTGGTGCGACAGGGGCTGCGGGTGATGGCGCGCCGTGAACGTCCCGGCATTGTCGCGCTGGCCGATGTTGCGCGCATGGATTCTACGCCCAACAGTTACCACCTTGGGTTTCTGCTTGGGCCCCGTGTCAACGCCGGTGGGCGCATCGGCAAGGCCGACCTTGGCGCGCGTCTGTTGAGCACCGACAATCCACACGAAGCCTCGGCGATGGCGGAACGGCTGGATCAGCTGAACACCGAACGCCGCGATGTCGAAGCTGCCGTGCGCGCGGCGGCCATGGAGCAGGCCGAAGATCGTGGGTTTGACGCGCCGCTTGTCTGGGCGGCGGGCGAAGGCTGGCACCCCGGCGTCGTCGGCATCGTTGCCAGCCGCCTGAAAGAGGCCACCAACCGTCCGGCCATCGTGATCGGACTGGACGGCGACGAAGGCAAAGGCTCGGGTCGGTCGATCAGCGGCGTTGATCTGGGCGCGTCGATCCAGAGGCTTGCCGCAGAGGGGCTGTTGCTCAAGGGCGGCGGGCACAAGATGGCCGCCGGTCTGACCGTGGCGCGCGACCAGCTGGAACCAGCCATGGCCCGGCTGACGGAATTACTGGCCAAACAGGGTGCGGGCGATGCCGGGCCTGCCGACCTGAAGCTTGATGGCATGCTGATGCCACAGGCCGCGACGCCCGAGCTGATTGCAGACATCGACAAGGCAGGCCCGTTTGGCGCCGGGGCCCCTGCCCCGCGCTTTGCCTTTCCCGAGGTCGAGATCCGCTTTGCCAAGCGGGTTGGCGACAGCCATTTGAAAGTGGCCTTTGGCGACTCGTCAGGCGCGCGCCTCGACGCGATCTCATTTGGTGCCTACGACACAGCCCTGGGCCCACGTCTTGAACAGCACGGCGGCGCACGGTTTCATCTGGCGGGGCGGCTGGAGATCAATTCCTGGGGCGGACGGCAATCGGTGCAGCTGCGCCTTGAGGATGCAGCAGAAGCCTGATCCCGCCTGCGTCCATGGGGCGCTTTGATCTTGTGGCCAAGTTGGCGTCTTGTGGACCGGCGCGCGAAACAACCCCTGACGGGAGAGCCACCGTGACCAAGATCAGATTCGCAGCCAGTTTCGCCATTTTCTTTGGAGGCCTCACACTCCTGACCGGCGGCAGCACGCTGTTTGCCGGATTGGACATGGGGGCGGTTGTGCCCTTTGTGCTGTGGTTCAATTTCCTGGCCGGTTTTGCCTATGTGCTGGCGGGCATCGGCCTGATCCTTGCGCGTCCATGGGCGGTTTGGCTGGCTGCGGGAATCGCCGTGACCACGGCGTTGGTGGCTCTGGGGTTTGCGGTGCATGTTCTGCAGGGCAAACCGTTTGAGGTGCGCACGGTTGGCGCGCTGATCCTGCGTTGCGGAGTTTGGGTCTGGATCACCCTTGTAGCGCGGGGTGCACAGCGGTCTGTGACGTGATCGACCAACTCCCAAAAAAAGCCCAAAACGCCAAATTTCCGCTTGCGCCCGATGGGCGCTTTGCCTAAATACCGCCTCACGCTTCGGCACGGCCCGTTCGTCTATCGGTTAGGACGCCAGGTTTTCAACCTGGAAAGAGGGGTTCGATTCCCCTACGGGCTGCCACCGAAGCATATTCCGAACAATCGGAAACATCAGAACCATTTGGTTCACGTGGCCCGTTCGTCTATCGGTTAGGACGCCAGGTTTTCAACCTGGAAAGAGGGGTTCGATTCCCCTACGGGCTGCCACTTTTCTTGAAAAACAACTGACCGGCCATGGGTCCGCAACGCGTTGTGGACAGGTCAGAGACCTGGCATTTCGGGAAAGACATCCACGGTGCCGGGGCAAGATGCTGCGGCGGAACTGGACTTCTCAGGTCGCGGGTCGACAAGGTGCTGCACGCCCGTATTGTACAAGAAGGCCTGGAACAGAGCCGCGTCAAAAGGTGCTGTTTTCGACTGAAACTCACACACTCCGACGGGCACGCGGCAAGAACACTGCCCTTTGACAAGCGGCAGCGATCTTGCGGTTATCTTACAAGTATCGCCCTGAAATCATTTACATTTGTTCCTGTTGGGCCCGGTGAAAACAAGTCACCGATGCTTGCAAAGGCGCTGTAAGCGTCGTTGTTGTCGAGATCCGCCATGGGATCGCGCCCGGCATCGCGCAAACGCGCGCTGCTCGACGCGTCGACAAAGGCGCCAGCGTTGTCTTCTGAGCCGTCAATGCCATCAGTATCCGCGGCGAGGGCATCCACCCCTGCCACGCCCTCCAGCCCCTGCGCCAGAGACAAGAGAAACTCGGTGTTTCGCCCCCCCCTGCCATGTCCCCGAAGCGTGACGGTTGTTTCGCCTCCGGACAGGATCACAACCGGCTTTTGAAACGGGCGGTCACGCCGGGCCACCTGGCGCGCAATGGCGGCATGAACCTGCGCGACGTCCCGGGCTTCGCCCTCGATGGCATCGGACAGGATCACCGCCGGAACGCCCTGTGTCTCGGCCAACCGGGCGGCGGCATCCAGCGAGATTGAGGCCGATGCGATGACGTGGACCTCGTGTGCGGAAAACTGCGCGTCGTCCGGCACTGGCGCGGTGGCGGCAGGCGTTTGCAGATGCCGGAGAACTTTGGCAGGCAGGTCGATGCGATGGCTTTCTGCCAGTTTCAGCGCCTGACGTCGCGTGACCGGGTCGGGGATGGTCGGCCCCGAGGCCACCTGTGCCGGGTCGTCGCCGGGAACATCCGAGACAACCAGCGACACAACCCGCGCAGGATGAGCGGCAGCGGCCAGTCTGCCGCCCTTGATGCCGCTGACGTGTTTTCTAATCGCGTTCATCACCGAGATCGGGGCACCCGACGCCAGCAGGGCCTGATTCAAGGCCTGTTCATCGCCAAGTTCCAATCCCTTGGGCGGGGACGGCAACAGTGAAGACCCTCCGCCGCAGATCAGCGCCACAACCAGATCGTCCGGCCCGAGGTTTGATACAGCCGCGATCAGCGCCTCGCTGGCGGCCAGCCCCGCGGTGTCGGGCACAGGGTGCGCGGCTTCGAGCACGCGAATGGATGTGCAGGGTGCGCCGTAGCCATAGCGCGTCACCACCACACCCGACAGCGGGCCGTCCCACAGTGTCTCAAAGGCCTGCGCCAACTGTGCCGCGCCCTTGCCCGCCCCGATCACCACCGTCCGCCCCTTGGGCGGCGTTGGAAGATAGGGCTTGAGTGCTATCGCGGGGTCGGCAGCGTCAATCGCCGCCTGAAACAGCGACGTCAGAAAGGCGCGCGGCTGCATTAGAGTTCAATGTCGCACACAAAGACCCCGTCTGCGCCACCCTCGAGCTTGGCCACGATACGCCCGCCAATCTCCTGATGTTTTGGATCGTCGAGATAGACGTCGCGGACCGAAGTATCGCGAAAGTCAAACCAGAACATGTCGTTGAAATCCCGCACCAAGGGCAGTTCGACCGAGACATTCCTGCGGCTCTGAAAGTCCAGAATGCCGCCAATGTGATCGCCAAGCCCGGCAAGATCCTTGTAAAGCGCAGCCTTGTCGGCGTCGGTGACGTCCTTTGCAAAGCGCAAGTGCACGAGATGGCGTAACATTCATGTCTCCTTATTTGAGTTTGACCAGTAGTCCGGTTTTTCCCGCGCCCTGAAAGAGGCAAGCCCGTGATTGAGGTGAGGATGCGCCGCGGCGATCTGGCCTGCCAGGGCTTCCAGAACGCGTTCCCTCTCTTCCCCCTCGGCCGCGTTGATCAGCATTTTCGTAAGCTCCGTCGCCGCCGGACCGCGGTGGCGGAGGGTGCGCGCCAGAGTGCGGGCCGTGTCCAGTCCGGTTCCGGTTTCGGCAACCTTGTCGACCAGCCCCAAGGCAGCGGCATCCTGAGCGCTGAACACATCGCCAAACAGTGCCATGCGGCGTACCAGCTGTGCACCAAAGCGGCGCACCGCACGTTGCGTACCGGACCAGCCCGGAATGATGCCCAATGCGGGTTCTGGCTGACCTATTCGAATATGCGCTTCGGCAATCCTGTAGTCGGCACAGGCAGCGAGTTCCAGGCCGCCGCCAAAGACATCGCCATCCAAGACCGCAATCACCGGCTGTCGCAGGCGCGCAAGGCAATCCAGCGCCAGGTGGCCGTCGCGGATCCAGTGACGCGCAAACTGTTCGGGCGCGTGCGACGCCCAGGCATTAATGTCGCCACCTGCGCAAAAGGCGCGCCCCTCGCCACGCAGGATAACCACATGGGCGTCGGGCGTGCGTTCAATCTCGCGGCACCTGAGTTGAAGTGTATCCAGCATCTCTGCTGTCAGGGCATTCAGACGTTCGGGGCGGTTGATGGTCAGACAAGCAATGCCATCGTCAATGTGCAATAGAAGGTCAGACATCAGCCCCTGGCCAGTTCCAGCCCCATCGGCACCGGCTGAAACAGCGAGATGTCCATCACTTGCAGGTCATCGGCGACCGCGAGCCGAGTGGCGGCCTGATCCAAAACGTCCCGCTGGAGATCAATCCCCGGCGCAATTTCGGTGACGGTCAGCCCCTGTGGCAACAGCCTGATCACGCAGCGTTCGGTCACATAGGTGACGTCCTGCCCCTGACTTTGGGCACGCTTGCCGGAAAAGGAAATCTGGTCAACCTCTTCCACAAACTTCGCGATCTTGCCTTCCTTGTGAATGACAAGCTTGCCATCTTCTATGCTCATCTTGGCACCGGCATTGAAGTTTCCGGAAAAGACGATCTTGCGTGCACGGGTGGTGATATCGACAAATCCCCCCGCCCCTGCCGTCCGGTGCGGGGTGGCTGACAGGCGCGACACGTTGACCGACCCGAACCTGTCGACCTCGAGGAAGGACAGCAGCGAGGCGTCAAACCCCCCGGCCTGGAAATAGCAAAACTGATGCGGTGACGGGACGAATGCCTCGGCATTGGCAGAGCAGCCAAACTTGAAATCCAACAGGGGCACGCCACCCACGGCGCCCTGTTCGATCATCCATGTGACAGAGCCATGCAGACCCTCTTCGACCAGAATGCGCGGCACATTGGCCGAGATGCCAAAGCCGATATTCACCGCCCAGCCATCTTTGAGTTCGGTCGCAACACGGCGGGCAATCACCTTGCCGATGTTGAAATCGACCGCCCGGAAGCTGGAAATTGGCCGGGTAAGCTCGCCAGAGATCGCGGGATCATACTCGGTCGCCGTGGTCTGGAGCTGATCCGGCGCTTCGACGATGGCATCCACCAGAATGCCCGGCACATGCACGTCATGTGGGCGGATGCTGCCAGCTGCGGCAACCCGTTTGGCCTGTGCAATCACCACACCGCCATTGTTGCGGGCCGCGAGGGCCATTTCCATGGCGCCCAGATAGGCACCTTCGTGTTCAAAACTGAGATTGCCTTTTTCATCGGCCGTGGTGGCGCGGATGATGGCCACGTTCGGTGCAAGCGCCTTGAAATAAAGCCACTCTTCCCCCTCGAACTGCATGCGTTTCACGATCGGTTCCGCACGGGCGGCCTCGTTCATGGCGCAGCCTTCGATTTCGGGGTCCACAAAGGTTTCCATTCCAACTTTGGTCAGGACGCCGGGACGTTTGGCCGCTGCTTCACGCAGCATGTCAAAGATAATGCCTGAGGGCACGTTATAGGCCCGCAACTGGTTTGCGGTGACCATTTGCCAGACCAGAGGGGGCTCCTGATTGCTGGGGCCAGAAGGGTATGACCCTCCAATGATGCGCGACAAGAGACCGGGACGCGCGATGTGATCGACACCCTTGGTGCCGAACATATCACCGGCGGCAATGGGGTGGATCGTGGTCAGCTCCTTTGGCGACGCCTCTTCGGTAAACCGCTGGCCGATTCCCTGGAGCACCGCGTCAGGACAGCACAGTCCGCTCGATGAATTCACCGCCACAATGGCCCCGTCGGGGATGAGGTCTGCCGCGTCGCGGGCTGTCATTTGCTTGGTCATGGAATCCCCACGAAGTAACTAACCGGTTATGTAGAATATGCATGGGTCATGCCATAAATCAACCGCAATTCAGTGGTTGTTTGGATTGACCTCAAAAATAGTAACCACTAAGTTACTTAAGTCAGTGAAATCAGGGAGAGCACCGATGAACATCTACTATCAGGGGACCAACCAGCGTACTTTCGGTACATTTCCACTCACCGGTGATGAGCTGCGTGAGTCGATGAGAATCGCCGCCGAAGTGGGATATCGCTCGTTTGACACTGCGCAGATGTACGAAAATGAGGCCGAGACCGGCGACGCGCTGGCCCAGCTCGGGATAGCCCGGGACGATCTGTGTGTCACAACCAAGGTGCACCCGGACAACTTTTCCGAGGCGGCGTTTTTGCCATCGGTCGAAGAAAGCCTGAAGAAGCTCAGGCTGGACTATGTTGATGTGCTGCTGCTGCACTGGCCCCCGATTGGCGGAGACATCGCCCTGTCCCTGCAGCTGCTGGAGAAAGCTCACGCAGCGGGTTTGACCCGCAACATCGGCGTGTCGAACTACACGGCCCAGATGATGCGTGACGCGGTCAAGATCACGGAAGCACCGATTGTCACCAACCAGGTCGAATTTCACCCGCTGCTCAATCAGGACATCCTCTTGCAGGCCGCATCAGAAACCGGCATCCCGCTGTCGTCATACTGTTCCGTGGCACGGGGTGAGGTCTTTAAGCATCCGATTTTTGCAGAGATCGGCAATGGCTATGGCAAGACGGCAGCCCAGGTTGTTCTGCGCTGGATCCTGCAAAAGGGCGTCTCGATCAACACGATGTCGACCAAGCGCGCCAACATACAGGCAAATTTCGACGTTATGGATTTCACCCTGTCCAGCATCGACATGGACCGCATCGATGCCATGACCAAAACAGGCTATAGAATTGTCGGTGAGGACCTGGTGCCCTGGGCACCCAAGTGGGACTGATCTGATCTTGAAACACCTCTGACGGGGCGGCCTGCGGGTCGCCCCATTTCGTTTTGCGAACAAAAAAACGGCGACCCGCAGGCCGCCGAACAGTTGGGGAGGTGTCTTGGATCAGTGGTTGCCGCGGATCATGTCCGAGGCCTTTTCCGCCATCATGATTGTGGGAGCATTGGTGTTGGAGCCGATCAGGCTGGGCATGGCCGAGCTGTCGCAAATCCGCAGGCCTTCGATCCCGTGCACCCGCATCTGCGGGTCGACCACGGCCATCTCATCCACGCCCATCTTGCAGGTACATGTGGGGTGATAGGATGTGCGCCCGAACTGACGCGCGTAGGCCTCGTAATCCGACTGGGTTTTCACCGAGTCATCCGGGAAGTGGATCTTGCGAATGTACTTCTGCAGGCTGGGCTGCGAGAAAACCTCGCGGCTGATCCTGATCCCTTCGACCGAAGTCTTCAGGTCATCCGGGTGCCCCAGAAAATTCGGATCCACAATGGGCAAATCGCCAACCTTGTTCGAGCGCAGCCTGACCGATCCACGTGCCTTGGGACGCAACGTGTAAGAGTTCAGCGTTATGCCCGAAGAGCCCTTGGGCACGCTTGGCACCCCGGCTTCGGCACCCGCCCCGGCGAGGAAGTGGAATTGCAGATCCGGCACCTCCGCCGTCTTGTCACCATACCAAAAGGCACCGCCTTCAACCACGTTTGAGGTCACCGGACCCGATTTGAACAGGTAATATTGGGCACCCGCCCAGATCATCCAGTGCGGCTTGCCGTATTTGTCGAGACTGTCGTGCCCGTTCAACTCGGCCACGATGTCGATACCGAAATGGTCGTTCAGGTTTTCACCCACGCCGGGCAGATCATGCAGCACATCAATGCCATGCTCAGTCAGATGCGCCGCCGGGCCAATACCGGAGAGCATCATCAGTTTTGGCGTGCCAATTGCGCCGCTGGTGACAAGCACCTCTTGATCGGCGCGCACCTGTTGCAGCGTGCCCTTGCGATCATACTCGACACCCACGGCGCGGGTTCCCTCGAACAGGATACGATGCGCCTGACAGCCGGTTTCCACTGTCAGGTTGGGGCGGTTCATCACCGGTTTCAGGTAACCCACCGCTGCCGAGCAGCGTTTGGCGTTCCTGGTCGTGGTCTGGTAAACACCAGACCCTTCTTGCCGGGGGCCGTTGAAATCCGGGTTATAGGGGATGCCTGCTTCCTGACAGGACCGGACAAACGCCCGGGTCATCGGCTGCGGGTCGGGGATATTTGAAACTCCGAGCGGCCCTTCGGTGCCATGCCAATCCCCGGCGAGGATGCTGTTGCCTTCGGAGCGCACAAAGTACTTCTGAATATCCTTGAAGGACCAGCCTTCGCAGCCTTCTTCGCTGGCCCAGCGGTCGTAGTCCACAGGATTGCCGCGCGTGAACACTTCGGCATTGATCGAGCTGCCGCCGCCAATCACCCGCGCCTGGGCATAGGGGATTTCCCTGTTGTTGGCGTTTTTCTGCGGTGCCGTTGTCAGGCCCCAGGTGTGCGGGCCATCGGTCATCTTGGCAAAGCCGACCGGCATGTGGATGAGCGGATGGCTGTCCTTGCCGCCCGCCTCCAGCAACAGGACACGCGCGGCGCTGTTTTCCGTCAGCCGATTGGCCAGCACACACCCCGCCGAACCGCCGCCGACGATGACATAATCATACCCGCGCTCACCCATGATCTTCTCCGTTATTCCACCCAATGGGCGCGTTTGCCGATCTCGATATGGATCGATTTGACCTGCGTATATTCCTCGACACCCTGCATACCTGCTTCACGCCCCCAGCCAGAAGCCTTGAACCCGCCAATCGGCAATTCCGGACCGCCGGCCAAGGTGGTGTTCACCCAGAACCGACCCGCCTGAACACGGCGCGATACGGTCAGTGCGGTATCAAGGTTCTTGCTCCAGACACTCGCAGCCAATCCGTATTCGGTGTCATTGGCAATCTCGATGGCTTCATCAAGCGTGTCAAACGGGATCACCACGATCACGGGTCCAAATATCTCTTCGCGAGCCACGGCCATGTCATTGGTTACATTGGTGAACACGGTTGGTTCGATGTACTGGCCGCCTGCGATATCCAGAACACCGCCGCCGGTGACCAGCGTTGCGCCCTCTTCCTGCCCCTTGGCGATGTAGGACAGGATTGTGCGGTTCTGGGCATCCGTAGTGATGGCCCCGGCCTGGGTTGTCTCGTCCAGCGGATCGCCCACGCGCACCTTGCGCAGCTTTTCGACGACCATGTCGGCAAACTTGTCTGCCACCGAGCGTTCCACCAGCAGACGCGAGCCCGACACACAGCACTGACCGGTGTTGAAGGCGATGCCGAATGCCACGCCGTCTGCCGCATCCTCAAGGTCGGCATCGGCGAACACGATCTGTGGATTCTTTCCGCCGAGCTCAAGACCCAGCTTTTTGAAGTTAGACTTGCCGGTGGCCTCCACCACCGCGCGGCCGACGTTGGTCGATCCGGTAAAGGACAGCATGTCCACATCCATATGTTCCGCCATTTTCTGGCCGATGCTGCTGCCGGAGCCTGTCACCACATTGAACACACCGTCGGGCAGGCCTGCCTCACTCATGATCTCGGCCAGCAACAGCGTCGTGGCGCTTGTCACTTCCGAAGGTTTGGCCACAAGCGAGCAACCCGAGGCGAGGATATAGGGCACCCGCTCGCAGAGGATCAGGAATGGGAAGTTCCACGGCGTAATCAAACCAACCACGCCCACGGGTTCGCGCGTCACAACACCAAAGGCGCCATCGCCGCTGTTGTTGTAGCTGTCCCCATGCAGCGACCGGGCCAGTCCGGCGGCAAATTCGAACATGCCGACACAGCCGCCAACTTCGCCACGCGCCTGCGCAATGGGCTTGCCGTTTTCAAGCGTTTCCCAATAGGCAATCTCGTCCGTACGGGCCCGGATCAGCTCGGCTGTTTTCAACAACACCGCAGCGCGGTCTGCTCCTGAGAGGCCACACCATCGGCGGTCGTTGAAAGCCGCCCGCGCCGAGGCCACAGCCGCATCCAGGTCGTCTGTCGTACAACGTGGGATACGCGTCACTGCCACACCATGCCCGGGCGAGGCTCGTTCGAAAACGTCGCGGTCCCCGGCCTCGACCCATTTTCCGTCCAGGAAAAACCCGAACTCACGTGGCTCTGATGGCAGGCTCAGGATGGCTGAGGCTTTGTCCATGGCTTCGATCTCACTTCTTTACATCACGATTTGGGTTTTGAGGTCTTGCGGCCGGTCGGCAAAGCTGTCGAAGGCCCGTTGGATATCGGCCAACGGATAACTTGCACCGGTGAACAGGGTTGTGTCGATCCGCCCATGTGTCAGCAGCGTCAGCGCATCGTGCATGTCCTGCCCCATACCCGCGACGGACCCCTTGATCGAGTTTTCCTGTAGGATGGTCCTGAGGATATCCAGCGGCAGGGTTTCGCCAGCGCCGGTGATGCCAAAGGCGGCAACATGGCCCCCCTTGCGGATCAGTTCACAGGCCTGTTCGTAGAGCGCAGGCAATCCAACGCTTTCGATCACCACGTCGGCGCCACGCCCCTGCGTATGGGCCAGTACGGTTTCCTTCAGCTTGGCCGGGTCAGTCACGCCCACGTCCGCGCCAGCCGCCAGCGCCATCTCAATGCGCTCTTCCGACAAGTCGGCCACGATGATCGGTGCCGCACCGATGGTGCGCAGCAACTGCACGTGCAGATTGCCAATTGGACCGGCCCCCAGCACCACAACCGATTGCCCAAAGGTGATGTTGGCCTTGCGCGCGCAGCGCACCACACAGGCCAGCGGCTCGGTCAGGGCCAGCACCTCGGGGGCAACATCCGCCGGCGCAGGAATAACCAGACGGGCAGGCACCGAGATGTATTCGGCAAATGCGCCGTCCATGGTGATGCCCATCTGCTGCATGTCCGGGCAGTTCAGGATTTCGTTACGACGACACCAAAAGCAGGTGCCGCAGCCAATGTTCATGTCCACGACCACCGGCTCACCAATTCGCAATCCGTCGACATCGGCGCCCAGTGCGGCAATCGTTCCGGTAAACTCGTGCCCCGGGATCATCGGCAGGTTCTCTGCCGCGTAGTTACCGTGAAAGATATGCATGTCGGTGCCACAGATCCCCACCCGGGAGATCCGGATCAGCGCCTCACCCCGACCCGGTTCAGGCCGCGCAATCTCGCGCAGCGCAAACTTACCCGGTGCAATCAGAACCGCAGCCTGCATGGTCGGGGTCATTTGACCACCCTCAACTTGGTACGATCAATGGTCAGGGCAATGGCCGCAATCAGAACCAGACCAAAGACCATCTGCTGCTTGGTGGCGTCGATCTCGAAGTACAGCATCGAGGACCGGATCACGGCCACGATCAAGGTCCCGATCAGCGTGTTGATCACGCCCCCGACACCGCCGGTCAGAGGCGTTCCCCCCACCAGCACCGCAACGATCGCGGGCAACAGGAAGCCATTGGCAAGTGTCGGAGACCCGCCACTCAGCTTGACCGAGAACAAGAGACCCGCAATCGCCGCCAACAGCCCAGAGAGCGCAAAAGCCATGATTTTGATACGGGTCACGTTCAGGCCAGAAGCCACAGCGGCGGGTTCTCCGGCACCCACGGCCTTGAGCGCGCGGCCAAAGGTCGTTCGGGATTGCAGGAAATAGGTCGCCAACACCAGGAAAGCACCGATGAATATCTCATGCGGAATACCCGCGGTGTTGCCGGTCATCCAGCCAAACGTGTTGTCACGCAAGGTGGCGTCCATGAACAACGCCCGCTGGCCGGACAGCCATTGCGCCGTCGAAAAGGCGATACCGCCAATGGCCAGCGTAGAGATAAACGACGGCACAAAGAGCTTTGTCGTGACATAGCCCGACAGCCCTCCCAGCACAAAGCCGGCCAGGATACAGATCAGCGCCGTGCCGACGCCATAGGTTGGCAGGGCAATGGTGGCAACCACCGTCGTCATATTGGCCACGGACTGGGCGGACAGGTCGATCCCCCCGATGTAAATGGCAAAGGTCATGCCCAGGGCCATGATGAACAGCGGCACGATATCCGCCGCCATGGCGATCAGGTTCTGCGGGCGCAAGAAGTTCGCGTCAGCAATGCCCACAATCACAACCAAAGCCAGTAGCGTGATCCAGGGCAGATGCGGTTTGATACGTTCAAAATCCATAAACTCAGCCTCAGATCATGTGGTGGACAAGGTCAAACAAGCTCGGCTTGTTGCCCGGTTCGCAGGCGAACTGCTTCTGGGCTATGCCGTCCTTGAGAACGATGATGGTGTGTGACAGGCCGATGGCCTCTTCCAGCGTGTCGGCAACGAGGACAATTCCGACGCCGTCATCCGACATCTCGCGCACCATGTCATAGACGTCTTCCTTGGCGCCGATGTCCAAGCCACGTGTCGGGTGGTCAAGCAGGATGATATCCGACCCGCCAGAGCGCCACTTGGCCAGAACCACCTTTTGCTGGTTGCCGCCGGACAGGCCGCCGCAATCCTTGTAGACGTCCGGTGTCTTGATCGCGAGCCGGTCAATCCATTCGCGGGCCAGATCCTTTTCGGCACTAATGCGCAAAACGCCGCCCCGGTTGGCATAGTTCCTCATCTGGCTGAGCGTCATGTTTTCATAGACGTTCATACCCCCAACAATGCCTTCGACCTTGCGTTCCCGAGGGGTATACCCAACGCCCAAAGACACGGCGTTTTGCGCGGTGAACCTGGACATCACGCGGCCCTTGAGGCTCACCTTGCCCTCCGAGGGGGCTTCCAGACCAAAGATCGTCCGCAGGATCGCCTCGCGGCCGGAGCCTTCGGTGCCGACCAGGCACAAAACCTCGCCAGGGTGCAGGTCAAACGAGATGTTCTGATACCTGGTGCCCGCCGAGACATTTTCGAACGACACCAGCGGTGGCGCGTCAGCCTGGTAAGGTTTTTGCTTTTGTTCGCGGTAGTATTCCTTGTCGACGTCGCGTCCCACCATCTTGTGCTGGATGCTGTCTACATCCGCTTCGTCATGGCCCACCACGTCGACGACTTCGCCGTCTTTCATCACGTAGATGCGGTCGCTCAGCTCCAGCACCTCATCCATGCGGTGGCTGACAAAAATGAACGAGGCCCGGCTGGTCAGGTCCCGCACCAGCGAGAACAACAGCTCGACCTCTTCACGCGCCAGAACCGACGTTGGTTCGTCCAAAAGGATCACAAGATCGCCATCAACCCGCTCTTCCAGCGTCAGCACCTTGGCCAGTTCCACCAACTGCCGCTGCGCAAAGGACAGCGACGACGTGATGGTGGCCGGGTCGATGTCCAGCTTCACCTTGGCCAATTGCGCCTTGGCGGCTGCGGACATGGCCTTCCAGTTGATGACCCCAAAGCTCACGAACTGCTGCTCGAAGCCCAGAAAGATGTTCTCCATCACCGTCAGGTTGGTGATCAGGGATTGTTCCTGAAACACCATGCCGATGCCATGATCCATGGCCTGCCGCGGGTTCTGGAAACGCACCTTGGTGCCGTCGATGGTGATGTCACCGCCATCCGGTTGATAGGCGCCGTAGATCACCTTCATCAGAGTGGATTTTCCTGCACCGTTTTCGCCGACGAGGCCGACGATCTCGCCGCGCCCGATCTTGAAATCGATGGCCTTCAGCGCGTGCACGCCGGGAAATTTCTTGTCGACTTTGCGTAGCTCGTACATCCCGGCCCCCTATTTCACAAAGGTCACGGATTTGCGGTCGGTCGACAGGACCACCGCAGCGATCACGAGCGCACCCAGCACGCCATCCTGTACGTACCCGGGCAGTCCGATCACCACCATGCCGTTGTTGATGACGTTCACGATCAGCACCCCGATCAGCGTGTTCCACACGCCACCGATTCCGCCCCAAAGGGCCGTGCCCCCGACCACAACCGAGGTGATCGACACAAACATGAAATTCGATCCCGTCGCCGTCTCGGCGATGCCGATCCGCCCCACAGCGAGTAGCGCGCCGACGGCGTAGAACACGCCAGCCAGGGCAAACCCCATGACGCGCACGCGGTTGACGTTCAGACCCGAGGCATGCGCCAGATCCTCGCCACCGCCAACCGCGTAAAAGTTGCGGCCCAGCGTGGTGCGTGTCTGGATGAACCAAGCGATCAAAAGAAAGGCAACGGCGACATAACACATGATGGGGAAACCGAACCAACGGGTGGTCAGCAACCCCCGGAACAATTCGTCCTCAACCCGGATGCGATCCCCACCGGTCAAAAGCAGGGCAAAGCCCGTACCTACAAATCCCATGGCCAGAGAGGCCATGAAAGACGGAATCTTTAGTTTCACATGAACCAGCCCGTTAATCAGGCCGACAATGCCCCCCACAACCAACGCCAAGGGAAGCGCAAGCCACGCCACTGAGGCCAATGTGCCCCCCCACGCGATGAAGGCAAAGGCGAAGATCACCGCACAGACGGAAACCGTGCCCTCCATGGACAGGTCGATCGATCCCATGATGATGATGAATGTCACGCCAATCGCCACCATGAGGGCAGGCGCGGATGATATCCCGATCCGGGCAAAGTTGCGCATCGAGAAGAAACGCGGCTCCATCGCGGCGAAAAACAATATCAGGACGATCAGGACAATTAGGGGCGCCCACTTCACAAGCAGCTCCCGGGTCAACACAGTGCCCACGCGCTCCTCCTCAGGTATTATGCGAAAACATGCCCTGCATTCAGGGCGCAAACCGAACTTCGGTCAAGTGGGCCGCTGCTGAGCGGCCCACCAAGCCAAGAGGCTTACTTGTACATGATCTGACCGTTCGACGGACCCCAGAAGTCGGTCCAGTCGTAGGTCGGAACACTTTCGATAAAGTTGGCTTTGAACTCTTTCGCATCTTCCGGCGTGATGAACACAGTCGGGCCATAGAACTCACGGTGCTCATGTGGTTCGTCCGATGGTTTGAACGTGCCGATTGCAGCGTGATAGGCCAGCGCCGCGGTAATGCCGCCACCCCAGTGCGGGTTGGTGAACACGGTCGCCAGGATCTTGCCCTGGGCCACGAGTTCCACCGCCTGCGGGTTACCGTCGTAAGACACGATCGGCATGTCATCGATACCTTCAGCGCGCAGGGCCTCAAGAACACCGTAGGCAATGGTGTCATTGGCGCAGTGCACACCCGTGATTTCGTCACCGTACCGGGTCAGGAAGGCGCTCATCACCTGATTGGCCTTTTGCGTATCCCAGTCTGCAGGCTCTGCCGCCAGCAGTTCGACATCCGGATAATCCTTCAGAGCGTTCTTCAGACCGTTCAAGCGTTCAATCGCCGGGTTGTTCGAGGCAATGCCACCCAGATGTACAACACCGCCTTTGCCGCCCATGGCCTCCAGCAGGATGCGCGCGGTTTGCTCGGCGGGACCTTCGTCCGACCAGCTCATGTGGCTGACATAGTTGTCGCCAAAGTCCCACGGATGCAGGTCGTCGGTCTTGTTCCAAAGGGTCGAGACAAAACCACCGGCTGCGGCCACCGCTTCCACCACCGGGCGCGCATTGGGCGCATCGTTGGTGTCAATCGCCAGGGCGAGGTTGCCGTTGGTTTTGGCCAGGATCGCTTTGACATCTGCCAGCGACTTTTCGGATGACCCCTCATTGATCAGGTGGGTCAGGAAATCCTTGGACTTGCCGAGGCTCTCAACAAAGGCCTCGCCACCGGAAACGATTTCGTTCCAGTAGGGGTTGGTGCGGTTGCGATACGACCAGGCAACAGCCGGATCGGTCAAAGCCGCGCGGGCCATGCCCGGACCGAACATACTTGTGGCGGCAACTCCTCCGAGCCCATAGGCACCGGCCAACAGGAAATTTCGACGATTGATCGTCTCCTGCTCGATGTACTTCTTGATGAATGACATGCGGTCCTCCCTTTCAGCATTCACTTACGACATCGGAACCAAGGTAATTCAACATCCACCCAGGCTCGCCGTCGCTTCTTCAGCACTTAATGCACTAACCAGTTACTTCTTTACGAAACACTATGTCAAGCGCTAAGAATGAAGTACAAACAGTTTCAAACCTGTCGTCGGAAGCGCGTGTTTCCGTTCGACACACCGCCAGGAAATCCATTTCGGCCCACCAACCGGAACTTTTCCAAGACACCGACACGACAAGGGGACGGGACCATTGGCTGAAGAAAAGAAAGCAAAAAAGCGCGACGCCGAAGCGACCAAGGCCAGAATTCTCCAGGCTGCAAAACGTGAGTTTGCCAAGCATGGTCTCGGGGGTGCGCGCGTGGACGAAATCGCCGATCGGGCCCAGGCCAACAAGCGCATGATCTACCACTATTTCGGTGGCAAAGAAGACCTGTTCCGCATTGTTCTTGAAGAGGCTTATCTGGGGATTCGGAGCGCCGAGAAAAAACTCGACCTGGACGCATTGCCCCCATCCGAGGCCTTGGAATCCCTGGTGCGTTTCACTTGGAATTACTATCTCAAGAACCCCGAGTTTATCACCTTGGTGAACAGTGAAAACCTGCATCGCGCCAAACATATCAAGACCTTACCAAGCCTTCCCAATGCTATGCGCGGGCTGGTTGGCATGGTCGAGAACATTCTGAAACGCGGCGAAGACAGCGGTGAGTTTCGCAAGGGGATAGACGCCGCACAGCTCAATATCACCATCGCTGCAATCGGGTACTATTACCTGACGAACCGCTATACAGGCTCGTTTCTGTTCGAGCGTAACCTGATGGAAAAAGAAGCGCTTGAGGATCGTCTGGCCTTTAATGTGGAAACGATCCTCAGGCTGGTTCGAAGCTAGGGTTTCGCCAGTTTCAATGGGTCAAAAGTCCCGACTTTGCCAAGGCAAATTCGGCACAGGCAATGTCCTCGAAATCCTGCGCACCGGACACGCCCAGCCCGCCGATCAAGACACCGTTCTCAAAGATCGGCAGCCCTCCTCCCCAGGTCAAAAGACGCGACCGCGTCCCTACCCCGAGGCTCAAGGTCGGGCTGGTCGCCATGCGCTCGCCAAACTCGGCAGTAGACTTGCGCAACATGGCTGCGGTGTGGGCTTTATCCGTCGCAAATTCTCCGATCACGGGCGAAACGCCATCCCCCCGGCCAAACGCCACAAGAAATCCATGCGAATCAACGACGGCCACCGCAACCGACCAGACCTTGGACTGAGCATGGGCCAGCGCGCCATCGACAAGATCGCGAGCCACCGGGAACGCTATGTTACGGACTTCAATGCTTTTCATGAGATCATCCTCCAATCATGAAAATGGGTTGTTTGACGTTCTGCGATCTGACGTGCCCGGGGCACCTCCAAGCGCCAATCTCACACAAGTCATCGGGCGTCTTATGAAGAGAACCGGCACCGAATTACGCCGTTACCGGGCCTCGTGTTCCTTTTGAAAGTTGACACTTGTGCGCAGCCTTTGGGCCGCGTCTCTGAGGACATCCGTAATCTTGTCCTGCTCAGCAACCGGGCTGGACTGCCTGAAAACGCCCAGTGTCAAAAAGGCTTTGTTGTTCTGCACAACCGGACACAACAGGACCGGCACCGATGCGCTGTCAGCGGCGCGCGCCATGTAACGTCCTGCTGTCTGGCCCTTGAACCTTGTCTGCAGAGCGTAGCGCCCCGCTGCCGCAGGGTGTGCAAATCTTTTGCCTCGGCCGATTGAATATGGCCCCAGCTGCAAAGTGTTTTGCCGCAAGAACCCGACAAAGGCCGTCTGACGGGTCTGAATGCGCGCAAACCGCAAAAGAGGTCCCATGATGAACCCCGGATCCGGAAACCCCCAGGCAGAAAAACACAGTGCCAGGCACTCTGGACCAAGCATAAAGCGCCCTTGCATGTCCCGGGCCAACATGCGGCTGTCCTCCATCGCCGCGGTCTGGCGATAGGCGGTGGATGGCGGAATGCCAGAGGCTTTGACCAACTGATACGGAGTATCAGCCGAAAGCGCGCGCGCGATGTTCAACAGCGCTTCCATCCGGTCGATGGCCTTGTGATATGTTTGCCCGTTTTGCCCCATTATCGTGCTGGCCTTCCCCGAAGCGACAGGCCTTGTGACAGCACGGTATCGTCCGGCAGATCCCATCGCACGTAGTGTTCCGCCAGAATGTCCGCCTTGATGCTGCGCGTTTCCGTGCCCCGTGGCAAAATGGCCGGCACCGGCACTTCCACCCGACGGGGCAGAGTGGCGCCCTTCAGAACCTCGACGGCAACTTCCACGGCCCGAGCCCCCATCGCCGCGGGATAATCAAAGGCGCAAAACGGAACCTTGAGCTTTAGCGCCGTGCGAAACATGCCGTTGATGTCTCCGCCCGTGTGGGGCGGGATACGCTCTGACAGCGCTTGAAACGCGCGGATTGAACCGACGCCCTGTAACCCGCTGTCACACCACACCCCGTCAGGGGCCTGCCCATGTTGCAGCATCAAGTCCTGTGTCGCCTGAAAACCGCCGTCTTCTGTCCACCCTGAAAACCGCTCGCCTTCGATGTTGAGACCCGGAAAGCGTGCAAAAACCATCTTTGCGGCCGTCAACCTGCGCCGCGCAGGGCTGGCCTGATCCAATCCGGGCTGCAACCAGACCCTCCCCTGCCCTTGCAATGTCTCTGCCAACCAAATGGCGCTGAACTTTCCGATCAACTCGTCCGAAGCGGTGACAAAAACTGCGTATCCGGAACGATCATTGGGGCGACGGTCAACGGCAATGACGGGGATACCCTGTTCCTGGCATCGCATCAGGCTGCCTGCCAGAACATTGTCGGGATCCGGCGTCGCACTCAGCAGGATCGCGTCCACATTCTCTTGGACAAAGGCGTCAATCTGGCTGGCCTGTGTCAAAGGATCATCCCCCGCATCGCGGCTTTGAAAGCCGCAAATCTGACGGTCCAGAACCCGAACCGCATGTTCGGCGCTGTTCAACAGGGCCTTGCGCCAGGGGTTTGACGACGACGCATTGGCAAAACCAAGACGCCACGGACCTAGGGAGCGCGCCGGTGTCGGATCGGCAAGTTCAAACAATTCCGCCGAGAGTTCCATATCCGCCAGCGCCTGCCCGGCCTGTTTGCTGCCCAGCCCAAAACTCACCTGCTGTGGTGCCGCTTCGGTAGAAGAGAACGCCATGTTGCGCACCGTCTCGCCAAGCCGGTAGCACCCATCACCTTGCTTCGTGACATAGCCCCGTTCGCCCAGTGCCTTTAGCAAGGCAAATCCAGTGGAACGCCCCATGCGAGCCTGCTGGATGATCTCGGACGCAGTCAGTCGGGCTGGCTGCGCCCCGATGATCCTCAGGACATCCAAGATGCGGTCTATGTTGGACAGTGCCGTGATGTGCCTCTCCTGCGCGGCAATTACGCCGGATCGAGTTGACCCTGCCCGACGGTCAGCCCGGGCAGGAAAGATTGGTTACTCTTCCGCTGAAACGAGCTTCCGGACCACCAAAGGTGTAGCCTGGGCCGCTTCCATCCGGGGCGCCCACTCGCCAAACCAGTCTTGCCCAAGATGGGTTTCGAGATCAGCCAGGCTTGTCCAGACCTCGATGATCGTCATCCTGTTGGGGGCATCAGCGTCCCGCCAAAGTTCATACTGTTCGCAGCCTTGTTCGCTGCGCGACCGGGACATGAACTCTGCCTTGAACATCTCTGCAAATGCGTCTGCCTCGTCGGGTTTCACATTCAGCTCTACAAGTAGTCGTGCCTTGGCCATCAGTCCGCAAGCTCCCAGAATCGTTGATATTTGGCCTCGAGCGGATGCAAATCCTTGCGGCCTTCCATGTAATAACCGACCCATTCCGCCAGGCGTTGCCCGGCGCGGCAACAGGCCTCAATAGCTGCCTCTGACCGGGGTTCCCCGGCAAAGACCGCGCCATAATGCAGGCTTTCCTTCTTGGCGACATAGTCGGTGATCCCGAACACGAAATACCCCATGTTCATCATCATGATGCTGAGTGACATGCAGGTCAGCTCTCCACCGCCGCCCAGGCTTCCGGCTGAGGTGAAAGGCACGGCGAACTTGCCGTCGGTCTTGAACCAGATGTCGGGTGTCCGTTCATCCCACCACTTTTTCATTTTCCACGAAATACCGCCCAAATGGGTCGGGCAGCCAATGGCAATGCCATCAGCCCAGAATACGTCCTCGGTCTTGGCGTCATCAACGTGCCGAACACGCACCTCCATTCCGCTCACTCGTTCGACGCCCTGTTGCACGTATTTCACCGAGCTCTCGGTAAAACGACGGTCACTTTCACTATCATATATGATCAGAATACTTGCCATGTTGGCCTCCCTATTTCGATGGCTCTCAGGATCGGTCATTCAGAGGATTCGGCAAGAATGCCCAGAACGCTTTAGGCCCATATTTTGGACTCGATGAGCGATCTTGCCTCTTCCAGACAATCGCGTTTGAGAGGGGCGGATTTATGGACTACCGATAGACCAACAGCTTATTCGTGCCCTGCTGAACCAGGTCGCCCTTTTGATTTCTGGCGTCAAACTGCAGGTCCAAAATGCCTCTGTCAGGTTTGGTCGTCTCGCGTTTCTCTAGGACGACCAGATCTGCCTTGATCGTGTCCCCGGCCAGAACAGGCGCCGTGAACCTCCAGTCCCAGCCCAGAGAGGCCAGGGCTTCAAACTGGGCGTCCGCCTGGTTTTTCAACCCGTCAATCAACGACAGAACCAGTAACCCATGCGCAATCCGGCGCTCGAACCCGTGCGCCTGTGCGGCGGCATCATCCATGTGGATTTCAAACCGATCGCCGGTGAGTTCAGCAAAACGGTCAATCAGCAGAGGAGTGACCTCGACCAGGCCGAGATCAACCCGGTCGCCGTCAGTCACGTCGTCAAACCGGTAACGGCCAGGTGCCAGGGTCACGCCGGAACCGGGGCATCTTCCCGCAGTAGCCCTTTTGCCTTCAGGTCTGCCCAGAATGCTGTCGGGATCTCGTGGCTGAACCACTTCAGGTTCTGCTCCAGCTGCTCCACTGTACGGGTGCCCGCCATAAAGGTCGGAACCGCCGGGTGAGCAACCACGAACTGGAGCGCCGCCGCAGGGAGCGGTACGCCGTAGTCGGCACAAACCGCCTCGATGCGACGCACTTTGTCCAGAATGTCTTTCGGGGCCGGGGCATAGTTGTACTTGGCCCCTTCTTTTGATCCCGTCGCCAGAATGCCAGAGTTAAAGCCACCCCCCACAACAACGGCGGCACCCCGCTCTTCACAGAGCGGCAGAAACTTGTTCAGCGCGTCCTGTTCCAACAGGGTGTAGCGACCTGCCAAAAGGAAACAATCAAAATCGCGCCGCTCCAGGGCCGCGTGGCACACTTCCCACTCGTTGACGCCAACGCCGATGGCTTTGACCAACCCTTGATCTTTCAGTGACGAAAGCGCCTTCCACGCGCCATCCATGGCCTGTTCGAACACCTCGGGCTGTTCGTCACCACGGGTAAAGACATCGATGTCGTGAATGAAACAGATATCCATACGCTCCAGGGCGAGTCGCTGCAGACTGTCTTCGAACGCCTGCATCACCCCGTCGTAAGAATAGTCGAAATGCATGGTAAAGGGCGCGGCGTTGGTCCAGGGCTCAAAGTTGATGTCCTGACGGCGCGCAGGCTTCAGAATACGGCCGACCTTGGACGAGAGCACAAAGTCATCCCGGTTCTTCCAGCGCAACCCTTGGCCCGTACGCAATTCGGACAACCCATGCCCGTACATCGGAGCCGTATCAAAATAGCGCACACCTGCATCCCAGGAATGCTGGATCATGGCATCGGAGGTTTCTTCATCGATTTCACGGAAGATGTTTCCAATCGGGGCGGTGCCAAACCCGAACGCCGTAACATCCAGATCAACGCGTCCAAACTTCACCTTAGCATTTGGGTTCATTACATCCTCCTCAAGTAACTGAATGGTTATATATTCCAGTACACCTCTCATTGCAAGCACATTAGCTCTGCCACAATTGTCTTGACCTCGGTCTCCTGACTCGCCTAATAAAGTAACCAGATAGTTACAAGGTGAGATGATGTACCTTACGGAAATGCACACTCAAGTGCGGGATATGACCCGACAATTCGCGACTGACGTCATTCGCCCAGCGGCCGAAGACCTGGACCGCGACTCGCGGTTTCCATCGGAAATCTACGACCAAATGGCCGAACTGGGCCTGTTTGGCATCGGGGTCCCCGAAGAATTGGGAGGCCCCGGATTTGACACCGTGACCTATGCGATCGTGATGGAAGAACTGTCGCGCGGATATGCTTCGATCGCGGATCAATGCGGTCTCGTCGAGTTGATCTCGACCCTGCTGGTCCGCCACGGCACAGATGGGCAACGGTCCCGCTGGCTGGCCGACGTTCTGGCCGCGAAAACCCGGGTTGCCTATTGCATCACGGAGCCCGAGGCCGGCACTGACGTCTCTGGCATTCGCACCACGGCGGCCCGCGACGGCGATGGTTGGGTTCTGAACGGTGGCAAGATCTGGATCCACAATGCACCGGTTGCGGACGTCGGTTTTGTCCTTGCCCGCACCGACCCGGACGCCGGGCATCGGGGCATGTCGATTTTCATCGTTGACCTGCACGCCAACGGCGTGACCCGCGGCCCGAAGGAAATCAAGATGGGCCAGCGCGCCAGCCAGGTCGGCCCACTTTCCTTTGATGATGTTCGCCTGCCCGCTGACGCCCTGCTTGGCGACGAAGGTCGTGGGTTTCACATGATGATGAGCGTGCTGGACAAGGGCCGGGTCGGTATTGGCGCTCTCGCGGTTGGCATCGGTCAGGCGGGGCTGGAAGCGGCCACCGACTATGCCCAGCAACGCAAACAGTTCAAGAAACCGATCTCCGAGTTTCAGGGCGTGCAGTGGTTGCTGGCCGACATCGCCAAGGATGTTGAGGCCGCGCGCCTTCTGGTGCATTCCGCCGCCCACAAAATTGACACCGGACAGGACGCCACCAAGGCCTGCTCGATGGCCAAGTGCTTTGCCGGAGATATGGCCGTGCAACGCTCGGCCGACGCCGTGCAGGTCTTTGGCGGATCGGGCTATATCCGCGGCTTTGAGGTCGAACGCCTCTACCGCGATGCCAAGATCACCCAAATCTACGAGGGCACAAACCAGATCCAGCGCATGATCATCGCCCGCGAACTGATTGCGAAAGGAGCCACCGCATGACGCGACAGGCAGTGCTCATTACCGGGTCATCGCGCGGCATCGGACTTGGGGCCGCTGTTGCGTTAGCCCAGGAAGGTTTCGCCGTGGCGGTCAATGGTCCCAAAGACGATCAGGAACTGCGCGACGCTGTTGAAACCATACGCGCCCAGGGTGTGCCCGTGACCGCAGCAGCGTTTGACGTCACCGACATCACCAATCATGACACACACCTTCAAGCGATCGAAGAGGCCATCGGCCCGCTGACCACCTTGGTCAACAATGCAGGAGTGGGCGTTCTGCAACGGGGCGACATGCTCGATGTCGGCGAAGAAAGCTTTGACCGCTGTATCGCGGTGAACACCAAGGCGATGTTCTTCCTCTCGCAGGCTTTTGCCAAGCGGCTGCTGGCCCGCGCCCGTCCCTCTGACCTGTTCCATTCCATCGTCAACGTCACCTCATCCAATGCCGTGGCCGTGGCGACCCCGCGCTCCGAGTACTGCGCCTCCAAGGCTGCTGCCGCGATGATCTCAAAGACACTCGCCGTTCGTCTAGGGCCTGAAAACATCGCGGTCTACGACGTTCAACCCGGTCTGATTGCCACCGACATGACGGCGCCGGTGATTGATATGTACGCGCAAAAGGCTCGGGATGGCCTGACGCTTTTCCCGCGTGTTGGTCAGCCCGAAGATATGGGGCGCATCATCGCGTCGCTTGCCAGCGGCAAACTTCCCTACACAACGGGACAGGCCATCTCGGCAGATGCCGGAATGCTGGTTCCGCGTTTCTGAGGACATAACAATGAAAATCCTGCTGCCCGATGCGACCGGGTCCGTTTCCCACTATTCCCTGCGCGGCACCCCGATTCAGCCCGCAAAACTGACCCCGAACTCTGCCCGTGTGGTCTATTCAGCGGCCCATGTGGTGGCCAATCCTTTTGGCGACAACGACCCTACCGGCCCCGCCAACGTGGACTGGGCCAAAACCATGGAGTTTCGTCACTATCTCGCAGGAATGGGTGTCGGTATCGCCGAGGCCATGGACACCGCCCAACGCGGCATGGGACTGGATTGGGCAGGCGCGTTGGAGTTGATCCGACGCACAAAGCAAGAGTTGCCTGACGCGCTGGTCGCCAATGGCTGCGGCACCGATCACCTTGATCTCGCCGCCGTCAACACCCTCGACGACGTGCGACGCGCTTATTTGGAACAGGTCGAGGCGATCCAAAAAGTGGGGGGCCGCCTGATTTTGATGGCCTCACGCGCACTGGCCAAGGTCGCCAAGGGCCCCGAGGACTACATTTCGGTCTATACCGACGTTCTGGCCGCCTGCGACGAACCGGTGATCCTGCACTGGCTGGGCGAAATGTTTGACCCTCAACTGGCCGGATATTGGGGGGCGTCCGGATTTGAACGCGCACTGGAAACGACCCTCGCCATCATCGAGGCGAATGCCGGCAAGGTCGATGGCATTAAAGTTTCGCTGCTCGAAACCGAAAAAGAGATCACCATGCGTCGCCGCCTGCCCGACGGCGTAAAAATGTACACCGGCGACGACTTTAACTATCCCGAGTTGATCGAAGGGGATGAGCAGGGTTTCAGCCACGCGCTGTTGGGAATCTTTGACCCGCTCGCGCCAGCCGCAGCCTACGCTGTCAGCAAGCTCAGCGAAGGCGACAACACCGCCTTTCGCGCCACGCTGGATCCCACTGTGCCCCTGGCGCGCCACATCTTTCGCGCGCCGACACAGTACTACAAAACCGGTATCGTTTTCCTGGCCTGGCTGAACGGGTTTCAAGACCACTTCGTCATGTTGAACGGCGCCCAATCCACGCGATCGCTGCCCTATTTTGTCGACTGTTTCAAAATGGCTGATGACTGTGGCCTGCTACGTGACCCAGATATGGCGATTGAGCGCATGGGGCACTTGCTGAAACTCTATGGGGCCTGACATCGTGCGTGATTTTTCCAACGATCACTCTGCATTGGCTTTGAACACTGCCACGCTGGGCCACAATCTCGAGGGTCACGGTGCTGGCTGGAGCCCGGAACAGGTGATCGACGCCTGCGCAGAACGCGGTTACGGCGGCATTGTTTTCTGGCGCCGCGAGGTCGGCACCCGTGCGCAAGAGATCGGCGACAGGGTGCGCGCCGCAGGAATGCAGGTCGTCGGCCTGTGTCGGACGCCCTTTTTGACGGGCCCTCTGGTTCCCGGCGGGCATGACGCGATCATGGACGACTTCTTTGCCTCCATCGACATGGCGGCGGGCCTGGGGGCTTCGGTCCTCACGATCGTGACTGGCGGCCCCGAACCCAGGTTGAAACCCCTGATAGAAAGCCAGAAAATTCTCGCTGATCGCATTGCCCTGGCCGCGCCTTATGCCGCTGAGCGCGGTGTGAACCTCGCGCTTGAACCGCTCAATCCGGTCTATGGCGGCAATCGCACCTGCGTTATGACCGTGGCCGATGCGCTTCGTGTGTGCGACATGGTCGGGGCCCCCAATTTAGGCGTGGCCGTTGATGTATATCACGTTTGGTGGGACACCACTTTGCCCGACGCCCTGGCCAAGGCCGGGCAACGCATTTTGGGTTATCATTTGTGTGACTGGCTGGCGGACACATCTGACATGCTTCTGGATCGCGGGATGATGGGAGATGGTGTGGCCGATCTCAAAGGTATCCGCTCTGCAGTTGAAGCCGCCGGGTATCGGGGACTGTGCGAGGTCGAGATCTTTTCCTCGCAAAACTGGTGGCAGCGCGAACCGACCGAGGTTCTCGACACGGTTGTTGATCGCTTCAGATCAGTTTGCTGAGCACATCCAAGACCCCCGGCAAGCGCCGAGCCAGGCGGCGTACCGGTTAATAGATTGCAAAAGTGCATACGCCTGAAACTTGACGGGCTTCTTGGCATTTCAGCTAGAAGAGCACAGCAAAAAATGGTGAATGTCATGGCCACAGTCGGGTTGGTGCCCAACTGCCAAGGCGATCTTTAGCTCAGATTGAAAGTGCCTCTCAACTCACGTCACAACCCGTTCAGCGAGGGCAAATCCGACGCCGTTGAGCGCCGCAATCTCCGGGTTCGGTCAACCTTGAAACTTTGCGCCACGTCAGACCACCTGCCCCCCCCTTCGGAAGGGAGCCCGTATGTAACTGCCCCAACCTGTGCCAGCGCGGATTGCAGTTCGGCCCCCAACTGTCCCGGACACCGAGGCGACCAGACGGCCAACGCCTGATAGACGGCTGGGAGTTCCTGGCGCCGGATGGCGGCGGTCACTTGCTTGGCTGCATACGCCTCGCTCGCCAACCACGCCGCGCGCCGAGCCACACGGGCTTGCCGCACGAACGGCAGCACATAGCGAATGAGCAGTGTCAGCGCCAATCCCAGCAGCAACACGGCTCCTGCTAAAACTATGGTCTGCCGGTGGTTCAGAAGCAATTCACGAGGTTGGGCCGGCGCGTTCACCTCAAGAGACACCCCTTCAAGCGTCGCGGTTTCGACCTTGCCGGTTTTGGTGTTGAACCAATCGAGGGAAATTTCCGGCAGTTCCAGATTCCCACCATACTGCGCGACGTAGCTGACGGTTTCCTGCCGACTGCCGGACAGCAGACCCCGATCCTCACTTTCAGTGACCATCGGATCCTTGGGATAAGCGCGCGCAACATTGTCTGCGAGTGGTGGGATCAACGGAGGGATGAACAGCGCCGAGGTGCCGCTGATCTTTGCGGTGACCACGCGTGAGACAGTATCGCCCTGCCCCAGTTTTTCCTCCCCGCCCTCAAAGCTCTGCGCCAATGAGAAGGCCTCGGCGAGGATCAGCGGATCAAGCCCCTCGGCGCCTTTGGGCACTACCGCGCTGAACGTCACGGGATCAAGGGTTTCCTCGACCGGGACAGGTTCGCGGGTGTCGGGGGCGGCATAGACGATGCCAACGGTTTGCGGTGGCAGTGCGAAGTCGCCTGCTATCATCGGATACAACCGGTACGCACGGCTGACGCCGGACCAGGTTTCGCCGTCGATGCGTTCGCTCACCGGGGAGGACGCGCGTGACGGCAGGCGCACGATCACGTTTGGCAATTCAAACGAGGGGAATTGTGGCGGCTCGGGCATCCATGTGGGCACCAGCACGGTCACGCGCAGGATCAGCGGCTGGCCAACCATGGTCGACTCGGCCGAGAGTTCGGATTTGACGACCACGGACCGGGTTTGCGCGAGACACGGGGCACCAATCAACAACGTCAGACAAATCGCAAGCAGGCGGATCATTGTTCGCCTCCAGCTGAGTTCTCCTGAAGAAAACGTTGGCGCAGGAAATCTCCCATGTCCGTGTCCACCGACCGCATCCATTGCTCGGTCGTCTGCATTGTCGGCACGTCTTCCTGCTCTTGAAAATCAGTGTCGGTGTCCGCGCCACGGTTGGCTTCGTTGTCGAAAACAACGTCATCCGCGCCAATCCCGGTTTCTTCGCCCGTGTCGCTTTCTTCCCGCGCCGTTTCGACATAGTCGAGAATGGCTTTGGTGACCTCCAGGTTCCAGATCGCTTCGGGATAATCGGGGCGCAGATCCAGCGCACGTTCATAGGCGGCAATTGCAGGGCGGTATTCTCGATTGCGTGTGCGGGCCATGGCCTCGGCAAAGGCGGCTTCGGCGGTATCGATGCGGGCGTAGAGGTCTGATGCCTCGGGATATTGTCCGGATTTGAACAGCGTGTAACCGCGCCAATCCGGGTTTTGGAACAGAGCGGCGGCTTTGAAATAGTCCTTGTCTCGATAGGCCAACATGCCCTGTTGGTCCGGGGTGAAGAACCAATCGATCACATCCGCGCGGGCACCACTCGGGACAAAGGCGCTGGTTGCCACGACCAGAAGCAACGCCCAGCGCATGGTCCAGCCACGCCGAAACCACATCAACAAAAGCGGCATGGCCAACCATCCGACAAGCCAGCCACGGTCATCCCAGTCCAATCGCTCGTCACCCAAAACCGCCGCCCGATAGGCCGAGGCCGCGGCGCGGTCGATAGTACGCAAATCCGTGTCATCGACGCTCAGTTGCACAACTGTGACCCCGGGCAGCCCGTCCAATGCCCCACGCGGCGCGCCTATGGGGGCAGCCACCAACGCCATCACCGGGACATCGCCGAGATCCTCGAAAGCGGGCGCGTCTGCCACGTCGAGCTCATCCAGAACCAAAAGGATCGCGCCCGGTGTTGTCGATTTGGCCAGCTCTGTCCGGGCAAGTTTCAGCGCGGCGGTCGCGTTGCCTCCCTCGGACGGCATGACCTGGGGGGTCAGCGCGTTCAGCATGGCCCGCAGGATGTTGGGATCCTCGGTCAAGGGTGCCACCCGGTGCGCCGAGCCACCGTAAGCAATCAGTGCGGTACGTGCGCCTGCGCGCCGCTCAACAAGGTCAAGGATCTTGAATTTGGCGCGGTCCAATCGGCTGGGCTGCAGATCTGGCGCCTCCATCGAGCGGCTGACCTCGAGTGCGACCACCATTGGCGCTGTCTGTGACAAAAGCGGGTTTAGCACGCGACTCCAGGTCGGTCCGGAGGCGGCAATCACCATGAGCGCAAGGAACAGTGCAACGCCGTCCACCGGATAGAGCCGACGCCTGGCCTGATTGCCCACAGTAAGCGCCTTGGCCAAATGCGGAGCAATACCATCAGGAGCGGGATCCGCTGCGGTCGTGCGCCGACGCACCAGCCACCACAGGAGCGCAATCGGCACGAGGGCCAAGAGCAAGAATGGGCGCAACAGATGCAAAGCGGCCAGTGCGTCGAGAAAGGCGTCCATCAGGTGCCCCTCCTCTGGCGGGGGGCCATTTGGAGCCATCCCAGAGTCAGCCCGCCCAGCACCATGGCCGTGGCAAAGGCGATCCACGAAAGGGGGCGTTTGGGCTGGAAGCTGACGGTTTCGGTGACACGCGGGTTGAGGCGTTCGATTTCGTCGTAGATCGCGGTCAACCCTTCGCCGTCAGTCGCATAGTAAAAGGCCCCGCGCGCGCGATTGGCAATGTCTTCCAGAGCCTGCAGATCAACCCGGTCATCGCCGCGGCCCTTGGGATCCCCCACACCGACGGTGTAGATTGCAACCCCTTCTTGTGCGGCAATCTCGGCAGCATTGACAGGAGACATAAGGCTCGAAGTATCCGCGCCGTCCGAGAGCAACACCAGCAAGCGTTGGTCAACCTCAGAGGTTTCAAAGGTACGGATGGCAAGGCCAATGGCATCGCCGATTGCCGTATCCGGACCGGCCATGCCAACACTGGTGGCGTCAAGCAACTCGCGCACCGAAGCGAGGTCTTCGGTAAATGGTGTTTGAACAAATGCGCGGGTGCCAAAGACGATCAACGCCACGCGGTCTCCCTCGCGCTCTTCGATGAATTCGCCCACCACATCCTTGACCATCTGCAGGCGCTGCTGTGGATTGCCCTGAGGGTCCTGCATGTCGTGGGCGTCCATCGAGCCCGAGATGTCCACCGCCAGCACCATGTCGCGGGCCGCTTTTTCAATGGTGGTGAGTCTGCCCAGTTGCTCGGGCCGTGCCAATCCGATCACCAGAAGCAGCCAACAGAGAATAGCAACACTCATCTGGATGCGCCGCCGTTCCAGCACCACGGCCCCGGCCTGCGGTTCCAGACCGGCGGCCTCGGTCACCTCGCGAAAAAACGGGATTCGGATGGCAGTGCTTTTCTCTCGGCGCGGAGGTGTAAACCGCCAGACCAGCCAAGGCAGAGGCACAAGCAGAAAGGCCCAAGGAAAGGCAAACGCGTAGGTCATGCCTTGCTCCTCGGCCTGTGTTTGCGAATCCAGAGGCGGCACTGGTGCACAAGGTCTGGGCTGGAGCTGCCGTTGTCGCGATAGGGCGCTTCGGTCAGAGCCACCCCAACTTCACCCGTAAAGGCAGCGCCCGGGCAGGTTTCATTCAGGAAGCGCAGCCAGTCCTGCCCAACCAAGGGGGCGACGTCGCGACGCGCAAAGGCTACCAAAGCGGTGCGCCGCAGGATCGCAGCAATGCGGGCGGGGTCACCCCGGGCCTTGTCCAGCTCGGCCAGAGCCGCACGCCGATAGGCATTGGCCTGGCGATGGCGCAGGTAGCTGCGAAGCGCCCATGCAAACGCAAGCAGGATCAGGAGCGTCAGCCAGATCCACCCTTTCGTCGCAGGGATCATCGAGATCGGTGGCGGTTCAGGGATTGGTTCGAGCAGGTCGAGCATCTCGACGAGGTTCAGCCCCTCGGTCTGAGGCAGGTCAGTCATCGCCGCCGCCTCCCTGACAGGCCAAGCAATTCCTGGAGTTGCGGCAAGGTTTCTCGTGAAGACGTCAGAGGCAGCACGGGAATGCCGTATTTGCGGGTCCAGCCAATCGCACGGGCAAGGCGTGCGTCAATGAACTCTTCGATCCGGGCTGAAATCACCCCGTCACTCATGTCCAGATCGGCCTGAAGACTGCCGTCGGACGCCACCAACCGTTTGCCTCCGAGCACAGGCGGGCCATCGTGGTCGGTGACCGGAAAGAGGATCACATCGTTATGTTGAGCCATGCGGCGCACCAGCTTTTCGGTGCGATCATCCACCTCGGCAAAGTCGGAAAAAATCAGGATCATATTGCCCGTTGTGGCAATGCGCGAGGCCACCTCCAAGGGGCGGTTGAAAGGCATCGACTCGGCAACTTCCAGGCCAGCGTGAAGGGCACAGTTGGCCTGGGCCAGCGTTGAGATCAGCCGATTGAGAGCCAAGCCCGACGCTTTGGGTCGCAATTCGGCGACGGCACTGTCGGAAAAGATGATGCCACCAACCCGGTCCCCTTGCGCGCGAAGCCGGAACGCAGCCAGCGCTGCTGCTTCGGCGGCGGTGACGGACTTCATGTTGCGCTTGGTGCCAAAAAACATGTTGATGCGCTGATCCACCAGCAACAGCGCCGGGCGGTCACGTTCTTCGGTATAGACGCGGACGTAGGGTTCGCCTGTGCGGGCGGTCACCTTCCAGTCGATGGTGCGCGGATCATCCCCGATCTGGTAATTCCGAAGTTCTTCAAAGTTCAGGCCCCGCCCGCGCAATCGCGAGGCATGGCGCCCATTCAGCGCCGACCGGGCCGGTTGTCGCGGCAGGAAAGACAAGGCCCGAGCGGCCCGCGAAAGGCTGCGCAGATGGGCGAGGTCGGTGTGTATCCGCGGGTCGGGTCTATGTGGGGGTTCGGTCATCCGCCGCACCTCAGGGCAGCGCAACCTGGGCTGCGATCTCGTCGATCACCTGATCTGGCGTCATGCCATCCCCCTGAGCCTCGAATGACAAAGCAATGCGGTGGCGTAACACATCGTTGAGAATCGCACGCACGTCGACGGGATCGACATAGTCGCGTCCGTTCATCCACGCGTGGGCCCGAGAACATTTGTCCAATGCCAGAGAGCCGCGGGGCGAGGCGCCAATCTCGATCCAGCGCCCCAGGTCCTGCGAAATCGCGCCCGGTGTGCGTGTCGCCTGTACAAGGTCGGCGAAATAGCGATCCATGGCGTCCGCGACGTGGATCTTACCGATCTCGGCGCGGGCCTGAAACACTGCGTCTTGTGGGATTGCCGGAGGGCGCTCTGACTTGGCCCCGGTATTGCCGGCATGATCCTCGCCACGCACCAGACGAATGACTTCGACCTCATCTTCAACCGGGGGATAGAGAACCTGCACATGCATCAGAAAACGGTCCATCTGTGCCTCGGGCAGAGGGTATGTGCCCTCTTGTTCGATGGGGTTCTGGGTGGCCATCACGATGAACAGCGGCGGCATCTTGTGGGTGGTGCCCGCGACTGTGACCTGGCGTTCTTCCATGGCCTCCAATAGCGCCGCCTGCACCTTGGCAGGCGCGCGGTTGATCTCGTCCGCCAGCACGATGTTGGCAAAGACCGGCCCCGGCTCGAACCGGAACTCGGCCGCGCCGCCGGACTGGTGGTACACTTCGGTGCCAGTCACGTCAGAAGGCAAGAGGTCAGGCGTAAACTGAATGCGACTGAAATCAGCCTCGAGGTTCTTGGCCATTGCCTTGACGGCACGTGTCTTGGCCAATCCGGGCAGGCCTTCGATCAAAAGGTTGCCATTGGCGAGAAGGCCGATCACCAGCCGGTCAATCACATCCTTCTGACCAATGATGGTCTCGCCCATGCGTTTCTTTAGCGTGGCAATATCGTCAAGTGCACTCATCGGGAACGTTTCCAGTTTGGATTGATCGGGAAGATGCGTCCCCAGTCGTTTTTCATGTCAACAATTAGCCAACCACGGTCTGGCCCCTCATCTAGGCCGCGATTAAGGACACCGATATGCCCCTCTCGATCATAGGCCCATTCGTGATCGCCGTCGGTGTGATGCACCAAAAGGCCCAACCGGGGGCCGTCCCCCGCAGTGGTCCATTCCAGCATCTGGAAATCCCCGTCAGAGTTCCCGCCAGCAAGGATCGGGCGCTTGCCAATGTGGTGTGAAATTGCCACCGGCTTGCCCTCTTTGTCGTCGACAAAGAAAACATCACCGCCCTTGACGATGGTGGGCACACCATCGACGACCTCGTAGGTCGAGGTGATCGAGCTGCCTATCACCTGCTCGGGTGGAATGTTGTAAGCTTCTTCGGCAAAGACTCGCATGAACTGGATACCGCCACCCGAGACAATGTAGGTTTTAAAACCCTGATCACGCAGATAGCTGAGAAGCTCCAGCATGGGCTGGTACAGCATCGTGTCATAGGCCATATCGGTTTGCGGGTGGCGTTCCCGCGCCAGCCAGTCGGCAACTTCGGCCTGGAAGGTTGCAAGCGGCATGTTTGCATGTGATGCGGCCAGCACCTCGACCAAACCTTCTTTGCCAGTGGCCAGGAGCGCCTTGTAATCCCTGGCTGCGGCAGCCTTGAGCGCGTCCGTGGCCAGAATACTTGGGTCGGCTTCTCCCATCTTTGCAACCTGATCCACGGCATAAATCAGTTGGAAATAGACCGGTTGCTCGGCCCACAGAGTGCCATCATTGTCAAAAGTCGCGATGCGATCCGCCGGTGTCACGTAGTCGGGGCCTTCGGGATCCGTCACCGCCGTGACAAAATCGATCAAGCGAGATTTGGTCTCGCCCTCATTCCAGGACGGAAGCGGGTCCGCCAGAGCGTGCCCCCCGATCATGGTAAGAAGCATGGCGATGGTACATAAGCGGGTCATGCGAAGCCCCTTTACAATCAAATCAAAAACCTCTGTCTGTCCCTGTCTGCTGGAAACCGCCCCCAAATGGAGGCGGTTTCTTTCTTTACCGGGCTGACCCCCAAGTTAATTGTGGGTCGGTGCAGTCAGCTTGTCCATCACCTGTTCCAGGCTGAAGCTCGCCGCTTTCTGGCGTGGCGGATACTCTTGGAACGTGGCCAGGAATTGCCCAACATAAGCCTGCGCCGGAACCAGCAGATAGGCACGGTCAAGGAGCCAGTCATAGTAGGTGTTCGACGTCTGATAGCTACGCTCATAGGGATCGCGGCGCAGGTTAAAGATCAGCGGGACACGTAGCGGGGTGAACGGCTCCATCCAGGCGCGGAGGGTTTTGTATTCCTTCTGCTCCATGAAGATCATCTTCCACTCGCGCCAGCGCAGGGCGGTCAGGTCACCATCATCCGAGAAATAGAAAATCTCGTCGCGCGGGCCTTTGGCCTCGGCCCCGGTGAGATGGGGCAGGAAGTTGTAGCCATCCAGGTGCACCCTGTACTCGCGACCTATGGCCTGAACGCCACCGGCCATCAGGTCGTCCTTGATGGTTTCATTGCCCGCGGCAGCCAGAAGAGTCGGCAACCAATCCATGTGGTGCATGATCTCGTTCGAAATCGACCCTTCGGCAATTTGCCCAGGCCAGCGCACCATCGACGGCACACGCCATCCACCCTCGTAGTTGGTGTTTTTCTCACCAAAGAAGGGGGTCGCAGCCGCATCAGGCCAGGTGTTGTAATGCGGCCCGTTGTCGGTCGAATAGTGCACGATGGTGTTGTCAGCGATACCCAGCTCATCCAGCAGGTCAAGGAAGATACCAATGTGCAGATCGTGCTCGATCATGCCCGCGGTGTATTCATCGACCTTGTGGCCTGCAATTTCATTGGCCTTGGCGCGCATATCTTCCCGTACGTGGGTGCGGAAGTGCATGCGGGTGCCGCTCCACCAGACATAAAAGGGTTTGCCCTGCTCATGCGCACGGGTGATGAAGTCCACAGCCGCCGCGACGGTTTCATCATCCACGGTTTCCATGCGCTTCTTGCTCAGCGGGCCGGTGTCTTCGATGCTGCCATCCGCCGACGACTTGATCACGCCGCGCGGACCAAAGGTTTCGCGGAAGGTCCGGCCATCCGCCATCACCATATCACCGGGGTAATCTTCGTTTTCCGGCTCTTCCTCGGCATTGAGGTGGTAAAGGTTGCCGAAGAACTCATCAAAGCCATGGTTGGTGGGCAGGTGTTCGTCGCGATCACCAAGGTGGTTCTTACCGAACTGGCCGGTGACGTAACCCTCGGCTTTCAGAAGACCCGCGATGGTGGGATCTTCGACTTGCATCCCCTCTTTGGCCCCGGGCAGGCCCACTTTGGACAGACCCGTACGGAATACCGACTGGCCCATGATGTAAGATGAGCGACCTGCGGTACAGGATTGTTCACCATAGTAGTCGGTGAAGATCATGCCTTCGTCGGCGATGCGGTCAATATTGGGTGTGCGATACCCCATCATGCCCATGGTATAGGCAGAGATATTGGACTGACCGACATCATCCCCCCAAACCACAAGAATATTGGGTTTATCCTGTGCCCAGGCAGGCAAAGCCGTCCATAACGTAGCGGCAACCACCACGCCGGTCATAGCCTTGACACCCTTCAGCACAGCTGAGAGTTTGTACTGCATTTTGCATTCTCCCTAGTGAATTGAACTCATTAGTTTTTTTAATTTCCGGGCTTTTGGCCCGTTGCGACAAGTACTACATGACCGATACAAACTCAGAGCGCTTGCCATTTTGCGCCAAACGATCACAATACCCGCTATGGTAGCACAGCTTATTCCTTTGACAAAGGCCACCGGCATGGGTCCTTTGCCGGCAATGCTGGAAGACATGGCCGGCGTGCGCCCTCTGGAACGTGCTTTTGCCAAAACGCAGCTGCCGCTGGCAATCATCGAACACCTCGATCAGGAAATCCTGATGCCTCAAATGGTACACCTGTTTGAAAACGCCAGCCGCGAGGCGGCCGACGATTTGTTCGGACTGCGGGTTGGACTTGCAATGAAGCCTACTGTGTATGGCAAATGGGTTCGATATGCGATCGAAGCAGCAACCCTTCACGGGGCGGTCCTGCGGTTGAAACAAACGATCTCGTTGCATCAGAACATCGGTAACATCCTCCTGGAGCGGCAGGGTGAGACGGTCCTTTTGACCTACTCCCATCAATCCGTGGTCTCAGAACATGGCCGTCACCACGCCGATCACATACTACCCCCTCTGCTGGGCATAGTAAGGCACTTTCTGGGGGCCAATTGGCAACCTGAATGGGTGCGGCTTTTCTATGGCAAAGACCACCGCCACAATGGGTTGGAGCATATGTTGGCAACTGAGGTGCGGTATCGTGGCAGTGGGGTATCCGTCGCACTGACTGCGACCGATTTGGCCACCAAGAATCCAACCTTGGCCGCGACTCCGCTGACGTCGACCGATGTCCTGTCAGATGTGCTGTCAACAAAGGCTAAAGGCTCCTTGGCACAAATCGAAGCTCTCATGTCACTGCGGCTCCTTGAAGGGAACAGCGATATCGCGGGGGTGGCAGAGCTCGCGAAATCCAGCGTGCGCAGTTTGCAACGCTTGTTGCGGAACGAAGGTGTAAGTTATCGAGCGTTGCTGGACCGGGTGCGATTTACTAAGGCGTCGACGCTACTATGTGAAACTCAGGCTCCGATCACCGAAATTGCCCTGATGACCGGGTTCAGCGACCCTGCGCATTTCACACGATCGTTTAAGCGGTGGGCCGGGATGCCCCCAAGCCATCTGCGTCATATGCAGCAGGCATAAGGCGGCACATCGGTCGCCAGTACAAAGTGAAGCCACTGGGTTAATCATACAAAACAGCGACTCATCAACAGGATCAGTTAATAAGCAACGTCAACAACGTAAGCCTTTCAAAGCAATCTAGGCGCGGGCACCTTTTCTAAGAACCAAAATGAAATTCACAATCCAAGCTGAGATGTTACTCAATGAGGACCTCGGTGGTTCCATCGCCACGAAGCGTCGCCTCGAGCAGTTCAAGATCGTCGGAGCAATCAAGGTACTGCGTCACCAACCCGGGCGGGATCACGAAAGCGTCTCCGGGTTCAAGCACGCGCGGCACCTTGTCTTCGGCGTGCAGGGTCATGGTGCCCGCCATCACAAAGGTGAAATGGATGTCAGAATCGTGGCGGGTTCTGGCAGTGGGTCCACCATCATATCGCGCGACCTGAATGCCTGCGACCCCCTTGGTTCCGGCGCTGATGCCGGTGTCACGGCAGGTAAAACCGGGGATGCGAAAGGGCTGCCAAGTCGCTTTGGACTTAACGTGGTGCACAAATCTCTGCCCCTGCCACTCACGCTCAGGGTCACCAAAACCGTTGGGCAGGACGGTTTCATGATCGATTGTGGTTATGTGCTCCGCCGGAACGCCGATTTCAATCACCTCGATGTCAGGTGAAGCATGACAAACCCGATGGCGTATTTCCGGAGGCTGGATGACACAGTCACCAGCCTCCAACCGCATCATGTCATCTCCCTGATCTTCGTACAGAACATCGACCCAACCTTTGTAGCAGAAAATCAACTGAAACCCGACCGTGTGGTAATGCACCATGTCTGGTACCGGTCCACCATCAGGGATACGGATGTGGCTGGCGATGATCGACCCACCCAGCCGCGTTGGAATCAGATCACGATAGTGCATCCCAGCACGCCCGATGATCCAAGGTGCCTCGTCACGCAACCGGCGGACGGCGTATTCGTGCTTGGTTGCAGGCTGAACAAGCATGGGGGTCAGCGGCACAATCTCGATTTGGGTTCCATTGGGGGCAGTCAATGCTGTTTGACCTTGGGCAAAATCGCCAACATCATCTGTCAGAATGCGAAGGACACCCGGCGCAACGTCGGCACCCTTGCGAATGCGCAAGGCCAGCCCGTGCCCGGAAAAGCTTGCCTCCGTAGGGTCGTCCGCAGGAAAGATCGAGTCCATTCGAAACCCAAGCGTCTTTGTGAAAAACGGAATGTCATCGCGGATTTCATTGGTAGGCAGCAAGATTTCCGCTTTGATTTCAGACTGTGTCATGTGTTCGCCACCATGCGTTGTGTTTCTCAGGTGAAACATCAGCTTCTGATACAGTGCAGAATTCTTGTGTAGCGTGTCGCAGAATGTCCAAACCGCGCGTCGGACTGCTAGATGTTTTCTGTTGTCTCATACTGAAGTGCTACCCCCCGCCCCCTCGTCCTGCAAGGGCCTTGGGCACGCAACCTACCCTTCGTTCGTGCGAGAAAACTGCGACGAATAATAATATGCAATCGCCTGAGCCCGGTTCTTGACCGAGAGTTTTTCATAAACGTTGGACAGGTGGAATTTCACGGTATTTGTCGAGATGCCAAGCTCTTTGGACAACTCGCGGTTGGACATGCCCTTGGCCAACGCCTCAAGGATCGCGCGTTCTTTTCGGGACAGGCTGTAGATCGGATCCTGGTGCATCTTGCGCACATCGACAAAGGGAAACACCATCTTACCGGCAGCCACTTCGGCGCATGTTTCCAAAAGGCCCTGTACGTCCCCCGAGCGGTTGGCAAAACCAGCTGCCCCCGCCTGCATGGCCAGGCGCGGGGCATCGCCACCCGCTTCGCCATAGACCACAAACCGGGGTGCGTTTTCGTGTTCACGCAGCACTTCAATCAATTTGGCGGCCCCGAGTACCGGCAAGTGCCAGTCCACCACACCAACCTGAACCGGGACACGCATGACCGTGCCAAGGAACCCTTCGGCGGTGGCCGAAGTCGCCACTAGAGAGAATCGCGAGTCGCGGTCAAAAATCTCAGACATGGCCGACAGGACCAAGGGGTTGCTGTCTGCGAGCATGATGTCGATTTGATCCATGACCTCACTAATCTCCTGTTATTGTTGAGGTATTTGCAATAAACTACCCATATTGGCAGGGCCAATATCGGTATACGGTGGTATCCTTACCCAATTGGGTAGGTACTTCCCTATCCAAATAGATGTCCAAAAGCAGTATTAAGCGACGTTGTGCGATCCGGCAACTGTCGATTTTCTATGAGGCAACTCGACTGACGGCGATAAATCGATCGCACAACAAGGGACATGAGATGCGTTCAGAGATTTTTCCAACACTTGGAATTCCCGAGACATTGGCCGCTGGCCCGGGTCCCGGCAACACCGACCACCGCGTTCTGGAAGCTTTCGTGCGCACCGGTGTCGCGGACCACATGCAGGAAGATGTGCTGCGCGGAATGGTGGAATGCAAACACATGCTCCGACAGGTCTGGGGCACTTCGAACACTTATACGTTTGCGGTAGCAGGCACTGGATGGAGTGCGCTTGACACCATGTTCTCGGCGGTCATGCCGGGCGACAAGGTTGTGGCCTTTGTGAACGGAACTTTTTCGGGCATCGACGGCCTGACCCTGCGCATCAAGGCCGCCACACCGCAAGAGCATGCTGCAAACCCACTTGACCCGCAGGCCGCAAGTGTAATCTTGATCGACGTGCCCCACGGCCAATCTGTCACTGGCGAGATGGTCGAAGCCGCACTGGCCGCACACAAACCCAAGTGGGCCTTTATGGCGCATTGGGAAACGGGGTCGGGCCGGGTGAACGACATCCAAGGTTTTTCAGATGCCTGCCTGCGCCACGATGCTATGGGTCTGGTGGATGCTGTTTCATCATTGGGAATCGAGGATTTCTCGATTGATGACTTCGCGGGCGTTGTTGGCTGGGCCTCTTGCCCGCAAAAGGGGCTGTGCTGCCTGCCGCTGACTTATGCTCCGGTCAGCTTTGCCGATGCCTATATTGCCTCTCTCAAGGCCAGTGGTGCGTATAGTTATGTTCATAACCCGCTGTTCGAAGCGCGCCATTGGGGCATTGTTGACGGGCAAGATGTCGAAAAGGGCACCTATCACCGAACCCACTCGGCCTATGCAGTTGCTGCCTTTCACGAGGCGCTGCGCCTGACCTTGCAACAAACACTACCCGAGCGCGCGGCATCCTATGCGCATCACGAAGCCGTCTTGCGCGAAGTGGTGACAGCCATGGGCTGCACGGTCACTTCAAATATGACCAGCCTTTTGGTGCTGAACCTGCCACCAGACTTTGCAGGACGGGAAATGGAGCTGGTGCAGAACTGTCGTGCCGAAGGGTTCGGTATTTGGCCAACCCTTTCAGCGCCCGTGCAGGTGCGCATCGGTATCCTCAATCAGCTGACCCCAACGGCTATTCGCGAGATCGTCCGCCGCTTTGGTGACGCGCTCAAAGTACTTGGGGCCGAACTGGATGACGCTGAAATTCAGAGCATTCTCGACAAACACTACGTCCAGGCGATTGCTGCACAGTAACGCCGCTCAAACAGGGAGGAGCAAATGGACATTCACGAATATCAGGCCAAGGAAATTCTGTCGAATTTCGGTGTCGACGTGCCTGCGGGCGCGCTGGCATACAGCCCTGAACAGGCAGCCTATCGCGCCCGCGAATTGGGGGGCGACAAATGGATCGTCAAGGCCCAGGTGCATGCAGGCGGTCGCGGTAAAGCCGGTGGCGTCAAGCTGTGTGACAGCGAAAACGAAATCTATCAGGCCTGCGAAGGCATGTTTGGTCAAAAGCTGGTCACACATCAAACCGGCCCGGAAGGCAAAGGCATTTACCGCGTCTATGTCGAAGCCGCTGTGCCGATCGACCGCGAGATTTACCTGGGCTTCGTACTGGACCGTTCGAGCCAGCGGGTGATGATTGTCGCCTCCTCCGAAGGCGGCATGGAGATCGAAGAGATTTCCGAAGAGCGCCCGGACAGCATCGTGCGCTCCATTGTCGAGCCAGCAGTTGGTTTGCAAGAGTTCCAAGCGCGCGAAATCGCCTTTTCGCTTGGGCTGGAACCCGCCTTGGTGCAGCAAATGGTGCGGACGCTACAGGGCTGTTATCAAGCTTTCCGCGATCTTGACGCCACCATGGTTGAGATCAACCCATTGGTCATCACCGGCGACAACCGCGTTCTGGCGCTGGATGCCAAGATGAGCTTTGACGACAACGCTTTGTTCCGCCACCCGCAAATTGCCGAACTGCGCGACAAAAGCCAGGAGGATCCGCGCGAAAGCCGTGCCGCGGATCGCGGCCTCTCTTACGTGGGCCTCGACGGCAACATTGGCTGCATCGTGAACGGTGCGGGCTTGGCAATGGCGACGATGGACACGATCAAGCTGGCTGGTGGAGAGCCAGCCAACTTCCTCGACATTGGTGGCGGGGCTTCTCCAGAGCGCGTGGCAAAAGCATTTCGGTTGGTTTTGTCAGACAGCAATGTTCAGGCGATCCTCGTCAACATCTTTGCCGGCATCAACCGCTGCGACTGGGTGGCCGAAGGTGTCGTTCAGGCGCTGCGCGAGTTGGATATCGACATCCCCGTTGTCGTGCGCCTGGCCGGGACCAACGTAGAAGAGGGACAAAAGATCCTCGCCAAATCTGGCCTGCCGATCATCCGTGCCACCACCTTGATTGAAGCCGCTGAGCGCGCCGTGGGCGCCTGGCGAAACGACCTGACCCAAGCCACCAACCTGAGGGCCGTCTGATGAGCATTCTTCTCGACCGTAACACCCGCGTTATCGTTCAGGGCATCACCGGCCGCATGGCCCGGTTCCACACCAAAGACATGATCGAATACGGCACCAATGTCGTCGGTGGCGTTGTCCCCGGCAAAGGTGGCGAAACCGTTGAAGGCGTGCCAGTCTTCGACACCGTGAAACAGGCTGTTGAGGCCACCGGCGCCGAAGCCAGCCTCGTTTTCGTGCCCCCGCCCTTTGCCGCCGACTCCATCATGGAGGCCGCCGATGCAGGCATCCGCTACTGCGTCTGCATCACGGACGGAATTCCGGCACAGGACATGATCCGCGTGAAGCGCTACATGTACCGCTATCCACGTGACAAGCGCATGGTCCTCACGGGCCCGAACTGCGCAGGGACAATCTCTCCTGGAAAGGCGCTTTTGGGCATTATGCCAGGTCACATCTACCTGCCTGGCAACGTCGGGATCATTGGCCGGTCAGGGACGCTCGGGTATGAGGCCGCCGCGCAATTGAAAGAGCGTGGCCTAGGCGTTTCGACCAGCGTCGGAATTGGGGGCGATCCGATCAATGGATCGTCGTTCAAGGACATTCTGCAACGCTTTGAGGAAGATGAAGACACCCATGTCATCGCGATGATTGGCGAGATTGGCGGCCCACAAGAAGCCGAAGCAGCCGACTACATCCGCAACCATGTGACCAAACCTGTCGTGGCCTATGTTGCGGGCCTCACGGCCCCCAAAGGGCGCACCATGGGGCACGCCGGCGCGATCATTTCGGCCTTTGGCGAAAGCGCCAGCGAAAAAGTCGAGATCCTCTCGGCCGCTGGTGTCACTGTTGCCGATAATCCCGCCGTCATCGGGGAAACCATCGCTCGTGTAATGGAGGCCGCGTGATGGTCAAACCTTCGGTTTTCGTGACCCGTCGTTGGCCTGCCGCCGTCGAGGCGAAGCTGGCCGAAGACTATAACGTTGTGCTCAACACCGGCGACAAACCCCTGTCGCCGGCCGAGCTCAGGGACACCTTGGGAAAATTCGATGCGGTCTTGCCCACGGTAACCGACAAGCTAACGGCCGAGGCCCTGGATATTCCTGCGACACAAACTCGGATTCTTGGCAACTATGGCGTCGGCTTCAGCCACATTTGCGAGTCTTCGGCGCGCAATCTCGGGCTCACCGTGACCAACACGCCAGATGTTCTCTCAGAATGCACGGCAGATTTGGCCATGACACTGTTGTTGATGGTTGCCCGCCGCGCAGGCGAGGGCGAGCGTGAGTTGCGCGGCGGCTCTTGGACCGGATGGCGCCCTACGCATCTGGTGGGCACCAAGGTCAGTGGCAAGACGCTGGGCATCATTGGCTATGGTCGTATCGGCCAGGAAATGGCACGCCGTGCGCACCATGGCTTTGGCATGGACATTCTCGTCTACAACCGCAGCACTATCGCGCCGGAAATCCTCGCCCAATGCAAGGCAAGTCAGGTTGACAGTATCGATGCCCTTCTACCGCAATGCGATTTTGTTTCGTTGCATTGCCCCGGCGGTGCAGCCAATCGGCACCTTATCAACGCGCGCCGACTGGATTTGATGAAAGAGGACGCTTTCCTCATCAACACTGCGCGCGGCGAGGTCATTGATGAATGGGCACTGACCCAAACGCTCATCTATGGCCTGATCGGCGGCGCGGCGCTTGACGTTTTTGACGGAGAGCCACGCATCAGCCCGGATTTGTTGCAATGCGATAACCTCGTGATGTTGCCGCACCTTGGCAGCGCTACGCGCGAAGCGCGCGAAGCCATGGGGTTTCGGGTCCTTGATAACCTCGATGATTTCTTCCAGGGACGCGATCCGAGAGACCGCGTGATCTGATCCAGAAGCCACATATAGAAACAAATGAAGCCCGTCATGATCGGCGCGTTTCTTGACACGAACTCAGGAGCCACACTCATGAATGCCCATCACCGCCAGAATGGTTTTTTCACCGAGTCTCTGTCCACCCGCGACCCTGAGCTGTTTGGCTCGATCACTGATGAGCTTGGCCG
>NZ_RYZK01000014.1 GCF_003990645.1 Shimia sediminis
ATGGAGCAGCCCGGTAGCTCGTCAGGCTCATAACCTGAAGGTCGTAGGTTCAAATCCTACTCCCGCAACCATTACACTCGAACAAGAAGCCACCTCAGGGTGGCTTTGTTCGTTTTGGGCATGGTGTTCATGTTGAACCGCGCCGGGTTTGCCGGAGGCTCCAACTCTTGAGTAGGATGGAGCATTATGAGCAAGGCGGCGAAAAAGTACTCCCCGGAAGTGCGCGAGCGTGCGGTTCGCATGGTTTTGGACAATCTAGGGCAGCATGAGAGCCGCTGGTCTGCGATCCTGTCAATTTCATTGAAGATCGGCTGCGCGCCACAAACGCTCAACGAGTGGGTCAAGAAGGTTGAGGTTGCTACTGGTCAACGTGGCGGCGTCACGACCGAGATGGCCGAGAAGATGAAGGCGCTGGAGCGCGAGGTTAAAGAGCTCAAGCAAGTCAATGAGATCCTTCGCAAGGTATCGGCATGTTTTGCCCAAGCGGAGCACGACCGCCGGTCCAGGACATGATTGCCTTTGTCGAAGAGCACCGTGGCGCCATCGGGGTCGAGCCGATCTGCAAGCACCTGCCGATTGACCCATCCACGTTCTACGATCACCTGGCCAAACGGGCGAACCCTGACTTGTTGTCGGATCGGGCAAAGCGCGACAAGGCAGTGCGGCCAGAGATCGAGCGGGTCTGGGAACAGAACTACAAGGTCTACGGCGTTCGCAAGGTCTGAAACCAGATACCCGGGAAGGCATCGATGTCGCCCGCTGCACGGTGGCGCGGCTGATGAAGGACATGGAGATTGAAGGTGTCATTCGAGGCAAGAAGCCGAGGACGACAATCCCGGACAAGTCCCAGCCGTGTCCGCTGGACAAGGTGAACCGTCAATTCAAGGCACCTGTGCCGAATGTCCTGTGGGTGAGTGACTTTACTTATGTCGCGACCTGGCAGGGGGTTGTCTACGTTGCATTCGTTATCGATGTCTTCGCTCGCCGGATCGTTGGCTGGCGGGCCAGCACGTCGGCGCATGCTGGGTTCGTGCAGGATGCTCTGGAGCAAGCTGTTCATCAACGGGAGCAAGCGAATGGCTTAGTGCATCATTCGAATCGCGGGTCGCAATATCTGTCTATCCGATACGCGGAGCGTTTGGCCGAGACCCGAATAGAGCCGTCAGTTGGCAGCGTGGAGGACAGCTACAACTATGCCCTGGCCGAAACGATCGACGGCCTATTCAAAGCAGAAGTCATTCACCGCCGTGGCCCATGGCGTAGCTTTGATGCTGTCGAATACGCCACGCTTGAATGGGTGGACTGGTTCAACAACTGCCGCCTGCTGGAACCCATCGGAAACATACCGCCAGTAGAGGCCGAGGCAAACTTCTATACGGCTCTGGAAAGATCAGACATGGCCGCGTAACTAATATTAATCAGCTTCCGGCAAGCACGGAGCGGTTCAAAGGACCGCATGGGGCCGCTTGCAGTAAAGCTTTGCATACGGGCGGCTGTCCGACGACCTCTTGGTGGGAATTATGCACGTCCCAAGACGTCCAGACCCTCCCCATAGCCCAGGCCCTCAAAGTCCTTTGCATAGATCATCCGGACCGCGGCAGCCTGTTGCGGGGTCAGCGCGCCGCGGGCGTCTGTACTGCCGGTCTTGTGGGGCACGTAATCGCGCAGAGCACCGGATACGCCCAGCCGGCCCTGCAACGCCGCAAGGTCCCGGTCCAGCGTCTCAACGCTGCCGATCATGTCATAGGCCGCAACCGGAAAGGCCATGAGATCCAGCTGCGGCATCCAATGGGCATCGCTCATCAGGAACCTGCGCCCGGCAAGGGCCTCGAGAAACTGATCCAGCGGCACCTCCCGGTCATCCGACACCCCAAGCAGCGCCCGGAAACGCGCGTTCGTGGCGCTGGGGCGGGCAATCTTGTCGCGGTGCGCAGACAAGAGCCGCGTATAGGGGTTCCGCACCACGGTGAACTTGAAATACCCCTCGCAGATGTCTGCAACCTCACCCTTGCTCAGATCCGAAGGGCGTATGTCGCCAAACTTGACCCGCTCTACCACGGCCCGCTCCAGTGCCTGCTCTGCAGGGACAAACAGGCTGGCCACGACGGTTGAATTGGCGGCCTTGGGAATGCGGCTGTAAACACAGCGCATGTCGCGGTGGATCAGCGTGCGAAAATCCACCGCATCGATATTGGCGCGTGTCGGGAAACGGCGAAAGAACGGGGTGCGCGCCTTATAGGCCCGCACGATCTGGCGATAGATCCTGTCTTTTACCGCTGTAACGCGTCGCGCCATGCCGCAAGTCCCCTTTTCTCATACCCCCGACACACCCACCAAACCCGGTCATCATATCTGACACCACCAGCCGCCCAAGACCTCACTCTTCGCGCTCGACCGCGATCAGGCCCAGCATGCGGGCGGCTTCCATCGACAGGATCGAACTGTCCAGCCCCTGCGGTGCCTGATAGCGGCGGATCGCGGCGCGGGTGCGTTTGTCCAGCGCCCCGGTTATGACGCCCGAGTAATGCCCGCGGGCCTTCAGGGCGCGCTGCAGCGAGGCCGTGAACTCTTCGGTCCAGATCGCGTCACAGGGGGTCTCGAACCAGGTTTCGCGGCGCTCTTCCACGATGCGCTGCAGGGTCTCGCTGCGATAGACGGCGGGGCTGATCACGGTGCCATCGGCCATCACCTCGGCGGGTTGCACGATGATCTGCTCGGTCACGGTCTCGATCACGGCCGGGCTGACCTCGCGGCCCCAGCAGGTGCCGGGTTTCGCCCCCGGCGGGGCCGAGGCGGCAGTGCTGCGCACCACGTCCGGTTCGGTCAGCGCCGCCAGGTCCGGTGCCGCCACATCCGCCGGATCACAGGCCACGAGGCCGATCAACGCCACGGCGCAGGCCAGTTGAGAGAACCGGGGGTGGGACAACAACATGCTCGGGTGCCTCTGACGGGACTTTGCACTCTTCTACCCGGTTTTGCGCTTTACCAAAAGACCTATGCGTTCGCCGGGGCCAGCAGTGTATCCAGCATCTCCGAGATATCCTCGATCTTTTCGGCAATCACGTGGGTCACGTTGTTCTCGCGCTGGATTGGTCCGGTGACGCGCAACAGCCGGCCCGCGATCACCGCGCGGCGGAAATGTTCGTACATCTTGCGCCAGACCACCACGTTCACCACCCCGGTCTCATCCTCAAGTGTCAGGAATATCACCCCCTTGGCGGTGCCAGGCCGCTGACGCAGAATCACCAGCCCCGCCACGGTGACCCGCGCGCCGTTGGGCGGGATCTCCAGCTGGGTTGCGGTGATGGCCGAGGGCGGGCGCGGCCAGGCATCATAGGGGGCAGGGGTGAGGGCAGAATTCCACATGGGAACAAATATAGAACATTTTCATTTTGTCGCAAGGTGACACCGGACCGGTCGCAAAAGGGGGTGGCGAAAGTGTTCATGCAGCATTACCTAGGGAAAAATCGTTCAAGGAAAGTGCGAAGACATGGCAAAGATCACCTACGTCGAACACAACGGAACCGAACACACCGTCGACGTCGCCAATGGGTTGACCGTGATGGAAGGCGCCCGTGACAACAACATTCCCGGCATCGAGGCCGACTGTGGCGGCGCCTGCGCCTGCTCGACCTGCCACGTCTATGTGCATCCCGACTGGGCCGACAAGCTGCCCGCCAAGGATGACATGGAAGAGGACATGCTGGACTTTGCCTACGAGCCCGATCCCGCCCGCTCGCGCCTGACCTGCCAGGTCAAGGTGACCGACGCGCTGGACGGTCTCATCGTGCAGATGCCTGAAAAGCAGATCTGATGCTTTTGGTGGCGCGGCGTCTTCTGTTGCGCCCCTGGCACGGGTCCATCCGCCGCGCGCGGCAGCTGTCGCGTGCGTTGCCGGTGTTGCTGGCGCTTGGCGGTGCGGCCAGCGCCGACATCCTCTCGGCCCATTATAATGCGCCCACCACCCGCTATGCCCATGGCGTCCTGGGGGATGCGGTGGAATATGGCGCGCTTGTGCTGACCATCGACACATGCCCCGCCTGCGCCCTTCTGCGCAAAAAGACCGTGACCATCACCCTGCCGGAGACCCGCGTCTTCGAAGACCTCGAACCGCGTCTGGCGGACCTTGACGGCGATGGCTCGGCAGAAGTGATCGTGGTCGAATCCGACGCCCGCCTTGGGGCCTCGCTGGCCATCTACGGGGCCACCGGCAAGATCACCGCCACCCCCTTTATTGGCCGCACAAACCGCTGGCTCGCCCCGCTTGGCGCGCATGATCTCGACGGTGACGGCAAGATCGAACTGGCCTATATCGACCGCCCCCACCTCGCCAGAACCCTGCGTGTCTGGCGCTATGACAACGGCGCGCTGACCCATGTCGCGGACAGATCCGGCCTGACCAACCACCGCATTGGCGAAGATTTTATCTCCGGCGGCATCCGCACCTGTGCTGGCCGCCCCGAGATCGTCACCGCCAGCGGCGACTGGTCCCGTGTCATGGTCACCACCCTCGACGGCTCAGGCCTGACCAGCCGCGATGCGGGCCCGTTCAAGGGCCCAAAGAGCCTGACGCGGGCACTAAACTGTCAGTGATCATAGGCCGGGTCGCAAAACAAAAACCGCGCTTGCTCTTCCTGACCAACCCCCATCGCGCTCAGCAAGGCCACCGTGATCCGCCCGCCCGAGTTGCGGTTCCCCGTCAGCCGTTCCTGACCCGCCGCAATCCCCTTGCGCGTGTTCGGCCCCGGTGAGCCATCCGGCCTGCCGACGTTGATGCCCATATCGTTCAGTTTGCCCTGCACGATCTGCACCAGTTCCGGGTTGGCATCATCCAGCATCCCGCAATAGGCCGGTGGAATGCCGACCTGTTCGGCACTCAGCGCCACGTCCTTGAACATGTACTCATTGTCCGCCGCATATTCCCGAACATAGGCCAGCAATGCCCCGCGATGGGCAAAATCCTTGATCGCAATACCCAGTTCCGCATTGTCGATGCCCACGGCGATCTCTTCCATCTGGCGGAAATACTTCAGCCCCGGATCTTTCTCGAGGATGTAATACTGCCCATAATCTCCGAACACACAGCGGCTGTCGTCGCAGACATCCACCGACCAGGTCCCGGCGCCTGTGCGCTGCCCCATGCAGGCATAGTTCCGCCCCGCCACAAAGGTGATGAACCGCTGCCCGTCAACCTGAAGATTGTGCACGATGTCCGCGCTGTCCACCTTATAGGCCGCGCGAAACATCTGCCCGCAATAGGCCAACGCCGAGGCCCGGCTTGCCAAAAGCCGCCCCTTCAGGCCCCCTCCGGGCCGCCGCGCCCGGTCAAACACCAGAATATGCTCGCCCGCCATCTCGACCGGTGACAGGTAATGCATGGTGTCCGGCGCGGTGCTGTACATCGCATCCATCAGGCCAATCGACACGCCCGAGCGCAGGAAAAACTGCGTGGTGGCGTTGGTGGATTGCGACAGGATCGCCAGAATTTGCCCCACCTCGCTGGCGCTATAGTCGCGCTCGGGCAGGGTGATCGACGGCTGGTGCACCCCCAGCCGCGCATTCACATGGGCAAAACGGCGCGGGAAAAACCGCCCCTCGTAATCCGTGAACCCGCCAAAGAACGCCAGCGAACAGGCGCTCTCGCAGCGCGCACCGTCGCCCACCACGGTGACATAGTTCATCTCGCGGATGATGCCCGCCAGCTCCAGCGCCTCGGTGAAACTGCCACCGGGAGAATCCAGGCTCACCACATGGCTGAACGGGCAATAGCCCGGTGACAGGCAGTTCACCAGATTGTGCTGCCGGATCACCGCGCGCAGCCGCTCGGCATCGCCCTTGACGATCTGACCCCGAACCTGGATCACGCGCCCCGCCTGAAAGCTGCCGATGACGGCGGGCATGTGCAGGGTTTCGTAACTGTGCGCCCCGTCGCTCGACAGGCCGCCCTCGAACACCCAGCCCCAATCCTGTTGCAGCTGCTGCAGGCTCGCCACGGTCTCATGTTCCCCGCCTGCGCCGGTGCCGCCAATCGCGTTGGTGTAGATCGGGTTCAGGTCCAGAACGCGGATACGTGCGTCGGCAAAGGGCGACCGCTCCAGCACCTCGAACTCGGCCGCCTGCGCCGCGAACGCCGCGACCATCGCAACACCCAAGCCCCTCATGATGTCCCGCACGCGCATCCTCTGTCCTCCCCAATTCGGTCAGGTCAGCTTAGCCGCCAGGCTCAGTCTTGCAAGTCGCGGCTGATCTGCGGCAAATGCCTAAATTTTGGGCATCTGTTACCGTAACACCCATTTTGTACAACTTGGTCAGGGACCCCGAAAAATGTTGTACAAAATGGAGAGTCACCCCCAGAAAAGGTGTACAACTTGGTCATTTAACCGGATTTTAACGTTTGGCTCAGCCCGGATCACGCCCGCCAAGATAGGCCAGGATTTTCGGAAATCGCGCCACATCCACCGGGATCGGCTTGCGCCAGGGGCTGTATCCCCGCGCCAGCACCAGACCAAAAATCACCAGTACCCCCATGGCGATACCTCCGCCCATCAGCCGCTCACCGCTGACCCCGGTCAACAGCGCCGCAATCAGCAGGCCAACCCCCACAAGGGTTGCCACAACGCCGATGGCAAACAGCACCAACCGGGCTTTGCCATGCTCGCCATAGCCGATGCGAAAGTCCGGATTCAGCCGTGATAGGGACGTGCTAAGATGTTGGGATAATTCGATAAAAGCGGCGCAATCCTCGCTGTCACTGCGCGACGAATGGGGAAAGGACGTGGCAATCCGCTGCGGTGCAACCCCGTCATCCAGATCCAGCCGCCACATCAGCTGATCCCCAATCCGGTGCTGCACGAACTGCGCTGCCTGTAGCTGCTGCAAAGCCAGGACCCAGCCGTTTTCCCCTTTGCATTCAATGGCTTCCGGGGTCACGCAATAGGTCAGCTGCCCGCGCATTGGCGCGGGCCGAATAAGGAATTCGCGGCCTGCGCTCAAAGGGCGCGCCAGCCGATGTCACGGCGGTGGAAACCTTCGGGCCAGTCGATCTGATCCACCATCGCATAGGCCCGATCCCGCGCTTCCTGCAGCGTCGCCCCGCGCGCGGTGACGTTCAGAACACGCCCTCCAGTCGCCGTGATCGCGCCGTCCGCCGCGGTGGTGCCCGCGTGGAACACCATGTTCTTGCTGTCCTCGGGGAGAGTGTCCAAGCCTTTGATCACGCTGCCTTTTTCATAAGAGCCGGGATAGCCGTTTGCCGCCATCACCACGGTGATCGCGTGGTCATCCGCCCAGTTTACCTGCGCCTCGTGCAGCCGCTCTTCGGCTGCTGCATGCATCAGGTCCATGGCCTGCGCGCCCAGCCGCATCATCAGCACCTGGCACTCTGGATCGCCAAACCGCACGTTGTACTCGACCAGCCGGGGCTGACCGTCCTTGATCATCAGCCCTGCATAGAGAACCCCTTGATAAGGCGTGCCTTTTTTCGCCATTTGTTCCATCGTCGGCTGGATGATCTCATCCATCGCCTTCTGGGCAATCTCATCCGTCAGCACCGGCGCCGGGGAATAGGCGCCCATGCCTCCGGTGTTCAACCCGGTGTCGCCTTCGCCCACCCGTTTGTGGTCCTGCGCGGTGCCAATCGGCAGCGCCGTCTTGCCGTCACAGAGGATAAAGAACGACGCTTCCTCGCCTTCCATGAACTCTTCGATGACCACTTCCGCGCCCGCGCCCCCAAAGGCCCCGCCGAACATATCGTCGATCGCCTCCAGCGCGGTCTGCTCGTCCATCGCCACGATCACACCCTTGCCCGCAGCCAGCCCGTCGGCCTTGACCACGATGGGCGCGCCCTGTTCGCGGATGTAGGATTTGGCGGCCTCTGCGTCGGTGAAATGGCCGTACCCGGCGGTGGGTGCACCTGCTAAGTCACAGATTTCCTTGGTGAAACTCTTGCTGGCCTCCAGTTTGGCTGCCTCTGCCGAGGGGCCGAAAACCAACACGCCCGCTTCGCGCAGCCGGTCCGCGACCCCTGCCGCCAGAGGAGCTTCGGGGCCGACGATCACGAAATCAATCGCGTTCTCTTCGACAAAGTTGCAGACCACGCCGCCGTCCTCGATGTCGATCCTGGCGCAATCCGCGATCATCTCGATCCCGGCATTGCCCGGTGCCACGATCAGCTTGTCACACTTGGGGTTCTGCATGACCGCCCAGGCCAATGCGTGCTCACGCCCACCGCTGCCGAGGATGAGGATATTCATGGCGGCTCTGTCCTTCTGCTTGGCCTTCTGTCACGGGCGTTCTAAGCTGTCGCGACCCGTTCCACAAGCGAGGCCAAATGTCCGACCTTATCGATAGCCCCATTGAAGGCGAAAACGCCCCGGAATTCAGCGTTTCCGAGATCTCCGGCGCCCTGAAACGCACCATCGAAGGTGCCTTTGGCCGCGTGCGTGTACGTGGCGAAGTGGGCCGGGTGATGCTGGCGCGCTCGGGGCACTTGTATTTCGACATCAAGGATGATCGCTCGGTCATTGCGGCGGTCAGCTGGAAGGGACAGGTCAGCCGCCTGTCGATCATGCCCGAGGAAGGCATGGAGGTGATTGTCACCGGCAAGCTCACCACCTTTGGCTCGCAATCCAAGTATCAGATCAACGTCGATGACGTCGCCGTCGCGGGCGAAGGCGCGCTGATGGCGATGCTGGAAAAACGCAAGAAACAGCTTGCCTCAGAGGGGCTGTTTGACCCTGAACGCAAAAGGCCGCTGCCCTATCTGCCTGAAATCATTGGGGTTGTGACCTCGCCCTCGGGCGCGGTGATCCGCGATATCCTGCACCGCCTGCGCGACCGGTTCCCGCGCAAGGTGCTGATCTGGCCGGTGGCCGTGCAGGGCGAACAATGCGCGCCGCAGGTTGCCAATGCCATCAAGGGTTTCAACGACATGACCCCCGGCGGCGCCATGCCACGCCCCGATTTGCTGATCGTGGCGCGGGGCGGCGGCAGTATCGAAGACCTCTGGGGCTTCAACGAAGAAATCGTCGCCCGCGCTGCCGCGGCGTCCGACATCCCGCTGATTTCCGCCGTGGGGCATGAAACCGACACCACGCTGATCGACTTTGTGTCCGACCAACGTGCCCCGACCCCCACCGCCGCCGCCGAAATGGCCGTGCCCGTCCGCCTCGATCTCCTTGGCTGGACCGAAGAGCAGGGCGCGCGCCTGACCCGCGCACTGGCAGACGGCCTGTCCCGCCGCGACCAGCGCCTGCGCGACCTGTCGCGTGCACTTCCGCGCGCCGAGGCCTTGCTGCAAAGCCCGCGTCAACGGCTGGACACCGTCTCGGAAACCCTGCCACGCGCCTTGCGGGCAGGGGTGCAACATCGTCAGGTCCGCCTGAGCGAGGTCAGCGGCTCCATGCGCGCCAGCACCCTGCAACGCATGATCGACGGCAGGCGCGAAGCGCTGGGCCGGCGCACCGACCGGTTGCGCCCCGAGGCCTTGCGGCAAGAGAACAAGCGCCGACAGGACAAGCTGAACGACCTGATCCGCCGCATGACAGAGGCCGGCGACCGCCGTCTCGACACTCAGAAAGAGCGCCTCGCCAACCTTGACCGCATGCGCGAGACGTTGGGGTATCAGGCAACTCTGAAACGCGGCTATGCGGTGGTGCGCGGTGACGGCGCCGTGGTCACCGGCACCAAACAGGCCAGGGCTGCAACCGAGATCGAGATCGAGTTTGCGGATGGTCGCTTCACCCCGGGGGGCAAACCCGCCCCGCGCAAAACCACACCCCCCAAAGAGCCTCCAACCCAAGGCAGCCTGTTTTGACATCAGGCTTCATCTTGCCAGAAATACTCCGGGGTGAATTGGCCGCCCAGCGGCCAAGAGGGGCAGCGCCCCTAAAGCCTTTTGCGTTATTACCGTGTCAGGGAAACGGGCAAAACGCTTTAGACGCCCACATCAGGCCCGAGGCACAGCATTTCCCCGTCGCCTTCAACCTCGTAAAGCTCTGTTGCATCAGGGGAATTTTCAAACCGCGCACTTAACCCAAAGCCGCGTTTGAAAAAGCTCCAGCACTGCGGGTCGGGGTTATCTTCGTAGACAAAGCAAATCTGTCCGGCGTCCTCGTACCACCAGCCATCCTTGCATTTGCCATCCAGAAACGACCAGCGTACGCGGCGATCAGGCAGGTATTCCTCGACCCCATAGCGTTCGCCCAAACTGCCGTAATACAGCGTCTTACCTTGGGTATAGCTGTCGAACTCTGCGGCGCTCATGGGCGCTTCGCCCAGGGCGGGCTGGGCCATCAGGCCCAAAAACACAACCAGATGTTTCATGAGCCCATGCTGCCCAAAGAACGGCTCTTGATCCAGCCCTATTCTGCCCCTGCGCGCAAAGCCGCCACCCGGGGGTCCATCACCCGGCGCCACATTCTTGGCCAAAGGGCGAGAACAGCCATCACAGGCAGCGAGTACGGCAGCACCGGCATGGTCGCCGGATCGAGGTCCAGCGCCGGATAGGTGCGCAAGGGGTGCATGTGGTGGTCCGAATGGCGCGGGGCATTCAGCATCAGGGCGCTGGAATAGAAATGCCTGGCGTTCCAGCTGTGTTCCGGCCCCACGGGCTCTAGCCGCCCATCCGCCCCGCGTTTTCTGGACAGCCCATAGTGCTGCACATAGTCGGACAGCAGCAGCTGCACCTGCGCGTAGCTGGTCACAAGCAGCAGCGCGACAACGCCGCCTGCACCAAACATCAACGCCGCAAGAGACACGGTGACAATGCCGCCCCCTACATAGTGCAGGTAAGGATGCGACCAAAAGGACAGGGTTTTGCCACGGCGCGCGCGCAACGCGTTTTCCGCCCGCAACCCTTTGACAAAGGACCCAGCCCAGGCCCGCGGCCAGAACCGGTAAAAGCTTTGCCGCGCGGCAGGGCTGTTGGGGTCCATGGCGCTGGCCGCCCAGACATGATGCACACGCGTGTGGGCCGAGGCATGATGGCCAAACAACAGCGAGATATAGACAGCCTTGCCCAGCCGCCGGGGCCATCGGGCCTGTTTGTGGATCAACTCGTGGGCGTTGGCATTGCTGACCTGGCCAAAGAACAGTCCAAAAGCAATCAAACAGGCAAGCTGCTCGGCCAGGGAAAAGCCTGTGGCACCTCCGATTGCGGCAACCGCCAGCCCCAGCAGTACAAAGTGCACGCCGCCCAGAAACAGCGCCAGCTCTTCGCCTGCCGGAAACTCTCCGTCCGCGCGCTTGCGCGACGCGGCCCCGGCCACAAGGCGATCCAGGATGTAGACGAAACAGGTCATGTAGACCACGGCGAGCAGGCACCAAAGCCCCCCCGCCATTGCGGCAAGCGCAAGCAGGAGCACGGGCGTAACGGTCGCAATGGTGAACCAGATCATGGGGCGAACTTTCCGACACAGAGGTGCCCGCCGATAGTACCTCATGTGGCGCAATTGAAAACCTTGTCCCCTCTTTACCATGCAATCTCAACGCATATGGGCGGGCGGGTGTCGTTTTTGGCTCGCTCTTTTGCCGTGACCGACGCTAGGTTGTCGCCAACTTTCAGGAAACGGGGAACCGACATGGCACTGGACGAGTCCAAAAAAGGCATTTGGAAATCCGGCAAAGGCAAAGGGCGCAAGACGCCCAAAGGGCGGCAGCTGGACGATACAGCCCACGCCGACGTGCTTGCCCTGTTGGGAGAGCGTCCCCGCAATCGTGACCTTTTGATCGAGTTTCTGCACTTGATTCAGGATGCCTATGGGCATCTGTCGGCCGCCCATATTCGCGCTCTGGCTGAGGAAATGCGTACAGGACAGGCCGAGATCTATGAGGTCGCCAGCTTCTACGCGCATTTCGACGTTGTGAAAGAGGGTGAAACCCCGCCGCCTGCACTGACCATCCGGGTGTGTGATTCCCTGTCCTGCGAGTTGGCAGGTGCCGAACAGCTGCAAAAGGCGCTGGAAGACGGGCTGGACCCGGCCGAGGTGCGCGTTGTGCGTGCACCCTGCATGGGACGTTGCGACACGGCGCCGGTGCTGGAGCTGGGCCATAACCACATCGATCACGCGACGCCCGAAAAGGTGACCGCCGCGATTGCGGCGGGGGATACTCACGCCCATGTGCCCGCGTATGAAGACTACGCAGCTTACGCGGCCAAGGGTGGCTATGCCGAATTGCAAGCGCTGCGCGATGGCGGCGATTGGGAGGCCGTTCAGGCGCAGGTGAAAGAGGCCGGCTTGCGCGGTCTTGGTGGTGCGGGGTTCCCCTCGGGCACCAAGTGGGGCTTTGTGCGCGCCAACGCAGGCCCGCGTTACATTGCTGTCAATGGGGATGAGGGCGAGCCGGGCACGTTTAAGGACCGCTACTATCTCGAGCGCACGCCGCATATCTTCCTCGAAGGTATGCTGATCGCCGCCTGGGCGGTCGAGGCGGACAAGGCCTTTATCTACATGCGCGACGAATACCCTGCGGTGCTGGAAATCCTGCGTCGTGAGATTGCGGCACTGGAAGCAGCTGGCGTTGTCGCGCCGGGCTATATCGACCTGCGCCGTGGGGCCGGGGCTTATATCTGCGGCGAAGAAAGCGCGATGATCGAATCGATCGAAGGCAAACGCGGCGAGCCGCGCCACCGCCCCCCCTTTGTGGCGCAGGTGGGTATCTTTGGTCAGCCGACCTTGGTGCATAATGTTGAGACGCTCTATTGGATCGCACGTATCTGCCGGGAAGGGCCGGAGGTTCTGAATTCGGTTGAAAAGAACGGGCGCAAGGGCCTGCGGTCGTTCTCGGTTTCGGGGCGTGTGAAAACCCCCGGCGTACATCTGCTGCCCGCGGGATCGACCATCATGGATGTGATTGAAGCGGCGGGCGGGATGCTGGACGGGCAGTCGTTCAAAGCTTATCAGCCCGGCGGCCCGTCGTCGGGGCTGTTGCCTGCCAGCATGAATGACATTCCGCTGGATTTCGACATGTTGCAGCCGCATGGCACCTTTATCGGCTCTGCCGCCGTTGTGGTGCTGTCCGATCAGGACAGCGCTCGGGATGCGGCGCTGAACATGCTGCGCTTCTTTGAAGACGAAAGCTGCGGGCAATGTACGCCGTGTCGGGTGGGCTGTGAAAAAGCTGTGAAGCTGATGCAGGCTGACACCTGGGACAAGGATCTCTTGGAAGAGCTGAGCCAGACCATGGTGGATGCCTCGATCTGCGGTCTGGGTCAGGCTGCACCAAACCCGATCCGGCTGACCATCAAGCACTTTGCGGACGAGATTTAACACAGCGCGAGAATTTCCGTTGGGGCAGGGGCGACAAGGCGCGCGGCTTGTGGCTTAATGCCGTCAGGCCATTGCGAGTAAGCTGATGACTGTCCTTGAAGAAATTGCGCTGCGCCAGTCTTTTCGATTTGCCCTGTTGCTGGTCGGGTTGGCGGCTGCGGTAATTTACGCATTGATCTACTGTTATCGCGGCCCTTCGGTGGCCAAGACGCTCGTGAAATCCGTACCATTGCTGAGCTTTGCCCTGGCGGGTTTACTGACCTTTGCGCACCCTCTGGTCGTCGGGGCCCTGATCCTGTCTGCCATCGGTGACATTGCGCTGTCACGGGATGGGGAACGGTCCTTTCTGGCAGGGCTGATCAGCTTTGCCCTGGCTCATGTTCTCTATGTCATTCACTTCTGGGGGCTGGCTGGGGGGCTTCACATATCTTTGGGTCTGTTGCTGGTGATGATCTTTGCCGCCTCGACCGAAGTGTGGCTGACCCCGCACACGGGCACAATGCGCTGGCCCGTGCGGGTCTATGTGATCCTGATTTCCCTGATGGGCATGACGGCTCTTGGCCTTTCGGGCATGCAACTTGCCATGGTGGGGGCCTTTGCCTTTTTGGCCTCGGATACGATCCTGTCGATCCAGTTGTTCCGCATGTCCGAAAGCTCGCGCTGGCAGGTTCCGGCGTCGGTTGCGCTATGGATGCTTTACGTTGGCGGGCAATTTGCGATCCTGGCCGGAGCCGGTTGGTCAACACCGCTCTTCCATTTCCCCTGAACGCGGATTACTTGGGGGAAGATGATTTCCGGAGGCCCTCATGGCGTTTTTTTCCAAACTCAAGGACAGGCTGTTCAAATCTTCTTCGAAGCTCGAAGAGGGGCTGGACGCCATTGTCGAGGAAGGGGGCGAAGAAGTTGCCGCCGAGGAAACTGCCGCTGAGGTCGCGCCAGAACCCGCTCCGGAGCCTGTGGCAGAGCCAGAGCTTGCACCCGAGCCGGAGCCCGCACCCGCCCCAGAGCCAGCGCCGACACCCGATCCGGTCCCCGCACCCAAACCTGAACCCGCGCCTGCACCTGCACCGCAACCGGCCTCCAAACCGGGATTGCTGGCACGGTTGACAGGGCGCGCGGCTGGCAAGCCTGTGGTCAAGCGTGTGTTGGACGACGACATGCTGGAGCAGTTGGAAGAGCTGCTGATTACCTCGGACATGGGGGTCGACACCGCGATGCGCGTGACGGCGAACATTGCCGAGGGACGCTTTGGCAAACGCCTGTCGACCGAAGAGATCAAACAGCTTCTGGCAAATGAGATCGCCCGGATCATGGAGCCGGTGGCCAAGCCTCTGCCGCTTTATCCTACAACGCCGCAGGTGGTGCTGGTTGTTGGGGTGAACGGCTCGGGCAAGACGACGACGATTGGCAAGCTGGCCAGCCAGTTTCGCGCAGCGGGCAAGAAGGTGGTGATTGCTGCCGGGGATACGTTCCGCGCCGCTGCTGTTGAGCAGTTGCAGGTCTGGGGCGAGCGCGCGGGCGTGCCCGTGCTGACAGCGCCCGAAGGTTCGGACCCGGCGAGCCTCGCCTTTGACGCCATGACAAAGGCTCAGGAAGAGGGCGCGGACCTCTTGATGATCGACACGGCCGGGCGTTTGCAGAATCGCGCGGACCTGATGGAGGAACTTGCCAAGATCGTGCGGGTGATCCGCAAAAAGGATGAGAACGCGCCGCATAACACGCTGTTGGTGCTGGATGCGACCACGGGGCAAAATGCGCTGAACCAGGTTGAGACCTTCCAGAAGTTGTCGGATGTTTCGGGGTTGGTGATGACCAAGCTGGATGGCACAGCCAAGGGCGGGGTTCTGGTCGCATTGGCGGACAAATTCGGCCTGCCGATCCACGCCATTGGTGTCGGCGAAAAGATCGACGATCTGGCGCCGTTTGATCCCGAAGAATTTGCCGCCGCCCTGACGGGGCTGCATGTCGAATAACCGGGCACTGCGCACCGTTTGGTGTGACGGGTGAGCAGCTGGATCACCACGCTCGAAGGCACGCCAAGTGGCGAACAGGTTGCCCTGATCCTTGCCCTGATCGCGGCGTTTCTGCATGCGGTGTTCGGCGCGCTGCAAAAGGGGCGGCATGATCCGTGGCTGTCTCGGGGCGCGATCGACTTTGCGCTGGTAGTGATCTCTGCCCCGGTGGCGCTGTTTCTGGTCCCCTGGCCTGAGGGTCACGTCTGGCTGATCCTGCTGGGGGCGATGGTCATCCACTTTGTCTACAAACTGGGGCAGGCGCTGGCCTATGTGCGGGGCGCCTATACGGTGGTCTACCCGGTTGTGCGGGGCACCGGCCCCCTGTTCACGGTGTTCGGGGCCTGGATCATCTTTGGCGAAAGCTTTGCGCCGTTGCAGTGGGTGGGCGTGGCCGTCCTGGTGAGCGGCATTTTTGGCTTGGCGGCTTATAACCTCATTCACATCGAAACGGGGCGCGACACGCTGGTCCCGGCCTTGTGGCTTGCGGTTGGAACCGGCGCGCTTGTGGCCGTCTACACGACCTATGACGCCTATGGCATTCGCGCGACGCCTGATCCCTTTACCTTTCTGATGTGGTTCTTTTTCCTAAGCTCGCTGGACTTTCCGATCATCGCGGCGCTGCGCTGGAAAAACATGGCCTATCGCCCGCCCCTAAGGCCGCTGTTTGTGCGGGGCCTTGCGGGGGCTTTTGTGGCCTGGGGCAGTTTCGGGTCCGTGATGCTGGCAACGCGGCTGGGTAAGGTCGGGGAGGCGGCTGTGATGCGTGAAACCTCTCCGGTGTTTGCCGCACTCATCGGGGTGCTGGTGCTGCGCGAAACCGTGGGGCCAAGGCGTATCATTTTGATGACACTCATCGCTGCCGGAGCCGTGCTGGTTGAATTGGGCGGGTGATTGCGGCACAGAGGGCCAAATGCAAGCAGGTAGGCCATGGCTGAGAAGAAAAAAATCAACGGAATGATCAAGACGGTTCTCGAGCTGGGACCGACGATCGCGTTTTTCGTGATTTACCTGCGGATCAAGGATGACATGTTTGTCTTTGGCGGCACCGAGTACAGCGGTTTCATCGTGTCTGCCGTGGTGTTCATTCCGATCCTGTTGGTGGCCATGGCGATCCTGTGGCATCTGACCGGGCACCTTAGCCGCATGCAGGTCTTTACCGCCTTCATGGTGATCTTTTTCGGCGGGCTGACGGCGTGGTTCAACGACGAACGGTTCTTCAAGATGAAGACCAGCATCGTCTACGGAGTGTTCTCCGGTCTCTTGGGTATCGGCCTGTTGCAGGGCAAATCCTATCTTGCCTATGTCATGGGGGAATTGATCCCGATGACCGAAGAAGGCTGGATGATCCTGACGCGCCGCCTGTTTGTGCTGTTCCTGCTGTTGGCAGCTGCCAATGAATTTGTCTGGCGCACCATGTCGGAAGAGGCCTGGGTCAAGATCGAAACCTTTGGGTTCCCGGCTGTCCTGTTTGTCTATCTGATGCTGCAAAGCGGGTTGTTTCAGAAATATGCCCTGGAAGAGGAAGAAGGCTAAAGCCCCTCATTCCTAGCGTTTGAACAGCACGTCGTGCGACCCCTTTTCCTTGCGGAAATCACCGCGTTTCTCGGCGAATAACGCGCGGCCCCGTTGTACGGCGGGGCGGTCACCCATCCTGTCGAGCCAGCGCGCGAGGTTGGGTTTGTCGTCCAGCGTTTGTTGCTGACCTTCCCAGAGCGACGCCCAGCCCCAGATCGACATGTCGGCGATGGAGTAAAAGTCCCCGGCCACAAATTCGTTGTCGGCCAGCTGCCGGTCGAGCACGCCGTAAATACGTGCGACCTCGTTCCGGTAGCGGTCTTTGGCATAGGGCAGGTCGTTGGGCGGATCCATGGCGGGGGCATATTTGAGGAAATGATGCGCCTGACCGGCCATGGGGCCCAGCCCGCCCATCTGCCACATCAGCCATTGTTCCACGGCGACACGCTCGCGTTCGTTCGTGCCGTAGAACTGGCCGGTCTTGCGGGCGAGGTATTGCAGAATGGCGCCGCTTTCAAAGATCGAGATCGGCGCGCCCTCGGGGCCGTCGGGATCGACGATGGCGGGCATCCGGTTGTTGGGCGCGATCCTGAGGAAGTCGGGGTCAAACTGATCCCCGGCGCCGATGTTGATGAGGTGGGTGGTATAGGGCAGGTCCATCTCTTCCAGGGCGATGGAGATTTTCCAACCGTTTGGGGTGGGCCAGAAATAGAGATCGATCATATGCGCGTCCTTTTGAGTGCGCTTATGATGCCTGTCCTGTGCCGTAGGGCAAGAGCCAGCTCCGGCGCGTGCGCTGAACTTCTCGTGTTGTGTGGGTGCCGGGGTCCAAAAGGGTCTGCAAGGACTCCATCGGCAGGGTGTCCGGCGCAAAGAGCAAAGCCCGGTAAAACGCGAACAGGCCGGGGCGCAGGTAGGTGGACCAGTGGCAGACCCTGTGCAGACCCGGCGCGATTGGAAAGCCGAGGTTGTTCAGCGCGGTGCGCACCCTTGGCTGGTCGATCCGCACCGACAGGACGTTGCGCGCCGGGATGCCTTGGCTGATGGGCAGGTCGCCGTGGATCGCAGAGGGCAACGCCAGGGAAAACAACCGGTCATAAACCGCATTTTCACGGCTGGTGACGTTGAAGACTTCGCAGGTTCTGCCAGCCGGACCGGCAAGGCAATATTGCGCATGGCTGCGATAGGTCGCGCCGTTCATCAGAACGATGCGGGCCACATCATAGCGCGCTAGCGGGCGCAGGGCCTCGAGCACGACCTGCGCGCCAAGAGAATGCGCGATCAGGTTGATCGGGCGATTGGGAGTGATCGCACGGATCGAAGAGATCAGCCGTGCGAGGGCAGTGGCGGCGTCGGTCGCCGCGTTTGTGGCCTGTTGCAAGGTGCCGCGGGCGTGCCAGCCAAAGGCGATGGCAAGCCCTGGGGCGGCAGAGTGGGGACCAAAACCAAGTTGGCGGGGCCAGCTGACCGCCTTGTTGCAGGCGAATTCGGTGGCGCAGGAAAAGATATGGCCGTGAGGGCAGTGGATTGGGTCACCCGGCTGAAACCTGTAGCCGTGGACCATGATGACCACAGGTCCGGGGTGGTTCAGTGCCTCATGCAGCGCCGCGTCCAGGCCACCTTGGGCCGCATGCAGGGCGGGGCCACGGCCAATGGCATTGATTCGTATGAGTGGCATCTGAAAACCCCACAACATCTTGTGTGCGATATCCCGAATGTTTGCGCATTTATGATGAAACTATGGTTACACCTGCGTGACGGTGTTGACCTGATGCAGTCTCGGGACTAAGGAATGCGCGTGGCGATTTGTTACCGGATTGCGGGCCACAAAAGGTGTTTTTTCAATTCGCCGGAACGGCGAGGTGGGAAAACACGTGCAACAAAAGTGATGTTGTGCGCGCTTTGCCTTCCACATGCTTGGCATGTGAAATTCAAAACGCCTTGTTAAAGAATTCCGCTAAAGAGGTCAGGACGAAGGAAACCCCTGTTCGCTTGGCCGATCGGGGGTTTTTTGTTGGTCCACGCGACCTCAGGAGAATGATATGAGCGATTGGAAAACGCGCACGAACCTGGTCCATGGCGGCACGCGCCGCTCGCAATACAACGAGGTGAGCGAAGCGATCTTCCTCACCCAAGGGTTTGTCTACGACAGCGCCGAACAGGCCGAGGCGCGGTTCATCGAAACCGGCCCGGATGAATTCATCTATGCGCGCTATGGCAACCCGACCGTGGCCATGTTCGAAGAGCGGATTGCGCTGCTGGAAGGGGCCGAGGATGCCTTTGCCACGGCCTCGGGCATGGCGGCTGTCAATGGCGCGCTGATGTCATTGCTAAAGGCGGGCGACCATGTGGTTGCGGCCCGCGCGCTGTTCGGCTCGTGTCTTTACATCCTCGAAGACATTCTTGCGCGTTTCGGCGTGGAAATCACGCTGGTGGACGGCACCGATCTGGACGCCTGGCGCGCGGCGGTGCGTTCGGACACCAAGGTGGTGTTTTTCGAGTCCATGTCCAACCCGACCCTCGAGGTGATCGACGTCGCAGCGGTTTCCGAGATCGCGCATTCCGTCGGGGCGACCGTGGTGGTCGATAACGTCTTTTCCACGCCGGTGTTTTCGCGCGCCATCGATCAAGGTGCGGATGTGGTGATCTATTCGGCGACCAAGCACATTGACGGGCAGGGGCGGACGCTGGGCGGTGTGATCCTTGGCTCGAAAGAGTATATCCGCAAGACGCTTGAACCCTACATGAAGCACACCGGCGGCAGCATGTCTCCATTCAATGCCTGGGTCATGCTGAAGGGTCTGGAAACCATCGACCTGCGGGTGCGGGCTCAGGCCGAGACGGCGCAAAAGCTGGCCGAGGCGCTGCACGGGCATCCCAAGCTGCTGCGCACGATCTATCCGGGGTTGAAGGGCCACGCGCAGAACGCGCTGGTGCAGACGCAGCTGGGCGGCAAAGGTGGCACGGTTCTGTCGCTGGACATCGACGGCGGCAAGGATGCGGCGTTCCGGTTCCTCAATGCGCTGAACGTGGCGGTGATTTCCAACAACCTGGGCGATGCGAAATCGATCTGCACCCACCCGGCCACCACGACGCACCAGCGTCTGCCCGAGGATCAAAAAGTCGAGCTGGGCATCACCCCCGGCCTCGTGCGGTTCTCTGTTGGGCTTGAAGATGCGGATGATCTGATTGCCGACCTTAAGGCCGCTTTGGATCAGGTCTGAACCAGCGCTTTGCCCGTAAAACCCCTCGCGCTCGGCGTCTGAAAACAGGACGCCGACGCGATCAAAGAACGAGAACACGGCGATGATGCGGGCCGTGTCGCCCTCTACATCGGCGACGCGGTGTGGTGTGGTGTGTTTGTCGAAACCTCAGTGCAGCGGGTCGTCAATCAAATGGGGCGAGTGACGGTGTTGAGCCCAAACACTCGTAGAATGCATCGTGGCGAAGCTTCTATTTACGAACCCGCAACCCGCCTGCTTTCCATCCTTTGATCGTGTATCGAGCACTCATGCTCACGAGCGGGACATTCAGATCGGACAAGTCTTGAAGCTTGTTGATGGCTCGATTTTCGTCAAGCTCCAGTGTATGTGCAGCGGCCCAAAGTTGAACTGACGTGTCGTCATCTTTGAAAAGAGCAAACAAAAGACGATCCGCATTTTCAGCAATCAAATCAGCCAGAACCTTTTGAAGTTCATCGTGTGAGTGATTTGTCTTCTTGGCATCACCTGAACGAGTGTAATTGCCATGCATTGCAGCCCATTCGCGGTACTTTGCAATATTTGGGTTCATAAAGTCTGTCGCCTTGGCTGAGTTCTCGTAGCAACTAGACTCGCGGAAAAAACTTTATCAAGGTTTGCTTCGTCCCGCACAGCCGCCATTGCCTCCTTACCTGCGATCCGACACGGATTCGGATTGCGGCTCTTGTTCCGTAGCGACCAAAGCGGCGATTGTACGGAAATACGGGTCGTTTATGTCGTGTTTCCCTTCGAAATTGGAATTTCAACCGAGTATGGCTTAGATTAAGTAGTCTCAGGACGTGAGAAGGCTGAAACGCATGAATATCCAATCGCCTGATTCCAAGGACGACATGGCACGCCGCGATGCGGAGGACGCTTTGCGCGTCTTGCGAAACTGGGCTGCCACGGCAACGCCCACGGAAATTGCCGAGCTTGAGCCGGCGATTGCTCGATTGTTGCCGGATCAGCCCCTTGCCAACTATCCCGACCTGTCGCGCGAGTACCCCGAAGATTTCAAGGTCACCGAGGCCTATCGCGCCTCATTGCCGGATTTGCAGAACGGGCCTGCCAGCCTGATCCGGGGCGAAAAGCAGCAGATCCAGCACGTTGGCATTTCGAACTTTCGCCTGCCGATCCGCTATCACACCCGTGACAACGGCGATATCACGCTGGAAACCAGCGTCACCGGGACCGTCAGCCTGGATGCCGAGAAAAAGGGCATCAACATGTCCCGCATCATGCGGTCGTTCTACAAACATGCGGAAAAGACGTTCAGCTTTGATGTGATGGAGCAGGCGCTGGCGGATTACGTGACCGATCTGGAGTCGGTCGACGCCCGTATCCAGATGCGGTTTTCGTACCCGATGCGCATTCCGTCGCTGCGATCCGGGTTGGAAGGGTATCAGTATTACGATATCGCCATGGAAAAGGTGCAGATCGCAGGGGAACTGCACAAGGTCATGCATCTGGACTATGTCTATTCCTCCACCTGCCCCTGTTCACTGGAGTTGAGTGAGCATGCGCGTCAGACGCGCGGGCAACTGGCAACGCCGCATTCGCAGCGGTCCGTTGCGCGCATCTCGGTTGTCGCGCAGCCCGGGCCACGCCTGTGGTTCGAAGACATGATCGACCTGTGCCGCAAGGCGGTGCCGACGGAAACGCAGATCATGGTCAAGCGCGAGGACGAACAGGCCTTTGCCGAGCTGAACGCCGCCAATCCGATCTTTGTCGAGGATGCCGCGCGACTGTTCTGTGAACAGCTCAAAGCTGATCCGCGTATCGGAGACTTTCGCATTATCGCAAGCCATCAGGAAAGCCTGCACAGCCATGATGCGGTGTCGATTCTGACCGACGGGTCGTTCTTTGCGGCGTCCAGCCTGGATCCCAAGCTGTTCAACACCTTGTTCCACGTCGGCTGACGCGGAACCGGCAAAAAAGATAGTATTCTGCCGTGCGTTGGATGCGTGGTTGCCTTGTGCACCAATCCTGCCGCGCATCGGACTGTCCGTCGAATAGCGTTAGGTAAATTCCCGGTTTCCGCCCAATCAGAGAGCGGCGGTAGCCGGGTTCAGAACTTGACACCAGACGGTTCAGCCGCCAACCCTTCGCCCATGATTGACCTGCGTCCAGTTGGATATGTGATCGGCCTGTTGGTGGCCATGCTTGGGCTCGTGATGCTGCTGCCCATGCTGGTCGATATTGTGTCCGGGGACGAGCATTGGTCCGTGTTTCTGGAATGCGCCATCCTGACGTTTTTGACTGGCGGTTTTGTCGCCCTGTCCTGCCAAACCGCCAAGGGCAAGGGTTTGACCATTCAGCAGACGTTCTTGTTGACCACCGGGGTGTGGTTGACGCTGCCATTGTTCGGGGCATTGCCGTTTTTGCTGGGTGAGACCGAGGCACGGTTCGTGGATGCGTTCTTTGAGGCCATGTCTGGCCTGACCACAACGGGATCGACAGTGTTCTCAGGGCTTGAAGAGATGCCCAAGGGATTGTTGTTGTGGCGCGGGTTGCTGCAATGGCTGGGGGGCATTGGTATCATTGTTGTGGCGATGGTGTTCCTGCCTGAGCTGCGCGTGGGTGGTATGCAGATTTTCCGCTCAGAAGGGTTTGATACCTTCGGGAAAATTCTGCCGCGCGCGACCGAGATTTCCTCGCGGATTTCGGTTATTTATCTGGCAATGACCATGATGTGTGCACTGGCCTACGTGTTGACCGGAATGAACGGGTTTGACGCGACGGTGCATGCGATGACGACCATCGCGACCGGTGGTTTTGCCAATTATGACAATTCCTTTGGGGCTTTTGGACCCGGAACCGAATACGTCGCCGTCATCTTTATGCTGTTGGCGGCGTTGCCGTTTGTGCGGTTTGTCCAACTGACCGCAGGCACGGCAAGACCGCTGTTCCAGGACAGCCAGATCCGCGCCTTTATCCTTACGGCTGTGGGCGTGGTTGGCGTGATCTGGGCCTGGCAGTTCTTTGTTGCTGGTGTCCATACCGAAGCCGGTATTCGCAAGGCGATGTTCAACGGCGTTTCGATCCTGACCGGCACCGGCTATGCCAGCGCGGACTATATGCTGTGGGGCAGTTTTCCGGTTGCCGTCCTGTTTTTCACCGGCCTGATTGGCGGCTGCGCGGGCTCAACCGCGTGTTCGATCAAGGTGTTCCGCTACCAGCTTTTGTTTGCGTCCATCCGCGCACAGCTGGCCAAGGTGCAGCAACCGCGAGGTGTTTTCACGCCGCGTTATCAGGGGCGCCGGGTGGACGAAGACGTGTTGAACTCGGTCATGTCTTTCTTTGTGTTTTTTACCGTGACTTTGGGGGTGCTGGCTGTGCTCCTGGGGTTGACCGGGTTGGATTTCACCACGGCGCTCAGCGGGGCTGCGGCGGCTTTGGCCAATATCGGCCCGGGCCTTGGCGACACCATTGGGCCTGCGGGCAACTTTGCGGCGTTGAACGACACCGCCAAATGGCTTCTCAGCGCAGGTATGCTGATTGGCCGCCTCGAACTATTGGCGGTGTACGCCATCCTGACCACGCAATTCTGGAGAGCATGAGATGACCACCCGTCCTTTGGGCGCGCAGATTTCGCATATGTTGAAATCGCGCGGCGTAGATACGATTTTTGGCATTCCCGGCGTGCATAACGTCGAGATGTATCGCGGCATTGAAGAGGCCGGTATTCGTCACGTTCTGGCACGCCACGAGCAGGGCGCAGGCTTTATGGCGGATGGCTATGCGCGCGCGACCGGCAAACCCGGGGTTGCCTATGTGATCACGGGACCGGGACTGTGCAACATCATGACCCCGATGGGGCAGGCCTATAGCGACAGCGTTTCGGTTCTGGTGTTGTCCTCGTGTCTGGATGAAGCCGCCGCGCGTCGCGGTCAGTTGCACCAGATGCTGGACCAGGAAGCGGCAGCAGCCACGGTGTGCGACTGGAGTGTCGAGGCCCGCAGCGCGGAGGCGGCCTATACGCTGGTCGATCGCGCATTGACCGAGTTTCAGACCCAACGCGCGCGCCCCAAACATATCCAGGTGCCTATCGCACTGTTGGGCAGCGCAGCCGATCCCGCGCCCGCACTGCGTCCCGGAGATCATGCGGTCAGTGGTGGTCAGATGGTGCCTTTTGGGCTGTCGGGGCTGGATGAGGACCTGGCAAAGTCTCGCAAGCCGCTGTTTATCTTTGGGGGCGGGCTGGCCTCGGGATCTGCTGGCGACACAGGGTTGTCCACAGAAGTCTACGTTCGCGATCTTTTGCGGCGCTCGGGTGCGGCTGCCTTCACCACCTATGCGGGGTGCGGATTGTTGTCACCCGAGGATCCGTTGAGCTTTGGCTGTTACATCGGGCGTCCGGAAAGCGCCAAGATTATTGCCGAGTCCGATCTGGTCATTGCCATCGGAACCGAGCTGTCGGAATGCGATCTGTGGCGCAACACGTTGGGGCATGAGGCGACGTTGGTGCGGGTTGATATCGATCCGGAAGTGCTCGCCGATGAGCATCGGGCGGATATCACGTTCCAGTCTGATGGGGTGCAGTTCGTGGACGCTTTGCTGCAGAGCCTGCCCGCGGAAACCGCCACGCCGAAATGGGAGACAGACAAGATTGCCGCGGTCAGGGCACGGTTTCGCGCCGAAACGGACGCCGAGCGCCCCGGCATCGCGGATATCTGCGATGCGCTGCGGGCGGTGATGCCCGAGGATGCGATGATCTATTCGGATATGACCCAATTCGCCTATGTCGCCAAAGAGGTCTGGGACATGCCACATGCCGGCCACTGGCACCACCCCACCGGCTTTGGCACGCTTGGCTATGCCTTGCCTGCCGCCATTGGCGGTGCGGTGGCACGGCCCGGATTGCCGACGGTCTGTATCGCTGGCGACTATGGGTTCCAGTACACCATTCAAGAGCTTGGCACGGCTGTTGAGCTGGGGCTGCCGATGCCGATCCTGTTGTGGGACAATGCCAAGCTGAAAGAGATCGAAGACTGCATGGTCGCCTCTCAGATTGCGCCCAATGCGGTTGTGGCCCACAATCCGGATTTCGGCAAACTGGCCGAGGCCTATGGCGCGCTGGCCTGCGAGCCGGGTTCGCTGGAGGCGCTGCAAGAGGCGTTGCTGGCGGCGTTCGACGCGGACCGTCCGACGCTCATTCGCATGACGCCCGCGCTGAGCGGTTAACCGGGCCCTAATCGAACGCCCGCCGCCCGCACCCTGTTCGGGCGGCGAACCGTCCTGATGTGCCTGTGGTTAACGGCCAAAACCCACATCTGTATCACGTCGGTATTGCGTCGGTGTTTGACCCGTCGCCGCGGATCGTTAACGGCGCGTACGGTTGAAATCGCTTGGTGTGGCGGCGATGCCAGGGGTAGGTCGGACAAATTTGTCCGACCTACGTGTTTCTCATGCGGCTCAATTCCAGCAGCTGACCAGAACGGTCATGGCGCTGCCGATGCGGGTCAGGTCCTCGGGGGCCTGCGCGCCCGAAGACGCGTTGTTGGCGGAACGGATTCCGTTCTCGTCCAAAAGCGTCCGGATCGCATCTGACCCAACTGCAAAGCTCACGTTTTCCGGCAATTGCTGACCGTTGGCATTCACCCGAGGCAGGAGCATGCCCAGAACACCGCCCTGGCTGTCGAGAACCGGGCCGCCGGTATCACCGGGCTGCGCCATCAGGGCGAGGCGTTTGACGTCCGTCTCACCGCGCAGGCCCTTGATGTCGGACAGCGTGCCAAAGGTCATGGTTGGTGCGCCAAGCACACCTTCGTAGGAATAGCCCGCAACGGCGATTTCGGATTGCAGTCTTGCTTCGCCTTGGCGCAATGCCGCCACGCTGAGCGGGGCAAGCGTTTCCACAGGGCGCAGCAGTGCAATGCCACGGTCCGCATCCGTGGCAACGACCGTAGCCGGATAGTCACCTTCAAGTGTCAGGCGGGTGCATTCCTGCACCACTTCGGACGAGGTCACGACCGTGCCGGAGGTGTCCACGAAAAAGCCCGAGCGCGACATCTTGGGGCGGCGGATGTCGAGGCCGGACAAAAGATCGATGCTTTGTGCGGCGTTGCTGCCTGCGGCCGGGTCCAGCACGCCATCGGTGCGAGAGAAAGAGGCCTGCATTTCACCAAGAATCCGGGTGCGGCGTTCTTCATCGCCCTTGGGCCAGACCAGTGTAAAACCCTTGATCTCGCCATCCTTTAGCGTGACCTCGGTATGTGACGTGATCTTTGCGTTTTCGCCCTGCAGGGTAAAGCTCTTGTCCTTGCGCGACCGATCGCCGGTCAGGGGCACAATCTCGAGCGTCTGCATGATGTCGTAAAGACCAAACAGGGTGTTCTGATCGCCGGCCTGGCTGATCAGCAGAACCTTGGCGGGCACATCGCCGGTCGCGTCGTAGTGCACAAAGGGAAACTCGGTGTCGGCCTTGCGGACAACGCCCATCGGGATCTGCATTTCAATACCGGCTTCGGGGGCAGAGACCAGTTGCAGGTCCATGCCTTCGAGGACGGCAAAGTACTGGCTGCGCAACTCGGCGCGCTGGCGGGTGGTCAGAACCCCGGTGGCTTCGTAGCCATTGTCCTGTTGCCAGGCCGACATGGACCCACGCGTGCCGCGGCCAAAGGCGCCGTCGATGGTCGAATTGTAGAAACCTGCCCATTTCAGCCAGCTTTGCAGCTCCATGCGTTCTTGTTTGGACAACTCAGCCTCGCTTGCGCGGGCTTCGCGGGGGGTCTCGTCAATGGGGTCGGGCTGAGGTTCTTCGACAACGGTGACCGTCTCGGTCGCCCCGTCAGTGCCCAATTGCGGTCGCGTCTGCGAGGGCAGGTTCAGCACATTGGCGCCTACCGGCCAGAACTGGCTGCGGAAAGCGGCGGTTTCGACCAGGAAGCTGTCGCGCGGGATCAGGCCTTCGCTGCGGTAGACGGACAAAACCTGTTGTGCATCGGCCGGCGTGTAGGGGCCGAGCGCCACGGCGTACCAGCCGCCGCCCAGGGAAAAGCCGTTCACATCCTGAATGTCCTGCGCGTAGATCTGCGCGCGGCTTTGGGCAATGGTCAGGCTGGGTTGGGCCTCGATCTGGACCCAGGCGATGTCTTGGTTGGATTGGGCTTGTGCCACATGAACCGAAACAAGAATGGCGAAACAAAAAGACAGGAAAACGCGGATCATGCTGTTGAAGGCCCTTGTAGTGCGTGAAATCAGTGTTTGAAGGACATCTTTATCAAATCCGACGCCACATGCACGTCTATTTTGCCGAACTGCATGTCTATTTTGGGCAGTGTCGCAATTGACCCCACCCGCGTGTCGGCATAGGTAAAACCGGCAATTTCCGGAAGGGACCGAGATGGCACAGACCGACAGCAAACCGCGCAGTTTCCAAGAGATCATCCTGCGGCTTCAGGCCTATTGGGCCGGGAAGGGCTGCGCGGTGATGCAACCTTATGACATGGAGGTCGGCGCGGGCACCTTTCACCCGGCGACAACCTTGCGCTCGCTAGGGTCCAAGTCCTGGGCCGCGGCCTATGTGCAGCCTTCGCGTCGCCCGACGGACGGGCGGTATGGGGAGAACCCCAACCGGCTGCAACATTACTATCAGTATCAGGTTCTGATCAAACCCAGCCCACCTGATCTTCAGGCGCTGTATCTGGGCAGCCTCGAGGCAATTGGCGTCGACATGGAGATGCACGACATCCGCTTTGTCGAGGACGACTGGGAGTCACCGACGCTGGGTGCCTGGGGTCTTGGTTGGGAGGTCTGGTGCGATGGCATGGAGGTCAGCCAGTTTACGTATTTTCAGCAGGTTGGCGGCCATGATTGTCACCCGGTCTCGGGCGAGTTGACCTATGGTCTGGAGCGGTTGGCGATGTATGTCTTGGGCGTCGACCACGTGATGGATATGCCGTTCAACGATCCAGAGGCGCCGATTGCGCTGACCTATGGCGATGTCTTCCGGCAGACCGAGCAAGAGTATTCGCGCTGGAACTTTGACGTGGCCAACACCGATGTGTTGCTGAAGCAGTTCGAAGAGGCCGAAGCGGAATGCGGTGCCATTCTGGCGCAGGACCATGTTGACCCCAAGACCGGCAAACGCATTGTCATGGCGCACCCCGCCTATGATCAGTGCATCAAGGCCAGCCACCTGTTCAACCTGCTGGATGCGCGCGGCGTGATTTCGGTCACCGAGCGGCAGGCCTATATCGGGCGTGTGCGGACGCTGGCCAAGCAATGCGCCGATGCCTTTGTGCAGACCGAAGCCGGGGGATACGCGGCGTGAGCGGCAAGCTGATTGCAGGAGCTATCGTTGTGATTTCCTTGGTGGCAGGCATCGCCATGTATTACCTGCAGGTCTATGCGTTTTACGATGAGGTGGCAGCCTCGGGCACGGATGACGTGCGGATGACACTGCTGGCCACAGGGCAGCCAGAAGCGATCCTGTACGAGGATTTCGAGGCCATCGACTCGGAGTCGTCACCCATCCGCTACCGCGCCTGTTTCACCACAAATTTGTCCCATCCGATGCTGAGCGAGACCTATGTCGCCTATGACAAGGCCGAGCCCTTGGTGGCGCCGGGGTGGTTTCAGTGTTTTGATGCCAAGGCGCTGGGTGCAGCGCTGGAGCAGGGACGCGCCCTGGCGTTCATGGGCACGGAAAACATCACCTATGGCATCGACCGCGTTGTGGCTGTGATGGAAGACGGTCGTGGTTACGTCTGGCACCAGATCAACCACTGTGGGGAAAAGGTTTACGACGGCCAGCCGGCACCTGAGGGGTGTCCGCCAAAACCGGAGGGGTGACACGTGGACACCCAGATCGTCATACCCGAAATGATCACGGCGACCCTTGGGTTGGCAGTGTTCCTTTTGGGGGCTCGCCTGACGCGCAGGTTCGCGATTTTGCGAGAGTTCAACATACCGGAACCGGTCACGGGCGGATTGCTGGCTGCCGCCTTGTTCGCGGTGATTGCCGTGATCAGCGGCAAGGATCTGGTGTTTTCGACCACCAGCCGTGACTTTTTTCTTGTTCTGTTTTTCTCTTCGATCGGTCTCAACGCCCGCTTGGGTGACTTGATCGCGGGTGGTAAGCCATTGGCGATCCTCTTGGTTTTGACGGTGTTGACGATTGCGGCGCAGAACGTGATTGGCGTTGTGGGTGCCCTGATCTTTGATTTCCCGATGCAGGCCGGCGTTTTGTTCGGTTCTGCCGCGCTGATCGGCGGCCACGGGACGGCCATTGCCTGGGCACCCAAAGTGGGCAATGCGACCGGGCTGGAAGGCGCGCCGGAACTGGGGATCGCCGTGGCGACCATCGGTCTGATCATCGCCGCCCTCATTGGCGGACCAATCGCCAAGTTCCTGGTCGAGCGCAACGGGCTGACGCCTTCGCGGCCAGATGCGGTGCAGGCTGTGGGTATCGGCTACGACAAGGAAGACACAACCAGACCCATCACGCATGTCAGCCTGATGAAGGTGATGCTGGCGCTGAACCTGTCGATCATCGGTGGCTACATGTTGCATGAGGTCATTGCCGAAGCAGGTTTGATGCTGCCTTTGTTTGTGCCGTGCCTGATCGTGGGCATCGTGATCGGCAATCTGGTTCCGATCCTGTTTCCGAACGTGAGCCCTGTGGCCGGCACACCGTCGTTGTCCGTGATTTCCGAGTTCGCCCTGGGGGCGTTCCTGGCGATCTCTCTGATGACGCTGGACTTTGCTTCGCTGCGAGGGCTGGGTTTGCCGATTGCGGCGGTTCTGGCGGCGCAGACGCTGTTTGCGATCCTGTTTGTGATCTACGTGCTTTTCCCTCTGCTTGGCCGGGGATATCGCGCCGCCGTGCTGGCGGCAGGTTTCGGGGGGTTTGCCCTGGGCGCGACGCCAACCGCCATTGCCAACATGACCGCTGTGACCAAACGCTACGGGCCTTCGCCCATAGCCTTTGTCGTTTTGCCCTTGGTTTCAGCCTTTTTCGTCGATATTGCCAACGCGATCATTATCCAGATGATTGTGAGCCACTAAGGACCCGAAATGCCCGATCTGCTGATTGAACTGTTCTCCGAGGAAATCCCCGCGCGCATGCAGGCGCGTGCGGCTGACGACCTGAAAAAACGTGTGACGGACGGTTTGGTCGAGGCGGGTCTGACCTATGCCGGGGCACATGGATTTTCGACACCGCGCCGCCTGACATTGGCCCTGGAAGGGCTGCTGGCCGAAAGCCCGACAGTGCGTGAAGAGCGCAAAGGGCCAAAGGTGGGCGCGCCGGACAAGGCGATTGAGGGGTTCCTGCGCGGGGCCGGTGTGGCACGTGAGGATCTGCAAGAGCGCGAGACCCCCAAGGGCGCGGTCTATTTTGTCACCATCGAGAAACCGGGCCGCCCCGCGGCTGAAATCATTGCCGAGGTGCTGGAAGACACCATCCGCAACTTCCCCTGGCCCAAGTCGATGCGCTGGGGTGCCGGGACTTTGCGTTGGGTGCGACCGCTGCATTCGATCTTGTGCATTCTGTCGGATGAAGCCGGGCACAGCGTTGTGCCGCTGGACATCGACGGGATCAAATCGGGGGATGTCACCGAGGGTCACCGGTTCATGGGCTCGGGCCGCTTTGCGGTCACGGGTTTCGAAGACTATGAGGTCAAGCTGAAGCGCGACCATGTGGTGCTGAACCCGCAGGAGCGCGCCGAGCATATCTGGCATGACGCCACCAACATGGCCTTTGCCCAAGGGCTGGACGTGGTCGAGGACAAGGGGCTGCTGACCGAGGTTGCTGGGCTGGTGGAATGGCCAGTCGTGCTGATGGGCGATATTGCCGAGGATTTCCTCGGCCTGCCGCCTGAGGTGTTGCAGACCTCGATGAAGGAACATCAGAAGTTTTTCTCGGTGAAGAACCCCAAGACGGGTCGGATCGAAAAGTTCATCACCGTTGCCAATCGCGAGACCAAGGACAATGGCGCGACCATTCTGGCGGGGAACCAGAAGGTTCTGTTTGCGCGCCTGTCGGATGCCAAGTTCTTCTGGGAGAACGATCTGCGCGTGGCCGAGGCCGGGGCGGACGCCTGGCTGGAGAGCCTGAACAACGTGACCTTCCACAACAAGCTGGGCACGCAGGGTGATCGGATCGCTCGGTTCACGGCGCTGGCGCAGGAGCTGGCCGGGGTGGTTGCTGCCGAGGCAGAGGTGATTGGCGAGGCCGCGCGCTTTGCCAAGGCGGACCTGAGTTCCGAGATGGTCTATGAATTCCCCGAGCTGCAGGGTTTGATGGGGCGCTACTACGCGGCGGCTGCAGGCCGGGGCGAAGAGGTCGCGGCCGCGGCCGAAGAGCATTATTCGCCATTGGGGCCGTCCGATGACGTGCCCACGGCGCCGGTCTCGGTGGCTGTGGCACTGGCGGACAAGCTCGACACATTGACCGGGTTCTGGGCGATTGACGAGAAACCCACCGGGTCAAAAGACCCGTTTGCATTGCGTCGGGCGGCGCTGGGCGTGATCCGGCTGGTGCTGGAGAATGATCTGCGGTTGGGGTTGGACGCACACTTTGACCGGCAATTGCTGCGCCACGAAGCCCATCAGGGCGATGACGAATTGCTGGCGCGCGCCTTGATGCAGGACCTCAGCGTTGAAATCGCGGATCATGGTGTTCTGGGGGCGGTTGTCCGGACCGTTCAGGATGCCATCGACGGCGATTTGCCAAAGTACATTGAAGAAGTACGTAACAGGCTGCCGGACACCTCGCGCGATCTGTTGGGCTTTTTCCACGACCGTCTCAAGGTCTATCTGCGCGACGAAGGTGTGCGCCATGACGTGATTGACGCCTGTATCGCGATGCCGGGGAACGATGACCTGAACCTCTTGGTGAAACGCGCGCGGGCGCTGGAGGCGTTCTTGCGGACCGAGGATGGCGAGAACCTGTTGCAAGGCTTCAAGCGCGCCAACAACATCCTGACCCAGGCCGAGGAAAAGGACGGGGTGGAATACAGCTTTGGCGCGGATGTGAAACACGCACAGGACGACAGCGAAAAGGCGCTGTTTGCCGCGTTGGATGTGCAGGAGGGAGCGATCTCTTCGGCCATCGGATCGGAAGATTTCGCGGCCGCCATGGGCGGTATGGCCGCGCTGCGGGCGCCGATTGATGCCTTTTTCGAGGCTGTGCAGGTGAACAGTGACAATGAGATCGTGCGCCGCAATCGCCTAAATCTGTTGTCACGCATTCGCACAATCTGTCTTGGGGTTGCTGATCTGACCCGCGTCGAGGGCTGAGGCCGCATCAGGCTTGACGCGCTGGTCAAGGTTTTCCTTGAACCGGCGCGGCTTAACCTTATGCTGCGGAGCCAAGGAGAGGTGCCGCAGTGCAGCAAGACAACCCCGATATCACATTTATCACCGCCAGCGCCCCGGTGGCGACGTCCTCTCATGGAGGGCGCGCCAAGTGCCTGCAGCGCCTTGTGCGCCTGGACCTGCCGGTTCCAAAGACGGTCGCTCTGTCCTTTGACGAAGTGCACCGGATCGCCGCGGGCGACATGCCTGACATGGCCGCGCTGATTGCACAGCTTCAGTCCGACAGCCTGATCTGCGTGCGCCCCTCTTCGGAGGACCCGGATTGGGGCGGACCTGGGGCCATTTTGAACATTGGCATGAATGACGCGCGCCACGCCGAGTTGAGCAAATCGTTGGGCGGTGAGGCTGCCAATGCGCTTTATGCCCGGTTCATCCAGTCCTATTCGATCCATGTGGCGCGGCTGGATCCCGACATGTTTGACGACATGGACATGGCGGCGGAGGACATTTGCGAACAGGCCCTTGCGGCCTATGAGGACGAGGCGGAAGAGCCGTTTCCCCAGGACCCCGCGAAACAGTTGGGCGGCGTTCTGAGGTCCATGGCGCGCGCCTGGGAAGGCACGTCGGCGCGGTTGCTGCGACAGGCCAAAGGCGCCCCGGCGGATGCCGGGCTGGGCCTTGTGGTTCAAGAGATGGTTTTGGGCCTCGGGCACGGCGAATGTGGCTCGGGTGTGCTGCAGCTGGTCAACACGACAACAGGCATGCCGCAGACCACGGGGCGTTACCTTAGCCAATCCCAAGGGCGGGATGCGTTGGAGACCGGCGCGGCCTCGCTTTACATCGAAAAGGATCCGCGCGGCCCGTCGCTGGAAGAAGAAGCCCCCGTCGCCTTTGAAGCGTTGAAAGTCCATGCGGCGTTGATGCGTGAAAGGCTGCGCGAGGAAATGCAGATCGAGTTCACCATCGAGAACGGCGCGGTGCATATTCTGGATGGTGTGCGGGTCCAGCGGTCGGCCCGCGCCGCCGTGCGCATAGCGGTGCAGCTGGCCAAAGATGGCATCATTCCGCGCGAAGAGGCGCTGATGCGGATTGAGCCGCGCGCCTTGAACGAATTGCTGCACCGGCAGATTGATCCCGAGGCAGAGCGCGATGTGATTGCGACAGGTATTGCGGCCAGCCCCGGCGCGGCAACCGGTAAGATCGTGTTTTCCGCTGCCGAGGCGCAGGCAAGCGCAGCACGGGGCGAAAACTGTGTCCTGGTGCGCCGCGAGACCAACCCCGAGGATATTCGCGGCATGCATGCCGCCAACGCAGTCCTGACCGAACGCGGGGGCATCACCAGCCACGCGGCTGTGATTGGGCGTGGGCTTGGCCTGCCTTGTGTGGTCGGGGCCTCATCCTTGCGGTTTCAGATGCGCAAGAAAGGTCTGATCGCGCCGGATGGACGGGTGTTTCGCGAGGGCGACGTGATCACGATTGATGGATCTGAGGGTCAGATTCTGGCGGGTCAGCCACCGATGCTGGAGGCGGCGTTGGATGATGCCTTTCAGGCGCTGATGGATTGGGCGGATGATGCGCGCGACATTGACGTGCGCGCCAATGCCGACACGCCGGCGGACGCCAAGACGGCGCGCAACTTTCGCGCCAAGGGTATTGGCCTTTGTCGGACCGAGCACATGTTCTTTGACGCGGATCGCCTGACGGTGATGCGGGAAATGATCTTTGCGGATGCCTCGGATGATCGTCGCTCGGCGCTTGAGCAGCTTTTGCCGATGCAGCGCGCCGACTTTATCGAGTTGTTCCGCATCATGGAGGGGCAGCCGGTCTGCATCCGCTTGTTTGACCCGCCCTTGCACGAGTTCCTGCCGACAGACCGCGCGGGCCTGCGTGATCTGGCCGAGGCGCTGAGCCTGCCTTTGTCTGATGTGACACGCCGGGTCGAGGCGCTGGGCGAGTACAACCCCATGCTGGGCATGCGTGGCGTGCGGTTGGGGATCACGATCCCCGAGATTTACGACATGCAGGCGCGCGCGATTTTCGAAGCCACGATTGAAGCCAGCCGCGATGGCGATCCGGTGGTGCCCGAGATCATGATCCCGCTGGTCAGCGCCAAGCGCGAGGTCGAGCTGGTCAAAACCCGTGTCGATGCGGTTGCGGCGGCGGTACGCACTGAAACCGGTGTGGATTTCACCTATCGGCTTGGGGTTATGGTTGAAACCCCACGCGCGGCATTGCGCGCCGAGGAAATTGCCCCGCATTGCCATTTCTTCAGTTTTGGCACCAACGACCTGACCCAAATGACCTATGGTCTGTCGCGCGATGATGCGGGCCGGTTCATGTCGGCCTATGTGCAACAGGGCGTGTATCCGGAAGACCCGTTTCACACCCTGGATGCAGAAGGGGTTGGGGAGTTGCTGAAACTGGGTGCCGAGCGCGGACGGCGTGCGCAGCCCGATCTGACCCTGTCGGTGTGCGGTGAACATGGTGGCAGCCCCGAATCAATCGCGTTCTGCCGCAGGATCGGGCTGGACTATGTGTCCTGCTCGCCGTTTCGCGTTCCAGTTGCACGATTGGCGGCGGCGCAACTGGCGATTCAGGACAAAATAGGGTGAATCCTTAGAATTCTGCCGCTACATCTTGACATTTTTGCAAAGCTGGTTTCGCGATTCCGGGCGAAACTGGACCTTTTGGGCGGATTGCTGTAAGACCCCCGAAACTCGGACTGGGGAGGGTCCGACAGAAGTTGTCTGCGAGGTGGCCCATGCCACGATTTGTTACTGTCATTCTGGCGCTTGTACTGGTTGGATCCGGTGCCGTCGCCGAGGCCCCGACCGGCCAGCACACCAGCGCCACCCAAAAGGCGCGTTTTGGGCAGACTCTGTTCTCGGGCACCAAGCTCAAGGCGCTTCTGGGTGCTGAAAAGCGCCGGAAAGTCACCGAGATCCAGTTCTCGCGCAAATGGATTGACGCCCAGCCCAAAGTGGCCAAGGGCGATGCCGAATGGCAGTGCCTGACCGAAGCTTTGTATTTCGAAGCGCGGGGCGAGAGTGTCAAAGGGCAGTTTGCGGTGGCCGAGGTCATCATGAACCGCGTTGACCACAACTATTACCCGTCCAGCCTGTGCGGTGTGATCAAGCAAGGCACCGGCAAGAAATACCAATGCCAGTTCACCTATACCTGCGACGGCGTGGCCGAGAAGATCCACGAACCCGCCGCCTTTGACCGGGTTGGCAAAGTGGCGCAGTTCATGATCGACGGTGCGCCGCGAGAGCTGACCAATGGCGCAACCCATTACCACACCAAGGCGGTTTCTCCTGCCTGGTCGCGTCAGTTCAAACGCACGGCGACGATCGGCGTGCACCACTTTTATCGCCAGCCTCCGGTCCGGCTTTCGTCGAACTGAGCCTGTTCGCATCCAGCATCTGCCGCGTTTCGGGGCTGGCCTGCCGCAAGGTGGCCTGTTAACTGCGAGCGCGTGGGGTAACTCCCTGCTGAAACCATGAGGACTGGCTTTGATGACCGACGAAACCCATCTGGCGTTTGCCCATCCGATCGAGCGTTCCGAGGCAACTGCAGGGGCGAATCCGCTGGACCGGATCTCGGTCCGCGACCTGACCGTGGACGTGGAGATCGGCGCCTTTCAGGTCGAACGGGACACCACACAGCGCCTGCGGTTCAACGTGGTTGTCGAAGTGGCGCAGCTGGATCTTAACGTCGCAGACGATGTCGATAAAATCCTGTCATACGACAAGGTCACCGAGGCGGTTCAAACGGAATTGGCAGCAGAGCGGCTGAACCTGCTGGAGACCTTGGCCGAGCGCATTGGGGATCGCATTCTTATGGAACCCCAGGCCGTGCGCGTCTTTGTGCGCATCGAAAAGCTGGATCGAGGCCCCGGCGTTCTTGGGGTGGAGATCGTGCGCAGCGGCGCCACAGGAAACACGCCAAAAGACGAAGCGCCGCTTTTGCCGCTGGTGGTGTATCTGTCGCAGGAAGCAACCCGGTCGAAATTGTTGCCGGGCTGGGTCGAGCAGTTGAGCCTGCAACCTGAGCCGGTTGTTTTTTGTGTCGGGCCGCAATCAATCCCGGCGCCAAAGGCCACAGGCCTGGCGGCGCAGTTTCGGATTGATCTGTTGGCGATTGAGCAAAATGCCTGGGCCGTTGCCGCGCAAATGGACACTTGTGAGGTCGTGGCATCCCGCACTGAACTGGACTGGGCGATGAAGAATGGGCAGCCCTGCGTGTGGGCGCCTTCCAAGATTGTTCTGGATTCTGTTGATGGGCCCAAGTCCGATGGCTCGGATGGGCTGGCCCTGGCGCTGTGGTTTGCCGAAATGATTGAGGCGCAGTCCGTGCTTTCGATCGGCGAGAGATTGCCGGAAAACCCTGCAATCCCGGCACGATACGTTCCGGCGGACAGTGCACACCTGTAGAGGCTTGCCAAGCTGGGCGGAAAGGCCCATTCAGAACTCATGAAGACCTACTATCGTGCAATCCCGCAGACCGACGCGGCGCGCCCCGATGGCGCGTTGCAACTGGCGGGGGGCTGGACCTGGTTCACCCAGGTCGAGGTTTTGTCCCGTGATGCGCCGCCCACAGTTGTGGATGTGGCGCAGGTTCCGGGCGGCATTCTAGGGCGCATGACAGCGCTCCGCGCGGATATCGGCCCTCTGTCCATGAACGAACCGCAGGTGATGGGCATTCTGAATGTGACCCCGGACAGTTTTTCGGACGGAGGGCAGCACAGCTCTTTGGATCAGGCTGTTGGACATGCCCAAACGATGGCCGAGGCAGGTGCCACTTTGATTGATATCGGCGGGGAATCGACGCGCCCCGGAGCCGCTGAGGTCCCGGAGGCAGAGGAGATCGCGCGCACCGCGCCGGTGATTGCGCAGATCTCAAAGTCGCTGGGGGTTCCTATCAGCATCGACACCCGCAAAGCATTGGTGGCCGAGGCCGCGTTGAATGCCGGGGCCGCATTGGTCAATGACGTAGCCGGGTTTACGTTTGATCCCGCGCTTGGGCCACTTTGTGCGACGCGCCAGGTGCCGGTTTGCGTCATGCATGCACAGGGCGATCCTGCGACCATGCAACAGAACCCAACCTACGATGACGTGCTGCTGGATGTGTATGACTATCTGGAAGAGCGCATAGAGTGGCTTGAGGGTCTTGGGCTGGCGAGAGAACAGATTTTGGTTGATCCCGGCATCGGTTTCGGCAAAACGATAGCACATAACCTCGCGCTTCTGGCGCGGCTAAGTCTATTTCATACGTTGGGTTGCCCGATCCTGCTTGGCGCGAGCCGCAAGGCCTTTATCAAGGTGATTGGCAAAGCAGAAGACCCGATGAAGCGCGTTGGCGGTTCGGTTGCTGTCGCGCTGGAAGGCATTGCACAGGGCATTCAGGTCGTGCGGGTGCACGACGTGGAAGAAACTCGGCAGGCGGTGCAATTATGGCGCGCCATTACACTGGGAGAGTATTTTGGGACGTAAGTTTTTTGGCACCGACGGGGTGCGCGGTAAGGCAAATCAATACCCCATGACCGCTGAGATGGCCCTGCGTATCGGCGCTGCTGTCGGGCGACATTTCCGCAATGATGGCCAGAACAACCACCGGGTTGTGATTGGCAAGGATACTCGGCTGTCGGGGTATATGTTTGAGAATGCGCTGACCGCGGGTCTGACCTCGACCGGTATGAATGTTCTGCTGCTAGGCCCGGTGCCGACGCCGGCGGTGGGGCTGCTGACCACCTCGATGCGCGCGGATCTTGGCGTGATGATTTCAGCCAGCCACAATCCCGCCGAAGACAACGGGATCAAGTTCTTTGGCCCAGACGGGTTCAAACTCTCGGATGAAGACGAGTTGGATATCGAACGTCTGATCGAAGAAGGCGTCGAGCCGAGCCACGCTGAGAACATCGGACGTGCCAAGCGGATTGACGATGGTCTGTTCCGGTATATCGAGCGGGTCAAAAGCTCGGTGCCGAATGCGGTGCCGCTGCAGGGTATGAAGGTCGTGATCGACTGTGCCAATGGCGCAGGCTACCGCGCTGCCCCCGAGGCGTTGTGGGAGCTGGGGGCCGAAGTGATCCCCGTAGGTGTCTCGCCAAATGGTCGCAACATCAACCTGGCGTGTGGATCAACCTATACCAAGACCGCAGCCGAGGCGGTTGTGGCGCATGGCGCCGATGTTGGGATTTCGCTGGATGGTGATGCCGACCGGGTGATGATCATCGATGAAAACGGCAAGGTTGCGGACGGCGATCAGATCATGGCTCTGTTGGCAGAGCGCTGGGCGGCGCAGGACAGGCTGGAGGGCGGCGCGCTGGTCGCGACGGTGATGTCCAACCTGGGTCTGGAGCGGTTCCTTGAGGGCAAAGGTCTGCGTCTGGAGCGGACAGCGGTCGGCGATCGCTACGTTGTCGAGGCTATGCGCAAGGGGGGCTACAACCTTGGTGGCGAACAGTCTGGGCATATCGTGATGACCGACCACGCCACGACCGGAGATGGTCTGATGGCCGGGCTGCAGTTCCTTGCGGCTATGGCGGAAACCAACCTGCCTGCTTCAGAGCTGGCGCACCGGTTCGAGACCGTGCCGCAGATGTTGAAGAACGTCCGTTACGGCATCGGGCAAGCGCCACTTGAGACACAGGACGTGAAGGCCGCCATTGCCGACGCCGAAAACGTTTTGTCAGGCAAGGGCCGCCTGCTCATCCGCAAGTCCGGCACCGAGCCATTGGTGCGGGTCATGGCCGAATGTGAGGATGCGGTGTTGCTGGAGAAAACCGTGGACAGTGTGGTGAACGCGGTGCAGGCCGCCCTGTGACGGCCTGCAGTTGCGGGGTTAACCCCTTAGCTTGTGATGCAGCAGGATCGGCACGACAAGGTCTTCTTCGTCGGTCAGGTGCCGCTGAAGAAATCCGCCGATTGCGCCGGTTTCCTTTAGCAGACCGGGCAGTTCCAGCTGCGCGTCCTTTGGCGACAGGTGCGACAGTTTCAGGTAGCGATTGGCCGCACCCGTGAGCCGGTCAAGAAGCGCGTCCAGCTCTTCATGATCTGTCTCCAGCATGTCCAGTCCCTGCATGAACCGCGCGTCGGCCCCGGCAAGTTCCGGGAAAAAGGAGCGGTCCTCCCAGCCATGATGGCCGTGCAGGTTCTGCACCAGAAGGTTGCCGAACTGCCCAAGCCGTTTGGCATAGGCCTCGGGGTCCATGGTGCGGTCGATCACCTGTTCTGTCGCTGTGTGAACAATCTCGCCCAGGCGGCGAAACATTTGATGAGCCCCCATCCAATGCTGGATGGACTCGGCGAAATCCGGGTGATCCGGCCAGGCTTCGCGCGGATAATCCCGGAGCAGGACCTGCATCTCAGTAGGCAGGCCCTGTCTGGTATGAATGCTCGTATCAGTCATAGGCATCAGATGTGATGGGTGGGTGTGAGTTACAACATAACATATTGTGCGTCCCTGAACCGGGTCTGTGCGTCAGGCGCCATAAGGGGTGCGGCGTCGCTTGCGCCCAAGCAACAGGCCGCCAAGGATCAACACCAGCGAGATCAGCAATTGCGGCGGCAGGTCTTCGCGCAGCAGCACTGCGCCGAAGAGCACCGACCAGATCGGCACCTGATAATTCACCAGGGACATAAAGCTTGGGCCGGCGTCGCGCACCACCTGTACGATCATGACCTGCGCAAAGGCCGTGGGCAGAATGGCCAGGTAGATCAGGGCAACCAGCGATGTCGTTGATGCCGCCTGGGGGACGCCCTCTTGCCAGAGTGCGATGGGCAGGATCAGCGCCGCGCCACATATCAGCGCCGCCGCCGACAGGGACAACATGTTGGTCGGTGGGCACAGCCGGGTGCAGATCGAGCCAATGGCATAACACAGCGCCGCCCCCAGACAGGCCATGCGCGCCCAGGCCTCGAAATCCGACCCGAGGGATTGAAACGCGTCCAACCCGATCAGGATGAGCACCCCGACAAAGCCGATGGTAAAGCTGACGACTTTGCGCAAAGACATACGTTCACCCGGCACCAACACATGCGCCAGGGGCAACACGAACAGGGGCACCACGGCCATACAGACCCCGGCAAATCCCGATGCGACGTATTTTTGCCCCCAACTCAGGAGCGTGAAGGGCAGGGCGTTTGAGAAGATGCCCATGAGCAGGGCAAACCCCCAGATGCGTTTGCCGTCGGGCGTGCGCCAATCGGGCAGGCCAATACCCAAGGCGCGCACCACAAGGTAAAGCGCGGCGGCGCCCAGCACCACGCGCGAGGCAACCACGGTCAGCGGGCCAAAATCGCGCAGGGCAATGGTCACCGACATGAAGGACGCGCCCCAGATGATCCCGAGGCTGATTAGTTTGAGCCAATTGCGTAGTCCGGGTGAGTCGCTCATCACGTCGAGTTCCATTATTTGACCAAGCGACCTTAGTCCTTGACGGTAAAAAGAAAAGGGGCACCCAACCGGGCGCCCCTGTGCAAACTGATTGCGCCCTGAAGGGGATCAGTTCTTTTCTTTGTCGACCATTTTGCCGGCCGAGATCCATGGCATCATGCCGCGCAGCTTGGCGCCGGTTTCTTCGATCATGTGCTCGTCGTTGTGACGACGCGAGGCTTTGATGGTCGGTTGACCAACGGCGTTTTCCAGCATGAAGTCGCGGACGAACTTGCCTTCCTGAATGTCGGTCAGAACCTCTTTCATGCGGGCTTTGGTTTCGTCGTACTTGAGGATACGCGGGCCGGTGACGTACTGGCCATACTCTGCCGTGTTCGAGATCGAGTAGTCCATGTTGGCGATGCCGCCTTCATAGATCAGGTCCACGATCAGCTTCACTTCGTGCAGGCATTCGAAATAGGCCATCTCGGGCGCGTAGCCCGCTTCGACCAGGGTCTCAAAGCCGCAGCGGATCAGTTCAACCAGGCCACCGCAGAGAACGGCCTGTTCGCCAAAGAGGTCGGTTTCGCACTCTTCGCGGAAGTTGGTCTCGATGATGCCCGAGCGTCCGCCACCGATGGCCGAGCAGTAGGACAGGCCGATTTCCAGCGCTTTGCCGGTTGCGTCGGTGTCAACGGCCACCAGGCAGGGCACGCCGCCGCCTTTGGTGTATTCGCCGCGCACGGTGTGGCCGGGGCCTTTGGGGGCCATCATGATGACGTCGATGCCTTCTTTCGGCTCGATCAGGCCGAAGTGCACGTTCAGGCCGTGGGCAAACGCGATGGCTGCACCGGGCTTGATGTTGTCGTGGACGTATTTCTTGTAGGTTTCGGCCTGCAGTTCGTCGGGCATGGTGAACATAATGACGTCGCACCAGGCAGCGGCTTCGGCGATACCCATGACTTCGAGACCTTCGCCTTGTGCCTTCTTGGCCGAGGCAGAGCCTTCGCGCAGGGCAACAACAACGTTCTTGGCGCCCGAGTCGCGCAGGTTCAGCGCGTGGGCGTGACCCTGGGAACCGTAGCCCAGGATGGCCACTTTCATGTCTTTGATCAGGTTAATGTCGCAATCGCGATCGTAGTAAACGCGCATCGGGCGCTCCTCTTGTTGAATGTCTGGCGGTGAATATACGCATGGCGTCAGGGAAGGCGAGTCGAGAAAGGGATGGAAACTGTGCATCATGTGAGGTAATCATTCTCGCAGATCAATAATTCCGAAAAAATCATGCTTGATGATCTAGATCGGCGCATACTGCGCAACCTTCAGGCCGAACCGACCCTGCCTTTGCCCGAGTTGGCGGATCGCTTGAGTCTGACCACCTCGCGGCTGTCCCGGCGCTTGGACAAGTTGCAGGACGCAGGCATCCTGCGCGGACAACGCGCGGTGATCGACTGGCAGGCGCTGGGCTATGCGGTTGAGGTGTCATTGCGGATCACGCTGGACAAGACACAGTCCAATGCCTTTGACGATTTCATCAGCGCGGCGCGTGAGGTGGCCGAGGTGATCGAGATCCAGACCTTTCTGGGTCGGGTCGATGTGCGGCTTTCGGTGATTGCCCGCGACATGCCGCATTACCAAGAGATTTACCGCAGTCAGATCCTGACCCTGCCGCATATCGCAGACATCGAAGCGCTGATGCATGTGGCGCGGATCAAATCCGAGGAAAGCCTGCCGATATGAGTGAACTGGACGACATCGACCGGGCGCTGGTCAAGGCGCTGGCGCGGGATGCGACTCAGTCCGCAGGGGCCTTGGGGCGCAGGCTGGGACTGAGTCAGCCCGCTACGTGGCGGCGGATCAGGCGGTTGCATGACACAGGCGTTATCAAGGGACGGCGGCTGGATCTGGACGCCGAGAAACTGGGGTTTGGGGTGACGGTGTTCCTGGGTGTGAAACTGGCGACCAAGGGGCGGGTGTCATTGGAGGATTTTGAACGAGCGGTGACCGCCATCCCCGAGGTTCAGACGGTAGAGCACGTGCTGGGCATGTACGACTACCGCTTGCGTGTGACGGCGCGGGACATCCCGGATTTTGAGCGCGTTCTGCGACGACGGATCATGACCCTGCCGGGGGTGGGGGACGTAGAGGCGAATGTCTTGCTGTCAGAAGAAAAACGGCCGGGGCCCTTGTAGACCGGGTAGGTCGGACAAATTTGTCCGACCTACGGGGCATTTGCGTCAGATTTGCCCGACAACACGACGGAACCCATTGCATGCAAAAGTAGACTTTGCCTTTGCAGGGGTTCCGCGCTAGCCATGTTCAGCTAATTTCTATGGAGAGCCAAATGGCCAGCGCAGTTGATCCTAACGGTCTTGACGAGTTTTCGGTCGTCTTTACGGACCGGTCCCTGAACCATATGTCGCAATCCTTTCAGCAGGTTATGCGCGACATTTCCGAGATGCTGAAAGATGTCTACAACGCCGACGCGGTGGCGCTTGTGCCCGGAGGCGGGACCTATGGCATGGAAGCTGTCGCGCGCCAGTTTGCCCGCGATGCCAAGACTCTGGTCGTGCGCAACGGCTGGTTCTCGTACCGCTGGAGCCAGATTTTCGAAGCCGGGGCCTTTGCGGCCGAGTCGACCGTGATGAAGGCACGCCAGACCGGAAACGATGTGACAGCGCCCTTTGCGCCTGCTCCGATCGAGGAGGTTGTTGCCAAGATTCAAGAGGTTAAACCGGATGTGGTCTTTGCGCCGCATGTTGAGACCTCGGCCGGGGTGATCCTGCCGGACGACTATATCAAGGCGATGGCAGAGGCCGCGCATGATGTGGGCGCATTGATGGTGCTGGACTGTATCGCCAGCGGGTGTGTCTGGGTCGACATGCAGGCGCTTGGCGTCGATGTCTTGTGTTCGGCCCCGCAAAAGGGCTGGTCGGCGTCGCCGTCCGCGGGGTTGGTGATGATGTCGGCTAAGGCATTGGAAAAGCTCGGGGAAACCGAGTCGGACAGCTTTGCGCTCGACCTCAAGAAATGGCATTCGATCATGATGGCCTATGAGAACGGCGGTCATGCGTATCACGCCACCATGCCGACGGATGCGCTGCGGGCGTTCCGGGATACCATGCTGGAAACCCGCGAATACGGCTTTGATAAGTTGCGGGATGCGCAGTGGGCCTTGGGCGACGGCGTGCGCGCCATGCTGGCTGAGAAGGGCATCAAAAGCGTTGCAGAACAAGGGTTTGGCGCGCCGGGTGTGGTGGTCAGCTACACCTCTGATCCTGCCATCCAGAACGGCAGCAAGTTTGTCGCCGAGGGCATGCAGATCGCCGCCGGCGTGCCGTTGGCCTGTGATGAGCCCGAGGGGTTCATGACCTTCCGTCTGGGTCTGTTTGGACTGGACAAGCTGTATGATGTCGAGGGCACCCTGGGACGTCTGAAAACGGTGCTCGACAAGGTGCTCTGAGCGCCAAAAACCGCGTCTGTTTTATGTCGGTATCGCGTCGGTACTACGTCGGTGCTGCCGACCGGTGCCTTAACCGCGCCGAAAGCGGATATTGCTATGGCCGCCGAGGCCATAGCGCAAGCTGGCGACAATGACCGCGAGGCTGATCGCCAGCCATAGCCCTCCCCAGATCATTGTTGTTCCGCCGAACTCTTCGGCGAGCATGCGCGCGTCGGAGTAAAGATGCGCGCGGGCGATGGTGTCGCTGAAAATGTCGTAGGGCACGTAGATCATGCTGGTGAGGCCGATCACACGCAGGATCAGGTCGTTGATGTCGTGGTTCAGCCATGCGGCGGCAGCGAGCATCAGGGCAGCTGTGGCAATGCCAAAGATCACCGCGAAGGGTTCGCTTGAATAGAGAAGCGTCACACCAAGGATCAGCGCGCCAAGGCACATCATGGCGATGCGGTCCGCCCGTGTATTGACGGCGGTCAGCAAAAGGATGACCCCGATCAGGAGTGAGCCGACATAGCCTGCGCTGAGCGTTAGGAAGCGGTTGCCGCCGCGGGCAAGGACTTCACCGCCTTCCATGGCGTTGACCGAGAGCGAGACGACCTCACCCCCTGTGAGGATCACCGCAATCGCGTGGCTGAGTTCGTGCAGGAAGACGATCAGCAAGCGCAGGGGGTAAATGACGTCGGTGGGCCAGAGGGCGAAAACGACGGCGCAGAGCGCCATGATCTGCCAGTGGCCCCGAAAGATGCGGGTGAGCGCCTGCATTCAGCGCACGCCGAGGCCCATTTGCATCAATGTTTTGCGGACCGGGGCCAGCGAGTAAAGCGCATTGAGGCCCATGGCGCGGGCGTCCCGCAGGGCGCGGGTTTCCACCATCGAGGCGCGGTTCAGCATGTCGATGCCTTTGACGCGCAGCTTGACCTCGGTGAAGCGTTTCTTGTGATAGGTTTCCAGCATTGTCTGATCGCCCAGGGTGGCGGGGCTGGCCTTGGCGAGGTCCAGCAGGATGCGCATGTCGCCGAGGGACATGTTGAGCCCTTGGGCACCGATCGGCGGCACGACGTGGGCGGCCTCGGCCACCAGCGCGAGGCGTTCGCCGTAGAGGCGCTCGGCGGATTGCGAGATGATGGGCCAGATGGTGCGGCGCGAGGCCAATGTCAGGGGGCCAAAGAGCGAACAACTGCGGTTTGTCATTTCGGCCTCGAAGGCGGGCACGTCCATCTCGAACAGGTCTTTGGCGCGGGGGCCGCGTTCCATCCAGACCAGCGCTGATGAGGGCTTGCCCTGATAATCAGGCAGGGGGACCAGCGTGAACGGGCCGCCCGAGCGGTGGATCTCGGTCGAGACGTTTTCGTGCGGGATCGGGTGGGTGACGGCAAAGGCGAGCGCCTTTTGGCCGTAGCGCGTGGTGTGCACATCAATGCCCGCAGCCGCGCGCATGGGCGAGTTACGGCCATCCGCGGCGATGACCAGGCGGGCGCGGGTCATGGAGCCGTCGGAGAGGGTGACGCGGGCCTCATTGGTGCGGGTGAAAAGCGATGTGGTGGCGGTGCCAAGGCGCAGATCGACGTTGTCCATTTCGCCAAGACGCGCGACCATTTCACGGCGCAAGAGCCAGTTGGGCAGGTTCCAGCCAAAGGGTTGGTCGGAAATGTCGGAGGCGTTGAAGTCCTTGACGATGCGGGGTTCTGGGATGTCTCCGCCTGCATCGACGATGCGCATGATCTGCAAAGGTGCGGCGTGTTGATCGAGGCGCGCCCAGAGGCCCGCTTCGTCCAAGAGCCCGCGTGCGGGCTGCAAAAAGGCGGTGGTGCGCAGGTCGGACCCTTCGGCGTCGCGTTCGGTGACGGGCGGCATGGGATCGACGCATTGCACGGTGAAGCCTGCGCTGCCAAAGGCGGCTGCGGCTGTCAGGCCCGCGATGCCGCCGCCAGAGATCAGGATGTCAAAGTCGTTTGCTCGGGTCATGGGAGCCTCCTGTCGCAATACCTAATGCGACAGGAGGGGGGTGCCAAGAGGGCCAAATGTCATCCCCGTGAGATCACCACAAGCAGGCCCCACATGACCGGCACCAGTGCCAGCGCCGGCAGGTAGAGGCCGGGCAGGCCAAAGGTGACAACAGCTGCGACCCAAAGCGCCAGAAACAGGAGCACGGCCAGCAGAACCGTCTTTTCCGTGGAGCGGGGGGCTTTGGGTTTGGTGGTGGATTTCAGGTCTGCGCCCGGAGTCAGGGTGCTCATGGTCATGATGCGGTTTCCTATGGTTGAACTTAAAGTCGCATCATGGATGTATGAATTTTGAGCGCCGACAGGAGGCGCTATCTTGCCGCAGGCAATTGCGGGGTCAGGTCAGTTTTTTCAGGAACCCGGTCAGGTCATCGGTGTGGTGATGGATATGGTCGGCCTCGTGCGGGGTCGGGGCCACGTGCACGGTTTTCATACCCATCTCGTGCGGCGCCTGGAGGTTCCGGGGATCGTCTTCGAACATGGCAGCGGTTTCGGTGGTGATGCCGTCGCGTTGAAACACCGCTTCGAACGCCGCGCGTTCCGGTTTGGGCAGGAAGTTGGCGTGCTCCACGCCATAGACCGCATCAAAAAGTCCCGAAAGCCCACGTGCCTCGATCACCTGTTCGGCATAGGGGCGGGTGCCGTTGGTGAAAACGATCACGCGACCGGGCAGGGCCCTGATCCGGGCCGCGAGTTGCGGGTCAGGGTCCAGCGCGTCGAATGAAATATCGTGCACGTCCGTCAGGTAGGGGCCGGGATCGACATCATGCACACGCATGAGGCCCGCGAGGGTGGTGCCGTACTCAGCCCAGTACTTCTTGCGCAGTTGATCCGCCTTTGGGCGATCCACCCCGAGCGCATCCATGACGTATTGCGTCATCTTCACCTCGATCTGATCGAAGAGGCGGACCTGCGGGGGATAGAGGGTGTTGTCGAGATCGAACACCCAGGTGGTGACATGAGAAAAAGCTTGGCGCGGCATGGGCCAATAAATAGGTCCGATACGCCATGTGTGCAATGGCGGGGTTGCCTCGGGGCCATGCGCGCGCATAGTCTGTGCGCCAGCGCCAAAGGAGCGCAAAGGGAGAAGATCGCATGTCGCAGAGCAAATCACCCCACCGGGATGCCTATTCATTGATCCTTGAGGCCATTGATGTGGGCGTGTTCAAGCCGGGCGACAGGCTGGTCGAAAGCGACCTTGCCGAGCGGTTTGGCGTGTCGCGCACTCCGATCCGGGAGGCGTTGCAGCGGTTGGAAACACAGTCGCTGCTGGCACGAGACGGGCGCAGCCTGATCGTGTCGTCGCTGGATCACAACCAGATGGCCGAACTTTATGTGGTGCGCACCGAGCTGGAGGGGCTGGCGGCGCGGTTGGCCGCACGGCACGCGACCTTGGAAGAGGTGCGGGTGCTTGGGGATATGGTCAAGGACGACGAAAAGCTGGTCGACAATCCTTCGGCTCTGGCGCGGGCGAACCGGCGTTTTCACAAGCAGATTCACCTGGCCTCGCACAACCGCTATCTAGTGCAGCAGCTTGACCTCGTGCACCGGTCGATGGCGCTGATGGCGACCACGTCGATTGCGGCCGAGGGACGTGGTGAGGATACGTTGGTCGAGCATCAGGCGATTGTCGACGCCATCGCGGCGCGGGATGAGGACGGTGCCTATGCTGCGCTGCGCAGCCACATCTCACAGGCTTTTGTCACCCGGCTCAAGCAGGAAACAGACGTCTGAGGTCTGCGCGCTGGTGCCTTCGTGGGTTTTGCCGTGAGCGGTTTTGTCCCAGTAGAACGGGCGGAATACCAGCTCGAACAGGGCTTTGTAGGACGCCAGACAGCCCAGCGTGAAATAGATTGGCAAGGTAAAGACATAAGGGATGAGAGCCGCGCGGCCCTGACCACGGATCGAGAGCGCGGAAATCCCGATGTTCAGGAGGCTGACCGCGATAAAGGCCTTTGCCACAAAACTCAGTGTGGCCTCAGAGATCAGCGGTTCGCCGGGGTAGCCAAAGCCAAGTGTCCCCCCGAGAAAGGCCCAGATCAGCGGCGCCAGAACGAATTGTGACAGCGTGCAGAGAAACACCAGTTGGAACCCCAGAAATCCCAGCGGGCCGATGTCCCGGTAGAGTTGCCGCGGAGTGCGCATGTGCACGAGGTAGGTCATCATGTAGCCTTTGAGCCAACGCGAGCGCTGCTTGATCCAGGCGACCGGGCGGCAGTTGGCCTCTTCCTGCGTGACAGACGGGATCATCTCGGTGCGATAGCCAAACCTGGCGATCCGGACTCCGAGATCGGCATCTTCGGTGACATTGTGCGCATCCCACCCCCCCAGTTCTTCGATGGCATCGCGGCGCATAAACAGAGTGGTGCCGCCGAGCGGAATAGGAAATCCCATGCGCACCAATCCCGGCAAGATACAGCGAAACCATGAGGCGTATTCGAGCGTGAAACAGCGCGACAGCCAATTGGTCCAGGGGTTGTAGTAGTCGAGAATACCTTGAACACAGACCACGTCCGGTGGGGAGCTGGCAAATTTTGCAGCAACCACGTCCAACTGATTAGGGGCAGGGGCATCTTCGGCGTCCCAGATGCCGACAATCTCGCCCCGACACTGGTCGAGTGCATAGTTCAAGGCGCGCGGCTTGGTGGTCAGGCCGCTGCCTGCCGGTACTTCGACAACCCGCATCCAGTTGGGCAGGGTGGTTCGGGCGATGGTTTCATGGGTCAGTTGATCCTCTTCCTCAAGCACCAGGAGCACATCCAGAAGAGCCTTGGGGTAGGTCAGACGCGACAGGCGCGCGATGAGGGCATGAGCAATCTCTTTCTCCCGAAACAGCGGCACCATGACCGAGATGCGTGGCAAGAGGTCAGGTTCTGGCGTAGGCAGGTTCTCTTCCGGCGGGTGGCGCAGGAAAAAGCCAATGGCGAAGAGCTTCATCACTGAGACTGCGATCAGCGAAAATACTGCCCAGAGGGTCAATCCGGCGATGAGCCAGAGCGGCTGCCAGATCAGGGCAAGTGTGCAGACAAATGCCGCCAGACTGACACAAAGGCCAAGCCAGAGGCTTTCGAGGCCCCACGTGCGACAGGAGAAGTGTTCCGGTACACGCGCTTCGGCCCGCCGGGTCAAAGGTGAGCGATGCGTTCGCGACAGATACGCTGAGATGCTGCCCTCTTCACAGAGAACCATGATGGCGTTGCCCAGTTGGTCGGGGAACAGACGGCGCAATGACTCGAACCGCTCGGGTCGGCCGGTGGCCACGAAAAGCAGGCCAGCCACGGATTGCCACGGCAGGATGTCATGCCTGAGGCAATCTTCGGGGCGCAGCAGGTCCGACAGTTCGGGATCCGGGGGGGCGCGCAGAGGATCGACAATCTGGGCGGTGTAATGGGCCGAGAGGGCGGCGAGCATACCGTCCTGGGTGACCCAACCTTTGCTGAGCAGGATCTCTGTGAGCGTCGCGCCGCAGGTTTCCTGGCGGTCGAACGCATAAAACAGCTGCCAAGGGGCGATGACGCCGGTTTCAATCAGGTGTCGGCCCAGCGACACCTGTCGCCCGCGTCGATGTGCAGGGCGAGGCCGGTCAAAATCCAATACGACTTCGTTCATACCCAGTCCCCACAAGGTCCTTGGGGACTATGCAGGAAACAAGGTTAACGTGCTGTTAACGGGCGTTAATTCTGCTTCAGGCGCGCGCGGCCATGTAGTCGGCAAACTTTTCGAACAGGTAAAAGCTGTCCTGCGGGCCGGGGCTGGCTTCGGGGTGGTGCTGGACCGAAAAGACCGGCTTGTCTGCGATGCGAATGCCACAGTTCGATCCGTCAAACAGCGAGACATGGCTTTCGACCACACCGTCAGGCAGGGTCTGGCTGTCAACTGCAAAGCCGTGGTTCATCGAGGTGATTTCGACCTTGCCGGTGTCGTGATCCTTGACCGGGTGGTTGGCGCCGTGGTGGCCGTGGTTCATCTTGATGGTTTTGGCGCCCAATGCCAGCGCCAGCATCTGGTGGCCAAGGCAAATGCCAAAGACCGGAATGTCGGCTTTCAGCACGTCCCGGATCATCGGCACGGCATAGGTGCCGGTTGCGGCGGGATCGCCGGGACCGTTTGACAGGAAAACACCGTCGGGGCTGTGGGCCAGCACCTCTTCGGCGGTGGCGGTGGCCGGCAGCACGGTCACGTCGCAGCCCGCCGAGGCGAGGCAGCGCAGGATGTTGCGCTTGGCGCCAAAGTCGACCGCGACCACTTTGTGCTTTGGGTCGTCCTGACGGCTGTAGCCCTCGGGCCAGGCCCAGCGCATTTCGTCCCAACGGTAGGATTGCGCGCAGGTGACCTCTTTGGCGAGGTCCAGACCTTCGAGGCCGGAAAAGGCGCGGGCCTTGGCGATCAGTGCTTCGGTGTCAAAGTTGCCATCGGGGTCATGGGCGAGGGCAGCGTGCGGCGCGCCCTGCTGACGAATGGCGCGGGTCAGGCGGCGGGTGTCGACGCCTCCGATGGCGATGCGGCCGCGCGCCGCAAGCCAGTTGTTCAGCGTATCCACCGAGCGCCAGTTCGACGGTTCGGTCGGGTCCCATTTCACCACCATGCCGGCAGCGACCGGATCAGCGGTCTCGTCATCTTCGGGATTGACGCCGGTATTGCCGACATGGGGGAAGGTGAAGGTCACGATCTGGCCCGCATAAGAGGGGTCGGTCATTATTTCCTGATAGCCGGTCATCGCGGTGTTGAAGCAAAGCTCGGCCACCGTGTCTCCTGTGGCGCCAAAACCGCGCCCGTAGAACAGCGTTCCATCGGCGAGAGCAAGACATGCGGTAGGGGTGGATTGGGCATCCTGGACCATGGGGCGACTCTCCGGCTGACAAATTGTCGGGAAACTACGTCGGCTGAGGTGTGGCGTCAAGGGAGAGGGGAAATTGGATATCCTTAAAAATCAATGGCTTAGAAAAATGACTGGCCGGTTGCCTCGTGAGGCTGCTTTATATATGGTCCGGGTTTCGACTTTAACGGCAAATGGCAAAGCGAATGTCCCTTCGAGAAGAGATCAACACGGCCCTGAAACAGGCCATGCGCGACCGCGCAGCGGACCGGCTGTCGACCCTGCGGCTTATCAGTGCGGCGATCAAGGATCGTGATATCGCGGCCCGTGGCGAAGGCAATGAGGATGGGGTCGGTGAGGACGAAGTCCTGCAGATCCTCTCGAAGATGGTCAAGCAACGCCAGGAAAGTGCCCGCACCTACGAAGAAGGCGGACGTCTGGACCTGGCCGAGCGTGAACTGGGCGAGATCACGGTGATCGAAGAGTTCCTGCCCAAACAGTTGGACGAGGGTGAGATCGCTGCTGCCATTGACGCTGCGATTGCAGAGATCGGCGCCAGCTCGATCCGCGACATGGGCAAGATCATGGGTGCCTTGAAATCGCAATACACCGGGCAGATGGATTTCGGCAAAGTAGGGCCAATGGTCAAGGACCGGTTGGGGTAGTTTGTTTCAGCTGTAGTTGGGCGATCCGTCTGCTCCGTGGACGAGGTGTGAATTCTGTGCGGCTGCACCAAGGGCTGCATGTTAGGAAATCGCCGCCCAACTACAGTGGTTCCTGCCGCCCTTAGGCCAGACCTGAACCCGATCGAAATGAACATTTTCCAAGCTCAAAGCTCGCCTCAGACGCATGGCCGACAAAACCTTCGACGCCTTGACCCGAGCCATCGGCGACATATGCCACCTGTCCCTGACAGAAGAATGCAACGCCTACTTCAGCGCAGCCAATTATGTCGCAGAACAAATGTCTGATGCTCTAGAGTCTGTTGGCGTGCGGGATTTCCAAATCCTCTGACTTCTGAGCCAAGGTTGCAAACAAAAGAGAGCAATTCTGGCCCTAAGAGTTTTGACCGATGCGCATTGGGTCATTATCGAACCATATTGTCTTAGGAAGCCTGCCGATCCAGGGCAGACAAAGGTGGTCCCATGGAAATGGAACGTGTCCGGTTCGCATTCGTCTCCAGCGGGCCAGAATCCCGATAGCAACAAACTGGGACGCTGTGCAGTTGGTTAAGTTTTGAACACCCTGTAGATGGCCGGGATCACCAGAACCGTCAGCAGTGTTGAGCTTAGCAGACCGAACAAGAGCGAGATTGCCAACCCCTGGAAAATCGGGTCGAACAGGATCACACCTGCGCCGATCATGGCGGCCACTGCTGTCAGAAGGATCGGTTTAAACCGGATTGCGCCCGCTTCGATCAGGATATCCAGTTCCGATTTTCCCTCACGATCAGCATTGCGAATGAAATCCACCAGCAGGATCGAGTTTCTGACAATGATCCCCGCCAGCGCGATAAACCCGATCATCGAAGGCGCCGAGAACGGGGCATTCAACCACCAGTGCCCAAGCATGATACCTAGGAACGTCAAGGGGATCGGGGTCAGGATGACCAGAGGCAGTCTGAAAGACCCGAATTGGGCCACAACAAGAATGTAAATCCCCAAGAGAGCAACCGCAAAAGCCGCCCCCATGTCGCGGAACGTGATGGCTGTCACCTCCCACTCGCCATCCCAGAGCAAAGTCGGGTGAGATTCATCTGCGGGCTGACCCATCAGCTTGATTTGCGGTTTCTGTCCCTCTGGCCACTCCATGTGATCCAGAGCCTCCGACACCGCCAGCATCCCGTAAAGCGGGCTTTCATAGGTTCCGGCAAGCTCAGCCATGACCATTTCAGCCGCGCGACCATTGTGGCGGAACACCGGGAATGAGGCCCGCTCTTCCACGATATCAACCACGTCCCCAAGCTCGACCACACCGCGGGCTCCCGGCAGGACGTTGGCGGGGACAGGTGTCGAAAGAAACAGCTCATCAACCACCTTTTCGGATTTACCACGTTCTATGCGGATCGGGATCGGATATCGTCCTTCGCCGCGATGGGAATACCCAACCAGGGTGCCGTGGTTCAGGATGGCAAGTGTCGAAAACACATCCGTCTCCTGCACCCCGAAAAACTCGAGCTGGTCCGGCGATACATCTACACGGAACTTTCGCGGCTGCTCACCAAAGCTGTCATCGACATCGACAATAAAGGGAACACTTTCAAACGCGGCGCGTATCTTGCGGGCCGTCTCACGCCGGGTTTCGGGATCCGGGCCATAAACTTCAGCCAGAAGGGTCGCAATTACCGGCGGCCCTGGGGGTGGTTCAACCGTCTTCAGGCTGGTGCCTGTGGGCAAGTCCAGTTTCGCAAGCCGCTCTCGGATGTCCAAGGCGATTTCGTGGCTCGTGCGGTCGCGGTGATGCTTTGCGTCCAGATTGATCTGAACGTCGCCCAGATGTGGCAACTCGCGCAGGTAGTAGTGTCGGACAAGGCCGTTGAAGTTGAACGGCGCGGCGTCGCCGGCATGCGTTTGAACCGACAGAACCTCGGGCAATTCCAATACAGTCCGCGCCACCAGTTGCGCGACCGCGTCGGTGTCCTCAACCGCGGTCCCTTCTGGCATATCCAGAACAACGGACAGCTCCGATTTATTGTCAAACGGCAGCAGTTTGACCGTCACATCCTTGGTGTAGAGCATCGTGAGCGAGCCAAACGAAAGCGCAGCTGCGATGAGCAGGAACAGACCGCTTGTGGTTTTCGAAGCCAGAACCGGCCTGGCCACAGTTGCATAAATCCGCCCAAGTGCTCCGCCGGAATGGGTGCCCTGGTGGGCATGATGCGCTGGTGCTTTCCCGCTGACCTTGACCATGAGCCAGGGGGTGATGATGACGGCCACGAAGAACGAAAAGATCATTGCCGCCGAGGCATTCACGGGGATCGGGCTCATGTATGGTCCCATAAGGCCAGAGACGAACAACATGGGCAGCAAAGCCGCCACAACGGTCAGCGTTGCCACGATGGTCGGGTTGCCCACTTCGGCCACAGCGTGAACAGCTTTGGTGACGCGATCCCCTTTTCCGGGCATGGCCCAGTGGCGCGCGATGTTCTCAATCACGACGATGGCGTCGTCCACCAGAATGCCGATGGAAAAGATCAGCGCGAATAATGAAACGCGGTTCAGTGTGTAGCCCAAAATCCAGGCCGCAAAGAGGGTCAGCAAAATAGTAACCGGGATGACGACAGCGACCACGATGCTCTCGCGCCAGCCAATTGCGATCAGCACAAGCCCAACGATGGACACCGTGGCAAGACCTAGGTGAAACAACAGCTCATTGGCCTTTTCATCGGCGGTTTCGCCATAGTCACGGGTGATCTCGATCTCGATACTATCGGGAATGAGATGACCTTCCAGACTATGCAACCTGTGCAAAACGTCCTCCGCCACAGTAACCGCGTTCGCACCTGCGCGTTTGGCGAGTGCCAGGGTGACCGCAGGAACCCGACGAAATTCACCGTTCTCGTCAAGGGTTACGTTCGAGACAATCTTTTCCGAGCCATTTCCAACAAACTCCACCGTGGCAACGTCACGCACATACACTGGCCGGTTGTCGCGGCTTGTCAGCAGCAGGTTGCCGATTTCAGACGGTGTTTCCAGCGTGTTGCCTGCGACAAGCATGATCTGCTGGCCAGCATCCCGCACCATGCCGGTCGAAAACACCCGGTTCGCACCTTCGACTTTGCCGGCAAGTTGCTGCAGCGTCACGCCGTATAGCGCAAGCCGTTCGGGATCAGGGGAAATGCGAATGGTTTCGGATGTTTCTCCGACTATGTATGTGAAGCCTACATCGCCAATTTTTGTGAGTTCCACCTGCAACTCACGCGCAACACGGGTCAGGTCATTGGCGGTGATGTTCTGGCCGTCACCTTTGGGCGTCAATGTCAGGGACACGATCGCCACATCGTCAATCCCCCTCCCGACGATCAGGGGTTCATCAATTCCGAAGGGAATGCGATCCATGTTTGCGCGGATCTTTTCGTGAACACGCAAGATCGCAGTGTCCGAGGCAGTGCCCACGAGAAAACGGGCGGTGATCATCGCGTAATCATCTTGCGTCTGGGAATAGACGTGCTCGACCCCGTTCAGACCTTTGATTATGCTTTCGACGGGTTCGGTCACAAGCTTGACCGCATCCTCCGCACGCAATCCCGGTGCCTGAATGTGGATGTCGACCAATGGAACCGAGATTTGTGGCTCTTCTTCGCGGGGCAGGCTGACCAGCGCAACCAGGCCAACCGCAAGCGCCGCAACGATCATCAGAGGCGTGAGCGCAGACTGGATGAACGCCTTGGTCAAGCCACCGGCGATGCCCAAAGGGTGTTTTGGCGATCCCTCAGTCATGGTTCATCACCAGAGTTTCACCGGGTTGCAGACCTGAGAGAATCTCGATTACCGACTTACCTTCGATATCGTGGGACATACCCAGCACAACCGCCCGTTCAAAACCCAAGCCGTCTTGTCCTTTGACCGTCACAAAATCCAAACCCATGCGAGATCGCACAGCATCCTGCGGTACGACGAGTGCACTGCGGGTGCCAATCGGCAGGCGGACGAGCACGCGGGCGTCAACAAAATCAGTCGCCAAATCATCGACTTCAACGTCAGCGATCACTCGGCCGTTTTCGATCAGGGGATAAACCTTGGCGAGTGTACCCATGTAGGCGGGGTCAGTCCCTTCGATACGTATCTGATCGCCCTGGACCAGATTTGCAGCGTGCCGCTCGGGGACTGCCAGGCGCAGATAGAAGCCGCCACCACCGATGACAGCGACCGGCTCACCGGGTAAAACCACCGAACCTCTGGTAACAGGAACCTGTAACACGCGTCCACTTACCGGCGCCAAAACCGTGCCTTCTTGCATCCGCTGCACCACCACGTCCCGCTCTGCGGAAACAGTGCTTATCCGCCCACGCAGCACTTCAACTTCTGTTCGCAATCCATCGACGCGCTGAGTCGTCGTGCTCCCGCGGGCCAGCAGCGTTTCGCCACGGGTCAGTTCTGTCTCGGCATTCTTCAATTGGGACTCTAGGGACACCATCGTTGCTTCGATTGCCACCATCTGAAGCTGAAGCTTTTCATCATGGACAAGACCAATGATTTCATTTTCGGAAACAGTGTCACCTTCCGAGACCTCGATATTTCTCAAGATGCCGCCAAGCTGACTTCTTGCTGCAATACGGTCTCGGGTCTCAATGCGCGCAAAGACGGCCTTCCATTCCTGAACTTCGACCAGGCGGGATTCCTCTGCGGTCGACACCATCGGCCATCCAGAGATGAACAGGATAAATCCTGCCACGAGTGCCAGCGTTTTCATATTTCCGTCTCCGAATCGTCAGTTCTAGGGTTTCGGGAGTAGTCGCAGGTACAATGTATTCCGCTTTTTGAATTTTAAAAGATGTCTGTTTACCGCAGGTATCAAAAGTCCTGATTGTCGTTGTGCGTGTGCTTCCGTTTCGACACCGTCGATCTCCTGCGGCATCAAGATGAGCAGACGACAATTCGCAGCTTACGTAGGGATCTGAACATCGGGGCGTTCGGATGGCTTTCTTTGTCTCAAGGGAGTCTCTAGGCAAAATGAGAAAAATGGGATGCTTTTACTCTACGCCATGCTCAGCTCATGGAGGTGCACAAGACGAGCTTTGTGCCAAGGGGTTTGCGCGACTTAGGGCCAAAGCTAAAGACAGGGTCGGCATCCTAGCAGCCAGAGTGCTGCGAACTGCTGCCAAACCCAATCCGCACGATGCGATATGATACGCCCGTGCGACCCCCTTGTTCTCCATCGCGCTGGAATGCGCAAAAAGCTTGCTCAAGACGTCCCCAACATGTGCAAACTTGGGGTGTGCCTTCAGTCCCCGTCGGCGACCCCTTGAGCCCTAAGACGAGCACGGCGCGCGCGGTAGCTGGGAAGGATGACCAACAACCCGGCGATCACCAACAGGCCCAGTGTCAGGGGACGCTCCCAAATGAAGCCAATTCCATCGTACAGTTGCATCGAGCGGGCAAAGTTGTCTTCCAGCATCCCCCCCAGAATGAACCCTATCAGCAACGGCGCAAGTGGGTAGTCCGCAAACCGCAACGCGGTAGCGCAGATGCCAAAGGCGACGAGCAGCAGCAGCTCCGTTGCATTGTTCTGGCCGATGTAAGCCCCCATCAAGGTGAAGAACAGAATAAAGGGGATCAGATAGTTGCGTGGGATCGACAGAACCTTTGCAATATAGGGAATTAACGGCAGGTTCAGAACCAGCAAAACCAGGTTTCCGATGAACATCGACATAATGACCGCCCAGAAAATCTGAGGTTCGTCGATCATCAGGCGTGGACCGGGTGTAACGTTCAACGCAATGAGGGCGCCCAGCAGAATCGCCGTAGTGCCTGACCCGGGGATGCCAAGCGTCAGGAGCGGCACGAAGGATCCGGTACAGGCCGCGTTGTTGGCGGTTTCCGGCGCGGCCAGACCCTTGATCGAGCCTTTGCCGAACTCTTCCTGCTCTTCCTTGGTGGCGATGTTGCGTTCAACCGCATAGCCCAAGAAGCTGGCAATTGTTGCCCCTGCGCCTGGAAGAACGCCGATAAAGAAGCCTTGAATCGACTGGCGTCCAATTACCGGCGCAATGGACTTGGCCTCTTGTCGAGAAATGCGCAGATCCTTGATTTCTCCGTCTTGTCCTTCTTGTTGCGTTTTTGGCTTGAGCACAAGAAACAGCGCCTCGGGCAAAGCAAACATCGCCATGGCAAGGGTGATAAAGCCAAAACCTGACTGCAGGTCCATGATGCCCATGGTGAAACGCGGAAGGTTGAAAAGGGCGCCTTCGCCGACCGTGGCCATGATCAGGCCGAGGATGGTCATCAGCAGCGCCTTGGCCACCTGTCCGGTGCCCGCAAAGGCCGCGATGGCCGACAGGCCAACCACCATCAGTGCAAAATACTCGGCAGAGTGGAACAGCAAAGCAACCGAGGACAGCGCCGGCGCGAACACCATCAGAAGCAGCGCGCCAATGCTCCCCCCGGCGAAACTGGCGATGGCGGCGATGGTCAATGCCTTGCCCGCTTTGCCCTGTTTGGCCATTGGATAGCCGTCGAAACTGGAGGCAACCGTGCCTGCAACACCCGGAGCGTTCAGCAGAATGGACGAGGTCGAGCCACCAAAAATCGCGCCATAATACACACCGGCCAACAAGATCAATGCCGCCGAGGGGTCGCCCATCGAGATCGCAACTGGAATCATGATGGCGATGATGGACATCGGGCCAAGGCCCGGAAGCATGCCGATGAATGTCCCGATCAGGCAACCACCAATTACCATCAGAAGATTTTGAAGGGACAGGGCCGTTTGCAGGCCGATCAAAAGTCCTTCGAGCATGTTGTTATCCTCCGATAAAGCCGGGCAGCGGGCGCAGGTAGATGCCGAGCACCTGTTGCACCAGGTACCAGACGATCAGCGTTGCAGTCAGTGAAACCAGAACCATCACGATCCACCGACGCTCGCCCAGAATGAACGAGCCAAGGATCAAAAAGGCCGATGTCGAAAAAAGAAAGCCCAGAGGCCGCAGGCACAGGGCATAGGCCACCATGAGACCAAGCAGAAAGAGCGCCTGTCCCAAATGGTAGTCACCTAGTCGGCGGTAATCTATGTCGGCTTCTTTTTCTTCCGCTTTTTCCAGACCCAGCAGGATAGTCAGGGAAGCAATCAAGCCGATGACGGAGAGGACCTTGGGAAAAGTGCTTGGCCAGATCGGGTTACGTTTCATGAACGGTGCCAAGGAACCGTCCATCGTGAACCAGGCGGCATAGCCATAAGCCAGACAAACTCCGACCAGAACCAGCGCAATCCAGCGATCAAGTGCCATGTTTCTCTCCTGTCAAAACGGGCAGAGCAGTCGCCTGCTCTGCCTTTGCTGCATTCGCTGGATTCAGAGGAAACCCAGTTTTTTCATCAGGTCGCCGATGGCCTTTTCCTGACCTTCGAGAAAGGCTTTGAAGTCATCGCCCGAGTTGTGAATGTTCACCCAACCGTTGCGCGCGCGCACGTCTTCCCACTCTGGGGTTTCGTACATTGCGGCCAGCGCTTTTTGGTACATGGCCAGATCATCCGCTGGCAGACCGGGGGCTGCGAAAAAGCCACGCCAGTTCACAAAGGTCGTGTCGATGCCTTGCTCTTTCATGGTCATGGCGTCCGGTGCTGCAGAAACGCGGTCCTCCGAAGTCACGCCGATGATTTTGACTTCACCGGCGGCTGCCAGGTCGACGGCCTCAGAAAAACCGGTAGAAAGCGCTGCGATTTCGCCAGACAGCAACGCGGCCATGGCTTTGCCTCCAGCATCATAGGGGATGTATTTGACGGCCAAGGCGTCTTTGCCCGCGGCTTCCATCACCATTGCCGCCACGAGGTGGTCCATGCCGCCTGGAACCGATCCTCCGCCAATGGCAGTACCACGCGGATCGGCATCAAATGCTGCCAGCAAGTCACCCATCGAGTTGATCGGGCTGTCTTTGCCTACGACGATTGCAGCATAGTCGCCAATGGTCCCGGCAACCAGGGTAAGATCGCGGAAGTTATGCGGAAACACTCCGGTCAGCGAGCGGATTACAATGGGGGTCGAGTTGACCATCAACGTCCCGTGGTTGCTGTCGGCGTTCTCAATCAGAAAGCCGATGGCCTTGCCGCCACCGCCACCGGACATGTTTTCGTAAGACGCGTTGCCAACGATGCCCGCTTTGGTCAGAGCCTCGCCTGTGCCGCGGGCTGTGCCGTCCCAACCGCCACCGGCACCGCCGGGGATCAGGAAGTGAATGCTGTCGAGCACCTTGTGCCCGTCGGCTATTGCCGGGGCTGTGAATGCCATAGCGGCAACAGCTGCTGCCATCAAAGCACGGCGGCCGATTGAGAATGTCGTCATGGTTTCCTCCAGAGTTTGACAACTGTCCGAAAGACGGCTCAGTTGATGGAGAGAAACACTTCAACCTGACACAGACCTGTCACGTGCCTGAAAAAGGTGCTTTGCGCATGAAATTCCTACTGGTCGAGGACAACGCCGAATTGGCAGACGCTATCTGCGCCCGCATGCGGATGGATGGGCATGTTGTTGATCACGCTGGCAGAATTCAAGATGCCTTTGCCTACTCTGAAACGGATGACTACGATCTTATCCTGCTTGACATCATGTTGCCCGATGGCGACGGGCGCACCTTTCTGAAACGACATCGCGCCGGAAAAAAGGACACGCCTGTCATAGTTCTGACAGCGCGCTCTCAGGTGTCTGACAGAATCAGCATGCTTGATCTCGGTGCCGACGATTACGTCACCAAGCCCTTCGATCATGAGGAACTTCAGGCCAGGTGCCGGGCCGTTCTCAGACGCAAGACAGGCACAGGGCAGAGCACAATTCAGCTGGGGAATGTGTCGTTTGACCCGGTCGCGGGCAGCCTGACGATTGATGGCGTTGCAATCACTCTGCGCAATCGGGAACTGCGCCTGCTGGAACTGCTGATCAACGCCCCGGGGCAGATTTTTCCCAAGCACAAACTGTTTGATCGGTTGTTTTCTTATGACGAGGACGTTTCGGAAAACGCGATCGAGGTTTACATCGGTCGTCTCCGCAAGCATCTGGAGGCTTCAACGCTCAGGATTACGACGCTGCGGGGTCTGGGATACAAGCTGGACCATGACTGACACGGTCAACATCTCCGGGTCGCTGAGAAATCGTCTGACGCTGACCCTGATCGGTGGTGCTGCCGTACTGGCCATTCTGCTGTTCGTTGTCGTACGCGGTTATGCGGCGCAAATCGCGCAGCAAGGTCAGGACAGCATTCTGGCTGCGTCAGTCACATCCATTTTGGATGCCGCAATCCTGCGGGATGGCGCGATCGAGGTCGACTTTCCTTATGCGTCCCTGTCAATGCTCAGTACCCGCGCAGACGATCGGGTGTTTTATGCCATCTATCAGGATGGCACCCTATTGTCGGGCTATGACACTTTGCCGGTGCCGACCGCTCAGTCAGGGTCTGTAACGGTGCATCGTTCTACCGCCCTTGGGGGCGCACCAATCCGGATGGCGACAGCCGCGCGAACCCTGGTCGGGGTTGATACACGCACAGTTGTCTCGGTCTCCGTTGCCCAGACACAGGACGCGCTGGCCGTGACGCTGAACGGCATTTCCCGAAACGTCGCCTTGTTTGGGGGCGGGTTCTTCCTGCTGACAGTCATCTTGTCCTTTTGGGCGACCTCTAAGACAATCCGTCCCTTGCGGCGCCTGACGACTTCGATCACCCGACGCGGCCCGGAAGACCTCAGCCCGGTCACAAGCCCGGTTCCGGCAGAGATGACCTCGTTGGTGTCCTCTCTCAACCACCTGATGGCACGGCTCGACACCTCGCTCAAACAATCCGAAGACTTCATCGCCGAGGCTGCGCACCGTGTTCGCACACCATTGGCGACAGTTCGGTCCCACGCCGAGGCCACGCTGCAACGGGTCGATCAGGCAGAAAATCGTAAGGCATTGCGCGCCATGATACGGGCGATTGATGAAAGCTCGCGGGCGGCAAGCCAGCTTCTGGACCATGCGATGATCACGTTTCGGGCTGACCAATTGGAACGTGAAGACGTCGATCTGGTCAACTTGATGCGAGAGCTGGTGTTGCGCCTCACACCCGTAGCCCAGATGAAAGACATCGCATTGCAGATCACCGGAGACGACTGTGTCGTCGTTGCGGGCGATACCATCCTGTTGCAAAACGCCATTCGCAACCTGATCGACAACGCGCTGAAGTACTCTCCGGTCGAGAGCGAAATATCCATTCATGTGACGGCTTTACCCGCACCCAGGATTGAAGTCCGAGATCAGGGGCCGGGGTTTCCTCCGGATGAGATCAACGACCTGGCTTCACGCTTTTCGCGCGGCCACAATTCCAAGGGGATCATAGGGTCGGGGTTGGGGCTGACCATCGCCCAGGATGTGGCCGAAGCCCATAACGGAACACTCATACTGTCCAATCTTCCGGGAGGCGGAGCATGCGCTACATTGTTGTTCTGATCCTTTGCCTCTGGCCGGTTGTTTCAGGCGCTCAGGACTGGGAGGACCGCCAAGTCTTTAACGGCGTGGCGGCGACACAATCGTTGCGCATCCTGTCCAGTACAGACACCTCGTTTTTTGCACCGATCATCACCGGTTTTCTAAGGGACAATCCCACTTGGTCGGTTGAGTATTTTGTTACCGGCACTGCCGATATCACCGGGATCTTCAGCAACGCCCCGGACAAGTTCGACATCATCATCTCCAGCGCGATGGACCTGCAATTGAAGTTGGTTAATGACGGTTTTGCGCTTGCCCAGCCCGACATCCAGCACCCGGAGTGGGCGCAGTGGAGACAGCGGCTTTTTGCCTTCACGTCAGAACCGGCAACCATTGTCGTCAACCGTGCCGCATTCGAAAACAAGTCTATCCCACGCACACGTCAGGAACTGATCCAGGTGCTGCGCTCTGATCCTGATCTGTTTCGGGGTAAACTAGGAACCTACGACGTTCGCCAATCCGGGGTCGGTTATCTTTTTGCAACCCAGGACGCGCGCGCCTCGGAAACCTATTGGCGCCTGATGGAGGTGATGGGGGGATTGGGCGCCCGACTTTATTGTTGTTCCGGAGAAATGATCGATGACGTTGCCTCTGGGCGTCTGTTGGTTGCCTACAATGTCCTGGGCAGCTACGCCGCCACGCGCCAGAAAACGGACGACCGTTTCGAAATCATCCTCCCTTCCGATTTCCCGACAACCATGATGCGCACCGGCTTTGTTTCAAAAGACACGCCGCACCCAATCGCTGCAGGCGATTTCATGCGTCATATGATCGAAATGCAAACGACCATTGCCCCGACAAAGTCCTATCCGCTGCCGCCCTTGGATCCGAAGCACGATGGCGCCAGCCCGTCAGTTATCGCGCTCGAGCCCGCGTTGATGACGTATCTCGACACACTCAAGAGAAGAACGTTCATCAAGGAATGGATGGACGCAGTTCTGCAATAGATAGACCAGTCTTTTTTGTTGCCGGACTGTGGCCGTCGGCGTCAGGCGCGACGCGTGCGCTTGCCGCACCAAGGATGTTGCCGGGGTAGGGAGGGGCCGGTTCGAAGGGGGCACAGTGTTATGATGGGCGGCAGAGCAATGACCGCAATTCTCTCACGACGGTAAAAAACGTATACTATGTTCGACAAGGACAGTTGCAGTCTCCTGCAACCGAACCAGTTCGAAGCCATCTTCGATCGGCTTCCTGCGTATTGGCGCCTGTTCCCATCGAGCAATCGGGTTCGGATCAGTAGATCTGGTATTTGCATTTGGGCATTGGAAAACGCGTGTTGTATCAGTTGCCTACCAACTGGAAGATGCGGAACTGAAGTGTGTCGACATTGAACTGATGGTCATTGGCACGTAGAGATATGACTACGCCGTCGTACGGCGTGGTCTGTTTTGATAAGGGGCAACGGGGTCATGGCCGGTTCGGAGGCATTGGAAAGCACGATCAAACCGATCCGACTGGCTATAATTGATGACCATGCATTATTCTTACGAGGGCTTTTGTATGTGTTTGCCAATTGTGCGCTGAATCTTCGGGTCGACAGCTTTACCTCTGCGACCGACTTTCTGGAAAGCGTTGATGGCGGCCAAAACTACGATGTCGTTATAACTGATCTTGCCATGAAGCAGGTCAATGGCATTGCCCTCATCGCGGCGTTACGGGCCCGCAGTATCGGAGTACAGGTCATTGTTCTCTCGGCTTCCGAAGATGCAATGACGCGCAGCAATGCTGAAATGGTGGGCGCATTTTGCTTTGTGCATAAGGCGTGCGAGGAACAGGTGTTGCTTGATGCCATACAGGCCGCATTTGAAGCCGGACCCTTGCCATCGCACTCGGTTCGCAAAGGCACGCGTCGCACGATGTTCAAAGCCGATGGAACAGACACGATTGTGCGGCCAAAGCTTGGCCCGCAACAACTTCGTATCCTTTCAATGATGGCCGATGGCAGTACCAACAAAGACATCGCTCGTGCGCTTTCAATTAGTGAAAATACCGTGAAAACCCACGCCAAGGGCATTTTTCGGGAACTCTCGGTCGGTGGTCGCACAGCTGCGGTTCAAAGAGCCCGGGAATTGGCGTTGTTCTGAAGAGCCTGTTCAAGCGCTCGTCGCAGGTCGCGTTCATTCTTGGGCAGAATGACTGATCCCGGGGGCATGTGCGAGGGCAGTTCTGGTGTTTCTCGGACAAAACGAATGACCGGGGCGAGCTGTTTTAGCGCCGATATGTCCTCGCTTGGTATCTGGTGGCTGCCGGGTGGATCCAACACGATAAGATCCGGTGTTTGCCCCAAAACCTCGATCAGGTGCTTCGCTTCATCACAGGTGTTCGCCTGCGCAAACTCCCAAACCCAGGACGACACAAGATCGGCCCATGCCCCCATATTGGGAAGAGTTGCGTGGCCAATACACATCACGAAAGCCTGTTCGTACGTGTCGAATGTTTCTACGTGCGGCAGGTGAAGCGAAATTGTTGTTCCGAGCTCCGGGGTGGAGCTGAGTGCAATCGACCCACCCAATTCCTGTGCGAGGTGCTGTGCGATTCCCAACCCCAAGCCGCTGCCATTGTCCGATGGTTTTGGGCCGTTTTCTGTCAGTATCGCATGCACTTGGTCCAGAGACATGCCTGGTCCCTGGTCGGCTACATGCCATCGGCTTTCGTGGTCATCGGACTGGACTGACAGCGTCACCAAGCCGCCTGAAGCACCGTATTTCACAGCATTGCTCAGAAAGTTTCTCAGAATTCTCTCGAGTTTTGCCCGATCGCTAACGACAGCGCTCACTTCGGATTCGATGGAGAACTTGCAGTTTTGTGTAGCAAACTGTGGTTGGTATTCATCGTCCAGTTGGGCGAGCATTTCTGCAACGTCGACCTCTGACCTTATCGGATCGAGAGGAGGGCGTTCAACGTTGGCAAGCTCTTCAACCAACGCTTCCTGACTGACCAACGCAAGGCGGATTTGGCGCGCCAATATGGCCTGTTGCGGGGATGAGGCCTGACGGTCCAGCTCGGCCAGGAAATTGCGCAATGCCAAGAGCGGTTGGGCCATGTCGTGTTGAATGGCTTCAACCGAACGTTTGGTCGCGCGGTGCAGCCTGGAAGCATCTGCGAACTCCTCAAGCGCCTCTTCGGCTTGGCGACTTATCAATTTCGCGCCAATGGCCTCTCGGGTCTTTTTGCTGGCCGTCTTATTGGTGGCGATGCAGAAGGTGAGGTAAAATAGGATAAATCCTCCGTAGATGCGCTGTACCCCATCCATTGCAATCAAGAGGTACAGCCCAAATGGCAGCAACGAACACAGCGCGAGAGATACATAGCCCGGGCGATACACTGTCCCAGCCATGACACCGCCTGCGGTAATTGATGTCAAAAAGAGACCGGCAAGGAAGGTTTGCAGTTCGGACGAGGGACTGGCCAATTGCATGGCGCCAAAAGACCAGAGCAAACCGGTGCACGACGAAATCACCACATGGCCCATTAGGTATCGGCTCACCTGGTTCGCGGTGCCCTCTGATTGTGACCAAGAGCGCGCGTAAAAAATGGTGACCGCAACCATTGCCGACGCAAGACCCGTCCAGATCAAAGCTTCTTCATAAAGGTGAACAGAGGCCAGACTGATTGCGATCACGCCAATCAGCACAAACACGGATTTTGCAGACCCCATGGCGCGATCGCGCAGCATGTGGGCTTCTTCCGCTTGGATTTCTGCCAAAGTTGGCGGGGTAAAGGTCTGGCTCATGTCTGTGAGGCGTGTGTCCAGTGATCCTTGGCACCGCGCCACAGGTACCCCGCAACCGCTAGACGCAATGCACATGGCAATCCGGCAAAAAAGAACAAGAGAATGCTGAATGTGTCGGGGCTGCTGGCTCCGGTTTTGTCAAAGCCGGCCCATCCCAGAATTGGAAATGCAAGCCCCATAGGCGCCACAAAGGCCATTTTCGAGGCTGCGTTTTTCAGGGCAAGATAGCTGGCTGCTCTTGGGTGGCCGCTTTCGGCCTCGTCCTGCGCCACGATATCCGCCAGCATCGAGGTCGGCATGACCGCATCGCATGTCATGCAAGCCCCTAAACCAACGCAAATGGCCTGCATCAGGAGGGCGTCTCCGGCACCAACGGCATAGCTGGAAAGCAGAACTGCAGAGCAGATCAAGATTGCCGTTGTCCAGGTTCTTCGCTTACCGATCTTCTTGGATAGGAAAATCCAGAGCGGTACAAACAACGCTGTCGCCAGAAGCAGCGCGAGGAACATTTGCCCAACCATCCCAGGGGCTTGCAGGACGTGAGTAACGAACAAAACCAATAGACCCACTGTCATTGCGTTTGCGGCTTGCACCGCAAAGAAGGAAATCATCAGTTTGCGAAATGCACTTTGCCGCAAGCAATTGCGCCACGCGCGCCACATGCTTGGATGCCTTTGGGCCACTGGTCGATCACTTCGCGGGGTCCAGATCAGGAAAAGCCCCAAGGCCAAGGGCATTGCGAGAAGGAATGAGATGGCCAAAGTGCCAAGTGAGGCACCCATCTGGGCACTGATGATTACAGGCACGAATGAGGCAATCAATGCTCCCAGGATCTGAAACACCGCCTTAGTCCCCGCCAGAACTGAGCGCTCGTGCACGTTTGGCGAAATCTCCAAACCGATGCTGGAATAGGGCACGTCAAAGGCGGTCACAAACAACAGGTATCCGGAAACCATGCAGAACAGATAGACGGGCCCTACCGTTTCTGCGGGGGACAACAACAGCCACGCAAACAGCAACACTCCGGGAAACGCAAACAGCATCCAAGGCCGGCGTGGCCCCCATTTGCTGCGCGTTCGATCGCTCAGTGCGCCAATCAGGGGATCGGTGAATACGTCAAAGAACCGGCCGAACATAAAAATCGCACCGACGGCTGTTAGCCCGAGTCCCATGTCTATGGCGTAGAATGTTGGTACAAAGCTGACAACTGCAAAGCTGACCATTGCCAACGGCGCACTTAAGACGCTGAAACAGATAAGCTGCCAGCCATTCATAATCCGATCGGTGGATCTCATTTCTTTCCCCAAGCCATTGAAACCATTTTGAACGTATTGTTGTTCCCAAGGGAACAACTTTCTGTTTCGCCCGGGAAAATCACCCGTTTGGGTGATTGTCGCGCATAGGTACGGGTCTCTAAAACTTAACTGCTTTGGCGGGTGGCCACCCCGATCATGGAGGCTCCATGAGGATTTGGGAGGGGGCGCGAAAGCGGTCATTTGGTGGAATTGGAGAATTATCGTGGGGTATCGCGGACACGGCTATCTGAGGAACGAAGACATCGACGCGGATGCGTCAAACTCGTCACAACAACACTCCAGTCAGAGCCACCACGATGACGATGGCCGAGATGGTCACGAGCATGGAAGTTTCACGTTTGTCGGGTACGATGATGACTCAGTTGAAGGCGGCAGTGGCCATGGTTTGATGGCTGTAGCGCGCGGTTCGGACGTCGGGGTTTTTTCGGGCTCGATACTGGACTATCAAGTCATCTGTTTTGGGTGGGGGTGTTGGAATCTTGTCCGAGGGGCGGATGGATGCGATTTTCTGCACAGCCATCAGATCTTGCAATTTGACGACTTCACACTCGATTTGACGTCCAACAGCGACCCCGTGGTAATCATTCGGGATGACGGCGCTGAAACGCCACAAGGCGAGGGATTGAAAACCCAAGCGGAATTCTTTGATCTACACGGCACCGCGGCAAAGCTGGTGTCGGCAAGCGTAACCGGAGGTGGCACTTTGTATATGCAAAGCAGCGGTGTCAGCCAGATCGGCCAGATTGGAATCGGCGGAGGCACAAGCGTCTCGTTTAACCCGGGTAATGCATACGACGGACTCGGGGCAGGGGAGCGCGCAACTGAAACGGTGACGCTCGTGATCTCGGACGGCAAGGGCAACACGACCACTGTGGTTTATGACATAACCATTCAAGGTCAAAGCGAGTCCCCACTTGCGGTCGGAATGTCGAGTGCCTTCGGTGTGGATTGAATTGATCCTCCCCCACTGAAGTGGTCCGCCCGTATAGTTGCTAATCGGAGGATCGAATATGGGATTCAAGCGACACAAGCCGGAAGAGATTGTCACGAAGTTACGGCAGGTTGAGGTGCTATGCGGCCAAGGGATGCCGCGTGTTGACGCCATCCGCCAGGTGCAAATAACCGAGCAGACATTTTACCGCTGGCGTAAGCAATATGGCGTTATGGGAGCCGACCAACTGAAAGAACTCAAACGGCTTCAGAAGGAGAATGATCGGCTGCGACGGGCGGTATCGGACCTGACGTTGGACAAGCTGATCCTGTCTGAGGCCGCACGGGGAAACTACTGAGCCCTTCGCGTCGTCGTGCCTGCATTGAACATGTGCGGAGTCGGTTTCACATATCAGAGCGGCGGGCCTGCCGAGTGTTGCGTCAGAATCGTTCGACGCAGCGCAAGGCTCCGAGGGGCGGTGCCGATGAAGATCGGCTGGTTGCCGACATGATCGAACTGACCCGTCAGTATGGCCGCTACGGCTATCGCCGGATTGCGGCTTTGCTGAGAGATGCGGGCTGGCGGGTGAACGACAAGCGTGTTGAACGCCTATGGCGGCGTGAGGGGCTCAAAGTGCCAATGAAGCAGCCCAAGAAAGGACGGCTCTGGTTGAATGACGGCTCATGCGTTCGATTGCGGCCAGAGTATCGCAACCATGTCTGGTCGTATGGCTTCGTGCATCACCGAACCGATGATCGCAAAGCGTTCCGAACGCTCAACATCTTGGATGAGCACAGCCGGGAATGCTTGGCGATCCGGGTGAAGAGAAAGTTGAACTCGACCGAGGTTATCGATGCCCTGACAGACTTGTTCATCCTTCGTGGTGTTCCAGCCTACATCCGGTCGGACAACGGTCCCGAGTTCATTGCTCAGGCCGTTCGCGATTGGATTGCAGCGGTCGGTGCCAAGACCGCCTACATTGAGCCAGGGTCACCTGGACGTGTCACGGTTTGATGCCGCTCCGATTGCTCATTTAAGCGGCCTTTCTTTCGAAGGCCAAGGGGCTTTTCCAGCCCAATGCTGAGTGGCGTCGGCGTGGATTGTAGAACCCGTTGATATATTCGAAGATTGCCAGCTCGGCGTCGCGGCGCGACCGCCAGGACCGCTGCCACAGAAGCTCAGCCTTAATCGTCTTGAAGAAGGTTTCCACCGCCGCATTGTCGTAACAATTTCCGGTTCCACTCATTGACACCCGGAACTCGCGCTGGCGCAGGATTTTCTGGTAGTCGTGTGAGCAATATTGGCTGCCGCGATCCGTGTGATGGATGCAGCCCTTTGGTGGCCTGCGCAGAGCAATCGCCATGTTCAACGCCCGGACCGCCAGGTCGCGTTTCATCCGGTTGCTGACGGCCCAACCGATAACCCGCCTCGAATGCAGGTCCAGGATGACCGCCAGATAGAGCCATCCCTCCTGTGTCCAGACATAGCTGATATCACCCGCCCATTTCTGGTTCGGGCGGTTAGCGAGGAAGTCCCGGTTCAACAGGTTCGGCGCGATGTTGAAGCTGTGATTGCTGTCGGTCGT
>NZ_RYZK01000015.1 GCF_003990645.1 Shimia sediminis
CCATGGTCAACGTGACCGATGGTGCCGATGTTGCAGTGCGGTTTGCTCCGCTCAAACTTTTCCTTAGCCATGTGAGGCGCCTTCCATCTAGAAATTTAGGACCCGATGGGCCCGGACGTATGTCTACCGCGCGCGACATATTGGGTTGCGGGACAAAAATCAAGCGCGACTTGTGCGAAGCGTGGTTATTCGCCGAGGTTGTCGCGACGGGCCTGCGCCAGCCGCTCATCCTTGTTGTCTTTCCAACATTTTGCCAGCTGTTCAGCGGTGGCGTTGTCGGTCAAACAGGCCCGGTTATCATACAGCCAGTCTTCGATCTGTTTGGCGACATTGTAGCTCAGATTCGCCATCTGCTCTTGTGCCGACAACGTATAGCCTGTGCCCACCAGAGAACCGCCCGAGACGGTCTCTAGCACGATGAAGTCCTTAGGTTCTTCGTTGAACTTGCCGCCTGCGCGATCGTCCCAGGCCGTGACCGAGATCCCCAGCACGGACTTGGGCGACATCAACAGTGGTACGCCGGGCTGTGCGAGCACGTAGCCCCCGACGTTCACGCCAAGGTGTACGAGGCGGTCGCCCTCGTAACGTCCCAGCCGTGCATCAATCGCCGCCTTCACCGCCGATTTCCATTGCTCTGCACTGGCTTCGCGCGACAGTGGCCCTTTGACGATTTCAGGCGCCACCACGATATTGTGGCCCAAAACAAAGTCTCCCAAATCCCGCTGCGGATCACTCACTTCGGCCGTTGGCACGGCGCAGGCAACCAGCGCCCATAGGGCAGTCAGCAGAATCGCGATACGGAACATATGCTCGGGTCCTCAAAAACCAGTCTTATCCGGGCAATACCGCATGTTAGGTGCCCCTGCAACGACAACGCGATTTGTCAGCGATTTGTCGGGGCGGCTGCGCCCACCTATGTTGTCAGGGAACGGAGGAAATCATGCACGAGTCATCGCTGCCCGCCTATGTCCCCTTTGCCACCGAGCCCCTGGGAATTCTGGGATCGCTCAAGGCCGCGCGCCGCAACCTTCTGGAGATCCTGCCGGAACTGGCCGTGCGTCAGCCCATGGTCTCGGGCAAGACCGGCATTCGCTGGCATATGGTGATGGATCCCGACGCCATTCGCCGCGTGTTGCTGGAAAAGGTTGACGACTATCCCAAGTCGCGCGCCACCAAGAACATCCTGCGTCCGGCCATCGGCGACAGCCTGTTTGTTGCGGAAGGCGCGCACTGGCGCTGGCAGCGCCGCGCCGCGGCCCCGGTGTTCTCGCATCGCAATGTGCAGGCCCTGGCGCCGATCATGACCGCCGCCGCGGAACGCAGTGTGGAGCGGATCGCATCGGCTGGTGATCGTGCCATTGATGTGCTGGACGAAACCGTGCGTACCACGTTTGATGTGATTGCCGAGGTGACCTTTTCCGGAGAGGGGTCATTTGACCCCGATGCGGTGCACCGCGCGATTGATTCCTATATTGCCGCCGCCGGGCGTATTTCGCTGATGGACATGTTGGGGTTTCCCGATTGGCTGCCCCGCCCGTCCCGCATGTTCTCGGGGCCGGTTGTGAAACAGATGAAATCGGTGGCCGATGAAGCCATCGAAGCCCGCCGCCACCGGGGGGCGGGTGATATCCCAGATCTGCTGGATCTCTTGCTGGCAGGCGTTGACCCGGAAACTCAGCGCCGCATGAACACCTCGGAACTGCGCGACAATCTCTTGACCTTTATCGTGGCGGGTCATGAGACCACTGCCCTGACACTGGCCTGGTCGCTCTATCTCTGTGCCTTTGATCAAGATGTGCAGGCACGCGCGCGCGCAGAGATCGCAGCCGTGGCAGGCGATGGCGCGATAACCGGCGAGATGGTGACCCAATTGCCCTACCTGCGCCAGATCGTGGATGAGGCTCTGAGGCTTTATCCCCCCGCCGGTATTTTGTCGCGCACCGCGCAACAAGAGGACCGTCTCTGTGGCCGCGAGATCCGGCGCGGCGACACAGTGATGATCCCGGTCTACGCCCTGCATCGCCACCACCAGCTCTGGGAGGACCCAAACGCCTTTCGGCCCGAACGCTTTGCCAACCGCGATGCGATCAATCGCTATGCTTATCTGCCGTTTGGCGATGGTCCGCGCATCTGCATTGGGGCCAGTTTCGCCATCCAAGAGGCCGTGCTGATTTTGGCGGTACTGCTCAAACGGTTCCGGTTCGACCTTGTCGAGGGGCGCCCGCCTGAGCCCGTGATGATCCTGACCCTGCGCCCCGACACCGGTGTCTGGCTGACGGCTGAGGCGCTTTAGCCCCCTGCCCGCGCGCCTCGCGCGGGCCACGCCCAACCGGGAACATCCCATCTGTGATGGGGTGGTTCCGGGCGGGAGCCCTACCTGTCGCAGATAGTCTGCAGAGCCCGCCATTCCGAAGGGGTCAGAATGTCGACATGGCGAAAATCGCGTGGGGTCGCGGCATGGGCGGCCTCGATGCGTTCGCTCATGCGCGGATGACTGAGGAAATGCGACTTGACCCCCTGGGCATCGCCATAGGCCTGCAACATGCGTTCGAACATGTCGGCGATGGCCGAAGGTGCGATGCCGCTGTCCTGTAAAACCCCATAAGCAAAGGTGTCCGCGTCGGTTTCCGCCTGCTGGCTGTACTGCGCCGCGATCAGCTGTTCGGTCAGGAACAGCACCAGAGCGCCCCCGGCAAAGTCGCCAAACAAAAGCCCCAGAACGCCGATTGATCCGGCGGACCGCAAGGCATGGCGCGTCGGATCACGGCTGACGACGTGACCGATCTCGTGGGCAAAGACCGCTGCGACCTCTTCTGCGCTTTCGGCCTGTTCGATCAGGCCCCGCATGAACACCACATGCCCACCGGGCAACGCAAAGGCATTGATCATCTCGTGATCCAGAACATGCACCTTGAGCGGGACCGGTAAGTCCGTTGCGCGTGACAGTTTTTGCTGCATCTTGCGCAGCGCTGCCATGCCTTCGGGGGCCTCGCAGAACGGCAAGGGGCGCAACCCGCTTTGGTCCAGAGCGGAGCGAATACTATCGAGGGTCGTTTCGCCCAGCGCCTGTTCCCCTTCGGGCGGGATGAACTCGGCCAGCTGGTCCGCCATGAGCGGCACCAACACCAGAATAATCAGGGCAACCGAAGCCACCGCCCCAAACGCCCAGGCCATGAGGTGGGAACGTTTGATGTCGGTGGTACGTTTTTTCAGAGCCGGAAACCGCTGCGCCAGAACACGGTCCTTGGTGAAGAGACGCGCCAGCGGGTCATCACCCCGCCGCAAAACCAACCCTTTTACCCCTGCCTGATCCGGCACCAGTCTGATGACACCCAGAGGCCAGCTCTGCGATACATCTTCACCCGAAATGTGCAGAGCCTCGGTGGTCTCGTCGATCCTGAGTGTCACCGGATGCGCGCGCGCTGTCTCGCCATCAAAGTACCGCCCGTCGGCGTCGGGCGCTTTTTCACGTGGCACCACGGGAATGATCGTCGTCATATTGCGGCCCCCACATCCAGAGCTTCGGCAAATCCTTCGGCCTGCGAAGAGTCATCGCGCGGGCGCTGAGAAATCCCGTCGATGGCATCGGGATCCAGCACGGTCAGGGTCTCGGCAAAGTGCCGCCACAGCGGCATGGTGACAAAGGCGTGCCGCATCGAGGACCAGATCAGGAACATCGAAAAGTAGGACACCACGCCCAGAACGATCAAGGCGCCGCGTGGGATATCGTCAAGCGTAAACGCGTTCAGGCTGATTTCTGGAAAGATCGAAAAGAACCGCGCGAACACCAACCCAATCGGAACCAGCAGGACGGAGGACGCCAATGACGTCAGCCCATATCCCAACGTGTAGATCCAGAACACACGCCAGACCCTGGGCGCGGCCTGAAAGCGAATGGAGCCTGCCTGCTTCAGGCTGGTCAATCTCTGCCAGGTGCGGGCGCGATAAAAGGCCACGGCGTAAACCAGCCAAATCGGAAAGGCGAGAATGGCCAGCCCCGCAGCCTCGACCCCCAACGCGACCAATCCGGCGAGCACACCCCCGGCAAGGGCCAAAAGAAACAGGTGTCGCAGCGGGTGGTACAACGTTGTCCATTTCCCGGATTGCTCGAACTTCTGATCGCCAAACCATGTCCGGTCCGTGCGGTACTTCTCGAGCCAGAACACCATGCGTGGCCAGAGAATGCCAAGGGACAGGATGGACAGCCCCCAATGCACCAATGCACGCCACGCATACCCCCAGGCGCCGGGCTCCAGCCCAAAGCGGATACCACGCCATCGCGTGCGGGCCAGAACATAACGACGCGCCCGGTAAGAGGCATAGAACCACAGCGGCACGACCCCGACAAAGCTGAGCAGATAGGCTGCGAAATTGCCCTGAAACAAGGAAAAGCTGGCAAACATCAGCAAAAGGTTCACCACGCCGATGTAAAAGGCGAGAAACACAACGGCGATCAGGAAGCCCAGCAGCTTCTCCAGCGGATCACCAACATACTCGCCCGGCGTGCCGTCCAAACGCACCGAAGACCAGTACCATCGACGCAGACGTGTCTTCATCCAGAATCGGTATATTCCCAGCGTCAGAATGGTCAGAATACTGGTACGCACCGAGAGCCAGAACACCCGCCCGCGCCGACCGATAAAACCACCCTGCAAAGCCCTGACGCCTTCATCCAGAACGACGTTTTGTGGTGTGTGTGAGCCTGATCTGTTCGGAGAATACGTTTCGACCGCATCCGGATCACGCGCGGCATCCCACGGGTTCGAAGGTACATGCGAGGGTTTAGGGGGCGTGTCGTCAGTCACGTGTCGGTCCAGAACAAAAAAACCGCCCCTCAAATTGGGGGCGGCTTTAGCTTAACACCAAGTCATCGGTCAGGTGAACTTGTGATTGCGCGGGAAACCATAAGGGGGCTTTTTCCCGACCCCGGCGCGCTTGCCAACCCAGTCGGACATATCGGGTTCGTGGCGGGTCTTGCCGCCGCCCATCTCCCATTTCAGCCCCTCTTCGAGGTTGAAGGTGGTGAGATCGGACAACCCGCCATCCAACTCCAGCGTGCCCTGACGGCCACGGGCCATGTTGTATTTCTGGATGCGCACACCCTTGCCGCGTCCCATCTCGGGCAGTTCCGTCACCGGGAACACCAGGAACTTGCCGTTCTCTGACACCACGGCCACGTGGTCTCCGGCGACCGGAATACAGATCTTGGCCTTGTTGCCGTCTTTGACGTTCAACACCTGTTTGCCGTTGCGGGTCTGGGCAATCACGTCTTTTTCCGGAACCACAAAACCATCGCCCGCCGTCGAGGCGACAAGCAATCTGCGTTCAGGATCGTGGATCAGAATATCGATAATTTCGGCCTCGTTCGGCAGGTCCACCATCAGGCGCAGCGGCTCGCCCATGCCCCGCCCGCCGGGCAAGTTGGCCGCGCTGAGCGTGTAGAACCGGCCATTGGTCCCAAAGACCAGCAGGCGGTCTGTGGTCTCGGCATGGAAGACAAAGCGCGGGCCATCGCCGTCCTTGAACTTTAGCTCGCGGGTCAGGTCGATATGGCCCGACATGGCGCGAATCCAACCCATTTGCGAGCAGACAACCGTGATCGGTTCCTTGTCGATCATCGCCTCGAGCGGCACGTCTTCGACCTCGCCAGCTTCGGCAAACACAGTACGGCGAGCGCCGCCTTCGTAGTCTTTGCCAAACAGCTTTTTGGCTTCTTTCAACTGGTCGCCAATGCGATCCCATTGAAGGTCTTCGCTTTCCAGCAGATCTTCGAGTTCGGCGCGTTCGGCCATCAACTCTTCCTGCTCGCGGATCAGTTCCAGTTCCTCAAGACGACGCAAAGACCGCAAACGCATGTTGAGGATGGCTTCGGCTTGAACCTCGGTCAGCTCTCCGGCGCCTTCGGCGGCAGGCAGAGGCGAGCGATAGTCATGTTCCGACGTCGCGCGCACATGGTCGCGGCCCCAGTCTTCGGCCATCAAAGCCTGTTTCGGAGCGTCATCGTAGCGGATGATATCAATCACGCGGTCGAGGTTCAGAAAGGCAATGATAAAGCCTTCGAGCACCTCAAGACGGTGGTCGATCTTTTCCATGCGGTGCATGGAGCGGCGGATCAACACCTCGCGACGGAAATCGAGGAAGGCGCGCAGCACCTCTTTCATGCTGCAAACCTTGGGCGTCACCCCGTCGATCAGCACGTTCATGTTCAGGCTGAACCGTACTTCGAGATCGCTGTTGCGATACATCATGCCCATCAGAACCTCGGGATCGACGTTCTTTGAGCGCGGCTCAAGCACCATGCGAATGTCATCGGCGCTTTCGTCGCGGATGTCGGCAAGGATCGGGATTTTCTTGGTCTGGATCAGCTCCGCGATCTTTTCGATCAGCTTGGATTTCTGAACCTGATAGGGAATTTCGGTCACGACGATCTGCCATTGGCCGCGGCCGAGATCCTCGATCTCGTACTTGCAGCGCAGCCGGAAACCGCCTTTTCCCGTGCGATAGGCCTGAGCGATCTGCTCCCTGGGTTCCACGATGACACCACCCGTGGGAAAATCCGGGCCGGGGACGTAATTCAAGAGCGTGTCGTCGCGCACGTCCGGCGTCTTGATCATGTGCAGGCAGGCGTCACACAGCTCCGAGATATTGTGCGGCGGGATATTCGTCGCCATGCCCACCGCGATACCGCTGGCGCCATTGGCCAAGAGGTTCGGGAACGACGCCGGCATGACCACAGGCTCGGTCAGGGTGCCATCATAGTTCTCGCGAAAATCGACCGCGTTTTCATTCAACCCTTCGAGCAGGGCTTCGGCAACCGGGGTCATGCGAGCCTCGGTATATCGGGCCGCCGCCGGGTTATCGCCGTCGATGTTGCCAAAATTGCCCTGGCCGTCGACGAGCGGATAGCGGACGTTAAAGTCCTGCGCCAGACGCGCCATCGCATCATAGATCGCGGCATCCCCGTGCGGGTGATAGTTGCCCATCACGTCACCGGAAATCTTGGCCGATTTTCGGAAGCCGCCATTCGAGGCCAGTTTCAACTCGCGCATGGCATACAAGATGCGCCGGTGCACGGGCTTTAACCCGTCGCGGGCATCGGGCAGCGCACGGTGCATGATCGTGGAGAGCGCATAGGTCAGATAGCGGTCGCCAATGGCGCGACGCAGCGGTTCAGTCACTTCTCCGAGGGGGGTGTCGTCATCGATCAGGTCAGTCATGCGCTTGGTGTATCCAATGGACAGGGAACGGTAAAGCGAGCGAGGGGGAAAAGGGGCGGATTTTTTCCATTAAGCAATTTGAGCCGATTTGTGATAAGTTAACAGCGTATTTTTGGAACCTTTGATACGTGCGTGTTGTGTGAACGGGAGTTTTCCCAATGAAGAAGTTTGTGCTGCTAAGCCTTATTTTCATGGGCTGGGCCTTTTACGAGATGAGCGGCGGCAAGGATTTTGCCCCCGAAGAACCCGCCAGAATCGCCAAGTACCAGGCGCTGGAAGCCGAACGGCAAGCAGCCGTGCGCGAGGCCGAACGCGCCCGAAAAGCCGAAATCGCCGAAAAAGCCCGCCAACGCGAAGCAGAACGGGCTGCGATGCAGGTCGCTTCGCTCGATCTGGCGGCAACCGGGGCTGCATTAGAGCAGGCCTCGTTCACCACGACTCCGGCTTTGGCGCGACGTCAAAGCTTGTTTTCTACCCCAACGCCAACCCCGAATGCAGAACGCGCGGCAATTGGGCCTGACCCGTCTTCTGTCGACGTACAAGCCGCTGCCGCCGTTGCCACACCCGAGCCCCCGAAAGACCTGCGGACCGTGCGCGGCAGCCGCGTCAACATGCGCGGTGGTCCGGGGACAAACTATAGCGTCCTGGCAAGGCTAAAGCGCGGTGACGAAGTGATGGTTCTGCGCGATCCCGGTAATGGGTGGGTCAAGCTGCAGGTCATCGAAAGTGGCAGGATCGGCTGGATGTCTGCCCGGTTGCTGATCAAGGCCGAATAACACACCAAAGTCAGCGTTGCCCTGCCGCGTATTTCGCCCTAGCTAAGGAACCGGGGCAAAAAGGGCGCACAAATGGCAGGCAAAACTCTCCTTATCACCGGATGTTCTTCGGGCATCGGATATGACGCCGCGCATGGCATGCGCGCCCGTGGCTGGCGGGTGTTTGCCTCTTGCCGTCAGGAAGAGGATTGCGTCCGCCTGCGCGCCGAAGGTTTTGAAAGCCCACGCATAGATTATGCGGATTCCGACAGCATCCATGCGGGCCTGGCCGAGGTGCTCGCGGCCACGGGCGGAACGCTGGATGCGCTGTTCAACAATGGAGCCCACGGATTGCCGGGGGCGGTCGAAGACCTGCCGACCAACGGCCTGCGCGAAATCTTTGAAAGCAATGTCTTTGGCTGGCACGAGCTTACCCGCGCCGTGATCCCCGTGATGCGGGCACAAGGACACGGCAGGATCGTTCAGAACTCATCTGTCCTGGGGTTTGTCACCTACCCCTGGCGTGGGGCTTATGTGGCCACAAAACACGCCATCGAAGGGCTGACGGATACACTGCGAATCGAGATGCGTGACACCCCGATCAAGGTGATCCTGATCCAACCGGGACCGATCGGGACAAAGATCAGGATCAATTCGATCCCGCATTTCGAACGCTGGATCGACTGGGAGAATTCAGCGCGGGCCGAACAATACCGCGGCGGGCTGCTCAAGCGTCTCTACGACACACCCAAGGGGCCCGATCCCTTTGAGCTGAGGCCCGAAGCGGTGACCAACAAGCTCGCGCATGCACTGGAGTCGCGGAACCCGCACCCAAGATACTTTGTGACAACCCCAACCTACATCTCGAACCTGGCCCGCCGCCTGTTTTCCACAAGAATTCTGGACTGGTTCATTGCCAAAGGCTGAATCGCTGTTATTTCCCCTGCAAGCGGCCTAAACACACAGACATGACGCCAATCGGAGACGAATCATGAATCCTTCCGGTCTTGCCAATGACCCTTTGTTCTGGGTCGTCGCTGCTGTCACGCTGGGCGTGGCGGCCATTTTGATGGTCGGAATTGGCGGTTTTGCCAAGGGTGGTGACTTTAACCGCAAACATGCCAACAAAATCATGCGCTGGCGGATCGCAGCACAGGCTGTGGCCGTGGCCCTGATCCTGCTGTTTGTCTGGCTGCGTCGCGGAGGATAATCACGTGGTTGTTTTGAACAAGATCTATACCCGTACCGGCGACAAGGGCACCACGGCGCTGGGTAACGGGGACCGTGTTGCGAAACACGACGCGCGCGTCAACGCCTATGGAACTTCTGACGAGCTGAACGCCACGGTCGGCGTCGCGCGCCTGCATGCTTCGGGCGATATGGACGTGTGGCTTTCTGCCATACAGAACGATCTGTTTGATCTTGGCGCTGACCTCTGTCGGCCCGACCTTAGCAAGGATGCCACATCAGAATACCCCCCGCTCCGCATGGTTGAGAGCCAGGTAAAGCGCCTGGAAACCGAGATTGACGCCATGAACGCCGATCTCGAGCCGTTGCGCAGTTTCATTCTGCCCGGTGGGTCGGCCCTGGCGGCGCACCTTCACGTGTGCCGCACCGTTGCACGGCGGGCCGAACGGCTGGCGACAGAGCTTGCCGGAGTGGCTGAGGTGAACGTCCACGCGGTGACCTATCTCAACCGGCTGTCCGACTGGTTCTTTGTCGCGGCGCGGGTGGCCAATGACGGCGGTAAGGCGGATGTTTTGTGGGTGCCCGGCGCGAATCGATAGTGCGGCGACCTATTTGTACCGCGCAAATTCGTCCCTCAGCGCGACAGGCTCAATTGTCCCGCCAGAGCGCAAAAACTTGCGGCGGCGCCAGAGCGCGTTTGGGTAGCGATCTGTCAGGCGCACCTGAACAAGGCGTTTGATCTTGAACCACCAGGGTTCCATCTCGAACCGTTCTTTGTGGCCCGGATCCTGTTTACGCTGACCGCCGATTACTGATTTTGGCAAGCCTGCCCGGTCGGCATTGCACAGGAACATGCCCTGTACGCAGATCGCAGGAAACAACTGCCACATGCGCCAGCCCTTGCGCGGCGTGAACATCTCCAGGTCAAGGCCCATGTTGTAGCTTTTGGACTCGTCCAGCAGCCGTTTGGCACCCTTTCTGGACAGCAGGTATGCTGCAGAACTGTAGGAGACATTGTTGATGCTTTTCAGGGTGAGCGCACCACAGGGCTGTGCCGGACCAAGACGTTGGCGTGAGGGAATTCCATCAAGCTTGATCAGGTCAAAGTCCTTGGCATGCGCACAGACCTCATCCAGCACCTCTTTGAAATCCGGAGAGAAAACCACGTCGTCTTCGAAAATGACCGCGTGCTCAAGATCGCAGTCGAGCATGTGTTGCCAGGCCTTCCTGTGGCTTTCCCAACAGGCGATTTCTGTAGGGTCCAAGGCGTAGCACAACGAGGACGGCCCGCGTTTGAAACCGTTGCGAATACTGTCCGTTCTGGAATCCAACGCCGGCACGCGTTCAGTTGTGTCGGCTAGCCCCGCTTTTTCAAGGCAGGCCCACATATAGGCCGCCCGATCCTTGGCCCGATCCAGGTTGATGAAAAAGATATATGGGCCGCTCATGACAAGATGCCTTTTGCACAGGTGTCAGGCCTGCTGGTGTAGCAGACCCGGGGCCGGTACGAAAACACCTGAATGGGCGGATATCAGCGGCCTTTGAACACCGGCTTTTGCTTTGTCAGAAAGGCGGCAATCGCGTTTCCGGAATCTTCGGAATTGGCGCATTTCATCTGAAATTCGCTTTCCAGCAAGGCGATCTGATCGTGGCTCGAGGTATGAGCCGCCCGCATGATCTGTTTGCTGTAAGCCAGGCTCAGAGGCGCGCGCTCGGCAAGTGTCGCTGCCCAGGTCTGCGCCTCGGCCAAAACTGTCTCATCCGGGGCAAGCCTGTTGACGATGCCCAGATCAAGACTGGTCGCGGCGTCAATGTGCTCGGCTTCGGCAATGGCTGCAAAGGCCCGTTTCGACCCCATATGCTGCAACAAAAGCCAGCTCAGGCCACCGTCCGGCACCAAGCCAATGTTGGTAAAGGGCACAAAGCACGTCGCGCCCTCTGCCATGATCGCAAGGTCACAGGTCAGGGCAATTGACAGGCCAACGCCGCCCGCGACGCCATTGATCGCGGCGATGTAGATTTTGTCGCTTTTTGAAATACCATCAAGGATCGGTTTGTAGTCGCGGACCGAAATGTCGAACATGCCCTTTTTGGTCACGAAATCGCCGAGCTCTTTCAGGTCTGTGCCAGACGTAAAGGAATTGCCCGAACCAGTCAGGACCACAACCCGTACGGCACTGTCCTGCTCGGCTTTGGCCTGCGCGTCTCGGATGGCCATGCGCAAGGCGTGGTTCATGGCATTCATGGCTTTGGCACGGTTCAACTGGATCGTCGCGACATGGCCATCGACAGAATAGTTCACCAGGGCTTCGTCAGTCATATCGGTCTCCTGTTTTCTGAAGTGCCATAAAACACTGCAAAACCCTGCCCCGCCTAGCCCCCAGTCGGCACGACGTTGGGGAACTTACGCCTGCCCTGACGTCAGTTAAATTTCCCCTGCGGCAACATTCCTGCAAAATTTTGTCCTCAAATCCTGAAACGCGACGTCGCCAGACTGTGACGTGACGATTTTGCGCTGTTTTACGAGCGCGCAAGAATATATCACGTGCGGGAGAGCAAATCGCCGAGTCGTTTCACGGCTCATCCATATTAAGGAGTCTAACGCTTATGAAGGTACTTGTGCCTGTGAAGCGCGTGATTGACTACAACGTGAAGGTCCGGGTTAAGGCGGACGGGAGCGGAGTTGATCTCGCCAACGTGAAAATGTCGATGAACCCGTTCGACGAGATTGCCGTCGAAGAAGCCATCCGCCTGAAGGAAGCCGGCAAGGCTGATGAGGTTGTTGCGGTTTCGATCGGTGTGAAGCAAGCCCAGGAGACCCTGCGTACGGCGCTGGCGATGGGGGCGGACCGCGCCATTCTGGTTGTGGCGGCGGACGACGTGCACACTGACATCGAGCCTCTGGCGGTTGCCAAGATCCTGGCCAAGATTGTCGAAGAAGAAGAGCCCGGCATCGTTCTGGCGGGCAAGCAGGCGATCGACAACGACATGAACGCCACCGGTCAGATGCTGTCGGCGCTCCTGGGCTGGTCGCAGGGCACCTTTGCCTCTGAGCTGGACATCGATGGCGACAAGGCCGTTGTGACCCGCGAAGTGGACGGCGGTCTGCAGACCATCAACGTGACGATGCCGACCATCATCACCGTCGATTTGCGCCTGAACGAGCCGCGGTATGCGTCGCTGCCGAACATCATGAAGGCCAAGAAAAAGCCGCTGGATGAGAAGACCGCCGCCGATTACGGCGTCGACGTCACCCCGCGTCTGGAAATCGTTTCGACCACGGAACCCGAAGCCCGCGCTGCGGGCATCGTGGTTGGGTCGGTCGACGAGCTGGTAGAGAAACTCAAAGAAGCGGGGGCTGTGTAATGGCTGTTCTTCTTCTCGCAGAAGTCAACAACGGCGAACTGGCGATGGACGCCACCGCCAAGGCTGTCACCGCCGCGAAATCGCTGGGTGATGTGACTGTTCTGGCCGCGGGTGGCTCTGCCGCCGCCGCCGGTGAGGCCGCCGCACAGATCGACGGCGTGGCCCGCGTTCTGGTTGCCGAGGATGACTCGCTGGGTCATCGCCTCGCGGAATCAACCGCCGCGCTGATCGTCAGCCTGGCAGGGGATTATGAACATATCGTTGCCCCCGCCACCACCGACGCCAAGAACGTGATGCCCCGCGTCGCGGCGCTGTTGGACGTGATGGTGATCTCGGACGCCACCGCGGTTGTCGATGGCAACACCTTCGAGCGCCCGATCTACGCCGGCAACGCCAACCAGACCGTGCGCTCATCGGATGCGAAAAAGGTCATCACCTTCCGCACCTCGACCTTTGACGCGGCGGGGACCGGTGGCTCGGCCTCGGTTGAGACCGTCTCGGCAGCCGCCAACCCCGGCCTGTCAAGCTGGGTCGAAGACAAGGTTGCCGCAAGCGACCGGCCCGAGCTGACCTCGGCTGGCGTTGTTGTGTCCGGTGGTCGTGGCGTCGGCTCGGAAGAGGACTTCAAACTGATCGAAACCCTGGCCGACAAGCTGGGTGCCGCCGTTGGCGCCTCGCGCGCGGCCGTCGACTCGGGCTATGCGCCGAACGACTGGCAGGTGGGTCAGACCGGTAAGGTTGTTGCACCAGACCTCTACATCGCTGTCGGCATCTCGGGTGCAATCCAGCACCTGGCGGGCATGAAGGACTCCAAGGTCATCGTCGCGATCAACAAGGACGAAGAAGCCCCGATCTTCCAGGTCGCAGACTTCGGCCTCGTCGCCGACCTCTTCGCAGCCGTGCCAGAACTGACCGAAAAACTCGGCTAATCGCACCCTGCATTCCAAAATTGAAAAGGCCCGCCAACCGGCGGGCCTTTTTTATTGCAACCTCTTGATCAGGACATCCGCTGCCTCTTGATGTGCAGCCGCCCCCAACAGCCGGCGGGCGGCCACCTTTTCCATGTCGGAGAACACCATGCCGTCGGTGCCTTTCTCCAGGGCGTCAGGGCTGACCACAACCTCGATCACATCTTCGACCAGGGGTTGCAGCACATCAAGCATGGCACGATCCACAAAGACCGGATCGGGCCCAAGCCCAAGAAATCCGGGGTCTCCGCCAGGGGCTTGTGTTGAGAACCACAGGAGATAGGTGCGCCCTGGGATGCTGTTCAGCAACAGGCGCATCCGGGCGACCCAGGCTTGCTTCAGCTCATCTCGTAACATCGAGTAACGGTCTGGCGCGCGGGCACACAGGGTACCCAGCATATGACGCGTGAAATGAAACTCGGTGAAATCGATGTCCCGAAACACTGTCTTCATAACCGAACTGGCGTCCAGAAACCGGTCGTTTCGGCGCGGATGCACGCGATAGAACCGGTTCGACATATTGTGTGCGCCCATCACCTGAATGACCACTGTCTTGGCATTGCGCATAATCTCTAGTGATGTCGCGTCGCTTAAGAAGGCGTCAACACCCGCATTGATACACCCATAGTTCACACAGGTTGTGCCAGTCGCCTCTTCCACAAGCGCGGGAAAGGGGCTGAGTAGAAATTTGCCATAGGTCTCGGTCCCGCCGACAAACAGCGTGTAATCGCCGTCAAGGTCACGCTCAGGACCCCGAAAGATCAAACGGGAGTCTCCGTATCTGCACGGCATGTAGTCTAGGGCGCCGTTCCCCATTTTTTCATAGGACATGTTTCCCACCATCAATGTCTCACCCAAAGAGAGATTCGCCGAAATCTCTTTCAAAACCGTCAATGTTCGACCTTGTCTCAAGTTTTCAACGTCTGCGCCCCTTGCGGCCCCGTAACGCGCAGGCCTATTGTCGGACGACAGACAAAGGGACGAACCATGGAAATCAAAACGGTTGGAGTTGTGGGTGCAGGCCAGATGGGCAACGGGATTGCGCATGTTATGGCGCTTGCCGGGTATGATGTACTGCTGAACGACATCGACCAGGATGCACTGAACGCAGCCGTTACACGCATCGACAAGAACATGGCCCGGCAAGTGTCACGCGACCTGATTTCAGAGGCCGAGAAGTCCGATGCTTTGGCCCGGATCAAATCCACATTGCAGCTGCCTGACCTGGGGGGCACGGATTTGGTGATCGAGGCGGCCACCGAACGTGAAGAAATCAAGCACAAGATTTTTGATGCGCTTCTGCCCCACCTTCAGCCCCATACGATCTTGACCTCGAACACCTCCTCTATCTCGATCACGCGTCTGGCCAGCCGTACAGACCGTCCCGAACGGTTCATGGGGTTTCACTTCATGAACCCTGTGCCTTTGATGAAACTGGTTGAGCTGATCCGCGGCATTGCCACGGATGAAGAGACCTACCAGACTTGCCATAGCATTGTGGATCGCTTGAACAAAACCGCGGCCAGCGCCGAAGATTACCCTGCCTTTATCGTCAACCGCATCCTGATCCCGATGATCAACGAAGCCTGTTACGCGCTTTACGAAGGCGTTGGCAATGTGGCGTCGATTGACAACGCGATGAAGCTGGGCGCCAACCATCCTATGGGGCCACTGGAACTGGGCGATTTCATTGGGTTGGACACCTGCCTTGCGATCATGCACGTGCTGCACGACGGGCTTGCCGATACCAAGTATCGCCCCTGCCCGCTGCTCACGAAATATGTCGAGGCCGGATGGCTGGGACGCAAGACCAAGCGTGGCTTTTACGACTATCGCGGCGAAACGCCTGTACCGACCCGGTGATCACGAGCGCAGACCTTCTTGGCGCCAAAGGGCCAACATGCTTTTGGTTTTTTAGTTAGTTGATTGGCTCAGGCTTTTTGCCCGAGGCCAAGTGTGTGCTCCCGCAGCCAGGCCATAAAGCCACGCGGATCTTTGGCCAATGGGGCCATTTGTTCGTCCGTCAGCGGCTTACCGACGACTGGTGCCTGCGGCTTGTTGCAGGAGCGCACGATTTCATGCAGCAACAGGCCCTGGCGCAGGATCGGCGAAATCTGACAGGCAATCTGATAAGCCCGAGAGTTGCGCCCAGGGAAAAATATCGGAACAACCCGTGCCCCGGATTTGCGGATCATCTTGGCGGTGAAAACATTCCACTCGCGTTCGATCGGATCCCCCCACCAGCTGTCCGACGACATCACCACGCCCGAAGGGAACAGGGCAACAACGCCACCCTCGGCCAGATGAGTCATCGCGTTTGATCGCATTTCCACCATCTTGCGCTGAGCTTCGGGGTCATGTGGAAACGGCACCGGAATCATGAATGAGGTTGCCGCTTCATCCAATCCGGTGAGGACGGACCGGGTCAGAATTCGGTAATCCTGCCGCACGCGTCCAATCAGATCGGCAAAGATCATCCCGTCAACCATGCCATGGGGATGGTTGGCGACAACGATCACCGGACCCTCTTTGGGAATGTTGGCAAGCTGTTCTTCAGGGGTTTGCAACTCAATCCCCATGGTGTTCAGCGCACCACGCCAAAAGCGCTGACCGCGGTAATCTGCGTTGGTCTTTTCGAACTTGTTGACCATGCGCAGAATCGTGATCTTTCCTGTCAGCCATTCAATTGCCTTGATGGCGTTGGCAGTCCAGGGATCGTCAAAGCTGTTTGCATAGGTCAGGGTGCGTCGATCATAGATCTCGCCCTGTTCAACCTTTTCTGGCGATTCTTTTGCCAAAGTCTTCATCCTGACCGGAGCTTTTCGCCCCTCACATGCCTTCGCCAAAGTAGTCGGCTACCAGCGCTTCTATTGCGTCGGCCAGCGGTCCCGCATCGGGTCCGGAAGTCTGTACATCGATCATCGTGCCCTTGGACGCCGCCAGCATCAGCAATCCCATAATACTGTCTCCGCAGGCACTCAACCCATCCCTGCTCACTTCTGCTGTGGCATCAAAGCCTTCAACGACTTCAACCAGCTTGGCCGAGGCACGGGCATGGAGCCCCTTTTCATTAATGATCTTGAGCGAGCGGGTCACCAATTCGGTCATAAGTGTCAATCCGTATTAATATTCTGGCTGTCAATGTACTTGCGGCCCGCATCAAGCGCGGCGCGCACGGCGTCCGGTACGGACATGTGACGGCTCTTGGCCAGCTTGATCAGCATGGGCAGGTTGGCACCATAGACGATGCGGCGGTTTTCCGGACGGCAGGCCCTCAAGGACAGATTTGAAGGGGAGCCACCGAACATGTCGGTCACAACGACAACCCCATCCCCCGTGTCGACCGAATCGGCGGCGGCGCAAATCTCTTCCTGCTTGGCGCTTCGGTCGTGCTCGTTTTCGATTGTGATGGCCTGGATGCCATTCTGGCTGCCCACGACATGTTCAACGGCCGCAAGATACTCTTTGGCCAACCCGCCATGTGCCACAATCACGATACCGATCACTCTTGCGCGTCCTTTTCATCCGCCTGCGGTCCAACCGGCAGTTTCAGCTCTGCCCGACGGTCCAATTCGCGGTGCCTAATTGACACCTGCCAGCCCTGTTGTGCAAGGGCCTCAGACACTCTTTCGGCGCAAAAAACGCTGCGATGCTGCCCGCCGGTGCACCCAAAGCCTATGGAAAAATGCGAACGGCCCTCTTCGACATAGGCAGGCAGCAACGTCAGCACCATATCCAAGAGCCGTTCGTGAAACGGTCGAAAGCGCCGATCCTGCTCAACATACTGCGCGACTTCCGGGTCCAGACCATTCAGATGCCGCAAGTCAGCATTCCAATAAGGGTTTGTCAAAAAACGGCAGTCCAGAACCATGTCCACCCCCAAGGGCACACCACGTTTGTAGCTGAAGGACTGGATGGTCAGGCCCAGTTTCTGGGCGCCTTCCTTGGCAAACCAACGTTCGATCTCAGCCCGCAGGCCATGGGGCGTCAGCTCGGTCGTGTCGATCAGGATATCGGCGCGTGTGCGGATCGGGTGCAACAGATCCAGCTCGCGGGAAATCCCATCGGTCGGCGACTCTCCGGGCGCCATTGGGTGACGGCGGCGCGTCTCGGAATAGCGTCGCAGCAAGACATTGGGCGCGCAGTCGAGGTAAAGAAGCTCTGGTGAGAGCCCAGCCGTGGTTTCCAACATGTCCAGCGCGGACATCAATGCCTGTTGCGAAAAATCCCGGTTACGTACATCCAGCCCCAACGCCAAGGGACGGTCATGCCCGGGACCCGCGATCAGCCGATCCAGCAGACCGAGTGGCAGATTGTCGATTATCTCATAGCCGATGTCTTCCAGCGCTCGCAGGGCCGTTGAACGCCCGGCCCCAGAAGGGCCGGTCACGAGAACCAGCCTTGGCTGCGGTTGATTGAGGTTACGGCTCATGGGCTATGCCTTCCACATGCGAGCATTTGCATCAGGGCTGCTGGGAAATGTGGGGTCGCAACGCCCGCAAGCAAGGGGACCGATTGCCCCAGAACACGAAACAAGCGCTTCTCAGGGAGGCGATCACTCTCATTCTCATCCAGGCTGACCACCAACGCAACCGGCGCCGGCCCAACAGGGTCTGCCCGCAGTATACCAACACCGCGCGCCTCAATCAGCCCCGAAATAGCCTCGGGAACATCGGCAATCACTTGGTGGCCTTCGCGTGTCAGCCGGGTGCGGTCGTCGGCAACCAGCCCCGCGCCCAGCGCCATCAGCTGCAAGGCAAGCGATGACTTTCCACTGCCCGAGGCCCCCAGAATCAAAACCGCGCGGCCCTGATGGGCCACGCAGCTTGCATGCAGGATACAGTCAGCGTCCGGTGTCAATTGCCCAGAGTCGCCCGGATCCGGCACGCCTAGACCGGCAGACCAACGACAAAACGCGCACCCAGAGGATCGGATGTCGGGTCGGCGTCAGTGGGGCGAATGTTTTCAGCCCAGATCACGCCGCCGTGCGCTTCGACAATCTGTTTTGAAATTGCCAGACCCAGACCCGAGTTGTTGCCAAAGTCGTCCTCGGGGCGTTGCGAATAGAAGCGGTTGAAGATTTTGGAGAGTGCCTGATCCGGAATACCCGGACCTGTATCCTCAACCACAACCAAGACCCGGTTCTCACGGCGACGCGCCCAAATGCGGATGGCATCGCCGTCTTCACAGAAGCTGATGGCATTTGTGATAAGGTTCACGAAAACCTGTGCCAGCCGTGCCTCGAGACCCTGAATGTGGATGGCTGATTCCGGCAGATCGGCGATAAAATCAATGCCCTTCGACTTGGCATCCTCACCCAGATACTGGGCCAGATTGCCAATCATCTCGAGCAGGTTAAAGCGTTCTTCTTCTTCCTTCACCAGCTCACTATCAAGCCGGGAAGCGTTGGAGATATCGCTGACCAACCGGTCCAGGCGACGCACATCATGTTCAATCACATCCAGCAGCTTTTCGCGGTGCTCTTCCTTTTTGACCATGCGCAGCGATCCAACCGCGGACCGCAATGAGGCCAGTGGGTTCTTAATCTCATGCGCCACGTCAGCCGCGAACTGTTCGTTGCTGTCGATACGGTCATAAAGCGCCGACACCATGCCTCGCAAAGCGCCCGACAATCTTCCGATTTCGTCAGGGCGCGCCGTAAGGTCAGGAATACGAACCCGGCCAGGGTTCACAGTGCGCTGGTCATTGTCACGCCCAATTTCTGCCGCCGCGGCCAGATCTGACAGCGGGTTGGAAATGGTCGAGGCCAAAACCATCGACAAGCCAATGGAGACCACGGTCGCAATGGCAAACATCTGCAGCACGCGCTCGCGTTCGCTGCGCACCATCTGGTCCAGCTCACCGGCAGCGCTGGTCAGGACCACAACGCCGACGACGGTGCCGTTCTGCTCGAAGGGGGTTGCCACCGCAAACACGGTGCTGTCTTCCGGGCCACGAAGAGTTGTCAGGATTTCTTCGCCTTGTGCGGCTTTGCCAGACAGGATCGTCGCCTGCTCTGCCACGGTGGGCAAGCGCAGTTCAACAAGGTCTTCTTCGCCGGCGACCTTGCCCCAGATCCAGTTCATTGCCCCTGTCAGAGGCGTGCCGTCGGGTCGTTCTGCCAACCGTTTGGCCGCCTCGGCGCTTTCGGTTCCCTGCGCCATGCCCACCAAGGTTTCATTGGCATCAAAGACATACAGGAACGTGCCCTGGTTCATGGGGAGGTGGCCGAGCGTTGTGTCGACATCCACACCATCACCGGTTGCCAGATTGACAGGTGCCCCTGCAGGCATCTGCGCCTCGATGGCGCCCGCGATCAGCCGCGCTTCGGACATCAATCCAGCAGCCCGCTGCACCGCGAGGCTGTCGCGGGCAGAGTTCAGGTACAGGATTCCGGCCACCAGAACGCACAATGCGATCAGGTTGAAGGTGATGATCTTGCGTGTCAGTGGCGACTTAGACAGCGGCAAAAGGCGCCGCCGCTCGCGTCGCCCCCGCATCTCGTTTTCAACATTGGCTTCGGGCGCGACCCAATCGTCGCCCAAAACAACGTCGCCATCCCGCCCTTGGGCCATGTCGCGCACGTCTATCCTTTCGGCCAGAGCCATGTCACCGCTTACTCTTCGTTGTACCTATAGCCGATGCCATACAGCGTCTCAATTGCCGAAAAATTATCGTCGGCTGTGCGCATTTTCTTGCGCAAACGCTTGATGTGGCTGTCGATCGTCCGGTCGTCGACATAGACCTGATCGTCATAAGCGACATCCATCAACTGATCGCGGCTTTTCACGAAACCGGGCCGTTGTGCAAGCGCCTGAAGCAAGAGGAATTCCGTCACAGTCAATGTGACGTCATTGCCCTTCCAACTGACCGAGTGGCGCAGCGGGTCCATGACCAGATCACCGCGCTCCATCACCTTGGCGTCTTCGGTATCGCCAGTGATGGTGCCGTCCATTGCGTCCTGCCGGCGCAGCAGCGCCCGAATACGCTCGACCAGCAAACGCTGTGAGAAGGGTTTCTTGACGTAATCGTCCGCCCCCATGCGCAGGCCAAGCACCTCGTCGATCTCATCATCTTTCGAGGTCAGAAAGATAACCGGCATCGATGTTTTCTGGCGCAGGCGCTGCAGCAGATCCATGCCATCCATACGCGGCATCTTGATATCCAGAACGGCCATATCCGGCAGCTTCTTGTTGAAAGCATCCAGAGCTTGTTGGCCGTCATTGTAAGTCTCGACTTCAAAACCCTCTGCCTCGAGGGTCATGGAAACGGATGTGAGAATATTCCTGTCATCATCCACCAAAGCGATCTTCGACATTGGTATGAGTCCTTATACTGCTCTTATTTTATTGTCTGTTTTTCCGGCCATTATGAGCCTTTTGAGGGATTTAGATCAATCCCAAAGTGCGAATCATGCCTCAAACACCCCTCATTTCAGCCCGAATTCCCTTAGGAATGGCTAAAATGACTCACTCTTCTGCATACATTCCGGCCAATCTTTGCCGTGATGGCGCTAACTTCGACTTGGTTGCGCTAACTGCGCTAAAGCGTCCTGTTCTTTCACAGAAGCGTCATGTTAAGAGCGCCCCATCAGCCATCCGAGTCTGGCTGAAGGGTGCAAAGAACGCGCCCAAGAACAGGAAAACCGCCGCCTCACTGGACGCGGCTACAGGAGTTAGAGCATGACATTTGGACGGGTAAACCCGGAATTCCGCCTCGAAGATCAAGGGATCGATGGGCTGGGCAATGTCTATTATAACCTCATGGAGCCCGCGCTGATCGAAGCCGCGCTCAAGAACGGAGAAGGCACACTGGGCAACGGCGGCGCGTTCCTCGTCTCTACCGGCAAGTTCACTGGCCGGTCGCCCAAGGACAAGCACGTCGTCAAGTCCCCCAGCGTCGAAGACACCATCTGGTGGGACAACAACGCGCCGATGTCTTCAGAAGGCTTTGACAACCTCTATGCCGACATGGTCGAGCATATGAAGGGTAAAGACTATTACGTGCAGGACCTCGTTGGTGGCGCCGATGCGCGCCACTCGATCAACGTACGCTTCGTTCAGGAACTGGCCTGGCATAACCTCTTCATCCGCCACATGATGCGCCGTCCCGACCGCGAAGACCTGAATGATTTTGTGTCTGACTTTACCGTTATCAACTGCCCGTCGTTCCAGGCGAACCCAGAGCGTCATAACTGTCGGACAGAAACTGTGATCGCGATGAATTTCGACAAGAAACTGATCCTGATCGGCGGCACCGAATATGCCGGTGAGAACAAGAAATCGGTCTTCTCGCTCTTGAACTACCTCCTGCCCGAAAAAGGCATCATGCCGATGCACTGCTCGGCCAACCACGCCAAGGGCAATCCCGTCGACACCGCCGTCTTCTTCGGCCTGTCGGGCACCGGCAAGACCACGCTGTCGGCGGATCCCGACCGCGTTCTGATTGGCGACGACGAACATGGCTGGGCTGACAACGGCACATTCAACTTCGAAGGCGGCTGCTATGCCAAGACCATCAATCTGAACCCAGAGGCCGAGCCGGAAATCTACGCCACGACCTCGAAATTCGGCACCGTGATCGAGAACATGGTCTATGACGAAGAGACCAAAGAGCTCGATTTCGACGATGACAGCCTGACCGCCAACATGCGGTGTGCCTATCCGCTGGAATACATCTCGAACGCCTCGTCGACTGCCGTCGGTGGCCACCCCAAGAACATCATCATGCTGACCTGTGACGCGTTTGGTGTGCTGCCTCCGATCGCCCGCCTGACTCCTGCTCAGGCGATGTACCACTTCCTGTCTGGCTTCACGTCCAAAGTGGCCGGCACCGAGCGTGGCGTGACCGAGCCCGAGCCAACCTTTTCGACCTGCTTCGGCGCGCCTTTCATGCCGCGCCGCCCCGAGGTTTACGGCAACTTGCTGCGTGAAAAGATCGCGTCACACGGCGCAACCTGCTGGCTGGTCAACACCGGCTGGACCGGCGGCGCCTACGGCACCGGCTCTCGCATGCCGATCCGCGCCACCCGCGCGCTCTTGACCGCAGCCCTTGATGGCAGCCTCAGCTCGGTTGAGTTCCGCAAAGACGCAAACTTTGGCTTTGAAGTTCCGGTTGACGTGCCTGGCGTGGCCGAAGTGCTGCTTGATCCGCGCCGCACCTGGGACGACGGCGACGCCTATGACCGTCAGGCCGCGAAACTGGTCGAGATGTTCTCGAAGAACTTCGAACAGTATCTGCCCTACATCGACAACGACGTGAAAGCCGCCGCTATCGGCTAAGCGTTTCGCTTGAAGACCTTTCAAAAGCCCCGGTCGTTTTGGCCGGGGCTTTTCGTTACGCGGGCACCCCTGCGGTAACCTCGATCTCGACCACAAACTCTTCGCGCGTGAACCCCGACACGATCACCAGCGTCGAGGCAGGCAGAACGTTCAATCCTGCCAAGTAAGCGTCCCGCGCCGCCATGTACCCTGCCATGTGAGCACGGTCCGTAACAAAGGCATTGAGCCGCAAGATATGCGACCGGTTCAACCCGGCCTCGGCAAGGATCGCGTCGATATTGTCAAAACAAATCTGTGCCTGCGCCTGCGATCCTTCCGGCACCGACCCATCTGCCGCTAACCCCAACTGCCCACTTGTGACGACAACCCGCGAGACAGCGGCGTCTATCCCATGGCTATAGGCCGCAAAAGGCGGGGCGATACGTGCTGGGTTCAGGGCTTTCATAGGCGCGGCCTCCTCTGGACGGGACCAAAGGAAACCGCGCCGGGATGGATGTCAATCTCAGGCAGGCTGTAGCGCCACCGCCACCCCGTTAAAGGCCGCATTGCCGCTGATCGGGTCAATCCGTGCATCATCCGTCAGATCATTGATCGAAATAGTGGGTTGCGCCGACGCCGCATTGATCCGGCCGTTTTTCTGCCCCCATCCCTGCGGGATCGACACGACACCGGGCGCCATGGCTTCGGTCACTTCGGCGGGCATCGTCACCAGCCCCACTCTTGAGCGGATCAGCACGTCCTCGCCGTCTTCAATCCCCAGCCGCGCTGCGTCTTCCGGGTGGATCTCAACCGTGCAGCGATTGCGGCCTTTGACCAACCGTGGGCTGTTCTGGGTCCAGCTGTTGTGGCTGCGCACCTGGCGACGACCGATCATCTGCAAAGGAAAGGCCGCGTCCTGCGCGGGCGCAAAGGCCAAGAGCCGTGGCAGGTCCTCAACAAAGACCTCTGGCGCCAGCTGAATCATGTTGTCCGGCGTCTCAAGCCGCTCGGTGATGTTGGGCACCAGCGGTCCAAGGTCCACACTCTGCCCTGCCTCCAGCAATGCCTCAACACTGATGCTGTCGCCGTGATAGCCCTGTGGCAGCAACATCCCCAGAACCTGTTCCGGCGATGGCCCGATCTGATTGGCCCCGGTCAAACGCGCCGTCAGCCGCGCGATCACTTCCCACTCTTTCGGGTTGCCCTTGGGTGGCGCAAAGATCGCCGGAGCATACGCCGCCGTATTGCGCACCGCAAAGCTGTGGAACACCATGTCATAGATGTCCTCTTCCAGCGCGACAGTGCCCGGCAGGATCAGGTCGGCGTGGCGTGTCGTGTCATTGACGTGAATGTCGATGGCCAGCATGAACTCCAGGCCCTCGATCCCGGCCTCGATGCGGCGTCCATTGGGCGCGGTCAACACTGGGTTACCCGCCACACAGACCAAGGCCTTGATCTGCCCATCACCGGGCGTCTCCATTTCTTCGGCCATCACCGAGATCGGAAACTCTCCGTTATAGAGCGGCTGCCCCGAGACCCGCGAGCGGCGCTCGGGATAGCTGCGCACCCGCCCCTTGCGACTGGTCATGCCCACATAATCCAGCGCAGGCGTGGTGAACATCGCCCCCCCTGCGTGGTCAAAATTGCCAGTTAGGATGTTCAGCACATTGTTGGCCCATTGACACAGCGCCCCAAAGCTCTGGGTCGAGGCCCCCATGCGTGCGTAACAGACGGCCGAAGGGCTGTTTGCGAAATCCCTTGCCAGCTGACGGATCGTTGCCGCCGCAATGCCAGTCCGCTCTGCCGCCAGATCGGGGGTAAAGGGGGCAACCGCCTCTTGCAGCGCCTCCACACCTTTGACCTTGCCTGTGAGCGTACCAAGGTCGACCAGATCGGCATCAAATATCTCGTGGATCAGCGCCAGCATCAGAAACGCGTCGGTTTCCGGGCGAATGAACAGATGCGCGCTGGCCTTCTCGGCCGTTTCCGTTCGGCGCGGATCAACCACGACCACTCGTCCGCCCCGCGCCTTGATCTCCTCCATACGCTTGCCAAACCCCGGCGCGGTCATCATCGAGCCGTTGGACACCACCGGATTGCCGCCGATGATCAGCATGAAATCGGTGCGCTCCACATCCGGCACCGGGATCAGCATCGGATGCCCCAGCATGTGGATCGAGGCCACGTGGTGCGGGATCTGATCCGCCGTGGCCGAGCTGTAACGGTTCCGCGTGCCCAGCGCCTTGACCAGCGCGGGCAGGTTCAGAAGGTTGCCGAACTTATGCGCATTGGGATTGCCCAGATAGACCCCCACCGCGTCGCGCCCGTGCACCTCTTGCACGGCGCGCAACCGTTCGGTGGCGATGTCATAGGCCTCGTCCCAGGTGATGTTCTGAAACACGCCATCCACTTTCAGCATCGGTGCCGTGATCCGGTCGGGATCAGTACGAAAATCCTGCAAAGCCACCGCCTTGGGGCAGATATGCCCGCGTGACAACGGATCATTCACATCCGGCTTGATCGACAGGACGTTTTCTCCGTCATGCTCGACAATCAGCCCGCACATGGCCTCGCAAATGTTGCAGGTCCTGTGTTGTGTCTGCAGGTCTCCCATAGGTCCCCCCCTCCCTCTTCGCGTCCTAAAGCCCACGCTGGCGTAGCAACCAATCTCCGTGGCACTCACCGTCACCAAGATACTCGGCGCAGGCGCGAGCCTTTTTCATGAATAAACCGATGTCCAGCGCATCCGTCATGCCGATACCGCCATGCATCTGCAGCGCCTCCCGCACCGCGAGCGAGGCGGTCTTGCCTGCCTTGGCCTTGGCCACGCGCGACAAGAGCTCCGCGTCATCGCTGCCCTCATCAATCGCGCGCAAGGCCGCAGCAACAGCCGCATCCGTGGTCTGGATCTGCGTATACAGATCCGCCGCGCGGTGCTGCAAAGCCTGAAAATTCGACAGCGCGATGCCAAACTGCTTGCGCTCTTTCAGATAGGCATTGGTGCGCTCGGCCATTTCCTTGGACACCCCGACCATTTCCGCCGAGGCCACTGCGCGACCAACCCGCAGAGCGCCATCCAGCGCCTCTTGTGCGGCATCGCCCATCGCCAAAAGGGCCGCGCCGTCCAGCTGAACGTTGTCAAATCGCAGGTCCGCAGCGTCGCGGCTGTCCACGGTCTTGAGCGCGCGTGATTGAACGCCCTCCAACCCCGGATCAACCAGGAACAGGCCCAACCCGTCTTCGGTCATGGCGGTCACGATCACCCGGTCCGCCCCGGCCCCGTCGCTGACAAAGCGTTTGGCACCGTTCAACACAAAGCCATTGCCGGACTTTTCGGCGGTTGTGGCAATCGCGTCCGGGCGGTGTTTGACCCGCTCGTCAATGGCCATCGCAACCACGGCCTCTCCGCTGGCAAGTTTAGCGGCCCAGTCTGCGCCGCCGGTTGCCCGCAGGACAACGGCGGACATCACCCCCGACGACAGGAAGGGCGAGGCCGACAACCGACGGCCCATTTCTTCGGCCACCAAACCGGCAGCCTCGGCGCCCATATCGACGCCCCCGGACTCTTCGTCCAGCAACATGCCGAACCAGCCCATGTCTGCCATCTCGCCCATCAGGGCGCGGTCATATCCGCCGCCGCTGTCGCGCTGCTTGCGCAGGGCATCCACCGGAGCCTTTTCGTCCAGAAACCCCGCCGCCATGTCGCGGATCATCGTTTGTTCTTCGCTCATCAATCGCATGGTCTTATCCCAACTCCAGAGCCGCTTTGGACAGGATCGACAGCATCACTTCGGATGTGCCACCCTCGATCGAGTTGCCTTTGGAGCGCAGCCAGAGTGACGCTTTTTCGTCCCCCGCCGCATCCGCAAAGTCCCACTCCAGCGCGGCCAGCCCACCAGCGGCCATAATCAACTCCTGGCGGCGCTTGTTCAGCTCGGTCCCCGTGTATTTCAACGTCGCACTTTCCGCGCCCAATTGCTTGCCAGCCCTGATCCACGACTTCGCCCGCGCCAGCTCTGCGTCAAAGGCAATCTCGTCGATCAGGAAGTCCGCGATCCGCCCGCGCAGGATCGGATCGTCCAACCGCCCCTGATCATCCACGCCCAGCGCATCCCGCGCCACTTCGACCAGATCATCACTGCCAAACAACGCAGAATCTGTGGCCCCGATCATTTCGCGCTCATGGGTCAACAGGTACTTGGCGATGGTCCAGCCCGTGCCACGCTCTCCTACGATCTGATCTTTTGGCACCTTCACGCTGTCAAAGAACGTCTCGCAGAACGGCGAAGACCCCGAGATCAACTGGATCGGGCTCGTCGACACCCCCGGCGAGGTCATGTCGAACAACAGGAAGCTGATACCTTTGTGTTTCGCGGCCTCCGGCTCTGTCCGTACAAGGCAGAAAATCCAATCGGCCTTGTCCGCATACGAGGTCCAGATCTTCTGCCCCGACACCTCAAAGTATTCACCGCAATCCACACCTTTGGTCTGCAAAGAGGCCAGATCAGACCCGGCACCGGGCTCGGAATACCCCTGGCACCAGCGCACCTCACCCCGTGCAATCTGCGGCAGGTAATGACGTTTTTGCTCTTCACTGCCGAACTCCAGCAGCGCCGGCCCAAGCATCCAGATACCAAAGCTTTGCAAGGGTGGGCGTGCAGAGATACGCGCCATCTCTTCTTTCAGAACACGGTCTTCGTCCCCGCTCAACCCCGCACCGCCATAAGCTTCAGGCCATGTCGGCACGGTCCAGCCGCGCGCGGCCATGCGTTCCAGCCATTGCTCTTGCGCTTTTGACTGAAACACCCAGTTCCGCCCGCCCCAACACACATCCGCCTCGGACATCGGCTGGCGCATTTCCTTTGGGCAATTCTCTTCCAGCCACGCCCGTGTCTCGGCGCGGAACTCCTGCAAATCCGTCATTTTGTCACCTGAAGTTTTTGGTTGGCGGGCGCCGACGCGGGCGCCCGCCAAATGAAGATTACTCTTCGTGGACCTTCGCCCAGTTGCCGTCTTTCACGACCGATACATAGACCGAGTTCGCACCCTGGTGGTCATCGGGGCCATAGTCGATGTGGTTGCCGACCAGCTCATCGGTAAAGTCCAGCGTTTCCATCGCCGCGATAAAGCTTTCCTGCGTCAGTTCGGGACCTGCCGCTTCCAGAGCACGCACCACGAGGCTTGCTGCGCTGTAGCCCAGCATCGAGAACCCTACCGGGTCTTCACCTGTGGCCTCTTTGTACTCAGCAATAAAGGCCGCCGGAGCAGGGTCAGAGGCACGCGCCCAGAGGTCCTGCCAGCTGGCCGCCGCATAGAAGCCTTCGGTCACACCACCCGGAACCTTGGCAACCACCGTCAGGAAGCTGGCCGAAGTGCCGAGGAATTTCATGTCGGTCAGGCCCATCTTCTTGGCCGTGCCCTGAATGGTGATCGCCTGACGGACAGGAACGCCAACCGCGATGACCTGGCAGCCTGCTTCCTTCAGTTTCGACAGCGAACCGACGAAATCACTTTCGTCCGGCTTGTGCGTGGTTTCCGCGACAAACTCGATGCCCGCCTCTTCGGCCCCCATCTTGGCACCTTCCAGGATTTCCTTGCCAAAGTCGTTCGGCAGATACATGGCGCAGGCCTTGGTGCCGCCAAATTCAGAGGCAAGGTACTTTACGCCCACACGCGCCTGATCGACATAGGTCGAGAACGAGGTGAACTTGTTGTGCATCGGGTCTTGCAGCATCTGGCGTGCCGCGGTCAGCGGCGCAACGTTCGGAATGCCTTTGGGGTCAAGCAGCTTGAAACCGGCCATGTTCATGGGCGTTCCCAGCGATTGCATCATCGCGAACACCTTGTCGCGGTTCAGCAGCTTGTTATAGCCCTGCATCGCGCGCGGCATCTGGTAGCCGTGGTCCTCGGTGATGAACCGAATGGTGCGGCCATGCACACCGCCCGCGGCATTCACCTTGTCAAAATAGAGGTTCGCGCCCTTGGTCGCGGGCACCCCTACGGCGGCAAAAACGCCAGACAGGTCATTCACGGAACCGATGACGATTTCGGTGTCCGTAACGCCCTGCGCCTCGGCCGAAGCCATGGTCGCTGCCGCGGTCAGACCCGCCGCCAGCGATAGTTTTCTTACCAATGTTTTCATTGTTTTCCTCCCGTTGGTAAATTCGATCTTCTTTGCGCTTCCGTATTGTCTTTCCTAGTACATGTCCTCGATCAGATGCGCGTGGCGCTTCTCGACATAGGACCGCTTCAGTTTCATCGTCGCCGTCAGCTCTTCGTCTTCCGCCGTCAACAACACATCGATCAGGCGGAAATCCTTGATCTGTTCGACCCGCGCGAACTCTTTGTTCACAGCGCGCACTTCAGCGTCGATCAGATCCTTGACCTCTTTCGCCGCACAGAGCGATGCAAAGTTCGAGAACGGCACCTTGTTGTCCTGAGCGTATTTCTCGACGTTCTCCTGATCAATCATAATCAGAGCGCTCAGGAATTTACGTCGGTCCCCGATGATGACTGCATCAGAGATATAGTGCGAAAACTTCAAACGGCTCTCAATTTCCGCAGGGGTGATGTTCTTGCCGCCTGCAGTGATGATGATGTCCTTGAGACGCCCGGTGATCGTGACAAAGCCGCTTTCATCCACGCGCCCCACATCCCCGGTCCGCAACCAACCGTCATCGGTGAAGGTCTCGGCGGTCTTTTCGTTGTTGCGCCAGTAGCCCTGAAAATTGTTCAGACCCTTGGTCTGGATCTCACCATCCTCGGCAATGCGCAGATCATAGCCGGGGATCGGTTTGCCGATGGTGCCCACGGTGTTTTCATGCCGCGTGTTCATCGTCGCCAGACCCGCCGTCTCGGTCATGCCATAGCCTTCGACCAGGGGCACGCCGATGGACCAGTACCACTTCAGCAATTCTGGCGAGATCGGGGCCGCGCCGGTGCCCCCCCGGCGCATGTTGTCAAAGCCCAGCATCCGGCGCAGGTTGCGCAGGACCAGCCGGTCCCACAGCCAATAGTTCGCCGCCACGCCGGCTGGCACGGGTTTGCCCGCCAGCATGTAGTCTGCGCGCTTCGCCCCGGCCTTCATAGCCATGGCATAGGCCGCACGACCCGAAGGTGTTGCCTCCTGAACCATAATGAGCACGGAAGAATAGATTTTCTCCCAAACCCGCGGCACGGCCGTAAAGGTATCGGGCGACACCTCTTGCAGGTTGTTGAACACTGTCTCCGGGCTCTCGGCAAAGTTCACGACACATTTCGCCGCGAGCGGGAAATAGATCGACACGTCGCGTTCCAGGATGTGACAGAGCGGCAGAAAGCACAGCTGGTTGTCGGTCTCCAGACATTGCAGCCTGCGCGCGCCAGCCTCGATCGCGGCCATGATGTTCTCATTCGACAACATCGCGCCCTTGGGCATGCCGGTCGTGCCTGAGGTATAGATCAAAAGCGCCGTGTCACCGGGCTGGGTCTTGTCGATCTCGTCTTCGAAGGCCCCCGGCGCTTCGGCGTCCGCGGCCTTGCCGATCTCGTAAAGCTCGTCGATCAGCATGCAGCGTGGATGATCGAGGTCGTGCAGGCCCTCATCCTCAAGGATGATAACCTTGGTCAGCCCCGGCATCTCCGCCTCGTTGGACAGGAACTTGTCCAGCTGCTCTTCGTTTTCGACAACCAGAAACCGGCTGTCGCTGTCATTCACCAGATAGGTCAGCTGCGAGCCGCTGTCGGTGGTGTAGACGCCCGAGGCAATGCCCCCGACCGACTGGATGCCCATATCGAAATAGGCCCACTCTTTGCGGTCCTCCGATAGGATGGACACCACTTCGCCGCGCTTCATGCCCAGCTTGCGCAGCCCCATGCCAATCCACTTGGCGCGGGTCCAATAGTCTTCCCAGCTATAGGCCTTCCAGATCCCGAGGTCTTTTTCCCGGTGAACGGTCCGCGTACCCAGTTCCGAGCAACGTTTCTTGAACAGACCCGGAATGGTGATGCAGCCATCCACCTGAACGGGGCGCTGCCCGGCATCTGCGTTATAGGTCACACCGTTGATCACGGCAGACTTCAGAGGGGTTTGCACGTTCATTTGCCTACCTCCATGTTTTCTTGCGTTTCCAGCGGCGCTGTTCGCGCGCGCCTTCTTCCTGAACACCCAGGTAAAAGTTCTGGATGTCTTCGGACTTGAGCAGTTCTTCGGCGGTGCCATCCATCACGATACGCCCCACTTCCATCACATAGCCATCATGCGCCAGCTCCAGCGCGGCACTGGCGTTTTGCTCTACCAGCATCATGGTCATGTTCTGCTCTTCGTTCAGGCGCTTCAGGATCGAAAAGATTTCCTGCACCAGCAATGGCGACAACCCCAGCGACGGCTCGTCCAAGAGCATCACCTTGGGTTTGCCCATCAGGCCCCGACCAATCGCCAGCATCTGCTGCTGACCCCCTGACAGGGTTCCGGCCTCTTGCTTGCGGCGCTCTTTCAGGATCGGGAAGTAGTCAAAGACCATCTCACGATCCCGCTCGATGCCTTTTGAATCACTGCGGGTATAGGCCCCCAGTGCCAGGTTTTCCTCGACCGTCAGCAGCGGAAACACCTCGCGCCCCTCGGGCACATGCACGATACCGTCATGCACGATCTTGTGCGGCTCGCGCCCCTGGATCTCGATCCCTTCAAAGATGATCTGCCCCTTTTCCGGGTCCATGACCCCCGAAACAGTCTTCATCAGGGTTGTCTTGCCAGCACCATTGGCGCCCAGGATCGACACGATGCGCCCCTGATGCACGTCCAGCGACACACCCCTTATGGCCATGATCGGGCCATAGAAGCTTTCGACATTGCGGATTTTCAGAATGGGTTCACTCATGCCACATGCCCCAGGTAGGCTTCGATCACGGCCGGATCGGATTGTACTTCTTGCGGTGTGCCCAGCGCCAGTTTCGCGCCATCCGCCATTGCCAGAACGCGGTCGGAAACACCGGACACCAGCCCCATGTCATGTTCGACCATGAGAACCGTGATCCCCATCTGGCGCCGGATGTCGTCGATCCACCAACGCATGTCCGTGGTCTCTTCCACCGACAGTCCCGAGGCTGGCTCGTCCAGCAGCAAAAGCTTTGGATCGGTCGCCAGCGCACGCGCCACCTCGACCACCTTGCGCACACCATAAGGCAACCCGGCGATGCGTTTCTCGCGGTAGGCCTGCAGGTCGAGGAAATCGATGATCTCTTCAACGAAATGGCGGCTCTGCAACTCTTGCTTCTTTACGGACGGTGTAAAGAACAGCTCGCTGACAAAGTTCGTGCCACGATGGCGATGCCGTCCCACCAGCAGGTTCTCCAACACGGTCGCCTGATCGAACAACTCGATGTTCTGAAAGGTCCGCGCCACGCCAAAGGTTGCAACCTCGCTGGCCTTTGACTTCAAAAGGTCATGGCCATCGAACACGATAGACCCGGCAATAGGATCGTAGAACCGCGAAATCAGGTTAAAGACCGTCGATTTGCCCGCCCCGTTGGGGCCAACAATGGCAAACACTTCGCCCTCTTCGACGCTGAACGACAGGTTGTCCACCGCCGTCACACCGCCAAACTTGAGCGTCGTGTCTTTGACTTCAAGAAAGCTCATCTCAGACGCTCCGTTTTCAGATAGGATTTCTGACGCTTGAACATGTCTTTCCGGTAGAAGGGGAACAGTTCGATGAAAGTGCGGATCTTGAGCCAGCGGCCATAGATGCCCATCGGCTCGAACAGGATGAACAGGATCAGGATAAACCCGAAGACACCAAACTCGAGACCCGGAATAGCAACCGAAGACCCACCAAACAGCGCCCCGACCCACTCTTTCGAGATCGAAAGGAACTGTGGCAGGAAGCCTATGACAATGGCCCCCAGAAACGCGCCGTGAATAGAGCCAAGGCCGCCGATCACGATCATCATCAACAATTCAATCGAGATGATCACGCTAAAGGTCTCGTTGTTGAACGCGCCAGCGAACAACCCCATCAGCGCACCAGCCAATCCGGTGACCGCACAGGACAATCCGAATGACATTGCCTTGGTCCGTGCTATGTCGACGCCCATCGCCTGTGCCGACACTTCCGAGTCACGCACCGCGATAAAGCTGCGCCCCAAAGGTGCGCGCATCAGGTTGATGTAGCCAAGCGTCACGATCACCACGACACCCAGCACGAGATAATAAAACTCTTTCGGGGTGCCCCAGCGGTCGATGTCGAAGCCAAAGACATTTACGGGCGGCGCATATTTGCCGCTGACACCGCCGGTCCAGGTTTCGGTCAGGACGATGATGTCATCGGTCAGGATCGACATCGCCAACGTTGCAATAGCGAGGTAGATGCCGTGCAAACGCAGCGCCGGAATGGCAATGATGACGCCGACCAACCCGGTCAACAAACCCGCCAAAGGAAAGGCCACCATAAACGGGACGCCCTGCTCCATCATGATGATGTTGGCGTAGCACCCAAAGGCCAGAAAGGCCGCGTGGCCAAGGCTGGCTTGCCCAGTGTGACCGGTCAGCACCATCAGCCCCATGCCCGCCAACGCCCAGATCAGCACATTGGTCAGCTCGCCAAGGTAGAAGTCGTCAATCAACATCGGCGCCGCGATAACCACAGCCAGCAAGATCATGTACAGCATCAGCTGATAGGTGTCTTTCCAGGGCCGAATGTCCTGCATGTAGTCGGTTTTGAAAACAATACGCATCGTCTTACACCTTCTTCACACGAACTTGGCTGAACAGACCATGTGGACGGAAGATCAGAACCGCCAGCAACAGCGCATAAGGCGCAACCTGACTGTATCCGGCGGCAATGTAGCGGCTGGCAAAGGGTTCAATCACACCCACAATCAATCCGCCAGCCAAGGCCCCCGGCAAGCTGCCAAAGCCTCCGATCACCGCCGCGGCAAAGGCCTTGATGCCCATCAGACCCGTGCTTGGATCGACAGCGCCCTTGGCGGCAAACAGGATGCCCGCGATACAAGCCACGGCACCTGCCAGCGCCCAGATGAACCCCTGCACGCGCTTGACCGGAACACCCATGTAATAGGCTGCCAGCTGGTTTTGCGACGCCCCCTGCATGGCAAGCCCCATCTTGGTGCGGTTGAAGAACTCATAAAGCCCCCAGGTCAGCAGGATCGTGACAACGATCACCGCCACATCCTCCATGCCCAGCACCAACTCGCCCAGGCGCAGCTCTTTGCCGGCCAGCGGGTTTTCCAGCGATTGCGGCTCGTGGCCCCAGATCATGCCCGCCACAAAGCGGATCACAAAGCCCAGGGCGATGGTCAGGATGACAACCGCTGTCTGGCTTTGCCCAAACATCAACCGGATGACGAACCGGTCCAGCAGGTACCCCATCAATGCCATGATCGAGATTGAGATCGGCACCGCCAGCCAGAATGGAATACCCATGTAACCTGCGTTTGTCAGACCAATCGTGACAAAGGCCCCAAGCATCATGAAATCACCCTGGGCGAAGTTCACGGCCTCGGTCGCCTTGTAAATCAGCACAAAGCCAAGCGCGATCAGGCCATAGACACAGCCATTCGCCAGCCCGCTTATCAAGAGCTGCAAAATATCCAAATTTTCCTCCCCGCGCCGGTTTTCCAGCGACACATTTCGGCTCGGCAGGGCTCCTCTTCCCCGCCGGCCATTGATCTCACTATGGCGTAATCATCACCTTACCGTCAGTCTTTTTCGTTGCATCTGCCAAACCTGACACAACGTCACGTAGCGGAAGATGTACCGAAACGTCGGTTTTCCATCGACCATCTGCAAATCTGGCCTGCACTTCACCAATCACGCGAATCTGATCCTCTGGCGGCGTATTGCGCATCCAGTTTGTCAGCCAGAAACCTTCGATCTTTTTGTCCATGAAAATAAACTGCCCCATCTGCGTCAGCTTGGGCAGCTCGGCAGACAGTTTGCCATAGCTGATCCAGCGCGCCCGGTTGGGCATGGCGGCAAAGACCTGCTCGGACAATTGATCCGACACCGCGTCCAGGAAGACGCGTGGCTTCAGCTCTTTGGAAACCGCGGCAAAATTCTTTACGATATCCGGATCTGTCGTCACCAGCACTTCGGTCGCGCCAAGGTCTTTCAACGGCCGCACCGCGTCTTCGCGGCGCACCAGCGCAATGGTCTTCAAACCCAGATCCCGACCCAGCGACACCATCAGCTTGCCAAGTTGGCTGGTCGCCGCAGACACGACAAAAGCATCTCCTGCCTGCTTGGCAATATCCACCATCGCCATCGCAGTCAGAGGGTTCACGATCTGCGCCGCGCCATCCTCATCCGACACATCCGGACGCAGGGGAATACAGCTCATGGCATCGGTGGTTGCATACTCGGCCCAGGCCCCGGAACACCCCAGCGCCACCGCAAAGCTGACCCGCTTGCCAACAAGACCTTCGGCGCCTTTGCCAGCGGCCACAACGTCACCACACCCTTCAAATCCGGCCGGGTTGCCCTTTTTGCGGGGCTGCCCGTATTCGCCCTTGATAAAGTGCAGGTCAGACGGATTCACCGATGCAACCCGCACTTTCAAAAGAACCTGCCCGGGACCGGGTGTCGGCACCGGTACCTCGCCAGCCTCCAAGTAGTCCGAGGCATCGTCAATGATCGGCCCTGTTGCTTTCCCGGAATATCCCTCTCCGGTCTGCAAAACCGCAAACATGGTGTCTGGTAGGTTGCTCACGTCAGGCTCCCCTGCTGATTGTCGAAATAGGCGGCACTGCGTCAATGCCCAGTCCCTTTAGGGCAAACACCACGACTTCTTCTGCAATGGCGTTCAGTTTTTCCTCACCATCGCCCTCACGTGGCCGGTACCAGAATACCGGGCCGTTCAACGCCACCAGGAAACTTTGCAGAGTGACCGACATCGAGCGTACCGCCATCGTTCCCTCGGCCACACCCAGCTCGATCACCTCGCGATACCAGGTTTCGAAGGTGTTGCGCTCGTGCAGGTGTCGCTCCATGGCTTCACGCTGGAATTCCGTTGTCGCGCCGAAACGCTGCATCTGCAATCCATCCAGAAGAACCTGCATATAGGAATGGTGCAGCATCATGCATTTGACATGCCCAAGCGTCATCAAATGCAAACGTTCCACCGGGGATAGCTTGGCGTCATATCCCTCGCGAATCCCGTCAAAGGCCAACTCCATGGCCCGGTCCCTGACAGCATTGAAGAGATCCACCTTGGACGGGAAATAGTGGTATATCCGCCCCTTGGTTGCCCCCAAGTGGCGTGCAACCGTGTCAATCGACGTCGCGGAGAACCCCTGCTTTTGAAAGCACTCGGCAGCCGCAACGAGGATTTCCTCGTAGCGCTTCGGTTTGGCGATCTTGGCGGTGGCAAGCAAAAAGAAACTCCATCTTTGGCTTGCTTCAGGCAAACATACTACTCGGTATGTTGTCAACGCTCCCTCCCGCCAGACGACGTTACGGAACTTCCAGCGGTCTCACCTGGACCCCGAGAGGAAACAAATATTGCCTCCCCCCTGAAATTCCGGCCTTTATGGCCTAGATAGAACAAATCGACACAACAGGGCGCGAGAGAATGACCGAGACCTATACCCCTCCCAAAGTCTGGACATGGGACACCGAAAGCGGTGGCAGATTCGCCAGCATCAACCGTCCCATCGCCGGGCCAACACACGACAAAGAGCTGCCCGTGGGCGACCACCCTTTTCAGCTGTATTCACTGGCAACACCCAATGGCGTCAAAGTTACGGTGATGCTCGAAGAGCTGCTTGCCGCCGGTCACTCTGACGCCGAATACGACGCCTGGCTGATCAACATCGGAGACGGCGATCAATTCGGGTCCGGCTTTGTCGAGGTGAACCCAAACTCAAAGATCCCTGCGCTGATGGACCACAGCGGAGCAACCACAACGCGTGTTTTTGAATCCGGCGCGATCCTTTTGCATCTGGCGGAACGTTTCGGCGCCTTCCTGGGTGCTCAGGAAAACCGCGCCGAGCTGCTTTCGTGGCTGTTCTGGCAGATGGGCAGCGCCCCCTACCTCGGTGGTGGCTTCGGCCATTTCTACGCCTATGCACCCAAAAAATGGCAGTACCCCATCGACCGCTTCGCCATGGAGACCAAGCGCCAGTTGGACGTGTTGAACCGCCATCTTGCCGACAACCGCTACATGGTGGGAGATGACTACACCATCGCCGACATCGCCATATGGTCCTGGTACGGTGCGCTTGCCCTGGGACGGCTCTACGAGGCGGGTGAGTTCCTTGACGTGACCAGCTACGAGCACGTGCAGCGCTGGGCAAACGAGATCAACGACCGTCCAGCTGTGAAGCGTGGCGTCATGGTTAACCGCGCCTGGGGCGACGCTGACAAGCAATTGCGCGAACGCCACGCCGCGAGCGATTTTGACACCCAAACCTGGGACAAGATCGCCCCACCCGAAGCGGACACCCAGTAAAGCTGCTGCCCGTAGGTCGGACAAATTTGTCCGACCTACCCCAGACCCTCTCCCAAAGGGTTCAAGAGATTTCCAAGTCTCTTTTCAGACATCTTCAACGCGTTTCCCACCGCGCGGCCCGTTAATGCTCCGAAACCGCGGACAGAGCACCGACGCGATACCGACGTTGTACCGACACGATACCGACGTGGGTTTGGGCCATTAACCCCTGCAAAAACAGCCGATTCGCCACCAGCGCGCGCTTGCATGCGGCACAGGCCGTTAAGAAACCTTTTACTTTCACGTCCGGATCAGCTGCCCGACAAAATCATCTCAGCAGCTTTTTCACCAATCATGATGGTGGGCGAGTTGGTATTGCCGCTGGTGATGGTCGGCATGATCGACGCATCCGCCACCCGCAACCCCCGCAAACCCTTGAGCCGCAACTGTGGGTCCAACGGGGCAGCGTCATCCGATCCCATCCGCACTGTGCTGACCGGGTGGAAAATCGTCGTCCCTACGTCGCCCGCAGCCTGTGCCAGCTCGGCATCATCCTGCGCGGTCAACCCGGGCTTCATCTCTTCCGGTCGGTACTTTGCCATGGGTGCTTGGCCCATGATCTCGCGGGCCTGCCGGATCGCCGCCACGGCCACGGCCCGATCTCCTTCGGTCGACAGGTAATTCGGGGAAATCACCGGCGCGTCCTTGGGGTTGGCCGAGGCGATCCGCACATGCCCCCGGCTCTCCGGTCGCAGGTTGCACACGCTCGCCGTCATGCCCGGAAAGTCATGCAACGGCTGGCCAAACGCTTCCAGCGTCAGGGGCTGCACATGATACTCCAGATCCGCGGTCTCCAGATCCGGTCGCGACTTGGTAAAGGCCCCAAGCTGCGAGGGCGCCATGGACATCGGCCCACTGCGCCGCAGGACGTACTCCAACCCGATCTTGGCCTTGCCAATCCACGAATTCGCCATGGTATTCAGCGTCTTGGCCCCTTCCAGCTTCCACGCGCAGCGCAGCTGCAAATGGTCCTGCAGGTTTTCTCCAACCTGCGGCGCATCCAGCGCCACTGGAATCCCATGTTCCCGCAACAGGTCTCCGGACCCAATCCCCGACAGCTGCAGGATCTGCGGGCTGTTCACCGCCCCTGCAGACAACACCACCTCGGCCTCACAGCGGGCCTGCTTCAAGGCGCCGTTTTGCTCGTACTCAACACCAACAACCCGGCCCTCTTCGATCAGCAGACGGGTGGTGTGCGCGTGGGTTTCAACCTTGAGCCTGGTCTCTTTCACCGGCCGCAGGAACGCCCGCGCCGTATTCAGCCGCCAGCCCTTGTTCTGGTTGACTTTGAAATACCCGACACCCTCGTTGTCCCCCGCATTGAAGTCATCCGTGCGACGAATTCCAGCCGCTTCCGCAGCCGCCATCCAGTCGTCCAGAACCTCCCAGTGCAGGCGCTGATTGTCGACGTGCCACTCGCCCCCGACCCCGTGTATCTCTGACGGGCCGTCCATGTAATCCTCAACCCGTTTGAACAATGGCAGCACGTCCTCCCAACCCCAGCCGGGATTGCCCATCTGCCGCCAACCGTCATAGTCTGCAGCCTGCCCGCGCAAGTACAGCATGCCGTTGATCGAAGAACAGCCGCCCAGCACCTTGCCACGCGGATACAAGAGCGAACGCCCGTTCAACCCCTTGTCAGGAGCGGTCCTGTATAACCAGTCGGTTCTGGGGTTGCCGATGCAATAGAGGTAGCCCATCGGAACATGGATCCAATGGTAATTGTCACGCCCTCCGGCCTCCAACAGCAGCACTTTGTGTCCGGCCCGCGACAAACGGTTCGCAACAACACAGCCCGCGCTGCCCGCGCCAACAACGATGTAATCCCAAGTCACGGACGGTCCCCATTGATCAGCATTTGGGTCAACAAGCTGTCCGGCTCAGCCAACCCGTCAATCACGTTGAAATGATGCAAGCCCTCTTCCACCACATGCCCGCACTCCCAGGCCTCGGCCAGCCACTGCGCCTGATCCAGAAACGCCGGGCGCTCATCGCTGCCCACCCAGGCCGTCACCGGCACGTTCAACCGCCGTTTCAGCACCGGGCTTTCGGCCTCGGCTGTTGCCATATCCATTCGGAAATCATCGTTCATGCTGGTCTGCAGCAAGGGCCGCAGGTCCGACAAGGGAGAGATTGGCACAACATGCTTCAACCGCCGCGCCACGTTCGACGGCAGTACGTTTTCGCAGGCCATGCGCGCCACCAGATGCCCGCCGGCAGAATGCCCTGCCAACAGGATAGGGCCCTCGACCCGCGCCGCGGCCTCGGTCACCGCCCGCAGGATTTGCAGGGTGATGTCCGCGATCCGCACATCCGGGCACAGATCATAAGATGGCATCGCCACGGCCCAGCCCCTGGCCAAAGGCCCCGACGCCAGATGCGACCAGGACGACTTGTCAAACGCCCGCCAATATCCGCCATGCACAAAGACACACAGGCCCTCGGGCGCTGTCTCTGGCTTCATCAGGTCCAACCGCTCGCGTGCGCCTTCACCATAGGGGATGTCCGCCTGCAAACGCCCTGCCTCGGCCAGGGTTTCCCGAAAAGTCGCGGCCTCTTGGGCCCAACGCGGCGGATAACCTGCGGCATCGGGGATATACGCGCCATTGGCATATGCATCGTCCAGCGGGTGTTGACTCATTTAGTTGCCTTGTTAATTATCTGAACAGAACAATTGCGTCGCCACCCTAGCCACATCTAGAGTGCCGATGCCATCATATTTCGGAGAATTCTCGATGCTCGACACCCTCACCGACCTCAAGTCCCTGCTCAAGGACCCGAGCCTGCTGGAAACCCGCGCCTATATCGGCGGCCAATGGGTCGATGGGGACAACGGCACCTTTGACGTGACCAACCCGGCCCGCGGCGATGTCGTGGCCCAGGTGGCCGACCTCAGCCGCGCACAGGTCGCTGGCGCCATTGCCCAGGCCGAGACCGCTCAGAAAGAATGGGCGCAATGGACTGGCAAGGAACGCGCCAATGTCCTGCGCAAGTGGTTCGACCTGATGATGGAGAACCAGCAAGACCTCGGCATCATCCTGACCGCCGAAATGGGCAAACCCCTGGCCGAAGCAGTGGGTGAGATCGCCTATGGTGCTTCGTTCATTGAGTTTTTTGCTGAAGAGGCCAAGCGCATCTACGGCGAAACCATCCCGGGCCACCAACGTGACAAGCGTATCACGGTCATCAAGCAGCCTATCGGCGTGGCGGCCTCGATCACGCCATGGAATTTCCCCAACGCGATGATCACCCGCAAGGCCGGCCCGGCGCTCGCCGCTGGCTGTTCCTTTGTCGCCCGTCCTGCCGCAGAAACCCCGCTTTCCGCCATCGTGCTGGGCGTGCTCGCCGAACGCGCAGGCATCCCGGCAGGCGTGCTGAACATTGTACCCTCGTCGCGCTCGTCCGAGGTGGGCAAAGAGTTCTGCGAAAACGACGCTGTGCGCAAACTGACCTTTACAGGCTCGACCGAAGTTGGGCGCATTCTTCTGCGCCAGGCCGCTGACAGTATCATGAAATGCTCGATGGAACTGGGCGGCAACGCGCCTTTCATCGTGTTTGATGACGCCGACCTCGACGCCGCCGTCGAAGGCGCGATCATGTGCAAGTTCCGTAACAACGGTCAGACCTGCGTCTGCGCCAATCGCATCTACGTGCAATCCGGTGTCTACGACGCCTTCGCCGCCAAATTGAAAGCTCGCATTGAGACCATGAAGGTCGGCGACGGCCTTGACGAGGGCACCATTTTTGGCCCGCTGATCAACGCCGATGCGGTTGTGAAGGTTGAAGAACACATCGCCGACGCCAAAGCCAAGGGCGGCGAGATCATCCTGGGTGGCAATCCCTCCGAACTGGGCGGCACCTTCTTCCAGCCGACCATTGTGACCGGCGCCACTCCGGACATGCTGTTCTCGACGGATGAGACCTTTGGCCCCCTCGCCCCGCTCTTCAAATTCGAAAACGAAGACGAGGTCATCGCGATGGCCAATGACACAATCTTTGGCCTAGCCTCTTACTTCTATGCCAAGGATCTCAGCCGGGTTTACAAAGTGGCCGAAGCGCTGGAGTACGGCATCGTCGGCGTTAACACCGGCATCATCTCGACCGAGGTTGCCCCCTTTGGTGGCGTCAAACAATCCGGCCTGGGACGCGAAGGCAGCCACCACGGCATCGAAGATTACCTCGAGATGAAATACATCTGCATGTCGGTCTAAACCGGCATCTCTTCGGCCATGCAGTCAAACAGAACCTGCATGGCCTGACGCCAGGCTTGGGCGGTATCCGGTGTGAACTGGTCTCCGCCCACCTCTGCCAAGGCATCAATCAACGCTTCACCCGCACAATCAAACTGTTCGCGACTTACATGGAAACGTGCATGCGCATGCGCCAATTTTCTGGCCACACCCCGCATCGCTTCTGACTGGTTCAGCAACTTGACGATCATCACAAGGATGCTGGCAAACATCTGTCTTTGCACATGCATGTCCTCATGAAACATCTCACGCGCTTCGGGCATTGCCGCAAACAGATTTTCATAAAACAACGTCGAAATCTTGGCCTTGTCTCGATAGGCGCGTTCAAAACTCGATTGAATCAAGTCGATTTGCTGACGATCCATCTGGCGTTCCGATCCTTACTGGCTGCTCCCCGCCAATCTAACGCCCTCAGGTTAAAGTTTTCCTCACAACCAAAGCACTTACCCAGCAAAAAAGACACCACAAACACCCTGTTCCTGACCGCAAGACCGCCATGGCGTTCCCCGCTGCCACTTCCCTTTTGACCTTGCGCACTTCTCACGGCAAAGTTTTTTCCAAGGATTGCCAAACGGCGCGCGTCCTACAGGTAACATGCGGATGGAAACAAGCGACGAAAGACTGGCGGGACAGGCCGCAGACGGCGATGGCGAAGCCTTTGCCAGCCTTCTCGCGCGCCACTATGACCGTGTCTTTGCGCTGTGTTTCCGACTGACAGGCGCGCAAGCCGAGGCCGAAGACCTGACCCAGGACATCTGTGCCGCCCTACCCGCCAAGCTGACGCGTTTTGACGCGCGCGCGCGGTTCACGACATGGCTGTATCGTGTTGTCGTCAACGCCGCCCACGATCGCCGTCGCAAACAGGCCAGCCACGCCAGGGCGGCGGACGGTTGGGGCGACTGGGAACTGGCACGACAGGCTGAAAACGCCGAAACAACGGACCGCATCGACTGGCTGACCCGCGCTATGCGCGCCCTGTCCGAGGACCTGCGCGATACGCTCGCGCTGGTCCTGGACGACATGACACACGCCGAGGTGGGCGAGGTGCTTGGGATATCCGAAGGCACCGTAAGCTGGCGGATATCCGAAGCCAAAAAACACCTCAAAGCGCTGAAAGAAAAGGAGGAAAGCGCATGAGCGACGACCTCGATCTCAACGACCTCAAATCAGCAATGACCTCTGCCACCCCTGCGCCGGATACGACGCGCAAGGCTGAAAACCTCGCGTTGGCGCAAAAAAACTTTGCCGATCTCCAAGGATCGCGTGATGGTGCGCGTCTCACCTCTGATGCCTCGAAACCGGGGCGCTTCAGAGGACTATTCGACATGCTGAAATCTTTCCCGGCCAAAGCCACGCTGACAGCCACCACCGCCCTTGTTGCAGTTGGGCTGGTCGTCTACCTGCCCGACCTGCCCCGAGTTCGCGATGCAGGAGACGTATTGAAGCCGCGACAGGAGCCTGCCGTTCAACAAGAAACCACGATGGGACAGGACTCTGTCGCACATGCCATTCCGCAACCGGCGCCTGCCCCCGTTCTAACCGAACAGCGCAAGATGACCAGAGAACTGGCCCCGCTCAGCCTGGATGACGTGACCAACATGGGTAATTCTCAGCCCGAGGTGTCACCCGGCTATTCCTACATCTCGCCCCCACAGGTTTTCCTGCCGCAAGCCGAACCCAATACAGAAGCTTATCCCGACGCCGAAACCAACCCTTTGAAGATCACCGCAGAAGAGCCGGTGTCGACCTTTTCCATTGACGTCGACACCGCCTCATATGGCGTGGTGCGCAATTCGATCCTGAGCGGCTACCTGCCCAACCCCGATGCGGTGCGCATCGAGGAGATGGTGAACTATTTCCCCTATGCCTACGACGCCCCCACCACGGGTGAAGCCCCCTTTTATACTCATATCACCAGCTTCCAGACCCCCTGGAATGCCAACACCCAGATTGTGCACATCGGCCTCCAGGGCCAGCTTCCGGCAGTTGAAGGTCGCCCGGCCCTGAACCTCGTCTTTCTGATCGACACCTCGGGCAGCATGAATGATCCTGACAAGCTGCCCCTGCTGAAACAAAGCTTCGCGCTGATGCTGTCGCAACTCGAGCCGGAAGACAGCGTCGCCATCGTGGCTTATGCAGGGTCTGCCGGGCAGGTTCTCGCCCCGACACCTGCAAGCGACAAAAAGGCCATTCTTGCCGCACTGAACCAATTGGGCGCAGGCGGCTCGACGGCGGGTCAGGAGGGGTTGCAACAGGCCTATGCCGTGGCCGCGTCCATGCAGGAAGACGGCGAAGTCAGCCGCGTGATCCTGGCCACGGATGGCGACTTTAACGTCGGTCTCTCGGACCCCGAGGCCCTGAAAGACTACATCGCCAAGAAACGTGACAGCGGCACGTATCTGTCCGTGTTGGGCTTTGGTCGCGGCAATCTGGATGACGCGACGATGCAGGCCCTGGCGCAGAACGGGAATGGGCAGGCAGCCTATATCGACACCCTCAATGAAGCACAAAAAGTGCTCGTTGATCAGCTGACCGGCGCGCTCTTCCCGATCGCCAACGACGTCAAGATCCAGGTCGAGTTCAACCCGGCGCAGGTGGCTGAATACCGTCTGATCGGCTATGAAACCCGCCTCTTGAACCGCGAGGATTTCAACAACGACAAGGTGGACGCTGGCGAGATTGGCGCGGGCCACTCGGTTACCGCCCTCTACGAGATCACCCCGGTCGACTCAGCGGCGCGCCTGACCGATCCCCTGCGTTATGGGTCGAAACCCGAACCCGGCACTTCGGACGAACTGGGATACCTCAAACTGCGCTACAAGCAACCCGGAGAAGACACCAGTCAATTGATCGAAACCCCGATCTCAGTCTCTGGCACGGCCAGTGCCGAGATGCGATTTGCCACCGCCATTGCCGGGTTTGGTCAGCTGCTCAAAGACGACCGCTACCTCGGCGATTGGAGCTGGGGGGACGCCATCGCACTGGCCAACGGCGCGCGCGGCAGCGACAACTACGGATATCGCGCAGAGGCAGTGCAACTGATGCGGCTGGCCCAAAGCCTCGCCGCACAGGAATAGGCTCGGACCTCACTCAGCCAGAGCCTTACGCGCCCGGCCCCTGATCCGTGAGCAGACCTGGGCCGGGCGCACCAAAGTGCGTGTGTTTTTCATCGCACCACGTAGGTCGGACAAATATGTCCGACCTACCTTTGTCCCAGGATATAGGCAAAGTACCCAGCCAAACCGATACTGGCTGTCGTACCCGCCCAAAACAGCGTATCCGCATAGCCGATCACATCTGCCGTGACACCTAAAACGCCCGCGCCGAGCGCTGACCCGCCCGCGGCAACAACCGCCCAAAGGCTCATGACCCGCCCCCGCATGTCGTCCTCCAGAACCAACTGGATCGCGGTCTGCATCGAGATCGCTGTCAGCGTGGTGACAAAGGCCATCGCGGCCACGGTCACCAGCGCCAGCTCCCAGACCTCCACTTGCCCCAACACAGGCACCAGTGCCAATCCGACCAGGACAAATCCCAGCGACAATTTGGGGATCTGACCCGGCTCTTGTGCTGGCAGGAACCCTTTGAACACGCCTCCGATCAGGGCGCCGATTCCCGTAGCAGACAACAGGACGCCCAAGCCTTCCGCCCCTCGCTGAAAAACACCATCGGCCAAAGGCGGCAGGATTTCCAGCGTTCCTCTGGCAATCACCGACAGCACGCCCGCCGTCACCATCGCCCGCCAGATCACAGGCGTGCGCCAGACATGCCGAAACCCCGAGGTCAGCGCCTTGGAAAAGGGCTCACCGGCAGATCCGCTGTCCCGTCGGGGTCGCAGGGTCAGCCGGGTCAGAACAATCAGAAATGGCACATATAGCGCAGCTTGTACGAACAGGGTGGTCGCGACGCCAAACAGGCCAATCAACAGGCCGCCCAACGCGGGGCCCACCAGCCGTGCCACATTGAAATTGATCGCGACGATGGTCACCACCGACCCAATCAGCTCGCGCTTGACCAACCTTGGGGTCAGCGACATCCGCACCGGATGGCTCGCCGCCGCCGTGATCCCCGCAACGGTGGTCAAACCCACCAGCAGCACCGGACTGAGCCAGCCCAAGGCAAATACAATCCAGAAACTCAACGATACGAGAAAGTTCAACGACTGCACCGTGATCGCCGAGCGCTTTATGTCCAACCTGTCGGCCCACACACCAAACAGAGGTGACAAAACGATGGCAGGCGCGAATTGAACCAGCGCGATCAAGCCAACGAAACTGGCCGAGCCGGTCAGATCCCACGCCAGCCAACCACTGGTTACACGATGCATCCACAAGGACAGCAGACCCATCAGGCTGCCACTCACATAGGTGCGGAAATTCGGGGATTTCAGGGCTGCAAAATTCACGCGCGTCTTCCGGTCAGACAATGCGCGGACTGTGGGTTACCCCGCACCAGAAGGCAAGACACAGCAAAACCCCCGGCTGGGAACCAACCGGGGGCGACTTCTAGCGAAACAAACGTTTTCCGCGTCAGTTGACGGCCTTGGCCTCAACCACGTCTTTTTCAATCTGCGCGCCACTGGCAATCTCAATCCGGCGCGGCTTGAGTGCCTCGGGGATTTCGCGTTCCAGATCAATGTGCAGCATACCGTCAGCATGGCTCGCACCGGTCACGCGCACATGGTCCGCGAGGTGAAAGCGGCGCTCAAACGCGCGGGTGGCGATGCCGCGATGCAAATAGGTCTTTTCTTCGGTCTCATCCGCTTTACGCGCGGTTACAACCAACGCGTTCTGTTTGACCTCGATCCCGAGGTCCTCGGCGGAAAAACCGGCCACCGCAATGGAGATGCGATAGGCATCTTCCGCGGTTTTTTCGATGTTATAGGGGGGGTAGCTGTTCTGGCTGCCTTCATTGGACAGCACGCGGTCCATCATGTTGGCAATTTGGTCGAAACCAACCGACGACCGATAAAGAGGGGCAAAATCAAAACTTCTCATGGGTTATCCTCCATCATGAGCGACAACAGATTACGCCTTCCCAAGGGACAGGCAGTGCGTTGCGGAACCCGAATTCGGCGTCCCGACACAGTCTAGGTGTGTGTGCTCAAAGGTGATTTCAAGAGGTTTTTGTGCTTAGTCCACTCGCACGAATTTCGCGCCAGACCCGGCTTTGTCTCCGCCCTGCCCCAGGCGCCGCATGACCGGCTTTGCTCTGGTCCGCAACTCGGCCATCAGCTGCTCCAGCGGGCCGTTCAGTGCCACGCCCAGCGCTACGGGTTGGTTTTCATAATGCGCCTTGGCCGAAACCACCGACACAATCCGCACCTGCCCATGATCAAAGGAAAAAACCGGAGCGCCGCTGCTGCCGTAATTCACGTCGCAAGACATCACATAGATGCCACGCTCTTCGCCCAAAACGGTGCACATCTTTTGAAACGACGGCGCTTCGGCGCGGTCTTCGGCGTATGAGACAACGCCAACCTCAGATCCACGCCCCAACCGGGCGGTGGTCTCGAACGGCACCACGCGGGTATTGCGGATCGGATGGTAGAGTTCCAACACGGCCAGATCATTCATCACGCGCTCGGCCCCTTTTGAGGCCCGGAACACATAGTCCGGATGTTGAACGGCCCGGCGCACTTCGCGGTAAGCCTCGGCGCGGCCATTGCGCCACCCGGCCCTAAATTCGATCTGATCCACACGCAGACGATTGCCGGTGGACTTGTCATAAAGACAATGCGCCGCCGTCAGCACCAGGTCGGGCGCAATCAACGCCCCGGTACAAAAACCACGCCCATTCAGCTCTAAACGCCCCACAGCCTCCCAGCCCTGCGCCTGATCTCCGGTATCCATTCGGCGCAGATCCGAGTCACCCGCATGGGCGCTCGCTGCCAGAAACAGCGCAAATACCAGTTTTGAAAGCATGCGGACCATGGGCGCCCCTTGTCTTGGTCCGCTCCGGATAACAGGCGGACAAGGCAGGAATAGGGCAGGAATAGGGGCGGATCAGGTCCGCCCCAATACTTACCGCAAAATCGGGATCTGAGGCTTGCGCTTACCTTCGGCCGTCAATGCGGGCGGCTGCGGCCCACCGGTCGCCCAGTCCAGCAACTCAACGGTGTGTACAATCGGCACGTCGGTGCCGCCGCCTATCTGCATCATGCAGCCAATGTTACCCGCCGCGATAATATCCGGGTTCCTGGCCTCTAACGTGGTGACCTTGCGCTCTTTCAACTGCTTGGAAATCTCCGGCTGCATCAGGTTGTAAGTCCCGGCTGAACCGCAACACAAATGGCTGTCCGCAGGCTCCACGACCTTGTAGCCTGCCCGCTTTAGCAGATCCTTGGGGTATGTCTTGATCTGCTGTCCGTGCTGCAACGAGCAGGCCGCGTGATAGGCCACGGTCGTGCCCTTGTCTGCGCCTTCCGGCAGATCGAGCGTCATCAACACCTCCGAGACGTCCTTGGCGATGTTACTCACCCGCTTGGCATCCTCTGCCAGAGGCTCATTGCGGAACATGAAGCCGTAATCCTTGACGGTGGTGCCACACCCTGACGTGTTGATGACAATCGCGTCCAGCCCCTCGCCGTCCATCTCTTTCACCCAGGCGCGGATGTTCTTGGCGGCCGTGCCGTGGCTCTCTTTTGTCTTGCCCATGTGATGTGTCAGCGCCCCGCAACAGCCCGCACCTTCGGCCACCACAACTTCGCACCCCAACCGCGTCAGCAATCGGATCGTCGCGTCGTTGATGTCGGTGTTCAGCGCCTTTTGCGCACAGCCCGTCATCAGCGCCACCCGCTTTTTGCGTGCCCCCTCCGGAGCAAAGCTCTGAGGATCATCATTGCGGCTGACCGGCGGGATATGCCTTGGCGCCATCTCCAGCATCGCCTTGAGCCGCGCATCCGGCATCAGAAAGGCAAATGGACGTCCGATCTTAGCCCCCAAGAGCGCCAAGCGAAACCGCGTCGGATAGGGCAAAATACGCGCAAGCGTCCAGCGTAGCATGCGATCCATAAAGGGCCGCTTGTACTTACCCTCGATGTATTCCCGCGCGTGATCCACCAGATGCATGTAGTGCACCCCCGACGGGCAGGTCGTCATACAGGCCAGACACGACAGGCAGCGATCAATGTGCAGCACCGTTTTCGGGTCCGGATCACGCTCGTTCTCCAGCATGTCCTTGATCTGATAGATGCGCCCGCGTGGTGAATCCAGCTCATCTCCCAAAACCTGATAGGTCGGGCAAGTCGCCGTGCAAAACCCGCAGTGCACACAAGACCGCAGTATCTCATTGGCCCGCTGTGTGCCCGGATCCTGCAACTGCTTTTCGGTAAACGTCGTCTGCATCGGCCCTACCCCATCAGTCCCGGATTAAGAATGCCGCGCGGATCAAACTTATCACGCAGGCCTTGTGCAATTGCTGCCACAGGCGCTGGCTCTGGATGGAATACCGGCATTGCCGCCCGCAAACTTTCTGACCCGCGCACCAAAGTCGCATGACCGGCAAACTCAACGGTCCGCGGATCAACCCCTTCCGGGGCTTCGATCCACACCAGACCACCGCCCCAATCGTAGAGCACTTTGAGGTCGCCAGACACCTCGCGCAGCGCAGCAACTATGGCAGGCGCATCCGAGGGTTTGACTGACAACCGCCACACCGCACTTGTACCGCCGTGCATCGGCGCCACATCCCGCAGCCAACGCCACCCTTCGGTTACCTTGGCCGGGTCGCGCTCTACATGAATCTCTGCGCCGCTGTTGGCAAACAGGGCCTTCAACTTATCGGCGCGATAGGAAACCGAAGCATCCAGCCCCTCAATCCGGATCATTGTCACCGGATGACCGTCTACACCCACCGGCGCATGTCCCGCGCCCGAAATGTCATAGGGCGAACCCAGCGCTGCGCTCATCGCCGAAACCGCCGCCACCTCATCCAGCCCGTAAAGCAGCACGCAGCCTGTCGTTTCCGGGATCGCCTGTACTTTCAACGACACTTCGCTGAGTACCCCCAACGTGCCCCAGCTCCCCGCCATCAACTTTACCAGATCATAGCCTGTGACGTTCTTCATCACGCGGCCACCATTTTTTAGAACCCGACCAGCGCCGTCCACAAACCGCACGCCAAGCAACGAATCCCGGCAGGCCCCAACCTGGATGCGGCGCGGCCCCGAGACGTTGCCCGCCACCACACCGCCAATTGTTGGCTCACCCTGAGTGCCCAACAGCCCACGATGATCCATCGGCTCAAAGGCCAAACGCTGCCCCTCTTGGGCCAGCACATCCTCGATCTCGGCCACGGGGGTACCAGCCCCTGCAACGAGAGTAAGCGCGCCCGGCTCATACAGAGTCACACCGCTCAAACCCGCAGCTGACAGGGTCTCGCCCACAACCGGCGCACCGATGTTGCGCGTCCCGCCACCGATAACCCGCAACGGCCCCTTGGCGCCCTTTACCATCTCGGCCAGGGCCGTCTCATTTTCAGGTTTCATCATCTTCTTACTGGTCCTAAATACCCAATAAAGTCAGTCGCTTATTCCGCTGCAATCCGGCGTTCTTCACTCGACGCGAGAGGGAACACCTTGGCCGGGTTGAGCAACCATCTGGGGTCAAACACGTCCTTCACGGCCATCTGAATATCCAGGTCCTGCGGCGCATATTGATCCACCATGAGGTCGCGTTTCTCAATCCCAACCCCGTGCTCGCCGGTCAGACATCCGCCCACCTCGACACAGAGTTTCAGGATGTCCGCGCCAAAGGCTTCGCACAGCTCCAGATCCCCCGGTTTGTTGGCATCAAACAGGATCAGCGGATGCATGTTTCCGTCTCCGGCGTGGAACACATTGCCCACGTCCAGCCCGTACTCTTTGCTCATCTCGCCAATGCGTTTCAGCACATGCGGCAGTTGGGAAACCGGGATCGTGCCATCTAAGCACATGTAATCATTGATTTGCCCCATGGCCCCAAAGGCCGATTTCCGGCCCAGCCAGATCTTGGCGCTCTCTTCGGCCGAGCCGCTTTCACGCAGTTCGACCGGGTTGTGCGTCCGTGCAATCGCGATGATGCGCTCCAGTTGCGCGCTGATCTCTTCTGCGCTGCCTTCGACCTCGACGATCAGCAGGGCCTCGCAATCGGGATAGCCCGCGCCCGCAAACGCCTCGGTTGCGCGGATGCAGGGGCGGTCCATGAACTCAATCGCCACAGGCAGAATACCCGCCTTGATGATGTCGCTAACACATTGTCCTGCAACGACAATATCATCAAACCCGATCAGAACCGGGCGCGCCCCTTCGGGCTTGCGCAGGATACGAAGCGTCGCCTCGGTCACGACGCCCAACTGTCCTTCGGAACCGCAGATCAGACCCAACAGATCGAGCCCACCCGCGTCCAGATGCGCGCCGCCGATCTCGACGATCTCCCCGTCCATCATGACCATGGTAACACCCATGAGGTTGTTGGTCGTGACGCCGTATTTCAGACAATGCGCACCGCCCGAATTCATCGCAATATTGCCCGCGATGGCGCAGGCCAACTGCGAAGATGGGTCCGGCGCGTAGAAGAAATCTTCTTCTTCAACCGCCCCGGAAACGCTGAGATTTGTGCGTCCGGACTGAACCCGGATAAACCGATTTTCATAATCTGTTTCAAGGACTTCCGTCATCCGTGACACCCCAAGGATAACCGAATCCGCCGTAGGCAAAGCCCCGCCAGCCAACGACGTCCCCGCCCCGCGCGGCACCACGGGCACGCCCTCGTCATGGCAGATCTTCAGAACGGCCGAAACCTCTTCGGTCGAGGCCGGTAAAACCGCGACCAGCGGAGGGCAGCGATAGGCGGTTAGGGCGTCGCATTCGTAGGCTCGGGTTTCGACCTCATCTTCGATAACCGCTTGTTTTGGCAGTATTTTTTGCAAACGCTCGACGATGCGGGCTTTGCGGGCGAGGATCGAGGGGTCCGGGGCGGGCATCTCCACGGCGAGTCTCCTTCATAAGATTGGTAAGGAAATATAACCAAAATTCACATCTGGCAAGCCTCTTCTTCCTGCGCTAGGGTAAGATATGACCTGGACGGAACGCTTTGACCTGTTTTCCACGCTTGATCTGACAGCTGTTGGACTGTTGCTGATCTGTTGGCTGGGGATTGGGTATCTCATTGAAAATGCACCAAAATCAAAACCAAGCCTGTCGACGATCATGGTCAGATACCGGCGGGAATGGATGGTGCATCTGGTTGACCGGACCCCACGTGTGTTCGATGCGCAGATCCTTGCAAACCTGCGTCAGGGCACCTCGTTTTTTGCCTCGGCAACAATGATTGCCATCGGGGGTGGGCTGGCGTTGGTTGGTAATCCTGACCAATTGTCGGGCGTTGCCAGTGAATTCGCAATGATGAAGGCACCGACCTTTGTCATCGAGATCAAGCTGATCCTTGTGATCCTGTTGATTTCAAACGCTTTTCTTAAGTTCGTCTGGGCCCACCGGCTGTTTGGTTACTGTTCCGTTGTCATGTCCGCCGTGCCCAATGACCCGAATGACCCCGCGGCCCTGCCGAGGGCGGAAAAAGCCAGTGAAATCAACATCACAGCGGCCAAAAGCTTTAACCGCGCCATGCGCTCGGTTTATTTCAGCCTGGCCGCAAGCGCCTGGCTGTTTGGAGCTATCCCATTGATTCTGGCGTCTCTTTTGACGCTCTTTGTGCTGTGGCGACGCGAATTCGCCTCGCACTCGCGGGCTGTCATGCTGAACCCCACTGACGGGATGGGCGGGTAATCTTTATCAAGATCGGGTTAATTTTGCGGCGAAATGGCAAAATGACCATTTTGTACAACATTTTTGAGGGTGACTCTCCATTTTGTACAAAAGATTATGTTAAGAAACACGGGTCCTTTTTAACGATTTCTTCAACATCAACCGTCCCGAGGGTTGCACTCGATGTTTTGTGTCTGCTCGTGAGAGTTTCGAGGTCTGCGATGCGGACAGAGCTGCCATTTACAGTTTGGATGCTGGCTCAGTCAGCCTCCTGAACATCAATGGCCCATTCTGGATTCCAAACAGGCTGTTAACCTAGGACTGTTAACGACCTTTGCGAGATTTCCTATCAGTGGATCATTCATGATCAAGCACTTCAGCATCAACTTACTTTCCGCCGGGATCGTTATGTGTTTTGCATACCGCTTCTCGTAAATGTTCGCGAATTGGGATCTGTTATCTTCACCTTCAATGACAGGCAGTAAGGAGTTGTTCCGCCAATCCGAAATTAGGGAAACATAAACCTCTCCTCGTTGGTGATCTTTGCTACGGGTAAAAAATTGAATTGCGTTTTGCAAAGCCATATCGGCTTGGGAAAATGCCTCAATAACTCGCCCGTCATTTGATGCCTTGAATGCAAAATACAAAGACACCGGATAGGTGTCTTCACCCATATGTTCGCGAAAATTAGATACGGTTTGGGGAAATTCCGTTGAAAGGAGCAGCACTTGCTCCATGAGTATGCAATCTTCCAAACCATCATAATCTAATTCTGCTTGGCCCTCATTTTCTAGGCGCGCTTCCATTGCGGCACACAAGTTGAGAGCTTGCAGGCTTTCAGCAGACGCTGGAGTAACAAGCTGCGCCTGCGTAAACGACAAACAGATCAAATAACAAATTGTCTTTAGATAGAAACAGGCATCCCATTCAAACCTACGGCATTGTTCTGACGGCAAGACGAAAATCCTTTTCTAAAAAGTATGTTCATATCACTGTAAATTCTTGGGCGGTCCCTATTCTGAGAGTGGAGAATGTCCAATACCCAAAGACATTTCAACGTCGAAGTGGGCTCAAACCGGACATTCGTCATGTCACGCAGGTCGCGCGATTGCCGGACTGCGGTCTGGGACACGCGCGGCGGCCTGCGGCCTTGTCTCCGCGCAAGGGTGGAACAAAGCCCCGTCACACCCGATGATACGGTGCCCCGGCCAGGATCGACGCTGCGCGGTAGAGTTGTTCCGACAGCATCACGCGGGCGAGCATGTGGGGCCAGACCATCTTGCCAAAGGACAGTTTGGCGTCGGCCTGTGCGCGCAAGGTGGGGTCAATGCCATCCGCGCCGCCGATGACAAAGGCGAGGTCGCCGCGCCCCGCGTCGCGCCAGCCGCCCAGCATGGTGGCAAAATCGGGTGAGGACATCAGTTTGCCGCGTTCATCCAGCGCGCAGATCACCGCGCCCTTGGGGATGACGCCGGACAGAAGCGTTGCCTCGGTGGCCATGCCGCCGCCTTTCTTGTCCTCGACCTCGTGCACGGAGACCGGGCCAAGGCCAAGGGCCCGCCCGGTGCGGTCAAACCGTGTCAGATAATCGTCGAGGAGGTCGCGCTCGGGACCGGACCGTAACCGGCCCACGGCGCAGATATGCACACGTAACGGCATTACTATCTCCGGGCGTGTCGCCCGTTGTCAGGCTCAGGCGGAGCCGCCTGGCATCCACATCTTCTCGAGCTGATAGAACTCGCGGACCTCGGGACGGAACACGTGAACGATCACGTCGCCGGTGTCGATCAGCACCCAGTCGCCGGTCTCTTTGCCTTCGATCTTGGACAGGCGACCAAATTCGGTTTTCAGCCGGTCGACCAGCTTTTCCGAAATTGACACCACCTGACGGGAAGACCGGCCGGTGCAGATCACCATGGCATCGCCAATAGCGGAAATGCCGCGCAGGTCGATCTGCACGATGTCTTCGGCTTTGTCTTCTTCGAGTGAAGTTAAGATACGCGCCAGCAGTTCTTCGCTGGTTGCGTCGGTCCGGGCCCCGTTTCCTACGGGATCGGAAGTGGCCTGAGCCACGTCGGTGTTAAGAGACAGAGATCTGCCCTCCTTTCTGCGCGCCGCAAAGCCCCGGCGCCGGGCGTAGGGTCAAGATAGCATCGGACATGCGAATTCTCAATGCGGCCCCGGACATCCGCCGGAAAAGGATGGCGGATATGCGCCTTTGTGCAACAGCGACGCAGGCGCGCAAAGCTTGCAATGTGGCATCGTCTTGATAACGTTAACAAATGCGAATTGCGCAGATCGGGGGTTTCATGAAATCACGTCTTGTTGTGGCCATTGTCACGTGTCTTGCCCTGCCATTGCTGGCGCTGGTCGCCCCGGCGCAGGCGCAAGAGGAGGTCTGGGTCGCGCCGACCTGGGGGGATGGCAACTTTGATGAGAATTTCCCGATTGCCTATGTCATCACTCCCAAGGGCGAGATCATCGTTCAGATGAGCGCAGAGACGTTGCAATGGAAAACCACCATTATCGTGCCCAGCGCCCGTCGTGACATTCAACTGATCAACGTTCTGTCCCATGCGGATGGCAGCGTCGACAAGCTGGACACCGGCACGCTTGCCGGGGGCATCCTGCAGGACCCGCATGACAGCGGCGGGCTGATCACCACTTTCCGGCTGGACCAGGCCTTTGTCGACAGGGCCAAGGCTGCGGACAGCTGGACGGTGCATGTGGGGCTGGACCGCTTTGTGTTTCCGATGACGGGATCGCGGGCGGCCCTGGATCATGTGGAAACCGTCGGTTACGAGAGCAACCACGCGTTTGTGCAGGAAGAGTCGGACATGGAGCAGGCGCTGATGCATTGCGCGGCGGCCGTGGCGCATCCCCGCGACCCCGAGAGCAGTTTTGCCGGAGTGGCGTGGGGTGACATTGATGCAAGCGAGGCCGTGGCGCGCTGTGAGTGGGCGCGCGAGATGCTGCCGGACAATGGGCAGGTGCTGTACTTGTTGGGACGCGCCTATGACAAGGCCGGGGACCGGCGCGTGCTTGAAGCCTTGGGCGCGGCGGCGGACCTGGGGTATGGCATGGCGTTCAACCATCTGGGCATCATTTACAGAGACGGTGAATACGGCACCGATGATATGGGCCACGCCGGTGATCTGTTCCGGCAAGGGGCCGAGGCGGGCAACATCCTGGCGCAATATGCCTATGCCGAGTTTCTGGCCGAGTTCGGCGATGGCGCGGGCGACCATGTCACCGCGTTAGAGTATATGTCAGCCGCCGCAATAGCGGATTACGACGATGCGGCGTTGATCGTGGCCCGGTGGTATCGGGACGGTTATGTGGCAGAACAGGACGGCCGGGCAGCGCGCGAGTTTTACGAGATAGCGATTGAGGCCGACCACGCAGCGGCGGCCTGGGAGCTTGCCGGGATGTATCGCGACGGCGTGGCGGTGACCAAGGACCCCGAGGCCTATCTGACGTATCTGAAGGTGGCCGCGCGCATGGGGCATGACGATGCCAGAACGGCGCTGGCCTACGACTGAGGCGCGGGCGTGTCGCCCCCCTCGTCCCCGAGCATGCGGAGTTCGCGCTGTGGGAAGGGGATCGAGATACCATGTTCCTGGAAGGCATCCCAGAGGGCCAGATAGACATTGCCCCGGATGTTGGTGAGGCCTCCGGTCGGGTCCTCGATCCAGAAGCGCAGGATATAGTCGACACTGCTGTCGCCAAAGCCGACGATATGGCAGACCGGCGTGTTGGGATAGGTCAGCACGCGTTTGACGGATTTGGCCGCATCAATGGCAATCTTGCGCACCTTGTGGGGGTCATCATCATAGGCCGTGCCAAAGTAGATATCGAGCCGTACATATGAGTTGGTGTGGGACCAGTTCACCACCTGCCCCGTAATCAGGTCTTCGTTGGGGATCAGGAACTCTTTGCCGTCACGGGTGACGACGCTGACATAACGGGCGCCAAGCGAGTTGATCCAGCCAAAGGTGTCCCCCAGAGAAATCACGTCGCCGGGTTTAATCGAGCGATCCAGGAGGATGATGATGCCCGAGACCAGGTTGGAGACCACCTTTTGCAGGCCAAAGCCAAGGCCGACACCGATAAAGCCCGAGAGCACCGCAAGGCCGCGCAGATCAAAGCCCAGCGTGCGCAGGCCGATGATGAAGGCAAGGCCATAGAGGATGACCTGAAGCGTCTTGACCACCAGCACCTGCATGGTTGGCGAAACGCTGTCATTGCTCTGGATCGTGGTGGCGGTCTTGCGTGACAGGACGCGCACCACGGCAATGGTGAGCCCCAGCATGAGCACCGCCTTGGCCGCGACCCAGGCCGAGATGCGGGCATCGCCCAACTCAATCGCGGCGCTGTCCATGAGCTGCATGGTCTCGTCCGACAGCCCGAGGATCGACACCGTGACCCAGACCCATGCCCCATAGCGCAACACCGCGCGCAGGAATGCGTTGTTGACCAGCCGCAGAACCACCACGACCACCAGCCATGCGGTCGACAGGTTGGCAAGAATGGCGAGCAGATACGAGCGGCTGGGCCATGTCACCTCGCGCATGATCAGGACGGTGAGCCAGATCAGCACAAAGAAGAAGATCAGCGCCATGCGCCGGTGCACCATCAGCATGTAGCGATAGCGCCATTTCGGCCAGCCCTCGCGGTCCCGCATCCATTCGTGCAGGCGGGGCTTGAAGATACGGGCCAAGAGCAACGCCAGCGCCAGAAGGATCAGCGCAATGGCAACCTGATAGGCGTTCCATGGGCGGTAGAGCCCTGACAGGAAGGTCTCGGCCTGTGCCCAGATGCCCAGCGCGATTTCCTGCGTATCCGGCTCGGCCACGACTTCGGCAGGCTGCTCGACCGCCTCAAGCGTGGTGGTGGTGGTGTCTTCGGTGGCGGTTGCGTCTTCTTCCATGCGGCCCTTTCCTTGGGGTCAGGTTTGCATGGGGGTCAAGGTGCGGGCAAGGGGGAATGCGGGGAAACAGGCCGTTGGGCTGCGATCGTGCGGCCACCGGTGGTCATTGAGAGGTGTTGCAGGTGGTGGTGGGGTGAGGCTCGTGGCAATCATCCATCGTTGCTGGAGAGGGACGAAAAACCGCGCATTTGACAACCAGCCTATACTGCTTGCAGGCTCGAACCCGGAAATCACACTGGAGGGACAGGGATTTCTCATGCTTACAACGTCAAACCGAAGTGAAGCAGACAGTTTACTAAGCGGACTAGCTCTTGGGTTTTCTGCAGACCCGTTCATGCGTTGGCTTTATCCTGAACCGGGCGGTTTTCTGACCCACTTCCCACGCGTCATGGACTTGTTCGGAGGGCGCGCCTTTGAACATGGTGGTGCCTTTCGAAATGATGATTTCACCGCGGGCGCACTTTGGCTTCCGCCGGGTGTTCACCCAGACGAGGACCGTCTTGTTGCCTGTTTCGAGCAAACGGTGGCACCAGAAAAGCATGATGCCTTGTTCGAAACCTTTGGCCAGATGGATACATATCATCCCGACGAGGATTGCTGGCATTTGGCCTTTATTGCGGTCGATCCGTTTCGCCAGGGAAAAGGGTTGGGGGGCGCGTTGCTTGAGTCCTGCCTCAAACGCTGTGACGCGGATGGAAGACCTGCCTACCTGGAGTCGACAAACCCCGCAAACCTGCCGCTGTACAAACGCTTTGGCTTTCGGGAAATGGGTTTAATCAAGGCCGATCACGCCCCGCCTCTGTTTCCGATGTTTCGGGCCGCTCAATAGCGTTTGGACAAATTGCCCGCCACATGTGACGGACACGCTTTCCCTTGCGAGACTCGGGCGAAGGGGTTATCTCCTCCGGCATGACACGGATTTTCGACATGGATGACCGCGCGCGTCTGCGCGAACGCTTCTACGGCGAAGCCCGTTCGGTGCTTGCCCGCCTATAGGCGCTGCGCATTCCTGTCATCTTTCAATCAGACCATCCAAGGGAGAGGACCTCATGTCCCCCAAGACACTCTATGATAAAATCTGGGATGCCCATGTCGCGCATGAAGCGGACGACGGCACCTGCCTTTTGTATATCGACCGTCACCTCGTACATGAAGTGACCAGCCCGCAGGCGTTCGAAGGCCTGCGCATGGCGGGCCGCACGGTGCGCGCACCGGAGAAAACCATCGCGGTGCCGGATCACAACGTGCCGACCACCATGGGTCGCGAAGACGTGACGCAGATGACCGAGGACAGCCGCATTCAGGTGGCAGCCCTTGACACCAACGCCAAGGAATTCGGCATCCACTATTACCCGATGAACGACGTGCGTCAGGGCATCGTGCACATTGTCGGCCCCGAGCAGGGCTGGACATTGCCCGGCATGACCGTGGTGTGTGGTGACAGCCACACCGCCACCCACGGGGCGTTTGGCGCGCTGGCGCATGGTATCGGCACCTCGGAAGTGGAACATGTTCTGGCGACGCAGACGCTGATCCAGAAGAAATCGAAAAACATGAAGGTCGAAATCACCGGCAAGCTGAAGCCGGGTGTGACCGCCAAGGACATTACCCTGGCCGTGATTGGCGAGACCGGCACCGCTGGCGGCACCGGCTATGTCATCGAGTATTGCGGTGAAGCGATCCGGGATCTGTCGATGGAAGGCCGCATGACCGTCTGCAACATGGCCATCGAGGGCGGCGCCCGCGCTGGCCTGATCGCGCCGGACCAGACCACATTTGACTACTGCATGGGCCGCCCCCACGCCCCGAAAGCCGGCGCATGGGAACAGGCTGTCGCGTATTGGAAGACGCTTTTCACCGACGAAGGTGCACATTTCGACAAGGTGATCACGCTGAAGGGCGAAGACATCCAGCCGGTCGTGACCTGGGGCACCAGCCCCGAGGACGTTCTGCCGATCACCGGCGTTGTCCCAGCCCCGGAAGATTTCGAAGGCGGCAAAGTCGAAGCGGCGCGCCGTTCGCTGGACTACATGGGCCTGACCCCCGGTCAGAAACTGGACGAGATCGAGATCGACACCGTCTTTATCGGATCCTGCACCAATGGCCGCATTGAAGACCTGCGCGCCGTGGCCAAGGTGGTCAAGGGCAAGAAGATCAAGGATGGCATGCGTGCGATGATCGTGCCGGGCTCGGGCCTGGTGCGGGCACAGGCCGAGGAAGAGGGTCTGGCCGAGATCTTTGAAGCGGCCGGGTTCGAATGGCGTCTGGCGGGCTGTTCCATGTGTCTGGCGATGAACCCCGACCAGCTGAGCGAGAACGAGCGCTGCGCGTCGACCTCGAACCGCAACTTTGAAGGGCGTCAGGGCTTTAAGGGGCGGACGCACCTTGTATCTCCGGCGATGGCAGCAGCGGCAGCGCTGACCGGCAAGCTGACCGACGTGCGGGAAATGATCTGAGGGCGCTGCTCATCCGCCCGTGCGGGCGTCTTCGCGAAGACGCCGGGTACGGCGGATGAGCCCCCACCGAAAGGACTAGAAATGGAAAAGTTTATCAAACTCCACGGCATCGCGGCCCCTATGCCGCTGGTGAATATCGACACCGACATGATCATCCCCAAGATCTTTCTGAAGTCGATTCAACGCAGCGGCTTTGGCAAGAACCTGTTTGACGAGATGCGCTTTAACCGCGACGGCAGCGAGATTGCCGATTTCGTGCTGAACAAACCGCAGTACCGCAAGGCCGAGATTCTGATTGCGGGCGACAACTTTGGTTGTGGCTCATCGCGTGAACACGCCCCCTGGGCAATTGCCGATTTTGGCATCAGGTGCATCGTGTCGACATCCTTTGCCGACATCTTCTTTAACAACTCGTTCAAGAACGGCATCCTGCCGATCGTGCTGCCGCAAGAGCAGGTGGACCTGTTGATGAAAGACGCGGAAAAAGGCGAAAACGCCCGCATGACCGTCGATCTGGAAGCGCAGGAAATCACCACCTCGGACGGCGAGGTCATCGCTTTTGAGGTGGATGCGTTCAAGAAACACTGCTTGCTCAATGGTCTCGACGACATCGGTCTGACCATGGAAAAAGCCGAGGCGATTGACGCTTTCGAAGCACAGGCCGAAGCGGCACGCCCCTGGGCCTGATCGCTACAATACGGCAAGAATGTGACGGGTCGCCCCATACGGGCGGCCCGTTTTCTGTTGGGCCGGAACCTGTGTTTGCGCGGCAAAGCCCGTGGTGATTTTGCCGTAGCCGACCACTAGATTTGGTAGCCCATTGGAGTCGTTCACTTTTCTTAACCATGAATTGGTGCAAAGGCGCACCACTTGCCCCGCTATTCGACCGAAATCCGGACAAGTCTAAACAAACCCTTGAGACCAAGCCCGAACTTGGGCAGGATTAAGGCAAGAATGAGGCAAACCCGTCTGAGCAGGCGGGATCAAGTTGGAACACGGACGCGGCAACGTATCGCGACGGGCCAGGTTGAAGGGAAAAGGGCAGTGGTCGGAAAATTTGCAAGCGCATTGACCCGCGCACTATTGGTGGCGTTGCTGATGTCGACGCCCGCGTTGATCCTTCCGAACGTGAGTACGGATGCGATTCATATCGTGGTGCTGTTCGCGCTGTTCGCCGGGTGTCTGGTCTTTATCGAATATCTGTCAACCTATCCCAGCATCGTGGAATTCCGCTATGCGCCGCCGTTCAACCGGCTGCGGTTCCTTGCGATTTTCCTGTGTGTGCTGACGCTGTCCGTCATTGCACGCGGACGCTACGAGCCCAATGCGCTGACCTCGTTCCTTTATACGCTGGGCTATATTGTCGGCGACTGGATCGATTTTCCCTACTCACCTGTACGCCTGATGGTGATCATGCTGCCGGATAATGCCTCGGCTGATCTGGTGCTGGCGGTGCGCACGGCGTCGGGCATGGCCTATATGATCTCGCTGGCGACGCTGACGCTGTTTTTCTTTTACGTGCGTATCCTTGGATGGCCCGCCCGCAATGGCGCGTTCAACGTCTGGGTGAACCTGCCGCTGTTCGACCCGACGGCGGGTGGCGATGTGCTGCCGCGGCTGCAGCGCGACGGGCGTCTTAACATTGCGTTAGGGTTTCTGATGCCATTCTTGATCCCGGCGATCGTGCAGATGATGTCGGATCTGATTGATCCGATCTACATGGACGATCCGATGACCTTGATCTGGACGATAAGCGCATGGGCCTTTATTCCGGCGAGCCTGATCATGCGGGGCATGGCGATGGGGCGTGTCGCCGAGATGATCGACGAGAACCGACGTCGCGCCTATGCCGCGACGCAGGCCATGCAAACCATCTGATTTTTTGGCTTCTGGCGTTCTGCCTGATGGCTCTGCCGGTCTGGGCAGAGCCTGTGCGCGTGGCCAGTTACAATGTCGAGATGCATCGCAAGGCGCCGGGGCTGATGCTGCGGGATATTCTGCGGGGGGATGATCAGGCGCGCGCGGTGGCACAGGTCGTGGCACATGTGGCCCCCGACGTCCTGCTGTTGCAGGGGGTGGATTATGACGCGGACCTGCATGGGGTGCGTGCCCTGCGCGATGTGATTTCCGAGGCCGGGATCGTGTATCCGCATGTCTTTGCGCTGTTGCCGAATGCGGGCATGGCGACGGGGCTGGACATGAACGGCGATGGCCGGTTGGGCCGGGGGGCAGACAAACAGGGGTTTGGGTTCTTTGCGGGGCAGCGCGGCATGGCGCTGTTGTCGCGCTGGCCGATTGACGAAGCGGGCGTGCAGGATTTCTCGGGCCTGTTGTGGCGGGATCTGCCGGGGGCGGAATTGCCCGAGGTGGCGGGCGCGCCCTTTCCGTCCGAAGCCGCGCAGGCGGTGCAGCGGCTGTCTTCGGTCGGGCATTGGATTGTGCCGGTTGTGATGCCGGATGGAGGGGTGCTTTCGGTGATGGCCTTTAGCGCGACGCCGCCGGTTTTTGACGGGCCAGAGGATCGCAACGGGTTGCGCAATGCGGATGAAATCCGGCTGTGGGCCCATGTGCTGAATGGGGATCTGGGCGTTGCCCCCAAGGGGCGTTTCGTGATCGCGGGCAATGCCAACCTGGACCCGGAAAAAGGCGACGGGCGGCATGCGGCGATCCGGGACTTGCTGGCGCATCCAAAGGTACAGGATACCCGCCCGAAGTCTGCGTTTGGCGGCACGGATACGGTGGATTGGCGCGATCCCTCACCGGGGGACATGCGGGTTGGCTATGTGTTGCCGTCAGCGGATTGGAAGGTTGTGGACGCCGGTGTGTTCTGGCCCGCGCCGGGGGACGCGGACCACGAGGTGTTGCGCGTGGACGAGGTGCACGCCAGCCGTCACCGGCTGGTTTGGGTGGACGTCGAGGCGGCGACCGCCGAGGGGTTCTGATCCTGCCACGCCACGGCGCGTTTGAGCGCGGTGTCAACCGGCGTGGGGTCAAAATCCGGCAAGAGGTCGGTGAACCGCGCCGCGCCCAACTCGTGCGGCGTGTTCCAGAGATAGCGCATTTCCAACAGGCAGGCCGCGAGCTTCCAGAATGGCGACAACAGGCGGAAGGGCAGCCAGTTGACCTGCTTCAGACGCAGGTCGCGACCGGTAATGCGCGAAAGGGCCGCGCACATGTCCTGTCCGCTGAGTGTGTAGCCCGGAAAGGCGATGTCTTCGAAACGATTGAGCGTGTCGCGCTGCTCGGCCAGAAGCACTGCGGCGCGGGTCAGGTCGGGCAGATAGGCCCAGGCGTGGGGGATGTCCGAGCGGCCGGGATAGCGAAAGATGCCCTTGGGCAGCGGCTTGGTCATGATCCTGTCGAACCAGTTGCCCGAGGGCTGCGTATCGATAAAGTCACCGGCCCGCAAAAGGATGGTGCGCACGCCGCTGTCGCGATAGGCGGCTTCCATCTCGCGGCGGATAAGCCCGAGGGGGTTGGTTGCCAGATGCGGCGTCGAGGCGCACCAGACGGGTTCGTTTCCGGGGCCGTAAACGTAGACGTTGCCGGGCACGATGACGGTGGCGTCGACGGTGCGGGCGGCCTCGATCACCTCGGCGTGCAGACGCGGCACCTCTGCCGCCCAGTCGGGATAGGCCGGGTTCCAGGCGTTGACGATGACCTGCACCCCTTGCACGGCGGTCCGCAGCGTATCTGTGTGACGGTCAAAATGGCGGACCTGCCAGCCGGCACGTTTGAAAGCCTGGCTGGCGTTGTGGCCAAAGCGCCCGGAAGCGCCGAGGATGAGAACAGTCTGGGTCATTGGGTCGGCTCCTGTAATCAGTTGACACCATTATGGACCCGCCACACATGAATGGGTATTTGCAAAAACTGCAGTTATGCTATTCATTATTGAATGGATAAAACACTCGCATCCCTCGACTGGTCTCTGATCCAATCGTTTCTGGCCGTGGCTGACACCGGATCGTTGTCAGGAGCGGCGCGGCGGCTGGGGGCGTCCCAGCCGACCCTGGGGCGGCATATCCGAACGCTGGAAAACACACTAAAGGTCGAGTTGTTCCAACGCCATGCGCGAGGGTTTCAACTGACCCCGTTGGGGCGCGAGATGCGCGGCCACGCCGAGCGGATGGCCGAGGCGATGGCGGGGCTGTCACTGGTCGCGGCGGGGGGCGAGACGCGGCTGGAGGGCGATGTGCGCATTGCCACAAGCGTGTTCATGGCGCATCACGTCATGCCCGGCATCATTGCACAGATGCGGCAGCAGGAACCGGATATCCGCATTGACCTCGTACCCTCGGACAGTTCGGAGAACCTGCTGTTCCGCGAGGCGGATATTGCCGTGCGCATGTACCGCCCCGAGCAGCTGGACATGGTGACAAAGCACCTGGGCGACATCAGCCTGGGGATGTTTGCCAGCCGCGCCTATCTGGATCGCAAGGGCGCGCCGCGCGGGGCAGAAGACCTGCATCACCACGATGTTGTGGGCTACGACAGCAACGATGACATCATCCGCGAAATGCGCGCCATGGGGATCCCGGCCAGCCGGGAGATGTTCGCGGTGCGCTGCGACAACCAGAGCGCCTATTGGGAGCTGGTTCGCGCAGGCTGTGGGCTGGGGTTCTGTCAGACCAATATCGCCCGCAAGGACCCGGAGATGGTCGAGATACCGCTGGCTTTCCCCCTGCCCCACCTGCCCGTCTGGCTGACCACCCATGAGGCGCTGCGCCACAGCCCGCGCATAGCCCGCGTCTGGGAGCTGCTGGACGTCGGGTTGCGGCCCTTCGTTTCTTGATCTTTGTGCCCCATGTCTTTAGGGCAATCGCAAAGAGATTCATCAAGGACAGACACCCATGAGCAACCCTTCGCTTCTCATCCTTCCCGGCGACGGCATTGGCGCCGAAGTCATGGCGCAGGTGCGCCGCATCATCGACTGGTACGGCGACAAGCGCGGCCTGTCCTTTGACGTGAGCGAAGACCTCGTGGGCGGTGCCGCCTATGACGCGCATGGCGTGCCGCTGCATGACGACACCATGGCCAAGGCGCAAGAGGTCGACGCGGTTCTCCTGGGTGCCGTGGGTGGCCCCAAGTACGACGATCTGGATTTCTCGGTTAAGCCCGAGCGCGGGTTGTTGCGTCTGCGCAAGGAGATGGACCTGTTTGCCAACCTGCGCCCGGCGCAGTGCTTTGACGCGCTGGCGGATTTCTCGTCGCTGAAGACCGAGCTGGTCTCGGGGCTGGACATCATGATCGTGCGCGAGCTGACCTCGGGCGTGTATTTCGGCGAGCCGCGTGGCATTTTCGAAGAGGGCAACGAGCGTGTTGGCATCAACACCCAGCGCTACACCGAGAGCGAGATTGAACGTGGTGCCCGCGCCGCGTTTGAATTGGCGATGAAGCGCGACAAGCGTCTGTGCTCGATGGAAAAGGCCAATGTGATGGAGTCCGGCATCCTGTGGCGCGAAGTCGTCACCGAAGTGTCGAAAGACTATCCCGAGGTCGAGCTGAGCCACATGTATGCCGACAATGGCGCGATGCAGCTGGTGCGTGCCCCGAAACAGTTCGACGTGATCTACACCGACAACCTGTTTGGCGACATCCTGTCCGATTGCGCCGCGATGCTAACCGGATCACTGGGCATGCTGCCCTCGGCCAGCCTGGGTGCGCCGATGGAGAACGGGCGTCCCAAGGCGCTGTACGAACCGGTACACGGCTCGGCCCCGGACATTGCCGGTCAGGGCAAGGCCAACCCCTGCGCCTGTGTTCTGAGCTTTGCCATGGCGCTGCGCTATTCGTTTGACCAGGGCGCGGAAGCCGACCGCCTGGAAGCGGCGGTGGAAAAGGTGCTGGCCGATGGCGTGCGCACCGGTGATCTGATGCAGGCCGATGGCGGCACCCCGGTCTCGACAGACCAGATGGGGGACGCGATCCTCGCCGCGCTGGACGCCAGCCTGTAAACCGGACCAAACCAACCTGATTGCAAAAAAGGCGCGGCATTCCGCGCCTTTTTTCTTGAAAAACGGCTGGGGTTACGGTCCAAAGAAGGCACTGCACACAACCAATGACAGGTCCCGGACATGAACCTGAAAGCCATCCTGCTGGGATTGGCAGGCTTTGCCTTTTTCTCGACCCATGACGTGATTGTACGGCATCTGGGCGCCACCTATTCGCCGGTGCAGATCCTGTTCTTCACCAGCCTGATGTCGTTCCCACTGGTCACGTTGATGCTGGTGCGCGACCCGACCCAGGGCAACTTGCGCCCGTTGCATCCGTGGTGGATTTCGCTGCGGTCAATGGCCATGGCGCTGGGCGGGATGTGTGGGTTTTACGCGGTCTCAACCCTGCCGCTGGCACAGGCCTATGCGATCTTTTTCACCATTCCGCTGCTGATCACGCTCTTGGCCATTCCGGTCCTTGGCGAAAAGGTCGGCATCCACCGGGCCGTGGCGGTTCTGATCGGGCTGGCCGGGGTTGTCGTGGTGGTGCGCCCGGGCGGCGCCGAATTGGGGCTGGGGCATCTGGCGGCCTTTGTCGCCGTCTTCTGCGCGGCGACGCAATCGGTGATCGCCCGCAAGATCGGCCACGAGGAACGCCGGGTTGTGATGCTGCTGTTCCCGCTGGCGGCCACCTTCCTGGTGATGGCGGCCGGGCTGGGGTACGTCTATGTGCCGATGCCGCTGATCGACCTCGCAGGCATGGGCGGCATCGCGATCCTGGGCTTTCTCGCGGCCTTTTGCCTGGTGGGGGCCTACACCCTGGGCGAGGCCGCGGTGGTCGCGCCCATGCAATACTCGCAGATCATCTGGGGCCTCATCTTTGGCTCGCTTTTGTTCGGAGAAACCGTGGATCGTCAGACACTTGTCGGGGCCGGGATCATCATCCTCAGTGGTCTTTACATCGTGGTCCGCGAGGCCTCGGGCGGGACCTCGACCACCACCCCGGTGCTGCGCAACCGCACCCGCGCCTTTTCGCCCGGCGCGTTCCGGGTGTCGGTGGCATTGCGGCGAAAATCAGCGCGCAAGGGCCTTGCAAATTCTGACGAGACCCCTTAGGACGCGCTGCACGGTCGGAGTGTAGCTCAGCCTGGTAGAGCACTGTCTTCGGGAGGCAGGGGTCGGAGGTTCGAATCCTCTCACTCCGACCAATGTCGCATCTAGGCGACTGATTTCATTTACATTACTGCTCACTTTGTCGAACCTTTCGTATTGGGTTCGTCAAGTTTTGAACCCTGTTCGTTCTTTATTAGCTTTTCAAAGCCGTGATCGGCCAAGAGACCGCGACGCGCCTTGCCTGCATATACCTGCACCATTGTTGGTGAGTTGTGGCCCGTCCAAACCATGATTTCGCGCTCCGTTGCCCCTGCCTCTGCCAACTGGGTGGCGCAGGCTTTGCGCAGCCCGTGAGCTGAACATTTCGGCAGGCCTGCGTCGTCGCACCATTTGCGCATGGCGGTTCCCAACCCGTTTGCAGTTCTTGACCGCCCGCCTCTGGTTTCGAGGAATGTGAGCTTGTCAGTGGGCAGCGTATCCAACACTTTGCGCAGCTCAGGGTGCACCAGGATGTCAATCAACACCGTTGAGACACCCTCAGTCTTTTGGCGGCGATACTGCAAACGATCACCCTTGAGGTTCTGCCATCCGAGCTTAACGACATCCGACCGCGCGCACGCGGTGTAGAGCATCAACGTGACCGCTGTGTGCGCCACAGAGCCCGCCTTGTGATGCTCAAAGAACTTTTGCAACTCATCCTCTGTCCACGTGTGAAAGCCATGCGCGTTGGTGCGCATTTTCCTGATCCCGGCTGTTGGATTTGATGAGCGCCACCCAATCTCAACAGCATGGTTCAAAAGCATCTTGAGCATCCGCAGGCGGTTGTTGCGCGCAGATGGTCGATCTGTCAGGGGTTCCAGCAACTTGACCACGTGTTGCCGCTTCATCTGTTTCACGAGCCTATGGCCGTGATCCTCGCGCAACCGCTCGATTTCGCGACGATCGGTCAACTTGGTGCTGTCCTTTAGCGATACGAACTCGGGGCTCTTGTAGTAGGAAACCGCAAGCGCATTGACCGTGCCGCGCTTTGTGGCCGGGGAACCGATCTCTTGCGATTTAAAGCCGCTCAAAGCCCGCTCATAGTTCCGGCGAAACTCGGCGGAGCCGTATTCGCCGTGGATTTCAGTTGTGAAACCCTTTTTGCGAAACCGATAGCGACGTTTCCGGTGCCGATCAAAATATGCGGTAACGCCCGGAAACTCACGTTTGATCCGGCGAGCCATTAGAGATCGCCCCAGGTATCTTCCTCATCCTGCGAGGGCAGCGCCGCTGCACAAGTGTAAAGCTCTGTCACCAACCACAGGCGGCGTGAACCTCCGCAGCGCGGTTTCGGCATAGCACCGGCCTCAACCAGCTCCGAGAACTTGCCGGGCGACAGGTTAAGCATGGCGGCGGCGCTCGACTTGCTGACGCAGATCGCGGGAATATTGGATTGGATTGGGTTGTTTGACATCTTCATTCCCCGGTTGATTTGCCCCGGTGAGGGAAAGGAAAAAACCTCACCGGGGCCGTCAAGGATGCTGGCATGTCGAAAACCAGACATCCCGCTACATGTGGCATCAGGCGAAACCAAAACCCGCCACACGATTGTTAGGGGCACGACTTACCGCGCACCCCAGCTTAGGCCGAAGGGCTCATGAACCAGCCGCGATGATCGGTGAAACCCGCACCGAAATCCATGCGGACCTTGTATTCGACACCATCCACCTCGAAGCCTTCGCGAGTGAAAAGCTGAGGGCCTGCCACACCGTCAAGATAGGCGTGCTGCAAGCCATCAGGCGCACCGGGGGCCGCGCACACATACCAAGCGCTTGCGCTTGTCAGGCGGGGCTCAACAAGCAGTTTCAGCTTGCCCGCAAACGGGTTGGCATTCGCCACCTCGCTTGCCGCGATTTCTGTCAGGACTTGCTCAGCGAGCGTTTCCAGCTCAGGCGGAACGACGAGGAATGTCGGGACCACGTTGATCGCCTCGCCTGCAAGCCCGGTCTGGCGGCGCATTGCGACCCGTGCGGTTCCCAAACTTGCGACCGACAGCGTTGCCGATGCTTGCGCGAGGTTCCCGTGATCTGCGTGGAAGAGCGTCTTGCCATCCGAGAGCTTGGGCCCGAGGCCTGCGTTTTCTTCCAGCAGCCCTGCGAAAAGTTTGGCCTCGGTGTTGGCAGCACCTTGGCCCAACAGCGGGAACATATTCGAGAACACGTCCAGATCATCATTGACGATGGCCTGACGAGTGATCCCGAAGATTTTGCCGTAGGTTTTCACTGCAAAGGTTTCATCGCCTTCCTCAATTGTCCCAGCCTTGAATTCGCCCTGCTCATTCACTTCCTCAAGATCGGGGCCCGCTGAAACCTTGACGGAATGCAGCGCCCGGAAATTCGATGCGGCGATTTCCCGGCTGGTCTGTTTGATGGCCGATTGCGATGCCTCGTAGGCGTTTGACAACGACATGTTGCCCACATCGCGCAGGATATTTGGGAAGTCGCTGGTGCCGTGAAGCGCCATTTCCACACGAGAAGCGACTGAGGCCATGGCGGTGCTTTTCCCGGCTTGTTGCAAGCAGATGTCGGCGATCTCCGACAGCGATGCGCCCGCGAATTCGCGGCCCATTGTTGGCTCGTGCGCCCTGTTCACACGTGAATAGATGCCATCAACGATCTTACTGTTGAGCCCCTCGCCGTTGTCCCAAGAGTGACTGAACCGCCCCGGGTTTACCGGAGAGTTTCTGGTTCAATAGTTATGCCGCTTTCTCAACGGCGCTCAAGTC
>NZ_RYZK01000016.1 GCF_003990645.1 Shimia sediminis
CCGTCACACGGGCAGCTTGAAATACAGGTATCAGGATTTCTCCTTGGTAGCGCTGTTAAGGTGACAACACCAATACTATTCGCAAGAAGGCTCATGACGACCACAGACGATATAGCGAACTCGTTCAGTGAACTGACGAACGCAACAAGCCAGCCCGGAGTCGGCTCAATTCTTGCCGCTGAAATACGAGTTGACTTGCCCTCGTGGGCGATTGGCACGGATGATTGTGGGAATGTTTGTTTGTTGGTTACGACGCTGTTTAAACAAAGCAAAAAGCCCCCTTCGATAATGCTGCAAAACTTGGAAATTCAATTCCAGATCAAGTGCGTTGTCGAAAGAGCATCAGGTAAGAGCGAAACTAACGAATTCACTGTGATACGGCTGACCTCCAACCGAACTGAGGACAGGCGCATTTTCTTTTCCGTCTGCGGGAGCTTGATTGACTATGTTGGGGATCAACCAAATGAATCTTTTCTCAAAAAGTCCATAATTAGATTAGCAAACCTATTCCGAAAATTGCTTCTTCCACCAAGAAGTTCCGACATTGGACTGTTCGGAGAGCTGATTTACATATTCTGCGCAAGCAACCCTGCGTCTGCTGTATCGGCCTGGCGAAATAGCGAGAGCGATAAGTTCGACTTTTGGACACCTGACTTAAGGATTGAAGTCAAGGCAACAACTCTTAGACAGCGACGACATGAGTTTTCGTATGAACAGTGCAACTTTCCCATAGATCAAAAAGGTTTCGTCGCTTCAATTTTACTGGATGAAAGTAGTAGGGGGTCATCCCTACTGGATCTTCAGGAGTTACTCGAAAACCAGTTAGCGGGGGATCTAGAAAGTACATTTAAACTAAGATCTGTGATTTCAGAAACAATTGGAAACCTCGACTCCGAAATGCCCATGAGAAGGTTTGACTTTGAGACGGCTGTTAACTCGCTGTTAGTTTTTGACCTAACTGAAATTCCAGCTGTTAGGGGGGATCTGGAACCCGGAGTTAGCGGTTTACGCTTCAATTCGGATCTTGAGCATTGCCAGCCAATAAACTTGAAGGCTGAAGTACGCCGATTTCCAGAGTTATCAGAATATTTTCCGAGTCCAAATTTTAAAAAGTGACTTGCGGTTGGTGACCTGAACTACTGTGTCCCATACAGTGCTGTAACCTATTGAACCGTATAGCCCCGTTCATGCCCGCTGTGTCCCAGTGACATCGTTGTTTGTGAACGATTTTCTGGGTTTTCTCGGAAAACTGCCGGGGTCGCCAAACCGCACGTTTGCCGCCAGCCAGCCTTCAATCATACTCAGGTTCAGCGGCCGATCTAAAGAGCGCTACTTTTCCGCATGGCGCGCTTGCACGGCATCATCAATAGCAACCTCTTCCGGCTCCTCAACCAACTCGGCGTCAATTGCGTCTTCGACCTCGTCTTCGTCGCTTTTGTCCTCTAGCGCACCAACGATCAGCGGCAGCATTTCAACACCCGTGGGGCTTGAAATCTCGGCTTCTGGCGGGGCCGTCCAGCTCAGAGTGTCAAAGCTCTGGCAATTGTCACAGACCGGCGTCCAATCAGCGTGAATGTTGTGGCAATTGTCGCAGACCCACTGCGCCCCACGCGGGGCCGTGAGCGCTTTGGCAAGCCATCCTTTCACAACCGCATCCGAGGACCCTTCGCCCCGTTCAATGGCCGCCATGATGGTAAGAGACCGCGCCGTCGGCTCGGCTTCGAACAGGTCGCCCAGTGCGCGCCGTGCCTCGGGGAAATCTTCTGCCGCGATCTGCAGCTCGGCCATAACCATTTTTGTCTCGGCGTGATCCTGTGTGCTCTTGGTCAGCGTGCGGAACCGCTTGATCCTCGCTTGTGCCGTTTCCTCGGGCTCGATCTGTGCAAAAGCCGCTGCAAGGTCCGGGTGCGGATGCGCCTCCCATGCCTTTTTCAGAACTCTTGTCGCGTAGCGCTTCTTATCTTGGTCAAGATACCCGCGTGCCGCCATCACAGCTGCAGGAATCAGATCGGGGGACAGGCGGTTCGCCTCAATCGCGGCCTCACGCGCCTCGATCGGCTTGGACTCATCCAGAATGTCATTGGCTTCCGACAACGCCAGAACCGCGTCGCGGCGGCGGTGCACGTCACGGGGCAAACTGCCTGTGCGCAGCTTGGCATTCAGCGTCGTGCGTGCACCGGTCCAGTCACCGGTTTCAGCCTGCAGTTTCAGCAGAACATCCTGGGTTTCTTCATGCCGAGGCTTGAGCGCAAAGGCCGTTTCCGCCAGTTTCAGCGCGGTTTCGGTTTGACCTTCTTCCAGCTTCTGACGCATCAGGCCACGCACCCCAACGAACCGGGTTGCGTCATCTCCGAGCAATTGCTTGTAGACTTCGGTCGCCTTGCGTTTGTCACCGGACATTTCCGCAGCCTGCGCCGTCAGCAGGTTCGTCAACTCGGGCTTCTTCAGAAACTTTTCAGCCTTGCGCGCCTTGTCCATCGCCGCGCGCCCCTCACCGGACGCCAGGGCCATCAATCCTTCGGACAAGGCCTGATAGCCTTTTTTCTCTCGATTCCGGTCAAAATACCGGCTCAACGCGGTTTCATCGCCGTTCAGAAACTTGAGAACAGCCACCAAAAGCGCGACCAGCTTGAGCGCCAGCCAGACCAAAACGACCAACGAGATCAGAGCAATCACCGTCTGAAGCGGCCCAAACGTGTATTCAACCCCGGCAACGGTGACCATCACGCCACCTTCGCTCTCCATCAGATAGCCTGCGCCATAGGTCAGCCCGGCAATCGCGGCGACAAAAAGCAGAATTTTAATCAATGACCAAAGCATGAATGACCCTTCAGTTGGAATTTAGGCCTTGGGCCAATTGTTCGACAGCCTGCGTCGCCGCGAGCCTGGTTTCCGCCATCGCGCGCCAATCCGCCATCAGCGCCTGCGAGGTCTCTGGCAGCATCGACACTTCATCAAGCGCCGCAGCCAGCCGCCCTTCGCGCAATGCAGCCTCAGCCCGGGACAGAACGGCATCCGCGTCAGCGCCTTCTTTTGGCTCAGTCGAGCGTGCGCCAAGTTGTGATTTCAGGAAATGTGAAATCCTGTTGCCGCCGTCACCTTCCTGTTTTCTTGCATCTGCCAGCGCCGCGCGCGCGTAATCCGGGAATGCCTCAACCAACGCGATGTTGGTGGGCACCCCGTCATCGGCGTGCTGCGAAAGCGCTGCTGGGATCGCAACACCTGACACGCTGGCAAGCTCGGTCAGCGCCCGACGATAGGGCGCGCCGGAATCGACTGCCGACACCACGCGGGTCAATGCGGCCTGCGCCATTGTTTCCTGAGCAGTGCGCGCCGAGGTTTGCTTGAGGCTTTCGGCTTCTTTCAGTTGGTCGGCAACCATGGCCCGCAGCTGTTCAACTTCACGCTCATAGGCTTCAATTGCTGCAGACGACGCCCCTTCGGTCATCGGGCGTTTTTCAGCCTCGACAATCCGCCCCTCAAGGGTTTGCGTCTTGGTGCCCAGCGCCTCCAGCCTTTCGGAAAGCGCGGCCAGACGGGCGTTTGCCTCATCAACACCTGCAACACCTGCGTTTGCCTGGTTTGCGGTTTCGGCAATTTTGTCCTGGTTTGATTGCAGCAGTTTCAAGAGATCCTGCTGATCTTCCAGCTTGCGGGTCAGCTCGGCAATCTGCTCGCTGGATTGCTGGCCAAACAGGATACCCTGAGACCCCAGATAACTGGCGGCCCCAAACCCAATCGCTGCGGCAACCACACCGCCCAATATCATAGGAGTCGCACCTGACCGATGCTTCTGTTGGGCTTCGGGTTCTGGTTGGGGCGCCTCTTCTGTCTCGGCCGCAGCGTCTTCCGGATCCTGGGTCAGGGCTTCTTCTTCCGGGTTCTCCAATTCGACGGCCTCATCCTGGGGGACATCTTCGGGACCATCTGGCTTCTCCGAAGCCTCCTCAACCTCGGCAGTCACATCATTGGCTTCGGCCTCTGCATTGTCTTCTGGCAGAACCGTGTCATCTACCTGTGTGTCGTCCGGTTTGTCGGTTGTTTTTGACCTAGCCACCCGCTGTCACCCTTTCGAATCCAAATTCATTCTGCAAATGCACACAACAAACCTATGAAGAGTTTCAATTATGCTCAATGGTTCATAAGCCTTTTGCCATCTGCTTTATCGCCGCAACCATCGACGCCGCATTGGGCGCATCGGCAATGACCAGCTGGCTTGGGCTCAAAGCTGTTGCTTCGCCCGCCACTGCATCGCTCATCGCAACCACGCAAATCGGCGCCGGAAACGGTCCCTGTTGAACAACCTGCGCCGCGCTTCTGGGGGAAAAAAGGGGAAGAATAATCGGGTTTTCCCTATTCAAAGCGCTTTTTGCATCATGGTTCAGCATTTCGCTAACCTGCCGATAGGCAACCACTTCTTGCACATCGATCCCTTCGGCCTGCAATCTCGTTGCCAGGTTTCCGCGCGCATAGGCCCCGCGAAAGTGGACCAGAGGACCCTCTGGGCGGTCGGCCAGAATCCGCCGGAACAGTGCTTCGGCATCACCGCTGGCAGAACATGCCTGCCACCCCTTTTCAATGGCGGCCTGCATGGTCACATCACCAACACACCAACACGGGATGGGTTTGCCCTCAACCGCCCGCACCCCGTTGCGAGAGGTGAATATGGCACCTTTGAGCGCATGTGGCACATCAAAGTCCATCGCCTCGATGGATTGAACCGGCGAGATCACAACACGCACGTCCAGCCCTTGCAGGTCTTTCGCAAACCTTTCAGAGGCAGCCAATGGCCGCGTCAGCAAAACGATGGGGTTTTCACGTGTCATAGGCACGGCCAGCATTGTTCCCGGGCACCTTTCGGTGTTACCTGCCATTGACCAGACACGCAACGGCGATGGGCATGACACAGGACCTAACCATTCTCGGACTGGAAAGCAGCTGCGACGACACAGCCGCAGCCATCGTGCGCCAACGCCGGGGTGCTGCGCCCGAAATTCTGGCGTCAATCGTGCATGGCCAATCGGACCTGCATGCCGCATTTGGCGGCGTTGTGCCGGAAATTGCCGCGCGCGCCCACGCCGAAAAACTCGACATCTGCGTGGAAGAGGCCCTGGCAACCTCCAACCTGACCCTCAAGGACATCGACGCCGTGGCTGTCACCGCCGGCCCCGGCCTCATTGGCGGGGTTCTGTCTGGCGTGATGTGCGCCAAGGGTCTGTCGGCAGGTCTTGGCGTGCCATTGGTTGGCGTCAATCACCTTGCCGGGCATGCGCTGACTCCTCGGTTGACGGACCAGGTGGCCTATCCCTACCTGATGCTGCTTGTCTCGGGCGGGCATTGTCAGTTTCTGATCGTGCGGGGGGCCGAAGATTTTTCGCGGCTTGGCGGCACAATCGACGATGCGCCCGGTGAAGCTTTTGACAAGACCGCGCGGCTTTTGGGACTGGCTCAACCAGGCGGCCCGGCGGTACAGGCCGCCGCCGAACGCGGCGATGCCACCAGGTTTCGTTTTCCACGTCCCCTTCTGGATCGGCCTGACTGTGACATGTCCTTTTCCGGCCTCAAAACCGCACTCTTGCGGGCCCGCGATGCGGTGATCGCCGAAAAGTCAGGCCTGACAGAGCAAGATCGCGCAGATCTTTGCGCCGGGTTTCAGGCCGCTATTGTCGACGTTCTGGCCGAAAAAACGCGTCGGGCGCTGGCACTTTATCTGGACGAAAACCCATCAGCACCCATGCTTGCCGTTGCAGGCGGTGTTGCCGCAAATACGGCCATTCGGGCAAGGTTAGAGACTGTTTGTGCAGAACTCGATGTCACGTTCACCGCGCCTCCGCTGTCCCTTTGCACCGACAATGCAGCCATGATCGCCTATGCCGGACTCGAGAGATTTCAGACCGGCGCCCGAGACGACATGACCCTTGCAGCGCGTCCGCGCTGGCCCCTGGACAAAGCTGCCCCCGCCATGTTGGGCAGTGGCAAAAAGGGGGCCAAGGCATGAGCATCAGCGTCTTGGGCGCGGGCGCGTTTGGCACCGCATTGGCCATTTCCCTGGCCCGCTCCGGGGCCGACATTACCCTGTGGGCACGCAATCCGGACCACGCGGCGGCAATGCAATCCGCGCGCATGAACGTCCCCCGCCTGCCCGGGGTCACCCTACCCGACACCGTCACCGTGACGTCCAGCATGTCGCGCGCTCTGGCTGACATCATGCTCATCGCCGTGCCCATGCAGCGTATGCGCGGGCTTTTGGAAACGGCTTCCGAACTGAATGGCAGGCTCCTCGTCGCCTGTTGCAAAGGTGTTGAGCTTGCAACCGAACTCGGTCCCGTTGCGGTGATCCGTGATTGTGATCCCGAGGCGACGCCGGCCATTCTTACCGGTCCCAGCTTTGCTGCCGATATTGCCCGCGGTCTGCCAACCGCCCTGACCCTTGCCATCGAGAGTGAGGCCGCCGGTCGCGCGCTTCAGACCCGGTTGACGACGCCCAACATCCGGATCTACCGAACCACTGACACGATCGGCGCAGAGCTGGGCGGGGCCCTGAAAAACGTCATGGCAATTGCCTGTGGTGCTGCGATGGGCGCGGGTCTTGGTGAAAGCGCACGTGCTGCCCTCATGACACGCGGCTACGCCGAAATGCAGCGCATGGCCCAGGCGCTTGGCGCCAATCCCGAAACGCTTGCAGGGCTGTCCGGATTTGGCGATCTTACCCTGACGTGCACCTCGGATCAGTCCAGAAACTACCGTTTTGGGCTGAGTTTGGGTCGAAATGACGCTTTTGACGCCTCCATCACGGTCGAGGGCGCCGCCACTGCGAGGGCGGTTCAGGGGCGTGCACGTCACATGAATATCGACATGCCGATCACGGACGCTGTTGTCGGCCTGATCGACCACGATCTGAAAATCTCACAGGCCATGGAGATGTTACTCTCCCGCCCACCCAAGGAGGAATGACATGAAAATCGCCCTGATCGCCAAAGACAAACCAGGCGCACTGGACATCCGCAAGGCCAACCGGGATGCCCACGTAGCCTATCTGAAATCGACCGATGCTGTCGAAATGGCCGGGCCATTTCTGGATGAAAACGGCGAGATGTGCGGCTCACTCATTATCCTGAACATGGACATGACCGAGGCCAAAGCCTGGGCCGCAAACGATCCCTACAAAAAGGCCGATCTGTTTCAGAGCGTGGAATTGATTGCCTGGAACAAGGTTCTGGGGTGATGCGCTATTGGCTGTTCAAATCCGAACCCAACACCTGGAGCTGGCAAAACCAACTGGACAAAGGTGATGCCGGTGAAGAATGGGATGGGGTGCGCAACTACCAGGCGCGCAACTTTATGCGCGACATGGAAATCGGCGATCGTGGATTCTTCTATCACTCGATGAAAGAAAAATCCGTTGTTGGCATTATCGAGGTAATCGCCCTGGCGCATCCGGATTCCACCACAGACGACGACCGCTGGGAATGCGTGGACATCAAGGCCGTCGAAACGGTTCCCACGCCTGTGTCATTGGATCAGATCAAATCGGACCCAAGGTTGGCTGACATGGTGCTCGTCAAGAACTCGCGCCTGTCCGTGCAACCGGTCACCGCGGATGAATGGAACATCATCTGCGCGCTGGGTGGGCTGTAGGCAAATCCGATCTTCCTGTGCATAGTACTGAAAACTAGGACAGGAGGGACACATGGATTATCTGATCGTGATCGGGGCCGGACTGGCATCTTATGTATTTGGTGCCGTCTGGTACATGACGCTGGCCAGCAAATGGATGGCCGCCGCCGGGATTGAGGCCGATGACAATGGACGGCCGCCGAACGCCGGGCCTACGCCCTATATCGTCGCTTTGGTTTGCGCCATCATCGTTGCCGGGATGATGCGCCACATCTTTTCCCTCAGCGGCATTGACACAATTGGCGCAGGTCTTGTGAGCGGATTTGGCGTTGGTCTGTTTCTCGTGACACCCTGGCTGGCGACAAACTATGTTTTTGCCGATCGGAGCCGCAAATTGATCCTGATCGACGGAGGCTTCGCGACCGGAGGCTGCACGATCATTGGCGTGGTTCTGACCGCAATCTGATCACCAGCTTCCGCTGGCGCCGCCGCCGCTGGATGAGCCTCCTCCAAAGGAGGACCCAGACGAGGATGAGCTGGATGATTTCTTGGGGATCGTTCGTGTGGCTGACCAACGATCTCCGCAATTGTGGCAGTGGTAATCAATGCGTTTCAGACCGGTTGAGCTGGTTGTGGCGGACTGAAGTATCGTTGTGTCCCCTTCGACGGTTCGATACCCACAGGATCGGCACGCGCCATAGGGTGAAAACCAGGATTTATACCCTTCGACCGTGACGTGATCGCATTTGCCGCAAACCCAGACATCATAATCCACGCTCTTTAGCCGTTCTTCGGTGATCTCGCCCTTTTGGAGATGCTTGTCATCCCATTCTTCGTTCAGCCGTGTCATCTGGGATCCATCGCTGGGACACAAACGGGGCTTGTTGCGCTGCCACCTGCGTAAGGCGCGCACCGCCAGCGCGGCGACCGGGGCCAACAGCGCATAAATCCAATTCCCCACCCAATCCAGAAGCCGCTTGAGCGTGCCACCAATTTTTTGCGCAACGTTGGCGTCATACTCTCCCGGCCAGCTGCCGGTGATGTCCTTGATAACCGCATCCACGCCATGCTCAATCCCACCGACAAAATCGTCCTTTTTAAAGCGCGGCGTAATGATCGTGTCGATGATGTTGCCCATGGGAACATTTTTTGAGGCCCCATAGCCTGACCCAACCTCAATCCGCATGCGCCGATCATCCACGGCGATCAACATCATCACGCCATCATTGCGCTCGGCGTTGCCAACGCCCCAATGGTTAAACAGCCCGGTTGCAAAAGGTTCGATGTCCGCCGAATGGCCAAAATCACTCATCGAGTGAATGGTCACGACCGTAAACTCAATACCCTTCTTCTCGCGCAGCTCCACGAGCTTACCGCGAATGCGGTCTTCGTCTTCTGCCGGTAACAGCTCTGCAAAATCATTTACAAACAGCTCAGTATACGTCGGATACTGTTGGGCAGAGGCGCTGTAAAACACCGGAAAGATCAAAGCCAAAACGACGAAACGTAAGATGCGCAAAACAAAAGCTCCCGAGAGTGTCGGGAGCTTTCTAACATTTTGCCGCAGGTCTGTTTAGCCCGGGTTTGAAGACACACCGACCTGTGCCGGGCGCAACAGGCGATCATGCAGCATGAACCCCTCGGCCGATACCTGGATGATCTCACCTGATTTCGTACCGGGGACAGGAGCTTCGAACATCGCTTCATGCACCTGCGGGTCGAATTTGTCGCCAACTTCGGGCGCAATCACTTCGATACCATGCTTGTTAAAGGTTCCAAGCAGACCGCGCATCGTGAGTTCGATCCCTTCGATCAGAGCGGCAGACGCCTCTCTCTGTTCGTCGGTGATCGTCTCGACTGCACGCTTCATGTTGTCGTACACCGGCAGCATATCGCGGGCCAGTTTTGATCCGCCATATTGCTCGGCATCGCGACGTGCTTTTTCGCCCCGCTTGCGCGAGTTTTCCGCGTCAGCCAGGGCGCGCATGAACTTGTCTTTGTAATCATCCCGCTCGGCGCGCAGCTCATCCAGCTCAACCGCCTCATCGGCCAGTTCATCCAGCGATTGGGCAAACTCTTCTGCCTCGGCTTCTGCGATATCGTCCAGAAATTCGTTTTCTTTCGGCTCTGCCATGTCTCAACCTCTAACCCCGGTCTGAAATCAGCTTCCCGACCAGTTGTGCCGTGTAATCCACAATCGGCACGATCCGTCCATAGTTCAGGCGCTTGGGTCCGATGACCCCGACAGCACCCACAATCTTACGATCCGCGTTCATATATGGGGAAACCACCAAAGAGGAACCCGAAAGTGAAAAAAGTTTGTTCTCTGAGCCAATAAAAATGCGCACGCCATCGCCTTCCTCGGCCAATTCCAGGAATTCTGCGATGTCCCGCTTGCGTTCAAGGTCATCAAACAGGGTCCTGATGCGCTCCAGGTCCTCTTCTTCCTCGTCAGTCCCCAACAGATTCGACCTGCCGCGCACAATCAAACGTTCATGTTGATCGCCCGCATCAGCCCACAGCGCGATGCCACTTTCCACCAGGTCCCGCGCCAACGAGTCGATCTCCTGACGCCGTCGCTTGATCTCTTCGCGAATAACGGTGTGCACCTCGGACAGGGTCCGGCCCTCAATCACCGCATTCAGGAAATTTGCCGCCTCTCTCATTGAGCTGGGGGTCTGTCCGGGCGGCGGAGTAAACAGTCGGTTTTCCACGTGACCGTCTGCAAACACCAAAACCACCAGCGCACGATCCTGCGCGAGGCTGACAAACTCGATATGCTTGATCGGCGCCTCGTGCTTCGGCGCCAAAACAAGCGAAGCACCATGTGTCACACCGGACAAGGCCGATCCAACGCGATCCAGCATCCCACCTACATCTGCCGAGTTATCACCCAGCGTCGCGTCAATCTTTTGGCGATCCCCGGCATCCAGATCCGACACCTCAAGCAGACCGTCCACAAACATCCGCAACCCGATCTGGGTTGGCACACGTCCGGCGCTGACATGAGGTGAATCCAGCAGACCAAGAAACTCGAGATCCTGCATCACGTTCCGGATCGTCGCAGCACTGACGCTCTCTGACAGCGTCCGGGTCAATGTTCGCGAACCGACCGGGTCTCCGGTTTCCAGATAGCTCTCGACCACGCGGCGGAACACCTCGCGAGAGCGGTCGTTCATTTCCTCAAGAAGGCGGGCGCTTTCAGACATGGCAATCCTTGTGATCCAGATGCCATTAAAGTGAGCGCAGCGCAAAGGTCAATCGGGGTTGCACCCGCCCCCTGCCCCCTTGTATCCCCAAAGCCAAGCAACAAAGGATTTCCGCCATGCGTCCCTCGGGAAGAGAATTGAATGAAATGCGTCCTGTTTCGATTGAAACCGGGATCACCAAGCACGCCGAAGGGTCCTGCATGATCCGCATGGGCGACACCCATGTTCTGTGCACCGCCACCATCGAAGACCGCGTGCCTCCGTTTATCAAGGGGTCCGGGTTGGGATGGGTCACCGCCGAATACGGTATGCTTCCCCGCTCCACCACCAGCCGGATGCGTCGCGAGGCAGCAGCAGGCAAGCAGGGCGGAAGAACTGTTGAAATTCAACGGCTTATCGGACGTTCTCTGCGCGCCGGTGTGGATCGCGTTGCCCTGGGCGAGCGTCAGATCACGGTGGACTGCGATGTCATCCAGGCAGATGGCGGCACCCGTTGCGCGTCAATCACCGGCGGCTGGGTTGCCCTGCGTTTGGCCGTCAACAAGCTGATGAAGGCGGGCGATGTTCTGACCGATCCCCTGATTTCACCCGTCGCCGCCGTGTCTTGCGGCATCTATGCTGGCCAGCCTGTGCTGGATCTGGACTATCCTGAAGACTCCGAAGCCGGAGTTGACGGCAATTTCATCATGCTCGGTAACAAGCAAATGATCGAAGTGCAGATGTCCGCCGAGGGATCTACCTATTCCCGTGTGCAGATGAACCAGCTGATCGACCTCGCCGAACAGGGTGTCGAGGAACTGGTAACCGCACAACAGGCCGCCTGCTCATGACGCGTAAATTTGATGGCGACCGCCTTTTGGTCGCCACCCACAACCAAGGCAAACTGGCTGAGATCACCGAAATTCTCGCGCCCCACGGCGTGAGCGTTGTCGGAGCCGCCCAGATGGATCTGCCCGAGCCCGAAGAAACCGAAAACACCTTTGTCGGCAACGCCCGGATCAAGGCACATGCCGCCGCAACCGCCACCGGCTTGCCCGCGCTCGCCGATGACTCCGGTATCACCATCGACGCGCTTGGTGGCGCGCCCGGCGTCTACACGGCGGATTGGGCCGAAACCCCCAATGGCCGCGACTTCATACGCGCGATGACCCGCGCCAATGACGAACTGACTGCCGTTAACGCTGCTGATCCCCGGCTTGCTCAGTTTCGCTGCACCCTGGTCATTGCATGGCCAGACGGACACGACGAAGTTTTCGAAGGCGTCATGCCCGGCCAATTGGTCTGGCCGATCCGCGGGGCGCATGGCTTTGGCTATGATCCGATGTTTCAGCCCGACGGCTACGACATCACCTGTGCCCAGATGGATCCGGCAGAGAAAAACCAGATCAGCCATCGGGGCCGCGCCCTGAAACAGTTCGTAGCAGGCTGTTTTGGCTGAGGACTGGCAAAACGGGGGCTTTGGCCTCTACATCCATTGGCCCTTTTGTCAGGCCAAATGCCCCTATTGCGACTTTAACAGTCATGTGGCCCGAGAAATCGACCAAAACCGCTGGTTCAGAGCCTATCTGAGCGAACTTGACCGCGTCGCTGCACAAACCCCAAACCGTGTTCTAAACTCTGTCTTTTTTGGCGGCGGCACGCCCAGCCTTATGAATCCGGACATTGTCGCGGGCATTCTTGACCGTGTGCGCAGGCTGTGGCCCACCGCCAACGACATGGAAGTCACGCTCGAGGCCAATCCCGGTTCGGTCGAGGCCGGCCGATTTGTTGGCTATCGCGATGGCGGTGTGAATCGCATTTCGATGGGCATTCAGGCGCTGAATGACCGCGATCTACAGCGTTTGGGTCGCATTCACTCCGTGTCCGAGGCCAAACAGGCGTTTGACGTCGCCCGGAAAACCTTTGACCGGGTGAGCTTTGACCTGATTTATGCGCGCCAGGATCAATCCATCGAAGATTGGCGGCACGAATTGACCGAAGCCACGCAAATGGCCGTGGATCATCTTTCGCTCTATCAGCTGACAATCGAAGACGGCACCGCCTTTGGCGACCGCTACGCACTCGGGAAACTGCACGGTCTGCCCGAAGATGATCTCGCGGCGGATATGTATGAAGAGACCCAGGACATCTGTGCAAAAGCCGGTTTTCTACCCTACGAAGTCTCGAATTACGCCGGAATAGGCTCTGAATCCCGACACAATCAGATTTACTGGCGGTACGGGGATTACGCCGGAATTGGCCCCGGCGCGCATGCCCGCATGACCCTGAACGGTGTCCGCCACGCCGTTGAGACCTGGCGAAACCCCACCAAGTGGCTGGAATGCGCCGAAGCAGGCAATGGCGACAGCCTGCGTGAGCCTATTGATCGCGACGGTGAGGTTGCCGAATTCTTGTTGATGGGCCTGCGTTTGACGGATGGAATTGATCTGACTCGTTACCAGACCCTGGCCGGAAAGACCCTGGAGCATGACAGAGTTGATGCACTGCGTGAGCTTGGCTTAATTTCCATTTCAGATCAAAGGCTTGCGGTTCTTCCCAAAGGTCGTATGGTTTTGAACTCGGTCATTTCGGAACTTTTGAGGGACTAGGAATGCGCTTTATCTGGGCAACTTTGGGACTCGTTTGCATTGCTCTGGCATTGATTGGCGTCGTGCTTCCCTTGTTGCCAACGGTTCCATTCCTTTTGCTCGCCGCGTTCTTTTTCGCCCGTTCGTCAGAAAGACTTCATAACTGGCTGCTATCTCACCCGAAACTGGGCCCACCCATAGAGGATTGGCAAACCCGTGGCGCCATCAATCCCGGCGCCAAACGCATCGCAACGCTTTCTATTGTCGTGGTTTTTGGAATTTCACTGGCAATCGGGCTCAAAACGTCCCTCTTGCTCATTCAGGCCGTCGTTCTGGGCTGTGTTTTGCTCTTTATCTGGACACGACCTAACTGGTAGCCGACAAAATCCTGCAAATCTCATCCAGTTGGTCCAAAGACGCGTATTTGATCGTCACCTGACCCGCTTCTCCACCTGGCTTGTGATCAATCATCACCTTCATGCCAAGATTCGCAGACAGATCGCCCTCCAGGGCTGCAGTATCCGCATCCTTTTTGGGTTTTGGGGCAGACTTGGCAGGCGCCGCAGAAGACACGGGCCGTTTCGCCAATGCCTCGGTCTGGCGCACGGAAAGACCTGATTTCACGACCTTTTTCGCCAGGCCGCTCGGGTCCTCTGATGTAATCAGTGCGCGCGCGTGACCGGCGGTCAGGTCGCCTTGCTTGAGCATGCTCTGCACATCGTCCGGCAACTGCAAAAGCCGGATCAGGTTTGCAATGTGGCTCCGACTTTTGCCCAACGCTTCAGACAGCTTCTCCTGTGTGTGCCCGAATTTGTCCATAAGCGCGCGATAACCCGCAGCTTCTTCTACCGGGTTCAAATCGGCGCGCTGGATGTTCTCGATGATCGCGATTTCCAGCACTTCGGTGTCATTGTACTCTCTGACAACCACCGGAAGCTCATGCAGTTGCGCCATTTGCGACGCACGCCACCGGCGTTCACCCGCGACAATCTCATAAGTACCGTCCGCCTGCGCCCGCACGATCAGGGGCTGAATGACACCCTTTTCGCGAATAGACGCGGCCAGCTCTTCAAGTTGGTCCTGAGTAAAGTCGCGCCGCGGTTGCTCGGGATTTGGCTTGATCTTTTCGATCGGCACCATCAGGTCCGCATTGCGGGGCGCTTCCGTGCTTGCCGGCACCTGATCTTCGGTAACATCCGCCATAAGCGCCGAAAGCCCCCGGCCCAAACCACGGTTCTTTGTTTTCTTGGCTGCCATGGTTTTTCCTCTTACGCCGCAATTTTCATATGTTTAGCAAGCACTTCCCGCGCCAGTGCGCGATAGGCTTCCGCGCCCTTGGACAAAGGATCATAGTCCAGAACCGGCAACGCATAAGATGGCGCCTCGGACACACGCACATTGCGCGGGATCTTGGTTTCAAACACCAGATCACCCAAATTGTCGCGCGCATCCTGCTCAACCTGCTGAGAAAGGTTGTTCCGAGCGTCATACATCGTCAGAACCACCCCCTCGATCCGCAGGTTGGGATTGGCGGTCTGGCGCACTTCGCGAACTGTCAGCATCAATTGTGACAGACCCTCCAACGCAAAAAACTCACTTTGCAGCGGAATTAGCACCGAGTGCGCCGCAATCATCGCATTGACCGTCAACAGGTTCAGCGATGGCGGACAGTCAATCAGGATATAGTCCCAACCATAGGCGTCCATCGCGGTCTGGCGCAGGGCATCATGCAAAAGAAAGCTGCGTTTTTCGTTTGAAATCAGCTCAATATCCGCTGAGCTGAGGTCCACCGTCGCTGGAATGATCGACATTCCCTCTTTCTCGGTGGCAAGGATAACATCGCCAAGCTCGGCGTCATCCAGCAAAAGATCATAGGTTGTCAGCACGCGATCTTCGACATCAATCCCCAACCCGGTCGAGGCATTGCCCTGCGGATCGAGATCTACAACCAAAACGCGCGAGCCTGCTTCGACCAGCGCCGCCGCGAGGTTAATCGCCGTAGTGGTTTTGCCAACGCCGCCCTTTTGGTTGGCGACAGCTATGATTTTTGGGCCTTTCGGACGAGTTGGGTCAGACACGCCTGAGATCCTTGACTTTGAGGATGACGGAATTGGGCTCAGTTTTACTTGTAATCACCTCATGGGTGAATGACCACGATTCCTGCGCGGTCCTGAGTTCTTTTTCCCAGGTGACGCCTTTGGGAAACAGCATGGTGCCGCCATCCTTCAGGTGCCGCTCAGCAAAAGAAAACAACAGTCCCAGGTCCGCCAGCGCCCGCGCGGACAAAACATCGGCATTCTGAGGTTCCGCGACCTCAATCCTCTTGGCCAAGACCTCTGCTGGAACCCCCGTTTCCCGCAAAACTGTACGCAAAAACGCGCATTTTCTCTGATCACTTTCAATCAGGGTTGTGGACGTCGGAGATCCCATCTCGGCTGCCAGCACCGCCACAACCAACCCCGGAAACCCACCTCCACTGCCTATATCCACCCACTTTCCGACTGGCTGCTCGGCCAAACCGTGGATTTGCGCGGAATCTAGAATGTGGCGGCTCCAAACCTGATCCAGGGTCGTCTTGGAAACCAGATTGATCCTGGGATTCCACTTTTTGAGCAACTCGACCAACAGCCTTAGGCGCTCAGATGTTTCACGTGAAACATTGAGAGCAGCAAGAACTTCGCTCTCGGTATGCGTCACGCCGATTTCTCCTGACGGACCCGGCGGAGTTTCGCCAGGATAAGAGTCAGCGCCGCAGGCGTAATCCCGTCTATCCGACCAGCCTGATCCAGGTTTGACGGCCGGGCCTGCTCGAGTTTTGCCTTTAGCTCATTCGACAGACCATTAACGCCCGAATAGTCGAAATCTGATGGAATTCGTTGATTTGCGTCGCGCTGCATCGCCTCGACATCCCGCATCTGCCGCGCAACATAGTTGGCGTATAGCGCGTCCTTAGTCAGCTGCTCGCGCGCCACATCTGCAACCTCTTCCAGCTCTGGATTAAGCGGAAGAAGGTCATCAAATTCAACATCTGGAAAGGCAAGTAGCTGAAATCCCGTTCTTTTCTTTCCATCTTGATTCACCGTTATCCCGGCAGCCTTGAGCTGGGTGGGCGTGCTAATGGTATTTTCAAGCAGGGTCCGGCCATGTTCCAACAGCTCGGATTTCTCTGAAAACGCACGAAGCCGCTCTTCTCCGACAAGTCCCAGATCAACCCCAACCGGGGTAAGCCGCTGATCAGCATTATCAGCCCGCAAGGAAAGCCGGAACTCCGCCCGCGAGGTAAACATGCGATAGGGCTCTGTCACGCCGCGGGTGACAAGATCATCAATCATGACACCGATGTAGCTGTCCGCGCGCCCAAAATGGTGCGGTGCCTCGTTTCTGGCGTAGCGCGCCGCGTTCAGACCAGCGACAAGGCCCTGCGCCGCAGCCTCTTCGTAGCCCGTGGTGCCATTGATCTGCCCGGCAAAATACAGACCGGGCACAGTTTTTACTCCCAGAGACGACTCCAGAGCCCTTGGATCGATATAGTCATATTCGATCGCATACCCCGGCTGGAGGATTTCCACATCCTCCAATCCCTCAATCGACCGCACGTAATCCTCTTGGACATCCACGGGCAAGGACGTCGAAATGCCATTGGGATAGACGGTGTCATCCTCCAGCCCCTCAGGCTCCAGAAACACCTGGTGCGAGGTTTTGTCAGCAAAGCGAACGATTTTGTCCTCAATAGACGGGCAATATCGCGGGCCAATGCCATCAATATGCCCACCATACATGGCCGAGCGTCCCAGATTCTCGCGAATAATCTCGTGTGTTCGTTCGTTCGTATGGGTAATGCCGCAGGCAATCTGCCGGGCAAAAGGAGCTGTATTCAGGAATGAAAACATCACCGGTTCCTCATCACCCGGCTGAGACCCCAAAATATCCCACTTGATGGTCTTGCCGTTCAACCTCGGAGGTGTGCCCGTCTTTAGCCGCCCCAAAGGCAGGTCAAAACTGTCAATGCGCTCCGCCAGCTTGATCGACGGATCGTCTCCCATACGGCCGCCGGGGTGCGAAACATCTCCAATGTGAATGACCCCGCGCAGGAATGTCCCCGTGGTCAGAACAACCGCAGCCGACCTGATTTCGGAGCCATCCGCCAAAACAACCCCGCAAACCTGACCCTTCTCCATGCAAAAGTCCGCGACTTCGCCTTCAATGACCTCCAAACCCTGTGTATTCAGGATCTCGGCCTGCATGGTTTCGCGGTAGATTTTGCGATCCGCCTGCGCCCGAGGCCCCTGTACAGCGGGCCCTTTTCGCCGATTCAACAGCCGGAACTGAATCCCCGCCTGATCGGCAACGCGCCCCATCAGGCCGTCAAGCGCGTCGATCTCTCGAACCAGATGCCCTTTGCCCAACCCTCCGATGGCCGGGTTACAAGACATCACACCAATGCCCGAAGACTTCAGCGTTACAAGGGCCGTGCGTGCACCCGCCCTGGCCGCCGCGTGCGCTGCGTCCGCTCCGGCATGCCCGCCGCCGACAACGATGACATCAAAATGTTTCACGTGAAACACTCCTTACTTGCCGATGCAAAAGCTCGAAAAGATTTCATCCAAAAGGTTTTCGACATCTACGCGACCGACAATGGAATCCAAAGCCCGAATTGCGCTGCGCAGCTCTTCTGCCGCGATCTCGTAGTGATCCGGACCCAGCGCAAGCACAGCATGCGTCGCATTCAAACCGTCCGAAGCACGGTTCATTGCCACCCTGTGCCGCTCCCGCGTCGCGATACCAGAGCGCGCCGCCTGATCCGACAGCTGCTCAGTGATGTCGCGAACCAGCTGACCCACACCCTGCCCTGTCTTGCCAGAAATGGCATCCTGCGCATCCTCCAGCATATCCCCCTTGGCGGCGCGCACAATGTCGCCCGGCCGTGGGTCAAAGTCAGGGTGTTGCCCCTTTTCGATCAGGAACACACGCAAATCCGCGGCATCGGCGCGCTGCTTTGCCCGCTCAATCCCGATACCTTCGACGTGATCTTCGGTTTCCCGCAGTCCCGCCGTATCTAGCAGGGTCACAGGCAGGCCATTCAGGTCCATACGAACCTCGATCACATCGCGGGTCGTGCCGGCATACTCCGACGTTATCGCCGCCTCGCGCCCCGCCAAGGCATTGAGAAGTGTTGATTTTCCGACATTCGGCGCGCCCAGGATAGCCACCTCAAACCCTGTGCGAATGCGCTCTGCCGTCTCAACGCCTGTGATCTCTCGCTCCAGCTCTGTGCGCACATGGGCCAAGAGTTCCTGAACCTCCGGCGTCACATCAACCGGCACCTCTTCGTCAGCAAAATCGATGGTTGCCTCTAGCAAGGCCGCAGCTCGGATCAGCTTGTCCCGCCATCCTCCTGCGAGATCCCCCAAATCACCAGAAAGCACCCGCAGGGCCTGCCGTCGCTGCGCCTCGGTTTCGGCATCGATCAAGTCAGCCAACCCCTCGACCTGCGCCAGATCCAGGCACCCGTTCTCCAGCGCGCGTCGGGTAAACTCTCCGGCTGCGGCAAGCCGCAGACCGTCGATATCCGACAACACCCGCAGCACCGCGTTGACCACCGCAACCGAGCCATGCAGGTGCAGTTCAATCACGCTTTCGCCGGTAAAGCTGTTTTTCTCAGGAAAATACAGCACCAACGCCTGGTCCAGCCGCCGCCCCTCATGATCCCTCAGAACCTTCAGCGTCGCGATGCGCGGTTCTGGCAATGCTCCGAACAGCACCTCGCCCGCCGCGCCCACCAGCGAACCAGACACGCGAATGACAGCGACCCCCGCTTTACCGGGGGCCGTGGCCAGCGCAAAAATCGTGTCAGGCACATAGGCCATCGCGAAACCCTTAGGTGTTCATCGAGTCAAAGAATTCCGAGTTTGTCTTGGTCTGCTTCAACTTCGACAACAGGAATTCGACCGCATCCGTCGTACCCATCGGGTTGAGGATACGCCGCAGAACAAAGGTCTTCTGCAGGTCGATCTTGTCGATAAGCAGGTCTTCTTTCCGTGTGCCCGACTTGAGAATGTCGATGGCTGGGAAGACGCGTTTGTCGGCGATCTTGCGATCCAGCACGATTTCCGAGTTACCAGTGCCTTTGAATTCTTCAAAGATCACCTCGTCCATGCGGCTGCCGGTATCAATCAGCGCGGTCGAGATGATGGTCAGCGACCCACCTTCTTCGATATTCCGTGCGGCACCAAAGAAACGCTTGGGGCGTTGCAGGGCGTTGGCATCCACACCACCGGTCAGAACCTTACCCGAGGACGGCACCACGGTGTTGAAAGCCCTACCAAGTCTTGTGATCGAGTCGAGAAGGATAACAACATCTCGTTTATGCTCGACCAGACGCTTGGCTTTTTCGATCACCATTTCAGCCACGGCAACGTGACGCGTCGCGGGTTCGTCAAAGGTCGAAGACACAACTTCGCCCTTCACCGAACGCTGCATGTCGGTCACCTCTTCCGGGCGCTCGTCGATCAACAGAACGATCAGATAGCATTCCGGGTGGTTGGCCTCGATCGAATGCGCAATGTTCTGCAGGATCACGGTTTTACCGGTCCGCGGCGGTGCCACGATCAGCGACCGTTGACCTTTGCCAATCGGCGCCACCAGGTCGATGACACGAGCGGATTTGTCCTTGATGGTCGGATCTTCGATTTCCATCTTCAGACGCTCATCCGGATACAACGGCGTCAGGTTGTCAAAGGCGATCTTGTGCTTGGCCTTTTCCGGGGACTCAAAGTTGATGTGCGCCACATCCTGCAGCGCAAAATATCGCTCGTTGTCCTCAGGCGCCTTGATAACACCGTCGATGGTATCACCAGTCCGCAGTGAGTATTTACGGATCATTTCGGGGCTGACATAGATATCGTCAGGACCCGGCAAATAGTTGGCCTCGGGCGAACGCAGGAAACCAAAGCCATCCTGCAACACCTCAAGAACCCCATCGCCTGAGACTTCCCAGCCTTCATCCGCGCGTTCACGCAGGATCTGGAACATCATCTCGCCCTTGCGCATGGTCGAGGCGTTTTCGATCTCAAGCTCTTCAGCGACGGCCAGCAGGTCTTTGGGGCTCGTAGCCTTCAGCTCGGCAAGAGCCAGTTTTTCGATGCTCATAGAAAATATCCCATCACGACCGGTCAGGGCCGTGGTTCTCGATTTGAAATTGGAAGACACATGGCCCGGACGGGCCTGTTGCCCCTTATCTAAGGATTTGACCGCCCAGAGTCAAACACCTCAGAACTTAACAACCACCGACAGCACGATCACGATCATCAGGATCGTCGGCACTTCGTTCATCATCCGATAGGTACGGCCGGGCAACGTGTTCTCACCCCGCGCAAACCGCTTGCGCATGATCATCAGCCAGTGGTCAAAGACCGTCATAGCGATGATACAGGCGCCCTTGGTATAGGGCCACACCGCAGACCAGTCGACCACCCCCGGCGTGAACACCAGCGTCAGCCCAGCCGCCCAGGCCGCGATGCTGGCAGGCGACATGATATAGCGCTGGAGCTTGAACTCCATGATCTTCAATGTCTCGTCCAGCTGATCGCCAACTTCTGCGCGTTCAGCGTGATAGACAAACAGTCTGGGCAAATAGAACAGCCCCGCCATCCACGACAGGACGGCCATGATATGGAACGCCAAAACATATGGGTAAATGTCAGCCAGGAAATAGGACATGATCTTTCCGCTCTCTGATTGGGCCCTCCTTAAATAAATATAATAGAAAGAGAAAGGATGATGTTTTTGTAGTAAGGCCAGATCCTGTGGATTACTGTGTTTTCCCGTTGGATTTCCACAGGGGGAAAACAGAGCATACAGTTTTCAAACAAATTTGGATTTCTCAGAAATCAGTAACATTATCAATCTCTTAAACTGATATACCTTGTGGATGGTTTGAGGAAAACACTGGAACAACACAGGATACTTCAGTTTTCTCCAACTCCGGCTTTATCCTTCTCCCTAGGGGACGAAATCCGTGAAACAGCGTGAAACACGGCAGTTTCCCACGGCTTGCCAAGGTCTCAGGAATTTCACAGAAATAGAGCTCAGGCTTCGCAGCACAAACTCCACGGATTTATCCACATGGCGCATGACATCATCTTGGCTTCCGGTTCTGAAATTCGCGCGACCTTGCTGAAAAATGCCGGGGTCAGCTTTGATGTTGTCACCGCCAGGGTCGACGAAGAGATGCTGCGCCGCGCTTTAGAAGCAGAAGAGGCCCCCGCCCGCGACATCGCAGATGCCCTGGCCGAGGCCAAGGCCGGCAAGGTTGCCATGAAACACCCCGACAAGCTGGTCATCGGATGCGATCAGGTTCTCGAGTTTGAGGGCCGCGTGTTCGGCAAACCGCGCGATGTGGATGAGGCCCGCGCGCAGTTGCAAACGCTCAGGGGGCAAAAGCACCAGCTGCTTTCGGCCATTGTTGTGTTTCACGAAAACCGGCTCGTCTGGCGGCACATTGGCGTTGTGCGCCTGCAGATGCGCGATTTCTCTGAGACCTATCTCGACGACTACCTTGCCCGCAACTGGGACAGCATTCGTTGGTCCGTGGGTGGTTACAAACTCGAAGAAGAAGGCGTAAGGCTGTTCCGTCGGGTGGACGGGGACTATTTCAACGTTTTGGGTCTGCCCCTCATCGAATTGCTCAACTACCTGACGGTGCGCGGAGAATTGGCGTCATGACATTACCGAAAATCCCATTGGCGGGTGTGATCGGGCATCCGATTGCCCATTCGAAATCCCCCCAGGTGCACGGTCACTGGCTGCGTACCCTTGGCCTTAAGGGGCATTACATTCCGATGGATGTTGCGCCCGAGAACCTGAAAAAGGTGATCAAGGCGCTGCCGAAAATGGGCTTTGTCGGGGCCAACGTCACCATTCCCCACAAAGAAAAAGTCATGGAGCTGGTGCATCAGGTGACGGATCGCGCCACGCTGATCGGCGCGGTGAACACGCTGATCATCCGCGATGACGGCAAGATTATTGGCGACAACACGGACGGCTATGGCTTTATCGAAAACCTACGTCAGGGCGCGCCCGATTGGACGCCAGAGTCCGGTCCTGCCGTTGTGCTTGGGGCCGGTGGCGCGGCGCGGGCCGTGATTGCCTCTCTTCTGGATGCCGGTGTGCCCGAAATTCTGATCTCGAACCGCACACGGGTTCGCGCCGAAACCCTGCGGGAAGAGTTTGGCACCCGTCTGACCGTTGTGGATTGGGTGCAGGCGGGCAATGCCATTGAAAATGGCGCGACCATCGTGAACACGACCTCTCTTGGAATGACCGGCAAACCGGAACTTCGCGTGCCGCTGGATGGGCTGAATGCCGGGGCTGTTGTCACCGATCTCGTCTACAACCCCCTGAAAACACATCTCCTTGCTGCGGCTGAACAGGCGGGGTGCACCACGGTTGATGGTCTCGGTATGCTTTTGCATCAGGCGGTCCCCGGTTTTGAACGCTGGTTTGGCATGCGGCCCATCGTGGATGATGCAACCCGACAGGCGGCCCTGCGATGAGCTTTCGTCTTGGCCTGACCGGCTCAATCGGCATGGGGAAATCCACTACGGCGAAACTCTTTGCCGCCGCAGGCTGCGCCGTGTGGGACGCGGACGCCGCCGTGCACCGGATGTATGCCAAGGGCGGCGCAGCCGTCGCGCCGATTGCGGACGCCCTGCCCGGCGCGGTGGTTGATGGCGCCGTCTCGCGCGACAAGCTGAAAGAGATGATCGGCCAGGATCCGGCCGTTCTGAAAACGCTAGAGCAGATCGTGCATCCGCTCGTAGCACTGGACCGCGCCGAATTTGCGGCAAATTCCACCGCAGACATCCTTGTTTTCGACATCCCGCTGCTGTTCGAAGGCAATGGCCACAGAGAGGTTGATGCCGTCGTTTGTGTCTCTGTTCCACCTGAAACTCAGGAAAAACGCGTGATGGAACGCGGCACCATGACCCGTGAACAGTTCCTTCAGATCCGGGCAAAGCAAATGCCCAACGATGAGAAATGCGCGCGGTCGGACTATGTTGTGATCACCGACACCCTTGACCATGCCCGCACGCAGGTGGACAAGATAGTGCAAGAGATCAGGGAAAAACTCGCCAATGCGTGAAATCGTGATGGATACGGAAACCACCGGGCTCGATCCGAACACCGGGGACCGCATTGTCGAAATCGGCGGCGTGGAACTGCTGAACCACATGCCGACGGGCCGCACCTATCACCAATACATCAATCCCGAACGCTCTATGCCGCAAGAGGCGTTCGAGGTGCACGGGCTGGGGGACGAGTTTCTCTCGGACAAGCCGGTGTTCAAGCAGATCGGCCAGGAATTTGTCGATTTTGTCGGCGATTCCCGGTTGGTGATCCACAACGCGTCCTTTGATATGAAGTTCATCAATGCCGAGTTGAAATGGATGGGTCTCGCGCCCATTCCCTTTGAACAGGCGCTTGATACCCTCGCCATCGCCCGCAAGAAATTTCCCGGTTCTCCCGCTTCGCTGGATGCGCTTTGCCGCCGCTTTGGCATCGACAATGCGTCGCGCACCCTGCACGGCGCGCTGCTCGACTCGGAAATTCTGGCCGAAGTGTATCTTGAACTGATTGGCGGGCGACAGCCGGGTCTGGTTCTGGCGGCGGACACCAAGAAAAAGGCCGGTGTTGTCGAAGACAGCGACTGGCGCGCCGCACCGCGTGCGACCCCTCTGCCCTCTCGTCTGTCGGATCAGGAAAAGAAGGCCCACGAAAACTTCGTTGCCAAGATGGGCGACGATGCCTTGTGGGCCAAACTTGGGTGAACACCTCGTAAGCCGACGTGTTCCTTATCTTCAGGCGGTGCCCTGAGGCTGCTCGGCCTGACGACGCGCAACTTCCTGACGGTACAGCTGCATAAAGTCGATGTTCTCCAGGTTCAGCGGCGGGAAACCACCGTCGCGTGTCACGTCCGATACGATGCGGCGCAGGAACGGGAACAACAGGCGCGGGCATTCGATCAACAGGAACGGATGCAGCTGATCTTCCGGCACACCTTCGATGTGGAACACACCGGCATACTCCAGCTCGAAAATGAACATCTCGGCGCCGGTTTCCTTGGCCTTTGAAACAACGTTCAGCTTGATCGCCACTTCGTACTGATGCTCGACGTCGCGCTTTTGCGCGTCAAGGTTCACCTGCACCTGAACATCGGGCTGCACTTCGCCCTGCGCACGTTTCTGCGCAAGGATGTTTTCGAATGACATGTCCCGAATGAACTGTGCCAAAACGTTCATGCGGATCTGGGGCGCTTGCGCCGCACCGTTGCCGTTCTCAGCCATTGAGTTTCTCCTGAAATCTAAAAGTCCCGGCTGCTTTATCAGGTTGCGTCAGGGGCCTCAATGCTTAGTCCAACCCGAGGGCTGATGTGTCGGACGCTTGTCGGGATCGACCTCGGTGAACTCTCCGTCAATGACGTCAGATTGTGGTCCGGGGCGGTGCTGGTGTTGGTGCATGCCCCCCATCGAAAAGCTTTGAACCCGAACCCGCGACCGCAGGTATCTGAACACGCCAACCCGCACCGGCGGCATCAAAAGGGCAAAACCCACCGCGTCTGTAAAAAATCCCGGCGTCAGCAATAGCGCGCCTGCAATCAGGATCATGGCGCCATGCGCCAAGGGTTCCGTTGGATCATCAAGTTCGGCAAAAGACCGCTGAAGCTTGCCCAGCGCCATCAGCCCCTGAGTGCGCACCAGAAAGGTACCAATGACGGCGGTAATGACGACGACAAGCAGCGTTGGCCACAAGCCGATTACCCCTCCGATCTGAACAAACAGCGCGATCTCGATCAGCGGGACACCAAGAAAGGCCAAAAACAGCCACATAACTTCATTCTCCAAAGGTTTGCTGGCCCGGTGGACTTGACCCGGCCCGTGACTTACATAAGTGCGATACAAGTCTGTTTCCATGCCCCTTTACGAGGTCCAAATGCAATCGTCGCCTATCATTCAACTTCTGGTCCTGGCCGGAATCGCAGTTTTCCTGATATTGCGACTGAGAAATGTCTTGGGAACACGCGACGGTTTTGAACCGCCTCGCGAGGTCGCTCAACCGCAAAAACGTGGCCCCGACCTCGAAGTGATCGAGGGCGGGCCAGATGCCGACATTCTCGATCACGTGCCCGCCGACAGCGAAGCCGCCGAAGCGCTGGGCGCGATGAAGGCCGCCGAGCCCTCATTCCACGTCAGCGAATTCCTGCAGGGCGCGCGCGGCGCATACGAGATGATCCTCATGAGCTTTGAAAAAGGCGACATGTCGAGCATCCTGCCCTTCCTCTCCGAAGAGGTTTACGAGGCCTTTTCCCAGGTCGTCGACTCGCGCGAGGCCCAGGGCCTGACCGTCGAAAGCGAATTTGTCGGTGTCCGTGAAATGGCGCTGCACGACGCAAGCTTTGATCCGGACACCCGCGAAGGCGAAGTCACCATTCGTTTTGTCGGCGAGCTGACCCATGTCGTGCGCGATCGCGCCGGTGACATCATCGAAGGCGACGAGCGCCACGTCAAAAAGCAAAAGGACGTCTGGACTTTTGCCCGCATCATGGGGTCCGACGATCCCAACTGGCAGCTTGTCGCGACGGGCGAATGATCCGTTGGTTTCGGGCGGCTGTTTGCGCTGGGCTGGTTTTGTCCAGCGCTCCTGCCATGTCTGAAACCACCTACACCATTCTGGATTTCTCTGACCTTGATGGCTGGTCGGTGGACGATCACGCCGCCGCTTTGGACGTGTTTCGCAACACCTGCATGGATTTTGACGCGCCGGATTGGCAATCGTTATGCGCCGCCGCCGAAGATTTCAGCGACCCGAAACAGTTCTTTGAACTGCTGTTTCGCCCGGTTCTGATCGAGGACGGAAATGACCCCCTGTTTACTGGGTACTTTGAACCGGAGCTTGACGGCGCATTGCGCCCCACTGCGCGGTATCGATACCCTTTGTATCGCACACCCCCCGAGGCACGGGCGCAGTCGCAATGGCTGTCCCGTCGTCAGATCGAAACCAGTGGCGTGATGGACGGGCGCGGGCTCGAAATCGCCTGGGTGGATGACTCGGTTGAACTGTTTTTCCTGCAGATCCAGGGTTCAGGCCGGGTGAAACTGCCTGATGGCAGCTATCTCCGCGTCGGCTACGGCGGCTCAAACGGCCACCCCTATCGGTCCATTGGCGTCGAGCTGGTGCGCCGTGGCGTCTATTCCTCGCATCAGGTCAGCGCGCAGGTCATCAAGAACTGGGTCCGCCGCAATCCGGTCGATGGCGCCGAGCTTCTGCGCCACAACGATTCCTATGTCTTTTTTCGCGAGGTCAGCCGCGTGCCCGCCGACAGGGGGCCACTGGGCGCGATGAACCGATCCATCACCACCATGCGCAGCATTGCCGTCGACCCCAAGTTCACGCCCCTTGGCGCGCCGGTCTGGGTTGAAAAAGACGGTGAAAACCCGCTCCGGCGTCTGATGATCGCCCAGGACACCGGCTCTGCCATCAAAGGCGCACAGCGCGCCGACATCTTTTTCGGAACCGGTGATCAGGCGGGCCGCGACGCCGGCCGTTTGAAAGACAACGGCCGTATGATCGTGTTGCTCCCGATCCAGCGCGCCTATGCCATGTTGCCCGAGGCCGTGCTGTGACTCGCAGAAAACTGACTCCGGACGAAATTGACCTGTGGCGCAAAGTGGCCGAGACCGCCCAACGGTTTCACCTCGAGAAACACCTGAACGAGGTCCCCAAACCCAAGCCCAAGCCGATCAAGGTGGCCAAGCCCCGGATCGGCAGCTTTGAGATCGGCGCAAATGGCAAACCGTCCTCCCCCGGACATGATGTGTTGCCCGGCATATCCGAGAGGGTCGCCAAAACCCCGCTGCGCATGGACAAAAAGAAGTTTGGCAAGATGAAGCGCGGCAAGATGCTGCCAGAGGGCAAGATTGACCTGCACGGCATGACGCTGGCACAGGCTCATCCGGCGCTCACCGGGTTCATCCTGCGGTCTCATGCCGAAGGCAAACGTCTGGTTCTTGTCATCACCGGCAAAGGCAAATCCAAACGCGATGATGGGCCCATCCCCGTGCGGCTGGGCGTGCTAAAGCATCAGGTGCCGCAATGGTTGACGATGCCGCCGCTGTCCGGCGCGGTCCTGCAAGTCGCCGAAGCTCACCTCAAACACGGTGGAACCGGTGCCTATTACGTCTATCTCAGACGCCACTAACGCAGCTCGGACTGATCCTCTTCCGGACCCAGCTGGTAGATGACAGATTTGTTCAACTGCACGGTCCGGTCCGTCATGGTGTCCAGCACGGTTCTCGAACGACCTTGGGCAAACTCTTCATGGTTTGCGGCCCCGTTAAACAGGGCAATCAGCGCCGGAGACTCTGCAACCACAAAGTGCGAGTTCTTGGCGTCGTCATTAAAGTCCGTCACATCGACAAAGATGATCGGATACTCGGAAAGCTCGGCAGAACTGTTCCCCAGCCCCAACCGGTCCGTGCCAGAGTTGATCAATGATGAAAGCCGCAAGGCCTTGTCAGATCCCGACGTAAAGACGACGAACTGGCTCGGCAGGCGCCCGACGCGGTCAAGCTGTTCCTTGAACAGATCCACCGCGATATCGGGCGATATCAAAAGCACACTGGCAATATTGCGATGTGCCCAGTTCGGGTTGGTCATTTCGATCTGACGCAGGGCCTCCATCGTCAGCAGGCCACCCATTGAATGCGCCATGATCAGGACATTTCGCGCCCCGGCCTGCGACAGGGTTCTCAGGACTTCCTCTAACGAGTCCCGCGCAAACAGCACACTCTCGCGGTCATAGGTATACCCGGTCGGGCGTCCTGCGCTGGGCCAGGAAAAGACAACGCCAACCCCTGGCGTGTCGAAATCGCTGAACAACTGCGCGCCCCGGAAAACCGAATCCGAGTAGCCATTAAAGTACCCGTGCACAAACAGCGTGACTTCGCGCTGTTCCGGCGGCAATGCCCTCAGCTGGGCCTTCAGCTCTCGCAGAAAGGCCTCTTTACCCTTCAGCTCCTGCTCTTCCGCGATGGTAAAATGTTTCTTGGGATTGGGATTGTCGCTGTATTTTGGCGCATCACCCGGATTGTGGCCCGGCGGGATGCCAACAACCGTTCTCAGGTACGCCGTCTCTTCCGCGCGCACATCGCTGAAATACCCAAGCTCGTTCCGCTCGCGGTTGGTCGCGACCAGCAAACTCCGCGAGTCGCGCTGAATGTCCGGTTGCAGCGGCACAATGGGCGCCGGAGTTCTGTCAGCACATGCGGCAAGGCAAACACACAAACAAACCCAAAACAGCCTTTTGAACATCATTCACCGTCCGCCAAAGCACATACCAACTAGGGCGTACTTAAAAGCAAACGGCGATGAATATCAAAGAACATATCGGCTGAGGTCAGTCGATCTGGTCAATTCGCCCAGGTTCTTCTCGACAAACGCGGCGTCAACCGTCACCGACAGGCCAGACTGATCCGGTGCGGTAAAGCTCAGTTCTTCGAACACCCGCTCCATGATCGTGTACAGTCGGCGTGCCCCGATGTTCTCGATGCTTTGGTTCACATCTGCTGCAATCTTGGCCAGCGCGGCAATGCCCTCTTCGGTAAAGGTTACGGTGACGTCTTCTGTGCCCATCAACGCCGTGTACTGCAGGGTCAGCGCGTTATCCGTTTCGGTCAGAATGCGGACAAAGTCCTCTTCCGTCAGCGCGCGCAGCTCCACACGGATCGGCAAGCGCCCCTGAAGTTCCGGCAACAGGTCCGAAGGTTTGGCGATATGAAACGCCCCGGAGGCAATGAACAGAATATGGTCGGTTTTCACCGGCCCATGTTTGGTGCTGACGGTTGTGCCTTCGATCAACGGCAGCAGATCCCGCTGCACGCCTTCACGACTGACATCGCCACCGCGCGTTTCCTGCCGCGCGCAGACCTTGTCGATCTCGTCCAGAAACACGATCCCGTTCTGCTCAACCGCTTCCAGCGCGGCCCGAGTCACGGTCTCGTCATCCAGCAACTTGTCTGCCTCTTCCGAGATCAGAACCTCGTAGCTTTCCGCCACCGTCATGCGACGCTTCACCGTGCGGCCGCCCATCGCCTTGCCAAACAGATCACCCAGATTCATCATGCCCATCTGGCCGCTGGGCTGTCCCGGAATGTCGAACATGCCGCCCATCGGGTTCGAAGTATCGGCAACGTCCAGCTCAATCACCGTGTCATCCAGCTCGCCGGACTTCAGCTTTTTGCGGAACATCTCGCGTGTGCCTTCGCGGGCGTCCTGCCCGGCAATGGCTTCGACCACACGCTCTTCGGCGGCAGCATGGGCGTTGGCCTTGACCTCATCGCGCATCATGTCGCGGGTCATGGCAATGGCGCTATCCACCAGATCACGCACGATCTGCTCAACATCGCGCCCGACATAGCCCACTTCGGTAAACTTCGTCGCCTCAACCTTGATAAACGGCGCCTTAGCCAGCTTTGCCAGACGACGGCTGATCTCGGTCTTGCCGACACCGGTCGGGCCGATCATCAGGATGTTCTTGGGATACACCTCTTCGCGCAGATCATCCGACAACTGCTTGCGCCGCCAGCGGTTGCGCAGCGCCACGGCCACGGCACGTTTGGCATCCTTCTGGCCGATGATGAAACGGTCCAGTTCCGAGACGATTTCGCGGGGGGTCAGGTCAGTCATTCTCAGATCTTCTCAACTGTCAGGTTGCCATTGGTGTAAACGCAGATGTCCGCCGCAATCGCCATCGCGTCGCGCGCCACCTGTTCGGCTGGTTTGTCGCTGTCCATCATCGCGCGCGCCGCCGCGAGGGCAAAGTTGCCGCCCGATCCGATCGCCGCCACATCATGTTCCGGTTCCAGAACATCCCCTGCCCCGGTGATCACGAACATGTCCGTGCCATCCGTCACGATCAGCATCGCCTCGAGCTTTTGCAGGTACTTGTCGGTCCGCCAGTCCTTGGCCAATTCCACGCTCGCGCGCGCCAGCTGTCCGGGAGTCGCCTCCAGCTTGGCCTCCAACCGCTCCAGCAGCGTAAAGGCATCCGCGGTCGATCCCGCAAATCCCGCCACAACCTCATATCCACCGGGGGACAGACGCCGCACCTTGCGCGCCGAGCCCTTGATGACGGTCTGACCCAGGGAAACCTGCCCATCCCCAGCAACAACGACCTCGCCGTCTTTCTTGACGCCTATGATGGTTGTGCCGTGCCAGCCGGGAAAGTGATCGTCTGCCATGGGGGCCTCCTGTTTGTCTGACGCCCTATATGAGGCTCGACGCCGCGCTGTACAAGCCTTGGGTTGTCGCATCGGCGCGAACCCAATAGCGTCACATCATGACCGCCGAACCCCATGTGACCTTCTTCCTGCCCGACGGCCTGCGCCAAAGCGCCGAAGCTGGCGAACATAACTTTATTGGCAAGATTGAAACAGTCGTGCGCGCCGCTGGCATGGGCGTTGATTTCCAGGACCCCTCGCGCGCGCGTCCTGACGATCCGGGCTACAGCCTGTTTCACATGCAGGACCCGCTAAATCCGCGTGGCGCGACCATTCGGCGAAACTATTTCTACCCGTTCTGGCACATCGAACACGGCAATCAGCGTTGGGACTGGGATGTCGCGCGCGCCCGGTTCGATCTGCCCGACGTAAACCGCGCTGAGATCAACCGGTTCTACGGCTACTGGCAAAAGCGCCTGTTTGGCGACGCGTTGCGCAATGTCACCCGTGACGGTTTTGTTTATGTGCCGCTGCAGGGCAAGCTGCTTGAAAGGCGGTCGTTTCAGGAGTGCAGCCCGATCAGAATGCTGCAACGCGTGCTGGAACAGGTGCCCGACAGGCCAATCATCGCCGCGCTCCACCCCAAGGAGCATTACGAGCCTGACGAGATTCAGGCGCTCGACAAACTCGACCACGATTTTGACCGGCTGGAAATTCGCATCGGCGACATGGAGCCCCTGCTCGCCGGGTGCGACTATATCGTGACCCAGAATTCCGGCGTGGCGTTTTCAGGCTTCTTCTTTGGCAAGCCTTGCGTTCTGTTCGCCAAGATCGACTTTCACCACATCGCCTGCAACGTCTCATCTCTGGGTGTGGACGCGGCGTTTGCCCGGGTGCAGGATATTGTCCCCGACTATGCCGGCTATGTCTGGTGGTTCCTGCAACACATGTCGATCAACGCAGGCCGCCCCGAGGCCGAGGAAAAAATCCGCAACAGGCTGGCGGTGCTTCGCTGGCCGGTTTGATCCATTTTGCGGCGAAATCTCCGAATGACCAAGTTGTACAACATGGAGAAAGGCCCTCAAAAAAGTTGTACAACATCGTCACTTTGCCCATTTTTGCGATTTGTTAAGCATTTACAGGCGGCTCGCGACGCGCGCAAAAAAACGGGCGCCGCAGTGGCGCCCGTTCGTTCAAATCATGTGATTTGCGATCAGATCGAGTCTTCGATCCAGCTTTGCAGCGCCGCTTTCGGGGCCGCACCTGCGCGGTTCGAAACAACCTGACCGTCCTTGAAAATGAACAGCGCCGGAATGCCGCGCACGCCCATGGCGGCGGGCGAATTCGGGTTGGAATCGACGTCGACTTTGACGATCTTTACCTTGCCTTCCATCTCGGCCGACAGCTCTTCCAGAGCCGGGCCAATCTGCTTACAGGGGCCGCACCATTCGGCCCAGAAATCGACGACGACGGGAACGTCAGAGTTTTTGACTTCGGCGTCAAAGGTGGCATCAGTGACAGCAACGGTTGCCATAATGGGGGTCTCCTGAAAGGGGGTCTTGAGTGGTTTGTTCCGTGCGAACCTATGAAGCGACCCCGGGAACGTCAAGGTATCCTGTATCTGCCAGCGCTTTTGTCACAAGATCGTGTGGCACCACCATAAGCGTCGCCGTATTGGTCCAGAGAATGGCGGTTTCAATGCGATGCTCTGGGTAAACCTCTGAAATCGCATGGGCATAGGCCCCCATCTGGCGCAGCAAACCGTCAGGTGTTTTCTCTGGCGTGCCGGGAACTCCGGCGTTGGTTTTAAAGTCCACGATCATCACACGGTCTTCGGAAATGACAAGGCGATCAATGATCCCGTGCATCCGATGTGCCCCAAGGTCCGCGGTCACGGAAACCTCGGCCAGGGTGTCTGACGCGAACAGAAACGCAAGCTCCGGTGCCTCCAGAACGCGGGTTGCTTCGGCCAGGGCGTCGGCCTGCTCTTGTGGGCCACCGCCAAGGGGCGACAGCATGGTCTGCGTGATCTGGGGCCATTGCGACCTGGGATGGTTTGGCAAATGCTCCAACAACACATGGACCTGATTTCCATACCGCTTTGCCGTTTCCTCATCGCGCCCCGTGTCGCTGGGCAGCGCCTTGGCCCCGCCCAGATCAGACGGGCTAAGCGTCGTGGTTCTGGCCTCTGGTTTCGCGGCAATTTCGGTTATAAACCCCTGAACTTCAACGGTTTCTTTGTCTGCCGAGGCAACGCTATCCTTCACGGGGCCGGACCAATCCCCAAGCGAATATCGCAACCCCTGCCCGCCCGGCAGGTCGTGTTGTTCGGCGCCCAAATGCACCAGCCCATCGCGAACGGTGTCGTACCAGCTTTGTCCGTCCTTGCCCAAATCACCCGCCGCCGCGACCATCAACCATTTCTCGGCCCGCGTCATCGCCACGTAGAGCAACCGCTGGCGTTCCGCCCGTATCGTGTCCGCACGCGCCTCGCGCGCCGCCTTTAGCGCGCTTGGGCTGGCCCCCGGCGGCATGCTCCACAGGGCTTCGCCGTCATGCTCGACAATTTGGCTGTCATTCCGGATCAGACGGCGGCCCGTATCGGGCAGGATCACGATCGGCGCCTCGAGCCCCTTGGACCCATGCACCGTCATGACCCTGATCTGATCCCCCGCACTGTCCATCTGGCGCTTGATCTCTAGGTCGTCGGTTTCCATCCAGATCAAAAAGCCGGTCAGGCTGGGCACCGCGCTGCGTTCATAGGCCAAAGCCTGGCTCAGCAGTGCGTTGATGCCATCCTCGGCCTCTTTACCCAGCCGCGCCAACAGGTGCCGCCGCCCGTCATGGCGCGTCAGAACCCGTTCAATCAAATCATAGGGCCGCAAAAAATCGGACTGCGCCATGAGGTCCGCAATGACGGCCATGGTGGTGGGGAACTCTGCCTTGCGTTCTCGCAAAGCGTGCCACAACAAAGGAGACTGCCGTCGGTGGGCCAGGTCAAAAAGTTGCTGTTCATTCCACCCAAACAAGGGGGACCGCAGAACCGTCGCCAAGGACAGGCTGTCCTCGGGCGTTGCGAGAAACGACAGGAGCGCGCCAAGGTCCCGCACGGCCAGCTCGGCCCCGACCTTGAGCCGATCCGCCCCGGCAATAGGAAGGTTCCGCGCCTTGCAGGCCCGAATGATCTCGTGAAACAAATCCGAACGACGCTGCACCAGAACCAGAAAATCCCCGGCGCGCACCGGACGCTGAGAAAAGACCCCACTTGGGTCTTTTTCCGCCGGAATAGTCTGTTTTTCAGTGATAAGGCGCGCAATTTCGTCAGCAACACGATTTGCCAGGACAACCGTGTGATGCGTCTCGCCCAGACGATCAACCGGTTTGTACCAGGCGTCTTTCTCTGGTTTTGTCGCAGCTTCTACCAGCGGCCAGAGGTCCACCCGGCCCGGCATGTCTTCGTGAAAGGCCTTGTGTTCAGAGCCTGGCTGAACGCCCGTTTTCATTGCGCCTTTGAGGGTCTCATCAACCAACCGCAGGATCGCGGCAGACGACCGAAAGGAATATTCCAACTCAAGCTGGTTGAGTGGCCTGCCCGTCGGTTCAAGTCGCTGGGCAAACTCTGCTTGCATACGATCAAACTCGGCCGGATCAGCCCCTTGAAAGCTGTAGATTGATTGCTTTTTGTCGCCGACAACAAAAATCGTGCGATCAATCTCGCCGCGAGCGCCCTGACCGCTGGTGAACTCCTGGGCAAGACGCTCAATCACCTGCCACTGCGCCGGGCTGGTGTCCTGGGCCTCATCAACAAGGATGTGGTCTATGCCACCATCCAGCCTGTAAAGAACCCATTCCGCCACGGCGGAGTCGTTCAACAAGGCGCGGGCGCGGAGAATGAGGTCATCAAAATCAAGCAAGCCCTGTTGCTGTTTGCGCGCTTCGTAGTGGTGCAGAAAGCGGTGCCCAAAGTGGGATAGCACCTCGGATCGGCGGGCCCCAATCAGCGCCAACCGTGCCTCGCGGGCGTCTTGCACACGTAGCATGAGCGGCGCAATCTGCTCTGCAATATGGGGATGTTTCTTTTGTGCGGCCTTGGAAGGAATAGACCCTAACTTGGCTGAAAATGGCTCTTTTGCTTTTTCACCCGTCAGAAAAACCTCTTCCAGTTCGGCGAGCGAACCGAATCCGAGTTCTGACATACTGAAAAGCTTTTCGGCCGCCTTTTTGTCATTGACCCCTCCATCCCGCAAAGCGGTGACAAGGCTGGCAATCAATACGTCTTCACCACCCAGGAACACCTGGGCCTCGAGTGCGGCTTCGGTCAGGTCCGGAGATTGCCCGAGCTGTTCCAGCATCTGCCGCGCCGAGCGGCTGTTTTCAAACAGCTCGCGATTCCGTACGACTTCGGCGGTCAGATCTTCGAGGTTTTCGCCCGTGAATTGCGACGCGAGTTGCTTGATCAGCGGGGCATCCTCGCCCTCTGCCATGTCCGTGACAATGTCGTCGCGCAGCAGCGCTGACGCCCGGTCCTCCATTTCGGCAAAAAGCGGAGAAACCCCGGCTTCCAGCGGAAAGCGCCGCAGCAAGGATGAACAAAACGAGTGGATTGTCTGGATCTTCAACCCACCGGGCGTTTCAATCGCCCGTGCAAAGAGCGTGCGGGCATTTCGCAAGAGTTCGGGATCAAGGTTCTGATCGACCCCAAGCGCCGCCAGCTCCTGCCGCAATTCGGGATCGCCCTTCATCGCCCAGGCGCCAAGCCGTTTGAACAGCCGGTTCTGCATCTCGCTGGCAGCGGCCTTGGTGTAGGTCAGGCAGAGGATATGCTGGGGCAGCACCCCTTCCAGCAACAACCGCGCAACGCGGTCTGTCAGCACGCGCGTTTTGCCCGATCCCGCATTTGCTGACAGCCATGTGCTTTCCTTGGGTCGCGCGGCCTGAACCTGCCGTTCCGAGGCGTCATCCCGCAAGATCATGTCAGATCCTCCGGGATTGGGGCATCCGTGACATCCCATTCACCAAATCTGGCGAGCTGATCATAGTCCCCCACGTCCCGATCGCTTTGCATGGCGCGCCGCGCGGTGAACCCGTGCGAGGTATCGGCGTAATGGGCAATCAGCTGAAGGAATTCGGCCCAAACCTGACCGGCGGGTGTTTCCTCAAGCGGGGCTGCGACATCTCTGGGCGAAGCCCCCAACCCGATATAGATCGCTGCGACCACGTCTGCCGGGTCGATATCGCGAAATCCGCCCTTCTCTGCCATCGCGGCTTCTAGCAACAATTGCTTGTCAAAGTAGGTCTGTTCGTCTTTCGAAGGTGGGTTTCCGGTCTTGTAATCATAGATCACCAGCGCGCCTGTCTCGGTCCTGTCGATCCGGTCGGCTTTCCCAACGAGCTGAAACCCGAGGTCAGGAATTGTGATGCTCGCCTCACGCTCAAAAGCTGTCGGCTTTGCGTTCTCGCGGCGTTTCTGCTCTCCGGAGATGAAATGTTCAGCGGTACGATCAAGACGCGCTGCCCACAACGCACGTGCCGTGGGCCAAGGCACCTTTTGGGCAAGAATAGTCTCTGACACAGACAAAAGATGATCTCTGTTCAAATTGCGTTCGTCTGCCTCGACATCCTGAATGAACTGTTCCAAGACATCGTGCACGGCGATACCGCGCAACAAGGCATCCGGCGTTTTCATCAGGCTGTCGAGAGGTTTGAGACGAAGGATTTCCCGGGCATAGACTGCGTATGGATCCCGGATCAGACGTTTAACCTGGGTCACCGAAAGCCGGGACAGCCGCGCATTTTCCGGCGGGCGCGGCGATGGCCGGGTGTTGGGAGTGACCGGCTCCACATGTTCGACCGCCCTGACGAGGTTCAGCCATTCGCCCCCACGCGCGCGCATGTCTGCCAATGCCTGATTGCCGCCCTGCGCTGGTAGGCCGTCGAGCAGGTTCATCAACCTGTTTATCCAGCGAGAGGGCACCGTTTCGGCCTCATCAGACCGGACTGACCGGGTCACCCAGACTTCGGGCGCTGCGACGGCCTGTTGAAAGTCATGCGCAGACAGGCCGATACGACGCTCTGGCAAAAGCAAACCGGCGTCATGTCGCATTTTCCGGTTAAGCCAGGGGTCAGGCGCGGGCGCTTCGGGCCAGCTGCCTTCGTTGAGACCGCCCAGGATCACCAGATCAGCGCCTTGAACCCGTGCCTCCAATGTGCCCCAGATCAAGACACCGGGATGGCCCTGATCCCGGTCGCGCACCTCGTTTCGGGCAAGCACAGCCCCGATCAGATCGGCATAGTCGACGGCGGTCATATCCCCGGCATAACTGGCATTCAGCCGCAAATCTGCAACGACTTCGGCGGCCTTGCGTCCTGCGGCCTCGTCCCAAAGACCGCCAGTTCCATCAGAGGGCCCGGCGGCAAGTGTTTCTGCCAACGCTATATGCGTATCCAGTTGTCTTGAAAGAGATGTCTTCCCATCCAAACGCTTTCCAAAAAAGTGCCTGATGACCCACTCGACCCATTCGGTGGGCACTTTTTCTTGCGACTTACCCCACGCCTTCATGGCCTCTGGCTCGGGATACGTCATCCCCTTGCGGCGCATCATGAGTTCGAGTTCTCGGGTGTTTAACAGGTGCGCGTTGCGGTCAATCCCGCTGTGGCACAAAGGATGTTTCAAAAGGGTCAGCAGCATCTCGGCTGTCAGCTTGCGATGAAACAGCGCCGCGACATGCAACAGAAACCGACCCGGCGGGCTCAACTGCAAAGGCGTCCCCGCACTGTCGTCTGGCACAATTCTCCAACGGTCCAGAGCGGCTGTGACTTGACGCGTCAACATGCGATCCGGCGTGATCAGCGCAGCCGTTTGGCCATCTTCGACCGCCTTGCGCAAGCGCAGCGCGATGGCCAGCGCCTCTTCCCTCATCGATTGCGCCTCGATCAACGTCACTCCACGGGTCGCGCCTGTCAGGTTTGCCAGCTTTGGCCCCTCGCTCAGCCATTGATCCGTGACAGGTGCGGGACGCAGGGCAAGTGACACCAGCGCATTGCGTTCGGTGCTCGGGGGTTGGTCATCGGTCCAGAGTTGGATGTCATCCGGAGTGATCCCAAGCGAGTCCATGAGCTTTTGGAACCGAAATTGCGGATGGTCTTCGGCGGTGAGCGCATCGCCCAAGGTGTCCCAGGTCCCGCGCGGCATGTTGGTGTCAAACCCCGGCAGGATGATGGCGCCTTGCGGCAAACGCGCGACGGCCTTCATCAACATCAGCGTTGTGCCGCGCGACCCGGTGGACCCGGCGAGGATGATGGGATGCTGAGGAGGATTTGTCCGCCACGTTTCGGACAGGGTCTCGACAACCCGGCGCTGACGGGTTTCCGCATCGGGGCGCTCATCAACGTCCTCCAGAAAATGCCGGGCAATTGAAAAAAACGTCTTGGCGCGTTCCCAATGTCCGGATTGATCTGACACATCCAGGGCGTCGATCGCGTCCGGAGACACGCCTTCACCTGCCATTTCATCCATCAGGGTTGCCAGACTGTCAGCCAGATCAAAAAGCGTTGCACGCGCGGCCAGATCCGGTTGCTGATCAAGCAGACGAGCAATGAGCTGCGTCAGCTCGAACCGTTTGCGCAGCGGCGAAATGGCTGGCGGCACGGTGGCAGCAACGTGTTGTGCGCCTAGGTTTGACAACAGAGAGATGTGGGGCAGCAACCTCGCGGGGCCCGCGTCAAACAAGCTGCGCACGCGGCGCTCCATCCGGCTGGTGTTCACGATCAGCTGCGCGCGGGCCAGGGCATCAGGGGGGCAACCTTTGGTACGCGAGATCAGCCCAGCGACCAGCGCTTTGGGGAAATCAACGCCGGGCGGCAAGGCAAAAACCCGAGGGGTGGGCCACGGCTCAAACATCGCGGTCCTCTAGCATATCTTCGGCAAGATCAATGCCGTCAGGAGTACCCACATCACACCATTTACCTGGGTATGACAGGCCAAAAAGCCGCCTGTCTTTTGCCATCTCTGTCCACACAAGATTCAGCGAAAAGGCCCCGTCCTGGATGTGTTCCAGCCGCTCGGTGCGCAGAATTTGAACACCGCTGTAAATGACTCCGGGGCCGCGAGTTAGGCGATTATCATTATCAATCAGAAAGTCGCCATTTCCCTTGTGTCCAATGGCATGATCGCGCGGAATGCATAGCAAAAGTGCGTCCATCTCGTCCGGCTGCCATGCGTCACGAAGCATGGAAAAAGGGTTTGGACCCTTCCAGATGGCATCTGTGTTGGTGGTAAAAACCGGCCCCCTGCCCAGCAAAGGCAGTGCATGCCTGAGGCCGCCGCCGGTTTCCAGAACATCAGGGCTTTCGTTAGACAGCACCGCCTCGGTTCCCGACAGATGGGCGGCAATCTGGTCAGCGAAGTAATGGGTGTTCACGACGATTGCATTGGGCGAGATCTCGCGTGCAAGATCCAGAGAGTGGTCAAGCAGCGTTTTGCCCGCGACCTCGATCAGCGGTTTGGGCCGGTCCTTGGTCAATGCGCCCATGCGCGTGCCAAACCCGGCCGCAAACATCATTATGGCGTTGGGATCGTCGCACATTGGTTCTTGAGTTTCCTGATGAGGGCGGGTGTGGGTTCCGGCAAATGATCCAGGGCCATTTGCCGGATTGAATCAAGCGCCGGATGTTCAAGCTCGCGCAGGATCAATCGCCAAACACGCGGCAAGTAGTCGATGTAGTGTGGCTTTCCGGCATACAAACAAAGCCGCGTAAAGACCCCCATGATACGCAGGTTCCTTTGCACGCCCAGCGCATGGAAGGCGGCTTCAAACGAGGTTTGCTCCAGCCCTGTCCGATCAAGGTACCGGCGTATCATGTTCTGCTCGGTTTCTTGCGACACGTCACGGCGAATGTCGTGCAACAAAGAAACCAGATCATAAGCGCGGTGACCCAAAAGCGCGTCCTGAAAATCAAGCAGACCAACCCCGGCGACCCCTGTGCGCGACGGCAGCCACAACAGATTCTCGGCGTGATAGTCCCGCAGGATCACGACGTCGGTTTCGCTGCAGTACTTGTCGAGAATACCCCGAAACCGGCCCATGAACTCATTCTTAACGGTGCCGTCCTGTCCACACCCCATTAGGTACCAATCAAAGACCGGCGCAATCATGTCCGCCATCATGTCGGGTGTATAACGGATCAAATCAGGAGCAGGCGTCGCATGCAGCTCTGCCAGAACATCTGTTGCGATGCCGTAGAGGCTTTGCTCTTGCCTATCGTCAGCCTCGACAACGCGGGCGATCAGGTCGTCGCCCAGGTCTTCTAGCAGCAAGAACCCTTGAGCTTCGTCCGCATAGTAGATTTCTGGGGCAGAAAACCCTGCCTGTCGTAGCCAGTTGGCGATGCGCACGAAGGGCCGCACATCTTCGCCGAACGACGGCGGAGCGTCCATCAAAACAGCCGATTGTGCACCTTTTGAAAGCCGCAGATAGCGCCTGTTTGAGGCGTCTCCGGCCAAAGCGTGCTTCTTGGCGTCGTGCCAGCCCGACCCAGCCAGAAACAGATCAATTTCATGAGCGCGCCTAGTCATTGGCAAGGTCACTCAACAGTGCGGTCCACCGCGAGGATGTGGCGCTGAGGGTCAGATGACGTACCCCCGGTTGGTCGGTCATTGTCAGGCGCAGGGTCAACGCCTCTTCAGGGGCCAGTTCCGCCAGCCGATCGGGCCATTCCACCAGACACAGTGCATCATCGAATGCTTCGACAAGCCCGAGTTCAACTACGTCATCGGGCGACGTCAGGCGATAAAGATCGACGTGCCAGATATCAAACCCAGCTGCCTCATAAACCTGAACAAGAGTAAAGGTTGGTGAGGGCACATCCTCGGGCACCACCAAAAGCGACTGGATCAGGCTGCGGACAAAGTGGGTCTTACCGGCGCCAATATCCCCTTCCAATAACAGAACATCCCCAGCCGCCAGGTGCGGCGCCAGGCGCTGGGCAAGTGCTGCGGTTTCTTCGGAAGAAGACAGGATAAGATCTAGCTGATTTGCGACCATGGGCAGAGATTACACCGCCCATCACGCCCTGCAAGCCGGAAGCCACTAGCCCGCCATCATTTCCAACGTGTCTTGAGAGTCTTTTTTCGCCTCAGATTCCGCAAACAATATCGAGGTGAAGCCCCCGTTCAGCGAAACAACCCGAACCGTTATCCTCTTACCAGAGACCAGCAACAGGTCCCGTTCCCAGTTCTCACGTGGATTCAGATCCAGAACGTGATGGCGCAGCCGCTCCCAAAGATCGCTCTTTTCGCTGTGAGTCCGCCAGTGATGCAGTGCTTCCTGAAGGGTGTATTCCGTGATGCTGAGTTCGGGTTCAATATCCCACAAGTCGCGAAACACGGCGTTGCAAAACCCAAGTTTGCCCGAGGGCGAAAATACCGCGACACCCTCGCGAACAGTATCCAAAGCAGAAAAGCCAAGCTCCAGATCGGCCCGAAAGCGACGGGCCAGCGAAACCTCGGCACTAATGTCCTCAAACAAAAACGCGGTCGCACCGTCGGGATGTGGCCGACCGACAACACGATAGGTCACGCCCGAAGGCAACGACCACGTTTCAGTATACCTGTCATCAGAGGCAGCAACGACCACCTCAGCCAGATGTTCGCGCCACGAGGCATAGTTGCGTGGCTCTGGCATCATCCGGTTCTCTCGCATCCGATCAAAAAATGTCATCAGATTGGGTCTGGAGGACAGGAAATCTGCAGGCAAAGCCGTCAGGTCAATCAGCGCGGGATTGAACAGGGCAAGCTGGCGATTGCGATCAAAGATTGCCAACCCAATCGACAGCTGAGCAAAGGTTTTTGTCAGGGTTTGCACAAAATTTCGCTGGGCGATTTCTGCGTTTACGATGGCATTCGCATCGGTGGCATAGTGCGTGTACTGTCCGGCGCGCTTGATGCTGGACACGTCAAACCAATAGCTTTGGGTTCTGTCGGAATTTGTCACCGCAGTTCGCGTTGGCTTGGGAAGGTTCGGGCCGGGATAAGTTTCAAACACCCGGGGAAGCGCGGATTCTTCAATTGCGAGGTCCATACGTGTGGCCAAATCCAGATAGGCCGAATTGGCCCAGGTGACCTGACCCGACTCGTCACTTTGCCAGATCGGGTACGGGGCGTCGTCCAGAACCGGATTGATCCGCGTGGTTCCAGCGCTTGATGGTGTCTCTTGAACGCCGATGTGCTGCAGGGTGATGCGCGCCATGTCATCCCACTGTTCCAGCACGACAATGGATCCATCGTCGGGATCGCCTGCCGAAAATGTCTTGGACTCTTCCGACTCAACATTGACTTGAAACGAAGGGAAGCCCGGAAACCTCTTGGATAGGTATTCGGAAACAAAGCTCCAGTCGCCTTTACTGTCACCTTTGGCCCGCAACAAGGCACGTCCGGCACTGTTTGCGTCCAACAGAACGCCCGACTGATACAGCAGAACCGACGCGGGCTCAGAAAGCCAAATCTCAGATTGCTGTGCGGGTTTTCTTGATATCCGATCTGTAACCCAGATCAATCCACCTGCCAAAACAAGGCTTAGACATGCGATGAGCACATACTGTGCAATGACCATGAAACGGCATCCTTCAATTCTTGACCCCCGCTATTCTTGGGCGAGAGTGTTAACGGTCCGTTAACGATCTTTGCGGTCCTTTCGGTTCAGGTCGGAAATTGAGGATTTAAACCCAGAGGCCCAAGTGCCGTATCCGGAGCAAGCGCTATTTCTTCTCTGGGCCAGGAAACTTCCACGATGGCGCCCGATGGTCTGGGCCCATCAGTGCTTTGCGGACTGCCGTCCGAGCCATTGGCAAAACTCAGCTCGGCGCCACTGCGTTCCAAAAGAGTCTTGGCGATGAACAGCCCCAGCCCCATGCCTTCGTATCCCGGCCGTTGTTTGCGATCGCGTTCACTGCGACGCTTGCGCACAAAAGGGTCCCCAATGCGGCCAATCAAATGAGAGGGGTATCCCCGCCCGTCATCCATGATCCGCAAAACAATGGCCTCATCTGACCACGAGGATTCTATCCAAACGCTGCTCCGCGAAAAATCGACAGCATTCTGGATCAGGTTTCGAAGTCCGTGAATCACTTCGGGGCGTCGCATGATGGTTGGCGGGCGATCCGCCGCATCCTGCCCGGCAGCAATTTCAAACAGCACCTCTTTGCCACGATCCAAATGCGGCTCTGCAGCCTCGGCAACCACGGCCGTCAAGGGCGCCGTGCGCAGGTGCAGATCATCCTTGCCTGCTCGCCCCATAGATCGAAGGATTTCGCGACAGCGATCCGCTTGTGCCCGTATCAACGCGGCGTCTTCATAAAGATCCTTGCGATCTTCAAGTTCGTCCATCAGTTCCGCACTGGTCAGCTTTATCGTCGCCAGCGGTGTTCCCAGTTCATGCGCTGCCGCCGCGACAACGCCGCCGAGATCCGTCAGTTTCTGTTCCCGCGCCAGTGCCATCTGCGTGGCGGCCAGGGCTTCGGACATGGACGACATCTCGGAAACCACTCGACGTGAGTACACCGACGAAAACAGGATTGCGATGACGATGGCGACCCATGATCCGTATAGGAACACGTCGGGCATACGCAGGATGAACCGCTGCTCCATACGCAGCGGCATGTGAAACTCCAGCATCAACGTGACCAAAACAATGGCTGTTGCCGCAAGGATTGCAGTCGAGCGCACAGAAAGCACCGAGGCCGAAATGGTCACCGGTCCGACAACGAGGATCGAAAACGGGTTGTGCAGCCCGCCTGTCAGGAACAGGAGGAAAGACAGCTGCAACAGGTCGAACAGAATCATGAAAGCGTTCTCGCTTTCGGAAAGCAGCTTGTTTTCGGGGAAAACGAACATCGAAATCAGGTTGCCGATCACCGAGATTCCGACCGCGAGGTAACAAAGCCCGTACTCCAGCTCGAGCTGAAAGACCTGCTGTGCCACGATCAGGGCAATGACCTGGCCCACAATTGCAATCCAACGGACAAGAATTATCGTGCGCAGACGAATCCAATTGCTGCGCCCCCGGCCTGAAATCAATTCTGCTGAAAAATCCGACATCTGCGCGTCTTTGTCCCTTGTCCTGCCGCTGACAATTGTTAGGTGTCGGACAGAGATCACGCAACAACAGCCTTGGGTGGATGCCGATATGGTCCGGAATTTCGCAATCATTGCTATAGTCATCGCTTTCGGGGCGCTGGGCGGGATGTGGTACATGTCGCGCGGCGGAGATGACCCGCTGGCGCAATGTCGTGCCGGGGCTGTGGCCGGCGGTGCTTCGGCTATTGGCGGACCGTTCGAGCTGGTCGATGAAGACGGCAAGGCAGTGACAGACAAGGACATCTTCACCGAGCCGTCGATTGTCTATTTCGGCTATACTTTCTGTCCCGATGTCTGCCCGATGGACACGTCGCGCAATGCCGAGGCAGTGGATGTTCTGAAAGAGCGCGGCCTGTCCGTGCAGCCGGTCTTTATCTCGATCGACCCCGCCCGCGACACCCCGGAGGTGCTCAAGGACTGGACCGACGTCATGCACCCCCGCATGGTGGGTCTGACCGGCACGCCGGAGCAGGTCAAAGCGGCGAGCCAAGCCTACCGCACCTACTATAAGAAACAGGAAGACGGCGATCCCGAGTACTATCTGGTGGATCACTCGACCTATTCCTACCTGGTGTTCCCCGAGACCGGATTTGTCGACTTCTTCAAGCGCGATGAAACACCAGAACAAATGGCTGATCGCATTCAGTGTTTCATGGAAAACACATAAAGCCCTGACGATGTTTGACCCTACCGCCATCGCAAGCTAAAACTTGAAGAAATCGCGAAAGGGACAACCATGGCAGACAGCAACTTGCAGGAAATAGGGCCGGACAAGACGCTGCTTTTGGTGGACGACGACGAGCCCTTTTTGCGACGCCTGGCCAAGGCCATGGAAAAGCGCGGTTTCGAGGTTGAAACCGCCGGATCCGTCGCCGCTGGCAGAGCCATCGCAACCGCACGCACACCCGCCTATGCCGTTGTTGATCTGCGGCTCGAAGATGGCAACGGATTGGATGTTGTCGAAGTGCTGCGCGAAAAGCGCGAGGATTGCCGGGTGGTGGTTCTGACCGGGTACGGTGCGATTGCCACCGCGGTTGCCGCGGTCAAGATCGGGGCCACGGACTATCTGTCAAAACCTGCGGATGCGCAGGACATCATGAATGCCCTGCTCAGCGCCGATGATGAACTTCCACCGCCACCGGAAAACCCGATGAGCGCGGATCGGGTGCGTTGGGAGCACATCCAGCGAGTCTATGAGTTGTGTGATCGCAACGTGTCGGAAACGGCGCGGCGGTTGAACATGCATCGCCGGACTTTGCAGCGGATTTTGGCCAAGCGCTCGCCGCGTTAAGGTCTGGCCGCAACCCTCAAAAACCCACGTCAGTATCGTGTCGGTTTAACGTCGGTATTTTGTCGGTGCCCGATTGATTTACCTGTGTTGACAAAACCTTAGCCGGAGTCTCCGGTTGAGAGTGCCGGTGCCTCCGGCGGGAGTATTTTTGGCAATACGAAGGGTGTGGTCAGTCCTTGAGATCATAGCGCTTCAGAATTTTGCTGACGGTGGTGCCGTCAGAAAGCATCGCGGCGTCTATCCTGTCCCAATCGCGAAAGCCGCGGCTTTGGTAGTAGATCAGCCCCCCGGTGTTGTCGGCGCGGATGTTGGCGTTGATCCAGTCGTACCCGAGATCAAGCGCGGCCTGCTTCGTGGCCTCGAACAGGCGCGAGCCGACGCCAAGACCGGTTTGGCCGGCTTTGACAAAGGTGGCGATGTCGCAGGCCTCGGGCGGGAGGCCGGGTTGATAGGGGCCGATCCATTGGAAGCCGAGAAGCATGCCATCATCCGCAATAGCCACATGCCAGGCCGATTTTTCTGGGTTGGCATTCAGCCAGTCACCGAGGGCTCCGCGAGATAGGGGGCTGGTGAGGGCCGTGGTGCCGCCGATTTCGATGATCTTGTTCAAAAGGTCGGTGGCTGGGCCAAGATGCATCGTAGCGCCAGAATGAATGCTCAGGCTCATTCGATCTCTTTCAGCAGCGCATCGTGTCGCGCGGTGAAATCGTTTCGGACCTCGACTGGCGGGCGCAGGCGGATGTGCAGGTCGCGGATCGTGGCGCGGTCGGGTTTGCCGAAGAACTTGTTGGCCTCGGCCTCGGAAAAGCCGGCGATTTCCACGGCCTCCATCCAGGCGCTGATGCGGTCGGCCTTTTTGATCTGCTTCTTGATCGGTGCGGGTGTGGTGGCGGGCAGGCCAAAACGTATGTGGATCGCGGCGGCAAGGCGTTCGTCCAGGGCCTCGTAACCCGGCCCGACCGAGGATTTGACGGGAGAGATCATGTCGCCAATCACGTATTCCGGGGCATCGTGCAACAGGGCGGCCAGCCGCCATTTGGCAGCGACACCGGGATTGAGGCGCGTGAAGAGGTCTTCGACCAGCAGCGAGTGTTCGGCGACGGAATAGGCGAAATCTCCGTGGGTTTGTCCGTTCCAGCGCGCCACGAAGGCCAGGCCATGCGCGATGTCTTCGATCTCGATGTCCATCGGGGTCGGGTCGAGGAGGTCGAGCCGACGCCCCGAGAGCATGCGTTGCCAGGCGCGGGTCATCTGAGCACGTCCAGTTCCGATTTGAAGCGGCGGAGGTTGCGATAGAGCGACAGTGCGGGGCCAACTTGCACGCTCATGTGACCGACGGATCGTAGCCAATTGCGGCGCGGTTTGTCGAGCGCGGAGAAGTCCGCGAGCCGGTCGGGGAAGTGACGCGCGATGAAGCGGCGATAGCGGTTGTAGAGTTCATAGGAATAGTTTGTACGGGTAAACACCTGGTCGCTCCACGGTTTGATCCAGCCGACATAATGCACAATATTGGGTGAAGCCAGAGCCGAGAGATAGGGCTCTTTGTGGGTCCATTGCCAGTTCCAGTTCGGGTGCAGCTCTGCAATGTGACCCATCAGGCCAAGGTTGAAGAGCGACTGGTCATTTTGTTCGGTTGGGCGTGGGTCCTTGTGCACGGCAAGCATCTTTTCCAGGCATCCCATTTCGCGATAGCGCGCGGTGTCCACCAGCTGCATGCCGGAGTTGAAACAGGTCTGGCCCGAAATGCCGCGCGCCTTGAAATCCATTACTCTGCGAGAGAGGCGGTACCATTGCGCCACGTCGCGTACTGCGGCCACGGGATGCGGGGCAAAATCGAGACTAAATAGGCGGAAAATGCCCTCATTCACCACATTGGTGTCGCAATCGAGGTACAGAATTCGATCGTAGGTGTCCCCCAGTTCCTGTGACAGGAACATGCGCAGAAAGGCGGTTTCCGGAAGCCATTTTTCGGCAAGGTTGAGGCTCGCAATCTGATCTCGTAAATCCAGCACGTGGTTGCGGATGCCCAGCGTCAGAAAGGCCTTGGGGATGTCCAGGGGATCAAGTGAGCAGATCAGGATATCATAGTTCCGATCCGGCGCATGCAACGCGGCGTTTTGGGCAGAAAACAGCGCAAAGGGCAGTACGTTTAGGTCAGCGCAATAGACCAGGGCCTTTTGGGGGTTATGTGCTGCGCTCATCTGCTGCCTCGGATGTCATGTGCCGCTGGCAATTCAGCACAATCCCACAGGGTTGGAAAGGTCGCGGGCGCAAGTTGTTGCAGAGGCGACACCTGTATGGGCATGAGCCCTGCCCAGATTTTGCCACATTTCCCGGGTATCCTGATCGCATTGCGGGATCGCGTGCTGCCGACGGTGATGTGAAGGATCGTGTTTTGTAAACGTCACCGGTGATGCCGACATCAATTGCGAGGGGGGCACGTTTTTTGCTTCCTCCCGCGTGTCCTCCTCTCATTGAACTGCGATGAAAGGAGGGGATCATGTTCAAACACCTTTTTGATCCTGAGCCTCTGTTGAATCGGTTGTATCAATCGGCGCGATGATCCGCATTTTGTCTGTATCACCCATCTCGTCCAGAAGCGGCGCAACAGGTTCGAAAGCGGCCATGTGGCGGCACTGTTCGCAACTACAGCCTGTCTAAACCCATCCGGTCGTCTGCGCATAGAGCCTATTAATGCAGCGGTCGTGTTTCAGCCCGGCTGTGCCCGTTTTACTGTCTTTCGTAATATTAATTGACCCTCAAACCTCTGCTTTGACGGTGCAAGCGAAGTATCCCTCATGTTGCTGACCAGACATTCCACCGCTTCGCTAATCATACGTCCCACCGGTTGGCGAATAGTCGTCAAACCATGCCCCGGCCATCCCGCTGCGGGAATGTCATCAAAGCCAATCAGGGAAAAGTCGTCTGGGATTTCTAATCCCATTTCAGTGCGCGCCGCATGCATTACCCCCAATGCCATAACGTCGCTTGCACAGAATACGGCGTCCGGGCGCTCGGAGCGTGAAAATAGCCTCAGGGCTGCCTCTGCACCGCCTTCGAACGTATAGTTTCCACTTTCACGAGAAAACAACGATAACCCGGCCTCGGCCAATCGCTCCACGAATCCTGCTTCACGCGCTGCTGAAGTTGCATCACCATCTTCACCGCCAATGAAGGCAATACGTCGATGCCCGGCCTCAACCAAGAAATCCGCAGCCAATCTGCCACCATCGTGGTTGTGGATTTGGACATGGTTGACATCCAACCCCTCAACACTGCGGTTATACAACATTACCGGAATACCCTGCGCCCGGCAAACCTTGGCCATCTGCTCACTCAGGATCGCTGATAGGATCACAACTCCGTCGATTTTGTATTGCATCAAAGTGTTCAGTGCCGTGTTCACGTCGCCTTCGCCGTCTACGGTAAACAGCAGCATTTGCCAGCCTTGCGCCTGAATTAGACGACTGAAATCGGCAATGGTCTGAGCAAAAAACGGATCTTGAAGCCGGGTTACAATGACCCCGACCATGCCGGATCTTTGATGCGTATCCTTGCGGGCAGTCGACATGCTGCGCGCGATGGCATTGGGTTGATACCCAAGGTCCTTGGCGACGTTCAGAATAAGCTGCCGTTTCTTTTTTGAAATCGGAGCGCCGGGCGAAAACGCACGGCTGACGGCAGATTGGGACACCCCCGCAGCCTTGGCCACGTCATAAGATGTGATTGACCGTTTCGCCATTCCTGCCCTGCTCGTTCATCGCACTGATTTCGCGCAATCTAGTGGAACCGATGTCCCTTGAAAAGAAGATGTGCAACTTGGCGCCCGGCCACGTTCAAAGAAGCTCATCCTGGTCAGGTGCCGCTGAAATAGGTGTACAGCACGGACTCTTTGCTTGACCTGGGTGCTTCATTCATGAATATTGCATGCGCATTCACTAATGATAGAATCGGCAACAAGGAACCCATCTATGCTGACTGAAGAGGAAAAGGACGACCTGTTCGAAGCCATCTGTGATGGCGACCGTGAAACCGTTGTTGAGCTTGTGACCAAGGCGCGTGACGCTGGCGAAGACCTTGGCAAGCTCCTGAATGACGCGATGATCCCCGCAATGGCGGACGTGGGCGAGCAATTCTCGGCGGGCGAAGTCTTTGTCCCCGAAATGCTGGTCGCCGCGCGCGCCATGCAGGGCGGCATCGACATCATCGAACCCATTCTGGCCCAGACCGACCACGAACCCGTCGCCAAGGTCTGCATCGGCAGCGTCAAAGGTGACTTGCACGATATCGGCAAGAACCTTGTCGTGATGATGCTCAAGGGCGCTGGCTTTGAGGTCGAAGACCTTGGCGTCGACGTTGCCAACGAAGACTTTGCCGCCGCCGCCGACCGCGGCAACTCCGTGATCTGCCTCAGCGCGCTTTTGACCACGACAAAACCGCAGATGGTCAAGGTTGTAGAGCACCTGAAAGAAGCCGGCAAAAACGTCAAAGTGGTCATTGGCGGGGCCGTCATCACGCAGTCTTACGCAGATGCGATTGGTGCCGATGCCTTTGGCGAGGACGCCCCCGGCGCGGTTGGCGCCGTCAAACGGGCCCTTGGCCTGGCCAACTGACCGGTGCCACGCGCATGAGCCTTGATCTCTCTCAGCCATTGGCGCGCCGGTATGACGTACCGGCCGCAGGGCTGCTTGAGACGGCTCTGCCGCGATTGGAACGGCAGAAACAATACGCCAAACTGCTGGCGCGTGGCGGCAATCGCGCGGCGGGCCTGCGCGACTGGCTGACCCAGGCGCGGGCGTGCATTTCCGCGCTCTCTGCCCCTGTCATTGTCCTGAAACCGGCCCACGCCGAGCCTCTTCAGGATTGCGTGCGCATTGCGGGCCGCGTTGACCTCACAGACCCTGAGCTAGTGCAATTGGTGCATCAGGGCGGCACGGTCACGCTCTATCTTGTCACCCTCGGCTACGCTCAGACAGACGCTTTTGACTGGCTGGATCGCGACTACGGCGCGCACCACATCCAAAGCGATCTGGGCAACGAGACACTCTTTGCTCTTGGGCGCCACGCCCACCGCCTGCAACGACAGGCCGCCCCCGGCGCGCGCCTGAAACGCATCTCGGTTCAGGCCAGCGACCTTTGCGGTCAGCAAAAGATCTGGGACCCCGCCAAGGTGCAGGCCCTGCTTGGGGTTTTCGACCGCGACAACCCCGGCGTTCAGGTCACCGACACCGGGTGTTTTCAGCCCCTCAACACGTTGCTTGGCCTTACCGTGCGCCTCTAGGGCTTCTCGGCCTGCGCCTCGATCATCTTATTGTAGCGGCGTTTGTTGAAAGGATTCTCGGGGTGATACCCGTAGACCGAGGCATAGGTGTCATGATGATGCCCCCGCCCCTGCAAAATAACGGCGCCGATCAGCCCCCCTAGGATGATCAGCCCAAATGCAACGGCTATTCCCGGCATCCAGAAGTGTGACAGCCCGGTGGCCACTGCGCCACCTGCACAGAACAGCGCAAAGTATCCAGACGTCTTGTGCCAGGCCTCAAACCACCAGCGCTGCGGCGCCATGTCAAAGTGGTCCCCGCCCCAGGTGCTGCGATCCTCGGGGTCTCGGTCCATCGCCTTGCGGCCCCCGTGAGAACCGCGAAACCACGCCGAAACCCCTTGCAAGACACCCAACGTGATCGTCGCCGCCCCAAAGTACGAATGCAGCGTGCCAGAGAACCCGCCGCTCAGGATCATGGCAAAGCCCGCGCCCGCAAGCGACAGGCCAATCGCGCCATAAAGCGACCATTTGTGCAAGGTCCAGGGCAATTCAGCCCAACCCAGTTTTGGTGTCCCGCGCGGGATGCCATACAGCCGCGGTGCGATCTTGCCAAACCGCAAAAAAGCCACCGCCGCGGGCACCAGCACAAACCAGATCGCGAACATCAGTATTGCGTGGTTCTCCCAGTGGATCGGGATCGTCATGTCGAGGAACGGGATGCGCCCCTCGGTGGGGATCTCATAACGCATACCCGGCCTCAGTCAGTGCCGTGGCGTTAAAGATCAGCCCCGGGTCCAGTTCACCCTTCAGACCCGCCAAAATGTTCTGTGCTGCCACCACCCCCATGGCGCGCGTCGACTCGGCACTCAGCGCCGCGGAATGCGGGCTGAACACGACATTTGGCAGGGAAAACAGCGGATGGCTGACATCCGGCGGCTCGGCCAGCAGACAGTCCAACCCTGCCCCCCCTCGGGCCAGATGCCCTTGCAGCGCCCCGGCCAGAGCGTCCTCGTCCACTAATCCACCCCGCGCGGCATTGATCAGGATCGCCGTCGGCTTCATCGCGGCCAGCTCATTGGCCCCGATCAGCCCCATGGTGTCAGGCGTCGCAGGCAAATGCAGGCTCAGGGCATCCACCGCACCCAGCGCCGCCCGCCAATCCGCAACCGGCTCGTATCCAGCGTCGCGCACGGCATCAGCACTCACAAAGGGGTCAAACACCTGCACAGCCATGCCAAAGGCGGCGGCCCGTTGCGCCACCTCGCGGCCAATCCGGCCAAACCCCAGCAACAGCAGGGCTTTGTCCTTTAATTCACTCATGGCAACAGTGCTGCGATAATTCCAATTGCCTGCGCGCACCGCCGCATCCGCCGGAATGATCTTCTTGGTCAGCGCCATCATCATCGCCAGCACCTGTTCGGCCACGCTGACGGCATTCACCGGCCCCACGATCGTCACCGGCACGCCCCGCGCGCCGAGGTCCGCCGTTGGCAGGTTGTCACAGCCCACCCCGTGCCGCGAGACAACGCGCAGCTTGGGCATCTCTTCGGCCATCTCGGGCGTGATGACCCCATAGCGGATCAGCAAGGCATCCGCCGCCGACAGGCTCTCCATCGGCAGCGCCGCGCCCGGATCTTCGAAAACCTCGATCTCCAGCCCCGGCTCAGCCCGCAACAGGGCCATGCCGTCGGCGTGAATTTTCCCCGCGATCACCAGCCTCGTCATCACAGACCGTCCATTTCCATGATGTAGAGACCAGCGTTCATGTCGGTGGTGTAAATCAGCCCCTGCTTGTCGACATAAACGTCCGTTGTATCCACCACCACTGGCCGGTTCGGGCGATAATCCATCAGCTTTTTCGGAGCAGGCGGCACGCAGGCGGCGACCTCTTCGGGTCGGAACGGGTTCGAGATATCGTACACCCGCAAACCGGCATTCTGATAACTCACGAACATCAACTCTTCGCTCTGGAACCCTTCGGACCGGTTCTCATGCACGTTATGCGGCCCGAACTGGCCACCCTTGTTTTTGTAATCCACCTCGTTCGGCGGCAGGGTCGTGGCAATCGTCACGGGGTTCTCCGGCACCGAGATGTCATAGACCCAGTTGCGCTTGATCCCGTCTTCGCAATTGTCGGCTTGTGATTCCTCGACCACGAACAGCAACCCGCGATCCAGCAAGGGCAGCGTATTGTGTGTATGCCCGGCAAAAGGCGGGCACGGGTTGTCATGGCTGATGAATTTGGGATTGTAGCGATCCGACACGTCGATCAGCGACATGCCCCCATCGCGCCAGGCTGCCGCGCCCAGATCACCCTTGATGATCGCATGGTGCAGCGCATAGCGATACTTCGGATCCCACCACGGTTTTTCACCGGCAGCGGTGTTCATGCCCTCTTTCCACAGTTTCGAGACCACTTCCGGCTTTTCCGGATTCCTGAAGTCCACGATCATGAAAATGTCGTCTGAAAACCCCGGAGGCAGCGCCGAGATGTAAACCCAATCGCCGCCATCCCAGAATGTCCGGTGCACGCCCAGCCCCGGCACATCCAGAAACGCAATCTCGCGCGGGTTCTCGCGGTCCGAGATGTCATAGACCCGCATCCCCGCTGACCACGGCTTTTCCCCGGCAAAGTCGACCTTGTCGGCCACGGACCCCTTGTAATACTCACCCGGATCAAATGCGCCCGAGGTTTCGACCTTGAGCATGTCGCACATGTTGTTGACGATCATGATATCGCCATGGGTCTGGATATGCTGGCTCCATGTGCCCTCGGGTTGCGGCATGTGTTTCACAAAGCGCGGGTTCTTCGGGTCCCGCACGTCGATGATGGAAAAGCCGTTGTTGAACACGTGGCCGACATAGGCATAGCCGCCGGACACCATGATCTGGATCCCGTCGGCGCGGCCCCCCTGATCGGAATGCCCAATCAGGCGGATGTTCTTGGCATAATCGGGGGTCAGAAGATCGGACATTTTGCTGTCTCCTCAGTCAGGTTTGCGCGCGGCCAGCACTTTGGCGCCCGCGAATAAAAAAGAATGGTCAGAGCCGCTCAGGTAGAAACTCGCGCCCTTGTCGCGCCATGGTCCCATGTCTTCGCACGGGGCCACGAACAGGCCCGTTGCGGCCCCCTTGGCGCCCAGAACATCAGCAGCCTTGGCGGCAATGCCCGCGTCGTTGAAATCGCTCAGCCCATAGGACACCGTCAGATCAGCCCGCCCCACGAACAGCGCATCAACGCCATCCACGGCGGCAATGGCGTCGGCGTTTTCGACGCCTTCGCGGTCCTCAATCTGGCAAATCAGCGAAACCTCGGCATCTGCTTCCGCGCGATGCTGCGGCAGGGGTTTCGCGCCATACCCCCCGGCCCGCGTGGTCCCGGCAATTCCGCGCCCACCGGGCACATAGCGCATCGACCGCGCCAACCGCTCGGCCTGTTCCACGCTGACCACATGCGGCACCACGACCCCCGCCGCCCCGCAATCCAGCACGTTCAGAATGAAGGCGGGATTGTCATCCGGCACGCGGATCAAAACCGGTATGCCCACCGCCTTGGCCGCCAGCAGGCACAGGTTGATTGACACCTTGTCAAAGGGCGAATGCTCACCATCCAGCACAAGGAAATCCAGATCGGTATCTCCCAGTACCTCGATCACCGTCGGATGGGGCGTCTTGATGAAACACCCCACCAACTGTTCCCGCTGGGTCAGCGCCTTGCGAAACCGGGCATTCGGGCTCATTCCCCGCTCTCCCGCGCCAGCCGTTCGAAATACGAGGCTTTGTGCTCCAGCGCCTCATTCACATCCAACGGATAGCGCCCCATTTCACGCACCAGCTCAAAGAACTTCAGCGTGTTTTCCACCGGGATGTCATGGCCGATGTTGTGACAGGGTGCGATGATATAGCCACCGTCGCTCCCCAGATCCTTCATCCGCCGCGCCACTTCCCAGCGCAGCTCCTCATGGGTCGCGCCGGGCATCATCTGCTGCACGTCCATCGCGCCGTGAAAGGCCAGCCGATCGCCGAACTTTTCCTTGATGACGCTGGTATCCTCCATCCCCGAGGTCGAGGTCTGCACCGGGTTCAGAATATCCGCCCCCGTCTCGATCAGGTCTTCGATCAACGGCAGAACCGCGCCATCGGTGTGCATCATCAGATAGCAGTTGCCCGCCTCCTTGATGTGCTGATGCAACTGCGTGTGAAACGGTTTGATCCGCTTGCGATAGACCTTGGGCGAGATCAGCAACGAGGTCTGGCTGCCCAGATCGTCCGTGACATAGGCAATATCCACATAGTCGCCCACCTCCTCCATGAACCGCGTCCACATGCGGCACAGAGTGTCGGTGATCTTGCCCATCAACGCATCCGACAGCTCGGGGTTGATGACAAGGTCCATGAAAAACTGCTGATAGCCGCGCATCTGCAGCGCCGACATCAACGGCCCCGCCTTGATCGCATCGGCCCCCAGCACATAACCCGTGGTCTCATAAAGCTCTTTGGCGCGCTCCCGCAGCCCGGCAAATTGCGCCGGGTCTTCCGGATCCGGCCAGCAATCGGCGTTCAGCACATCCTCGGCTGTCTCGCAATCCGCCAGAGGCGCCTTGGCCAGACTGTCCACCGCATAGTGGTCGCCGTCCGCCCCTTTATAAAGCACGCCCCACATGTCGATATAGCCATCCGCCATGTCGTCACGTTCCCTGACCTGCACCCAATTCGGCACCAGCCAGCGGAAATCGACGTTAAAATGCTCCAGCAGCGCCTCATCCGGCACCACGGTCTGCGCCATCCGGTCCAGGATCACGCCGCCGTTCTCCATCGCCACGCCGTTCAGATGCGGCGCTAGCTCTGCATAATGCGTCTTGTGGATCGAGCCGATGTGCTTGCCCATGTCCAGCGGCACCCATTCCGGATTGTTCCGGGTCATCGCCGCTTTGAAGTTCTCTCTTGGTGTCATCGCCATTGGCGCGCTGCCCTTTCTCGGGCCAGCCACCAGATCAGGCGCGGCCACGTGAGTCGTTTATGAATGCGCATTCATATAGGGACGCAAAAATGCATAAGTCAAACAGAACAAACATGCAGATTGGCTGCATGTTTCTAATGTATAAAGAAAGCTGTTGAAGAGATCGGAGACTGCGCAGTCAAATCCGACTCAACGCACCGCGCATCAGGCCATCTGATAGAACCGTGCAGCGGTTGCGCCAAATACGCTCGCCTTGTTCGCTTCAGGCACCAGCGCCTCATAAGCAGCCACCAAAGTCGCGTAATCCGACGACAGGCTGTCCACCGGGAAATTCGACCCGAACATGCACCGCTCTGCCCCGAACTGCGCCAGACAGGTCTCGACGATCGGGGCAATACGCGCCGCGGTCCAGCCGTGGTCGAACATGCCCAACCCCGACAACTTGCACGTGACATTCTGTAGGTCGGACATGCTGACCAGCTTGTCCGACCATGCCTTCAGCCCCTCTGCACTGCGATCATGCGGTGAGCCTGCGTGGCACAGCGCCACCGCTGTATCCGGCGCCTGCGCCACAACCGAGGCGGTTTTCTCCATCAGCTCCGGCAAAAGCTGCAGGTCAAAGGACAGCCCTCGCGCGCCCGCCATCCGCAACCCTCGCAAGAACCTCGGATCATCCAGCAACGCATTGGTGCCCGTCCGGGCATCTTCCCCCGGCGCACGCCCGATAATCTGGCGCACCCCGCGCACCGTGGACAAGGCCTGAAACCGGTCCAGCTGCGCCTCCAGATCGTCCGAGGTCAGGTCACAAAACACCACCTGCGCCATGGGCCAGTCCGGATGGGCCTCGGCCACGGCCTGAACCCAGGCGGCCTCGGCATAGCCGTCCTCTGCCCCAACCTGAATGTGCACCGAACCGGCGAACCCCTCGGCCGTCGCCAACCCGCGAAACTCATCCAGCAGGAAATCGCGCTGGATCGGCGTTGGATCGCCAAAGAACCGCACCGCCCCGGCCTCCATCAGCCACGGATAATGCACCGCGTTCAGGTCCCACAGATGGTGATGCGCGTCGATCCTCATGGGCATTCGATCCCCGTTGTCCGCTCCAGAATATCCACACCCTGACACTTCCAAAAGTGCAGCAGGTCGATAAAGATCCAGTTCTCGGCCAGCTTATCCCCTGCACGGCGATAGATGTCGATCACCCGAAACTCCCCCTCTTTGTCGGTCGCGGGCATGCCCATGAACCCGCCCGTCGGCGTGGCCCGGAAATTCGGCCAGCCAAAGAAACCGCCAAAATGCCCCTCGGCCATACGGCAGATGTGCCCCGTCCCCGAGCGGTTGGTGAACCCGGCGCGGAACGGGCCCGAGTGCTGCTTGGCGTAGCGTTCAATCGTATAGGTCGCCCCGATCCCGGCAGGCCCCCACCAGATCATGTCGTCATGCCACGTACGCGCCAGCTCTTCTTCCAACGGCAGCCCCAGGGCCCACTGCCCCAGATCGGACACCATGGCATTGATCGCCGCCAACGTCCTTTCCCCCTCTTGCGGAGGCTGCGCGTCAAACATCAGCCCGTCATGGGTTTTTGGCCCCGGCTGCACCAGATGCGCCGCCGTCTGAGGCGGAAAGGGCTGCAGCCCCGCCTGCATCATCAGATGCGGAATATCAAAGAACATCGCGGTCTCGGTGATCTTGTCACCCTCAACCCGGTGAAAGGCACAATACCGCAGGAATGCCATCTTGCGCGTCGGCCGTATGCCCAGCCACGGCGCGTCGAACAATCCCATCAGATGCCCCATCGAGACAACCCAGACTCCACCCGGATCGTCGTACATGTTCTGCCCCGCCATAAACACGTCCAGACGCCGCTGCATCCGGGTCAGGCTGCGCCGCAAAGGTTGCCAAAACCGTGTGGCCACGGCCTCAGGGCCGGTGATTTCGTTGAACGGATGATACCCCTTCCAATTCAGCCCCGAGTCGCAGAATTCCGCCATGACCGCGGGGAGTCCCTCGACCTCGGCACCGTCCAAAGCGGCATAAAACCGGCGCACCAGTGATTTTTCTTTTTGCATATCACTCATCGTTTTTCCGTCATTTTCCAGCGACTTACCCAGGGGAAACCAGATTTTGAATCACCGCAGCCAGCCCAATATTGCATACGCATGCAAAAATGTCTTGCCAGAAAGGTCAAGCCTCAAATATGGTTTTTGCAAACGTATGCATACCGATTCCGCTGGGAGGACACATGGCCGAGATTCAACTGCGCAACGTTGGGAAACGTTGGGGATCGTTTGTTGGGGTCGATAATTTCGACCTGACCATCGCCGATAAAGAGTTCCTGGTTCTGCTTGGCCCGTCGGGCTGCGGCAAGACCACCACCATGCGCATGATCGCAGGTCTTGAGGACGCCACCGAAGGTGACATCCTGATCGATGGCGAGCGTGTGAATGACATGGAACCGAAAGATCGCGATGTGGCCATGGTGTTCCAGTCTTACGCGCTCTATCCCAACATGAACGTCTACGAGAACATCCGCTTTCCCCTGAAAGTGCGGGGCATCGACCCCAAGACCCACGACGAAAAGGTACGCCGCGCCAGCGCCATGGTCGAACTGGATGACTTCCTGCACCGCAAACCCGCGGAACTCTCCGGTGGCCAGCGCCAGCGCGTGGCGCTGGCCCGCGCCATCGTACGTGAACCCAATGTGTTTCTGATGGACGAGCCGCTGTCGAACCTTGACGCCAAGCTGCGCGTTTCGACCCGCGCGCAGATCAAAAACCTCAGCCACGAACTGGCCGTCACCACCATCTACGTAACCCACGACCAGATCGAGGCGATGACCCTCGCCGATCGCGTGGTCATCATGAAACAGGGCGTGGTGCAGCAGGTTGGCTCGCCCACCGATATCTACGACGAACCCGCCAACACCTTTGTCGCCAGCTTCATCGGCAACCCGGCGATGAACCTGATTGATGGCGAAATCAAAGGCGGTGTCTTCCGCGCGAAAGACACTGAAGTCTCTGGCTTGAATGCGCCGGACGGGCCGATCACCCTGGGTTTCCGCGCCGAGGACGCCAACGTGGTCGAGTCGGGCGGTGAAATCAACGCGCCGATCTACACTCAGGAGCTTCTGGGCGACAGCACCATGGTGTCAGTCCGCATCGCTGGCGCACTGGTCTCGGTCAAAGCTGACAAGACCTATCGTGCCGAGATCGACGATCAGGTCTCAATCCATATCCACAAAGATCACTGCCACCTGTTTGACGCATCAACAGGGGCACGACTGGGGGGCTAACCCCCAAATCACACCCGCTCAAGCGGGTCAAACCCGGGTGCAGGCTTCGAAGATGCACCCATTCTCTAAGGGAGGAACGAAATGTTTCTAAAGAAAATCGCACTGGCCGGCTCCATGGCCGCCTTTGCCGCGAGCGCAGGCTACGCCTGTGAAATCGGGGCACGGGTCAGCATTGTCGGCAACGAATTTGCCGCCATTCAGGCCGTTGGCGCCGCCGCACAGGAATGCACCGGGGCCGAGGTTGAATCCAACCTGACCTCCGAGCACCAGACCATCAACGTGGCTGGCTTGTCGGGCAACCCCTCGGAATACACCACCGCGATCATCGCCAACTCGTCGATCGTGGCGCTGATGAACGAAGACGTCGTGCGCCCGCTGAACGACCTTGTCGCCAAGCACGGCGATGGCCTGCAAAAAAGCCAGCTGATCAAGATCGGCGACGACATCATGGCCGTGGCCTTCATGGCCAACGCGCAGCACCTGATGTACCGCAAGGACGTGCTCGAACAGGCCGGTGTTGCCGTTCCCACGACCTACGAAGAAATGCTGGATGTGGCCGAGGCGATCCGCTCGCAAGGCATCATGCAGAACCCGGTTGGCGGCGCCTACAAGGCCGGCTGGAACCTGGCCCAGGAATTCAACAACATGTTCCTTGGCTACGGCGGCACCCACTTCAAGCCGGGCTCAGCTGAACCCAACATCAACACCGAAGCCGGTGTGAACGCGCTCAACATGATGAAGGCCCTGTCGGAATACATGAATCCCGACTTCCTGACCCATGACTCCAACGCCACCAACGCCGAATATCGCGCGGGCAACGTTGCGATCCTGAACATGTGGGGCTCGCGCGCGTCGCAGCAGACCACCACCGAAGGCGTTCTGGAAGAAGTGGCCGCAGGCCATGCCATCGCAGCCCCCCTGACCGTTGGCGGCGGCTCGATCCCGGCGTCGACCCTGTGGTGGGACGGCTGGGCAGTCGGCAAGAACATTTCCGACGAAGAGGCCGAAGCCACCTTTATCGCCATGAAGCACGGCATCAGCCCTGCCATGCTGAATGACGAAACCAGCCCGCTCGCGGTTTGGCTGATCGAAGGCTACCAGCCCACCGAAGCGGCCCAGGGCGTGTTTGCCGCGGCTCAAATGGGCACACCGCCCTATCCGATGCTGCCCTACATGGGCCTGATGCACAGCGCGCTCGGCAACGAGCTGGCTGACTTCATGCAAGGCAAGGAAAGCGCGGAACAGGCGCTGGCCGATGTCGAAGCCGCCTATCGTGCTGCCGCCATCGAAAAAGGCTTCCTGCAGTAACCAGCCTCACGTGCGGACGGTGATCTCAGCCGTCCGCACAAACCACCTCACGCCGGGATTTCGCTATGCGCCATAAGACATTCCTCTGGTTCTTCCTGCCCACAGGACTTGCGATGCTCTTGTTCATCGCGTTGCCCATCGTCTCGGTGGTGACCCAATCCATCTTTGCCCCCCACCCTGCTGTTCTGATCGAAGTCGAGAGCTGCACACCGCTGGTGGGCTGTACGACCGAAACCACAATCGACCAGGACGCCACCGCCGCCCTGCGCGCGGAAAAGCCCCTGGGTCGCTTTGTCGGCCTCGACATCTACTTTGACCGCGGCCACCTCGCCGTGACCGAATTCGGCGAGATCTGGGCGTCGAGCGACAGCTGGGGTGACATGTTCAAGGAATTGGGCAACCTGCCGTTCTATCGCGCCATGGCCTTTACACTGACCTTCGTTGCGGTCGTGACCCCGCTGACCATTGTCCTGGGTCTGGTCATCGCACTGGCCGTCAACTCACTGCATCGCCACCTCAAGGGGCTGATGATCTTCTTCTCGCTTTTGCCGATGATCGTTCCCCCAATTATCGGCTCACTGATCCTGTTCTGGATGGCCGACAGCCGTGGCATCATCGGCTCGGCCCTTATCGCCATGGCCGGAGACCCGGACTTCAGCCTCAAGGCCTCGACCGGGCTGATGTGGATCGCCCTGCTGGTCTACGGCGTCTGGCACGCAGCACCCTTTGCCTTTGTGGTGTTCTATGCGGGCTTGCAGACCCTGCCCTCGGATCAGCTCGAAGCCGCACAGATTGATGGCGCAACCCGCTGGCAACAGGTCAAATTCGTGGTCGTGCCACACCTGATGCCGCTGGTGACTTTTGTCGCGCTGATCCAGCTGATGGACAATTTCAAGGTGTTTGAACCGATCATCGGCTTCAACGCACAGGCGCACGCCCATTCGCTGAGTTCGTTCATCTTCAACGACCTTGGCGGCGAAACCCGTCAGCTGTCCTCAGCCTCTGCCACTTCCGTGATCACGATTATCGGGGTCGCCATTCTCTTGTCGCCGGTGCTTGTCCGCACCTGGCGCGACTTTAAAGGAGCTCGTTGATATGGCCAGCCGCGCACAAAGAATGCCAACAAGCCTGCGGATTACGTCCTCCGGCTTTGTCCTCCTGTGGTTCATCCTTGCCGCGTTTCCGTTCTTCTGGACGCTCTGGGGGTCTTTCAAGGTCGAGCTGGATTTCTTCTCGATCGCGGACTGGACCAACGCCATCACCGGCGAGCGAACCCAGGCTGTTTATGGCTCGCCCTTTACCACCACCGGATACGAAGGCGCCTGGATCAAGGAAGAGTTCTGGCGCAACGTTCTGAACACCGGCATCGTCTGCCTGTTTGTTGTGACGATCTCACTGACCATCGGCACGCTGGGCGGCTATGCGCTGTCGCGCTCGACCTACAACTATACGTTCTGGCTGCTGATCACCGCCCTGATCTTTCGCGCCATGCCGCCGATCACGCTGGTGGCCGGGTATCTCCTGCCGTTCTTTGAATGGAACCTTTGGGGCATCCTGCCGACCACCATCATTGTTCTGGTCGCCATCAACCAACCCTTTACGCTGTGGATGCTGCACTCGTTCTTCAAGAACATCCCCTCTGAACTGGACGAAAGCGCCAAGGTCGACGGCTGCAACCAATTTCAGGCCTTTCGCCGCGTGATCATCCCCGTGATGTGGCCCGGCGTCATCACCACAGGGCTGTTCTCATTCCTTCTGGCCTATAACGACTTTGTGGTCGGGGCGACGCTGCTGTCGGAAAGCAACCGCACCATGGTGCCCGCCGTAAACGCCTTCATGGGCACAACCCAGACCGAAGGCAACGTGATGTTTGCCGTTGCCGCCGTGGTCTCTGCCACGGCCCCCCTGTTCATCCTCGTGATGTTCTTCCAACGCCAGATCGTCGGTGGCCTGACCGCCGGTGCCGTGAAAGGGTAACCCGTTGGATCGCGCGAAACTTCAATCCGATTGTGCCCATGGCAAGGCAGGCAGCCTCAGCCTTGCCGCTTGCCGGGCGCGTCGGCCAGGACGAATTCCGTTTGCTCTGATGCGTGCAGGTCCCTGTGCCTGCACCTCAGACGCAAACCGGAATTCACCTTGAAGGGAAGTTAGATGAATACGCGCGCGAACAGACCCCCTATGGGCATCGCAACTGATATCTCTGTCAACAACAAGCAACGCTACGCCAAGTTTCTCGACAGTTTCACCACCGGATCGCTGGACGCTGTCACCGCAGCAGCGTCCGATCTCTTTGACCCAAACGCGGCGATCAACGCCAGCCATCCCATTAACGAGGCACAGCCGGGCACCGGTTATGTCACTGACATCATCACGCCAATTGCCCAAGCTTTCAAAGGGCTGGTGCGGCAGAACTATGTGATGATCGGCGGGGAATACCTCGGCACCGAATGGGTCACCTCCACGGGCTATTTCCATGGCCACTTCGCCCACCCCCTCTTTGGCATCCCCGCCAGCGGCAAGCTGGCCTACCTGCGGTTTGGCGAGTTCCACCGCATGGAGAATGGCAAGATTGTCGAAAGCCATGTCTACCTTGGGTTCGCGGAACTGATCATTGCCCTTGGGCTGTGGCCACTGGCCCCAAGTCAGGGATATGAGGGCGTGGTTCCCGGACCGGCCACCCATGACGGGATTATTGTCGGAGCCTCGGACCCTGTCCAATCACGTGCCTCGGCGGATCTTGTTGAGGGCATGCTGAAACAACTTGCCACTGAGGATAACGCCTGGCGCCCCTATTGGGATGACCGCATGGTCTGGTACGGCCCCGGCGGACTGGGCTCTTATCACACGGTCGACGCCTTTGCCGACTTTCAGCGCCCGTTCGAGACAACTTTTGACGGCTGGGGGGATGGCAAAGAGGCCGGCATCCCCGATGTCAAAGCTGACTGCAAAGCCGGCGACGGCGACTACGCTTTTCTGCACGGCTGGCGGATGATCACCGGCGTACATGTCAAACCCTTCCTCGGCCTCGCGCCCACCGGCAAGCGCGTGTTCATGCGGGACTGTGACTGGTGGCGCTGCGAAAACGGCAAGATCGTTGAAAACTGGTGCATGCTCGACATCCCGCACGTGCTTTTGCAACTGGGCTATGACGTCTTTGCCGAGATCGCGGAGGACGCTGCATGAGCCGCTCCGCCCGCACCTCTGCCCAATCGCGCCATCCCGCTCTCAACCGCATGCCAAGGGATTTTTTGCTGACCGTGGTTTCTCCTCCCACCACTGCAAACTTCCCTTGGCAATCTGAAAGGACATTCTGATGAAAGGTTCCCGCCCCGAACAGGCCGTGCTGACCCGCGACACGGACATGAGCAAAACCGACGACACCCGCCGGGTGATCGAAACCATGGTCGACGGTCTGAACGACCACCGCATCGACGACATCGGCGAGTTTTTCAGCGCCGGTTTCCGCTGGATGGGCAATCAGGGCTGCGGCACAAAAACCGGCCTGCAAGAGTTTCAGGAAAACTGGCAACGCCCGTTTCAGGCGGCCTTCTCCGACAAAACCTGCATTGATGAGGCCCGCCTCTACATGGGCGAATGGGCCGCTGCCTTTGGCCGCCAAGAGGCCACCCACTCCGGAGAATTCCTCGGCATCGCGCCCACCGGCAAACGCATTGAAATCCGCTACATGGACTTCTGGAAAGTCGTCGACGGCAAGATCGTCGACAATTGGGTGAATGTCGATTTCGCCCATGTCGCCGCGCAACTGGGCGTCGACATCTTCAATGGAGAAGGCTGGGAAGCCTTTGACCGCGGCGAGAAAACGCCTCCCCGCCCCGACAATCAAGGATCAGGAACATGACCATCGAACATCTCAAACGTGGCAAACCCGAAGCAGATCGCGCCGAAGACGACGCCAAGACCCGCGCCGTTGTTGAAGCGACCCTGAAAGACATCGAAACCCGTGGGGATGCGGCGGTGCGCGAGCTCAGCGAGAAGTTCGACAACTACAGCCCCGCCAGTTTCCGCCTGTCACAGGACCAGATTGATGAGCTGATCGGACAGCTGACCGACCGCGAACTGGCCGACATCAAGTTCGCCCAGGAACAGGTGCGCAATTTCGCCCAGGCCCAACGCGACTCGATGCTGGATATCGAGGT
>NZ_RYZK01000017.1 GCF_003990645.1 Shimia sediminis
CGGCGCATTTGCCAGAAACTCGCTTGTAGCTCCCATACAGAAACTCCCCTCAAACCAAAGAAGCCCCTGAATCGCAGATCAGGCGTCATGTCGTAAGTGTGGGGGCGGCGCACCGCTTACGGATATTCGCCGCCATGAATGTACATTTGGGTCCGGCCACCTGCAGTGTGACCGTCGGGAACAAGGATAGTTCTTTGCTTCCCCCAAGCCTCTCTCGATCCCCATCCCGTCACAGCTTTGAAAACATTCCATCGATTTATGGCATTTGGATCTACCGAGTATGATCCTTCGGGTGTTGGGCCAAAGTTCGACTTGTACATATCATCTGAACACTGACATGACTCGGGGCGACCTGAAACTGCTGGAATACTTGAGATTTGCCTGCCGCTGGAGTCGAAGGTATTCACAGACGAACCATCGAAAACGACACTCTGTTCCCCCCTTGGATCAATGAACCTCCCCGGCGACTGCAGGGCATAGGCATACACACTCGCGCCATCAACGAGTCCGAGGGGGTCTCCCTGGATGTACCGCCCTGTCGTCGGATCATACTCCCGCATCCAGTTCTGATGCAGCTCGCTCTCACAGTGATAGACCTGTCCGGGGAAGCGCAGGCCGGTGTCGAGGCCGGTGGAGGTGTGCACCGCGCCAAACGGCTTGTGGCTGAGCGTTGAGGCCACGACGCCGAGGCTGTCGGTCGCAAGTACAGGCTTGCCGATGTGGTCGGTGCGGATGAAGTACACATTGCCACCCGAGACTGCCGCCACTGGCTCCAGCCCCAGCCAGATATACTCGGCAATGCAAAGGTCGAAAAGCAACCGTTTAAGCTCAATCTAGCGGAAACTAACGCGTCGTCACATCTTTCAAGTATTGCACGGTAAGCAATACCTAATGTTCAGGTGTCTGGGATCACTTCAAAAGATGATGAATTGCAGTTCACTAATTCATCGGCGCAGCTCAAAATCGAGCTGATCTTCTTTGTTCACAAATATGTAATAGTTGGCGCCTTCTGGGGGCTTGGGTAGTTGAAAGGCGATTTCAATTTGGCCTATAAAAATTGTTTTTAAAAAGGGCTCTTTATTAATCAATCCAACAAGCAATTGGTTGGGTAGCACCCTAATTGTGTCTCCAAATTCATCAATTTCACGAATTCGTTTAGGCAATGAAACAGAAACCAACTTTTGTTTCGGGTTTTGATCCGGATGAAGGACCTCCTGATGGAAGTCCTCCAGCATTCTCGCAACACCTTCCGACAAGCAAATCTCCGAAACATCGGCGTGTGTTTCCTCGTAGTACTTTTTGTCAAATGAATGCATCAGAGTGTCACCCAAATCGGCGTCTCGCACAGATGGTAGCCTTCATGATCGGTGGCTATACTACGTCCATTTTCACATTGATAAAAGCATGCGGTGCGTAACTTATCAGTCCCTCCATGATCAATTGCAGTATGGGAATTGACAAGATTACATTTTGTACTCTTGCCGCCTCCACCTTCTTCGACGCCCTTGAACTCTGTTACCGGCGGCAAAATCGGATCATAGATACTCGTGCCTTCGCACTGTTGCGGTGGAGGTCGCATCAAGAACCAACATTTTGGGTCCATCGCACAAAGAAGCTTCGCTGCATCCTTTACTGACTCGCCCCTCGGATCCACATACCTCCCCGGCGATTGCAGCGCATAGGCATACACTGATGCCCCATCGACGAGTCCCAACGGATCCCCTTGAATATACCGCCCCGTGGTCGGATCATAATCCCGCATCCAGTTTTGATGCAACTCGCTCTCCCAGTGATAGACCTGTCCGGGGAAACGCAGGCCGGTGTCGAGGCCGGTGGATGTATGCATCTCGCCAAACGGCTTGTGGCTGATCGTTGAGGCCACAACGCCCAAGGCATCGGTCGCCAGCACAGGCTTGCCGATGTGGTCGGTGCGGATGAAGTACATGATGCCACCCGAAACCGCCGCCACAGGCTCCAGTCCCAGTCAGACATTCTCGGTCAACAGCGCGCCGGTGCTGCCATCATCCTCAGCAATCCGGTTGCCGCTCAGGTCGTGCACCACCTCCTGGCCTTCCTCGTCATAGAGGTGTTCCCCATGGAACGTTTGCCATGCCTCTTAATAAGCACGGTTGAAGCTGAACTATCACCTTATTTTGATTTAGGCTGTTTGGAGCTCTTAACCTCCAAACTCACCAAGGCCATAAGTCCCCAAACAAATCCAAATCCGAGAATGTGCACCCTCCAATCCCAGTGGCCGTACTCAAGCCTAAATGCTGGGACCGAAGCGAGCCAAAAAGCAAACGGCAGATACCTTAAGGCTCGGTTGTTTTCAGACTGCAGCCAGAAAATCCCAACCGACAGAATTGAAAGTAAACCAAGTATCAAGGTTATCATTACCAGCTCCTTGTTAGAGTTACATTGCACTTATCAGATCAGATAGAGGGGACCTCTTGTCTGATTTGCAATAGCAATCATCCTCGATCCGGAGGGGAACTGGCGCCAGAATTTTCTTCGTATATGTCGTAATGGCTACAACACCAGAGGCCCGCTTCGCTTTTCTTGTAGCCTTGTACACGCTAACCGGAGATGCACCTACCGCACCAAAAGCACCGCTAAGAATAACATCGCTGAAATTCACACATTTCAGCGATTTCTCTAAATCAACGTCATACATGTACAAGTTTACCGCAGTTTGTATCGCGAAGTTGCTGATAGCTCCAATCGCTGCACCGATGACACCAAACTCTCCCTTCGGGTCGATGAACCTAAGAGGGCTTTGAGTCACATACCCATACACTGACGCCCCATCGACCAGCCCCAACGGATCACCCTGAATATACTGCCCGGTGGTGGGGTCATAATCCCGCATCCAGTTCTGATGCAGCTCGCTCTCCCAGTGATGGACCTGCCCGGGGAAGCGCAGGCCGGTGTCGAGGCCGGTGGACGTATGCACCTCACCAAAACGGCTTGTGGTTGATCGAAGAGGTCGCCGCCTGTGTTTCACCAGCGGTGCGCCGACTTTGAGAGGCGCGCCTTTGGCGAGACGGCGGGCGCGTTCCGCCCCCCCCATCGGATTGGGCGCGACGATGGGGGAGAACGCAGAGTTCGCTCCTCTCGACCTTCCCAACCTCATCCCAATCCGTTACCCATATCTCGACATGATTTGAGGGCAGAGACATGATCCCGGTTGTTGGGTTTGACGAACAGAAAGTGGCGGTGCTGGGCCTTGGGCGCTCGGGCCTCGCGGCGGCGCGGGCGTTGCGCGAGGGCGGGGCCGAGGCGGTCTGTTGGGATGACAATCCGGGTGCGCGGGAGGTGGCCGAGGGCGAGGGGTTTGTCTGCGCCGATCTGATGAAGCAGGGGGCGTTTGAGGATGTGGCGGCGCTGATCGTCAGCCCGGGCATCCCGCATCTTTACCCGGAGCCGAACCCGGTTGTGGCGGCGGCGCTGGCGGCGGGCGTGCCGGTGGACAATGACATCGGGTTGTTTTTCCGCTCTTTTGCGACCTCGGAGTGGCACCAGTTTGAGGTCATGCCCAAGGTGGTGGCGGTGACGGGATCAAACGGCAAGTCGACGACCTCGGCCCTGATCCATCATGTGTTGGAGCATGCCAACCGCCCCACCCAGCTGGCGGGGAACATCGGGCGCGGAGTGCTGGATATTGAGCCTGCGGTGGATGGCGACGTGGTGGTGCTGGAGTTGTCGAGTTATCAGACCGAGCTGGCGCGCAACCTGACGCCGGATGTGGCGGTGTTCACCAATCTCTCGCCCGACCACCTGGACCGCCACGGCGGCATGGGCGGGTATTTCGCGGCCAAGCGGAGGTTGTTTTCCGAAGGCGGACCGGATCGGGCGATTGTGGGCGTGGACGAGGCCGAGGGCGCGTTTCTGGCCGGGCAGTTGTCGATGGCGGCGGCGGATGACCGGGTGATCCGGGTGTCGGTCGAGGGCAAGCTGACCGGGCCGGGGTGGACTGTGTTTGCCAAGAAGGGATTCCTGGCGGAGTACCGCAAGGGGCGGCAGGCGGGGTCGATTGACCTGCGCACCATCAAGGGGTTGCCGGGGCAGCACAACCACCAGAACGCCTGTGCGGCTTATGCGGTGTGCCGGACGCTGGGGCTGGCGCCGCGGGTGATCGAAGAGGGGTTCCAGAGTTTTGGCGGGCTGCCCCATCGGTCTCAGATCGTGGCCGAGGCGGGGGGCGTGCGTTATGTGAACGACTCCAAGGCGACCAACGTGGATGCGGCAAAAAAGGCGCTTGCGGCGTTCAAACGCATCCGGTGGATCTGTGGCGGGCTGGAGAAAGAAGGCGGTCTGGGGGATTTGTCGCAGGCGGCGGGCGCGGTCGTGAAGGCCTATGTCATCGGGCGCGAGGCGGCGGGTTTTGCCATGCAGCTCAAAGGGGTTGAGGCCGAGGTTTGCGGGTCGATGGATGTGGCGGTCGCCAAGGCCGTGGCCGAGGCGGAAGAGGGCGACACGGTGCTTTTGGCGCCGGCGGCGGCGAGTTTCGACCAATACGACAGCTTTGAAAAGCGCGGCGAAGATTTTGTGGCGCGGGTTGAGGCCCTGGTGGGGTGAGAGTCCGGGCTGTTTGGGTTGCACTTTTCCTGGGTTGCGGAACAGTCGCATATTTAGCGGCCTCATGGGACAGGGATAGACCCGATCCGGTTTTCTTGGCCCGAGATCTGTATTTTCGAATTGATGAAACCGATCTTTCGATTCCGGCGGTGGCGTTTTCAAGCATGAGTGCACCGGTTGCGGAGAGCGACTCGGTTCCACCGTATTCAACGCGGGCATTCTTGTGGGGCAGCGAACGCGAGTTCCCGACGCGCGAGTACAAACGGCGCCTGTTGGACATAGCGGGGCATCAGGGTCAGCCCGCAAAGGCGGGCGACGTCACGGTGGTCATCGGTCGTTACAAGCACCACGGCGAGTCTTTGGTGTCGTGGTCGACCTGTCGGCGCCTGACAGCCGCGTGGAGCAAGTCTCTGTGCGAGCATGGCCCGAGGGGGTGGATGCAAGAATTGCCGCGCCAGTTCACTATTCTTGGCGCGACACGGGCCGAAGCGCTGCGTCAGAAACGCGAGATTCTTATCCCGATCCAAGGTGCGCCGGAAGCCGTTTCTTTTTGCAGCACGCGATTTGACGATTGCATGACAGAGGTGAATGGCACTGGCGTCTTTGCTGCGTGGCGGGCGCAGTGTCGGGACACCGGATCACAGAGCTGTCGAATGGAACAAAACCTCAGGGCGCGCGCGGTTGCGCGGCTTGTCAGAGATCACATGACCATTGATGGTCGCAAGGCAGAGTGATCGTGCAGGGTGCGGTTTTAATCAGCATTCTCCAAAAGGTCTGAGGTTCAGTTCAAAGATGCTGGCCCGGTGGTTCTGCCGCGCGAGGGCCGACGCGGTGTCGGCGAACCCGTCGGCTGTGTACAGCAGCGAGGCTTGGCTGGCGCTAGCTGTCTTTTGGCAGGTCCCAGGGCTGTGCCGAGTCCCGATAAATCGTCCTGGCAGGGACATAGAGGGTCGGGTCATCCAGAGACGCGGCGTGCACATAGACCATGTGCTGCATGCGCTGGCTCTTGCGGGTGAGGGGGGAGCCGCACTGGCTGCAGAAGCTGCTCCAGGTTGGTTGGCCGGAGCCGTCGGTCATCTGGTACTCGCGGCGCAATCCGGTGATCGTGAAGGTCGCGGCCTCGAGCGGGACCATTTCCGAGTGGCCGGTGCCGGTCAGCTGCTGGCAATCGCGGCAATGGCAGCGGAACATCGGACCCTGCGCAAGTGATCCGGAATAGGTGGTCGCGCCGCATTTGCAGCCTCCGGTCAGGGTGTCGGTCAAGGTGTGTCCTCCTGCAGATATGTGGGTGGGCCTACCAGCTTTCCCCGAATGGCCTGAGGTCCAGTTCAAAGGTCCAGGCCTGGCGGTCTTGCCGCGCCAGGGCCAGTGCGGCGTCGGCGACCCCGTCGGCGGTGAGATAGAAGGTGTCCGGCGCGTCGGGCATGCGCGCCCTGGTGCGTTCAAGGTCGATCACCCCGTCGAGGATCAGATAGGCGACGTGGATGCCTTCGGGGCCAAGCTGGCGGGCAAGCGACTGCGCGACAGAGCGCTGCGCGGCCTTGGAGGCGGCAAAGGCCAGCGTGCCGGGGCGGCCGCGCAGGGCGGCGCCTGCGCCAACCACGAGGAGGGTGCCGGACCCTGCGGCGCGCCATGACGGCAGGGCAGCCTGGGCGCAGCGCATCAGCCCCTTGGCGTTGACATCAAAGCCGATGTCGAGGTCCTCGGGCGCAAGATCATCGACCGAGCCCCAGCGGGCGTTGCCTGCGTTGAAGATCAGCGTGTCGATGGGGCCCATCTGGTCGGTGATGGCAGTGATGGTTGCGGTGACGGATGCGGTGTCTGAAACGTCACAGGTGAACCCCCGTGCGTCGTCCAGGTCGGCGGCGGCCCCGGCCATGGCGTCTGTGCTGCGGGCACAGAGGGCGGTGGCATAGCCTGCTGCGGTGAACTTGCGGGCAAAGGCCATGCCGTTTCCGGGGCCGACGCCAAAGATTGCGCAGACGGGTTTGCTCATCGGGGCCTCCTGTGGCGATGCACGGGTAGTGTCGCGGGGATGCGCACATTTTTCTAGAAAAATGTGGCGGGGGGAAAATCTTCTAGAAGATTTTCCTGGCTGGGGGTGTCAGTGCGTGGCCTGAAGCGGCCAGAACAGCGGGATCAGGGCCGAGGCCAGCAGGCCGACGCTGAGGTTCAGCGGAATGCCGACCCGCAGGAAGTCCGAAAAGCGGTAACCGCCGGGGCCGTAGACCATCATGTTGGTCTGGTAGCCGATCGGTGTGGCAAAGCTGGCCGAGGCGGCGATCATCACGGCAATGACCAGCGGGCGCGGGTCGATGCCCAGCGACAGTCCCAGGCTGATGGCCAGCGGAGTCAGCACCACGGCGACAGCGTTGTTGGACACCAGTTCGGTCAGGAGCGAGGTCAAAAGATAGAGCGACCAGACCACCAGAAAGGGCGGCATGACCGTAAGGTAGGGGCCGACAAAGCTGACGATCAGGGCGACGGCGCCCGAGCTTTCCAGCCCCACGCCCACGGCGAGCATGGAAAAGATCAGCAAGAGCAGCCGGCCATCGACAAAGGACACGGCCTCTTCGGCGTCGATGCAGCGGGTAAAAAGCACCAGCGCCACGGCGAGGATGGCGAGGAAGAGGATCGGCGCGACGCCGAGGGCCGCCAGCACCACGATGCCGCCAAGGGCCGCAATGGCGATGGGACCCTGACGGCGGCGATAGGCGCGGGCGGTGGGTTCGTTGACGTTGACCGCCCCGGCGTCTGCGGCCAGGCGGGCGAGGTCTTGGGGGGCGCCTTCGAGCAGGAGCGTGTCGCCGACCCGCAACGTCATGCTGTCGAATTGCGCCTCGAGATGGCGGTCGCGGCGGTGCACGGCGAGCACATAGATGCCATAGCGCCGTCGCAGCCGGAGCGCGCCAAGCGTCTTGCCGACCACCGTGGCGCCGGGAGAGATCAGCATTTCCACCGTGGTGGTCCGGCGCGAGCCGAGGTTGTCGACCATGCGGATATTGCGGTCGTCCTGCAGGCCGAGGAGTTCCTCCATCTGGGTGCGCAGCACCACGCGGTCGCCGGGCTGGAGCGTGACCGAGGCGAGGTCCTTGCGCAGCGAGGCATCTCCGCGCAGCACGTCGATCACCCGCAGCCCGTCGCGGCGGAAGGCGTCGATCTTGAGCACTTCGGACCCGATCAGGGCGCTGTCATCGGGGATGGCGACCTCGGCAAAGAACTTTTTGCTGGTCTGGCCTGACAGAAGTGTCGCCATGCTGGTGCGGTCCGGCAAGAGGCGCGGCGCAAAGAGGCGCAGGTACAGAACGCCCCAGATCACCAGGATGATGGCAAGCGGCGTGACCTCGAAGATCGAAAAGGGTTTCATGCCGTGGGTCTGGGCGACGCCCGAGACGATCAGGTTGGTCGAGGTGCCGAGCAGCGTCAGCGTGCCGCCAAGGATCGAGGCATAAGACAGCGGGATCAGGAATTTGCTGGCGGACAGCCCCAGTTTCCGCGCCAGCCGCACGAAGATCGGGATCATGATCAGCACAACGGGGGTGTTGTTGACAAAGGCCGACGCGATGATGGCCACGCCCACAAGGGCGGCAATGGCGAGTACCGGATTGGTCTCGGCCCGGGTCTCGGCCAGCCGGGCGATGGGTTCCAGCGCGCCGGTTCTGACCAGGGCCCCGGCCATGATGAACATCGCGGCGATGGTCCATGGCGCAGGGTTGGACAGGGCCAGCAGGGCGTCGTCATAGGGCAGGATACCGGTCAGCAGCATGGCCGCCACGGCGCCAAGCGCGATGACCTCGGGCGGCCAGCGCTCGGTCACGAACAGGGCGAACATCGACACAAGGATGGCCAGCGCCAGAAGGGCGTCGAGGGGTATGCCTGTTGCTAGGTCGGTCATGGCCTGTTTCCCTGTTTGGGGCGCGGGACGTGTTCGGTCCCTCCAACCTAGGGAGGTTGTGCGGGAATTCATAGGGTTAGACCTGCCACTATCCGGGTTCTGAGAAACATCTTCGAGGCGAATGTTCGAAGCGTGAGCAGATACGCGTGTGGTCGCTCAGGTTGCTTGCATGACAGACAAAAGGCAGCCAGGGTTTGTGTTGGAAACTGGCGGAGGAGCCTTCATGCGGATCATGTGTCTGAATGGCTGGGGCGGCAAGTTGCACGATGTGTTGCTGCCCTATCTGGCCGAGGCGCAACCGGATGTCTTATGCCTGCAAGAGGTGGTGCACAGTCCGGCCAGTGACAAGGATTGGCTGACCTATCGCGATGGCGATCATGTCTTGCCACAGCGGGCGAACTTTTTTCGCGACATGTGCGAGGCCTTGCCGGATCACGTGGCGGTGTTCTGTCCGGCGGCGCAGGGCGTTTTGTGGGACGGTGAAGTGCAGGTGCCGTCGCAATGGGGGCTTGCGACATTTGTGCAAAGGGATGCGCCGATTATCGGTCAGGTGCAGGGATTTGTGCATAAGGGCTATGGCGCGCATGGCTATGGGGATCATCCGCGGTCGCGCAGTGCCCATGCGGTGCGGATCTATGACCATGGGGCGGATCGCGCTGTCAGTATCACCCATATGCACGGGCTGCGTGATCTCAGGGGCAAGTTGGATACGCCCGAGCGGGCAGCACAGGCAAGCGCCTTGCTGGCGCTGTCTGAGCAGGTGTCAGAGGTCGGTGATCTGCGGGTGATCTGTGGCGACTTCAACGTCGAACCAGAGAGCGAGACACTGGGCATTCTGGGTCAGGCGGGGTTTGTCGAACTGGTCACGTCACGTGGGTTCACAACAACGCGCAGCGCGCATTATTCCAAGCCCGGGCGGTTCGCCGATTACATGCTGATTGATCGCGCCCAAGCCGTGAAGGGGTTTCAGGTGGTGCAGCATCCGGAAGTGTCGGATCACTGCCCGCTGGTTCTGGAGGTTTAACCCGCCATTGCCGGGCGCCGGCCCCGGTTGAGTGCACGAGGATGACTGTGGGGCCAGAGCCGGCCTCGATGTGGTCCGGTGTGATTTGGGTCATGCGCGCGGTCCTGACGGTTGGGATGTCAGGGCAAGCTTTCCGTGAAATTCTGGCGGGTCAAGGTGGTGGCGTGCAGGGTCAGCGCGTGGCCTGTTTCTGAGCAATTGCGCTGCCTGCGGCCCAGCCCGAGGACCAGGCCCACTGGAAGTTGAAGCCGCCAAGCCAGCCGGTGACATCGACCGCCTCGCCGATGACGTAGAGGCCGGGCAGGGTCTTGGCCTCCATCGTGCGCGAGGAGAGTCCATCGGTGTCGATGCCGCCCAGGGTGACCTCGGCGGTGCGATAGCCTTCGGTGGCGGTGGGGCGCAGGGTCCAGTTTTGCAGGCGGTCCGAAAGCGTGCGCAGGGCGGCGTCGGATTGATCCGCGAGATTGCCGGTGAGGCGCCATTCGGTGGCAAGGAAATCGGCGAGCTTGGCTGGCAGCAGGTGCCCGAGCACGGTCGAGAGGTTGCGGCGGCCATCGGTCTGACGTTTGCCTTTGAGTGTCTCAAACGGGTCGCTGTCGGGCAAAAGGTTCAGGTGGATGTCCGCGCCCTCGCGCCAGTAAGAGGATATCTGCAGCATCGCGGGGCCGGAGAGGCCGCGGTGGGTGAAGAGCATCGCTTCGTCAAAGCCTGTGCCGCCAGCGCTGGCGCGCACCGGCAGGGCGGTGCCCGAGAGCGGCTTGAAGGGCGTGTCGGAGAAGGTGAAGGGCACCAGCGCGGGGCGGGTGTCGGTCAGGGTCAGGCCGAACTGGCGGGCGATGTCATAGGCCAGACCCGTGGCGCCCATCTTGGGGATCGACTTGCCGCCGGTGGCCAGCACGAGGTTTGCGCAGGTGAGGGACTGGCGGTTGCCCTGGGCCTCGGTTTCAACAGTGAAGCTGTGGCCATCGTGAGAGACGGAGACAACAGAAGTGTGCAGGCGCAGTTCAGCGCGCGCGCGCTGCATCTCGGCGCGCAGCATGGCGATGATCTCTTTGGCCGAGGTGTCGCAGAACAGCTGGCCGAGGGTTTTCTCGTGATAGGCGATGCCGTGGCGGGTGACGAGGTCGATGAAATCCCATTGCGTGTAGCGGGAGAGCGCGGATTTGCAGAAATGCGGGTTTTGCGAGAGGAAGTTTTCGGGGCCTGCGTAGATGTTGGTAAAATTGCAGCGCCCGCCGCCGGAGATGCGGATTTTCTCGCCCGGGGCCCTGGCGTGGTCAAGGACAAGCGTGCGCCCGCCGGAAAAAGCGGCGCACATCATGCCGGCGGCCCCGGCCCCGAGGATGATCGTGTCATAACGCATGGATGGCGGGGTGCCTGATGTTGTGGGGCGGGTCAAGGTAGGTCGGACAAGATTGTCCGACCTGTGAGGGGCCAGCCCCTCTGGGCCTGCGACCCATTCACCCCGGGATATTTCCGGCCAAAAGAAGCCGGGGCGCGGTTTTCTGCCGGTGGCGCGGGGACTCTATGCAACGTGCCTGCGGCGTGTTAGAGTTTGACCCAGACCCGGAAAACGGGCGTTTCGAGAGGCAGATCGGCGGGTATCCGATGACAGAGATGGTTTATGGCGCGCTTCCTGTGCAGGGTGGCGAGCCGGTTCTTCCCAAGTGGTGGCGCACTTTGGACAAGTGGTCCATGGTGGCGGTTCTGGCGTTGTTCGGGATCGGGTTGTTGCTGGGCATGGCGGCGTCACCGCCGCTGGCCGAGAAAAACGGCTTTCCGCCTTTCCACTATGTTGAAAAGCAGGTGATCTTTGGCGGCGCGGCGCTGGTTGCTATGCTGATCACCTCGATGATGAGCCCCGTTATGGTGCGGCGTCTGGCGACCTTGGGCTTTGTTGCGGCGTTCATTGCCATGGCCGGGTTGCCGTTTTTCGGCACGGATTTTGGCAAGGGTGCGATGCGCTGGTACAGTCTTGGGTTTGCCAGCCTGCAGCCCTCGGAGTTTCTCAAGCCGGCCTTTGTGATCGTGGCGGCCTGGTTGATGGCGGCCAATGAAGAGATCAACGGCCCGCCGGGTCGGATGTGGTCGTTTTTGCTGATGATCACCATCGTGTTGATGCTGGCCCTGCAGCCCGACTTTGGTCAGGCGAGCCTGATCCTGTTTGGCTGGAGCGTGATGTATTTTGTCTCGGGCGCACCGATGACGTTGATCGGGGCGATCATCATTTCGATCTATCCGGCGGCGCGGTTTGCCTATCTGAACTCAGAGCATTTTGCCCGCCGGATTGACGGGTTTCTGGATCGCTCGGTCGATCCGACGACGCAGATTGGCTATGCCACCAATGCGATCCGCGAGGGCGGGCTCTACGGCGTTGGTGTGGGCGAGGGGCAGGTGAAATGGTCGCTGCCCGATGCCCATACGGACTTCATCATTGCGGTGGCGGCTGAGGAATATGGGCTGATCCTGGTGCTTCTGGTGATCGCGCTTTACTCCGTCGTGGTGGTGCGCAGTTTCTTCCGGTTGATGCGCGAGCGGAACCCGTTCATTCGTCTGGCGGGCACCGGGTTGGCGGCGATGTTCGGCGTGCAGGCGATGATCAACATGGGGGTGGCGGTGCGGCTGTTGCCCTCGAAGGGCATGACCTTGCCGTTTGTGAGCTATGGCGGCTCGTCGCTCATTGCCGGGGGTATTGCAGTTGGCATGCTTTTGGCGTTTACCCGCACCCGCCCACAGGGCGAAATTGGTGAGATTCTTCGGGGACAGCGAAAATGAGACCCAAGCCATTGCTGGTGATTGCAGCAGGCGGAACCGGCGGACATATGTTCCCGGCGCAGGCGCTGGCCGAGGTGATGCTGCGCAAAGGCTGGCGGGTCAGGCTGACCACGGATGCGCGCGGCGCACGCTATACGGGTGGTTTTCCGCATACGGTTGAGATTGACGAAGTGTCGAGCGCGACCTTTGCCCGAGGCGGCCTCGTGGCGAAGCTGGCGGTGCCGTTTCGTATTCTGGGCGGCGTCCTGTCGACGGTGTTCAAGTTCCGCAAGGACCGACCAGAGGTCGTTGTCGGCTTTGGCGGCTATCCCAGCATTCCGGCGATGGGCGCGGCCTGGCTGATGAAGCTGCCACGCATGATCCATGAGCAGAACGGGGTTCTGGGGCGGGTGAACGAAAAGTTCGCGTCGCGTGTGGATGTGATTGCCTGCGGCACCTGGCCCACGGCTTTGCCCGAGGGTGTGCAGGGGGTTCATACCGGCAATCCGGTGCGGGGCATGGTGCTGGAGCGGGCGGGCGCGGGCTATATCACGCCGGGGGATTATCCGATGTCGATCCTGGTGATCGGCGGCAGCCAGGGCGCGCGGATCCTGAGTGACACGGTGCCAGGGGCGATTGCCGCTTTGCCCGAAGGGATGGCGCGCAATATCCGCGTCAGCCATCAGGCGCGCGACGAAGATTTTGACCGGGTGACGCGGTTTTATGCCGAGGCCGGGATTGCGGCGGATGTGCAGCCGTTTTTCACCGACATTCCCACGCGGATGAGCGAGGCGCAGCTGGTGATTTCACGCGCCGGGGCCTCGTCCGTGGCGGATATCAGCGTGATCGGGCGGCCTTCGATCCTGATCCCCTATGCGGCGGCCACCGCCGATCACCAGAGCGCCAATGCACGCGGGCTGGTCGAGGCCGGGGCGTCGATCATGATCCCTGAGAGCATGTTGAGTGTGGACAGCCTGAAAGAACAGATCACCACCATTCTCGCCAATCCCGATGGGGCCAGCCAGATGGCGCGCGCCGCGCTGTCGGTGGGCAAGCCCGAGGCGACCGAAGAGCTGGTCGCGCTGGTCGAGATGCTGGCAAGCAAGGAAGAGTAAAACGATGAATGCTGCAACCAAACTGCCCGGCGACGTGGGTCCGATTCATTTTGTCGGCATTGGCGGCATTGGCATGTCGGGCATTGCCGAGGTGCTGCTGAACCATGGTTACGTGGTGCAGGGGTCGGATCTGAAAGAGAGCAAGATCACCGCGCGGCTGGTCGAGCAGGGGGCAACGCTGTTTGTCGGGCAAAAGGCCGAGAACCTTGTCGACGCGGAAGTGGTGGTGATTTCATCCGCCATCAAGCCGGGCAATCCGGAACTGGACGAGGCGCGGCGGCGCGGATTGCCGGTGGTGCGGCGGGCCGAGATGCTGGCCGAGCTGATGCGGCTGAAATCCAACATTGCCGTGGCGGGCACCCATGGCAAGACCACCACGACGACGATGGTGGCGGCGGTTCTCGATCACGGCAAGTTCGATCCGACCGTGGTGAATGGCGGCATCATCCATGCCTATGGCTCAAACGCGCGCGTGGGGGATGGCGAGTGGATGGTGGTCGAGGCGGACGAGTCCGACGGGACCTTTAATCGCCTGCCCGCGACCATTGCCATCGTGACCAATATTGACCCCGAGCATATGGAGCATTGGGGCACCGAGGAGGCCTTGCACAAGGGGTTCGAGGATTTTGTCTCGAACATTCCGTTTTACGGGCTTGCGGTCTGTTGCACCGATGATCCGGATGTGCAGGTGCTGGTGGGCAAGATCACCGATCGCCGGGTGGTGACATTCGGCTTTAACGCGCAGGCTGATGTGCGGGCGGTGAACCTGAGTTACAAGGCCGGTGTGGCGCATTTTGACATTGCGCTGCAGGGCGAAGGCGATGTGATCGAAGGCTGCAGCCTGCCGATGCCCGGCGACCACAACGTGTCAAACGCGCTGAGTGCGGTGGCGATTGCCCGGCATCTCGGCATGAAAAAGGATGAGATCCGCGCGGCCCTTGCGGCGTTTGGCGGGGTCAATCGCCGCTTTACCAAGGTGGGCGACTGGCAGGGCATTGCAATCATTGATGACTATGGCCATCACCCGGTGGAGATCGCGGCGGTCTTGAAGGCGGCGCGGCAGGCCTGTGAGGGGCGGGTGATCGCGGTGCATCAGCCGCATCGCTACACGCGGTTGTCATCCCTGTTTGAAGATTTCTGCGCCTGTTTCAACGAGGCAGACGTGGTGGGGATTGCCGAGGTCTTTGCCGCGGGTGAAGAGCCGATCGCGGGCGCGAGCCGGGATGATCTGGTGGCCGGGCTGGTGGCGCATGGGCATCGTGCGGCGCGCGCCGTGGACAGTGAGGCCGATCTTGAGGCGCTGGTGCGGGCCGAGGCCATGCCGGGGGACATTGTTGTGTGTCTTGGGGCCGGGACGATCAGTGCCTGGGCCAACAATTTGGCCAAACGGTTGGCGGGCTGAGCCGCTGCGGCGGTTTGGCGTCTTGAGCGCGGGCGCCTCCGGCGGGAGTATTTTTGGCAATACGAAGGTGGGGTAACACCTAGGCGGGGACGGGCGCAAATGTCGGAACATCTGAAGCGGCGGGTCGGGTTTGGATTGCTGACCGCCTATGGCGTCGGGGTGATGATCGGCGCGGGGATTTATGTGTTGGTGGGGGCGGTGGCCGGGCAGGCGGGGTCGCTGGCCTGGCTGGCCTTTGCCTTGGCGGGGTTGATTGCCTTACCGTCTGCTTTGAGTTTTGCGGAATTGTCGTCGCGGGTGCCGGAAGCAGGCGGGGCTGCGGCCTATATGCGGGCGGCCTTTGGGGCGCGGTGGCTGGCGACGCTGGTGGGGCTGGCCATGGTGCTGGCGGGCACGATTTCGGCGGCGGCGGTGTTGCGCGGTGGGGTGGGCTATCTGACCGGCATTGTCGACATCGAGGCGACTGTCGCGATCCTTGTCCTCGGCGTCCTGCTGACCGGTATTGCAATTTGGGGGGTCGTGGAATCCTTGAGTTTTGCCGCCGTGCTGACCGCGATTGAGGTCGTGGGGCTGATCCTTGTGATTGGGGCCGGGTTTTTGGCGGTGCCTGTGGAGGTCTCGGGCGAGGCCGTGGCCGGGGCCGGGGATGCCAAGGGTGTTCTGTATGGCGTGCTGGCGGCGGCGGCGCTGGCGTTTTTTGCCTTTGTCGGCTTTGAGGACATCGTGAACCTTGCCGAAGAAACCCGTGACCCGGAGCGCATCATGCCGCGCGCCATCGTGGCGGCGTTGGTACTGGTGAGCCTGATCTACGGGCTGGTGGCTTATGCGGCGACACGCGCCGTCGCGCCGGAGGTGCTGGCGGGCAGTGACCGGCCGCTGGTGCTGGTCTGGCAGGCCTATTCGGCGACGCCTGCGGTGTTCCTGTCGGCCATCGCGGTGGCGGCGGCATTGAACGGGGTTCTGGCGCAGATTGTCATGGCGGCGCGGGTGTTGTTCGGACTGGGACGGGATGGCGGCGCCTTTGGTGTGTTTCACCATGCGAACCCGCGATTGGGCACACCGGTTCTGGGCAGCCTGCTGGTGGGGGGCGCGGTGATCCTGTGTGCGCTATTGTTGCCGGTGGTGACGCTGGCCGGGTTCAGTGCCACGGTGTTGCTGGCGGTCTTTGTGCTGGTGAACGCGGCGCTGTTGCGCCTGAAGCTCGTCGGCACGGATGTTCCGGCCTTTCGGGTGCCGATCTTTGTGCCGGTGTTCGGAATGCTGGCCAGTCTGGCCGCCCTGGTTCTGTCTTTGGGGGATTTCCTATGAGCCTGTCTTTGATCCTTGGGTGCCTGTGGGTGCTGGCGGCCACCGTCGTGGCGATGCTGCCGATGCGGCGGCAGTATGTGCCCGGGGTTGGGTTGTTGCTGGCGGCACCGGTGCTGATCGGGGTGATCTGGTTTGAGCATGGCACCTTGTTCGGCGGCCTCGCGCTCTTTGCCTTTTTGTCGATGATGCGCAATCCTCTGCGCTACTTGTGGAAACGCGCCAAGGGCGAAAAACCGGAGATCCCGAAAGAATGAGCTGGTCTGTTACACTTGCGTTGTTGTGGATGCTGGCGGCCAATCTGCGGGCGATGTTCCCGAGCAAGGACAACCTGTGGAAGTTTGCCTATGGCATGATTGCCCTCGGCGTGCCGATCCTGGTGTTTGTCTGGTACGAGCACGGCGTCTGGCTGGCGTTGGTGTTCTTCTTGGCGGCGATGTGGATCATGCGCTGGCCGGTGATTTACCTGTGGAAATGGATCAAGGGGCGGTTTGCTCGCTGAGTGCTTGCCTTCGCAGGCGGTGTGGCGCAAAACGCGCGGGATCAAAGGAGCCGTTTCATGACCCAATTGCCCCTAGTGCGCGGGAAGCTGACGCCGGACCGAGAGTTGGCGGACCTGACGTGGTTGCGCGTGGGCGGGCCGGCGGATTGGTTCTTTCAGCCTGCAGATGTCGAGGATCTGGCGGCGTTTCTTAAGGGGCTGGACCCGGAGGTGGCGGTGTTCCCGATGGGCGTGGGGTCGAACCTGATCGTGCGGGATGGTGGCTTGCGCGCGGCGGTGATCCGGATGGGGCGCGGGTTCAACGGCATCGAGGTTGAAGGCAACCGGGTCACGGCGGGGGTTGCGGCGCTGGACGCGCATGTGGCGAAGAAATCCGCCGAGGCGGGCGTGGACCTGACCTTTTTGCGCACCATTCCCGGTGCCATTGGCGGGGCCGTGCGGATGAATGCCGGGTGCTACGGCGCGTATGTGGCGGATGTCTTTGTCAGCGCGCGCGCCGTGACACGGCAGGGCGAGATCGTGACGTTGACGGCGGAGGATCTGAACTTTCAGTACCGCCAGACCGATCTGCCCGAGGGCTGGGTGATTTTTGAGGCCACGTTCGAGGCCCCGAGCGGCGACCCGCAAGAGTTGGCGGACCGGATGGAGGCGCAGCTGGCCAAGCGCGACGCGACCCAGCCGACCAAGGATCGCACGGCGGGCAGCACGTTCCGCAACCCGGCCGGTTTCTCGTCGACGGGGCAGGCGGATGACGTGCATGACCTGAAAGCGTGGAAGCTGATTGACGACGCGGGCATGCGTGGCGCACGGGTTGGCGGCGCGCAGATGAGCGAGAAGCATTCGAACTTTATGATCAACACCGGGGGGGCGACGGCAGCGGACCTTGAAAATCTCGGTGAGGAAGTGCGAAAAAAGGTTTTCCAAAACAGCGGAATAGAGCTAGTATGGGAAATCAAGCGCATCGGTGATCCGGATGGGTCACGGCGCGCAGAATAAGTCACGGCCCACAGGCAATAACGGGTCGGACGCAGAATAAAACAGGACCGCAAAAGGTCCGGATATTTGAGGCACAGTGGGTATGTCGAGCAGGACAAGCCCCAAAGTGGCGGTATTGATGGGTGGACCCTCGGCGGAGCGCGAGGTGTCGCTTACGTCAGGGCGTGAATGCGCAACCGCGCTGCGGGACGCAGGGTACAACGTGGTTGAGGTCGACGCGGGCCTCGATCTGGTTGCGCGCCTGAATGAGATCAAGCCGGACGTTTGTTTCAACGCGCTCCACGGTCGCTGGGGTGAAGACGGCTGTGTGCAGGGCATGCTGGAGTGGCTGGGCATTCCCTATACCCATTCGGGCGTATTGGCCTCGGCGCTGGCGATGGACAAGCAGCGGTCCAAGGATGTGTTCCGCGCCGCCGGGTTGCCCGTGGTCGAGAGCCTTCTTGCGCCGCGCGACGAGGTGAAGGCGCGTCATGTGATGCCGCCTCCTTATGTGGCCAAGCCCAACAACGAAGGCTCATCCGTCGGGATTTACATCGTGCATGAGGCGGCCAATGGACCGCCGCAACTGTCCGATGACATGCCGGACACGGTGATGGTCGAGACCTATGCGCCGGGGCGCGAGATGACGACCACGGTGATGGGCGACAGGGCGTTGGGGGTGACGGATATCATCACCGACGGCTGGTATGACTATGACGCCAAGTACAAAGAGGGCGGATCACGCCATGTGATCCCCGCCGATATCCCCCAAGAGATCACCGACGCCTGTCTGGACTATGCGGCGCGCGCGCATCGGGCGCTGGGGTGCCGGGGTGTCAGCCGCACCGATTTTCGCTGGGACGAGGCGCGCGGGCTGGAGGGGTTGATCCTGTTGGAGACCAACACGCAGCCCGGCATGACGCCGACCTCGCTGGCGCCGGAACAGGCGGCGCATCTGGGGATGTCCTTTGCCGAGTTCTGTGCATGGATGGTGGAGGACGCCTCGTGCAACAGGTAGCGGCAAGATGTGATCCGGCCCCGTCAAAGTGGGCGTGGCGCTATCAGCGGCTGATGCTGACGCCGCTGTTCCGGCTGTTCCTGCGGGTGTTCCTGCCGTTTCTCATTGTCTTTGCCATGGCCGGTCTGTGGCTTGCCGATCAGGACCGCCGTGACCGGCTGGTGATGATCGTGAACGACGTCAAGACCAGCGTGGTCACGCGGCCCGAGTTCATGGTCAACGTCATGGCCATTGATGGCGCGAGCATCGGCATTGCCGAGGATATTCGCGAGATCGTGCCGATTGATTTCCCGGTAAGCTCGTTTGATCTGGATCTCGGCCAGATTCAGGACCGGATTGCCGAGTTGCCTGCGGTGGCGACCGTGACCGTGCGGGTGCGCCCCGGCGGCATCATGCAGGTGACCGTGGCCGAGCGTGATCCGGTGATCCTGTGGCGCACGCGCGAGGGGTTGGATCTGGTGGACGAGCAGGGATTTGTCGTGGCGCAGGCTCGCACCCGTCAACTGCACGCGGACATGCCGTTGATGGCGGGCGCGGGGGCCGAGAACCACGTCGCCGAGGCGCTGGAGATCTACGCTGCCGCCGGCCCGCTGACGCAGCGCATGCGCGGCGTGGTGCGCGTGGGCGAGCGGCGCTGGGACGTGGTGCTGGACCGGGGGCAACGCATCCTGCTGCCCGAGGTGGGCGCGGTACAGGCGTTGGAGCGGGTGATTGCCCTGAGCCAGGCACAGGACATGTTGGCACGCGATATCGTGACGGTGGACATGCGGTTGGCAGACCGCCCGACGATCCGCATTTCAGAGCGCGCCGTGGAAGAGTGGTGGCGTATTCGCCAGATTGAGGTTGGAAAGACAGAAGAATGATCGAGCTATATGAATTCCAGCGCGCCATGCGGAACATGAGAAAAGCAGCCATGCAGCGCGGTGTTGTGGCCGTGCTGGACGTGGGCAGTTCCAAGATCGCCTGCCTTGTGCTGCGCTTTGACGGCTCGGACCGGCTGGCCGAGGTCGAGGGCATTGGCCCGATGGCCGGTCAGAGCGGGTTCCGGGTGATTGGCGCCGCCACCACGCGGTCGCGCGGTGTGAAGTTCGGCGAGATCGACGCCATGCAGGAAACCGAGCGCGCCATTCGTACCGCCCTGCAGGCGGCGCAAAAGATGGCGAACATTCGTGTCGATCACGTGATCGCCTGTTTCTCAGGCGCGGAACCGCGCTCATATGGATTGGCGGGGCAGATCGACCTGGAAGGGCATATTGTCACCGAACAAGAGGTGGCGCGGGCGTTGTCGGCCTGTGACGTGCCGGACTTTGGCATGGGACGCGAAGTGCTGCATGCGCAGCCGGTGAACTTTGCCCTCGACAATCGGTCTGGGCTGTCGGATCCGCGCGGTCAGATGGGGCAACAGCTGGCGACGGACATGCATATGCTGACGGTGGATGAGACGGCTGTGCAGAACCTGGCGCAATGTGTGAAGCGCTGTGATCTGGAACTGGCGGGGATCGCCTCGTCGGCCTATGTGGCGGGTCTCTCGGCGATGGTTGAGGATGAACAGGAGCTGGGTGCTGCCTGTATCGACATGGGCGGCGGCTCGACCAGCCTGTCGATTTTCATGAAAAAGCACATGATCTATGCCGATGCGGTGCGTATGGGCGGAGACCACGTGACCAGCGACATTTCCATGGGGTTGCAGGTGCCTGCCGCAACGGCAGAGCGGATCAAGACGTTTTACGGCGGGGTGCATGCCACGGGCATGGACGACCGCGAGATGATCGAGCTGGAAGGCGACACGGGCGACTGGGAACACGACCGGCGCACAGTGAGCAGGGCAGAGCTGATCGGCATCATGCGGCCTCGGGTCGAGGAAATTCTGGAAGAGGTGCGGGTGCGACTGGATGCGGCGGGGTTCGAATACCTGCCGAGCCAGCAGATCGTGCTGACCGGCGGTGGCAGCCAGATTCCGGGGCTGGATGGCCTGGCCTCGAAGATCCTGGGCCAGCAGGTGCGGCTGGGACGTCCGATGCGCGTGCATGGTCTGCCGCAGGCGGCGACGGGGCCAAGCTTTGCCAGTGCCGTGGGCATGTGCCTCTTTGCCACCCATCCACAGGACGAGTGGTGGGACTTTGACCTGCCGGTCGAGCGCTATCCGGCACGGTCGCTGCGCAGGGCGGTGAAGTGGTTCAAGGAGAACTGGTAAGCACGGCCCAACCGACCCGAAACTGATGTTCAATGTTGGTTGGAAGTCACCTCTAACCTCGTGTAGGGTGCTCAAAAATTAAGGAAGTTCGCCATGGGCCTGACCAGATTTCTCAACAAGTTGATCGCACCAACCGGCAAAGTCATCGTGCTGAAAAAACACATGGAGATGGTGTATCAGCACGACTATCAGGGCGGCTACGAGCAGTACCGAGATGTCCAGATTGCGGCCAACAAAGAGAAGTTGGGGAATCTCTGGGCGGACGAGAAGACATTGTCGCGTGTTGTCGACGATTTGAAGGCCCGTGGATTGGGTGCCACCGGAATATGCCATGGTGCGCGCAATGGCTATGAGGTGGAGTTTTTCAGGACTGCCTTGAAAGCAGAGGTTATCGGGACCGATATCTCCGAGACCGCAACGCAGTTTGATCACATGATTGTTTGGGATTTCCACAAGGAAAATCCGGACTGGGCCAATAAGTTCGATTTCGTCTACACCAACTCGCTGGATCAGGCGATGGAGCCTGATCGCGCGCTGCGCTCTTGGGCGAAACAGCTGCAACCGAATGGCCGTATCTACATTGAGCACACGCTCGCGCATTCTGCTGCGGGCGCCGGAGAGATGGATCCATTTGGCGCACACCCCATGGTAATGCCCTATTTGTTCTTCAAATGGGGGCGGGGGGCCTATGAATTGGACGACATTCTGGAACTTGAGTCCAAGGCGAACAAAGACATTAAAGTTTGGTTGTTTGTTCTCAAACCCTCGGGCGACGCCGAATAGGCAATTTCAGGCGGTTTAGATTGATTTGGGGGTGACGCCGCAGGCGCAATCCCCTAAAGTTATCCACAGCCGCCGAACACAGGCGGGCCAGGTGGGCCGGGCAGTGGTCTCTGGACATGAAAATCGAATCCCTCACATGCAATGCCTGTGGGGTTTCTGTCGTTGTGGTGGTGTCCGGCCATGTGGCCCCCAATATCTGTGGTGATGGGCGAAATGCTGCGAATTGTGGCGTAAATATGGCCACATATCGTTGCCACATGTGCTTTTTTTCGTGACGATTCCAATGGCCTGCGGTAATACTGGGGGTAATTGGCAGTAAATGCGCCCGCATAAGTGGGCCGAAAATAACAGACAGGCGGATATTATGACTCTGAATCTGACGGTGCCCGAGCAGGCTGATCTGAAGCCCCGTATCTCGGTTTTTGGTGTTGGTGGTGCCGGTGGCAACGCTGTGAACAACATGATCGACAAAGAGCTGGAAGGCGTTGACTTTGTCGTGGCGAACACGGATGCGCAGGCGCTGCAGCAAAGCAACTCGAAGAGCCGCATTCAGCTGGGTGTGAAAGTCACCGAAGGTCTGGGTGCAGGCGCGCGGGCCACTGTCGGCGCAGCCGCCGCCGAAGAAAGTATCGAACAGATCGTCGACCAGCTGGCGGGCGCGCATATGTGCTTTATCACCGCTGGCATGGGCGGCGGCACCGGAACCGGTGCTGCACCGATCATCGCCCAGGCCGCGCGCGAGCTGGGTGTGCTGACCGTGGGTGTTGTCACCAAGCCTTTCCAGTTTGAAGGCGCCAAGCGGATGCGTCAGGCCGAAGAGGGCGTCGAAGCCCTGCAAAAGGTCGTTGACACGCTGATCATCATTCCCAACCAGAACCTGTTCCGTCTGGCCACCGAAAAGACCACCTTTACCGAGGCGTTCAGCCTCGCGGATGACGTGCTGTACCAGGGTGTCAAAGGCGTCACGGACCTGATGGTGCGCCCCGGCCTGATCAACCTCGACTTTGCCGACGTGCGCGCCGTGATGGACGAGATGGGCAAGGCGATGATGGGCACCGGCGAAGCAACCGGTGAAGATCGCGCCATTCAGGCGGCGGAAAAGGCGATTGCCAACCCGCTGTTGGACGAAATCAGCTTGCGGGGCGCCAAGGGTGTTCTGATCAACATCACCGGCGGTCACGATCTGACCCTGTTCGAACTGGACGAAGCCGCCAACCGCATTCGCGAAGAGGTGGACCCGGACGCAAACATCATCGTCGGCTCGACGCTGGACGAAGGTATCGAAGGCGGCATGCGTGTCTCGGTGGTTGCCACCGGCATTGATGCCGCAGACGTTCAGGTCGACATTCCGGTACGCCGCCCGATGCGCGCGCCGCTGGAAACCCACGTGCTGAAAGAGCCGGTCGAAGAGGTTGCAGCCACAGAGGTTGTCGCCGAGGTCGAAGAAACCCCAGCTGTGGCCGAGGTCCAAACCCAGGAACCAATGCTGTTTGGTGAGTTGGACGCCGAGCGCGCCGCCGCCGAGGACCAGATGGAAGACATCTTTGACGAGCCGCACATGGCCGCTCAGGATGATCTGCCGCCGCCTGCTTATCAGCCCAGAGTTGCGCCTTTCCCGGCCCAGACCGAGCTGTATGAAGAGGATGAGGTGGAAAGCTATGTGGCCCCCAAGCCTGCACCGCTTGGCACCCCGTCTCCGGAAGTTCTGCAGCGTCTGAAAACCGCTGCGGGCAAGGCGCCTTCGGCACCTCAGCGTCCCGAAATGGTGGAAGAGCCACGGGCAGACGAAAAGCGCGGTGGATTTGGTCTGAACTCGTTGATTGGTCGGATGACCGGCCACGGTGAAGCGCCACGCCCTGCGGCACAGCCGCAAATGCGTCAGCAACCTGCGGTACAATCGGCCCAACTGCAGCCTGAAATGGACGAAGAACAGGATCGTATCGAGATCCCGGCCTTCCTGCGTCGCCAGGCAAACTGATTTATGTAAGAACTGTAACATATGTTACAGAAAAAGGGCCGCCCGCGAGGCGGCCTTTTTTGTTTTAATTCAGTGGGTTAGGCGTGTTTTGGCAGGGTTTTGCCTATCTGTGTCCTGCATGTTTCATGCGGTTGTAATGTTTGAGTTGAGATGCGGGAGGCAGTGTTTTACCTCCATGGTGCGGCGAGGCATGGGGACCCGCCGCGTCAGTTGGGGAACAACGTGCAGAATACGGTAAAACAATCTGTTCATTTCACGGGCGTGGGCCTGCACTCCGGCGCGCCGGTACGCATGACCATTCAGCCTGCCTCGGCTGATTATGGCATCTGGTTCCGTCGGACTGATATTCTGATTGGTGATGCGATGATCCCGGCACGCTGGGACGCCGTGGAACAGACCGCCTTGTGCACCCGTATCGTGAACGCCGCGGGCGTGTCCCTGTCGACCATCGAGCATATCATGGCCGCTTTGGCCGGCACCGGCGTGCACAATGCGCTGATCGAGATTGACGGTCCCGAAGTGCCGATCCTTGATGGCAGCGCGGCCGAGTTTGTGCGGGCCATCCTGGAAGCCGGGCTGGTGGCGCAGCATGCCAAGGTGCGCGCGCTTCAGATCCTTAAGCCGATCACGGTGCGTCGCGGCGAGGCGCAGGCCACGCTGACCCCTGCTGATGGGTTGCAGATTGATTTCCACATCAACTTTGAAGATGAAGCCATCGGCGTGCAGGACAAGTCGCTTGCCATGTCGAACGGCACCTTTGTACGCGAGCTGTGTGACAGCCGCACCTTCTGCCGCAAGGCGGATGTGGATGCGATGCACGCCAATGGGCTGGCCTTGGGTGGATCGCTTGAAAACGCCGTTGTTGTTGATGGCGAAGAGGTTCTGAGCCCCGGCGGCTTGCGCCACGACGACGAGGCGGTACGCCACAAGATGCTGGATGCGCTGGGGGATCTTTATCTGGCAGGCGCGCCGATTCTGGGCCGGTATACCGGCATTCGCGCGGGCCATGCCCTGACCAATGAGTTGCTCTGCGCGCTGTTCGCGACACCGGGCGCGTTTCGGGTTGTGGAATGTGATGCGGTCACCGCCGCACGCCTGCCCGGCGTAGGGGTGCATCTGGCGGAAATGCCTGCGGTCGCCTGATCCCGTCCAGACCCTTGAAACACGGTGACATTCCTATTGACCGCGCGGAAATTTCCGGGCGGTTTTGCTGTTCTGGCCCGAACAAAACTGGGCAAGGCAGGAATATGCCCGGCAAGATGAACGAAAACCGACCAAAGGCGTTTTGCACCGCAATTTTCTGTGCTAACAGCTTGGGAAAGGACCGTGGATAGCGGCCCGAAGGGAATAAGAGGTTGTGCAGCATGTCAGCAGGCATCGGTTCGCGTGGCAAAATTCTTGGTGCAGTTATGGCCGTGGCAATTGTGGCTGCCTGCGGCAACTCGACCTCGGAAAAGGTACGCCGTGGCGAGATCCCGATGGAGAACTTCACCGCTGAGCAGATCTATGAGCGGGGCGAGTACGAGCTGAACCGCAACAAGGGTGAGGATGCGGCGTTCTTCTTTTCGGAAATCGAGCGGCTTTATCCCTATTCCGAGATCACCAAACGCGCGCTGATCATGCAGGCCTTCTCGTTCCACAAGGCGGCGATGTATGAAGAAAGCCGTGCGGCCGCGCAGCGTTACATTGATTTCTACCCGGCAGATGACGATGCGGCCTATGCCCAGTATCTGCTGGCGCTGAGCTATTACGACCAGATCGACGATGTGGGGCGCGACCAGGGGCTGACGTTCCAGGCGCTGCAGGAATTGCGCAAGGTGATCGAGGTTTATCCCAAGAGCGACTATGCCAAGTCTGCGAAGCTGAAGTTCGACCTGGCCTTTGACCACCTCGCGTCCAAGGAGATGGAAGTTGGCCGCTACTATCTGCGTCGGGATCACTTTGGCGCGGCGATCAAGCGCTTCCGTGTTGTGGTCGAGGATTTCCAGACAACCACCCACACGCCCGAAGCGTTGCACCGTCTGGTCGAGGCTTACCTGTCGTTGGGGCTGGTTGCCGAAGCCCAGACCGCTGGGGCGATTCTGGGGCACAATTTCCGGTCATCGGAATGGTATGAAGACAGCTATGGTCTGCTGACCAGCAAGGGGCTGTATCCCAAGGAAGAGGGCGACAATTGGCTGAGCGACATCTATCGCCAGACCATCGAAGGCGCGTGGCTCTAGGCCGAGGGAGGTCACGAGGCACGCATGCTGCGATCGCTTGATATCCGGGACATGTTGATCATTGATCGGCTGGAGCTGACGTTCCAGCCGGGTCTGAATGTGCTGACCGGGGAAACCGGGGCAGGCAAGTCGATCCTGTTGGATTCGCTGGGGTTCGTGCTGGGCTGGCGCGGGCGCGCCGAGTTGGTGCGGCAGGGCGCGGAGCAGGGCGAAGTGGTTGCGGTGTTCGATCTGCCCGAGGGCCATGCGGCGCATGGCGTTCTGGAAGAGGCCGGCCTGCCGGGTGGTGACGAGCTGATCCTGCGGCGGGTGAACGCGCGCGATGGCCGCAAGACGGCCTGGGTCAATGACCGGCGGTGCTCGGGCGAAGTGTTGCGGTTGCTGTCGGAAACCCTGGTAGAGCTGCATGGGCAACATGATGATCGCGGGTTGCTGAACCCGCGCGGGCACCGGGATTTGCTGGATACCTTTGGCGTACTTGAGACACTCCGCAGGGATGTGAAGCAGGCGTGGGACAGGCTGCGCGGCGCCCGCAAGGCGCTGGCGGCAGCGCGGGCGGCGATTGAGGCGGTGCGCGCGGAAGAGGATTTCCTGCGTCATGCGGTCAGCGAGCTGGATGCGCTTGACCCTCAGCCCGGCGAAGAAGCCGAGCTTGATTCCCGTCGTCGCCTGATGCAGGGCGCGGAACGGGTGCGCGAGAGCGTGGGCCGCGCACATGGCGCGCTGGGGTCGGACGGGGCCGAAGGCGCCATGGGGGACGCTCTGCGCTGGCTGGAAGAGGCCGTGGAAGGCACAGAGGGTCATCTGGAAGCCCCTCTGGCGGCCCTTGAGCGGGCCTTATCGGAGCTGGGTGACGCGGTGGACGGGGTTGAACACTGTCTACAGGCGTTGCAATTCAACCCGATGGAATTGGAAGAAGTTGAGGAACGGCTGTTCGCCATCCGGGCCCTGGCGCGCAAACATGGGGTCATTGCCGATGAGCTGGCGGGATTTGCCGCCGAGCTGCGCGACAAGTTGCAGGCGCTGGACGCCGGCGCCGAACAGATTGGTGATCTGGAAGCAGAGGTGACCGCCACCGAGGCCGACTATGACGCCAGGGCCAACGCCTTGAGCACGGCCCGCAGCGAGGCGGCCGGGCGGCTGGATCAGGCCGTCAGTGCCGAGTTGGCGCCGCTCAAGATGGAGCGCGCGGTGTTTCAGACCGAAATCACCAGTGCGGACCCGGGCCCCGAAGGCCGGGACATGGTGGCCTTTACCGTGGCGACCAATCCGGGCGCGCCGTCGGGACCGCTGGCCAAGATCGCTTCGGGGGGGGAACTGAGCCGGTTCCTGTTGGCGCTGAAGGTCTGTCTGGCGGGGGATGCCAGCGGGCTGACCATGATCTTTGACGAGATTGACCGCGGGGTCGGGGGGGCAACCGCCGACGCCGTGGGCCGCAGGCTGGCGGCATTGGCCGAGGGCGGGCAGGTATTGGTGGTGACGCACTCACCACAGGTGGCAGCGCTGGGTGGGCACCACTGGCGCGTCGAAAAGCGGGTGGCGGATGAGATGACCCTGTCCAATGTCGTGGCGCTGGGAGACACAGAGCGGGTGGATGAGATCGCCCGCATGCTGTCGGGTGACACGATCACTGACGAGGCGCGGGCAGCGGCACGGTCACTTTTGGGGTAGGTGCGGGCTAAGTCTTTGCACTCATGCAGGAAAAGGCGTAGAGCTTAATCCAGCAACCTTTTCCGGCGAAGCCCCATGGCGAATTCCATCCGATCCTTTTTGAAGGACAGCGCGAAGGAAGCGGCAGACACCTGCCGTGGCGGCTGGCATGTGCTGGTCGAAAAGGGACCCTCTCAGTTTCAGTTCTGGCTGATCAGTCTGGTGATCGGGGTTTGTGCCGGGTTTGCCGCATTGTTTTTCCGCAAGGGCATCGATTGGATTCAATCAACGCTACATGGCACCGACGACCTGACCCATCTGCACAGTTTTGCCGGAGGCCTGCCGTGGTACTGGCTGGTCATCATTCCCACCATCGGCGGGTTGATCGTGGGCGTGATCCTGCACCGGTTCACGCCGGATGGGCGGGTGCGCTCGGTGGCGGATGTGATCGAGGGCGCGGCGCTGCGCGAGGGCCGTGTCGAGCGCACGGCGGGGGTGGCCTCGGCCTTTGCCTCGCTGATCACGTTGAGTTCCGGGGGATCAACCGGTCGCGAAGGGCCGGTCGTGCACATGGCGGGGGTGATCTCGACCTGGGTCAGCAACTGGATCCGCGCGGATGGCATCACGGGGCGTGACCTGTTGGGCTGTGCTGTGGCCGCGGCTGTCTCGGCGAGCTTCAACGCGCCGATTGCGGGGGCGCTGTTCGCGCTTGAGGTGGTGTTGCGGCATTTCGCGGTGCATGCCTTTGCGCCGATCACCATTGCCGCCGTCTCGGGCACGGTGATCTCGCGGCTGGAGTTTGGCAATGTGACCGAGTTCCATCTGCCCGACACGACGCAGTTGCAATTCTATCAGGAGCTGCCTGCCTTTCTGATGCTGGGCGGTGTCTGCGGCTTTGTCGCCGTGGCGCTGATGTGGACGATTTTCTGGTCTGAGGACATGGCCAACCACATTCAGGACCGCACCGGCATGCCGCGCTGGCTGCGCCCTGCGATTTCCGGTGCCATGCTTGGCGGGCTGGCGATCTGGTTCCCGCATATCATCGGCGTGGGGTATGAGACGACCTCGGCCGCGCTGACCGGTGAGTTGTTGTGGCATGAGGCCATCGTGTTCTGCGTGCTGAAGGTCATCGCGGTGTCGATCACCATGGCGGGGCGCATGGGGGGCGGCGTGTTTTCCCCGGCGCTGATGGTGGGGGCGCTGACGGGATTGTCCTTTGGGCTGATTGCCACCAGCGTGTTCCCCGAGGTGTCGGGCACGGTGACATTATACGCACTGGCAGGCACGGGCGCCGTGGCGGCGGCGGTGCTGGGTGCGCCGATCTCGACCACGTTGATCGTGTTCGAGTTGACGGGGGACTGGCAGACCGGGCTTGCGGTGTTGGTCAGCGTGTCGATTTCGACCGCGTTGGGGTCACGGTTGGTGGATCGGTCGTTCTTTCTTACTCAGTTGGAGCGGCGCAACGTGCATGTGGCAGCGGGGCCGCAGGCCTATCTGTTGTGCATGTTCCGGGTGGCCAGCGTGATGCGGCCCAAGGAGCACCCGCGTGCGGCCTCGGAAGAGACGTGCTGGGAGTTGATTGAGCAGGGCATTTACATCGACGGCAATGCCACGCTGGAAGTGGCCATGCCGATGTTCGACAAGGCCGGGTTGCAGTTCATTCCGGTTGTCACCCTGGGTGGAGAAGGCGAGCCACCGGAGCTGTGGGGGGCGCTGCATCATGTGGATGCGCTGAAGGCCTATAACCGCGCCCTGGCCGCAACCGCGGCGGAAGAGCACAGCTGAAGCGGAGGGGCGCTGCCCCTCTTGGCCCCAGGGGGCCAATTCACCCCGGGATATTTTTGGCCAAAAGAAGTTTGGGCGCGGTTCAGATGCGTTCCACGGCGACAGTGTCGTCGGTGTAAAAGGCAAGGTAGCCCTCGATCCGGGCGACGTCCGGGTTGGGGGTCTCATAAGACCAGACCTTGTTCTCCAGTGTCCGGCTCTTGGTCACGATGGAGAAATAGCTGGCATCCCCTTTCCAGGGGCAATGGGTGCTGTGGTCGCTGCTGTCGAGAAACGCCATGGCGATGTCTGCGCGGGGGAAGTAGATCACCGGGGCGTGGTCGCCTTCGCTGAGTTCCAGCGCATTGGTGGTTTCACCCAGGATGGCACCACCGGCGCGCACTGACCAGGTGCCCTCGGCTTTGCGAATTGTGATCTTTGGTGCCATGATTGTGTCCCCCTTGAGTGTCCGCCCCGTTTTGCTCTGACCATGTGACAGGCACATGTCAGTGTGCGCCCCCTGAGAGCGTCAAAGCGGCGCGGTGGCGCGATCCAACCATATTTGCACGGTCTTGGCCAGCCGTGGGGACAACAGCTGACGACACGTCGCATGGTAGCTGTTGATCCAGTCGATTTCCTGGGGGCTGAGCAGGTCGAGGTCGATCAGGCGACGGTCGATGGGGCACCAGGTGAGGTTGCGGAAGTGCAGCATCTGGCGGTGCTCATCGCCGCCGGGCAAGGCGGGGGCCTCTTCCACGGCAATCAGGTTCTCGATACGGATGCCAAAAGCGCCGGGGCGGTAGTAGCCCGGTTCATTTGACAGGATCATGCCAGGCTCCAGTGGCACGTCCGAGAGACGGCTGAGGCGTTGGGGCCCCTCATGCACGCAGAGGTAGACGCCGACGCCATGGCCCAGCCCGTGGTCAAAGTCCTGTCCTGCCTGCCAGAGGGGCAGACGTCCGACGGCCTCGATATGTTGCCCGGCCAGCCCCTTGGGCCAGCGCAGTTCATGTATCGCGATCATGCCTTTCAGGACGCGGGTAAAAGCGGCTTTTTCCTCGGCACCCACGTCGCCTACGGGCAGGGTGCGGGTGATGTCGGTGGTGCCGTCCTGATACTGGCCGCCACTGTCGAGCACGACGAGGTCGCCGGGAGCGAGGGGGCGGTTGGTCTCATGCGTCACACGGTAGTGCATGATCGCGCCGTGGGGGCCGGTGCCCGCGATGGTGTCAAAGCTGATGTCCAACAGTGCATTGCTGTCGCGGCGGCAGTGTTCCAGCCGCGTCACGAGGTCAATCTCGGTGATGCCTGTTGTCGCGGTGTCGTCATACCAGGACAGAAAGTTGCACATGGCCGCCCCGTCGCGCAGGTGGGCCTCGGTCGTGGCGGCAATCTCAGCGTGGGATTTGCGCGCCTTGGGCAGGGCGCAGGGATCTTTGCCAAAGGCGATCCGGACCTTGTTGACCGCGGCCAGTTCCCGGATCCATTCCGGCGCGCTGGTCTTGTCGAGGCGCAGGGTGCCGTTGCTTTTGAGGATCTGGGCCTCGAACTGATCGACCGGTTTGATCGTGACCTCCGGCCCGAGGTGCCTGCGCACCGCATCATCCAGCTTGCGGTCATCGATGAAAAGGCTGACGAGACCGCTGTCATAGAGAAGGGCAAAGGCGTGCGGCACCGGGTTGCGGGAGATGTCCGAGCCGCGGATGTTCAAGAGCCAGGCGATGGAGTCGGGCAAGGTGAGAACCGCGGCCGAGTGACCCGCCTCGCGCAGCTCTGCCGCAAGGCGCCTGCGTTTGCTGGCGTGGTCTTCGCCGGCAAGCTCGGAGGGGTAGACGCTGACGGGGCCAACCGGTGGCGCGGGCTGATCGGACCAGATGCGTCCCACCGGATCCTCGTAAGAGCCAAGGGTGATGCCAGAGCCTTCCAGCGCGCGGCGCAGGTCTTCGATTTCCTTGATGGTGTGGAACCACGGGTCGATGGCTATCTCGCCGCCCTCGGGCAGGTGTTCACGCAGCCAGTCGGCCAGTTTGATCTCGGGCCAGTTCACAGGCGTGAAATGATCCAGATCCACCTGCGCGCGCACCTGTTCGCGGTAGCGGCCATCGACAAAGACCCCCGCAATGCCAGGCAGAACGGCGCAAAACCCGGCTGAGCCTGTGAAGCCTGTAAGCCAGGCAAGCCGATCGTCACATGCGGCGACATATTCGCCCTGATGGGCATCGGCGCGCGGCACCAGCATGCCCTTGGTGTTGCCCTTGCCCAGATAGGCACGCAAGGATGCCAGACGTTCGGGCCCCTTGGAGGGATCGGAGGTGGTCTCAAAACTCTGGAACATGGGGCCTCTCACACGCACATCATCTTCGTATTGCCAAAAATACTCCGGGGTGAATTGGCCCCTTGGGGCCAAGAGGGGCAGCGCCCCTTTGCCCCTATCCGACCCGCTTCATTCCCAGAACACGGGCGCGTTTGCGCGGATCGCTGTCAAACAGGCTGGCCAGCTGTTCGGTCATCGCACCGGCCAGCTGTTCCACATCGGTGATGGTCACGGCGCGTTCATAGTACCGCGTCACGTCGTGGCCGATCCCAATCGCCAGGAGTTCGACCTGTTTGCGCTTTTCGACCATGGCGATCACGTCGCGCAGGTGTTTTTCGAGATAGTTGGCCGGGTTCACCGACAACGTCGAGTCATCCACCGGCGCGCCGTCAGAGATCACCATCAGGATTTTGCGCACTTCGGGGCGCCCGATCATGCGGCGGTGCGCCCATTCCAGCGCTTCGCCGTCGATGTTTTCTTTCAACAGCCCCTCTTTCATCATCAGCCCGAGGTTGGGCCGGGTGCGCCGCCACGGGGCATCCGCGGATTTGTAGATGATGTGGCGCAGGTCGTTCAGGCGACCGGGCTGCTGTGGGCGGCCCTGGTTCAGCCATTCCTCGCGGCTCTGGCCACCTTTCCAGGCGCGGGTGGTAAAGCCGAGGATCTCGACCTTGACGTTGCAGCGTTCAAGCGTGCGCGCCAGTACGTCGGCGCAGATCGCGGCGATCGAAATCGGGCGGCCGCGCATCGAGCCGGAATTGTCCAGGAGCAGCGTCACCACGGTATCACGGAACTCGGTGTCTTTTTCCTGTTTGAACGACAGGGGCGTGGTGGGGTTGGCGACCACGCGGGCAAGGCGGCCTGCATCGAGGATGCCCTCTTCGAGGTCAAACTCCCAACTGCGGTTCTGCTGGGCCTGAAGGCGGCGTTGCAGTTTGTTGGCAAGCCGCGAGACGGCGCCTTTCAGCGGTTCCAGCTGCTGGTCGAGATAGGCGCGCAGGCGTTCCAGTTCGACCGGCTCGGCGAGGTCTTCGGCGGCGATTTCTTCGTCAAACTCGGTCTGGAAGACCACATAATCCGGGTCGGCTTCGGAGATGGGCTGTGGCGCGGGCGGCTCGAGCGGCGCCTCGCCTTCGGGCATCTCCATGTCTTCGCCCATTTCGTCCTCGGCCATCTCGTCCATCGAGACCTGGGCTTCGGACATGTCCTGTTGTTCTTCCTGTGACTGTTCGGGGCTGGCCTCGGAGTCGTCGTCCTGGCTGTCGTCATCCCCGGTGGAGTCGGGATCGTCCTGATCCTGCGAGTCTTCGGCTTCGTCGTCCTGATCTTCGTCCTCGGCGTCCGGGTCATCGCCCAGCTGGTCGCCATAGCCAAGGTCGTCGATGACCTGGCGGGCGAACTTGGCAAAGGCCTGCTGGTCCGAGAGCATCTCGTTCAGATCGCCCAGCGTGTCACCGGCGTTCTGTTCAATGAACCCCTTCCAGAGGTTCATCACGTTACCCGCGGCGGGGGGCATATCGCGGCCGGTGGCGAGGTGGCGCACGAGGTAGCCAGCTGCCACGGACAGCGGCGCGTCCGAGGCGTCCTTGATCTGGTCATAGCCGCGCCCGCGCGCCTCGTGTTCGATCTTGGCGTCGATGTTGCCGGCGGTGCCGGGCATGTCACGCGCGCCCATGGCTTCGCAGCGCGCGGTTTCCATGGATTCGTAGAGGTCGCGCGCCATGCCGTCGTTGGGCGCGTATTTCGCGTGCATGGCGCCGTCGTGGTATTTCACCTTGAGCGCCAGCGCATCCGCCGTACCGCGTGCGAGCAGAACCTCGTCGCGTGTCATTCGACGCGAGACCTGCGGCAGGCGCATCTGTTCGCCGCTGACACCCGAGGGGTCGACCGTGTAGGTGACGCTCAGCTCGGGGTCATTGGCCATGACCTTGGTCGCCTCGGCCAGTGCCTTTTTGAACGGATCGGCGGGGTTGTCAGTTGGTTTTTTCATCGCGATTCTGCCACGTCTTCAAGATTTACCCGCCCGGTTGCGAGATCGGCGAGAACCGCCACATGCACATCCAGCGCGTCGATAACTGTATAGTCGGTTTGCTGCCCGTCAAAGGCCAGATTGAGATCGGTGCCTGCAAGCACCACGGCATCAGCGCCCATGTTGTCGATCAGCCGCGCGCCCGCGTCGAGGAAGGTGGCCCGCTGCGCGTCGGTGCAGTGCCCGGAAACGGCCATGTCCTGATAGGTCTGGCCGAGGGTTTCGATCTCGTCTGTCAGCGCCACGGCGCGGGTCTGTTTCAACTGGCCGTAAAGGCCGGTACGCATGACCACACGGGTGCCGAGCAGGCCGACGGTGCCGAGGCCCTGCGCCGCGAAATACGCGTCCAGAGGGGTGACGGCCGAGACGAGGGGCAGGGGCGACAGCGGCACAGTTTCATTGAAACAGAAGTGCCCGCCCAGCGACGTGATCGCGGCACAGTCGCAACCTGCGGCCCTGAGCCGGTCAATCAGCCCGGCATAAGTGCGGGCTTGGGTCTCGCGGTCGTCAGCCAGGTTAGTGCGGATCAGCTCCTGCACATCAGCATGCACAATGGTCAGTTCCAGCTTGCCGCCCAGTGCCTCCACGGCTGCCGTCAGGCGTTGGTAATAGACCACCGTGGCCGCAACACCGATGCCGCCGATCAGGCCGATATGGAGGTTTTTGGTCATAGGTTCGGGTCACCGTGCTTTTGTTAACAAACCCCGGATCGCTTGTGATCCGGTTCGCGCCCGGCCTCGCCCCCCAGGGCGGGCGCGAAAACCTCAACCGGTCCATTTGGGTGGAGGTTTCGAGTTTTCGCAAACATCCCACCAAGATCAGCCGCGCCCACCCTCGAAGCCGGGCGCAAACCTGTGTTGAGTGTAGCTCTGCCCGGGATCACCCCAGGCTCACGCTCGCCGCACTTTCCGGCAGTTCCTCGTCGAACAGACGCTGATAGAACTCAGCCACGGTCTGGCGTTCCAACTCGTCACATTTGTTGAGGAACGTGAGGCGGAAGGCATAGCCCACGTCGCGGAAGATCTCGGCGTTTTCGGCCCAGGTGATCACGGTCCGGGGGGACATCACGGTCGAGAGGTCTCCGTTCATGAAGGCCGTGCGGGTGAGGTCTGCGACGGTGACCATCTGGTGCACGGTCTTGCGGCCTGCCTCGGTGTTGTAATGCGGGTTCTTCGACAGAACGATGTTGGTCTCGGCGTCGATCGAGAGATAGTTCAGCGTTGCGACCAGCGACCAGCGGTCCATCTGGGCTTGGTTGATCTGTTGCGTGCCGTGATAGAGGCCGGTGGTGTCACCCAAGCCAACCGTGTTGGCGGTGGCGAACAGGCGGAAATACGGGTGCGGTTTGATGATCTCGTTCTGGTCCAGCAGCGTCAGTTTGCCGTCGGTTTCCAGAACACGCTGGATCACGAACATCACATCCGCACGGCCCGCGTCATATTCGTCAAAGACGATGGCAACGGGGTTGCGCAGCGCCCAAGGGAGAATGCCTTCGTGGAATTCGGTGACCTGTTTGCCGTCACGCAGTTTGATGGCGTCTTTACCGATCAGGTCGATCCGGGAGATGTGGCTGTCAAGGTTCACACGCACGGCGGGCCAGTTCAGGCGCGCGGCGACCTGCTCGATATGGGTCGACTTACCTGTGCCGTGATAGCCCTGGATCATCACCCGGCGGTTGCGGGAAAACCCGGCCAGAATGGCCATGGTGGTGTCGGGATCGAACTTGTAGGTGTGGTCCACGTCGGGCACGCGATCCGAGCGCTCGTCGAAGCCCTTAACCGTCATATCCGTGTCGATGCCGAACACGTCGCGCACCGAGATTTCTTCGGTGGGTTTTGCGTTGATATCGATCGTGCCGTCGGCCATCTTGGTCGTCCTTCTATCTCGGGCAAAGCCCGGTCGTGTTTTCGTACCGGGATGTGGTGCCTCATTTCCGCGCGGACCACAAGGGGAATGGATGAACGACGCGGCGTTGTCACATTTCTCGCAACCTCGTGCAGATGTGTCATTTGGCATAGCGCCAGAAAAGGTCCAGCTATGAGGACAGAAATTGCGGAGGAGTTTGTTATGAACCGGCGTGTTGTGTTGGGTGGATTGCTGGCGGCAGCGGGTCTTGCGCCATTGATGAGTCGCGAGTCACTGGCCGCAAGCGAAGCGTTCGAAGTCACGCGCACCGATGCCGAGTGGCGCGCGATGCTGTCGTCCCTGGAATACAAGGTGATGCGCAAAGAGGGCACCGAACGGGCGGGGTCTTCACCGCTGGACAAGAACACGGCCAAGGGCACCTATCTGTGCCGGGGCTGTGACCTGCCGCTCTATTCCAGCAAGCACAAGTATGACAGCGGTACCGGCTGGCCGAGCTTCTGGAAGGCGTTGCCGGATGCCATTGCCACCAAGCCGGATCGCACGATCTGGGGGGTGCATACCGAGTGTCACTGCCGCCGCTGCGGCAGCCATCTGGGACATATCTTTGACGATGGACCAAAACCCACCGGCAAGCGCCATTGCATCAACGGGGTGAGTTTGACGTTTCAGGCGGCCTAAGCAGAAAAACTGCAGAACCAGTTTGTTGATTTCGCGCGCATTTCGAGGGTTGCTTACTGTCTTCATACGGGCAGACAGCCCCTGAGAGAGAGCTATCGAACTCAAGGTCAGGAGATTTCCGCTTTCTCATCTCCCTGCGCGAGCAAATGCCAGATTTCAACGTCTCCCTTGCCTTTCAGTGGCACCATGCCGATCGAGTGAAAGACGAACTGCTTCTCCAGCGCATTTCGAACGGCCGAGCTGGTGACAATGCACCCCGGATCGGCGCTGCCTTGCAGGCGGCTGGCAAGATTGACCGTGTCCCCCCAAATGTCGTAGCCGAACCGCGTTTCACCAATGACGCCGGCAAGAAGGGGACCCGAGTGAAGGCCAACGGTGATCGTTGCCGCCCTTCCGTCCGGACCGATGCATTCGCCAGCGGATTTGACCATTTCCAGCGCCAATCTTGCCGCCGATGCGACATGTTCGGATTGCGGTTCCGGAACACCACCAGCAACCATATAGGAGTCGCCGATTGTCTTGATCTTCTCTAAACCGTGACGCTCTGTGAGATCGTCGAATTTCCCGAATAAATTGTTGAGGAAATTGACAACTTCATCCGGTGAGTGGTTCGCCGAAAGCTGGGTGAAGCCAACCACATCGGCAAAAACCACGACTGCATCAGGTATGTTGTCGGCGATACGTTCTTCCCCGTGCTGTATCCGTTCAACGATGACAGGGGGGAGTATGCGGGTGAGCAGCTTGAGATACTTTGTGCGCTGCTCCGCGATCTGGCGTTCACCGATGAACTCCTGTCTTCGCAGCCGATTTACCTGATAGCTGGTGAAAGCACCGGCAAACAGGGTCACAAGGTATTGCGAGTAAATCGTCAGAAGCTCACCGGTCCCGATTTCTCGGGTAACCGTCATGACCACCGAAAATATGAAGGTCGAAATCACGCCCATGAGGACCGCGGCCTTGAAGCGAAGCGGAAGCATGAAAAAAAGCAGCATCAGAATGATGATGAAACCCGACAGGTATTCATCGGGCGTGTCGCAATATGCATTGATGGCGGCATAATTCAGGGTCGCACTGACCAGCAATATCCAGGCAGGAGCCTCGATGCGCCGCCTGAACAACGAAGTTCGCGTTAAGGCATAGATGCCGACGGCCCCCAGACACCCGAAAACCAGGCGGATCACAAGGGCGAAGGTCAAATTCTCGGAGATGACCGCGTAGTCCAGCACTGCGAACATGGCAAGCGCGAGAGCGCCTACCAAGATTGCCATTCGAAGGCGTTGCAGATCATAGTCGAACCGCGACTCGCGAAACTGAGCTTCCAGCTCCGAATCCACAAGCTGTGCAAAGTACCTGTCTATGGCTGGTACGGCCTCGTCAGGTTGCCGCGTTGTCAACTGATCCTCCAACAGATTTCGTCCCAAGCATTCCGTTGATTGTAGTGCCGATCAGTTCAAATTGCAGGTCCAAAAGATCGAAGTGGGACCCTGCGGTCACTGCATTGACGGAAATACGAAAGCAAGCCCACAGCCAGAACACAGCCGGAACTTTGCAAATCGAGCGCTACGCATTCTGCGGATAGAAGTTGGATTTGTTGATCCCAAAGGGTCATTTGCGACCCTGGCCCCCCCCCAAAAAAACCCCCCTTGATGGGGGATTTCTTTACTTGAAGTTGCGGCTTTCCTTGATCTGGTCCCAGGCCCAGACCACCTCTTGCAGCTGCTCTTCCTGACTGCGGTCGCCGCCGTTCATGTCGGGGTGCAGCACTTTGATGAGTTTCTTGTAGGCCTTGCGCACCTCGGCCTTGGTCCAGTGGTCCTTGGCTTCGAGAATCTCCATGGCGCGGCGTTCCGTGGGCGGCAGGCGTTTTGAGGCGCCGCCGTTCTTGCCGGGGTTCTGCGTTGCGTTGCCGCCAAGCACCTGATGCGGGTCTTCGATACCCAAGCGGGCCCAGGCGCGGGCCTCGGGGTCGGTAAAGGTCTTGGTCTCGCGTTCCCAGACCTTGTCCTTGGATTTCTGCGCGTTGATCTCGGCCTCGGTCTGGCCGTCAAAGAAGCTCCACTTCTGGTTATACTCGCGCACGTGATCCTTGCAGAACCATTTGAACTCATCCAGCACGTCAGGTGCGCGCGGGGCACGGTATTTGCCCGCTTCTTCACAGCCTTCATGTTCACAGACACGGGTGGACGTCTCTTGCGCGCCAGACATGCTGCGCCGCCCACGTGGGTTGTTCTTTTTGGCCGACTTGACCGACATATCAAAACCGAATGGATCTGACTTGGACATGAACTCACCTTTTCGACTCGGAGCGGAGAGTTTAGGGTCTGGACCCGTTGGTTTGCAAGGCTCAGCATCGAAAAATGCGTGAAATCAGCCGCGTGGGTTTTGCCGCAAAGGCTGGTCGCCTTTGCAAAGAAGCCGCGCGGCTGAGGGCATGCATTTCTCGATGCCCTCCGGGTTCGCCGGGTTTGGACCCGAACTGCGTTATACGCCCTTGAAATAGAACCACTATTCCTTCGGGCATATGCCTGGTTCGGGACAAAACCTGGCGAACTGAGCCTTGTAAACCAACGGGTCCAGACCCTAATCTATGTGACGCAAGATAGAAGAGGGCAGATGCAAAAAATGTCAGTGCGGCAGGAAATCCACGACAAATTGACGGCGGCGTTTCGCCCAAGTGCGCTGGAGGTGGTGGACGACAGCGAGAGCCACCGGGGCCACGCGGGCTATCAGGACGGGGGCGAGAGCCATTTCAACGTGATGATCCGGGCCGAGGCCTTTGGCGCGATGAACCGGGTCGCCCGGCACCGCGCGGTGCACAAGGCGCTGGGTGCCGATCTGGTGGGGCGCATTCATGCGCTGGCACTGGATATCGACGGCTAACTATTCGGCGGCGTGGCCGGTTTCATCCTCGTCTGCGTCAGGCTTGGTGCCGGGGGCCACGCTGCGGGCGCGTGTCATGAGAGCCACGGGCAAAGAGGTTGGCTGCTCCTCGCCGGTTTCTTCGGCAAAGCTGGTCTCGGGGGGGGGCTCGTCTTCGTTTTCTTCCTGCGGCGGGGGCGGCATGGCCTCGACCGGGCGGGGCAGTTCCTTGTATGCGGGGCGTTCCAGAAGGCGCGGGCGAAAGGCGCTGATGTCGTCCTTGCGGGCGCGGCGGAAGACCATGACACTGCGAAAGGTTGTGGTGGTCGAGGTGAGGCCGGATTTCTCTTCGCTGGGCAGGGTTTCTGAGCGCAGGAATTCCCAGCCCTCGGCGGCCAGTTCGTTCATGACCTCTTCGAGGGCAAAGGCAAATCGGCCCTCGGCCCCTTTCACGCCCTTGGCGCGTTTGCCCCGGGAAGGGGCGGGAACAACTTTGAACTCATACATTTTTGCAAAACCGGTCTTTATCTCTGCGCCAAAGGTACCCAGTGATTGACAGCCTGTCGACGGTTTATCTGCGCAGGTTTTTTGGCAGCTTGGTGAGCTTGTCCGGATAGGCCGGGTTCCCGGCGCTTTCCTTCATGATGGCCCAGGAGGGAAACTTGTCCTGCGGGTCGGGCGGATCGGACATGGCTGTGCGCAGGATCGGTTGGTTCAGGCACTCGGACAGCGCATTGACGGACGCCTGCACCAGCGGCCATTTATTGTGATAATCATGGCCCGCGATCATACCGCCCACTTTGACCTTGGGATACCAGTCGAACATGGTCTTGCCGCGCAATTCGCCGTTGTGGGCGTATCCGTCAATGTAGACAAAATCGAAGTGCTCGTCAGGGAAGACATCCAGCGCCTCTTCGAAGGTCATGCGCAAAAGCCAGTAGTTGCCACCCATGCCGACGTTTTTCAGGGCGCGGATGTATTCGGCAGTGTCATGGCGGTCGCCGTAGACGTCGACGCCGTAGACTTCTGAAAACAGTCCGGTTTCGCGCATCCGGCGTGAATACCATCCGCCCGCCACGCCCAGTTCAATGCCAATCAGCCCGTCCCTTTCCAGAAAGAGCGGGAGTTCTTTGCGTTCCTGCAGGATGTCAATCACGTCAGCCATACCCGCACCGTGTCACGCGGCGCAGGAAGGGTCCAGTGTGATCTTGTCCCCGAGGTTATTTGCGCTGCAATCCTATGGGTTTGCCGATCCAGTCGGGGCGGGGCAGGGTGCTGTGGGCCTCGGACAGGGCCTGAAACTTGGCAAGAATCTGTGGTGGCATCGGGGCAACCCGTGGGCCGGAGGTGTCGATGTGCAGGCCCAGCCCCTCGCCACGGGCCGAAACCCAGCCCTGGTCGCCGTGCAACAGTTCCTGGCAAAAGTGGAACCGCTTTTCGTCGAAGTCGAGCAGTTGAAAGGTGACAACAACCGGGGCGTCGAGGTGGATCTCGCGCAGATACTGCATGTGGTATTCGGCTGAAAACGTGGTGTGGCCCTGGGTTTTGACATAGTCCTCGCCAAAGCCGAGGTATTCCCACAGCTGGTCCACGCCCTTGTCCATCAAGGCATTGTAATAGGCCATGTTGAGGTGATCGTTGTAGTCGATCCACTCGGGGCGGATCGCCATTGGGGTCGAGCGGAAGGGGGCGTCGAACTGCATGGGGGCCTCGTGTGAAGACGTTGGTAGGTCGGACAGTCTGTCCGACCTACGGGGGGTTCTGTGATTACAGACCCAGTTTCTGCGCCACCAGCTCGTTCACGGCCTTGGGGTTGGCTTTGCCGCCCATGGCTTTCATGACCTGACCGACGAACCAGCCGGCGAGTTTGGGGTTCACTTGCGCTTTTTCCACCTGCGCCGGGTTTGCGGCGATGATCTCGTCCAGAGCGACCTCAATCGCGCCGGTATCCGTCACCTGTTTCATGCCGCGCTCTTCGACGATCTTCTCGGGGTCGCCGCCTTCGGTGTAGACGATCTCGAACAGGTCCTTGCCGATCTTGCCGCTGATGGCGTCGGATTTGATGAGCTTGATGATGCCTGCCAGCTGTGCGGGCGTCACCGGGGACTCGGTGATCGAATGCTCTTCGCGGTTCAGGCGGCCGAACAATTCGTTGATCACCCAGTTGGCGGCCATTTTGCCGTCACCGGCCAGTTTGGCGGCCTCTTCAAAGTATACGGCGTTGGGCACGTCGGCGGTCAGCACGCTGGCGTCATAGTCCGAGAGGCCAAAATCACTGATGAACCGTGATTTCTTGGCGTCGGGCAGTTCCGGCAGGCTGGATGCGATGTCATCCACCCAGTCCTGCTCGATTTCCAGCGGCAGGAGGTCGGGGTCGGGGAAGTAGCGGTAGTCGTGGGCTTCTTCCTTGGACCGCATCGAGCGGGTTTCGTTCTTGTCCGGATCATAGAGGCGGGTTTCCTGATCGACGGTGCCGCCACCTTCGACGATGCGGATCTGGCGTTCGGCCTCGATCATGATCGCCTGTTGGATAAACCGCATGGAGTTCATGTTCTTGATCTCGCACCGCGTGCCGAGATGCGAGAAGTCCTGTGTTTCCATGTACTTCTCGTACTGACCCGGACGGCAGATCGAGACGTTGACGTCTGCGCGCAGGTTGCCGTTTTGCATGTTGCCGTCGCAGGTGCCCAAGTAGCGCATGATCTGGCGCAGTTTGACGATATAGGCGGCGGCCTCTTCGGGGCCACGGATGTCGGGGCGCGAGACGATTTCCATCAGCGCGACACCGGTGCGGTTGAGGTCGACAAAAGACATGTTGGGGTCCATGTCGTGGATGGATTTGCCCGCGTCCTGTTCCAGGTGGATGCGTTCGATACGCACGGTGCGCGCGGTGCCGTCGCCCAGTTCCACCAGCACTTCGCCCTCGCCCACGATGGGGTGGTAAAGCTGGGAAATCTGATAGCCCTGCGGCAGGTCGGGGTAGAAATAGTTTTTGCGGTCAAAGGCCGAGAACAGGTTGATGTCTGCCTTGAGGCCCAACCCTGTGCGCACGGCCTGGGCCACGCATTCTTCGTTGATGACGGGCAGCATGCCGGGCATGCCCGCGTCCACGAAGGCCACGTTGTTGTTGGGTTCGGCGCCGAATTGGGTCGAAGCGCCCGAGAACAGCTTGGCATTGGTCGAGACCTGGGCGTGCACCTCCATGCCGATGACCAGTTCCCAGTCATGTTTGGCACCCGAGATCATCTTGGGTTTGGGGGTTTCATATGTCAGGTCGAGCATGGGCCGGACTCCTTGGAACGCATGTGGGATGCGTTCTAAGTCAGCCATGGGGCAGGAGCAAGAGGCCTTTAGCGCTGGATCTGGTTGATTCCGTCCGCTTCAAAGCGCACGGTGTAGCCCTCTTGCAGGGCCTTGAGAAACGGCATGGCCACAGCGGCCAATGCGGTTTCCTTGCCCTTTTCAGCGAGGCGCTCGGTCGAGATGATGCGGGCGGTGTTCTCAAAGCCGATCTCGGCATGACCCCAGATAAGCGGGTGCAGCTCGCGCAGATGGTCGTGCACAACCCGCTCAAAGCCACGGCGCAGGGCCGGGGGCAGGTCCGGGCGCAGGCCGGTCTGATGATAGCGGGCGCGGGTGATTTGCCAGCTTTGGAACAGGTGCGCGGCCAACAGATTGGCAGTGTGCTGGTCCGGGCGGCGCATCAGGATGTCCTCGATACCATCCAGGAAGTACTCGGTTTCAAGGAGGTCAAAGCCGTCGGGATCCACCAGAAGCGCGTCGAACCAGACCCAGGCATAGGCGCCGGCACCCCAGTCCTGATAGGTGCGGGCGGCCGTGCGGCGGGCCTCGAGGTCGACGGCCTGATAGGTGCCGTACCAACGCGGCAGGAGATAGTTGCCAAGCGCGCGCATGTGGCGCGGGTTCATCGGGTCGAGGTTGATGAGGGATTCGAATTCGCGGATCAGGTGCGCGCCGGGATCAACCTTGCCTGGCAAGAGCGCACAGCGCGCCGCCGAAAGGGCTGCGGATTCATGATCGGACGGGGGGAAAGCAGCCAGAATATCGCGGGCCCGGTCAAAATGCGCGGCAAAGGCCTCGCGGTTGACATCGCCAAGGCTGTCATCGCCGTGAGCTCCGCGCCAGGCCCAGCCGATGTCGATATGCATATGGGCGACGATCAGGGCGGTGGCGTAACAGTCGGGGTTGTCGAGCAGGATAGATTCGAGCGCTTCGATGCCAGAGAAAAAATCGCTGTCATGGGCCGGTTTGCCATGCAGCAGAGCGTGTTCGGCGGCGCGTACCACATCAGAGCGGGCGCCAAAGGCCATCAGCTCGGCCAGCGACACACCGGAGGGCGTGGTCAGGCGCGCGGTGTCATGCGCGCGGATCTGGTCGGCCAGCTCGTCCCAGCGATCCTGACGGGCCATGTACAGCCCGAACTCGCGCGCCTTGTCGCCCTCGATCTGGTCCGGCGTGGTGACGTGCACGGGTATTTGCAGCCGCTCCTGCATGTCGCGATAGGTGATGTTGGGATTGTCGTCCTCGACCATTTCGGTCTTTTCGGCGCGCGGCAGAGGTAATTTCCGCGCAAAGCTCTGCACCGAAGGGGCAAACAGCCCGCTCAGTTTGGCTTTTTGATCCGAGAAAAAAGTCATGTAACTGGGTACTCCGATTGAATGAAGACACTCTGATCGGAGTTTCGGGCCGAAACATGGCACCCTTTGGGAATCATGCGGACGGTTTTGGCGCAAATTGCGGCGGGCCTGTCAAAAGCGACAGTCAGACAACGCGGAAATGGTGACGCTCGGTGGCGATGTCGCGGTCTTTGAAGGCTTGCTCGAGCGTTTGGTGCGGCGGTGTCACGTCCTGGGGGATTCGCAGCTTGGAGGAATCACGCAAAATGAGCGTGACACGCACGGAGAAATCCCAGCGCGTGTCGAACCTGGCCCGCTGAATGCGGGACAGGGGCAGTTCTGCCTCTTGCCCAGAGTTCTTCCAGCGGATGTTCTGAGCGTTCAGCTCGAAATCGGTGACCGGGTTCCTGAGCAGGTCAATCGCGGCAGGAACCGCGAAGAGCCCAAGGCCAAGGATGATCCATTCAAGGGTGCCGACCGATGACAGGAAGACAAGAAATCCAAGGTAGGCCGCAAGCCCGAGCATCGTGGTTGGGCTGCGGCCGTGGTTCTGGTGGATGAGGGGTTCGGGCATTGGATCTCCTCAGGTGCCACGAATCCGGGTGACCATCTCGGTCGTGTCCTTGCTCAGGTTCTTTTGGCTGAGGATACGGTCGAGTTGCGTGCGGATCAGGGCCTGACGGTCGCTGTCATAGCGTTTCCAGGTCTGAAAGGCCGAACACATGCGGGCGGTGGTTTGTGGATTGAGCGGATCAAGGCGAATGAGCCAGTCGGCCAAGAGCGCATAGGCCGCACCGCTCTTGTCATGGAAACCAGCGTGATGCAGTGACAACACCCCCATCACCGCACGGAAGCGGTTGGGGTTTTTCATATCGAAATCAGGGTGTTGCGTGAGCTTTTGCGTGGTGGCGACAACGTCTTGTGGCTGCGCCTGCATGATCTGGAGTGAGAACCATTTATCCATGACAAGGCGGTCATGCGCCCATTGTTTCTCAAACGCGGCCAACTGGGTGTCGCCTGCGCCTGCATCTAACAGGCAGGACAGTGCGGCGAGTTGCTGGCTCATGTTGTTGGCACTTGCGTACTGGTCGGCAGCCTGTCTGCCGCCGTCGGTACGGCTGATGAGCGCCAAGGCGGCATTGGCGAGCGCCCGTTTGCCCGCCGGGTCGGCCTCGGGCGAAAAGGGGCCGGGCGTCTGGTTGGCAGTGTAGAGGTCGGGCAGGAGGTCGGCAAAGGCCGCCGCCTTGGCGTCGCGCAGGGCTTCGGACGCGGTGTGGATGGCCTCGGGGTCGGGGGTATGGCCCGCCTCGTGCAAAAGGCCTGCGAGTTCGGATTGCGTCGGTTGCCCGAGCATCAGGGCGCGGTAGGCCGGGTCGAGGCTGTTGTCGCGCAGAACGGATTTGAGGCCATCGAGATAGGCGGGGTTCGGATCGTTGCCGTCAATGATTGCATTCAACAGCGAGTCGCGGGCCAGCATGCGGCCTGCCTCCCAACGGTTGAAAGGATCGGTGTCATGGGCCAGCAAAAACGCGCGGCGGTCATTGTCGATGTCATGATTGAGGATCACCGGGGCCGAGAAACCGCGCAGGATCGAGGGGACCGGGCGCGTGGCATGGCCGGGGAACGCGAAAGTTTGTTCTTCTTCGGTCAGTTCGAGGGTCTGTGTTTCCATGACTTCGTCGCCATTGGGGTTCAAAAGACCGACGTTCACCGGGATGACCTGTGGGGCCTTGGTGTCCTGATCCGGCGTGGGGGCGGTGGATTGCCTGAGGTGCAGAGTAAACGTGTCCCCCTCATAATCCTCGCGCACTTCTACGCGTGGCGTGCCGGGTTGCGAATACCAGCGCTTGAACTGGGTGAGATCACGCCCCGTCGAGTCCTCAAAAACCTTGAGCCAGTCTTCGATGGTGGCAGCATCGCCATCGTGGCGGTCGAAATAGAGATCGAGCGCCTTGGCATATTCTTCCTGCCCGACCAGCGTGTGCAGCATGCCGATGACCTCGGCACCTTTTTCATAGACGGTTGAGGTGTAGAAGTTATTGATTTCCTGAAAGCTTTCCGGGCGAACCGGGTGTGACAACGGCCCCTGATCCTCGGGGAACTGGCGTCCGCGCAGGGCCAGAACGTTGGAAATACGGGCCACGGGGGCCGAACGCATGTCAGCGGTGAACTGCTGGTCGCGATAGACTGTCAGCCCCTCTTTCAGGCAAAGCTGGAACCAATCACGGCAGGTGATGCGGTTGCCGGTCCAGTTGTGAAAGTACTCATGCGCAATGATTGCCTCGATACGTTCGAAATTGGCGTCTGTAGAGGTTTCCGGGCTGGCGAGCACGCAGGACGAGTTGAAGACATTCAGCCCCTTGTTCTCCATCGCGCCCATGTTGAAGTCATCGACGGCGACGATGTTGAACTCATCCAGGTCATACTCGCGGCCATAAACGTCTTCGTCCCATTTCATCGACTTTTTCAGGGCTTCCATGCCAAAGGCGCATTTGTCCTCATCGCCGGGGCGGACCCAGATGGCGAGGTCTACCTCATTGCCGGACATGGTGGTGAATGTGTCTTGATGCGCGATCAGGTCTCCTGCGACGAGCGCGAAAAGATAGGCGGGTTTGGGCCAGGGGTCTTGATAGATCGAGACATTGGGGCCCTCTGGCTGGGTGCTGTCCTGGGAATAATACAGACCGTTGCCGTTGGAGAGCATGACCGGGGTGTGTTCGGCGGTGCTCTCGATGCGCACGGTGAACTGCGCCATGACGTCGGGGCGGTCGGGGTACCAGGTGATCTTGCGAAAGCCCTCGGCCTCGCATTGGGTGCAGTACATGCCGTTGGACATGTAAAGCCCTTCGAGCGCGGTGTTGTCTTGTGGGTTGATCTCGACCTCGGCTTCCCAGTTGAAGGGGGCTTCGGGCACATCGACCTCAATTCCGCCATCAACATATGTTGGGTCAACGTCGTGGCCGTCGACCTTGATCGAGACGTGTTTCAGGTCTTCGCCATGCAGGAAAAACGGGCGGTGATGCACCTCGTAATCCGGACGAAAGCGGATGCGCGAGATGACACGTGTCGCCGTGGGATGCAGGCGAAAGGTCAGGTGGACATCGTCGATAATCCAGCCAAAGGGTTTGTAGTCCTTGAGATAGATCGTCTGGGGGGCAGCATCGCGCATGGGGGTCTCCTGAAAGCCTGTCGCAAGAAGATGTAGCCAATCGCGGCGCGGCTGCAAGCGCGGATCGGCGGGGCCGCTGGCAGTTTCTTGAGATTTTTGAAAGTTTTTCAGCCTGCACCGAAGGGTCAGTTTTGTTGCCTATAGGAAACTTCTGGACTAGATCGGGAACAGTATACCGTCGTGCACCCAGGAAATCGGAGTAGAACATGGGCAACAGAATGGAAAAACACGGGCTTCAGGTAGACACCGTTTTGGCGGAGTTCATCGAAGGCGCGGCGTTGCCCGGCACGGGCGTTGAGGCCGAGGTGTTCTGGGCCGGGCTGTCCAAGATGTTGCACGAGTTGGGACCGGAAAATCGTGCGCTTCTTGAGAAACGCGAGACGTTGCAAGGCCAGATTGATGCCTGGCACGTGGCCAATCGGGACGCGCCGCACGACCACGAGACCTATAAGGCGTTTTTGGAAGAGATTGGGTATCTCCTGCCTGAAGGGGGAGAGTTTCAGGTTGAGACAGCCAATGTCGATCCCGAGATCGCCTCGGTGCCCGGTCCGCAGCTTGTGGTGCCGATCACCAATGCCCGCTATGCGCTGAACGCGGCAAACGCGCGGTGGGGGAGCCTGTATGACGGTCTCTATGGCACCGATGCGATGGGCGTGCGTGCTCCGGCGGGTGGCTACAACAAGGGGCACGGCAGCCGTGTTGTGGCGCGCGCGCGCGTGTTCCTGGACGAGGCGTTTCCGATTGAGGGGCTGAGCCACGCAGACGTACGGCGGTATCACATACGCGACGGCGCGCTTTTGGTGGATGACATGCCGCTGGTGCAGCCCGAGAAGTTCGCAGGTTATCGCGGCAATCCAAAGGCGCCGGACTCGGTGATGCTGGTCAACAACGGTCTGCATGTCGAGCTGGTGTTTGACCGCGCCCATCCTATTGGCAGCCGGGATCAGGCTGCATTAGCGGACGTGCGGCTGGAAAGCGCGATTTCGGCGATCATGGATTGCGAGGACTCGGTCGCATGTGTCGATGGCGAAGACAAGGTGCAGGCCTATCGCAACTGGCTGGGCCTGATGAAGGGGGATCTGACCGAAGAGGTAGACAAGGGCGGCCACAGCTTTACGCGCAGGCTGAACGACGACCTGACCTTTACTGCGCCGGATGGGGGCGATTTGACCCTGAAAGGACGCGCACTGTTGCTGGTGCGCAATGTCGGTCACCTGATGACCAACCCGGCCATTCTGGACCGCGACGGCAATGAAACCTTTGAGGGTCTGATGGATGCGCTGGTCACCACGATGATCGCCATGCACGATCTGCAGCGCGACAGCGGCAATTCGGTGCACGGGTCGGTCTATGTGGTGAAGCCCAAGATGCACGGGCCGGAAGAGGTGGCCTTTGCCGTCAAAACCTTTGATCTGGTTGAGGATATCCTCGGGCTGCCGCGCAACACGGTGAAGATCGGCATCATGGACGAAGAGCGCCGGACCTCGGTGAACCTCAAGCAATGTATCGCAGCGGCAAAAAGCCGGGTGGCGTTCATAAACACGGGCTTTCTGGATCGCACTGGCGACGAAATTCACACCTCGATGGAGGCCGGACCATTCAGCCGCAAGGATTTCATCAAGCGCAAGGGCTGGATCGGGGCCTATGAAAACCGCAACGTGGACATTGGTCTGGAATGCGGTCTTCAGGGGCGGGCGCAGATCGGCAAGGGCATGTGGGCCATGCCCGACCTGATGCATGCGATGCTGGAACAAAAGATCGAGCACCCCAAATCCGGCGCAAACTGTGCCTGGGTGCCCAGCCCGACCGCGGCGACGCTGCACGCGCTGCATTACCACAAGGTTGATGTCTTTGCAGTGCAGGACAAGCTGAAGGCCGGCGGGCGGCGCGCCCATGTGGATGGCATCCTCGACATCCCGCTGGCGACCTATCGCAAATGGTCGAAAGAGCAGATCACCCGCGAAGTTGAAAACAACGCCCAGGGCATTCTTGGTTACGTGGTGCGCTGGATTGATCAGGGTGTCGGCTGTTCCAAGGTGCCGGACATCCATGATGTCGGTCTGATGGAAGATCGGGCGACCTGTCGGATCAGCTCTCAGGCGTTGGCCAACTGGCTGCACCACGAGGTGGTGAGCGAGGCCGAGGTGATGGCGGCGATGCAGAAGATGGCCGCCGTGGTGGATCGTCAGAACGCAAGTGATCCATTGTATCGCCCGATGGCGCCGAGTTTTGACGGGATCGCCTTTCAGGCGGCCTGTGATCTGGTGTTCCGGGGCCGGGTTCAGCCATCGGGCTATACCGAGCCGGTGCTGCATGCCCGCCGGTTGGAGCTGAAGGCTCAAGCGGCTGGGTAGATCATCCGTGGAGCAGTGCTTGGGGCGCTCAGAGTGATCTCTAGTGCCCCTTTTCGGTCTCGGCGTGAGGCGACGATTGTCTGCTATGCGGACAAAGCTGCCGTTCAAATGAGTGCGCTCAATGTCTGCTCAGCCAGTCAAAATTGAACCGCCCCGGGTTTACCGGAGAGTTTCTGGTTCAATAGTTATGCCGCTTTCTCAACGGCGCTCAAGTC
>NZ_RYZK01000018.1 GCF_003990645.1 Shimia sediminis
GTATGCTCATCCGAGATGCCTACGAGCAAAATTCGACGGCAGCAACGAGGGCAGGTTTATGTGACAACGCCCCTGTCGCAGCGATCTGCGCAGCCTGATGGCCAACCCGGCGGCGCTACGTCGCCTGCACGCTGAGGACTTCGTTACGGCAGATTTCGGCCTGCCGACGGTGCGTGACATTCTGTCAGAAATGGAAAAGCCCGGCCGCGATCCGCGCCCGAGCTTCAAAACGGCGGTCTTCGCCGAAGGAGTCGAGGACATCAAGGACCTGAAACCCGGCATGTCCCTGGAAGGCACGGTGACGAATGTGGCCGGCTTTGGCGCCTTTGTGGATGTCGGCGTGCATCAGGACGGGTTGGTGCACGTGAGTCAGCTTGCCGACCGTTTCGTCAAGGACCCACATGAGGTGGTGAAAGCGGGAGACGTGGTCCGCGTGCGCGTGACCGAGGTCGACGTGGCCCGCAAACGCATCGGTCTGAGTATGCGTAAGGACGGCGGTGGTGCTGCGCGTGACGACCGAGGTGGGAAGCCTGGCGGCAAGGGCAGGGGGCCTCAGAAGGGGCACGGTAAACTGCGGCAGAGTGCTCAGAGGGGGAAGGGTGGTTCTGCTGGGCGCACGGATCAGACCGGCGCGCTTGGGGCGGCGCTGTTGGATGCGATGAAGAAGCGGTAGGGCATAGGCGTGTAGCGGCCAGAATTGGCCGCGAACAGCTGCTGTTCTACCTGCGGCTTATCCTAGACGGTCTTGCAGTAGGGCAAGGTGTTTCGCGACCAGTGCCGCCGCGGCCTCGGCGCTTGCGCTTTCCGCATAACAGCGGAATTCCGGAGCGTTGCCTGAAGGGCGCAGATGCACGATGTCGCCGCCCTCAAAGGTGACTCGCAGCCCGTCGGTCGTATCGCATGACAATTCAGCAGGCATTTCGGAAAAGAACGTGGCGCGGATTTCGGGGCTATCCGTCATTTCCGCAAGAAACTGCGCTGAGTCTTGCGGTTCGATGCCTTGCAGGCGATCTGCGGCTGTAAAACGTGAAGGCAATGATGCAACCAATGCCGCGATACTTTGCTTTGATGCATTCGCAGCCGCCAAAGGCGCGAGAATGGGCAAGAGACAATCGCGGGTCATCAGCGGCGGCAACGCCCCGCAGGGGTCCTGCGCCGAGAACCCCAGAAGAACTCCACCGTTGGCTTCGTAACCAATCACCTTGGTCGCGGAGTTTTGGGCAAGGGCCTGTTCCATGGCGGCGATTACAAATGGTGATCCAATCTTGGTGTAATCCACATTCGCAAAGTGGCCCATCATCTCGACTATGCTGTTTGAGGACACTGGCGTACATACGTTGGTGGCCCCGAGGAAGCGGGCCGTCAGCGGACCAAGCACGTCGCCGGCCACAATGTCTCCGGTTGCATTGGCCAGCATTGGCCTGTCAGCGTCACCATCGGTGGAGATCACAGCGTCCAGCGCATGCTCCTTCACCCATGCTTGCAATTGCGAGCGTGTTTCTGGGTCGACTGCTTCGGTATCAACCGGAATGAACACATCCGAGCGTGCCAGGGGTACTGGGGTGGCGCCCAAGGCGGCGACGACATCGACCATGATGTCACGCGCCACAGAGCTGTGCTGATAGACACCGATCCGTAAACCCTGCAGCGCATCTGATCCAAACGCCTCGCGATATCGGGACACATAGTTTGAGATGCAGTTGCTGTCCGAAATCAGGCGGCCGGGATTGGTTGTTTGGGGGGCGGATCTGGCCTCAAACGCTGCTAATATCCGTTCTTCATCAGCTTTGGATATCTCACCCTGCGGGACATAGAATTTAAGCCCGTTACGGTCGGCTGGAATATGGCTACCGGTGACCATTATCGCCGCGTGACCTTGGGTCATCGCCGAAAGCGCCAAGGCAGGGGTTGGCACGGCTCCACTTTCATAGGCATCAATACCGGCCGCGCGTATCGCTGCGATCACAGTTGCCGCGATCTCAGGAGAAGAGGGGCGAAGGTCCCAACCGACATGCACACCGCCACCCAGTGGACAGGTCTGTAAAAAGGCGTGCGTATAGGCTGTGATCAAATCTGTGGTCAGCTCACTTACCAGGCCACGCAAGCCACTGGTACCGAATTTTGGGGGCATGCTTTACAGCTCCATATACAGGCAGAACGTAACCGCCCGATTGTCACCGCAGTCGTAGGTTCTTGATGCGGGCGATGATGTTAGGGGCATCTCCGTCAGTCCGACCCAAAAAGGTCCCTAGTAAACACTCTGTCCTTGACGTCGTCGATCTCCGGTGTGACACGGTTGGCGACGATTATCTCGGCTTCTAGTTTAAAAAGATCAACGTCGCGAACGACCCGAGACCCAAAGAATGTGTCATCGTTCATTGCTGGTTCGTAGATGATAACTTCTATACCCTTTGCCTTCAGGCGTTTCATGATGCCTTGTACAGACGATTGCCGAAAGTTGTCGGATCCAGCTTTCATAACTAGCCGAAAAATGCCCACCGTTTTGGGGTTCTTTGCCACAATCCGATCTGCAAGGAAGTCCTTGCGGGTTCTGTTTGCTTCCACAATGGCAGCAATAAGACTTTGTGGCACATCGGCATAGTTTGCTAGAAGCTGTTTGGTATCTTTGGGCAGACAATAGCCTCCATAGCCGAAAGACGGATTATTGTAGTGATTGCCAATTCGTGGATCATGGCTTACGCCCTGAATGATCTGTCTGGCTTCCAGACCGTGCGCTATGGCATAACTGTCGAGCTCATTGAAGAATGCTACACGCATAGCCAGATAGGTATTCGCGAACAGCTTGATGGCTTCGGCTTCCGAAGGGGAGGTAAAAAGAACAGGAACGTCCTTATCGATGGCGCCTTCCACGAGTAGTTCCGCGAATTGGCGCGCTTTTTTTGTTTTCGAACCAACGATTATTCGGCTTGGATGAAGATTGTCAAATAGCGCTCGCCCTTCGCGAAGGAATTCTGGGCTGAACATAATATGAGGGTTGCCGGTCCTTTCTCTAAGTCCGACGACAAAACCCACTGGGACAGTGGATTTTATAACCACAGTTGCGTTGGGGGCATGTTGTGTTACCTCCAAAGCCACCTTTTCAACTGACGACGTATCAAAGAAGTTGGTCTTAGGATCGTAATCTGTAGGCGTAGCGATGATTACAACATCGGTATTTTTAAGAGCGTCAACAAGATCGGTCGACGCACTAAGATCTAGCTTGCGATTTGCTAGGAAATCTTCAAGCTCTTCATCTACAATTGGACTTTTTCGCTCGTTGACCGAAATGACCCGTTCTTTCGAAATATCAACCGCAGTGACGGAGTTTTTTTGAGCCAAAAGAGCTGCATTTGATAGGCCAACGTAGCCTATTCCAACAACGACTATCCGTTTTTGATTTGATTTGCTCATCCTTTGGCACCTTGCCCACGAGCATACTCATCTTCGTAACGGATAATGTCATCTTCGCCGAGGTAGGACCCAGTCTGCACCTCGATAAGAACCATTGGAAGTTTACCAGGGTTTTCCATTCGATGAACGGCTCCGAGTGGGATATAGACTGATTGGTTTTCCGCCACCAATTTCACTTCTTCATCGATGGTGACTTTTGCGGTCCCTTCAACAACAATCCAGTGTTCCGATCGATGGTGGTGACTCTGCAAAGAAAGTGAAGCTTCGGGGTGAACCACGATGCGTTTCACCTGGAAGCGTTCACCGATTACCAGGCTTTCGAACCAGCCCCAGGGACGGTGATCTTTGGAAAAGGTTTCAGCTTGCTTGGCCTGTTTTGCTTTCAACGCATCAACGGCTTTTTTGACATCTTGCGCGCGCGAAGAATCGGCCACGAGAACCGCATCAGGCATAGCTACAGTGAGAATATTGTTTAGACCAATGCCGACAACTTCCAGCATTCCCTCTTCTGAACGTAACAGCGTGTTGTCGCAATCTATTGCGGTTACCGAGCCAGACGTTGCAACACCTCGAGAATCTTGTTTGGACTCGCGCAAAACCGCGTCCCAGTCTCCCAGGTCAGACCAACCAGATGAAAAAGGAACGACCGAAAGGTTTTCAGCGCGCTCCATGACGGCATAATCGATCGAGATATCTTCAACGCCTTGCCATGCATCAGGGTTTAGATGCAGGAAACCGAGATCGGGTTGGGCTTTGTCGATGGATTTCCTCACAGGGGTGATCAATTCAGATGCGTGTGCCTGGAAAGCTTCAACAATGGTTTTCACCGAGAAAAGGAAAATACCCGCATTCCAAAGGTAATTTCCCTTTGCCAGCATCTCGGCTGCTTTTGATGTGTCAGGCTTTTCGATGAAACGTTTGAGAGGCACCGTGGAAAAATCGGCTGCTTCATCGTTTAGCTCGAGATAGCCATAGCCGGTTTCGGCGTGGGTCGGCGTGATACCAAAGGTAACCAATTGTCCGGCATGAGCCGCTTCGGACCCGGCCGCAACTGCGTTCCGGAACGCTGCTGGATCTGGCACGACATGATCGGATGGAGCTACAAGCATCAGGGCGTCTGGGTCAGTTCCTTCCAACCAAAGGGCTGCTGCCAAAATCGCGGGCGCAGTATTGCGGCCATCAGGCTCGACAATAATAGTGCTGGGATCAATACCAATCTCCGTCATCTGCTCGGTGACAATAAAACGAAAGTCGGAATGGGTTAAGACTACTGGGGAAGCGTAGCCTTCTCCTGATAGACGTTCCGCGGCAGCCTGGAACAAGGTAGTTTTCCCGAAAAGGTGAGAGAACTGCTTAGGATAGCTTTTTCGTGACAGAGGCCACAGACGGGTCCCTGCGCCACCGCAAAGTAGTACGGGTGTAATCATGGTGACTTTCCTCTTAAGTCAAAATAGTGGAAGCGATTGCGAATAGAGTAGCCATGGTGTGGTAATTTGTTCTTTCGCTCAAAGTTTCTCCGACTGGCGCTGGATCTAATATGGGTTGTTTGTGTGAACACGATTGAAGCTTCAGTTTTCAGAAGAAAATTGACGGGGCAAGCTGGCAGTTTTCTAGATGGGGCGACTCAACAGAAAACGCACGCTCAAAAACTTGACGAGCGCTGATAGGAAAATTGTAGAGGCGAGTAAGTAAGCACTGCCTTCGAAACCCTTCAATACCAGCACTAAGACAAATCCAAGACCGGCAGCGGCCCCAAGGCAGGACACAATCAAGTTCGGAAAGTACTTACCCATGCGCACGAGAAGAAAGCCGTGGCCCGATACCACTTGAAGCAAACAAAACGAGATACAAATGATAGCCACAAGCACCAAATCTATCGGAAAGTAGTGTCTGGCCACGAGAGAAACAATTGTAACCAGAAGAACATAGATCAACAGAAGCCGGAGCACCCGAGTCTGATGCCCGCGAAACACTCTCAGCATTGCTTCACCATTTGAACAGGAAGATAGTTCTGTATTCAAATGTGCAACAAGTGAAATAACATAGGGTTCCGGCGCCCGAATAATTCTGCTGAGTAAAAAGTACTGGACTGATTCTGCCGGCTGAAGAAAGTAACTTGCAACCAGAACGTCCAGATTGCTGTTGACCAGATTTGCAATCGAGGTAACCCAAATAGAGGAATTGCTTCCCACTGGTAAGCTAGACATCCGCCAAACTACCCCTTTTGAGAAAAGACGGAAAACTATCCAGGTAAGAAAGACCGAGCTAACAAAAATCACCGCAATTGGCAGCGTCGCAAAAACACCTAGCAAATTGAGCATCACTGCTATCAAAAGATAGAACTTTGAATGCAGGAAGATCGATAGGCCAAAACTCTTACAACCGCGTGCAATATGTTCCCAAAATGCGAGGGTCGCCATCAGGAAACTGATTGCAAAGATGACAAGAAGGTCCGGAGCAAAAAAATGCGTGGTAATGATAAATGGCAAAAAGAGAATTGCGGCTAAAGCGGATGGTTTTGCTTCCGGCGAAAAAACGACCCGTGTGTGCTGGCCAAAAAAGAATATGGCCAAAAAAAGAGCGGAAGTATTCAGAAGTTTTACAATGAAGCTCGCTTCGAGTGCGTAGTCGAAATACGATAAAAAAACCAGCAATGACAATGGAGCGAAATGCGCACCCGTGCGCAATGCGGCAAATATGTTCCGGTTTTCAAGGCGTTTCATTTTGGAAACCCTGTATCGTATTTCCGGCTCCTGCCCCAATCACGTTTCGTCTCGGGCAGTTGGATTTTGGCTTAAGTTATTTTTTTTGGTCAAGTTTGTCGCTCGTACGCAACTTCTCTGCTATTAGCCAAGGTTGCTCTACCGGTTATCCGATCTTTAGTCAGGAAAAGAGATGCAGTCAGAGCTCTGCAACGGCATGCGTAAATGTGTGAGACGGAAAAGTCTCCGGATCGTTTCATGCCAAAGAGAAGAGACTGTATCCAGAGAAGAGAGTTTTTACCAATCCGGAGTAAAACGATCCACCTCCAAGGTTGCTCACTGTTGAGCATTTCGAATACTTGGCCATAACTCTGACGCTCAATTTTTTTCACTATTTGCTGCGCGTTTCTCAACTTAGTTCGTACCTTAAAACGTTCATCCAGAGTCAGCCCAAAACCAGCGGCAGTTGCTCTGTGTCCAAAATCCACATCGCCACCCGAAACGAATCGTTCATCGAACCCGTTTAGTGAGTCAAAAAGCTTGCGTGAAACGAATAAGGAAATCGTGGGAAGGAACTGGTATTTCCTGATAAATTCGGCCTGTTTGAAGGCATTTTGATAATACCATCTTTCGGCCCCGTCTTCAGGATCGCGATCGAAGCAAACCAAAGGCCCGATCAAAGTATTCTCAGCCTTTGCAACTTCAATATCTGGGAGCTCTAGAACCTCGACATCTGAATCCAGAAAAAGAAGCTGGTTGTATTTCGCAAATCGCACCCCTTCGTTGCGCGCTGCATAGGATCCATTGATACCTTTCAAGTATCTAAAAAGGACGCCGTTCGACTCCTCAGTTCCAACTTTATTGCCACCGTCGATCACGACAATGAACTGGGGTTCTTCTTTGGGATTATTGAGAACTTTTCGGCATGATTCCACGGTTTTTAGAGCGTGTCTTTTTGAAATACAGGGGATTATTATCGAAAACATTGCCGTATATCCCAAAGCAAATTTGTGACAGAGTACTTCAATATTGAAATCTTATTCCTGACTTCCAGATTGTTTCGGTTTTCGAACGTCTCGTAGTAAGCCGCCTCCGCTTTATCTACGTCAAAAGTAATTTTTTCCGCCAGAGCCGAAAGGCCTTCGCGCGGATTTTCGAGATCAAAAATTACTACGTGCTTCCAATACTTGGAGCAAAAAAATATGGTGTCGTACATCCAATCGACCATGCCCTCCAACAAGGTGTCCGAATTTTCATGAAAATCCCGAAGTAGAATGCCTTGTGAATACAGTTTGGGTAAGTTCGTCTTAAACCACCTTTTCGAGTAAGATGCAGCAATCTTTTTCCTATCTCGTACGACGATTACCAAAACCGCGTCGTTGCCAAACTTTTCCGTGAGCTGCGGCAAAAAGAATGTAAGCCGATTGTCTGCTTCGATATGATTGTTTGGATAGTTCAGGCGGGTTTCATACGTTTCCTTAACGCGCGTCTCGTGCCCTGCTGTCATACCCTCTAAACTCGAGAATACTTTGACTATTGAAGTTGTGGCAGTACGCCCAGGTGACAAGAAAAAAACGTTCAAATAACTAGACCTCTAAATTTGTGATTTGATACTCGGTGGACTCAGTAACATCGCACGGAAACCCTAGACCTTCGGAAATAGGAGTGTTGGTAAAGATCATCAGTTTGTTGACGATTTTTCCGTTTAGGCCATATCCTAGGCGCATTTGATCGACCAAACGATCATCCGGGGCTTTTATTGCGATGAAATGCATTAGCAATAGCGCTTCAATACCATCTAAGTTTTTCGGATCCTGATTTTCCCTGAGAGCACAAAGAAACAGAAAACAACCAGTGTTATGACGATATAAAGGGGAAGCAGTTTCGTCACAAACGCATTCGATACACCACCAGTCGGGACGATTCGTGCAATATAGTAAAGAGACAACAAATTGATCGAAAGTTCAAAGTGGTGATGGATCGCTGGCGCTGAAAGTGATTTCAGCACCACTCTGTTTAATGAAACAAGAAGAAGAAATGGTACGATCGATAAAAGGAGAAAACTGCGACCGAAATTTAGAATAGCCTCTCCAAGAAAGGTCGTCGTCATTACGAAAACTCCACCTTGCGAGTTGAAATACGAGGTGACGAAAACCTGCGATGACTCCATGCTTTTGACAAAAACCGAAAGCAAATCGCGAAAGTAGTATTCTCCATATCCGATGCCCATGGTGCTAACGAAATGATCAATTCGCGGAATATTTGTCTCGTAATTTACCTCAAACACCCTCCAGTACACGAGCTCGATTCCTTGCCGCCAATCCTGTGTCTCGAATCTGATCATAGTCAGGTAGACAGCCGGTATCAGGCCAATCAACAAGACAATTGAGCCAATCCCAGAGAGCCGCAGCAGTGCTTTGATGCCAATTTTGGATTTACCGCCCTGACGGGAAACTGCAGCTGCTATAGCCAGTAGAATAAACCCGTCCACGGCACGAGCTCGATATCCACTCAAAATGAAAGCGAGCAATATAAAAAACATCACCAAAATAAACTTTGATTTTTTGAGCCACGTTTTCGCTGACGACACACCGAGAAAGGACAAAAGAATGAGCAGATAAAAAACTACTGGATAAATCCGGTCATAAATGGAAATGCTGTTGGAAAACTCTACTCTGCTAACTTCCGGGCGTGTCGACAGCGCTGGAATTCCATGTATTGCCAAAAAAAAGAAAAATGGCATTGAGAAAAGTATCAGGATACGAAAAACCCGTGCAAAGCCGCTGTTTAAAGTCCAGTCGGCTTCTGGCCCAGTTTCGTACGTTATTACCTTTTGGCGACCGAGCAACAGCGCACATACCAGAATCTGCGCTACAATTGTCACTGAAAAGATGGGTGCTTCGGATGCAACTCCCGCAACCCCATAGAAGGCAAAGCAGAACAGCACGAATATTAGTGAGAAGATATTTATCAAAGTGGCCTGCTTGGTTATGGTGCGGTATCAAAAAGTAGCTCCGGCCAAAATGACCATCTTGGATTGTCTCGCCAAACCCAATCCTAGGTAAATGGCGCTCATTCCGTACTAAATTTGTCGCCTTTTTCCATAAGGTGAGGAGTGTACTCAAGCTTTTTCAATAGAGCCCGCAAAAATTCTGAATGCTGCCATTCAGCCAAAAATCGCTCAATAGTCTTTGCAGCGTCGCACGGTTGCAGACTTATCACTGTGCCCAGGTTCTGATCGTCGACGTATTCGGTCAACCCAGGAATATTTGTAACGGCAACGGGTGTTCCGTTTTCGTGGCTTGCATTTATTACGCCGCTTTGGGTGCAGGAGGTGTACGGGACCACAACCAGCCTAGCTTCCCTAATGAGATTCTCCAGGGTTTCATCCCCAATGTACTCAGAAATAACGTCGAAATTTTCATTTTTCCTTAAATCACATCCCGCCGAGGCGACAACCACTGATAGGCCTGAGCTCTTTAATTCACCGCTCAATTTTTCCATGAATGGGAAGTTTTTGTAAGGCTCGTTTCTTCCAAATGCCAGCACATAGTCCCGCCGTTGCCTCTCACAAAGTCTCTTCTCTGAAATTAGCAGCGGAAGATGAAAAACTGAATTATTGCTGCCGAGAGCCATGTCATATTGATACTTGCTATGAAAGTGCAATGGGAACAATCGTTCTACGACACGATTGTAAAGGCGGACCTGCCGTTCCTTAGGGCCGGGATGCGGCTCGTAGTCATGAATCGTCATTGTTACTTTGTTGAAGAACACGTATCGGAGTATGCAGGCGGCCAAGGCCTCTTTTATTCCCGCAGTTGTTACCAGAATTCTCTTGTTGAAAACTACTCGCCGGAGCCTCTTAACTCCCAGCGTCTCATAAATTCGACTATATTTTACGTGATCCGCGTTGGTGTTAAATGTTAGATGGAAATCGAAATCTTCCGGTCCACAGACATTCATTGAAGTGGTCTCTCTTTTGATTGGTTCCGCTTCTGGTTGTCAACGGCCAAGCAAAGTTCCCTAGCCGATTCCGGAGTCAAAGGGCTTTCGAAAATGCGCCTGACTTTTTCCAAATCGCTACCCTCGAGATCCCACCAAGCCCGCCCAGCGAGAAGTGCGATTATCTTTTCCGAGAACCTCCATCGTAGAAAACGCGCGGGTGTCCCTGCAACAACTGCATAATCCGGTACTGACTTGGTAACGACCGATCCCGCACCGATAACGGCTCCGTTGCCGATACTCACTCCCGGAAGAACAATTACACTGTCACCAATCCAGACAGCATTTCCAATAGTGACGCCGTCTTCAGATGTTCGCTTGGGTAAAGTCGTTGAATTCAACCAACTTTTCTGCGCTCGGTAGTTCATGTTTAAATAGCTATAGTCATGGTTCTCTGTACGCACGACTAATCGGCCACCAATCGCGCAGAGCTTTCCAATGCGACAACCGGCACCAAGAAAAGATGGATGGTTGATGTTTGTGTACTGACCAACCGAGACGCCCCTCAAAATCTCAGAAGAAGGGTGAATAAAGCCTTTACCCCTATAAGCATGCGCAAGGCAAAATAGTATCGACCGTACACGGTTACGAAGAAGAAAAAACAGCATTCGTCCTACTCATTTTAGAATCGGAGTTTTTTGGGGTTGACCATGAACGCTCGTGTTCAACCTATTACTTTGAAAATTTTCGCCCACCAGAAAAGACATCGTTTACGTTATTGCCAAAAAACTCAAATCCAAATGCTCTTTAAGCGACATGGCTACTCGGTGTAGAAAATTTCTCGTTTTGGATTTGGCGCAACAAATTCGCTATGGAGAGTGCGTTTGATACCTTCTTGAAGCGTAAATGGAGGCTCAAACCCATCAAGGTCAGCTTTTGCGGAGGCGAAGGATGTAGAAGAACAGAACTTCTTCACGCGAATTGAACTAAGGGGAAGTTTCTTGCCCGTAATCTTTGTAATACCGTCGGCAATGTAGCCTAAAATCAAGCCAACCCAATACGGTAGGCGTGGGCCAACGTTATCTTGACCCTTAAGTAACTTTCTAACTTGTCGCACAAGAGTGTTCATTTCCAAGTCAGGCGTGTCAACGTAGTTGTAAACCGCATATTTTTTTTTGGATTCGAGACACTTTTCAAGAAATGAGACTATGTTCCCGATGTATGCCATTGATTTTCGGTTTTTCCCAGATCCTACCATCACGAATTTCCCAGAGGAAATTTGGTTCAATAGATTGTACACATTTCCTCTATTCCCTTCACCGAAGATCACCGTTGGGCGCACAATTAGCAATTCATGATCGCCCTCAGCTTGCCATGAACGCAATGTTTCTTCGGCTTGGTACTTGGTCATGCCATACTCATTAAAGGGGTTAATCTTTCCGCTCTCGCTTGTACCAGGCTCAGCAAAGCCATAAACCGCCACCGAGCTTGTGAAAACAATTTTATTGATGCCCTTGTCGACACAGACTTCGGCTATATTAGCAGCGCCATCGACGTTTGTTCGGTAGTATTCGGTCTTGTCGCGGACGTCGTCTCTGTGAACGGCCGCCAAGTTTACGACAACGTTACCACTAATTGTTTGGCGCAGGCTTTCGATGTCTCGCACATCACCAGTTTTGCACTTCTCGGGGAAGCGAAGGCTTTTCTTGATGTCGATAATTTCGAAAGGGATTTGCCGGTCAAAAAGTTTCTGACACAAATTCGTGCCGACAAACCCTGCTCCTCCGATTACGGTAATTCTTGGTTGGTCTTCCATTACGACAGCCTCCGAATTGCATTATGATTGGCCGAAAATCGTGTGCCGGTTCTGAAATCTTGCTGAATGACTGGGTTCGTGAACTTCTGCTTGGAACGAAATCGGCAACGCGTTTCCTTTAGTTAAAATTGATTGGAAAGTACTTTGTTTTTTTTGCGGTCCGATAGTCTTTCAGAGATTAGTTTTGTGAACGGTTCGTTGTACTCCGGGTGCTCCAACGCAAAATCCACAATTGCCTCGAGATAGCCGAACTTTGATCCACAATCATATCGCCGCCCTATCAACCTGACCGCATCCACCCTGCCATTTTTTGCTTCTGCGTTAATCGCGTCGGTAAGCTGGATTTCTCCCCCCACGCCAGGTTTAATCTCGCGCAAATGGTTGAAAATACTCGGTTCAAACACATATCGCCCTACTGCGGCGAAGTCGGATGGAGCTTCGGTGGGGTCGGGTTTTTCGACGATCCCCGTGATAGGAATCGGGCCGTCGCCAATGTTGGAAGCCGGATTAATGACGCCGTAATTGCTGATCTGGTCAGATTCGACAGATAAAACTGACAAGGCAACTTTGCCGGTGCCTTCATAGTGGCGCACCAGCTCTTCTGTGGGCTTCGGCGCGCCTGACATGAAGTCGTCAGGTAACAAAACGGCAAACGGCTCGCGCCCAACTGCCGGCTCAGCACAAAGCACCGCGTGCCCCAGCCCAAGCGCTTCGGCTTGTCGCACGAAAATGCAATTCACTCCAGGAGGTGTGATATCTTGCAGCATCTCGACGAGATCCGTTTTTCCTTTCTTGAGCAATGTCGCCTCAAGCTCGGGATTACCGTCAAAATGATCCTCGATGGCGCGCTTCGTCCTGCCTGTGACAAAGATCAGATCCGTTATGCCCGCTTCAATCGCCTCTTCAACCGCAAATTGGATGATCGGCTTGTCGAGAATCGGCAAAAGCTCTTTCGGCATAGCCTTGGTCGCCGGAAGAAAACGTGTGCCAAGCCCAGCAACGGGAAATACGGCTTTGCGAATTGTTCGACTAAATTCCATTTAATGATTCTCTCTAATACTATTTAGGTCTGCTGGGGCTGGCTTCACCCTTCTCCAACTCCGCCTCAAGCCGCACGATCTCGTCTGAAAGCGCCTCAAATTCCACCCGTTTGCGCCGCAAGAACCGAGCTGTCAGCCACATTTTTTCTCGCATACCGCGTGGTGTCAGCACATACGCATAACGCCCTTTGTGCTGCGAGGCGGTAAAATTGCTGAGCTTCACCATCCCCTTTTGCACCAACGCTTTCAGCATGTAATAGGCGGTACCGTTGGAAATCCCGACAGCATCTGCCAGCTGGCGGGTGCTCATTTCCGGATTTTCTTCCAAAAGACGGAGGATCTGGAAGCGGGTGTCTTCCTGCTGTTCTGCGCGGCGGCTGACCATCAGAGCGTTATTACCACGGCTACCGCACCGAAGCTCGCTTTGAGGGGAGGTTCGAAAAAGGCTTCATTCAAATTCATACGACGCTTAATCATGGGCGCTCAAGTTTGAACGATAAGATGTCAATGGAAAGAGGGCAAGGAGTAAATTTCGGGAAACTATCGGTTTGAGGGGGTTGTCGTCAGCTCAATAATATCAGATCTGAATGGTTCAAAAGGCCTTTTTTTGGCGATCAGTTGTTAAATCGCAAAGTGGACTTAATTTGCCTTGGCAATTCGCGAATTCTTAGAGCGAAGTCAACTGAAATCGACTGCCCTCCTGGGTCCTACGCTCGGCAAAATGTGAGCGATAGCGTCCATTATCATTCCCATCACCGGCTTAATTCGCCTGTTCGGATTCTTGAGGATAACGGTGAAACGGTTGACCCGCTCAACTAATGACGCCTGTGAGCGATATCTGAACCGCGACTCTTGTTGTCTTCAGGGTAGGGGTCTCACCGCAATTCCTCCATCACCTTTTCGCGAAACACCTCTGCTGGCGTCTTCCATCCCAGGCACTTGCGGGGCGTGTTGTTGAGACGGTCGCAGATCATTTTCATGTCGTGATCTTTCATCGATCTAATGTCACGCGTGCGGGGCAGCCATCTTCGAAGACGTCGATTTGTGTTCTCGACAGTGCCTTTCTGCCACGGTGAAGACGGGTCACAGAACCAGGTCTGCGTTCCGATCTCGGCTTGAAGGTGCGGCCAGCTGACGAACTCGGTGCCTCGGTCGAATGTGATGGATTTCCGGGCTGCTAAAGGGAGATCTCGGATAGCGTCCATGATCTTTCCTATCACAGGCTTTGTTCGCTTGTTGGGATTCTTGAGGATGACGGTGAAGCGGCTGACCCGCTCGACTAATGACGTCACATTTGACTGCCCAACGATCTCTGCAACGACGGGCTGATTTGGTTACGCAAATACATCTGCCATCATTCTGGAGATGACAACCAGAAGAAAGATGCCGAATGTGATCTCCAGCTTTCGGGAAGATAGTTTGTGCGCAAATCGAGCGCCAAAAGGTGCGGCCAACATCGAAAACGGTATGACCAGTGCCGCACCCAGCAGGTGCACATCACATAGCCCAATGTCCAAGGCGGCAGTGTTTCCAGCCCCCATCCGGCGTAGATATAGCCAAGCGTTGCCGGAATAGCGATCAGTACGCCCAAGCCGGCGGATGTTGCCACGGCTTGATGGATTGACTGGCCAAAGCTGGTCATGAAGAGGTTGTTCAGATTGCCGCCGCCAATCCCCATGAACGTAGACAGAAAACCAATACCAAACCCCACACCATTGGTGACAGGGCGCGACGGTAGATGGTCGCTCAGCGTCCAGCTTGCGCGGTTGAACAGCATCTTGACCGCGATAAGCAGTGCGACGGCGGCAAAAATCACGCGCAGAACATTACCTGAAACACCGCCCACAATCAGTGAAGCTACAACAACACCGAGCGGCACCCAGAACATCCAGGCCTTCAGCAATTCGGCATTGCCCGCCCCTTGGCTGCGATGTGACAGAAAGGATCGGACTGCGGTGGGAATGATGATTGCCAGTGACGTGCCCACCGCCATATGCGCGACGACATCGGGGTTCACATTCAGATATGGAAAAACGGTAATCAGGATTGGCACCAATATTGCACCGCCGCCAATGCCAAACAGCCCGGCAAGAAACCCGGCCAGGATTCCAGCCAGCCCGAGCCCTAGCGCAAGGATGAGAAACTCAGCCATTCAGATCATATCCACGTTGAACAATTGATTTACGCCTTGCCTTTGTCGCGCACGACCAGGACTGAGCATTCGGCATGCCGCACGATCCGCGCCGCCTTGGGGCCCAGCAGGAAATCCCTTAGATCGGGGTTTTGCGAACCGACGACGATGAGGTCGGCGTCTATATTTTTGGCGGCTTCAAGAACCTCGACATAGATATTACCGCTGCGCAGGTGGAATTGCACATCTGTGCCTTTTGGCAAATCCTCAGCAAGCGACTCCAGCGCCTTATGGCTTTCGGCCCGGTGGGCGTCTTCGAACCCATCGGGAATAAACTGCGCCAACGGGCTAAGTGCCTTTTGCTCCGGGACCACATGCATCAGGTGCAGGTGGGTAACGGGTTTTACCAGATCGCGGACCGCGGGGCACAGCATTGCCCAACAGTCTTTGTCTAGCAGGTCGATGGCGACCAGAATGTGCCGGGGCATCTGTTATCCTTTCGACGTCAGGTATTCAGGCAGCCACAGCGCGATCTGCGGGAACACGGTCAGCAGAATGACACCAACCACCATCAGCAGGAACATGGGTAGGGCCGAACGGGCAATGAAACCCAGATCGCGTCCGGTCATGCTTTGTACCAAGAACAGGTTAAACCCGACGGGTGGCGTGATCATCGCCATCTCGGCGACCAGCACCACGAAGATGCCAAACCAGATCATGTCGATCCCGGCGCCACGTACCAAAGGTTCAACCACAGCCATTGTCAGAACGATGGACGATATCCCGTCAAGGAAGAACCCAAGCACCACGTAGAACAGAGTCAAAGCCGCAATCAGCATCCAGGGGCTGAGGCCCATACCGCCGATCCACTCGGCCAGCGCGCGTGGCAAGCCGGTGAACCCCATCGCCAGTGTCAAAAAGGCCGAGCCCGCCACCAAAAGCATGATCATCGCCGTGGTTTTTGTGGCGCCCATCAAGCCGTCGATAAATTTATCCCAGTTTAACGACCCTTCCAGAATGGACAGCAGCAACGCGCCCAGAACGCCCAGAACGGCGGCCTCGGTCGGAGAGGCGACACCGGCGTAGATCGACCCGATAACAATCAGGATCAGGCCAACAACCGGGGCCAGTTGCAGTATGCCCCGCCCCCGTTCAGACCATGAAGCGCGTTCCTCGCGCAAGGCGCGGCCAGCGGGGTTCAGCATACCCCAGATGATGATGTAGCCCATGAACAAAACGGCCAGCATCAGCCCGGGAAAAATCCCCGCCATGAACAGGCGCGTGATGGATTCCTGCGCTGTGACTCCATAGACAATCATGATGATTGAAGGCGGGATCAACAGGCCCAGCGTCGATGCGCCGGCCAGCGTGCCATAAGCCATATTGTCGGGATAGCTGCGCTTTTTCAGCTCGGGCACGGTGATCTTGCCAATGGTGGCCAGAGTGGCCGCAGACGAGCCCGAGATGGCAGCAAAGGTGGCACAGCCCACGATATTCACATGGATCAACCCGCCCGGCAGGTGACGCATCAGCGGTGACAACCCGTTGAACAACCCCTGGGATAATCTCGATCGGAACAGAATCTCGCCCATCCAGATAAACAACGGCAGCGAAGCAAGCCCCCAAAGCGCCGAATGACTCCAGACAGTGGTGGCCAGCGCGTCACCAACAGGGCGCGACGTAAACAGCGCCATTGCGATGAACCCGACCCCCATCAGGGCCAGCCCGATCCAGACGCCCAGGCTGAGCAACCCCAAAAGAGCGACGACCATTAATATGGCAAGTGTTGTTTCGGTCATCAGTTATTCCCAGCTTTCGGATTTGTGTTCAGCCGCAAGACCCTGAAGGTTGCGCCGGATCAGCGCGCGTATGAACGCTAGCACCAGTACAAATGCAAACAGACAGAACCCAAGGGCAAAGGGGGCCTGTGGGATCCAGATCAGAATTTCATCCGAGCCGTCGCTGCGATCCTCATACAGCCAGGAAGTATGGGCCATCCGCACTAGATAATAGGCCAGATACGTGGTCATCACAGCCGAGAGAGCGAGCACCAGTACCTCAAGCACATAGCGTGGCCCCGAGCGCAGCTGATCAATGATCATCTCGACCCGGATATGTCCATGCTGGCCAAAGGTATAGGCCATGCCCATCGCACCTGCAGAGGCCAAACAGTAGGCCGCATAATCAGTCAGTCCCGGGACGTAGACGCCAATCGCACGGCTGATCACACTGGTGACGACAAGGCCAGTAAGGACGATTATCGCCACGGCCGCCAGCGCACCGCACAAGCGGCTGATGACATCAATGCTGCGCCCTAAAAGGTCTTGCATGTTTCCCTCCGGCCCTTAAGTGCAGGGTAGCCGGGGCCGCCCTGCCAGTGGTGTTGAAACCGTCTGGCTATTTTGCGGCGTTATAGGCGTCGAGCGCTGCGGCACCCGCATCCCCGGCATTGTCGGCCCATTCCTGTGCCATCGTCGTACCGATTTCCTGGAACGAGGCGGCCAGTTCCGCCGATGGTGCAGACACCGTCATGCCGTTCTCGGCCATTGTGGCGTTATACCCGTCAGTCACACCTTCCACAGCATCCCAGACATCGGCTTCCGCCTTTGCAGCGGCCTCCATGACCACTTTTTGCGTGGCTTCGTCAAGGCCGTTCCAGGCGTCCAGATTAACGATCACGGCGCTTTTCGGCATCCAGGCGTTCACGGTGTAGAAGTGATCGGCATAGTCCCACATCTTTTGGAACACTCCGATGGCGCCCGATCCCATCATGCTATCGGCCACGCCTGTGGAAAACGCCTGACTGATCTCGGTCGCTTCGGTCTTGGTCGGCGTCGCACGCATCAGCACCGCAAGGCGTGAGGTATTGGCATCCGCAGCGCGGAACTTGGCACCATCCATATCCGCCATGGTTTCAATCGGATTGGCCGAGAACAGCCCCTGCGGTGGCCAAACCGGCATGAACAACAGTTTCATGCCGCGCTCTTCCAGTGCTGCCTCGATCGCGGGTTTTGAGGCCTGATACAGCGCCCATGCCTCATCAAAATTGGTGGCGACAAATGGTACAGTGTCGAGTCCAAAGATCGGATCTTCCTTGGCATGCGCCCCCATGTACCGGCCACCGATGGGGACCTGCCCGGACCGAACGGCGCGCAGAATCTCGGACCCTCTATAAAGCGACCCTGCCGGATGCACGACAATCTCAAGAGCACCGCCCGAGTTGGCGGTCACATCCTCGGCAAAGGCGATATAGGATTGCGAAATGAAGTTCTTGCCGGAATAGGCGGTCGGCATGTCCCACTTTTCCTGCGCCTGAGCCAGTGTCGCCGCCGCAGATATCGCAAGCGCTGTCACGCCAGTTTTCATGTATGTTCTAGGCATTTTGATCTCCCTGAATGTTTGTGTCTCAGTCCACGATCACCAGATCGCGCGGGTATTGTGTCAGCACCTCGCAACCGGTCGCAGTGACGCGGATACTGTCGCTGATGGCCATGCCGAAATCTTCGCGGAACATGGTCGGAATGATGTGAAAGGTCATGTTTTCCTGGATCATCAGCGGGTCGTCCGGGCGGATAGCATAGATATGCCCTTCGGCCCAGTTGGGCGGAAAGCCGATCCCGATGCCATAAGCGACCCGGCTTTTGAAATATTTACCCAGCCCAAGTTTTTCGATCCCGGCCCGGCAGCGCCGGTCGATTTCGCCCGCTGTCTCACCCGGTTTGATCACATCAATCGCGGTTTCCAGAATACCGATCAACGCATCAGCCGTTGCCTTATGTTCATCCGTGGGGTTTCCAACCACAGCCGAACGCGACATCATCACGTGATACCGGTCAACGCAGCCCGCGCCCTCAAGCAAAACTACATCGCCGCGTTCGATCACCTTACGTTTCCACAAGGCAAAACACAGGGCCGAGCGTTTGCCGCTGACCACCATAGGCGGGTGTCCGATATACTCGCTGCCTGCCGCGATGGACCTCTGATAGAGCGCTGCCGCCACATCATTGTCGGTACGCCCCGGCGCGATGGTTTTTAGCGCCGCATCCATGCCTGCCTCGACCGCGCGGGCGGCCTGTCGCATCCGGTCGATCTGAGCCGGGGATTTAACGGGGCGGTGTTGTTCGATCACCCCGTCCCAATCCTGAAACGCAATCGAACCCAACGCGGACAGGCGTCTGTAATCGCGGACATTCAGATACCGGGTGCCTGTTTCCAATCCGATCTGACGTGAGCCCAGCCGTTCCAGAAATCCGCAAAGGACATCGATATGATCCTGCGTGTCCAGTACCGCCTCGACCCCGCCAATGGTTGGCAATGCCAGCGCCATGTCGCGGTTGACGACGCGCGTGATAACGGTGGGCAACCCTTCATTGGGGATGAACATGCATTGAAAGGTGAAATAGCCGATGGTCTGAAAGCCGGTCAGCCAGAACATGTTCTCGGGATCGAACAGCAAGGAGCCGTCGAGCCCTCTGGCTGACAGGTCCGCCTGTATCATGTGCAACCGAGCGGCGAAGTCAGAGGCATCAAACGCAAGTTCGCCCGGCCAATGGCCCGAAGTCTGGGCAGGGGCAGACAAGTCAGTAGCAAGTTCGATCATGGCATGTTCATTCATTATCGACATTGCCAAGCAGTTTGCGATTGAATTAGTATAATTTCAAATAACTTGTTTTACCCCCAAGCAGAGAAAAAGTTATGAATGCACGGCAAGTCGAGATTTTTCGGATGGTTATGCTGACCGGGTCGGTAACAGAATCCGCAAAACGCCTGCATGTCAGCCAGCCTGCAATCAGCAAACAGTTGCGTTTGTTAGAGGACGACGTGGGCTTTACCCTGTTTGGTCGCAACGGAAACCGCCTGCATCCCACAGATGAGGCCAACGCCCTGTTTGAGCAGGCCGAGATCCTGTACCGGGGTCTGGATCAGCTGGATCGGTTCGCCGAGGATCTGCGCGAAAGCCGGCGTGGGATGCTCAGCGTAGCCGCAATGCCGCTGCTCTCACAAGGCTGGTTACCACGCACAACAGCGAATTTTCTACGAGACAGGCCGGATGTTTCGCTGTCACTGGTCGCGCGTAGCACCGACTGGATCGCCCGGTCCGTTGCCGCCGGACGCTCTGATCTGGGTTTGGGCCTTTTCCGTAAGGATGAGTTGGGGGTCATACAAACCCCGTTATTGCAATTGCCCCTGGTCTGTGTGTGCCCCAAGGGGCATCCGCTGTGCGGGCGCAAGCGCATCGAGATTGACGATTTGGCGGGTTACGATCTGATCGCGCCTTCGAATTTCGACCCTTTGCATCTGGCATTGCCGCATCCTTTGTCCCAACTGATATCGTCTCAGCGGCGCCGGTTAGAAGTGTTTACAACCCAAACCGCGCTGGAACTTGCCATGAATGGCGCTGGTGTGGCTATCGTGGACGCGATGACTGCGCTTGAAAGGCCTTCGGACACAGTCGTCGTGCGCCCTCTGGACCAGAATTTCGGCTTTGACATCGTGCTGATGACTCCAAGACACAGATCTCATTCGCGACTGGTAAAGTCTATGCAGCAACAGCTCGTGACCGATGCGCTCAGCGCTCAGGAACGCGCGTTTCAGTATGTAGCTGCGTGCGAAGCATAACCAAGATTTGGTTTGCTATAGAAATTTCTTGCATTTGGTTATTAATCGCTCACGCATGATGCGCCGCCAGAATCGGAAGGACATGACATGGAGTTCACCACACGGCCTGACATCACCGGGCATTTTGGGATCGCAAGCTCAACCCACTGGCTGGCCAGTCAGACTGCGATGCGTATGCTTGAGATTGGCGGTAACGCCTTTGATGCCGCGGTGGCCGGTGGACTGGTTTTACAAGTGGCCGAGCCACATCTGAACGGTCCTCTGGGTGAGGTGCCCATACTACTGCACCATGCCGACAGCGGCGCGACCCGCGTGGTTTGCGGGCAAGGCCCCGCACCTGCTGGCGCAACGATTGACACATTTCGCGCACTTGGGATTGACCAGATTCCCGGCACAGGGCTGCTGGCGACAGCTATCCCGGGTGCGTTTGATGCCTGGATGCTGATGCTGCGCGACTATGGCACCCTCGATCTGGCAGAGGTGATGCAGCCAGCCATCGACTATGCAACGCATGGCGTGCCGATGACGTTGAAGCTGATCAAGTCGATCACGCAGTTGCGGGGGTGGTTTGCTGCCGAATGGCCAGAAAATGCAGCGATTTACCTCGATAATGGGGACGTTCCATCGGCGGATAAGCCGCTTAAAAACCCCACTCTTGCGGGTATGTATACGCGTATTTTGCATGAGGCGACAGGTGCCGCGCAGGACCGGTCGGATCAGATCGAAGCGGCCCGCAATGTCTGGAAAACTGGCTTTGTCGCCGAAAGCATTGATCGGTTTTGCCGCACGACCACACATCCGGATGTGACCGGGCAGCGCAATGGCGGGCTGTTGACCGGTGACGACATGGCGGGCTGGTCGGCCTTTTATGAAGACCCTTTTACTCTGAACTATCGCGGTCACACCGTATGCAAGACTGGACCGTGGGGTCAGGGTCCGGTGCTTTTGCAGGGGTTGGCATTGGCCGAACAGCTTGAAGATCACCTGCGTGACCCAAACAGCGCTAATTTCTATCACACGCTGATTGAGATCATGAAACTGACCTATGCCGATCGGGAAACCTATTACGGTGATCCGAATGTGGTGCAGGTGCCAATGGCGCAATTGCTGGGTCGAGATTACGCGCAAAGCCGCGCAAAACTGGTGGGCAATCAGGCCAACAACACCTGGCGACCCGGCGACATCCCAGGATTTGGCCATCCCGTAGACTATCACAGCGCAGCCACGAAAGTGTTCGATGCCGAGGCGCTGGCCGCGATGGGACTGGGTGAACCGACATCCAAAAGCGATAACGACAGCGGTGATCCGGGGCCCGTCACCGGCGATACCTGCCAAATCAGCGTGGTTGACCGTTGGGGCAACATGGTGTCAGCCACCCCGTCGGGTGGCTGGATGGAATCCTCACCCGTGATCCCCGAGCTTGGCGTGTGTCTGGGCACCCGGCTTCAGATGATGAGCCTGACACCCGACGCGCCAGACGCGCTTTTGCCAGGCAAACGCCCGCGCAGTACGTTGTCACCAACGATTGTTCTGAACGATGCAGGCAAACCATACATGGCGCTTGGCACACCAGGTGGCGACAAGCAGGATCAATGGCAACTGGCGTTTCTGGTCCGTCATCTGCTTTGCGGCATGTCCCCACAGCAGGCCAATGATGCGCCCGGGTTCAGCTCAACCCATTGGCCCGGCTCATTTTACCCGCGCAACGCCGAGCCCGGACATATGAAGATCGAAGCCCGCAATAGCCGCGAGACGGTCGCCGCACTGACCGCACGTGGCCATGTTGTCACCACCGCACCGCCTTGGTCGGAAGGGTGGATTTGCAGCGCCATGATCACCTCCGAGGGAACGTTGTGTGGGTCTGCCAGCGCCAGAGGGATGCAGGCCTATGCGATTGGGCGATGATCAGAAAGCGTTGACTGCTATTTGGTAGCGAAAGGTGAGGAGCGGTCATTCGGGGCAGGTGCAGCGAAATCAACCTTTGTCCCGCGTAGCCGTCGTTCATACTGAGCGCGGCGAATGCCTGGAAAGAGCCCATAGTTCCAGATACTGCGCCTTGCACAAACAGCCGCGAAGCACCGATTGCCGACCTTGGCGTTGGAAAGCACGGCCCGAAGCCGCCTTTGGGTCGCTATGTTTTGAATATGTGTCTTAGGCGGTGGGCTTTCAAACGGACAAGCGTTGACACAGAGCTTCGTTCTTAGGTGCTCGAGGCATGCGCCCCGGCCAGTCGGCCGAAAACGGATCCGTTGATCAGACCGGTTCCGCCCGGATAGTTGAAGAAGAATACGCCTCCAACCAGTTCGCCCGCTGCAAATAGCCCCGGGATAGGTACCAGGTCATTGTCGAGCACCTGTGCGCTGTCGGGGTCGATTCTGAGCCCGCCAAAGGTGAAAGTGATCCCACAGCCGACCTGGTAGGCCTCGAACGGGCCTTCGTCGATGGTGTTGGCCCAATTGGATTTCGGCACAGCCAGCCCATGTGTCGCGCGCCCGTCCTTGACGTTCGGGTCAAACGGCGTGTTGGTGTCGACCGCAGCATTGTAGGCACGGATTTCGTCCAGGAAGGCCTTTGGTTCAACACCTTCCAGTTTCTGCGCCAACTCCTCCAACGTCGGGGCTATCACCTTGGTCACGCGTTTGATGCGATATTCGTCGCGGAGAAGATGGGTGACTTTGGCGTCGAAAACCTGCCAGGCGAACTGATCCGGCTGATCAAGGATCACACGGCCATATTTGGCATAGGTGTAGTTGCGGAAATCCGCCCCTTCATCGACAAAACGCCGTCCGGTTGCGTTGACCATGATCCCCCAGGGATAGGAATGCTTCTGGAACCCGTCGCCAACATCCAGATCGCCGAACTCGGGCGCGTTGTAGTCCCAGCCGACCGCATGACAGCCCGACCAGTTGCCATAAGTCGAGGCGCCGACATCCATCGCCATCTTGATGCCTTCGCCCGTGTTGAACCGCGAGCCACGCACACGGGCCATCTCCCAGCCGGGTCCAAGATAGCGGGTGCGCATCTCCGGGCTGGCCTGAAAACCGCCCGCCGCAACAACCACGGATTTGGCCCGCAGATCGTGGGTTTCACCCTTGTGGCGCACCTTGACGCCAGTGACCGCATGACCATCCGTCAGGATTTCCACGGCTCGGGTCTCGTATCGGATTTCGACGCCGCTTTCCTTGGCAATCTGGGTATGGGCGTCCACCAATCCGGGCCCGCCGCCCCAGGCCTCCAGCGTCAGACCGCCCCAGAACTTAAATCGCCCATCGACCTTGAAGGCCTGCCGCCCATAGATCGGCATGAAGCGGATACCCTTGTCGCGCATCCAGTGCATAGTTTCTCGGGACGTGGTCACCAGCCGTTCACAAAGTGCCGGGTCGGTACGGTAGCGGGTGATACGAAACATGTCGTCAAAGAACTGATCGGTGGTGTAGGTGCCGAAATCGGTGATGGCGATCTGCTCTTCTGAAAGGTCCGGGCACAGCGCCCTGATATCCTCGACCCCGTCATAGGCAAACCGGATCGCCCCGGCGGTGTAGCGTGAGTTGCCGCCGTTTTCCGCCTCATCGGAGCATTCCAGCATCAACACGCTGGCCCCGTTTTCCCGCGCCGCGTGAGCTGCGCAAAACGCGGCATTACCCGCGCCAATGATGATCACATCCCAGGTTGTCATCCGGTCAATCCTTCTGTGGGGCCTTGAACAGGTCCTTGCGCAGTGTCATCAGCGCGCCCGGATCTATTCTGGCTTGAATAACGGTTGTTTCGTTCGAGGCGATGGCCTGTTGCAGCGCGGAACCCATGCCGCCGGGGCCATCGACCCAGATGCCTTTGCCACCGCAGAGCTCAGCAAATCTGTCGAAGCGTGGCGATTGGATTTCCGCGCCCAGCAGGCGCCCACCGTAGAACTCCTGCTGATAGGCCTTTTCGGCGCCCCAGGCCTGATTATCCAGCACGATGATGGTGACCGGCAACTCATGCTGAATGGCCGTCTGGATTTCGATCATGGTGTAGCCCACGGCGCCATCGCCCATCACTGCCACCACAGGCCGGTCGGGCGCGGCGGCCTTGGCCCCGATGGCAGCGGCCAGGCCAAAGCCGACAAGGCCAAAGTCCAGCGGCGTAATCAGGCTCATCGGCGCGTAATGGGCCAGCCGGTCGGCAGCCTGCAAGCAGGTGTTGCCGGTGTCCAGCGTCACGATGGCGTCTTCCGGCAATGTGGCACGTATTTCAGCCAGGGCGCGGCGGGGGTGCATTGGTAGCGTGTCCAGCGCCGCTTCTTCGGCCCGCTCAGCTGCAAGGCTTGCCATGTCCGCCCGGAAAGCTTCGCGCCAAGGATCACAGGTCGGACGGGTGACGTAGCCGGTCAATATTTCAGCCGTTAGGCGGGCATCGCCCTGTGCCGCGATCTCGGCGGGGAAGTAGCGGCCGATAGCAGACCCTTCAATATCCACATGAGCAATGCGGGTTTCCGCGCCGACATAGTCGTGTGAGTGGAATGTCGAGTTGAAACCCAGCCGAGCACCCAGCACCACCATGACGTCGGCCTCTTTGGTCAGCCGGCTGGCCACCCGGTTGCCGCGCGGTCCGGCTTGGCCAGCAAACCACGCATGGCCGTGCCGCATCACATCAGCGTGGCCCGTCGATGCTACGACCGGGACTTCCAGCTTGTCGACCAAGACCGTCAGGGCCTCGCGCCCTGCGCCCCATTTGAATCCACCACCGGCAAAGATCACGGGGCGTTCGGCCCGCGCGAGCAACTCGGCAATCGCGGCGATGTCAATCTCCACCGCCGGACCGGCTCGGGCGATGTTTATTGGTGCGGGGACGAACTCCGGTACGTCGGCGGCAAAAAGATCGCGCGGGACGTGCAGCACCACCGGCCCGCGCCTTCCCGTGTTGGCCAGACGGATCGCGTCTTCCAGCATGGGCGCCAGACGCGACGGGTCCGTCACCATGAGCGATCGTTTGCAGATCGGTGCGAACAATGCCACCTGATCAACTTCCTGAAACGTATCTTTCGCCTGATCTGCGCGGGTAATGGCACCAGCAATCACCACAAGCGGTGAATAGGCCAGATGCGCCTCTGCAACGGCTGTCACGATATTCACGACGCCAGGACCTGCTTGCGCGCCCAGCACCACACCGGGCTTGCCAGTCATCCGCGCCCAGGCATCGGCCATGTGCCCGGCGGCCCGTTCGTCGCGGGCGCCGACATAGGCGATTTCGCCGCCCCTATACATCGCGTCGTAAAGCTCCAGCATCGAGCCGCCCAACAAACCGAACACGGTGTCGATGCCGTTGGCTTTCAAAACGCGGTAAACGGCTTCGCCGCCATTTATGGTCGTCATGGGGTCACTCCTCGGATCTTGGGCGCAGGTTTTGCGGGTCAAACAGGGCGTCTGGGTGCACGGTGACGGGGATGGCACGATTCAGGATCTGTACGCTCAGGCCATCGCGTGGCGTACCCTTGCGCACGAACAGCCAGCCAAGGCTCTTTCCGACCGTGTAGCCGTAGCCGCCCGACGTGGTCAGGCCCACCGGCTTGCCGTTCTGCAACACCGGCTCGCCGCCGTGAATGTCGATGTCGTCGGCATGTAGTTCTGCGTACAACAGCTCCCACTCCGGATCGCGGCTGAGAAGCGCATCGTGCCCCAGGAACTCCCGCCCTTCACTTACAACAAAACGCTCCAGCCCGACATCCAGCGGGCCGACATCGGTGGTCAACTCGCCGCTGGCTCGATAGGCTTTCTCCATGCGCATCCCGTTGAAGGCGTAAGAGCCGATATCGGTCAGACCATGGGGGGTGCCCGCCGTGAACAGCGCGTCATAGAGTTCGCCGATATGCTCCAGTGGGGCGTGCAGCTCCCAGCCAAGCTCGCCAGCAAAAGACACCCGCAATGCATAGCAAGGAATACCCGCCACGGTGATCTGTTGCCCCGACAGCCAGGGGAATGCCTTGTTCGACAGATCAACATCGGTGAGTTTCGACAGGATGCGCCGCGACGCGGGACCGGACACGGCCAGCATGCCCCAGTTGGCGGACCGGTTGACCATCTTCACGTCTTCTCCGGGGCGGATGTGTGATTTGATCCAGTCGAAATCTGGTGTGGAACGGGCGATAGGGGAGCCGGTAAAAAACCGGTCTTCGGATATCCGCCAGATGGTGATTTCAGTCTCGAACCGGCCCTGCGGCGTCAGCAGGTGATTGAGGCTCATCCTGCCGTCTTTCGACGGAATACGGTTGGCGGAAAGCCGGTCCAGCAGCTCGTGTGCATACTTGCCGGAAATCTCGAACTGGCCAAAGGCGCAAAGGTCGATCACGCCAGCGGCACTGCGCGTGGCCTTTGCCTCGGCCATGGCGTTTTCGTGCCAATGCTGATGTCCCCAGCCGATCTGCTCGACCTCGCCAACCTCGCCAAAATACCGGGGCCGTTCCCACCCGGCGATTTCGCCAAAGACAGCGCCCTTAGCGGCCAGCCGATCATACAGCGGATGCCGGTTAAGCGGCCGCAGGCTTTCGAACTGCTTGCCCGGACAGGGCGTGTCGTGGCGGCGCATGAATTCATCCTTGGTGCGTTCGACAATGAACCTGTCATCGGCAAAACTGCCATAGCGACGCGGATCAAACCCGCGCGTGTTGATCTCGGCCTCGCCATGCACCATCCAGTCGGCCAAAACCTTACCCGCACCGCCGCCCCACGCCAGCCCGATGGATGATCCGCACGACAGCCAGACATTCGGCGCCCCCGACGGGCCGACCAGCATGCCACCATCCGGCGTGTGGGTGATTGCACCCCGTACCACCCGTTTGATGCCAAGTTCCGCCAGGATTGGCATCTTGTCGAATGCGACCATCAGGAATTCACCGATCGAGTCGTAATCCGCCTGGAACAACTCGTTCTCGGCGGCCCACGGTGCGCCCTCGGGCATTTCCCAAACGGTCGGGCAGACATGGCCTTCGTAGATACCTATCAGGCCCGATTTCTGTTCCTGCCGGATATAGCCGCCATAGGCGTTGTCACGCATCACCGGCAGTTCTGGGCGGTCTGCAAATTCAGGCACCGTATCGGTGACCAGATAATGGTGCAGGCAGGACACGCTGGGGATTTTCAACCCGAACCATTCGCCGACCTGATTTGCGTAGGACCCGGCGGCAATCACCACATGTTCGGCCAGCACATCGCCCTTTTCGGTCCGGAGAAGCCACATGTCGCCCTTGCGTGAGGCGCCGGTAACCCGGTTGTTTCGTTCGATCACCGCGCCGCGTGCCCGGGTCGCAGCGGCCAGCGCCATGGTCACGCCCGACGGGTCGATATGCCCGTCCTCATAGGTGCGAATGGCGGCTTTGACGTCATCGACCCTGTAGAACGGGTTGATTGCGGCAACCTCGTCCGGTCCGATCAGATCCATCGGCAGATCCATCAATTTGCCGACCCCCATGATCGACTTCATCCAGTCGACCTCGGCATCGGTGGTGGCAATGCGTATGCCGCCAACCTCGTGCCAGCCGATGCTTTGACCGGTTTCCTGCTCTACCCGCTTGTAGGTCTTGATCGAGGTCTTGTTGATCCAGCCCATCAGGCGGCTGCCCACGGCATGGGCTATCTGCCCGGCCGCATGCCAGGTCGAGCCGCTGGTCAGCTCTGCCTTTTCGAACAGGATGCTGTCGGTCCAGCCGTTTTCGGCCAGTTGAAACTGCGCTGCCACGCCCATGATCCCGCCACCAATGATGGCGACCTGCGTGGTGCGGATCGTATCGCTCATGCGAAAGCCTCCTTGGCCGGTTTGAGCGAGGCTTTGGCCGCATGGCGCGTGCACGCGATTTCAACTTCAAAGCCGTCCACAACGGTTTGCGCCTCAAGCCTGTCCAAAGCTGCACTGACCATGCCAAGCGCCACGGAGCGTTCGAACTGATAACTCCACGCGGCCGAGGTGATTTGTCCGACAACCCGCCCGTCGAAATAGATTGGCTCGTCGTGGATCGGGATTGCGTCGGGGGAGTCAAACAGGATCGAAACGATGCGTCGCTCGGGCGTCTGGCCTTTCAGGGCTTCTTCTCCGACAAACCCGGTGCCGAACGCGCAAAACGCCCCCAGGCCCGCCTCGAACGGTGTGGTGCCGGGGGTTAATTCGTGACCAAAAGCGCGAAAACCGCTCTCGATCCGCAAGCTGCCGCTGGCATAGAGCCCGGCATGGGTCGCCCCCGCCGTGACCAGCGCCTCATGCGCGGCCATGGCCATGTCGGCGGGTATATAGAGTTCGAACCCGTCTTCCCCGGTATAGGAAAGCCGCCCCGCCCAACCACGGGCAAGACCGATTTCCACCGGGGCGAAGCAGAACCGCTTCAGATCAGGAACCCTGCTGTTTGTGGTGACTTGTAAAACAGAGCGCGCCTGCGCCCCGGCCAGCCCGAGGATGGCATAACCACTTGTCACGTCGGTAAACTCTACGCGGTTGTCCCCACGGGTATCGCGCATCCGCTGCATCACGCGCACGATCTCACCGACCCCAACAATCAGCAGATAGGCGTCCGGCTCATGGCGTTGCACGGTCAGGTCGCTTTCCACGCCGCCACGTGTATTCAGGATCTGGGTGTAAGCGATGCGTCCCACGGGCACATCCATCTGGGCCGCGCAAAGCCGGTTGAGAAAACCGCAGGCATCCGTTCCCTGTACCATGATCTTGCCAAACGCGCTTTGGTCCAGAATGGCAGCCCCCGCGCGGCAGGCACCGACCTCGCGACCGACCTGTTCGCGCCAGGCGGGCACATCAAAGCTCAGCGGCAAATGTGCGACCTCCCCGCCAAAATGCACCGCGCGTTCCCATCCGCCGCGTGCTTCGAACCGCGCCCCTGCGGCCACCAGTCCGGCATGGATGGGCGAGCGGCGCTGTCCGCGCGCCGTGTCCATCGACCGACCCGGGTAGGGGTTGTCGTAATGCCGGCCCAGCACCTCGGGAATGCGGGCTTCAAGCGCGCCCAGCACGTTCATTTCCGGGCCGAACCGGCGAATGTCGGCCTCGTTCAGTTCCATCGTCGGCTCACCGGCGACGATCCATTCCGCCATCGCCATGCCCGCGCCGCCCGCCAGCGCGATGCCGGTCGAATTCATTCCCCCCATCAGGAACAGCCCCGGCACATCGGGGCTTTCACCCAGGATGAACTGACTATCGAGCGTAAAGCTTTCCGGCCCGTTCAGAAGCATCCGTACCTCGGCCCGCCCCAGCGCCGGTAAACGGCGCAGAGCATTTTCCATCATCGGCATGAAATGATCCCAATCCTCGTCCAGCAGATCGAACGAAAAATCGGCAGGAAGGCGATCCAGTGGCAGCCCTTTTGCGTGTGGCTCGAACGAGCCCACCAACAGCCCCTCGACATCATCGCGGGCATAAAGGAACGCATCCTGATCGTTCAGCGTCGGCAGGTGCGCCCCCTTGCCCAGCGCCTGAACTTCGGGCAGTGGCTTGGTCAGGATGTAGAAATGCTCGCAGGCATATAGCGGCATATGTGCGCCCGCCATAGTCGCCACTTCGCGGGACCACAACCCGCAGGCGATTACCACCTCGTCGGCCTCGATCACGTGATCCCCGATCTCGACACCTGAAATGCGACCCGCCTTCTTTTGCAGCCCGGTCACAGCTGTGTCCTCAAAAATCTCGACGCCACGCGCCTTGGCGCCTTTCGATAGGGCCAGCGCCACGTCGGACGGATTGACCCGTCCATCGGACGGCGACCAGACCGCGCCTATCACGTCATCAACTTCGATCAGCGGCCACAGCTCTTGCGCACGGGCCGCATCGACCACCTCAGCCTCAAGTCCGAAGGCGCGGCCAAGCGAGACCTGACGCTTGATGTTGGTCAGCCGGTCCGGGTTGGTGGCCAATGTCAGCGAACCGGTCTGGGTCCAGCCGGTGGCCTGCCCGGTTTCACGCTCCAACTCGCCATAAAGGTCGATGGAATAGGTGATCAGCTTGGTCAGCGTGGCCGAAGGGCGCAGCCGCCGCACCAGCCCCGCCGCATGCCAGGTGGTGCCGCTGGTCAGTTTCGAGCGTTCCAACACGACGATGTCTTTGCGCCCTTCACGGGCCAGATGATAGGCGATGGAACAGCCGATGACACCGCCGCCAATGATGACTGTCCGGGCGTGGGTAGGCAGGGTCATGACAGCACTCCATCGCGGATCATGTCGGAAAGGGTGGCGTGGAAGGTGTCAATCGCCTCATCGATCAACTCGGGCGTATGGGCCGCTGATGTGAGACCCGATGTATAGGCCATCATATCCACCCCACGCGCCAGCATCCCGTCGCGGTAGGCTTTGACTTGTGCCTTGGGCAGGCCGCGGATTTGTGCCGGGGAGAGACCGGTCAGACATTCTCGGCCAAAATGCACATGAAAGATCGAGCTGTCACCATAAGCCAACCCGCTCACCCCAAGATCAGCCATCGCCCTGTTCATGCCGTCACGCATCCGTGCGGCCATCTCGTCCGCCCTGGCTTGCGCCTCTCCGGTGGCCAGCAAAGGCATTGCCACGCAGGCGGCGGCGGCGACCAGGGGCGAGCCGTTGAAGGTGCCCTTATGGCTGACCGCCGGGGCCAGCCCGTCGCGCAAAGTCGCGTTGTTCATCAACTCCATGATGTCGGCCCGGCCACAGACCGCCCCGCCGGGCAACCCGCCGGTGACGGTTTTCGCCAAAGTGGTCAGGTCGGGCACAATGCCATCTCGCGCCTGCCGCCCCCCGGGAGACCAGCGGAACCCGGTGATGATCTCATCGAAGACCAGCACAACACCAGCGGCGCGAGCCCCGTCGTGCAGGGCGCGCAAGGTTTCGGTGTCCAGCGGCACGCAGCCGTAATTGGCCCCTGACGCCTCGATAATGACCGTTCCGATACGGTCATCTTGAAGCGCGGCCTGCATTATCTGCGGCTCGGCAGCGCAAACATGAATCAGATCGTTCACCGCATCGGGAATGCCAAGCGACGACGCCCTGTCGCTGCCCGGTTTTGCGCCTTTCAGTGCGTGATCGTGCCAGCCGTGAAAGTGCCCATCAAGGCGCAGCACGTGATCCTTGCCCGACCAGGCCCGCCCCAGCCTGAGCGCCAGCATGGTCGCCTCGGTCCCCGAAGCGGTGAACCGGGTGCGTTCTGCTGAGGGGTAGAGTCGGTTGACCCACTCGGCCCAAATGATCTCGGCCTCGTGGCAATCCGCCGAGAAAATCGACCGTTCGGCCTGTTTCTGGATGACCTCGACGATGGCAGGGTGACAATGGCCCAGCATCTGACTGGCCGAGCCCATCTTGAAATCGATATAACGCCGCCCGTCCACATCCCATTTTTCCGCTCCCCTGGCGCGGTCGATAAAGACGGGATGCGGATCACGATAGCGCAGTTCGTGGCTTACCCCGCCGGGCAATGCGGCACTGGCACGGGTGCTAAGATCGCTGCTGTTCATGTCGCTCTGCCGATCTGTTCGCGGGAAAGGCGGATGTCGAAACGGGCGCGTAACGCATGGTCAAGGTCGTCCGGGATGTGGTTCGGGAAGTGGCTGTCCAGTATGTCACGCGCCCTTTGCCGGGCCAGATCGCCGACCGGATGCGCACCGTCCTCCTGCCATTCACGGGGCGTACGGCGGTCGCCGACATCCGGGTAGAAATAGTCAGATTTCATCCGGTTGAACGTATGCATCTCACCCAGATAGTGGCCTTCACCCCGACAAACCCCGGCAATCACGTCTGCTGCGATATTTTTGGGCGTGGCCTCAACGCCGCGCAGGGTGCGCAGGATGTTGCCCAACAAGTCGTTGTCGCTGACATAGGCCACGTAGCTGACGCCCAGAAGGCTCGACATCATGCCCGCCGCTTGCGTCACGATATTGGACCCGGCATGGGCCGCCATGGCCACGGCCAGCGATTTTTCAGCGCCGTATTGCGCATCAAGGCACTTGGCATCGGTAATCCCCGCGATGGACGAGGTTGGCAGGTCGAAATGCCGACCCATCTGCGCCGCCCCGGCCATCAGGATCGCCTGCTCGCCGCCACCACCGCTCATCGAGCCTGTGCGCAGATCGGCCACCAGCGGCTTCGGGGCAAAGATCGCTTTGACTTCCGGGTCGACAAGCCGGGCAAACACCAGCCCGGCTAGCGTTTCAGCCACGGCCTGCACCAGTGATCCGGCAATCGTTGCCGGGCTGGTCGCCCCGGCCTGACCGGCGCTGATCAGCTGCACCGGGAAACCCGCATTGATCGCCGCCTCCAACACCTCACAGGCCTCTTCGGCAAAACGCATTGGTGGCACCACATGGCAGACCATCACCGTCAGGAAAGGACGGGCGCGAAACGCAGCCTCGCCCCCGGCAATGCGATAGCAAAGCTCGGCAATGGCGGGCACGTTTGCCGGTTCACTGATCGAGATCGACACATGCTTGGACGTGCCCATCAGGCAGGCATAGGCGGTGTTGAGATCCATCGCCGCGTTGTCGTCGATATCCCGCGCCACAACCGAGCGGCTGAAATGATGGATGTTGTCCATCCGGTCGACGATCCGCGCTGCATCGTAAAGATCGGAAAGGGTCGAGTCCCGATAAGCCCCGGTATCAATGTCAAAGACACCCGGCGCCGCGCCACCGGTCGACATGTGCACCCGGGCACCTGCGATATGCAGATCATGCGCCGGAATTTGCCCGCACAGGGTAAACCCTCTCTGCGCTTCGTCGATTGCCTGCTGCACCAGGCCGCGCGGAAACAACAATCTGCCATCGTTAGTCAACCGCCCGCCCGCCCCGGTGACCTTTTCAATCATCGAGGGGATGGCCTGGCTCAGACCCAGTGTCTCCAGCAAAGACTGTACGGCTTCCTCAACCAGCGCAACCTCTTGCGGGGAAAGCGGTTTCAGGCGCGCGCCCTCAACCCCAGGCCAAACCGGCGGGTTGGCGTCGGGTTCATCCGTCTGTTTCAGGCGCTCCTTCCGGCCCCGCCTTCGGGTTTCCAAGGTCATCTCTGCATGAGTCCAACTTAATGATGCCCTACGTTGTTCTCACACCCGCAACTATACAAATGGTCATTTCTCAGCGAGAAATGAGTCTGATTCATCTATGAGGTCCGCATGCTGCCTTCCCTATCCGCCCTTCGTGCCTTTGATGCTGCTGCCAGGCGGGGCAGCTTTCGCGCCGCCGCCGACCATCTGTCAATTACGCCGACCGCGATCAGTCACCATATCCGGGGCCTCGAAGACACGCTTGGGGTCAAGCTGTTCGAGCGTGCCGGGCGTGAGGTCAGGCTGACCGAAGACGGCAAACGGCTGGCGGAAACGACCGGGCAGGCATTCGGCATGCTCGACGATACGGTTCGTGCCCTGCGACGGACATCGCGCAAGGTGGTGCGGCTTGCTGCAGGCCCGATTTTCACCGCCCGCTGGCTGATGCCCCGGATCAGCGACCTCTGGGAGCAACATCCCGGCATCGAACTGGAGGTCGTGCCGCACTATCGGCCCCGCATGGGCGATCACACCCAGGCAGATATCGTGATCAGCTGGGAGCGCCTGGCAGATATGCCGGGCAGTGCCATCAAGCTTCTCGAACTGCATCCCGTCGCAATTGCCAGCAAGGGGTATATTGACCAACATGGGCCAGTACGAGCGCCCGGGGATTTGTTGGCCCTACCGATTCTGCACCAAAGGAACCATTGGGGCTGGCTCGACTGGTTTGCCGCCATGGATGTCCAGCCAGAAGCCCCTTTGCGGGGGGCCGTGTTCGAAGACGCCAATGTTCTTTTACGGGGCGCGGCCGAAGGTCAGGGGGCAGTTGTCGGCTGGCTGCCTTTGATTGAACAGGACCTTAGGGAAGGGCGGGTTGTTCGCTTGTTCGAGGAAAAAATCACACCGACCCACGGGTATTTCGTCGTGGCCTGGGATGGCACCCGAACCCGGAGCCGGAGAGAGACGCAGGACGTGCTAGATTGGCTGATTTCTCAGAACCGCGCACAAGACACCCAAGGAGCCTAAAGGCGAGTCTGGCACCATAACCAAAACGGCCGTTCGATTTCACAGGGTTAACGGCGGTTTTGTCCCGCACCTTACCATTTCATGCGGCGCGCAGCGAAGGTCGGGAATGCCCTTTGATACAATTTCGCCCCAGCCGGAACAGACCGCTTACAAGCCGGACAATGCAGGCAATTGGCCGAGATGCACTCCTCCAACGTCAGGCCGCCACTGGCTTCTCAGAGAGACATGCACGAAAATGATCCAAGCGATACAGGATTACGGATTTGGGATACTGGCAGCCTTTGAAATCAATCGTCACGTTCTGATATTCAACGGAGAATTCGAAGGCGGTGTGTATCACAGATTGGCCAGCCGACCCATATTTCAAATGTTTGCGATATAGCCCTCAAATGTCACTCGCATAACATTTTTCAAAAAATTGCCTATTTTAGAAACAGGATTCATATGTTAGGAACATTTTTCAGAGGCGCCAGCCTGCTGTGCAGTTTTTCACGCGCGAGGATCAAAAGATCAGCCCTGCCACGGAAAGTATCCAATTTTCAGGTCCGGTGAACGTTATTCACCAAAGACGGTTGCCCGAGACTGCTATTCCCGCAGGCTATTGTGCGCTGATCGAAGCCTATAGTCTGCAGGTGCCGGTTCCAATCAGGCTTGCAGCCAACGGCGAACGCCATCGAGTGACCGATACCCCGGACTGGCTGATCATGACACCGCGGCACCAACCGCAAGCATCACTGCGTGGTCACCTCACCTTTGCCCTCAAGTATGAGGGCCTGGACCTTGCTGTTCTCAAGCGACTGTTTTGCGTAACAGGGCCGGTGCCAATCGCAGACTGGGTCCGTGAAGAACCGACCGGCAGTTATGCGCGTCGAATCTGGTTCCTGTTTGAATGGCTCACGGGTGATCAACTCGATCTGCCTGACGCAACGGGTGGGCGGTACGTCGCTGTGCTGGATGATAGCCTGCAATTTGATGGGCCAAGCACGAACTCGTCCCGACATCGCATAAAAAATAATTTGCCCGGAAATTCGAATTTTTGCCCCCTCGTATTCAAGACGGCGGACCTCCAAGCTTATTGCGACCAGGAGCTCGCCGAGAGAGCCTTGGAGGTCGTAGACAAAGTGCCACGCGATCTTTTAGCACGAACGGCGGCCTTCTTGCTACTGAAAGACTCGCGGTCAAGCTATGCCATTGAAGGCGAACGCCCACCCCAAGATCGCATACAGAGGTGGGGTCGCGCGATCGGTGAGGCCGGACAACTCGACCTCGACCGCAGTGAATTGCTTCGGCTTCAGCAGATCGTCATCGGAGATGAACGCTTTATCAAGCTTGGGTTTCGAAAAGAAGGTGGCTTTGTCGGATCCCATGACCGGGAAAGCCGGATGCCTCTGCCCGATCATATCAGCGCGCGCTATGAAGACCTCGATGCTCTGCTTGATGGAATGGTCGCGTTTGCAGATATGGAAGCGCAGACCCTCGACCCAGTCGTCGCGGCGGCGATTTTGGCCTTTGGATTTGTCTACATTCACCCGTTCGAAGATGGCAACGGACGCATCCATCGTTATCTCTTTCACCATGTCTTGGCGCAACGTGGCTTTAATCCACCAGGCGTTGTGTTTCCAATCTCCTCGGCCATTCTGGAGCGAATAGACGAATATCGCCGTGTTCTAGAGAGCTATTCCGCGAGACTGTTACCATTGATCGAGTGGCGGCCAACAAACAGTTTCAATATTGAAGTCACAAATGACACGGGGGATTTCTATCGCTTTTTCGATGCGACACCCCATGCAGAATTTCTTTACAGTTGTGTCCAACAAACCATCGACGTTGACCTCCCCTATGAAACAGATTTCCTTCGTCGTTATGACCACTTCCGTGCAGCCTTAGAGGACATGTTCGACATGCCCGAGCGCACCATTGACCTTCTTTTCCGTTTTTTACAGCAGAACAAAGGTCAGCTCTCCGCGAGAGCACGTCGCAAGGAATTTGCTGCGCTGACCGATCACGAAGTTGAGCGGGTCGAGAATATTTATAGTGCCTTCAGTGCTTCCTGAGGCCTTAAAGACGTCTGGCGAAGACGTCAGTACGGCACTCATTCGTGGACAGGATTGCCCAGATAATCCTTACACTCGACGCCAACACCTCTGAGCCGAACACCGTGATCAGGCCTTGTTTTGCAAGACCCAGAAAGGCGCAGCAGGCATTGCCACATTGCTCATGGTTTTGGCATTTTATCGGAGCCGGATGACTGTCGAAACTCGCCGCGTCAAACCGGGCGGCTGCGCCAAAAAGCCCTCCAGATTCTAGGAGTACCCGACGCTCCATTTTCTACGATTTCAATTCAATAATTCACCACTTCATACCCATGGTTGCCCTCATTATCGGTCCATTCGACACCAACTGCGCGCACAGTGATCCCAGGGTGACAGCTTTTCGAAGGAATCACCCAGCTCGGGACCGGACCAGGGCCAGTGCTGGTCCAGTAGAAATCGCCCTGAACTCCATAAGTGCCAACCGTGATGTTTGATTGCTCGATACATTCATCGTCCCGACCACGGCCATAGTGGCTATAGTGCATGACATTCCAGACCTTGATCGAACGCACAAAATCAAAGGCCGGATCGGATATGTCGATATCCGCAGTTCCGTTTTCTGTGGAGATGGATTGTGCAAGCTGACGGAAGGTTTGCGAATACTCGCCACTTTCTCCCCTCCAGTTGAGCACAACGGGGATTGTGTAATCCGGCACCGACTGGCGCGGTAAAGACTGATGCGGTTCATCGGCAAAGGCGAAGTGATAAAGGCGTTCGCCAGGCGCTTCTCCAGGAAAGGTGTCCATCGCAGCACGCATCGGACAGCGCCAGATCTGTAATGGCGGCTCGATGGGCCAAGGTGTGATGCGCCGAATGAACACGGCTTTCGCATGTGCGCAAGGCGCGGACGCTGGCCAGCCACCGGCCAGACACAGCAGGATCGCACAATCCACCTGATAGGCACTTGCTGGAACAGGACTCATCAGCAGTGCCGCAGCGCCGACCCAAATCCCGTTGAGCAGTTTTCTTCCCGCTTTATGCAGATTTTCGGTGTTGTCACCTTAACAGCGCTACCAAGGAGAAATCCTGATACCTGTATTTCAAGCTGCCCGTGTGACGG
>NZ_RYZK01000019.1 GCF_003990645.1 Shimia sediminis
TGCCGTCGGGCGATCAATGGTTTGAGTATTCAAGCCGCGTGGAAGAGACATATATGTGACCCGTCAAAAAAATCGTGATACAATAAAAGCATGACCGATCGGACCGAAAAACAGAACCCAAAATCCCCTTTAGCACGAGAACGCTTTGCCGAGGCGGCGCACTCGCAGATGATGGAGGGCAATCCTCTCGATGCGGCTGATAAGGCATTGTTCGAGATGTTTGATCGGGAAGGATGGTCCTATGATGAGCGGGAAGCTTACATAATTGATTTGGTCAGTCGGGAAAGCAGTCCTTCGGCCGCTGAATGAGCGACGAGACGTATTGTTATCCGCCGGATTTCACAGTTCTGCGGAACAAACTGAACATCCGAGATGCAGAGTCTCTTGATCGTGCAGAACGCCTGATTGTGCAGAACCGTTCCCAACAGGGCGTGCCCAGTGGAGACTTTGATTTACCACATCTGAAGGCGATTCATCGTCATCTTTTTGGGGCGGTTTATGACTGGGCAGGCAAGGTTCGTACTGTCGAGATCAGCAAAGGTGACAGCCAGTTTCAGCCAAAGAGTTTTATTGAGGCGGGGATGAAAGACATTCACGGACGGATCGTCGCTGCGGGGTATTTCAAGGGAACCGATCGGGATATCTTTGCCCAAAGGGGGGGCGAGATAATTGGAGACCTGAATCACGTCCACCCTTTCAGGGAAGGCAATGGTCGAACACAGCGGCTGTTCCTTAAGCAGCTTGCAGACAGGGCTGGTCATCGGTTCGATATCCGGAAGCTTGACCGCGACATGTGGATGGAGGCTTCGGCCAGGGCAAATGACTGCGATTACACTCTGATGCAGGAAAGCATCCGTGGGGCACTAACCGGCGATCGCAGTCGGTCGGGCAAGCGGATCGCTAGAGCGCGCGATACTGGGCGTGACCGATGAAGAGGCAAGAGCGGAGGGCCGGTCAGGCGATCCCGCAGGAGCAAAGCGAAGAGGGCAGTGCTTGAGGGGGTCGAGGCGCCCTACCCTTCCGTTATCCCTGTGTGATTAGATCAAACAGGGATACCTTTCCGGCGAGGGAAATCACCTTTCCCGTTCTTGATCAGGGGGCGTGCGGCGCTTCGCTTTGGCGGTTTTGTCGCGTTCCACGGCGGCAAGCTTTCGCCCGTCTGCATAATGCATAACGTTGTAGTCGGGCTCGAAACCGCTCGACACGAAATGCATGGCGTTCAGGTCTGGCTGCACGCCTTCCGTCGATTTTGGTTTGTCGTCTTTCGCCATGTCTAATCCAACCTGCCTGCGGCTGTGCTCTATCTTAGCGTATCACTTGTCGGAGCATCCGTCTTCCCTGACTAACCCGCAGGGTTCAGCCTCTTCTGAGAGGCTGAGTTCGCCGTTAGGCGAACGTGCTTTTGGCAATCCGTTCAAAACAGTGGAAAACTTCAGAGCCTTATGGTAAACATTCACAATAAGCAGAGTAGCCAGATATGTTTTTGTGTCACGGAAATAAATTTCCGAACCCCATAAACTCGACGCAAGTGCGTCGATCTGGTCAGGATTAGAGGGGTCTCTTCCCACCCCCCTCCTGAACCAAACCCCAGGGCTAAAGCCGCGTCCAAGGACACGGCTCGCCAAGGGCAGACGATCATCGTGAACCGATATCGCGCCCTCGGCGGCATGCCCCACCAGGCAAGCGGGAACGCTTGCGGCTGAGAGGAGCCATGGCACGACCGAAGAAACCGACGAGTGACAAACGCGCGCAATGGATCAAAGCGCGCGTCTCGCCTGCCGAACACGCAGAAATTCTTCTGCGCGCAGCCGGGGCGAGTTTGTCGTCGTCAGAGTTTCTTCGCCGTGCCGCCCTCTCCACCGAGGTGGTGGTGCAGCAGGGCGCGTCAGCGGATTTCGAGACCGTCGATCAGCTTCGCCGGATCGGGGTCAATCTCAACCAGCTTGCGCGTGTGGCCAACAAGACCGGCTACATGCCGGACGGCCTTGAGGAGGCGTTGGCCAAGGTGGATCAGCTCCTCGATAGGATGATCGAGCTATGATCCCCCGCGTCGGTCCCGGGGGAGCCTCCTTCCAAGGTGCAGGGCTCTATTATCTGCATGATAAAGACGCCCTCACCTCCGAGCGCGTTGCATTCACGCACACGCTCAACACTCACACCGACAGTCCTGATCGGTCGCTGAAGGTGATGGCGTGGACAGCCATGCATCAGAGCGAGCTGAAGCAGGCCGCAGGCGTGAAGGCGACGGGACGTAAGCTTGAAAAGCCCGTCTATACCTACAGCCTTGCCTGGGCGCAGGACGAGACCCCTACCCCGGATGAAATGGTCTCGGCAGCGCAAGACAGCCTGAAAGCGCTCGGGATGGAGGATCGACAAGCGGTGCTGGTCGCGCACGAAGACACACAGCACCCGCATATCCATGTGATCCTCAATCGTGTTCACCCTGAGAATGGCAAAGCGGCCAGCACATCGAAAGATCACCTGAAGCTTTCGAAATGGGCGGAAGGCTATGAACGCGGCCAGGGCAAAATTCGCGTTCAGGCGCGGGTGAACCACAATGCACGGCGTGAGAAAGGCCAGTTCGTCAAGAACGAGAATATCACGCGCGAAGAGTATGATTGGGTGAAGGAGCACCGTTCGCTTGAGCCAAATGACATCAGAGAGGCCAGGAGCACCCGCCAGACCAAAGAAGCTGCTGAGCTCAAGCAAACCTTCACCCGCCGCCAGAACCGCCTTGAGGCGGCTCTACGGCGCGAATACGCCCGCCCCTGTGCGAAGCTCGACAAAGAGATCGGCACAACAGAGGAACGGATCGGCAAGAAGGGTTTGTTTCGATCCGTAGTGCGAAAGCTCACCGGGGCGGAAAAGCGCGACCAGGCGAGCCTTGCCAGCCTGAAGACATCGCTTCAGGGGATCGAATCCCGGATGGACGAGCGCCGCGACGAGCTGAAGCAAGGTTACGGGCGCGATTGGGAAAAGATGGAGCGCAGGCATGCGGCCGAGCGCATGCGTGATGAACGCTTGATCGAGCGAAAGCGTTCTGAAGGATCACGTGGCCGAGCTGGTGAGGTCGCCCGTAAATCGTTCCGTGTTCGGGCCGGGTCCGACACGGCCGGTCTGGCCCCTGCCCCATCAGATCGCAGCCGAGCGGCAAAAGCGCTCGATAAGGTTGCCAAGAAAACGGATTCCGATGGTGGCGGGAAAAAGCGCGAGGTTTCGGAAGATCGGATTGAGCGGGCGAAGCGCCGCGCCGAAGGCGCGAAGCGCAGCCGCAACCGGCCCAGGAACAAGGATAAGGGTTTCGAGCGCGATTAATGCAAAGCGCTAACGCGCTTTGCATGTAAGCATGCTTACATGTTTTGCGCTTTGTACTCTTCCCAAATCTTCAGGAAAAACTTCTTCTTCGCCCCATGACTGAAGCCAAATTCGCGCCCTGCCTGTTCAGAAAACCCTTCAAAGACAGACTTAGGAACGCGCACTTGCAGGGCGACCGTAGGTTCGCTTGCATCGCGCGTATCTTCGGCAATCACATCGGGCGCGGCTTCGGCCGCAGGTGGCGCGCCCTTGGTGCTTTTGAGCTTTGCAATATTCGTGGCCATTACGCGACCTGCCTTTCTTGAAGTTCTGCCATCTTGTCGATCACGCTTTGCGCCAGCTTGGACGCGCGCTCGTTTAAGGTGCGGAATGAGGTTTCGGTAATGGCTTTTCCTGCGTCTGAGGCCGAGCCATAGGCCGTTGAGACGCCGACTTCGCCGTCAAGCACCAGATAGCCCGCTTCGGTGAGATACTGCCTTGCGGCGGCATTCTCGCGCTCGCTACCCGTGGTCTTGAACATGGCAAAGGCGATCTTCTCAGGGGAGACGCCTTTCTTGCGCAACGCATGCGCGAGCACGACGCCAGGATGCAGATCGTCAACGGTTTGCCCTGTTGGGATCACGACAAGATCGGCCGCTGCTGCAATCTCAGCGGTTTGATCCGAGGCGTTCGGCTTGCCATCAAGGATCAGCGCATCGAAGCGCGGCGCTTCGGCAAGCGCGGTTTTTACAGTGGCGAAGCTTTGCACCTGAAGTTCGGGCGTAACGCCACCTTCGGCGCGCCGTCCTGCCCAATGGGTGCAAGTCTGCTGTTGTGTGTCGAGGTCTGCGATCTTGGTGGTGAGGCCACCGGTGACGAATTCTCGCGCCATCATGCGGGCGAGGGTGGATTTACCAACGCCGCCTTTCTGGGACACCATCCCGATAATGTAAGTCATATCTGCTGCTCCGATCTGCCAAATCGTTATTTTTGTTCATGCTAGCACGCTTACATTATTCGCGCCAAGCATGTTTGCGGCTTTTCCACAAAGGCGCATTGCATGCAAGCAGCATGCAAGCATGCTTAGCGCTTATACGCGCCGCGCTTCTTGCAAAAGGCGAGGAAGTGCTTGTCGGGGTCTTTGACGGAGATCGCCTTTTCAAGCACCCACGCGCGCCATTCATCTTCGAGGTGGTGCATGTCCCAGCCAGGGGCGAGACGGCGCGCATCTTCATGCGTGTCGGGCGCAAGGCGCAAGGACGAGAGCGGCAAGGGCAGGGCGCTCTGGTGCGTTTCCTTCTTCGGCCGGACGATCACAACGTCTTCTTCGATCATGAAGGCATAATCGGGCATGTGATCATGCTGGCCATCATCGTCGATGATTTTTCCAAACAGGCGGCGAAACTCCTTCACTGTCGAGCTGGAACCGCATTTGTCGCGCAAGAGCTCAAGGCCTATCTTCCACATGGGTTGCGCCCCGCAATGCTTGCGCGCGATCTCATAGAGGCGGCGCTCAAGGGGTTTGCGCAAGAAGAAGTACTGCCTGTTGAGCGTCAGAACATTGTTGTTCTCAATCGCATCGAACACCCAATCGGCAAGCGTGATCTCGACATCAAGCATGCGCCCGTCGCGTGTCTCTCGGACGATCTCAAAGGCGCTGATAAGCCCGAAGGCGCTTAAGTGCTCCTTGCCCCCTTGCCGGATGCTCGTCTCGATCTCGGTGCCTTTCAGGCGGCGCAGGGCATCGCGTAGGAGCTCATAGCCGCGCCCCGAGGTTTGACGGTTGGTGGCGACCAGCAAGTCATGCGCTTTGAAGCGCACATGGCGGCTAACTTTTCGGCCTTCATTGAGCGCGCCGATACATTGGCTGATGCAGTAGATCAGAATGTCCCGATCATGCACGGTTGCGAGCCCCTGGCGGGACGGGGCGATCTGAATCCAATTTTCACCGCGCTCATAGCGGCGGGTGCGCATGTCTGGCTTGGTTGAGAGCGAGAATACAGGATGTTCCATCGAGGCCATGTCAGCCTTTGGCACCGCGTCCACGATGTCACAGACGAACAGATCGCGCTGCGGATGCCGGTCCGGCAGGAGCGGCGATCGGGCAGGGAGCACAGCGCTTTCATTCGTCATTTCACACACCAGGATTTTGTTAGAGGTTCGTCACTTCACACACCTTGCGTTACTATCGTCATTTCACACACCGGGCGTCAAGATTCGTCACTTCACACACCGTCTCAGCCTGTGGATAACTTTGCAAGCTCTTCGTCATTTCACACACCATCTTTCGTCACTTCACACACCATCTTTCGTCACTTCACACACCGATTTCGGAAAATCGGGCCGATTCAACAAGGTTTTTCAAACGGTTATCGACCACATGGAATCCTGTAACTCTATATTAACTCTATATAACTCTCTCTCAGCTCTTCGAGCTGCTTCGAAAAGGCATCGGCCTAGTCGGCCGATAACCTATATGCGCCCCTTCGCCCCTATGGGGCGAACCCGCGCGCCCCACCACAAAAAGAGGCTTCAGGACTCACCAAAAGCAGATGCGCAAATCGGAGAGGCATCCTTGCTTTCATGAAGCCCTAAGACCATCACGAACCCCGCTACAAGGGGTGGGTGCTCGCCATGCTCAGATGCTTCGCATCTTGCGCGTGGCTCCGCTCCCGCTTCGCGCCCTTGCAGCGTGAACCGTGCTGTTCTTTTTTCGGGCTCAAGCAAGGGACGGCTCCGAAAGCAGATCAACTTTCACTTCCACCAAGGCTCTGTTGCAAAGCGCCTTGCATGCAAGCATGCTTTCAATGGACGGTGCTTCGGCCCCTTAGGGGTGTAAGGCAGATACGGGGAAAACTGTGTATAGAGCCAAATGTTGTGCATTTCGAAGGTGCGTATGACAACCACAGCTGTTAGGTTTGCAAAAAACTAGAACACTAGGGCAGGGCACACATGGCAATCCATTCTGAGACAGATACCGTCATCAAAAGGATTTTGCCCTATCTTGTGCGTCGCGGTTATGACGTCGAAACCGACATCGACTTTGAAACAGCAACCAAGCACCCAGAGCGATACACGAATGGCTATGTCGATCTTCTTGTGACTGGGGGAAAGAGCAAGCCTCAATTTCTTATCGAGGCAAAGCGCAGCTCTAAGAGCCTTACTGCAAAGGACGCAAAACAAGCAATTGATTACGGCATCGCCAATAAAGTTCCGTTTGTTGTCGTAACAAACGGAAAAGATATTCGCGCCTACAATACCAAAAGCAAACAGCCCATCCGATGGGATGGGATGCTCACCGAGAAGATACCAAACAAAGATCAGCTTCCCGCTGTTATGCGGGCTTTGAAAGCCAACTCAGACGCTACCGACTTACCCCTTGGCACAGGGGAAAGTAGTTTACCGTTTCGACCAGGACTTCCCCTAAAGCAACTGAATGCTCTATTTGCTCGTTGTCACAGCGCCATTCGAAAGATCGAAAAAAATGAAGAAACGGCCTTTGATGATTTTTCTCGGCTTCTATTTCTAAAGCTACTAGAGGAAAAATCGGATACTTCAGATTTCGAGTTACCCTACTCATACAGGTTTCACGAGCTTGCAGCTCGGCCAGAACAAGAAGCAGACCAAGTGCGTGACGCCATTGAGCAAATGATCAAGGCGATCAAAGACAAAACACCATTTGGTGACGTGATTGGCACGAGACTGAACTTGAAGAATGCCAAGACGTTTCGATACATTGTATCGCAACTCGCAGCGGTAAGCTTCTACGATAGCAGCCTGGATTCGAAAGGGGCTGCATTCGAATACTTTGTGCGCGCGACTCTAAAGGGGAAAAAACTCGGGCAGTACTTCACCCCGCGGCCAGTGGTTCGATTGGCAAGCGTTTTGATAGGAAGAAAGAAGATCTTCGGATCTCTCCTGAGTGGGGAACAACCGAAGGTTCTAGATCCCGCCTGCGGCACAGGTGGTTTTCTTGTCTATTTCATGCAAGAAGCATTGGAGTGGGCAAAAGAAGCGAAGAGCGACAAACTTCTCACTCAAAGTGCATACGACAAGATATGCACCAAGCTCAAAAGTGATACTTTTTTTGGTTCCGATGCCAATGAGGGAGTCGCGTCATCTGCCAAGATGAACATGATTATCGCCGGTGACGGTCATACAAACATTCGTGCCGAAGACAGCCTGGCAAAGTCCGCGCAAAACTGGTCAGCTTCAAAGGCTGACTGTGATGTGATCATCGCAAACCCACCGTTTGGCACATCGGAGACAGATTCCCTTGGGGCAAATGATTGGAAGCAATATCCTTTGAGGCTTTCAAAGGGGCAGCAACTATTTCTTCAAAAGATGCTTCTTTCGACCAAACCGGGAGGTGACATTTGCACCGTGATTGATGATGGCTTGCTGAATACGGCATCTTCGCGGGACTTACGGAAGTGGTTGTTTCAAAACGCCAGAGTGAAGGTTGTTGTCCGATTGCCGGAGGAAACGTTCAAGCCGAACAAAATTAACGTCCGTTCCAGTGTTCTTCTCATGGAACGACGCGAACATTCAGATGTTGATCTAGATGAAAACTACGATGTGACATTCATAGACATGGCGTCACTTGGCTACCATGGATCAGGAGAAACTATCCGTGGTTTCGACCTTGAGGGGGTGCTTACTGAAGTCGAGAGCGAAGCTCTCGGAAAGACCGGCTACGATCTGCGGGGCGGCAATTTTGGGTCTGCTTTTGATGTCTCTATGAAGACAATCAAAGAGGATGCTTCGTTCCGACTTGATCTCAAGTATTGGCATCCAGAGGCCGTCGGTGTTGTTGAAACAATGGCAAAGGCTGGAGCCGCCTCTTTGGCTACCATCAACACAATCCAAACGCGGAGAGGTTCAAGCCCTAAATCAGAAACATACGTAGGTGATGTTGATGGATATGCTGCTGTTATCAAAGCGGGAACTTCTATCACTCGCTATGGCATGGTGGTTCCGAGTGAAGATTACGTTGAGAAAGACGTGTTTGAAGAAATGCAGGCTGTTGCGGTTGAAAAAGGCGACGTTCTCATTGCTTCAACGGGAACAGGTACACTTGGCAAGGTAGGTGTTTATGATCTTGATATTCCTGGGGTTGCAGATGGCCATGTTACAATTATCCGCGCAGATTCAGAGAGTATCGACCCATACTATCTTGCCGATTATCTGAGGGTCGGAGGCGGAGCGGTCCAAATCGAACGGTTGTACACGGGTTCCACTGGATTGATCGAACTAACCCCAGAAGACGTAAATCGGATTCTCGTGGATACGCTTGGTAGTGATCTGAAAAAGCAACGAGCGATGTCAGAGCAGCTTCGCCAAGCGGAAGCAGCATACCAACATGCCATTTCTGGTGCGACGGAAGACCTTGTGAGTGCTAGGAACGCTTTCCTGCTACCGGAATGAAATCATTTAAGCCCGCCGCACAGTTCTCTCACTCACCTTGAACAGCCGTGCAATTTCCGAGATCGAGCGTTGTTCATCATCGCGCATGCGCCGCGCTTCGGCCTTTTGTGCGGTTGTAAGGGCAGGGGGCCGACCACCAACGCGGCCGCGCGCCTTTGCCGCCTGCAAACCTTCTCTTGTGCGTTCTGATATGCGCTCGCGCTCGAATTGGGCGATGGAGGCAAAGACGTGGAAGACGAGCCGGCCGGCCGGCGTAGTTGTGTCAATGTCTTCGGCAAGGGAGCGGAAGCCCGCGCCCTGATCCTTGATGGCTTCCACGATATCAAGCAGATCACGCAAGCTTCGGGCGAGGCGGTCATACTTGGTGACGACGATCACATCGCCAGAGCGAAGCTGATCAAGCAGCTTGTCGAGCTCTGGACGCTTGCGCATCGAGCCGCTGATCTTGTCTGAAAAAATGTGCTCTGCACCGGCCGCTTGTAGCGCGTCGGTTTGGGCATCGAGGTTCTGGTCGTCGGTCGAGACGCGGGCATATCCAATGATCATGCCGTAGCGTGACAAAAACCTGCCAAAACTGCAAAGGTTTTGCCGAGGGTTTTTGTCCTTATCAACAGCTTGTTCTTTCGTGGCTTGCCAGCTTGTGACAAAAACGACCGTTTTTGTCACGGCTTAGCAACGATCTGTCGCTCAGTCGCTTACTGTTCACATTGGGTCAACGGATACGGCAGGGCCGAAAGAATCCTCTTGCATTCCAAACGTTGCACAGTTCTACATTGTGAGGCTGAACTTTGCATGGAGGCTGGATTTGCTGGATGAACTTGAGCAGGATGGCTCAATGTCGCTTTCGGAGCGCATTGAGCATGTTCGTTTCACTCTGGCAGATATGTGTCTCGAAAAAAACGCCGATCGCTTCAGTTTCTTCCGCCTTCTAAATCGCGTGATCTTTCTGTTCCAGAAACCGTTGATCTTTGCGATTTGTCGTAAGTCGGACGAAACGCATGGCTACATCGTTGATCGCCACACGCACGGTGATCCGCTATATCTTGACGAGTTCGAAGGAGCCTTGCGGAGGTTGGGTATGAAGTCTGACTTTTCGGATGTTCCGGAAGAGGCGGTAGAGCCCTACGCTGTCCGGCTTTTTCATTCGTCGTTCTTTGTCATCCCCTTTGATGTCATACGAAATCCGCAGGCCGACTTCAGAAAGCAAAACGTGGAGTTTGAGCCCATTTCACGCTCTTCGACAGTTGGTCGTGTTTTGGAGAGGGTTTTTCGGCCATTTGGAGCCGCTTTGTGTGAACTTGGAATAGAAGAACACATTGAGAAAAACTTCCAAGAGATTTTCGAAGCAACCGCGCTTATTCAAGCCTACCAAGATGACCCTCGCAAGTACCCTGCCGATCGAGAGACGCAAAGCCTTATGACGCGCTATGAGCGGCGACCTCGGAAGGTGAATGTCCGTCAGTTGGCCCAGGGTGAAATGCGGATTGTTCCTCGTCGCGGCGCGGAAACCATTGATGCTCAAGCAGAGGTGAGAGCAGATTTTACGAGCTTGGATGATTTGCTCGAAGCCGAAACTGGATTGATAGTCAGTTCGCCCGCGCTACGTCGGCCGGGGGGGCAAATTTCTAACCTTCTGATTTCCAGAAAAAAATTCGATAGAACTGACTTAAGGTTTGGCGCCTACTTCTACGGAATTGACTTCTTTTTGTCGCGTGAGCAGAGGCAACAATTTCGTTTCTGTTGCCAGACTATCGATAGAAAATCTCTGACCCCTTTTCCGAATGTCGATGCAGATCGATGGTTCTGGGAAAATGTAGATTCCGCAAGGTATAGGCATTTGATTGCTTCTTTGCGGGTCCCGTTATCAAGTAATGTTAGGCTGTTTCCCGAGTATGTTCTCATGTCGGGCGCCTCGATACTAAATGTCGATCCGTTTTCTCGCGGGGATTTAGGGTGGATCGCCGATAGCGCAACGGATGAGGAGCGAGAGAAGGAGCTTCGCCGCTTTGCTATCCTTCACTATCTCCTGCAGATGATGGCCCCGGGCGCCCGCCGCCCGTCGCTGTTGACGCTTCCAATCCGTGTTTCGGGCGCGACCTGGATGGCAGCGACCATTGTCGTGGATGGGGCGGCAAGCGACGGTGATCCAGAAGCGGATATTGTTTCATCTTCTGAATTTCAAAGCCGATTCCTGATCTACCATTCAATGATGCGAGACTTTGAGAACCGGATTAGGCGGAAATCTAAGGCCGCATATCTTCAATGCGTCTATGACGTGTTTGCACACCAGGTCGCTGTTATGCGAGACCGAAACGGTCAGTCTCGAAGCAACGCCCCTATCGAATCTGGGGATTTTGAATTTCCAGATTTTGAAGCGTTGCTCGACAAGACTATGGGTTTGGCACGGCTCTACCCCTATGACCTCGTTGTTTTCTCCTTGGGGGAGACACTTGGTCGTTTTTCCGAGCTACGCGCTGAGAGCTTGGGATACGCTTGCAAGGTGGATTTCGGCATCTATGACGGGAATCCATTCTTTGATCGGCTAAGATTGCGAAACTTCCTTGATAGGAAGGACGTCAGACGACAGCTCCGTAATTTGGTCAATGCACAACTTGGGCTGTCCGGCTCAGTGAAAGTTAGGTCTATTTAGATGGGACGACTTCCAAATCAACGATCCTTGACGCGTGAGGAAAGAGAGCAGCGGGTCTTCGAACTTCTTCGCAGTAGGGGGCTTGAGGTTGAAGCGCCAATCTCAGAAATAGTTGAAAAAAAAGGAAAAAAACTATATAATCGTGGAGTGAGTTACGAGTTTGTTAAGGACGACCCAGAATTTCAAAAGGTGGCATCGGAAAACCAATGGCGCGAACGGACTGCGCGTGGGCTTCCTTCGAGAATGTGCATTTTTAAGTTCTTGAAAGATACCTATGAGCCTTGGTTTGGCGGCATGAATCAGGCGGACCTCAAGGTTGTTGATCCTAGCGCCTGGCGCGCTCTGCAAAACAGACTGCAAAAGGATGAAATGCCCGCCTGGTTGCGGCTTCCGAAGCTGAGTGATCGGTATTTGCCGAAGCCTGGTACACCCGAGTATGAAGCCGTTCAACAAGCGCGCCGCCAGAACAGAGAGCGGATGCGGCTATTAAGAAGTTTGCAGCCAAATTAAAAAATAATTGTGCACAGTTCTATATTTTTGTTACCTTCTGATTCGTGGGGGCTGTTCCCCATGTCAAAGGAGGCGACAGGATGTCGGATTTTGCTGAGCGTGGCGGGCGCAAACCCGCCGAACATCAAAAGTCGCCGCCTCCCTTTCTGAGAGCTGCCCAGGGGTTTGCGATTGTTGCGAGCCTTGGTGTCGGCTTTTCCAGCTTCTGGGGGCTGCGCGACTTCTTCATTGAGCAGGGAGGATTGATTGGCTGGGTTCTACCGCTAAGCTTGGCCATCGTGGTTACAGCCATGATGGCTTTCCTTTGGCATATGCTGTTGGATCTAGCCGCACAGAAACGCGAACCAGTGGCAATCGCGCTGCTCTCCGGGGCCGCGATTGTTCTCACTGGCTTGATGATTGCCATCTCGGCGCAATTCGTAACTTCTGCGGTTGGCGGCGATGCAGGGATGCGTCATCATAAAGAAGCCTATCTGTCAGAAGTAACTGAGCTGGTATCCGCATTGGAAGAGCAGTCTCGTCTGACTGACCAGCAGCTCAGCCAAGGTAGTCAGGTCGCAGGCCAGCTACAGGCGTATCTTCGCTGTGAAATAGCGCGGGGATGCCTTTCCAAGCGTGGTGGTGGAACTGGTCCGGCCACGCGTGTTCTAGAAGACATGGTGTCGGGATTCAGCTTGATGCAGGATGATGCATCAAGCCAGGCTGGTCTTCAGCAAGCGCTTTTGGATGAGGCGCGTGTGCAGATCGAAGAGGCGCGTCGCGCTGCGCGCGATGGAGATGTGGAAGGGTTCAACGACCACATTGCTTTGCTGCATGCTGCAATTTCACGTGCGCGCGGAGAGGCAGAGCGACTTCATTTCGATCCGGGATTCCTGGCAAACAGTCCTTATGCGGAAGTCGCGCGTCTGGCGAAACGCTTCGACAGCCAAGGCTTCCAGATGCGCGATGAAGTGCTGTCGCGGCCTGTACCTGTGTTTGAGCCGATGGACCGCTATGAGGCGGCCGTTACCTATTCAGACAAGGTGTACATGGCCCATGTCTTAGGTGTGTCAGTGGAACTGCTTCCATTGCTCATGTTCTTCGTCGTGCTGCTTTCGGCGCAGATACGTGAAGAAGAAGTTGAGCCAGAAGTTGGTGGGAGCACTGTCATTGACAGAACCCGCGTTCAGGACGACCCTGACCAACCCATTCTTCCATTTGCAGGGCGCCCCCGAGGTTATCCCGCAGAGTAAAAAGCAGGGCGACGGTGTCGCCCTGCTTTTTTCTAACCCCATCCAAATTCCCAAACGGGAAATTGGCCTCAACGGAGGTTCGTTATGCCAATCAAGCCCCCCAAAAAGCCTACTGGCAAAAATAGCACAGGTATTTCTGTGTCGATCACAGCGCGTGGCCTCATGTTCCTGGGGGCTGCGGTTCTGGTTCTGGCTCAGTTTTTTATGCCTGCAGATCAAACCCCTGCTGCTTTTGTCGGCCGAACTTTGACGATCGCCTATACGCAAGCAAATGAGCGCATATCAGTGATTGAGACAATGAAAGAACAACTTTCAATTAACCGGCAAACCTACGCCACAACACATGCCGAAGCGGAGGCCTTCAAGGCAAAATGTGGGTTCCTGGTTTTGCTTGGTCCGTTGGCAGAAGAATTGATGCGCCAGCTACCTGGCGGCGGCTATGGCATGACTGCACAGCAAGCTTGCACCATGCTGCTTGAAATCAACTATGGCCCACAGTTGAGCGAGCTGCAGTCCGAGATTGATCGGATTGAGGATGAAATCAAAAATCTGGAGGGTGCGTTGTGAGTAAGCTAGAGCAACGCCGTGGCCAAGCGAAACGGGCTTTCAACGGTGACCGTGCCCGCAGCGAGGGCAAAAGGTCTGTACGGTCTGGTCAGGGTAAATCGCCGAAGTCGGCAAAGCCGGATTTTGATCGCGCGGTTAGCGGCAAGGGCAGCGCCGGGAAGGATAAACCTGCCTTGAAACTGGACCGTGAGCCATCCGTGCATCTGAAAAAAGCAGGGGCGGCCCTGGACAAGCAACCTGGTCGCAAGGTCATTCGAAGGCCGAGAACACCCGGCTTGGAACGTTGACGAAGGGCTCGCCATTGGCGGGCCCTTCACCTTCTTCCGGCTTAATCGGCGTCAAATTCATCTAACGCTGTTGTCAGGTCGCTTGCAAACGCGGCCGCATCGGTCACCGTTTGTTGTGTTTCCTGATCCCTTATCTCTCGGATGCTTTGTGCTTCACGTAGAGCATCTGCCTTGTTTCTTCTGGGTGCGCGATCCGGGTTGAACAGACCGAGGAACTGCGGCGCGGAGAAGTACTCCTCGCGGTGCAGCGCGATAGGCCGTTCCCCCTTGATCAGAACCATCTGCATATTGGTTTCCCGGCGAAAGAGGCGCTCGATTTCATCGGGTTTGATCAGAGGTGATCGCTGTATTTGGGGATTTGTCGCTCTAGTGGTCGTTTCGGTATAGCCGGTAGACTGTTGGTCGGCCGTTGCTAGCAAGGGTGCAACGAATGCTCCGAGTTTGCCGTGTCCTATATATGCATTTGCCTTTTGGTATTCGCTTGGATCGTTCGTGGCCAACGCAGCACTCGTTGTGGTGCTGGTAACCGACTGCACGGTTTCGGTTTCCCCGAGTTTCTTTGATAGATACTCCAGAGATGTTACGTCAGAGTTGCCGAAGGCCTGGATGATCCCGGCGTTGCCGATGAAGGTCTCCCACCCTTCTTTGTAGTGCCGTTTCAACTGGGTCAGATCTTGGATGACCAGCCACAGTTTGACACCATACCCCGCCGCAAACCCGGCGGCCGTTTCGATAATTTTCATGTGCCCGAGAACCGGGAATTCTTCCAAAAGAAAGAGGATTGGAAACCCTGTCGCAGTAGCATCGTCCGGAGCATCCCCGGTTTTGGGATCAGTATTGAATTTGACCGTATATACCCGGTCCAGCATAACCGCGGTCATTAGGCGAAGCCATCGGCCGCAATCAGCCATGCGCGTAGGGGGAAGACATAGATATACCGTCATGCCGCCTTTCGCCAGTTTAAGATCATCGATGTTGAAGGTTGAGCGCGCCAATACTTGGCGCATCCCCGGCTTCTCCATGAAAGACAGGTTTCTGCGCGCATTGGAGAGGATTGAACCATATTCACCTGCACTTGCGTCCAAAAGCGCTTCGGCTATCCCTGATATCGCCCCGTTCAGACGAGCTTCTTCGGACATGTTGTATAGCAACGACCGGAAGTAATCGGGGTTATCGTCCTCGTCAGTTATGCTGATTTGATCTTCTGGAGCGCCCCGAACGCCTGATCGTAGCAAATCCAGAACCCGCAGCAGATGCCGGTCTTCAGTTTCGGTAAGGCAGACATACAGGATAAGGGCTTTGATCAATTCGCGGGCAGATTCATCCCAATGCGCATCCTTTTCATTTGATTGGACAACCAAGGCTTCCGCGATCGATGCGGCCTTGTCGATCATGCTTTCGTCTCCCTCGATAAGGAGATCGAGCGGATTATAGGCGGCATGTAGGTCGGGTTGGATACGGCTGATCTTGAAAGGATCGAGCACGCTGACACGTTGCCCCATACCATCGCAGTATTGCGACCCCGTTCCGCGACGTGCTGAGGTTATGGAAGCGTTTTCGCCTTTCGGGTCGATGACTACGCAAGACCCAGGATAGATGCAGAGGTTGGGGATGATTGCTGACGTGCCCTTGCCTGACCGACTGCCCGCCACAGTGACTAGATGCCGGTTGTCGCCATAGCCGATTGGTATGCGTGCGGTACTGAGCCGAGAACGCCAGGCGTCGATATTGCCGAGGTGCTCCGACGCCCAATCAGGGTGTGTACTGATCAGGCTGCTTTGTTGGAGGCGGTCTGCAATATCGACAAGACGGGCGTCGGTGTCAGCGGCTAAGTTGGTCAGGCCTGAAGTATAGCCTAAAAGGATATCACCCTCGCGATGGCGATAGGCTGTGGTTTCAGAAGGTGAGGCCCACCGTGCAGTTGCCGTCGGGCGATCAATGGTTTGAGTATTCAAGCCGCGTGGAAGAGACATATATGTGACCCGTCAAAAAA
>NZ_RYZK01000002.1 GCF_003990645.1 Shimia sediminis
GGCCGTCACACGCCGTTCTTCGCGAACTACCGTCCGCAGTTCTACTTCCGCACCACCGACGTGACCGGCACTGTTGAACTGCCTGCCGGCACCGAGATGGTGATGCCTGGCGACAACCTGAAGTTCAACGTTGAACTGATCGCCCCGATCGCCATGGAGCAAGGCCTGCGCTTTGCGATCCGCGAAGGCGGCCGCACCGTTGGGTCGGGCGTTGTGTCGAAAATCGTCGAATAAGTCGGATCATCTCCGAAACAAATCAAAGGCCGCCCTAAACAGGGCGGCCTTTTTTGGTTGCAGTTTAGTAAATCTCATTGCCACTCGCCACGTTGGCCGAGTAGACACCTTGGAGCTTTGCACTCACGGTGGAGCCACTGGCGCAAGTCATGACGCTGATCTCTGAACACGCGTATTCGGAATTCATGACCCCACAGCCCAAAGCCGGGCAGGACTTTGCGTCAGGATGCTATGAAAGAAACCCCTTCCGCACACGGCGCGCTTCAAAAACCGATTGATCCCTTTGCGATACGCATGGTGAAGCGCACAGCATTGATCTGTTTTGGCCCGTTCTATTTTCTTTTCCTGGCATTTGCCCCCCTGCTCTGCGCCAGGCGGTCAGGCTTTCGCGGATGGTATTGGCGTCTGGTCAAGCGCGCCTGCTCGCGCCTGTTGTGGCTGCTGAGCATTCGCGTGCACCTGGCGCCGTCACAACGCGACGCTTTGGCCACCGACACCGGCAGTATCATTGTGATCAACCATCGCAGCCATTTGGACGGTTTCACGTTGATGGATGTGATTCCGGATCAAAAGTGGTTCACTTTCGCCGCAAAAAAGGAACTCTTTGACGCGCGGCTGCTGCGCACTGGGTTCACTGGCGCCGGGTTGGTCGAGATAGACCGGCGCAGCGGGAAGATCGCCATGGACACGCTCCGGCAAGCCGTTGAAGAGATGCCGGACAGACGATCAGTGGTTCTGTTTCCGGAAGGCACCAGAACCAAAACGGAATCTCTGGGCGCTTTCAAGGCTGGTGCCGTTGTCGTTGCGCGTGAGACTGGACGCAGCATCCGCCCTATCGTCATTTTGGACTCGGATCGCCTGTTGCCGAAGGGCAAATTCGTTCCCGCGAGCGGCACAATCAGGATCGAGGTATTGCCGGCATTCAGGTGTGATCCAAGCGTATCTGTTGATGAGGACGTGTCGCGGCTCCGCGCCAAGATGATGGCCGTATTTGATGCTGGCTGAAAGACCTCCTGCCTGTCGCTCTACCCAGACAACCAATCCGATTCCTTAGATCGTGCGGAGGTGAGGCAAACGAAACCTCGAGGCTGACCACGAAACTGGTTAGGTCAGAGAACGCCCCACGCGCAAATCGGCCTCTTCACGCAGGTTCTCAAGAGCCTGCTGCAGGTTCAGACGCAGCGCTTCTTCGGTCTCTTCGGTCATTTTTCGAGGCACCGCCATGTCCCACTCTTTACACATCAAAACGCCGTTGGACCCGGCCTTGGGCACCCACATGCGATCCCAGGTTGGCAACTCGCCGACTTTGTCCGCAGAAAACGTCACGACAAACACGCGTTTGCCTGAGGACCTGGCCCAAACCAATGGCACAGTGGAGCACACACGGGCCGGGCCACTGGGGCCATCAGCGGCAATGCCAATGGAATACCCCTGGCGAATTTTGCCCAAAATCTCCCGGGACATTGCAACATGCCGCTTATTAGACGACATCGCCACCGTTTCCATTCCGAACTGAGTTTGAAAGAGGCCCGCCATCCGGCCGGCGCGGGCGCCAGACGTCAGTGTAAAGATTTTCCCCAACTCAATCGGAAACAGGTAAGGCGACATCATCAGTCTTTGGTGCCAAAGCGCAACGATGACGGGTTCACCATTGCGCAAACAGGCCTCCATCGGCTCAAAGCCAATACGCTCCCATGTCGATTTGCGATAGGCCCGGCGCACCAGAGACTCAATACGCCTTGCAACAAATCGCTGAACACGCGGACTGTCGGCGATTTTTTTTCGTAGGCTCAAAATGGCGCTCCTTTGCGAGGCGTGGTTTACTAGGTAAAGCGCAAACGGGCAACAGAAGGTAGAGACGCATTTTCCTCTTGAGTCCCGCGTCACGGTGGCATAGGAAACACGCGGCCATAGGGGTATAGCTCAGCTGGTAGAGCGACGGTCTCCAAAACCGTAGGTCGCGGGTTCGAACCCTGCTGCCCCTGCCATTTTCCAGATACAACAGTAGTTGTTTTGCTTTCATAGCGGCAGAACAGGAATGCCGCTCAAATTTGGCAAATCGCATGCAGGCTTTGCATAGTCTAAGTGCATTGGGTTGTGGTCCAACCATCGCGTATCGTTGGAAAACACTTGTTGTTCGCAAACCGAATGTGGCATTCGCATATCATCGGCCTCTCCAGCTCACGGCAAGCAATCTGGGCGGCTGTAAACATGAAGGTGGCAGCAGGGCGGTTTTTTGTGATTGGACGGATCAAAAGATTGTTCACCCGATACTCTGCTCGGCATCTCAAAATCGAGTTGTCGCTCGCAGATCGGCAGTTGTTCACGAACGCAGAAACAGGCCCTGCACCCGGCCACGTTCAACAGGTCGTGCTGCAAAATAATCATCTGATTATCAAGGGTGCCGCGCACACCGAGCAAGTCATTGCAGAAAACGGCAAGGCGAGACGCGTTGTGCACCTTGAGGTGCCCAACGATTATGAAGAACGGCAGTTCGGCGTGCAGTTGCCCTTTGACGGTGGTGAAACACGCATTGCCTTTGGCGATGGGCAGGACATGGAGTTTGCGCTGTTGCCAGAGTTCTCGTCTGTGCGGATCTTATGGGGACAATTGTTGCTACTGCCCGGGTTCTTCAGGGCTCTGGCGAGTGCGATCCCAGTCGCGGTGCGGTGGTATCGGTTTCACGATCCATCAGCGCGGACCGATGTTCGTAATCTCCTGGGTCTCGCGCCCCTTGGTGACGCGCTGAGACTGGACGAAGCGTTTTTCAACGAGGCGGAGGCAGAGAATCGCAAGACCAGCGTGGCACATCTGATGCCACCCATTGTGATCGTCATGCCGGTCTACAATGCTTTCGACGTTTTGCAGGAAGCCCTGGATCGGGTCAGTCGCAACACGCACGGGTCTTGGCGTATGGTTTTGGTCGATGACGGCTCAACCGATCCGCGGGTAGCGCCATATCTTAGTGATTGGTCGACCAATCAAGGGCCTCACGTCACTTTGCTGAAGAACGGGAAAAACCTTGGGTTCATCGGTGCGGTAAACCGGGGTTTCGCCCATGCGCTAGAGTTGTTTCAGGACCAACCAGACGATAGCCGCGCGGCGGTTGTGGTGCTGAATTCGGATGCTCTGGTGCCAGAGGGATGGGCGGAACGCTTGACGGCGCCGCTGTCCGAGGATCCTACGATTGCCAGCGTGACGCCCATGTCCAACGACGCGGAATTGCTGACTGTTCCAACACTATGCGCCCGACATGTGCTCAGCAAAGGTGTAGCTGAGCATATTGATGAAATCGCGGCCGCTCTCCCTGACAGCTCTTTTTTGCGGGATGCGCAACGAGGTACAGCAGACATGCCGACGGGTGTAGGTTTTTGCATGGCCCTCGGATTGCGCTACCTGCGTTGGCTTCCAGAGTTCGATCGGGCGTTTGGCGCAGGATATGGGGAAGAGGTCGATTGGTGTCAGAAGATCATCGAACATGGCGGACGCCATGTCGCTCAGCCACGCCTATTTGTTGAGCACCATGGCGGTGCGTCATTTGGATCCGAACAAAAAACGCAGTTGTTGGCCAATAATGGCGCGCTCATTTCTCGGCGATATCCAAGGTTTGACCAGCAGGTACAGGACTTCATCGCCGATGACCCCCTGTTAAGCATACGGATCGTTCTGGGACTGGCATGGGTCTCGGCAGAAGCTGAAGCAAACGGCGCTACGAATGTGCCGGTTTATGTCGGTCATAGCATGGGTGGCGGCGCGGAAATGGATCTGATGCGTCGGGTGGATCAAGACATAACGAGACAAGGCGCAGCAGTCGTATTGCGTGTTGGCGGCTCACTCCGCTGGCAGATAGAGATCCACAGCGCTGCTGGGATTACCCGAGGGGCCACGGACGACATCAAGTTCATGACGCGATTGATGTCATTTCTGCCCAAGCGTCGGATCATCTATTCCTGTGGCGTCGGGGACAGAGACCCGGCTGAATTGCCGGGCTGCCTGTTGAAGCTCGCCAAGGGCGCCGTGGGCGGTATCGAGGTGCTGTTTCACGACTACCTACCTCTTAGCCCATCATACACGTTACTGGATTCGGATGGATCTTGGCGAGGTGTCCCCGAGCCTGGCACCAAAGACCGCGCCCATATCGCTCGACGCGCAAATGGGACGCCTGTCGACCTCGCTGCGTGGCGTAAGGCTTGGAGCGGGCTTTTGGCTGCCGCCAATCGGATCGAAGTGTTCTCGCAAAGTAGCCGCGATCTTGTAGCCGAAGCTTATCCTGCCCTTGCCAGGGCCATTGCAGTCGCCCCGCACACGCTGTTGGCTCCTGTCCCCCAAGTGCCAAAAACCTCAATGCCAGAGCAAGTGCCTGTTATCGGCGTTTTGGGCAATATTGGCCCCCACAAAGGCGCGCATGTTCTTACCAAACTCGACAAGCGGCTGTCGCGTATACGCGCAGCTAAGATGGTATTGATTGGCAATCTGGATCCCAGTTTTCAGGTGACCAAGCATTCTGTTGTGCATGGCGATTATGGGGTCGAAGAGATACCTGATCTGGTGGTGCGCTACAAAATTTGTTGCTGGTTGATCCCATCGGTTTGGCCAGAGACATTTTCGTTCACAACCCATGAAGCTCTGGCTACGGGGCTACCGGTCATTGGTTTTGACCTAGGTGCTCAGGGCGATCTGCTGACTTCCGCGCCAAATGGACATGTGCTGCCCATTAGCGATGGGATGCCTGACTTGGACAATCTGCTAGACCTCGTGTCAGAGATAAGTCATGAAACTGGGCATGAGTAAGAAATCTGTCTCTATTCGCGCCCTGAAAGATCGGGGTATTGAAGTCCTGAATCGACCGGGATTGACCTCGAGTATCACTCTTCCGACGGCGACACGGCTAGAGGCCCCGAGCTCGTTGAAATGGACGCAGTACGAACACTCGCTCCATCTAGGGGCCTTTTCGTATCAGGTTTCCGGGTACTGTTTTGCCGCCAGAATCGGGCGCTATTGTTCGTTTGGGGAAGAGGTACAGATTGGCCGCCAGAACCACCCCATGGACTGGGTTTCGACCAACCCAAGCTTTTATGCGCAGGATAACCTATTCAACGTTGGAAACAAGTTCGAGGGAGCCAATGAGTACAAGGCCTTTAGGCCGGACGTCAAAAAACCTCCGACCCAGGTCAAAGTCACGCACATTGGTCACGATGTCTGGATAGGCCACGGTGCATATGTTGCAGCCGGAGTAACAATCGGTCAGGGGGCCGTCGTCGGCGCCCATTCCGTTGTCACCAAGGATGTGCCCCCCTATGCCGTGGTTGCCGGCAATCCGGCCGTTATAAAACGGTACAGAATCGACCCTCTTCTGATTTCCCCGATGTTGCGTTGTCAGTGGTGGCAGTTTGCGCCTTGGCAGTTGCAACATTTGGACCCCACAAACTTGCACGCCTTTGTTCCAGGGGTTGTGGAGCTTCAAAAAGGTCCGCGCTTTGAACCAACTATTATCGACCTGAGCGAGGCATCTTGGTGATTGGTTGGCTGAAATCCCTGACCGCTCAAGCCGCCGGTTCCAGAAACCAAGCGACCATGGCACAGGCGTTGGGCGTTCAATCTGACCCTTATCAAGCCCGCATTGGAAGCAAAGGTGTGCATCAGAGGGCGCTGGAGGAGCAACTATCCGCTGCCCAGTGCAAGTTTGGCGGAGCGGAGCCGGCTTTTGACAGGCCATTGATTTTGCTTGCTTTCACCAATCGATCCGGCTCCAACCTTCTTGCCGACTACATGCGGCAATCAGACGTGCTCTTTGGGTTGGGTGAGTTCCTGAACCATGACTTTGTTTTGCGCAAGATGGGCACGCTAGGGCTATCGTGTTTTCCAGACTATATTCGCCATCTGGATGCGTGCTGTACCGGGCACAAAGCATTGGGCCTGAAAGCTTCCTGGGATCAGGTCCAAATGCTCGCACAGTGGAACATCCTCACTATGTTTCCCGAAGTCAGGATGCTGCATATCAATCGCGAGAATTTTCTAGCCCAGGCGGTCTCGCTATTAATAGCAGACAAAACACAACAATGGACATCCCTTCAGACCCCCGGGATGGCAACAGAAGATGTTGAGGTAGACATCAAGAGCCTCGGACGGATTATTCAAGCGCAACGGCAGGAAAACGATCTAATTGCGCTGATAGCAAAGATGCTGGGCATCCCGCGTCACAGCGTTGTATACGAAGCGTTGTGCCAAGATCCGAACACGTGCCTGCGCCAAGTCCTAGAGTTCTGTAATAGACCAGACCCAGAGTTCACGGTACGTGAACCTGCCTTAAAAGTTCAATCGGGTGCTCTTAATAAAAGGATTGCAGAGCAATACCTTGAAATGCTGCGCCGAACAGGTGCCGAGGTGCCAGACCCTAGTTGTTAAGCAGATCGCGATGATATCGCCGCAACAACAAAAGCCCAATCACCAGACAGGTAAGGCTGAGGCCGAGTACGAAGGTGACAGACACGTATGGGGCATCATAGCTGGCATAAAAGCCACGGCGCATCAGGCCGACAATATGCACCAGGGGATTGTAGAGCAGAAAGCCCTGATAGGGTTCTGGTATGCTCTCGGGCAGAAAGAAGATCCCGGAGATGATGAACAAAGGGCGCATCAGGATCGACCAAGCGCGCTGCCACACATTGTACTTTGTAAAGAGAAAGGCGTTCAGAACACCGATCCCCAGCGCCAGCGCGGCCGACAACGCAAAAGCCTGCACTATAATCAAAAGATCCGGGATCACGCGGGTCTCGAGCGTCAGCATAATCCCGACAAGAACCACATAGGCGACCATCAACTGTGTCAGCACATTCAGGATGAACCGTGCAAGGATCGCATCGACATAAGTAACGCTGGGGTAGGCCAGCAGTGGTTTGGAGAACATCAAAGAGGTTGCAATCTTGCCTGCGATATCGGCGTAGAACAAGAACGGCACCATACCAGTTGCATAAAACATCGCAAAGCTGATCCCAAGCTGCGGTGCAATGAAACCGATTGAAAACACAGCCGACAAAAGCGCAATTCCTGCGACAGGTTCCATGACCGCCCAGAGATAGCCTCCGGGTGATCGGCCATACGTTGTTGCCATTTCACGAAGGATCAAAGCGGTAATCGCGCGTAAAGTGGCCAGGGGCCTTCTGGGATAGGACCCCTTGCGACGTGTAGGCAATGATGGTGTTGTCGAATCCATACTCATACTTTGATGTGGTAGCACAGACATCATAGCCTGGGCACCCATCCATCCATGGTCGTGTCCTGGGCTTACCTCTGGTCAATAAACCGGAACTATTATAGCTCTATCAACACGTTCAACGAAATCGGAGTGGATGCATTCATGCCCGACCCGGCTGCAAAACCCGGCCTCCAACCTGTGGCAACGCCTGCAAAGGCCCCAACTCCGGGCGTTGATGTCGCTCCAACCGCAGGGCCAACCAAATTGCGCAGGCGCCATGGAATTCTGGCGCTAAGCTTTGTTCTTGCCGTCCTTTTGCCAGCGGCGCTGACGGCTGCTTACCTTTGGGTGCGCGCTGCAGATCAATATGCCTCAACGGTTGGGTTTTCTGTACGGCACGAAGAGAGCGTGTCGGCATTGGACATTCTGGGGGGAAATCTGGCTGGCTTGAGTGGATCCAGTTCAACGGATACGGATATCCTCTACGAGTTCATCCAAAGCCAAAAACTTGTGGCGGATATGGATGCCGCACTCGATTTGAAAGCTCTTTGGTCGAAACCCGAGGATGACTGGTTCTTTGCTTTTGAACCGTCGGGGAGCATTGAGGACTTGATCGCTTACTGGGACCGTATGGTCAAAATCTACTACGACCGTACCGCCGGTTTGATCGAGGTCCGGGTTCTGGCCTTTTCCGCGGAGGATGCCACGCGGATCGCAACAACCTTGTTCAACGAAAGCTCGGAAATGATCAATGATCTGAGCGCCATCGCGCGCGAGGATGCGATCCGATACTCTCGCGAAGAATTGGACGAGGCAAAGGTTCGCCTGACCAGTGCCCGAGCGGCTGTACTGGCCTTTCGCAATCAGCATCAACTGGTTGATCCCTCAATCGAAGTGGAAAGCCAATCGCAATTGATCGGCTCCTTGCAGGCGCAACTGGCAAACACACTGATTCAACTGGATCTATTGCGTGAAGGCGTTGGAGAGAATGACCCGCGGCTTGAAAAAGGTCTGCGCCGCGTCAAGGTTATCGAAGACCGCATAGCAGCAGAACGACACAAGCTGGGCGTTGGAAGCGACGGGACGGTAAGCCAAGTGTTTGCCGACTTGATCGGTGAGTACGAGCGCCTTGTTGTGGAAAGAGAATTTGCAGAAAAAACCTATATCTCGGCCCTCGCCACATATGATGCATCGCTTGCCGAGGCACGCCGCAAAAGCCGCTATCTTGCCGCCTACATGCGCCCGACCGAAGCCGAGACATCAAGGTTCCCGGAACGGGGCTTGTTGCTGGCTTTGATCTCGCTTTTCCTGTTCTTGATCTGGTCGATTGCCGCATTGGTCGGCTATTCGCTCAAGGACCGCCGATAGTCGGACACTCGCCCATGATCCGTTTTGAGAATCTGACAAAGGAATTTGTTATCAACGGCCGCAGCAAAGTGGTTGCCGAACGGATCAACGCGGTTTTTCCTTCAGGCGTGTCGGTGGGCCTGCTTGGCCGCAATGGCGCGGGAAAGTCGACACTGCTGAGCATGGTCGCCGGAACTATGAACCCCACCAAAGGCCGCATACACTCGACGGGTACAATTTCCTGGACAGTTGGATTTGCCGGCTCATTTCATGGCGACCTGACAGGGGCGCAAAATGCCCGCTTTATTGCACGGATTTATGGCGTTGATACTGACGAGCTTGTGGCCTTCGTCGAAGATTTCGCCGGGTTGGGTGTACACTTTCACCTGCCTTTCCGAACCTACTCCGCAGGTATGAAATCGCGCCTCGCATTTGGAGTCTCGATGGGGGTTCCCTTTGATACCTATCTCGTCGACGAAGTCACATCGGTCGGCGATGCCGCCTTTCGCAAAAAGAGTGCCCAAGTTTTCAAGGCCAGAATGAAAAACGCCGGCGCTGTAGTTGTCACACATTCTCCAGATCAAATGCGGGATATGTGCACAGCCGGTGCGGTACTGGAAAACGGGCACCTGACATATTTTGACGACATTGAAGAGGCGATTGCCTTGCATAACCGAAACATGAGGCAAGTTAATCGGTGAAAATCGCGCGCGTTTGACGGTTTGTGCCTAAAGTAATGGAATCCCCAACTGACACGTAGATGTCTACGACAAGGAGCTGAGCGTGCTGGAAATCAAAGAAACCGCATTGCAGGGCGTTTTGCGAATTACGCCAAAACGATTTGGGGACGACCGTGGTTTCTTTTGCGAAACCTGGAATCAAAGCCGGATGGCCGAACACGGCCTTACCCATGAATTTGTGCAAGACAATCAGTCGCTTTCGGAACGTCAGGGCACAATTCGTGGCCTACACTTTCAATGCCCGCCCCATGCGCAAACCAAACTGGTCCGTTGCGGGCGCGGCGCTTTGCTGGATGTAGCCGTGGATATCCGCAAAGGGTCACCAACCTACGGTCATTGGATTGCCGAAGAACTCAGCGCCGAAAACGGGCACCAACTGTTGATTCCTGAGGGATTTCTGCATGGGTTCGTGACCCTGCGGCCCAACACGGAAGTACTGTACAAATGCACGGATTATTATAGCCCTGATTGTGATCGTGCGGTGCGTTTTGATGACAAAGATATTGCTATTGACTGGGGCGTGGACCTTTCGAGTGTCTTCTTGAGCGACAAGGATAAGGCCGCCCCCGCACTAAAGGAAATTGACTCTCCGTTCACATGGGGACCCCGGCAATGAAGATATTGGTAACCGGAGGGGCGGGTTTCATTGGATCAGCCGTTGTACGGCAGGCCATTGCAGCAGGGCATGACGTGGTCAATCTCGATGCGCTTACTTATGCAGCTTGTCTGGATAGCTTGGCCTCGGTGGCAAACAATCCATCCTATACATTTGTTCACGAAGATATCCGCAATCCTGCAGCCTTGGAACATGTGTTTCGGGCCCACAAACCAGATGCGGTGATGCACCTGGCCGCAGAAAGCCACGTCGACCGCTCCATCGACGGCCCCGGGGTCTTTGTCGAGACAAACGTGACTGGCACCTTCAATCTGCTGCAAGCAGCCCGCGCATATTGGGAAAACTCAGGCCGCGCTGACAGCTTTCGATTTCACCACATCTCGACGGATGAGGTTTATGGATCCCTTGGCGCCACAGGTTTTTTCACCGAAACGACGCCCTACGCGCCTAACTCTCCCTATTCAGCCTCGAAAGCGGCCAGTGACCATCTGGTACGGGCATGGTGGGAAACCTATGGGCTTCCAATTGTAATCACGAATTGTTCGAACAACTACGGCCCCTATCAGTTCCCGGAAAAACTGATCCCTGTGGTGATCTTGAACACGTTGTCAGGCAAAGAAATACCAATTTATGGCACTGGTAAGAACATTCGCGATTGGCTTTATGTTGAGGACCACGCCGACGCCCTTTTGCATGTTCTAAAGTCTGGTGAAACCGGTCGGACCTACAATATCGGTGGTGAAAACGAAGTGGGCAACCTTGATCTGGCACATATGATCTGCGCCATTCTGGACGAGCTTCGGCCTGCGACCAACCCGTACCGCGATCTGATCCGATTGGTCGCCGACCGACCGGGACACGATTTGCGCTACGCAATCGATCCAACCCGAATTCGTCAGGAGCTGGGTTGGCAACCATCCATTTCACTGGAGAACGGCCTGCGTAAGACAGTTGAGTGGTATCTGGACAACGAAACCTGGTGGCGGCCACTGCAATCACGTTCTGGGGTCGGTCAGAGGCTGGGGACAACATGAAGGTTCTGGTTTTCGGAAAGACCGGGCAAGTAGCCACCGAGTTGCAAAAATTTCCTGGGGTGACGGCGCTTGGGAGAGATCAAGCGGACCTAAGAGATCCGAAAGCCTGTGCATTGTTGATCTCTGAAACTGACGCCGATGCCGTGATCAATGCAGCGGCCTATACTGCTGTGGATCGGGCTGAAGAAGAACCAGCGCTCGCCATGCTCGTCAACGGAACGGCACCCACCCAGATGGCGCAAGCTGCGGCGCAAAGGGGCATTCCGTTCCTACATATTTCGACGGACTATGTGTTTGACGGATCTGGAAATGAGGCTCTTGCAACAGATGCTGCCACCACTCCGATAAACATGTATGGCCGTTCGAAACTAGAGGGCGAAAACGGGGTGCGCGCAGCGTGTGGTGCGCATGTGATCCTGCGCACGTCCTGGGTCTTTTCCGCACACGGCACGAACTTTGTCAAAACCATGCTGCGGCTCTCAGAGACCCACCGAACGCTTAATCTGGTCGCTGACCAGATTGGTGGTCCTACCTCGGCAGCCGACATTGCTGCGACCCTGGTTATTATGGCGAGACATATGATCTCAACCCAACACATGGGCGGGACATATCATTATTGCGGAGCGCCAGCGGTTAGTTGGGCCGATTTTGCGCGAGAGATTTTCAAACAGGCCCAACGCGACGTCCGGGTTCACGACATTAAAACCACAGAGTATCCCACGGCCGCACAACGCCCGTTAAATTCGAGATTGGATTGCAGCACGCTGAGTGACGACTTTGGAATTGTTCAGCCAGATTGGAAAGCCAGTTTGGCACTTATACTTCGCAATCTCTAAAGAACACGATCTACGGCCCTAAAATTGCATTCACATTCGGGCGCTGCCCTCTCGGGTTGCGCCCTTTGAAATAGCTCGTTATGCGTTCGAACTGATGTAGCTTTCTTAGTTTTTGGAGCCTCCAGCAATGACCTCAAAGGCATTTATCACGGGAATTACCGGGCAGGACGGTGCCTATCTTGCCAAGCTCTTGTTGGAAAAAGGCTATCATGTGCACGGTGGTGTTCGCAGAATATCCCATCAGGAAACGCTGCGCTTGGAAAAACTGGGCATCTTGCAGGACGTTCGCCTAAGCGAATTTGATCTGAGCGAGATGAACAACATCACACGACTGATCCGCGACAACCCCGTTGATGAGTTCTACAATCTGGCCGCACAAAGCTTTGTTGGGTCCTCGTGGGATCAACCGATTTATGCTGGCGACGTCAATGGGCTTGGGGTCGTTCGTATTCTGGACAGCCTGCGCACCTACCATCCCGAGACACGGTTTTACCAAGCTTCAACGTCAGAGATGTTTGGTCTCGTTCAGGAAGTTCCACAGCGTGAAACCACAAGGTTTTATCCGCGTTCTCCGTATGGCGTATCCAAGGTTTATGGGCACTACATCACAACGAACTACCGCGAGAGCTTTGGAATGCATGCCTCGAGCGGTATTCTGTTCAATCATGAAAGCCCATTGCGTGGCCAAGAGTTTGTGACCCGCAAAATCACAATGGCACTGGCAAAAATCGCACGAGGTTCAGCACAGCCTTTGATCCTCGGCAACCTTGAAGCCCAGCGCGACTGGGGATTTGCCGGAGATTACGTCGAGGGCATGTGGCGCATGCTTCAACAAGAAGAAGCTAACAACTATGTGTTGGCGACTGGGGTAACGACGCCCATTCGCGATTTCGTGCGTTTCGCTGCAGAGTGCCTGGGCATGGAGTTGGAGTTCGACGGAGAAGGTGTCAACGAGATCGCCATAAACAAGAAGACCGGCCAGAAGGTCGTCGAAGTCAGTGAACAGTTTTTCCGCCCTGCCGAGGTTGACCTGTTGATTGGGGACGCCTCGAAAGCACAGGCCGAGCTGGGTTGGAAGGCTACTGTTGAGATCCGGGAACTGGCTGAAATGATGGCAAAATCCGACTATGACGATTTGAGGTAACCCAATGGCGCCACTCTCGGCAAAGCAACAACTTGAGCGTGCCAGACGCGTTTTTGGCCGCATCCTCAGCGGCAGCACCGACGATCTCAAGAAGCTTTCCACACCATATCGCGGCAACGTCGATGGCTATGGCGGTGGCGTGTTGCAAGGTTGGGTCGTTCGGCGCAAGGAACAGCATGACCCACTTCGCGTCGGCTTGTTTGTCGATGGCGGGATGATCGCAACCCGAGTGGCCAATCAAAACCGGCCAGATGTGCAAGCGGCGGGATATGGCGACGGCAAAAGCGGTTTCGCTTTTCCCATTGATGACACGACCCTCGAAACCATCATTGCCAATGGCGGTGAGGCAAGTGTGCACGTTCTGGACGACAGCAACTTTGAAATTGGCAAACACTTCTTTGACGCACGGCCGATTGGCTCTTTCAATGCGAAGTCGCCTCAGATCAAAACACTGAACAGTCTTTTGTATGGCGACCTGGAGCTTTTGTTGAAACTCGACAACGAGCTGTCAGCAGATGCAGCTTTGGCGCCCTTGCCCAAACTCACAAAACACCAAGCCATGTTCGACCACATAAGCTTTGGCAAAGACGATATGCCACTGCAAGACAAAGCGACAAAGCTGCCAGCTTACATTGAGTTCATGAAACGTCGAATGAAGTTGGATCGGCGCTTTGACACCGATGGCAGCCCTGGCGATTTTGATCATTGCTTGAACTGGTACTTGATCGACTACGCTCGCCTTCGTCATGGTCTTCGAATCCCCCTCTCTAAAGACGTGATCGAATACCTCAACGCACCGGTTACTATGGGTGGACTGCCTTACACGTTGAGCCGTGTCATGTGGTGGCGGCTTATGCACAACCGCCCTCTATTGAACTCAATTGATCTGGCCAACGCGAACTGGTTCAACGATGCGCTTTACTGGTGGGCTTTCCACGAAGCTCGTGAACGCTATTTCGAAGACTGCCTGGTGCCGCGCCGTTTTCGGGACATGCTACGCGCGGTTCACCCCAACCGTAGAGACGATCTGTACCCGATGAGTACCTTTCTGGAATTGTTTTACAGAAAAAATCCAGGGTACAAGTTCCTCAATCCAGCCAACACCAGCGATCGAGAAACGCTGACTTTGGCGCTCATGGTTATGGCTGTCACACGACCAGACCTGTTGCGATATATCCCCGGTCGATCGTTGCTCTCTGCATTTGAAAGCCACGATGGATTGGAGCCGCCGTTTGCACAGTTTGTGGCTGCTTTGGCCGGAGAAAACGCCCCCGAACATCCGATGACCTACGCACGATATCAGTCGTTGCTCAGGAATGTAGGATACGACCTCACCAGTCAAAGCTTCTTATCCGTCACACCATCGGGGGATAGGTTCGAGGCAGCGGCATTGCCAGCAGTTTCAGAGGACACTGACACCGTCGATGTCCAGATGATTGGCCCGTTTGAAAAGGCATCCGGCCTGGGACAGGCAACGCGCCTTTCGCAGACTGCGTTGGAACAGTCCGGCCTAAGCATAAACGCCGTTGATTTTGGCTTGGACAACCCTGCACCCGAAGGCTTTTCAAAGGTTGGCGCCCTTTCTGACCACAAGCGCGCCAAAATCAACTTGATACACCTCAACGCGGAATCCATTCCGTTGGCATTTGCCTATGAGCCGGATGTATTCAGCGATGCCTATAATATCGGCTATTTCTTTTGGGAACTGAACTCGCCTGCATCCTGTCACTATCTGGGTATGGAAATGCTGGATGAGATTTGGGTGTCAACTGAGTACGGGGTTTCAATTTACAAACCCGAAACGGGCAAGCCGGTCACAAATGTCGGCATGTGCTTTGAAGAGGTGCCGAACCTGACGCGCCAAGAGGCGCGGGACTTTGTGACAAAGCGTTTTCGCCTGACCGGAGACGAGTTTGTTTTCCTGGTCGCCTTTGACTCCTTTTCATTCGTTCAAAGAAAAAACCCCATTGGTGTTCTGCGCGCTTTCCAAAAAGCATTTGAAGGCATGAGCGACGTTCGGCTGATCGTCAAAACCCAAAACCGGGACAATGTTCTGGATCCGGTTCAGGGTCGCATCTGGAAACAGGTAGAAACCATTGTTGAAGGGGATCACCGCATTCAGGTGCTGAACGAAACCCTGACATATGAAAACCTCTTGCGTCTCAAGAAAGGCGCAGACTGTTACATCTCCTTGCACAAGTCCGAAGGCTGGGGCTTTGGCATGATTGAAGCGATGAATCTTAAGGTTCCAGTGGTCTGCACTGGGTATTCTGGGAACCTTGAGTTTTGCAATGATGAAACAGCTTGGATGGTCGATTTCGAAGAAACTCCGCTGTTGGAAGATGACTACATCTTTGTGCGCCGGGGACAGGTTTGGGCCGAGCCGGATCAGAACGATGCAGCCGCAAAGATGCGCGCTGTTTATGAACAACCGGAGGCGCGTGTTGAAAAGGCCGAAGCCGCTTGGGACTACGTACAACAGCACTTTGCGCCCAAGGCTATTTCGGCACGCTACGAAGAGCGTTTGCGCGAGATTCTGACCGAACTGTCCGAGCAGGAGCAAAATTCGGAACGACAGAAATGAATGACCTGGAAGCAGCCCGTATCGCATCTCAGGATCAGACCGAACGCATTTATGCTGCGCTTTGGGCATACTTCTGTGACTTCGACGCGGTTAAGGTACTCGAAAGCTTTCAAGCTGAAGATAGATCCGCACATCCGGACATGGTCACAAACTTTCTTGGCACCTTAACCCCTCCTCAAGTTCATCCATCAATTCTCGCGCCACTGGCGGGCACAATCGAAGGTTTGCCTCTGCCTGGAAACTGGCATGCAGACATCGCAGAATGGGCTTCGGCGCTGCGAAGCGTTGAACTGGCTGGCGATACCTATCGCATTGTAGAGTTGGACTGTGGCTGGGGATGCTGGTTGACCAACATGGGGGTTGCTGCCCGTAGCCGCGGATTGTCCGTCGAATTAATTGGGATCGACGTCAATGCATCCCACCTCGAAAATGCGCGGGTTACGTTGGAAATGAACGGGTTTGCGGGTGACAATGTACATCTGCATTTAGGCATCGCAGCTCCGCAAACCGGCTTGGCCGCATTCCCTGTCAGTATTGAAGGGGAAAGTGATTGGGGTGGTCAGGCTGTATTCTGTCCCGATGAACAACAGATCGAAGAGTTTCGCGCTGAACCAGACAATTGGCAGATTCTCAACTGCTTTACACTCCCTCAGTTATCCGGCGACAAGCCAATTGATTTGCTGCACATCGATATCCAAGGTGCGGAATGCGAGTTTGTTGAGGGGAATTTTCCTGCCTTGTCGTCCCACGTGAAACGTGTCCTGATTGGCACGCACAGCCGCAGCAATGAAGGATGGCTTTTCGATTGGTTCGAGACAGCCGGATGGCGGTTGGAAATGGACCGTGCTGTGTCACATGCAGTGGTTTCGGGCGCCGCCGAACTGCGCATTAATGGGGTTCAGATGTGGGCCAATCCATCATTCATTAATGACTAGTTCATGTTTTCTTCAATACCTTTCTCTCGGCCATCTTACCCTGGCCATGACCACTCCTTCGAAATCGGACGTATCTTTTGCAAACCGCATGCTTTCTTCTTCCATAGCCTTCAAATGCATACCGAAATGCCGTGGAACGGCTTGGCACCATGGAATTGGGTGATCTACAATCGTGGCCGTATCAAGATGTTCCCGCAACTTCATCAGATGTGCCTGATGGGCAATAACACGAGACATTGACTTTGAATTGGGAGCCTAAATGGATTTCGTAATTGGCGTCAGTTGGCCACGCAGCGGACACCACTTGCTGGTGCGATTGCTGACACATTACTTTGGGCCCGATTTCAAATACTGCCAGTTCTATGGTGCGCCGCCGCCTCAATTGGACGGGATCGATGCCTGTTGCCAAACAGTTCCCTGCAAGTATGCCGGCCGAATACATTTCACAAAAAGCCATGACTTTGACTTGGATGTTCCGCTGATTTCAAATCAAAAGTACCTAGTCCAATATCGGAAATTTTCAGCATCTGTCGTATCCAACTACGAGCTAAACGTGCGAAACGGCAATGAGGATAGCGCGTTGGCTTTCCGTCGATTTGCAAGCTATGAATTCGATCGTTACCAGGATTTCTTGCGGAAATGGATTGAGCCCCCTTCAAACAAAAATCTCCTGAAACTAGACTACGACCAGCTCTTGGACGACCCCGAAGGGAGCCTCGCAGATGCCGTGCGCTTTTTTTTACCAGGCGAGACTGTCTCAACAAATCGCATTCGCACCGCCCTTGCAGAAGTTGATGGCGAAAGAATTGAACACCGCAATGTAACCCGTCTACAGGCCGTTGGCGTGCACACTCGTAGAGACGTTTCGACATTTCGACACTACTCTTCCGACTTGTTCGAGCTTTTGGACAGGTTGAAGCTGACACGAAATGAAGTGAATGAAGTTTACAACATTTGCATGGGAAGCGATGTTCCAGAAGCTCGGATGTTGGAATTTCAAACTTGCGAAAGCACAGACTTTATTCACCGGATTTTGTCACCAATAAGGCAGCCCAATAGCCAGTTTTCATAGGGTTACAAATCTTGGTGGGATGAGATGGACAACGGTGGAAAGTAAAGGAATATTAACCGTATGATTACACCCGTTCTCCTTTGCGGCGGCGCCGGCACTCGGCTTTGGCCGCTGTCCCGACAAAGCTATCCCAAGCAGTTTGCACAAATCACCGGGCCCGAAAGCTTGTTTCAACAAGCTGCGCGTCGCTTCACAGGTGCCGGGTTTGCCAATCCACTGGCGGTCACCGGGGACAGGTTCCGTTTTATCGTGACAGAACAGCTCGCGGCCTGCCAGCTGGATCCAACCGGCGTGTTGATCGAACCGGACGGACGCAATACAGCGCCTGCGGCAATTGCCGCGGCCCTGTACTTACACGATCAAGACCCGGAAGCGATGATGCTCTTGGTGCCAAGCGATCACGCTGTGCCAGACGCTGCCCTGTTCAGAAAGGCCGTTCTGCAAGGAGCCGTAGCCGCTCAGGAAGGTCAGATTGTTACCTTTGGTATTACCCCTACCCGGCCGGAAACTGGTTTTGGCTGGCTGGAAAGCGGTCCGCAGACCCATCCCGGTGTAAAATCGTTGGAACGGTTCATTGAAAAGCCCGACTCAACCAAAGCCCAAGCCTTGTTGCAAGACGACAAAAATCTTTGGAACGCGGGAGTTTTTCTGGCCAAAGCCAGTGTGCTGATAGAGGCCTTCGCTGATCACGCACCCGAAATCCATGGTACTGTCAAAGCCGCTGTACATGCATCCAAGATCGATCTTGGTTTCTGTCGTATTGATCCTGATCTCTGGTCACAGGTTCCGGAAGATTCGATTGACTATGCGATCATGGAAAAGGCCAAGAACGTAAGCGTTGCGCGCTTTGACGGCGCGTGGTCGGATCTCGGCAGTTGGGAAGCTGTTTGGCAGGAGTCGCCTCACGACGCTTTTGGAAATGCTGTCACAAAACATGCCACGGCAATTGATTGCAAAAACACGCTTCTGCGTTCAGAAAATGAAGCCATCGAATTGGTGGGCATTGGGTTGGAAAACATCGTAGCTGTTGCAATGCCTGACGCCGTAATGGTGGCTGACGTTTCCAAGGCGCAGAGCGTCAAGAAAGCTGTGCAGACACTCAATGCGCGCGGCGCGAAACAGGCAGTTCAATTACCTGTGGATCACCGTCCATGGGGGTGGTTTGAAACCTTGATCCTCGCTGACAGGTTTCAAGTTAAGCGCATCCATGTTCATCCCGGCGCGGCTTTGAGTCTGCAAAGCCATGTACACCGTTCTGAACATTGGATTGTTGTTGCCGGCACCGCAAAAGTAACGGTGAACGACGAAATCACACTCTTGTCTGAAAACCAATCAATCTACATACCCCTTGGCGCGGTACACCGAATGGAAAACCCAGGCAAAGTACCGATGGTACTGATTGAAGTTCAAACGGGTAGCTACCTTGGTGAAGATGACATCGTCCGGTATGAGGATGTCTACTCCCGAAGCTGATTGTTCTCAAAATTTAAGGCGCTCCACTGGACCCTTCTTAGGTGCACTTGTGGAGCGCAAATGCCTTATGAACTCAGAACCAGCGACCTATGGCAGCATACTGTGCGGAACACCCTGTTGCAGAAGTGGCCGACATCATGTTCACAATGACCGATGTAGCCGATGCTGTTTGCGCGGTGGCCCAGCACAGAGCAGAGTCTTGTGTTGCACCCGGCATAATATGCGGCGCAGTAATAAACGCTTCCGGGAATGACCACGTCTGTCCTGCCACCCAACGAAACAGCCCACCGATTGGCGTCGTCGCGTCTCCGACAAACGCCGGGCTTGTGCATATCAGCGTTCCGTCAGCAAGCTTCAGATATTCACCATCAGCGTTGCTCCCCCTTTCAAGTACGGCGCCAGTCGGCATAGCGCCTGACTGCGAAACGGGCCCCAGCAGATTGCCCGGACAGTAGCCATAATCGACCCTCATTAGACGGCCCGGTGTGACATCATTTGCGCTCTGCATGACTGCATCGCCCTGAACCTGGCCGGAAATCGTCACATCCTGAGCAAAAGTCACTGCGCCACTGCCAGCCGCGATGGACAGGCCGGTAGACCATGCCCCACCATCGTCAGAGACTTTGATAGATAGATCATCATTTCCAGCCAATCCGATTTCCGCCCTCCCGGAGTACCCGGTCTGGAACATCATGCTTGCCGTGTCACCCATCAAGGATTTGTTAATCTTCAGTTGATGCCCATAGCCAGCATTGTTGAGCAACGTCGCATCCGATGAAACAGTTAATCGGTTTGTGGCATCCGCCGTAGCGCTGATACCTAGGCGATTGGCTGAAAATGGGCGTTGAACCCCTGTTTGCCAACCTGAAACCTCGTCAAATACGACCTCCTCAGATTCAGAAATCACCTCAGCACGCCAACCCGGCAATGGAGTTAAAAAAATCCAACTCGCACCGTCATAAACAGCGATGTCATTGGTTTTGCCAGCCCAGGCTCCCGTTGCAGCCTGTGGAACGATATAGCGGTCGCCAATCGAGGCGAGCGTGGGCGGTGCAGTCTGGCTGCGTTCTATCACGGCCAGTTGCACAATGGCGTCCAGCACTTTCAGTGCTTCATTGTGGGTGACATGCTTTTGCGCTTGTGATGGCTGGATAAAGGGAAGCGACAGTATCGCGCTTGCGTCGGACATGGCTCTCTCCAAAATTACTGAAGAAAGGGTCTACTGTCATCGGCTTAACGGCCACCTAGGCAACAGAACGCTCAACCAAGCGATTGCGCAACGGCTTCGCATCTGTGCAGAGATCAAACGAGAACAAACATATCCACTGAGAATTCTGAGACCTGCGTGCCCTCAAAGGTGATTGTTATGTTACCTTCACTCAGGGTTACGTCATCTCCGACCTGTCTTAGTGCTGCCAAAGCAGCCTCGCTGTCAGCAAAGCTAAATTGCTGCAACTCAATCATGTCCCATGCCTCGAGGCCGATCACGGCGTGCGACCCAGGTTGGCCAGCGTTGAACACAAAGGTGTCAGCCTGCCAGCCGCCAAAAAGAATGTTTTCGCCGGTACCACCCGACAGCCGGTCTCCCTCGCCCAGCTCCCTTAAGTATGTCACTAGGCTTTCGAAAGAGTTGGAGATGAATTCGGGACTCTCCGCAAAACCTATAACAACCTGCTCTCGGGTAAGAGTTCCGCTCTCAAGTTGGTCAACCCAAGCCGCTAATCCACCCATGTCAGGATCGCGATCCAAAACGTTGTTATAGAGCAGCGTTACAAACTGCGTGTTCATTGTTGCTCCGTAAGTGAGCTGAAACTCTGCACTGCCCACAAATCCTGCAACTGCCTCTTCAAGTGTCATCCCGTTGGCGAGAGCAGCAGTCCAGTTTGTCAATCCTCCAAGATCTGGCGCACGATCGAACGCAGCTTGATAGAGGCGGAACACGTTGTCTGTCCAGCCTGCCTGAAAACTTGCCCAACTGTAGGTTAAACTGGGAATAGAAGTAGCAGCTTGAAACTCTGCACTCTCAGAGAATCCCAGTACCACCTGCTCACGAGTCAAAACCCCATTTTCCAGCGCATTTACCCAGTTTGTGAGTCCCTGCGCTTCGGGATCACGATCAAGTACATTGTTATAAAGCAGTGTTACAAACTCGGTGTTGGTGGTCGATCCGTACTTGGACTGAAACTCCACGCTGTTGACAAAACCCGAGACAATTCCTTCTAGCGTTTGCCCGCCGAGTAACTCCTGGGTCCAGCCAGAATGACCTGCCACGTCTGGATCACGGTCCAACGTCGCATGATAAAGGCGAAAGACCTGGCCCGAAACGCTATCAAAATCGCCGTTGCTGGGGTCTCCGCGAAGAAAGTCGTTCGCGCCTCCTCCCAACAACGTATCAGAGCCCATACCCCCAGCAATCACATTAAGTGGGCCAGTGTCCTGCTCCAAATCGTTGGTAATGTGCCAAAGGTCAAAAAGGTCCGCGTGCGAAAAATCGGAAATGTCCAAGGGGCTGTTGTCGTGTGAGACAATGTCTATGGTTTCGTTCTGAAATGTGATGCGCACGCCGTTGGCCGTGCTTTCAAACTGCAAAGCACTGAGAGAATAGACGTTACCAAGTCCCGAAAGGTCCAAGCGATCAACGCCGATCTCAAAGTCCATGATTCTGTCGCTCTGACCATCTCTGGAAAATACAAAGACATCTGCGCCATCACCTCCGTAAAGCACATCGGCGCCTCGGCCATCCATCAGAGTATCTTCGCCTTCACCGCCAATCAGGGTGTCGTTCCCGTCACCACCAGAAAGAACGTCATCTTGTGACCCGCCCGTCAAAATGTCGTTTAAAGATGTGCCAACCTGCTGCTCTCCCAAATGCTCAGTTGAGACTTGCAACGTCACGATTGAAGGATCGTTTTCTCCCGCGACGTAGATCCGGATCTCGCCCTCCACGGCCATTGCCGTGACCGAACTGATGTTATCCAGCGGCATGGTTTCGGAGCCGCTAATTGTTTCCTCGTGAATTAACCGCCCGCCAGGTAATAGCCGCAACAATGTCAGGCCATCATCGCCGCCCCCGACAATCACAAAGATCTGCCCATCAACATCAACAACTTCAAAGTCGGTGATGCTCTCAAACCTTGTGTCTCGATTGTCGTTAACCTGGTCAGCCACCTCAAGATTGCCTTCGGCATCCAGCCGCGCCACGACCAGCGAGTTAGACCCGCTAGCGGCTAACAAGACAAAGTCTTCTCCGTCCACTTGGGCCGTATGAAGTGCAGTGGGCGACTCAATCCACATCTCAAGTCCAGAAGTGAGTTGACCCGTCATTCAGGCATCACCGGATTCATCGACGCGAATGGCTGTCAGCGTGTTGTTCTCGCCAGACGCCACCAACAAAAAGCTCTCTCCGCTTCGAGAAATCTGGGCCATTGCCCGAACCTCTCCGACCCCACCATCAGAACCGATATTAACCTGCGCAGCGATCTGCATTTGCCCGCCGGGGTCTTCTTCCCAACAGACGATCCAATCGTCGTTGCGTGAGGCACTGAAAACGAACTCCTGGCTCCCCACACGCACTATCTCGGTGGCCAAAAATGGGCTTTCGCTGCTGACATATGTCCGCGCGCCTTGCAAAGTTCCCTCAGCAGTGATGTCGCTTTGAAGAATACCGACGCCAGCCACTCCGTAGACCATCAATGTTGGTTGAGATTCATCTGTATCTAGAACCAATCGCGCCAAGGTTCCGGGGGCGGCAGTCCCGGAAAAATGCCATTGATCCACAAGCGCCATGCTGTTCTCGGCGTCGTAGACGAACACAGACCCACCATCCGCAGACACCATGTAAACTCGCAACCCGGCATCACTCTGATAGACCACGAGGTCCCCTATGCCTCCGGTCGTTGCTTCTACTCCACCTGTAAAGGTTCCGCTAAACGTTAAATTGACCACCCGCTTTACTCACCCAAATGCCCCCACGGCACAGAGAGAAAAGTCGGATATCGGCACGTCGAATTTGGCGGCAAAATGCGGCAACCCTGCGACTATCAATCAAAATTGAATTTGAGTTTGATACGATTTGACCTCGATCGCGCCGAAGAGATAGAACAATGAACCGATCCGATGCGTGAAAAGACCGTGCAGAATGCTTCCCCAGTCAGAAATTCCAGTTGCAATTCTTCTCTGCACCTACAACGGGGCAGAGCACCTGGACGAACAACTGGCTTCCTTTGAGGCGCAAACCCACAAGTGTTGGCAGTTGTGGGCTAGCGACGATGGCTCGCAGGACGCAACAGTTGAAATTCTGCAACGTTGGAAGATGCGCTGGAAAGGACATCACGAGGTCAGGCTGATCAAGGGTTCCGGAAAAGGCGCGGCATCAAACTTCCTGTCGCTGTTGACGCATGCCGACCTTCCACAATGCCACGTCGTCCTTTCAGACCAGGATGATGTGTGGCACACAGAAAAGCTTGCCCGTGCCCTTGAATACATGGCGACAGCTCCGGCTGATCAGCCAACGCTTTACGGTGCCCAGAGTACGCACACAGACGCGAACTTGAGCTCAATGGGCCCTTCTATACCCCTTAGGCGCCCACCGAGCTTTGCAAATGCACTCACCCAGAACGTCGTAAGTGGGCACAGTGCTGCACTAAATGTTACCGGATTGGCATTGGTGCGGCGCGCGGGGGTTCCAGCCAACGTTCCCTTTCACGACTGGTGGCTCTATCAATTGGTTTCCGGTGCTGGGGGGACGGTTCTAGTCGATGACCACACAGTGCTATGCTATCGGCAACACGAACAGAACCTTCTCGGTGCCCATAGGGGATTTGCAGCTTTATACCAGCGTCTAAGATTGGTGTTTGACGGAACCTATGGACGGTGGATAGATTCCAACCTCGCCGCATTGGTTGAGGTGTCCGGTGAACTTGACCCTAGCTATCGAGAAACCGTGCAAAAACTCGCGAGAACGCGTCGCGGTGTTTTTCGGTTTTTGACCATGCTGCGTGCAGGTTTGCATCGGCAACGCGTTTCCAATACCTGTTTATTCTATCTGGCAGCAATGCTCGGGCGCATTTAGGACACCACTGATAGTATGAAACCATACTCTCCCACCAAACTCCCTCTATCTACTGCTAAGCCAGTTAATGCCCTTAGTTAACCCAATGGCCCCTTTCGCCCCTCACAGACGCGTTCTTGTCCTTGGCTCCAACAGCCGTATTGGGCGTTTGCTTGCACGCGTCTGGGGCAACGGGACCCATTATGGGGTGTTGCCCCATTGGCAGCACCGCCCATTGCAGGCCTCCTTCCCAGCCGAGCCGAACGTGAATACGACTGAGATCAGTCTTTTGAACAACGAGATGAAGCTCGCGAGCCTTGCTAGTGGGATGGACGCAATGTTGGTTCTGGCTGGGGTCACCCCTTCTAGCAAGACGTCGAATCCAGACTACAAGTTGAATGTCATTTTGGCACAGGCGGCTTTGTCGGCCGCAGTTCGGGCGAACGTGAAAAGGGTGTTCTTAATCTCTACGGCGGCGGTTTACGGCACTGGATCCGGATGGATTGAGTCTATGCTTACGCGGCCGAGTAGTTCTTATGGGACCTCTAAACTTGCGATGGAGCAAATGGCCAAAGCCTATGAAGGCGTAACAGTCTTGCGTTTAGGGAACGTGGCCGGAGCAGACCAACTGCTGGGGCCTGGACGACGAGACGTGATCCTCGATGTTTTTGCAGACGGCCGGAGCCCGAAACGCAGTTACATTGGCCCAACTGCGATGGGACGCGTCCTTGCTGAACTGATTTGCAGTCGCGATCCATTACCAAACTGCATCAACGTGGCAGCGCCGGAACCTGTGGATATGGCAGAGCTTCTGAAAGCCGCGGATATCCGGTTCTCAACCCGTCCAGCGCCACCCGACCTTCCTGCATCTCTCACACTGGACACAAGCTTGCTTCAAAGCCTTACATCCCTTCACGCCAAGGATGCACATCCGCAGAACATTGTCTCTGACTGGCTAAGTATTACAGGAGGGCGCCCCCTGTGAGCGCGTTTGCCAAGCGATTGTTTGACATCTTTGTTGCGTTGTCGCTCGGAGTCATTCTGATGCCAGTGGTGATCGCTTTTGCACTCCTAATCGCCATCTCTGATGGCCCCCCGGTGTTCTATGTTAGCGAACGCATGCGCACGCCCGACCGCTCTTTTCGCCTTTGGAAACTGCGCACTATGCGTACAGACCTTCAAGATAGCGGTGTCACAGGTGGAGACAAAGCGGACCGCATCACGCCGATTGGCCACATTCTGCGAAAACTTCGGCTGGACGAGATCCCACAGCTTTGGAACGTACTACGTGGAGACATGAGCCTAGTGGGCCCGCGGCCTCCGTTGCCCCACTATGTGGAACGCTACCCAAAAATCTATGGCCCCGTCTTGCAAAGCCGCCCGGGTGTCACTGGATTGGCCACGTTGGTTTTCCACCGACATGAAGAACGCCTATTGTCGCACTGCAAGACGCCACAGGAAACCGAAGAAACCTATGTACGCGTTTGTATTCCACGCAAAGCGCGACTGGATCAGATCTACGCAAACAATCGCAGCCTAAGGCTTGACATTTGGATCCTATGGCAGACCCTGCGCAAAATACTGCCTTGCTGACAAATGCAAACACACGCCCGCAAAAAACGTATCAACCGAGTTGGAACCAGCATTCTAAGCGTTAAGGTTCACGCGCAAAATGTAACGGTTAGATTGCTGGGCGAGAAGTGAGAAACAAATTCATGAGCTACGCAAGATGAGCACACGAAAAGGAATTATTCTGGCCGGAGGGTCAGGCACTCGGCTCTATCCAGTAACAGTTGGTGTCTCTAAACAACTTCTCCCGATATATGACAAACCGATGATTTATTATCCGCTGAGCGTGCTGATGCTGACCGGCATTCGGGAAATCGCCATAATAACCACTCCGGGTGATCAGGAACAATTCAAGCGCACTCTGGGGGATGGTAGCCAGTGGGGCCTATCGCTGACGTACATTGTTCAACCATCCCCAGATGGGCTCGCGCAGGCCTATTTGCTGGCAGAGCAGTTCTTGGCAGGTGCCCCTTCTGCCATGGTTTTGGGTGACAACATTTTTTTTGGCCATGGGTTACCACAGGAGCTGGCGATTGCGGACGCAAACACCAATGGTGGTACAGTGTTTGGCTATCGTGTCAGCGACCCAGAGCGCTATGGGGTAGTGGACTTTGACGCAGACGGGACGGTTCGGGCGATCATCGAAAAACCTGAAGTCGCTCCTTCTCCATTTGCAGTTGCCGGTCTTTACTTTCTCGATGAGACGGCCTCGGAACGTGCAAAAGCTGTGAACCGGTCTGCACGCGGAGAACTTGAGATCACTACATTGTTAGAGATGTATCTTGCTGAAGAAACCCTGAGTGTTCGAAACTTGGGGCGTGGCTATGCGTGGCTGGACACCGGGACGCATGCGAGTTTGCTCGACGCTGGAAACTTTGTACGCACGCTTTCTGAACGTCAGGGAATGCAAGTCGGAAGCCCGGATGAAATTGCCTATGCTCAGGGCTGGATCAATGCAAGCCAACTGCATGCTCGGGCATCGGCATTGTCTAAGAACTCGTATGGCCAATATTTGCTGGGGTTATTGAAAGGTTAGACTTGGCACGGAGTAAAGGAACTCTGGCGCTAAGATCGGTCGAAATTAATTTCGATTGTATCTTCACGCCAACGTACGCCACCTAAGGTGTCAAATACGTTAGGCGACCAAGTAGCTCGGCCGCATTTTTGACCTCGAAACGCTTTAACAACCTCGCGCGCACGTCTTCAATCGTTCTGGGCGACAGGTCCAGTTCCCGGGCAATCTCTTTGCTTGTCAAACCACGCCCAAGCCCCCCGACAACCTGCCGCTCGCGACGAGTAAGCGCCAGTGGTGGGGTCTCAGAAATTATCGCAAAGGTCATTACCAACTGCGCCAAAGGATCGTCCGGTGTCAAAGATTGGGCTCTAAATCTGCACCACAAGGGGCTGCCGTCACGGCGCCGCATCATACGTTCATCAGTATAGAGGTTGTTTTTCTGCAAAGGCACCAGCCCAATATCGCGAACCCTCTCAAACTCGTCGGCTGACCCATAGAGCACGCGAAAAGACTGCCCTATGAGAGCATTTCGTTCGTACCCTAGGATTTGTGCAAAGGCGGCGTTACAGGCCTTAATAACCCTGTGCTCCGTCAGTACAATTCCGACGGGCGCGTACTCATATGCGAGATGATCCAGATCCACAGTTATGCTCTCCCAACACCGTACTCCTACGGTGTTGATACCGTACCATGCAATGCCGCATGATCACTATACTCAAAGACAGCGCGTCGTCGCTGCCAGTTTGACCACCGTAACCCGCCAATGCACTTGCGCTCCTGCATATGCTTAGCCCTGCCGATCAAAGTGACAACCACTAGATGCCAGAGACAACTACCAAAAACCTCTCAAGTCTGATCAAACGAATCGATGCCCTGCGCGATGATCTTGTGGCGCTCACCCAGGATCTCATTCGCATCCCCACGCTGAACCCTCCGGGCGATTGCTATCGGGACATCTGTGACTATTTGGATGCCCGGCTTTCGGCCCATGGATTTGAAACACAACTGGTCCGCGCCATTGGTGCGCCCGGGGACAGCGAAAAATACCCACGCTGGAACATTGTCGCTCGTAAGGAAGGGCGCCGCCCCGGCGAATGCGTGCACTTTAACTCGCACACCGATGTGGTGGAAGTTGGCGCTGGCTGGACCTTTGATCCCTTTGGCGGCGAAGTGTCCGATGGCAAGATCTATGGCCGTGGCGCATGCGATATGAAAGGTGGGCTGGCCGCATCAATCATCGCCGCCGAAGCCTTTATCCAGGAGTTTCCCGATTTCGCCGGTGCCATTGAGATATCCGGAACAGCTGATGAAGAATCCGGCGGCTATGGTGGTGTGGCGTATCTGGCGGAGAAGGGTTTTTTTGCTCCGGAACGTGTTCAGCATGTGATCATCCCGGAACCATTGCAAAAGGATCGAATTTGCTTGGGGCACCGAGGAGGTTGGTGGGCCGAGATTGAAACGTTTGGCGAAATCGCCCATGGTGCCATGCCCTTTCTCGGAGATTGCGCAGTGCGCCACATGGGAGCAGTTTTGGACAAGTTCGAAACAGATCTGTTCCCCGCGATGGCTGCACGCACAACGGACATGCCTGTTGTCCCCGAAGGCGCTCGCTCTTCAACAATGAACATCAACTCGATTCATGGCGGCCAACCCGAACAGGCCGAAGACTACACCGGACTGCCTGCGCACTGTGTGCCCGACAGCTGTCGCATCATGATCGACCGCCGCTACTTGGCAGAGGAAACCCATGCCGGTGTCTCTGGAGAAATTGAGGCAATTCTAAAGGACTTGGAAACCAACCGAGAAAACTTCCGATTTGATATCCGAGAAGTGAACCACGTTGCGCCGTCCATGACAGACAAGGCCGCGCCGGTCGTATCCACCGTGGATCGTTCAATCACCGAAATCCTTGGAAAATCACCCGAGTACGTTGCGTCGCCAGGAACCTACGACCAAAAACATATTGATCGTATCGGCAAGCTGAAGAACTGTATCGCCTATGGGCCAGGTCTTCTTGAGCTGGCACATAAGCCGGACGAGTACATTGGCATTGATGACATGCTGGATAGTGCAAAGGTTATGGCTCACAGCCTTGCGCAGCTATTGCTACCAACAGACAATGACTGAGCTTTAGGAATATCAAGGGAGGAACTAATATGAGCTTTCTATCTGGGAAACTGGCCATGGCCAGCGCCATTGCCCTCTGCGCAGGGTTCGGGGCAGCGCAAGCCGCGCAGGACGACATCACTGTCGCCATGCAACTTGAACCGCCGCACCTCGATCCAACCAGCGCAGCAGCGCAGGCAATTGACTCGGTGGTCTACATCAACATCTTCGAAGGCCTGACCCGCTTTATGGATGACGGCTCCATTGCACCCGCGTTGGCCAAAAGCTGGGACATCTCCGAGGACGGCCTGACCTATACCTTCCACCTGAATTCCGGGGTGAACTTCCATGACGGCTCTGCCATGGATGCAGAAGACGTTAAGTTCAGTCTTGATCGTGCCCGCGCCGAAGACAGCGCCAATGCGCAAAAGGCGCTGTTTGGATCTATTGCCAGCGTCGACGTTGTGGATGCGGCAACCGTCAAGGTCACACTCAGCGAACCGAACGGGAACTTTCTCTTCAACATGGCCTGGGGCGACGCTGTGATCGTTGCACCGGAAAGCATTGAAAACATCAAAACCAATCCGGTTGGCACGGGCCCATACAAGTTCTCGAATTGGGTGCAGGGCGACAAGATCGAACTGGTGGCAAGTGACAGCTATTGGGGTGCAGCGCCTGCAATCAAGTCAGCCACCTTTAAATTCATCTCGGACCCCACAGCCGCTTTTGGCGCAGTAATGGCCGAGGACGTGGATGTCTTTACCGGCTACCCGGCCCCGGAAAACGTGCCACAGTTTGAGGCTGATCCGCGCTTTCAGGTGCTGAATGTCGCCACCGAGGGTGAAACCATTCTGTCGACCAACAACAAGATGGCGCCGCTCGACAACGTCAAAGTGCGCAAAGCCATTGCTCACGCAATCGATCGTCAAGCCATCATCGACGGTGCCATGTTCGGCATGGGCACCCCCATTGGCACCCACTTTGCGCCACACCACCCCGACTATGTCGACCTGACTGGCAATTCGAAATATGATCCGGAAATGGCCAAACAGCTGTTGGCCGAAGCGGGTTTTCCAGACGGGTTCACCACCACACTGAAATTGCCTCCCCCCTCATACGCCCGTCGCGGAGGCGAGATCATCGCCGCACAGCTGCGCGCCGTAGGGATCGAAACCGAGACCTCGAACCTGGAGTGGGCGCAATGGTTGGAACAGGTGTTTCGTGGCAAAGATTATGGCCTGACCATCGTCAGTCACACCGAACCTTTTGACATCGGCATCTATGCCCGGCCTGATTACTACTTCCAGTATGACAATCCGGCCTTCCAGGAGCTTTATGCAGAACTGAATCGCACCACGGACCCAGCCAAGCGGTCCGAGATGTCGGCCACCCTGCAAACAATGATCTCCGAGGATTACGTCAACGGCTATCTTTTCCAGCTGTCCACACCGACCATTGCCAAGGCCGGGGTACAGGGCCTTTGGAAGAACGCGCCGACCGCTGCAGTCGATTTGCCCGCGATGAGCTGGGCTGACTGAGGCTGCCCAAAAATCAGGGAGTCCCACTTGCGGGGCTCCTGACCTAATTGAACGGATGGGTTGATGGCTACAGAGTTTTTCCCGGCAGGTATGCGTCCGAGCCGCGTAGCGCCCGAAAACTACTTCACCGGCTGTGTTCGGATGGACCCGGTGATCGACAGCCATCCGCCCTCCCGCGTGAATGCGTTGCGAGTGACGTTCGAGCCGGGCGCGCGTACCGCCTGGCACACCCACCCGCTGGGGCAAACGCTGCATGTTCTCTCTGGTGTTGGACTTTATGGGGTACGTGGTGAGCGCCCGCGGGTCATGCGCGCAGGAGACACAGTCTGGATTGAGCCTGGGGTGGAGCATTGGCACGGTGCCGCGCCAAATGTTGCGATGGAGCACCTTGCCATTCAGGAAGCCCTCGATGGATCGGCGGCGGACTGGCTAGAGCACGTCACAGACCAAGATTACCTAGCACCCCCGGCCTGACCAACCATGCTGCGATACGCCCTTAAACGCCTTTTGTCGCTTGCCATCAGCCTCGTAGTCGCTTCGCTGGTGATCTTCGCAGTGATCGAAGTAGCTCCTGGTGATCCGGCATCCTTTATGCTGGGCATCAATGCACAACCAGACACGGTCGCTGCCCTCCGGTCCGAATTGGGTTTGGATGTTTCCAAGGCTGAAAGATATCTGAACTGGATCGGCGGCATGGTGCGGGGTGATTTTGGAACCTCGTACACCTACCGCACACCGGTGGGTCAGATGATTGCCGACCGTATGTGGGTTTCGTTGCCTCTGGCACTCTATGCTTTGGCGCTGTCCACAATTATTGCCTTTCCTGCGGGCATCTATGCCGCTGCGCGCCGGGGAAAACCCGGAGACATGGCAGTCATGGGCGCAACCCAGCTGGGCGTCGCTGTGCCTAACTTTTGGTTCGCCATGATGCTCGTATTGGTCTTTGCTATCAATCTGCGTTGGTTTTCTGCAGGAGGCTTCCCGGGTTGGGACGAAGGTTTTTGGCTGGCATTGAAATCTCTCACACTGCCAGCCATCGCTCTGGCTCTGCCACAATCTGCTATCCTTGCACGGGTCATGCGCTCGTCCCTGTTGGATATCCTTGGCGAGGACTTTATGCGATCTGCCCGTGCCAAAGGCCTCTCTCGGCGCCAGGCCTTATGGCGCCACGGGCTCAGGAATGCACTTATCCCGGTGCTCACCATCATTGGCATGCAGTTCGCCTTTTTACTTGCGGGCGGTATCATCATTGAACAGGTGTTCTTCCTACCTGGACTTGGCCGCCTGATCTTTCAGGCCATCTCGGCCCGCGATCTTATCGTGGTGGAAAGCGTGGTCATGTTGCTGGTCTTTGCCGTGATCCTTGTGAATTTCATTGTCGATCTCGCCTATGCCGCCGTTGATCCCCGCCTGAGGGCACGTACATGATCCGCTCTCGCAATCTCTTTATCGGTGGCCTGTTGTGCATGATCGTGCTCGTTGCAGCTTTCGTCAGCTTCTTCTGGACGCCTTACGACATCACAACGATGGACATCCCCAACAAGCTAAAAACGCCGAACGCCCAGAATTGGTTCGGAACAGATCATTTCGGGAGAGATATCTTTTCGATGATCATGATCGGGGCCCGAACATCTTTGGCCGTGGCCATTGTCGCTGTGGGCATTGGCATGGGCGTGGGCGTGCCACTCGGTCTTTGGGCAGCCGCCAAGAAAGGTGGCTGGGCAGATGAGATAATCATGCGCGGCAATGATTTGGTCTTTGCTTTCCCAAGCCTCGTCATTGCCATCCTGATTACGGCCATCATGGGTGCTGGCGCCATCAATGCCATTATTGCCATCGGAATTTTCAACATACCCGTCTTTGCCCGCCTAACGCGATCGGGCGCACTGTCGCTTTGGGAGCGCGAATTCATCCTTGCTGCGCGCGTTGCGGGCAAAAGTAAAATCCGCATCAGTTTTGAGCACATCCTGCCCAACGTCGCGAACCTTTTGATCGTTCAAGGCACGATCCAATTCTCGCTTGGCATCCTTGCCGAGGCGGGTCTCTCGTATGTTGGCCTTGGCGCCCAGCCGCCAACACCTTCCTGGGGCCGCATGTTGGCAGATGCTCAGACCATGGTCAGCTTTGCGCCCCACCTCGCACTTGTTCCCGGGCTCGCCATTGTATTTGCCGTCCTTGGGTTGAACCTGATGGGAGACGGCCTGCGAGATATGCTTGACCCGAAAATTCGCGTGGTGCGGTCATGACCTTGCTCAGAATTGAAGACCTGTCCTTGTCGATCGGCCCGCACAAAATCCTCAAGAACGTCTCATTTTCCATTGCCCCTGGTGAAATCGTCGCCGTCACTGGCGAAAGCGGCTCAGGAAAATCCATGACGGCCCTTGCCACGATGCAGCTGTTGCCCGAAAGCGCCGAAACCAAAGGTGCCATCCTTTTGGGCGATCTCGATCTGCTTGCACAAACAGAACCTCAGCTTTGTGCCATGCGGGGTAAGGATATGGGCATGGTCTTTCAGGAGCCGATGACCGCGCTTAACCCGGTGAAAACCATCGGGGACCAGGTGATGGAAACTATCCAGATCCACACCACAATGACGCGTGCCCAAGCGGAAGAGCAAGCCCGAGAAATGCTTACACGCGTCGGTCTTCCCACTGATCGTTTTCCATTGTCACGCTATCCTCACGAGCTCAGTGGCGGTCAACGCCAGAGGGTTGTTATCGCTATGGCAATCGCACTGCGCCCGCGTCTTTTGATTGCCGACGAGCCCACAACCGCGCTCGATGTCACCACCCAAGCCCAGATCCTCGACCTTCTCAAAGAGCTGGTGGTCGAATTTGGTATGGGATTGATGATGATCACGCATGACCTTGCTGTAGTGTCAGAGATGGCGGACCGCATCGTAGTCATGCGCCACGGTGAGATTGTCGAACAGGGCAAAACCCGTGCGCTCTTTGAAGAAATGAAACACCCCTACACCCGTGCTCTGTTCGAAGCTTCTGGCCACCAAGTCAATCTGCCCGAACGCGCGGAAGTCCCCGAACCAATCCTGGAGGTCAGGAACGCGGTAAGGGATTATGTCCTGCCCCGCACCCAACTTTTCGCGCCACGGCAATATCATCGCGCAGTCAATGAAATCTCGTTCACGATCCATCATGGTGAGCGGGTGGGACTGGTTGGTGAATCCGGCTGCGGTAAATCAACACTTACACGCGCCATTCTTGGACTTGAACCTCTTCAATCGGGGTCGATAACTGCATTTGGGCAAGAGGTTGGGCCAGGCCAAAATCCAGCCCTGCGTTCAGGTCTCCAAGTGGTGTTCCAAGATCCTTACGGCAGCTTCAATCCCCGCCACAAGGTCGCGAGGATCATCACAGAACCATTTCACCTGATGCCCGACCCGCCCACCGGAGAGGCCCGCGATAGGGCCATTGCAGAAGCGCTGGTGGCAGTCGGGCTTCAACCTTCTGATGCGGGCAAATACATCCATGAGTTTTCCGGAGGACAACGCCAACGCATTGCCATCGCCCGAGCCCTGATCATCCGACCTGAGCTGATTATCTTTGACGAGGCTGTCTCAGCACTCGATGTTTCGATCCGCGCCCAGATCCTTGATCTGATTGCTGACCTCAGCCGCTCGCACAATCTGTCATATCTTTTCATTTCGCACGATCTTTCGGTCGTGCGCACCGTCACCGATCGTGTCCTGGTGATGAAGGCGGGGGAAATTGTCGAGCAGGGTGAAACCCAAGAGGTCTTTTCCAACCCGCAGCATAGCTACACACAGACGCTGATAAATGCTGCCCCCGTTCTACCCATTGTCGGCCAAGGGGCAGCATGACTGTACACCTTTCTCAAATCCGGGCCGAAGACCAGCCTTGCTTCGTGGCGCATCTCGACACCTACCTTGACGAGGTCGCACCAGATATTGCGCTGTCTGCCGAACTGATCGCCGATCGGGCGCTATGTCTGCCAGACCATGAAAGCCACTGGATTGTGCACGACAAGTCCAGGGTGGGCTTTACAGTGGTCCAAGAAACCCCGCCCGGACAGTTGACCTTGCGCGAGTTTACCATCTTTGCACCCCTTCGACGCAAAGGCATTGGACGGCAGGCTGTGACGGCCTTGTTCAAGGACCGCCCCGGAACATGGTCTCTCGGCATTTCCGCTGCCAGCACACACGCGGCGGGCTTTTGGCAATCGGTCCTCAGGGCCATTCCCAATGTGTCCGTGTTGCAGGAACACGCGCCCGACCTGCCAAACCAATCTACAAAGTTAACATTCTCAATTGCTGGAGACATCGATGCTGCCTGACCTCTGGTTTGATCCCTCCCTCTGCCTGATCGGCGGCCAATGGGTGCCGCCCGCTACCGGAGACACTCTGGATCTGACAAACCCCTCAGACGGAACCTCGCTCACCGCAATCGCTCGTGGCACCTCGGCTGACATTGATGCCGCGGTTGCTTCGGCCCAGTCGGCGCGAATGGGCGAATGGGGGCGGACAACTGCTGTCGAGCGTGGGCGCATTCTGACACGCATGGGGCAATTGGTGTTGGAACACATCGACACTCTGGCTTTGCTCGAAGCATTGGATGTGGGCAAGCCCCTGACCCAAGCCCGAAACGACGTGATCGCACTCGCCCGCTATTGCGAGTTTTACGGAGGCGCCGCTGACAAGATTCACGGCGAGACGATCCCTTATCTCGATGGTTACACGGTCTACACTCTGCGCGAGCCCTACGGCGTGACCGGCCATATCGTGCCCTGGAACTATCCCATGCAGATTATTGGCCGCTCGGTTGGGGCGGCGCTCGCCATGGGGAACGCCTGTGTGTTGAAACCAGCCGAAGAAGCCTGCCTCACCGCGCTGGCCTTTGCCGATCTGGCGCAAAAGGCTGGGCTGCCTGCCGGGGCGCTCAACGTGGTGCCTGGTCTTGGAGCCGAGGCAGGCGCCGCACTGGCTGAACATCCCGGCATCCAGCATATTTCATTCACGGGGTCCGTTGCGACGGGTAGCTTGATACAGTCGGCCGCTGCAAAAAACGTCGTTCCAGTGACGCTGGAACTGGGCGGCAAGTCTCCGCAACTGGTCTTTTCCGACGCGGATCTCGACGCCGCCCTGCCGTTCCTGGTAAATGCTGGCATCCAAAATGCAGGTCAGACATGCTCGGCCTCATCCCGTATCCTTGTGCAGCGCCCGGTCTACGACGAAGTCCGCGCTCGCATGTCGGCCTCCTATGGCAATCTGCGCGCTGCACCGGCGACAGAGAACTTGGAACTTGGCCCCCTGATTTCCACGCGGCAACAAGCCATCGTGCAAAGCTTTATCGACAAAGGCAGCGACCTTGAAACCGCTGCCACAGGTAAGATTGTCTCAAATGCGCCAGCCAACGGGGCTTATGTTGCGCCCACACTTTTTGCCGATGTGCCTGCCAACCACACACTGGCTCAGGACGAGATTTTCGGTCCCGTGCAGGTGTTGATCCCTTTCGATACCGAGGAAGAAGCCCTAAGCATTGCCAATGGCACGGACTATGGTCTTGTTGCCAGCGTCTGGTCGCGCGACGGTGCCCGCCAGATGCGTCTGGCGCGCGCCTTGCGTTCGGGACAGGTTTTCCTCAACAACTATGGCGCCGGTGGCGGCGTCGAATTGCCCTTTGGCGGCACCGGCAAATCCGGTCATGGCCGCGAAAAGGGGTTCGAAGCCCTATTGCACTTCTCCCAGCTTAAAACCGTTGCCGCCTTGCACGGCTAACGCCCGGCCAATCACTTTTTCTTCCCCGAAAGCGTCCGCCAACGTCACCGACAACACCTCAGACGGAACGCAACAAATAAGAAAGACACCCCATGCGTCTTGCAAACAAAACAGCAATCATTACCGGCGGCGCCCAAGGCTTTGGTGCCGGGATCGTCGACAAATTCCTGGCAGAAGGCGCCTTGGTTCTTGTAGCTGACATCAACGCCGAAGCAGCACAAACAAAGGCATCGGAACATGCGAACGCGACCCCATGTGCCGTGAACGTCGCCGATGGCAACAGCGTACAGGCCATGGTCAATTACGCGCTTGGGCAATGGGGTCACGTTGACATATTGGTCAACAACGCAGGCGTCACGCACTTGCCTGAAGCGATGGAGACAATCAGCGAAGATGATTTCGACCGGGTCCTGGACGTCAACTGCAAGTCCATCTTTCTGCTGTCCCGCGCCCTTGTTCCGCATATGAAAGAACGTAGATCAGGCGCAATCTTGAATGTCTCTTCCACCGCGGGCCTTTCGCCCCGGCCCAACCTCAGCTGGTACAATGCGTCCAAAGGCTGGGTGAACACCGCCACCAAATCCATGGCAGTGGAACTTGCCCCCCATGGTATCCGCGTCAACGCCATCAATCCGGTAGCCGGTGAAACGCCCTTGCTCAAAAGCTTTATGGGCGAAGATACCCCCGAAGTTCGCGCCAAGTTTCTGTCCACGATCCCTTTGGGGCGCTTCTCGCAGCCCGAAGACATGGGCAACGCTGCTGCTTTCCTGTGTTCGGACGAGGCCAGCATGATCACCGGCGTGCTTATGGAAGTCGACGGAGGGCGCTGCATTTAGGCTGGTCGTTCCAAACGCGGATCAAGCGCAACCGCGATACAAAACAGAGAACAAAACCTGTCTTCTGTCATCTATCCTTCGAACAGCTGGGATTTATTGCTTCTCAGTTGATCCCGGCCTTTCAGGTCCCCCAGCAAAACAATACTGGCTGCTGTCAGGTTGTGCCGGTGCACGTTAAGTCCAAAGTCCAATTTCGGCTGGCGATATGCAGGGCTGAACGTCTCTATTCCCAAATAGCAATCTCCCACTAACATGACACACCGGTCGCCCCGCCTTCATTGATTCGATGAAGGCCTGGCGCCCCTCGCACGAATGCATGAGGTCCTAATGCCCATCGAACATGCCCCATTCAGCCAGGCCGAGTATGATCGGCGAATCGTCAAAACCCGTAAGGCTATGGAACTCCAGGGGCTCGAGTTGCTTTTTGTCGCCGATCCATCAAACCAGGCATGGCTCACCGGGTACGATGGCTGGTCATTTTATGTGCACCAAGGCGTCCTGCTCGGGTTGGAAGGAGAGCCGATCTGGTGGGGACGGCAGATGGACGCCATAGGTGGCCGACGAACCTGCTGGATGACCGCGGAAAATGTCATTGGCTACACGGACAATTTCGTGCAGTCGACCGAACGCCACCCCATGCAGGATCTCGCGCAACATATTCGTTCACTCGGCTACGAAAGTGCGCGTATCGGCGTGGAAATGGAGAACTATTATTATTCGGCCAAAGCTCATTCCGTTCTGTGCGAGGAGCTGCCGAATGCAAGCGTTGGAGATGCAACCGCACTGGTAAACTGGCAACGCCTGATCAAGTCGGACGAAGAAATCTCGTTTATCCGCAGGGCTGCCCGAATTTCAGATAAGGTGATCCGAACCGCTATTGACCGTGCTGCGCCCGGAGTTCGCAAAAACGACCTGGTGGCAGATATTTTTCATGCAGGGATAACCGGAGTTGACGACGATTGGGGGGATTATCCGGCGATTGTCCCATTGACCCCGTCGGGGCTCGATGCCACGGCGGCCCACCTCACGTGGAATGGGGCGCCGATGAAAGCTGGGGAAGCAACATTTTTTGAACTCTCAGGCTGTTATCGCCGTTACCATGCGCCGCTTTGCCGGACCGTTTACCTTGGCACACCTCCACAAGAGATGCGAAACGCGGAACAGGCGCAAATTGAGGGCATCAGTGCCGGCCTGAACGCGGCGCGCGCGGGCAACCTGACCAGTGATATTGTCGAGGCGTTCATGTCGGTTCTGGCGAAGCACGGCATCCATCGCGAAGGACGCATGGGATATCCGGTGGGACTTAGCTATCCGCCGGATTGGGGGGAGCGCACGGCATCACTCCGCAGTGAGGACAAAACAGTTCTCGAACCCGGAATGGTGTTTCACTTCATGCCTGCGCTGTGGATGGACAGCTGGGGGTTGGAGACTACCGAGACCATTGTCATCACCGAAGACGGTCCGGCAGAAGCCCTCAGTAAAGTCGAGCGGAAGTTGTTTGTGAAGGATTGACTGTGCCGCCCTTAGAGCAAACCAAAGCCCTGCTGCAAAAGCTGGTCAGCTTTCCCACAGTGTCGTCAAACAGCAATCTGGACATGATCGCATTCCTGTCCGAGCAGTTGCAAGCCTGCGGGGCCAAGGTGGAAATCTGGCATGATGAAACTGGATCCAAGGCCAACCTATTCGCCACATTTGGACCCATGCGCGACGGCGGCATCGTTTTATCGGGTCATTGCGACGTTGTGCCGGTCACGGATCAGGACTGGTCCAGCGATCCGTTCATATTTGAGGAACGGGATGGCAAATGGTATGGGCGCGGCACCTGCGACATGAAGGGGTTCATTGCCGCAGTGATGGCCATGGCGCCACATTACGCGGCCTTGGACCTTCAACGCCCGCTACATTTCGCCTTTACCTATGACGAAGAGATCGGCTGCTTCGGGGCTCAGGCACTGGCTGGGATGCTGCAGTCCAAGGGCTTGAAACCTACAATCGCGATTATCGGAGAGCCAACCTCGATGCAGGTTATTGAGGGGCATAAGGGTTGCTATGAATACACCACTCATTTCACCGGGCTCGAGGGGCACGGAAGCGGCCCCGACCGAGGTGTAAACGCCGTGGAATATGCGGTACGGTATGTCGGTAAGCTTTTGGAGCTAAAGGCAAACCTGCGGGGCCGCGCCCCTGTCAATAGTCGCTTTGATCCGCCATGGACAACTATCAACACAGGTGCTTTGGTCGGGGGCGTCGCACACAATGTGATCCCGGGCAAGGCCCGAGTGGAATGGGAAATGCGCCCTGTGCAGAAAGAAGATGCTGACTACGTCAAGGACGCTTTGCATCTATATTGTGCGGACGAGTTGATGCCAGCAATGCAGGCTGTGCACCCAGAAGCAGGGATCGAGACCGAGGTGATTGGCGAAGTCGACGGGCTGGAGCCGATGGATGACAATGAAGCCCGCGACCTTGTGATGGCACTGACCGGGGCCAATGGCGCGGAGGTTGTGCCCTTTGGCACCGAGGCTGGAATCTTTCAAACACTGGGCATGAGCGTCGTGGTCTGCGGCCCCGGGTCCATTGAGCAGGCGCACAAGCCAGACGAATATGTGTCCATAGAACAAATGGCGCAATGTCTTGAAATGCTAGAAAAACTTTCAACCAAGCTGGTGTGACACCGGGCAAGGAATGAGGTAACTCCGTGAAGTTGAAACACCCCAACCACTCTGCTCCGAATGACGCGGCAACCCGGCGGGATATTGCTCCGGTGATCTGCTATCCACCTGAATCCCTGCCGCCGGTTGATGTGGCGGGATTGCGCACAGTCAGGGCACAGGCGACTAAGTCAGGGGAGGTACTGGTACAGCCCCGGGATGCAGGGTGCATCGAGGTTCCGGCAGGTGCTTTCTTTCGTATTTCATCAGTTGAAGGCGCGCAGGTAGGCGACCTAAACCTATGGAATCTCAGAGATTTAGACGAAAAGTTCTATTCGGGGAAAACGCGGGCCCTGCATGGAACACACTTGTCGACGGGGGATCGGATGTGGTCGTCGTTTCCACACATGCGGGCCATGGCGACGATCATTGACGATACGTTGGATTGGTATGGGTTCGATGCCTTTGGCGGCTCGGTGCATGACGTCATTGGCACGCGCTGTGATCCCTATACCGGGCGGCTGCTGTCTGGAGACAACTATCACTACTGTTGCCACTCGAATCTGACCCGTGCGCTGGCCGGGCACACCGGTCTGCCGCTGCATGAGGCAGAGCGCTATGTACATGATGTTCTTAATGTTTTCATGTGCACAGGCTTTGCCCGCGACACCGGTCAATACTTTATGAAGGCCAGCCCGGTACGGCCTGGCGACTATCTGGAATTCCACGCCGAAATCGACCTTCTGGTGGGGCTTTCGGCCTGTCCGGGTGGGGATTGCTCGGCAGAACACTCGTCGGATGAGGCGGCATGCTACCCCCTGCTGGTCGAAGTGTTTGATCCCGGCGAAACAGCACGCGCGGCGCATGAAATACCCGCCCCGAGCGCCTATGACCGAAGCCACGGCAAAGACTGAAAAACCGCATCTGTATCAAGTCGGTATTACGTCGGTATTACGTCGGTATTTGCACCGAAAGTGCCGAAACCACGTTTTATGAACGTGCCACGCAAAAGACTCCCCACATCACTCAGAATGTGACAGCGTGGCGGAAATCTGACCGGGTGACGCCCGAAACCATCAAGGAGGCCGCCAATGGCACAGGCCATGAAGAACCCACACCGCGGCGGCGACAGGCTCGCCTCCAATGCGCCGTATCCGTCTACCGACGAGACACGCGTGGCCTCTCTTTTGAAACAATGCCCTTCGACCGGGGAAACCCCTTTGACCGTGACCGAGGGATTAGCGCCAGTGGCAGCCTTGTGGGTCAAGGACGAGCGGGCGCGAATGAACCTTGGCTCGTTCAAGGCGCTCGGCGCTGCCTATGTAATCGCACGTCAGGCAGTTGACGCGGCGGGCCATGCACCGGGACGGGGTAGCTTGGCAGGGCACACATATGTGACGGCCAGTGCCGGAAATCATGGGATGAGTGTCGCGGCAGGGGCGCGGGCATTCGGCGCTGAGGCGGTGATTTACATTGCCGAAACTGTGCCGGAAAGCTTTGCAGACCGGTTGCGTGCGCAAGGCGCGCGGGTGGTACGCGAAGGCGCCGACTATGCGGCGTCAATGGCAGCAGCCTTGGCAGCGGCCGAGGCCGAGGGCTGGACATTGCTATCGGACAGTTCGTGGGATGGTTACACCGAAGCGCCATATACCTTGATGGAAGGTTACTTGCAGATGGCGGACGAAGCCGTGCGCCAGTGTCCGGAAGTGCCCACACATGTATTCCTGCAAGCCGGGGTTGGCGGGCTGGCCGGTGCGGTGGCAGCCTATGTGCGCAAACGCTGGGGTGACGATCCAACCATTGTCGTGGTGGAACCCGACGCAGCCCCTGCCCTGATGCAAAGTGTCATCGAGGGCAAGGCGGTCTATGCCGATGGTCCCGACAGCATCATGGGGCGGCTCGACTGCAAGGAACCGTCGTTGATCGCTCTCAATGGCCTGGCACGGGATGCAGATTACTTTGTGACCGTGAGCGATGACGAGGTGGCCATGCATCTGCCAGCCATGGCAGCGGCAGGTTTGGAGACAACAGCCTCGGGTGGGGCTGGTATTGCGGCAGTGATGTCAGGCGAGGTGCGTGAGGCTGTTGCCGTGACCGAGACGTCGCGCGTGTTGTGTTTCCTGTCGGAGGCCCCTGAATGAGGGGGTTTGCGCGAAGCGAGTTCGAAGCCCGTTGCGCGCGGGCGCAAGGCCTGATGGCCGAGGCAGGTCTGGCCGCCCTGATGCTGACAACGGAACCGGAGGTGCGCTATTTCACCGGCTATCTGACCCGTTTCTGGGAGAGTCCGACACGCCCCTGGTTCCTGGTCGTTCCGGCGAGTGGCAAGCCGATCGCGGTGATCCCCTCGATCGGCGCAGCGCTGATGGGGGAAACCTGGATCGACGACATTCGATGCTGGAGCGCGCCGGACTTGGCAGACGATGGCGTGAGCCTCTTGGCAGAGACCTTGCGCGAGGTTGTCCCCGTGGGCGCCAAGGTTGGGTTGCCGGATGGACATGAAACGCAGTTGCGGATGCCGTTGGCCGATCTGGAACGTCTGCGGCAGGCAATCGGGCCGCGAGAGATTTGTGGCGACAGCGGGTTGATCCGGGCCATACGGATGGTGAAGAGCGCGGCAGAGGTGGACAAGATTGAAACGGCCTGTGCCATCGCCGGACGCAGCTATGCGCGCGTGCCGGAGATTGCGGCAGAGGGTGTGCCTCTGGAGCGGATTTTTCGCCAGTTTCAAATCCTGTGCCTCGAAGAAGGTGCAGACTGGGTGCCCTATCTGGCCGGAGGTGCCGGTCAGGGGGGGTACGCGGATGTCATATCACCCGCAACGCCGACGCCCTTGGCGGCGGGGGATGTCTTGATGCTGGACACTGGGTTAGTGCATGACGGCTATTTCTGCGACTACGACCGGAATTGGTCTGTCAGCACCCCCAGCAAAGAAGCCGCCGACGCCCATGGGCAATTGATCGACGCCACGGACGCAGGCGCCGAGGCCGCACGTCCCGGGGCCACGGCCTCAGATGTGTTTCACGCGATGAACAAGGTGCTGAAAGCAGGTGGTGAAGGCACTGATGCGGGGCGTCTGGGGCACGGACTGGGCATGTCGTTGACCGAGTGGCCTTCGTTGATCGCAACGGATCACACGGTGCTGGAGCCGGGCATGGTTCTGACGCTGGAACCCGGAATCGCCACAAAGGGAGCGGACGGGCGGATCGTGGTGCATGAGGAGAACATCCTGATCACCGAAGGCGCACCACGCTTCCTGTCGCCGCGCTATGGCCGGGAGATGATCGTGCTATGACAACTCTGCCCTATACGCTGGACCAAGACGACCCCGCGATCCCGCCCATCGGGTTGGTGGCCTTGCAGACCGATGAAACCATCGAACCGGAGTTTTCCCGTTACTTTCGGGATTATGAGGGGCCGCTGTATGTGACCCGCGTGCCGAGTGGCGAGGATGTCACGACAGAAACGCTCGCGGCGATGGAGGCCAACCTGCCGGCCGCAGCCGCATTGCTGCCTGCCGCGCGCGCCTTTCGCGTTGTCGGTTACGGCTGCACCTCGGGCAGTTCGGTGATCGGGTCTGAGACCGTGGAAGCCATGGTGAAACGTACTTGTAATACGGAACATGTGACCGATCCGTTGCGCGCGACGGTGGCCTGTGCCGGGGCGCGTGGCGTCTCACGTTTCGCGCTGTTGTCGCCCTATATCGAAGAGGTCAACGCAACGTTGCGCGCGGCCTTCGCCCGGCAGGGGGTCTCGATGGAAGTGTTCGGAACCTTTGGCGTCCGGGAAGAGGCCAAGGTGGTGCGACTCTCACAGGCTTCGATCATCGAAGCGGCCGTGACCCTGGGACGTGATTCTGCCGTCGAAGCGGTTTTTCTGAGCTGCACGAATCTGCGCACGATCGACGCCCTGCACGAGATTGAGAAAGAAATCGGCAAACCTGTGATGTCCAGCAATCAGGCTTTGGCATGGCATATGCGCCGATTCGTTGAACAAAATCAGGAAAGAACCTTTTGATTTCATACAATTGCGACAAGGGGTGGAATCAAAGGGCTTGCACGATCCGTAGGCCTTGCTCTTTAATGGGGCCTGTCAAAAACAAAGGTCGGCACATGATCGACCCACAACAACATGGGAGGCCACGTGGCCGATAAGGGGAGTGACGCCGCGTTCGTGGAATTCGAGCGCGTGCAGAAATCGTATGACGGCGAGACGCTCGTCGTTAAGGACCTGAACCTGTCCATGCCGAAGGGCGAGTTTCTGACGATGCTCGGGCCCTCTGGGTCTGGCAAGACAACCTGTCTGATGATGCTGGCCGGGTTCGAGACCGCAACCCACGGCGATATCCGCCTTGGCGGGACGTCGATCAACAATATTCCACCGCACAAACGCGGCATCGGAATGGTGTTCCAGAACTATGCCCTGTTTCCGCATATGACGATTGCCGAGAACCTCGGCTTTCCGCTTGAAGTGCGCAAGATGGGCAAGTCTGAGCGCGAAGAAAAGATCAAGCGCGCACTCGACATGGTCGAAATGGGGGCCTTTGGTGGTCGCCGTCCGGCACAATTGTCGGGTGGCCAGCAGCAGCGCATTGCGCTGGCGCGAGCCTTGGTGTTTGAGCCGGAACTGGTGCTGATGGACGAACCGCTTGGCGCGCTGGACAAGCAACTGCGCGAAAAGATGCAGTTCGAGATCACACATCTCGCGCATAGTCTTGGCATTACCACAGTCTATGTGACCCACGACCAGACCGAAGCGATGACGATGTCCGACCGCGTGGCCGTCTTTGATGACGGACGCATTCAGCAGCTGGCACCGCCGGACACGCTGTATGAAGAACCGCAGAACAGTTTCGTGGCGCAGTTCATTGGCGAAAACAACACGCTCGAGGGCACGGTCAAAGAGATCAACAACAACGTGGCCCTTGTTCAGCTGGACGACGGCGAGCTGATCGACTGCAACCCGATCAACGTGGGTGTAGGCGATCGCACCCGTGTATCGATCCGCCCAGAGCGGGTCGAGTTCAACAAGGACCGCCTGCAGGAAGGCACACACACGGTCAAGGCCGAGGTGCTCGAGTTCATCTACATGGGTGACATCTTCCGCACGCGTCTGCGCGTCGCCGGAAATGACGAGTTCATCATCAAGACCCGCAACGCGCCCGATCAGGTACGTTTGCAACCCGGACAGCAGATCGAAGTGGGTTGGCTGCCGGAAGATTGTCGCGCATTGGATGCCTAACCGGCATTCTTGCGTGCAACCGGGGGCAAGCCCGGAACAACAAAGAAGAAAGTTCAACAAGGAGAGTTATAACATGAAATCCAAAGTGACAGCATTGGCGATCTCCGCCGCGCTGGTGGCGCCATCTGCTTTTGCGCAGGAAATGACCATCGTGTCATGGGGCGGCTCTTATTCAAAGTCGCAACAGCTGGCTTATCACGAGCCCTACACCGCCAAGACCGGCATCACTATCATCAATGATGACAGCTCGGCAGAAGCCGTGGCCAAAATCCGCGCGATGAACGAAGCCGGCAACGTGACCTGGGATGTGGTCGACGTTGTGGCCTCGGACGCGATGCGTCTGTGTGACGAAGGTCTTGCGGAAGAGCTGGACCATGATGCCGTTCTGGCAGCCGCACCTGACGGCACTTCGGCCACCGAAGACTTTGGTGACCTGATCGTCAGCGACTGCTTTGTACCGCAGATCGTGTACTCGACCACTTTCGGGTATCGTACCGACATGGTCGGTGACACTCCACCATCGTCGATCTGCGATGTCTTTGACCTGGAGAAGTATCCCGGCAAGCGTTCGCTGCAAAAGCGTCCGATCGACAACATGGAGTGGGCTCTGTACTGCGACGGCGTTGCCAAGGAAGACATCTATGACGTGCTGGGCACCCCCGAAGGTGTTGAGCGTGGTCTGGCCAAACTGGACACCATCAAAGACAGCGTTGTCTGGTGGACTGCAGGCGCGGAAACCCCGCAGCTGCTGGCTGACGGTGAAGTTGTGATGGGGTCGACCTTTAACGGTCGTCTGTTCTCGGCCATTGCTGAACAGGGCCAGCCGATCGGCATGCTCTGGGACATGCAGTCCTTTGACCTTGATGGCTGGATCATTCCTGCCGGTCTGAGCGACGAGCGCAAGCAGCGCGCGCTGGAGTATCTGTTCTTTGCAACCGACACTCAGCGTCTGGCAGATCAGGCCAAGTACATCTCGTACGGTCCGGCCCGCAAATCGTCGGCTCCGCTGGTTGGCAAGCACGCCAGCCTCGGCATCGACATGGCGCCTCACATGCCAACCGACCCGGCCAACGCTGGCAACGTGCACATCTATGACTACGAATGGTGGGCCGACAACCGCGATGATCTGGACGCAAAATTCCAGGCATGGCTGGCCAAATAAGTCGACTCGAAACACCGTGGAAAGGCGCCCTGCGCCTTTTCGCACCACTCTGAAAAGAAACAAGCCGGATCAAAAAGCCGGCACTTCAGACAAAGAACGGGGACCATCAATGAGCGACACAACCCAATCGGGCCCGGTACTGGCCGCTGACGGAACGCCATTGAAACGCAGCTTGAACCGCGCACTGCGCTTGCAAAAAATGCGCGCATTGGCGTTGATTGCCCCGCTGCTGCTGTTTGTTTTGCTGACTTTCATTATCCCAATCGGACAAATGCTGTTCCGGTCGGTCGAGAATGATATTGTCGCCACCACCCTGCCAAGGACCGTCGTCGCGTTGCAGTCGTGGGATGCGGCCTCGGGCGTGGCGCCTGACGAAGCGGTCTATACCGCGCTTGCAGCTGACCTGCATGACGCCGCCAAGGCCAAGACCCATACACGTGTCGGCAGCCGCCTGAACTATGAAACGCCTGGCATCAGCTCGCTGTTCCGCAAGGCTGGTCGCAAGGCCAAGAAGTGGGATGTTGAGGCGGACGGCCCTTTCAAGGAACAGTTCATCAAGATTGCCAAGGGCTGGGGCGACCCGGATGTGTGGCGCACAATCCAGACTTATAGTCCGAAATACACCAATGGATACTTCCTGAACGCGGCCGACATGCAAAAGGGCGCAGACGGAGCCGAGATCCGACCCGAGTCCGAACGCATCTACATCACCCTGTTCAAACGCACGCTGATCATGTCGCTGATTATCACCGGCTCGTGTATCGTGCTGGCCTATCCGGTGGCGTGGATTCTGGCGAACCTGCCCGCGGCCAAGGCGAACCTGTTGATGATCCTCGTACTCTTGCCGTTCTGGACATCACTGCTGGTACGGACCTCGGCCTGGAAAGTCATGTTGCAGCAACAGGGGGTCATCAATGATGTGCTCGTCTGGCTGGGACTTGTGGCGGATGACGCGCGGCTGGTGATGATCAACAACCAGCTGGGGACCATCATTGCGATGACGCATATCCTGCTACCCTTCATGATCCTGCCGATGTATTCGGTGATGCAGACCATCCAGCCGACCTATCTGCGTGCGGCCAAATCGATGGGCGCAACCAACTGGACGGCATTCTGGCGGGTTTATTTCCCGCTGTCGGTGCCGGGTATCGGGGCGGGCTCAATCCTCGTCTTCATCCTGTCCATCGGCTACTACATCACGCCGGAACTGGTTGGCGGCACCAAAGGTGTCTTCATCTCGAACCGGATCGCCTTCCACATCTCGAGCTCGCTTAACTGGGGTCTGGCCGCAGCACTGGGCAGTATCCTGCTGGCGGTCGTGCTGATCCTCTACTGGGCCTATGACAAGATCGTAGGCATCGACAACGTGAAACTGGGATAAGAAAAATGGCTGCACTCACACCCATCTCGCGTAAACCCATGTCTCTGGTTCTGCCGACAATTGCGGCAGCCGGAGGCTTCCTGGGCATCTTTGTCGGCGCCTCCAATGGCAGCACCCTCATGGGGCTGGTCATCGGGGCGGTCGTGGTCGCCGCATTGGGGCTGTTCTTTATCGGCGTGCTGAAGAACGAACAGCTTTCCAAGTGGATCTCAATTGTGCTGGTCGCCGTGGCGGGCTTTGTTCTTGGCGGTATTCCCGGCTTTATTCTGGGTGCCATCTTTGGCTGGTTCTTCCACTGGTTTACCTACTGGCTTTATGAGGGTCGCTACCGCGCGCGCCTCTTGCCCTATCTCACTCCGGGACAAGTGCTGTGGCACTATTCGTTTCTGGTGATCTGTGGCGCGATCTTTGTATTCCTCATCACGCCGATCCTCGTGGTGATGCCGCTCAGCTTCAACGCGCAGGACTTTTTCACCTTTACGCCCGAGATGCTGCGGTTTGATCCGGAAGGCTATTCGCTGAAGCACTACCGTGACTTTTTCACCAACAACGAATGGCAGCGGTCGTTCAAGAACTCACTACTGATCGCACCGATTGCGACAGTGATCTCAGTCAGCCTCGGTACGCTGGCGGCCATCGGCCTGTCACAGTCGCACGTGCCGGGACGCCGCGCCATCATGGCAATCCTGATCTCGCCCATGATCGTGCCGCTGATCATCTCGGCCACTGGCATGTTCTTTTTCTACTCGGATATCGGCAACTGGCTCGAAGGCACATTGGGTCTGCCCAAGACCTTTGTCGGCTATGTCAAAGTGGTTCTGGCGCATGCGGTGCTGGGTATTCCCTTTGTCATCATCACAGTGACCGCCACGCTGGTTGGCTTTGACCGTTCGCTGACGCGAGCAGCGGCCAACATGGGTGCGAACCCGGTCACCACCTTTTTCCGGGTGCAGATGCCTCTGATCCTGCCCGGCGTGATTTCGGGTGGTTTGTTTGCCTTTATCACCTCGTTTGATGAAGTGGTTGTTGTGCTGTTCATCGGATCCGCCAGCCAGAAGACTCTGCCTTGGCAGATGTTCACCGGTCTGCGCGAGCAGATCAGCCCGACCATCCTGGCCGTGGCGACGATCCTTGTGGTGATTTCGATCGCATTGCTGACTACCGTGGAACTGCTGCGCCGTCGTTCAGAGCGGCTGCGGGGCATGTCTCCGTCTTGACGCGAATCTCTTGATGATTTAGCGCTGTACATGCGTGTCGGAGCGCGATGGCGTCGCGCTCCACTAAGGCCGCCCCTGTCCTGAACGCCGGGACTTGTGGCCGGACCTGACAGACCCTGTCCGGCCCTTGGACAGGAGAAGCGCAATGCTCGACCAAACCCAACGACCCGAGTTTTTCACCTCGCACAATGGTGAGAAGGCCCCTTTGCCGTTTTCAAAAGGCGAATATGACCGCCGTCTCGCCAAGCTGCGCGCGGTCATGGCGGCACGGGATATTCCCGTGGTGCTGCTGACCTCGATGCAGAACATCGCCTATTACTCGGGGTTCCTTTATTGCAGCTTTGGCCGCGCCTATGGCTGTGTTGTCACGCAGGACGCCTGCACAACTGTGTCGGCCAATATCGACGCTGGTCAACCCTGGCGGCGCTCGGTTGAAGACAACGTCATCTACACCGACTGGAAGCGCAACAACTACTGGCGTGCAGTGGTCGAGCTGGCCGGAGGCACGCCGGGTCGTGTTGGCATCGAAGGCGACCACATGACCCTCGCTGCACGTGACCTGGCGATGGAGTTCCTAGGCTCACCAGAGTTGGTGGATATCGCCCCCGCGACGATGGCGGCGCGCATGGTGAAATCCGCCGAAGAGATCGCGCTGATCAAAGGTGGAGCCCATACCGCAGACGTCGGCGGTGCAGCGATCCACGCAGCGATCCGTGAAGGCGCAACGGAGATCGACATCGCCATGGCAGGCCGCGACGCGATGGACCGTGAAATCGCCCGCGCCTATCCCGAAGCCGAATACCGCGATACTTGGGTCTGGTTCCAGTCCGGCATCAACACCGACGGTGCCCACAACCCGGTGACCAAACGCGCGTTGGAGAAAGGCGATATTCTGTCGCTGAACACCTTCCCGATGATCTCGGGGTATTACACAGCGCTGGAACGTACCTTGTTCCTGGGCGAACCGGATGCAGCCTCGCTGAAGATGTGGGAGGCCAATGTCGCAGCGCATGAGCTGGGCCTGAGCCTGATCAAACCCGGCGCGACCTGTTCGGGCATCACGGCAGAGATCAACCGCTTCTTTGAGCAGGAAGGACTCTTGCAGTATCGCTCGTTCGGCTACGGCCACAGTTTCGGTATTCTCAGCCACTACTACGGCCGCGAGGCAGGTCTGGAGCTGCGTGAGGATATCGACACGGTGCTGGAACCCGGCATGGTGGTCTCCATCGAGCCGATGATCTGGATTCCCGAAGGTCAGCCCGGTGCTGGCGGCTACCGCGAACATGACATTCTGGTCGTGGGAGAAGATGGCGCCGAGAACATCACCGGCTTTCCCTATGGGCCCGGTCACAACATCATTAACGCGTAGTTTTGGTGTGCTTGCCCAAGGTTTTAGCACCGCTCACGGGTTTTGACGTAAGATTTGGGCGCCTTGGCCACTCCTAGTGGTTACTCATGCTGTTATGACTATCACAAACAGAAAAGGCACCGGAGACGGTGCCTTTTCTTTGGTGTGACCGGCTCTGCACTGACAAGGTATCTGGCTAATCCACATCCCCAGTTTCACAGCATCAAATTTCTGGTGGGAAAAGGCTCTCGTTCTCGAACAGACCGTGGCTGCGCGCATCCCTCCGCAAAGATCAAGCGCAGCGACCCAGTCGAAAAGGGTGCAGATTTCTGAGCCGTGTGTACTGGGGTCTCTGGCATGGACTTTGATTTAATTTAAGGCAATCATGAAGTATTACCCCTTGCTTCAGGACGTCTGAAATTTGGCAGTCAAACTCGAAATGCTGAAATGCTTCTCTACAGTGGCACAGCACGGCAGCCTTGCGGATGCGGCAGAAGCCCTGGGCCGGACGCCTTCGGCCGTGTCGATGATGTTGAAGCAATTTGAAGATCACGTTGGCTCGCCGCTTTTTGAAACTGGGCGTAAATCACGCCTGACCGCCGTGGGTGCCTTGATCTTTGAAGAGGCCCAGCGCGGCGTTCGCCACTTTGAGAACACGGTCGCGGTGATCGAAGGTATTTCCCGGTCCGAAATGGGGTATCTTCGCCTGGCGGTCACACCTTCGGTGGCCGCGACCATTCTGCCACCGGTGATCCATGCTTTTACCGCCAATCACCCGAAGGTGCAGATCGACATTCGCGACATGGACTCAGCAGCAATTACCAATGAGTTAATCCGCGAGCGGGCAGATATTGGCATTGGATCCTTGCCCGAGATTGATGGCATGGCACGCGTCGAGTTGTTCAGCGACGCTTTTGGAGTTGTTTGCCGCAAGGATGATCCGCTGGCTCGGGACTGGGATCAACTGACCTGGAGCCATATGGCGGACGTCGTGCTGATTGCAAACGGGCTGTGCGATACGATCACTGATCCGGACTTTGAGGAGATCTTGTCCCGATCCCGTCTGCGAGTGCCTAACACCACCTCTTTGTTGTCATTGGTGCGTGAAGGCGTAGGCATCACCGTACTGCCTCGTATGGTTTTGTCAGAGCGCCAGGGCGATCTCGTGTTCCTACCGCTCACGGACCTGACGGCGCGGCGAAAGGTTGAGGCCGTCTCTGCACCGGCACACTTACTGATGCCTGCCGCCCGCGCCTTTCTGAGCACATTGTCTGAAACGGTGCGAGACAACAAACACAAGGAAAAACCCATAATTCAGAAAATTTGAAAATATCATCAGAAGTTTCTGAGTGTCTGAATCTTCGTCTTCGCATATGTCAGTGGTAACAATCGCGCATTAAAAGGAAGTACCATGCAGGAAACAGGCCGCAATTTGATCGCAGGCGAGTGGGTCTCCGGGATCTCGGAAGTCGAAAACCGCAACCCGTCGGATCTGTCTGATGTTGTGGGCGTGTTCGCGCAGGCCAGCGCGGATCAGCTGCACGATACGTTGACCGCTGCAGCCCGTGCGCAAACCGAATGGGCCGCTTACGGAATGGAGCGCAAACAGGGCGTTCTGATGGCAATTGGCACTGAGCTGATGGCCCGCGCCGAAGAGCTGGGTACTTTGCTCAGCCGGGAAGAAGGCAAGCCGCTGGCCGAAGGCAAAGGCGAGGTGTTCCGAGCTGGTCAGTTCTTTACATATTACGCAGCAGAGTGTCTGCGCCAGCTTGGCGAGAACGCAGACAGCGTGCGCGAGGGCGTTGAGATTGACGTTCGGCGCGAGCCGGTTGGCACCGTGGCAATCATCTCGCCGTGGAACTTCCCTACAGCCACGGCCTCGTGGAAGATCGCGCCGGCGCTGTGCTATGGCAACGCCGTGGTCTGGAAACCGGCCAACATCACCCCGGCCTCTGCCGTCGCTCTGAGCGAGATCATCAACCGTCAGGACATTCCCAAAGGGCTTTTCAGCCTGGTGATGGGATCGGGACGCGATATTGGGCAACAGCTGGTGGAAAGCCCGATGGTCAATGCAATTTCCTTCACCGGGTCTGTCCCGGTGGGCAAAGGCATCGCCTCGGCAGCCATCCAGAACCTGACCAAGGTACAGATGGAAATGGGCTCGAAAAACGCGCTCGCCGTGATGGATGACGCTGACCTTGATCTGGCTGTAACGCTGGCACTGGGCGGAGCTTTTGGCGGTACGGGCCAGAAATGCACGGCATCGTCACGGCTGGTGGTGCATGAAGCTGTGCATGATGCCTTTGTTGAGAAACTGGTGGCGGGCACGCAGGCCATGAAGGTTGGCCACGCGCTGCAGGAAGGCACGCAGATGGGACCAGTGGTCAGTCAGCAACAGCTGGACGAAAACCTGGCCTATGCCGCGCTCGGCCAATCCGAAGGCGCCGAGCTGGCCTGCGGTGGTGTACGGCTCGAAATGCCACACGAAGGTTTTTACATGTCACCGGGTGTATTTCTGAACACCACCAACGATATGCGCATCAACCGCGAAGAAATGTTTGCGCCGCTCACAAGCGTCATCAAGGTTGGCAGCTACGACGAAGCGCTGAGCGTCGTGAATGACACCAACTTCGGCCTGACCTCGGGCATCGTGACCACATCGCTTGCGCGGGCGACACATTTCCGTCGCAACGCACGGACCGGCGTTGTTACCGTGAACCTGCCTACCGCAGGCACTGACTACCACGTGCCCTTTGGCGGGCGCGGTGACAGCTCTTATGGTCCCCGCGAACAGGGCAAGGCAGCGGCCGAGTTCTACACCACGGTCAAAACCGCCTACATCAGCGCAGGACCTGTCTGATGCGCATCGACTGTCTGCAATACGCCAACTGGTCGGAAAAGATCTTTCGCCAATTGCGTGAGGGCGGTGTTGACGCGATCCATGTTACCATCGCCTATCACGAGACGTTCCGCGAGACGGTCCTGAACTTTGAACAGTGGAACCGCTGGTTCGAGCAATACCCGGACCTGATCATGAAAGGCCAATGGGCCAGCGATATCGATGTTGCCCGAGAGACCGGGCGCACGGCGGTGTTCTTTGGCTTTCAGAACCCCTCGCCCATCGAAGACGACATTGGGCTGGTTGAAATCCTGCACACGCTTGGTGCGCGGTTCATGCAGCTGACCTATAACAACCAGTCGCTTCTGGCGACGGGATGTTACGAGGATTACGACAGCGGAATCACTCGCATGGGGCGGCAGGTTATCAAGGAAATGAACCGCGTCGGGTTGGTCGTGGACATGAGCCATTCCGGGGACCGTTCCACGATCGAAGCCGCAGAGCTGTCCGAACGCCCCATCGCCATTACTCATGCCAATCCTTTCGAGTGGTCCCCTGCCCTGCGCAACAAAAAGCCCGAGGTGATCCGGGCCGTGGTTGAAAATGGTGGCATGCTGGGCTTTTCGGTCTACCCTCATCACCTGAAAGACAAATCCGACTGCACCCTGCAAAGCTTTTGCGAGATGATTGCACGCACCGCTGAAACCTATGGAGCCGAACATCTGGGGATCGGCACCGACCTGTGTCAGGACCAGCCAGACAGCATCGTTGAATGGATGCGCGTCGGCCGCTGGACCAAGGAAATCGACTATGGCGAAGGCTCGGCTTCTGCGCCCGGCTTCCCGCCCATGCCAGAATGGTTCCGCGACAACCGCGACTTTGGCAATATTGAAAATGGACTACGCGCGACGGGCCTGAGCGACGACGAGGTCGCCGGGATCATGGGCGGGAACTGGTATCGGTTCTTTGCTGAAAACTTTGGCCCACAAGGATAACCTGCATGGCAACATCCCTATCCCCCGATATCCCTCTGCGTGATCCTGCGCGCGTGATGCGTCTTTCCCGTCTTGGATCAATGCATCAATGCCGGTTGAGTTTCATGCGCGTTCTGACCCGCCGCATGGCACAAGAAGGCTGGCAGTTTGCGCGCCCGGTCTTCAACATTGACGACAAGGGCGTCGGCCACGCGGTCTATTCAGCACAAGGACCGGAGCGCACTTATTCTCTGGTGGTCTTTGCTCACGACCTGCCGCCGGAAATGCGCTCTGATCGGGTGATTGCCACGGCATGGGATGCAACATTCACCTTGTTTGACGGAATCCCGTCCGAGGCAGACATCGAAAGCCTGTCGCAAAACGTGCCCTACCAGGAAGCGGGCCGTGTAAACGAAAAAAGCCTCTCGGTCAGCCGCGCCAATCGCTCGGTGCGTCTGTGGGAGCATTTTCTCGAGGCCCTGTCTCGCGGTGAACAACCAGACACAGACAAGATAGAAGCGGTGGGATACCTGATGCGGACCACGGCGGTCTATGGCTCGGGCAAGTTGGGGGCCTCGGACTATGACGCCATCTCCGACCGTGACGAGTTGCGGGTGCCGTTTCAGGTCGAGATGCTGTCAGTCTTTCTGACACGTGCTTTCGTGCGCGATCTGGTCAACCATATGGCCCGCGCAAGGGGCGGTGACAAAGCTGTTGAAATGTCGCCCGAGATTGCCGGTAGCCTTGGCATTGGAAACTCAACCGGCCTGGGACTGGGACCGTTTATTGTCAACCATCCTTTGCTGTTCAACAACTGGATCGAGACCCGCGAAACGGCCATCCAACGTGTCCGCGCCGTTGAAACGGCAACTGCGGACGAGATCAGCGCCTTTCGGCAGGTTTTTGCACGTAGTCAGGCGCTCGTTGCCAATTGGCGTTCGGAACATCCTGTTCAGATCGACAAGCTGGCCGCGTTGCGCACGGATATCACTCGCTTGCAGGATCACCTCTCAGGCGACGCGCTGGATGGTGCCCAACCATGGGACGCATTGGTCCGCTGGAGCGAAACCGCCCTGAGCGAAGAGGGACAAGAGTTCATCGCGTCTTTGATCCTGGAACCTTATGGCGCGCTTGTGGATGATCTGGCGCCCTCACTGGCGGACGTTGATTCTGAGGCATTCAGAATTGATGGGCGAATGCCGATTTCTAAAGTGCGCGCGTTGATTGAGGCCAGCTTTGGCTGGGCGTTGGACGTGGATTGGTCAGCGAGAGAGAACTGCGCTCGTGCCTGGTACGTTTCCGAAGAAAAACTGGAGCCACGCGTTGGCGAGCGCTTTGAAGAGCCAATTGCGCCCTATGAAACACCTCTGGCGCCCGCGCGGGATGCGGCTGCAGCCCACACAGCGTTGAAGGACTGGACAGACACCAAGCCCATCGCTGCATTCTTGTTGCGCCACCCTGAACACCGGCACACGATCCGTCGGGCGCAGATCAGCGCCACCGCTCCTTACAGCGAGATCCGGGACAACACCATTTCGGCCGAGATGTTTCCGGTCGACTTCCTGCGCGTGAAATTGGCGTTTTTCGGGGCGACACATTTTGATCCGCGCTCGGATCGCTGGGTACGCATCAGCATGTATGGCAATGCGCCCTACCCCGAAGACCTGAGCCCTGAGAACGCGGACTATTGGGTGTATCCGGAGGGTTTGTCATGAGTTTTGCATTGATCGAAGTGGAAGCCACCGCCAAAAAAGCTGCCCGTGGCGCAGGATATGGATGGGGCGTGGCAGAAGAAGCCTCAAAGGCAGCGCGCTGGCTGTGCGCTGCTGGCATTGACGGGGTTGCCGCGCTCGCCCGAGCCTTGGAAAAGGTCGATGGTAAAACCCTCGCCGACTTGACGCCCACGGCGCTTGGTGGCGACTGGCGGTCCGAACAAGGGCTTATGTGCCCACTGTCCGCAGGCGCGGCATTGTCCGATGCAGCGGTATTTTGGGCGGAAGAAGGCAAACGTATCGACGGTGTTGTCGTCCCCGTTCTGTTGCTGCCCTTTGCCGCGAATGCTGCGCGCCAACTGGATAAGGTCGTCACCCTGTCCTGGGGTAGTACACAGATTGCGACGGATGGCTATGTTGCCAGCGTGGTTTCAGGCGACCCTGCCGCTGACAGCGCCGAGACTGTCGTCGTGCGATGCGGCGGAGAGGTGTCTCAGGCGTTGCCCGCACAAACACGCGCAATCCCGTCTGATGCAGATTGGTCCACCTTGAACCAGTTTGCGCACCGTACCTATGCGCCCGATACCGAAGAATCACGGTTAAAAGGCGCGGGCGCAGGGCTGAACGACAACGACTGAGGCAAGACAACCGGACAAAAGCCTGCAATAAGGGAAAAACAACTACGTGCAAAGGACCCCAGATGCCCGCAATTTCCCTTGATGAAATCGAAAGAACCACCAAAGCGGCACTGGAAAGACATGGGGCATTGCCGTGGATAGCCGACGAAGTCGCACGTGCAGTGCGCAAGGCCGAGGCGGTCGGCAACCGGATTTGCGGGCTTTATTATCTGGAAAGCTATTGCCAGCAATTGCACAGCGGGCGTGTTGACGGAACTGTTGATCCGGTTGTGTCACACCCCCGCGCCGCCACAGTTGTGGTGGATGCAAAGCTTGGCTTTGCGCAGCCAGCCTTCACGCATGGATTGCCCAAGGCTGTCGCAGCGGCGAAAGACTGCGGCGTGGCGAGCCTTGCCATCGGACATGCGCATACCTGCACGTCTCTTGGGTATTTCACCGAACAGATCGCGCGCGCAGGGTTGATCGGCCTGGGCCTGACCAATGCCTCTCCGATTGTTGCCCCTCCGGGCGGAAAAACGCGGGTGATCGGCACCAACCCAATTGCCTTTTCCGTGCCGGACGGAAAAGGCGGGATCGCCATGCAGTTCGACCAGTCCACCACCACTGTGGCGCTTGGTAAGATCACTATGGCCAAGGCCGCAGGAGAACGCATTCCCGAAGGCTGGGCCGTAGACGCCGATGGCAACCCCACGACCGACCCCGAAGCGGCGCTGGCTGGGTCGCTGGTCAGTGTCGGGGGATACAAGGGCTGGGGCTTTGGCCTGATGGCAGAGTTGTTGGCGGCAGGAATGACCGGAGGCGTCGTGAGCCGGGATGTGAAGCCGTTGAAAGCACCCGAAGGCCCGCCTCATGATTTGGGACAGTACTATCTGCTGATTGATCCAGACAATTCGCCAGCTTTTTTTGACCGCTTCCATCAGATCGCAGAAGGCATCGCCATGGATGAAGGGTCACGTATGCCTGGTCAAGGTAAGCTGGATCAGAATCCAGTGCAGCTGGAGTCTGCTGTCTGGGACCAAACCAGAGCGCTTGCCGGGCTATCCTGAATTTGCAGGGACCACGGTGATCAGACCCTTCCGGCCCTGAAAACCGTTCGAACCAACCTGTGGCGTGCCTATGGTTTGTTTCGCAAGCGGCGGCGCCCTGCCCCGCAATTGGTGGGCTTGACGCACCAGGGCGCTTGCGTTGCGGACCTCTCAAATCTGCTGGGTTTGTATCGACCTCAGAGGTATTTGTTTGAACCACCAATACGCGTGTGGCGTGACGGATGTTCCTAAATTCCGCATCGTCGGTTATACGTGAGCCAATCTTGCAGCTTTGGTCGGTATGTGGATATTGGTCTAACCGGTTCCGGATCTCGCTCTGGCGCTGCAGCCAAACAGATAGACAGGGATGCGATGCCCAACGACGCGACTTCCAAATCATCCCAGCTGCCAACCAATCTGCGATTGCTTTTGATACTCGAGGAAGTTGCCCGACTTGGTGTCCCTGTGAGACCTGTTCAGTTGATCGAGACTCTGGGCCTGCCGAAACCAACTCTGCACCGATTGTTACACACTGCCGAGGCAGAAGGGTTTTTGCAGCGTGATCTGGACGGCGTAGCATACGGCCCTGGACCTAGACTACGGGCCCTGGCCATCGACACGATTTCGTCCGAGAGACTGAGGACAGCGCGATCGGCCATACTCAAGGGAGTGGCGGAAGAGATTGGGGAAACCTGCAACCTTGCGACACCCGACCGCGAAGGCATGACCTATCTTGATCGAGTCGAGACCAAATGGCCGCTGCGCATCCAGTTGCCGGTTGGCACGCAGGTGCCGTTCCATTGTACTGCCAGTGGCAAGATGTATCTGTCCAGCCTACGCGCCTCGACCCTCAAAGGGGTTCTGAACGCCCGACCACTTGAGCGCAATACGGACAAGACACTTACCTCTCCTGATGCCCTGATGGAAGAGTTGAAGCGCATTCGCCAGCGAGGGTACTCGACGGACGATGAAGAGTTCATGGCGGGAATGGCTGCCATCGCGGTGCCCATCCTTGACCAGCGCAACCGGCTGATGGCAACGCTTTCGGTGCATGCCCCGGTGCAACGCCACAGCATTGATCAGATCATTGGGTTCTTTGAGCCATTGCGGACCGCAGCCAACAAGTTGTCCGCGCTTCACAACGAAGGCATTCTTGAAAGCGGAACCTGACCGGATGCGGCTCCATCAGTTGGTGGACCTCTTTCAGGGGCTACTGCAGGTGCATGCCCCATCAGAAAATGGTCAGAAAATTGCGCACAATCTGATGACCATGGCTGAAGGTAAATCTGAAGGGTGCTCGACCTGCATCAGCACGCACGTTGTCTCACGAAACTCACTTGAGAAAGCAAGCTGACAATCAGGTTTCCAACTCACAGGCCGTCGTTGCATGGTCTTAGTTGTCCACATGCTCACCCTTAAACGTGTATGTTGCCGAGTTGAGTTCAGTATTCTATTGAGGTGAGTGCTTCCACCGCCGCCACATAGACTGGATACAAGTGGATCTCAGTGGTCGAGATTGATTTCCGGAACAAGCTTTTTCAAAAGCTTGATCGCCAGCTCCAAGGCGTTATCGCAGTTAAGCACCCCATGTTTCATGTGCATTTGCAACCACAACCCATCGGTAAACCCGTCTATTGCGACCGCCAACATGTCGGGATCGTCTATCGCAACGCGTTCTGAAAGTGCGTGGCAGGTTTCGATCATTACTTGTGCACGTCGCTCTTCAGCTTGGCGGCATTCTTCGTCATACCAGATTTGGGTCCTGCTTTCGCCCCAGAAAGCAAACCAAAGGGCCAATTGCTGAGGCGAGCAGATCGACGGATGAAAATCCGCTTTGACCAGGCCAACCAATCGGCGCGCCGGGTCTTGTTCTTCTAGAACGGATAGCCAGAGGGCCTGATACTCGTCCACCAAATGGCGACAGGTTGCGTTCAAAAGCCCTGACTTAGACTTGAAGTGAAACACCAACACTCCCTGGCTGACGTCTGCATGGCTGGCAACGCGCGCCAGTGTCGTGGCGCTAAGCCCGTACTCGGCCACTACGTCTATCGTTGCGTGCAGTATTCGCCGCTTCATGCGCCGGCTGGTTGGAGAGTCGTGATCGACAAGAGCATGGTCATTCATGCCTTTGGTTTAGCATCACTCTACCGTATTTGCAATTTTTTGAGTGGTAGCTCAATTTTTTTTGACTGAGCACTCAAATTACTGCTAAGACAGACGTCACAGTTACGAATCGAGGAAAGAATATGACCGCACACTCTGGCCGATCGCGTCGTTCCGGGGGCCGCGCCGCCCGAGTTGCCATGCGTGAATCCGCGCGTACTGAAACCCGTCAAGCTGTGCGCGCCGGTCTTGAAGGCGGCACATACAACCCGCTTAGCGACCATGACTTGCGCGCGATTCATGACGCCGCACTTGATATTCTGGCGGATGTTGGAATTGCCGACGCCACCGATGAAGTCATCGAACTTGCCAGTGCCCGGGGCTGCTACATCAACGCCCATGGACGGCTAAGCTTTCCCCGTTCCCTTGTCGAAGAGTTGTTGACCACAGCCGCACGCGAATATGTGATCTACAGCCGCGATCCTGCCCATGCCGATGTGCATGTGGGTGGCAACAAGGTCAACTACTGCACAAGCGGCGAGGCGGTTTCAATTCTTGACTACACCTCGCGAAGCTACCGCCCGTCGACCTTGCTGGACCTCTACGACACCGCCCGGGTTGTTGACGCACTGCAGAACATTCATCAGTTTGGGCAAACCGTTGTCCCGACGGAACTGACCGATTTGTTTGTTCACGACATCAACGTTGTTTACGCCGTGCTTGCCGGTACAACAAAGCCGGTGGAACACACGTTCAACACGGTAGACTCGCTGCCTGCAGCACTGGAAATCTACTCGATGGTTGCGGGGTCTGAGGCCAAGTTTCGGGAACGCCCGTTCGTGAGCTTTGGCGGATGCCCCATCGTTTCACCTTTGCGGTTTGCAAAGGACAACCTCGACGTTCTGGTCGCAACCAGCCGTTTGGGTTTGGTCAACGACATCGCCATAGCGCCACAGTCTGGGGCGACGGCACCGTCGTTCCTTGCCGGCGCGCTGGTTCAGGTCGTGGCAGAAGCGCTAGCCTGCCTTTGCGTTGTGAACATGGTGCGTCCCGGGTGTCCGATGTCCTTTGCCGCCTGGCCATTCGCCGTTGACCTGCGCACCGGTGCCTTTGCTGGTGGCTCGGCCGAGGTCGCTGTGTCCATGGCTGCAATTGCCCAGATCGGCAGGTTCTATGACTTGCCCACAACGGTTGCTGCTTCCATGTCGGATGCCAAGATGCCGGACGCGCAAATGGGCTATGAAAAAGGTATCACTTCGGTCGTGGCGGGGCTGGCGGGGGCCAACCGCGTGTTGGAATCGGCAGGCATGATGGCCAGCCTGATGGGGTGCTCTTACGAGGCCCTTGTGATTGACAACGACATGCTTGGCATGGCGCAACGCGTGGTTCGTGGCATCGAGGTCAGCGAAGAGACCCTGAGCGTTGATACAATCAAGGCGGCTGTCTTGGGTGAAGGCCACTACCTGGGTGCAGGAGACACGTTGAAATCGATGGAAACTGAGTACGTCTATCCCGAAACAGCCGACCGTTCATCACAACAAGTGTGGATTGATGATGGTGCACAAACCATCGACGAACGTGCGCATGAAGCGGTGGGCAAGTTGTTGTCGGAGCATTTTGTCGACGCCATTCCGGCAGATGCCGACAAGGCAATTCGCGACAAATTCCCGATCCTGCTGCCAAAGGATCGTATGCATGCCGCAAACTGAAACCTGTGCAGCAGCGTCAAGCCCGGCGATTTGTGGTCTGTTGCATTCTAAGATCAGTCTCGAAACCGGCTCAACACTGCCTGTGCAGTTTGAGCCACGTTTTCATCCAGCTCTGGTGGCGGGGGCGCTGCGCGACGCTCGGCCAGATCCAGCTCGATACGTTCGAACAGATCCAGATCGTCCAATCCGCTGGAGCTGAGGGGAATGTTCGCCCCAAGGTAGCGAGAGTTCCAAACCTGCGTCCGACAATGGTCAACCGTGTGTTGCTCGGCAAGAAACTGACCACGAGGGCCAAGACTGTCTATCAGGTCCGTGCCGATCATCGCATCCGAAATCTCAGCGCCTTCCCACATCTTGCGCAAGAGGCCTGCCATGTCATCGCACAGCAGCAGCGCTGGCTCGGAAAAGGTTAACCCCTGATCCAAAGACCCCAGATAGTCGCAGGTTGCAGGGCGATTGTAGAACATCTGCATCATGTTGGCCGAGATTTCCCAAACTGCGTCCTGATTGAAACGGCGCGCGACCGAACAGCCCCCTGAACCGGTCAGGGGCGGGATGTTCATTGCACGGCGCACCTGACACGCGGCCATGTCGGCCATGGCAGTTTGCGAAAAGCTGCCAATGGCGCCTGTCGCGGGCTCCATGAAAAACACATCTGATCCACCAATGCAGAAGCTACCCTCTTCGACGGCTTGTCCCAAAACCATGGCGGCAAAGTCCGTCATCAACGCATGAACCAGACAGCCCGCCAACGTGATTGGCGACGACGCTCCTCCGATTGGCAGGGTGCCGACACCAATTGGAATACCCGCACGCACGCCCGATATGATCTGGTCGATGTGGATTTTCGCAAAATTCACCGGCAGAGGCGTGATGATGTGAAAGAAATAGGGTTTGGCGCGCAATGCGTCAGCCCCACCGCGAACGGCGCTGGCGATCTCAATCACCGCCTTCAGAGAGTCAGGATACTCGCAAAGATACTCCAAAGGTTTCACGGTGTTCTGAGCCATGCACAGAAACTCGTCGATTTCGCCATGCATTGTGGAATCCGCCACATTTTTCACGGACACACAAACCGCATCGATATTGGGCAAACCGTCAGCCAGCCGCGTAATAGCGGCAAGATCTTCGCGGGTCGAAGGGCGTGGCTCACCGTCTTCACCATAAACGGCAATGCAGGTCATCCCGGGCAGGAAAAGAGTGTGATTGGTGCTGATCGTGACCGGATTTTCGGCGTTGCGATCAAAGATCTCGACCTCGTGCGCCATAGTCTTCAGCGCCCTTCGGGTCACTTCTCTGGGGAATTTCACAATCCCGTTTGAACCAACATCACAGCCATAGTCGTGCAACAGGTCGTCTGCCTCGGTGCCTGGTTCGAACACGATGCCAGAAGACTCCATCAACCCAATAGCCGTATCAATCACCTTGGCAACTTCATCATCCCGCAGCGGGCCATAGGCCGGTGTTGGACCGAAGTGTTTGGTCTCGGGTCCTCGGGCAACACTTGTTTCAGGTTTCTTCCGCGTACGGCCGCGTCGCATGGCACTTCCTTGCTTACAGTTGGATTTTATTTGTGAGTGGCCCTCAGGCTAGTCTGCGCTACACCTTTCTGGCAATAATTTTTTTGAGCGCTCAAATAAAATTATTGCTCAAACATGATTCTCATGTATTAAACCCTAAAGAAACGGTTGCTCCGCGGGTCTGGTTTGGGCTCGATAGACGGAGATACCAACAGGAAGAGGGCCACAAACATGGGTGTGACGCTCGACAAAGAAGCCCGCCAGGGGCTTACATTGCTCAGCCCAGCAGCTCTATATGCGCTGTTGATGCTGGCGGCGCCTCTGGCGATGGTGGTGACGTTCAGCTTCTGGACACAGAACTATCTGGATATCGACACAACGCCCACGCTCGACAATTACCGCGAGGCGTGGAGCAAACCGATTTATCAGGTGTTGATGTTCCGATCCCTCAGAATTTCGCTTACCGTCACGGTGGTGACCGTGCTGTTGGCCTTTCCGATTGCCTATTACATTTCCTTCCACGTCAAACAACGCAAGGCTTTGTGGTTGTTCCTGATCACGGTGCCATTTTGGACCAGCTATCTGCTGCGGGTCTTTCTCTGGAAGGTCATTTTGGGCTTTAACGGTGTGCTGAACACAGCCCTGATGCAAGTCGGGCTGATAGATGAGCCGCTGACCTTTATCCTCTACAATGCCAACGCCGTTGTCCTGACACTCGCCCACGCCTGGGCACCGTTTGCGATCCTGCCCATCTTTGTCGCTCTGGAAAAAATCGACCGATCTCTGCTGGAAGCGGCGGAAGATCTGGGGGATGGTCCGGTGCGTCAGTTCTTTCGAGTTACCCTGCCTCTGGCGATGCCAGGGGTCATTGCCGCGACCCTTATTGTTCTAATCCCCACTGTAGGAGATTTCATCACGCCGCGTCTGGTCGGAGGCACGGACGGCCTGATGATTGCCAATATGATCCAGATTCAGTTCGGCAAGGCCAACAATGCTCCGTTGGGCGCAGCACTGGCGATTTCCTCGATGGTCATCGTCGCGTCGATCAGCCTGCTAATCTACTTCGCGGGCAAGAAGTTTGGAGGAAAGGTCGAATGAGCAGATCCCGAAAGGCTTTTTCGGCAAGGGCGCTGACGGTCTATGCGTTGCTGTACATGCTGTTCCTATATGCGCCGGTCATCCTGCTGCCGCTCTTTGCATTTAACGACGCCACTATTGTGTCCTTTCCGCTGAAAGGGTTCACAACAAAGTGGTTTGATGTCCTGTGGACGACCGAGGCGTTGCATGGTGCGGTCAGGAACAGCATGATCGTCGCTGTGTCCACGGCCCTGCTCAGCACAGTGCTGGGAGCCTGCGCAGCGCGCGCCTCGTCACGCTATCGTTTCCCCGGCAAGCGACCCGTCATGGGGTTCATCATGCTGCCGCTGGTCCTGCCCGAGATCATTGTGGCCGTTGCCCTGCTGGTGCTGTTGATGCAACTGGGCATGTCACTGTCACTCTGGACCGTAATTCTGGGCCATGTGCTTATCTGCACACCCTTTTCCATTGCCATCCTGTCGAGCGCATTTCAGGGGCTGGACACAAGCCTGGAAGAGGCCTCTTTCGATCTGGGCGAAACCCGCTGGGGCACCTTCTACCGGGTGATCCTGCCGTTGGTGATGCCTGGTGTGATCTCGAGCCTTCTAATTTGTTTCACCATCTCGCTGGACGAGTTCATCATCGCGTTTTTCCTGACCGGCACGGATGTCACGCTGCCCGTCTATATCTGGAGCCAGCTGCGTTTTCCGACCAAATTGCCCTCGGTCATGGCGCTCGGAACCATACTGCTAGCTCTTTCTGTTGTGCTGCTGATCCTCGCGGAATGGTTCCGTCGCCGATCTGCGCGCAAACAAGGACTCGAAGCTTCTGCCGCCGGAGGATTCATGTAAATGGCCGCAATCGAAACAAATGACATCATCGTGTTGAGCGATGTGACAAAGGCCTTCGGCACTTTTCAAGCGCTCAAAGGTATCAACGCGACGATTCAAGAAGGTGAGTTCTTTTCACTGCTTGGGCCTTCGGGATGTGGCAAAACCACGCTGCTGCGGATGATTGCGGGGTTTGACGAGCCGACCACGGGTTCAATTTCAATCGACGACAAGCCGATGGCCGGGATCTCCGCAAACAAACGTCCCACCAACATGGTTTTCCAGTCTTACGCAATCTTTCCGCATCTCACCGTCGCCGAGAACGTGGGCTACGGTCTCAAGACTCGAAAGCTGCCGAAAAAGGAGATCGCGGCAGAGGTAGGCAAGGCCCTGGACATGGTTGACCTGCACGGGCTGGGCCATCGCGGCGCCCATGAGCTGTCCGGTGGTCAACGGCAACGTGTGGCATTGGCCCGCGCTCTGGTGATGAAGCCCAAGGTGATCCTGCTGGACGAACCGCTTTCTGCACTAGACAAGAAACTACGCGACCAGATGCAGGTTGAGCTACGTTCGTTGCAGCAATCGCTTGGCATCACTTTCATCCTAGTCACCCACGACCAGGAAGAAGCGCTCATCATGTCAGATCGCATTGCGGTCATGTTTGAGGGCGAGATTGCACAGCTGGACACGCCAGAAGGGCTCTATCGTCGACCGCGCACCAAGCGGGTGGCATCCTTTATTGGCGTCATGAACTTTCTGTCAGCCAAGCTAACGGGTGAGAAAGACGACGCCCTGACCCTAACGATCGACGCACTGGGCGACGTTACCGTTCCCAGAAGCATTGCGCCCATTGGTCTTGATCCGGCCGGGATTGATGCGGTTGGCATTCGCCCCGAGATGCTGACCGTCCTGATGGATGAAACTGACACGGCAGAGCGCTCGGTCAAGGGCACGATCACCGCCACATCCTATTACGGTGACATGACCTATTATGACGTGCAACTGCCCGGGGACGGCGCGCCGGTGACAATCTCGATGCGCAATACAGCCGGGCGCTCGGTCCTTCCCCAAGGCAGCGAAGTTTCTGTTGGTTGGGGAGCCGATTCCATCGTGCTGTTTGAGTGAGACAAAATGAGGAACAGTGCATGAGCGACGAGATCCTTTACGATGATAGCCACATACGGTTCCTCGAAGATATGTGGGGCGAGGGGTTCCTGTCGCCTGGCGGTGCGGACGAGGCGGCACTGGTAGTCGAAGGATTGGACCTGAGCGGAAAGACTGTGCTGGACATCGGATGCGGCTCGGGCGCAATCGCTGTGCTGCTGGCAGAAAAGCTTGGGGCCGCCAGGGTGGTCGGCATTGACGTGGAAGAGCCCGTCTGTGCGGCTGCACGCAACCGCGCTGAGCAAAAAGGCTTGTCAGACCGGATCGAAATACGACTGGTTGAACCCGGCCCCCTGCCCTTTGACAACGAAAGCTTTGATGTCGTCTATTCCAAGGATTCGATCATCCACATTCCTGACAAGGAAGCGTTGTGCACGGATGCCTATCGCGTGTTGCGTCCCGGCGGATGGCTGGCCGCGTCAGATTGGCTTATCAAGCACGATGATGAACCGTCACCCGAAATGCGAGACTACATTCGCGCCGAAGACCTGGATTTCGCCATGGCGTCGCCGGCGCGGTACAACACAGCAATGCAGGCCGCTGGATTTACCAATATCGCCTTGCGGAACCGCAATGCATGGTACCGTGACGTCGCGGCAGAAGAGCTAGAGCGCCTGACCGGGAACGAGCGTACTTTGCTTGAAGCTGCGCACGGGGCCGACTTTATCGCCGGACAGGTGTCTACATGGTCTCTCATGCTGCCGGTTTTGCAATCTGGGGAGCATTGCCCGCACCACATCCGAGGCCAGAAACCGGATTAAGTACCAGCAGGGAAGGTCAAGTTTCTCCCGGTTCCTTCCAACCAGCACAATAATAGCTTTGAAGCCTCGAACATAAAGAAGCCCCGATCAGAATGATCGGGGCTCACTCGTCTTATCTGTAGGATGCGGCCTCAGAACCCGGCTTTTATCAACTCAAACTCTGCGATCATCTTTTCCCGCAAATCCGAGTTCATAGGCGCCTGCCACAGGGTGTTTTGGCGAATCTGATCGCTGCTTTCCAGGCCTACCGCAGCGAGATCTTCCTTGGCCATGGCAGCCATTGCCGTAGCGTTGCCGTGGCCATAGCCCCAGGCGCTGACAAGATAGTTGGCGGTCTCGTGCTCAAGCCAGGCGTTGATGAAGTCGTAAAACTTATCTTCAGAGCCTGGTGCATCGTTCAGCTTGGCGTACCCACAGACCCAGCTTGACACGCCTTCATCGGTGTTCTTGTTAATCGCGATCGGATGACCTTCGTAGGTCATGGTCGAATAAGTTTCGTTCCAAGCCCACGCCAGATACACCTCGCCGGACTGCATCAGCTGCGCCAAAGACGCACCGTCGGCCCAATAGGTTCGCACATTCTTGTGGACTTCACGAAGAAAGCCCGATGCCTTTTCAAAGTCCTCTTCCGTGGCCGTGGTCCAATCCTTCACGCCTGTCGCCAGAAAGCCCAGCGCATAGGCATCGTCCACATTGTCACCGATTGAAATACGGCCTGCGTGCTTTGGATCTGCAAAGGCTTGCAGCGATTGCACATCAGCTTCAGTCAGGTGCTCGGTGTGATAGGTGACCAGAGTATTGCCCCAGTCAACGGGCACAAAGTAGTGGTTGCCGTCTTTTTGGAATGCCTCGATATCCCGGAAAGACGTTTCCAATTCGTCCCAACGGTCAATGCGGCTGGTGTCGAGTGGTGCCAGCAGCCCTGCCTCGATCCATTTGGGCACGGATTGCGAGCACGGATGAGCCACATCCGCCTTGAAACCTGAGCGCAGTTTCTGAAATGCTTCTTCTTCGTCTCCAAAGAATGCGAATGTCGGAGCATCCCCATGTTTGGCAGAATAGGCTTTGAAGAATTCTGGATCCTCATAGCCTGCCCAATCAAATATGGTCAGCTCTGCATCAGCAGCCAGAACCGTCCCCGCCGAAAGCGCAAGGGCGGCAACGACGCTGGTGGCCGTTTTGGTCGTATGTTTCATTTTCATCTCCCTGTTTCACGGCACAGGCTCAGCCGATCCGCCAAACCTGATTATCCACAGAAAAGTTAAAAGGGTTGAGGGATTGACACAAGGATTATTTGAGCGCTCAAATAAAGAAGCGACAGTTCCGCAGAGCAAAGGGCGATTTATGCGAGATTCCAGGCACGATATCCTGTTTGAGCCCCTGAAAATTGGGCCTGTCACCACCAGGAACCGATTTTATCAGGTTCCACACTGCACCGGCATGGGATGGCGGCGCCCGCAGACACTGGCAGCTATGCGCGGTGTCAAAGCGGAAGGAGGCTGGGGGGTTGTGAACACCGAGTTCTGCTCGGTCCACCCGACATCAGACAATGATGCCTTTCCCTATGCTGCCCTTTGGGACAACGATGACATCCGTGCCAATGCACTGATGACCGAGGCTGTGCATGAACACGGAGCACTGGCAGGGGTCGAACTGTGGTTGGGGGGGGGAATGGTTGCCAACCTGGGAACGCGCTTGCCTGCCTATGGCCTGCGTAACCGCCCTCAAACCGACAGTGGAGTGGTGAACCCGGGCCAGACACGCAAGATCGACAAGCAGGATATCCGTGACCTAAGACGCTGGCATCGAGATGCCGCAAAGCGTGCTGTACAAGCAGGATTTGACATCGTTTATGTCTATGCCACCCACGGCTATCTTTTGTCTGAGTTTCTGGACCCGACCGTGAACAACAGAACGGACGAGTATGGTGGTTCCGTCGAAAATCGCACGCGACTGATCCGCGAGCTGATCGAAGAAACCCGCGAGGCTGTCGGTGACAAGGTCGCTGTCGCAAGCCGGTTCAGTGTTGATCTGAACGACACCGAAACATACGACGCATTCGCCACAATGGCCGATCTGCCCGATCTTTGGGACCTCACCGTGCCGGACTATGGTGTTGAAATGGGGGCCAGTCGGTTCGTTAAGGAAGCCTCGTTTGTCGAGTCGATTGCCAAGGCCAAGTCTCTGACATCGAAACCCGTGGTCGCAGTGGGGCGCTTTACCTCGCCTGACACGATGGCGCAGGTGATCCGGGCCGGGCATCAGGACCTGATCGGTGCGGCACGCCCGTCAATCGCCGATCCTTTCCTGCCACAGAAAATTGCCGAAGGTCGCTCCGAAGACATTCGCGAGTGTATTGGCTGCAACATCTGCTATGCGCATGACTCGCTGGGGGTACCTTTGCGCTGCACCCAGAACGCAACCATGGGCGAGGAATGGCGGCTTGGCTGGCACCCCGAACGCACAGGTCGGGCCGACAAGGCGGAAAAAGTTCTGGTTGTTGGCGCGGGCCCCGCGGGCCTCGAAGCTGCGCGCGTGCTCGGGGAACGCGGCCATTCGGTCATGTTGGCCGAAGCCAAACGCACACTTGGGGGGCGCGCGACGCGCGAAGCCAAGTTACCCGGCTTGATCGAGTGGGGTCGCGTGCGAGACTGGCGTGTCGGTCAGATCGATAAGCTCGACAATGTCGATGTCTTTCCAGAAAGCAGGATGACTGCAGCGGATGTTTCCGTTCTAGACGTCGATCATGTGGTCGTTGCCACAGGCTCAAAATGGGCGGCAGACACGATTGGACGGCATTCGGCGACAGGTTTGATCCAGGCCGCGCCCGGTATGGTTCTCAGCGCCGAAACCGTGCTCAATGAAGAACAGATCACCGGCGATCACGTCGTGATCTACGACGATGATCACTACTACATGGGGTCGGTCATCGCCTTGTTGCTTCGCAAACAAGGGCACCGAGTGACCCTGGTAACGCCTGCCGGAAAACCCTGTGAGTTTGGCGTCTTCACGACGGAAATCTACAGCTCAAATGCCGCTCTTGTTGAAGCGGGTGTTGAGATTGTCACCAACCGGATGATGACCGCCGTCGAACCAGGGTTGGCACGGTTGGAATGCACCTTTGCCGGACGCCCCTACGAGCTGGCTTGTGATGTGGTGATCCCCCTGTGTCGGCGCCTTCCGGTTCTGGACCTTTATGACGGGTTGCGGGCAACGCAAAACGACAACCTGAAATCCGTCATTCGGATCGGTGATGCGGAAGCCCCCAGCACAATCGCCGCGGCAGTGCACGCGGGCTACCGCGCTGGCATGGACTTGGGACGCGAGATTGATCTGGCCCAAACCTACGGCCGACGAGAGCACAGCTTCTAAGCCTTGGCCGCCCCTCACAAAAGACAAACGCCCCCAATGTCATCTCGACACCGGGGGCTTTCCTGTCACGACAAAGGTTGCCCCTAAGCCTTGAGCTCGGCTTCGACCTCTTGCAAGGCGTCTTCGATGATGTCGAACATCTCGTCGATCTGCTCGATCGTAATGATGAGCGGTGGCGAGAATACCGCCATATTTATCAGAGGACGCACGATCAGACCACGTGCTTCGCAGGCTGCGTCGATCTTGTTGCCCAGCGTGCGCTCGGCCTCGAGGTCTTCGGCTTTGCCTTCGATACAACCCAAAAGACCCATACCACGTACGTCACCAACGATGTCGTACTTCACCAGCTCAGCCAAGCGTTTCTGGAAATGAGGGCTCACGGAGCGTACGTGCTCCAGAATGCCTTCGTCTTCGAAGATTTCGATGTTTTTCAGGGCAGCTACACAGCTGACCGGATGGCCGGAATAGGTGTATCCGTTTGTATAGCTCGATGGCTCGCCCAGATGGCTCATTGCCTCCAGCACGTGATCGGCAATGATACAGGCGCCAAGCGGCAGATAGCCCGACGTCAGACCCTTGGCGCAGGTGATCATGTCAGGCTGAATGCCAAACACCTCTTCCGACGCGAACCAATGTCCCAGCCGGCCAAAACCGGTTACCACTTCGTCCGAAATGTAAAGAATGTCGTTAGCCTTGCAAATCTCCCACGTCCGCTTGTGATAGCCAGGGGCAGGAACGATTACACCGCCAGAAGACAGGATCGGCTCAGCAATGAAGGCCCCAATCCTGTCGGCCCCGATTTCTGCAATGGCGTTCTCTAGATCCGCGACTTTCTCGTCGCAAAACGCCTCAACGCTTTGCCCTGCCGCTCGACGATAGGGATTCACGTCGGGCAAGAAATGCACCAACCGGGATTCAAAGTCGAAATGGCTTTTGTCGCGCTCTTTACCGGTTACCGAATGCGCCAGATAGGTCGAGCCATGATAGCCTTTTTCCCGTGCAAGGATCATCTTTTTTTCCGGCAGACCGCGGCGGTTGTTATAGTACATCATCGTCCGGAGCGCCGTGTCCACAGCGGTTGAGCCACCGGTTGTGAAGAACACATTGTTCAGGTCACCGGGCGCCATGTCGGCGATTTTCTTGGCCAGGACCGCAGAAGGTTCGGTCACGTTTGTAAAGGGCGAGGTGTAAGGCAGCTTCATGACCTGGGCGGCAATGGCCTCTGCCATGTCCCGGCGGCCATACCCGATCTGGGTGCACCACATGCCCGCAGGGCCATCAATATAGCGCTTGCCTTGTGCATCCCACATGTAGATGCCGTCAGCCGTGTCTATGAGCATATTGTCATAGTCACGCCAGTCATCCATTGCTGCCCATGGGTGAATCTGATGCTCGCGATCCCACTGGAGCAGAGTTTCGGCACTGGGTTCATTCGAACCGGTGATTTTGCTCAGTTCGGTCATTTTTAATCCTGTCAACTGGATCAGAACGGTCTTGGCGGCGTGGCCCTGGACCGGTCATTGATAAAGAATGGTTTGTCCTCGAAGGTCACGGGCACCAAGCGTTTGTCCCACACTCCCTCTTCGAATACGTAGATTTCAGCCCAGAGATCATCGGTTATGGAATAACCGTACGGCGCCTTAAACTCGGCAAGTGCGATGTTGCGTTTGGTGGTCGGAGACCACACACCGGATGTAACATGGCCAACCTCTTTCTTTTTCTTGTAGTACAGCAGGGCACCATCGGCTGGCTTGAACCCGGCCAGGTCAATCTTGCGCAGAACGTGTCGTGGTCCCGCGTCTTTTTGCTTCAAAAGCGCGCGGCGGCCGTTGAAGTGCCCTTTGTCAAAATGTACGAGCTTTTCAAAACCCAACTCTATCGGGCTGCGGCCACGATGCAGACGCATGGCTGTGTGAACGGGCTGAAAATCAATTCCAGCCGCGATAAAACCGGCTTCGATCCGGCAAATGTTCAGGGCCTCATACCCGATGGCACGCAGGCCCCAGTGATCGCCCGCGGCCCACAGGCGATCCCAGAGTTCAGCGATCTTGTCCCAACTGGTCCAAAGCTCATACCCAAGGTCGCCGGTAAATCCGGTACGCGATATCCATAGACCGGGCTCGACCTCTGCCATATCGAAGGGCTTTAGCGCACCTGCTACGGTCAGACCTGCATCACTTAGCAGGGAAAAGGTCGTTGGCCCCTGTAACGACACACCCGCGACTTGGTGGCTTTCGTCGACGATGTCGACATCGAAACCCCATGCCGTATCAAGAATCCAGCTGTGCATCGTTTCCTGACAGCAGATACGAAAGTCGCTGTCAGAAAAGCGGAACACAGTGCCGTCATCGATCACCATACCCTCTTCGTCACACCACAGCGCATACCCTACCCGATTGTCGCGCATACGGCTGACATCACGTGTGACCATGCGATTCACCACCCGCAGCGCGTCCGGTCCCGTGACCCGGTACTTGTGCATCGGTGATATGTCGAACAATGTTGATTGGTTGCGGATCGCGAAATACTCAAACTCGACCGTGTCCAGAACAAGCGGCGAAATGAACCCTGCCCAATTGGTCCAGCTCTTGGCGGTACTGAGATCTTCCAACCGCGTCTGGAGCGGTGTTGGGATGACGCCGATAGGTACTGCAGTCGGTAGCTGGTTCATGACAACACCCCGTCTTTGAGAAGTTGGATCGCACTGTTGCGCCCCGGCAACCCTGTCACATCGCCCCCGGGATGGGCTGATGCGCCACACAGATAGAGCCCCTGTACCGCAAATCCATAATGAGCCAGGCCATTCACTGGCCGCACGGTCAGGATCTGGTCCACGCCCATTTCGGCATGATGCCAATGCCCGCCGGGTGCGCCTGTCAGCTCTTCGATATCCGCAGGCGTCAACAGGTCGGCACGTTCGATGGAAGCTGACACCCCGGGCATATAGACCTCAAGTTGTGCGACCACCGTGTCGATGACCTGTTGGCGCTTTGCCTCATCCCAACCGCCCTCGGGCGTGTGAGGAATGTGCTGCACGTTGAGCGAGAGGATGTGTTGGCCTTTCGCAGCAAGATCAGGATCGCTCGGCGTCAGGATAACCGCTTCGATCACGGGTGCGGCAGGCAGCTCATTGTACTTGGCGGGATTGAACGACCGCTCGACAACGGCAGCAGAAGGCGCAATCAGAAAACGCGACCTCATCTGCTCACGGCTCAGACCTACGATCGATGGCGCATCCTTAAGAACGAGGCTCAGCTTGGCCACAGTCCCTTTGCAGCGGGTGTTTCGGATACGTCGCGCAGCTTCGACATCAAAGTGTTCGACCCCGGCCATCTGCATAACTGCCTGCGGGCCGGTCGACGCCATCACGGTTCGTGCCGCGATGTGCGTTCCATCCTCAAGCTCTACGCCTGTGGCCTTGTCATCCTCGACCAGGATTCGTTTCACACCCTGCCCTGTCCGCACCTCGGCACCGGCTGTTCTGGCCGCCGACTCAAAGGCACAAACCACCGCCTCCATGCCCCCCTTGGGCAAATAAGCCTCTCCGCCCTGCCCCAGCCGATACATCAGATTGAACACGGTACCCGGTGAACGTGGGCCAACATAGTTCCCCCTTACGGCATCCGCACAAAGCGCACCCGCCAGCGGACCATCAGGCATTTCATCGAGCACTAGGTCATAAGCATTCGTCAGGATCACACGCAGAAATTCGTTCATGTCCTTCTTGCCAAGAAGCTTGAGGTTCAGGCCCAGCTTGGCAAGCCCAGCCAATTCGCCCAGCGTCGCAAGGCTGGTCAGCCCACCGTCGAGTTTGGGCGGTGAATGGCTCGAGAGCTGCCCCAACAACGCTGCGAATTTCTTAAGCCGCGAGGTCAGCTCCACATAGGCCACTGCATCGGGATGCGTGGTGCCATCCGCAAACCGGACAGTATCGCCAGCAATCTCGACATGTTTGCCGTCTTCGACCAGAGATACCGTTGCAAGCGGTTTGCCATCAGCCAAACCCTTCAGGCCCAACTCTCGCACCACCTTCGGGTGCAGGTTGTAAAGAAGATGGGCAACCTCACGCGCCATCCCGCCCAACTGCTCCGATTTTTCGATCACGCAGACCGACTTACCCTTCTTTGCAAGAGTAGCAGCCGCGGTCAGGCCATTGTGCCCGCCGCCGATCACCAGCACGTCATAGGTTGCAGAAACTGTCATGATTGCCCTCTTATGCCGCGTGGCTGGGCATCAGGTTGCCCTTGCCAACGTTGCGAAGAATTTCACGTGCCGCATTGGCGCCCGGAGCAGCCATTACCCCTCCGCCCGGATGCGCCGACGAACCGACCAGATACATGCCGTCGATTGGAGTTCTGTACTGGGAGTAACCCGGCACCGGACGGTTGAACAAAAGCTGATCAAAGGTCAGCTCGCCCTGGAAAATGTTACCTTCGGTAAGGCCGACTTCGTTTTCAATGTCCCAAGGCGTGCGAATTTCAGCGTGCAAAACATGTTTGCGAATGTCCGGCATTGCGATTTCGATCTTGTCGAACACGCAATCTGCAAACTGCTTGCGGGTCTCGTCATTCCAGTTCTCTCCCGACCGGATCCCATTCACCTCAAGATCATAGGGCGCGTACTGCACGAATACTGTCATCATATGCTTGCCAGGAGGTGCCATTGTCGGGTCAATCTGACTGGGGATCAGCATGTCGAAATAGGGCTGCTGCGACCAGCGCCCCTCTTTCCAGTCGTCATAAGCGCGCTCAAGCTCGTTAAGAGACTGAGAGCAATGCATATCACCGCGCAGGAACGGCGCGCCCTTGGGGGCGGCAGGAAACTCGGGCAGAGCATCCAATGCGATGTTCAACTTGCCCGACGACCCTCGGATCTTGAACCGCTTCACTGCGCGCGTGAAATCCTCTGGCAGATGCTTTTCCTCTGTATGCTCCAGAAATGTCCGCTTCACATCCATGTTCGACGCCACGATCGGCGCCTCGTAGGTGTCTCCGTTTTCCAATGCGACGCCTGTGATCCTGCCGTCTTTCACAAGAAACTCATCCACACCCGAGCCAGTAACGATTGTTCCGCCAGCCTCTTCGAGACACGCACCCAGCGCATTTGCGATCGCACCCATCCCGCCACGGGCAAAGCCCCAAGCCCCGATCGAGCCGTCAACATCCCCCATGTAGTGGTGCAAAAGGACATAGGCCGTACCGGGCGAATAGACGCCAAGACCCGTGCCAATGATCCCCGCCCCGGCGATATGGGCCTTGATGAGATCGCTTTCAAAATGCTCGTCGAGAAAGTCACCAATCGACATGGTCCAAAAGCGCAATGTCTCGCCCAGTTCGCGCGCTCCTAGACCGTGCGCCTTTTTCAGGAGAAACAGCAATTCGTTCAGGTCACGAGGCCTCAACGAAGACGGGTCAGGCGCGTTTCTCAGCAGGAACGGCCGAATGAAACGACATTGACGAATAACCGTTTGGCTGAAGCGCTCATAAGCATCCACATCTGCGGGGCTGTGACGGAACATCTCGCGACGCAACGCATCGTGATCCGAGTAGTAGGCAAAGTAATCGCCATCCGGAGTAAAGCTTGCGCCACCTTCATAGGGGATGACCTGCAAGCCAAATCGCGGCAATTCAAGGTCGCGCACGATTTCGCGGCGAAGCAGCGAACAAACGTACGAACAGTTGGAGTAGGTCCAGCCGTCATGCAACGAGCGGCTCACCGAAGCGCCCCCGATCCAGTCGTTCTTTTCTACCACCAATACCTTGAGACCGGCCTTGGCCAGATAACAAGCCGTTGTCAGACCGTTGTGCCCGGCACCTGCGATAATCGCATCAAATTTGTCGTGTTGGCCCATGAGACTCCCCTTGCGTGCACAGACTGTAGGGGATCGCCAAATGCCGGTCTAGAGTTTTTTTGAGCGCTTAAACAAATTTATTCCTAAACCCACGAAGGGGCTGACAGTCTGACGCTTATGTGAAAGAACAGCGTTGAGAACAAAAAGAGCTTTCGCAATGACCGCACAGGAATTTCCGGGCAAGGGCCCGCGCAAGGAACGCAAGGAAAATGCTGACAAGCGTCGGCGGCAGCTTTTGGATGCAACGCTGCGTTCGGTCGAGCGTAATGGGTTGGCCAAAACGACATTGGCCACTGTCGCCAACGAGGCCGGCTTGTCGCAGGGTGTCGCTGTCTTCTACTACAAGTCCAAGAATGGCTTACTCATGGCCGCGCTGGAAGATCTGTATCTGCAATACGAAAACCACTGGCGCAAAGCACTTGTGTCTTCCGGAGACACACCAAAAGAACGCTTGCTGGCCTTGACTGATGCCGATTTCGACGAATCCATCTGCAACCGCGCGTCGCTCTCAATCTGGTTTGCCTTTTGGGGTGAACAGAACTTTACACCGCAATATGCCAGCATCACCCAGCGATTTGACAACAACCGGACCGAAGCGATTGAAAAGGTTTGCCAGGAACTGTTCCCAACGGAAGACCGGGCAAAAGCTCAAGAATTGTCCCGTTGGATCGATACGCTGACCGACGGCTATTGGCAACGAATGCACCTTTTTCCGGAAAGCTGCTCACGCGAAATGGCCATCAAAGGCGCCCGCGACTTCATAGAGCGCATGCTGGAACCCTTTCCCGAACACAATTGACCTGACACCTGCCCCAAGACAACCAGACGGTGTTCTCGCAAACCACAGAACGAAGTGAAACCTGTAAGGGTCAAAGGACGTCGATGGTGATGTATTGGGCTGTTCTCGACCCCATTCAGACCCATTTACACGATAACGGTATAGCGATTTTTTGCCTGGATGTACGGCCGGTCATCGCCCTAGAGTAAGTGCAGGGCGCGCGAAGTAGGTTCACCACTGCTCATAGCGTCTCCTAGAGCAAAACACTCAATATCAAAGCCCGCCCAGTGACAATCGGACAGGCCAGATAGTCTTCAAATGCAGCCCTTGCAAATCTGGGCCGCCAAACGGTGTCAGTGTTCGGCTTTCGGGATGTAGTGCAGCAACTTTGCCTCGACATATGTCACGACAGAGTAGAGCAGAATACCGATCAGGGTCAGCAAAAGAATCGCATTGAAAACCATCGCCGCATTCGCCTGGCCTTCGCCATAAGAGATGAGAAATCCCAACCCCGTGTTGCCGCCGACCAGTTCGCCCACCGTGACGCCAATCACGGCTAAAGTAGACCCAATGCGCAAACCAGCCATCAAGGCAGGCAGCGTCGAGGGAAACTCGATCTTCCAGAAAATCTGCATGCGTGTCAGGTTGTAGGCTCGCGCCAGGTTGATGATATCGCGGTCTACTGTTTTCATCGCCTGTAGGACGTTGACAAGAATGGGGAAGAAGACAATCAGGATCGTCACCAAGAGCTTTGGCCAGAACGTAAAGCCGAACCACATAATGAATAGCGGTGCAAAGGCCACTTTTGGTGCAATCTGAAGGGCCAGAATATACGGAGATAGAACTCTTTCCCAGAACTCAGACAGTCCTAGCAGGTAACCAATCGCGGCCCCCATGGCGCTGCCGATACTAAAGCCGACCAGCGTCATCCAGAATGTCGATAGCGAGTGTCCCACAAGGTTGTCCAACCGCAGCATGCGAAACATTTCTTCCAGGCACAGACTTGCTGTGGGGATAATGTACTGGGGAATACCGAACACAGGCGGCAAGATTTCCCATAGAGCGAGAAAAACAATGGCGACCAGGGCGGTCATCAAGGCGATGGGGGCTTTCATGCGTATTGATCCTTCGAGCATCAAAACCGGGGAGCCCTTGGGCTACCCCGGTATGGAGGGCTTCAGTTCATAACAAACTGATTGGTGTATGCCTCTGCAACGGGAACAGCCTGGCGCACAATTTCGTTTGCCACGTAGAATTCCTGGACGTCTTGCAAGCGCGCTTCGTCCATCATACCGAACTGGTCACTGTCAGATCCGTAAACCAGATCGATGTAACTACGCATTATTCCTTCCATGATCTTTTCCTTGCCCTCATGTTGAGGAACCGCAGCGACATAGTCTTTGGCCGCAGCTTCGGGATCAGCAATCACATCGCGATAGGCACGAACAGTAGCCTGTACAAAGGCCCGAACAACCTCTGGACGCTCGGCAATCGCACTGTCCGATGCCAGAATGGCTTGTGCCATGGCCGGAAAGATATCGTTGATCGGAACAGTGACAATTTCGACACCTGCGCCCCGAATGGCCGCGGCCCATTCTGGAACACCGGACATTGCTTGGATGTCCCCCGAAATCATCAGTTTGATGATCCCTCCGGGTCCGACTGCTTGAATATCAACATCATTCTTGCTCAGGCCGGCATCAGCAAGGACCGCCAGAAGGTTGTAGTAGGTGGTGTCCTTAAACGAGAGAACACCGATGGACTTGCCTTTAAGATCGGCAATCGAGGTGATTCCTGCGTCAGTACGGTAGTTAATCTGGGTCAGCGCCTTGCTTCCAAGCACAGCGACACTTTTGACACCCAGCCCGTTGGCGCGCACGATCAGTGGGGTATCACCGATGCCACCGCCCAGGTCGGCATTGCCAACCGCAACTTGTTTCGCCACATCGGCGCCACCTTTACCAACCTGGAACGTCACGTCCAGTCCCGCCTCGGCATAATACCCACGGGCCTGCGCCAGCTTGAACGGAGCGAAGGCCGGCAAGAAGTCAGGCGCTGGAAAAAGATAGGTCATCTTTTCCTGTGCCAGTGTGGTTGTTGCGAGAATGGACATCCCAATCCCGGCGATCAGTGTACGAAGTTTCATTGACGGTCTCCTGTTAGATAGTTCTATTCCAGCTCTTCCGCGTCACGGAGTTTGAGCAGATCGAACAGTTGGTTGATGTAGTTTTGCGCGTTAGGATTTTGTCGGCGTGCCGTTGGATTGCCACGATCAGGCAGATCAACTTCAATTTCCTCGGCCACGGTTCCGGGGCGACCACTCAGCACCAGAATGCGGTCGGCCATGAAGACGGCCTCAGCCAGATCGTGCGTGATAAGAAGAGTTGTGATTCCCTCTTCCTGAATGGTTTCGCCAAAGTTGCGCTGAATGATGATTTTTGTCTGTGCATCCAGAGCCGAAAACGGTTCATCCAGCAAAATGACATCTGGTTCGATGGCGAGTGTGCGAGCCAGAGCCGCGCGCTGGCGCATGCCTCCAGAAAGCTGATGTGGATAGTAGGCGCCAAATCCGTGCAGGTGACACTCGTCCAGCTTCTTCGCCGCAATTTCTTTGCACTCCTTGCGGGGTACACCACGCGCCTCCAGGCCAAAGCTGACGTTTTTTTCGATGGTTCGCCACGGCAACAAAAGGTCTTTCTGTAGCATGAAGCCAACGTGGGAGTTGGGCTTTGTGACATGCTCGCCGGAAACAAATACCTTTCCGCTTGTAGGTTGATAAAGGCCAGCAGTCATATTCAAGATTGTGCTCTTCCCGCACCCTGACGGGCCCACAACTGCCACAAACTCACCTTCCTCGATCCTAAAGCTGACATCCTCGACGGCTGTGATCGCTGGCGAGGCCCCACCCCCAAATGTCTTTGTGACAGAGCAAAATTCGAGCGCCATTGGGATTTCCCTTACCTTGTTTCGACCCGCTACCGACTGAAACGCCGAAACTCGGCGCCTGGCTGGTTTTGAGAAAAAGTTCAATAATGAACATGTTGTTCACGAATTAATACTATGCTAGAGATCATCACAACGCAAGCCCTTGGATGCGCACTCAATTGAACGCCGACTTTCTGGGGAAAGCATGAAAAGCAGGGCAACCAAATACGAAGGCGGGGGAGAACAAACTTCAATACGGGACGAATCACCCAAAAGACCGTCATCCCGCGCCGGGATGGAAGCACGAAAAAATAGATACACAGGTTATGGAGGAACTGATGAAACCTGAGAGATACCTAGTTGTGCACCAGTCGCGAGACCGCGAGCCGACAGAGTACGAGGATCTGTTAGGCGACGCGTTGGAGCGTGCCTTTGCTGATGGCATCAGTGACCTAGATAGCCTCGTCGCTGCACTGAACGCTTTGGACGCGCCGTCACCACGCAACGAGACGTGGACGACAGATTTGTTTCTCGCCGAAATGAAGCGCCTGAGCGCCTAGGCTAATTCCCGGCGCTTATGCAGCGCCATTCTGATTGGAGGAAATCAGATGCACGATACAGCTCTGCCGGACGTCCCGGAAATCACAGACGAAGACATTGAAGCGCGCCTCAAAGTTGGCCTTCGCAATCAGTGGTGGGCTCTTTGCCCGTCAACCATGCTCCAAGACAAACCGATTTCGTTGTTCAGGTTGGGATACCGGCTTGTTCTGTGGCGAAAGCTGGACGGATCGGTCGTGATTTTGGAAGATTTCTGCCCGCATCGCGGAGTACCACTGTCTCGCGGCATTGCGATGGATGATCGTATTGCTTGCGGATACCACGGTGTTCAAGTCGACGAAACTGGCACCGCCGTCAGTGTGCCCGGCAGCCCGGGGTGCAAACTCGAAGGTATGAAGTGTGTTCGCACATTCCCTGTTGAAGAACGCAATGGCGTAATCTTTGCCTACCTCTCAGACAAGAACACCCCCAATCCCTCGGCACCCCCCTTGGAGTTGCCTGAACAGCTGACTTCGCCGGAGTACAGTTCATTCATCAACTACTGTGAGTGGTTTGCCGACTATCGCTTTGTTATCGACAATGTCATGGACCCGATGCACGGCACCTACCTGCACAAGCAATCGCATTCGATGGCCGAAGGAGAAGCCTCGGCGGACTTTGTGATTACTCCGACTGAAACCGGCTTTATCTTTGAAAAAGAGGGGCAGCGTGGCGTCAACTTCGATTTCGCCGAATGGGGAGAAACCGGATGCCATTGGATGCGTTTGGAAATCCCCTATCCAAAAACCGGCGGTCCTGGCGGCAACTTCCACATCGTTGGAATGTTTACGCCATGTGAAGACGGCAAAGTGGCCGTGTTTTTCTGGCGCGCCCGCAAAGTCGACGGCTGGCAGCGCGACACTTGGCGGTTCCTGTACAAAAACCGACTGGAAGCGCGGCACCACCACGTTCTGGAGCAGGACCGAGTGATGTTGGAAGACCTTCAGTGCGATCCACGTGGACGAGAGATCCTTTATTCGCATGACATAGGCCTTGTCAGGTTGCGCCGCCGCCTGGCCAATCTCGCGCGGGAACAGCTGGAAGCCGAAGCGCAAGCCAACGCGGGCTAACATCGTTTGCTAATGCCGGAACGCGACCACGGCGTTCCGGCCCCAGATGGCCCAGGCCTTTCGCGCCTTTACCAATGCAGGAAACTCATCATGTCCCATACAGCCGGGGAGCAGGCCCAAAACTTGATTATGCGCGTACAACGCATGGAGTGGGCTGCGACAGACGTTATTGAACTGGAACTACGCCTGCCTGATGGCAGCGAGATACCCACCTACCAACCTGGGGCACACATTGATCTGGAACTACCAAACGGGATTACCCGAAGCTATTCGATAAAAGGCGACCCAGCGCAAAGCGATCGCTATGTCGTCGGTGTCGGTCTGGATACTGCCAGCCGCGGTGGGTCAAAATACATTCACAAAAACATGCGCGTTGGCGATGTGATCAACGTATCTCGACCACGCAATCATTTCCCGCTCATCGAGACCGCAGAAAAGGTGGTACTGATCGCCGGTGGCATCGGTGCCACCCCCATGGTCTGCATGGCGCGTCGTCTGTCAGAACTGGGGCAAGCCTGCCAACTTGTCTATGCCATCCGCAGCAATGACCGGGCGGCGTTCCTGACCGAATTGCAAGCGCTGGATATCGACCTGCGACTGCATATCGACAATGAAAACGGCGGCCCGATCAACCTGGCGGAAGTTATCTCCGACCAACCGAAAGGCACGCATTTTTATTGTTGTGGCCCTGCGGGTATGATGACCGCGTTCGAGACAGCAACGGCAGATCTGCCTGACGAGAACATCCATGTTGAGTATTTCGCGCCCAAGGTGATCGAAGATGTCACCGAGGCCAATGGCTTCACCGTGGTCCTGAACAAGTCCGGTAAGACCGTCGAAGTCGACGCAGAAGAGACGGTGGCTGAAGCTATTCAAGCCGCTGGCGTCAAAGTGGATTTATCTTGCGAAGATGGAATTTGCGGCACCTGCGAAACCCGCGTTCTAGAAGGCGTGCCCGAGCATCGTGACTCGGTCCTCACTAAGAAAGAACAGGAAAGCAATCGAACAATGATGATCTGTGTTTCCCGCTGTGCAGGGAAGCGTCTGGTCCTTGATCTTTAAACAATTGCACATTGAAGAAGAAAGGAAGACCCATGTCTGCAAATTCGACCAATTTCCCCACGGTTGAACCGGATGATGTTCAGATCCCTGAGGGTAAGTCGCTGGGTGAATGGATCGAAAGCCGCGTCGCGCGCTACGAGACGCGTACGCTGGACTGGAATGCCCTGAAGTTTCAGGCTGACCATGATCCCAAATACAAACGTGCTCAAATGCGCTATATCGGGACAGGCGCAACTGGTGTGTCCAGTGATGACAATGTTGTGCCAGCCGAACATTTTACCTTTTCCACAATGGTCCTGCCCGCCGGTTGCGAAGGCCCGAGCCACATTCACCGTGATGCGGAAGAGGTGTTTTTCATCCTCAAAGGGCACAAGATTCGCCTGTTTATCGAACATCAGGGTGAAGAGATCGAAACTGTGCTGACCGAGCGCGATATCATTTCGGTTCCTCCAGGAGTATATCGTGGCTTGCGCAATGAAGGCATCGAAGAAGCGTTGATGTGTGTGATGATCGGCAATCCAAAACCTGTCACGCCGACTTACCCGCCCAATCATCCGGTGTCCAAAATCAAGCGCCCAAAGCTCTGATCTAGATCATTGGGGGGCGCAGCTTGCTTCGCGCCCCAGCCCCTTTTCGAAAGGCCTTAAATGCTACTCAGGAACCGCACAATTTTGCTGACCGGCGCCGCCCGCGGTCTTGGTGCCGTGATCGCTGGCACTCTGGCTGAGCATGGGGCAAATCTGATCGTCGCTGATGTCTCCGAAGATGATGGGCGCGCGACGGCAGAGCGCGTTGGGGCCCGGTTTGTCGCCGTCGATCTCGGAGATCCGGATTCCATTGGCAGACTGGCAGGAACTGTGCGCGAAAACACGGGCGGAACCCTCCACGGTCTGGTTAACAATGCAGCCATTGCCACTGGCATCGGCGGCGTTCCCTTTGATGAGATAGAAATTGACAGTTGGGATCTGGTTCAGCGTGTGAATGTGCGCGGCACTTGGCTGATGACCCGTGCTGTGGCCTCCATGTTGCGGGCCTCCGGATCGGGCCGGGTGGTCAACGTGGCCTCGGACACCGCTCTGTGGGGCGCGCCGAACCTGATGTCATATGTCGCTAGCAAAGGTGCCGTGATTTCGATGACACGCTCTTTGGCGCGCGAGCTGGGGCCGGATCAGGTTGGTGTTACAGCGATTGCGCCTGGCATCCTGGCCACCCAATCCACTGACTATGTGCCGCAAGAACGACACGACGCCTATGCCAATGGCAGCGCCGTCCCGGGGTCGCAAACGCCCAGAGACGTAACTGACGTTGTGGCGTTTTTGTTGAGTGAAGGGGCGTTGACCCTGACCGGGCAGATCCTGCCGGTCAACAAAGGCTTTGTGTTTGCGTGAGGTGATATTGAGTTTTCAAACACATACCCCACTCTCGGTGGAGTACCTCGAAAGCGAAGGTGACGGTCCTGCGGTCGTCCTGTTGCACGGGATCGGATCAAACGCGGCGGCGTTCGGGGCAGTGATGAGACTGCTCCCCCAAAGCTGGCGTGTGATTGCCTGGAATGCTCCAGGTTACGGCGCGTCGGACTCGCTGCAACAGGACTGGCCCACTGCCGAAGATTACGCCGACGCTCTAAAGGGTTTTCTGGACCGCCTTGACCTGGCCTCTCCCTTTTTGGCCGGGCATTCCCTAGGCACGCTTATCGGTGCCGCGTTTGCAAAAAAATACCCTGATAGGTTGGCGAAACTACTACTTGCCTCTCCTGCGCTTGGGTACGGTGTTGAACCCGGTGGCTCGATGGACCAAGCGACACAGGCGCGTATCAATGACCTTTCCAACCTTGGTGCTGATGCTTTCGCTCACAGCCGAGCTGCACGCCTTGTCTATGATGCTGCCAACAATCCGGATGTTGTTGAGCTTGTCCAGGGCGGCATGTCCAAGGTGCATCTTCGTGGATATTCACAGGCGGCAAAAATGCTTTCGTCAGGGCGTTTGCTCGATGATGCCGCATCTATCACGGTGCCAACCAACGTGCTGGTTGGTTCAGGAGACGTGGTGACCCCCCCCAGCTCCGCTCTGAAAACACATGCCGCGTTGAATCCAGACATTCGGGGCTCTCTGACCCAGCTACCGGTTACTGGCCACGCCATTCACCAACAAAACCCCGCGGCGTTTGCTGCTGCCCTTCAAACCCTCGCTGAGCCCGGCTCGGCGTGACGAAAGGACCATGAGATGACCGAAAAAGTACGTGTTCACAGTTTACGCGGGATCATGATGCGTGGCCCGGCGATCACCGAGACATTGCCCTTTTACGAGGACCTGTGGGGCCTGAGTTTGTCTCATGCCGAAGATGGCACCGCGCTCTTGCGAGGAACCGGACCGGAACCATTTCTCTATGGTCTGACAGATGGCCCCGTCTTTGGTATCGACTATGTACATTTTGCCATGGACGACCGGGTCACGATGGATGCGCTGCACGCCCAGGTTTCCGCCAAGGGGGCAAAAGTTCTTGGTGATCCTGCTCTGTTTGATGATTTTGCCGGTGGCTATGGGTTCGAGATTCTTGACCCTGACAACCGCCGCCTGCGGTTTCGCACAGAAGCTCGCACGCTTGAGGATACTGGCGACTTTGCGAAGCCACGAAAAATAAGCCATGTGGTCCTGAACACTCCGGACATGGAAGGTCTGCAGGCATTCTATGAAGGCGTGCTTGGGTTTCGTGTGTCCGACTATTCGGCTGACCAGATGGTTTTCCTGCGCTGCAACTCGGATCACCACTCGATTGCCCTTGTTCGCGGACAGTATCCTTCGGTCAACCACGTGGCCTTTGAGATGCCGACCATGAATGAGTTCATGCGCGGCATCGGTCGCATGAAACACAAGGGACACGTGCCTTCCTGGGGCCCCGGCCGCCACGGGCCGGGCAACAATCCCTTTGCCTATTTTGTGTCTCCGTCCGGCTTTGTGATCGAGTTCACGACCGAACTTTCATTGATCGACGAAGAAACACATCAGGCGCAGGTTTGGTCACGAACGGACCCCGAAGCCATGGACCAATGGATGACTGCAGGCCCGCCAACAACCGCTCAGCGTGCGTTGATGCAAGGTCGGCCCGACCCAGGTTTTCCTGAGCTCCTCAGCCAAGAGGGCGCGACGTGATCAATTTCGACTATGACAACCGGGTTGCAGTGGTGACAGGCGGATCTTCAGGCATTGGGCTTGCAACGGTAAGAGTGCTCTTGCGTTCGGGCGCCCGGGTCGCGCTTTGCGCTCGCAATGAAGGACGCCTGAACGATGTCCTCAGTGTCCTGCAGCGGGATTTCGGTAACGACAAGGTGTTTGCCAAATCCCTTTCAGTGCTTGAACCGGAAGAGGTCTCCAGTTTTGCCAAGGATGTTGAAAACCGGTTCGGCCAATGTGACCTGCTGGTCAACAATGCCGGACAAGGACGGGTTTCAACTTTTGCAGACACCATGGATGACGATTGGCGGGCCGAGTATGAACTGAAGCTCTTCAGCCAGATCTATCCGATCCGGGCCTTTCAGCCGATGCTCAAGCAGGCAAATGGTGCGATTGTCGCCGTCAATTCGCTTTTGGCTTACCAGCCGGAACCGCACATGGTCTGCACCTCTTCGGCGCGGGCAGGTGTGCAGAACCTGCTGAAATCTCTCAGCATTGAGCTGGCACCGGATATTCGAGTCAATTCCGTACTTTTGGGTTTGGTTGAATCCGGCCAATGGACCCGGCGCTTTGCAGAACGCGAAGACCAGAACCAAAGCCGCTCCGAGTGGTATGGCATTCTGGCAAAGCAAAAAGGCATTCCTCTTGCCCGATTGGGCGATCCCGTGGAAGCCGCCAACGCTATCGCCTTTTTGGGCTCAACCAGTGCCAGCTACATCACCGGTGCGCAGCTCGAAGTCTCGGGCGGCCTGTCGCGTCATATTTAAGGAGCCGACCAATGAAACTCGGGACTATAGACCAAACGGAATCCGTTGGCGACTTCATTGCCCGCTACCTGGCTGAAATTGGAGTCACAACAATTTTTGGGGTGATATCAATCCACAACATGCCGATCCTTGACGCGATCGCCCGACAAGGGAAAATCCGCTTTGTCCCAGCGCGTGGAGAGGCCGGGGCGCTGAACATGGCGGATGCATATGCACGCGTTTCGGGCAAACTTGGCGTCTGTGTGACATCCACAGGAACCGCTGCTGGGAATGCTGCAGGGGCCCAAGCCGAAGCACTGACCGCAGGCTCTCGTCTGCTCCACATCACGACGCAGGTCGACACCGAGTTTGCCGACAGGGATCGCGCCGCCATTCATGATGTGCCCCGCCAGCCCGAAATGCTGAAAGGCGTTTCCAAAGCTTATTTCAGAATGTGGGATGCGAATGGCGTTATTGGCGCCCTGGCTGCCGCGGTCTCAGCCGCATGTTCAGCCCCAACTGGCCCAGTTAGTCTGGAGATCCCGGTAGACGTGCAACGTAGCCCTGCGATCAAGGAAACTCGGATCAGCAAACCCCGCCCGATCGTGCCGCTTGCCTCGGATTCGGTGATTGCCGAGATTGCTGATCTGGTCAAATCTGCCAAACGTCCCCTGCTTTGGCTCGGCGGGGGGGCTCGAGAGGCAAGCTGGCAAGCCAGAGAGTTGATGGCAAAAGGTTTTGGTGTCGTGTCCTCTACCAATGGCCGCGCCATCGTGCCGGAAGACGAAAAAGCCAGTCTCGGAGCGTTCAACATGACGCCTGAAGCGGCTGATCTCTTCGCCACTTCTGACCTGATGATTGTCGTCGGATCAAGGTTGCGGGGCAATGAGACGCGCAACAACAAGATGCCGCTGCCAAAACCTCTGATCCAGATCGACGCCGAGGCTTATCAGGGCGGACGCAATTATCCTGTAGAGATATTCGCACACGGTGATGCCACTGACACCCTGCAACGTTTGCTTGATCTGCTCCCGGATACACTCGACATTGATCCCGAGTTTGGCTTTGATATCGCGAAAGCCCGGGCGATGTCCGAAGGGCGGCTTCGAGACACTCTTGGCCCATACCGCGAACTTGCAGACGTTCTGGCTCAGAAGGTTCTTGCAGGCGGGCATCCTTGGGTTCGCGATGTGACAATATCCAATTCAACTTTTGGCAATCGCTACATCCCGTTCTCCAAACCCCAACACGGCGTGCATGCATTGGGCGGCGGGATCGGTCAGGGTGTGTCCATGGGAATTGGAGCAGCTATTGCTTCTGACGGCGCCAAGGCGATCACTCTCTTGGGCGATGGAGGCACGATGTTGGGGTTGGCAGAAATGATCACTGCAGTCGATGAACAGGCGCCCTTGGTCTATGTTCTGATGAACGATCAGGCCTATGGCGTCATTCAAAACATACAGGACGCTCAATACGACTGCCGAAAGCACTATTCGGCCTTGGCAGTTCCGGACTTCGAAACTTTCTGCAAATCAATCAACATGCCGCACCGTTCTGTGCGGGACATTCGGGATTTTGAAGAGGCGTTTGATGCCGCCGTCGCCGCAAAAGGTCCGCAGGTCATCGAAATCGATATGTGCACGATTGGGCCTTTTGCTGAAGCTTTCTCAGGGCCGCCCGCCGGTGCTGCTGGCAATAAGGTCTAAACCATGCGCCTTGCGTTGATTGGGTTTGGCAACATTGCCACGACGTTGCTCGGGCTGTTGCAAAGCACTCAGAAATTTCCCTTGGAGAATCTGACCATTGTCAGCAGCCCAGGGCGAGAAAAAGCGATTGAAGCCGAGGCATTGGCCAGGTTTTTTGACATCGCAGATACGCTGAAGGTCGTTTCAACGACACAGGATCTTTTGGCAACCCGCCCGGACCTTGTTTTGGAATGTGCTTCCCATACAGCGGTCAAGACACATGGCGTTGCCGTTCTCGCGCAGGGTGTCGACTTTGTATTGGCCTCTATCGGAGCCCTATCAGATGCCAGACTTGAACTGGACCTGATCCAAGCCGCTGAAAATGCAAAGTCTCGGCTGGTGTTACCCGCTGGCGCCATTGGCGGTATTGATCTTTTGGCTGCATTGCGTCCAGCGGGAAACCTGCAAGTGACCTACCGCGGGATCAAACCCCCGAATGCCTGGAAGGGTACCAAGGCCGAGGCGCAACTGGATTTGGAGAGTGTTCAGGAAAAGACAGTGTTCTTTACAGGCACAGCCAGGGAAGCGGCCTCTGCCTTTCCCAAAAATGCCAATGTGGCGGCAACTCTGGCGCTAGCAGGTGCCGGGTTTGATCAGACGAGGGCCGAATTGGTCGCGGACCCGAACGCCGCTGGGAACATCCATGAATACTCGGTGACCTCCCCCCTGGCACACTACACTCTACGGGTCGAAAACCAACCCTCCCATGGCAACGCCAAAACGTCGGTTTCGACTGTGTACAGTTTGCTACGGGAAATCACAAATCGCATTGGCCCGCTGGCCATCTAGAGGACAAAACCATGTTTGAACTCCCCCAAGGCAACCTGTTCATCGCCGGTGAATGGGAGCCAGGTTCAGGTGCCGAGATCACTTCGATCTTTCCGGCTGACGGTACGGTAAACCGGATCTTCCATGGTGCTTCGCGCGAAGATGGTTTGCGCGCCATTGCCCGGGCCAAAGTAGCACAAGCCGATCCTGCCTGGCGCCAGATGTTGCCGCATGAGCGCGCCAAATACCTGTATGCAATTGCCGACGGCATTGAAGCTAACTGCGATCGTATCGCCTATATTCAGAGTCGCGATACCGGAAAAACCCTGCGTGAAACCGCACTCCTGGCCAAATCAGCCGCCGGTACGTTCCGGTATTTTGGCGCCGTCTTGGAGACTTCGGATGAGGCCTTGACCGTGCAGCGAGGGGGCGCACTGACCATGTCGGTTCATGAGCCCCTTGGCCTCGTGGCAGCAATCACTCCGTGGAACTCACCGATCGCCTCTGACGCTCAAAAAGTGGCCCCTGCCCTGGCCGCGGGAAACGCAGTACTGCTGAAACCTGCCTCGTGGTCACCGTTGGTGAGCCTCGAATTGGCTCGGATTGTCGAAGAGGCCGGGTTGCCAAAAGGTCTGCTCTCGGTTCTGCCCGGCGCAGGACGCGAGATCGGAAACCTCCTTGTAGAGCATCCCGACATCGCAAAAGTCAGCTTTACAGGAGGGACGGAAACAGGTCGGTCGCTAGCCCTGAAAGCCGCGGAAAAACTGATGCCCGTCTCCCTAGAACTGGGAGGTAAGTCACCGACGATCGTGTTTGACGACGCTGATATTGACGTGGCAGTTGCAGGCGTAATGTTCGGGGTGTTTTCTTCAACCGGTCAAAGCTGCATTGCGGGCGCGCGCTTGTTTGTGCAACGCTCAGTCTACGACCGGTTCATTGAGCGTCTGGTATCGTCGACCCGGGCCCTGGCAGTTGGGCATCCTTTTGACGAGGAAACACAAGTCTCCTGTATGGTGCACCCCGACCACCGCGACAGCGTTGCGGACTTTGTCCAAATGGCAAAGCAAGAGGGGGCAACGGTGCTGTGCGGCGGCGAAGAACCTCGGGGCAACAAGTATCAAGGCGGCGCCTACTACCTGCCAACCATTCTTGCGGATGTACCGAACACAGCCCGGATTTGCCGCGAAGAGGTATTTGGTCCTGTTCTCGTTGCATTGCCATTCGATGATGAAGCAGACGTCATCGCGCAATCAAATGACAACGACTACGGTTTGGCCTGCGGGGTTTGGACCGGTGACATGGCCAAAGCCTGGCGCATCGGGCGCGCGATCAACAGCGGCACGGTCTGGGTCAACACTTACAAGCAGTTTTCAATATCCACACCTTTTGGAGGTGAAAAGGACAGCGGAATGGGACGAGAGAAAGGACGAGATGGCATTCGCGCCTATATGGCACAGAAATCCTTCTATTTCGACCTGACTGGGCAGCCCAACCCGTGGTCCGACGCGCAGACCGGATCTTCCTGAAACGGCACCGTGAGCCGCTGGTCAGCTATCCTGCTGGGAGTGCAACCAGCGGCTCCCGGTGAAACCCAGCGCGATCGATGCGTCGCGGGCAGCTTTGACAACTGATTCCCGAACTCGGTCCGCGTCCTCGTTTTTTGAGTCGGCAAACAACTCTTGCGGACCCGACACATTCAAACCGCCTGCCGGCGCACCACTGTGATCAAGAATCGCGGCGCCGCACGACCCAATGCCGCGTTCAAAGTTCCCCGAACTCCACGCATACCCCAGTTCCTGGTCCTGGTGAGCCTGTTCCAGTAGCTGATCGACCGACACGGGCGTCTTGTCGGTAAGCGCAGTCAGAGTATGACCTTGAAACAACTTCCTTATGTCATCTTCGGGCATTTCCGACAGGATGGCCCGGCCGATGGAAGAGGCATGAGCCGGCAACCTGGAGCCTGCGTGCATGTTACTGACCAGATGAGTGTTGGGCGCTTCGCGCGCGAGATAAACAATATCGCGACCATCCAGGATACCCATATGCGCCGACAACCCTGTTTCCGCCGAAAGCGTTTCCAGAATGGGTTGCGTGACGCGGACGATGTCGCGGGAATGTATGGCCTGCGCCGCGAGACCAATCAGGCCAGGTCCCAGTCGATAGCCTGCGCCCTCCTCGATCTCCTCGATCATCCGGCTGGACAACAACGTGTGAATCAGCCGGATCAGCGTGGTGCGATTGATCCCCAACTCTTTGGACGTCTTGCTTATGTTGCGGCCCCGGTTGCCATTCCCGATGTACCGCAGCAGTGCAATTGCACGCTCAACTGGAGGAACAGAGTAGCCAGTGTCAAGTTTCGCTGGTTTCATGCACTGCCCCGTGACTGCTGCTTCATATGAGGTTTCCGGTTCTAATATGACACGCCTGTTCATATTAGAGCAATTGCCTTCAGCAAGGGATACAGGCGATCGACCTGAGAAATCGGCCTTGAAACACTGGCACAGGCAGATGGACTTGTGGGGTATTGTCGAACGGTCTCAGCCCCGGCTCAGTGCAAGCAGCCACTCTGCCAGTCTTGTACCTCACAAAGAATGTTCTCTTCTGTGTGCAAAGCAGAACTGCTCAACTCATTTTGTGCCTTAGAAGAGGAACAGCCTTCCCAATACCAGAGATGGTGAAAACAGGGGTGGAGGTGGAGGTGATGGTTTGGTACGGCAGAACGCTGGCGCCCTGCCATATCTCCCCCAAGTCGGGATAATCTAAAAGCCCAATCAGTGTCTTCGGATCAGTACCCTGTCCCTTTGACCACAACCTTCAACGTCAACAGCAGAATGAGAATGTCGAGTTTGGCTGAAACTGAGTTCGCATAAGTGAGGTCAAATTCGGACCGCGCGGCAAAGGTGCTCTTGTTGCGGTCAGTCACTTGCCAAAGCCCGGTGATGCCCGGACGCAGTCGGTAATAGGACGTACCTGGATACAAGCAGCGCTGTTCCGGCATCATCGGACGCGGACCTACAACACTCATGTCACCTCGTGCCACATTCCAAAACTGAGGAAGTTCATCGATCGAGAATTTTCGAATGAAACGACCAAACCAAGTAATGCGCGGGTCGCGTTTCAGCTTTTGGTTCTCACCCCATTCGTGGCGGGATTTAGGGTCATTCTCAAGAAGGTCCTCCAGCACCTTCTTGGAATTGGGAACCATGCTTCGAAGCTTCCACATCTTGAAAACCTTGTTACCGAAACCGACCCTTTCCTGCACATAAAACGGATTGGTTCCGTCTAACGCAATGACGAGCGCCGAAAAGACGACAATCGGTAAAACAAATGGTGCAACGAAAAGCACGACACAGATGTCTAGCGTTCGTTTTCCCAGGCGGTTGTAAAATCCTTGATTCCAAGGCAACGCCAGCTTGATCCGGGGCCTACTTGCGTATTCGGATCGCTCCCAGTCTTGATAACTCAATGGTTGTCACTCCCCCCAAAGAAATGAGCAATCTACGGCGCCATGAATGTGAATTGTGACGTGTCAGCCCCCAAACACGTCATATCTTCGCCATATTGCTGTCACAATTGGTATCACTTTCGCCGCAATTCGACCATTCCAAGTTTGGAAAAAACAAATTGAAGATAATGACTTATCAGGATTTTCACTGTTTCTAAGTGCAACTGTATTGCTTGAGGAAACAGTCAGATTAGAAACTGGCACATTGTCTGTAAATGAGCTCTAAACTTGTTGAATTATCATAAAAAAAGAAACAAATTGTTATCCGCCTCAATAAGCAGAAGTTGTGTGAAAAATGTCTTTTTTGTGACTTTGCCTGACGGGATTCACACGACGAGGTTCACCGCTGCGGCGTTCCATTGCCCTGCACGCGGTCGCGATTCGCAATGAACCACGTCACGGAACACAACAATGCGACGAAAATCATGCCTTCAGGTCGATTAAAAAACGCTGTGCCCAGAGATCCAAGGAAAACCGAGGCGTATCCCGCTAAAACGGGTAGCCTTGCGGGACACTCACGTGCACGCAGAACAAGCGAAACCTGAAAAGCGAAAACACCGAACCACAAACACAAGCCAACGAACCCGAACTCAAAAAGAATTCTCAAAAACTCGTTATGGGCATGAACAGTCAAATCTGGCGCACGCACATCGGGCCCATGGCCAATCAATAGCTGAACGGGACTTGCGCGCGTCGTACCGTAAAGGTGAGATGCCCAGATGTATAACCGTGCAGAGAGAATGTCCTTTTCACGCGCGGTGTATTCTTCAGGTGGTTTGATCAGCTCTGAGCTGCTGCTGGTTAATGTACCGATCTCGTCAAACCGATCACCAACCAACCTTGGAACCACCTCGGGGGCCACAAGCAGAAGTACGAGAGCGATCACAGCAAATTTTCGTAACGCATGCCGCTTAGGCTGTGTGGCTTGAATGACGATGACAGTGATCAAAGGCAGGGCGGCAATGATCATGGTCCGATAATTTGCAATCAAGAAACTCGCAACCATAAGAAGCAACACTCCAAGCACGTCGCGCCGACGTTGCCAAGGATAGATCGCCACGAGAAACAGGGCACCCATGAGAACCAAAGCGAACACTGCCTCGTGTCCATAGACCCCGATATAGCTGAATGACCCGTCTGGCCCCACTTTTGGCGCCCTTAGCGCAAAGGACAGGGCCTGCCCCGCCAATGGCAGGGAAAAAACCGAAAGCAGGCATCCGACGACAACTCGAAAATCATGCAAACCGTACGCTCTGAAAAGCAACAAGGCGCAGGCGAGAAAATAGCACCACGTCACCACAAACGAAACAAGCTCGACGTATTGGCCGTTCAGAAAACCACTCAAAGCACCCAGAGCAATGATGGCGTAAAAGGGCAGTATCCAGCTAACCCGAAACATCCGCATTGGCATGGCCAGAATGCAGACTGCAGTCATAATGATCGTCCCAAGAGCGACCAGAGAAAAACCAGCAACACTCGTCTTGACCCCCACTTCGCCAAGTGACGACAAAGCGAACCGGCCCCAGATGATGATCATTGCAAGCTTTGACAGCCTGTCAGTTCCGAAATTGCGAAGTTGCACGGACAGAAGGGCAAGGCTGGCTGGTATCAGCAGGTATATGGCAGCTTGTAACACGGAACCGGTCCGAAATACTCAGCAGTCAAGTCGCGTTCGGCGGTGGCAAAGACAAAGGCCGTCGAGTTGTGGACAAGGGTACCGTAACGGGAGTCATCTCTTTGGTTGGAACTTTGTTGATGGCTACGGCAGTGACGTTCAATCCCTCAGCCTTGAGGAGATCAATGCTATGTTTCAATTCTTCGGTGCCGGTCTTGTTCCACTCACATGCCATAATGACATGATCAGCCAACAGACCGAATTCGATGAATTCGGGCGACGATAAAGCGACTGGCCCATCTACAATGATCGCGTCCGTTCGCCTCATTTCTCGTTGCCGTTTCTTCAAAGCGTTTTCTAGACCACCGTTGCTTTCCAGTGAATGCACTGCCTCTTCAGAGTAGTCTAGAAAACTAAATTTTGATTTGCGAAACTCTTCCGTTCCTTCCAGTTCCGAAATGCCACCTTGGGCCGGATCTGCGTTAACCAATAGCGTCTCATACCCCCCCGCCTCATACGCCTCCGCCAAAAGCAGGCTAAGGGCCGATTTACCTTCTCCCGGAGCAGTTGAGGTAATCATAATGACCTGAACACCGTTGGTTTCACGCCCCGATATCCGCAGTCGGAGCCAGTTTACAGCCCGAAGCAAGTCAGAACCCGAAGGCTGACGGGCCTTGTTAAGAAGCTCGATCGGCGATTTCGCGCCACGCACATAGGGGATTTGTATGACTGATGACACACCGGTTTGGGCAGAGACCGCAAGCGGAGTTCTAACGCGCCCAACGGACCCACCTGTCAAAACGATCAGTGCTAAAACAAACAAGCCGCCGCCAACACCCGCGACAGCTGCCATCTTCTTTTTCTGCGGTGCAACTGGATGTACCGGAACTTCGGCATATGACACGATAGAGGCTTCGGGCGCCTGGAGCAGGCTCTGTTCCCGTACTTCCTTCAGTTGAAGCAAGAACCGGTTGTACACATCACGAGACGCTTCAGCCTCTCTTTCAAGTTCGTGAAACAAAAGCTCCTTTTGCCGCGAGTCGGCAAGCGCACGACGTGCCGATTGCAATTCGGCTCTAAGAGTCTCGCGTTGTTCAGCAATGATCTCGCTGCGAATATCCAACCCTGAAAGAGCTCGCTCAATCTGTTCGTCCAGTTGCCTGGCGACCAGATTGCGTTCCTCGATCGCTTTGGCAACCCCGGGATGATCGTCGTAGCGCGCTTTCAGGTCAGCGACTCGTGCTTCCTCTTCACTTAGTTCCCCAATTAGCTCGGATACAACGGCAAGGTTAAGGATTTCGGTTAATGCGATGTAGTTTGAGGTTTCAAACAGCTCCCGAATCTCGTCTGTCCGAGCCTTCAGGTCAGATGCCTCTGTCGTGAGACGGGCCAAATGAGCATTCAGCTCTTCAATCCGAGGTTCCAAATCTTGGGTCATTTGTTCGCCAGAATTCAAAGTGTTAGTTCGAAATTCAGCTACTTTTAATTCTGCTGCGGCGACATCAGCCCGGAGTTCTGAAACCCTTTCCTCCAGCCATACTGTCGCCTTCCCGCCAGCCCGCGCGTTCTGCTCAAGCTGCTTTTCAAGATACTCTTGAGCGATTTTATCACTTATCATCGCAGCCAGCCGCGGGTCGCTGGACTGAGCCGCGACCTCAATAACAAATGATTCCCCAAGAACCTTGGAGGTCACCTTTGAGCGAAGCCCTCTTACTGTGCCAGCAAGTGGGTCGCTGGGTCGCAATGGGTCAGCCATTTCAGACTCGAGCTGGTCTGCCTTCCCCCTAACAGTTGCAGCAATTCCTGAGAGCCAGTTTTTTGCGCGATCCGAGATCCCCTTGTCGCGCAGAGCTGGGTTGAATTCCGCGCGCTTGTTCAACTCCAGGTCCTCGACAACTGCCCTCAAGACGTCATTTGACTTCATGACAATCACGGCGCTTTCCGAAAGTGCCGCGTTGACTGGACGTTGTTGTACGGAGGTCGGCATCTCAATGACCATCCCGCTACCGCCCAACAATACATGTGTCTTGGCCCGATAGATGGGTGTTACGTACAAGAGCGCGACAAAGGTTATCGCGGCTGCAAGAATACTTCCAACAACCAAGGCCCACCGGGATTGCCAGGCGACGCTCCACAAAGTGGAACCCTCGTCATGCATTTGTCCAGCGGTCGAAGTTTGTTGGTCGTTTGATGTGTAAGCAGGTGTTCCCGATCGCTCCATAGGAAACTATTCTCAACCCTCAATAGACATTCAGCACCCACCCGAGACGCAACTTACCTGCTTCCGACGTAAACTGGCAGGCCTAATTTACAATTTCGCGAAAAATTGTGCCAAAATCCTCAACCCTTTGGCACTCCTATTTGAGCTTTTGGGTAAAAAATTCCTGCGAAAACCACCCCTGTACAATCCTCTGATCCGTGAGACGGACAGACCCGATAAACACACATCTTCATGTGACGAAGCCGCCCCTCACTCCGAGCAACAGCGGCCTCGACCGCAGATCTATGTGGCAGTAGCCTGCTGAGCTTCAAGGCTTTCATTGGGCTTTTCAACTGTAGTTGGCATTTCGCGCGCAAAATGCGCGGACTGATCTGAAAACCCGTGCTACTCTTTGGCACAGACCTGGAACATTGGGTGCATTTCCCCTTTAATTCTTGGGTCTTCAGGCAGGTAAACGATGTTTGGACTGCTCCCCTGCTCACAGTCAATCATGTCGTTGGGCACTTGTGGTTCGCCATTAAAAACAGAGTTATGAACAAAAACTGTGGTCCCCTCACACTCCTTGAACCAGAAAAGAATGCCTTCTCCTTCTCGCCGAATACTTGCATTGACGAGATAATGAGGACCGGGGCGCCAATATCTTATCGGTCGGTACCCTGGGCCTGAGATTGTGAGATCAACCAGCTGCGACATGCGCGCCTTGTTGTCGATTGCGGCGTCTGCGTTCCAGTTCATAATGGTTAAGTTTTGCGCATAAATCGCCTCGGCCCCATCCAGAACAAGCCCGTCATAGTTTGTGTTCGCGTATGAGATCCAATGCGGCCAATTCGGGTCAATTGTTACGTTGACGAGAAACAATTCCATATTTGGACTGGCTTTATGCGTTTTGATTCCCCCTCCAAACTTGGTTTTTGAACGAAGATCGGAAACATGGACATTCAGTAACGCAGCCCGAGGATCGAATGGCAGTTTTTGATCGCGAACCGACAGCGCATAGCGCGCCTCAGAAACCATTACCCCATCTAACACCATGGGCGCCTCAACCTCGACACGCCCCTCAAACTCCCCTGACAAAATCGGAACTTCCGCCAGATTTTTTTGTATCCACCCGGCTGCCAGAGAGTCTTCACAGGTTGCCCCAACTACGGGAAGCTCGCTGTCTCGCTCCTGTCCTTGTGCGGGCAGCCCAAACCACAAAAAGGGAAGGGAAAGAGCAAAAGAAAAACAAACGACCCAAAACTCCTGGCGCGCGCAGAATCTGCCCTTGCAACGGTTTGCGGGGATTTGTTTTTGATCGTCGTCACCAGCGACTTTGTCTTTACCGCTGTTCATTGTGGGTTTTGAAGAATTGTTGAGCATTTTCAGGGCTGCCGTGACTTCGATGCCGTTCCTCTTTGCTCTGATTTTTTCCTGACAGTTTTGGCAAAGTGGTTAACAGTCGCCCGAAGCCCTGCGTGTTTGAGTGACGCTTGAAGATAGCGCATTTTACCGCTTCGATGTGTTATGAACGCCAACAGGTTTCCAGCAATCCGCTGCCGATAGGCCTCTTCACCCAACCAAGCGCGGTGCTTGACGACCGCAGCGGCCCGAGTAAGCAGTTCCTCCGGCGTCTTATCCCGCGCTAGCGTTGTTATGCGGTCGTGCCCGGTTTGCCTAATGTAAAGCGGCTGATCCACAAAGGCGATCGGCTGACGCTGCACCAGCCTGACAAACAAATCCCAGTCCTGCCCACGAGGAATGGCTGGATCAAACTTCTCTGACTTGAGAACCTCACTGGTTGCAAGGAGGCCGCTGGTCCCGCATGGCGTGCGGTACTTTAAGTGTTCTTCCCGCACTTCTTGCCAACCCTTCGGTGGCCTTGGCGCCCCAGATGCCTCACGGCTTGTACAAAGACATGCCTCGTAGCTGTCGCCCATGGCAGCGATTTGAAGCTCCAGCTTGTTTGTAAGCCACACGTCGTCGTCATCAAGAAACGCAATCAGATTGCCCAAGGCCATCTCAATGCCGCGGTTGCGGGCAACGTTTGCGCCACCTTTCTCCTCGAGTCGCTCCAGCCTAACCTTCGGACCGAACTTCTTCAGGACCGCTTCCGGGTCGTGGCCAGACGCATCGTCAACAACAATGACTTCAGAAACTTCGACGGTTTGCTCCAATGCACTTCGCACGGCTTGCTGCAACAACTCGTGGCGATCACAAGTTGGAACGACGACACTGATCTTTAGCTCAGCCATCTGGCTCCTCTGACAATTCTCACTGCATGTATTATTGCCTGGATTTCACAAAGTATGACCGGAAAACACAATGGTTCATGAGGATCGGCCATCAGTATTCTGGTTCACCTTTTCTGGCTCGACGGGCTTTCGTTTTTTTAGTTCAGCCCAAGTGTCAGCGTCAGAGTGAAAAACCAACATAGCGCTTTCTCTGCGTGTCCCATCAGTATTTAGTATGTATGCATAACCACCGCGTCACAAGCACCACGGTTGTGAAGGCCCGTGGCTTAATGCCTGCTAAGGAGAAAAGGGGAGTATTGGGTTTGCACATTGCCGTCATCGGACTGAGAGGTGTTCCAGACGTCATGGGCGGTATCGAAACCCATTGCGCTGTTTTGTTACCAAGAATGGTTTCCCAAGCGGGCAACAAAAACTTGACAGTAACCGTTCTGGCGCGACGTCCGTACGTAACGCAATCCAAAAACCACGATGGTATCAGGCAAATCCCGCTTTGGTCACCGCGTCACAGTCGTCTCGAAACAATTGCCCATACATTTGTTGCCGCATTCTATGCGCGTTTTGTGTTGCGCGCAGATTGCGTACATTTGCATGGAATTGGACCCGGTCTCGCTGCACCGTTGTTCCGCCTGTTTGGATTAAAGCTGCTTTTTACACACCACGGCGAGGACTATAAGCGACAAAAATGGGGACGGTTGGCAAAAGCAATGCTGCGCGTCGGCGAAGTACTTGCCGTCACATTTGCCAACCGCGTTATTACAGTTTCCATGTCCACAGCCGAGTCTCTTCGAGAGCGCTTTCCACAAAAAGCGGACCGGATCACCCATATTCCGAACGGGATTACTCCACCGCGGCAGATAGAAAATGTTGATTCTGTTTTGGAAAAGCTAGGTCTCACATCTGGGCAGTACATTATCACTGTCGGACGGCTTGTACCGGAAAAGGCGCAGGACGATCTTGTCGAGGCCTTTGAACGCTCGGAGCTCTCCAAAGAACACGTGCCTCTCAAATTGCTGGTCGTTGGCGCTGCCGACCATGAAAGCGATTACACTCAGCAACTAACTGCCAGGGCCAATCAAAGCATCATCTTCGCCGGACGCCTGCCAAGAGACACTGTCATGGCGCTTAACCAACAAGCTGCGTTGTTCGTTCTTCCATCCTATCACGAGGGGTTGTCGATCGCGGCCCTCGAAGCACTCTTCTCGGAAGCCCCCATGTTGCTGAGCGATATCAGGCCGAACCTCGATATCGGACTCCCGGAACACCACTATTTCAAGACCGGTTCCATCTCCGATTTGAGTGAAAAGCTTGCGGCTAACTATGAAAACTATGTCGTGCGAAACTTTGATCCCACAGTTTTTGATTGGGCCAGGATCGCCCAACTCACGCTTAATGAATTTGAAGAATTAGCCCCGGCGGGAGAAACTCTTTTGTCCCAGGACAACTCGGCTGCGAACACCAAAGGGATGTCTTGATTTGAAAAAACGGATAATGCTTCTGATCAACTCTCTCGAAGGGGGGGGCGCCGAGAAAGTAATGGCGCGGCTTGCGGCAGAATTCTCAACAAGGTTCGCGAACTGTGAAGTACACTTGGCTCTTCTGGACAGCCTGCCTGATGCTTATGCCCCGCCAGCGGATGTTGTGTTGCACCGCCTTGATTGCAAGGGATCACTGATAACAAGCGTCTTTGAGACCCGAAAACTCTTCCAACGTGTCAAACCAGATTATGTCCTCAGCTTCCTGACAAGAGCCAACTGTGCGGCCGTGCTTGCGCGACGCACTCATTCCTTCCGATGCGTCATAAGCGAGCGCGTCCACACAACCAGCCATCTTGGCACTGGTTTCCGCGCGCGTCTTCAACGCGGCATCGTTGGGATGTTGTATCCGAGAGCAGACGCCGTTGTTGCGGTATCACAGGGCGTTGCCGACGAACTCGGCCACAAATACAACGTCTTGGAAAGCAAGCTCGTGACCATTCATAACCCGGTCGACCTCACCGAGTTGCAACAGAAGGCAGCACTGGAGCCAGAAATTCAGCTGCCAAAGGATTTTTTTGTGAGCGTTGGCCGCCTTGTCCCCAACAAAGGTTGTGAAGCACTGCTACGAGCCTTTGCAGCACACAAAAACAAGAAGCGCTATCTTGTCATGTTGGGAGAAGGCCCAGATCGGGCGAAGCTTGTGGCTCTGGCAAATCAACTTGGCATCTCAGATCGTATTGTAATGCCCGGCTATGTCGACAATCCGCACGCCATCGTGGGTCGAGCCACAGCCTATGTGTCCGCCTCCAGAAGTGAAGGCTTTCCCAATGCATTACTTGAGGCGATGGCACTGAGCCGTCCCATCGCAGTCTCCGATTGTCATGCAGGACCAGCAGAAATCCTCGCTCAAACCAGGGCTGGCGAAATAGGTGAGATGACGCAGGCACGATGGGGGATCCTTTTTCCGGTTGACGACATTCAAGCCATTACTGCGGCGATGGACGACTTGGATGACCAGCCAAAAAGAACAGAATTCGAACACAAATCATTGACGCGCGCTAAAAGCTTTTCTACCCGCTCGGTTGTTGACGACTACGTGCGTGTGCTAGTTGGTTCTGGGCCTAGATGAACCTGATGCCAAAGCCCGAATTAGACGCAAGAAAGCTGGTAAATGACTCGTAAACTGCCGATTGATGACGAGATGCCCGCTTTTCTCACGTACTTAGAAGATAAACTGGCTGCCTCTGGAATCGCCTCGGTTACCTTCGGAGCGGTTATTTTGAACGGTCGTGATCACGTTGCCATTCTTGTTGATGACGACGACGCCGAGGCCGCAAAACTTGTTGCTCGAAAAAGTGGCGCGTCCAAGGTTCATTTTTTGACGTCCAGCGGCAGGAAAGGTGGTTCTTTCCGGCTTGAAGATCCCAGATATCACGCGATTTCAATGGCAGTGCTACCGGTCAGGATCGCCCAAGAGCTTTTGAAACACGCAGGTGACAATGGTGGGGTAAATGCGTTGATGCGGCACCAGCTCGCAATATACGTCAAAACCTATTTCGGCTCAGTCGCCCGCCTTGTTGGGCTTTCTGTGGAAAGTTGCGATGAACGTGAAATCACCAATTCCGATGATAACGTCGGCTTGGTACCGTCGCTTGGCACAGACCGAACGTCTCAGGATCGGTACCTTGCATCTATCGGGTGGCAGCCTCCAGTCGACATGTTGGAAAGGCTTGGTCTGACCGACCCCTGGATTGCAGAAGAGCTTTTGCCCAGCCTGACACAATACAGGGACGTCCCCCCTGGGCTGGCTGTCTTTTTTTGCCGGAAACATGCCATTGAACTTGGCTTTTTTGAGACGATCCGCAACTCCATTGAGGCAAAGGGATACAAAATCCTTTTCTCAACGCCGCTTGAGGGCGAAATTGCCCGAAAGCTACGGGATTCAACCCGCGGCGGAAACTGGGGGGCAGGCCCATTTCCGGTCAGCGGAGGCCCTCCGGTTCACCTGATTTTTGCAGTGGATGTATTTCCGGTCAAACCGGCCCGTTCGCTATTGGGTCAGCACCCGTTTCTCGACAATGAAACGAGCCTGTCAACCAAGAATTTTGCACGAGACAATGTACTGTCCACTTTACCTTCGTCGCAACATTTCAACCCACTGCATTCCTCCGACAATTCCGCAGAGGCCCTGCATTTGGCGGAAATGGTCCTTCCCAAAAATGAGTTCAAATCCCTTTCGGATGAATTCTTCTCCAGCAGTGGAAGAGCTTCGGAACTGATTGGCGACGGTAGGTTGTTATGGAATACCACCCCTATTTCCGCAAGCTTCTGGGTTGAAGAGCAGGGGGAAGTTCGCCTGCGAAAGGTTTTTCGCCCGCAGTTCGCCGAGTGTCTCGACAATGTTGCAAGGCTGCATGAGGCGCTTTCAGACGACTGGCCGGAAATCCCAGCTGTTATAGACCAGCAAGACGGCTATCTGGACTTAGCGGTATCAGACATATCGATGGAACCGCTTGGATCTGCGACCGAACTACCCCGGCTTGCTACAATTCTCAGACTGCGCAAGGTATTGAAAGCCGTCAAGAGCGCGGGATTTGCCCCCGTTGCTTGGAATCCCGAATGCGACATCTGCCTATCTTCAGAGCATGCAGGCTCTATGATCGTAGGATTTGACAAGCTGGAGACCTCTGAATCGGAACAGATAATTGGCACGACACCGTCGTCGCTCCACCGGCAAGCCCTTCAACAGTCGTACAATACACAGTGGACGAAGCAACTCGGCGTGCCCAAGATCATTGTAGTAAATGGGCACACAGCAACCATCGCCATGTTCCGAATAGTGATTTCGCCGTCCGTCAGAGTTGTAGAGCGTTTTGCCGATTTTTGTAAGAAAACCTACCGCAGAACCCGCTCCCGAGCAAAATCTCTGCTGCGCCGTTAGCTAAATCGTCGTTCATTTACTCAACGCTATCTGCAGCAGATCAGCATCGCGTCCAGACGTTGAACGGCGTCTTTTGAGCAGTGATCGCAGCGCGTGGACTATCAACCATACCGGATGAACAAATACCCTTTTTGACGCTTGCAACCAGATGGGATCATTCAAAAAGCTGGTCTTGCTCAACCCCGTGTATGGACGCCATTTTGAGGGGTAGGGGTCTCGCTCCATATCATTGTTCAACGGGCGCGCCACGGTAGCTTCGGCAGGCACACCAGCAAGAAAGTAGGCTAGATGAGCAGGGACCGGATCGTCCCAATGGTGAGCAAATTCAAAATCAATCGCACGCAAACGGCCCGTGTTCTTTTCGATTAAAACATTGTTCCCTGGAGTGAGGTCCAATGGGTCCCATCCTCGGTCAGCGACAAGGTGAACAAATTCTGCCAGCTCCCTTACCGCCTTCAAACGCAAGGGTATCGGCAAACGAAATCCAAACAACCGCCGCGACCGCAAACCATTATCGATGAACTCATAAATCAATGCATTGCCGGTCCTTGAAACAATTTTGGCCGGCACATCGCTGATTGGCGACATATCCTCGAAAAAGGCCAGTTCGCGCTCCATTGCGTCCAATGCCGAGGGCCTGAACGTCTTTTTCACGGCGGGCTTTCCATTCCACTCGATCAACTCAACTTTGGCCCGGTACTTGAACCGGCTCAAGTCAGCAAGGACGGGCTCTGGTGTTTCCAGTTCGCGTTGGCTTTGTAGAATGCGGTCTTCTAACTCCTTAATTTCGTGCGTAGTGAGTAGATGTCTGGCAAGCGCTTCGGCCTGCATCGTGTCCGTCGCCACGCGCAATGTTTCTTTGGCGCCTCCGACTGAGACAGCCAACAAATGGGCCGCCTTTTCGATTTCCAGATCAGGGAAAGTTGACTTATCCCGACGCTGCTTCCCAAGCATTAACGGGTTAAACGCAATGATGGCGGCACCACCCGTCGCAAAGCCATCAGGTAAATGCACTGACGAAAGATGTTTGAATGGCTTTTCCGTAAAAACTTCAAACCCTCTATCGCGCAATGACATCTCAACTTGCGCACGCATTCGCGGCAGGTCGGTCTTGGCAAGCAGGATGACCAGGAGCTCCTTCACGACAGAACTTCTATCCATGAATTGGTTGGAGCGAGAGCCTTCAAATGCGCATCATCCGGATACCATCCTTCAGAGCGCAAGAATGCGTCCAGACTGGCGAGTGTCACCGGCTGGGCCAGCTCAAAGCCTGCGCGCTGGCCTAACTCGGTGAGCACGGATGCGTAATCACGTGACCCTTCCCGGCGCGGTGGCGAGTTTTCGTCGGGCGGAAGGCCCGATGCATATCCCTTGAGATAAACGGCGTGATAGGCAAGTCCCAGGAAATGTGTGCGTGCGTCCGGTATCGACCATCCCCCGTCCTGTGGCTGTGCGGATACAAGAATCTCTCTTGCGATGCGGGGCGCAAAAGCCGGAACATTATGGATTGAATTCGGCTTGTACCCAGTGCCACGCAATCCAGTCTCAGAGTAGAAATCGATAATCTGGCCATCTGGCCACTCCGACAATAGGTTGCGCACAGTATCTATCGAGCGGTCTGAAACGAGAATGTCCAGATCGTGGCCGCGATCAACATGTGGCAGATCCTCGAACCACCTCAAAACAACATGATCCGCATCGGCATCGCTCAGAGCCCGAAAGAAACCAGCAACACCCAGATGTCTGGGAACATACAGTTTTCCCTTGCGGTTTAACATTCGGGTTGTCCAGTTGCGAAACCCCTGTCCAAAGATAGCCCGAAAAGGCGTAATTGCCCTCGCCAGTGCCTTTCGTTTACTGATCGCCATCCCAAAACTCCTTGTCAGCCCGTTCCCGCACCTGTGCGACCCTCAGGCCAGAAAACTCTCCGCGGCCAGGCTATCGCCTTCAATTGCATAGCTGCAACTGGGCGTAAACCGGGTACCAGAGGCGCCAGCAATAGTGGGGCGAGTGTGTAGGACAAAACTGTCGCAACCGCCGCCCCCTCGGCTCCGTAGCGCGGAATCAAGAGCAGGTTCAGAACTATGTTGGTGACTGCACCGGTCATGTTGATCATTGCGGACCCCCAGAAAAAGCCCTCAGCCAACAACCATTTGTGCAGCAGCGATCGTGTTGCGAATACGATGCCGACCCAAACATAGATCTGCAATACAAGGACCGACCCAACATATGGTGCTCCGAACAAAAGAGCTATCAACGGTTCGGCCCAGAATATTGAAGTGATCGCCACCAATGTGCCGAATGCCGCAAAAAGATCCAAAGCATCCTGCATACGGCGCCTGTACCGTCGCGGTGACTCAGCCCGGAGCTGAACCATTCTGGGAAACGCTGCCAGCGCAAGGGTAGCAGGCAATGCATACCAGGCCTCTGAAAGTCGCGCCGCTACACTGTAAAGACCCGTGACTTCTTTTCCCGCCATGTTTGAAAGAAACAGAATGTCGATCTTAAGGTAGATAACAGCAGACATCGCACCCAGCATGAGTGGAAAGCCCTGCCGTGCATAGAGTTTCATCCGGCTCCATTCGAATTTGAACCCGGGAAAAGACCCACGATTGCGGCGGTAAGCAACAGCAATGCCCACACCTTGGGCAGCTGTCTGTGCTGCATTGGTCATGATGAAGGCGTTTACGGAACCATCCCCCACAATGAGCGCAATCTTTATCACCGAAAAGGCCAAAAGGATTATCACTGAATAGACCACAAACGGCCGAGGATTCTGATCCGCGATAAAGTGTTCTTGTATAGTGTCGAACGTCCGGAACAGAACGGCTCCGGCGAGGATCACACAAAGCATGGCGATATTCTCGTGCTCGATAGGAAAGCGGGTCGCGACGTAATATGCGGCGGCAACAGCCAGCAGTGCCCCACACATTCGCATAACCGCGACTGTTCCCAGAATGCGGTCCGCTTCCTCAGGCTTCTGTGTGTACTCGCGCAAAGACAGGTTTCTCAACCCGAGGGTCGTCAGAGGAGCGAGTACAGCCACAAGCGAGGTCGCGTAGCTCAGAACACCAAATTCCTCTGGCCCCAAGTGTCGGGCGATCAGGATTCCAAGAACCAACGTGTTGAGCATGTTGATCGCCTGACGTGCGAGCAACCAACCGCTGGATTTCAAAATTTTTCCACGTGCTTCGGAGATTGAAATCGAGCGCCACTGGATCAAACCTTGAAAACCTCGTTTAGTACAGCAGAGACATATCCTGTCTATGCTGTCTCGCCCCTTGACGGAAAAGTATCGTCGGATTTCCAGCCTTTGTAAATCACGATTGCCCTTTCACGTTTCAGCTTGAAAATTCTCTATTGTCTGCGCAGCATTAGCAAACCCCAGTGCGAACAGGTGGATCGTTGCGCAAAATTGCTTTTTTTTCCCTTACGCCATCCCCACCAGCACCTCCTGCCAACCAAAAGACGCTGGAAGCGTTGAAGGCAGCGTATCCCGACTCTCAAATTGACGAGTTCTACATTCTGCCTCTTTTAAAAAATGCACCGCTGGCGATGCTCACTGCAGCCGGAGTTGCCGGAGTAACGTACGCCCCCGATTTGCTGAGAGGGCACAAGAAATTCAAGTACGCCGCCTTTCGAACACCTTGGGTTTTTGACTGGATCAAACAGCAAGCCGGAAAGCTGATTGACCCGGAGCAATATGCCTTCACGTTTCAGATGCAGTCTCTGTTTGACGCCAGTGTGAAGGGAGTGCCGCACTTTATCTACACGGACCACACCCATCTGGAGAACCTTAACTTCGAAGACTTCGACCCTTCGGCGCTCTATAGCAAGGGCTGGATCGACTGTGAAAAAACTATCTACCAAAACGCGACAACAGTGTTCACACGCAGTTCCAATGTGAGCGCCTCGCTTGAGGACCAATACCAATGCGGGGCGGACAAGATCCGATGTGTGTACGCAGGCAGCAATGCAGCGGCCCCGACCACGCCAATGCCTACCCCTGACCGGTATAGTCAGAAGAACATTCTTTTCGCTGGCGTGGACTGGATTCGAAAAGGTGGACCAACCTTGCTGGCAGCGTTTCAAAAGATACTACCGCGCCACCCTGATGCTAGCCTTACCATTGTTGGGTGTTCACCTGACATTGGGCAAACGCCGCAATGCAAAGTTGTTGGGCGTGTGCCCTTGGAGGAAATGCCGAAATGGTACGAAGAGGCATCTGTCTTCTGCCTGCCTACCCGCGTCGAGCCCTTTGGCATCGTTTTCGTTGAGGCGATGTGGCAATCGCTGCCCATCCTCGCCACCCGCGTCGGCGCGGTTCCGGATATGGTCATAGACAGTCTTAACGGTTTTCTGATCCAGCCTGGCGATGTCGACGCGCTAGCCAACCGATTGGACACGATTTTGAACGATCAAACAATGCGGGCGGACATGGGAAACGCCGGCAGACAGCTCGCCGAGGACCGCTATGACTGGTCTGCGGTTGCCAACAGGATGCGCAAGCATATCCACGAACAACTAAATACTTGCGACGCTCAATCGAGTTGATTTTTTTGAAAGGCACTGCCAGCCAACTCGAAACCTTCCCTAAATGGACAAGATCACTGTCCCTATTTTTCGCAAAGACCGCACGGCTCGGTCAGTGCTGCAGTGCGGTTCACCATGAGTTTTGATCTGCCCTAAAGCATCCGACCTTTAACCTGAGACATACCCGGCAGCCTTGAAGTAGTTCCAGCATTCTTCTGGCTTATAGAGGTCGCAGATTTCTGTGAGAGCGTGCAACATGTCCGTGTAGGTTCGCACGCCGACCCTTCGCAGGTAAGCTTTCAGCTTCGAGAACGCCATCTCGATCGGGTTCAAGTCGGGGCTGTATGGCGGCAGGAACAAGACCCAACACCCAGTTTCACGCATGGCTTTGGCGGCTGCGGCATTCTTGTGCGTGGCCAGGTTGTCCAGGATGACGACGGTGCCCGGTTCCAGTTCTGGTATCAGCACCTGTTCAATGTAAGCAGCAAAAGCTTCGCCATCCATCGCGCCCTTGATGACCCAAGGTGCAATCAGCGCGTCAGCGCCGAGGCCTGCGATAAAGGTCTGCGTTCCTCAAAACTCAAAGGGCGCACCCATCACCAGCCGCGCGCCCCGTTGTGACCACCCACGTTGGCGGGTCAGGTTCGTTTTGACAGAGGTTTCGTCAATGAAGACAACACGTTCCGGCCGGGCTGCGACCGCTGGCAGGCGGTATCTGACCCAATCCTCGCGCTGCTTCCTTACCTTTGCACGGCGTCGCTCGGTCGCGACCAGCGTCTTTTTTTATAAGTGAAGCCAAGCTTGCGCAGGACCCGGCCAATCGCATCCGGGTGCGCCTGAACTCCGGTCGCATCCGCCAGCGCACCTGCCAGTTCGGGCATGGTCATATCGCCGTCCTGATCAATCAATTCGATCAGAAATGAGCGATGCGGATCAAGCTTGCCCTTGCCGCGCGGGCGTCCCTGAGGCGCAGCTCTGGCCTGTCCCGTGCGCCGGATCGCAAGACCCCACCGCGCCCCGGTGGCAGGCGAGAGCTTCAGGCGCAACGCCGCGGCGCGCCCGCTCAACCCTCCTTCAACCAGTTCCTGAAACCGCGCTCGAAGCGCATACGGCATCGGTGCTGACATGATCCATCCTCCCAAACAGGGTGAATCACAAATCAGCGCTTATGGGAATCCTTCGCGATTCAGGTTTTTAATCGGGCGCTTTAGCGGGAAAGAGGGTGTGTTGGCGAATGGAACCGCTCGCACAACGCCTCGTACGTCTCGATCTCGACTTCTTTTTAGGCCTCTCGAAAGAAACCGACGAAAGTCCACCACCTATAGGGTAGAAAAATTATTATTGTATACCTCAACTAATTTTCATAGTGTCCTGCCTGCGCAACGTCAGGCTTTGGCGGAGCAGCACCTGCAAGCCTAAAACACATGCGACATTCACTGAGATGAGGCGTTCTTGTTCAAAAAAAAACAAGCGACCCAGAGTATCAAAGAAGCATTTCTGACGAGTTTTCGATCAGGAGAAACAAAAAACTGCTTGTGGAAAACACTTACTAACAGCGAGGAAACCATGAAAAAAACATCAACAATCCTGGCGGTTGCGGCGCTTTTGTCGTCAACGGCCGTGGTCAACGCGGAAACCCTTAAATGGGCACGCGCGGGTGACGCTCTGACATTGGATCCGCACTCACAAAACGAAGGTCCCAGCCACACCATGCGTCACCAGATGTATGAGCCGCTGATTATCCGCGACACCAGTGGGGCGTTCGTGCCAACGCTGGCAACAGACTGGGCCCCCAAGGCTGACAACCCCAACGTCTGGGTATTCAACCTGCGCCAGGGCGTTAAATTCCACGACGGAGCGGACTTCACCGCAGAAGACGTGGTGTTCAGCTTTGAACGTGCGAAACAGCCAAACTCGGATATGAAGGAACTGATCGGTTCTATCACCGCAGTGCGCGCAGTCGGCGACCACACGGTTGAAATCGAAACCGACGGTCCAAACCCGATCCTGCCGTCGAACCTGACCAACCTTTTCATGATGGACAAGGGCTGGACCGAGGCGAACAACACGGTCAACGTGCAGGATTTTGAAGGTGGCGAGATCACCTTCGCGACCACCAATGTGAACGGCACCGGCGCCTACAGGCTGGTCAGCCGCGAACCAGACGTGAAAACCGTCATGTCGCGCAACGAAGATTACTGGGGCCGCAACGATTTCCCGATGGAAGTTAGCGAAATCGTTTATACACCAATCCAGAACGCCGCGACCCGCGTTGCTGCACTTCTGTCGGGTGAGATCAACTTCCTCCAGGATATGCCGGTACAGGATTTGGCCCGCGTGGACAGCGCCGATGGCCTGGTGGTCAAACAGGCCCCGCAAAACCGCGTGATCTTCTTTGGCATGAACCAGGGCGCGGATGACCTTGAGGCTGATAACGTCGAAGGCAAGAACCCGCTGGCAGACGTGCGCGTGCGCAAGGCGATGTCCATGGCCATCAACCGCGACGCCATTCGTCAGGTCGTGATGCGTGGCCAGTCCCAGCCCGCGGGCATGATCGCTCCGCCTTTCGTGAACGGCTGGACCGCCGCGATGGACGGTGAAAGCTCCACCGACATGGAAGGCGCCAAGGCGCTGATGGCCGAAGCCGGTTACGGCGACGGTTTCTCGATCCGTCTGGATTGCCCGAATGACCGCTACATCAATGACGAAGCGATCTGTCAGGCCGCCGTTGGCATGCTGGGTCAGATCGGCATCACAGTGAACCTGGATGCCATTCCAAAGGCTCAGCACTTCCCCAAGATCACCGACAGCAAGACTGACTTCTACATGCTGGGTTGGGGTGTTCCGACGTACGATTCGGAGTACATTTTCAACTTCCTCGTGCACGGTCGTGAAAGCGACATCGGAACTTGGAACGGAACCGGCTTTAACAATGCCGACATCAACGCCAAGATCAAATCGCTGGCCTCCAACACCGATCTGGACGCCCGTAACGCGGATATCGCCGCCATCTGGCGCGTAGTTCAGGACGAACAACTCTACATCCCGATTCACCACCAGGTGTTGAACTGGGGCATGAGCGAAGGCGTTGGTATCGAGGTTGATCCCGAAGATCAGCCGCGCGTCAAATACTTCACTATGAACTAAACCAATCTGGGCCGCCTGTCTGTTGCCGGCGGCCCATTCTTTGCAGGGTGGGGTTATGCCTCCGCCTGTGCAGGCATCCCTTCCGCGACCCGATAAATTGCCACGCGCCTCCGCGCCCATTGGTATAAGAAAGCCTCTGCGATGTTGCCATTCATCCTCAAACGCGTGTTTCAGTCATTTCTGGTTCTGGTCGTTACCGGCGCCATTGCGTTTTCGATGTTCACTTTCGTTGGTGATCCGATTGACAACATGCTCGGTCAGGAACGCACGATGGAAGACGTTGAGCGTCTGCGCACGCAGTTGGGCCTCGATAGACCGGTTCCCGTACAGTATTTCAAATTCCTCAACGAAGCGGTCAGAGGCAATTTCGGCGTCAGCTACCGTCAGGGCCGCGAAGTCTCCGAGATCATCATGGAACGCGCTCCAGCCACGCTTGAACTCGCCGCTCTGTCGGCGATCTTTGCCGTGGTCATGGGCATTGCGCTCGGAGTGTTTACCGCCATTCGCCGCGACGGGTTTGCAGCCAATTTCATCATGTCCGCCTCGCTGATTGGGGTGTCCCTGCCTACTTTTTTGATCGGCATTCTACTGATCTATCTGTTTTCAGTCGAGCTTGGCTGGTTGCCCAGCTTTGGCCGCGGCGAGGTCACCAAGATCGGCGGCTGGACCACGGGTTTTCTAACCGAATCCGGCCTCAAAGCTCTGATCTTGCCAGCGATCACGCTGGGGCTGTATCAAATGACCCTCATCATGCGGCTGGTACGCTCTGAGATGCTCGAAGTTCTGCGTCAGGACTATATCCGTTTTGCCCGTGCACGGGGCCTGAGCAACCGGGTTATCAATTACCGCCATGCGCTGAAAAACACCATGGTGCCGGTCATCACCGTGATCGGCCTACAGTTGGGGGCCATCATCGCCTTTGCGATTATCACCGAAACTGTTTTCCAGTGGCCCGGCCTCGGGCTTTTGTTCATCAACGCAATCCAGTTCGTCGATATCCCGGTCATGGCCGCATACCTGATGATGATTTCGGTGATGTTCGTCGTCATCAACCTGCTGGTTGATATCCTCTATGCCTTCATCGATCCACGTTTAAGGGTGAGTGCCAAGTGACCGATCAACCCCTCTCAGCGCAAAGCGAACCGCAATCCGTGACCCCGTCCAGACTACGTCGCGCACTGGACAGCGATCTCTATTACGCCTTTAAGCGTTCGCCTGTCGCGATGGTGTCGGCCGCCGTGGCACTTCTCTTGATCCTGTCAGCCGTATTCGCGCCTCTGATTGCGACAACCAACCCGTTCGATCCTACGTCGCTGAACCTGATGAACGGGTTCACACCGCCGATGGCCCAGAATGCCTTTACTGGCGAGACCTTCCTGATGGGCACCGACGATCAGGGACGGGATGTGTTTTCCACCATCCTTTACGGCATGCGGATTTCGCTGTTCGTGGGCTTTGCAGCCGTGCTGTTCGCGGTGGTGCTGGGCATTTTTCTCGGTCTTTTGGCCGGATACTTCGGAGGCTGGATCGACAGTTTCATCATGCGCACCGCCGACGTGCAGCTGACCTTTCCCTCCATCCTTGTTGCGATGCTGATCTTTGGTATTGCCAAGGGCATCACTCCGATCGAACACCGGGACCAAATGGCGATATGGGTACTGATCCTTGCTATTGGCCTGAGTGACTGGGTGCAGTTTGCCCGCGTTGTACGCGGCGCGACATTGGTGGAAAAGAACAAGGACTATGTGTCAGCGGCCCGGCTGATCGGGCGGCGCCCTTCGGCCATTATGGTGCGCCACATTCTGCCCAATATCCTGTCGCCTGTGCTGGTGATTGCCACCATTTCACTGGCGCTGGCGATCATCGCCGAAGCCACGCTCAGTTTCCTCGGCGTGGGTGCGCCGCCGACGCAGCCCTCTTTGGGTACCCTGATCCGTATCGGCCAAGGCTACCTGTTTTCCGGCGAATGGTGGATCCTGTTCTTCCCGGCCTGCACCCTGCTGGCCCTAGCACTGAGTGTGAACATGCTGGGTGACTGGCTGCGTGATGTATTGAACCCGAGGCTGAAATGACCGAACCCGTATTGTCCATTCGTAACCTGACGGTCGAAATCCCCACCCGCCACGGGCTGTTCAAACCCGTGCAGAATGTCAGTTATGACATCCACCCCGGCGAAATTCGCGGTGTTGTCGGCGAAAGTGGCGCGGGCAAGTCGATGACCGGCAATGCCGTTATCGGCCTATTGGATGATCCCGCGCGCATCGCATCCGGGGAGATATGGCTCAAGGGACGCCGCATCGACAACCTCGGCGCCGAGGAAAAGCGCGCCATTCGCGGCCGCGAGATCGGAATGATCTTTCAAGATCCCCTGACCTCGCTGAACCCGTTGTTCACCATTGGCGAGCAGTTGGTCGAAACCATTCAGCTGCACCTCAAGGTCTCTGCCGCTGAGGCAAAGGAACGCGCGCTCGCCCTGCTGGACCGGGTATCCATCCCGGACCCAAAGACGAGGTTCGACCAGTATCCGCACCAGTTCTCGGGCGGCATGCGCCAGCGAGTTGTGATCGCGCTTGCCCTATGTTCCGAACCCTCGGTCATTGTCGCTGATGAGCCGACGACAGCATTGGACGTCTCCATTCAGGCGCAGGTATTGGACCTGATCAAGGAGCTGGCCTCGGAAACGCAAGTTGGGGTAATCCTTGTTACCCATGACATGGGTGTGATCGCCGACACCACCGAGCAGGTCACCGTCATGTATTCGGGTGAGGTTGTCGAGAGCGGGCCGACCGACAAGGTCCTCAGCGCCCCGGAACATGAATATACCAAGTCGCTGATCTCTGCCGTGCCGCGCCCGCAGGTGAAACTGCATCGTTTCCCGCAGGTCAGCTATGGCGGCCGTGAAACCACGTTCAAGATCGAAGACCTCGCCCGCAACTGGCACAAACCAGAGCCGTCCAAATCCGGCAAGCTGGTTGAGGTCAAAGGCATCACCAAGAAGTTTCTCGAAAAATCCGCCATTCTGCCATCGCAGCGCACCTACTTCACCGCCGTTGATGACGTGTCATTCGACATCAAGGACGGTGAGGTTTTTGGCCTGGTCGGGGAAAGCGGATCGGGCAAATCCACCGTCGCGCGCATGATCGGCACGCTTTTGCCGGTTGACGGTGGCCAAATCCATTTTGATGGCGATGACGTCACCGAGATGTCGAAGGTTGAAATGGCGAACTATCGAAAACAGATCCAGATGATTTTTCAGGATCCATTCTCGAGCCTGAACCCGCGCATGAAAGTGGAAAGCATCGTGGCCGAGCCTCTGATGCACCACAAAATCTTGCCGCCGGATCAGATCAGCGGGCGGGTGCATGAATTGCTGGATCGTGTCGGCCTGACCCGCGCCGCAGCAGCCAAGTATCCGCATGAGTTCTCCGGTGGGCAACGGCAGCGAATCTCGATTGCCCGCGCCTTGGCGACTCAGCCACGTTTCCTGATCTGCGATGAACCCACCAGTGCCTTGGACGTGTCCATTCAGGCGCAAATCCTCAATATTCTTAAGGATTTGCAGGAACATCTTGGCCTTACCATGTTGTTCATCAGCCATGACCTTCCAGTTGTGCGTCAGATGTGTGACCGCGTTGGCGTGATGAAGCAAGGACAGTTGATTGAGGTACAGGACACTGAAACTCTCTTTGCCAATCCAGAGCAGGACTATACGGCGCAGTTGCTCGATCTAATGCCTCGACTGGCGCAGTTGTCGAGCTGACGGAATGCATCGCATTGTTATACCCCCGACCGCCTGCGTGGGCCATTACTCTGGAAATCGGAGAAGAGTTGCATGTTAGCATCTGATCAGATCGAACCGGCCAAGCTGGGCAATTTGATCCGCAATTGCCGCCAGAAGCGTAAGCTGACGCTCAAAGAGCTCTGCAACCAGGCGGGGGTATCTGTCGGCTACCTGTCGCAGGTCGAGCGGGGCAATGCGACGCCCTCACTTGGCACCTTGGCACAGATTGCACGCGCGCTTGACCTCGGGCTTGATTACTTTGTTACCCGCCCCCGGCCAGGGGATGCGGTTTCCTACGCTGACCATCGGCGCAAGTTCTCGATTTCGGACTCTGGTGTAACCTATGAGGCGCTTAGTACCGAGTTTCCTGGTTACGAGCTGTCCGCCTTCATCATGAACTGCCCTCCGGGATTTCAGTCCGAGACCTTTCAACACGAGGGTGAAGAGTTCATCTACATCCTCAGCGGCTCTATCGAACAAAGCCTGGATGGCGAAACCTTTACCCTGCGCGAAGGCGACAGTCTGCATTACAACGGAATGACGCCTCATGCGTGGAAAACCTTGGGAGATGCCCCTGCCCGCATGCTGTGGACGGGCACCTTGGTTGTTCTGCAAGGTGGACAGAAAAGTCGCCTGCCCGGCCATCGGGATTGACCCCATCAAATACTGCGCCACTCTGGAGAAGTTCCATGTCTGACATTGAAGAAAACAGGTTGGCGCGGCTGCGCAAGCGCATGGCTGAAACCAACACAGATCTGGTCGCCATCGGACCGGGCAGCCACATGCAATGGCTTCTGGGGCTGAACCCCCATGGCGACGAACGCCCGGTCATGGCGATTGTCACTGCCAACCACATTGGCGTACTTATGCCCTCTCTGAACGCCGAGGCGTCGCGCGCCCAATGCGCAGACGTGCCGTTTTATGAATGGAGCGACGCCGACGGTCCTCTCGGTGCCTTCAAGCATCTCTTAAGCGATGCAAACGCCACACGTCCCGGCCTCAACATCGTGCTGGACGAGATGATGCGCACCGATTTCTCGTTCCTTTTGCTTGATCAGCTCGATGCCCCAACACACCGCTTTACGCTGGACACAGTTGGCCTCTTACGCGCGGAGAAAGATGCCGAGGAGCGTAGGCTCTTGAAAGACAGCGCCCTTTTGAACGATGCCGCCTTTGAGCAGGCGTTCAACGCCTTGCGCACTGGCATAACCGAACTCGAAGTGCGCGATATCATCATCGATCACTACATGGCAAATGGGGCGGAGCCTGCCTTTTGCATCGTTGCTTTTGGCAGGAACAGTGCCTATCCGCACCATCACACGAGCCTCGATGTCTTGCAGCCCGACATGGTGGTGCTGATTGACGCCGGATGTCGTTTGTGCGGCTACCCCTCGGACATGACACGGTGCGCTTGGTACGGGGATAAGCCTAATGCCCGGCTTATAGAAGTTGCAGGAATCGTTGAAGAGGCTGTGCAATCCGCAAAATCCGTCGCACTGCCAGGCACCTTATGCAGCGACGTTGACAAGGCCGCCCGTACGGTGATTGAGGAGGCCGGTTACGGTCCGGAATTCCTACACCGCACCGGCCATGGCCTGGGCGTCGACGTGCATGAAGCCCCATATATTGCGGCGAACTATCGCAAACCCTTGAGGGTCGGAAACGTGTTTTCCATTGAACCGGGCGTTTATCTAAAAGGGGAATTTGGTATCCGGCTCGAGGACGTGGCGTTCCTGCATGCTGACGGCGTCGAAATCCTGTCCGAAATGCACCGTACAGTGCGCCTTCTACCGCTCAAAGACTGAAAACACATATCACGCATCCCTTCGAAATGGCCTATCGCCCCCACCAGGTGGTGCGATTGAGCTGAAAGTGATTTCACCTTCAATGGCTGCGCTCATGATCGATGTGGCTGAATCGATGGGGCTGAAAACGAACATTCATCACGACCGGCGGGCGGATGACCTGTGGACTGGTCAAAAAAACAGCGAAGTGGCCATCGCCTGGTCATAGTGAAGGATTATGAGCCCCGACCTCCACACCTCAAAGTGGTTTGCTTTGACAAAATCAACAAGTGGGGCGTATTAGTTATAGAGAAATAACTAAATTAAATGAGTCGTTCACAATACTTGCGGGGCGCAATGATGACGACGGAGAGTTTTCAGGCCTTGAGGCCGCGGCCACGTCTAAAGGGCATTGCTTTTTTGGCGATAGTGTTCGGATCGGCGACGATCATTTCCGGGGGTAAGGTCCTGTTTGGACCTGATGCAGTGAGAGAGATGGCAGGCCGCGTCGTGCCTTTTGTTGTCTGGATCAACTTTTTTTCCGGGTTTGCCTACATTGCCGCCGGCTTGGCCATTTGGCGCGCTCTTCCTTGGGCCTTGGGCTTGTCGATTGCCATCGCCGTGGTGGCTTGTGCGGTGACGATAGGGTTCGGTATCTGGGTGGCAGTCGGCGGCGCCTACGAGTTGCGAACCGTCGGCGCATTGACGCTTCGAACCGGATTTTGGGTAGCAATTGCCTTGGCCTTATGGCGCGCCAAAACACGATGATGAGAACCCGGAAGCCTGCATCCGTCCGAAAAGCGGAAATAACACGCGCTGCCCTTGAGCTAGCATTCGAGGTTGGTCCGGATCGCGTGACGACCGCTATGATCGCCGATCGCCTGGGCTTGACGCAGCCTGCGATCTACAAGCATTTCCCCAACAAGGACGATATCTGGAACACGGTCACCGACGACCTGTGCCAGCGCATTGATACCAACATCCATGCAGCAAACGGCCAGCCCGAGCCTTTCAACCGTCTGCGGCGACTGATCATGGGGCAGCTTCAACTGCTACACGACCACCCTGCCTTGCCCGAGATAATGGTGATGCGCGATCCCAACGTCGACGCCACCGCGATTCGGACACGGGTCACGACCTGCATGGGGGGACTTCGTGCGGCCATTCACCGGGCCATTTCCGAAGCGCAGGCCGTAGACAAAATCCGATCCGACCTTGATGCCGAGGATTGTACCAACCTGCTGGTCGGTGTTGTCCAGGGAATGGCTCTGAGGCTGCTGCGGTTTCGCGAGCCTGAAAACTTCTTGAGAACCGGCGCCCGTTTGCTGGACCTCCAGCTTAAACTCTTAACAGAACACGGAGAACTCCAATGAGACCTGGTCTAAAGGTCCTTCTGATTACTCTACCCATCAGTGCTCTCGGAGTGGCCGCACTTGTCTATGTCATCGCAAACGGCGCCCCGCCAGACCGCATCCCGCTCACCGAACGCGCAACACCGGTGCGGGTGATCACGGCCCAGACAACGGCAGTGGCCCCTCGCGTGGTTGGGTTCGGCTTTGCTCGGCCCTCCCGAACCTACGAGGCCATTGCCCAGGTCGGGGGAACCATCGAACACATCAATGCGGGTTTAGAGAAGGGTGCTATTTTGCCCGCAAGTTCGGTTCTGTTGCGCATATCGCCCGCCGATTTCACCCTAGCCATTGCACAAGCCAACGCCAACATCCGCGCCGCCGAAGCGCGGCTATCGGAGATTGCAGTCTCCGAAACCAACCAGGCCGAAGCGCTTGAGATCGAAAGAGAAGTTTTGGCATTGCGGGCCGCTGATCTGGAACGGGCTGAGACGCTGCTTCGAAACGGCACGATTTCGCAAACAGGCTTGGATGCCGCGCGCACCGCCCATCTGGCGCAACGCCAGAAGATGCAATCGTTGGAAAGTGCGCTGGCACTCGTCCCGACGCAACGGGCCGTTCAAACCGAGCAAATCGCCGTCTATCAATCCGCCTTGGAGACTGCCAAGCTGAACCTGGCCCGAACGGAGTTGACCCTGCCTTTCGCCGCGCGCGTCGCCTCTGTGTCCGTTGAGACAGGGCAGTTCCTGCGCTCAGGTCAAACTGCCGCCGTCCTGGATGGTATTGATGCCGCAGAGGTCGAAGCCCAAGTTCCGATCGCCGCGCTCAAGACGCTGCTCGAGTATTCGTTTGGCAGTCAAGAAACGGTTGCCCTTGATTCCGCCACGATGACGGAAGTTCTGCGCAACCTGGGTCTTTCTGCCGAAGTTCATCTTCGGCTTGAAGACGAGATTATCAAGTGGCCCGCCAAGGTCGACCGGATCAGCGACACTATCGATCCGAAATCCGGAACCCTGGGGGTGATCGTGCGTGTTGACACCGCCTACTCCGAGGTCGAACCCGGGAAACGGCCCCCTCTGACTAAGGGAATGTTTGTTGAGGTTTCGTTACAGGGCAAACCAGAGAGCGGCATCTGGGTGCCGCGAAGTGCAGTGCGCGAAGGTCGGCTTTTGCTAGCCGATGCAGAGGACCGGTTGCGGGCGACTGAGGTCGAAACAATGCTGGTGCAGGACGGGATAGCCTTGATCTCGGGCGATGTTGCCCCAGGTGCGCGAATTCTCTTCAGCCAGCCGGGCAACGTCGTGGACGGCATGTTGCTTGACGTGACCGAAGACAGAGCGTTGGCGGACTGGCTGGCGACAGAGGGGCGATTGGAATGATCCGGTTTTTTGCTGGCCATCCGACCATTGCCAATCTTTTGATGATCGCCTTCCTGATCTCTGGAATATTTGTCGCCCCGACACTCTTACGGGAAACCTTTCCGCGTGCCGCGCAAAACGAAGTCGAGATCACCGTGCCCTATCCCGGCGCCCGCCCGGAGGAAGTAGAAACCGCCATCTGCGAACGTATCGAGAATGCGCTTGATGCGGTGACAGGAATTGACCACCGGGCATGCGAGGCGCGCGAGGGCCTGGCGCGATCGGTTGTAAGGATGCGCGAAGGAGAGGATTATCAGGCTTTCCTTGCCGATGTGAAATCCGAAATTGACGGAATTACCGATCTGCCAGAGCGCACCGAAACAGCCCGTGTCCGCGCCATGGGGCAGACCGACTTCGTTGCCTCGGTCGCCGTGACCGGCCCCGAACGTCGCACCGACCTTAAGGACCTTGCAGAAGACACGCGCAAACGCATGCTGGTTTGGGGCGGCATTCCGAAGGTCGACATCCGAGGGTTCTCCACCCGCGAATTACACATTGGCCTCAAACCCGATGCGCTCCTGCAATTTGGTATTTCAGTCGCAGAAGTCGCCCGCCTGGTGCAATTGGGCAGTGTCGACCTGCCCGCTGGGGACATCGCCACCCCGACCGAGACCCTGCTGATACGCGTGGCTGAAGAACGGCGGACGGTCGACGATTTGGCCGCTCTGGTCGTGCGGTCTTCGGCTTCTGGTGGGCAGGTCCATCTGGGCGACATTGCAACGATCACCGAACAGTTTTCAAGCGACGAGGACATCATCACCTTTGACGGGCGGCCCGCGGCCGTTCTGGACATCAGCAAAACCCGGTCCGAAGATACGCTGACGGTCATTGACGAGGTGAAAGCTTTCATCGAAGCCGAGCGGCAGCAAGGGCCGCCCGGCGTGGTGATGGAAGTTACCGCCGACGCGGCCTCAATCGTGCGCGACCGGCTGACACTGGTCGTGGTCAACGGCCTGCAGGGGCTGGCGCTGGTGTTCCTTGTCCTCTGGCTGTTTTTCGGGTTCCGGTTCTCGTTCTGGGTAGCCATGGGCCTTCCGGTGTCCTTCATGGGCGGCATCGCCCTGATGTGGATGGTCGGTTACTCGTTGAACCTGATGACGACACTCGGTCTCTTGATCGTGATAGGCCTGCTGATGGATGACGCCATCGTCATTGCCGAAAACATCGCCCGCCAGCGCGAAAAAGGCCTTGGCGCCATGGATGCTGCTGTCGAAGGGGCGACCCAGGTCCTTCCCAATGTCCTTGCTTCTTTCACTACGACCGCTCTGATCTTCGGGTCTCTGGCTTTTCTGAAGGGCGATATCGGTGCGGTCCTTCGCGTCGTTCCAGTGGTCATGATGTTTGTGCTCGCGGTATCGCTGGTCGAAGCCTTCCTGATCCTTCCGCACCACTTGATCCACAGCCTCGACCGGCCGCCAACAAAAACGGGCGTGACCGCGCGTGTCGAAGCCTTTGTTGTCTGGGCTCGCGAACGGCTGGTCGGCCCACTTGTCGATCTGGCGATTCGCTGGCGCTATGTGACGGCTGGCCTGAGCTTTGCTGCGCTTCTGGTATCGGCCAGCATGTTGGCGGGCGGCTACCTCAAGTTCACGGCCTTCCCAGAACTGGACGGCGATACAATTGTGGCGCGGGTGCTGCTCCCACAGGGTACGCCGCTCAAACGGACCGAAGAGATCGTGGCGCAGCTGGAAGACGGGCTGGAGCAGGTCAACAAGCAACTCTCGCCCGAACAGCCAGGGGAGGCGAATCTGGTCAAACACGTCTCCGTCTATTACGGCGAGAACCGGGATGCGTTCGAAACCGGCGCCCACGTGGCGACACTCAGCGTAGATCTCTTGCCCTCGTCCAACCGAGTGCACCGACCCGACGCCATTATGGAACTCTGGCGCGATATCGTCGGACCGGTGCCTGATGTGATCAGCTTGAAATACGCGGAATCGACCATCGGACCGGCCGGGATCGCCATCGATATGCGGCTGAAAGGCGGCGATTTGGCCGAACTCAAATCCGCGTCACTAGAGCTTCAGGACTGGATTTGGCAATATGCCGGAGTCACATCCGTGCTCGATGATCTGCGACCGGGCAAACGCGAATTGCGTGTGACGCTGAACGATGCCGCCGGTCCGATGGGGATCTCAGCGGCGATGGTCGCGGATCAACTCAGGGCAGCCTATTTTGGTACGACCGTGAGTGAATTGCAGGTCAAGGGCAACCTTCTGGAAGTTACCGCGCAGTTCACACCTGGATTTCAGGATACCTTCAGGTCATTCGATGATTTCCATGTCGCCCGCGCAGATGGGTCCACTATCCCACTTGGCGTTGTCGCAGATGTCGAGACCGGACAGGGCTACAACCGGATCAATCGTGAAAATGGCATACGCACGGTCACTGTTCAGGGCACGATCGACACCCGCATTGCAAATGCAAACGCAATTGTCGGAGATGTTCTGACCAATTTTGTGCCCGATCTGCTGGCCCGCCACCCCGGTATCGCTTTGGATGTTGAAGGTCAAAATGCTGAAGCAGGCAAAACCCAGAAATCCATGCTAAAGGGGTTTCTGCTTGGGCTGATAGGGGTGTTCCTCATGCTCAGCTTTCTGTTCCGCTCCTACGTCGAACCCGTCGTGGTAATGCTGGTCATCCCCCTTTCCCTGACCGGGGCAATCTTTGGGCATATGGCCATGGGGCTGGATTTCTCAATGCCCAGCATGCTTGGGTTTGTGGCCCTTGCCGGCGTGGTCGTGAACAACTCGATCCTGTTGGTGGATTTTGTCAAACGCGAACACGGCGATGCGACAACGGTGGCCGTGGCGGCAGCCCGGGCCGCTCGCGCCCGCTTCCGGGCCATCTTTCTGACCACTATGACAACGGCGGCCGGGCTTTTACCGATCCTGACGGAATCCAGTCTTCAGGCGCAAGTCCTGATCCCGCTGGTCACCAGTCTGATGTTCGGCCTGCTCACTGCCAGCCTGATTGTGCTGTTCGCGCTTCCGGCAATTTACGCCATTCTGGACGATCTGGGCCTCAGCACATTGGCCCAGATGCGCAAGAGGTTGGGGAACCCCGCAACCATGCTGTACAAATCTCACAAGACGACTTCTAGCGGGCCCTGATTGAAGTGATTGAGAACGGATGCATGGACGGAAACAGATTTCTGTAAACTTCGTATGCGTCGAAAGCGGTGCATGGCCCTCTCTCTTCGTCAAATGGGTAGGTGGGAGTTCTCGGCGCAATTGCGCTTCCAGAGACCCGGCTCCTGCTACTCCGCATTTCCGATGACCTTTACCGCAGCGCCATAGGAACGCAATTTGTCGGTGACGACGCCCTCCGGTTGGACGTAGCGTTTTTTTGCTTTCTTCTAGAATTTAAGGGCTGTGGTGCGGTCTCGACGTTTCGTGACTGAGCTTTCCAACACCTCGCCCTCATGATCAACCGCCCGCCAGAGGTAATGCTGGGCGCCACTAATGTTCACGAAGGCCTCGTCCAGGTGCCATTGTCAGTTCAGGTAAAACCGCGTTCGGCTGGCCGGTTTTCTTCTGATCTCGGCCACAAACAATGGGCCTGTAAGGTGCGGCTACCCGTGGGACATTTCGGGTTACCGTTATAGCTTTTCTCTGAGAGCTTCGTAAGGCGTTTTTCCGTTGTGTGCTCCATGCGGCCTGTGGAAGTTGTAGAAAGTGACCGCGCTGCCCAACTCAACCCAACTTCTTCTGTCATGACCAAGCACATATGCGCCTGACTGCTCGATCTCTGCCGCCCTTTTTCAGCCATGCATGTGGAGGCAGGCGTAAAACTACGTTATGCTCGATTTTGAACGCGCAGTAATTGGTGTCCTGCACCTTCACTGCTCACACAGCGGGGCTGCAACTGCCTTGTGGCGCATCTGCATGAAGTACAGAGATTTGGGAGTTTACTGTGCCTACTTGTAAAGCAAACGGAATAAGCATCGAAGTGGAACAGCACGGCACCAAAGATGCGCCAGCTATATTATTGGTTCGAGGATTGGGTTCTCAACTCATACATTGGCCGAATTCTCTGATCGAAGGTCTCGTAGAGAAAGGATTTCGTGTCGTAACTTTTGACAACCGAGATATGGGGTTGACGCAGAAGTTCACGGAATTCGGAGTTCCAGATATTGCAGAGCTTGAAACGAAAGTTGCTGCGAACGAACCTGTCGACGTGCCCTATACACTGAGGAATATGTCAGACGATGCAATTGCGGTGCTTGATGTTTGTGGAATCGACAAAGCCCATGTGATGGGCATCTCAATGGGCGGTGGGATTGTTCAACACATGGCCTTGGATCATGCGGACCGATTGCTCAGCGCAACCATAGTCATGTCCTCAAGCTGGGCACCGGATCTCCCCCAAGCTGAACCGGAGGTCTGGGAATTGATGTTCTCTCAGCCCGCGTCGCATAGCCGTGAAGATGTCATTGCCCATACTCTGATTTGCGATCGAGCCTTTGGTAGCCCAGGCTACCCCTTTGACCTAGAAGATCGAAGCGAGTTGATCGGCCGCGCTTTTGATCGGTGTTACAATCCCGAAGGCGCGACACGGCAATATGCCGCCGTGATTGCATCGCGAGGGCGCGCATCTGATCTCGGCAGAATTGATCTCCCGGTTTTGGTCATTCACGGCACTGGCGACGCATTGTTGCCCATCGCCCATGGTCGCGACGTCGCGGCTCGTATTCCCGGTGCCGAATTCATCGAAATTGAGGGAATGGGGCATGATCTGGAAGGTGCGGTGCCTGGAATGATCGTCGAGCATGTGACCAGGCTGGCACAAAGTGCCCGCAACTAAAGCAGAATAGGCCCGCTCTCGCGGGCCTTGCTCCGGTTTATCCAAGGTTCGATCGATTGATCCGCTGGTCTAGTTTCCTGCGCTTTCCATTTTACGATGCGCCACAACGTCTTCGAGCCAACCCAGCCGCATTTCAGGCACTGAGCTGAGCAGAAGGTCGGTGTAGTCATCAAACGGAGGCGCCAACACTTCGCTTTTGGAGCCATAGCGCACTACCTGGCCCTGGTACATCACAGCGATGCTGTCCGCGATGGCCTTCACGGTTGCCAGATCATGTGTAATGAACAAATAGGCCACATTCTCGATTTTCTGAAGATCGAGGAGTAGTTTCAGAATGCCATCGGCCACGAGAGGATCCAGCGCCGAGGTAACTTCGTCGCAGATGATCATTTTGGGCTTGGCCGCCAGAGCGCGCGCAATACAGACGCGCTGCTTTTGACCGCCAGACAACTCGGCCGGATATCGATCGATGAAGTCCTTTCCCATTTCAATCTCATCCAGAAGGTCGATGATCTTCTTGCGTTTTTCATCCCCTTTGACACCGAAATAAAATTCCAGCGGGCGACCAATGATCGTCCCAACGGTCTGGCGTGGGTTCATCGCCACATCAGCCATCTGATAGATCATCTGCAATTCGCGCAGGTCTTCACGGCTACGCGCCGATTGCTCTGGAGTCAGTTGACGACCATCAAAGGTGATCTGACCCTCGCGCTGCGGCAGAAGTCCGGTGATCACCCGTGCCAGTGTGGATTTGCCAGACCCGCTTTCACCAACCACAGCCAGGGTTTGCCCAGGATGCAACTCGACATTCACATCCTTTAGGACATCGAATTTGGTGCCCTTGTACCGCGCTGTTACATTCTCAACCCTCAAAAGCGGATCCGGTGTTGGTTGCTTTTCTTCGTGATCAATCGAACGCACCGAAACCAAAGCTTTGGTGTAGTCTTCCTGCGGGTTGTTGATGATCTGATCCGTTGACCCATACTCAACCGTATCGCCAAGCTTTAGCACCATGATATCATCGCTAACCTGCGCCACAACGGCCAGGTCGTGAGTAATATAGAGTGCCGCAACACCAGTGTCACGAATGGCGGCCTTGATGGCCATCAGAACGTCAATTTGCGTTGTGACGTCCAATGCGGTTGTGGGCTCATCAAAGACAACAAGGTCAGGCTCCGGGCACAACGCAAGGGCTGTCATGCAACGCTGAAGCTGACCACCTGAAACCTGGTGCGGATACCGCTCACCTATTGTTTCTGGCTCGGGTAGGCCGAGCTTACGAAACAATTCCACCGCGCGTTTTTCCGCCTCGGATCTGGAGAATTTCTTGTGCCGCACAGCCGCTTCCACGATTTGCTCCACGATCGGACGCGCCGGGTTGAAAGAGGCCGCCGCCGATTGCGAAACATACGTTACTTCTCCGCCGCGAAGAGCGCGAAGGTCCGCATTCTTGGTTTGCAGAATGTCACGCCCATTAATCCACACCTCACCGCCAGTGATGCGCACGCCTCCGCGACCATAGGCCATGGTCGACAATCCAATGGTCGATTTCCCGGCTCCGGACTCACCAATGAGGCCGAGAACCTTGCCACGTTCCAAATCAAAGGAAACCCCATGCACGATCTCGATATCATGCGGTTTGGCATTCGGGGGAAAAACAGTGGCGCCGATCTTTAGATCACGCACCTTGACTAGTTGATCGCTCATCCCCGACCTCCCTTCAGTGATGTGGTACGGTTCAAAATCCAATCCGCCACGAGGTTCACGCTGATGGCCAATGTCGCAATCGCAACGGCTGGCCAGAGCGCAGCACCAATGCCATAGACGATGCCGTCCTTGTTTTCTTTCACGATACCGCCCCAGTCAGCCATCGGCGGCTGCACCCCAAGGCCAAGGAACGACAGAGTCGAGATGAACAGCACCATAAAGATAAAGCGCAGTCCCATTTCCGCCACCAGCGGACTGAGCGCATTGGGCAGGATTTCACGGAAGATCAACCAGGCGCGGCCTTCTCCGCGCAGCTTGGCTGCTTCGACATAGTCCATGACCGCGATATCAACGGCCACCGCTCGGGCCAAGCGGTAAACTCGGGTTGAATCCAACAAGCCCATCACCACAATCAGGATCGGTACTGTTACCGGCATGACCGACAGGATGACCAGCGCCAGGATCAGTGAAGGAATGGACATCACCAGGTCTACAAAACGGCTGAGCAACTGGTCTGCCCATCCACCAAGTACGGCAGCCAGGAATCCAAGGACCGATCCCGTGGTGAAAGAGATGACCGTCGCCATGGTCGCGATGAAAATGGTAGTTTGGCCACCGTAAATCATGCGGGTCAGAAGATCGCGCCCGATGTTGTCTGTGCCAAGCCAGTGCTTGGCACTAGGGGGTTCCCAGACTCCACCGACAACTTCAGCCATACCATAAGGTGCAATCCATTGAGCAAAGATCGCCACTAAAAAGTAGAGCCCGGTGAAGAACAAACCGACTGCCGCGGCTAGAGGAATATTTTTAATCATTTCGGATGCCTCAAGCGTGGGTTCGACAGGATCGATACGATGTCGGCGATCATGTTCAACCCTATGTACACGGCCGCAAAGATCAGACCACAGGCCTGCACAACCGGCAGGTCTCGCTTGCTGACGTGGTCGACAAGGTATTGTCCCATACCGGGATAGGTGAACACGACTTCGACGACCACTACACCAACCACAAGGTAGGCGAGGTTGAGCATCACCACATTGACAATAGGTGCGACCGAATTCGGAAAAGCATGGCGCCAGATGATGATAAACATCGTCAAGCCTTTTAGTTCGGCGGTCTCGATGTAGGGCGACTGCATCACATTCAGAATGGCCGCACGCGTCATCCGCATCATGTGCGCCAGAACCACTAGCGTGAGGACTGTGACAGGCAGAGCAATTGCATTCAGTTTTTCAACGAGGGTCATCGAATCATAAATCGTAGAAACCGTTGGGGCCCACCCAAGTTTCACGCCGACAAAGTACATAAGAACATAGCCGATCAGGAATTCGGGAATAGAGATTGTCGATAGGGTTAAGCCCGAGATCAGTTTGTCCGGCCAGCGATCACGGAAACGTACGGCGACGAGGCCAAGGAAAATGGCCAATGGAACGGAAACCATGGCTGCCCAGAAGGCCAGAAACAGGGTATTCTTAAGGCGAGTACCGAGGCTTGAGGCAATGTCCTGACCATTTGTCAGCGCTGTGCCAAGATCGCCGGTCAAAAGACCACCGAGCCAATCAAAGTATCTTGCGACGGCGGGTTCGTTTAGGCCAAGTTCTTCGCGAAGGTTGGCCAATGCCTCGGGCGTAGCCGACTGCCCGAGAATCGACTGAGCGACATCGCCGGGCAAAATCAGCGTTCCAGTGAAAATTAGAACGGAAACGAGAAGTAGCAGGATGATGCCCAGCGCAAGACGCTGGGCAACAAGTTTAAGTGCGAGGTTCATATCAGGCAGTTACCCACAATTTGATTGGTGCTTTGAGATCCATCAACTCAAAGCCAGCCGATTGCTCCCAACCAGCGACAGCATCGCTTGTGGCTTCAACCAAGTCGTTGAACATCGGGCAAATCAAACCGCCCTCATTGTGCAAAATGGTACCCATATCGGCATACATTTGCTTGCGTTTCGTCTGATCCAGTTCTGCACGAGCACCGACCAGCAGTTGATCGAATTGTTCGTTCTTGAAGCGAGTATCATTCCAGTCAGCAGTCGACAGATAGGCTGTCGAATACATCTGATCCTGTACAGGACGTCCGCCCCAATAGCTGGTGCAGAACGGCTGTTTGTTCCAGACTTCTGACCAATACCCGTCATTCGGCTCCCGTTTTACTTCCAGAGGGACACCCGCTGCAGCCAGAGATTGCTGGAACAGGGCCGCAGCGTCTGGTGCACCGGGGAACGAGTTGTCTGAGGTGCGCAACAAAACCGGCCCGTCATGCCCAGATTTCTTCCAGTGATGCGCAGCTTTTTCAGGGTCGTACTCGCGCTGAGGCATCTCGGTGAACAACGGATAAGAGGAGTTGATCGGAGTATCATTGCCGAGAGATCCATAACCGAACAAAATCTTGTCAACCATTTCCTGACGGTTCATGCCGTACTTCAGCGCCAACATCACGTCGCGATTCGAGAATGGATCGGTGTCCACATGCGCAACGAACACATAGTGCGCAGGACCGGAACGAGAATGGACTGTGATATTGGGTGCCCGACCAACAAGGTCGGCAGTGCGCGGCGGCACACGGTTAACAGCATGCACCTGTCCAGACTGCAGCGCCGCCATGCGAGCCGTGTCGTCATTGATCACCAGCATCTCGACTGTTGATGCATGGCCCTCGTCTCTCCAGTTGTTTGGGTTTTTCTCAAAAACAAAGCGCACGCCGGGCTCTGCAGACTTCAGCAAATAGGGGCCCGTACCAATGGCCGCAGTCGGATCATCTTTGCCGCCGTTTGGTTGAATCATGAGGTGATAATCAGTCAACAGGAACGGCAAATCGGCATTTGCCGTTTCAAGTTCAACAATAAGATCCATACCGTCGGTACGAACCATTTTGATACCGCGCATGATGCCCAAGGCACCTGACTTGGTATCTTCACCCGAATGCCTCTCCAAGGTCGCCATAGCGTCCTCTGCGGTCAGCGGTTTGCCGTTGGAGAACGAAACGCCGGAACGGATTTTGAACGTCCAGGTTTTAGCGTCTGGGGACGAGCTCACGCTTTCAGCGAGGTGGAATTCAAGACCTCCGCCGGGCGCCAGCCCAACAAGTGTTTCACCCCACATCCGGGTTACCATTCCGGCCGTGGAGTTTGATGTAAGAGCCGGATCAAGACTGTCCGAGGAACCGCCACCGCTGATGCCAATTTTGATAGTTCCGCCTTTTTGTGGGCCAGCAGCCCGCACAGCGTCGGCCAGCATCGTGTTAGCGACCGCAGCGGTCACACCCACAGCTCCGACACGGCCAAAGAACTCGCGGCGGCTCATTTTCCCAAGCGCGGCACGCATCTTGTAATATTCAATCTGGTCTTTCATTTCTAACTCCCTTGATTACAGCACAGGCTCTACTGCGCATTTTTCCCTAAGCAGAATGACGGTAATTCCTTGACAATCAAGAAACAATTCTCGCCCTGCACCTTTTGTTGCATTCACTTAGGCGTCTGGCACGACTAAGTGTGAATCTATCTGACAACCGCGAACATCGTCAGTCCACTCTATCTCAGCGCAATATGTGAACTCTTTGAAAACTCACAAAAAATCGCGTGAAATACTGTCCTTAACACTCCTTTCGTAGATGAGTTCCTCATTGGCAAAGGCAGTCACTTTTCCAGTGACATAAAACGCGGCGGCATCAGACCACATTTCCGAATAGGTTTCGGTCCGTAAGTGGATGCCGCCTCTCTCAATTTCTTCAGTCCAGTGTGTTTTCGCCGTGGCAGAGAGCGAGTCGTTAGGATGTATGCCCCACCATTCACGCGAAACACTGCCACTTATCAAACCATGCTGACGATCCCGACGTTTGCCATTGTCACGTTCGATCCGCACCGTCACCCTGCCAGAGCCCATATCAGTTTCGACAACTTGCGACTGACGCTCTTCTCGAAGCACGTCAACATCCCACGGAGCCTCTGAAACAGGCTCGGGAAACACCCACTCTGCGCCTTCAGAAGTAGGTCTCACAGGTAGATCAACATGGCCTTTTTGCAGCATAACGGGAACCGGTTCCGGCATTGGCCAGACGAGCGGCCAATAGGTGTTGCTTATGGCAATTCTCAATTTGTGCCCCTTGGGAACCCTGTAAGCGCAATGGTCGAGTTTCACCTCGACTGTGATCGGCTTACCCAGCTCCAGAGCCGAGGGGGCAGCATGCGACTTGTGATGAGTCAAATTCAACAGGCCAAAACTGATCCGTGTACTGGCTCCATCGGGCAGCACATGGTTCAAGCGCACCGAAATTTGGGCCTGCGATCCCTCGGGCACCAATGTTAATGAAACAACAGGCGCGCCGGTGACGTCTACATCCTCATCCACCGGCAGCGTGTCAAAGCAAGCTGAAAGGGCGTCATCCGCCCTTTGGTCACCGGGCATCTCGGGTCCGGGGGAAAAGGCAAAATACTCTCCGCCTTCAAGACCGCAATGCTGGGGCGACGCTACTCGGCGCTCGAAAGCCTCAGAGCCTTGGGCAAGACCCAGATCAGATAGTGGCAGTCTTTGCATAGGCCAACCAATCGCGTCGTCAGCGAGCCAAATACCCGGACGGTGGCTGTATGAGCGCTGAGGCGGGGCGCCTTCGATCAGGTAGTGCCGATAAGCAGGGTCATCTTCAGCATTGTTTTGCTCGCCCTTGAGCCACCGATCCCACCAGCGCAGAGCTTCTTGCAGAAAACCGATACGTGGCTCTGGAATAGCGAAATGAGGATACTTGTGAATCCAAGGTCCGGTGATCCCTTTGGCTCCGGGCACATTTTGCACCAAGGTTGGAGCAGTGTTTTTGTACCCGTCACCCCAGCCACCTATGGTCAAAACCTTGGCCTTGATTGCGGCATAGTCTTCGCAAACGGATCCGTGCCTCCAATAGGAATCCCGACGCTGGTGCCGCAGCCATGTGGAGATCAGAAAAGGTTCGTTTTCAAGCCTCTCAAGCCAAAGCTCACGCCAGTTCGGGCGCAGTGCCGGATCGGGCGGTCGAGAAGAATAGGCCCACATCTGCGAACTCCAACCGAAGTTTTCATTCAGCAGACAGCCACCTTTGTAATGAATGTCATCGTGATATCGGTCTGTCGTCGCACAAAGCGAGATAATGGCCTTGAGAGGTTCCGGTTGCAGTGCAGCCACCTGCAAGCTGTTGAAACCGCCCCAGCTGATGCCCATCATCCCGACGTTTCCGGTGGACCAAGGCTGACTCGCAAGCCAAGTGATGACATCGACCGCATCAGCGAGTTCTTGGGGAGAGTACTCATCCTGCATGAGGCCTTCGCTATCTCCATTTCCACGCATATCAACGCGCACACAAGCGTAGCCACGTTTCGCCAGCCAGGGATGCGTCAAGGCATCACGCGCTGTGGTGCCGTCACGCTTGCGGTAAGGAAGGTACTCAAGGATGACAGGAACCGGATCAGCAGACGCGTCTTTTGGCAACCAAACCCGCGCAGACAAACGGCAGCCATCTGGCAAAACTATGCCTAGGTCTGGCCATTCCTCAATGGTTCGAAGCGTGTTCTTAGCAACTGACATGGGCGACCTCAGAGCCTGTGCTTCTGATTTGAGCCAGAAGCCAACCGATCCGAGAGGCATTCAATCCTGTTTATCATGATTTCTATCATCAGCCTTTTGGCACCTTGGCTTTTGGTCATTTAAGCTGGCATCTTGTTAGTGTGTTGGCCAGATGGAAACCGAGTGAGTGACTTTGCGGCGTTCAAAAGGCAGTGCGCGGCTGTTGCCAGCGACTGACCATTGGTAGCAGCATCCGGCAAATCTGCCTGCGTATGAAACAGCTTTGTTTGGCCTGCGATCGACAGCATTGGGTACTCATTTGACGCCCAGCATTGCGCTTCACCCAGCCAGAATTCAGGATTCGAAGGATCCTTTGGAATCTCGGGAACTAAGTCCAATTGCAGCAATGCCTCGGAGATTTCATTGTAATTTGGAGATGGGGCGGAACAAACGGCCACCAAATCGGCGTCAGTATTTCCAACACACGAGCCAATGTGAAGAACTCCGGACAAAGAAGCACCTTGGTAGATCGTGTTCATCTGATAACCGCCCAGGCTTCCTATTTCGTGCCCTTGTGCCAGCAACAAATGGACCGTTCTAGTTTTGGACATCTCACGAGCAACCGTTATTGCAATAGCCAAACCTGCGGCGCGTTCGCCGGCACACTCAAACCATCCAGACACCGGTGTCGTGACGACCAGAGGATACTCTGGGTTTGGGCCTTGGAAAATAGCCCGAATACACTCTGACCTGCGCGTTTCGATTGAAGCTTGGCAATGTAGTGGGATTGGAGCCTTTGAGATCTCTTTCCTAAACTCGGGACTGGCAAGCACGGTTGGAAAATCCAAACCCGCCCCCTCTTTGCGGTTGATTCCACACAAACCAGCAACAGAACTGTCCGTGGACAAAATCAAACCGTCATTGCCCTGGAGCTGCGCGCGGCCTGTAAGCGCATTGAGGGTGTCAGAGATTTCCGTGTCTGAACCAGCAATATCTATGCCCGAAATCATCGGGTTGGAAATTATCGTCTCTCCGGTCCAGCAAAAGTACAGCATTTCAACACTGCCGGGAGATGTACCTCTTTCGCTGTTCACTACCGACTTAAAAAACGGATAGTCAAATGGGAGGAAGTCAACTGCTGCGCCTTGTTCTTGAAGAAGACAACGCAACCACTCAGCACATTGATCCATCTGCGCCCAACCGGTTCGATGCCAGCCAAACGAGGCATATCTTTTTACTATGTCTGTCATAAACGACGTGTTCATTTGAATCCCCGGCAGAGCGTACGATGGTTAAAGGTAAAGAGCTCTCTCAAGCAGCATTGCACTTTCTCAGAATCAAAAGGTAGCAACCGCACGGTATTTAGGCTAATATCATTTTTTGGAACTATTATTTATAATTCGGATATCATGTGAAATTCTCCGATCGCGAAATCAGTGTTTTTCAGGCAATCATGTCGACCGGGTCCGTTTCCGCAGCGGGTAGCCGGCTGAATCTCTCCCAACCTAGCGTCAGCCGCTTGCTAAGCGAGCTTGAAGCTAAATTTGGATGCAGGCTGTTTGTTCGACATGCCCGCGGCATGGCCCCGACTCCGGAAGCGAAAGCTTTCTTGGTCGAAGTAGAGCGCAAACTGATGGTTATGACGTCTCTTGAGGATCTGGCGTCGCAGATTGCTAACAAGGACCAAGGCGGGCTTGTCGTTGGGACAAACGCAGGGTTTTCTGTTTCAATCGTACCTCAAGCCGTGAAGTTTTTGAACGTCTTGGACAAGCCGATATCAGTCGACATTCTCGTAAAATCATCGCAGCGAGTAATCGACTACGTGCGCAGCGGCCTAGTTGAACTGGGACTCGTGCACGCCACGGATGTTCCATTAGGAGTTGAGGTTTTAAAAAAAGGAGAAGTCCCATATGTGGCAATTCTGCCGGAACATCACGCGCTCACAAAGTCAAATGATAAACTGAACTTAGAGGCCTTAAAAAATGAAAGACTTTCAGGGCCTGACGGGGCGGTGTCCGAAGTAATTAAAGCACGTCGCATCGGGCGATACCCTGAGCATCAGATTGTCTCTGGTGTCTCCTTGGCGGCACTTGAAGTGGCGGTTTGCACTGGCGCGGTGCCTATCGTGGACGCCTTCATAGCGCGAAACTGGATCACAAAAAACGGTGGTGTTGCCCACGTCTTAAACGACCTTCCAGGTTTCAATTATGCCTTGCTTGCGCCTACAGAAACTCAGAAATCACAGATCGCGCAAAAATTGCTTGAATCTTTAGTGCAGACGCTGGACCAAACAGCAAGCTGGGCGACAGAGCTCTGAATGCCACAGGCATTTAGCTTGTGTAATCCTGGTCGACCATGGATGTGCACCGCCGAAGCCTGAGCATTCTTACGATCTTCGTTCCATTTTCGGTTCAGCTCAATGTTGCCGCGCCTTTGCTCATGCAAGAGTTTTCGCTGAGAGGTCACCCCCCCCAAAAAAAAACGCGAAGCGTGGTCAAAGCAAAAAATTGGCACAGGTGGCTTTCCAGCCCCCTCCATTTTGCCGTCTCAGTTCTCAAAGAGGCGTTACGATAGCCGTTAGGTTTGGCGACAACCTGTCTTCATTTCCATTCCGAAAACACTTTGTCAGCACCCAAAGCTGTGCCTCGCAGACCCAACCGACACCAACCGGGATTTGCTCTGGCTTATAAAGCCTTCACGGTCATGCCATCCAATTTTCAAATAGCTTAGCTAAATAATATTACTTCTTCCGTGTATCAAACCCCGGTACTCTTTTGCGCATGCACTCTGGAGGCATTATTGATGTCGAAAAATGTCATCCTGATCATGACGGATCAGCAAAGAGCCGACAGCTTGGGCTGTACCGGAAACCCGGTTGCAAAAACCCCAAACATCGACGCCCTCGCGTCTCGCGGCGCAGTGTTTCGGCAACATTTTACGCCACACCAAATTTGTTCCCCCAGCCGTGCTACAGTGTTTTCCGGTCTCTATGCCCGCAATCATGGCCTGACCCGCAACGGTGTTGCCTTATCAGAGGATTTGCCTCTGATCACTCATGATCTGAAAGATGCGCAATACCGTACCCACGGGGTGGGTAAGTTCCACTTTCAACCCATTTTGGCCGGTTCCGAGCACGCGATGCCGGATTCGAATGCGTTTTGGAAGTTACCGGAAAGTGCGGGCTGGACGGGCCCATTCTACGGTTTTGATACAGTTGACATTCTCATTGGTGAATCCGTGAGCGCCACCGAGGGCGGGCATTATGCGAAATGGTTGAAAGAAACTGCACCTGAAGCAGCAGAACTGTATCTGCCTGAAAATGCGCTGGAACCCCAGCCTGACGACATGGACGAGATTTGGAAGTCAGCTATCCCGTCCGAACTGCACTACAATACCTGGATCACAGACCGGGCCTGTGCGTTCCTTGAGGAGCAGGACACATCACAGCCCTTCTTCCTTTTCGTCTCTTACCCCGATCCACACCATCCTTTCTCGCCGCCTGCACCTTGGTGTGACATGTACGATCCCAATGATATGCCAGCCCCCAAGCAGGAGCCCGGTGAACTGGCAATAATGCCGTCCTACATCGTGGAGGGTGATCGCGAGGAAGCCTCCAAAAGTTATGTGGATTTCCTGCGAAATCCTGGCCCCCCACGCGAGCAAGGCTTCCTGCAAACGACCCAGCGATTTTCCGAGGCCACCATGCGCCAGGCCTTAGCTCACACATATGGAATGGTGTCGATGATTGATGACTGCGTGGGACGTTTGCTTGCGCAGCTTGAAGCAAGTGGCCTGACACAGGACACCCTTATCATCTTTACATCGGATCATGGTGAGCTGTTGGGAGACCACGGATTGATCCGTAAGGGGCCAAGCCCCTATCGGTCATTGCTCCACGTTCCGTTTGTTGCCGCTGGGCCTGGCGTCACACCGGGACCGCGCGATGCGATCACCTCGCACCTGGACCTGAGAGCAACAATAAGCGCCTTTCTTGACCTTGACCTTGACCCAACAGACGGCTGCTCATTTGATGATGTGTTGGCAGACCCGGATGCCGACGGACGCTCTCACCTTTTCGCCGAGTATCATCCACGCACACGATCGGACACGTATAACCAAACATTGGTGACCGATGATTGGCGGATCACAATTTATCCCGAGAACTCCGAATGGGGCGAAATGTTCGACCTCAGAAATGACCCAGGGGAACATCTGAACCTTTTTTTTGCCGACGCCTACTTTGCGGATAGACGGGCACTTACAGACCAGATCACCGCCGAATTCCCACCTTTGGCCAATGCCGGTGGCAAATCAATTGCCACCTATTGATGTTTCATGAGGCGATGTCAGACAAAACCAATCCAGTTCTTACAAGGCCGGCGTAGCTGTCTATTTGTGCCGCGCAAATCAGCCTAGTCTGACGTCAACGCTTGTGGGTCCAGATGCTTGATAAATCGAAATTTTAACAACTGCGACGAGCCAAAAGTTATGGATGCAGCACCAAGAAATGAACAATTGCGAACGCGAACCTCAGCCGGGAGTTTGGGATCCAAAACTACTTAGGATTGAACAAAAAATGTCAGAATCACGCTGCATCCTTTCCCCCACAAGCCATTCCACGTTAGGTGACAACCTGAACGGTCCCTGCATCATTGAAGTTCCGGAATGGATCAATTCGCCCCTCGCAAGATTCTACATGTATTTCGCGCACCACAAGGGGCGTTTTATCCGAATGGCTTATGCCGATGCCCTGACCGGCCCATGGCAGATCTATGCACCGGGCGTTCTGGGCCTGCAGGAAACGCCCTATGCTCAGTCCGACTTAGCTGCCGGTCCTGGCTATGATTTCAGCTATGCGCATATTGCCTCGCCAAACGTTCATATCGATTCCGAAGCCGAACAAATAGTCATGTATTATCATGGACTTGAAGTGGATGGCTCGCAACCTACGCGCGTCTGCTTCTCATCGGACGGATTGTCGTTTGAAAATCATTCGGAACCTTTGGTTAACCAATACTTCGCCGGATTTGTGTTTGAGAGCGCCATCTACGGTATCACTTGGGGCGGACGGTTGCATCGGGCGGACACTTGGGCTGGTCCGTTCCAGGACGCTCCGGAAGAGTTCGCCAGAGCGATGTTTGGCGCGGACAACGAAGTGCCGCGCCATTGCGGCGTTCAAGTGGACGGCAACCAGCTATCCATATATTTCACGCGCATTGGGGATGCTCCCGAGCGCGTGTTCAGGTCAACCTGCACACTCTCTGAGAACTGGCACAACTGGCGCACATCTACACCGGTAGAAGTCCTGCGGCCCACGAAGGTCTGGGAAGGCGCGAGTACCCCCATCGAAAAATCTCGTGTTGGCTCAGCACAGCCGATGGAACATGCGTTGCGTGATCCATTCCCGTTCCGCGACCATTTGTTCTTTGCCGCAGGTGGCGAAAGTGCGATCGGGGTTGCGCCTTTATCTCATTGTTAGGTGCTGTCAGACGAATTCGAACTGGTCGCTACTAGGCCAACATGACTGTCCTTTATGCCGCGCAAAGACCGCGCCACTCAACGAGAGCGGCGGTGCGATTCGGCTTGAAATGATCTCTTTGGGAAAGGCTACGATCCTGATTGAAGTGGTTGAAGACGGAGGCGTGTATGGAAACGAATTTCTGCAAATTTCGCAACTGGCGAAACCGTTGCATGGCTCGTTCTCGCCTTCGAAAAGGTAAGTGAGAATTCTCGGCTCGATTGTTTTTCCAACGTCCGGCTTCCTGCTTCTTCACATTCCCGATGACTTTCATTGCCGCGCCATAAGAACGCAATTTGTCAGTGACAACAGCCGCAGGCTTGCCGTACCTTTTCATCGCTTTCTTCATAAATTTGGGGGCAGCAACCTTATCTCGGCACTTCGTTACATAGCTTTCCAACCCCTCCTCTTCGTGATCCACGGCCCGCCAAAGGTAGTGCCGTTCACCTTTGATCTTCACGAAAACCTTGTCGAGGTGCCAATGCCAGTTCGAGTAACACCGCATCCGACTGACCCGTTTTCTACGAATCTCTGCCGCGAACAGTGGGCCAAATCTGTTCCACCGAAACCTGATAGTTTCGTGGCTGACATCGATACCCCGTTCGTGCAGCAGATCTTCCACGTTTCTAAGCGATAGCGGAAACCGGACATACATCATCACCGCAAGACGGATGATTTCTGGGCTGGTTTTGAAGTACCTAAAAGGAGAGATTTTTTGTCATTCGGCGACGCTAGTTCGCCACCCTATCCTTCACAACCGTGTTTCTTCTTACATCACCTTGCAGTGAATTGCGCTCACACGGTGAGTCTCAGTCGAAAAACGCGCCGTATAACCGACGGAAATGTCGGCACTAATCACAGCAATATCTACAGGGAAAACACAGACCGGGGTCGGTGGCGGAGGAGGTGGGATTCGAACCCACGGAAGGCGTTAACCTTCGTCGGTTTTCAAGACCGGTGCATTCAACCACTCTGCCACTCCTCCGACCCGGGATGCTTAATCCGCCAGATTTGATTCTGAAACCCCGAAAGGTGGGAAATTTCGCCTATGGCGGAACGTGGACTTTTATTGCAGCCGCCATATCGCTACACTGCGCGCAGGAACAGGCCCTGCATGGGGCAAAAGACAGCCGGGGAACGGCGCAAAAGGCGACAGAGATCGCTGTCAGGCAAAGGGCAAGATATGAAGTTTTCCAGCACCTCCAAACGGACAGGCGCCGTTCGACTTGGCACAATATTGATAGCTGCAGTGACGCTCTCTGCCTGTGAAGAGGGCATGGACTTTTCCCTCCTGAAACCACAGTCCAATGGCGACTCGGAGGTGGCTGAGACCCAGACCACAAAGCTCGTCGAGCGTGACGTCGAAGCGCCGGATGTCTTCTCGGTCACCGAAGCCGGTCTTTGGGACGGGCGGCCGTCGCTTGGTGGTGTTTGGGCTGCGCATCCGGATGTCAAAGACCCCGAGCGTGTGATCATCCGCAACCAGAGCAACGGCAAATTCGTAATCGGTGCGCTGTTCCGCAGGGAACGTGACATGCCCGGGCCGCGCGTGCAGATCTCGGCGGATGCCGCGGATGCGCTCGGCATGCTGGCCGGCCAACCTGTTGAGCTGAACGTCACCGCCCTGCGCCGCGAAGAAGTGCCCGAAGAGCCTGCCACACCCGAAGTGGCCGCTGTCGAAGAAGAGGCCCTTGACCCTATCGCCGCAGCCAGCGCGGCCGTGGCCAGCGTCGAAGAGGCCAACAAGCCACCGGCCCAGGAGGTGACCACGGAAACCGCGCCCAAACCGCAGTCTTCGTCGCTCGACAAACCCTATGTCCAGATCGGCATCTTCTCGGTTGAGGTCAACGCCAAGAACGCTGCGGACCAGATGCGCAACAATGGCATGGTGCCGCTGATCAAGAAAATGGAAAGCAAGGGCAAAACCTTCTGGCGTGTGATCGTCGGTCCTGCGTCTTCCAAATCCGAGCGCAGCCAGCTTATCAAACAAATCCATGCCACCGGATTTACCGACGCATATGCGGTGTCCGGCTAACTCAGAGTGACGGAGTCTCAGATGCCCCGGGTCTTTCACAGCCTAATCGCCGCCGCCTTCGCGTTGGTTCTGACGGTTGCACAGGGTGCAGCCTTTGAAACCCGGGCGGGCGCTGCCTTTGTCATGGATCAGGGCACAGGCACGGTGCTGTTGTCCAAGAACGCCGACGAGCCACTGCCACCTGCGTCGATGTCCAAGCTGATGACGCTCTACATGGCGTTCGAAGCGGTGCGCGATGGGCGCCTGTCCATGGAAGAAACGCTTTCGGTCTCGCAGCATGCGATGAACTATGGCGGCTCCACGATGTTCCTCGACACCACCGACAAGGTCAAAGTGGTGGACCTGATCCGCGGCATCATCGTGCTGTCTGGCAATGACGCCTGCGCCGTGATTGCCGAAGCGCTCTCGCCGGATGGGACCGAGGCCGGGTTCGCCCGCCTGATGACCCGCAAGGCACGTCAGATGGGCATGAACAGCTCAACCTTTGCCAACTCCAACGGCTGGCCGGCGCCGGGCCATCGCATGTCGATGCGCGACCTTGCCATTCTTGCCAACGCGCTGATCACCGAATTCCCCGAATTCTACCCGATGTTCGCCGAGACCGAGTTTGCCTTTGATGGCCGCGCACCCGGCAACACCCGCAACCGCAACCCTCTTTTGACTGCAGGCATCGGCGCAGACGGGTTGAAAACCGGCCACACCAGCGAAGCGGGCTTTGGGCTTGTCGGCTCGGCCCGTCAGGGCAACCGCCGCGTGATCTTCGTGGTGTCCGGCCTCGACAGCGCCAAGGACCGCGCCGAGGTGTCCGAACAGATCGTCAACTGGTCCTTCCGCCAGTTCTCGGAAACGCAGGTGCTGGAACAGGGACAACGTCTGGGGGAGGCAGACGTCTGGATGGGAAAGTCGGGACGCGTCCCGCTGGTGGCGGCAAACGACCTTACGATCCTTCTACCAGTGCTGAGTGGCGATGAGATTCCATCGGAAATCATCTATCATGGCCCGGTTGAGGCGCCGATCGCCAAGGGGCAGGAACTGGCCCGGCTGATCATCCGCCCCGAGGGTCTGCCTGAGATCCGCGTGCCGTTGGTCGCAGAAAAGGACGTCGCAGCCGGAGGTTTTGGCGTGCGTCTGAAAACTGCTGCCGCCGTCCTGATGCAACAGTTTGGCCTTGGCCAGGAAACACCCGAACCCGAGGGCGCTTCGTGAGCGGGATCGGCCGGTTCATCACCTTCGAAGGCATTGATGGTTCGGGCAAGTCCACCCAGATTCACCGGCTGGCCGAAACCCTGCGCAATGCGGGCCACAACGTTGTCCTGACCCGCGAACCCGGCGGCTCTCCGGGGGCCGAGGATATCCGCAAACTGGTGCTCGAAGGCGACCCCGACCGCTGGTCTGCCGAAACCGAAATCCTCTTGTTTACCGCCGCGCGTCGCGACCATCTGGAGCGCACCATCTTGCCTGCGCTCGCCGCTGGCAAGATCGTGCTGTGCGACCGTTTCGCAGACAGTACGCGCATGTATCAGGGCCTGTCTCGGGGCGACCTGCGCGCCATCGTCGATCAACTGCATTCCCTGATGATCGGACGCGAACCGGACCTGACCATCCTGATCGACATGGATCCCGCAACGGGGCTGTCGCGCGCCAAATCGCGCCAGACCGCCGAAGAGCGTTTCGAAGACTTTGGCCAGGGTCTGCAAGAGCAGATGCGCAAGGGCTTTCTCGACCTCTCCCGCCAATATGCAGACCGTTTCCGCGTGATCGACGGGGCACAGGATATCGACGATGTTGCGTCAGACATCGCCCGCACCGTGCTGGCAGAGTTGGCATGAGCAACACAGGCGACCTGCCAGAAGCCGACCGCATCGAGGGCGCGCCGCATCCGCGTGAAACCGCGCTGCTTTTTGGTCAGGATGACGCCCAGCGCGACTTTCTCGAAGCCTACAACTCGAATCGCCTGCACCATGCCTGGTTGATCACCGGCCCGCGCGGCGTCGGCAAGGCGACGCTTGCCTGGCGCATTGCCCGGTTCCTGCTCGCAACCCCGTTTGAACAGGGTGGCGGGCTTTTCGGCGACGCCCCTCCGGCGCATGAAACTCTCGATATCCCGCCAGAGCATCCGGTCGCGCACCGCATCCTCGCCAAGTCCGAACCCGGTCTTTTCCCCATCTCGCGCAGCGTCAATGAGAAAACCGGCAAACTGCGCGACATGATCGTGGTCGATGACATTCGTGGCCTCACCCATTTCCTGACACTTTCCGCAACCGAGGGTGGCCGTCGCGTGGTCATTGTGGATGCCGCTGACGAAATGAACACCAATGCCGCCAATGCGTTGTTGAAGATGCTCGAAGAGCCGCCCGCGCTGACCACCATGCTCCTGATCTCGCATCAGCCCTCGCGCCTCTTGCCCACCATCCGCTCGCGCTGCCGCGAATTGCGTCTCGCGTCTCTCTCACCCGAGGCCATGACCGCGGCGCTGGACCAGGCTGGCATGGGTGCCGAGGCTTCGGCGGAACTGACCGCCCTGGCGGACGGTTCCGTCGGCGAAGCCATTCGCCTGACACAACTTGGCGGTCTCGCGATGTATCAAGAGATCGTCTCGATCTTTGCCGGCCTGCCGCGCCCGGATCGCACCCGCGCCCTGAAACTGGCCGAGGCCGCAGCCACACGCGGGGCAGACACCCGGTTCGAAATGCTGCTGACGATGTTTGACACCTTTCTGGCGCGTCTGGCGCGCACCGGTGCCACCGGCAGCGCCCCGGTCCCCGAGGCCGCCGAGGGCGAAACTCAACTGTTGTTGCGCTTGTCGGACACCCCGCACAAGGCCCGCGCCTGGGCCAACATCGCGCAAGAGATCTCCGGGCGCACACGACATGGTCAGGCGGTCAACCTTGACCCCGCCGCCCTAGTTCTAGATACGGTTTTCAAGATCACTGAAACCGCATCTGGCAGACCATGACCGACACCCCCCAGATCACCGACAGCCACTGCCACCTCGATTTTCCCGACTTTGACGGGCAGTTGGACGAGATTGTCGCCCGTGCCGCCGAGGCGGGCGTGACCCGCATGGTCACCATCTGCACGCGCTTGCGCAATGAGCCGCAGGTTCGCGCCATCGCCGAGGCCCATGCGCCGGTGTTCTATGCCGCAGGCACCCACCCGATGAGCGCGGCTGACGAACCTCTCGCAACTGTGAAAGAGCTGGTCACCCTGGCTCAGCACCCCAAGTTTGTCGGCATTGGCGAAACCGGGCTGGACTATCACTACACCGCTGAAAGCAAAGAGATTCAGCAGCAATCCCTGCGCATCCACATCACGGCAGCGCGTGAAACCGGCCTGCCCCTGATCATCCATTCCCGTGACGCTGATGGCGACATGGCGGCAATCCTCAGCGAGGAACACGCCAAGGGCGCTTACGCCTGCGTCATGCATTGCTACAGCTCCGGTCCCGAACTGGCCAAAACCGCCGTTGATCTGGGCTTTTACCTGTCGATGTCCGGCATTGCCGCCTTCCCGCGCAGCCAAGAGGTACGGGACATCTTTGCCGCCGCGCCGGTCGAGCGCATTCTGGTGGAAACCGATGCCCCCTACCTCGCGCCGCCGCCCCATCGCGGCAAACGCAACGAACCGGCCTACACAGCCCACACCGCCCGCGTGGGCGCCGAGGTCTTCGGCATGAGCTACCCCGAGTTCGCCGCTCAGACTCAAGCCAACTTTGACCGCCTCTTCACCAAGGCCGCCCACGTCACGAGGGCCGCATGAGCGCCCGGCTGACCTTTACCATTTTGGGCTGCGGCTCGTCCGGTGGGGTGCCGCGCCTCGGTGGCCACTGGGGAGATTGCGATCCGAACAACCCCAGGAACCGCCGCCGCCGCTGTTCGATGTTGATCGAACGCGAAACCCAGGATGGCAAGACCACGATCCTGATCGACACCTCGCCCGACATGCGGTCGCAGCTGCTCGACGCCGGGATCGGACGGCTTGACGCGGTGATCTACACGCACTCCCATGCCGATCATGTGCATGGCATTGACGACCTGCGCATGATTGTCTTCAACATGCGCAAGCGCCTGCCGGTCTGGGCCGATGGCGACACGCAAAACGCGCTGTTTTCCCGCTTTGGATATGCCTTTGTGCAACCCGAAGGCTCGCCCTATCCGCCGATCCTCGACATGCACACGATCAAGGACGATGTTGAGATCACCGGCGACGGGGGCACCATCACCCTGACCCCGGTCAAGGTCGGCCATGGCAGCATCGACGCTCTGGGGTTCCGCGTGAACAACCTATGCTACATGCCCGACGTCGCCGAGATCTATGACGACGCCTGGACACAGCTCCAGGGGTTGGATTGCTGGGTTCTCGATACATTGCGCCGCTCGCCCCACCCGACCCACTCGCACCTGGAAAACTCGCTCAGGTGGATCGAACAGGCCGCGCCGAAACGCGCGGTGCTGACCAACATGCATATCGACCTCGACTATGACACGCTGCAACAGGAAACCCCCGACCACATCAGCGTGGCCTATGATGGAATGCAGATCGTCTATGACGATTGATCGGGATAACCGGGGCGCGACATGCAGGCGCTGATCGACGTTATCCTGCCGGTTTTTTTCGTGATTGGCTTTGGCTATTTCGCGGCCTGGCGCGGCTACCTTACCGAAGTCCACATCGACGGCATCATGAAGTTTGCCACGAACTTCGCCGTGCCCGTCCTGTTGTTTCGCGCCATTTCGCGCCTGGACCTGAGCGCTGATTTCAACGGCGCGCTCCTTGGCAGCTTCTACACCGGTGCCATTCTGGCCTTTGCCGCAGGCATCCTTGGCGCGCGGTTTCTGTTCAAACGCGACTGGGAGGACGCGGTCGCCATCGGCTTTATCTGCCTCTTTTCCAATTCGCTTTTGCTGGGTCTTGCCATCACCGAACGCGCCTATGGCCCCGAGGCGCTCACGGGCAACTATGCCATCGTCGCGTTTCACGCCCCCTTTTGTTACGGCCTCGGCATCACACTGATGGAGATCGTACGCGCACGCGGACAGTCGCCCCTTAAAATCGTGCCAACCGTTCTGAAAGCGATGTTCCGCAATGCTCTGATCCTTGGCATTTCCCTCGGCTTCATCGTGAACCTCGGCAATGTCCCGCTCCCAACAACGCTGAATGTCTCGGTCGACATGCTGGCCCGCTCGGCCCTGCCTGTAGCGCTCTTTGCCATGGGCGGTGTCCTGTTCCGCTACCGCCCCGAAGGCGACATGCGCACGATCCTCTACTGTTGTGCCGTGTCGCTGTTCCTGCACCCCAGCATTGTCTGGTTGCTCGGCAGCGCCCAGGGCCTCGACCGCGACAGCTTTCGCTCGGGAGTACTGACCGCCACCATGGCCCCCGGCGTCAACGCCTATCTCTTTGCCTCGATGTACGGCCGTGCCCAGCGCGTCGCCGCCTCGACCGTGCTGATCGCCACCGCCGTGTCGATCCTCACCATCTGGCTCTGGCTATTCGCCCTACCCTGATCTCGCGCGCCCGTGACTTGCGCTCCCCGGCCCCAACCCCCATCTTGGAAACGCGCAAGAACAGGAGGTCCCCATGCCCGATCCAATCCGTGTCGACATTATCTCTGACGTTGTCTGCCCGTGGTGCATTGTCGGCTTCCGCCAGTTGCAGCAGGCCGCCGAGGCAACAGGGATCGAGATCGAAACCTACTGGCATCCGTTCGAGCTGAACTCTGACATGCCGCCCGAAGGCGAAAACCTGCGCGAGCACATCATGCGCAAATACGGCAGCACCCCGGAGCAATCGCAAAAGGCGCGCGACCAGCTGTCTGCTATCGGCGCGCCGCTCGACATTGACTTTCAGTTCGCCGACGACAGCAAGATCGTCAACACGTTTGACGCCCACCAACTTCTCCATTGGGCGCAGGAAGCCGGCAAATCGCAGGATCTGAAACTCGCACTCTTTGACGCCTACTTTACCAAAGGTCTGGATGTCTCGCAGCATGATGTTCTAGCCGACACCGCGGCCTCGATCGGTCTTGGCCGCGCCGAGGCCTTGCAGGTTCTCAAAGATCAGCGCTTTGCGGAAACCGTGCGGGACAAAGAGAGCTTCTGGACATCCCGTGGTGTGTCCGGCGTGCCGACAATGGTGTTTGACGCCAAACACGCCACGTCCGGTGCCCAGGGTGCGGAAACCTTTGCCCGTGTCCTCACACACCTGTCGCAATCCCACGGCGCGGCCTAAACTCTACGCACCACGTCGCGTCCATGCAGTCACGGCAAGGGCAGGGGTCTGGCACGCGGACACAGGCTTCAAAGCCCGCAAAAAACGCTATGTCTCTGGGAAAATGGTGCGGCCGAGAAGACTCGAACTTCCACGGGTGTTACCCCACAGCGACCTCAACGCTGCGCGTCTACCAATTCCGCCACGGCCGCACGCCTGTAGCTTGGTGAGGGGGTCTATACCGAGTCGCCACGATATTGCCAAGCGGGAAAACGCATGGGATTGCGCAATTTGTTTTGCCACGGCGCGGGGTCGCAATCGTCATACATTCACCGCGCACTTTTGGGCGGCCACACGCCTTCTGCGATGTGGTGCACAGGCCTCGGCCTGCGAAGGGATCCCTCAATCCTGACGGATCGCGCTGTCCCGCCCAACCATTTTGCGCGCCAGCTTCCAGCCCAGAACCGCAATCACAGCGCCCAGGTAGGAATCCACCGCATAGTGCCACGCGAGCATCACCGACCCCACCATGATCACCGCCAGAAAGGCAAGCATGGCCCAGCCCAGCCACCGGCGGATGGTGAATGCGTAAAACGTCATCAACACACTCGAGGCAACGTGCATGCTCGGCATCGCCGAGATACCGCTGACTTTGCCATCAGCCACGTAGCCGTCCCAAAGCAGCTCATGCACATCCAGAGCCCAAAGCGGATACCGCTGATCATAGGCCTTGAGCGTGTCGATCAGCGGAACAAAATCTGCCCCCAGACCAAGCCGCTCGAAATAGACCGGACCTGCGGATGACAGGAGCGTGGCCAAAACATTTCCGCCAACGAACCAGACAAGAACCGTTCCAACAAGGAATGTGTAAGCCGACTTTCGATCGAACTTGGAAAAACAGGCAAGGATCAACAGAAAGTACAGAATGAAGAACCACCAGTGGTAGGCCACGTTGACTGCACTCACGACAATTGGCGCGCCGAACAGGCCCAGAACGATCTTGTAAGGGTCCATCCCGAAATGCAAAACACGGTCCATCTCGGCAAATGTCACGTCCCACGAAAAGGGCACCAACAGCGGGATCGTCCCTTTTAGAAAGGTGAACGCGCCGATGAAGAAGACAAAGCTCGACAGGGCAACTGCGCCACTGGCCATTCTGTCGGCATCCAGAAAAACCCGTTTGCCATCGCTGATCATGCGCTGCAGTGGCCGCTTGGGCCGCACCACCGTTGCCAGATAGATAAAGTGGAAGATCACCAAAAGCGTCAGCGTGACAGGCACAAGCTGAAAGCACACCATCATCAGCATGCGGAACATCTGCAGGTCCAGCGGAATGTTCAACGACCAGCTGACCCCAAACGCCACCACGGACTGCAGCGCGATACAGGCCATCAACAAACGATTGCGACGCAGGAAATCTGGCGTCCCTAGGGTCGACGGTTGCGAAAACTCGGCCTGCATGGACATGAGGCAAACTCCTGAAGCATTTTGAGCCAGTATCCCCAACATTCTGTCAGAGTTTGGGCACGATTGGGGAAGCAATGGGCAGGTCGCCCGCTGCATCCGCCCCCACCCACGCCCCGACGATCCCGGTTTTCATTCAGCGGCAACACAGGTATGAAACCGAAACTGCAGCAAAGGACTCGCCATGGTCGAATGGATCGTTCACGAAGGGCTTTTGGATTATGACGAGGCCGTCACCTTTATGGAGGCCCGCGCCGCGGCGATTGCCACCGGCGAGGCCGAGGAATGCATCTGGCTGGTCGAGCATCCGCCACTCTATACTGCGGGCACCAGCGCCAAGATCGAGGACCTGACCGATCCGGATCGTTTCCCGGTCTATCCCAGCAAACGCGGCGGGCAGTACACCTATCACGGTCCCGGTCAGCGGGTGGCCTATGTCATGCTGGACGTCGGAAAACGCGGCCATGACGTGCGCAAATTCGTGCACCAGCTCGAGGAATGGGTGATCGCCACACTGGATCAGTTCAACCTGCGCGGTGAGATCCGCTGTGGCCGCGTAGGTGTCTGGATCGTGCGCGATGACAAACCGCTGACCGCCACCGGAGAAAAACCCGAAGACAAAATCGCCGCCATCGGCATCCGCCTGCGCAAATGGGTCAGCTTTCACGGCATCTCGATCAACGTCGAACCAGAGCTTGAGCATTTCAGCGGAATTGTCCCCTGCGGCATCACCGAACACGGGGTGACGTCCCTGGTCGATCTTGGCCTTCCGGTCACGATGGACGACGTCGATGTCGCCTTGAAGAAGACATTTGTCGAGGTGTTTGGCGGCTAAGGCCACCGCCCACCTCGTAGGTCGGACAAACTGTCCGACCTACCCCTCATTGCACTCAAGCTGCGTCACAAACTTGCCAGGCCCCGCGTCCCGCGCCAAAATGAACCCGATTGGCAAAAGGGGGCGTACATGGCTCGTTTCACACATTTCCTGGCCACGTGTGGTGTTCTGGCCAGCAGCGCGTTTGCGCATGCGGATACAATGCCTGCGTTCATCGCGGGAAAGACATTCGAGGGCCTGAGCAGCTCCTTTGGCGGACTGTACGAGTTCCCCATGGAGTTTCACTTTGCCGACAGGGTGGATCCCCAAACTCCTTCCAAAGTGATCAACCGCCAAGCTGGCTGCGAGGCCAACCTTTTCGCGACTGAAACCTCCGAAAATCAGGTCGTCTTCAAAGAGCGCGCAACCGCGGGCAATTGCCTGGATCTTGGCTATACCATTGTCACAAACGACCCCCTCGTCGGGCAGCCCGTGGCCTATTACTCCCCTCTGAGCAAAACCTACCCACGGGCGGCCAGAACTCTTTTGCACGAGGCCAACGGCACTCAGCCGACCCACGAGGAAATGCGGGCGCTTGCAAGCAGCCTGCTACCTCTGGCGCCACCGGTGCTTTGGGGGTCATGGGTTGCGATCGACCAGGACCTGACCTACGGGTTCATTCCGGGGCTGGCCGGGTGCGACCGTGCAATGCCGGTCCAAGACAATCTTTGGCTGCCCCCTGCCGCCAAGGGCGAGGTCACCTTCTGGCCCGCAACCAGCGAAACAGGCGGCTCTTTCTACGTCGCCCTGTCAACCGAGGATGGCGGGCAAGACATGATGTGGCGGGACCTTCGACATCTGTGGGGAGAGGCGTTCTATACCACCGAAGGTCTTCGCAACAACGAGAAACGCGTCATCTTTGCGCCTCAAAACAGACAACCTGACAAATCTGACCTGATGACCATGGTGATTGAAGATCAGGACGGGCACACCCGCGAAATTACCTTTGCCAAGTGTCTCAACCCATTTGATCCACCTGCCGCCAAGTAGTCCCCAAAAAGGCACCCCGCCCAGGCCAACCCCATCGCAAGTGCTGAGTAAGTGAAGCTCCGCGAACCGTCAGGCGCTGACAGGTTTGTCGTGATCGCCGCCAGAACAGCCCCGGCCTTCCGGGGTATCCAGCAAGATCGGCGGCGCCGGCTGTGGTTCACTTGTACTTTGTTGCGCCGCGGCCAGACCTGCTGAGAGGCAAACTGCGGCGGCAGTAACAATCAGTCGTCCCATGCGATCTCCTTTCGCAGGTTACTATGCCTTTAGCCTGCACAGCCACCGACATCCTGTCAAATCGCAAAGGCGGAACCTCGCCTTCACATCCTGTCTGGACGCTAGACCAACACCCCGAGCGCGATCCACGCGCCCCACACCATGATCACCACCCCCGAGGCCAGATCAAACCACCGTGTCAGCGCCGGGGTCATGCGGCTGCGGATCATCAGCGCCAGTTGCACCAGGAACAGCCACCACAGTGCTGACCCCATGAACACGCCAAGAACCAGCCAATAGGGCGCCATCGGGGACGATGCGGCGGCGGCCCCCAGCCCTGCGATCATGCCGACAAAGGTCAGGATCGTGAGTGGATTGGCCATGGTCAGGACAAACGTCGTCGCCCAGCTTGTGATCACCGTACGATGGTTCGAGGCCGGTTGAACCGGCTCGCCAGCCCCTCGCGCCCTCAGAAAGCCGCGCACCGACATCGCCCCCAGCCACATCAGCAACAGCCCGCCGCCAATCGCCATGGGGGTTGCATAGCTGACCAACAGACCGGTCGCCGCAAATCCTACGGCGACCAGCAGGCCATAAAACCCGTCTGCGGTCGCGGCCCCCAATCCGGTTGCCAATCCCGCGGCACGTCCGTCACTCAACGTGCGCCGGATGCACAGAACACCAATCGGCCCCACCGGGGCGGCCACGGCAAACCCCATCAGGATGCCCTTCAGGAACACATCGAACAGCATGTTGTTAATCCAGCCCGTCCACCGGCATCACCGGGCTTTCCTTGAGCGCATCCAGTGAAATCAGCGTCTCGGTGCGCAGGACCGCAGGCAGGGGTTTCACATGTTCCGCCAGAAATGCCTGCAAACTGGCGGTGTCCCGCGTGCGCAGCTTCATCATGTAGGAATGCGCGCCTGCGACGTGGTGCAGCTCCATCACTTCGTCATGGGTCACCAGCGCGGCACAGGCGTCAGCCTCGCCGTCATAGGTCATGTCGACCAGAACAAAGCAGCACAAACCGGCCCCAACCGCGTCGGGGTTGAGGTGCGCGTGCCAGCCACGAATCTCCCCTCCCGAGGCCATCCGACGCACGCGTTCGTTGGCTGTCGAGACCGAAACCCCGACCTCTTGTGCCAGATCCGCGCTGGACAGACGTCCAAATCGCTGCAATCTGTTGGCAATTTTCCTGTCAAATATATCCATATCCGCCGAATTACCGGATTATTGCGCATAATTCAAGAATTTTTACGAAATCGGGAATTGTTTGATCTATTTCAAAGTCATCAATTCCCATTCCCTTCACAGTCACCCAACCGCGCTGATTTGCCCATTGCGCAGACCGGGCACATGTCAGAAGTTGCGGCCCGGACGCTCGTTTGAACCTGAGAGAGGCTATACTCATGAAGACTGTATATGCAGTAGTCGCAGCCGCCGTTGCACTGGCCGCCCCCGCTTTCGCGGAAGGTGACCCAGCCAAGGGCGAAAAAGAATTCAAGAAATGCAAATCCTGCCACACCATCGTTTCGCCCGAAGGCGAAGTGGTGTTCAAAGGCGGCAAAACCGGCCCGAACCTCTATGGTGTCGTCGGTGCCGTGGCTGGCTCGGCAGACTTCAAATACGGTGACGGCCTGAAAGACGCCAACGCCGCAGGCTTTGTCTGGACCGAAGAAGAACTGGCCGCCTACATGGCGGACGCCAAGGGCTGGCTTGGGGCAAACGGCTTCGCCGAAAAGACCAAGATGACCTACAAACTCAAGAAAAACGGCGAGCACGTCGCCGCCTACCTGGCTTCGGTTGCCCCGGCACCGATGGAAGAGGCCGCTGAAGGCGACGCCGCCACTGAAGAGACCTCGGAAGAGACCAAGACAGAGTAACTCTGACCTCAACCGTCACAACACCAAACCCCGCGCCCCTCGGTGCGGGGTTTGTCTTTTCCCGGGCTAACTCCGGTCCACAATGCCCCCGGCATCCAGAACGGCGGCGATCTCTGCCCCCGGCATGGCGGCCTCGGCATAGTCGAACCTGCCTTCTTCCAGAACCATCCGGGCCGCAGTCTGCAATCCGCCCCAGGCAGCACGGGCAAAAGACCCGCCGACGCTGATGCGCTTTACGCCAACGTCAGCCAACTGGGCGACCGTGAAATAGGGCGGGCGCAGGCCCATGACCACATTCACCGGCTTTTCCACCTCGCGGCACACCCGCGCAATGGCGTCGAGATCGGGCAACCCCGGCGCATAAAGCACATCCGCCCCGGCCTCGGCAAAAGCCTGCAGGCGGCGGATCGTATCGTTCAGGTCATCACGACCATGCAGGTGCCCCTCGGCCCGCGCCGTCAGCAGAAACGGCAGATCACGGGCTGTCTCGGCCGCCGCGCGCACCCGCTCAACCGCGAGATCAAAGTCATAGATCGGGGTCGCCGCATCGCCCGTGGCGTCCTCGATCGAGCCGCCAACAAGACCCACGGCACAGGCCTGCCGCACGGTTTCGCTGCAGGCCTCGGGCGCCGACCCGAACCCGTCTTCCAGATCAGCCGTGACCGGCAAATCCACCGCTGCAACGATGGCACGGGCGTTTTCCAGCACTTCGGCGCGCGACAACCCCGCCTCGCCATCCCGTTTGCCAGCGGAAAAGGCATAGCCCGCGCTGGTCGTGGCAAGCGCCTGAAATCCCATCGCCGCCAGCAGTTTCGCTGATCCGGCATCCCAGGGATTGGGCATGACAAACGCGCCTGCACTTGCGTGCATCGCTTTCAAGGTCTGATAGTTTTCGCTCTGACGTGACATTCGCGCGGCTCCATTTTGCGACTCGCCACCCAAGTCTAGCCAAATGCGAACATTCTGTGAACTTTGCGCCCTGACAATGTCTGCACCTCCCAAACCCGGCCAATCCGCGCAAAACACGGTCCGATTTGACCCAAATCAAGTCGGGTGCGACACTTTTTTTTGATCTGCGTCAAATACGGTGATTGCGGGTCCCCCCCGACACATCTAAAAAAGACGATGAACCAGGGCGCATGGGGGAATCTCACGCGCCTTTTAATGCACCAACAGGAGGCAGGACATGGCAGACGCAGCCATTCAAGGCCACGACCATGAAGACGAGCGCGGCTTTTTCACCCGCTGGTTCATGTCGACCAACCACAAGGACATTGGGATTCTCTATCTCATCGTGTCGGCCCTCGTCGGCCTGATCGCGGTCCTTTTCACCGTTTACATGCGCCTTGAGCTCATGGAACCCGGCGTTCAGTACATGTGCCTCGAAGGCGCACGTCTGTTTGCTTCGTCGGCCGAATGTACCCCCAACGGGCACCTCTGGAACGTTCTCATCACCTATCACGGCGTGCTGATGATGTTCTTTGTTGTGATTCCGGCCCTGTTCGGCGGTTTCGGCAACTATTTCATGCCGTTGCAGATCGGCGCGCCGGACATGGCGTTCCCGCGCATGAACAACCTGTCGTTCTGGATGTATGTCACCGGTGTCGCGCTGGGCGTTGCCTCGATGCTGTCTCCGGGTGGTAATGACCAGCTGGGGTCTGGCGTTGGCTGGGTGCTCTACCCGCCGCTGTCGACCACCGAAGGCGGTTACTCGATGGACCTCGCGATCTTTGCGGTGCACGTTTCGGGTGCCTCGTCGATCCTTGGCGCGATCAACATGATCACCACCTTCCTGAACATGCGTGCCCCGGGCATGACCCTGTTCAAGGTGCCGCTGTTCTCGTGGTCGATCTTTGTCACAGCCTGGCTGATCCTTCTGGCTCTGCCGGTTCTGGCGGGCGCGATCACCATGTTGCTGACCGACCGTAACTTTGGCACGACCTTCTTTGATCCTGCCGGCGGCGGTGACCCGATCCTGTATCAGCACATCCTTTGGTTCTTTGGCCACCCCGAAGTGTACATCGTGATCCTGCCCGGCTTTGGTCTGGTATCCCACGTGTTCGCCACCTTCTCGCGCAAGCCCGTCTTCGGCTACTTGCCGATGGTCTGGGCGATCATCGCGATTGGCGCACTGGGCTTCGTCGTCTGGGCACACCACATGTACACCGTTGGCATGTCGCTGACCCAGCAGTCCTACTTCATGCTGGCCACGATGGTCATCGCGGTGCCAACAGGGGTCAAGATCTTCTCGTGGATCGCCACCATGTGGGGCGGCTCGCTGGAGTTCAAAGCGCCGATGCTCTTTGCTCTGGGCTTCCTGATCCTGTTCACCATCGGTGGTGTGACCGGCATCGTGCTGTCTCAGGCCGGTGTAGACCGTGCCTACCATGACACCTACTACGTCGTGGCGCACTTCCACTACACCATGTCGATGGGGGCGGCCTTTACCATCTTTGCCGGGATATACTTCTACTTCGGCAAGATGTCGGGCCGTCAGTATCCCGAATTTGCGGCCAAGCTGCACTTCTGGATGTTCTTCATCGGCGTCAACCTGACCTTCTTCCCCCAGCACTTCCTGGGCCGTCAGGGCATGCCACGTCGCTACATCGACTACCCCGAGGCATTCGCCTATTTCAACAAGATCAGCTCCTGGGGTGCGATGCTCTCCTTTGCTTCTTTCATTCTGTTCTTCGGCATCGTGATCTACTCGCTCCTGCGTGGCGCGCGTGTGACCGAGAACAACTACTGGAACGAGCATGCGGATACGCTGGAGTGGACACTGCCCTGTCCGCCGCCAGAGCACACCTTTGAAATCCTGCCCAAGCAGGAAGACTGGGACAAAGGCCACGCGCACTAAAGCGCCCCGCCTGATGTGATCGAACAGGGGGCCCCGGAGACAATCCGGGGCCCTTTTTTTTCTGAGTGCCAATCCAATCTGCGCGCCCCGCCGCGATGCGCCCCGCAAGGGGCAAAGAGCCCTCCGCCCATGCCCCACCTCTGGACCAAATCAAAGCCCATCGTACTGACCCTCTGGCCGCACCGCTCGCTGCCACGTCGCGGGTTTGCCGCGATGATCCTGATGGCCTTTGGCCTTGGGACCGTGCCGCTCTACGGGTTGATCGGAACGGTTCTGCTCTGGGGCATCCTGCCCTTTGTCCTCTTGATGGTTGCCGCCCTGTGGTGGGGGCTGGAACGCAGCTACAAGGATGGTGAGATCCTCGAAGAACTGCGCCTGCAAGACGACACTCTCACCCTCAGCCACCGCCCGGCGCGCGGCCAGACCCGCACATGGGACTGCAACCCCTATTGGGCGCGGGCCGAGATGCATGTGACCGGCGGGCCAGTGCCGCACTACGTGACCCTCTCCGGCAACGGCCGCAGGGTCGAGATCGGCAGCTTCCTGTCCGAGGACGAACGCAAGGTGCTCTATACCGAACTGCATGAGTTCCTGCGCGACGTGAACGCTCAGTAACCCGCGGGCAATCGCTCTTCCCAGATCTCCAGCGGCGCGGCGTGTTCTTCACGAAACTGTACCGGCCTGCGTTTGTGGCGTTTGCGCAGGACATTCACCTCATCGGCAAGCTCAAACCATTCGATGAACCGCCGCAGATGCCCAACCTGCATCCCCAGGGCCTGAGCGGTGGGCTTGCTGATCGAGCCGTGATGCCGTTCCACCGCCTTCAGGACCGCCTGCGGCGTCGGGGCGGCACCCTCATCACCAAAATGCGCCGCCCAGCTCTGCCCCGCGTAGCGACGCATCACGGACGCCAGATCCGGCGCAAAGGCCTCGGCCAGCCCATAAGGGCAGCCCACATCGGTCTCGGCAACAACGGACACCGTCGGCGCCAGATCGGCATAGAGATACAGCCGATACCCCCGCCCCTGATAGGGCCGCATCCCCTTCAACCTCGCGCGCCACCGCGCGAAAATTGCCTCGGCAAACCGCACCCGATAGCCGGTATCAATCCACCCGTGGTGGTCCGCCCAATACTCTAACGCCCAAAGATGGATGTGATTGTCCGACGAATGCATCAACGGATGATCGCCTTCGAACCGCAAGGGGGCCTCGCAACAGTGATCCAGAAAATCGGCCAGTTCCGGGCAATGGGTTTGGGTAAAATGCCTGAGTTGCAATGTATTTCCCCACCCATCCGAATTGTTGCTAAAGTGACCCTACCAAACCAATAAGGAACGCGACAATGCCCGTTACTCTGCAAGTGGCTTACCCCATCGGGGACGATACCCATTTCGACTATGACTATTACCTGTCCACCCATATGGCACTGGTGGGCGAACACTTTGGCCCCCACATGCAATCCGCACAGGCCACCAAGGGCCTCGCCGGTGGCCCCGACACGCCACCGCCCTTTTATGCCATCGCCACGCTGGTCTTTGCCGATCAGGACGCCATGAATGCCGCCATGGCCAAGGGCGCGCCGGTGATTGGTGACATCCCGAAGTTTACCAATTCTCAGCCGCAGATGCTGATCGGCGAGGTGATCGCCGGGTGATCCTGGCTTTCCGAACCTGACTCAAAAACAAAAAAGAGGCCTTCCAAAGGCCTCTTTCTTTTTGCGCGACTGCCCGGATGTCCGGGGCATCGCCTATGCAGGGATTACGCCCATCCCAGTTGAACAAGCGCGTCGGCATCGTTCCAGATTTTTGTCATGCGGGCGATCTTGTCCCCGTCAAACTCCATGACATAGGCATAGTTGGTCGAGACCGCGTTTCCTGTCGCCGGAACCGGTCCACCTTCACCTGTCTGGTGCCCTTTGAAAATCGCCGTTGCAGTCACCACGGCCCGTTCATGATCGGTAGAGAATGAGGTCAGCTCATAGTGGCCATCGGGGATCGGTGTCAGGATACCTGCTGTCCACCCAGTGTAGCCCTCCAGTGTCGTGATATCCGCCAGGGCCCCGGCCTGACATGCAAAGGCGGCGTCTTCCTGGCAGTAGGCCTTGCAGGTGTCCCAGCCCTTGCCGGTTTCACATGCATCAAAGAATGCCATGGCGGTTTCCGAAATACTCATCGCGTGTTTCCTCTCCTGTTTGGGTTGGTACATGCCATCAGGCCTTTACCAACGTGGATGAGACCTTTTTAAATCGTTTATTTTAAAAAAACAATTTTAAAATAAACTTTCCTGCGATTTCAGCTGAGCAGCTCGCGCATGATCATGTCATAAAAGTTTGGAATCACGGACTTTTTGCTATCATGCCGCCCATAGAGAACCGCCCCGTGAACACAGAACACGATAAAGCTGGCGAGCTTTTGGACATCCTTGTCAGGCGCAATATCGCCCTCGGCCTGCGCATTGCGCAGCGCGTTTTCCAAAAGCGATTCGATCTCCTGACAAAACGCCCCCACCTGATCGGCAGCATCCGGGTTTATCACATGCTTCTGCGCCAGATGGTTCATCATCAGGCAGCCCTTGTATTCGCTTTTGGACGCGCCCTGCAGCACATTGCCCAGAAACAGCTCAATGCCGGACATGTTGGGATTATCCCTGAGGATCTGGTACCTGGGCCCTATGACATGAAGCCGGTAGTGTTCCAGTGCTTCAGAGAACAATCCGTCCTTGTCTCCGAACTCCTTGTACATGCTGGCAGTGTTCAACCCGGTCTCGCGCACAAGGTCGCTGACAGACGTGGCCTTGTAGCCATTCTGCCAAAACACGCCCATGGCTTTTTCGATGACGGCGTCTCGCGAATATGTTTTTGGTCGTCCCATCCGGGAATATTAAAATGATCGCTTAAAAACCACAAGTGCCCGACGCCACCCGACGAAAAGAGACCTCCGTCGGGCTGTAAAATCTTCGTGATTTCGGGATCAGGCCCCGTCCGCAACCTCACATGGCTTACGTCAGACGCCAGACAGGCTCAGGCAATCCCGCCCTTGATCATGCCCTCGGCAATGCGGGCATAGGCCTCGGCCATGGCGCTGTCTCCGGCGGCAATCGGCGTGCCACCGTCACCCGCCAGCCGGGTATCCAGATCAATCGGCAGGGCCCCCAGCAAAGGCGCGCCCAGTTTCTTGGCCTCTTCCGCCACACCACCGTGTCCAAAGATCTGCGACTCGTGCCCGCAATTGGGGCAGACATAGGTCGACATGTTCTCGATCAACCCCAGAACCGGCGTGTTCAGCGTCTTGAACATGTCGATGGCCTTGCGCGCGTCGATCAAGGCCACATCCTGCGGCGTCGACACCACGATGGCACCGGTGATCTCGGTCTTCTGGCACAATGTCAGCTGCACGTCGCCGGTGCCCGGAGGCATATCAACCAACAGCACGTCCAACTCGCCCCATTGCACCTGTCCCAGCATCTGCTGCAAGGCGCCCATCAGCATCGGGCCGCGCCAGACCACGGCCTTGTCCTCTTCCAGCATGAAACCGATCGACATCAGCGTCACACCATGGCTTTCCAACGGAATGATGGTCTTGCCATCGGGCGAGGCCGGGCGTTTGTTGATCCCCATCATGCGCGGCTGGCTGGGGCCATAGATATCGGCATCCAGCAGGCCCACGCGACGCCCCTGTTTGGCCAGCGCCACGGCGAGGTTCGACGACACCGTGGATTTGCCGACGCCGCCCTTGCCGCTGGCAATCGCGATGATGCTTTTTACACCCGCCACCTTCATCGGACCGGCCTGTGGCTTGGGGTGCCCGCCCACTTTCAGACTGGGCGGGGCCTTGGCGGCCGGCGCGGGGCCATGCGCTGTCAGGGCAACCGACACCCGCTCGACCCCGGCAATCTGGCCCACCGCATGTTCGGCAGCCTTGCGCAGGGGCTCCATCCGCTGGGCAATCTCGGCGCTCGGGGCTTCGATCACGAACCGCACCTGCCCGCCGTCGATATTCAGCGCGCGCAGCATATCGCGCGAGACCAGATTGCCGCCATCCGGCAGGTCCAAACGGCTCAGCACCTCGTGAATCTGCGCTTCTGTAACGGACATGGTGGCCTCCTGAAATCTCGCTGTCCCTCAGTATCTAGTGCGCCCCAGCCAAAGTCACAATCTCCTTATGTGACGTCTTTTCAGCCACTTGCCCGAATCGCGTGCATTTCCGCATGACGTAACGTCCCCTATTCGCTCGCTGCATAGCAGCATTGCAGGACTATCCATTGTGCACCTGCAGCATCTACCTATATCCATACCACTACAACAACGCAGCGAACGCGTTTCACAATATTCGAAGGTTACGACCATGGCACACGCCAGCACTTACATCACCGCGCAACAAGGCGCCGCAGATCGACTGGCCGCAGCAGCAGCCTCTCTGCTCGAGCGTTTCAACAAGGCGCGCAGCTACCGCAAAACGCTGAACGAACTCAGCGAATTGCCCGACTCCATGCTGGCCGACCTGGGCCTGCACCGCTCGATGCTGCGCCGTGTGGCCTATCAGGCGGTTTACGAAAACTGATTCAGTTTCAGAAAGCCTCTCCTCCCTCGGTTTTCTGTTCATAGCGACGGTAACGCTCTCCTCCCTAGTTATCGTCGCGAGTTTCCGGGTCCAACGACCCAACCAGATCAAGGCACCGCCTCCTCCCTAGGTGTCTTGTGAAAAAGCGGCAGCTCCGTCCTCCTCCCTAGGAGCTGCCGCCTTAGAATTCCGGGCCTGAACAGGTCCAACCAGATCAGGACGTTCCTTCCTCCTCCCTGTGGACGTCTTGTTAAAAGCAGCGGCTCCGTTCTCCTCCCTTAGGAGCCGCTGCTCAAAAATTCGGGGCTCCGGCCCCAACAGACAGCAAGACGTTCTCTCCTCCTCCCTGGACGTCTTGCCGCAAAGAACGGCGGTGCCTCTCCTCCCTTGGCGCCGCCGTTTTTTTTTGGACAAGCGATTTCGATGCGTTACCTTCGTCAGCAATTGAAAAAGGATGCATTGATGAAAAACCTGTTCCCCCTGATCCTGGCTCTTTGCGGAGTTGTCTCATCCGCCTCCCACGCCCTGGAATTCACGTCGCGCGAAGATTTTCTGCCACGCCTTCAAGAGCTTGTGTTTGTTTACCCACCTGCGGACCCGGTTCACTACGACGCCCTGTCTCACAGGCCCGTGCCCGAAATCGGCCCTCCGGCCTCGGACCGGCCAGAGGTCATTCACCTGTCAGGGCAGATCAACAAGGGCGACGCCGACAGGTTCATCGCCTTCATGGAAGCCAACTGGTTCTATGGGCAAAAATTCATCCTCGACAGCCCAGGCGGTAATTTTCTCGAAGCGCTCAAGATCGGGGCCTGGCTGGTCAACCAACAGGACCCCGCCGCCAGCGATCCTCCGGTTTTCGATTTCTACGTACTGGAAGGAGATAAATGCCTTTCGGCCTGCGCACTGATCCTTGCCATGGGCGGAGGCGTCGGCAATGCCATGATCGAACAGGGCGCGACGGTCGGCTTTCACATGGGAATCCTGCCGGACGAGCAGGCAGAAAGCACCGCCAAGGTCCGCGATGTCATGAACCTGACCTATGACATCGTGCTGGAATACACCCGCCTGATCGAAGATGGCTGGCAATCGCCTTTGTTGCTGCGCGAATCGCTGCGGCATCGTACCTCTGACAGCTTTTTCTACCTGCGCGGCGGCATGCGCAGCTGGCAAATGGGGTTTGACCCCGTGGCCAGACCAAACGCCAGCCCAACGGTCAACCTCGTCGGGCTGGATCACGGCACGGCAATTCGCGTGTGCAGCGCGCTGCTATTCGCGTCCCGCGACCGTCTCTCGGAAAGTGCCGGTTTCATGGTGGACTCATACGGAGATCGCGTCCCCCAAATGCCGGATGCCGCAGTCAGACTGAAAGACATCTTTGACGGTCTGGGCAGCGACCACATCACGCTGGCCTTTCCATTTGAGTCGTTCTACGTCGGTCAATGCAGCCTGAGCCGGTCAAGAAACGGCGATGTCTCCGTGGGCCTGATCGATCCCGAGCTTGGCGGCAGTTATTCTCCAAAGCCCGAGTGTCTCAACAGCAAACAAATGCTCGGGTGGTGTGCGACCCGCGAACCGGCGCCCACCCATGCACTGACCGTGCCATTGCTGGCGGACTCATTGGGATGCAGTGGCGGCACATTGCTGCGCACGGTTCCCGAGGATACCTACAACTGGCAGCCGAACTGGCTCGTGCGCTCCGAGGGCCGCCGCGGCACCGCAAAACGCGAGGTCAATATTCGCGCGGTTCCGGGATTGGGCACCTCGCCCATCGGCACGCTTGCCAAAGGGGCCTCTGCCGAGATCACCAATTGCGCACTGACCGGCGACAAGCAGGGGGTGTTCTTCCAGATCAAGTCGGGCAGCACCCAAGGCTGGGTCAGCGCCCGCTTTTTGATCGAAGAGGGGCTCTTTGCGGTCCCGGTGACGAATTAACCGCGTCTTAACCACGATTTTCGCCTCATTTGGCTGTTTCTCCATGTTGTACAACATGGAGAAACGGCGCCAAAAAAGATGTACAACATGGTCAGTTTGACGATTTCATCACGTCAAAAGGGGATATCGTCCGGCAGCGTGACATAGCTCGCCACCACGTTCTTGGTGCCCGCTTTGTCGAAATTCACCATCAGCTTGTCACCCTCAATCGCAGCAATCTCGCCGTATCCGAACTTCTGGTGGAACACGCGGTCGCCAACGGTGAAACTCGAAATCGCCGTGACATCAATCGCGCTCTGGCGGCTCTCTTTTGGCTGTGACAACCCATGCTGCCCGGCGCGGGATTGCATGCGTTTCCAGCCCGGAGAGTTGTAGGTATTGGCCTTGGCCACACGCTCGTCAAGCCCCGGTTGCCCAACGCTTGCCGCCGCCCCAAAACCACCGCCATACAGGCCCGGAGGGGTCAGAACATCAACATGTTCCTCGGGCAGTTCATCAATGAAACGCGAGGGCATTTGCGATTGCCATTGGCCATAAACACGACGGTTTCCGGCGAATGATATGGTGCACAGCTCCTCGGCCCGCGTGATGCCGACATAGGCCAGCCGCCGTTCCTCTTCGAGCCCCTTGAGACCGCTTTCATCCATGCTGCGCTGGGACGGGAACAGCCCATCCTCCCACCCCGGCAGGAACACGGCCGGGAACTCCAGCCCCTTGGCCCCGTGCAGGGTCATGATGGTGACCTTTTGCTCACCTTCCTCGGATTCATTGTCCATGATCAGGCTGACATGTTCAAGGAACCCTTGCAGATTCTCGAAAGATTCCAAGGCCTTGACCAGTTCCTTGAGGTTTTCCAACCGCCCCGGTGCCTCGGGGGTCTTGTCGTTCTGCCACATGGTCGTATAGCCCGACTCGTCCAGAATGATCTCGGCCAGTTCGATGTGGCTGACCTCTGGTGCACCTTCCATCAGCTGGGGTGTGGCCGCCTCGAGCACATCATCCTCCGAGGCCACCTCGACCAGGTGCGTGGTCAGTTTCGACCGCCAGCGCGCGATGCTGTCGACCAGCAATTGCAGCTCTTTCGCACCCTTGCCACCGATCCCTTTGTCCTCAAGCAGAATGCGCGCGCCTTCCACCAGCGACACGCCGTTATTGCGCGCGCAGGTTTGTATTTTCTGCTGCGCCACATTGCCAAGACCCCGCTTGGGCGTATTCACAATGCGTTCAAAGGCAAGGTCATCATCCGGGCTGACCACCACACGGAAATAGGCCATCGCATCACGGATTTCCAACCGCTCGTAGAACCGTGGCCCGCCGATCACCCGGTACGGCAGACCGATGGTCAGAAAGCGATCCTCAAACGCGCGCATCTGGTGGCTGGCACGCACGAGAATCGCCATATCATCCAGCGACATCGGCGCGTTGCCCCGCGTCCCCTGCTGCATCGCCTCGATCTCTTCACCGATCCAACGCGCCTCTTCCTCGCCGTCCCAATGGCCGATCAGACGTACCTTTTCGCCCCCCTCAGCCTCGGTCCACAGCTCCTTGCCCAGCCGGTCTTCGTTGCCCCGAATAACGTTCGAAGCGGCCGCCAGAATATGCGGAGTCGAGCGATAGTTCTGCTCTAACCGGACAACGAATGCACCGGGAAAATCCTTTTCAAACCGTAGGATATTGCCCACCTCGGCCCCGCGCCAGCCATAGATCGACTGGTCGTCATCGCCCACGCAACAGATGTTCTGATGCCCCTGTGCCAGCAGTCGCAACCACAGGTACTGCGCGACGTTGGTATCCTGATACTCGTCGACAAGGATGTAGCGAAACCAGCGTTGGTATTGCTCCAGAATATCGGGATTGTTCTGAAAGATGGTGACCACGTGCAGCAACAGATCACCAAAATCCACAGCGTTCAGTTCCAGCAGGCGTTTCTGGTACTGCTCATAAAGCTCGCCGCCGCGATGGTTAAACGCGCCCGCGTCCGCAGCGGGCAATTTGTCCGGTGTCAGTGCCTTGTTCTTCCAACCGTCGATCAGGCTGGCCAACAGCCGAGCGGGCCAGCGTTTATCGTCGATATTGTTGGCCTGGATCAGCTGTTTCAACAGGCGGTTCTGGTCGTCAGTATCAAGAATGGTAAAGTTCGATTTGAGACCGACCAGTTCGGCGTGACGGCGCAGCAATTTCACACAGATCGCGTGGAAGGTGCCTAGCCATGGCACCCCTTCGATCGAGCCCCCCAGCATGCGACCAACCCGGTCTTTCATCTCGCGCGCGGCCTTGTTGGTAAAGGTCACGGCGAGGATTTCATTGGGTCTCGCGCGCTGGGTGTTCAGCAAATGCACAATGCGCGCCGTCAGCGCCTTGGTCTTGCCGGTGCCAGCCCCAGCCAGCATCAGGACAGGGCCATCCAGCCGCTCAACCGCCTCGCGCTGTGCCGGGTTCAACTCATTCAAATAGGGCGAAGGCCGCGCAGCCATGGCGCGGGCCGACAGTGAGGCCGATTCAAAGGCGTCGGATTCATCGAAACTGCTCATGGGGCGCAATGTAGCGCGCCGATTTCGGGATGGGAAGTTCTCATTATGTTCCATACATGTTGTTTTGCTGGACAAACGCCATGATCCGTCGAACATGTGGCCCATGGATTTGCACACCAGATACCCCGCGCTTTCGGATTTACGACACAAGGCCAAACGGCGGATTCCGCATTTCGTGTGGGAATTTCTCGCCAGTGGCACAGGCGATGAGCGCACGCTGGCACGCAATCGCGCCGCGCTGGACGAGGTGTTGTTCCGACCTGCGATCCTGCACGGAGAGTTTGAGCCGCAGCTGGCAACACGGTTTCTGGGGCAGGACTATGCCCTGCCCCTGGGCATTGCGCCGGTGGGCATGTCGGGGTTGATCTGGCCTGACGCGGAACGGCTGTTGGCGCAGGCCGCGAAGCGACAGGGGATCCCCTATACCCTGTCCACCGTGGCGAGCCAGACGCCTGAAGATCTGGCGCCGCACATCGGGGACAATGCGTGGTTCCAACTCTACCCTCCTCGCGACAAAGCTATTCGCCAGGACATTCTGAAACGGGCACAGGCGGCGGGGTTTTCGACACTGGTTCTGACGGTAGATATTCCGGTGGCCAGCCGCCGCGAACGGCAGGTGCGCTCGGGCCTGACCACGCCGCCGCGCCTGACGCCGCGGATCTTGTCCCAGGTGGCGATGCGGCCCCGATGGGCGTTGGGCATGGCGCGGATGGGTATGCCCCGCATGCGATTGATTGACGACTATGCGGATAAGGTCACGGGGCTGAGCACCAACGCCCATGCAGGGTATCAGCTCCGGACCGCGCCGGATTGGGATTACCTGCAATGGCTGCGCGACCACTGGCAGGGGCCGCTGATCGTCAAAGGGGTCATGCGGGCGGAAGACGCAACAAGGCTCGAAACGGCGGGGGTTGACGCGATTTGGGTGTCAAACCATGCCGGGCGACAGTTTGACGCCGCACCCGCGCCGATCGAAGTGCTGGCGGACATCCGGGCAGCCACGTCTCTGCCCCTGATCATGGATAGTGGCGTCGAGACCGGCCTCGACATTCTGCGGGCGCTGTCACAGGGGGCTGATCTTGTGATGATGGGCCGCGGATTTCACTATGCACTGGCCGCGCTTGGGGCGGCGGGGCCGGACCATCTGATCGACCTTCTGACCAAGGATATGGCAGCCAATATGGGACAGATCGGCGCCGCGGGTTTCAATGACCTAAAGGGCGCACTGGTCGACAGGTAGGTCGGACAAATTTGTCCGACCTACGGCTGTTTGGTGAGGTCCCTGGGCATCGTGTCATAGGCCTCTTGCGCGCTGACCGTGGGCAGGCCGGAGGGAATCCACCCTTTGCCACGCGGCCCGCCCGCCATGCCTGCGGTCACGTCCAGCACGCCGTTGATCTTATTCTCGGCCAGCACATTCATCAGATACCCGGTGCGGTTGCCAGTCCGGCAGATGATGGCAACCTGATGGTCCGGGTTGCGCTGAAGCACTGCCATCAGGCGCGGGCCAAACTCCTTATGGGTCATGTCCAGCGGCCAGGCGCCCTTGGCCACACCGGTTTCCTGCCATTCTTCGGGGCGGCGCACATCAATCAGGATCAGCTTGTTTCCCTCGATCCCTGCAAGAGCCTGTTCCGGGGTCAAAGTGGTCTCAGCACGGGCAGTGGTGGCCACTGCAAGTGCGACCAGGGAAAGTGCAAAGGTACGACGAGTCAGCATGAGACATATTCCAAATGAGAAATGTTACTTCCTGTCTGCCATGGACGGATTCGGCGTGCAACCTGTCGCTCTACACGATGTCGTGCGGGCGATTCCTGCGTATTGGTCCGAAAACGGAACAGAATCCTACAGAAATGTAACAGAATCCGTAATCATTGGTATTGCGCTGCACTGCGGCATGCCCTTAGGGTTCGCGCACTGAAACCGGACAGACGCCAAAAAGGGGAGCCTGCCCATGCCTGAGTTCAAGAAAATCCTGATTGCCAACCGTGGCGAGATTGCGATCCGTGTGATGCGCGCCGCCAATGAAATGGGCAAACGCACTGTTGCGGTCTTTGCGGAAGAGGACAAGCTGTCGTTGCACCGCTTCAAAGCGGATGAGGCCTATCGCATTGGCGAGGGGCTTGGGCCGGTTGCGGCGTACCTGAGCATTGATGAGATCATTCGGGTCGCCAAAGAATGCGGCGCGGATGCGATCCACCCCGGATATGGCCTCTTGTCCGAGAACCCGGATTTTGTCGACGCCTGTGCGAACAACGGCATCACCTTTATCGGCCCCAAGGCCGCCACCATGCGCGCGTTGGGCGACAAGGCCTCGGCCCGCAAGGTTGCGATCGAGGCGGGCGTGCCCGTGATCCCCGCCACCGAAGTGCTGGGCGACGACATGGACGCCATCCGCAAGGAAGCGGCCGAGGTTGGTTATCCCCTGATGCTGAAAGCCTCGTGGGGCGGCGGCGGACGTGGCATGCGCCCGATCCTTTCCGAAGACGAAGTTGAAGAGAAAGTGCTTGAGGGCCGCCGTGAGGCAGAAGCCGCCTTTGGCAATGGCGAAGGCTACTTGGAAAAGATGATCACCCGTGCACGCCACGTCGAAGTGCAGATCCTCGGTGACCAGCAGGGCAACATCTATCACCTCTACGAGCGTGACTGTTCCGTCCAGCGCCGTAACCAAAAGGTCGTGGAACGCGCGCCTGCCCCCTATCTCTCAGAAGCACAGCGCGAAGAGATCTGCGAGCTGGGCCGCAAAATCTGCGCCCATGTGAACTATGAATGCGCCGGCACGGTCGAATTCCTGATGGATATGGAAACCGGCAAATTCTACTTTATCGAGGTGAACCCACGGGTTCAGGTGGAACACACCGTGACTGAGGAAGTCACCGGCATCGACATCGTGCAGGCGCAAATCCTGATTGCCGAGGGCAAGTCGATAGCCGAAGCCACCGGCAAAGCCAGCCAGTATGACATTCGCCTGAACGGTCACGCGTTGCAAACCCGGATCACCACCGAAGATCCGCAGAACAACTTTATCCCCGACTATGGCCGCATCACGGCCTATCGTTCGGCCACCGGCATGGGCATCCGTCTGGACGGCGGCACGGCCTATGCGGGCGGGGTAATCACCCGCTATTATGACTCGCTGCTGACCAAGGTCACCGCCTGGGCCCAGACCCCGGAAAAGGCCATTGCCCGCATGGACCGCGCATTGCGCGAATTCCGTATTCGCGGCGTCAGCACCAATATCGCCTTTGTCGAGAACCTCTTGAAGCACGAGGTTTTCCTGCGCAACCAGTACACCACCAAGTTCATCGACGAGACGCCGGAATTGTTCCAGTTCTCCAAGCGCCGTGACCGGGGCACCAAGGTGCTGACCTATATCGCGGACATCTCGGTGAACGGACATCCCGAGACCACGGATCGTCCGGAGCCTGCCGCTGATCTCAAGGCCCCAAAAGCACCCGCCAACCGGGCCGAGCCCGCCTATGGCACCCGCAACCTGTTGGAAGACAAGGGCGCGCAGGCTGTGGCGGACTGGATGAAGGATCAGCCACAACTGCTGCTCACAGACACCACGATGCGCGACGGGCACCAGTCGCTGCTGGCCACGCGGATGCGCTCGATTGACATGATCAAGGTGGCGCCAGCCTATGCCGCCAACCTGCCGCAGTTGTTCTCGGTAGAATGCTGGGGTGGGGCGACCTTTGATGTCGCCTACCGCTTCCTGCAGGAATGCCCGTGGCAGCGCCTGCGCGACCTGCGTGCCGCGATGCCCAACGTGATGACCCAGATGTTGCTGCGCGCCAGCAATGGCGTCGGCTACACAAACTATCCTGACAACGTGGTGCAGGAGTTTGTCCGGCAGGCAGCCGAGACCGGCGTTGATGTGTTCCGCGTGTTTGACTCGCTGAACTGGGTTGAGAACATGCGTGTCGCGATGGATGCAGTGGTCGAAAGCGGCAAGGTCTGCGAAGGCACGATCTGCTACACCGGCGATCTCTTGGACCCCGCGCGCGCCAAGTATGACCTGAACTACTATGTCGGCATGGCCAAAGAGCTTGAGGCCGCAGGCGCGCATGTGCTGGGTCTGAAGGACATGGCGGGCCTGTTGAAACCGGCCTCCGCCCGCATTCTCGTCAAGGCGCTAAAGGAAGAGGTCGGCCTGCCGATCCACTTCCACACCCATGACACCAGTGGCATTGCAGGCGCGACCATTCTGGCCGCCGCGGATGCGGGTGTCGATGCTGTGGACGCAGCAATGGACGCCTTCAGTGGCGGCACATCGCAGGCCTGCCTTGGCTCAGTGGTCGAAGCCCTGCGCCACACCGAGCGCGATACAGGTCTGGACATCAAGGCCATTCGTGATGTCAGCGAATACTGGGAAGGCGTGCGCGCACAATATGCGGCGTTCGAAAGCGGTCTCGCAGCCCCAGCGTCCGAGGTCTACCTGCACGAGATGCCCGGCGGTCAGTTCACCAATCTCAAGGCACAGGCCCGCAGCCTGGGTCTGGAGGAAAAGTGGCACGATGTGGCGCAGACCTATGCCGACGTGAACCAGATGTTTGGCGATATCGTCAAGGTCACGCCCTCGTCCAAGGTTGTGGGCGACATGGCGCTGATGATGGTCAGCCAGGGTCTGACCCGCGATCAGGTTGAGGACAAGGACACCGACGTGGCCTTCCCCGACAGCGTTGTCGACATGATGCGCGGCAATCTCGGCCAGCCTCCGGGTGGTTTCCCGGAGGGTATCGTCAAGAAGGTGCTGAAGGGCGACAAGCCCAACACCGAGCGCCCCGGCAAACATCTGGAGCCGGTCGATCTTGAGGCCGCACGAGCCGAGTTGATTGCAGAGCTGGAAGGCTACAAGGTCGATAACGAGGACCTCAATGGCTACCTGATGTATCCCAAGGTGTTCCTCGATTACATGGGCCGTCACCGTCTATACGGCCCGGTTCGGGCACTGCCGACACGCACCTTCTTTTACGGCATGGAGCCGGGTGAAGAGATCACCGCCGAAATCGATCCCGGCAAGACGCTGGAAATCCGCCTGCAGGCCATTGGGGAAACTGACGAGAACGGCGAGGTCAAAGTATTCTTTGAACTGAACGGCCAGCCGCGCGTCATCCGCGTACCGAACCGTCTGGTGAAATCCTCGACCGCGCAACGGCCCAAGGCCGAAGCGGGCAACGCCAACCACATCGGCGCGCCGATGCCTGGTGTCGTTGCTTCGGTCGCGGTCACCGCAGGCCAGACGGTGAAAGAGGGCGATCTCTTGCTCACCATCGAAGCCATGAAGATGGAGACCGGCATCCACGCCGAACGCGATGCTGTCGTGAAAACGGTCCACGCCCACCCCGGCGGACAGATCGACGCCAAGGACCTGTTGGTCGAACTGGAGTAAACCAAACAAAGCCCCGCCAAACTGGCGGGGCTTTTTGTTGACGACCGGTTCGACACATCAGGCACTCCGATCAATATTGCTTTCCCACTCTCATGGGAGCGCATAATCGCACAATGTCTCCAGCGAAAAAACAGCCAGAGGCTCAAATACCCTCTCAATTTTCCAGTAGCTCAAGAGCAACATTTAGAACCGCATTGTCAGGCATCCCCTTTGGGCCTTTGCCCCAGAGACAACCACCACATTTTTTACAAAAGCCTTGTAGGGAACCATCGCCTCACAAAGATGGGTTTAGACGCAATCTAGCCCAACTAACCCATCTCATGCGCGCTGTTCCTACCACTCGCAACCATGCTGCCACGGATGCGAGTGGCCAGTTTCACAACCAAATCCCGTACCGCTCTTGCAGATACCGAGCTGCCCGGGCATTGGCCTTGTCCCGACCCTGCCTGCCGCCTTCCATATCGGTGAGGGCAGCTTGATTGAAGTGGGCGTGAGACGTGGACTCGCGTCGCCGTGGAATCATCCAGACCGGATGCCCGTTCTTCATCGCAATGCCCGAGAGCCAGATGTCATCGACTGACCAGGCCTCTTCGGGGATGTCGAACACGTCGTCATCAAAAAAACCTGGCCGCACCAACACGCCGCCGAACCCCATGAAATTGTCCATGTAGCCCGCTTTCAGGCAACGGCGGCGCCCGACAAACCGGTGGGGCCACCCCAAGGCCTTGCGCCCGAAGGCCTCGACCATCACACGCAGGTTCTGCTCCATGTCAAACGCCCGCCATAGTCGCCATGCACGGGGGCGTAATAGGTTTTGACGCGCCTTCAGCTGGGGATCTTTGACCGACCCGGCACATAGCGTGATGCAGGCGTCGGGCTGTCGCGCGCGTTGTTTGAAAAACGCCACGGCCCAGTCGCGCGGATAATCCATGTCATCGTCGCAAAACAGGATTTCCTGATCGGCACCAAAGTCGCGCAACGCCGGCAAAAGCTTGGTCGCGGGGCCATAATCTTCGTCCACCCGACGGATTTCCACGCCCTCTGGCACCTGTGGCAAGCTGCCGTCCCAATCAGGAAACCGGTGGTAGGTTTTGGGAAGGTATACAATGATCTGCCGGGCGGGCACCGTCTGGCGCAAAAGCGTCTCTAACGTCAGTGCCAGCCGGGAAAAGCGCGGCGGAATGGAAGAGAGGGTGATCACATAGTCCGGCATCTTAGCTCCAGATCCCGTATGTCTTTTGAAAGTGACGCAGCGTGTCGATATTGGATTGGTCCCGACGCACCCCGCCAAATTCTGACCGATAAAGCGCGGTGTGGTTGTCGTGATCGTCCGTCGAGATCGGCATCAGGGTAGGTTGAAACAGCCCTCCAACGACCCAAGGCGGATGACCCAGCCGCGTGGCATGGCCCGAAAGCCAAACATCATCCACAGGCCGCGCAAAGGCGGGGATGTCAAAAACCTCGGGCGGGAAAAAGTCAGGACGCACAAGAACGCCCATCCAACCCTCGAACCCGTCGGAATACCCTGCACGCAGCACCCGTTTGCGCAAGGGTTCAGGCCAGGCACGGCGCGTGACGACCTGCAAGGCAAGCGTGACCAAGAGCCGAACCAGGTACCAGGGATTGCGGTACTTGGGGAAATGGATCATGCGCGGATGATGAGTAAAATCGCGTGTAGCAACCCCTTCGGGGGGGACGTAATCCATCATGCCGCTGGCCGCGATACAGGCGTCGGGATGTTGACGACGCCCCTCGAGCAATGCCTCGGCCAGATAGGGTTGATAGATCTGGTCGTCGTCGCAAAACAGGATGTCGAGGTCTTCACCTGCGAAATCCTTCAGCGCTGGCAAAATCTTTGTCGCGGGGCCAAAATCTTCGTCCACCAGGCGAATTTCAACACCCTCGGGCACCTCGGGTAGCGTTCCGTCCCAGTCGGGAAATCGCGTGTACTGGCGGCTGAGATACAGGATCACGCGTTCGGGGGCCACGGATTGCGCCAAAAGACTTTGCAGCGTGCGGGGCAGGCCCGGAAAACGCGGCGGGATCGAGGAAAGACTGACGATGTACCGGCTCAACGTCCAGCCTCCGGAGCACGTGATGTTGCGCCGGTTCTAGCACGCGGCAAAGGCCCAGAAAACCCTGTCAAACGCGGCCGTGCAGTTTGGCAAAGCTCTTGCACTTTATGCCCTTCGGACAGCCGAAGGCCACCGGTTGGGTCTGCGTCGGGACATCGTGCTAGATGCCCTTGGGGCACTCAGGAAACACCATGTGGGCACCGCTGCTTCTGGGATTGCTGGCATAGGAGTCTTGGGCCGATCCTGCACGAAAATCCCGGCACCGCGACCGGACGGATGGCTTACACCAACGGGGTGGCGGATTAGCGTTGGTAAAGGGCGTTCGCACACACCCATTCACCGCCTATCACTTGGTCGGCGTGCGCCTCGGCAACCAAGCCAAGCATAATCGCGCCCAACAGGGCAACTATGCGGAAATTTTCACAACAACGCATGAGACTCCTCCCAAACTCTCTCAATCCTCTCATCGGGTCACAGGGTCACCGTGACCGACCGATGCCCATGATCGCCAAAATCCAGCATGGCGGTAAAGCGACCGGGAACCTCTCCCTGAAAGACCAATGTGATCTTCAGCTCACCGGTGCCAAAGCCTGCAACCTCGAACGGCTGTGGCAGAACCACCGGATCGGCCCCTTTTGCCGTTATGGAAAGCAGCGCGGTGGGCGTGCTGGCCGTATTGACGAGGGTGAGCACGAGTTTCACCGCGCCGTCCTTGACGCGCCCAACACGGACCTCGGCCGACATGCGGGTTGGCCCGTGGCCGCTATGCGCCCACGTCAATGTGGGGGCCGTGATGAAACCAACCAGAAGAGCACGGCGTGAAAGTGATGTGAGGCAATGTGTTTTCATAACAACCTATACGTCCCGAATACGATTTTCTGTCGCGACATAATCAGATTTTTTTGCCGCGCGCCCCATTTTCCTCTTGCGGCTTTGCGCGACTCTTTATATCTCACGCCTCACTCAATGATGCGGGCGTAGCTCAGGGGTAGAGCATAACCTTGCCAAGGTTAGGGTCGGGCGTTCGAATCGCCTCGCCCGCTCCATTGAAGACATAGCTTTCTGCAAGCGGGCGTAGCTCAGGGGTAGAGCATAACCTTGCCAAGGTTAGGGTCGGGCGTTCGAATCGCCTCGCCCGCTCCAGAAAGCCAACCGAAAAGGCGCAGGGATTTCCCCGCGCCTTTCGTCTTTTTCAGGCCATCGATTTATCCAGCCAGCTTCCGTGCCATCGCATTCTGTTTGCCGATCACCTTTGGCAGATCTACGGTTGTGACATGCCCATCCCGCACGGTTTGACGACCATTGATGAACAGGTCGCGCACCTGCACAGGCCCCGCCAGCAACAGGGCCGCCGGATCCCAGCTGCCCGCGCTTTCCAAACTGCTCACATCCCACAGCGCCAGATCGGCCCGCTTGCCCACGGCAATTTGCCCGCAATCGTCGCGCCCAAGCACTTCTGCGCCGCCCCTGGTGGCAATCTCAAGTGCCTCGCGCGCGCTCATGGCATCGGCACCACGGCTGACGCGTTGCAGCAGCATTGATTGCCGTGCCTCGAGCACAAGGTTCCCTGCATCGTTGCTGGCCGAGCCATCCACGCCCAGCCCCACTTTGACGCCCGCATCCCGCATGTCACGCACCGGTGCAATGCCGCTGCCAAGTCGACAGTTTGAACAGGGACAATGGGCAACGCCCGTGCGAGACCGCGCAAACAGGTCGATCTCTTCACCGTCCAGCTTGACGCAATGGGCGTGCCAGACGTCCTCCCCGGTCCAGCCGAGGTCTTCGGCATATTGCCCCGGACGGCAGCCGAATTTCTCAAGGCTATAGGCGATGTCCTCGTCATTTTCCGCCAGGTGGGTGTGCAGCATCACGCCCTTGTCCCGCGCCAGAATGGCGGCATCGCGCATCAACTCGCGACTGACCGAGAACGGCGAACAGGGGGCCACCCCCACCCGGCACATGGACCCTTCGCTGGCGTCATGGAAGCGGTCGATCAACCGGATGGCGTCATTCAGGATATCTTCTTCGCGCTCTACCAAACTGTCCGGCGGCAGCCCCCCGTCGCTTTCGCCGATACTCATGGCACCGCGCGTGGGGTGAAATCGCATGCCAATCTCGGCGGCGGCATGGATCGTGTCGTCCAGCGTCGACCCATTGGGAAAAAGGTACAGGTGATCCGACGTCAGCGTGCACCCTGACATCATCAATTCGGCCAACCCGACCTGCGCCGAGGTGAACATCTCTTCCGGCCCAAAGCGCGACCAGATTGGATAGAGCGTCTGCAACCAGCCGAACAGCAAGGCATCCTGCCCACCGGGAACCGCACGGGTCAGGGTTTGGTATAGGTGGTGATGCGTGTTCACCAATCCCGGAGTTACGACGCAACCGGCGGCATTCACCACCTCTCCGTCGCTTGTCAGCCCCTGGCCAATCTCGGCGATGACACCCTCTTTCAACCGGATATCCGCCCCGGCCAACTCTCGGCGCGTGTCGTCCATGGTCAAAACATGGCTGGCGTTCTTGATAAGTATTTCCGACATGCAGTCGTCCTTTCACACTTCATGTGGCCCGATTCGGTTGAAGTGTGAAATGCGCCGACAGAAAGCGGGCAAAGGACTCGACGCGCTGATGAGTTTATCCGCAGCCCGCCAACGGATCAATACCGGCGCAAAATTTCCAATGCAGCGGCGTGTACTTCGGCATTTGCCGCGGCAATCACACGCCCGCCCTGATGGGCTGGCCCGCCCTGCCAGTCCGTGACAACCCCCCCTGCAGCCTGAACCACGGCCATCGGGCCCTGGATATCATAGGCATTCAGACCCGCCTCGACCACCAGTTCAACCTGTCCGGCGGCCACCAGCGCATAGGCGTAGCAATCCATGCCATAGCGGGTCAGCTTGGTTTGCCCCGCAACAGCCTCGAACCCGGCCCGCTCCTCGGGGGTGCCGACTTCGGGGAAAGTGGTAAAGATTGTGGCATCCTCGAGGGATGAGATAGGCGATGTCTTCAGCTGATACGTGCCATGCGGCCCCTGTACCTCTGCCACGCCAAAGCCGCCAAGAAAACGCTCTTGGATGAAAGGTTGGTCAACAATGCCAAAGATCGGACCCTTTGCATCAGACAGGGCAATCAGAACACCCCAGGTGGGCGTGCCACTGATAAAAGCGCGGGTGCCGTCGATCGGGTCAAGCACCCATGTCAGACCACTGGTACCGTCGGACTGACCGTACTCTTCGCCAAAGATGCCGTCCTTTGGACGATGCTCTGCCAGAACGGCGCGCATGGCGCGTTCGGCGGCCTTGTCGGCCTCGGTGACGGGATCAAACCCGTCCTCCAGTTTATTAGTGGCCGCCAGCCCGGCCTGGCGGAAATAGGGCAAGATCGCATCGCGCGCGGCATCAGCCATCGCGTGCGCCACGTTAATGATCTGCGTTGTGTCGGTCTTGTCCAAGTCGCGCTTCCTTTCCGCTGCGCCATGCCTCAGGGGCTAGCGCAGCGGATCGGTAAACTCAAGCGACGTCAGATAAAACCCGGGCCAATTCGAAAAGACGACGGCGCTGGTTCTCCGGGATCGAATAATACGAGCGCACAAGATCCAGCGCTTCTTTATCGCCCATGAGATCTGCGGGCACTTTGCCCGATGCCTCGGCTGCTTCTTCCGCTTCGATACCTTCGAAGAAGAAGCTGACCGGAACTTCCAGCGCATCAGCGATATCCCAAAGACGGGAGGCACTGACGCGGTTGGCACCGGTTTCATATTTCTGGATTTGCTGGAACTTGATTCCAACATGTTCCGCGAGTTGCTGTTGGGTCATCCCGGTCAGCCAACGCCGCTGCCGAATGCGCTTCCCTACATGCACGTCCACTGGGTGGGTCATTACACGACTCCTCAAAATCTGCCTGTCGGCTGCTGTTTGGCATGCACCGGCCTGACACGACCGCCACGTAACCACTTCCGTGTCGCCGCACATCCCTCACAGCGATACGACTACACTACCACTATTCCTTATCGGATCAAGGAAATACACACAAGGCACCGGATATGGCAGCGCGTTAACACTCAATCAAAAGGCGATTCAACGACGTAACGAAAACCCTGTAAGCCGCGAATTTCGCATTCTTTTTTGATATGGCCTGCTATGCAGTCAAACAAGGTCGAAACACAGGAGATTCTCATGCGCGCATTCCAGGTCACCTCTCATGACACCCCGGCTCAGGTCACGGACTTGCCGGTTCCCGCCCCCGAACAAGGAGAGATTCGCCTCGCTACCAAGGCATGCGGGCTGAATTTTGCAGATCTCCTGATGCAAAAGGGGACTTATCAGGAAACGCCTCCCCTGCCCTTTGTCTGCGGCATGGAGGTTGCGGGCGTGGTCGATGCGCTGGGTCCGGATACAGATGGTCCCGCCGTCGGCACGCGTGTGGCGGTTTTTGGCGGCCAGGGTGGGCTGGCTGAATATGGGTGTTTTGACGCGCGCCGCGCAGTGCCGATCCCCGATTCAATGTCCTTTGAAGAGGCCGCCGCCTTTCTGATTGCCTATGGCACAAGCCATGTGGCGCTGGACTACCGGGCGCGATTGCAACCAGGAGAAACCCTGTTGGTGCTGGGGGCGGCAGGCGGCGTTGGCCTGACTGCCGTCGAGATCGGCAAAGTCATGGGGGCCACCGTAATCGCCTGTGCACGAGATGCTGACAAGCTTGAGGTGGCAAAACAGGCCGGGGCCGACCATCTGATCGACGCCACGACGGCGGACATCCGCGCCGAGGTCAAGGCGCTCGGCGGTGCCGATGTGGTTTATGATCCGGTTGGCGGTGACCAGTTCAAGGCCGCGTTTCGCGCCTGCAACCCCGAGGCACGCCTGTTGCCGATCGGCTTTGCCAGCGGGGACGTGCCGCAAATTCCGGCCAACCACCTGCTGGTCAAGAACCTCACGGTCATGGGCCTGTACTGGGGCGGCTATCTTGCGTTCAAACCCGAGGTCATCACCAACAGCCTCAAGACCCTGTTTGACTGGCATGGCGAAGGGCGCATCACGCCGCATATCAGTCATTCCCTGCCTTTGGAACAAGCCGCCGAGGCGATGGAGCTGCTCCGCAGCCGCAAATCGACCGGCAAGGTAATCGTGACCATGCCCTGAGGCGGATCAACAGCCCACCGCGGAAATGCGGCGGCGCATCGCCCCCGAGCGCCCTTGCTGCATCGGCTCAAAGCCCTTGCGCAACAGACTGGCCAGGTGGGCGACCACCTCGCCCTTGCCCTCTTTTGCGCCGTACATGTTGATGTGCTGAATGCCCAGATCCGGCAACGCGCCGCCGTGCTCGATAACCTCGAGATAGGGCGGCTCAGTGCCCTCGATCATTGACATGACGCCAAGGTCGGCGCTGACAGTGGCCTCGACCGTGCGCTCCGATCCGGTTTCAACCGCCATCTCCCAATCGATGCCGGCCTCGTCCAGTGCGCGGATCGCGCCGCTGCGAAACAGGCAGTTCTTGCCCGAGGCAAACTGGAATGGTCGCCGCCGCCAGGTGGCTCCGCCCGGAGCCCCAATCCAGGCCAGGGGCAGCGTGATCAGCTCTTCTGCGCCGGGGCCCATCTCGGTTTCGGTGGTGAGAATCAGATCGCATTCGCCCTTTTCAAACTGGGTTCGCAGGGCGCGGGTGTAAGAGGACACCAGATGGACTTTGACACGGGGGTAAGCAGCCGCGAATTGCTGCATCGCGCGTGGAATCACCGGGTAGACAATGTCATGGGGCACCCCAAGCGTGACAGATCCTTCAAATTCTTCATGCGTGAGGCGCCGGATCACCTCGTCATTCAGAGACACCATGCGCCGGGCATAACCCAACAATTGCTCGCCCGCCGGTGTCAGGGCAATGCCCCGCCCGGAGCGATCCAAGAGATCAACGCCGATCAATTCCTCCAGTCTTTTTAACTGCATAGAGACGGCGGATTGGGTCAGGTGCAGGAAACCTGCTGCCTTGGTTACACCGCCCAGATCGGCCACAGCAACGAAGCTGCGCAGGGTCGTTACATCGAGGTTTCGCATTCATATCACCGTCGCTGATGGATTACTTCACAAACATTCGTTTTCCTTATTAGACCACTTCACCATATACATCAAACAAATTGATGGAAACACAATCAACCATCGCAATCCAAGAAAGGACAAGACAATGGCACTTATCTCAACCCTCGGCCGCAACTTTGGCCTCTCTTCCGTCAAAACCCCATCCCTCAGCCAAATGGCTGCGGTGCGCCGTCAGCGCAAAGCCCTGGTTCGTCTGGATGACGCGGCCTTGCGCGATATGGGTTTGACCCGTTCGGATGTTGAACAGGAAGCCAAGCGCGCCCTGTGGGACGTTCCTGCGAATTGGCGCTGCTAAAAAAAGAAACACAGCGTTTTCCTACCGGAAATCCTTGAAAAAGGTGTCTTCGTGACCGATATTTCCTTTTGACGGCTGCCAGAGCGATCTGGCGGCCCCAAAAGTTCAATATCGGAGGCTTTGATGGCTGAATTTGACACAATCCGGAGCACTGCGGGCACCCGCACCGCCCAGATTGACGAAGGGCTTCGCGCCCACATGAACAAGGTCTACGGCACCATGTCCGTAGGCACATTTATCACGTTTCTTGCGGCCTGGGCCATTGCGGGCATGGCCGTGACCAGCAACCCCAATGGCGCTGAAGTCATGATCCGCGAAGGTCAGTATCTGACCGGACTGGGTCAGGCAATCTACATGTCGCCGCTGAAATGGGTCATCATGCTGGCCCCATTGGGCATGGTCTTTGGCTTTGGCGCGGTGCTGAACCGCATCTCGGCCGCCGGGGCGCAGCTCTACTTCTATGTCTTCGCAACCCTGATGGGCCTGTCGCTGTCGTCGATCTTTATCGTCTACGCCGGTGAATCCATCGCGCAGGTCTTCCTGATCACCTCGATCGCTTTTGCCGGTCTGTCGCTCTGGGGCTACACCACCAAGAAAGACATCTCGGGCTGGGGGTCGTTCCTGATCATGGGTCTGATCGGCCTGATCGTGGCGTCGATCGTGAACATCTTCCTGGCGTCGTCGGCCGTGGCCTTTGCCGTGTCGGTGATCGGTGTCCTGATTTTTGCCGGCCTCACCGCCTATGACACGCAAAAGATCAAGACCACCTATCTGCAGATGGCGCATTCCGGTGACACCGAATGGCTGGGCAAAGCGGCCATCATGGGCGCGCTGAGCCTGTATCTGGACTTTATCAACCTGTTCATGATGCTGCTGTCGCTGCTCGGCAACCGCGAGTAACACGCAACACCGCCAAAACACCAAAAGGCCGGTCCCAGCGACCGGCCTTTTTGTTTGTCTGATTTGTTCGTGTGGACCCTAGTAGTTCACATAGTGGCTCTGGATCGTCGGCGGATACGAGCGTTTCTCGCCACGTTTCTGAACCACGTAGAACAGGAACTGCGGCTCATCATACCAGGCTTCGGCGCCGCGCGGCGAAAGAGTGGGGTCAGGAATGTCTTTTGGTGGCTTGCGGTTGTTCCGATTGAATGTGCAGCACTTCAACACGTCATATCCCAGAGTGGCTCCGAAAAACCGCCAGGGCACATCTGGCCCGACCTGAAAGAATCCGTGGCCAAACCAACCGTCCGTGCCGACGCAGGATATGAAGATACCATCATCCTTGAGCATCTTGTGAACATTGCGCAGCGACGCGGCAATATCAAACACGTGCTCGGTGGTGCCTCCGTCATAGATCACATCGAACTTCTGGCGCAGATCTTTGCCCACCGGCTTAGAGAGGTCGTGGACATACTCGGCGCCTTCAATGTCCGAGAAATCCAGGCTTTCCAGCGCGGGCCAATTGATGACATTCAAAAAGGACTCGCAAAACCCGTCCGCCTGAAAGAGCTCTTCTTCGCTGGTTTCAATGCCCAACTCTGTGCGCAACCCATTGACCAGGCGCGGTTTCCATCGTTCTTTAAAGTGCATCTTCTGCCGTCCCAGCATGACGCCTTCGGACTTACCTTCGAGAAAATGCGCGCTGCGTGCCATCTGCATCGCGATATTAATACTGATACCCATTGGACTGCCGCCTCTTGGTCGCCGTGTTGTTCGCTTTGCAACGCCACCTTGACGGTTTCTTGTATCTGCGTTGCTCTACAAGGTATGAAGTACCCCCCTGTTTTTGACAAGTATGATGGGCCGAGGGCGAACCATCTCACAACTCACAAACCATCTGCACTGCGGGAAAGTGAACGCCGGGCGCGAGGGTCAGTTCAACCTCTCCCACGTCGCGAAAGCCCATCGAGCGATAAAACCGCAGGGCCGCCAGGGTGCTCATGCAGTTCATGCGATCCACACCAAAGGCGCGCGCCGAGGCAAGCGCGGCCTCGACCAGTCGGCGCCCCACGCCTTGCCTCAGATGAGAGGGATGCGTGGCCACATGGCGCACATGCCCCTCTCCGGCAGAGGCGACACCGCGTGCCGGGCTGGTGTCCGTCCACCCGCCAGCACCAATCAGATCACCTTTGTCGTTTTGCGCCACCAGATAGGTTCCGCAATCCAACAATGCAGGCTGGGCCGTCGTGATATGCGGCAGGGCGGCACGCAGGGTGTCCGGCGCATAATAGTCCGGCAGCAGCCGCGGGTATGACTGACGAAACAGCTGGGTCACAACGGCCCGGTCTGCAGGCGTGGCGGGGCGAATTCGGATCGAATCTGACATCTTTGGCGTCCTTGAGTCCTCGGGGGGAGTGGTCAGGGCGCGGCAGGTGTCCGGAAAAGCAAAAAGCCGCGCTCTGGCGGCGCGGCTCTTGCATCTTGTCTAAGGGGCGATCTTACTTGATCTTGCCTTCCTTGTACTCGACATGCTTGCGCACCACCGGATCGTACTTACGTACGACCATCTTTTCGGTCATGGTTCGTGCGTTTTTCTTGGTCACGTAGAAATGGCCCGTGCCCGCGGTCGAGTTCAGACGGATCTTGATAGTCGTCGGCTTCGCCATTGTTCTTCTCCTGCGCGGGCATTGCGGCCCGTGAAATTCTCATGAAGCCTGCCTTTTAATGATGCACGCCCCCGAGTCAATGGCGATTCCGGCAAAAATGCCCTCACCTGTGGGGAAATTGCCAAGTCTGTGTCGTTTGGCCGGAACGTAACGCACTCAGGCAATGGTGGCCGAAGGCAATTCACCAAACTGGGCACGGTAATCCCGCGCCAGCTGGCCCATGTGCCAAAAGCCCAGCGCATTGGCCGAGTCGGCAATGGGCCTGGCCTCGGAGCGCTCGATCAAGGCGCGCCGGAAGCGATTCAGGCGCAGGCGCAGGAAATAGGCTTTCGGCGAAATGCCCAGCGTTTCCCGAAAGGCACGATTGAGGCTGCGCAACGAGACACCGGCGATCTCGCAGATCCTGCTGATCGGCACATTCTCATCCGCATGAGCCTCCATGTAGTCCAGCGCAATGCGCATGGCCCGCGCCCTTTGGCGACCAGAACTGAGATCAACATGCACCCTGGTGTCTGCCGACAATGCCAGAAAAGTAGCCAACACCTCTTCTTCCGCAGCGACATCCATGGCTCCGCCTCTGTGCGTCGACAAATGGCCAAGGGCAAGGTCCGCAAGCCTGTCGATGCCCTGCGTGTCCCGCGACGGGTTGAATACGCCGCTTGACCACAGCGCCGGGTCAACCGCCAGCCCCAAGCGATCTGCCAGGGCCTCAATGGCATCTGCTGGCACGGAAAATGTCAGCCCATGAAAGGTTGCATCGGTCAGCCCTTCAAACCCTTCCTTGCTGCCAAAAGTCAAAAACCTTTTGGCCTGAACTTCTGCGTCCCGCCAGCGAAAGGCTGAGCCCGAAAGCCGCACCCCAAAGGTCAGCGTATCGGGCGGCGCCAGCCCCTGCTGGTGCACAGCGCGATCCATCGAGATTTCCAGCAGGGTCAACACCGAGCCTTGGCGCATACGAATGGCCGTCTGCATCGGTCCCGGCTCGATCTGGGTAAAGTTCAACTGCCATGGCGTGATCGTGTCGATGATGTTGGGGTCAGGTAGTGCAACCTCAACAACAGGCCCGCCCGGGCGGGATGTGGTGTCTGGCCGATTTTTGATGTGGTCCATTTTTCGGACACGCTACTTTTTCTGGTACACAAAACCAATCTAGTTGGATCTGCGATTTGAGCCAGAGAAAACCGAAGACCTGCAGGGGGCGCCCGAATCTTCCACCGGAAACAGTACGCTGCGAAAGGGTTGTTACCTTTCTCACCCGTGAGCAGAGGCTGACACTTCAGCGCTTTGCCGAAGCTTCCGGGCTTACGGTTTCGTCCGCGGCACAGGTGCTGATCCGGCAAAGCCTGACAAACTTCCATTCGACTTCCACGAAACCCACGGAGGGGTAAACATGAAACGAGTATTACTTGCGGCGGTGGCGACGATGTTGTCCTCTGCGGCATTTGCCGCCGACGGAGACATCGTCCGCGATGGCGAATATCACTTCCTTGCGGCACAAATGGGCGAGCAATGGGCGGCACAGGATGGCGAAATCGACGCCAAACTGGCAGATCTCTATGCGGCCAACGGTGGCAAACCCCCTAATATCCTGTATGTCCTGATCGATGACGTGAGCTTTGGCCTTATGGGCAACCGTGCGATGAACTATGTCGCTGGTTTTGACACACCCAACATCAACGAATTTGCCGGCGAAAGCCTGTCGCTGATGCGCATGTATACCGAACCATCCTGCACACCCACCCGCACGGCCTTTCTGACCGGGCGACATCCGGTGCGCGCCGGGCAGGAAGAGGTCAAGGTTGCTTTGGTCGGCGAGGGCCTGGCCGCCGAAGAGGTGACCATTGCCGAAGTTCTAAAGGCCTCCGGTTACAACACGGCCCATGTCGGGAAATGGCACCAGGGCGACATCGAACAGTCCTTTCCCCACAACCAGGGCTTTGACGTGGCCTATTTCCCTGTTCACCAACAGGTTCAACTGAGCCTCATGACCAAGGAGGCGGCGCAGGCGACCAACCTGAACGGCTGGCATCCGTCTACACAGTCCGGTCAATTTGCCATCGACAAACTCTTCAAGCCTTATGGGCTGGTGACCGGCCTTGAGGCCGAAGCTGGCGGCATGGCCCGCGAAGTCGGACTGGAGGCTGGCGAAGAATGGACGCAGGTCCATTACGAAGAAATGAACGACCGCTACCAGCGCCAGATCATGGAGCAACTCGAGCGCCTGTCCGGCGAGGACGAGCCTTTCTTCCTGCAGTATTGGCCTTTGTTCCCGCTGAACTTTACCTATTCCGAGCAACAAACCAGCCGAAATGGCGGCTTCATGGCCGACAAGATGGAAGTGATCGACGATTGGTTCGGCGACCTGATGGCCAAGGTGGATGAATTGGGGCTGGCCGAGAACACGCTGGTCGTCTTCATGGCTGACAACGGTATTTTCAAACAGTATTCGCCGAACTCGGGCATGCAGGAGTTGATCTATCGGGGCGGCAAGGCCGAGCACCTCGAAGGTGGCGTGCGCGTCGATGCCTTTGTACGTTGGCCCGGTGTGATCGAGGCAGGCAGCTATGCCGGTGACATCATTCACGTCTCTGATCTGTACACCACATTCGCGCGGATTGCCGGGGCGACCGATGGTATTCCACGTGACCGGGTGATCGATGGGGTCGATCAGACTGCGCTGTTGCTCGAAGGCGAAGGCAACTCGCGCCGCGATTATGTCTACATCTACGAAGGCCCGGTTTTGCGCTCGATCGTGAAACAGGAATTCAAGATGCACATGCCTGCTCCGGGCGTTCCCGGCGCTGCGGCGCCTGTGTTCAACATCCTGCGCGACCCGCGCGAGATGAGCCCGGATATCGGTGGCTCGCTCTGGTCAGGGGCGTCGTTCCAGGACATGGCCAAACGCCACGCGCTCACCATCGCGAAACATCCGCATCTGCCGCTTGGCAAGGGTGTTCCGTATGAGGGTATCGAAAGCTTGCGCCCTGAAAGCGAACTGGCGCGTAAAACCTTTGCAAGCTGGCATTGAGCCAACGCCAAAACATGAAAAAGCCCGCCAGATCATGGCGGGCTTTTTTATGCGCAGAGGGCCTGTAAGCCGGATTCTGTTCCGCCGGATTGCTCTGGCGGCGACGACCATTCATCTTGAGCGCCCGTTACCGGGCACCCTCTAGCTGCCAACCCGGACCTGCTCGGGGCAAGACGCCCCTGTGATTGCTCACGCGCGATCCCTATTTGGCATTGCTCCCGGTGGGGCTTGCCATGCCGGTCCGGTTGCCCGTCCCGCGGTGGGCTCTTACCCCACCGTTTCACCTTTTCCCCGGCGGACCGGGGTAGTTTGTTCTCTGTGGCGCTTTCCCTCGGGTTTCCCCGGCCGGGCGTTACCCGGCACCGTTGCCTTGTGGAGTCCGGACTTTCCTCGGATGTTGCCACCCGCGGCCGCCCGGCCCTCTGCGCGACTGCCGAGGTATGCGGAGCGCGCGCTTGCGTCAAGAGGAAGACGACGTCAGGGGCGCTGCCCCTCGCCGCGCTTTTGCATGCAAAAGCACGTCTCACCCCGGGATATTTTTGGCCAAAAGAAGGCTCAGGTGTCGCTCAATGGCACGAGGTCAGCAGGCTCCAGTGGCCCGCGCGCCCAAGGACGATAGCGCAGGCGCACAGCGGCGAGCAGGGTTTCGTCATCGACATCCGCCGGGAACCCAATCTGTTGCGCCAATTCGCGCAGCGTGCGATCTGGCGACCCGGTGCCGCGCCGACGGGCCAGCCCCTGTTTTTCCAGACGTTCCCAATCAAATCGTGGTCCGGGATCGCATTTCCGCGTCGGGGCCATGTCCGAGTGACCAATGACGCCCTCTGCCGTGATATCCCAACGCCGCATGATTGCGCGCATCAGGTCTTCCAACGCTGCCATCTGCGGCTCGGGAAATGGGTGATTGCCAGTGTTCGCCAGTTCAATCCCGATCGAGCGCGAGTTCACATCCTCGATGCCCCGCCACTGCCCGACCCCGGCATGCCAGGCACGCATGTCTTCGGCGACCATCTGCCAGATGCGCCCATCCTCGGCGATCAGATAATGCGCGGACACCTCGACCTCCGGATCGCACAGCCGCTGCAACGCCGCCTCGGCACTTTCCATGGCCGTGTAGTGTAACACGATCAGCTCAGGACGCGCCCCGTCTCGGCGCTCACCAAAGGACGGGGATGGGGCAGAGCAGATCTCGGGCATGAGGTCAGTTGCGGGCGGCTTGCCGGTACGGAGATGGGTCCCAGCCACAGGCATAGCCATCCCCATCCGGGTCCAGCCCCAGGCGGTCTTTCTTGGGTCCACCCTTGGCCAGGAACGCCGATTGCGCATCGCTGCTCGACGGGTATTTGGCACAGGCTTTCTGATAGCGCGACTTGGTGGTCAGCCCCATGCGGCTATAGGCCTTGGTGCCCACCGCATGTTGCGTCGACAGGGCATAGGCCACGATATTGGGGCCGGTATCCGTGCGTTTGGGCAGGGCGGTTGGCTGGATCACCTCGTAATTGGCGCGGTTGTTGGCAATGCGTTCAGCGTCATCTTCGATGGACCGGCGCGAGCCGACGGCCTCAAAGTTGTTTTCATCGGAAATGCCGGGATTGTTCATCAGCACGGGCGCCGGGTTCGAGGGGCTGGCGTGCACAACACCATCCGAGGTGGTCTGAGCCGAACCCGCCGTCCGAGCGCGCGGAGCTGTCGGATCGTCCGTGGTCGCCGTCGTAGCCGCGCGGGTGGCGGTTGACGTCGCGGTTGTCGCTGGCGCGGCCGCAGCCGTTGTGGTCGGCTTGGGTTTTGGCTGAGGTTTCGGCTTGGGTGCCGGGGCCGCCGTGGCTGTGGTCGCCATCGGCTGGGTTGCGGGTTGCGGCCTGGGGGCCGCAGCCACCTGCGTTGGTGCCGGTTTCACAAGCGTTTCCTGGGACACCGCCGATGCGGGCGGAAGCGCCGTTGAGGATGCGGCGGGCTGGGTGTTCGGCGACAGGATCGCGTTATCAAACCCAACGCCTGCCGCGCTGTCTGGAATCTTTGGTTGGCATGCGGCCAATGCCACAAGCGCACAGCCCGTCAGGAAAACTCGCATTTTAGGTGCCTGCTCAATCTTGTTTTGAGCTGTTTTACCACCATTTTCCCGGTTTGGCTACAAATCCGGCAGCAGACTCAAGCGCATAGGCAGTGTTCAGCAGATCGCCCTCTTCCCAGGGGCGGCCAATCAGCTGCAGACCCAGCGGCAGACCCTGATGGTCCAGCCCCGTCGGCACCGAAATTCCCGGCAGACCAGCAAGGTTCACGGTCACGGTGAAGACGTCGTTGAGGTACATTTTCACCGGATCTTCGTCGTTCATCTCGCCCAGACCAAAGGCCGCGGACGGTGTGGCAGGCGTGAGGATCGCATCGATCCCGGCGGCAAACACGTCATCAAAGTCTTTCTTGATCAGCGCACGCACCCGGCGGGCACGGTTGTAATAGGCGTCGTAGAAACCTGCCGACAACACATAGGTGCCGATCATCACGCGGCGCTGCACCTCGTGGCCAAAACCTTCGGCGCGGGTTTTCTCGTACATCTCGGTGATGCCGTCACCTGCCGCCAGCGTGGCGCGGTGGCCAAAGCGCACACCATCATAACGCGCGAGGTTCGACGAGGCCTCGGCAGGGGCAATCACATAGTACGCAGGCAAAGCGTATTTGGTGTGCGGCAGCGAGATATCGACAAGCTCGGCACCGGCCGCCTTCATCATGGCGCGACCTTCGGCCCAGAGCGTCTCGATCTCTTCGGGCATGCCGTCCATGTGGTATTCTTTTGGAATGCCGATCTTCTTGCCTTTGATGTCGCCGGTCAGCATCGCCTCAAAATTTGGCACGGCGAGGTCGGCACTGGTCGAATCCTTGGGATCATGGCCGCACATGGCTTCCAACATGATCGCCGCATCGCGCACCGATTTGGTCATTGGACCGGCCTGATCCAGCGACGAGGCAAAGGCCACGATGCCCCAACGCGAACAACGGCCATAGGTCGGCTTGATGCCCACAGTGCCAGTAAACGCGGCAGGCTGGCGGATCGAGCCACCCGTGTCGGTGCCGGTTGCCGCGAGGCACAGGTCGGCGGCCACCGCCGAGGCCGAGCCACCAGACGAGCCGCCCGGTGTCAGTTGTGCGTCGTCATTGCCACGGCGCCACGGGCTGACCGCGTTGCCATAGGCCGAGGTCTCGTTCGACGAGCCCATCGCGAATTCGTCCATGTTCAGCTTGCCCAGCATCACGGCACCAGCATCCGCCAGTTGTTGTGACACGGTCGATTCGTACTCGGGCTTGAACCCTTCCAGGATGCGGCTGGCGGCCTGACTCTCGACACCCTTGGTGCAAAAGAGATCCTTGATGCCCACCGGCAGACCACACATCGACGGCGCGTCGCCTGTTGCAATGCGCGCATCCGCCGCCTTGGCACGTTCCATGGCAATTTCGGGCGTCTTATGCACAAAAGTGTTGAGCGCATCCGCCTGATCGATGGCTTTCAGGCAGGCCTCGGTCAGTTCCACTGAGGTGGTGTCACCGGCACGCAGCATATCACGGGCCTCAGCCAGGCCCAGTTTGTTCAGATCGCTCATTATTCCACCACCTTCGGAACCGCAAAAAAGCCTTCGCGCGCGTCGGGCGCGTTTTTCAGAACCTTGGCCTGCTGATTGCCGTCCGTGACTACGTCTTCACGGCGTTTCAGACGCTGCGGGGTGACCGAAGTCATCGGCTCCACACCTGTCACATCCACCTCGTTCAATTGCTCGATAAAGCCGAGGATGGTGTTGAATTCCTGTGCCAGCGCGGGCAGCGCGTCTTCTTCGACCTTGATGCGGGCCAGTTTGGCCACGCGGGCGGCGGTATCCTTGTCAATCGACATGCGAGACTCCGGGTTTAAACTCTGGACATGCGTTTATCCTTCCCATGAATGTGGTGCAAGCGGATGGCGCAGTGTTCACGGGGTTCCCCCCCACACCTCAAAGTTTTTTTGAAAAGATGAAGCCACGAAGGATAGGTTTTGAGAAAAGTTTTGATCCGGCCGCCTGACCCGGGCGTATCATTTCAAAAGACAAGATCAGGAGTAAACAATGCCGATATTGAGAGTGATAAGCTTGGCCTTGGTACTGGCGGCGGGGCGTGCAGATGCAGAGGTGTATTTCTTGAACCCGGTAAACCCTTTGCCCGATGGTCAGGGATTCGAAGTGGTCGACAAGCTGGGAACCGATTTCACATTCATCTGGTGCGATGCCGCATGGGCCGCGCGGGCGGCGGGCGCTGGCAGCACCGAACGGATCTACGTCTCACACCCCTACGGGTCCAGCCGGACGGCTCCCGGGCTGGATGGGGTATCTTTCACCATGACACCAGATGCCACCGTCCGCGCGGCTGCCAAAGCTCTGACCGGCCCGCGGTCGTTGTCTTTGACCAACCTTGGCAACAACATGTCGGTTGGACAGGGCTTGGGATACTGCGTATTCGAGATGGGCAGCTAGTCATCCGCTTGATACGATCCTGAGCGGTGCGATGCGCTCAGATGCCGATGCAATACCTCGATCATCCAACCCAGCATGATGGCATTGAGGATATGCCAAAGGAAATGCGTGCCGAGCGGGAGCTGCCCACAGATATGCATATCGAGGCTGCGGAACAGGATTGAAACGCACAGGATCGTCGCCCCTATGGCCAGTCCGCGCGCCACCTCTGGCAGACGATGGCGCAACAGGATGGCATAGATAAAGATCAAGAGAGGCACCGGCGCATAGCCCGCGGAAGATCCGAGACCGGGCACCATCTGGAACAACGGCACCGTGGCCGCCGCATAAGGAAAGAACAACGCCGTCAGACCCAGCGCAGGCCAGAGTGACAGGCGCCAATAGTACCGGTTGGCCGCGTAGATATAGGTCAGCACATAGAGCGCGATTGGTGCGGTATCAGCGATGGCCGACCAGACCTGACCATGGGTGTGAAACAGGAAGCTGCCGAGGCCGATCAGCGCGAGGATCACAATCAGAACGCGCGTAATGGGTGCGGCTGTAGCCTCGGTGCGGCGCCACATAATCAGGGCGGCGATCAGAAAGGCGGCATTGGTCACGGCATTCACTGGCTCGGACCAATACTCCGGCCCGGTGCGCTCACAATAGCTGTCAATCGCCTGTGTCCAGTCCATCCGCTCTTCCCTCATGGCTTTATGGTGCTAACCTGTCATCAACAGATAGGAGGTAATCCATGAAAATCATATGGCTTGGTCACGGATCATTTCGCATTGAGGTCGCAGACAAGGTTCTGCTGATCGACCCCTGGCTGACCGGCAACCCGGTCCTGCCCGAAGATCAGCACGCGGCGGCGATTGCGGGCGGCACCCACCTGATCCTGACCCACGCGCATTTTGACCACGTGGCCGACATGCTGCCACTGGCGCGCAAACTCTCGATCCCGGTCGTTGGACAATACGACCTCATGGGCTATTGGGCCGAGCATGAGCACATCGAGACCATCGGCTTTAACAAAGGTGGCACGGTCGATTTGGGTGGCGTGAGCCTGTCGATGGTCCCCGCCTCGCACAGTTCCTGTTTCGGCACGGACGAGGGCCCCAAGGCCTCGGGCACCGAGGTTGGCTACATGCTGCGCGCCGAGGGCAAGACAATCTATATCTCGGGCGACACCGACATCATGGCCGACATGGACTGGATGGGGGATTATTACAAACCCGATGTCGGCATTCTGTCAGCGGGTGGCCATTTCACCATGGACATGAAGGGCGCAGCCTATGCCGCCAAGCGTTATTTCAACTTCAAGACGGTGATCCCCTGCCATTACGGCACCTTCCCGATTCTTGAGCAGTCAGCCGAGGATCTGCGTGCTGGCCTGCCCGGTGTCGAGGTGATCGAACCACAGGTGATGCAGGCCATCGAGGTGTAGGGCGTGACCCAGATTACGCCCTCGCCCGAACTTGGGGCCATCGTCCGCCGGTGGCTCCGCTCTTATGCCTCGGGCGATAAGGATGCCGTGGTCAACCTGTTCTCTGACGATGCTTCGCTGGGATACATCGGCTCGTCACACGACGAGGTCTGGCGCGGCGACACCCTGCGCCGGGGCATGGCAACCTATATGGACGATATCCCCAACTTTTCGTGGGACCGCGACGATTTCCGCGGCTTTGAATGCGGCGATCTGGGATGGGTTGAATGGTTCGGAGAGCGTGTCTCGCTGGACAATGGCAAAGAGATCACCTTTCGCTCGACCTTTGTGCTGCATCTGGAACAGGGTGTGTGGCGCATCGTGCATGTGCACAATTCGAACCCGGTCTCGAACATGCAGGCTTTGGGCTATGAATCGCGTGGCTTCGAAGACCTGCTCGAAGCCGCCATGGCCGCCCCTTCGGGCCTTGCCCAAACCGGCATCGCCTCGGTCATGTTCACCGACATTGCCGACAGCTCGTCCCTGGCCGAAACCCTTGGGGATACCAAGTGGAGCGATGTCGTGCGCAGCCACCTGGCTCTCGTCAGCCGCCTGATCGAAGAGACCGGCGGATCACTGGTCAAATCTCTGGGCGACGGCACCCTGTCGGCCTTTCCCTCGGTCCGCGCCGCACTGCGCGCCGCCATCCTGATCCAACGCGAAAACGCCATGCTCGGCCATGAACCCAACCTGCGCCTTCGCGTCGGCATCCACACCGGGGACGTGGTCCAGACGGATGACGATTTCTTTGGCACGGTGGTCAACAAGGCCGCCCGGGTCGCCGCCGCCGCAGCCCCAGGAGACATCCGCGTCTCTGAAGCCACCCGCGTCATGGTCGGCGGCAACAAAGACTTCGCCTTTACCGATACCGCCTCTGTCCCACTCAAGGGCCTCGAAGGGGAACACCTGATCCACCGGCTGGAGTGGCGCACATGAGCGGCATCAAACCCTCACCTGAAATTCTCGCCGTGGCGCGCCGCTGGATCGACGCCATCCCGAACCGGCGCCCAAAGGACCTGCGCAACCTGTTGACCAAGGGAGACCACCTGCGCCTTGTTGGCACTGGCGAGGGTGAGCTGTGGGCCGGTGAGGCTGTACGCCAAGGCATTGGCGATTTCTTTGGCGACATCCCCGAGATTGCCACCCATGTAGAAACCTTTGCCGAGGCATTCGAAAACGGGGAAACAGGCTGGGCCTGCCTGGTGCACGACCTCTCATTTGTTCCCCAACCAGAGGAAATCTTCAACGTACGCACGACCCTGATTTTTGCCCTCGAAGACGGGGCCTGGAAGATTGTGCACCGCCATGGTTCGGTTCCGCTGCCGAACATAGATTTCGTGGGGACCGCCCAAACCGCCATCGCCGATCTCGTCGCCGCCGCCCGTCAGGGGTTTGCCCTGAACCAGCGGGCGGGGTTTGCCTCGGTCATGTTCACCGACATCGTGAATTCTTCACGCCTTTCTTCGATACTGGGTGACCGCCTGTGGTCCTCGGAAATGACCCGCCATTTTGCCGCCTTGCGCGACATCATCGAGAACCATGGCGGCCAGTTCGTGAAGTCCCTTGGCGACGGCACCATGTCCAGCTTCCCCACCCCGGCCCAGTCCCTGCAAGCGGCACAATCCATCCTGCGAGAAACCACCACCTCTGATGGCCCCGACATCGGCCTGCGTATCGGCATCCACACCGGCGATGTGGTGCAGACCGAAGACGATTTCTTTGGCACCGTCGTGAACAAGGCCGCGCGCATCACCGCCAACGCGGCAGTCAACGAAATCCACGTGTCCGACACCACCCGCGAGATGGTCGCGGACGCATCGGACATGCGCTTTGCCAATCCGGTTTCGGTCCCACTCAGGGGATTCGACGGCGACCAACTCTTATACCGACTGGAATGGCAGGAATGATCAAACCCTCTCCCGAAATCGAAGCCATTGTTCGCCGCATGAGTGACACGATCCGGATGCATGACGTCGCAGATATTTCCCATTATTTCTCCTCCTCCGACGCCGTGCTCTACGTCGGCACCGCCGAAGGCGAGAACTGGCACGGACAAACCCTGCGCGACGGCATCTCTGCGCATCTGGCCGAAGTGCCGGACTTCACCGAGGAAGACGTCGAAATCGAAGCCTGGGAGAATGGCGAAACCGGCTGGGCCTTTCGCCAGACCACCTATCGCTTTGCCGACACTGGCGTCTCCGGCAAACACCGGATCAGTTTTGTCTTCATAATAGAACGCGGTAGCTGGAAAGTGATCCAGCACCACATCTCCAACCCGACCTCGAACCTCGACAAGATGGGCATCGAACATCGCGCGTTCCGCGACCTGCTGGCCGCCGCCGAAGACGAACAACTCTCGATCGGCTTCGAGGGCCTATCGTCCATCATGTTCACTGACATCGCCAACTCCACCGCCCTTGCGGCTGCAGTCGGAGACCGCCTCTGGCTCGGCGTCCTCGCCGATCACCTGAAAGCCACGGAGACCATCATCAACGAGCACGGTGGGCACATGGTGAAATCGCTTGGTGACGGCACCATGTCCGCTTTTCCCTCGGCCCGCGCCGCCATGTCAGCGGCACTTGCCCTGCAAGACATAACCCGCAACCAGCAGACCGAACCGCCGTTGTCGATCCGCATCGGCATCCACACCGGCGAAGTCATCGCCTCGGATGACGACTACTTCGGCACCGTGGTGAACAAAGCCGCCCGCATCGCCGCCAGCGCCCAACCCGGAGAAACCCGCGTGTCGGATGCCACCCGGCTGATGGCCGGCCCCGTCGAAGAGGTCATCTTTGAAGACCCCATAACCATACCCCTGAAAGGCCTTGCGGGAGATCACTTACTTTACCGGCTAAGGTCCCGTCCATGACCCGCCGCTCCCCCGAACTCGAGGCCCTCGCCCAACGTTTCGCCACGGCCATGCTGTCGGCCGAGGGCGACACGGTCGTGAACTTCCTCTCCGCCGAAGACCCGCTCGTGTTCTGCGGCAGCGCCTATGGCGAGGTCTGGCAGGGCGACTTTCTGCGCGACTCCTACGCCGATCACGTCAACGAGTTTCCGAATCCCAAATCGGTGAACCACGAGGTGACGGCCTATGAGAACGGAGACACAGGATGGGCGCTATGGACGGGAACCGTGGTTCTGCCAACCAACGGCACCGAAATCGAAATGCACCTCTCACTGAACTTTGTGATGGAGAAAGGCTTCTGGAAGGTCCAGCTCATCCACAACTCCGTCGCCATCTCGAATATCGAAGTCCTCGGCTACGAACATTCCGCCATCACCAACCTGCTCGAAGCGCTGGAAAACGAACCCCACGACATCGGCCAGACCGGCAACGCGACGCTCCTGTTCACCGACATCGTCAATTCTACCGCTCTCGCCGAAGCCCTCGGCGACCGCCAATGGGCGGCGATCGTGCACGAACACCTCGAGGATGTCTCCACAAGCATCACCAGACACAGCGGTACGCTGGTCAAAAGCCTCGGTGACGGCACCATGTCCAGCTTCCCCTCTGCCAGCGCCGCCATGACCGCCGCTATGGAGCTGCAACGCCTGCTCGCAGCCAAAACGGCAGAACCCCGCCTCAGCATCCGCGCCGGTATCCACACGGGCGACGTCATCGCCGCTGATGGGGATTTCTTCGGCACCGTCGTCAACAAAGCTGCCCGCATCACCGAGACCGCTCAAGCAGGCGAAATCCGCGTCTCGGACGCCGCCAAACTTATGGTCGGCACCGACCCCGCCTATGCCTTCTCCGACCGCGCAGCCTTGCGGCTGAAAGGGTTGGAAGGCCACCATGTGGTGCATCTGTTGAAGTGGTAACGGCGAAGAAGCCGTAAAAAATACCGACGTAATACCGACACGATACCGACGTGATACAGACCCCGATTTTCAGCGTCTTTTGTCGGCAAAAAACGCCTTCAACAACGCCTCGGATTCGGCCGCTGCGATCCCGTCATAGACCTCTGGCACGTAGTGCGACTGCGGATGGCTGAACACCCGCGGCCCCTGCGCGACGCCTCCTGACTTCGGATCAGCCGCCCCATAATAGACCCGCGCAATCCGCGTCTGACTGATCGCACTGGCGCACATCGGGCAGGGTTCCAGCGTTACATATAGGTCATGATCTGGCAGCCGCTCACTGCCCAGCGCCTCACAAGCCATTCGAATCGCTAGGATTTCCGCGTGCGCCGTTGGATCGTTCAACTCCCGCGTCCGGTTCCCGGCCCGCGCCACGACCGCGCCCTCCGGCGACACGATCACCGCGCCCACGGGCACCTCGCCGCGCTCGGCCGCCAAACGCGCCTCGTCCAAGGCCTGTTCCATGAAGCTCGTGAACACCATGCCCCTGCCTAGCCTTCAGACGCCCCCTTTCGCAATCCCTCAATCCGCGATAGGTAGCCCTCATGAGCCAGGAAACCCCCACCGGCGACCGCATCGCCAAAGTCCTCGCCCGCGCCGGCATCGCCAGCCGCCGCGAGGCCGAACGCATGATCGAAGCCGGTCGCGTTACCGTAAACGGTAATAAAATCAACAGCCCAGCGCTGAACGTGACGGGCAAGGATCGCATCACCGTTGACGGCAAACCACTGGCCGAACCCGAGGCCGAGCGCATCTGGCTCTACCACAAGCCCGCCGGGCTGGTGACCACCAACAAGGACGAAAAGGGTCGCGAGACGATCTTTGACCACCTGCCCGAGGACCTGCCCCGGGTGATGACCATCGGACGGCTTGACCTCAACTCCGAAGGGCTGTTGCTGCTGACCAATGACGGCGGCGTCAAACGCAAACTCGAACTGCCCTCGACCGGCTGGCTGCGCAAGTACCGCGTGCGTGTGAACGGTCGACCCCAGGACGACACCTTTGCCCCCTTGCGTAAGGGTGTCACGATCGAAGGCGAAAGGTTTCAACCGATGGAGGTCACCCTCGACCGCCAACAGGGCGCCAACGCCTGGGTGACCGTGGGCATCCGCGAGGGCCGCAATCGCGAAATCCGCCGCGCGATGGAGGCCGTGGGCCTGACCGTGAACCGTCTGATCCGCGTGTCTTATGGCCCCTTCCAACTGGGGCAGTTAAAACCCGGCGCGGTGGAAGAAGTGCGTCGCCGCGTGGTGCGCGACCAATTGGGCCTCGACGGCGCCACACCGCCTGAAAAACGCAAAACCCCCCAGCGCAAACGCCGCCGCTAACCACTCGCCCCACCGAGCGCAGCGAGGCCACGCCCAACCAGAGGCGTGGGCCGCAAGGCCCGTGCCGATGGGCGGGAGTACGCCGTCCCTGACACAAACCCTGCGATCTTCCCCCTAGCAACATCAGGCGAAACTTCTTAAGTTTCCGGCAGACTTAGGAGAGATTGAACCCCATGTCCGGAACCGGTTTGCAGAAACTGGCTTATGTTCTGCTTGTCATATTGATGCTCTACGTCTCTATCGCAGGAGGTGTGTGATGGCGCAGCGCTATGGCGGAAAATTCAGTCCCGATGCACAGGAACCCACAGGCAGCTTTCAGGGCGCAAAACGGTCCAAGGTTGGCATACGTGTAAATCTCCTGTTCCTCTTGCCCCTGCCCCTGATCTGGCATGCCTTTGGCAGTGGTCCGACCCAGATGGTGCTGAACCTCGTGGCGCTTGGCGCGTTGTTGCTGGCCGCCTGGATGACCCGCGAAGGGCTCTTGGCCGAAGAGGCTTACGAGGCCCGCACAGTGGCCCGCCGCCCGGCTTTCCCACGCAAGATGACTGGCTCGCTCCTGACGGGGCTTGGTCTTGCCATTGCGGGCTGGGCCGCCTCAGGTGGCATTGCGGCCCCAGCGGTCTATGCCGTGGCCGGGGCACTCCTGCACGGGCTGGCCTTTGGGCTTGATCCGATGAAAAACAAAGGGCTCGAGGGCGTTGACCTGCACCAAACCGACCGCGTGGCCCGCGCCGTGGACCAAGCCGAGAACCACCTGACCGCCATGAGCGACGCCATCAAACGCTGCGGTGACCGCGCGCTCGAGGGCCGCGTGGTGCAGTTCCAGACCACCGCCCGCCGCCTGTTCCGCACGGTGGAAAATGACCCGCGCGATCTCTCTGCCGCGCGCAAGTATCTCAGCGTCTATTTGCTGGGCGCACGCGACGCGACGGTCAAGTTCGCCGACATCTATGAACGTCGCCGTGATGGCCAGGCCAAGGCGGATTACGAGGCACTGCTTAATGATCTGGAGCAGAATTTCGCCGCCCGCACTGAAAAGCTCTTGCTGGATGACAAGAGCGATCTGACAATCGAAATCGAAGTGTTGCGCGAAAGGTTGCAGCGCGAGAGCGTCCGCCACGACGCCGGGTAACCCAAGGGGGAAGTTTTATGTCTGACAAAGTACGTCAACAGGCCGAGGCCGTTCTGGCCGAAGTGGATGAAGTCACTGCGGTGGTTCTGCCCGAACCGACCGAGGCAACCGCCATTGTGCCACTGGCCGAAGCCGATGAACCACTGAGCGCCGAGATTACCAAACGCATGGCCGAGCTGGACATGACCGACACCGGATCCATCGTGAATTTTGGGTCTGCCGCGCAGGCGGAATTGCAGGAAATCTCTCAGGCCATGCTGGCGGATGTGCGCAACAAGGATGTCGGCCCTGCCGGTGACAGCTTGCGCAACATCGTGACCACGATCCGGGGCTTTTCGATCTCGGAACTCGATGTGCGTCGCGAACGCTCGTTCTGGGAAAAACTCTTGGGCCGCGCCGCGCCTTTCGCCAAGTTCACTGCCCGCTACGAGGAGGTTCAGGATCAGATCGACAAGATCACCGACAACCTCCTGAGCCACGAACACACCCTGCTCAAGGATATCAAATCGCTCGACAAGCTTTATGACAAGACGTTGGGTTTTTACGACGAACTGGCGCTCTACATCGCCGCAGGCGAAGCCAAGATCGCCGAGATGGACGCCAAGGACATCCCCGCGAAAGAAGCCGAAGTTCAGGCCGCGGACGAGAAAGATCAGGTCATGAAGGCGCAGGAACTGCGCGACCTGCGCGCCGCCCGCGATGATCTCGAACGCCGCGTGCATGACCTGAAACTCACCCGTCAGGTCACCATGCAATCGCTGCCCTCAATTCGCCTGGTGCAAGAGAACGACAAGTCGCTGGTCACCAAGATCAACTCGACGCTGGTCAACACCGTGCCGCTCTGGGAAACCCAACTGGCACAGGCCGTCACCATCCAGCGCAGCGCCGAAGCCGCCGCCGCCGTGCGTGATGCCAACGACCTGACTAACGAACTGCTCACATCAAACGCCGAGAACCTGCGTCAGTCCAACAAGATGATCCGCGAGGAAATGGAACGCGGCGTCTTCGACATCGAGGCGGTCAAAGCGGCCAATGCCAACCTGATCGGCACCATCGAGGAAAGCTTGCAGATCGCGGACGACGGCAAAGCCAAACGCGCCGCTGCCGAAGCTGATCTGAAACAGATGGAGGCCGATCTGCGCGACACGCTGGCTGCGGCCAAAGCCAAGGCAACCGGCCTCGGCGACACCGTTGCCACCTCAACCGGCGGGGCCTGATCCAAGTTGCAAAAACTCCGCGCGCCCTTGTTCGGTCTGTCCCTGGTTGCACTCGCGGCCTGTGACGGGCTGTCTCCGGGGCGGGGCACCACCGCACCGGTCACCGCACCACCGCCATCCGGCGAGAGCGCCGCGCTGAAAACCTACTACGCCGAGGTGCAGCGAGACCTTCTGGCCCGTGGCCTTCTGCGGACAGACGGCGGCGGGCCGGATACCCCCTATACGCCCGACATGCTGGCGCGAAACTTTGAACAAATCGCCTTTTATGACGAATACGCACGCGGTCAGGGCCTGCGCAAATCTTCTGGTGGTGCAGGACAACTGAGGCGCTGGACCGGCCCTGTGCGCCTCTCGCTGGAATTTGGCAAATCCGTACCGGGCACCCAGCGCAGCAAGGACGAGTCTGATGTCGGCGGCTTTGTGACCCGCCTCGGCGGGCTGACGGATCACCCGATCTCGATGACACGCAGCCGCACCAATTTCCACGTTCTTGTGATGGGCAAGGACGACTCGGCCCAGCTTGAATCCCGCCTGCGCCAGATCATCCCCGGAGCCAACAATTCGACGATCCGCCTGTTCACCAACCCACCGCGCGACATTCATTGCCTGGTGGCGGCGTTCTCTGACACTGACAATGACAATTCGTATCGTCAGGCCGTCGCCCTTGTACGCGCCGAACACCCGGATCTCTTGCGCAAGTCGTGCTTTCACGAGGAAATCGCCCAAGGGTTGGGTCTGGCCAACGACAGCCCCGATGCGCGCCCCTCGATCTTTAACGACGATGACGAGTTTGCTCTGCTGACAACCCATGACGAGGCGCTTTTGTCGATGCTCTACGACCCCCGACTGGCCGTTGGCATGACCCTTGATGAGGCCCGCCCCGTCATCCATCTCATGGCCCGCGAAAAAGCGGGACGCCTGTATTGACCCCAAAAGGAGACCTGATCCCATGGGTATTTTTGACTTTCTGACCGGTGAATTCATCGACGTCATTCATTGGGTGGACGACACCCGCGACACCATGGTCTGGCGCTTTGAACGCGAGGGGCATGAGATCAAGTACGGCGCCAAGCTGACCGTCCGCGAGGGACAAGCTGCGGTGTTTGTGCACGAGGGCCAGCTGGCGGACGTCTTCACCCCGGGTCTCTATATGCTCGAGACCAACAACATGCCGATCCTGACGACGCTGAACCACTGGGATCACGGCTTCAAGTCACCGTTCAAATCGGAAATCTACTACGTCAACACCACCCGGTTCAACGATCTGAAGTGGGGCACCAAGAATCCCATTATTGCCCGCGATCCTGAATTCGGCCCGGTGCGCCTGCGCGCCTTTGGCACCTATTCGATCCGCGTGGTAGACCCCGCCCGCTTCCTGACCGAGATCGTCGGCACCGATGGTGAATTCACCATGGACGAGATCAGCTTCCAGATCCGCAACATCATCGTACAGGAATTCTCGCGTGTGATCGCGGGTTCGGGCATTCCGGTTCTGGACATGGCCGCCAACACCGCTGACCTCGGCAAGCTGGTCGCGGCAGAGATTTCGGGCACGCTGGCCGAATACGGGCTCTCGATGCCGGAGCTTTATATCGAAAACATCTCGCTGCCCCCCGCTGTCGAGGAAGCGATGGACAAGCGCACCTCCATGGGCATCGTTGGCGATCTGGGCAAATACACCCAGTTCTCCGCCGCCGAAGCCATGACCGCCGCCGCACAAAACCCTGCCGGGGGTGGCATGGCCACAGGTATGGGTGCCGGAATGGGCCTAGCAATGGCCCAGCAGATGAGCGGCCCATGGGGCGCACGCCCCGCTGCCGCCCCTGCCCCACAAGCAGCCGCCGCCCCTCCGCCTCCGCCGCCGGTCGAACATGTCTGGCACACCGCTGTAAACGGCGAGACCAAAGGCCCCTTCTCCAAAGCCGCCATGGGCCGCATGGCCACCGCCGGCGAACTGACCCGCGAAACCTATGTCTGGACCGCAGGCCAAGACGGCTGGAAACGCGCCGAAGACGTCTCTGAACTGGCACAGCTCTTCACCATCCTGCCGCCACCACCTCCGGGGACCTGAAACATGCGCGACGTGGTGTCTCCGGACAGCCTGCGCGACGCGGTGGACGCAACCGGGTTTTCTCCGGCCGTGCGCGCCGGGGATTTTCTGTTTCTCACCGGAGCAACCGGTGGCGCGCCCGATGGCACGATGCCAGACAGCGTGTCCGAGCAATGCCATAACGCGCTGGCAAAGGTCGTTGAGGTTCTCAAGGCCGCAGATCTCGACGCAAACGCCGTGGTGGACCTGACCAGCTACCACACCGATATAGAAACTGACTTTGCCGCGGTGGACGCAGTCCTGCGCGCTGTGTTGTCCGAACCCCTCCCGGCGTGGACCGCCGTCGAAGTTGCTCGCCTGCGCCGCCCCGGCGCCCGGATCGAGTTTCGTATCGTCGCCCACGCCCCAAACACAACGACAAAGCCATGACCAAACGCACCTTCATCAAATGGCTCCACTGGCTGAGCGCCGGGCTGATCCTTTATTTTTATCTTGTCGAACCTGAAGAGACCCGCGGTCAGACCAACAAGGCCGAGGCCCTATCTACCCATGCGGGCATGGGGATCGTACTGGGACTTGTCACCGCCATCTGGCTCTTCATGTTTCTGCGCAAGGGACTTGCCGGGCGGCCCGGCCCAAAGCTACCCGGCTGGGGCAAACGCTTTCACACCCTGTCCCACAAGGCCCTGCAACTCGGCGTTCCGCTGATGGTCGCCACCGGCGCCTTCTCCGGGCTTGCGGCCCCTTTCGTGATACGGGCCTTTGGCACCCTGCCCATCAACCCCGGCTTTGGCGGCAAAGGCCTGCACAACCTCGCCGAGGAAATCCACGAGGTTGTCTTCAACGCACTTCTCTTTGTCATCGTCGCCCATGTGCTCTTTCACCTCTGGCGGCATCTCATGCTCAAGGACAACGCGCTGCGCATCATGGCGCCCAAGGCATTGCACAAATACCTCTGAGCCTTCATCTTGCTAAAAATACTCCCGCCGGAGGCTTATAATCTCATGTCCCAAACCCCGCCACCGCCCCCGTCCCCCGAGCAAACGCACCGCTTTCCCTGCCAGCAATGCGGGGCGGACTACCGCTTCGATCCGGGCAACGGCACGCTGACCTGCGACCATTGCGGCCACGTGACCGCGATGGAGGAAAACGACACACCCACAATCCGCGAACTCGATTTCCGCAAAGCCCTGAACGACCAGCTGCCCGCGCAGGAAATCGAAGAGACCCGCGTCACCCAATGCCCCAACTGTGCCGCCGAGGTCGCCTTTGACGCCGCAGCACATTCGACCGAATGCCCCTTCTGCGCCACGCCGGTTGTGGCCGACACGGGCACGCACCGCCATATCAAACCCCGCGCGGTCTTGCCCTTTGCGTTGAGCGAGCGACAGGCCCACAAGGAAATGACTCAATGGCTCGGGCGCCTGTGGTTCGCGCCCAACGGGCTCAAGGAATACGCCCGCAAGGGACGCAAGATGAACGGTATCTACGTGCCCTATTGGACCTATGATGCCGACACCAAAACCAAATACACCGGCCAGCGCGGCACGATCTACTTCGTCACGGAAACCGTGATGGTCGACGGCAAACGCCAGCAACGACAGGTGCAGAAGATCCGCTGGACGCCGGTTTCGGGCCGGGTAGCGCGGTTCTTTGACGATGTGCTGGTGCTGGCCTCACGTGCGCTGCCAAAACGCTACACCGACGCGCTCACCCCGTGGGACCTGAGCCACCTGCGTCCCTATTCCCCCGAGTTCCTCGCCGGGTTCGCCGCCGAGGGCTACACGGTTCAGCTGGACGAAGGCTACGATGAAGCCCGCCACATCATGGATGGCATCATCGAACGCGACATTCGTTTCGACATCGGCGGAGATCGCCAGCAGATCCACCAGATGTCGACCAAAGTCAGCGACGTGACTTTCAAGCATATCCTGCTGCCGGTCTGGCTCGCCGCCTATAAGTACCGCGGCAAGACCTATCGCTTTGTGGTCAACGGCCAATCGGGCAAGGTTCAGGGCGAACGCCCCTGGTCGGCCTGGAAAATCACCTTTGCCGTCTTGCTTGGGCTGACTGCTGCAGGCATCATCGGCTTCCTCATTGCCCAAAATCAATAGAGACATGACCCCACATTCAAGCTTGCAAGGCCTGCTGGCCGACCGCCACTCCTGCCGCGCCTTCAAATCCGATCCGGTGCCACGGAATGTCATCGAAACCATCCTGACCGATGCGGGCCGCGTGCCCTCGTGGTGCAACGCCCAGCCCTGGCAGGTGCATGTGACCAATGGCGCCGCAACGGAAGCCTTTCGCACGGCCATGTTGGACGCTTTCGACACCGGCGCGCCCAACACTGACTTTGGCGGACCCTCAGGCTATAGCGGCGCGCGCAAGGAACGACGCCAGACCTGTGGCATGCAGCTTTATGATGCGGTTGGGATCGGACGGGGTGACCGGCCCGCGCGCACGGCCCAGATGCGCGAGAATTACGCGTTCTTTGGCGCACCACATGTGGCGATGATCACCTCGGCGGCAGAGCTCGGCGCTTACGGGGCGCTTGACTGTGGCGGGTTCATCACCTCGTTCTGCCTCAGCGCGCAGGCACAGGGCATCGCAACCATTCCACAAGCCGCACTGGCCTATTACTCCGATCAGGTCCGGGCGCATTTTGACATCCCCGGTGATCAACTGGTGCTGGCAGCGATCTCTTTTGGCTACGAAGACCCCGACCACCCGGCCAACAAGTTTCGCACCGACCGTGCCGCACTGGACGAAATGGTGATCTGGCACGAGGGTTAGACACCTCTTTCGCGCAAAGGGTTTCGAAACCCTTTGAAAACGCAAACTCACATTTGCGTCGCCAAGTGCCTTCAAAGGCACTTGAACAAGCCGTTTCGAAACGGCTTGCGCGCGCAGGTACATACCTTGCTTGCCCCCAGTTGGACACCATCAATCAGCCCAGGTCAGATCCTGCGCAAGGTCCGCGTCCACATGGCCACGGGCCGTTTCATGAAGGCTCTCTGAGACATCCCGCCCCACGGCGCGGGCCTTGCGGAACAGGAACATCTTGCCCCAACTGTTCCAGGTCCCCACCGAGGGCGCTTCGGCGTCGATCTCAAACCGATCCTGCCAGCCCTCGGGCAGCGGTAGCCCGCACCCTTCTGCCTTTTCCAACATCCAGACCAGCGGGATATTGGCCAGCGGACGGGCGGCTTCGACCCCACCCAATTGCCCGCCGATATCCCCATGGGCACCACGGAACCAGACCTGCTGCGCCCGCCCGCCCCATCCTTCGGGACATTCCCATAACACCGGCTCAAACACCTCGCGCGTCTCGTTCAGCGCCAAAGCGTGAAAGCCGTGTTTGATCGATGGCCCCAGATGATGGTTGTGAAACGCGTGACGTTCCTCGGTCAACCGCCACAACAGCGGCAAACGCAGGCCCAGCGCCTTGACCGTATCCCAGACACCGATCATCTCGATCTCGGTCTCGGGGTAGCAGTGTTCAGCCGCAAAGGCCCGGGCCGCATCCCCATCCGGGTTGGCCTCGTACAGCCGATAAATCTGCCGCACATTGCGTTCCGTGGCACAGGACGCCCGGAGCAACCCGACACGGTCAATGACCCCTGCCAAGGAGCGCACCGCAAAGGCCCCGCGTGAATAGCCCATCAGGAAAATACGGTCGCCGGGGCGATAGCGCGATGCCAGGAACCCATAGGCCCTGCGGATTTGACGATTCAGGCCCCGCCCCATCATCACATCCAATGTCGAGCGCCAGTTGTTCCACTGCACGCCCGCCTCGTAATACACGGTCACCTGCCCGTTCATCTCCTGCAGCAGGCGATAGGTCAGACCGGCATTGGTCTCTTCCCCCGGTTCGAGCGAAGACATGGTCCCGTCGAGGATAATCACATGGATCTGAGGCCCGCGCCCGCGCGTCTTGGTGTGGTCAGTCCGAAGCGGGCGACCTAGCCACCGAAAAATCCGTTTACTGAGACCTGACAGATCCATCCTGTATCATTTCCCAAACTCTGAGTGGTGTGAATGGCATATCCGCCTGCCGCACCCCCCGTTCCCACAGCGCATCCTGCACTGCGTTTGCCGTTGCCGCCATTGCGCCAACTGTCCCGGCCTCGCCGCAACCCTTCATGCCCATGATGTTTGTGGTCGAAGGCACCGGTTCCGTGTCAAACACATACATAGGCACATCCGAGGCCCTTGGCATCGCATAGTCCATAAACGTTGCCGTGAGCAACTGGCCATCCTCATCATACCCGACATGCTCCATCAGTGCCTGACCGATCCCTTGCGCAATCCCGCCATGAACCTGCCCCTCGGCCAGCATCGGGTTGATAAGATTGCCAAAATCATCCACCACCGAGTAACGATCCACCGTGACCTGCCCGGTGTCCGGGTCCACTTCGACCTCACAAACATGTGCACCATTCGGGAAGGACCGGCCCGGCAAAGTCATCCGCGCCTCGTGCTGCAACAGGTCCGCGCGCCCATCCGCCCGAGCCATCTCGGCCACATCCAGAACAGACGGCGTCTCATTAGACCCATCCGCGCGGAAGCGTTCGTCGTCAAAGCTGATCGCATCCTCTTCGACCCCCAGCTTCTCTGCCAGATAGGGCCGGAACGCCGCCATCATCACATCCACAGTGGCCAAGGTCGCGCTGTTCTGCGTGGTGACCGAGCGTGACCCGCCAGTCCCGCCCCCTTGGGCAATGCGGTCACTGTCGCCCTGCACCACCTTTATCAGATCGGCCGGAATACCCGTCTGGTCCGACAGGAACTGGGCATAAACCGTCTCATGCCCCTGACCATTGCTTTGCGTGCCCACATAAATCGACACGGTGCCATCCTCGTTAAACTCAACTTTCGCGCCTTCCGAAGGGTCCCCCAAAATACTTTCGATATAGTAACACAGACCCTGCCCGCGCAGTTTACCCGCTGCGGCACTGGCAGATTTGCGCGCCTCGAACCCGGCGCGATCCGCCACCGTGCCCACTGCCGCCAGCACGCGCGGAAAATCCCCGACATCATAGGTCTCGCCCGTCGCGGCAGCATAGGGAAAGGCCTCGGGCTTGATGAAGTTTTTCCGCCGCAGGTCCCACGGATCAACACCCAACTCGCGCGCAGCGCGGTCCATCAGCCGCTCAAGCACATAGATCGCCTCAGGGCGCCCGGCCCCGCGATAGGCGTCGACCGGGGCGGTGTTTGTGTAGATCCCCTCAACCCGCAGCCACGTATCCTGCAGGTCATAGACCCCCGGTAAGACGCGACTGAACAGGCGGGTCTGGATCATCTGACCAAACTGCGAGTTATAGGCCCCGAGGTTCGATTTCGAATGCACCCGATAGGCCAGCACCTTGTGGTCTTTGTCCAAGGCCATTTCAGCCACGGAAATCAGATCACGCGCGCCATTGTCGCCCAGCATCGCTTCGGTTCGCTCCGACATCCAGCGCACCGGACGCCCCAACAGGCGCGCAGCTTGCGCCACCGAAAACATCTCGGGATGCACCATGCCCTTCATACCAAATCCACCGCCAACGTCGGGGTTGGTGACGCGCACCTGCTCAGGAGCCAACTTAAAGGCCGCCACCAGCTGGTTTTTCGGCACCCAGACGCCTTGCGCATTCACGGCCAAATGCAAACGCCCGTCGTCCCACTCGGCATAACAGCCACGCGGCTCCAGCGGGTTCACGATGACACGGTTGTCGTCCACGTCCAGCGACACTACATGGGCCGCGCTGTCAAAGATCGCTGCGACAGCGGCCTCATCGCCCATGCCCCAGTCAAAGGCGCGGTTGTCGGGCACGTCTGCATGCAGGGCCTCTCCGCCCGCGTCCCGATCCAGTTTCGCAGGCAGATCATCATAATCGAGCAGGATCATCTCAACCGCATCGCGCGCCTGGTCCAGTGTTTCCGCCACAACCAGCGCCACAGGTTCCCCGACAAATCGCAGCTTTTCGCGTGCCAGCATCGGGCGGTTAGGCTGCGCACCTTTTGGCCCATCCAGATTATCCACCGTGACCGAGAACATCGCGGTGTTCATGCCTGCCGCCTCGAGATCCTCAATGGTCAGAACCGCGTGCACCCCGTCCGCCTCGCGTGCGTCGCTGACATCCAGCTCGGTGATCCTTGCATGGCCAACCGGCGAGCGCAGAAACACTCCATGCAGCGCATCCTTGGGGGCAATGTCATCGACATACCGCCCCTCACCTTTCAGAAAACGCAGGTCTTCAACCCGCGTAACGGATTGGCTCTTGCCAAACTTTTCCATGGATCGTCCCTCGCGCCTCGTCTGTCATCCAAAGTTAGGCGCAGGGGCTGGACAGTCCAACCCTTCGGGACGTCATTTTCAACTTTCGTCGCGGAACCTGTTCACGATTGGATAGCGACGGTCCATCCAGAACGCCTTTTTCGACAGGCGCGCGCCGGGGGCGGACTGGAACCGTTTGTATTCCGAAATGTAAATCAGATGCTCGACCCGCTTCACCGTTTCACGGTCGTACCCAGCCGCCACACAATCCGCGACCGATTTATCCTCATCCACCAGCATGTACAGGATGCCGTCCAGCACCTCATAAGGCGGCAGACTGTCTTCATCCTTCTGGTCCGGACGTAATTCGGCAGAGGGCGGTTTGTCGATGATGGACGGCGGAATGACCTCGCCCTCCGGCCCCATCATCCAGTCGCGATGCACCGAATTCCGCCAGCGCGAGGTTTCAAACACCCGGATCTTGTACATGTCCTTGATCGGGTTATAGCCGCCCGCCATGTCGCCATAGATCGTGGCATAGCCCACTGCGACCTCGGACTTGTTGCCGGTGGTCAGCAGCATCTCGCCGAACTTGTTCGACATCGCCATCAACAACAGCCCCCGCAGGCGGCTCTGGATATTCTCCTCGGTCAACCCCGGTTCCGTGCCCTCAAACAGCTGCGCCAGCGTGTTGGTGATCGCCTGCCGCCCTTCGGCGATCGGCACGTAATCATATCGCACACCCAACCGCTCGGCGATGTCCTTGGCGTCATCCAGAGACCCTTGCGAGGTATACTCGGACGGCAACATTACACAGCGCACATTCTCTGCGCCCAGCGCATCCACCGCAATCGTCGCCACCAGTGCCGAGTCGATGCCGCCGGACAGTCCCAAGAGCACCTTCTTGAACCCGGTCTTGCCCATGTAATCGCGCAACGCTTCGACGCTGACGCGGTAATCCTGTTCCTCACCGGCAGGCAACACAGCCTTCTGTCCATGCTCGGCCCGCCAGCCATCTGCAGTGCGTTCAAAGTCTACATGCACAGTCATCTCGTCAAAGACCGGCAGCTGCACCGCCAGCTCTCCGCCGGGGTTCAGCACAAACGACCCACCGTCAAACACCTGATCGTCCTGACCACCCACCATGTTGATGTAAACCAGCGGCAACCCGGTCTCGATCACGCGGGCAACCATATGGTTCATGCGACGGTCGAACTTGTCCCGGTAATAGGGCGAGCCGTTCGGCACGACCAAAATCTCCGCCCCAGTTTCCTCAAGCGTCTCGCAGACATCCTCAAACCAGGCGTCCTCGCAAATCGGCGAGCCAACCCGCACCCCGTTCACGTCATAGGGACCACCCAGGGGCCCGTGCTCAAACAGACGCTCTTCGTCAAACACCGTGTAGTTCGGCAGATGGTGCTTGCGCTGACGATGCACGATCTTGCCACCGCGACAGACGAAATAGGCGTTGTAAAGCTTGCCATCCTCAAACAGCGGCCCTCCAATCGCCAATGCAGGACCATCGGCACATTCCTCGGCCAGCTTTTCCACACGCGCCATCGCCGCCAGATGAAATGCCGGCTTCAGAATCAAATCCTGCGCGTTGTATCCGGTGATGAACATCTCGGGCAGCGCCACCAGGTCGGAACCCGCCGCCTTGCCCTCTTCCCAGGCCGCCCGCGCCTTGGCCGCATTGCCTTCCAGATCGCCCATCGTCGGGTTCGCCTGGGCCATGGTCAGTTTGAATCGCTCGGCCATGTCAGCCTCCTGTCACGTCTTCGCACGAAGATTTAGCAGATGTGCACGCGAGGAAAAGGTCAAACGCCCAAAAGACGTTGCCTGCCGCGCGGCCCTGCTTTAGGATTTTGCAAAAGCCGTGGCAGCGGCAGGGGTCGACCCTTGGGGATAGAACAAGATGAGCAGAACTCGGGCATTCACATTGGCATGTATCCTGGCAACCGGAGCTTTCGCGGCGCCCGCGATGGCCCAGGAAGGCGAGGTCCTGACCAAGCAATATGACGATGGCGGCGTCTATGAAGGCACCTTCAAGGGTGGCTTGCAGCATGGCACGGGCACCTACCGGTTGCCCAATGGCTATGAATACACCGGCGACTGGATGGACGGCGAGATCAAGGGCAAGGGCATGGCGCGCTTTCCCAATGGCTCGGTCTACGAGGGCGACTTTGCCAAGGGCAAGCCCGAAGGCATCGGCAAGATCACCTTTACCGATGGCGGCACCTATGAGGGCGAATGGGCGGATGGCAAGATCACCGGCCAGGGCGTCGCGGTCTATGCCAACGGCGTGCGGTTCGAAGGCAGCTTCCTCAACGCCATGCACAACGGCAAAGGCGTGATGACCAGCCCCGGCGGCTATGTCTACAGCGGCGACTGGGTCAATGGCGTCAAAGAGGGCATGGGCGAAATCACCTATCCCGATGGCGCCACCTACGTCGGCCAGATCGTCGCGGGCGAGCGTGACGGCCAGGGCACCCTGACCATGCCGGACGGCCTGATCTACGAAGGTTTGTGGAGCGTGGGCCAGATCGAAGGCACAGGCAAACTGACCCAACCCAACGGCGACGTCTACCAAGGCGAGCTGGCAGGCGGCCAGCGTCAGGGCACCGGTCAGGTGGCCTATGCCAATGGCGACACCTACAACGGCAGCTTTGAGGCCGACAAACGCCACGGTCAGGGCACCTTTATAGGCTCAGACGGCTATGAATACATCGGCAGCTGGGTGGCTGGCCGGATCGAAGGCGACGGCACCGTGACTTATCCCGATGGCTCGGTCTATGTGGGTCAGTTCCGCAACGATCTCGCCGATGGCATCGGCAAAATCACCTATCCGGACGGCTCCTCATACGAGGGCGCCTGGGTCGAAGGCGTCATCGATGGCTCTGGCAAGGCCCTCTATGCCAACGGGCTGGTCTACGAGGGTGAGTTCGCCAACGCCAAGAACCACGGTCGCGGCATCATGACCTACGAAGACGGCTATCGCTACGAAGGCGACTGGGTCGAGGGCCAGCGTCACGGAATGGGCACCGCGACATATCCCGACGGCACCGTCTACGAAGGACAGTTTGCCCACGGCCAGCGCGAAGGCATCGGCGAAATCGTGATGCCCGATGGCTTCCGCTATGCAGGCGAATGGCAAGCCGGAGAAATCAGCGGCAAAGGCGTGGCCACCTACACCAACGGCGACATCTACGAAGGCATGTTCAAAGCCGGCAAACGCCAGGGCGAGGGCACCATGCGCTATGCCACCGGGCAAGAGGCCACAGGCGAATGGCAAAACGGGGCGCTGGCGTCAGACGGTTGACCTTACGACAACCGAAAACTCCCGACAAGCGCCACCGACCTCATCCCGATCTCTCATTAGAAACGTCTTGTGGTCGACACTTAAGCGGTGCCGCACCAACTAATTGAAAACATGCCCCATCACCTAAAAGCAGAGTGCGAGAAAACACATTCATTCTTTGGTGTTACCCTGCTGTTTTTGGGGCTCTTTTCAATTGGGGCTTTTTTGATCGGCAGATATTTCTTTGGTTGGAGTCGGCTTGGGTTTGTTTGCCACATGCTCGTGCTACTGGCAGCTTGCGGCCTCGCATGCGCACCTCTGTGGCTGCATCGGACCAAGGCACTTGGCAGGGACCGCGCAGAAAAGTTCTCCAGGATTGCAGTGGTTTCTTTGTTGTCAACGGAACTCATGTTCAATCTGTTTTCCTTAGGGATGACAAAGTTCGCCGGTGTCCCAGTCAATGTCTGGATGGTAGTACCTTATGTTGTGGATCCCCACCAAGCGGCAAAAGTGGCGCTTATTGCTGCCGCAATTATTGCTGGCTGGTCCACAGTTTTTTTGGCCATGTGGCGGCTTTGGCCTCGTGTTGGGCGTTTTGTTTCTTCGTCCCGGGAACCAAACTTGAGCGTCAGACTCTCGGGAATGACCACGGTCACTTGCCTTGTTCTCATTATGTTGATCCCCAACCGGTGGTGGCAGGGAGAAGAAGTTACCAAGTGGTTTAGTAAAAGCAGTACCGGCGACCACGTACCTTTTGGTATCTCCGACATTCTGAGCGATGCGCAGCGACAGAAGGAAGAAAGATACCGAAACCAACTGCTCTTTAAGACCGCCCGAGAGCTGCCGGTTGTCCTCATAACAGTTGACGCCCTGCGGCCAGACCAGATGGGAGTTTATGACCCTGAAAAAAGCACAACTCCATTTCTCTCACGTCAGGCGGCACAGGGATTGTTGCGGAAATATGATCATGCCTTTTCAGTTTGCTCAGCGTCAAACTGCGGATTGACAGGATTGGTCAAATCTCAGGCGTGGGACAATATGAATGTGCATTCCCTTGGCCTCATGGAGGTGTTGTCCGCTCTTGACTATGAACTGACGTCAATTCTTTCAGGTGACCATTCGAATTTCTTCGAGCTAAGAACGGCCTACAGCTCTGAAATCAAAACATTTTTTGATGGAACGATGTCCAGCGACTTTGATCTGAATGACGACCGAAGCGTTCTAGCAAAAGTAAAACTATTGCCCCCCCAAACAAATCGCGGCAATTCTATCATTTTCATTTGATGTCCGCACATAAACGCGCCGAATACCTTGCTGTCATGAGTTTGTGCACTGGTGGTCTCGATCCTTGACGGGCGTAGCGGTTGTAGATGGTCGTGTGAGGACCATAGCGGGAAGGCAAATCCCGCTAGGGCGCTCCTGTTCGCAAGATGTAGAAAATGCATTCAGGGTGGTTCGGTCATCCTTTCGCTTTGGGCCACGCCCCTGTTGCGGTACATAGGGCTGCGTCGCGGCCCATTCCTCATCGCTCAAGTCAAATCTCGCCACGTCACACCTGTTTTGAGCAGGTGAATCACGATTGCCCATTGTCAACAACACAGGGAGTTGGGTTCAGATCCTAGTTCAATCAGAGCGCCCTGGTTGCAGATGACCTGCGCTGCAAGCTCACATCCGGTTCTCACAGCATCGTCGAGCCGCGAGCCCGCCAAATAGGCAGACAAGAACCCCGCATTAAAACTGTCACCGGCGGCTGTTGTGTCAACCGGTTCTGAAACTTTTGGCGGGCTGAACCGGCACAATTCAGAACCGCGGCGGAGAAGGATTTCCTTGTCTCCGTTTTTTACGACGACTAATTGTGCTCCAAGTTTGCTGTAGCGGTAAGCAGTTGCAGCAGTATCGGTATCCCCAAAGTGCATCTGCTCATCTTCAAATGAGGGCATTATTACGTCTGAGCATTGCGCAAACATCGTTGTTGATGATCGCATTTCTCCGCTGTTGGACCACAGCTTTGGGCGAAGGTTCGGGTCGAAAACTATGGTTTTTCCCTTTGCACGGGCTTCCGTGAGTGCATTGTGCAGGTTTCGCCGTCCGCTGTCGTCAATTATGGCAACACTGATACCGGAGAAGTAGATTACATCCGCTCGCTCCATGACGTTTGTCAGCAATTTACTTGAGGACGCAAACGTTTTGGCGGCACTGTTGTCTCTCCAATAGGTGAAGCTGCGCTCACCTTGGTCGAGATGGATCATATATAGGCCGAGCGTGCGGTCAGTTCGTTTGATTACATCAGACAAGTCCAGGCCGGAATCGTGAGCAAAGCCAAGAAAGTCAGCCGAAATTCTGTCCACACCGACTGCTGTGAAGTAATTTACCACCCAGTCTTCCCGGAATTCACGCGCCGCATACCAAGCAGTGTTGAATGTGTCACCCGCGAAGCTTCGCGAAATGCCTTTTGTTCCCGGGTTTTGCGATATCTCGATCATGCATTCACCAAGAGCCAGAAATCGTTTTTTCGGCATCAGTCTTCGAACCATTCGTGGTTTTCTTCGCGCAGCTGCGCGATCGCACTTTCAATTTGCGAAAGGTGATCTCTCATGGCGTTCTCAGCGCGTTCAGGATTGCGGTCTCGAAGCGAGGCAAGTAATTCGACATGACCTTCCAGTGCGGTCTGTGATGAAAAAGCTAGGGACAAATAACGCACCCGGTCGGTATGTGCTTTCTTTTCCTGGATGCTTTTCCAAGTGAATGAAAGGCCCGCAAAGACGCATATGTCGCGGTGAAACTGATTATCCAGTTGATGAAAACGCTCTTTTTGGTCTTCGCGGATAGCCTTCTTTTGCTCTTCGATCTGTTCTTCTAACGCACTGATGTGATCGTTGGTCAACGACATGCAAGCGTTGCGAATATTTTCAACTTCAATGGCTGTACGTATGTAGCGCGCCTCAAAAACATCACGCGCCGAAATCCGACTAACGACAGTCGCACTTTGGGGTTTGATGATAAGAAAACCGAGCGTGGACAGACGATAGAACGCATCCCGAACGGACTGGCGTGACACACCGAGCTGTTTCGAAACTTCAGCCTCCGAAATTTTGGTTGCTGGCGGAAGATCGAGCGTGAGAACTTTCGAGTACAAGGTCTCAAACACTTGCTCTGTAACGGTTACCCTTGCGACGGGTTGCATGTTTTTAACTGCCGTTTTTAGCGCCATGGGGCTCCGCTCCTTAATCGTTGACGAATCAATCCCACTAACATATTAGTCGTCCTGCAACTAACATATCAATCGTGTAGTTTGTTGTTAAGCCTTAATGCACGATGAAGGAAACTAGGTAAAGGGAGAGCGCGTGTGTTGATGAAAGATCGGCTTTTTCCGCAGGATCAGCAAACTCGGGACATTGCGCGCGAGCTTTACTCCCATGTAATGGAACTCCCGATCATCAGCCCGCACGGCCATACCGATCCCAATTGGTTTGCGAGCAACACCGCTTTCGCAAACCCGGCTGAATTATTTGTGACACCCGATCACTACCTGTTTCGCATGTTGTATTCTCAAGGGGTCAAGCTGGAAGACCTCGGCATCTCACGACGTGACGGCGGAGAGATAGAGGCAGATCCAAGAAAGATCTGGCGTACCTTCGCAAGCCACTATTTCTTGTTTCGCGCAACTCCAACGGCGCTATGGATAGATCACTCACTGCAAGAGGTCTTTGGTGTTACCGACCGGCTAAATGCCAAAACAGCCGATGCAATTTATGATCGCATCGATGGTTGCCTGAAGTCCCCCGAGTTTCGACCAAGAGCCCTGTTTGAAAATTTCAACATCGAAGTGTTGGCCACGACGGAAAGTGCGCTTGATCCGCTTGAAGCGCACAAGAAAATTCAGGCTTCTGGCTGGGGTGGCCGCGTGATCACGACATATCGCCCAGACACCGTAATTGACCCGGAAACACCGGGGTTTGCTGAGAATATCGCCCGTTTTGGCGAAGTGACGGGTGAGGATACTTCATCCTGGGGCGGTTATCTGCAAGCGCACCGCAAGCGCCGCGCAGAATTCAAAGCTCATGGGGCAACCGCGACCGATCATGGACATCCAACTGCCCGCACCGAAGACCTATCACGCAGCGATGCAGCTGGGCTATTTGATCGTGCACTTGCCGGTCGTCTTTCTTCTGAAGAAGCCGGTCTTTTCCGAGGTCATATGCTTACGGAAATGGCCCGGATGAGCATCGACGATGGGCTCGTCATGCAATTGCACCCCGGTTCTGTGCGCAATCACAATGCTGCGGTTTTTTCCACATTTGGCCGAGACAAAGGCTTCGACATTCCCAGTCGAACAGACTTTGTAAACGACCTAAGACCGCTCCTAAATGCCGTTGGTGACGACCCGCGTCTGACGCTTATTGTCTTTACGCTGGATGAGGCGGCTTATGGGCGCGAGCTAGCCCCGTTGGCGGGCGCCTATCCCGCACTAAAGCTAGGGCCGGCTTGGTGGTTTTTTGACAGTCCCGAAGGCATGCGCCGGTTCAGAGAAATTACCACCGAAACTGCGGGTTTTTACAACACCGTCGGCTTCAATGATGACACGCGCGCGTTCTGTTCTATCCCCGCGCGCCATGATGTCGCCCGCCGAGTTGATTGCTCTTATCTTGCTTCACTAGTGGCTACCGGCCGGTTGAGCGAAGTGGATGCATCCGAGGTCGCCGTTGACCTCACCTATCGGCTTGCCAAGCAAGCCTACCGTCTCTGAAGGTTCAATTTGGGAGGAAACCATGAACATTAAGACAACAACCCTTGCCGCGCTGTTCGCCTCGGCGGCTATGGTCACATCTGCTTATGCGGAATGTGAAGTCAATCTTCGTGCCGCAGACAACCAACCTGCAGGCTATCCGACTGTAGCAGCGGTTGAGGCCATGGGCGACATGCTGAAAGAGCGTAGCAACGGCCGAATTTGCTTGGAAATGTTCCACTCTGCACAGCTAGGTCAGGAAAAAGATACTATCGAACAAACCCAGTTCGGCGTGATCGACATCAACCGTACCTCAATCGGCAACTTCAACAATATCGTTGAGGAGACCCAGGTTCTTGCATTGCCTTACATTTTCCGTTCGGTCGAGCACATGCACAATGTTGTTGACGGTGAAGTTGGGGGACAAATTCTCGGTGCATTCGAGGAACACGATCTGGTAGGTCTAGCATTCTATGACTCTGGATCGCGCAGCTTCTACAATTCTCAAAAGCCCATTACATCCATCGAAGATTTGGCTGGTATGAAATTTCGGGTGATGGGTGCCGATATTTTCGTAGATATGGTTGCAGCGCTTGGCGCAAACGCCACGCCGATGCCATTTGGTGAAGTTTACTCTTCGCTTCAAACCGGCGTTATCGACGGCGCGGAGAATAACTGGCCTTCCTACGAAGGAACAGGTCACTTTGAGGTGGCTAAATACTATACTCTCGATCAGCACCTCATTGTTCCGGAAGTTCTCACTATGTCAAAAATCGCTTTTGACAAGCTGAGCGCTGAAGATCAGGACCTTGTGCGCGAAGCAGCACGAGATTCCGTTCCTGTCATGCGTGAACTTTGGGCAGCACGCGAAGCTGTTTCCGAAGCCAAAGTTCGTGAGGCGGGTTCAGAGATCATCACTGATATCGATAAAACCCCGTTTATCGAAGCAATGGTCCCAGTTTACGAAAAACACGTGACTTCACCGCTTTTGCAACAACTTGTCGCCGACATTCAGGCGGTCAAGTGACCGAAGTTTAGCAAATACTCCGCCTCGGTGCATTCCGGGGCGGAACACACCATTCGCAAAGTATGCGGAGAAAAATGCAACAATATCTTGTCACGGCTTCTCATATTACAGGATTGATCGGACGCGCAGCACTTTGGCTCGCGGGGATTTGCCTGGTTCTCATGACTGGCTTTATCGCAGCGCAGGTTTTCTGGCGCTATGTCTTGAACGACAGTATCATCTGGACGGAACCTGGCTCTGTCATGCTGATGGGCTGGTTCATTTTTCTTGGTGCCGCAGTTGGAATACGCGAAGGTTACCACCTTTCCTTCGACGTTTTGCTGCATGTGCTTCCCGAGTGGCTGAAGAAAACCTTTCATACGATCTCGGATGTTGCCGTCACTACTTTTGGTTGCGGCATGATTTGGTACGGCTACCAGTTGGCGGAGAAAACTGCCGGAAATACGCTGCCCTCGTTACACATATCGGGCGCGTTCAGCTTTGTTCCCCTCATTTTCGGTGGAGTGCTGGTGGTAATTTTTTCGATTGAACGGGTGCTGCGCCGGGCAGCTGGCTTGCCGACTGCCCGTTTTGGCGATGACAGCGGAGAGAGCTGAGCGATGGAACTCTATATCCTATTTGGAACCTTTTCATTTTTGCTGTTGATCGGGACGCCGGTCGCCTTTTGTCTGGGCGTGTCCAGCTTTGCGACAATTGCTTATCTTGGTCTGCCACCCGTGGTCGTGTTTCAGCGATTAAACTCAGGTGTTTCGGTTTTTGCGCTAATGGCTATTCCGTTCTTCATCTATGCTGGTGACTTGATGGTTCGCGGAGATATCGCACGTCGATTAGTTTCACTCGCAGAGGCATTCGTCGGACACTTTCGAGGCGGCCTTGGTCAGGTTAATGTTTTATCGTCAGTGATGTTTGGGGGTGTTTCTGGTTCTGCAGCGGCTGATGCTAGCGCCGTTGGCGGCCTGATGGTGCCACAAATGAAAGAACGCGGTTATGGCGTCGATTATGCAGTAAACATAACAGTTGTCAGCTCGATCATCGCATTGTTGCTGCCGCCGTCACACAACATGATCATTTATTCAATCGCTGCGGGGGGGCGCATTTCAATTGCAGACCTGTTTACCGCAGGCATTATTCCAGGGTTTTTGTTGGCAGTTGTCTTGATGGTTGCGGCTTGGTGGGTGGCCAGGCAACGCGGATATCCGGTGCAGAAATTTCAGGGTTTCCGAATAATGGGCGCTCTCTTTGTGTCTGCCTTGCCTGGATTAATTATGGTTGCGATTATTTTCGGCGGCGTACGCTCAGGTATCTTCACAGCATCCGAATCCTCAAATATCGCCGTGGTCTACGCGCTGATTGTCACCTTTTTTGTCTATAAAACGTTGAGTTTCTCGGACTTTGTCGAAGCTACATTTGCTGCTGTGCGCACCACTGCAATGGTTTTGCTGGTCATCGGATGTGCGGCCGCATTTGGATGGCTTTTGGCGTACACACGTGTTCCGTCATCGCTTGTTGTCCTGCTCAAAAGTGTGTCTGAAAACCCGATCGTTATCCTGCTCTTACTGAATATTGTGTTGCTGATGCTTGGCACCTTCATGGATATGTCACCACTAATCGTGATTACCACACCGATTTTCCTGCCAGTGGCTACCGCATTTGGTGTCGATCCGGTGCACTTCGGTGTGATTTTGATACTGAACCTTGGCATTGGTCTGTGCACACCTCCTGTTGGAGCGGTCTTGTTTGTGGGATGCGCAGTAGGCCGCATTTCAATCTGGGAAACGATGAAATCAATCTGGCCATTCTACGGGGCCGCTGTCGGTGTCCTGCTGCTGGTTACTTATATTCCAACTCTTTCGCTCTGGCTTCCTTCGGTGTTCAAATGATGTCAGCAAAGCGAAACACAGAGTCACCGCTGTTGGGGCCCGATCAAGAGGAAACACGACCAGGAGTAGGTATCGTCCACCTTGGGCTCGGCGCATTTTTTCGAGCGCATGGGGCAGTTTACATCGCGGACGCAATGGAGGCATCCGCAGGGGATTGGGGCGTCGTGGGTGTCAGCCTCAAATCGTCTGATACACGCGATAAGCTTAGGCCACAGGGGTGGGTATATACTGCACTCGAGCTTGCCGATAGCGCCTGCAAAACGCGAGTGATTCAAGTCTTGCATGATGTGTTAGTCGCGCCGGAAAACCCAACAGCTGTGCTTGCGGCTTTGGCGGCACCATCGACAAAAATCGTAAGCCTTACAGTCACTGAAAAAGGGTATTGTCTTAATTCGGCAACCGGGCGTATCAATTTCGATCATCCTGACATCAAAGCTGATTTGGGATCTCCTACGCCGGTGTCTGCACCAGGGTATCTGATGCGCGCCCTCCAAATTCGCAAAGATGCTGGGTTACCAGCATTCAGTGTGCTGTCGCTTGATAACCTTCCGGAGAATGGCCAGCTTGCTAAGTCAGCGGTTTGCGATTTGGCACGTGCGGTTGATCCTGCCCTCGCGGATTGGATCGAATGCCAGGCCAGATTTCCGTCTACCATGGTAGATCGCATCGTCCCGGCCACCACGGAAGATGTAGTTGAGAAGGTCCGCGAAATGACGGGCTTTGAAGATCAGGCAGCTGTGCAGCACGAACCTTTTAGGCAATGGGTGGTCCAAGACAACTTCATGGACAATGATCGTCCTGATTTTGCCGCTGCTGGCGCTTTGCTTGTGCGTGACGTTCAACTCTTCGAGCTCATGAAGCTGCGTATGCTGAATGGCGCACATTCTGCGTTGGCCTATCTCGGATACCTGGCAGGTCATAAAACAATCTCTGATACGGTTCATGATCCTGTTTTTGATGAGTTCATTAGCGACTTTTGGACCAAGGAGGTTATTCCGGCTTTGAAAACTCCTCCGTGTACAGACTTGAACGCCTATGCCGACGACCTCAAAAAGCGGTTCGCAAATACGGCGATTCAGCACCAAACATGGCAGATCGCAATGGACGGCAGTCAAAAGCTACCGCAGCGTATTCTGAACACCCTATTTGAAAACCTAGAAGCAGGCCGCCCGTATGATCGGTTACTTTTGGCGCTGGCTGGGTGGATGCAATACGTCACTGGCTGGGACGATACTGGGGCCGCCATTGAGGTGTGCGACCCTCTTAGCGCTGAAATAACGAGCTGTCTTGCGGGAGCAAACACAGCGGAGACCCGTGTAGCAGCCCTTTGCACACTTCATGAAGTCTTTGCTGGATACCCAATGGAAAAACTAAGGCCACAACTCTCTGTGTTGGTCGACAAATTGGAACGGTCTGGATCCCGAGCCACAATTGAGGATGTTCTGAAATGTTAGAAAGCTGGCGTTGGTATGGAGACTTAGATGACATCAGCTTGCCGGAAATTCGGCAGACAGGTGCAAAGGGCATCGTCACTGCTTTGCACGAAGTCCCATATGGACAAGTCTGGGACCGTGAGTTGATTGCCAAAAGGCGACACAGAATTGAAGCGGCTGACCTGGTTTGGAGCGTTTGTGAAAGCCTGCCTGTTCACGAGGACATAAAACGTGGTTCAGGCAATCTGAATTGTCTTTTCGAAAACTATCGTCAATCGATGGCAAACCTTGCGTCTGAAGGCGTCAAGATCATCTGTTACAATTTCATGCCCTTACTGGATTGGACACGGACTGACTTGACCGCCCCCGTTTCAAGCGGGGGGACATGTTTGAGATTTTCAGCGATCCGTATGGCGGCATTTGAAATCCACATGCTGGGCCGGGAAAAAGCTGAAGCGGATTATCCTGCAGATGTGGTTGAGAAAGCCGCTCAGTACTACGTTGGAATGACCGCAGATGATCAGAAACAGCTTCTTGATGCCATTATGTCTGGCCTGCCTGGGGCATTCGATCGATACGATATCCAGGGCTTAAAACAGGTTTTGCGTACCTATGAGGGCATCGAGCAAGATGAATTGCGCACCAACTATGCCCGGTTCTTGAAAGAAGTAATCCCTGCAGCAGAAGAGCTTGGCATCTTATTGTGTGTTCATCCAGACGATCCACCTAGAGATATTCTCGGCCTGCCCCGTATTGTCTCCAACATGGAAGATATAGCCTGGATAATGAACGCTTATGACAGCCCTTCGAACGGATTGACCCTGTGCGCTGGTTCTCTTGGTGCCAACCCGGAAAATGATGTGCCTGCTATCGCCGCAAAGTTTGCTGAGCGCATTCATTTTGCTCATCTGCGAAATGTCCGAAAAGATGCGGATGGTTCCTTCGAAGAAGCGGCACATCTTGAGGGTGACACCGATATGGTTGCGCTCGTTTCTGTTTTGATAAAGGAAAATGCCAGGCGACTGAAAAACGCTAAGACCGATTTTTTGGGTATTCCTTTCAGACCTGATCACGGTCACGAACTTTTGTCTGATATTGGACGTTGCAGCATACCTGGATACCCTTTGATTGGCCGCATGAAAGGTCTCGCCGAAATTCGTGGGGTTGTTCACGCGGTGGAGAGTTTGAGTGGGAATGGCGGTTCTTTTGATTTGCCGCAAGGCTTCTGACCAACACCTGTGGTTTCCTTGCGGATGGCTCAATACTGAGTTCAGCCATGGTGCGCACATTGTGATGAACTTGCCTGTCAAAGAGCGTTTCAAACTGACCCTTTTTCAGCGTTTTTATTTGGCCCACCCCTTGTGGCGCAAAGCCTCCAGTCGGACCGCTCTCACATAGCGAGGCTGCCCGGGGGCTTTGCTTGTGCGACGGTTACGTTTTTCTGCGTCGCTTGCTTTGTGCGAACACGAACGGTGTTCTCCACGTATCCCTCAAATGCTCGCCCCAGAGTGCGTAGTTTGGCGTGTTCATGCTCGAACAGCTCTGCAAACATGCGATCCGATTGCTCGGGTTGGGGCCGGTGTGCCAGCTCTTCGCAGCGCAGCCGCGGCCAATCGTTCAGCGCATCGAGGTCATCAAAGTCAGGTTTGGGCACAAACAACCGGCCGCGCAAAAATCGGACCTGGTTCTCAACCTGTCCCTTCTCCCAGCCCACAGCCAGGGTGCAGGCAACCGGCTCCATCTCCTGCGCTTTGCCGGGATAGGTCACGACAAAGGGCTTGCGGCTGTAGCACAGGTGGAAATGGGCAACCTTCACCTTCTGCTCGAGACTGCCCAGTACTGCCCGTTCTTCGCTTCAGTCAAATTGCAATGCATCGCCTGCCGCAAGATGCAGCAGGACAAAAGCCTCGCCCGAACCGGCACCGGCCCGCTTCTGGGCGCTCCGCCGTTCCCGGCGGGGTCACTTCTGGTCCTGATCGAAAAGCCCCTCAAGTCTAAAATCAAAACCGTTGCACGGCCTGTGCCGAACCAGTGGCACCTGGCGCTGGTAGCTCAGCGACCTCTCATCCTTCAAATACTTGTTGATCGTTTTCCGCGACTGACCGGATGCTGTGCCCCTCGACCAATTCCCATCGCCGGATCTTTGACACGCTTGCCTTCAATAACATCTCCTCTTTTCTCCGCACAAAGTTGCGCGGATGTTACCGGAATCTGATGGGTCAATATTACTCGCTCATAATCCACAAAAGTGGGTCGGTTTTGCATGCCGATTCACACATTTGCGACAGCGACCCCAACGTTGGTTCACGATCCCAAGCCGGACGGAATGGCCCCTCTTCCACCGCACGCCCTGTTAACCGCGCGAAACACCGATCCCCTGCACCGACGCAATACCGACGTTATACCGACACGATACCGAACGCGGTTTGGCCTTGTATTCCTCGGTTTTAACCCGCGATTCGCACCGGACTCTGCAAAAGCTGCAGAACGCCCCGGCAAGATCGCGTTAACCTCTCGCGGAACATGGGTCACCCAAACCTTTGGTCCGTTACAGGCGATTTGTCACTTTTCATTTCCTGTCCGCCATGTATAAATCCCTCCCATGATGACCCAGGCCCATATCGCAGCTTCTGCACAGTGCACTCGCGCTGCGATTCTGGCCGACCTTCTCCTGCTAGCCCGCCTCTGAGCGTGCCATCTTGGCGCGACCGCTCAGAGGATGCCGCTTCGCGCCCGGACTTCAGGAGAAAAAAGAGAGATTCCAAAATGACCGATAAGACCCAACAAGACCGCGTCTTGATCTTTGACACAACCTTGCGCGATGGCGAGCAAAGCCCCGGCGCGACCATGACCCACGACGAAAAACTCGAGATTGCCGAGATGCTCGACGAGATGGGTGTCGACATCATCGAGGCCGGTTTCCCGATCGCCTCCGAAGGTGACTTCCGCGCCGTGAGCGAGATCGCAAAGCGTTCAAAAAACAGCAGAATTTGTGGCCTGGCCCGTGCCAACTTTGCCGACATCGACCGCTGTTGGGAGGCCGTGAAATTCGCCGGCCAGAACCGCATTCACACCTTTATCGGCACCTCGCCCCTGCACCGCGCCATTCCGAACCTCACGCAAGATGAGATGGCCGATCTGATCCATGACACCGTCAGCCATGCCCGCAATCTGTGCGAGAACGTACAGTGGTCGCCGATGGATGCGACCCGGACCGAGTGGGATTACCTCAAGCGCGTGGTGGAAATCGCGATCAAGGCCGGTGCCTCAACGATCAACATCCCCGACACCGTGGGCTACACCGCGCCGGTGGAAAGCGCCGATCTGATCCGCGGCCTGATCGAACAGGTTCCGGGTGCCGACGAAGTGATCTTTGCCACCCACTGCCACAACGACCTTGGCATGGCGACCGCCAACTCACTGGCCGCCGTGGCGGGTGGTGCGCGTCAAATTGAGTGCACGATCAATGGCTTGGGTGAACGCGCGGGCAACACTGCCCTGGAAGAGGTCGTCATGGCACTCAAGGTGCGCAACGACATCATGCCCTGGCACACCAGGATCGACACCACCAAGATCATGGCCATATCGCGCCGAGTCGCCACGGTCTCGGGCTTCCCGGTGCAGTTCAACAAGGCCATCGTCGGCAAGAACGCCTTTGCCCATGAATCCGGCATCCACCAGGACGGCATGTTGAAGAACGCCGAGACGTTCGAGATCATGCGCCCCGAGGACATCGGCCTTTCGGGCACCTCGCTGCCCCTCGGCAAGCACTCGGGCCGGGCCGCTCTGAACGACAAGCTGAAGAACCTTGGCTTTGACATTGGCGCCAACCAGCTCAAGGACGTGTTTGTTCGCTTCAAGGACCTCGCCGACCGCAAGAAAGAGGTGTTTGACGACGACATCATCGCACTGATGCGGGTGGGTGAAGACGAAACCAACGACACGCTGAAACTGGTGTCGATGAAGGTCACCTGCGGCACAGGTGGTCAGGCAGAATCGACGGTTGAGATGGAAATCGACGGAGATGACCGGTCGGCCACGTCCTTTGGCGACGGCCCGGTAGACGCGACATTCAAAGCGATCCGCGAGTTGCACCCCAACACAGCCCAGTTGCAGCTTTATCAGGTGCACGCTGTGACCGAAGGCACAGATGCGCAGGCCACCGTGTCCGTGCGTCTGGAGGAAGATGGCGTAATCGCAACCGGTCAATCCGCCAACACCGACACGGTTGTCGCCTCGGCCAAGGCCTATATTCATGCGCTCAACCGCCTGATCGTGCGCCGCGGCAAGCTGGGCGAAGGCGCGGATGCACGCGAAATATCCTATCGCGACATGACCTGATCTGACCGCGGATATCGGGATACAGGGCTGCCCGATCGGGTGGCCCTTTTTGCTTTCACAAGGCGTCAAAGCTATGTGAACCCCCATGAATCAGTGGACAAAGCACCGGAAACGTCGTGAAATCAACCCCGAGCATCCGTCGGGGTTTCCATGACGATCCGAGTCTCAAGTTTTGGAGTACTGTTGGCCGCCAACCTATTGGCACAGCCGGCTATGGCGCAGGAGCTGAATTGGTCCTGGGGTTTGGATGTGACGTCGAACTATGTCTTTGCCGGCGTGACGCAAAGCGACGATGGCCCGGCGATCCAGCCCTGGTTCGAGGTCGAGAGCCAGGGCGCATATTTTGCCTTTTGGGGCTCTACCGTCGATCTTGGGTCGGATGAATGGGAACTCGATTGGTATCTCGGCTACCGCAACACGACCTCCTATGATCTCGATTGGGATGTCGGTTTGGCCTTTTATACCTACAATTCGACGGGCTACTGCTGCACCGAGGTGACACTGGAGCTGTCCTATCCGGTGACATCACAGGCTTCGGTTGGGGGGTTCCTGGGCTACAACCCTGACTCGGGGCATTGGCACCGGTATCTTGACGGGTCTTTTGCCTTTACCGACAGGATTTCCGGCTCGGCGCGCATCGGTGCAAATGACGGGATGGACACGGAATACTGGCAGCTTGGCGCCAGCTACAATTTCAACGACTCCGTCTCAGCCGATCTGCGCTATCACGGTGCAGACGTTGGGGACGCGGGCCTCGCCTTCAGCCTGAGTTTCGGCTTCTAAGCTGTGGCTCCAAGTCGGTCACGTTTCGCGAGGGCATCGCTAACCACAGTAGAGGCAGTTCGAATAGCTATTGCAGTCAAACCCGTTGCCATCATAGCAAATGCAATCGCAATGGTTCAGATATGGGAAACCAGGTGGGCAACATGTGTGTCCTTGGTCATTGCAAAAGTAGGTAATGCAATCATAGTGGCCTGCTCCATAATGGGCAGCACAGTCACCGCAGGCCGCGCGTGATTTTGTTGGCAATCCCAGTGTCACGGCAGACGCCAATGCTCCGTATTTGAAGACCAGCCCCAACAACTGCCGACGCGAAACCTGTTGCTCTGGCCTGCCAGTTCTGATGGGCAGCACGGCGTGCGGGCCTATCTGCACCAACTCACCGGCTGCAGCTCTGCGCATCTGCCACACGTGACGAACTGCGAACGTCACGACGTGCGCCAGGGTTGTCGTCGCCAACACCATTGAAAGGATCGCCAAAACACTGACCAAAACCAATCCGAAATCATACTTCACAGCAAGAAAAGTCGTGAGCCCGCCAAGCACTGCACCCCAGAAGGCGAACCTCATACAAACCGCACAGCGCCCAAACTTGTTGCCCCAAAAGTGTTTAATCCTTCTTGTCAAACTGCGCATGACGATCCCCCTTGTTTGGTGTTGAGTACTCCTAAACAATGCAACCTTAGAGGTTGCTACAATCAAACACACACAGCATCCCAACAATTCTTAATATTTTCAATTGTTTAGTTAACAACCCCTTTTAGAATGCAGCTAACATCGGCTGTTCCGGCGACTTGTTCTTTTCCGCGCGAGCTTCTACATCCCGGTCCGATCGCTTCCCCAAAATCACTGCAAAAGAACGCGGCAGACAATCGCCACAGATTGCCGACGAAGTACGCAAGATACAGCCACGGCGGAAACGCGCTGATTTTGCTGCAAGAAGGGCTTTCACAAACGGCAGCCGACACATATAACGACTTCGCCTACGTCGCGGCAGTGACGCGGGCCCTTTTTGAATTTCTGCGGGAACAAAACTCACATGCTGGGAAATCTGGGCGGCCTGTTCACCTCTGACATGGCAATCGACCTCGGGACAGCCAACACGCTGGTCTATGTCAAAGGCAAAGGCGTGATCCTGTCCGAGCCATCAGTTGTGGCCTATCACGTCAAAGATGGCGTAAAAAAGGTTCTGGCGGTGGGTGAAGACGCCAAGCTGATGCTGGGCCGGACCCCGGGCAGCATCGAGGCCATCCGCCCGATGCGGGATGGCGTGATCGCCGACTTTGACACCGCCGAAGAGATGATCAAGCACTTCATCCGCAAGGTACACAAACGCTCGACCTTTTCGAAGCCCAAGATCATCGTCTGCGTCCCCCATGGCGCCACACCAGTGGAAAAAAGAGCTATTCGTCAGTCGGTTCTGTCGGCTGGTGCACGTCGCGCCGGGCTGATCGCGGAACCCATTGCTGCCGCCATAGGGGCCGGCATGCCGATCACCGACCCGACCGGCAACATGGTTGTCGATATCGGCGGCGGGACCACCGAAGTTGCGGTTCTGTCTCTGGGCGATATCGTTTATGCGCGCTCGGTCCGTGTAGGTGGCGACCGCATGGATGAGGCCATCATCAACTACCTGCGCCGCCAGCAGAACCTGCTCGTGGGCGAAAGCACCGCAGAACGTATCAAGACCTCAATTGGCACCGCGCGTATGCCCGACGATGGCCGGGGCCAGTCGATGCAGATCCGCGGTCGCGACCTGTTGAACGGCGTTCCCAAGGAAACCGAAATCAGCCAGGCTCAGGTGGCCGAAGCGCTGGCGGAACCCGTCCAGCAGATCTGCGAAGCGGTGATGACCGCGCTGGAAGCCACACCTCCGGACCTCGCAGCGGATATCGTGGATCGTGGCGTCATGCTGACCGGTGGGGGCGCTCTTTTGGGTGATCTCGACCTGGCACTGCGTGAGCAAACCGGGCTGGCGGTGTCGATTGCCGACGAAAGCTTGAACTGCGTGGCCATGGGCACCGGTAAGGCGCTGGAGTACGAAAAACAGCTGCGCCACGCCATCGATTACGACAGCTGACCCGGATTTGACGCGCGGGTAACCCGCATGCCAGTCTCGGAGCGCGAACCTGAACGAGGGAAACCGTGGCCAAGGACCGGAATCAGGGTGATGACTATATTGGTCCGCTGAAGCGTCTTCTGCTGGCCACACTATTGTTGTGCCTGTTTGCCATTTTCCTTGTCTGGCGGATCGACAGCCCTCGGGTCGAAAGGTTCCGGGCGCAGGTGGTTGACCGGGTGGTGCCTTCGATGGATTGGGCCATGGCGCCGGTAACAGGCGCGATCAATTTGGTACGCGATTATCAAAGCTATCAGCGCATCGTGGACCAGAACAAGGAACTGCGTCGCGAATTGCAGCAAATGAAGGCCTGGAAAGAGGCTGCCCTGCAGCTTGAGCAGGAAAATGCCCGCCTTCTTGACCTGAACAATGTCCGCCTCGATCCGCGTTTGACCTTTGTGACCGGCGTGGTGCTGGCCGACAGCGGCTCTCCTTTCCGTCAATCCGTACTGCTGAACATTGGCGCACGAGACGGCATTGTGGATGGCTGGGCAACCATGGACGGGATCGGACTCGTGGGGCGAATTTCGGGCGTGGGACGCTCGTCCAGCAGGGTGATCCTGTTATCCGACAGCTCCAGCCGCATCCCGGTTATGATTCAGCCCTCGGGCCAGACCGCCATCGTCGCCGGAGACAATTCCATCGCGCCCTACATCGACTTTCTTGAAAACCCCGAGCGTGTGCGCCCCGGTGACCGTGTGATCTCGTCCGGCGACGGTGGCGTGTTTCCCAGTGGCCTGCTGGTTGGTCAGGTTGCCACGGACCCCGGCGGCCGCCTGCGCGTGCGTCTCGCGGCAGACTACGAACGGCTGGAATTCCTGAGGGTCCTGCGCGACCATGGGCACGAGCAGATCACGGAACCCGGCGGGATCATTTCACCCGAAGCCCCAACATCGCCGGAGGCCGGAGATGGCTGAGGCAGGACAGACGAGCAAGTGGCGCATGCGATTCTGGTACGGGTTGCTCGTACTTGGCCTGCTGTATCTCCAGCTGTTGCCACTCCAGACCGTGCCGCGCAGCTGGGCCGGGCCTGACCTGATCGTGCTATTCACGGTGGCCTGGTCCATCCGGCGGCCTGAATATGTGCCAACCGTGCTGGTTGCGGTGATGGCCTTGTTGGTGGACTTCATTTTACTGCGCCCACCAGGTGTCATGGCCGCAACTCTGGTGGTCGCCCGGCAACTATTGAAACGACAAGAGCCGGGACTGCGAGACGCCACCTTTATGACCGAGTGGATGGTGGCTGCATTGGCCCTTGCGGGCCTTGCTTTGGCGAACCGTGTGTTCCTTGCCATATTTCTGGTGGATCAGGCCCCGTTGGGCATGACCCTGATGGAACTCGCGATGAATGTCATGGCCTATCCGATGGTGGTTCTGGTTTCGCATGTCGCCTTTGGCATTCGCAAAGTTGTTCCGGGGGAAACCGATGCCGTGGCAGGTGCCATATGAGACGCCCCAAGGTCGACAACCCCGAGTTTCAGGGCCGCCTCAGCCGCCGGGCGCTTTTGCTGGGTGGGGCGCAGCTGGGCTTCATGGGCCTTTTGGGGCTGCGCATGCGTCAACTGCAGGTGGAGCAGTCCGATCAATACCGGTTGCTGGCCGAAGAAAACCGCATCAACATCCGGCTGTTGCCACCGGCCCGAGGTGAAATTTTTGATCGCAACGGCGTCTCGCTGGCACGCAATCAACCCTCGTACAGGATCAACATCGTGCGCGAAGACGCCGGTGACGTCGATGCGGTGATCGCAAAACTGTCCGAACTCATTGAGCTGGACGAAGAAGACCTGAACCGCGCGATGGCTGAGATGAAACGCTCTGCCCCGTTTCTGCCCGTTACGGTGGCGGATCACGTGACCTGGGACCAGGTTAGCCGCGTTGCCGTGAACGCGCCCGCACTGCCTGGGGTCACGCCAGATGTGGGCCTGTCGCGGCAATACCCGCTGGATGGCGATTTTGCCCATGTGGTTGGCTATGTGGGCCCGGTCAGTGACTATGACCTCTCGAAAATCGAAAACCCCGATCCATTGTTGCGCATCCCGCGTTTCCAGATCGGCAAGGTCGGTGTCGAAGCCAAACACGAGGCCGAGTTGCGCGGGTCAGCGGGCACCAAACGCGTTGAGGTCAACGCAGTGGGTCGTGTCATGCGAGAGCTGGACCGGCAGGAAGGTCAGCAAGGCGAAGACCTGCAACTGACGATCGACCAGAAACTGCAATCCTATGTTCAGGCCCGTCTGGGCGAAGAAAGCGCGGCCGCCGTCGTAATGGATTGCCGCAACGGCGACCTTCTGGCGGTCAACTCTGCACCGACCTTTGATCCAAACCACTTTGTGACCGGCATTTCTGTCGCCAATTATCAGGCCCTGACCGAAAACAACCACCGACCGCTCGCGGCCAAATCCGTGCAAGGCACCTATCCTCCGGGATCTACGTTCAAGATGATCACCGCCCTTGCGGCGCTCGAAGAGGGACTGGTTTCCTCCGAAGACACGGTCTGGTGTCCCGGTTACCTCGAGGTATCGGATCGCAAGTTTCACTGCTGGAAGCGCGCTGGCCACGGGCATGTGGACCTGAACCAGGCCCTGCGGGAAAGCTGCGATGTTTACTTCTATGAGCTTGCGCTTGAGTTGGGCATTGACCGGATTTCGGCCATGGCAACGCGTTTGGGGCTGGGTCTTCGGCACGATCTGCCGCTGTCGGGGATGGCCAGTGGTCTGAACCCGACCCGCGATTGGAAGGCGCGCGTGCGCGGACAGAACTGGGTGCCCGGTGACACGGTAAACGCCTCGATCGGTCAGGGGTTCGTTCTGGCCTCGCCGCTGCAACTGGCTGTGATGACGTCACGCCTCGCATCCGGATTGGCGCTTGAGCCGCATCTGATAAAATCCGTGAACGGTGTCGAGCCGCCGCGAGCCGAGGTGCCCTCGCTTGGGCTCAACGAAAACAACCTGCGCCATATCCGGCGCGGGATGTTTGCGGTGTCGAACCATCGGCGTGGGACGGGCTATGGCAGCCGTGTGATTGAAGATGCCTATCGACTGGCCGGCAAAACCGGCACCAGTCAGGTGCGCAATATCACTGCGGCGGAACGGGCCGCAGGCGTGACCAAGAACGAAGACCTGCCCTGGGAACGCCGCGACCACGCGTTGTTCGTGAACTTTGCCCCCATCGAAGACCCAAAGATCGCCGTTGCCGTCGTGGTTGAACATGGCGGTGGCGGGTCAACAGCGGCCGCTCCCATTGCGCGTGACATCACGCTGCAGGCCCTGTTTGATGGTGACCCGCCCATCGCGGCCTATCCCGCCAAGGACCGCCGCAAGATCGAAGAACAACAGGACCGACTGCGCGCCCTGATGCCGGATCGTGACGGCAACCGGGGAGACGCGCGCACATGAGTTATCTTGAGTATTCCGTCAAATCCGTTCCCAGCGGCCCGCGCAAGGTCCTGTTCCTGAACTGGCCTCTGATCCTGTTGCTTTCGGCCATCGCAGGCGTTGGCTTCATGATGCTCTACTCTGTCGCGGGTGGCTCTTTCAGCCCCTGGGCCGAGCCGCAAATCAAGCGATTCGCCTTGGGGTTGGGTCTGATGTTGATCGTCGCCATGATCCCAATCTGGTTTTGGCGCAGTGTTTCCGGGGGCGCATACCTGGGCACTATTCTACTGCTGGTGTTGGTCGAGGTGATGGGCAGTGTCGGCATGGGCGCACAGCGTTGGATTGATCTGGGCTTCATGCGGCTGCAGCCTTCGGAACTGATGAAAATCACGTTGGTGATGGCACTGGCCGCGTATTACGACTGGCTGCCACCGGCCAAAATCTCACGCCCGCTCTGGGTGGCTTTGCCCGTTCTGGCCATTCTTCTGCCCACAGCACTGGTTCTGCGCCAGCCGGATTTGGGAACGTCTTTGTTGCTGATCATCGGTGGCGCCATGGTGATGTTCATGGCCGGGGTGCATTGGGGATACTTCGCAACTGTTTCAGCCATGGGCGTCGGCCTGGTCACAGCTGTCTTTCAATCACGCGGCACAGGTTGGCAATTGCTGAAAGACTACCAGTACAGACGTATCGACACGTTCCTTGATCCAGCCAGCGATCCGCTGGGGGCGGGCTATCACATCACCCAATCCAAAATTGCGCTGGGGTCCGGAGGCTGGACCGGGCGGGGCTTCATGCAAGGGACCCAGTCGCGGCTGAATTTTCTGCCAGAAAAACACACTGACTTTATCTTCACCACGCTGGCAGAAGAGTTTGGATTCCTTGGGGGGATATCGCTTTTGGGGCTATATGCGCTGATCATCGTGTTTTGCATTACGGCGGCGCTCGTCAACCGTGACCGGTTCTCCTCGCTCCTGATCCTTGGCATTGCGGCGACCTTTTTCCTGTTCTTCGCGGTCAACATGTCCATGGTCATGGGGCTGGCGCCGGTTGTGGGGGTTCCGCTACCGCTGGTCAGCTACGGTGGCTCGGCCATGCTGGTTCTGTTGGTGGCTTTTGGACTGGTACAAAGCGCCCACGTGCATCGCCCACGCTAAGCCCCCTTGCCCTGTCCTTTGTTCTGTGGCCTGACTGGCCGCACGCTACATACAGCCGGAAAGACCTACGATGATCAATGTCCTGTTCGCCGCCCGCTCAGAACGCTGGGGAACCTATGAAGCGCCTTTGAAAGCGGCGTTTGAAGAATACGGTTTGGATGTCGATCTGCGCACTGACTTTGCGCCGGATGAGGTCGATTACATCGTATATGCCCCCAACAGTGATGTGCAGGATTTCACGCCCTACACCCGATGCAAAGCCGTGTTGAACCTGTGGGCCGGGGTAGAGGGCATTGTTGGAAACCAAACACTGACTCAGCCGCTGGCACGCATGGTGGATTATGGCCTGACCCAAGGCATGGTCGAATGGGTCACCGGTCATGTTCTGCGGTATCATCTGGGCATGGACCTGCATATCCACGGGCAGGACGGAGAATGGCGCACCTATGTTCCCCCTCTGGCCGAGGATCGGCGCGTCACCATCCTTGGCCTAGGCGAGTTGGGCACCGCCTGTGGCAGCGCGCTGACGACTCTCGGTTTTCCTGTGACCGGTTGGAGCCGGTCGCAAAAAGAGATTACCGGCATCACCTGTTTCAGCGGCCCGGATGGCCTGTCTCAGGCCTTGGACCGTGCCGATATCCTCGTGTTACTCTTGCCCAAGACCCCTGCGACAGAGAACACCCTGAACGCCGAAACCCTCGCTCTGCTGCCTGATGGCGCGGTTGTGATCAATCCGGGGCGTGGGCAGCTGATTGACGACGACGCGCTGCTGGCTGCGCTCGACGATGGTCCCGTTCAGCACGCCACGTTGGACGTGTTCCGGGTGGAACCATTGCCTGCGGATCACCCCTTTTGGCACCACCCTCGTGTGACCGTAACACCCCATATCGCCAGCGAAACGCGCCCCGCTTCGGCGAGCCGGGTGATTGCCGAAAACATTTCCCGCAGCGAGGCGGGGGACCCGTTGCTACACCTGGTCAACCGCGACGCGGGTTACTGAGCCCAGGCCCGTTTCGCAAACCAGATCACCGCGCCTGCGACCACACCCCAGAACGCCCCGCTCACTCCGAACAGGGTCATGCCGCTGGCCGTGATGAGAAAGGTCATGGCCGGGGCTTCGCTCTGCTTCGGATCGCTGAAAGCGGCCGAGATCGCCGAAACCAGCGCCGGGATCAACGCGAGGCCCGCAACTGCGGTGATCAGTTCTGCCGGGGCAACGCTGGCCAACCGGGTGACAATGGCTGCAGCGAAAGCAAATGCGATAAAGACGGTGCCCGAGACTATGGCTGCCCAATACCGCCCCTTGGGGTCGGCCCCGGCGTCTTCGCCTGCCATCATGGCAGCGGTGATGGCAGACATGTTCACAGGCACAGCGCCAAATGGGGCGATGAGCAGGCTCGCCAGCCCCGTCTTGCGCAATGCCGATTGCCGGTCGATGGCATAGCCGTTCAACTCCAACACCGCGAACCCGGGGATATTCTGTCCCGCCATCGTCACAAGATAGAGTGGTACGGCGATCGAGATCAGGGATTGCAGCGAAAACACAGGGGTTACAAAGGCGAAATCAGGTAACAGAGCCTGTGATGTGGCAGGGCTCGCCTCGGGCAGATCCACGCCGACAAACATCACAATCAGAAAGGCCACGACGGCCAAGGGCATCGCCGCCAGCCGGTTCCATGTCAGCCCGATCAACCAGGCCAGGATCACTGGCAGAACAAGCAAAGGCACGGCCCCCAACCCCAAGGCAGGTGCAAAACACAGCTTCAGGATCACCCCAGCCAGCAGTGCATTTGCAACAGGTTTGGGGATCGCGGCGACGATACGTCCCAGCGCCGGGATCACACCGGTGATCAGAATCAGCGCCGCACAACAGATCATGGCCCCCACAGCCTCGGCAAACCCGCCGGGCAGCGCTGCAGACGCCGCGAGAAACGCCGCACCGGGTGTGGACCAGGCCACCGCCGCGGGTGTGCGTGTCAAACCCGGCAACCAGATGCTGCAAACGCCCATGCCAAGCGTCGCAAAGAACAAGCCTGTCGCAGCTTCGGCCTGTGACGCGCCAACGGCCGTCAACCCGGCCAGCACAATCGCGAAGGACGCCGCATAGCCAACAAAAGCCGCAAGAGCGCCCATGTACACTGCCCGCACCGAGATATCCCGAAACATCAAATGTGCCCCCAAAACAGACCTGCGCGGAGTTTTGTCGATTCCAGACCCCAGTTCAATGCTCAGCGCAGCTTGGGCGGATTGTCGGGGTCGCTGCCGGGGGTCACGGGCACATACTCTTGTGGTTTTGGTGGCTCAGGCAAATCAAAACGCAGCCCTACGCGGGCAAGCTGTGCAGACACCGGGTTGGTTGTTTCAAAGAACCCCACATCCAATGCTCCGGCTTCCACACCCGAAAACGTCAACGCCTCGGATACGGCCTTGGCCAAGGCCCCCTGTGCGTCTGGAATGGCTTCGACAAACCCCAGCATGTGGCTCTTGGCGCCGGTGTCATAGGACACGCCCACGAGGTAGGCCATTTTCGCAAGGCCAGCGGCGGTTGAAAGCTTTTGGTCCAGCGCAGAGATCAATGTTTCAGGCAAGCCGGTCGGCGCGGTGAAAGCCTCTGGCGTGGCTTCAACCTGATCCGGCGCGTGTTGCAGCGTGTCGTCCAACCACATCATAGCGTCCGGCGGGATCAGGATCGACGAGGGCGCAACCTCGAGGTTCACGCCAAGGCCGATGTTTTGCCCGGCCAGCATCGAGGCAATCACGCGGCCAGAGAGCGCCGCATAGGGCGCTGGTTTGCCTACAAACTCGGCCAGCCGTTCCTCGGTGTCGAAGACCAGCACAAAAGAATGGTCCGAGAGGTCGAACAACTCTGGCGCAATGCTTTCGCCTTCTGCTTCCTTGGCCAGCAAAAGGAACAATTCGGCATCCGCCAAACGTTCGTAAAACCGCAGGCGCGCCGCGTCGTCTTGGGGCGTGGTCTCCATTGCCGCATGGGCCTGATCCAAGGGTGTCATTCCAGAACCTCTCTGATCCGGGTGCGCAGCACGGGCAGCAGCTCGGCTTCGAACCACGGATGTTTCTTCAGCCATGCCGTATTGCGCCACGACGGATGAGGCAAGGGAAAGGCGTCGGGCGCATGGTCGCGCCACGCCGCAACGGTCTCGGTGACACCGGCTTTGTGACCCAAGTGCCACTTTTGCGCGTAGCCGCCCACGAGCAAGGTCAGCCGAACATCTGACAGGCTATCGAGAGCCGGCTGTCGCCAGGTGCGCGCGCAAATCGCCGGGGGAGGCAGGTCACTGCCCTTGGCATTGTAGCCGGGAAAACAGAACGCCATGGGCAGGATGGCCACGCGATCCCGGTCATAAAAGGTTGTCTCGTCAATTCCCATCCACGCGCGCAGCCTGTCGCCGGACGGGTCGGTAAAAGGTCGCCCGCTTTCATGCACACGTGCACCCGGCGCCTGACCGACAATCAATATCCGCGCACTGGGCTGAAACCACGCCACCGGGCGCGGCTGATGTGCCGTGGCTGTCGCGGCGAACCGGTCAGCACACAGACGGCAGGCGCGGATGTCCTCGATTAGGTCCATGGGACAACACTGCGATAAGTGGCGATTGGGCGAAACCTGATTTTATTTCGATGACTCTCGAAATAAAACTTGCGCAGGGCTATTATTTCGATATTTCTAGAAATATGAAACACGAATCAACAGACGACATTTCTCTGGCCATTGCCGCGTCCACCTTTGCGGCGCTTGGCTCGGAACAGCGGCTTTCGGTGCTGCGTTGCCTTGTGCGCGCCGGCCCAGAGGGCCTGAGCATCGGTGAGCTTGGCCAGCGCAGCGGCGTGACCGGCTCGACCCTGACCCATCATATGAAAATCCTGGCCCAATCGGGCCTCGTGACACAGGAGAAGCAGGGGCGCTCGATCATTTGTGCCGCCGTGGCCTATGACGAAATCCGCCTGCTCTCGCATTTCCTGCTGAAAGAATGCTGCGCCGACAGCGCAGCCCCCCACAAGGACCACAACCATGGCTGACACAACACAATCCCCGTCGCCCTTTACGACCCGTCTCGCCCGCATCGACAAGGCTTGGCTGGCGTTGGTGCTGATTCTCATCGCCGTCGCGGTGCTGGACTTGCCCCAACTGCTGCCCACAATCGGGTTTACCCTAGGAGCGCTTGGGCACACGGCACCGTTTATCCTGTTTGCGATCTTCGCAATCGGCTATCTCAAGGCGACGGGCGCAGAAACCATCCTGGCCAAGGCCTTTGAAGGGCGCGAAACGCGAATGATCCTGTTCGCAGCGCTTTTGGGTGGGCTGTCGCCCTTCTGCTCCTGTGAAGTCATCCCATTTATCGCCGCACTTCTGGCTGTTGGCGCGCCTCTGAGTGCGGTGATGGCGTTTTGGCTGGCCTCACCGCTGATGGACCCGGCGATGTTTGCCATCACCTCGGGGACTTTGGGGTTTGACTTTGCCCTGGCCAAAACCGTGGCAGCCGTGGGGCTTGGGCTGATGGGTGGTTTTGTGACCATGACCTTTGCAAAATCCCCGGTTTTCAGAGACCCATTGCGTGAAAAGCCGCAAGTCGGTGGATGCTGTGGCGTGAAACAGCCGTTCCAGGGCAAACCAGTGTGGAAGTTCTGGAAAGAGCCCGAGCGCCGCGCAACTTTCAAGGACGCGTCTCTGGATAACGGCCTGTTCCTGCTGAAGTGGCTGGCACTGGCCTATGTGATCGAGGCCATAATGCTGCAATATGTGCCTGCGGAAATGATTGCATCCGTGCTGGGTGGCGATGGTATCAAACCAATCCTGTTGGGCGCGTTGGTCGGCGCACCTGCCTACCTGAATGGGTATGGCGCGGTGCCATTGGTCGACGCCCTGCTGCAACAAGGCATGTCAAACGGCGCGGCCATGAGCTTTGTCATTGCCGGTGGCGTCAGCTGCATCCCCGCAGCAGTTGCGGTCTGGGCGCTCGTCAAACCCCGCGTTTTTGCGGCTTACATCAGCTATGCAATGGTGGGTGCGTTTCTTGCGGGATTGGCCTGGCAGGCCATCGCGTAAGGCCAACACCTGAGAAATCTGCCACAAGGGGGCATTGATTGGTCTCAACATCCAATCAATGCCCCTACGCCCGTTGCGACCTCAGGGAAATTCCGCTAAGTCCCCTCGCCAACAGAGGACAAGAAGGGTGGAAACGAATGTATCGCGTCTGGGGATTTTTGACCGACTACTCGTTGTTGTTGATCTTGGGCGCGTTGATTGCGCTTGTCTGGGCCAACATTGACTATAGTAGCTATCACCACTTCGTTGAATTCAAAATCTGGGATCACGCCCCGATCGGGCACCTGCACGATGGCCACCGCACCCTGACGTTGCATTATCTGGTGAACGACGTGCTGATGGCCCTGTTCTTTGCCATCGCCGCCAAGGAAGTCTGGGAGGCCGTCGTCCTGAAAAACGGCAGCCTGCGTGGCAAAAAGGCGGCAACACCCTTGTTTGCAACGGCAGGTGGAATGTTTGGCCCGATTGGCGTTTACCTGGGTCTGGCCCTGATCATGGGATCCGACACTTACAACGCCGTGGCAAATGGTTGGGCGATCCCGACCGCAACAGATATCGCCTTTTCCTACCTGGTTGGGCGTCTGGTGTTTGGCGCCGGCCACCCGGCTGTGCGGTTCCTGCTGCTTCTGGCGATTGCGGATGATGCCGCTGGCCTGATCATCCTCGCGATTTTTTACCCCTCGGGTGATCTTGCTCCGCAGTGGTTGTTTGTCTCCTTTGGTGCGGCGCTTGCGGTGTTCGTGTTTGCCAACTGGCTTCCGCGTCGCTTGGATCGCGGCAATCAGGCGCGACCAAACTCGACCGCTATGCGCAAACTGTTTGGCGGCCTTCCTTACATCATTGCCGGCTGCATCAGCTGGTATGGTTTCATGCGCTCGGGTCTGCATCCGGCGTTGGGGCTTTTGCCCATCGTCCCTGCAATCCCCCATGCCGATCGCGCCTTTGGCATTTTCTCGCAGGCAGAAACCCATCTGCATGACCTCTTGAACGTCATGGAGCACGCACTGAAGTATCCTGTCGAGGTGGTGTTGTTCTTCTTCGGCCTCTGCAACGCTGGTGTTCAACTCTCTTCCATGGGCGACGCCACCTGGCTGGTTCTGGCAGGCCTTATCATCGGGAAACCGGTGGGCATCCTGATCTTTGGCTGGGTCGCCGCAATGCCACTGAAGCTGGGCATCCCAGAAGGCATGCGCATCATCGACCTCATCGTCATTGGCTGCGTTGCTGCGATCGGGTTTACGGTATCTCTTTTCGTGGCTTCGGTGGCGTTTGAGGCCGGTCCGGTACAGGATGCGGCCAAGATGGGCGCCCTGTTCAGCTTTGGCGCGGCAGCCATTTCGATCATCGCCGGCAAGGTCTGCCGGGTCGAAAAACGCAACCTTTAAGCGCAAAATAGTTCAAATATTCAGAAAACCGGCGCCTCAGCGTCGGTTTTTTGATGTCTGGGGGTCAAAATTCTGCCGCATAGAGTTGCTAACTCCCCTAGTAATCCGACATATTGAGGTCAAAGGCGCCACAGAGAGCGTTAACCAAAACCCGCTAAGAGGGATGGCCAGAGCAGAGCCGGAGCGATTGATGCTCGAATTTGAGAATGTGAGTAAGTCCTTTTGGACAGGTACCCAGCGCAAGGTGATCCTTGAACGTGTATCTTTTCGCGTGGAGCTGGGCAATTCGCTAGGCATTCTCGCGCCAAACGGCACCGGCAAGACCACCCTGATCAACATGATGGCGGGTCTTGAAAAGCCGGACGAAGGCGACATCCGCCGTACCTGCCGCATCTCCTTTCCCCTGGGGTTCATGGGGGGGGTGGTCGGCAAACACTCGGCCGTTGAGAACAGCCGTTATATCGCGCGGCTCTACGGGTTGGATCCGGACTATGTGGAAGCCTTCTGTCGCTGGCTCTGCAATCTCGGCGAATACTTCGACCAGCCGCTTGGCACCTATTCGTCGGGCATGCGCTCGCGGTTCACCTTTGCGCTGATGTTGGCGCTGGATTTCGACATGTATCTGATCGACGAGGGCATGCCTTCGTCCACGGATGTCGAATTCAATCGCAAAGCAGGGGATATTCTGAAAGAACGGTTGCGCACGACAACTATCGTGATCGTTTCGCACCAACCGCAAGTTCTGGAAAAGTTCGCCCGCTCCGCCGCCGTTCTGATGAACGGCAAATTGTATATGTTTGACACCTTGGAAGAGGCAAAGCAGCTCTATGACTACCAAACCCAAGGCTAAAAAGTTTCGCATCCGCCGCAACACACCCGGCTCCGGCCCCGGTGGCGCGGCACAGGCACCTGTGGCACAGGCACCCGCCGGGCAGGCCCCGCGTGGCCCGGAAAAGCCCGCATCCCGGCCCAACGCACCCCAACAAACCCCTGTGCAGGCAACTGCGCCTGCGACCCCGGCCCCGGCAATGGGACTGGAACCAACCCCAAGTCCGGATCGCGATATTGACGCCATAAAACGCGAAGGCCTGACCGGTCGCCAGTTGCGCATGGCGCGGCGGGTTGCCCAGAAGAACGGTCTTGCGCCGACCTCGGACTATGACGCGGTGCGCCTGTTGCGCGCCAATGGGATTGATCCGTTTCAGCGTACCAATATGCTCGAGCTGGTGGTGCCGGATCAGGAACAGACCCAGCCCGCGGTTTCACAAAAGGGCAAAATTCAACTGCCGCAAACGATGGCGCCGGGCAAGACCCTGCCGTCAACCGAGTTTGCCGAGCAATCGCCGGCAGAGCGGCGCGCGCAGGAAATTGGCAGCATTCAAAAGGACATTGCGCGCCGTCGCCGTCGCCGTCTAGCCCTGCTTGTCGCGCGGCTCTCGGTCTTTGTATTCCTGCCGACAATCCTTGCTGGGTGGTACTTTTACGCGGTGGCAACGCCGATGTATTCGTCAAAATCAGCCTTTATGATCTTGCAGGCCGACACGGCAACTGCATCCGGCGGTCTGGGATCGTTGTTGCCATCGCAGTTCAACACCAACCTCGATGCCATCGCGACGCAGGACTATCTCACCTCCAAGGACGCCATGCTGCGCCTGGATTCCGACATCGGATTTAAGAGCCATTTTAGCAACCCCAGCATCGATCCGATCCAGCGCCTATCCGAGAACCCTACGAACGAACAGGCTTACAAGGTCTACAAGAAGTTCGTGAAGATCAGCTATGACCCGACCGAAGGCTCGATCCGGATGGAGGTCAGCGCCGCCGATCCCCTGGTCGCAGCGCAGTTCTCGAACAAGCTGATTTCTTACGCAGAAACGCGTGTTGACGATCTGTCCCAGCGCAAACGTGAAGACCAGCTTGCCGATGCGCGCAGGAGCCTTGAGCGCGCCAAACAGGAACGCCGCGACGCCCAGACCGCGCTGGTGACGCTGCAAAGTGACTCGGACCTCTTGGATCCCGAAGGCTTGATTGCCAGCCTGCGGTCGCAGATTTCGGGTTATCAGCTTCAACTCCAAGAAAAAGAACTGCAACTACAGGCTCTTCTCGACAACCCCCGCCCAAACAAGGCAAGAGTTGATGGGGTGACCGGTGACGTGAGGCGCCTGAAAAACCTGCTGGTTTCCTTGGAATCCAAGATGAACGAGGCAACGGTTGGGGAATCCTCGCTTGCGCAGAAAACAGCCCAGATCAAGCTCGCGCAGGCGGATTTGGCGACGGCAGATCTGTTGATGCAAACGGCGCTGCAAACGCTCAAACAAACCGAGCTTGAGGCCAATCGCCAGGTGCGTTACCTGACGACCAGCGTCGAACCGGTGGCGTCGCAGGACCCGAGCTATCCAAGGGCTTTTGAAAACACCGTGGTGGCGTTTCTAATCTTTTCAGGTATTTACCTGATGATCTCGCTGACTGCGTCCATCCTCCGTGAACAGGTATCGTCCTAAGTATGAAACATATTGAGATTGGTGGGCTGACCACCGGGAATGATCTGCCTCTGACATTGATCGCCGGGCCTTGCCAGCTTGAAAGCGTGGATCATGCCCAGATGATTGCTGGAACCCTGAAAGAGGCCTGCGACAAGGCCGGGGCGCAGTACATATTCAAAGGATCATTTGACAAGGCCAACCGCACCTCGCTGAGTGCGGCCCCGGCCCTTGGCCTGGATGCCGGGCTTAAGGTGTTGCAATCCGTCAAGGATACGCTGGGTGTCCCGGTTCTGACCGACATTCACGACGCCGCGCAATGTGCGCCCGTGGCCGAGGTTTGCGATGTTCTGCAGATCCCGGCCTTCCTGTGCAGACAGACCGCATTGTTGCTGGCAGCAGGAGAAACTGGGGCTGTCATCAACGTCAAAAAGGGGCAATTTCTGGCACCCTGGGACATGCCGAACGTGGTTGCCAAGATCGAAAGCACTGGAAACAAACGCATTTTGCTGACCGAACGTGGCGCGTCCTTTGGCTATAACCGCCTTGTTGTCGACATGCAGTCGCTGCCGGAAATGGCGCGCACCGGGTATCCGGTGGTGATGGATGCCACACACGCCGTGGCCCAGCCCGGTGGGCTTGGGGGAGCGTCTGGCGGCCAGCGAGAGTTTGCGCCTGTGCTTGCACGCGCCGCTGTGGCGACCGGTATTGGTGCTGTTTTCACCGAGACCCACCAGGACCCCGACAACGCGCCCTGCGACGGCCCGAACATGATCTACCTGCGCGACATGCCGGGTCTTATTGAGACGCTGATGCAGTTCGACAGGCTGGCAAAGGCCAATCCAATTTCACTGTAAACTATTGTTTTGAAAGTCAAATATTATGACCACACCGATTTCAGATGTGACCCCGAATACATGGGAATTCCTGCGCGACGCGATGATAAAACCCACTGGGTTTCGTGAATATGACGCCCGCTGGAAGTACCCGGAAGAGATCAACCTGCCTGGTATGACCGCCCTGGGCCTGGGTCTGGGAACACAGATGCGCCGCCGAGGGATCGAGCCGGTGATCGCGGTGGGTAATGATTATCGGGACTACTCTCTGGCGATCAAGAACGCGCTGATGCTTGGGCTGATGCAGGCCGGTATTCAGGTCAAGGATATTGGCCCGGCGGTGTCGCCCATGGCCTATTTTTCCCAGTTTTTTCTGGATGTTCCAGCCGTGGCGATGGTCACGGCCAGCCACAATCCCAACGGCTGGACCGGGGTCAAGATGGGCTTTGAACGGCCGCTGACACATGGCCCGGATGAGATGAACGAGCTGCGCGACATCGTGCTGACCGGCCAAGGGGCGCCTGCGCCGGGCGGGTCGTATGAATTCGTGGACGGCGTAAAAGAGGCCTATATTCAAGACCTTGTGGGTGACTTCAAAATGTCCCGCCCGCTCAAGGTGGTCTGCGCGACCGGGAACGGCACGGCCTCGGCCTTTGCGCCGGAGGTGTTTGAACGGATCGGGGTTGAGGTTGTCGAGAGTCACAACACGCTGGATTACACCTTTCCGCATTACAATCCGAACCCGGAAGCCCTTGAAATGCTTCATGATATGTCCGACAGCGTCAAAGCGTCGGGCGCTGATTGCGCGTTGGGATTTGACGGCGATGGCGACCGCTGCGGCGTGGTGGATGACGAGGGCGAAGAGATCTTTGCCGACAAGGTGGGCGTCATCATGGCGCGCGATCTGGGCAAGCTTTATCCGGGGTCGACCTTTGTTGCGGATGTCAAATCGACAGGGCTGTTCGCGAGCGATCCTGAGCTGAAAAAGCTAGGTATTACAGCGGATTACTGGAAAACCGGCCACAGCCATATGAAACGGCGCGTGAAAGAAATTGGCGCGTTGGCGGGGTTTGAAAAATCCGGACACTACTTCCTCGCCGAACCTGTCGGGCGCGGCTATGACTGTGGCCTGCGCGTGGCGGTGGAAATCTGCAAGCTGATGGACCGCAACCCGGACATGAAGATGTCGGACCTGCGCAAGGCACTGCCCAAGACCTGGGCCACACCAACCATGTCACCCTATGCGGCGGACACGGAAAAATACGATATTCTTCAACGGCTTGTCGAGAAACTGGTGACCAAACACGAGGCTGGCGAGAGCTTTGCCGGACGCCCCATCAAAGAGGTTGTGACGGTGAACGGCGCACGTGTGATCCTGGACAATGGATCCTGGGGATTGGTGCGGGCGTCATCCAATACGCCAAACCTTGTGGTGGTCTGCGAAAGCTCGGAGTCCGAGGCGGAAATGCGGGCGATTTTTGCCGATATCGACGCGGTCATCCGCACCGAACCGGGTGTCGGGGATTACGATCAGACGATCTGATTAACCGTTTGTCAGGATTTGGGGAAACTGCGCGAAAAGCGCGGTTTTCTCCATGTTGTACAACTTTTTTTGGGGCGACTCTCCAAGTTGTACACCTTTTTTCGGGCGGGTTCTCCATGTTGTACAACATGGACACCCCATGAAATCTTTACGCTTTCTTAACCGATCTACGGGTCGGCGTAGGTAGGTCGGACAAATTTGTCCGACCTACGGGGACAGCGCGGATCAGGCGGCGAGGCCGCGGCCCTTGAGCAGGGCTTCGACCCCCGGCAGGCGGCCACGGAACTGAACGTAAAGATCTTCTGCCTCGACCGATCCGCCGGTTGAGAGGATGTTATCCTCCAGTGATTTCGCGGTGCTCGAATCGAATGCGCTGCCCGCCTCTTCAAAGGCCTCAAAGGCGTCGGCGTCCATGACCTCGGACCACATGTAGCTGTAGTAGCCAGACGAGTAGCCGTCGCCGGAAAACACATGCGCGAAATGCGGCGTGGCGTGGCGCATGATGATGGCGTGGGGCATGCCGAGCGCGTCCAGCACGTCGGTCTGTTTCGCCATCAGGTCGGCGGGCGCGTCGCCATCGTGGAACGCCAGATCGACCAGCGCCGACGCGACGTATTCCACGGTCTGAAAGCCCATGTCGAAATTCGCGGCCCCCAGCACCTTGTCGAGCATCGGCTTGGGCATCGCTTCGCCGGTCTCGGCATGGGTGGCAAACTCGGCCAGCACCTCGGGGACTTCGAGCCAGTGTTCGTAAAGCTGCGAGGGCAGTTCGACAAAATCGCGGGCGACGGAGGTTCCCGAAACCCGTTCATAAGTCACGTTCGACAGCATCTGGTGCAGGGCGTGGCCGAATTCGTGGAACAGGGTGCGGGCGTCGTCATAGGACAGGAGCGCCGGGTCGCCCTTGGCAAAGTTGCAGACGTTGATGACCACAGGGGCCTGAGGTTTGGGGAACCTGGCCTGCGACCGCATGGCGGAACACCACGCGCCCGAGCGTTTTGAGCCACGGGCGAAATAGTCGCCGATGAAGATCGCCACATGGGCGCCGTCGCGGGTGACCTCCCATGCGCGGCAATCGTCGTGGTAGAGCGGCACGTCGATCTCGCGGAACGCGAGTCCAAAGAGACGGGTGGCGCAGGCAAAGGAGGCTTCGATCATGCGGTCAAGCTGCAGGTAGGGTTTCAGCGCGGCCTCGTCGAGATCGTGTTCGGCCTTGCGGCGTTTCTCGGCGTAGTAGCGCCAGTCCCAGGGTTCGAGATCGCCATTGATGCCATCGGCGTGCATCATTTCTGTCAGCACCGCGGCATCCGCGTTGGCGCGGGCCTTGGCGGGGTCCCAAACGGCCATCAGGAGGTCGCGCACTTTTTCGGGCGTGCGGGCCATTTCGGTTTCGAGTTTGAAGGCGGCAAAAGAAGGATAGCCGAGGAGTTTCGCGCGCTCTTCGCGCAGTTGCAGGGTTTCGCCAGCGATGGCGCGGTTGTCGGTGTCGCCGCCGTTGGCACCGCGCGCGGCCCATGCGTTGAAGGCGATCTCGCGCAGGTCGCGGCGGGGCGAGAACTGCAGGAACGGTGTGATGAGCGAGCGCGACAGGGTGACGACGGGGCCATCCGTGCCCTTTTCGCGGCCTGCGGCGCGGGCAGCGTCGATCACGAAGTCGGGCAAGCCCGTCAAGTCGTCTTCGGTCAGTTCCATGAACCAGTCGCGTTCATCCGCCAGCAGGTTCTGGGTGAAGGCGGTGCCAAGTTCCGCCAGACGTCCCATGATCTGTTTCATGCGCTGGTCTTCGTCACCTTCAAGCGCGGCCCCTGAGCGGCGAAAGCCCCGGTGGGTGAGCATCAGGACACGGTGCTGTTCAGCGGTGAGGTCGAGTGTCTCGCGCGTCTGCCAGATGGCGGCGACGCGGGCAAAGAGCGCCTTGTTCGACGAAATCGCCGAGGAATGCGCGGCGAGCTTGGGGGAGAAGTCGCGTTGCAGGGCCTCGCGGGCCGGGTTGGAGTCGGCGCCTGCGACGGTGAAAAAGACCGAAAGCACCTTGTCCAGTGCCTCGCCCGCGGCCTCCATCGCCTCGATGGTGTTGGCGAATGTGGCGGGGTCGGGGTTGGTCGCGATCGCCTCGATCTCGGCCGCGTGGGCCGTCAACGCCTGTTCAAAGGCGGGGGCAAAGTCATCGTCGGTGATGGTGTCGAACGGGGCCAGTTCGAAATCGGTGGTCCAGTCGGACAGGATCGGATTGGTCATGCGGGTCTCCTTTGAGGGTCAAGGTAAGCTGCGGGGGGGCGAGCGCAAGATGTGAAATCCTGTCGCTTTCGGACTTGAATGGCTGGATTTGCCGACGCAGGCTGCGGGCAGGCATTAAAGGAGAGTAGCATGTCATTCCGCAACAGCCCGAAAGGGGTGCGCACCACCGCGATCCACGCAGGCGAGGCGCCCGATCCGACCACCGGGGCCTCGGCGCCTGCGTTGCACATGTCGTCGACTTTCGTGACCGATCAGGTGGCTGGGTTCTCGGCGCATGATCTGGACGCGGATGACAGTGCGTTTTTGTATGCGCGCTGGGGCAACCCGACGGTGGCCATGCTGGAGCAGAAGATTGCCGCATTGGAAGGGGTCGAAGCGTGCCTGTGCACCGCCAGCGGCATGGCGGCGGCGAGCGCGATTTTCTTTACCTTTCTGTCGGCGGGCGATCATGTGGTGGTGTCGGACGTGTCCTATGCGGGCGTGGCTGAACTGGCGCGGGATACGCTGCCGCGCTGGGGCATCGAGGTGACGCTGGTCGATATGTCCGACCTTGAGGCCGTGGCGGCAGCGATCCGACCCAATACCAAGCTGGTGCATACCGAAAGCCCGGTGAACCCGATCGGGCGGCTCACGGATCTGGCGGCGGTGGCGAAGCTGGCGCATGAGGCTGGCGCGCTGGTGTCCTGTGACGCGACCTTTGCCTCGCCTTTGGGACAGAATTCGGCCGAGATGGGTGTGGACCTGATCATGCATTCGGTGACCAAGTATCTGGGCGGGCATGGCGATGCTGTTGGCGGGGCCGTCGCGGGGCGTGCGGATCTGATCGCGCAGATGCGAGGCGAGGCGAGCATCCACCATGGCGGGATCATGTCGCCGTTCAATGCCTGGCTGATTGCGCGGGGTGTGGCGACGCTGCCGCTGCGGATGAAGGCGCATGAGGCCAGCGCGATGGCGGTGGCGGAATGGCTGGAGGCCCAGCCCTCGGTCACACGCGTGATCTATCCCGGGCTGGAGTCGCATCCGCAGCATGGGTTGGCCAAGCGGCAGATGGACAATTTCTCGGGCATGTTGTCATTCCAGGTGGGGGACAGGGCGACCAGCGAAGCGGTGGCGCAGAAGATGATCGACCGGCTGGAGACCATCCACTATGCCGTGTCGCTGGGCCATCACCGCAGCCTGATCTTCTGGATGGGCACCGAGGCGCTGATGGAGACCTCGTTCCGGCTGGAAGGCAAGCAGCTGGACAGCTACCGGGAGTTTGCCGGGGACGGGGTGTTCCGGTTGTCGGTGGGGCTGGAAGACTCCGAGGACCTGATCGCGGATCTGGCGCAGGTGTTGTGAGGAAAACTTTCTAGAAAGTTTTCCGCCTCTCAAATCTTCTAGAAGATTTGGTGGACTACGTTTTGCCCCCACAGACCGGGCAATCCGCGCGGCGTTTCAGCGTGATCTTGCGGCTTTCACCGTAGAGCGCGTCATAGATCATCATCTCGCCGCGCAGGGGCGCTCCGGCATCGGCGATGACCTTGACCGCTTCGACTGCCATCATCGATCCGATGACGCCGGGCAGAGGGCCGATTACGCCCGCCTCGGCGCAGCTGGGGGCGAGACCCGGCGCGGGAGCTTCGGGAAAGACGCATTGGTAGCAGGGGGCACCCTGGGCGGGATCAAAAACGCTGAGCTGGCCCTCCCATTGCGACAGCGCGCCCGAGATCAGGGGCTTGCCCTGTGCAACGCAGATGCGGTTCACCAGATAGCGCGTGTCGAAATTGTCGGTGCCGTCCAGCACGAGATCATAGTCGGCGATCAGCGCGGCGGCGTCCTCTTCAGACAGGCGGCGGTGATAGGGTTTCACGGTGACAAAGGGGTTCTGCGCGGTCATCGCTTCGGCGGCGGAAAACACCTTGGGCGTGCCGATCCCGGCGTCCTGATGGATCACCTGGCGTTGCAGGTTCGAATTATCCACCTCGTCATCGTCCACGATGCCGATGGTGCCCACCCCGGCGGCAGCAAGATACAACAGCGCGGGTGATCCCAGCCCCCCTGCCCCGACCACCAACACCTTGGCATCTTTCAGTTTCTTCTGACCCAGCCCGCCAACCTCGCGCAAAACGATATGGCGGGCGTAGCGGTTGAGTTCGGTGTCGGTAAAGGGGCCTTGTGACACGGGGTCCTCCGGTTTCTGAACACGCGCCTTGAGCCAATTGAGGCCGGCGCGATAGATCAGCACCATGATGGCAAATCCGCCCAGCAACAACCAGAAGTCAGGCGTGTCTCCGGACATCAGGCGGATGGGGTTCTTGTCGGATGGCAAGAAGCTGGCCAGCAGAACGGCCAGATACAGTACCATGATGATCGCCCAGCGCGTGGCGCGCGGCACTTTCATCGCGGCCCCCACCCCCCAAAGCACCGCGGCGAGGAAAAACGGCAGCCACATCAGCCCACCCCGGTCGAGCCAAAGCCGCCGGTGCCGCGGGCGGTGTCTGTCAGATCATCGGTCATGCCAAAGCCCGCCTGCACCACCGGCGCCACGACCAGCTGGGCAATGCGCGCGCCATGCTCAACGTGGAACGGCTCGGACCCGGCGTTCATCACGATGATGCCAAGAGGCCCGCGATAGTCGCTGTCGATGGTGCCGGGGCTGTTCGGGAGGGTGATCCCGTGTTTCAGCGCCAGACCCGAGCGGGGGCGGACCTGTATCTCGTAACCGGCGGGGATTTCGACGCGCAATCCTGTGGGGATCAGGGCTCGGTCACCGGGGGCCAACACCACGCCGCCGCGCGCCTCTTCGGGGAAATTCGCGCGCACATCCGCGCCGGCCGCACCTGACGTCTCGTACGACGGCAAGGCGATGCCCCGGTCAGCCTCTTCCAACCAGCTGAGCCTGATCTGCACCAAAGTCCGCTCCTTCATTTCGCCAAAAATACTCAAAAAATTACGCCAGCGCCGCCGCGATCCGCTCGGCCAGTTGATGCGCGACGTCGTCCTTGCCCATGCGCGGCCAATGTTCGGCGCCGTCGTCAGAGATCAGCGTCACGGCGTTTTCCGTTCCCCCCATGATGCCGGTTTCCGGGCTGACATCATTGGCAACAATCCAGTCACATTGCTTGCGCAGGCGTTTGGCGGTGGCATTGGCGATGACGTCATCGGTTTCGGCGGCAAAGCCCACGACCAGCGGCGGGCGGCCCGTCTGCATCTGGCTCACGGTGGCGAGAATGTCGGGGTTCTCGGCAAAATCCAGCGAGGGGATCGCACCGGCCTGTTTCTTGATCTTGCTGCCCGAGGCACTGGCGACGCGCCAATCGGCCACGGCGGCGGCAAAGATGGCGGCATCGACGGGCAGGACGGAGTGCACCGCATCGAGCATCTCGGCGGCGGTTTCCACCTCGACCACATGGGCGCCTTCGGGTCGGTCGGCATCTGCCGGTCCGGTGACAAAGACCACGTCTGCGCCCAGCGTGGTCAGGGCGCGGGCAATGGCTGTGCCCTGCGCACCGGACGAGCGGTTGGCGATGTAGCGCACCGGGTCGATGGGCTCATGTGTGGGGCCGGAGGTGACAAGGATGCGCCGCCCGGTCAGCGGGCCTTCGGCCAGGGCCGTTTCAATCGCGGCGACAATTTCCAGCGGCTCGGACATGCGACCGGGGCCATATTCGCCGCAGGCCATGTCGCCCTCGTTTGGGCCGACAAACATCACGCCATCGCCGCGCAGCGTCGACACGTTGCGGCGGCAGGCCGGGTGTTCCCACATGCGCACATTCATGGCAGGGGCGACCAGCACCGGCGTGTCGGTGGCCATCAAGAGCGTTGAAGCGAGGTCATTGGCGTGGCCATTGGCCATTTTCGCCATGAGATCCGCGGTGGCGGGGGCAACAACGACCAGATCGGCGGAGCGCGACAGCTGGATATGGCCCATGTCCGCCTCGTCCGTGAGATCGAAGAGGTCCGTATAGACCTTTTCCCCGGCGAGGGCAGAGACCGAGAGCGGTGTCACGAACTCGGCCCCGGCGGCGGTCAGAACCGGCGTGACCCAGGCCCCGCGTTCGCGCAGGCGGCGGATCAGGTCGAGCGATTTAAAGGCCGCGATGCCGCCGGCGATGATGAGAAGAATGCGTTTGTCTGTCAGCATTTTAGCGCCCGGTTAGAGAGTCGAGTTCGACAGTAGGGGCTGTGGGGCCGGGACTCAAGCAGGGCTAGTCTTTCTGAAACGCCAGGCAGGGGTCTTCGCGCGTCGCTTCGGGGGTGATGATCCAGAGATCAAAGGGTTGCGGCTGGTCCGGCGCGCTTTCGAACTGGGCGATGCTGCGCTGAGTGATAGCCCCTGACAGCAGGCGCGGTGCCCCCCAATCGGTGCGGGCGTGACCGTTGCCGGTGATGACCACGACGGGTCCGCCGGTGTCGTCCAGCGCGCGGGTGATTTCGCGCGCCATAGTGGCGTCGCGCAGACGCTGGCCCAGCACCATGCCCGGCAGCATATCGCGCGGCAGGGCATCGCAATGGGCGGCAAACTGTGCGTCTTCGCGGGTGGCCTGTTCGTCCGGAGCAAGCGATGTGGTCAGGCCGAACTGATCCGCGCCATCGCCAAAGGCGGCAACCACGTCACCGCCCATGATGGCGGCGTGCACGGCGTTGCGCGGCACCTGCGCGCCATAGATCTTGGCGCCGCCTGCGGCCTGAAAGATCGGGTAGTACATGGAAAAATCGGGCCAGCCGCTGTTGGCCCAGTCGAGCGTCTGTTCCAGCGCCTGCGGGTCGGCAACAAGGTCGGGCGTGATCGCGGCGGCCTTGTCAGCGGTCAGCATTTCAAAGACCACGGCGGCAGGTTTCAGTGCCGCGACGGCAGCGGCCTGGGTCTCGTGGTGCCAGGGGTTGTCGTGCAGCTCGCCCAGAAAGACCACATCCACGGGCGGCAGAGCCGCGATGGTGTCTGCGGTGATCTCTTCGGCAAGAACGGGGGCAGCCAGCAGGGCGAGCGCCGGAATCAGGTGTCTCATGACACCAAGTCATGCACCCCCACACCCTGACGTTCAAGCAGGCTGCGCATCTTGGTCAGCGCGGCGGCCTCGAGCTGGCGCACGCGTTCCTTGGACAGGCCCATTTCATTGCCGAGATCGGCCAGCGTGCGGCCTTCATCGCGCATGCGGCGTTCACGCAGGATGAACTGTTCCCGGTCGCTGAGCGTGTCCATCGCCTCGTCAAGGCGGGTGCGCAGCTTATTATGGTCGCGGCGGCGTTCGACGGTGTCAGCACCCAGTGCATCTTCGTCTTCCAGAAGGTCGACCCACTCGCGACCGCTGTCTTCGGAGCTTTGTTGCGCGTTCAGGGACATGTCTGAGCCCGCCATGCGGCCCATCATCATTTCGGCGTCCGCCCGCGATACGCCGATCTCGGAGGCGATCTTTTCGCAGATCTGGTGGCTGTCGAGATGCTCGCCCCGCGCCATGGCCTCGCGTTCCAGACGCGCCTGAACCCGGCGCAGATTGAAGAACAGCGATTTCTGCGAGGTGGTCGAGCCGGTGCGCACGATGGACCAGTTGCGCATGACATGATCCTGAAGACCCGCCCGAATCCACCAGACCGCGTAGGTCGAAAACCGAACGCCCCTGTCCGGGTCAAACCGATCGGCGGCCTTCATCAGGCCCAGCGAGGCCTCTTGCATGAGGTCACTTTGCGACAGGCCGGTGCGGCGAAACTTGCCCGCCATCGAGATCGCGAGGCGCAGGTAAGCGCGGATCAGGCGGTGCAGGGCCTCGGCATCACGGTCATCACGCCAGGCCCGGGCCAGAGCGGTCTCGGTCTCGGCATCCAGCATTTCCGCCTTCATCGAGCGGCGGGTGATGCTGCTGGTCATCGGGGCTTGTAAGGTCATCTGGCGTTCCTTCCTGCTTGCGCTCATCAAAGGAATTACGCAACGTGCGGCAAAACGGATCACTCTTTACTTCAGTCAAGTTTGGACCACGAAAATATGATTCTCAAACTCACATTTGTTTTGGGTGCCGCGGCGTCAGGCAAATCCGCCTATGCCGAAGGGCTGGTCATGGGCACTGGTGCGCCTCGGGTCTACATTGCCACGTCACAGGCCTATGACGATGAAATGAAAGAGAAAATCGCCCAGCATCGGGTCCAGCGCGGCGCGGATTGGCGCACGGTGGAATGCCCCTATGACCTGCCCACAGCGTTGGCGGAAATTCGCCCGGAAGAGGTGGTGCTGGTCGATTGTGCAACCATGTGGCTGAGCAATCACCTGTTAAATGACGCGGATACCGAGGCGATGACCCGCGATCTGGTCACGGCTTTGGCGGTCTGTCGGGGGCGCGTGGTGGTGGTGTCCAACGAAGTTGGGATGGGCATCGTGCCGGACAACGCGCTGGCGCGGCGGTTCCGGAACGCGCAAGGCCGGGTGAATCAGGCCCTGGCCGCTGCGGCGGATACCGTGGTTCTGGTGGCCGCAGGATTGCCGCTAGTGTTGAAGGGAGAGAGGCCTTGAGCCGGTTGTTCATGGTGCGTCACGGACCGACCCATGCGCGGTCCATGGTGGGCTGGAGCGACATCCCGGCGGATCTGTCGGACGCGGCTGCCCTGGCCCGGTTGAGCGCCTATCTGCCCGAGGCGGCACCGGTGATCAGTTCCGATCTGAGCCGGGCGGTGGACACGGCAAGCGCCATTGAAAACGGGCGGCGTCGGTTGCCGCATGATGCCGACCTGCGCGAGATTCATTTTGGCGATTGGGAGCTCAAGCGGTTTGACGAGGTCGCGGCGACCGACCCGGAACATATCCGCGCCTATTGGGAGACGCCCGGCGATGTCGCCCCCCCGAATGGCGAAAGCTGGAATGCGGTTTGCGCCCGTGTGGATGGGGCGGTGGACCGGTTGCTGGCGGCGCATGGCGGGCAGGATCTGATCGTGGTGGCGCATTTCGGCGCGATCCTGACCCAGGTGGCGCGCGCCATGGGGCTGAGCGGATCGGATGCGTTTGGCCACAAGATCGACAATCTCTCGGTCACGGTGATCGAGGCCTTTGGGGATTGGGCGGCGCCAGTCATTAATCACAATCCGTGATGGTTTTTCATCAATAATTTTCGTTTTGTGATGTTCAACTGTGCCGCTAGGCTGGCTGCATGACCTATCATTTGCTTGTGGGCGATTACGCCTATTCTTCGTGGTCGCTGCGCGGCTGGTTGTTGTTTGAACGTTTTGGCATTGCCCGAAAACAGACGATGTTGGATTTCTCCGGACGCGATGTGGCGGGGCAGCTGACGGATTATGCCCCGGCGCGCACGGTGCCGACGGTGATCACGCCCGAGGGGGCGGTGGTGTCGGATTCGCTGGCCATTGCCGAAGAGCTGGCCTCGCGCCATCCCGAGGCGGGGATCTGGCCCGGTGACCCGCTGGCACGTGCCACGGCACGCAGCCTGACCGCCGAGATGCATTCTGGCTTTGGCGCCTTGCGCTCGGAATGTCCGATGGGGGTGCGCACGGCCTATGTGAACACCCTGCCCAGCGACCCGGTTCTGGCGGACCTGGCGCGGATTGAAGAGCTGTGGGCCCATGCGCGCAAGATGTGCGGTGGGGAGGGTCCATGGCTGTGCGGGGCCTATTCGGCGGTGGATGCGTTTTATGCGCCGGTGGCGGCGCGGATTGCCGGGTTCAGCCTGCCGGTGGAGGCCGAGGCGGCGGCCTATGTGGCGGCCCACCTGGCCGATCCGGCGTTCCGGCGGTGGCGGGCCATGGGGTTGGTCAGCGGCGCGACCCTGCCGTGGTATGCGCAGGATTACGAGGTGGGCGACTGGCCCGGACCGAAGCCACTGGCCGCAAAGGCCGTGGAGGGGGGCGACGCCGAGAACGACGCCTGTCCTTATTCGGGCAAGCCGGTGCGGGATGTGCTGGAGCTGGACGGGCGACGCTTTGGGTTCTGCAACCCGTTCTGTCGGGACAAGACCGTCGCAGACCCGGAGGCCTGGCCCGCGTTCATGGCGCTGGTGACCGGGTAGCTCTCCCGCCTTGGTCGCATCGCTGGCGCGATGCGGCCGCGTTGGGCGTGGCTCAGCAGAGCTGAGCCTGTTGAAGGGGCGCTGCCCCTCTGGGCCTGACGGCCCATTCACCCCGGGATACTTGGGGCCATAAGAAGCTGATTAACCCTTCGATAACCATGTCGCGTTAACGTTTTGCCAAGGGGTTATGGAGAGTTCTTGGTATGGCGGCACGGTCTTATACGGTGGCGTTTGAGGGGGTGGAGGCCCACACCGTCGAGGTCCAATGCGCGGTGTCGGCCGGGCTGCCTGCGTTCTCAATTGTCGGATTGCCGGACAAGGCGGTGTCCGAGGCCCGCGAACGTGTGCGCGCGGCGTTGAATGCCATGGCGATAGCGCTGCCGTCCAAGCGGATCACCGTGAACCTGTCGCCGGCGGACCTACCGAAAGAGGGCAGCCATTTTGACCTGCCGGTGGCGATCGCGCTGTTGGCAGCGCTGAACATTATCCCGGAAGATGCGGCAGAGGGCTGCGTGTCCCTGGGAGAGTTGTCGCTGGACGGGACTTTGGTGCCCGTGACCGGCGCCTTGCCCGCTGCGATGTCGGCGGCAGAAAGCAATCGGACATTGTTGTGCCCGGCGGCCTCGGGCAGTGAGGCGGCCTGGGTTGGAAATGCACAGGTGATCGGGGCGCAGACCCTCGCCGATGTCGTGCGGCATTACAACGGGCAGTCCCCCCTGCCCCCGTCAGAGCCGGGAGAGGTGACGGCGGCGCCAACGGACCGGGATCTGCGTGACATCAAGGGGCAGGAGCGCGCCAAGCGGGCGCTGGAGATTGCCGCTGCGGGGCGGCATCATTTCCTGATGACCGGGTCGCCGGGCTCGGGCAAGTCCATGCTGGCGGCGCGGTTGCCGTCGATCCTGCCATCTTTGTCGCCGCAGGAGGCGCTGGAGACCTCGATGATCCATTCGGTCGCGGGATTGCTGGATCAGGGTGGGATTTCACGCGCCCGCCCCTTTCGCGAGCCGCATCACACGGCCTCGATGGCGGCGATTGTGGGGGGCGGGCGGCGCGCCAGCCCAGGAGAGATCAGCCTGGCCCATAATGGTGTGCTGTTCCTGGACGAGTTGCCGGAGTTTGCACGCGCGGTGCTGGAAACGCTGCGCCAGCCGATTGAAACGGGCGAGGTGATGGTGGCGCGGGCCAATGCACATGTGACCTATCCGTGCAAGTTCATGTTGGTGGCGGCGGCGAACCCCTGTCGTTGTGGCGAGCTGTTTGATCCTGCCAAGGCCTGCTCGCGGGCGCCAAAATGTGGCGAGGATTACATGGGGCGGATATCCGGGCCGTTGATGGACCGGATCGACCTGCGGCTCGAGGTGCCGCCGGTGGATTTTCGTGATCTCGACCTGCCATCGGATGGGGACGCGTCCGCAACGGTGGCGGCGCGGGTCGCGGCGGCGCGGGATGTGCAGAGTGCGCGGTTTGAGGGGATGGCGGGGCTGCGGGTGAACTCGGACGCGCAGGGCGCGATGTTGGAGGAAATCGCGACGCCGGACGAAGACGGGCGCGCGTTTCTGCAGAATGTGGCGGATCGCTTTGGTCTGTCTGCGCGGGGGTACCACCGGGTGTTGCGGGTGGCGCGCACCATCGCGGACCTGGAAGGGTCCGACACGGTGCGCAAGCCGCATGTGGCCGAGGCGGTGAGTTTCCGGATCGCGGCGGCGGTCTAGGCGCGCTTGGCCTCGATCGCCTGCCAGATTTTCTCGGCAATGTTGACGCCGTCGAACCGCTCGAGTTCCTGAATGCCGGTGGGTGAGGTCACGTTGATCTCGGTCAGGTAGTCGCCGATCACGTCAATGCCGACAAAAACCTGGCCTTTTTCCTTCAAAAGCGGGCCAATGCGGGCGCAGATTTCGCGGTCGCGGTCGCTGAGGGCGATCTTTTCGGGGCGGCCACCGACGTGCATGTTGGAGCGGGTTTCGCCCTTGGCCGGGACGCGGTTGATGGCGCCGACCGGTTCGCCGTCCACAAGGATGACACGTTTGTCGCCGTTGCTGACGTCGGGCAGGAATTTCTGCACGATCAGGGGTTCGCGGCTGAAGCCGGTGAACAGCTCGTGCAGCGAAGTGAGGTTGCGGTCGTTGCGGTCGAGACGAAAGACCCCTGCCCCGCCATTGCCGTAGAGCGGCTTGAGGATGACATCGCCATGCTTTTCCTTGAACGCCTTGATGGTGTCGAGGTCGCGGGCGATGGTCGTGGGGGGCGTGAGGTCGGGGAAGTCGAGCACCAGGAGCTTCTCGGGGTAGTTGCGCACCCAGAAGGGATCATTGACCACCAGCGTGTCCGGCATCAGACGGTCCAGAATGTGGGTCGAGGTGATGTAGTGCATGTCGAATGGCGGGTCCTGACGCAGCCAGATCACGTCAAAATCGGTGAGGTCGACATGGGTCAGCGGGCTGAGGTCAGCGTGGTTGCCCTGTTCCCGGCGCACGGTGAAATGGTGGCCCTTGGCGGTGACGCGACCCTCTTCGTAGGCGAGGTGATCGGGGGAGTAGTAGAACAACTCGTGCCCGCGCGCCTGCGCCTCTTCGGCGAGGCGGAAAGAGCTGTCAGCGTTGATGTCGACCGATTGGATCGGGTCCATCTGAAAGGCGATTTTCATGGGGCGCGTCCCTTAGCAACTTGCAGTGCCCCTTACATGGCGTAGAGACAGGCGCCTTGCAATGCCCCGCACAAGCGTTTCGTGATTAACGCGGGTTTCCAGCAAGTCCTGAGCGTTGCTGGTTGGTCAGGCGGCGAGCGCGTTTTCCAGAATTTGGATTTCGCCATGGGCGTTGACCAAAGCCACGTCAAAGCGGCATTCGGTCAGGTCGCCGCGGGGTTCCCCGGCAAGGAATGCGGCAGCCCCGTCAAAAAGGCGGGCCATCTGGCGCGGTGTGAGGGATTCGGCGGCGCGGGCAAAATCGCGGGATTTCTTGACCTCGACAAAAACCAGGGCGTCGCCATCGCGCATGACAAGATCGAGTTCGCCAACGCCCCGACGACGCCACCGACGGGCCGCAGTTTCAAGACCGTGGTCATGATAGAGACGTTCCACGGCATTTTCCGCGCTGATACCAGAGTGATAGGCACGCTGGCCGCGTTCTGACCGGTCGAAATCGCTGTGGCGGATGAATGACATGGGCGTCCCTCGTTATACGGTGACAGGATAGCAGTGGACTATCGCTTACCCGAGAGTTTTAACGCGGACTGGTAAACAGAACGTTTGTGGGCGCCAAAGGCCTTGGCGACACTTTCGGCGGCGTCGCGCACGGACATGGTTTGCATCGCGTCCTGCAGGGCGGCCTCGATGTCGCCTTCCGAGGCCTCTTGGGCGGGCGCGCGGTCGACCAGAACGACGATTTCCCCCTTGAGCCGCGTGCCGGCAACCTCTTCGGCCAGTGCCGAGAGGGTGCCACGGCGCACCTCTTCGAATTTCTTGGTCAATTCCCGGCAGATCACGGCCTCACGGTCAGGCCCCAGAACACGCGCGGCGTCTTTCAGCATCTCGCCGATACGGTGGGGGCTTTCGTAAAACACCAGCGTGCCGGGAACCTCGCGCACCGCTTCGAGCCCGGTGCGGCGGGCCCCCTTGGCGTTGGGCAGGAACCCGGCAAAGAAAAAGGCATCCGTGGGCAATCCGGCAAGCGTGAGTGCTGTGATGATGGCCGAGGGGCCGGGGGCAGAGGTGACGAGATACCCCGCTTCGGCTGCGTCCCTGGAGAGGTGATAGCCAGGGTCGGCGATCAGCGGCGTGCCCGCCTCAGAAGCGTAGGCGACGGATTTGCCCGCCGCCAGGTGGTCCAGCAATTTGGCCCGTGCCTTGGCGCCGGAATGGTCGTGGTAGCTGAGCAGCGGACGATCGCCGAGGGGCACGCCGTGGATTTCCAGCAGCCGTCGCAGCGAGCGCGTGTCCTCTGCCGCCAGCACATCGGCCGAGGCCAGCACATCCAGTGCGCGAAGGGTGATATCGCGGGCACTGCCGATGGGTGTGGCGACAAAGTACAAACCCGGCTGCAATCTGATTTCGAGATGATTCAAGACTGGACCCAACCCTCGTGTCGTTTATGATCCCCTCCTTAGGCAAACCCCGTCATTTCAGGACCCGCCAGAGGGAGTGAGGATTTTTCATGTTGACCCGTATTAACCCTGCCAGTCGTTTTCTGAAAGGGGCCGCGGTTGCGCTGGCCTTGTTGGGCCTAAGTGCCTGTGTCGAGACGGGCCCCACGATCTCCACCTCGGATCCGGTGCCGGTGGCGCTGTTGGTGCCCTCGGGGTCGAGTGATTCCGGTGACGCGGTGATTGCGCAGAGCCTTGAGAACGCTGCGCGGCTGGCGATTGCGGACCTGCAGGGCGTCAAGATTGACCTGCGGGTGTACAGCACGGCGGGCAATGCGGCGACGGCGCAGGCGGCGGCGGTCAAGGCCGTGGACGAAGGTGCCAAGATCATCCTGGGGCCGCTGCACGGCGAAGCCGCCAATGCTGCGGGCAAGGCCGTGGCAGGGCGCAACATCAACGTCTTGTCGTTTTCCAACAACACCACGATTGCCGGGGGCAACGTCTTTGTTCTGGGCGCGACCTTTGACAACACCGCGAACCGGCTGGCCAGATTCGCCGCCGCGCAGGGCAAGCGCAGCGTTTTGGTCGTCCATGCCAACAACGTTGCGGGCGACGTGGGTCAGCGCGCGATCAACAACGCGCTGTCCGGCACCTCGGCGCGCACGGCGGGCACCGTCGGCTACGAATTCTCGCAAGAGGGCGTGGTGGCCGCGGTCAGCGAGATCAAATCCGCCGCCGAGACCGGTGGTGCAGATGCCATTTTCCTGACGTCCAACACCTCGGGGGCGCTGCCCCTGTTGACCCAGATGCTGCCCGAGGCGGGTCTGAGCCCCAGCACCGTGCAGTATATCGGTCTGACCCGCTGGGATATCCCGTCGCAGACCCTGTCGCTGCCGGGTGTTCAGGGCGGCTGGTTCGCACGCCCCGACGCGGCGCTGACCCAGCAGTTCCAGCAACGCTATGCCTCGGCCTATGGCGGGTTGCCGCATGCCCTGGGTGGGCTGGCCTATGACGGGATTGCGGCGATCGGTGCACTTGTCAAATCGGGCAAAAGCAATGCATTGACCACCAGCGGCCTGACGCAGGGCGCAGGCTTTCAGGGCGTGAACGGAATTTTCCGCCTGCGGAGCGACGGAACGAACGAGCGTGGTCTGGCCGTGGTCACGATCCGCGACAGACAGGTGGTAACCCTTGACCCAGCCCCGACCAGCTTTGGTGGCGCCGGCTTCTGAGGCTGAGCCCATGCAAATTCCCAACCCGCCCGCCGCGCTGATCTGCGCGGCGGAGGACATCTTTGACCGCGAGGCCGTTGCGGCGAAGGTTGCAGAGGCCGCCGGGGCCGATGGTGATGAGCGTGTCTTGCGGGGCGAGGTCGTCAAGATCCTCAACGAGGCACAAAAGGCAGGCCGCGCGGCGATCGAGGCGGCCTATCTTGAAAAGCCGTTTGATGCACGTCCGATGACGCGCGCTTATACCTGGCTGACCGATTGCCTTGTCGGCACCGCGCATTTTGTGGCGACCACCTATCTGCACCCCCTGCCCAATCCAACCGAAGGCGAACGCATCGCGTTGTTCGCGGTGGGGGGCTATGGCCGGGGCGAGATGGCGCCGCAGTCGGATGTCGATCTCTTGTTCCTGACGCCCTACAAGATCACCGCCTGGGCTGAGAGCGTGATTGAGTCCATGCTCTACATCCTGTGGGATTTGCGCCTGAAGGTCGGGCATGCCTCGCGGACGGTCAAGGATTGCGTCCGGCTGGGGGGCGAGGATTTCACCATTCGCACGGCGCTGTTGGAGAACCGGTTCCTGCGGGGCTACGCCCCCTTGGACGAAGAGCTGAACCAGCGGCTGAACAAGGATCTGTTCGAGGGCACGGAGCGGGAATTCATCGACGCCAAGCTGTCCGAACGCGACCTGCGGCATGAAAAGCAGGGCCAGCGGTATATGGTCGAGCCCAATGTGAAAGAGGGCAAGGGCGGCCTGCGCGATTTGCAGTCGATGTATTGGATCGCCAAGTATGTCTATCACGTGCAGAGCGCGCAGGATCTTCTGGAACATGATCTGTTCCGCGAAGACGAGTTGAAACGTTTCGAGCAGGCGGAGAACTTTATCTGGGCGGTGCGTGCGCATCTGCACCTGATTGCAAAGCGGCCCGTGGAGCAGTTGACCTTTGACATGCAGGTCGAGGTGGCGGACCGTATGGGGTACGCCGACAAGGGCGGGCGCCGCGCGGTTGAGCATTTCATGCAGGATTATTTCCGCCACGCGACCAGTGTCGGCGACCTGACCCGCATTTTGCTGACCAAGCTGGAGGCCAACCACACCAAGGCGGCCCCGCTGATGGAGCGGCTGTTTCGCCGTCGCCGCAGGATCAAAAAGGGATACAAGGTCATTCACAACCGGCTGGCGGTGGTCGATGACACGGAATTCCTGAGCGACAAGCTGAACCTTTTGCGGTTGTTCGAAGAGGGTCTGCGCACCGGTTTGCTGATCCACCCGGATGCGATGCGGCTGGTGACGGCGAACCTGAACCTGATCGACGACGACTTTCGCCGTGACAAGGAAGCGCGGCGGATTTTCCTCGACCTGTTGTTGAAGCACGGCAACCCCGAGCGGGCGTTGCGACGGATGAACGAGCTGGGCGTGCTGGCGGCCTTTATCCCGGATTTCGAACCGATCGTGGCGATGATGCAGTTCAACATGTATCACTCGTACACGGTGGATGAGCACACGATCCAGGTGATCTCGAACTATGCCGAGATCGAGCGTGAGGAGCTGGAGGAAGAGCTGCCTCTGTCCTCGGAAATCCTGCGTTTCGGGGTCAATCGCAAGATCCTGATGGTGGCCATGTTGCTGCATGACATCGGCAAGGGGCGGGACATCGACCATTCGATCCTTGGCGCGCAGATCGCGCGCAAGGTGGCGCCGATGCTGGGGCTGAAACCGGCAGAGTGCGAAACCGTGGAATGGTTGGTGCGCTATCACCTCTTGATGTCGGACACGGCGCAGAAACGCGACATTGCCGACCCGCGTACGATCCGGGACTTTGCCAAGCTGGTGTCGACGGTGGATCGGCTGAACCTGTTGACGGTGCTGACGGTCTGCGACATTCGCGGGGTTGGCCCGGACACGTGGAACAACTGGAAAGCCGTGCTGATCCGGGCGCTGTATCGTCAGACCAAGGTGGTGCTGGAAGACGGGATGGAGGCCCTGACGCGCGAAAACCGCGGGGTCGAGGCCAAGAAAAAGCTGCGCGAGGAGCTGTCTGACTGGCCCGCAAAGGCGCTCAAGAAAGAGACCGGGCGGCATTACGATCCCTATTGGCAGGGGCTGCATTTCACCGCGCACAAGATCTTTGCCGAGTTGCTGCGCGACATTGGCGACGACGAAATCCGTATCGACATGCACCCGGACGAGGATCGCGACGCCACGCGGGCCTGTTTTGCCATGGCGGATCACCCTGGTATCTTCAGCCGCATGTGCGGGGCGCTGGCGCTGGTCGGGGCCAATATCGTGGACGCACGGACATTCACGTCAAAGGACGGCTACGCCACGGCGGCCTTTTGGATTCAGGATGCCGATGGCAGCCCGTTTGAAGCCGGACGCCTGAAACGCCTGGAACAGATGATCCACAAGACGCTGAAGGGCGAGGTTGTGACCACCGAGGCGATGAAGTCCAAGGACGTCATCAAGAAACGCGAGCGTGCCTTTAAGGTGCCCACCACGATCACCTTCGACAATGAAGGTTCCGAGATTTACACCATCATCGAGGTTGATACGCGGGACCGACCGGGGTTGCTGTTCGATCTCACGCGGACGCTGGCCAACAGCAATGTCTATATCGCCAGCGCGGTGATCGCGACCTATGGCGAACAGGTTGTCGATGCCTTTTACGTCAAGGACATGTTCGGGCTGAAGTTCCACGCGGCGAGCAAGCAGCGCGCGTTGGAAAAGAAGCTGCGTGAGGCGATTGAAAAAGGCGCAGAAAGGGCACATTCGTGAAACCGATCCGGCTCATGCGGGGTTTTCTGACCGTCGGTGGCTGGACTATGGCCAGCCGGATCCTGGGATTTGTGCGCGACGTGCTGATCCTGGCGCTGTTGGGCACGGGGCCCTTGTACGAAGCCTTTGTGGTGGCGTTCCGCCTGCCCAACATGTTCCGACGGTTTTTTGCCGAGGGCGCGTTCAACATGGCCTTTGTGCCGATATTCTCCAAGAAGCTGGAGGGCGGCGAAGACCCAAAGGTCTTTGCCCGCGATGCCTTTGCTGGGTTGGCGTCGGTTCTGATCGTGCTGACCTTGATCGCGCAGGCAATCATGCCCTGGCTGATCTGGGGGCTGGCCTCGGGCTTTAGCGGGCAGGAGCAGTTTGACCTGTCGGTCGAGTTTGCGCGTATCGCCTTTCCTTACATCCTGTTCATTTCTCTGGCCGCCCTGCTTTCCGGGCTGCTGAATGCGACGGGGCGGTTTGCGGCGGCGGCGGCGGCGCCGGTTCTGCTCAACATCCTGTTGGTGGGCGGTATCTCGATAGCTGCGCTGATGGGCGGTGATGTGGCGCGCACGTTGATCTGGCTGATCCCGGTGGCGGGTGTTGCCCAGCTGGCGCTGGTCTGGGTGGCTGCGGCGCGCGCAGGTTTTCCGATCCGCCTGCAGCGCCCGCGCTGGACGCCGGACATGAAGCGGCTGATCGTCGTCGCCTTTCCGGCCGCATTGGCCGGGGGCGTGGTGCAGATCAACCTGTTGGTGGGTCAGCAGGTGGCAAGCTATTTCGACCGCGCTGTTGGCTGGCTGTATGCGGCGGACCGCTTGTATCAGCTGCCGTTGGGCGTGGTCGGCATTGCCGTGGGTATCGTGTTGCTGCCGGACCTGTCACGACGGCTGAAGGCGCATGACGAAGCCGGGTCGCGCATTGCCTTTTCGCGGGCCACCGAGATTTCGCTGGCCCTGACCATCCCTTGTGCCGTGGCGTTGATGGTGATCCCGCTGCCGCTGGTTTCGGTGCTGTTCGAACGCGGCGCGGCGACGGCAGATGACAGCGCGGCGATCGCCGTGGCGGTGTCGATCTATGGCCTCGGCCTGCCGGCCTTTGTGATCCAGAAAATCCTGCAACCGCTGTTTTTCGCTCGCGAAGACACCAAGAGCCCGTTTCGCTATGCGCTGTGGGCCATGGTCGTGAATGCGGTTGTCGCCGTGGGGCTGTCGCCGTTCATCGGCTGGATTGCCCCCGCCATTGCCACGACGCTGGCGGCCTGGGTCATGGTGGCGCTTTTGTACAAGGGCACACGGCCCATGGGTTATGTGGCCAAGTTCGACGCACGGCTGCGCAAGCGGCTGCCGCGGATTGTCTGGGCCTCGGCGTTGATGGGCGTGGTGCTGTGGATCGTGGCGCTGGTCCTGAGCCCGGCCTTGGGCACAGACGGTTGGCGTTATCTGGCGCTGGCGGTGCTGATTGTCTCGGGTATCGTGGCCTATTTCGGCATTGGCCAGCTGATCGGCGCCTTCCACGTTTCGGACTTTCGCAAGGCATCGCGACGTGGCGGCTAACGCTTTACGCTGACGTTACCTTTTCCTTGCTTTATGAAGGGCGTCGGCGTTTTCTGTCGGCATTCAGAAAAACGAGGGGAGTTCGTTATGGGTAATTGGATGATCTTGATGATACTGGGCGTCCTGGGCGTGATCGCCGGGTTGATGGCCTTGTTCAATCCGTTCGGGGCCTCGATGGCGGCCACGGTGATTGCCGGGTGGTCGTTCCTGATCCTGGGCGCGTTGCAGATCTACGAAGGGCTGCGGTCAGAAGGCTGGGGCGGCAAGGCATGGTCGATCCTGATGGGCGTTGTGGCGGTCTTTCTGGGGGTGAACCTGTTGGCAAGACCCTTGGAAGGCATGATCGCGCTGACCATCGTCGTTGGGGCGATGTTCCTTGCGTCGGGGTTGTTCAAGCTGATTGTCGGCTGGCGCATCCACAAGTCCGAGCTGAAATGGGCCGTGGTGATCTCGGGGCTGGTGTCGGCGGTGCTGGGCTTTATGGTGCTGAGCAACATTCCGGGATCGGCCGTTGTGACGCTGGGCGTGCTGTTGGGTATCGAACTGTTGTCGAGCGGGGTCAGCATGGTGGCGCTGGCGCTGGCGCGTAAAGCGGGAGGCGTTCAGAACGCCTGATACAGCGACATTGGAAGAGGTTCGAAAGGCGCGGGTCTGTCCCGCGCCTTTTTTTTAATCGCGGCGCATGTAGGACCGGATACGCGCCCAGCCACCGGGGACGAGGAAAAACGACATCAGGAAGCCGCAGGCAAAGCCGGCCACGTCGGCCACCCAGCTTGCGTTGCCGCCAAAGATAAGGCCAAAGAGTAGCTGGATGCCGACAAGAAAACCGATCAGCGTAAAGGCTCGGGCCTGATTTTCGCCTAGCTGGCCCAGCCGGGTCCAGAGCAAAAAGGTAAAGGCCCCCAAAAGGCCATAGACACCGGGATAAGCGCCGATCAGCGGCGCGGGGCTGTCGAGGATCAGCGCAAAGATCACGGCGCCGAACATTCCCGAGAGCAGAAACACGGTCAGCGTGGCGAGCGCCGAGAACACCTCGCCCACCATTTTGCCAAGGGCCAGCAACAGCACGCTGGCAAAGGCGGCGTGGGTGAAGTTGCCGTGCACAAAGAGATAGGTCGCGGTGCGCATGACATGTTCAAAGGGCCACTGCCCCTCGATCAGCATCCAGTCAAAAATCTCGCCTACAAAGGCATATTTCTGCAAAGCCGCCAGCCGCCAGCCAATCGCCTCTTGTCCGCCGATGATGCCCCGCGCGCCCAGGGTGAAGATCACTTCGATCCCGATGATCACCAAAAACAGCGCCACCACGACGGGAGGGAGCGGGTTGATCGGGCTTTGGTGATCGGGATTGGACATGCCTGGCGCTCCTTGACGGCGATTGGGGTCATGGGTAAGGCAAGCTCACCCATAAATCCAGACGGAGAAACACCATGTCCGAGGCGGTCCAAACGTCCTCTCAATTCACCCCGCGCGTCTTCTCGGGAATCCAACCCTCGGGTGGGCTGACGCTCGGCAATTATCTGGGCGCGATGAAGCGCTTTGTCGATATGCAGAATGTCGGCAACTTCGAGACCATCTATTGCATGGTCGATCTGCACGCGATCACCGTCTGGCAGGACCCCGAAAAGCTGCGCCATGCCACGCGCGAGCTGTGCGCCGGGTTCATTGCCGCAGGCATCGACCCGGAACAGTCGATCCTGTTCAACCAGTCCCGCGTGCCGGAACACGCGCAGCTGGCGTGGATTTTCAACTGCGTCGCCCGCATGGGCTGGATGCAGCGCATGACCCAGTTCAAGGACAAGGCGGGCAAGAATGCGCAGAATGCCTCGCTGGGCTTGTTTGCCTATCCGGCGCTGATGGCGGCGGACATCCTGGTCTATCACGCGACCCATGTACCGGTGGGCGATGACCAGAAGCAGCATCTGGAGCTGACCCGCGACATCGCCATCAAGTTCAACCATGACTATGACACCGAGTTCTTTCCGGTGACCGAGCCGGTGATCGAAGGTGCCGCGACGCGGGTGATGTCGTTGCGCGATGGATCCAAGAAGATGTCGAAATCCGATCCGTCGGATGCCAGCCGTATCAACATGACCGACGATGCTGACACCATCGCCAAGAAGATCCGCAAGGCCAAGACCGACCCCGAAGCCCTGCCCTCAGAGGCCAAGGGGCTGGAAGGTCGCCCCGAGGCGGCGAACCTCGTCAATATCTATGCCGCGCTGGCGGATATGAGCGTGGACGCGGTTCTGCGCGATGTGGGCGGCAAGCAGTTTTCCGAGTTCAAGCCGATGCTGTCGGAGCTGGCCGTTGAAAAGCTGGCGCCGATCTCGACCGAGATGGCGCGTCTGACGCAGGATGCCGGTGAGATCGACCGTATTCTGGATCGCGGTGCAGAGCGTGCCCGCGAGGTGGCAGCGCCGGTTCTGAAGAAGACCTATGAGATCGTCGGAATGGTTGGCGCCTGAGAAACCGGGAGCGCCCGGCGACGTGGCGCTCCCGCCCCGGTCACATCGCTGACGCGATTTGACCGCGTTGGGCATAGCTCAGCAGAGCTGAGCCTGCTGAGGGGCGCTGCCCCTCTGGGCCTGAAGGCCCATTCACCCCGGAGTATTTCTGGCAAGATGAAGCCGGGGGCGTCTTTGACCTGTTACACAGCTTTCATCTGGTTGTCGCGAATCTGACTCGTTGTGGCCCTAGCAATTGCGGCGAAACGTAATAGGTCTGAGACCACGAACCTTCGGAGCCAAGAATGAGCCAAGACGAGCTGTCCTTTGACGAACATGATGAGCGGATCAATCCGCGCGCAGAAGAAACTGATTTCGACCGTGTGGTTGAAAGCGCATTGTCGCGCCGGGGGTTCCTTGGTGGGGTGATGACCTTTGGCCTGGGCTCGTTCCTGGTTGGCACCACGGCGCTGACCCGTGACTCTGTAGCCATGCAGATATCGCCTGATCGATTTGGCTTTGCCCAGGTGGCGGCCAATGTTGAAGACACCATCACCGTGCCCGAGGGCTTTACCTGGGAGCCGGTGGTGCAATGGGGTGACCCGCTGTGGTCGGATGTGCCGGAGTTTGACGATGCCACCCGCGGGACCGCCGCCAGCCAGGCGCGCGCTTTTGGCGACAACAATGACGGCATGTCGATCTTTACCAAGAACGGCCGCACCGTCATGGCGATCAACAACGAATACACCAACCGCAAGATCATCTGGGGCAACCGGCCTGAAGGCAAACCTGCGGAAGCCGATGACATCGAAAAGGGTATGATGGCCCATGGTGTGTCGGTCTTTGAGGTGGCACGCGACGATGCGGGCAACTGGCAGGTGGTGAAAGACAGCGATCTGAACCGCCGCATCACGCCGCGCAGCGAGATGGACCTGACTGGCCCCGCCGCTGGTCACGACCTGATGAAGACTGACGCTGACCCATCCGGCACCAAATCTCTTGGCACCTGGAACAACTGCGGCAACGGCGAGACCCCCTGGGGCACTTACCTGACCTGCGAAGAGAACTTTAACGGGTATTTCTCGGCTGCGGACGAAGCCCACGAGGTCAGCGCCGAGTTGAAGCGTTATGGCGTGTCGTCGAAGGACTGGGGCTATGGCTGGGCCAAGGTGGATGACCGCTTTGACGTGGCCAAGAACCCCAATGAGCCGAACCGCGCCGGGTACGTGGTTGAGATCGACCCGTTTGATCCCACGGCCACCCCGAAAAAGCGCACCGCTCTGGGCCGTTTCAAGCATGAGAATGCGGCGGTGGTGATCGCGGCCAACGGCAAGGCTGTTGTCTATCTGGGTGACGATGAGCGCGGTGAGTTCCTGTACAAGTTCGTCTCGGCGGGCATCTATTCGGCCACAGGCGATAACTCGGACCTTTTGGCCGAGGGTGATCTGTTTGTCGCCAAGTTCCACGACGACATGCGCGGCGAGTGGCTGGCGCTGACCCCGGATACCACCGGCATGAGCGATGCAGAGATCCGCATCCACACCCGTCAGGCGGCGTCGAAAGTGGGCGCAACCACCATGGACCGCCCCGAGTGGGTGGCGGTGAACCCGACCCGGGCAGAAGTGCATGTGGCGCTGACCAACAACAAGAACCGCGGCAAAAAGCCGAACGCCGGAGGGGATGACACCTCGGTCAACGGACCAAACCCGCGGGTTGGCAACAACTATGGCCAGATCGCCCGCTGGATGCCGGACAACGAAGATCACACCGCCACAGGCTTTGCCTGGGACCTGTTTGCGCTGGCCGGAAACCCCGAGGTACATTCGGACGCCTATGCCGGGTCGGAAAACATCAACGCGGGCAACATGTTCAACGCGCCCGACGGGATGGCCTTTGACCAGACTGGCCTGTTGTGGATCCAGACCGATGGCAAATACTCGAACGAGGGTGACTTTGCCGGGATGGGCAACAACCAGATGCTCTGCGGTGACACTGTGACCGGCGAAATCCGCCGCTTTCTGGTGGGTCCGAAAGAGTGCGAAGTCACCGGGATCTGCTGGTCGCCGGATCGTCGCACCATGTTTGTGGGCATCCAGCACCCGGGCGAAAAAGGCAATTCGCACTTTCCGCGCGGCGGTACCAGTGTGCCGCGTTCCGGTGTGTTTGCGATCCGTCGCGAAGATGGCGGCCTGATCGGCTAAAACTGGAAAGCCTTGTCCGCAAGTCGCTTTGCAAACCCTGTCCCTACACCCCCGGTTGTCCCCGCAGCCGGGGGTGTTCATTTGGGATGGACCTTGTCCAAAGGCAGGACTAGCATCCCGGCGTATGCGAGTATGAGGGGAAAGACATGGCTGTCAGCAAGACTGTGAAGACCTATTTCAACGGCACTTGGCATGACGGTGACGTACCGGTCATGCGCGCGGCAGATCATGGCAGCTGGCTGGGCACCACCGTGTTTGACGGGGCGCGTTGCTTTGAGGGCATGACGCCGGATCTCGAGCCGCATCTGGCGCGGGTCAACCGGTCGGCCGAAGCGCTGATGATGCGGGCCACCATGGCGGTTGAGGACATGCTGGAGATCACCCGCGAAGGGTTGAAGATGTTTGCTCCTGATGAGGCCGTCTATATCCGCCCGATGTACTGGGGCATTGATGCCAACATGGAGACGAGCGCCATTGCGCCATCGCGCGAGGAAACCGGCTTTGCCATTTGTCTCGAGGCGATCCCCATGGCGACGTCCGATGCCTCGACCACGTTGACGCGCACGCGGTTCCGCCGCCCGGTTCTGGAGGATGCGGTGGTCAACGCCAAGGCAGGGTGCCTGTACCCCAACAATGCCCGCATGTTGGTGGAGGCCCGCAGCAAGGGGTTTGGCAACGCGCTGGTGGCAGATGCCATGGGCAACGTGGCCGAAACCGCGACAGCGAATGTGTTTATGGTCAAGGATGGCGAAGTCTTTACCCCCATCGCGAATGGCACGTTCCTCGCCGGGATCACCCGCGCGCGACACCTGAAAAACATGCGTGACGACGGCATGGCCGTGCATGAAACCGTGCTGAGTTTCGAAGATTTCGCAGCGGCGGACGAGGTGTTCCTGTCGGGGAATATGGCCAAGGTGACACCGGTCACGGCCTTTGATGATCGTCAGTATCAGGTGGGTCCCGTGACCCGCCGGGCGCGCGAGATGTATTGGGACTGGGCACTGTCGGAAAAGTAGGGGGCACCCAATTCGGCCCTTGCTCTGGCCCCAGCTTCCCGCCATTGTCGTCAAGCAATGGAGGACCCTGATGCGTAAGTTTCTTGTCGTGTTGGACGATAGCCGTGAATGCCTGAATGCCATGCGTTTTGCCGCGATGCGGGCGGCGCATACGCAGGGGGGCGTGCAAATCCTGTCGGTAATCCCACCAGATGAATTCAACCACTGGATTGGTGTCGGAGACATCATGCGCGAAGAGGCCCGCGAGAGGATCGTGGCGCATTTCGAAGTCTTCGCCAAGTGGATGCGGGACAAGCAGGGGGTCGACCCCGAGCTGGCAATCCGCGAGGGCGAACCCGTGACCGAAATCCTGGCGCAAATCCGGGAAGATGCCGAGATTGGCGTTCTGGTCCTGGGTGCCGGTGACGACAAGAAGGGTCCCGGCCCGCTGGTGACACAGATGTCACGCAACTCGGGCAGCCTGCCGATCCCGATCACGATTGTTCCGGGAGATTTGTCCAAGGAACGGCTGGAAGCGATCACCTGATATGCTGCGCCTGGCTGCTCTTGTCGTGCTTTGTACGCTGGGGCTGAGTACGCGCGGCAGCGCGCAATCCTTTCTCGATTTCACCTGTTTGCGGGGCAGTGCAGCCACCTGCTTTGTGCTGTTTGAAGGGCCCATCGAAAAGGGATTGACCGAGCGGTTTGAGGCTTATGTCGAGGAAGAAGGTGTTGAGGGCGCGCGGCTGATCCTCAACAGTCCTGGCGGCAATCTGGCCGAGGCCCTGAAATTGGGTCGCCTGTTGCGCGATTGGGAATGGACCACCCATGTCGGTAGCAGCGAAGGGTGGTTCCGCACCTCGGACGGCTCTCTGGATATGCACGGGGCTGATGACTATCCGCAAGGCGGGCGTTGTGAAAGCGCCTGTGCCTACGCCTTTATGGGGGGCGTCAACCGGATCATGGGCAAGGGCAGCCTGCTGGGGTTCCACCGTTTTCAGGCGCCGGGCAAGGTGATCGACGGTGACTCGGCCCAGGCGATATCCGGTCAGTTGATTTCCTATATTCTGGAGATGGGCGTTGATGCGCGGGTCTTCGTGGTGGCCAGCGCAGAAGACAGCCATTCGATGTTTCACCTCGATGGCACGCAGGCCTCGGGCTATGATCTTGTGACCCCGTCCGGCTTTGCCGCCTTTGCGCTTTTTGCCAAGGACGAGGGCGTCATTGCCCGGTCTGAGCGTCAAAGCCCGATCCAGCTCTATGATATTGCCGAGAGGGTGACGCTGTTTTGCAGTGGAGGCACGCCGATGGTGAGCATGTCCAGTTCTGAGCTATACCTTGAGGACGGGAGTTATGTGTCCTTTTTCACCGGTGTGGGCATGGACCCGGAGGCCTTTGAATTCCAGCAGGACTTTGAGATCGACGCAACCGCGGTCACGGTGTCGGAAACGGATGTGGACTATACCCTGACGGCCGAACTGAGCGATGAGATCGCCGCAGCGATGTTAAGCGCAGAGGATATTCACCTGTCCTTTGGCGTGGCGCCGGTGGATGGCGGGCCCCTGGATCTGGAGCTTGTGCCGACCACCGCAGACCGGCAGGCCATGGCGGCGGCGTGGAAGTTCTGTATCGACTGAAAGGTTTAGAATCATTCCAAACCTTGACAGTTTGAGGTCAGAGGCGCATATCCATTCCTGACAAGAAAGGTCCGCCAATGTTTATTCAAACCGAATCCACACCGAACCCCGCGACGCTGAAGTTCCTGCCCGGTCAGACCGTGCTGGAGATGGGTACTGCGGATTTTCCGACGGCGGATGGGGCCGAAGCTTCGCCTCTGGCCACGCGCATCTTCGCTGTCAAGGGCGTAAAGGGCGTGTTCTTTGGCACGGACTTTGTCACCGTGACCAAGGCCGATGACGTTGAATGGGACCACATCAAGCCAGCCATCCTTGGCGCGATCATGGAGCATTTCCAGTCGGGCCAACCGGTGATGGCAGGCGAAGGCGGCGCGCCGTCGGGTCACGCGGAACACCATGGTGAAGACGGTGAAATTGTCGGCCAGATCAAAGAGCTGCTGGACACCCGCGTGCGTCCTGCCGTGGCGCAGGACGGTGGCGACATCACGTTCCACGGATTTGACCGGGGCGTTGTGTATCTGCACATGCAAGGCGCCTGTGCGGGCTGCCCATCGTCGACGCTGACGTTGAAAATGGGCATTGAGAACCTGCTGCGCCATTACATTCCGGAAGTGACCGAGGTGCGCCCGGTCGCCGTTTGAGCCACCGCGCCATGACGACCACACCCAAAGAGATTACGGGACGGTGCTATTGTGGCGCCGTCTCTTTGCGTTCCGGGACTGCGCCGCTGACTGTGGCCTATTGCCATTGTGACGATTGTCGCCGCTGGACCGGCGGTCCGGTGGGGGCTTTTGCCGCGTTTCGCGAAAACGACTTGATGGCAACGCCGGATCAGGGTGATGGCGTTTCGCATACCCCCGGAGTCTCGCGGTGGAACTGCGCGGAGTGCGGGTCGCCGCTGATGGCGCGGTTTGATTACCTGCCGGGTCAGGTTTATGTGCCGTTGGGGGTTCTGGATCAGGCTGAAGACCTGCCGCCACAGCTGCATTGCCACGCGGGATCGTGTTATTCGTGGCTCAGGATTGAAGACGGGCTGGATCGGGCAGAGCGCTCGGGCCGTGACCAGTTGAACGAGGCACAGGACAGATGAGCGACACCGGACTTTTGGTACTGGGGTTTGATACCTCGGCCCGTCATTGTGCGGCTGCCCTGATGCGTGGCGACACGGTTTTGGTGCAGCGCAGCGAAGAGATGGCGCGGGGTCAGGCCGAGCGGTTGATGCCGCTGCTGGAAGAGGTTCTGGCTGAAGCGGGCGTGACCTGGGATGATCTGAATGTGATCGGCGTAGGGGTCGGCCCCGGAAACTTCACCGGGATTCGCATTTCGGTCTCGGCGGCACGGGGGTTGGCGCTGGCGCTGGATGTCCCTGCGGTGGGGGTATCGAGTTTTGAGGCCACCTCGCTGGATATTGAGGGCCCGCATATCGCCGGGGTCGAGGCGCCGCGAGGACAGGTTTACACCTGCCCGCCCGGTGGCACGCCCAGTCTGGAGCCCGAGGCCCCGACCGATGGCCCAAGGCTTGTTCTGCCGCCGGACCCTGACAGGTTGGCCGTAAATATCGCCCGAGTCGCGGCGACCCGACGCGAAAAAACAGCGCGCCCGGCGCCGCTGTACATCAAGGCCGCGGACGCTGCGCCACCGCGCGATCCCGCGCCCGTGATCCTGTCATGACACCCGAGGCGCTGGCGGTGATCCATGCCGCCGCCTTTCCCGCATCGCGGGGATGGTCGGCAGAGGAATTCACAGCACTTTTGGCCTCATCCCATTGTTTTATGGTGTCTTTTCAAGACGCCTTTGCCCTGGGTCGTGTGATTGTGGACGAGGTCGAATTGATCACGATTGCCACCCATCCGAACCATCAGGGCCAGGGTCTGGGGCGTCGATGCCTGCAGGGTTTTCAGGGCGAGGCGCGTCGGCGCGGTGCAACCAGCGCCTTTCTGGAGGTGGCAGCGGACAACAGGCTGGCCATCCACCTTTACGAGTCGGAAGATTGGCACCGAACCGGCCTGCGCAAAGGGTATTACGCGCGCCCCTCGGGACCACCGGTGGATGCGGTGCTCATGCACAAATCACTGACCTAGGGTCAGGCGCCGAAATCGCAGAATCCTGACCAAATCGTCAAATCTCCCTTGACCCTACCCTCTCTCTGCGGCCTTACTTGCAGATGATCTGACTGGATCAATGAGTCCGACGGGCCGGCATTAAGACCAAAAATGGCCCGGAAACCACTTGGGAGAGATACATGACCCTGATGAAGAAACTTCTCGGCGCTGCGGCTGCTGTGGCTGTCACTGCTGGCACGGCCTTTGCTGAACCGGCGCTGATTTTCGACCTTGGCGGCAAGTTCGACAAATCGTTCAACGAAGCAGCCTTTAACGGTGCCACACGTTGGGCCGGTGAGTTTGGCAAGTCGTTCCTGGAAATCGAACTGCAGTCGGAAGCCCAGCGCGAACAGGCGCTGCGCCGTTTCGCCGAAGCGGGCGCCAACCCGGTGATCACCACCGGCTTTGCCTTTGCCACGCCGGTTGAGGCTGTGGCCCCGGATTACCCGGACACCAAGTTCGTCAACATTGACGGCTGGATGCCCGAAGTGCCGCCAAACGTGCAGCTGATCAACTTTCAGGAGCACCAGGGGTCGTACCTGGTAGGTATGCTGGCGGCGATGGCGTCAAAAACCGGCACCGTTGGCTTTATCGGCGGTATGGATATTCCGCTGATCCGTCACTTTGGCTGTGGCTATGCACAGGGTGCCAAGGCTGTGAACCCGGACATCAAAATCGTTGCCAACATGACCGGCACCACGCCGGCGGCCTGGAACGATCCGGTGAAAGGTTCGGAGCTGACCAAGGCGCAGATCGCGCAAGGGGCTGACGTTGTTTATGCCGCTGCTGGTGGTACCGGCGTTGGCGTTCTGCAGACCGCAGCCGACGAAGGTATCCTGTCGATCGGCGTGGACAGCAACCAGAACCACCTGCATTCGGGCAAGGTTCTGACCTCGATGCTGAAGCGCGTGGACGTCGCCGTTTACAACGCGATGAAGGATGGTGAAAACCTCGACACCGGTGGCTTCACCACCCTGGGTCTTGCCGAAGATGGTGTTGGCTGGGCGCTGGACGAGCACAACGAGTCGCTGATTTCGGCCGAGATGAAGCGTGACGTGAACAAAGCACGTGACGCCATTATCGCAGGCGATCTGGAAGTCACTGCTTACTACACCAACGACTCTTGCCCGGTTCACGAGTTTTAATCAGAACCGAGTTTGAATAACGAGGGCCGTGCCATTGCGGCGCGGCCCTTTGCTGTTTCGGCCCTCTGATCAGGATTGCCCATGCTAGACAAATACATAGAACCGTTTTTTGCCGCCTGGTGTGAACCTGATGCCGAGGCTCGTGCTGCCGCCTTGCGCGACGCGATTGGCGATACATTTACCTATTCCGACCCCATGTTCCCCAGACCGATGTCGGACGTTGGTGAACTGATCGACTATGTTTCGATGTTTTTAGACAGATCGCCGGGAAGCACTGTCCGGGTTGTAAACCTGAACCAGACAGGCCGCGCGTTCCTTGCCACGGTTGCGTTCGCGCCACCGGAAGGGGTGGAACAACAGGGCCAGTACTTTATTGAAATCGACGATGAATGCCGCCTGAGGCGGCTGGTCGGCTTTGTCGATCAGGGAGATTCTGCATGACCGCACCTGCCATCGAGCTCAAAGGTATCTCCAAGGCTTTTGGCCCTGTCCAGGCCAACAAGGATATCTCGATTTCTGTCCAGCCGGGTACGATCCACGGCATTATCGGAGAAAACGGCGCCGGGAAGTCGACGTTGATGTCGATCCTCTACGGTTTCTACAAGGCCGACAAAGGCGAGATATTTATCAAAGGTCAAAAGACCGCCATTCCCGACAGCCAGGCCGCGATTGCCGCCGGGATTGGCATGGTATTCCAGCATTTCAAGCTGGTCGAAAACTTTACGGTTCTGGAAAACATCATCCTTGGGGCCGAGGACGGTGCATTGTTGCGCCCGTCGCTGGCCAAGGCGCGCAGCGAGCTGAAGCATCTGGCGCAGGAGTATGAGCTGAACATTGATCCGGATGCGGTGATCGAAAACCTGAGCGTCGGCCACCAGCAACGTGTCGAAATCCTCAAGGCGCTGTATCGGCGTGCCGAGATTCTGATCCTGGATGAACCGACGGGCGTGCTGACCCCGGCTGAGGCGGATCAGCTGTTCCGCATTCTTGATCGCCTGCGGGAAGAAGGCAAAACCATTATCCTGATCACCCACAAGCTGCGTGAAATCATGGAAATCACCAACACGGTGAGTGTGATGCGCCGGGGCGAGATGACCGCGACGGTCAAAACCTCTGAGACCAGCCCGGAACATCTGGCCGAGCTGATGGTGGGCCGCAAGGTGTTGCTGCGTGTTGACAAGAAGCCCGCAACTCCGGGCGACGTCGTGCTGGAAGTCGAAGGGCTGCGGGTCATCGACGAAAAAGGGGTCGAGCGCGTCAAGGGCATCGACCTTACCGTACGCAAGGGCGAGATACTGGGCATCGCGGGCGTTGCTGGCAATGGCCAGTCAGAGTTGCTGGAAGTGCTGGGCGGCTTTGCCGACGGCACCGGTACCATCCGCATGAATGGCGTGACCCTTCCACTGATGGGCAAGGGTGCGGACGGGCAATCGCGCCGTCATGCAGGCATCGCCCATGTGCCGGAAGACCGCCAGCGCGAAGGGTTGATCATGGAGTACACCGCGTGGGAGAACGTGGTGTTTGGCTATCACCTCGATCCCGAGTACCAGTCGGGTATCCTGATGGACAACGCCGGGATTCAGGCGATTGCGCAGGAAAAGATGGACCGTTTCGACGTGCGTCCGCCACATCCCAAGCTGGCGGCCAAGAACTTTTCCGGCGGCAACCAGCAAAAGATCGTCCTGGCGCGCGAGATCGAGCGCAACCCGGACCTGTTGCTGATCGGCCAACCCACGCGCGGTGTCGATATCGGCGCCATCGAATTCATACACCAGCAGATCATTGCGCTGCGCGATCAGGGCAAGGCGATCCTGTTGGTGAGTGTGGAACTGGACGAAATCCTGTCGCTGAGCGACCGTATCGCGGTGATGTTCGATGGGCACATCATGGGTGAACGCGTGCCCGACCAAACCAACGAGAAAGAGCTGGGCCTGCTGATGGCGGGCGTGACGCAGGAACCTGCGGCGGATGCAGCCAAGGTCGTGGACCAACAATTTGCCTTGCAAGACGAAGAGCGGGGGGGCGCATAACATGGAAAAGATGCCACATTGGGCGGATATCGTCCTGATCCCGCTGATCTCGCTGTTTCTGGCAGCCATCCTGTCAGCGCTGGTCATTCTGGCAATCGGAGAGAACCCCTGGGCGGCGTTCAAGCTGATGGTGGATGGCGCGCTGATGCGATCCTCCGGCTGGGGGTACACGCTCTATTACGCCACAAACTTCATGTTCACAGGGCTGGCCGTCGCCGTGGCGTTTCACGCGCGGATGTTCAACATCGGCGGCGAAGGTCAGGCGATGCTGGGGGGACTGGGCGTGGCCTATGTGTGCCTGTTCATCCCGTGGCCACATTGGTCGCTGGCGCTGATCGGGGCGAGCCTGGGGGCGGCCATGTTCGGGGCGCTCTGGGCGCTGATCCCGGCCTATCTGCAGGCCAAGCGCGGCAGCCATATCGTGATCACCACGATCATGTTCAACTTTATCGCCGCCGCAGTGCTGAACTATTTCCTGGTGAACGTGCTGCGCCCGCCTCGGTCCATGGACCCGGCGACCAAGACCTTTCCGGATGCCACGCACCTGCCGTCGTTCCGCGACATGTTCTCGACCGCTGAGACCATCATGTTCCGCGGCGCGCCTGCGAACGTCACGTTCTTTATCGCGCTGGCGGCCTGCGTGCTGGTCTGGTTCCTGATCTGGCGCACCAAGCTGGGCTATGAAATCCGCGCCTTTGGGCATTCGGAAAGCGGCGCGAAATACGCCGGTATTTCACCGGTGCGGATCACCGTAATCTCGATGCTGATCTCGGGTGCTCTGGCGGGCCTGATGTCGGTCAACACCACCATGGGCGAAAGCGAGCGGCTGGTGCTGAACTCGACCGAGGGCGCAGGCTTTATCGGGATTGCCGTGGCGCTGATGGGGCGCAGCCATCCGTTTGGCGTATTCCTCGCCGCGATCCTGTTCGGCTTTCTCTATCAGGGCGGTGCGGAACTGGCATTGTGGACGAATATTCCCCGCGAGTTGATCGTGGTCATTCAGGCGCTGGTGATCCTGTTCACCGGGGCGCTCGACAATATGGTGCGCATGCCGCTTGAGAAACTGTTCCTCGCGTTGCGCAAGAAGGGAGACGCCTGATGGATTTCCTGACCCTTCTGCAACTTTTGGACACCACGGTCCGGCTGGCCACGCCGCTTTTGCTGGCCTGTCTGGCGGGGCTATACTCTGAACGCGCCGGGATTTTCGACATCGGCCTGGAAGGCAAGATGCTGGCAGCGGCGTTTTTCTCGGCGGCTTTTGCCTATAGCACCGGGTCAGTCTGGCTGGGTTTGCTGGCAGGGGTCGGCGTCTCGCTGGTTTTGTCGGGCATACACGGGCTGGCCTCGATCACGTTCCGGGGCAATCAGCTGATCTCGGGGTTGGCGATCACCATGCTCGCGGGCGGTATGACCGTGCTGATCGCGCAGGACTGGTTCAAACAGGGTGGCCGAACGCCACAGTTGGTGGGTGCTGCACGTTTTGAGCCGATCACCCTGCCCTTTGCCGAGAGCCTTCAGGGCGTGCCATTCTTTGGACCGCTGTATTACGAGCTGATTTCGGGTCACCCGATCCTGGTTTACATCGCCTTTGCGCTGGTGCCGATCACATGGTGGGTGCTGTTCCGCACCCGGTTCGGGCTGCGGCTGCGCGCCGTGGGCGAAAACCCGGCCTCGGTCGACACGGCCGGTGTTTCGGTGGTGGGCCTGCGCTATGCGGCGGTGATGATCTGTGGCGTACTCTGTGGTCTTGCCGGTGCCTATCTGGCCACCGCCCTGCAGGCCGGGTTCGTCAAGGATATGACCGCAGGCCGCGGCTATATCGCGCTGGCGGCTCTGATCTTTGCCAAATGGCGACCCTGGTATGCGCTATGGGCAACATTGTTGTTCGGTCTGTTCCAGGCGCTGGAACTGCGCCCCGACCTGATCGAGACCGTCATCGGGATCAAGGTGCAGGTACAGGTGCTGGGCGCGTTGCCCTATGTACTGACGGTTGTCATCCTCGCCGGGTTTGTCGGCAAGGCAATCCCGCCCCGCGCAGGTGGCGAGCCCTACGTCAAAGAGCGCTGATTCTGTTTCGGCAACCTTCGGGTTGCCGAACGCACCTTCTGAGCTATAGCCCCATGGGGTTAGGCGGGCCCAAGGGGTGTCTTAACTTCCTAAATGGTCTCCCGAAGCCAGTTTTCCGAGCTTTCTAAGTCCAAACGGTCCTTTTTCAGCTGTCCAGCCCGGTCGGACAGGTTGCAATGCTGCATTGCGACACGCTAAAGGAGGACATGCAGATATACCTCCCGATTGCCGAAGTCTCCGTGAATGCCTTTCTCCTTCTGGGGCTGGGCGGAATCGTGGGGATCCTGTCGGGAATGTTTGGTGTCGGCGGCGGCTTTCTGATGACGCCGCTTTTGTTCTTTATCGGCATCCCCCCCGCCGTGGCCGTTGCGACCGAAGCCAACCAGATTGTCGCCTCGTCCTTCTCCGGCGTGTTAGCGCATCTCAGGCGAAAGACCGTCGATCTCAAGATGGGCGTGGTGCTGCTGATCGGGGGACTCGTCGGGGCAGCACTGGGGGTTTTGCTGTTCAACTACCTGAAATCGCTGGGCCAGGTCGATCTGTTGGTCAAGCTTTGCTATGTCGTATTCCTGGGCGTCATCGGCGGATTGATGTTCATCGAGAGCCTGAACGCCATCCGGCGCGCAAAACGCAACGCTCCGACCGGAAAACGCAAGAACCACAACTGGATTCACGGGTTGCCGTTCAAGATGCGGTTCCGGGTTTCCGGCCTTTACATCTCGGTCATCCCACCGTTGCTGGTTGGTCTGTGCGTCGGTGTGCTGGCGGCGATCATGGGCGTGGGCGGCGGTTTTATCATGGTGCCCGCGATGATCTATCTCTTGGGCATGCCGACCAAGGTTGTGGTTGGCACGTCGCTGTTCCAGATCATTTTTGTCACCGCCTTTACCACGCTGTTGCATGCCACAACGAACTACACGGTGGACATGGCGCTGGCGGTTTTGTTGCTGATAGGGGGCGTGATCGGCGCACAGATCGGCACACGCATTGGCACCCGTCTCAAGGCCGAACAGTTGCGCGTCCTGCTGGCGCTGATGGTGCTGGTGGTTTGCGGTAAACTGGCGCTGGATCTTCTGTTGATGCCAACCGAGCTGTATTCGCTTGGCGCGGCAGGAGGGCATTAAGATGATGGCACGTCTGTTCGCCCTGATCCTATTCCTCGCCAGCCCGCTGATGGCGGAAGAGGTCGTGCTGGGCATGAGCCAGAACCGCATCGCCATCACCGCGAATTTCGATGGCTCGGAAATCCTGTTGTTCGGCGCTGTCAAACGCGAAGAACAGATTCAGTCTTCGCCGCCGCTTGAGGTTGTTGTGGCGATTTCCGGCCCCTCTCAGCCGGTCACAGTGCGCAAGAAGTCCAAAAAGCTGGGCATTTGGGTCAACACCGAAAGCGTCGATGTCGATCTTGCCCCCAGCTTTTATGCCGTGGCCACCAGCGGTCCCTTTGACGAGATCATGAGCCATGTGGAAGACCTGCGCCACAAGGTGTCTATCTCGCGGTTGATCCGTTCGGTCGGTGCTCCGATGGACGTACAGAACGCACAGCGGTTCTCGGACGCGGTGGTACGCATTCGCACTGACAACGGGCTGTATCAGATGCTGGAAGGCGCCGTGGATGTGGATCAGCAGACCCTATTCCGCACCTCGATCAAGCTGCCTGCGAACCTGACCGAAGGCGATTACTCTACCCGGATATTCCTCACCCGAGGTGGCGAGGTGGTGTCGCACTATGAAACCACCATCGACGTGCGCAAGGTTGGGTTGGAGCGTTGGCTTTTCAACCTGTCACGCCAACAGCCATTGGCCTATGGCTTCTTGTCGCTGGCCATTGCAATCATTGCAGGCTGGGGAGCTTCGGCAGCCTTCCAGTTCATACGCCAGGGCGGGTAAGTCGCGATTATCCGCGCCCGATGTAAGGCATTTTTGTTGCCATCACGGTCATGAATTGCACATTCGACGTTAGCGGCATTTGCGCCATGTGCAGCACGGACCGCGCAGCGTCTTGTACATCCATTGTCGGGTTCGGTGGGCTGCCATCTGCGATCAGTCGGGCATTGAGATCGCGCACCATATCGGTTTCCGCATTGCCGATGTCAATCTGACCGCAAGCAATGTCAAAGGCCCGCCCGTCGAGCGACAAAGTCCGCGTCATCCCGGTGATGGCATGCTTGGACGTGGTGTAGCTGATCGACCCCGGACGCGGATTATGCGCCGAGAGCGAACCGTTGTTGATGATCCTGCCGCCCTGAGGCGACTGATGGCGCATCTGTTTAAAGGCCAGTTGCGCACAGATGAACATGCCCCGGATGTTGACGTTCAACACCTCTTCGAAGCTGTCCAGCGGCACCTCGTCAATCGGCCCCGGCACCCCAAACATACCAGCGTTGTTGAACAGGGCATCAAGCCGTCCGGTGTGTTCGGCGAAACGGTCAAAGGCTTGGGCCATGGCCGCAGGGTCCGTGACATCGCCGGGCAGACAGATCGCGCGTTCGTGCCCATCGGCCACGGCCTGGAGCCTGTCCGCACGGCGCGCAATAAGGCCCACGGTCCAACCTGCATCCAGAAAAGCGCGCGCAGTGGCTTCGCCGATACCCGAGCTGGCCCCTGTGATGATGATGGATGTCACTGAATTTCCTCCTCAAGCTTCAAAGGCGCGGGCGCGACCTGCAAATCATCGACACGCAGTGGCCCTGATGGGCGCGACAGCCGGTTGCGCACCACCCAATGCAAACGTTCCTGGGCCCGGGTGATCGCCACATAGGCCAATCGTTTCCAAAGCGGTTGCCCGGCTTCGACCCGACCCATTTTGGCCGCGACATAAAGATCGGGAGCAAAGACCTGAACATCCTCCCACTGGGAGCCCTGGGCCTTGTGGATGGTCACGGCAGCACCATGCAGAAACGTGGCCCCCATGCGGGCGGCAAAGGGGATAAAGGGTTCTTCCTCATCCGGTTTCTCGATCTTGACGATAGAGGCCGCCGAGACCTGTGGATCTTCGGCGCCGATCACATGCAGGCGAGAGAATCCGGGTTTGCGGCCGGGGCCAAGGTAGATCACCTGCGCGCCCTTGATCAGACCGCGCGCCTCGAGGTCGAGACGCTTTTTGCGGTGCTTGAGAGGCAATTCGATGCCGTCACAGATCAGTGGCTCGCCTTCGAGCATTCTGTCTTCGGGCGCGTCATAGACGGCGCGAAAAGCGTTGATCAAACGAATGCGGGTGGCATTGCGCCAGACCAGCACAGGGCTGCGCGCCATCAGGTCGACCTCGACCCGCTGTCCCCAGATCACCCGGTCATCCCGTTTGGCGGTTTCTTCAACCATCTGTTCGAAGCTGTGAAAATCAAGCTGCGGATCAGCCAGCGCATGGGCGAGATCGAGGATCGGGTTGTCGGCATCCTGACGGTGGATGCGGTGCAGTTCGAACTTGGACTGTTCCGGCATGGTGTCAAAAATCATGGCGCCGGATTGGTTCACCGGGGCCAGCTGAGCCGGATCACCGAACAACAGGAGCGTGGGGAAGATTTCCTTAAGGTCCTCGTATTGGCGATCATCGAGCATGGACCCCTCGTCGACAAAGCCAATATCCAACGGCTCGTCACGGCGTTTCCATCCTGTGATGAAATCCGACCCGCGCAGCCCTGCCGCCGCCAGGGCACCGGGAATGGATTTGTGAGTCTGATAGAATGCAAAAGCGCGGTTCAGCGCCTCTTCTGTCAGCCCCTCGATCTCGGGGCGATCCCCCTGCCCTGCAAGCCACTCGGCGATACGTTCGTACTCGGGGTCATAAACTGGCGTGTAAAGAATGCGGTGGATCGTGGTGGCGGGCACGCCGCGCATACGCAGAACACTGGCAGCCTTGTTGGTGGGGGCGAGGATGGCAAGGGTGCGCCGATCCTTGGTGCGTTTGCCTTCGTAATCACCGGAAACAATATGCACACCCGCGGCTTCGAGGTCTTTCACCAATTCGGCCAGCAAAAGCGTTTTGCCTGATCCGGCCTTGCCAACGACCGCAGCCACCGAAGATTTGCCGTCACGCGGTGGTGTCAGAAGGCTGTCTTCGAGGTTCACACCGGCCGCACGCAGCATCTCGGTGATGTTATCAAAGGCCGCAGCCTGGTCTTGGGAAAGGGTGAGCGCGCTGTCCATGGGGCGACCCTACAACCGCCCCAAGGGAAGCGCCATGTGCTTTTAGGCGCTTTGCGCAACTTGCGGAGTGACGTCCGAGGAAGCCCCGCCACCAAAGGCCATATCAAACCACAGGCGCGAGGTTTCCAGCGGGATGCCCGCCCGCTCGCCCACGGCTTTGCGCGCTTCGTCAGAGAAGCTCCAGAGGCCGACGCTGATCCGGTCGCGCCCCTCACCAACACTGCCCAGCACCTCGGGGGAGGAGCCAATCATGCGGTAAATCCGAACCATGCGTGCGTCAAACACGCCAACATAGTGCTCGACCCCAAATCCGGTCATGACCTCGCCGCCCGCCAGCATCAGCGCGGCTGCGGTGCGTGGCTCGGCATCGCGGGCAAGGCAGAAACGGGTGCACTCCCAAATCAGAGGGCTGGAAATACGAACACCATCGGTAAGGTCCAGAAAGTGGTCGTTAACCATGCAGGGGCCAGTCGTGGGCAAAAGCCGCATGGACCCGCCATGGGTTCCATCGGGTTTTTCCCAGATGACATACAGCGGATTCAGGGCGTCATATTCGTCGTGCTCTTCACCCTGGTCGTCCACCTGGACCTCCCAGCCCAGGCGGATTTTGAACTGATCCGCCCTGTCATGAAACATCGAGCGGCGCAGCTTGGGGTACTGGTGGAGGTCGTTGGCATAAATGTAACGGATCATTCTGGCATCTCTTCCCGTTTGAAACAGGGAAAGTGCTAGTCAGGCAGAGTTAATCGGCTCCTAACGGCCCGTACGACCGTTAACCATTTCAGACCACGATCAGCCCCCTGCTGAGTGCCTTTGCTACCGCATGGGTTGTGTTGAGCGCCCCCAATTTCGAACGCGCGGACTCGATATAGACCCGCAAAGTGTGCTCGGAAATCGACAAGGTATCGGCGATCTGCGCCCGGCTGTATCCCATGGCCACGAGTGTCATTGCATCGATCTCACGCGGGGATAGCGCGCGGGATTGTTCCTGGCTGCGACCGGGTTCGAGTTCGAGCGCTTTTTGATTGAACTCATGGGCGATCAGGATCAGGTCACGGCGATTGCTGGCAGTGAACCGGGCCCAGTCTTCGTCCGAGCAATGATGGCTCGCCGTGAAGAGGGCAAACTGTCCGATAGGACCGCGGATCGGCACCGAGAACCCCTGATTGCCGATACCATGCGCAATGGCATCGGCCTGAAACCCGCGGGCGGCCTTGGACGACCAGTCCAAACGCTTCCAATCCACGGGATGAAACCTTTGAAAACAGCCAATTATGACGGGATCGACGCGCAGATAATCCTTGTCGAGATAGCGCTGCACCCAAGCGTCGGGATAGGTGCCGCAGCCGTATTGCTCTCCGTTAGAGCTGACCCAATGATAGACAAGGTGATCGACACGAAAATGATCGCGAAGCCTTACGATAGAGTCCTGAAGCGCCTCAAGCTCGTGCGCTTGCCCGAGTGCTTCCAGAATAACTTCCCGCCGTGCGATCATCCCCATGAGCCACCAAACCCGTCATATCGGAGACACTGACGATTTCGATCGCGGCGACCTGTCGGGTTTCTTCCAGCTGATCTGCCAGAACCTTGAGGTCGTTTGACTGTGCAAAAGTCTTCAGATCAGAGAGAACGTCGAGTATCCAATCATATTTCATATTAACTCTCGTTTTCAGTGGTTAATGAAAGGTTAATACAAGTATAGCACGAGTGTCTTTTATTCATAAATTCGCACAATTACCCTCCCCTAAAATAGCGAGGGGGTGTCCCGGCAAGGGTCTGAAACACAAGAAAACACCTGAAAACAAAGAAAACACCCGCAAATCCGGTGTGGATTCGCGGGTGATTCGGTCGTTAACCTTTCGGAAGCGTTAAGCGCCCGTTAACGATTCATTTACCGGCTTCGAGCACGTCCTCGACGGTGCGCAGGCCGGTTTTGGGGGCCTGAACCAGCACTGCCATGTTGCCGGGCTTGTGCTCGTTGCGCAGCATCTTGGTGTGCGCGGCGGGAATCTCGTCCCAGGCGAACACTTCGGACATGCAGGGATCAAGACGACGTTCGCACATCAGGCGATTGGCGCTGGCGGCCTGCTTCAGGTTGGCAAAGTGCGACCCCTGCAGACGCTTTTGGTGCATCCACATGTAGCGCACGTCAAAGGTGGTGTTGAATCCCGAGGTGCCCGCGCAGATCACAACGATGCCGCCCTTTTTCACGACCAGGGTCGAAACCGGGAAAGTCGCTTCGCCAGGGTGTTCGAACACCATGTCAACGCTGACGCCTTTGCCGGTGATGTCCCAGATCGCCTTGCCGAACTTTCGTGCCTCTTTCAGCCAGGCGTTATACTCTGGCGAGTTCACGGTGGGCAGTTGCCCCCAGCAGTCAAAGTCCTTGCGGTTGATGACGCCTTTGGCGCCTTGATCCATCACGAACTGGCGTTTGCTTTCGTCCGAGATCACACCAATCGCGTTGGCGCCTGCGGTGTTGGCCAGCTGGATCGCGTAGGACCCCAGACCGCCCGAGGCGCCCCAAACCAGAACGTTCTGACCCGGACGCAGTTCATGCGGGTGGTGGCCAAACAGCATGCGGTATGCGGTGGCGAGCGTCAGGGTGTAGCAGGCTGCCTCTTCCCAAGTCAGGTGTTTGGGGCGCGGCATCAGCTGCTGGGCCTGTACCTTGGTGAACTGAGCGAACGAGCCATCCCCGGTCTCGTAACCCCAGATACGCTGGGTCGGCGAGAACATCGGATCACCGCCGTTACATTCTTCGTCGTCACCATCGTCCTGGTTACAGTGGATCACGACCTCGTCGCCCACTTTCCAGTTTTTGACCTTGTCGCCCACTTTCCAGACGATGCCCGAGGCATCGGAGCCGGCAATATGGAAATCCTGACCGTGCACGTCAAACGGCGAGATCGGCTGACCGAGGCCCGCCCAGACACCGTTGTAGTTCACGCCTGCGGCCATCACGAGCACCAACACTTCGTGGCTGTCGATGTCCCAGGTGTCGACCACCTCTTGTTGGAACGACTGCTCGGGCTCGCCATGGCGGTCGCGGCGGATCGCCCATGCATACATTTTCTTGGGCACATACCCCAGGGGCGGCATTTCGCCGACTTCATACAGGTCTTTCTCGGGCGCCTCGTAGGGGGCGATGGCAATTTCGGTATCCAGAGCCATTTTCGTCTCCTTTTGTTACGGGTTTTGCCGCGATGCAGAATCGCGCGTCTGATGTTGTGATATTGGCGGCCTTGTAATAATGCAACCACAATTGGAGGCATTTTGTAATTTTATGACTCTGCAAACGCAGAAAAACTTTCTGCAGTTGCAAAATCAGCGCAACAGATGCCGGATCGAATTCGCGTAGAAAGCCAACGCGTCGGATTGCTCCGGGTTTGGCGCGTAATACCCCATATCTTTGGCAATGATACGCCGCTCCATCAGAGTCCTCAGACCAACCTCGGTGGCGTAGCTCAGATCATCGCGCGGCAGGTGGATGTGGGCCTGATCGAGCTTCACAATCCAGGTAGCAAACTGGGCTTCAATGGCGGCACGGGAAATCGGCTTGTCCGCGCCTTCGATTATTGCCGCGATCATGGGCACTGGCAGCACTGGAACGACGCTTTCGATACGGCGCATCAGTTCACGAGCCAGAGATTTTGTCACGTCGCCCTTGGACCCAGCGCTGAACTCGGTCAAGGACAAGGGGTGGCCAAAGCTGACGGCGGCATACCCAAACTTGTGATAGCGGCCACGCAGACGCAGCCAAATCTGTTTGGTCAGAAAGCCAACGATGACGTTGATCCGTGCACGAAACCCACGCCCACCCCGAGCCAGAGCCTCAAGCAGAATGCGGTCTTCGAGCACGCGGTCATAGTTCAGGGCGACGGGCACAAAGACCACATCGCGGGTCTCTGGGTCAAATCCGTCGGTAATGTATTTCAGCAAACCCAGTTTGGGTGGTTGAGGGGATCCGTCGAGGGATAAGCCACCCTCGGGAAACATCGCCTGCGTGACACCGCCGTCAGTGGCCAGGCGGACGTAGCGCGCCAGCACCTTGCGATAAAGGGCATTGCGGGATTTGCGCCGGATAAAGTAGGCCCCCATGGCCTTGATCAGGCGCGACAAGGGCCAGACCCGCGCCCACTCTCCGACGGCATAAGCCAGCGCAGAGCGCTCAGCCGCAAGATAGGTCACCAACACATAGTCCATGTTCGAGCGGTGGTTCATGACAAAGACGACGGTTGAATCCCGCGGGATATTCTGCAATCCGCGTTCATCGAAATGGGCCAGGCGGACGCGATACAGCGCACGGCTGAGCATCTTGGCAGCGCGAATGGCAAAACCGAAGTAAGCTGAGGCGCTGAACGACGGCACGATCTCGCGCGCATAAGACTTAGCCTCTTCAAAAGCGACATTTTCGGGGATGCCCTCTTCGCGGGCGTGTTCCACAATCGCGGCGGTGACCTCGGGCGAATACATCAGGCGCTGGATCATGTCGTGACGTCGGGCCAGCTTGAACGGCTCAATCGGGCGCTCTAGCCGTTGGTTGAGCCGTTTGACCGCGCGTTCCATGCGCCGACGGAAGAACCAGCGCACCGAAGGGAACAACAGGTGGCTGGCGGCCGTCACCGCCGCGAACAGCAGGATCAGCACAAAGAGCCACAGAGGGAGTTCGACCGTCGATGTCATTATGCAAACCTTGCAGGAGCGGCGTGCCGGGTAAATATAAAAGTGTAATGACCACCGCAATACGGGGCTTCGTATGACATCCATAACGGTCGAACGCGGGTTTTCCGCAGAGCAGGTTGATGCGGTTGCGAAGCTTTGTGGCCGGTGAGACCGAAAACCTGAGACCGCTGAAGCGCGTCTTTGGCTTTTCTTCGAGCGTTGCCATGCGATATGCTGTGCCTGCAAAAGAAATACGCCGCGACGCAGCGAATTGACTTGCACATGATATTTCGCATATCTACGCTCTGACGCAACAAAATTGCCCAACCGATTCACGAGGACACCCATGTCGCAGACGCAGAAAGACCGCCCCTGGCTGATCCGGACCTACGCTGGCCACTCGACCGCAAAGGCCTCAAACGCGCTGTATCGGTCAAATCTGGAAAAAGGTCAGACGGGTCTGTCTGTGGCTTTCGATCTGCCAACCCAGACAGGCTATGACAGCGATCATGTTCTGAGCCGGGGTGAAGTGGGCAAGGTCGGTGTGCCCGTCTGCCACCTGGGTGATATGCGCACCTTGTTCGATCAGATCCCCCTGGATCAGATGAACACCTCGATGACGATCAACGCCACGGCCCCCTGGCTGCTGTCGCTGTACATTGCGGCAGCCGAGGAACAGGGCGCGGATGTTTCCAAGCTGCAGGGCACAGTTCAGAACGACCTGATCAAGGAATACCTGAGCCGCGGCACCTATATCTGCCCGCCGAAACCCTCGCTCAAGATGATCGCGGATGTGGCCGAGTATTGCTACACCAACGTGCCGAAATGGAACCCGATGAACGTCTGTTCCTATCACCTGCAAGAGGCCGGTGCGACGCCCGAGCAGGAACTGGCCTTTGCGCTGGCCACCGGGATTGCGGTTCTGGACGAATTGAAACCGCGGGTTCCTGCCGAAGATTTTGGCCCGATGGTGGCGCGGATTTCGTTCTTTGTGAACGCGGGCATCCGGTTTGTCACCGAGATGTGCAAGATGCGCGCTTTTGTCGATCTGTGGGATGAAATCTGTCAGGAACGCTATGGCGTCACGGACCCGAAACACCGCCGCTTCCGCTATGGCGTGCAGGTGAACTCGCTGGGATTGACCGAACAGCAGCCGGAGAACAACGTCTACCGCATCCTGATCGAGATGCTGGCCGTGACGCTGTCGAAAAAGGCTCGCGCGCGCGCTGTCCAGCTGCCTGCATGGAACGAAGCGCTTGGCCTGCCGCGGCCATGGGATCAACAGTGGTCCATGCGCATGCAGCAGATCATGGCCTTTGAAACCGACCTCTTGGAATATGACGACCTGTTCGATGGCAACCCGGCCGTTGATCGCAAGGTGGAAGAGCTGAAAGAGGGTGCGCGTCACGAGTTGGCCAACCTTGGCTCCATGGGCGGCGCCATTGGCGCGATCGACTATATGAAGGCGCGTCTGGTGGAATCAAATGCCGAACGTCTGAACCGTATCGAGGCAGGCGAAACCGTTGTGGTTGGCGTGAACAAGTACCAGCAAGGCGAAGCCTCGCCGTTGATGACGGGCGATGGCGGTATCATGGTTGTGGACCCTGCCGTGGAACAGGAGCAGATTGACCGCCTGAACGCATGGCGCGACGAGCGCGATAATGATGCGGTGGAAAAGGCCCTTGCGCATCTGCGCGCGGCTGCCAAGGCAGGGGAAAATGTCATGCCCGCCTCAATCGCGGCAGCCAAGGCCGGAGTCACCACCGGTGAATGGGCCGCGCAGATGCGCACCATTCACGGGGAATATCGGGGACCAACCGGCGTGTCGGCTTCGCCCTCGAACAAGACCGAAGGCCTTGATGACATTCGTGATGCCGTGGACGCCGTGTCTGATCGTCTGGGCCGTCGTCTCAAGTTTGTGATCGGTAAACCCGGCCTTGATGGTCACTCTAACGGGTCAGAGCAGATTGCCTTTCGCGCCCGCGATTGCGGCATGGACATCGAATACGACGGCATTCGCCTGACCCCGGAAGAAATCGTGGCTTCGGCCATCGAGACCAAGGCGCATGTCGTAGGTCTGTCGATCCTGTCGGGTAGCCATATCCCGTTGGTCCAAGACATGATGAACCGCATGCGCGAAGCCGGGCTTGGCGATGTTCCGGTGATTGTGGGTGGTATCATTCCCGACGATGACGCCGAGCGCCTGCGCGCCATGGGTGTGGCGCGGGTTTACACGCCCAAGGATTTCGAGCTGAACACGATCATGATGGACGTTGTAGCGCTGGTGGATCCCAAGGCTGTCGCAGCTGAATAATCCAAGCAACTCGAGACTGAAAAAGCCCCGAAGCCTGAGCTCCGGGGCTTTTGCCTTCGGCGAGAGTATTTTTGGCAATACGAAGACTTGGCGTTGTGCAGGCGTAAAGCAGTGATATTCTGGCCCTCTGTTTAATCGGAGCGAGCCATGACAGTTCATATCGGAGCCAAACCCGGCGACATCGCCGAAACCGTCCTTATGCCTGGCGATCCCTATCGTGCGAAATGGGCGGCAGAGACGTTTCTTGAGAATGCCGTCTGCGTCAATGAAGTGCGCGGCATGCTGGGCTTTACCGGCACGTGGAAGGGCAACCGTGTAACCATTCATGGTTCAGGCATGGGTATGCCGTCGCTGTCGATCTATGCCAATGAGCTGATCCGTGATTATGGCGCACAGACCCTGATCCGCATTGGATCCTGTGGCGGCATGCAAGACAGCGTCAAAGTGCGGGATGTGATCATTGCCATGACCGCCTCCAGTATTTCGACGCCTTCCTTAGGGATTTTCAAAGAAGTCAACTTTGCGCCCTGCGCCGATTGGGGCCTGTTGAAGGCAGCGGTCGCGGCAGCAGAAGCCAAAGGGACTCCCACCCACGTTGGCGGTATATACTCAGGGGACGTGTTCTATGATGAACGCCCCGACCTCAACGAACAAATGACCCGCCATGGTGTGCTCGGGGTCGAGATGGAAGCCGCCGAACTTTACAATCTTGCCGCCCGCTATGACCGCCGCGCGCTCGCTGTATTGACCGTGAGCGACCATCTGTTGACCGGAGAAGCGCTGCCCTCGGAAGATCGTGAGCGCAGCTTTGGGGACATGGTCGAAATCGCGCTAGAGGCTGCTTTCGCCTGACAGGGTCGAAACAAGCTGGCGCAGGGCCTGCGATTGTGGCCCGGAACGGGCGGTCAGGTACATCTGGCGGGCAAGTTTGAGGTGTTGTGGAAAGGGCGCGATAAGCGTGCCCTTTTCCAGATGCGGTCGGACAAGCGAGGCATGCGCCATCAACACGCCTGCCCCACTTAGCGCATCCTCAACCGCAAGCGCATAGAGAGACAGAACCGGCCCCTGTGGCACCACCTGAGAAGCACCGACATGGTCGAGCCACAAGCGCCAATCGCCGGACCAAACCGCATCACTGATGCAGGGCACCCTAGCGAGGTCATGGGGCGTGGATAGACGCTTGGCGAGTTCAGCTGTGCAAACGGGAAAAATCACATCGTCGTCCAGTACGACATCGCCCTCATCCCCATAAAAAATCGCCAGATCATAAGGCTCACGCGCGAGGTTGGGTGGCGTTTCCATGGCTGTGACGGAGAGCGTCAGATCGGGCAATAGTTGGCGCAAGGCAGGCATACGCGGCGCGAGCCACAGCTGGGCAATCGCCGGTAGCGCCGCAATATGTACCTGATTGGGCGCGGTTGCCTGTCGCAACACCTGTACCGATGCCGCCACCTGATCGAAGGCCTCGGTCAATGGTGCTAGCGTTGCAAGCCCTGCTTTGGTCAACGCGACCCCATGCACACGTCTTTCGAACAGGGGCGCCCCTGCCCAGGCTTCAAGTTGCTTGACCTGCTGTGCCACGGCCCCAGGGGTCACGCACAGTTCCTCGGCTGCGCGTTTGAACCCCCCGAGCCGCGCCGCAGCCTCAAAGGCGCGCAAGGCGGTGAGCGGGGGGGATGGCGGACGGGGAGGTTTCACTGACATAGAGCAAGGCCCAGAAATTCTATGCCTAGATATCATGAAATCTGGTTTGCGCAAAAGCGACGATTTCGATTGATTGGTCGCATCGATTTGATGGAGACCAACATGACCAATCTTGCCAGACGTGACTGGGTGCCAGACCACTGTGAAAACCGCATCCAAGCCATCGCACAGGACACTGCATCGCGGGATAGCAAAACGCTGAATGCGCGGCTTGACGAATTGGTCGCCCAAAACCGTCAGATCCATGAACGGGATTGTTTCAACCTGAACCCCGCCACCAACGTGATGAACCCGCGCGCCGAGGCGATGCTGTCCAGTGGTCTCGGCAGCCGCCCCTCGCTGGGCTATCCCGGCGACAAATACGAGATGGGGTTGGAAGCGATTGAAGAGATCGAGGTGATCGCTGCGGAACTCTCAGCCGAAGTCTTTAACGCGCGCCACGCGGAAATCCGGGTCCCCTCCGGGGCAATCGGCAATCTTTATGCATTCATGGCCCTGACGACACCCGGCAATGCGATCATCGTGCCGCCCGCTACGGTGGGCGGGCATGTGACCCACCACGCAGATGGCTGCGCCGGGTTATATGGGTTGGCAAGCCACCCTGCACCGGTGGATGAAGGCGGCTATTCTGTCGATCTCGCTGCGCTGGCTGACCTGGCAGAGCGTGTGCGTCCAAAGATGATCACCATAGGCGGCTCGCTGAACCTATGCGAACACCCGGTGCGCGAGATCCGCGAGATTGCCGATGGCGTGGGTGCAAAGGTGCTGTTTGACGCCGCGCATCAATGCGGGATCATCGCGGGCAAGGCCTGGAAAAACCCGCTGGACGAAGGGGCACATCTGATGACGATGAGCACCTACAAAAGCCTTGGAGGACCGCCATCAGGCCTGATCGTCACAAATGACGACGAGATCGCCGAACGGCTCGACAAAATTGCCTTTCCGGGCATGACGGCCAACTTTGACGCGGCCAAATCCGCAGCCCTTGCGGTGACCATGCTGGATTGGCGCGACTTTGGCAGGGCTTACGCGAAAGAGATGATCGAGATGTCGCGCGCCATGGCCGAGGCGTTGATGGACCAGGGCATCCCAGTATTCCAAACCCGCCACGGCGCAACCCAGTCGCACCAGTTTGCGGTCGAAGCCGCGGCCTATGGCGGCGGTCAGGCCGCGTCAAAAACCCTTAGGAAAGCCGGGTTCCTGGCCTGCGGCATTGGGCTGCCCATCGCTGAGGTCGAGGGGGATCTGAACGGTCTGCGGATCGGGACGCCGGAAATGGTACGTTGGGGCATGACCAAGGATCACGCCCCAGAGCTGGCCCGGCTGATCGCGGCGGCGTTGCGGGCCAACGACCCAGGCACCCTTGCCCCGGAAGTATCGGAGTGGCGACGGACCTTTGACAAGCTGCACTTCGTCCACGCGTGACCGAGGCTGATAACAGGTGCCTAAACCATGCAGATCGCTGGCCGAGGTGCCCCTATCCCTTTTCGTGGAAGTAGTCGTAGATCGATTCAGCCAGCGCACCCGATATTCCGTCCACGGCCTTGAGATCCGCGAGGTTTGCTCGGCTCACGGCCTTGGCTGAGCCGAAATGCGCCAGAAGCGCGCGCTTGCGCGTGGCGCCGACGCCCGGCACATCATCCAGCGGTGTCGCGCCCACGGCCTTGGAACGTTTCGCACGGTGGGTTCCGATGGCAAACCTGTGCGCCTCGTCCCGCATGCGTTGCACGAAATAGAGCACCGGATCATTGCGCCGCAACGCGAAGGGGCGCGCACCGATGCGGTGAAACTCTTCCTTGCCGTGGTCGCGATCAACGCCTTTGGCCACACCCACCATGGCGATGTCCTCAACGCCCAGTTCTCGCATGATCTCTGCCACGGCCGAGACCTGACCGGCCCCCCCGTCAATCAAAAGCAGGTCCGGCCACATCCCGTGATCGCGGTCGGGATCCTCTTTCAGGAGCCGCTTGAAACGCCGTGTCAGCACCTCTTTCATCATGCCAAAGTCATCGCCCGGTGTCAGGCTCTCACCTTTGATGTTGAACTTGCGATAGCTGTTTTTCAGGAAACCCTCGGGCCCGGCGACAATCATCGCGCCCACCGCATGCGCGCCCTGGATGTGGCTGTTGTCATAGACCTCGATCCGTTGAGGGGGGGCCTCAAGTTCAAAGGCCTCGGCCAGTCCCTTGAGCAGCTTAGCCTGTGTTGCGGTCTCACTCATCTTGCGCGCAAGGCTCTCTCGGGCATTGCGGGCGGCCCCGGCGATCAGCTCGGCCTTTTCGCCCCGTTGCGGTACGACGATCTCGACCTTGCGGCCCAGTTTTTGGGTCAGTGCCTCGGACATCAGATCGGCATTGTCGATCGGGTGCGACAGGATCAGCTGCCGGGGTGGCTCCTTGGTGTCGTAGAACTGACCGATAAAGGCCTCGAGCACCTCGGCTTCATCGATCTCGTTGCCAACGCGTGGGTAGTAGTCGCGGTTGCCCCAGTTCTGGTTGGCGCGGATAAAGAACACCTGCACACAGGCCTGCCCGTTCTCCAGATGCAACGCGATCACATCCGCCTCGGCTACGCCCTGTGGGTTGATACCCTGCGATGCCTGCACCTGTGTCAACGCGCGGATACGGTCGCGCAGCGAGGCGGCGCGCTCAAACTCCATCGCGTCCGAGGCCGCCTGCATCTGCTTGGCCAGTGTCTCTTGGATCTGCGTAGAGCGACCGGATAGAAAGCGCTCGGCGTCGCGCACGCTCTCGGCGTAGTCCCCTTCGGAGATCATACCCACACACGGACCTGAACAGCGCTTGATCTGATAGAGCAGGCAGGGCCGCGTCCGGCTTTCCAGCTGCGCATCTGAACAGTTCCGCAGCAGGAACACTTTTTGCAATTGGCTCAGTGTCCGGTTCACGGCCCCGGCGCTGGCAAAGGGGCCATAATACTTGCCCTTTTCTTTCTTGGCGCCCCGATGTTTCTTGATCTGGGGAAAGGTATGCTCGGCGCTGACCAGGATATTTGGAAAACTCTTATCGTCGCGCAGAAGCACATTGTACTTGGGCTTCAGCTGCTTGATGAGGTTCTGCTCCAGCAACAGCGCCTCGGTCTCGGTCTTTGTCGTGAGGAACATCATCGACGCGGTTTCCGAGATCATGCGCGCGATGCGCCCGGAATGGCCCGCAGGGCGGGCATAGTTCGACACGCGCGCCTTCAGATTCCGCGCCTTGCCGACGTAGAGCACCCGCGCCTGGGCATCCAGCATCCGGTAGACACCCGGCGAGCTGTCCAGCGATTTCAGATAGCTCTGAATGCAGGCAAAACCGCTGGGTGCGTCGGGCGTTGTTTCGGGAGACTCATTCATCCTTTAACGAGATATGATTCTTTCTCCTCCGCTGCAATCTTCACGACGCTGGCGCAAGAGAAAACATGTCCACGATTCCTGTGGATAAGTCTGGAGATATCTTTCCGCCGCTTGGGAATTTTCGTTACTTTTAAGCCATTTCGCCGGTTTGCCTAAAAAATAGGCACAACTTTAAGTTACTGAAAATAAAAGATATAATAATGGGGAACATCCAAACGACTGAAATCATTAAGAAATTTGTAACGTATTTGTAACGCAATCGAGAGGAGTGCAAAACTTGCAGCGCAGGGTCAGCTTTTCCTGCCGAAATCTGGCAGGAGCTGGTGTTCATAAGCGGGTCAGGAACTGAGCACGCAGACGATGTAAGTGACATAGAGAACCGTCAGTGCGATGCCCCAGACACGGTTGATATCCTTGCGGAAATAGACAAATGGCACGAGCAGGATCGACGCACCGAGCATCACCCACAGATCAAACTCCAGGAACTCGGGATCGACGGGCAAAGGCCCCACCAGCGACGCAATGCCAATGATCGCCAACAGGTTAAACATGTTTGACCCGATGACATTGCCGATCGCGACATCGGCCTGACGGCGCAGGGCGGCCATAGTGGTGGTGGCCAGCTCCGGCAGCGATGTGCCCAGCGCCACCAGCGTCAATCCGATCACGGACTCACTGACCCCATAGCGGCGGGCAATAATCTCGGCGCTGTCGATCAAGAGATCAGCCCCCAGCGGCAACCCGATCAGACCAAGCGCCAGAAAGATCACGATCTTCCACCAGGGCATGTCCGGGTCGGCGCCTTCTGGTTCTTCGTCGTCTGTGGTTTTACAACCGTTCTTGCGATGGGCTTTGGCGTCCAGCACCGCGTGGCTTAAGATATAGAAAAGAATTGTCAGGAGGATCACACCACTGATCCAATCGAAAACCCCACGGAACGCCAGGGCGATGAAGATCACCGAGGCGACGATCATCTGCCGATAGGATTTGCGCGAGTCACAGGCCGAGGTGTGCAGCACCGCGAGCATGGCAGGAAACCCCAGAACCAACAGGATGTTAGCGGTATTGGAGCCAACCACGTTCCCGATGGCGATGCCCGGCACATTCTTCAGAACAGCTTGAATCGAGATCAACAACTCGGGTGCCGAGGTGCCAAAGGCGACGATGGTCAGGCTGACGATCAACGCCGGAATACCCAGCCGCAGCGCCAGGTTCACCGCGCCACGCACCAGCGCGTCGCCTGCCAGAAGCAGGATCAACAGCCCTAAACCCGCGAGAAGCCATTCCATAGGTTACCCTCTTCCCTTTTCGCAGGGACAAGGCCCTTTGCCGATCTTGAAGCGTCCACACTTTCGGCACTTGGCAGATTGCAGCCGCTTTTTCCCCGGATAGGTCAATTTGCCGAACATAGCCAGCACGGCCATGAAAGCGAGGAAAAGGGCGACAATCTTGAAAATCACGTCAGAGGCCAAAACGTGCAAACTCGGCACGCTCCTCGATTGCGGTCAGGGCGTCGGTGGCCACGGAAGACCCGAAGCGTTGCCAGATCGGGCGACGGGCTTCGTAGCGGCGGAACTTGACGTCTTTGCCAAATCTCTCCTTCAGGACCGGCACCAGATGGCCGATCCCATCAATCAGCCCCCGCTCGACGGCCTTTTCGCCCACCCAGATGTCTCCGGTGAACAGATCAATCGAGTCATCCAGCTTGGCACCACGACGCTCTTTCACATGGGCGATGAAATTCTCGTGGGTCTGCTCAAGCAAATCTTTCAGGCGATCAATGTCCTCGGTCTTTTCCGGACGAAATGGGTCCAGCATCGACTTTGACTTGCCCGCCGTATGCACGCGACGCTCGACACCGTGCCTTGACAATAGCTCATGCGCGCCGAAGCTGGCATAAATCACCCCGATAGAGCCCAGGATCGAATTGCGGTCAGCATAGATTTCATCCGCTGCCGTCGCCAGCCAATAGCCGCCAGAGGCTGCAACATCCTCGACAAAGGCGATGACGGGAACCTCTTTCTCCTCGGCCAGCCGGCGAATGCGCGCGCCGATCAGCGAAGATTGCACCGGCGATCCACCCGGAGAATTGATCTGCAACGCGACGGCGGCGGGTTTGCCCTTGGCAAAGGCTTTTTCGATCAGCGGCGCAAGCGACTGATCATTCAGCGCCCCACGGCCACTGGCACCTATGGCACCCGAGAGGCGCACTACGGCAACAGTTGGGGTGGATTTCAGAAAAGGGATCCAGCGTTTCATGGAATGGCATTTAAAATCGCGAACGGGTGCAGACAAGGTCAGAGCCTCAGGAAAGATGGGGCGTGGCAGAAATACCCAGCCTCGCCCCATGTGATTTTCCAGTGCCGCATCAGCTGCGAATGCGCCAGCCAGAGCGGAAAATCCACCAGATTGCCGCCAAACACAGGGCGGTAAAGCCAGCAATCGCAACCAAGCTCATCCCAATCGGAACATCCGCCAGTCCAAAGAAGGCCCAGCGGAACCCCGAGATCAGGTAGACCACCGGATTGAACAGGGTGATTGTCTGCCAGATCGGCGGCAGCATCGAGATCGAATAAAACGACCCGCCCAGAAAGATCAGGGGCGTGATGATCAGGAGCGGTACCAATTGCAGCTGCTCAAAGTTCCCTGCCCAGATGCCGATAATGAACCCCATCAGCGCAAAGCTGACACAGGTCAGCACCAGAAAGGCCACCATGGCCACCGGGTGCTGAATTTGCAGATCCACAAACAGCGATGCCGTCGCCAGGATCACCACCCCGATAAACAAGGCCTTGGTGGCCGCTGCCCCGACATAGCCCAGCACGATCTCGAGAAAGCTCAGCGGGGCGGACAACAACTCGTAAGTCGTACCGAGGAACTTTGGAAAGTAGATGCCGAAAGAGGCGTTCGAGATTGCTTGTGTGATCACCGAGAGCATGACCAGCCCCGGCACGATAAACGCGCCATAGCTGACGCCCTCGACCTCTTGGATGCGGCTGCCAATTGCGGCGCCGAAGACAACGAAGTACAGCGATGTGGAGATCACCGGCGAGATGAAGCTTTGTGCGAGCGTGCGGAAAAACCGATGCATTTCCGTGACGTAGATGGCGCTGATGGCAGCCCAGTTCATGCGGCATCCTCCCGGACCAGTGAGACAAAGATTTCTTCCAGACTGCTTTCTTGGGTCCGAATGTCACGCAGGACAAGGCCCGCGGCCGCAATGTCGTTCAACAGTTGCGTGATACCTGTGCGTTCGCCGCGCGTGTCATAACTGTAGTGCAGGCTTTGGCCATCCGTTGCCAGCTCTAACCCATGCGGGTTCAGTGCCTCGGGGATAGCTTCGATACGTTCCTGCAGCTCGATCTGCAGGTGCTTTTGCCCCAGCCGCGCCATCAGAGTTGCCTTGTCCTCAACCAACAGCAGTTCACCTTTGTTGATGACACCGACACGGTCGGCAATGGCCTCGGCTTCTTCGATGTAGTGAGTGGTCAGGATGATCGTCACGCCCTGCGCCTGCAGCTCGGAAACGATGTCCCACATATCCTTGCGCAGTTCTACGTCGACACCTGCAGTCGGCTCGTCCAGGAACAGGATCCGCGGTTCATGGACCAGGGCCTTGGCGATCAGCACACGGCGCTTCATGCCGCCGGACAATTCCATCGCGCGGGCATTGCGTTTGTCCCAGAGGGACAATTGCCGCAGGACCTTTTCAACGTAGGCCTCATCACGGGGCTTGCCGAACAATCCACGCGAAAACCTCACCGTATCGATCACCTTGGTAAAAGGTTCCAGGTTGATCTCTTGCGGCACCAGCCCAATCAGGTTCCGCGCCTGACGATAGTCGCGCACCGCATCAAACCCACCAACCGTGATCGACCCTGTGCCGACATTGGTGATGCCGCAGATCGTAGAAATCAAGGTCGTCTTGCCGGCACCGTTCGGCCCCAGAAGCGCGATGATCTCGCCTTCTTCAATAGACAGGTTCACGCCCTTGAGCGCTTCGAACCCGCCATCATACGTTTTCCGCAAATCACGGATGTCGACGATTGCCGCCATTCTACCCCTCCTGTTCGCGCCTCAGATTACCAGTCGGCGCTCCGGATTAAACCGGCTTTTGGACAGAGGTATGTGTGCGCCAACGCAGGATCAACCACCGGTCAGCTTCTTGATCCAACCTTTCTTCTCTCCGTCAGGTGCCTCTTCGTCTTCTGGCGAAGACTCCTCGGCCTCTGCAGGGCCTTCCAGAGCCTCTTGCAGGTTCGAAAAAAACTGGTCGGCCATCTTCTTGGCGAACCCATCGATCAGGCGGCTGCCCAGTTGTGCAAGTTTACCGCCAACTTTAGCATCCACTTCATATTCCAGCAGGGTGCCGCCTTCGGTCGCAGTCAACTTGACGTCTGCGCCACCCTTGGCAAACCCTGCAGCACCCCCTTTGCCTTCGCCCGAGAGCGTTAGGCTTTGATGCTCGACGAGGTCGGAAAGGTTTACATGGCCCTTGAACGTCGCCTTGACCGGGCCAACCTTTTGCACAACCACCGCATCGAACCCGTCTTCGACCGTGCCGGTCAGCTCTTTGGCGCCCGGCACACATTGCCCCAGCACCTCGGCGCTTAGAAGGGCATTCCAAACTTCGGTAACAGGCGCGGCAATCTCGCGCTGATCGCTCATATGCATGTGCTGTCCTCTCTCCTCGTCTCGACAAGGTAGAGCGCGGTTCTCGGAACGTCTAGCGGTTGGACTTGGGAATTTCCTCGTTCCGGGTCCAGTCAAAGGTACCTTCGTCGCGCTCTTGCACTGCCTGTTTCCAGCCCTTGGCCTCGGAGCGATCCTTAAAGTTCATGCCTTCAGGCGAATGCCGGGTGATGCCGTCAAAGATCGTCGCCAGCCGCTGGGTTTCATTCAGGCCCATAGCCTCAACCGCTTGATTGATAACCATCTTCTGCATCGCCAGCTGGTTGATCGGGACCGACGCCATGCGAGACGCGAGACGCTCCACCTCATCATCCAGCTCGTCTGACGGCACGGCCTTAAGCACCAACCCCATGTCCGCAGCTTCGCGTCCTGAGACCTTGTCACCGGTCAACAGCATACGTTTGGCTTTTTCCATGCCCAACCGGTAGACCCACATCTGCGTGGTCGGCGACCCCCAGACGCGGGCGGGCATATAGCCGATCTGAGCATCCTCAGCCATCACCGTCAGATCGGCACAAAGCGCGATGTCAGACCCGCCCGCCACGGCAAAGCCATGCACCTTGCAAACCACCGGCTTCATCGCACGAAAGAGCGACATGAAATCCTGCGTGTTCTTCCACATGAACTGATAGTCTTTCATGGGGTCCCAGGGCATTTCCTGCACGCCGGGATTGCCGCCTTCGGCCTCGGCAAAGGCCATCAGGTCATAGCCCGAGCAAAAGGCCTTGCCCGCACCTGACAGGATCATGACGTGCACATCGGGGTCTGCCTCGGCCTCGGCTACGGCGGCGGCAATCTGGCCCGGCATTTCCAGTGAGATGGCGTTCATCACCTCGGGACGGTTGAGTGTGATGCGGCCGATGCGACCGTCTTTTTCGTACGCGACATGCGACATGGATGGTCCTCCTTGCGCCACAGCTAATCAGGAAAACCGGCCCCCGCACAGTCCCGGTTTTTGTGACGTTGCGAGGTTACAAGTCGATCTCGATCAGGCCGCCCTCTTCCGCGGCGCGGCTCTGACATGTGATAATCGCCGTCTCGCGCTGCTTGTTGGATAGCACAAAATCACGATGCTCGACCTCACCTGAGAGCAAACCGCATTTGCAGACGCCGCAAATCCCATCCGAGCACTTCACGTCAATGTGGTAACCATTCTCGGTCAACACTTCTGATAGGTCTTTGTCTGCCGGTACGGTGAATTCCTTGCCGGATTTTGCCAGCTTTACGGTGAAATCGAAATTCTCATACTCTGGCTGTTCCGGCACGCTGAAATACTCCAGATGCCGCGCCTCTTCCGGGAAACCCTGCCGCTCAGCCGCCTCCATGACACCTTCCATGAAGCGATCCGGTCCGCAGGTATAGACATGCCAGCCTTTCTGATAGCCGCCCAGAACAACGTCGAGATCAGCCCGCGTTCCCTGATCCGAAAAATGCAGGTGAAGCTTGTCGGCCCAGGGCACCGTGGCGAGATCATCTAGGTACCCGGCGCCGTCCTTGCGGCTGGCCGAATAGTGCAGCTCAAAATCCGCACCCAGCGCATGCAAGCGATGGGCAAAGGCGATCATCGGGGTGATGCCAATCCCGCCTCCCATCAGAAAGGTCTTGGTAGCCTCTTCGACCAGTTCAAAGTGGTTGATCGGCTTTGAGATGAAAACCTTGCGGCCTTCATCAAAAATCCGGTGCATCTGGAGCGAGCCACCCCGCCCTTGATCCTCTCGCAATACACCGATCTGGTATTTCGAGCGATCCGCAGGATCACCCGACATCGAATACTGCCGCAGGTATTCCGGCGACACCAGCACATCCAGATGCGCGCCAGCGGTCCATTCGGGCAGGTCACTGCCATCCATCGTCGTGAATTCGTACTTGGTCACATCGGCAGCCATCGCTTCGACCTTGCTCAGCGTCACCCGGATCACAGGTGAGTCCGCGGCATCCGGAACCGTGTAGCGATGCACCGCGCCCAGATCACCCTGGGCCACACGCTTCTTGTATTCATCCGCAGTGATCAAAGCTTCATAAGCCTGAATGCCCGCCTCGCGATCCATCGGGAAGGGATAAGGCCATGGGTGCGGCGCCAAGGGGGCCGGATAGACCGCCAGCGTCTGATCTTCGTACTTCAGGTCCAGATCTTTTTGCAGGTCACGCCGGTTCAATTCGTGCTGGGACGGGCGATAAGCTCCGTCTTCGTTCAACTCGATATCCCACCACCATTTCTTGATGTCATTTAGCCCGCCATTGCCAACCATGTCGTCCAGCTTGGCCAGTGCAGGGGCAGCGGCTGGAATGTTCGAAGCGGCCCACCGAAACGGTGCCTCTTTGAACAGCCCTTCCAAATTCCACGGACAGGTCTTCATGCACCGCCCGCACATGGCGCCGCCTTGGGTGGTGATCCGGTAGGTCGCGCATTTCTGGCTGTCGGATTTCCAGATTTCATAGCCGTTGAACATCAGCTTTGGTCCGGCTGTGATCGCCCCCGACGGACATTCCCGCGCGCATTTGTTGCAGTTTTCGCAAAAGTTCTGCAGACCAAAATCGATCGGCTTGTCATGCGCCATCGGCATGTCCGTGGTAACAACGCCGGATTTCAACCGCGGCCCCAGGTAGGGGTTCAGGATTACTTCGCCAATCCGGCTGACTTCGCCCAATCCGGACAGCAACAGCAACGGCGGCTGCAACACTTCACCATCCATCACGGAATGCGCCTTGGCCTTGTAGCCGAGGTTACGGATTTGCTGTGCAATGATACCGCCCAGCAGCGAGAAGCGCAGATAGGCGCGCATCGACTGTGCCACGCTGATCCAGTCGTCGCCCGAGGCACCCTCCATGGTCTCATAGCCCTGATCGACAATCATGCTCACGGCCTGATCGTGGGGTGGATCAATGGGATCACCCGTGGCGTCGTGGCTGTACCATGTCCACGAAGGACACCGGCTGAGGCCCACCGCATCCACGCCAAGGAAATAGGTCGCCGCCTTGATGTTCGCCGCGTTGCGCTCGGCGTCGCAGGGTTTGTCCACCTCTGCGCTCTCGCCATCCTGCAACAGCACAAAGGCCCCCAATGCGCGCCGCTGGGCAAAACTTGGCGCCGCCTTGCGGGCATAGTAGCCGCCCTTGGCTCCATCCTGCAGCGCCTTGCCCATGTCACCAAATTGCGCCCTAGCAAACATGTCTGCGCGCTTGGGCACACGGGCCACGTTGGCCTCGTCGATGTAGGTGGTGGGTGTTTCGACCCGTTTCAGCCGTTCGAAGGGATGCGCGCCGTCGACATAGTTGCGTTTGGCATAGGGGTCGCGGTTCATCGCTGACTTCACGTGGCCAATGCCCAACTTCCAACTTAGCCCACCCATGGCGTTCTGCGGTTGTGTGGACAGGGGCATCAGCGGCCCATCATGCGCGATATCCATTTCGGTGGTAATCGCCGCCACCCCAAAACGCGTTCCAAGCCAGGGCGCGACCAACTGGCCGCCTTCTATCGCCGCCAGCCCCGAGGCCACCGCCAGTTTTCCCAGGTCCACATCGGTCGAGGTCGCCGTATGCGCGCGCGCGTCAAAGCCCAAAAGGCGGATATAGTTGGCAATGACCACTGCGGTCTCGGTGGCGCGAACGCAGGCCCGGTGATCCTGCGCATCCATGATCCAGTCGCTGCCCGGCTCATCCTGTTTGGGATCGCGCGTGAACTCGTAAAGAAAGACAATCGCGTGCTTGTGGCCGTCAATGGTTGTTGGCGGGGCCTCCATGCTTTCTTTGAGGTCCGCCATGATGACATCAATGCCGCTGGCCAACGTTTTGGTCTGACGCGTCTTCAGCGCGTGGGCCAGCCGGTCGATATCGGGATTGCGCGCCGGGGTTTCCAGCAGCGCAGAGTCTGGCAGAGGGCCCGTCCCGACCATCGAAGCATCGTTGAAGTAACCAAACGCCTTCAAATGGTTGGCCCGCTCCATCGGGTCCGCGGGAATTACTGCCATCGCCTTGTTCACAAAGCCGTCGCGAATGGCGTCCATCATCGCCTGAAACTCGCCCATGGCGTTCACCAGGCTCTCTGGGTCTTCTGGCCGCTGAAAGCTCAACGGCTCAAACACCGGAACCTGCGCCAGATCCGGCATCTTACCTGCCCGCATCAACCGCTCCAGCGGATAGGGTCCCAGATGCACGGGACGGTTCTTGGTCGAGAAAATGCGGGACATGGAGTGGCTCATCTTGATTGGCTTTGCTCTCCTTGACTATCGCACAGGGCTTGCCGCATTCTGTCACCCTAATGAGTGACACATTTCCCCTCCGCCCCCTGCCGCGCGATCCGGTTGCAACACTGGTTGCATCTGTTGGTCGGCCCGGATTTGGTGACATGCTTCTGCGTTACATCCGCGACGCCGCCGCAATCGCCAATTTCGGCGCCTTCCTTGTCCCGGACATGTCACGCCCTGCGCCGGTTCTGTCGCTCTGGGGGGGCGAGATGAGTGGCTATTGGTTCAACCGAAATGCCCGCACGATCTTGGCGGACGAGGCTCTGAAACAGGACATCATCACCCGCATCCGCAAGGCCCCGATCAACGAGCTGGCCATTGAACGCTGGCGCCCCGGACCAACAGATGCCATTTCGCCAATCTACGAACGCGACGAGGTGATAGAACGCATTACCGTGTCTTCCCGCACCGAAAACGCCGGGTTTCAGTCGTTTTACCTACGCGGCAAGAAATCCGGCTGGTTCAGCGAAGACGAGGTGTCGCGGTTGATCAAGGTTCTGCCACTGGTGCACGAGCTGGTTGGTCTGCGTCACCGGATCGTCGGATCCGAGGCGTTTCACTTTGCTGCCGATGCGCGTGTCACGGCGCTGCGGGCGCGCGACGTGGGACTCTTTGGGCGTTTGTCACCCCGCGAGGCCGAAGTCTGTGACCTCTTGCTTACCGGTGTAAGCGTCTCGGGTACATCCGTGGCACTGGGCATCTCTGACAACTCCGTGCGCACCTTGCGCAAACGGGCCTACGCCAAGCTGGGCGTGCATTCCGCCATGCAGATTGCTGCACTGGCCCTCAATGACAGCGGGTAGAGACCTTGGTTACTGGCTTTTGACCGCATGCGCGAGATCAGAGCAGGCGTTCATGTCACCGGCCGTGCACTGATCCTGAAGCCCCTGCAGCTGCGCGTTAGGCTGCTTCGGGTCGGAAATGCCACAAGCGGCAAGCGTCAAGGCAACAAAAACGAAAATGGCCGAGGTCTTCATGGAAAATGCTCCGATAAACTGATTGCCCCCAACTTACCGCAGCAGGCGCGTGATCCAAGCAAATTGTGCGAAAACCCCTAATCTGTCTTTCGCAGGCTCGATGTTGCCTTTTGCATCGCCAGGATCAGGGCATCTCTGCGCGCGGACAGCTCTGCAGGGCTTTGCCCATCTGCGGCATCTTCCACACCTCGGATCAGCGTCTTGGCCACGTCCTCGGTCAGATAGACCTGCCCCAGATCATCCCACCAACCGTTGAAAGTGTCCGAGAAGTGATCACAAAAGGCCTGCAAGCCACCTTCACCCGCCCCAAGATGAAACAACATCGTCGGCCCCATCGCCGCCCAGCGCAGACCCGGTCCGGCCCAGATCGCCTTGTCGACGTCTTCCACGCTCGCCACGCCCTCGATCACAAGACTGATCGCCTCGCGCCAGATGGCCGCTTGCAAACGATTGGCCACGTGCCCGTTCTTTTCCTTGTTAAGACGGATTGTGACCTTGCCCACTGCTTCATAGAATCGCTGCGCCTCATCAACCACACCCTCAGCGGTCTGGTCATTGCCCAGCACCTCGACCAGCGGGATCAGGTGCGGCGGATTGAACGGATGGCCCAACACAAAACGCGCCGGATCTTGCCAGCCCCCCTGCATCTGGCTCAACATCAGGCCAGAGGCCGAGCTGGCGACAATAGCGCCCCTGTCCAGCACCGGTTCTATCTCGGCAAAGGTCGCGTGTTTGATCGGCAGGCGTTCCGGCACATTTTCCTGAATGAACGCGGCCCCTGCCACCGCTTCGGCGGCAGTCTTGAGAAAACAGATCGCATCCGGGTTGCCGTTTTCGGTCAGCCCCAAGTCTGTGAGCGTTGGCCATGCGGTTTCGATGTAGTTGCGCACCGATACCTCGATGTCCGATGCCGGATCAAACAGGGCCACTGAACGCCCGGACGCCAGAAACAAGGCGGCCCAACTGGCCCCGATCACCCCGCCACCCAGACAGGCCGTGTGTGCAAATTCCATCAGAACAATCCTGGATTGAGGGGAGAGGCTGCCGTCATGCCGCCGTCCACAGTGAAACACTCGCCCGTTACATAGGCCGACTGATCTGAGGCCAACCACGCCACCACATTGGCAATATCTTCGGGAACACCAAACCGCCCAATCGGATGGCGGGCCAACGCATCTGCCATCGCGGCATTGGGGTTCTGCGCCAGTGCAAAGGCCTCTTCGGCCATCTCGGTCATGATCCAACCGGGTCGGATCGCGTTGCAGCGCACCTTGGGGCCATGATCCACCGCAATAGACCGCGTCAACCCATGCACCCAGGCCTTGGACGCATTGTAAAGCGCCATGGACGGGTCAGACACCATACCCGATATCGAGCCGATGTTGATGATGTTGCCGCCATGCTCGGCCATGTCCACCAGCGCCACGCGACACATGTTGAACACGCCCTTGCAGTTGACGTTCATCACCAGATCCCAATCGTCATCATCACTGTCTGCGACGGATTTCTCGACCTGCACACCAGCATTGTTCACCAACAGCGACACACGCCCAAAAACTGTATTGGCATCTTTGATGAGGGTTGCGGCATCTCCGGTCAGGGAAACATCGGCCTGAACCCAATGCACCGCGGCATTCAGATCAGCGGGACGTATTCCGCGCCCGCAGGTCACAACGTTGAACCCCTCATCGAGCAACCGATCGACGATGGCCCGCCCTATCCCCCGGCTGCCTCCGGTCACTATGGCTGTAGCTTTGCCCATGCTGCTTGCTCCCATGCGCTCAGAATGCAACCTGATCGCCACCCTTTAACCCAAGCCGCGCGCGCGCCTCGGCCGGGGTGGCCACTTTCAGGCCCAGGTTCTCGACGATGTTGCGGATCTTGGTGACCTGCTGGGCACTGGACACCGCTTTTTCACCCGGCCCGATATAGAGGCTATCCTCCAGCCCTACGCGAACATTGCCCCCCAACAGCGCACTCTGCGTCGTAAAGGGTATCTGGTGGCGTCCCGCTGCCAACACCGACCATTCATACTCATCGCCAAACAGCTTGTTCGCAATCGTGTGCATATGCATGAGGTTGTCGAGATCGGCCCCTACGCCCCCCAGAATGCCGAACACCATCTGCACAAAGATCGGGCCCGTGACCCATCCCTGATCGCGAATCCAGGCGAGATTGTAGAGATGCCCAAGGTCGTAGCATTCAAATTCGAACCTTGTGCCGTGCCCCTCACCCAGCTCCTTCAATGCGTATTCGATGTCGGCAAACGTATTCCGAAAGATGAAGTCGCGGGTCATGCCCAGGAACTCCGGCTCCCAGTCATGTTTCCAGTTCGAATACTTGTCCAACATCGGGAAGATGCCAAAGTTCATCGACCCCATGTTCATGCTGGCCATTTCCGGACTGGCCCGCAGCGCCGCGCGCAGGCGCTCTTCGCGGCTCATCCCAAGCCCCCCGCCCGTCGAGACATTCATCACCGCATCGGTGGCTTGTTTGATGCGCGGCAGAAACTCCATGAACAGATCGGGGTCCGGATCAGGTTTGCCGGTATCCGGATCGCGCGCATGCAGGTGAATGACCGAGGCCCCGGCCTCTGCCGCCTCGATACTGGCAGTGGCAATCTCACTTGGGGTAATGGGCAGGTGCTCGGACATTGTCGGCGTGTGAATGCCGCCCGTGGGCGCGCAAGTGATAATGACGGATTTCTGTTTTGACATGGCGCGCCTCCTTCAGAGTTTCATCTGCTGCACTTGTGCCGACAGCCCGCCATCCAGCACCCAAAGCTGCCCACTGGCATAGCGTGCCTCGTCAGAGGCAAGCCAGTTCACCAGATTGGCGATGTCTTCGGGCGTGCCGTAGGTGCGCATCGGGTGCACATCGCGCACGGCCTGTTGCAACTGGTCGATGCTCTTGCCACCTGCGCCCGAGCCATCCCCGGAGAAAAAACTCTGCAACATCGGTGTGTCGATGTAGCCGGGGCAAATCGCGTTCACCCGAATGCCCTCTGGTCCGTGGTCACAGGCCATTGCACGGGTCAGCGCATGCACAGCCCCCTTGGTGGCACAATAGGCGGCAAGACCAGGGTCCGCGATGAACCCATCGTAAGAGCCAAAGTTGATGAGGCTCGCCGAACTGCCGCCCGCTGCGGCCTTGCGCAGCAACGGCAAAGCGTACTTCGAAGTCAGAAAAGTCCCCGTGACATTGACCGCGAAACTCTGGTTCCAGTCTTCCAGCGTCGTGTCCTCGATGGTCTTCTCGATCTCGATGCCCGCCGCGTTGACCAGAATGTCCAGCTTGCCCCGTTCGGCCTCAACCCGGGCCATTGCGGACCGCACTTCGGCCTCGTCAGCAACATTCATCCTCACGAACCGGCTGCCATCATCGTCATGTTCGGCGAGGGATCCGTTCTCGGAAAGGTCCGTGGCGTAGACCACAGCGCCTTCGCGCAGGAAACGCGCCGCTATCGCGCGGCCGATACCTCCACGACCTCCGGTGATCAAAGCGGTCTTTCCCTGCAACATTCCTGTCATCTCGTCGCGTTCCTCATGATAAAGCGCCCTGTCACCGGCGCGCAGTCTCGTAAGCATCCAACACCAACCCGTGGAAATGATGCACCGCATGTTCGCTCATGCCAGAGCCATCCGGGTCATTCACAATGCGCCCCTGTTGGAACGCCGGGGTGTTCATACCCTTCTGCACGCTCTCGCAAATGTTGATATCCTCAACCTGCAACACCTCGTCGAGATAGCGCATCGCGTCCAGCTCGGCCTCGTTGGCTTCGGGTGTCTCAAGAAAAAAGTCATAAGTTTCAAACGTCCGGTCCGGTCCGGCGGGAATGATGTTCAGCACGATCATCGAAGACCGACCCGGGTAACGCATCAGGCAGGTATTGGGCCACAGCCACCAGACCGCGTGGGTTTTCACCGTTGCATTAGACACGTCATAGGCACTGTTCGGCGCATTGCCCGCATCCGCCATGTGGCTGGAATAGATGCCATGGGTGGTCACCTTGTAGGTGTCCATGTCGACCAGGTCGCAAAAATCCTTGTGCGCTGTCGGGCAATGGTAACACTCGAGGAAATTGTCTACGACGTTTTTCCAGTTTGAGCGGATGTCATAGGTCAGCCGATGGCCAAATGTCAGCTTTTCAATGTCCGGTGCCCAATGGCGGATTTCGGTTTCCAGATCGCCGGTCTGCGCGCTCAGAGACGGTGCGTCAGGGTCGAGGTTCACATAGACAAAACCGCAGAACTCTTCGACTTGCACCTGGTCCAGACATATCTCTTTCGGCTCGAACCCCTCCAGGTTCCCCGTATGCGGTGCCCGTACCAGATGGCCGTCCAGCTTGTAGACCCAGGCGTGATAGGGGCACATGATGCGCGTAGCGTTGCCTTCACCTGACAGCAACTCGTGCGCGCGGTGTTTGCACACGTTGTAGAATGCGCGCAGGTCTCCCTCTTTGTCGCGCACCACCGCTATGGGATGGCCGGCAATCTCGACGGTCATGTACGATCCGGGGTCACGTACCTTTTCAATGTGACAGACCCACTGCCATGTCCTGGCAATGATTGCGCTCAAATCGACATTGTGCCAGCTCTGTTCGACATAGGCCTCTTTGCGCAGGGACAGTGAGCGCGAGGCATTCTTGTGATAGCCCGCGTGGATAGCTTCAAATTCTTGGGCCGAAGGCAGTTCAGTCATAACAGTCCTCGTCTGATTGTCCGAAAGGGCGTGGTCATCGACCTTCTCCCTAATCCCAGAATTGCGCCCCCAGCGTCCGCCTGTCTTAGCGCCACGCGCCTTGGATTTAACCTGAATCGCCAAAACTGTCACTCGAGCGCTTTCTATGCATCGGCCAGGCGCGAAATTCGAACGGGATACGCCCTTCGATTCTGTCCTTGATCGGTGGCAATCCGAAACGGTCCTTGTAGGCGCGGCTGAAATGAACCTGACTGGCGAACCCCGACGCAACAGCGATCTCGCCCATCGACAACGTGGTCTGCGTCACCAGTCCCCGCGCCCTGTCCAGTCGGATATCGCGATAGTAGAGCGCTGGGGTTTTCTTGAGATATTGTGAAAACAATCTGTCCAACTGGCGATGGGAAACCTCGGCCAGACGACAGATCTCTGGGATGAGCATCGGCTCTTCAAGGTTGTCTTCCATCACCTTGATCGCCCGACGCACCGCTTCGGGAACTGTACTGCCCAGCGGCTCATGTGTCTGAGGGTTCTGCGGCGTGCCCCGCTCGCGCAGGTTCGGATGAAACACGTAGCGCGCGGCTGCATTGGCCAGCCCACTGCCATGGATGCCTTGAATGATATGCAGCGCAAAATCAACCGAGGCCGCGCCACCACAACAGCTGATGCGGTTGCCATCAAACACATAAAGGTTCTCACTGACCTCAACATCCGGATACAGCTCCTGAAAGGCGTCGATGTGTTCGTAGTGCACGGTGGCCCGGCGTCCGGCCAAGAGACCCGCCTTGGCCATCACGAAGGCGCCGGTATCAATGGCCCCGATCGTGCCCCCCCTGCGCGCAGCATGACGCAAGGCCGTTTGGATAACATCTGACCCGTAGTCTTCTGGCGTCCAGCTAGAAGACAGGATCAGAAAATCCGCAGGCACATCTCGCACACTCAAAAGCGACTTGGTCCCGATACCAACCCCATTGCTCGACAGGCATTCGCCACCGGTTTCCGACACGAACTCCCACGTGAAAAGCGTGATCCCTTCAAGGTAGTTTGCCGCCCGAAAAGGATCGACGAATCCCATCGTTGCCGCCATGTTGAAATTGGGCGTCACGATGAGACGCAAGTGTAAGGACGGGTTCAAATAGCTGGCCATGGCGAGAAATGTTAATATGCAGGCCAAAACATGCAAAACAAAAAATCTTAACTTGCTATAATTTGAATCGCCGTACAATAAATTAAACGTCGAATAAAATCAGGGAGAACAAAATGAAGTTTCTAGCAACCGGGGTCAGTGTTCTGGCCCTCGCCTCTGCAGTTCAGGCCGCCGACCTTGGTGCCGTAGACGAACCCATCAAGCTCGCCGTCAACGAATGGACCGGCCAGCACGTCGCCACGCAAATCGCAGGTGAAATGCTCGTAGCTGCGGGCTACAAGGTGGAGTACGTCACCGCGGGCTACATGAACATGTGGCAGGCCATCGCGGATGGTGAAATCCACGGCGCGATGGAGATCTGGGAATCCAACGTTTCGGACCAGTACCACCAGTTGAAAGACGCCGGCCAGGTTGAAGAACTGTCCGATCTCGGCCTCGACGCCAAAGAAGGCATCGCTTATCCCGCACACGTCGCCGAACTCTGCCCCGGCCTGCCCGCATGGGAAGCATTGCGCGATTGTGCGATGAACTTCGCCACCGCTGAAACCATTCCCCAGGGCCGTCTGGTCGATTACCCGGCTGACTGGGGTACTCCCGGCGCAGACCGTCTTGGCGCACTTGAATTGCCTTACAAAGCGGTTCCTGCAGGCTCCGAAGGGGCTCTGATCACCGAAATCCGCGCCTCGACCGAGAAGAAATCGCCGCTTCTGATCACCTTCTGGCAGCCCCACTGGGCGATGTCGGCCTATGACATGAAGTTCGTGGAGCTGCCCGCCGGTGAAGCCGCCTGCTACGAGGACGCATCCTGGGGGCCGAACCCCAACGCGACCAGCGACTGTGATTTCCTGCCTGCCCGCATCTTCAAGGCCGGCTGGCCGGGCATCAAGGACAAGTGGCCCGCCGCTCACGAAATCCTCGTGAACTACCAGCTGTCGACCGACGCGCAGCAACCGATGATGGGTGCCATCGACGTTGATGGCAAAGCCATCGAAGACGTCGTGTCCGAGTGGATGGCCGCCAATGAAGGCGCCTGGAAACCTGTCGTAGACGCGGCGGTAAACTAAGGGGTCCCCATGTCGAATTTCTCTGACGCTCCTGCAGCGATCACCTGTAAGGGTGTGTGGCAAGTCTTTGGCCAGAACCCCGAACAGAACCTGAAAGAGGCGTTGGAGAAATCCGGCGGCGACTCCCGCGAAGCCGCTAAAGAATTGCGCAGCCGGGGCCTGATCCCGGCTGTGCAGAACGCCAACTTTGAAGTCCACGAAGGTGAGCTTTTTGTCATTATGGGCCTGTCCGGCTCGGGCAAATCCACCATGATCCGCGCCATTTCCTGCCTGATTGACGCCACGGGTGGCGAAATCAGTCTCGAAGGCGAAGACATCCTCAAAGTCTCCAAGAAACGCATGATCGAGCTGCGCCGCCACAAGCTTGGCATGGTATTCCAGCACTTTGGTCTGTTCCCGCATATGACCGTCGCCGAGAACGTGGCCTTTCCGCTCAAGATGCAAGGCCAGGACAAGGCCTCGCGCATTGCCCGCGCGCTCGAAGTTATCAAACTGGTCGGTCTTGAGGGCCGCGAAGGCGCCTTTCCGCGTGAACTCTCCGGTGGTCAGAAACAGCGCGTCGGCATCGCCCGCTCGCTGGCCGTGAACCCCGACATCTGGTTCCTCGACGAACCCTTCTCAGCGCTCGACCCGTTGATCCGCCGCCAGTTGCAGGATGAATTCCTGAACATTCAGGCGACGCTGCGCAAATCCATCGTCTTTATCACCCACGATATTACCGAAGCACTGAAACTCGCGGATCGCATCGCGATCATGAAGGACGGGGAGATCGTGCAGATCGGCACCCCGACCGAGATCGTGCTGCATCCGGTGAACGATTATGTGGCCGAGTTTTCCAAGGACGTCGCCAAGGGCCGCCACGCCAAGGTCGCCTCGGTCACGGACACCGAAAGCCCGCTGCCAGAGAACATGCCCGATGATCCCGGCCTCAAGACCGGCATGACCATCGATACGGCGTTGGCAAAATGCATGTCGCTCTACGAACCGGTCCCGGTCAAGGACGATGACGGCAAGGTTGTCGGCTTTGTGCATCCGCATGAGCTGGCCGCTGCGCTTCAGGCCGAGACTGACCAATGACCCTGGCAGCCTCATCCCACACCAAACCCCGTCACGGGGCCGGACTATCCCTCAGCCCCGGCGCGCGCGCGGGCTGGATCAGCGCCTTGGTTGGGCTTGTCTGTATCCTGCTTGCCGCCAGCATGCCGTGGCTGGTGAAATGGCCTGCCGCCCTCACCATTCCTGCCGCGGAGTGGATAGGCGCCTTTATGGACGTGGTCCTTAGCTGGCTGAAACCCTCGGCCCGCCTGTTTTCCGAGATGCTTGCCTATCCCATGACATGGGCCAACGTGTTGTTGATCGCCACCCCATGGCCCATTGTGATTGCCGTGGTTACCGCGATTGGCTGGTATCTCGGCGGCACCCGAATGGCCGCGCTTGGCCTGTTTGGTCTCAGTTTCGTGTTGGCCTCGGGTTATTGGGTGGAAAGCATGAACACCCTCGCGCTGGTGGCGGTGTCAGTGCCTTTGGCCCTCGCTGCAGGTCTGGCCATCGGTATTCTCGCCTACGAGCTGCCCAAGTTTCGCCATCCGGTACAGGCCTTGCTGGACATCATGCAGACCGTGCCGACATTCGCCTATCTGACACCGCTTCTGGTGCTGTTTGGCTTTGGCCCCGTGGTAGGGCTGATCGCCTCGGCGATCTATGCCGCACCGCCCATGGCGCGCAACGTGCTCTTGGGGCTGGACCGCGTCGAGGACGACATCAAGGACGCCGCCGTCATGTCTGGCGGCAACCGCATGCATCAGCTGTTCCTTGTCGAGATCCCCTCGGCCGCTACGCAGATCATGGTTGGCGTCAACCAAAGCCTGATGGCTGCGCTGTCGATGGTTATCATCGCGGCGGTGATCGGCGGCTTCAACGACATCGGCTGGGAAGTGCTGCTGACCATGCGCAAGGCCCAGTTTGGTCAGTCCTTTCTCGCCGGTCTCGTGATTGTTGTCTTCGCCATGGTCATCGACCGTATGAGTGGCGCACTGGCAATGGAACGCAAACGCTATGACGTACGGGTCATCGGCATTCTCATGGCGATTGCGGTCGCCTTTACCTTGCTGATGTGGGGCAACCTGCCCGAGCCATCAGCCTTTGCCTGGTTTGACGGTGTGGCCGACCGCGTAGATGCCGGTCTGGGTGCGTTCACAGCCGCCAATGGCGCGACGTTGGACACGTTCAAGAACACTGTGCTGTTCTACATCATGCTGCCGTTGCGCATTGGCTTTGACAACGCAGTCCTGCCATTCACCTGGGGTTTTGCCTGGACCCAGAACATGAGCTTTGCCCTGCTGGGTGGCGCGACCGTGTTGGCTGTTTTGCTGACCCTGCGCGGGCGCGGTGTGGCCGGGGCGGTCGTGCTGCTGCTGGCGATCACGCTGGAAACCGGGATTGCCGAACTGCCGTGGCCTTTCGTGATGATCGGCACGGCCCTTTTGGGATGGGTCTCGGGTGGCATCCGCCTGTCGGTTCTGGTCACTTCGCTGATGGGAATCATCCTGATCTCGGGCCTGTGGGAGCGCGCCCTCCTGTCGCTCTACCTCTCCGGTGTCTCGGTGCTGGCTTGTGCCATCCTTGGCGGCGCCGTCGGCCTCTTGTGCGCTGTCAGCCCACTGGCCTGGCGCGTCGTACGCCCGATCTGCGACATGCTGCAGACGATCCCGCTGTTCGTCTTCCTGATCCCGGTGCTGATGTTCTTCCAGATTGGTGAGTTTTCGGCCTTTCTCGCGATCTGCGCCTACGCCATCGTGCCTATGATCCGTTACACCCATCACGGGCTGATCAACACGCCGGACGACATGATTGAAGCGGCGATTTCATCGGGCGCCACCGGGAGCCAGATCATGCGTGAGGTGCGCATTCCCTATGCGGTGCCCACGATCCTCTTGGGTGTGAACCAGACGATCCTCTACGCCTTCTCGATGTTGGTTATCGCCGCGCTGATCGGCACCACGGGACTCGGGCAGTCGATTTACATCGCGCTCGGGTCAGCGGATGTCGGCCTCGGGCTTGCTGCGGGCTTTGCCATGGCAATCCTCGCCCTGGTTGCAGACCGCATCGTACAGGGCTTTGCCGAAGAGCAACGCAAAGCTCTGGGATTATGAGCCGCTCCTGGGTTCCGCGTGGGGTCGCCTTTTGCGAAGTCAAAGGCGACCACGCGACCCAGGGCTTTACATTTATCCTGCTTCCAAACCTCTCGATGAATGCCTTCAGCTCAGCCATCGAACCTCTGCGTGTCGCCAATCAGGTCAGCGGAAAAGAGCTGTTCCGCTGGCAATGCGTCTCAGAAGACGGCCAGCCCGTAACCTGTTCGAACGGAGTTCCGCTGGGCGTGGATGGCACCCTAGACGACATTCCGTCCGACGATACGGTGCTGGTCTGCTCTGGGGTGCTGCCTGAACAAACTCTGTCGTCCAGGATCTCCAACCTTATCCGCCAGCTCTGGCGCAAAGGGCAAACCGTAGGGGGAGTCTGCACCGGGGCCTATACACTTGCCCGCGCGGGCATCCTGCGGGGATCAACATTTACGCTGCACTGGGAAAACATCCCCGCTTTTGGTGAGCTTTACCCGGAACTTGAGCCCGCCGAACAAGTCTTTGTCTTTGACAAGCGCATCTGGACTTGTGCCGGGGGCTTTGCAGGCACCGATATGATGGTCACGCATATCCACGAACGCTTTGGCCGCGAGCTTGCCGGCACTGTAGCCAACATGTGCCTCTACCGCACGCCGCGCAGCGAAGAAGAGCCGCAAAAGGCCAGCGCCGCCGCCGCCATCGGTGTGCGCAACGCCAAACTGGTGCAGATCATCGACTATCTCGAAGAGCACATCGCCGAAGACTTCAACCTGGACGAGGTGGCCTATGGCTTTGACATCTCGCGCCGTCAGATGGAGCGGTTGTTCAAACGGTATCTGTCTACCTCCCCACGCAAACACCTGATGACAATGCGCCTGCATCGCGCCCGGGCACTGATGTCGGAAACCAATATGTCCGTGACCGAGGTCGCCGCGGCCTGCGGATTTATCTCGACTTCGCATTTTTCCAAAAGGTTCCGCGACCGGTTCGGCACTTCACCTCATCGCTATTCCCTGACCGTGGACTGAGCCCGCCCGTAAAGTTAGGGGAAAAGGGTTTCGAAACCCTTTGGACAACGCAAATACGAATTTGCGTGACAAGCGATTTCGAAATCGCTTGCCCAAGCCGTTTCGAAACGGCTTGCAACCGTTGGCAAGCGAGTCAGACACATCTGGCTGTCCGAACAAGCCTCAGAACAATGCGGGCCGCATGCCTTGTGCCGGAGCAACCCCAAGCCGGTTCAACACGGTCGCCGCAATGCCAAGCTGGCTGAGTTCTGCGCCCTCTTCCGGAAGACCTTCGGCCTCACCAAAGTAGTAGAACGGCACCTCGCGCATGATCTTCTCCATACCGCCGTGGTGCTTTTCCGCATTCATCCCGTGGTCTGCCGTCACAATCACCTCATAGCCCAGATCGCGCCACGTCGGGATCGCCCGCGACAGCGCGTTGTCGATCATCCAGACCTGATAGCGATACTCAGCACTGTCGCCGCCAAAGGTATGACCCAGCGTGTCCGCCGAGCAGCTGTGCAGCAAAAGATAGTCCGGCGCGTGCGCCTCGGCGAGGAGGGTCACCTGTGCACACAGATCAATCTCGGCGGGCGCCACGGCGTTGATCGGCCCGTACCCCTCCATCGAATAGAACCGCGCGTGCTGGATGTTGCTGCCCAGGTCGTTATGCTCAACCGAGCGCAGCCGGTCCCAGGGGTGTTCCACATAAAGCTTGTGGAAATACTCCTGCGCCACAGCCCCCGTCGTCTTGCCCGCGGCCCGTGCCACCGAAAAGATGTTGTCACTGGACGAGGCGCGCATGCCCTCGTTCGAGACAATGCCGTGCTCATGTGGCCATAGCCCGGTGTGAATGGTCTCATACATCGGACCGGACAGGCTCGGGGTTGCCGTAATCATCTTCCACCGCCGCGCCTGACCCAGCTCGACCGCGCCCTCAAGATATCCACACTGCGACAGCGCGGCCTCATAGCCGCTACCATCCATGATGACCAAAATGACCTTGTTGCTCATGACACACGCTTTCCGTTTTGTTGTCCGGCCACATTTGCGTGTCCGCTTTCCCGGGGTCTGACCCATGCGCGGCGTTTTGATGTCGTATTTGACAAATCTCCGACCCGTCAGCGATCCCCAAAAGACACCATCGCCGTTCAGCCCCCGCCCCCTGTACAAAAGGGCAATCTCCCATTCTCCGCGCCATTCCCCGGATATGTGATCGCTCCGCAAATCTTTGCAGACCTCGCGAAAACTCAGCGGTGCAGTCATGGTCGCGGTTGATTTTCGCCGCCACATTGGCGAACCTAGACGGGCCGCTTGAACAGAGGACCGCCATGCTTGCCCGAATGACCCTGTTGTTTCTGTCGCTTGTGTTGTCGACCACCGCAGCGCTTGCTGAAAAACGTTTCGCCCTGATTATCGGCAATTCCGCGTATGACACCGCGGGCGTCCTGCCGAATGCCGACAACGACGCGGTGCTGATGGAGCAATCCTTCCGTGCCATGGGGTTCGAGACCGAGATACTGATTGATGCCGGCGAAGACGAGCTTGGCGCGGCGCTGGACAAGCTGGCAACTCAGCATGACGACACCGACGTGGTTGCGCTCTACTTTGCCGGACACGGGCTGCAAAAAGATGGTATCAACTACCTCGTGCCCACCGACGCCGTGCTGCAATCCGAGGCCTCGATCGAACGCGAAACCATTTCGCTCAATACTATTATCGACATCCTGAAACCGGTCCCGATCAGCCTGATCTTTCTGGATGCCTGTCGCAATAACCCCTGGGCAGAACGCATGATCAAACGCTCGATGAGCGCCAGCCGTAGCGTGTCGGTGAAACGCGGCTTCGCCGTGGTGCGCCCCGAAGGCGACATGATGATCACCTATGCCACACTGCCAAACTCGGTGGCCTCGGACGGGGCTGGCAGCAATTCGCCCTTTGCCCGCGCCCTGGCCCGCCACATCAAAACACCCAATACCGAGGTTTCGGTGTTGATGAAGCGCGTCACCAAGGATGTGTTGGAAGAGACCTATGGCGAACAACGTCCGCAACAGCTTTCGCAGATGAAGCGCGAGTTTTATTTCCGTCAAACCGAAGGCGGCACCAAGGAAAAAGAACTTCTGGCGACGCTGCTGACCGTCTATCCCGCGCGTGCCACCGCGGGCGAGGAAATCTCGGTCGTGGCGGATGTCCCGCCGTCCTGCCAGCCGCTGTTTGTAAACCTCGGCCCAACAGGCAAGGTTACGCAAATCCCACGCAACTTTTTCCGGGTTACCAGCCTCAGCAATGGGCAGATGCGCTACGAGATTTCACCCGGCTCGCGCTATGGGCTGGTGGTCGAGGAAAAAGACCCCTTGGGTGAAAACAAGCTGGGGTTCATGTGTGAACCCGAGGGCATGACCGAAGAGGCAGATGTTGTCGCGTCGCTGCGCGCGGTTCTTGGGCAGGTGAATGCGGGGACCCTTTCCGGCCTGCACGAGACCCGCAATTTTTCGCCCGCAGAGTTTCGCTTCAATTCTTTTGAGATCAATTAGCGGCACCCCACGCACCGCAACACCGCTGGCCCCTGAGAGGCTTGGGGCCAGATCAGGCCGTTCGCAACCCGTTTGATGCTTACCGGAAACAGTGAACCGCATCCTCTTTGACCACCCGTCGCAAATCCTTCTAGAAGGATTTGCCCCAGCGAGAATTTTCTAGAAAATTCTCTTCGTCCAGAACAGGCGTAGGTTTCTCTGCCGCAATCGAAACGGTGAGCTGAGAGGATCTTCTAGGCACAGAGACACTGTTCGTGGCCCGCTACCCCCCGAGGCCTTGGGTCAACAGCACCCAACCATCCCAGATGGTAATATTCAGCGCGGCAACAGGACCAGCTGTACACGTCGGTTGATACCTGCCAGCGGGAAGTTCGGGTCTTTCAACCGGCTTTCCCCCATGCCCGAGGCCAGCACCCGCTCAGATGGCAGGCCGGTATAGATGCGGACCACCCGTGCCACGCTTTCAGCGCGACGCTGCGACAGCGTCCAATTGAAATCCTCATTCCCCTTTGCGTCCGTGTGCCCAAGGAACAGGAAACGATAATCACTGAATTGGTCTGACGCCAGAATACCCGCGAGCTCACGCAGTTTGGTCTCTTGATCATAGCGCACATCGTCCTTGCCGGAATCAAACAGGATTTCGATGTCGATGGTCGGCAGCGATTGCGTCTGTGGCTTTGGTTGACTGACCGCGACGCTGCTAGAGTTTGCATTGCCGGTCGTCGTCGAAGAGCTTAGGACCGGTTCCGGCTGGACCTCCTCATGATCCACGATTCCCAGGTTCACCACGTCATCCAGTGAAATACTGTCGGTGGTTTTGTATTCGGCGTTTGCACAACTGGACTGATCCAACAGACACGCCTCCATTTCCGAGGCAGGCGTGGTTTCGGGGTTAAGGTCCAGGCTGGTATTGGCCGAAGTGCCTGGCGACGTGGCAGTCGGGCTCAGATCGAAGTCATCCAAAGACAACGTCGACTGCGCCGACACCGATGTCGCAACCCCTATCAAGGCAATGGCTATGATCCCTTTTATCGACATGTCCGCTCCTTCGAATCAATCCAAGACTACCAAAGGTTTACCCCCTGTCACCAGTCCGGGTTCTACACCCTTGCCAAGTTGGCTTTCTTTGCAACGCTGTTTTTTAGCCCTGCTTGCACATAGCACCAACGCGCACAGCGTCCAGTTTCACCTCACTTCTCTTTAGTATAGCAAAACGTATTGCCGGTTTTCTTGCTCTTCAGGCATTCATTTTCGCCATAATCCAGATTTCCGGGATTGGGGTAAACGCTGCCGGTTTTGGCTCCGTTCAACAACTGCCCCTCTTCGCCTGCCTCCAAAACCGTCACGCCCCCCGAAGGCCAGTTGAATTTGAGGATCGCTTTGGTCTGCAACTTAGCGTTCAGCACCTTGTTGCCTTCGATCAGGCAGGGTTCATCGTCAATCCTCGTGTCACCTTTGAACACACGACAGCGCCCGCTATAGGACCAATTCACGCTGCGCAGGACAGCCTGTGCGGGCATCTCACTCTCGCCTCCGGCCGCCGCCATCAGCTGCTTGAAACTCGCTTCGCCCGGGTACATCCAGTAATTGGGCATACTCATGAACCAATTGTTCGAGTTGAGGGTTTCCGCGGCCATGTCCAAAGAGTTGATCTCCACGTAACCCGAGCAACCGATCTCGGTCAGATCTTCGCCATTGTCGGTGGTAAAGTCGATCTGCCCGTCCACGGTTTCGTACTTTAAGAATGACTCTCGCGTCGCCCCATAGGCCGAATACTGACCCTCGCGGCCAAAGTAACTCGTGTCGTGCTCATTGCTCTGCTCCGGGCCAGATTGGCTGGAAAAGTTCGTGGCGGTGATCCCATCCTCCGGTTCATAACTGCGGTGCATGAGATTGCAGGCCTGTTCGATATTGCCCGGGCCAAAGTCCCGCATCAGCGGCAGGCCAACGATTTCGATATTCCAATGGGCCGCATCCGCGATGGTTTCTACACGATACATACTGTCCGGCGGGGTCTCGAGCATGGTGCGCAGGATCGAGTGGCGCAGACGTAGCATGTCCATCCGCTTTGCAACCTCGCCAATCGACAGAATGGCGATCTTAAAGGCGCGGTCGACCTCGTCCTTGTTGTAGGACCGGTCTGACAATCCGATCGCAGGCGCGTGGAATCCCAGCGTCCCGTTCACATGAAGCTTGCGGTCGGGCAAACGGCCAACGTCGCTTTCGGTTTCCCGGCCACCCGCCATGAAGAACACCGCACAGGCACTTTCACACACTGCGCCTGCGGGGACGGCCGTGCCAAGATTGGACATGGAGTAGTAGGTCTTTACCAATGCATCCGCCATCTTGACCGCCTCGGACAAGGAACCGCCGGGGCTGTTCAGGCAGATGCTCAGGCGTGGCATGTTGTATTGATAGGTCTCTTTGTTGCGCGCCCACCAGTCCCCGAGAAAGGTTTTCATCCTTTCGGCATCTCCCGGTTGGAACTGGCCTTCGAAAGTCGCCATGCAGTTCATCGACTCATCGCCACCTTCCTTGAAGGTCAACGCCTGACCTTCGGAAGCCACCATCATCATCACTGCCGCCGCAAGGCCCGCAATTCGTTCGCGCATCTCCTGTCTCCCTTCCTGTTCCCTATTCAGTTTGCCCAGCCCCCGCTTTCAAACAAGTCTTTTTCCTTGCAGCCCCGGCAATCGACAGCGATGTTGTTCCGACCTGCCGGAAAACGAGACACCCATGCAACCTTCGCTGTTTTCAGACCTGAACGATCTGCGCGACAGCGAAACCGGCACCATCACCCCGTTCAAGACGCAACTTATCAAGTGGGTGGGCAACAAGCAGCGCTATGCCGACCAGATCATCACGCATTTCCCGAAGAGCTACGGCACTTACTTTGAACCCTTTCTCGGGTCTGCCGGCGTGCTTGCCAATCTGGCGCCATCGCGCGGGGTGGCCTCGGATGTTTTTGCGCCGCTGATGGAGATCTGGCTGTGCCTCGCCGAAGACCCGGAGACGCTCAAATCATGGTACAGCGACCGCTGGCACTGGTTTCAGGCCGGAGATCACCTGGAGCGCTATGAGAAGATCAAGGCGGATTACAATGCCGCGCCCAACGGCGCCGACCTCCTGTTCCTCAGCCGCGCCTGTTATGGCGGCGTCGTGCGCTTCCGCAAGAAAGACGGGCTGATGTCGACGCCCATGGGCAGTCACCCGGTGATCAAACCCGAGAAATTCGCGCGCCGCGTCGAGATGTGGAAACCGCGCATCGCGGGCACCCGCTTTGAACGCCTCGACTATCTCGAGGCCTTCGCGCGCGCAGGCGCGGGCGATCTGATCTATTGTGACCCGCCTTATGCGCATTCCCAAAGCATCCTCTATGGCGCCCAGAGATTTCGGCTCGAAGACCTCATGCAGGCCATTGCCGACGCCAAGTCCCGAGGCGTCCATGTTGCTCTCAGCATCGACGGCACCAAAAAGTCCGGCAATACCTATTGCGACATACCCTTCCCCGATGACCTGTTCGAGCACGAGCATTTCGTGAACATCGGGCGCTCGATGCTGAAGCGCTTCCAGATGGACGGCCAAACCCTTGAGACCGAGGTGGTCCGGGATCGCCTGCTCCTTACTTATGACGCCCCGGTGAGAGAATCGACGCCAAGGTGAGTCACACGCGCTGCGAGTCCGAATCAACTTTGTCGACCCGCGGTGGACAATCGCCGATTCCCCTCTGAACTGTTTCCAAAACGCGCCGATCGCCCCATGGGTGACCTGTGTTAGGCGTGTCACGGTTGCGTGACGCTGGGGCAGTTTCAATTGGTTCTCATTCGGAAACACAAAGCCAGGTTGAAAGCGACTTTTGCCTGCATTTTTGCCCAAGACCATCAAAGACGCCCCGATTCATGCAGTGAGTCCAATATGTTAGAGCTCTTGTTTTGTTCAATATCGGAAACAATGTCACATTTCCCACCCGCAAAAACATGGGCTGCTCTTGATAAAAATTAATCAAAAACTGCCAAATATCACGATTTGCGGCATGTTTTGGTTTCGTTAACGGCCCGAATCTTGCATATTTGAGACACGTCCGACTGGGGGGCGAAATGTGGCTCGGGGCGGCCAACCAAAAATTTATATGCATCTACGCGATGCAACCGGCAGGAGTGCGAGCAGCGAATGGAGTGGTCCGTTTGATGTGTGCCTCCAGCTTGCGGCGACGCGTGTTTGAGAAGAGGTTACTATGGCTGATCCTACTGGTCCTGGTGTTGTCGAGGGCACCGAGAACGACGATACCATCGATAGCGGTTATACCGACGGCGACGGCGATTCCATTACAACAGGCGATGATCTGGTCTACGGTCTGGGCGGTGGTGACACCATCCACGGCGACGAAGGCAATGACACCATTCACGGTGACAGCGGTGTCGACGTTTCGACGCGCGAGATCTTCCAATGGGCGGACGGTCCCGGCTTTGGCGACGGCAATGACGCGGGCAACTTTACTCAGAACACGGGTAGCGCCTCCATTACTTTCACAACTGTGGCGGAAAGCGCAGGCGTGGACACGGAGTACGAAACCTCGACCCAAAACACTGATGATCTGGATTCAGATGTCGACGAGAACGCCTCTCTCTCGTCCGTCTTGAATGGCGATTCAAACTCAGCCACCTACCAGTGGGAATCTGACACCCCTCTTGAAAACGTCGAATTCCGCATCAACGACCTCGATGGCGATGGTCAAGTTGTCGTACGCGCCTATGATGAAAACGGAGACCCGATCGAGGTTGTCCTCTCGGATCCCGGCTCTGGCGTGTCGCTGTCGGACAATGATGGCGTTGCGGGCAATGAAACCGCGACCAGCATCGACAACAACTACACAGTCGACTCGGCTGACGAGCATTCGCTGCTGGTCACTATCCCCGGCCCGGTTTCGAGCTGGGAAATCGTGCACGAACAGGAAGGCGGCTATAATACCGGCATCAACGTGACCGATATCGCCTTTGATGTGACCCCGTCGGGCACAGATGCCCTCGGCGGCGATGACTCCATCTTCGGCGATGACGGCGACGACCTGATCTTTGGTGAAGGCGGCAGCGACACGATCGACGGCGGCGAAGGCGACGACACGATCTACGGTGGCTTTGGTGAAGAAGGCATCGTCGTAGGTCGCGAAAGCTTCAACTGGAGCGAAATTGGCGCCACCGCGACCGGTACAGGCACTGGTACCGGCAGCAAGGCGTCAGGGTCCGGCAGCAAGGGCTCCAAAGGCACCAAGGGGACAAAAGGCACTAAAGGCACCAAGGGAACCGGCACGGGTACAGGTACAGGTACGGGTACCGGAACTGCCACCGGCACCGGTATCGCCGACGGTGAATCGATTGATCCACTCTATTCGCAAGATACAGGGTCGGTTGTCGTAACCTACTCGGAAATCTCGAACAATGGTGCTGAGACCGAGTTTGAGACCGACACGCAGAACGTCGATGACATCGATGGCGGCAGTGAAACCGTCAACGAGAACAGCTCGGCGGAATCGCAGCTGAACAACGACGGTGAGAGCATCACCTATCAGCTCGAATTCTCTGACCCGGTCGCCAACGTCGATTTCCGTGTGAACGACATCGACCATGACTCGGTTGTGCAGATCCTGGCATTTGACGTTGATGGCAACCCCATCGAGGTCGAACTGACCTCGAGCAACCCCACCGACCTGATCCTTACGGACGAAGACGGTGTGGCAGGGGACGACACAGCAGCTGCAACCGGCAATTCCGGGTCAAACAGCGCCGATGAAAACTCGATCCTGGTCGAAATTCCCGGCCCGGTGTCGAGTATCCAGATCATTCACAGCAATGACGGCGGTGACACCAGCCACGTCAACATCACCGATGTGTTCTTTGATACCCTGTCAACAACTGTACCGGATGATCCCGAAGGTGACGAGCTGATCGGCGGCCTCGGTGACGACGACATCTATGGTCAGGGCGGTGACGACACCATCGAAGGCGGTGAAGGCTCCGACTCGATCGAAGGTGGCGATGGCGATGACATCATCGAAGCCGGCACCGGCGATATCGCTGATCAGCTGCCCGACCTCGGCTTCCCGGGCTACGGCCCCGTTCCGCCGGTTGCGCCTGACGGCGATCCCGACGACGACCGCGACTTTGTCGACGGCGGCGCGGGCAATGACACCATCTCGACCGGCGATGATGCGGACACCATCCTTGGTGGCACCGGAGACGACGTGATTGACGGCGGTGTTGATGCCGACGACATCGACGGCGGCGCAGGTGCCGACGTCATCGTGGGCGGCGAAGGCTCGGATACCATCGACGGTGGCGACGACGACGACCTTATCTATGGTGGTCTCGATCCGATCTTCCCGGACGCGTTGAACATACGCGATGATAACGACACCTTTGGCCCCGATCCCGAGCCCGAGAATGGGCGCGACCTGATCGACGGCGGTGCCGGTAACGACACCATCTATGGCCAGGATGACGATGACACCATTATGGGTGGCACCGGCGACGACTGGATCGATGCGGGCATCGACGACGACAGCGTCGATGGCGGCGCTGGCGTGGACATCATCTCTGGTGACCACGGCGACGATACCCTGTCCGGTGGCGATGACACCGACCTGATCCTTGGTGGCGAAGGCGAAGATGACATCAGCGGTGACGCGGGTCGTGACATCCTCGGCGGTGGCGACGGAAGCGACACTGTCGACGGCGGCGCGGACACCGACTTTGTCTACGGCGGCGACGGCGCGGACAGCGTTATCGGCGGCGACGGCAGTGACGTTGTAGCTGGCGGCGAAGGTGACGACGAGATCTACGGCGACGGCACCACTGGCGAAGGCAACACCGCTGGCGGTGCGGCTGACCTCCTCTTTGGTGGCGAAGGCGAAGACACCCTTGTTGGCGGCTCCGGTGGCGACAGCCTCATTGGTGGCGACGGCGCTGATGACATGAGCGGTGGCGACGATCGCGACGTGTTCATCGAAGTAGGCGTGGGCGACCACGTGGACGGCGGTGAAGGCGGCGACGACTTTGACACGCTGGTCATCAACGGTAATGCCGTCATCGAGTATGATCCGCTGGATCCCGAAGCGGGCACGATCACCTACTACGATCTGAACACGCTGACACCCATCGGCACCTCGACCTTTGAGAATGTCGAGAACGTCATCTACGTCGAAGACCTGCCGAACCCGGAAGAGTTCCTGCAGTCTCTGAGCTCTGGTGACGATGTTCCAACGGTTGTTGCAACCTCCGGTTCGGATGTCTTTGAGCCCACAAGCGGCCCGGGCGTTGTTGACGGCACCAATGGTCCTGAGCTGATCGACGGCAGCTACGTCGACGGTGACGGTGACTCGGTTGGTGCGGGCGACGACACGGTGATCGCGCTTGACGGCAACGACACCATCCTCGGACTGGGCGGCGACGACGAAATCATCGCCGGCGAAGGCGACGATGAGGTCGATGGCGGCGCAGACAATGACATCATCCGCGGCGAAGGCGGCAACGACAGCCTCCAAGGCGGTGACGGCTTCGACCAGATCTCGGGTGGTGACGACAACGACACCATCGACGGCGGCGCCGACTCGGATGTTTTGGACGGCGGCGACGGGGATGACTCGATCACCGGCGGCACCGGCAATGACGGTCTCTACGGCGACACCGGCAGCGACTTCCTTGATGGCGGCGACGGCAGCGATCTGGTTGTTGGTGGGACCGGCGACGACACCATCCAGCTTGGTGGCGATGACGGCGACATCGACCTGGCCTTTGGTGGCGACGATCAGGATACCTTCCAGGGCCTCGGCGATGGCGACACCGTCATCGGTGGCGAAGGTGGCGTCGACAATGACACCATCGACCTGCAAAGTTCGATCCCGCCGGGTGGCTGGTTCTCGGTCGACTACGATGAAACCGACCCGACCTGGAACGGCACCACCAGTGAAAGCGGCACGATCACGCTGTTGGACGAGTTCAACAACCCGTCCGGCACGATCACCTTTGCCCAGATCGAGAACGTCATCTGCTTCACCCCGGGGACAGGCATCCTGACCCCATCGGGCGAAGTGCCAGTGGAATCGCTGAAAGTGGGCGACCGCGTGGTGACCCGTGACAACGGCCTGCAAACCATCTGCTGGGTGGGCAGCAAACCGATCTCGGGCCGCAACCTGCTGCAGCGTCCGAACCTGCGTCCGGTCATGATCCGCAAGGACTCACTGGGCCCGAACCTGCCGGATCGCGACATGATGGTCTCGCCCAACCACCGTATGCTGATGGTCAGCCAGCAATCGCAACTTCTCTTTGAGGAAAGCGAAGTTCTGGTGGCGGCCAAGCACCTGACCCATATGGCCGGTGTGCATCAGGTCGAAACCGGCGGTGTCGAGTATGTCCACTTCCTCTGTGACAATCACGAGGTGGTTCTGGCTAACGGCACCTGGAGCGAAAGCTTCCAGCCCGGCGAATACTCGATGGGTAGCATGGGTGACGAACAGCGCGCAGAGATCTACGAACTGTTCCCCGAGCTGCAAAAGCGCGAGGGCCTCGACAGCTTCACCGCAGCCCGCCTGACGCTGAAAGCACACGAGGCGAAGCTCTTGGGCTAAGGTCGGAACACAGCAAAAAGAACAGGGCGGTCTCGATGAGGCCGCCCTTTTTTGGTTTGGGACGCAAGGCATCGCCCCGTGCCGAAACGAAAACGAACCGCCCAAGGACCGGTTTGAGCCCAAAATAGCTACTTCAAAGCCTGATACGAAACTTGGGAACTTACAGGCCTAGCTCTACTTTCAGAAACTCCGAAAACACCTTTGGCCCGTCAATTTCCTCCGCATCATTTCCTTCAGAGAAAAAGAAGCATTCGGGGTCGTCAGCAGTCTGGGACAAGTTAAACCACGCCGCCATGTATCCTTGATGCATAAAAAAGCAAAACAGGTCGTCGAGTTTATCAGTAGTTACATCATTTTCGGAGAGCAGTTCAGGAAGTGCTACCGTATTTTCCCGAACATCGCTAATAAACCAATCACTTCCTTTCAATCGGCCATGCATATCATTGCCCATCCAAAGCAAGTATTCGCGGTACGCTTCTGGAAGACGCTGCCCTAAATCCTGTTCCAACGCCTTTACATCACGCTCCGAACATCCTCTGGGTTCGCCAAATTCTGAAGCGTAGCGTTTCGCGTACATGTCTTTGATTGACGAAAGGTACATCGCGTCCTTTGCGGTTGGTGGAAGGGAACAAATTTTACCTAGTGCTACTGATTTCATTGAGGCCATATCGGAAAGAGATTTGCAATCGACCTATGGCAGTTTTGTCCCTCTTGGCAGACTCTGCCTCCTAGCGAAGGCCAAAGCTCCCAAACGTTTTTGCCAAGACCCCTCCGGCAAGCACATTCTCCAAAGCAACCGAGACCGAGGTCCCAACGCTACCGCGTGTTCAGGCGGGCCAATGTCTTCAATTCCCCTTGCACTAGTTACAAATTTTGATTAACATGTTATCTAAATTCAGCGCGAACCAGAGGAGTGCCGACCATGCCAGTCCCTGCCCCGAACCTGTATCCTGACTTCAACATCGTGCGGCTTAGCCATGTGGAATACCGCGTGACTGACCTCGCCCGCAGCCGGGCTTTCTACGTCGACACGCTGGGTCTTCAGGTCACTTACGAAGACGATACCCACATCTACCTGCGCGCCATGGAAGAACGCGGCCACCACTGCATTTCATTGGTCAAAGCGGACAAAGCCGACGTCGGTGTCCTTGGGTTCAAACTCTATGACGAGCCTGATCTGGACAAAGCCGCAGACTGGTTTGCCGCCCGTGACCTGCCCGTTGAATGGGTCGAGAAACCCCATATGGGCCGTACCCTGCGCACCCGTGATCCCTGGGGCATACCGCTGGAATTCTACGTAAAAATGGACCGCCTCGCTCCGATTCATCAGGAATACAGGCTCTACAACGGCGTCAAACCCCTGCGCATCGACCATTTCAACATGTTCTCGGCAGACGTCGACGCCAGCGTCGCCTTTTACAACGACATGGGCTTCCGCACGACCGAATACACCGAAGACGCCGAGACCGGTCGCGTCTGGGCGGCGTGGATGCACCGCAAGGGCGGCGTGCATGACGTGGCCTTTACCAATGGCCACGGCCCCCGCCTGCACCACACGGCCTTCTGGGTGCCGACGCCTTTGAACATCATCGACCTCCTCGACCTGATGGCCACCACCGGCTGGGTCGACAACATCGAACGCGGCCCCGGCCGCCACGGCATCTCTAACGCCTTCTTCCTTTATGTTCTCGACCCCGACGGCCACCGGATCGAAATCTACTGCTCGGATTACCAAACCGTCGATCCCGACCTTGAGCCGATCAAATGGAACCTCAAGGACCCGCAGCGCCAAACCCTCTGGGGCGCCGCCGCCCCGCGCAGCTGGTTCGAGCATGGCTCCACCTTCGAAGGCGCCGAAACCCGCGACAGCGACCTCAAGGCGCAGCCGATCATCGCCCCCTGACCCTCTGGCAAACGCATGGTCCGGCGATTTCATGCGCCGGACACCATAGGAAAGACACAGCCATGCCCGCACCACACAACCCGTTCAAGGCCGCCCTCGCCGAAAAACAACCCCAGATCGGCCTCTGGGTCACCTCGGCCGAGGCCTCAATGACCGAGCTGATCACCACGGCCGGCTTCGACTGGCTGGTGATCGACAGCGAACACGCCCCGAACGATCTGCGCTCTTTGCGGGATCATTTGATGGTGGTGGAGCCCACCCCGTCCCATGCCGTCGTGCGCGTCCCCTTTGGCGAGGCTTGGATCCTCAAACAAGTGCTGGATGCAGGCGCGCAAACCATTCTGGTGCCCATGGTCGACACCGCCGAACACGCAACCGAAATGGCCAGCGCCATGCGCTATCCGCCTCAAGGCATCCGCGGCATGGGCGCCAGCGGTGGCCGCGCCTCGCACTTCGGCAAGATCGCCGACTATGTCGCCACCGCCAATGATCAGGTCTGCCTGCTGGTCCAGGCCGAAAGCCGCGCCGCCCTCGAAAATCTCGACGATATCCTCACCGTCGATGGTGTTGACGGTGTCTTCATCGGCCCCGCCGACCTTTCTGCCGACATGGGCTATCCCGGCAACGCAGGCGCGCCCGAAGTGCAAGAGGCCATCGCCGCCACGATCAAAAAGATCGCCGCCAGCGACAAGGCCGCAGGCATCCTCGTGCAGGACCTCGGCTCGGCGCAGAAATACCTCAACATGGGCGCAACATTCGTGGCCGTCGGCATCGACACGGTGATCTTCGCCAAGGCGATCCGCAAACTTGCCACCGACGCCAAGGGCTTGCTCTAACCCGCCCCGCGGCGGATAAAGAGCGCATGGCAGGCCAAACCGATACCATCATCGACGCCATCCTCGGCGACATCGAAAACGGCACGCTCAATCCCGGCGACGGGATTGACGAAACCGCGCTGGCCCAGCGCCTCGGCGTGTCGCGTACACCTCTGCGCGAAGCCATGATCCAACTGGAAACCGCAGGCCTCATTACCCGCCAGCCACGCAAGGGCGCCGTGGTCTTCAAACCCACGCTCGAAGAGTTCCTGGCAATCCTCGAAGTCCACGCCAAACTCGAAGGTCAGGCCGCCGGCCTCGCCGCCCGCCGCCTTTCAGCCGATCACGCCAAGGAACTGGAACGCATCGTACAGGCCTGCGAGCACCACGCCGCCACCAAAGGCGACGCCGACCCCGACGGCTACTACCAGTTGAACCTCGACTTTCACCGCATCATCGCCATCGCCGCAGGCAACCCGTTCCTCCTGGAGATGATCAAGACCAACGCCCGCAAACTCATGGCCTACTACCGCGCCCGCTATCAATACGTCGGTGCCATCGCCGACAGCGCCAAAGACCACCGCGAGATCGCCACGCTGATCACCGCCCGCAACGCCGAGGCCGCCGAACACCGCATGGCCCGCCACGTGCAGTTCGACCAAGTAACAGCAATGGATTTGCTGGCGGTGTTGAGTTGAAGGCACCCGCACGCTTGCCGGAAAACCCATACTCACGATATCTGACGAAACAGCGCCTGGAAATTCCAAGCCTGTTGGTTGGTTCACGAAACTCGTCTGGTGGCGGTATCAACCCGCCACTGTCTACCAAGTGAATTCGAAACTATCCATCTTCCGTTGCCGCAGCCAGAACACCTCATTGCTCCTCGCGATTGGGGGTGCCGAAAGTCACATCATTGGACTGCAGCTGGAAACCGCTCAACGCATTGTGGACTTCTTTGATCCTAAAAATGCCGAAAACGAACTTCTGCCAGGCGATAGGATCAGAATCTGGAAGGAAAACGGGCAGCTCAGAACGGTAAGACGGGGCCTCGGCATGCCGCACTTGATTATGAAGGACAATGACTGGGCGCTTCTGGCCGAAGTTATCTCGCACGTCTTAGAGACAGGGTACGACGACTAAGCAAGCGTCCCCCTGCTTCATCTTGCCAAAAACACTCCGGGGTGAATGGGCCAACGGCCCAGAGGGGCAGAGCCCCTCCCCAAGCCCAGTTAAGAGAATTTTCTAGAAAATTCTCCCCTCTGCAAATCTTTCTAGAAAGATTTGCCTTCCCGCGCCCACTCAAAAAACTCAACAATCTGCCGCCCAAACGCGTCCCGGTCAGCCCTGTGCTTCAACGACTCCCGTGCTTCTGCCGTGACTTCATCGCCCACATATTCCGCCGTAAACTCCACAAGGTCCGCGATAAACCCATCCGTCATCTCCGGATGATACTGCGTCGTAAAGATATGCCGCCCCTTCATATAACCCCCGACCGGACAGCCCGGCCCCGAGGCCACAACCTCTGCCCCCTCGGGCACCTCCGCCACCTGCTCAATGTGGCTGGCATAGAGCCCCACCTGCGCGGGCCGATCTCCAAACGGCAGCTCCCCGACCGAATCGGTCATGGCAAACCCATGCACCCAACCTTCGGGGTTGCGCCCGACAGACCCGCCCAGCGCCATGGCAATCGCCTGATGCCCGAAACAGGCCCCAAACACCGGCACCTCCGCCGCATCCATCTCGCGGATCAGCTCAAACAGCCGACTCACCCAAGCCTCATCATCATGCACCGACGCCGGGCTGCCGGTGATTATCACGCCATCAAAGGCCTGAACATCCACGGGAAATTCCCCATCCTTCACAGAAAACACCGCACAGTTCCAATCGGGCCGCTGCTCCTGCACCAGTACCGTGAACTTCTCCCCGTCCTTGGGCCGGGCATTGGCAAAATCGCTCTCATCCGTGTTGGTCATCAGGATCGCAAGTTTCATTACAGTCGTCCGCGCATTTTTCGTTTTGCATATTTATAACTTCCATATATATACATAACAAAGCAAGTAAACAAGCCAGCAAGGGAGGCGGCCTCAAATGACTGTCTGGACACCCACCGACGACGGCCACGCCGATCTGACCAGCCACGACACTTTCGCGACCGGAGCACCGCACAACACCTTCAAACGCCTGCGCGACGAAGACCCGGTCAGCTGGACCGACTGGGATCAGGGCGAAGGCTTCTGGTCCATCACCCGCCATCAGGACATCACCGAGATGAACCGCAACTTTGCGGTCTTCTCCTCCGCTCGCGGCATCCGCATGGAAGATCAGTCTTACGAGGAATACCTCGCGCGGCGCACCTTTCAGGAAATCGACCCGCCCGAGCATATGCTGACCCGTATCAAGGTGGCCAAGGCCTTCTCGAAACCCGTGGTGGCAGGCTTTGAACAGGACCTTCGCGACCTCTCGAACCAGATCCTCGACGTGGCGCTGTCGGAAACCGAGTTTGACGCCACCAAAGTCATCGCCCGCCAGTTGCCCATGCTGATGCTGGGCCGTATCCTCGGCACCCCGGAAAAAGACCTGCCCTGGCTGGTCGAAAAAGGCGACGCGCTGATTGCCAACACCGATCCGGATTTCACCGACCATGTCCTCGACAAGATGACCACCGATGAATTCCGCATGATGCCCTTCAACTCGCCCGCAGGCGCCGAGCTGTTCCAATATGCCAAGGAACTGATGGCTCACAAAAACGCCACCGGCGACACCGACGGCGTGCTGCACCTGATCCTGCAACCCGACAAAGAGGACAACGTGATCTCCGAAGAAGAGTTCCGCAACTTCTTCTGCCTTTTGGTCGCCGCCGGTAACGACACCACCCGCTATTCCATCGCAGCGGGTATTCAGGCCATGGCGCATCAGCCGGAACTCCTGACCCAGATGCAGCAAGGCGGCGATGATCTTTGGGAACTGGCGCCGGATGAAATCATCCGCTGGGCCACGCCCGCACTCTACTTCCGTCGCACACTCACGCAAGATTTCGAAGCCCATGGGCGTCAGATGAAAGAGGGCGACAAGGCGCTGTTCTGGTGGTCCTCAGCCAACCGCGACGACGCCGTTTTTGACGACCCCTTCCGGGTCGATCTGATGCGGTCTCCAAACAAACACATGTCCTTTGGCCAGTCCGGGCCGCACGTCTGCCTTGGCATGTGGCTCGCGCGCCTCGAAGTGCGTGTCCTGTTCCAGGAGCTATGCAAACGGCTCAAAAAGATAGAACCTAACGGTGAGCACAAATTCCTGCGCTCCAACTTTGTCGGCGGGATCAAGGAACTCCCCGTCCGCGTCCAACTGCAATAACGGAGACCAGAGATGAGAGACCGCCTGCGCGCCGTATTCTGTGACCACCTGTCGATCATGCGGGGCAAATACCTGCCCGGCTCAAAACTGGCCGACAGTGAGACCCGCTTTTGCCGTTCCACCTTTGGCGTGCATTACGACAAAGACCTCTTGCCCGCCCCCGGTGCGATGATGATGCAGGGCCTGCCGGATATGGAGCTGCGCTGGAAACACGACGACATCCGCGACAGCTGGGATCCCCACACCAAGATCGTGCTGGGCGACCTCTATGACGACGCAAGTGTCCCGCTGGAACTCTGCCCCCGTGGCACCCTGAAACGCGCCGTGGCCAAGTGGGAGGCCAAGGGCCTGACGCCCAAGGTTGGCATCGAACTCGAAGCCTTTGCTCTGCAGGCGGACAGCGACGGCAACCTGCGCCCCTACGACACGCCGGGCGCGGTGGTCTACGGCACCGGCCCCATGACCGACCCCATGCGGTTCAACGATGCGATCTGGGAAAAAGCGGACGAGCTGGGTTTCCGCCTCGACATGATCACCGCCGAGTTTGACGCGCCCCAGTTCGAATACACCCTGACCTTTGACAATGCCGTGCAGGCCGTTGATGACATCGTGCTGTTCCGACTGATGGCCAAGGAAATCGCGCTGGAACACGGCATTGTTCTGTCCTTCATGCCCAAACCCATCGCCGAAGCCGGCGGCTCGGGCATGCACATCAACTTTTCCTTCTCGGATGTCTCCGGCGGCAACGCGCTCTCTTCCGGCGAACGCAATCACCCGGACACGATCAATGACCTGTCCAAAGGGTGCCTCGCGGGCCTTCTGCACCACCACAAGGGTCTCGCTGGTCTGATCGCGCCAACCGCCAACAGCTACCAACGTCTGCAACCGGGGTCCTTGAGCGGGTTCTGGAAAAACTGGGGCGGCGACCACCGCAACGTGACCACCCGTATCAGCTCCGAAGGCGGGCCAAAATCGCGGCTTGAACATCGCATGGCCGACGGTACCGCCAACCCCTACACCGCCGTCGCCGCTGTCCTGAACGCCTCGCTGCTTGGTGTCGAAAACAACTACCCGCTGCAACCGATTGAAACCGGTGACGGGTTTGACAAGAACGACGCCAAGGAAAGCTGCGCCATGGACCTCAAAGGCGCCGTGGCCGACCTCAAGGCCGACACGGTTCTGGGCGACTCCATCGGGCGTCTGCTCGTCGACAACCATATCTTCATGAAGGAAAAAGAGGTCAAGAAAACCAAGGACCTCGAAGGCGACGCCCTGCGCGACTTCTACGTCTACTTCGTCTGATCCCTCCCAAACCGGCAGACAGGATTTTCTAGAAAATCCTGCACCCAGCAAAACCTTCTAGAAGGTTTTGCCCGCCCCCTCACACCCAAGGAGCCCCCCATGAAAGCCACCTGGAAACTTGCCGACGGCAGCGAAATCACCGCGGACATCGCCAATGGTACCAACATGATGCAGGCCGCCGTCGACAACAATGTCCCCGGCGTGATCGGTGAATGCGGCGGCTGCCTCAGCTGCGCCACCTGCCACGTCTATGTCGATGCGCCCTGGGTTGGCAAAACCGGCACCGCGGATGATTTCGAAGACGCCATGCTGGATGTTGCCGAAGCCGAGCGCACCGACGCCTCGCGCCTGTCCTGCCAAATCGAAGCCAGCGATGCATTGGACGGATTGGTGCTGATCGTCCCTCAGCCCTGACCTCCAAGCGAAGTCATTGCCACAACCTGTGTTTATTTCTCCGGCTCATTGTTGCGCTCCAAACTTTTTCTGCGGCCATAGGCGATCAATCCGGCAAATCCAAAAAGGCCGTAGAAGATCATCAACATTGGCCATGGCGCATGGGAGCTCACCATCTCTTCTGGCAATAGCCGCGACCATAGAGGTAGCGAGAACAATACCAAGAATAGGGCTTTACTGAGTACCTTTATCATTCGCCCAATATGACAATGTGTGGTACAAGTTCAAGAAACCTAAAACCGCCCAAACAAAGTTTCATAGGTCGAGCAATCGGTTCCAGCCAAAACATTGAGCGAAAATCCAGCGGCGTGCCAAACGGCCTCGTCCACATCATTCCTCAACCCCAACTCATAGGAAAAGCGCTTGAGCTCTTTGTTGACCCGGCTCGCCCTTCTCGCAGGTTGCGCCTTTTTCACTTGTATGGCCCTGGCCCATTTCTTTGGCCTCAAATGGCCGATTTTGTTCGTCTACTACAACACCCCGCTCCATGACTATCAGGACAAGATCATCTCTTTCGCCGCCATAGCCTATATCGGCCTCTGGTATGTCGAGTCCAAATCACGCGACGCCGTGCCAGTGGTGCTGATCGTGCTTGCCCTGACCGTTCTTGGCCCGTCCTCGGTCAACATGTCGCCAACCCTGACCAACCTCCACAGCGAAGATCAATCCACCACCCCCCTATTGGCTGCAAACCGCCCTCATCGCGGGCTACTGGGGTGTGCTTTTTGTGTTGTGGAAGCCGCGACAGGCAGACGACCGAATGTGGCCTAATTCGCCGCCGAAGCCTGCAACGACGCGATCAGAGACTTCGCGTAGCCCTTGATCGCATTCTGATAATCCGTTTCAACGTCCGCATTCAGCAATGCGCCAACAGCGCCCAACGCGCCAATTGCCCGCAGCGTGTCCGCGTTGCCTTTGACGGTTGTCGGCGCGACGATGATGGCGCCGCTTGCCGCATCGGTGACCGAGATCGTGCTTTCCACATAACTGTTTCCAGCCACCGCCCGCTCAACCAACGGCACGAGGTACAGTTTGTCGACGGTCACGTTGATATCTGCTGGGGCGCCGTCCGGATCGGATCGCTCCGAGGCTATACGCCTGATCGCGTCAGCCAGGTCCTGTTCCAGCTCAGCGCGGGTTTTTGTGATGGTGCGCCCCTCGGCCACCAGCTCCAGTCCACTGGCGTCCACGTTGACATCGTTCAGCTTGAGCTGGCGGGGGTTCGTGTCTGCACGCGATAAGGTGGTCACATTGGTGCATGCCGCGACCAGGGCCACCGTTGCCAACACCAAAAAACTGCGTCTGAAACACATCGTCATTCTGCCCTGTCTCCAGTCGCTTGTTGCTTGGTGTGCCCCAACAGGAGCCACCCGGCGATGGTTACTGCATCAGGGGCCCCGGCTCCAACCAAAAAAGCGGCGACAAATTGCCCCCGACCCCAGCCCGCTCTGTTCCGTGCGGCAGCCCCCGGCACCGTAGGTCGGACAATCTGTCCGACCTACCCGGAGTGCCCCAATCGTCAACGCCCGCCCGATCTCCGGGGCGGGCGTTGGTCTTTTTATCGACGGGCAAGGCGTCTCGCCAGCTTACCCGATCCGCCCTATTGCGACACGCCGCCTTCCGAGGCCACCTGCTCTTCCACGTGGGCCTGATTGGTCAGCGCCTTGCCGCGTGGCGGGAACTCCTGGAACGTCGCCAGATGCCCCTGGACTAGGCGCGCGGCAGGACCAAACGCCCACATCTTGGTGCCCATCCAACGGACATACATGCCGCTTTCATCTGCCGCTTTCTCATAGGGATCGCGACGCAGGTTATACAGAAGCGGCGCAGTCAGCTCTTCTTTCGGGCCGGACCAGCCGTGGTTCTGAACAACAAAATGCGCTTTCCAGTCGTTGTAACGCACAGCCTGAAGGTCCGTGCCCTGGTAATAGATCAGCTCTTTCCGGCTGCTCTTGTCAGCCGCGCCGGTCAGATAGGGCAACTGGTTGTACCCATCCAGGTGCACCTTGAACCCTTCGTAGCCTGCCAACAGCTGTGCTGGCAGATCCTCGGGGCCACCCGCAGCTGCCACAAAGGTCGGCATCCAGTCCATGCCGCTGAAAATACCGTTCAGCACCTGCCCCTCGGCAACCTTTCCCGGCCAGCGGATGATTGCGGGAACCCGAAAGCCACCCTCCCAGGTCGTGCCCTTTTCACCGTGAAACGGCGTGGTGCCACCGTCAGGCCATGTCATGGTTTCGGGACCATTGTCCGAGGTGAACATAACGATCGTGTTGTCCGCCACCCCCAGCGCATCAAGATGCGCCAGCACCTTACCGACATTGTCGTCCAGCTCTTTCATGATCACGTCCTGAAGACCGCGCCCATTGCCCAGCATCGCTTCGTATTCAGGGCTGAGGTGAGTCCACACATGCGCCCGCGCCGGTGCCATCCAAACGAAGAACGGCGTCTCGGACTCGACGGCCCGCGACATGAAATCCGTGGTGTGTGCTGTGACCTCATTGTCGAGCGTCTTCTGCCGTTCCGGGGGGGCCGGACCATCGTCGACAATGCGCTGCTTGCCCACTTTGCCCCAACGGGGATCGACGGTCTCGTCCTCTTCTTCGGTCGCAAACGCGTGGATGATGTTGCGCGGACCAAAGGCAGCCTCGAACTCGGGATCATCGGGCCAATCCGGGTCCGACGTGTATTCCATGGCGTTCAGGTGATAAAGCCAGCCCCAATACTCGTCAAAACCTTTTGCGGTGGGCAGAAACTGGTTCAGGTCCCCCAGGTGGTTCTTGCCAAACTGGCCGGTCGTATAGCCCATGGACTTCAAAAGCATCGGAAGCGTCGGATCATCCGGGTGCAGGCCAACCGGATCGCCGGGCAGCCCAACGGTGTGCATCCCGGTCCGGATCGGCATCTGCCCGGTCATAAAGGCGGACCGGCCCGCGGTGCAGCTGGGCTCGGCATAATAATCCGTCAGCCGCGCGCCCTGCGCAGCCAGCGCATCCAGGTTTGGTGTTTCAATGCTTTTGACACCGCCATGGTAGCTCCCGAGGCTTGCCCAACCCACGTCATCCGCCATGATGACCAGGATGTTTGGTCGTTCCATATCTTGTGCCACGGCCGCCGAAACCACAAGGCTCAGCCCCATTGCCAATAATAAACTGTTCTTCAAAGTGTGTCCTTTCCTTTTACCCAACTGGTACAGTTGGGAAGTTTCTTATTCCTGAATATGTATTGTATTTAGATGTTTGGTCCAGAACAATTAAGGTGACGTAAGGGCCCGGAATCGCAATGCTTTTAATGGGCTGGCCCGCGTCCCGGCACGGCCTTGTTTTTTAGGGCGGTCCGGGCCTTTCTGGCCGCCGATCAGGCACTCGGACTGGTCTGGCCCGACGGCAAAGTTCCGCTCAGGCCCTGTTTACCGACCCCCAGACACACCAACGCCCGCCCCGTTAACCTCGGGGCGGGCGTGTTGAACAGACAGCACGACACCGACGCAATACCGATGTAATACCGACGTTATACCGAACGCGGGTCGGCCTTGTTTTATTGGCCCTTAACCCACGATTCGCGCGGAACCGGCCAAATCACACCGCACGCTGCCTTTACGAAACCGCAGCAAACCCGGCGTCCAGCGACGACAGGATCACCTGCACATCGTCACTCGTCAGAACCAGCGGCGGAGACAGGATGATGGTATTGCCCGAGACCCGCACCATCGCGCCGGATTGATAGGTGACCTCATGAATGGTGCCGATGGATTGCTTGTCGATCGGCGCCTTGGTCGCGCGATCACTGACCAGCTCAATGGCATTCATCAGCCCGTGCCCGCCGCGCACATCACCAATCAGCTCGTACTTGTCCTGCAAGGCCAGCAACCCGGCCATCATCTCGGCACCCCGCGCGGCGGCGTTGTCCTTGACGTTCAGCCGCAGGGTTTCTGCGACACAGGCCAGCGCCGCTGCCGCGCCAACCGGGTGGCCGGAATAGGTATAGCCATGACCAATCGCCGCCTTGCCCGAGGTATCCTTTTCAAAGGTCTCGGTCATGTGGTCGGCAATCATCACGGCCCCAAAGGGGAAGTAGCCATTGGTGATCGCCTTGGCGGTCGCCATCATGTCGGGCTGCACACCCCAGTGGCGCGATCCGGTCCAGCTGCCGGTGCGCCCGAACGCCGTGATAACTTCGTCAGCAATCAGCAAGATACCGTTTTTGCTACAGATTTCCCGCACGCCGGGCATAAAGCTCTCATGCGGCGGAATCACACCTCCGGCCCCAAGGATCGGCTCCATGATCATCGCCGCGATGGTGTTCGCCCCCTGAAAGGCGATCTCGGCCTCCAGCGCCTCAAGGCACAGACCCGCCAGCTTTTCCGGATCGGTTTCATTGAACGGGTTGCGATAGGTATAGGGTGCGGGGATGTGGAAACAGCCCGGCAACAGCGGCTCGTACATGGTGCGGAAATTGGCATTGCCGTTGACCGACGCGCCACCCGTGTGCGTGCCGTGATAGCCCTTTTTCAGGCTCAGGTACTTGGTCCGCCCTTCTTCGCCGCGGATCTTGTGATACTGCCGCGCCAGCCGCAGCGCGGACTCCACCGAATCCGATCCACCCGAGGTGTAGAACGCCCGGCTCAACCCGTCGGGTGCATAGAACTCCCGCAGCACCTCCGAAAGCTCGATGATCGCGTCATTGGTGGTGCCCCGGAAGATTGAGTAGTAGGGCAACACGTCCAACTGCTTGGCGATGGCATCCTTTACCGGCTGACACGAAAACCCAAGGTTCACGTTCCACAGACCCCCGACGCCGTCGACCACCTCGTGCCCGTCCACATCCGAAATCCGCACGCCCTGCGCCCCGGTTACAATCACCGGCGGGTTGGCCAGATGATCCGCAGGATGCGCCATCGGATGCCACAGGGATTTTGCGTTTTTTTCTTTCAGGAAGTTGCTGTCTTTCATCGTCTTGGGCCTTTCAACTTTGTGCTCCGGCCGGGGTCGCCAGCAGAGCTTCGGATTTCTGTTTGAATTCATCGGGGACAAACCCCCCGAGCAATCGCGTCATGCGGAGCGAAGCCACTGCGACCTCGCGTTGAATGATCCCGCGCAGCTCGGGCGTCATGCGGGCCACGGGCGCCGCCACGGCCACCGCGCCGTAACAGGACTGGCGCGCGTCAAAGACCGGGCAAGCGTGGGAATGCACGTCTTCCTCGAACCCGCTGACCACCTCGGCAAGCCCAAGTTGGCGCGCCTGTGCCACCTGCTGTCGGATGACGTCGGGATTGGTTTCGGTTTGTGGCGTGCGTTTTTCCAGCGGCTCTGACAGCACCCGATCAGCAAGGTCCGCACCGTTAAACGCCAGCACCACCTGCCCCGAACTGGTCGAGTGAAAGTTGATCTGCTGGGCATCTTCCATGGTCACACGGGTGCCATGCTGAACGCTGTAGACATAGGCCAGGGTCGACAGAACCTGCCCCTGCAATACCGACATATGGGCGGTCTCGCCGGTTGCCTCGCTCAGATCTTTCAGCACTTTCTGTGCCACCTCACGGGTCGGAACGGCCGCTTCGCGCAGCGCCGCAAGACGCAGATAGATCGGACCCAGCCGATACTGCCGCCCGGTTCCGACCTGTTCAACGAATCCCTGCTCGGCCAATTCCGTCATCAAGCGATACACCGTCGCCTTGTTCAGACCTGACAGCCGCGTCATTTCACTCAGCCCGATCTCAGGGGCCGAGCGCGAGAAATAACTGAGCAATGACAGTGCTTTGGTAACGGTTCCCATTGGTCCTACACAGGTTGGATATCAAAAATTTGGACGTAACAGACAATCGGTTCACCGCTCATCTGTTAAAAGTGTTGACAGAAATATACTTAACCTGTCAATCTATTTTCGAACCTTCGGTTTATTTAATGAACCGACCGTTTCTAAGGGAGAAAGAAATTATGAAATCGAAAATGATCCTGGGCAGTACGCTCGCCCTGTCTTTGGCCGCGATGTCCGGCGCCGCACTGGCCGAGTATCCGGAAAAACCTGTCAGCTTTATCGTGCCGTGGCCTCCGGGCGATCTCGAAGACGTTCTGACCCGCATGATCGCCGAAGACTTTCAGGCGGCTTATGGCGTATCCGCAGCCGTGGTGAACAAGCCCGGTGGCGGCGGTGGCCCCTTCCCTGGCGCCATTGACGTGGCCACCGCACCGGCGGACGGCTACACCATCGGTTCCTTCGTGCCCGCAGTGCCGGTGATCGGTCACCAGATCGGCATTGACGAGCTGGCTGACGAAGTGTTCGAGCCCATCGGCATTTTCCTCACATATCCTTTCGTCATCGCCACCTCGGGCGACGCCCCCTATTCGTCGATGGCGGAACTGGCCGAGCACGCCAAGTCCAATGACGTTGCTCTGGGCCACTTTGGTCAGGTTCTGACCCCGACCAAGGTGACGCTGGCCTATGCTGCGAACGCCGGCTTCGAGTGGGGCTCGGACGCGGCGTTTGACGCGCTCGACTGCAACACGCTGGCTTCGGGTGACGCGGACGTGATCAACACGACCCTGCAGCTGATCCTGCCCTGCCTCGACAGCGTCAAGGTTCTCGCCTCGATCACCGGTGACCGCATTTCACTGACTCCGGACGCCCCGACGATTGGCGAGCTGGACCCGTCGCTCGACATTGCGCTGTGGAACGGTCTGTTTGTGCACAAGGACACCCCGGCAGACGTTCGCGAGAAAATCGCCGCCGTGGCCATGAAAACCGTGATGAGCGACCGTGCTCAGGCGATTGCCAAGGAAACCGGTGCTCAGGTCTACTGGGCGGATGCCGCGGCCTCGGCCGAGATCATCGCCAAAGACAAGGCGACCGGCGAAGTGATCTCGGGTATCCTCGAGTAATCAGCACCCCAAAATCCGGGCCGGAGGTGCATATACCCCCGGCCCGTTCTGTATCCGGAGTCTGGCCCTCATGAGCTCGCTTGAAGAAAAACGCTTCCCCGGCCCGCTACGCGGCCAGATCCTTTTTGCCATCGTCTTTCTTGTGGCTGCCGTGCTTTTGCTCTCGCAACTCGGCGATCAGACCAAGTGGATGAAACGCACCAAGTTCTTTGCCCAGCCCCGCTTTTGGCCGATGATCTCGATCACCGGCATGGTCATCTTCGGCGGCCTGCACCTTTGGAAACTCCCCCGGCGCAGATTTGTGCGCGCCGATGTGGTCGAGTGGCGGGTGTGGTTCTTTGCCATCGAATGGGTGTTGTGGTTCCTTCTTTATGTGATCCTCGTGCCGATCATCGGCTACCTGCCGGTCACCATGGTCTTTATGCCCCTTCTGGTCTGGCGCATGGGCTACCACAACAAACGCATGATGTGGGTTTCCGTAGGCTTTGGCGTCGCTGTCGTGCTGTTTTTCAAGGCCTTCCTTGACGTGAAGATCCCCGGCGGTGCGCTTTATGAATACTTGCCGGGCGCGCTCCGCAGTTTCTTTATCCTGAATTTCTGAAGGGCGCCGAAATGGACCTGATCCTCTCATCCATCGAGATTCTCGCCCGTTGGGACGTGCTTCTCGCGCTCTTGGCTGGCTCGGTCGGCGGCGTACTGATCGGCGCCATTCCCGGCGTCGGCCCCGCAGTGGCCATCGCCATCCTGTTGCCTGCCACCTTTTCGATGGACCCCATCGTCGGCCTCACCGTTCTCTTGGGCATCTACGGCTCATCCATGTACGGCGGCTCGATCCCCGCGATCCTGATCAACACGCCGGGCACCGCCGTCAACGCGCTGACCACATATGACGGCTACCCGATGACCACCCGGGGCGAGGCCCGCCGCGCCCTGTCACTGGCCTATTCCGCGTCGTTTTTCGGCGGCATCTTCTCGGTCATCTGCCTGATCCTGTTCGCGCCCATCCTCGCCAAAATCGCCCCGATGTTCGGCAGTCGCGAAATTTTCCTCGCCGCTCTTCTGGGCCTGTTGCTCGTGGTCGTTGCCCACCGGGGTCAGGCACTCATCGCAGCAGCCTTGGCCTGTTTCGGCATCTTCCTCAACACTGTCGGCCTTGAGCCAGTGAAATACACCAAGCGTTTCACCTTTGACCAAAGCTGGCTGTCAGGCGGCGTCAACCTGATCGTCGTGGTGCTTGGCCTCTTCGCCCTCTCACAGGCCTTTTACCTGCTCACCGGCGAAGACGAAAAAGTCCGCATGACCAAACTGCGCGGTGGCCTGTTCCAGGGTCTGCGCGAACTGGCCCGCCACCCGCGTGTGGCCGGGGTCTCCGGTACCTTTGGCGTCCTGATGGGCATGATCCCCGGCGTCGGCGAATTCACCGCCCAGTTCCTCAGCTACACCTACGCGCAGAAAACCTCGAAACGTCCGCAGGATTTCGGCCACGGCTCCTCCGAGGGCCTGATCGCGGCGGAAACCGCCAACAACGCCGTGCCCGCCGCCGCCATGGTGCCCTTGCTGGCGCTCGGCATTCCGGGCGAGGCACTGACTGCCATGATGCTCTCGGTCTTTTATGTGCACAACGTCGTGCCCGGTCCGCAGCTGTTCCAGAACGACATGGACTTTGTCGTCGCGCTTTACCTTGCACTTTTGTTGCTGAACATTTTGGTGCTGGTCTTTCTCCTGTTCGCCACCAACCAGCTCATCAAAGTGGTCAAGATCCCCAACCGGTTCCTAGGTGCGGCGATCCTCGTCCTGTCCTTTGTCGGCGTCTACAGCTTACGCAACTCGTTCACCGACTGCCTGATTGCCGCCTGCTTCGGCATCTTCGGCTTCGTGCTGAAACGCCTGTCGATCCCCGCCGTGCCGATCATCCTTGGCATGGTCCTCGGCGGCATCATGGAAGTCAAACTGCGCGCTGGTATGGCCCGCGTCAAAACCTTCCCCGATTTTTTCAAAGATGGTCGCGGCGACGACACCTCGCTGCGCCCCATCGCCGTGATCCTGTTTATCATGATCATCGGTGTGCTCATCATTCACTTCCGCCGCGTCTGGCTGGATCGCAAAGAACTCAAGGAGGCCAAATGGTCGACCAAACACGCGTCAACGAACTTCGGAATGCACCTGTCCCGCCGCAAGGATTATTTATTGAGGGAGCGTGGTCGCAAGGTTCGGGAGAAACACTTGAAGTACAATCCCCGATCGACGGGCAAACGCTAACCACGATCCCGCGTGCCACCCCTGCGGATGCGACGCGCGCCATTGCCTCGGCCCGCGCCGCCTTCGACGATGGCCGCTGGAGCCGCATGGCGCCCGCGGGCCGCAAAAAAGTGCTGCACAAGCTCGCCGACCTGATCGAGAAACACGCGCTTGAACTCGCCGTTCTTGGTGTGCGCGACAACGGCACCGAGCTGAACATGGCAATCAAGGCCGAAAGCGGCTCAGCCGCGGGCACCTTCCGCTACTACGCCGAGGCGCTGGACAAGGTGTATGGCGAGGTTGCCCCAACTGACCCCGGTTTCCTCGGGTTGATCCACAAGGAACCCGTCGGCGTGGTCGGCGCGATTGTGCCGTGGAACTTCCCGCTGATGATCGGGTCGTGGAAACTCGCGCCAGCCCTCGCCATGGGCAACTCCGTGGTGCTGAAACCCGCAGAAACTGCGTCTCTCTCCCTGCTGAAACTGGCCGAATTGGCGTCCGAGGCCGGCCTGCCCGACGGTGTGCTGAACGTGGTCACGGGACAGGGGTCCGTCGTCGGGGAAGCCATCGCGCTCTCGATGGATGTCGACGTACTGGTCTTTACCGGCTCCGGCGGCGTTGGTCGTCGCCTTTTGGAATACTCCGCGCGCTCGAACATGAAACGCTGCTACCTCGAGCTTGGCGGTAAATCCCCCAACCTTGTCTTTGCTGACGCGCCGAACCTAGACGAAGCGGCTAAAGTCTCGGCCATGGGCATCTTCCGCAACTCAGGCCAAGTCTGCGTCTCCGGTTCGCGCCTTCTGGTCGAGGAATCCATCCACGACGATTTCGTCGCACAAGTCGCCAAATACGCCGCCGCGCTCAAGGTTGGCGACCCGCTCGACCTCGGCAATGACGTCGGCGCAGTGAACTCGCTCACCCAACTTCAGGGCAACCTCGGCTTCGTCGACTCGGCCCGCGCCGACGGCAACACCATCTACCTCGGTGGCAATCGCATCCTCGAAGACACCGGCGGTTTCTACATGGAACCCACCATCGTCACCGACGTGAAACCCACCGACCGTCTGGCGCAGGACGAGGTGTTCGGCCCCGTCCTTGGCGTCTTGCCGTTCAAGTCCGACGAAGAAGCCATCACGCTGGCCAACAACTCGATCTACGGCCTCGCGGGCGGTGTCTGGACCTCGAACCTCTCTCGCGCGCATAAGATGATCCGCGGCATCCGCTCAGGCGTCATCCACGTCAACACCTACGGCGGCCCGGACAACACCGTGCCCTTGGGCGGCGTCAAACAGTCCGGCAACGGCCACGATAAATCCCTGCACGCGCTGGAAAAATACGTCGATCTCAAAACCGCCTGGATCAAGCTGTGACCGATACGCAAACCCTGATCGACCGCCGTGCACAACTGCTCGGCCCCAATGTCTCGACCTTCTACGAGGACCCGATCCATATGGTAAAGGGTGACGGCGTCTGGGTCTGGGACGCGGACGGGCGCAAGTATCTCGACTGCTACAACAACGTGCCGCACGTCGGCCACTGCCACCCCAAAGTGGTCGAGGCGATCTGCCAACAAGCCGGAACACTCAACACCCACACGCGTTATTTGCATGAGGGTATCCTGAACTATGTCGAAGCGCTGACCGACACCTTTGCCGAGCCGCTCAACACCGCGATCATGACCTGCACGGGGTCCGAAGCCAACGACATCGCCCTGCGCATGGCCCAAGCCGTGAGCGGCAACACCGGCGTCATCGCGACCGATCACACCTACCACGGCAACACCATGGCCGTGTCACAACTCAGCTGCACCAACCCGCCGCCCAACCGCTGGGATAACGTCGCCTATGTCCCCGCCCCCGACAGCTATCGCCCCTTGGGAGGAGAAAGCGGCGTGGCCCACGCGCAGGCCTTTGCCGCCGCCGTGGAACAGGCCATCGCAGACCTCGCCTCGCGCGGTCATGGCCTCTCAGCCCTCATCATCTGCCCCTATTTCGCCAACGAAGGCTTTCCCACGCTGGAAAAGGGCTTCCTGCAGTCCGCCATCGACGCCGTGCGCAAGGCTGGTGGCATTATCATCGCCGACGAGGTGCAACCCGGTTTCGGCCGCCTCGGCACCAATTTCTGGGGCCACCAAAAGGCGGGCTTTCTGCCAGACGTCATCACCATGGGAAAACCCATGGCCAACGGCCACCCGGTCGGCGGCGTGGTCACCAGCCTCGACACCATGACCGCCTTTCGCAAGGATTTCCGCTATTTCAACACCTTCGGCGGCAACCCTGTGTCAGCTGCTGCAGCCCTGGCGACCCTCAAAGTGGTGCAAGACGAAGGCCTGATGGAAAACGCACGGCACGTCGGTGACTATGCCCGCGAGGGCCTGCGCCAACTGGCCCAAACCCACGCCTGCATCGGTGATGTGCGCGGCTCGGGCCTGTTCTTTGGCGCCGAAATGGTGTTGGACCACGACGCCAAAACCCCCGCCACCGCCTTTACCAAGAAGATCGCCAATGCCATGCGCCAAAAGGGTGTTCTGCTGAACTTCCTCGGCATCCACTACAACGCCCTGAAAATCCGCCCACCATTGCCTTTCTCGAAAGAAAACGCCGATTACATGCTGGAACGGCTCGACGAAGCCCTCACCGAAACCCCGCTGGAGCCGTGATGGAACAGCGCGTCAAACAAGCACTGTCCCTTTGGGGCATGGAGGGTGCATCGGCCACCCTCGCAGCCCAGCGGGAAAACCACGTCTACCGCGTGAACCATGGCCCGCAATCCTACGCCCTGCGTTTCCACCGTCCCGGCTATCGCACCGAGGCCGAACTGCTCTCGGAGCTGGACTGGTGCCATTATCTTGCAGGACACGACCTGCATGTCCCCCGCCCCGAACCTGATTGCGCCGCCAATCCTCTGCCCAAGATCGGTGACACCTATGTCAGCCTTCTGCCGTGGTTGTCCGGCACGCCAATTGGCGAAGGCACCGAGATCACCGGAGACGCAAATGCGATGACCTTTCGCGTGGGGCATGAGATGGCGCGCCTGCATGACCTCACGGACCGATGGCAACGCCCGCCCACATTTACCCGGCCCGACTGGACGTGCGAGGCGCTGGTTGGCGACACTCCGCTGTGGGGTCCTTTCTGGGATCATCCGGACCTGTCGCCCGACGAGGTTGCGCTGCTGCAAGACGCTCGCACCGCCGCGCGCCGCGACATGGCGCTGGTGTCAGAAGACACCGGCCTCATTCACGCCGACATACTTGCCGAGAACCTGCTGCTGGACGAGGATCACCTTTGCCTTTTGGACTTCGACGACAGCGCAACCGGCTACCGCGCCTTTGAACTCGCCACCTTCCTTTTGCGCTATGTCGAGCGCCCGGACTTTGCCGAGCTGTCATCAGCTATCATTGATGGCTACTCCATACGCCGACGTATAGAACAAGATGAACTCTCCCTCGCCCTCTTGCTGCGCGCACTGACCTACGTGGGCTGGATCATCCCCCGCCGACACGAACCCGGCGGCGCCACCCGATCCAAACGCATGATTGCACGGGCCACCCGACTTGCCCAATCCTACCTGAACCGGAGACCCCTATGACCCAGGACAAGACCATCCTCGTCATCGGCACTTATGACACCAAGGACGATGAGCTGAACTACATGCGCGACTGCATCCAGGGTCAGGGCGGCCACGTCCTGTCGATGGATATCTCGGTGCTCGGCGACCCTTCGGAACCCACCGATTATTCCAAACACGCCGTCGCGGAGGAGGGCGGCTCTTCGATCCAGGAAGCCATCGACAGCGGTGATGAAAACCACGCCATGCAGATCATGGCCCGCGGCGGCGCCCTGCTCGCCCTGCGCCTCTACCGCGAGGGCAAGATCGACGGCGTTGTCGTGCTTGGCGGCACCATGGGCACCGATGTGGCACTCGATATCTGCCAGGCGCTGCCGCTGGGTGTGCCCAAATACGTGGTCTCCACGGTCAGCTTCTCGCATCTGCTGCCCCCCGAACGCCTCGCCGCCGACATCCAGATGATCCTCTGGGCCGGGGGCCTCTACGGCCTCAATTCAGTCTGTAAATCCTCGCTCTCGCAAGCCGCCGGTGCTGTCCTCGGCGCCGCCCGCGCCGTCGAGAAACCCGCCAAGGACAAACCGCTGATCGGCATGACCTCCTTTGGCAAAACCATCCTGCACTACATGGTCACCCTGAAACCCGCCCTCGAAGAGCGCGGCTTTGAGGTCGCCGTCTTCCACGCCACCGGCATGGGCGGACGGGCTTTCGAATCGCTGGCCGCCGAAGGCGCCTTTGCCTGTGTGATGGATTTCGCCACGCAAGAGGTCGGCAACCACCTGATGGGCGGCCTCAGCGCAGGCGCCGACCGCCTCACCAACGCCGGCGCCACCGCCACACCCCAGATCGTCGCGCCCGCCTGCTATGATCTCGTGGACTTTGTCGGCTGGAAACCACTCCCCGAGCGCATGGGCGACAAACCCGCCCACGATCACAACCGCCTGCTGAAATCCGTCGTGCTCGACAACGACGAACGCCGCGAGGTGGCTCGCACCCACTCGGAAAAACTCAGCACCGCCAAAGGCCCCACAACCTTCATCATGCCCAAGGGTGGATGTAACGAATGGGATCGCCCCGGCGCGCCCTTGCATGACGCAGACGGTCTCGCCGCCTTCATCGACGAAATCGCCAATACCATGCCCGCCAACGTCGACCACCACCCGCTTGATTGCCACATTAACGACGCCGAGTTTTGCGATACGGTGCTGGCGATCTTCGACCAATGGGTCGCCGACGGCACCATCAAGGCGTGAACGTCAAAGGGGCAGACCAACGCCCGCCCCTTCATTTCGCCAAAAGTACTCCGGGGTGAATTGGCCCCCAGGGGGCCAAGAGGGGCAGCGCCCCTCGCCCAACCTCAACTCTTGGGTTCAGATTTCCCGTCATAGCGCCTCTTGCAGCCCTCAGGGAACATGCGGCACGGGCTTGGCCACTGACGGGATCGCCAGCAGCTTGGCCGAGACAACGCCGGTGGAACCGCGCACCCAGTTGATCTTGATATCCGGGTGACGCACCGGAAAGACCTCCACATAGCAGGCAAGGTCCTCGGCCTCGATGGCGCTGTAAACCGTCAGCTCGGTCTCAGCATACGCCGCACCATTTCCCAGAGCCGCAGTAAGTGCCGCCAGAAAACTCACCTCGTTGCAAGCCATTGATTTTGTGTAAATTACTTGGATTTTCATACTTTCCAAAAGTGTGTGACGCAGCAACCTCGACCACCTGCTTGCAAATCTTCCTGTGCCGCAGAATACTGGCGGTCAATTCAAGCACCTAAGGCCCGCTCGTGACACTGCTCAGCCAATTGTTCTGGGGATCGGTATTCCTCACCATCTGCGCCGTCATCCACGTGCTGGCGATCGCGATGTTCACCAGCTACCTGACGCGCCTCTCCGAGATGCTCATCCATCGCGGGCGCTTTGTGCGCATTTCCGCCATCGTTGGTGCCGCCTTTGGTATGATCACCTTTTCCCACACCGTCCAGGTCTGGATCTGGGCCAAGGCGTTCATGCTCATGGGGGTCATTGCCGACCTCAACAGCGCGCTCTATTTCGCGCTCGTCACCTATTCCACCGTGGGCTACGGCGACCTCACACTCGGCCCCGGCACCCGCATCTTTGGCACCTTTGCCGGGGTCAGCGGCATCCTGACCCTTGGTGTCAGCACGGCCATTCTCGTGGCTCTTCTGGGCCGCCTGTTGCCCCGCCACGAACCATCACACCATGACAGCTGAGCGCCGCCCATCGCCATGACCAAGATCGCTTACACCATGACCGAAGGCAAAGGCGCGCTCGACCGCCTGCTTGCCGACTTTGCCGAAACGCTGGCCGCGCGGGGTGTGCGCACCTGTGGCATCGTGCAGATCAACACCGATTGCGACAGCGGCTATCGCTGCGACATGGATGTGCAGGTCTTGCCCGACGGAGACCGCATCCGCATTTCGCAACAACTGGGCCGCGACTCTACCGGGTGCCGCCTTGACCCTGCGGCGCTGACCCAGGCCGTCGCCGATGTCTCGCGCCAGATGGAGCAGGACTTTGACATCTTCATCCTGAACAAATTCGGCAAGCAAGAGGCCGAGGGCGGCGGGTTCCGCGACCTCATCGCCACCGCGCTCGAGCGGGGGGCAGCCGTGATCGCGGGCACAAACGGCCTCAACACGCAGCGGTTCGAGGCCTTCTCCGGCGGCCTCGCCACCCGCGTTGCCCCGACTCCAAAGGCGCTGCTCGACTGGTACGACGCGCCCGAAACGGACTAGTCCGCGTCAACCCTGGTTGCCGGGGCCTCGCCGGTGTTGGTCAGCAAGATTGCGATGGCCCGGGTCGCCGGGAACATCGCCATCACCGTCATGATGCCACTGGTCAGCACCACCGACAGGATGGCGCCAACCAAACCCCAGATCGACGTCCACACCGCCAACGAGAACATGACGACCACCGGGCTGATGTTCAGGGTGCGCCCCATCAGGCGTGGCTCCCAAAAGTATCCAACCCCCATCTGCGCCGCCCCCAGCAACAGCGCAATCATCAACACGTCATAGCTGAGGCCGAACTGGCCAACCGCAAACAGCATCGGCAAAGCCATGGCCACCCAGCTGCCGACATAGGGGATATAGTTGAAAATCGCTGTCAGCACGGCAAAGAACGCCGCAAACTCCAACCCGTAAAACAGGAAGATGGCATAGCAAATGCCCCCCAGCACCGCGTTCACCATGGTCTTGGTGGTGAAATAGGTGCCGATCTGCGCGATGATCTCGTTGATCGCCTCCCAGGCTTCGCGCCGCTTTTCGGGGTTTGGCACCAGCGCTGCAACCTTGCGATCCACCGTTGCCTTTTCGAACAGGAACAGGATCGCATAGATAAAGACCAGCACCATGTACCCCGCCGAATAACTCAGCGAATTCAGCGAATAGCGAATGACCCCCTGCAGATCGACCGAATCCGACAGGATCTTGTTCACCGAATACCAGGTCAGCTCGACCTCGACGTCGAATTGCCGCGCCACATCCGTGACAATCGCCGAAAACGTCTCGACATATTGCGGCAGCGCCCGCACCACGGCCTCGAGGTTGCGGGCAAAGAACCCCACCCCGATCAGCAGCACGACGAACAGCACAAGACCCGTCATCGTCAGCCGCAACCACACCGGCACCACGGCGCCGTTAAAGGGCAAGCGCCCCATCTGGCGCGAGATCCCATCCATCAGGAACGCCAACAGCGCCCCCAGCACCACCGGCACCAGCAGCGCCTCGGCAATCGCCAGCACCCAGCCGATGGAAATGGTGGCCAACAGCGCCATGCTGATCGCGATTGACCTGAGATAGTTTTGCCCGTCCATGTTCACGACCCTTCGCCCGATGTCCTGGCCATTCCCTGCCACACCGTCCGATCCTATCTAACCAACGGGAACGACTTTTTAAACCGTATCAGATCTTCGGGGTCCCACCCCTCGGGCTCGGTCACCGCCACCCAGGCGTCGATATAGTCGCGATGGGCGTATTCATGGCCATGCCCCATGGGCGTCACCAGCGAATTGGCCATGTCGACCAAGAGCTGCAGGAACGTCACCCCCGGCACCCAGTGCAGCTGCTCAGACACATCCGGCCCGCGCGGGGTCAGCCAGTCGGGACGCCGAAAAAACGCCGCCGGATCAAAGAACACCACCGGGTCCGAGGCGTACTGCAGGTACACGATCCGGATCGGCCCCCAGGGGCGCGGGTCCTCGGCCACCGCGTTGTACTGGTTCTTGAACCGCACAAAGGCGCCATCCCCATATTCCGGCCGCCACGCCGGGCTGCCCGGATTGCGCCGCCGCGTGATATCGCTGTGCACCGAGTTCAGAAACGGCGGCCCCACCCAAAGCGCGCCCTGGATCGGATCCGTCAGCATCTCATACAGCCGCGTTGCCCGTTCTGACCCAAAAGACCCGAGACTCAGGCCAAACAGATACAGCCGCGGCCGCGTCTGTTCCGGCAGGCTGCGCCAATGGTCATAGACCGCCGTGAACAAGGCACGCGCCGACTCCGAGCTGATGCCCGGCTCGACCATCATCGACACGTAACTCGACAGATAGGAATACTGCATTGCCACAGTCGCCACATCGCCGCCATGCAACACTTCCAGCGTGTCAAAGGCCGCCTCGTCCATCCAGCCGGTGCCGGTTGGCGTGGCAATCACCAGCACCCTGCGCTCAAAGCCGCCCACGCGGATCAACTCGTCCAACGCCAGCCGCGCCCGGTCTGCCACCGTCGGGGCCGAGTTCAGCCCGACATAGACCCTCAGCGGCGCCTTGGCACCCGCGCCGGTCCAGCCTGCGATATGCTCAACGGTCTGCGCATCATTGACGAAATCCCGCCCCGCTGCCCCCAGTTCCTCCCAGGTCACCAGCGACTCGGCGCTACCGGCGCGGTGGGCCTCGTGCGGGGCCTCGGTCTCGGGATCAATCATCAGGTCGCGCAGCTGGAACATGTCGTCCAGCGCCGCCATGCCGACCCGTGTGACCAAGCCGTCCGCCAGCATCGCCACCAGCGCAATCGCCACCAATCCGCCCAGCCCCACCGAAATCCGCCGTGGCACGCGGGCATAGAACCGCCGCGACAGGCTTACCACGAACAGGATCACCATGCGCACCAGCCCCAGCACCACCGCAGCCGTCACCAGCGCGATCACCGCCACATAGATCGGATGCGCCGTCGCGACATCCTCCATCCCGACCTTGACCCGGACCGAGTTCTGCCACTCTGCCGCCCGACTCAGCGCCACCAGCGCAGTGCCAACAGCCAGCCCTGCCGCCGCCCACAGCACCGCCCGCCAGACGCGCGGTGGCAGCACCGGCAGTTCCAGGAACCGCCACAGAAGCTGTCCGATCTTGCCAATCCAGTAGCCCAGCGCAAAGGCAAAACCGCCCAAAACCCCCTGAAACAGGAAATCGCGTGGCACCAGCGACGGGGTCAGCGAGGCAGCAAACAGGCAGGCCCCCAGCAACAGACCCGAAGCACTTAGCCGGGACATCCACAGCACCATTTAATTCGACTCTCGCATTAAATACCTTTATGGTCCAAGGTGACACATGTAGACGCGCAAGACCATCCGATGTTAAAGCCTGCCCAAGTGGCGGGATTCTGCGCGACAAGTCAGGGAGAGGCGCATGTTCCTTTTGACAGATACCGGGGGCACCAACACCCGCATCGCCGTTGGCGATGGCTCCGGCATTCTGCGAGATTCCGTGCAAAGCTATCGCAACGCAGATTTCGACAGCTTTGACGACGTGGTACAAACCTATGTGACCGATCAAGGGCACAGATCATTCGCGGCCTGCGCCTTTGCCTTTGCCGGGCCCGTCAAAGGCCGTGCCCCGCGCCTGACCAACCTGCATTGGCAGATCGACGCCGACCACCTGCAACAGACCCTCGCTGCCCCGGTGCGCCTGCTCAACGATCTCGAGGCCATGGGCCGCGCCCTGCCCGCGCTGGCGCCGGGTGACCTGCTGCCCCTGTCGTCCGGCCACGGCGTCGACAACGGCCAACTGCTTGCCGTGGGTGTCGGCACCGGCATGAACGCCTGCGCGGTCAAACCGCAGCGCGATGCCGGACCCGCTGTCTGGGCCTGCGAATACGGCCATGCACCGCTGCCGGCACCGCTACACAAAGCGATTGAAGACACCGGCTTGCGCTTGCGCGAGGCCACCGTCATCGAGCATCTGTTCAGCGGGCGCGGCCTGGCCATGTGCCGCGAGGCCGGCATCTCCGATCTCACCTATGCCGGTTGGCTTGGCCAGCTCTGTGCCACGCTCTCGGTGCAGTTCCTGCCACTTGGTGGTCTCTATCTCGCCGGGGGCGTTGCCCGCGCCGTGCTCACCCCCGAAGGCATTGCCCCCTTTCAGCACAGCCTGCGCACCGCCCTGCCGCATATGGCCACTGAACCGCCTGTGTCCTTGATCACTGCGGACGATGCCGCGCTTCAGGGGTGTCTGTCGGTGCTAACCCATTAGCCCCCTGCGCACGATGTTCAGCGCGGCGATGCTCAGCACAATCAGCGTCGCGCGTTTAAAGGTCTTCTGGTCAATCCGGTCCTGAATCCGCCCACCGATCCACATTCCCAGAATTGCGGGCACCACCAGCAACGCTGAAAAGGGCGCGGTCTGAGCGTTGAAGACACCCGATCCAACATGCGCGCCCAGCAGTGCCACCGCCCCAAGGCCATAGATCACCCCCTGCACCCGCATCTGTTCGGTCTTTTCCGTGCCCAGCGCCGTCAGATACAACACCGTGGGCGGCCCCCACATGCCAGACAAACCGCCAATCGCCCCGGCAAAGGCCCCGATCCCCAACTCCAGCCGCGGTGTCGGCTTTGGCAGATGCAGCACCACGCCAAACAGCTGGATCAACGCAAACCCCGCCACCGGCACCCCGATCACCAACAGGAACACATCCGGCGGCAAGACCCGCACCAATTGCGCCGAGGCGATCATGGTGAAAAACCCCGCCGCCAGAAACAGCCGGAACCGTTTGACCGACCCCCAGGCCGCACCAATCCCCTGACGCAGCGCCTGCATGCCATTTGTGACAACCGTGGGCACGATCAACCCCGCCAGCGCCAGCTCTGGCGACAAGAATGCCGTCAGCCCCGAAATCAGGATCATCGGCATGCCGAACCCCACGGTGCCCTTGACGATTCCCGCCAGCACCGCCACGCAAAGGGCCACAGCGAACATCGCCGGACTCATGATTTGAAACACCGTCTCCATACCTCATGGATAGGAGGTTCCGGCAGGCGAGGCAAAGCTTCGTCGCGCAACAAACGAACAAATCATATTCTGCACCCGCATTATTGTTGCGCTGCAAGTGCAAAAGAATTATGTCACAGTGCAGCAAACACAAGGTATGATTCATGGCCCACGACGGACAGGACCTGACAATGACACAAACCGTTCTTCTCCCCGACCTGCTGACGCTGACCGGCGCAGCCGTCGGCCCGCTCGAAACGCTTTTGGAAAAAGCCACCCAATCCGTGCGCGACATGGTCAGCGAAGACGGCCGCGTCTCCGGCACCAAGCTGGAACAGAACCAGATGGCCGCCCACGGCCTGTCATGGCTCGCCACCTACGTCGAAGCCCTGCGCCAGATGCAAAACTGGGCCACCCGCCTCAATGACAATGGTCAGTTCGGCGAGATGGAGCAACTGATCCACCAGATCGCGTTCGGCGAATACCTCTGGCAGGTCTACGGCGGCATTCCGATGTCCCAGAACGAAATGATGCGCCTGCAGGACCTCGGCCTGTCACAGGACGACATGCGCGGCCTGATGGAACCGGCTGTCATGACGCTCTCACAGTCGGGCAACACCCAGGCCGCCCGCACCCGCCTTGTGGAACTGATGCAGGACAACGCCGGCCACGCCACATTCGGCACCACCGGTCTGGATGAAGAGCTCGAGATGATCCGCGAGCAGTTCCGCCGCTATGCCGACGAACGTGTCGTGCCCAACGCCCATGAATGGCACCTCAAGGATGACTACATCCCGATGGAGATCCTCGAAGAGCTTGGCGAAATGGGCGTCTTTGGCCTGACCATCCCCGAGGAATACGGCGGGCTTGGCCTGTCCAAGGCTTCCATGGTCGTTGTCTCCGAAGAACTGTCGCGTGGCTATATCGGCGTCGGGTCTCTGGGCACCCGCTCGGAAATCGCCGCCGAACTGATCGAAGGCGGCGGCACCGAGGAGCAGAAAGCCCACTGGCTGCCCAAGATCGCCAGCGCCGAAATCCTGCCGACCGCCGTGTTCACCGAACCCAACACCGGTTCCGACCTCGGCTCTCTGCGCACTCGCGCGGTGAAAAACGCCGATGGCGACTGGGAAGTGACCGGCAACAAGACCTGGATCACCCACGCCGCCCGCACCCATGTGATGACCCTGCTGGCGCGCACCAACCCGGACTCGACCGACCACCGTGGCCTGTCGATGTTCCTGGCCGAGAAAACCCCCGGCGACGATGAAAACCCCTTCCCCACCGAGGGCATGACCGGCGGCGAAATCGAAGTGCTTGGCTATCGCGGCATGAAGGAATTCGAACTGGGCTTTGACGGCTTCAAGGTCAAAGGCGAGAACCTCTTGGGCGGCGTCGAAGGTCAGGGCTTCAAACAGCTGATGAAAACCTTTGAGGCGGCCCGCATCCAAACCGCCGCCCGCGCCATCGGCGTGGCGCAGAACGCGCTTGAGGTCGGCATGCAATACGCCGAGGACCGCAAACAGTTCGGCAAATCCCTCGTCAACTTCCCCCGCGTCTCGGGCAAGCTCGCCATGATGGCGGTCGAGATCATGGTCGCCCGCCAGCTGACCTATTTCAGCGCATGGGAAAAAGACAACGGCCACCGCTGCGACCTCGAGGCCGGTATGGCCAAGCTGCTCGGCGCCCGCATCGCCTGGGCCAGCGCCGACAACGCCCTGCAGATCCACGGCGGCAACGGCTTTGCGCTCGAGTATCAGATCAGCCGTATCCTGTGTGACGCGCGTATCCTCAACATCTTTGAAGGCGCCGCCGAAATTCAGGCGCAAGTGATCGCACGCCGCCTGCTGGGCTAACACGACGCTCGTAGGTCGGACAATCTGTCCGACCTACCCACACACAAACCCCGATGCGCACCGCGTGTCGGGGTTTGTGGTTTTTGGGGACGAAACCCGCGGCTCTATCCCCTTGGGGAATACCAGATTGGCGAGGTATACGCGCGATCCTGCTGCGTGGCTGGCACTCCCTCGGGCAGCTCGACCCCAAAGAATGCGGCGTCATATGTCGTCCACCGGGGTGTCGGGATCTCCAGAACACGCACATAGTAGAAGGCCCGCTCGGCAGGATCAAAGTCGGGATCCTCCCAATGCGCCATAAATTGAACGTCCCCAATGTCATTGGTGTATTTGGCGCTGGCTATGTCGACAGTGTTCCCAACAGGTCCGTCGCAACGCTGCTCAACGATTTTCCGGTCATCCGAGCAGGCAACATCGACAACAACCTCCTGCAATTCACCCGCTGCATCGAGCCACCCTTTGACAACTTGAATACGGTCGAGATTGGCCCCATCCGGATCACGCAACGCGCGGATCATCAGACGCGGCGCTGCACCCTCGGAATGGGCCCGCATATCGCCCCCCATGGGAACGCCTCTTGCATAGCCGTTCTGCGCAAAATCCGGACGCAGCACGTCATCAGCCTCAAAATCCCAACCGGCGAAAACCCGTACCGTGATCCTGCTCCCGGTTGTCGCGTAAGTCTCTTTTTGACGCATGGCGTCGAAAATGCCCTTGCGCGTGTTTTCGCGGGCCCAGACACCCTGCAGGCCAGAGGCGAGCGTTTCAAACTCGTATGTCCCGGTGCCCGTATCCTGCGGATCAGGAACGATCTGGTCGTCAAAGCGGTTGTCCGAAGGCTCCATCAGCGCCACTTTGCCAAAGTTGTTGTCTTCCCGACTGGTCGCCAGCCCTGTGTGACTGTCCGTGGCCCCCACCAGGCCGAAATTAAACGGGTTCACACCAAGATCCTGTTCCAATTGCAGGCCCAGTTTCAAAGCACTTCTTGCGTATTCGTTGGGCAGCATCTCGGGGGTCTTGGCTTCGCCGTTCCAGTTGCCACCATCCCAGGTTCCATAATCGGCAAAGTCATCGTCCGGAGACAGCAGCGGATGCGCCTCGCCGTCGCCCTTCATCTGGGTGACTTCGTAAAGCGGTTCGTACCGCGATCGGCGCTCGGCATAGTCCGCATCCATGGGCTCACCGGACAGGGTCTCGACCGAGAACATCACGCCATTGGATATGTTCCCGTTGTGTGGAATGGCCAACATGCGCCCGCCGGTTTCGGTCTCGTAGGTTTCCATCCAGGACCACAGGTCCTCTGGATCCGCTGAATCCGACGCGCGGAAAGGCAGGTACCGGTTGGCTTTTTCGGCACCATCCCGATAGACGACAACCCGGTGCAAATTGTTCCCTGCAGGCGCAGAGGACCATTCGTAGCCGATAAAAGCAGTAAAGGCCCCGGGATCATTGTACGCATCTGCGTAGGCCGTGATCTCTTCCCAAATTGGGCGGCTGATTTCAGGGTCATCCAAAGGATCCTGACCAAGCACGATGACATTGAGCCCCCAGTTCTCGAACGCCCCGTAAATGTCCCCTTTCTCAAAAAGCTCATAGGTTCTGCGCCCAACCTCGGTCCCGAGCAGCCGCGGGTCAGCGCGTTCAATCATCTGTGCGACCCCAAGACTTTCGGCATGGTCCGCAACGACCAGCCAATCCAATGGCCTGACAAGCCGGGCGCGCACTCCGAAACTGGCGGTCACCTCTTCGCCACGTGCAAAGCGGTAGGCATCCGACGGGTCTAGCCGGGCTCCAACAAGCCCCGCATCCCAAGAGTAAGACGTGTGAAGATGGCTATCGCCCCAAAACACCCGGTTTGGAAAGTCCTGCCCAACAAAGGGAGAGTACTCGCCTTTAGTTGGGGGCAGATTCTCGGAAGACACCGCAAAATCGGTGCCGAGGGCACTGTTTTCCTGGGCCATGACCCCAGCAGTGCACAGAAGTAACATGCCTATCCCAGAAACAACTGTCTTCATCAGAATTCTCCACACGTAAAAAGCGAAAGGTAATAGCGGCGATTCTATCACAACTGTTGGTTCAGGTCTTTGATGTGTATCACGCCGCTTTTTGGGGTAGGTCCGGGCAGGCCGCTCTCTAGAGCCCGGCATGGATCACCTAGCCCGCAGGCCTGCGCGTTTCCCTTTTGTATTTTCAAAACCTCCCCCTATATTTAACCAATACGTTAAACAGTGTGTTAAACAGAAAGGTCCCCCATGCGCAGTATCACGATCACCTATGAGTACTCTGGTCAGGACGCGCCATGGCGCGCCGTGATCGACGCGTTCATTTCCGCCCTCGATTCCGATGACGGGATTCCCGGCACCTTCACCTATCAGGTCGCCGTCGCCGACAATGGCACCACCCGTATCCACTGGGGCCGTTGGGACAGCGCCGAAACCCTCGCCCATGTCCAGGCGCAGGACTATTTCAAAACCTTCGCCGGTGCACTCAAGGGCATGGCGGGCGATAGCCTCTCGCCTACCGGAACCGACGTGGTGACCCGCACGGCAAACTGGTAAGGCTTCGTTAACCGGCGCGGTATCTGGATACCGCAAAAATGTTGTACAACTTGGGCAAACTGCCAAAAAAATGTTGTACAACATGGTCAATTCACCACTTTTTAAGGTTTTCGCTGCGCTGCGGCATCGCGGCGCTTGATTGGAATCGATGTCGGCCCTAACTCTTGGGCATGACCACGACTCGCCTCTCTCCTGACAGCTGGATCGAAGCCGGCTTTGATGCGCTGATCGCGCAAGGACCTTCGGCCCTGAAGGCCGAGGCGCTGGCGCGTGGCCTGAAGACCACCAAAGGGTCTTTCTACTGGCACTTCAAAGACGTCCCCGCCTTTCACCAGGCCATGCTGACCCGCTGGGAAGAGGACAGCCGCAGCCGTTTCCAAAACGCGTTGACGGTTGACAATACGCCGGTGCAACGCCTGCGCCATGTCGCTCAAGTTGTTGAAAAAGAAGAAGACTCTGACAGCAAGCAGGCCCTGGAACCCGCCATTCGCGCCTGGGCGCGTGGCAACACCAAGGTCTCCGAAGCGGTAAAACGCGTCGATTCCCTGCGCATGGACGAGCTCAATCGCCTGCTGGATGAGCTGGGCCTGTCCAACCCGGAACTGTCCCGCATCATCTACGCCGCCAACCTCGGCATGGCCGAATTGTCCGGCCACGACGGGCAGGAAAACGACGAAGCGCTTGGCACTCTGGTCGATCTTGTTCTGGCGCTCTATGCTTAACGTCATGAGATTCTTGGTATTTTCCCTGATCGCAGCGCTCACGCTCGTGGCCTGTAAAAAGGATGAAACCGTGGCAGGCTACGACGGCGGCAAAACCTGGCACCTGACCGAGCTGGACGGCGCCCCCTATGGCGCGCGCGCAACATTGACGTTTGGCGAGGATGGCAAAGTCACGGGCAAGGCGCCGTGCAACACGTATTTTAATTCACAAACAATGCCTTACCCATGGATCGGCTTTGAGGCGATTGGCAGCACACGCATGGCTTGCCCTGATCTTGAACAAGAGACAGCGTTCTTCAACGCCCTGATCGAGATGACCCAGGCCGAGGTATCCGGGGATGTCATGTTGCTGAGCAACGACGCCGGGCGCGAGATGCTGTTCAAGGCCGGGTCAGACGACGGCTGAACAGATCAATCCACCGCCCCCGTGCCTCTGGCAAAGCTCTGTTCCCCAAGGCGGGCGCCAGCCGGTTTTCCATGAAGTATCCCGTTGTTTTCAAAGCTAAAAACACCTCATCATCAGGGGCTTCGCCCTGTCCCTTCAGGCAGGGCGGCAAGGGCAAAAGACGATCCGCCCAGTCACCTGCCCCGGCCTCCGACACCGCCCGACCACTGCGCGGCGAGACATAGATCAACCCGTCCTGTCCGCCCGTCACGGCACAGGACGTCAGGTCCAGACCGAACCCCAACTCTTCCAACAACGCCAGTTCCCAGCGCAGGTACGCCAGGGGCCAGATTTCATTTTGCCCAAGTAAATCAAGCAGTTGCTCGCTACGTTGGTAGAGCGCGGGATGGGCTTCTCTTTCTGGCAGGGCAAATCCCAAGAGCGCGGTCACCGCGTTGAGTCCGGCCAGGGCGAACCGGTCCGACAGCGCCAGCGCGCGGCTGCGCACGGGTTCAACGGCAAAGCTGCCAATGTGCTCTTCGAGCCGCGCACGCCAGGTCACGTCCACTTGCCCCCCAGGCTGCAGGATCGGCGTCATCTTGCGACTGATCCCGCCACGGACAACGCCCGCATGACGGCCGTGCTCAGGCGTGAAAACCTCAAGAATCACAGAGGTTTCCCCATGTTTTCGTGTGCTGAGCACAATGCCCTGATCTCGCCAATCCATGGCGCAGAGACTAGAGGGTTTCTCGTCATTGCCAAGGGCTGCACCTGCGGAAAACATGGATGCCTCCGGCGGGAGTATTTCTGGCAATTCGAAGCCGGGGGTCAGTCAGACAGCCCGGGTTCATCCAGAAGGTGGCGGCCCTGGCGATCCTCGACTTCGATGACCCAAAGGTCGGGATCAAAGCTGCGTTGCTTGGCCAGTGCAGCGTCAACGTCCGGTTCGGCGCCCTCGGCCAGTGTCACCCATGTGCGTTCGCCGCTCATTAGGTCAAAACTGCGTTGAAAAGCAATGGCTTGGCCGTCCAGCGTGGCGAGCTTTACCAACACCGCACCGGCTGTGTCGTCGCCATGGGCCACCACATAGGCCGGAATTCCGGCAAGCTCGAGGCGCGCCATATAGGCCTGCACCCAGAACTTTGCCGTGAGCCGGATCATTTGTTTCCGTCGCGAAAGTCGAGCCCCATTTCCGAGTAGCGCTCTTTTTCTTCCAGCCAGTTGGGACGCACCTTGATCTGGATAAACAGGTGCACACGGCGCCCCAGGAATTCTTCGAGTTCCTCACGCGCCGCCTTGGACACGGCCTTGATCGTCTCGCCCTTGTTGCCCAGAACGATGCCCTTGTGCCCGTCGCGCATAACATAGACCAGCTGGTCGATGCGGGCCGAGCCGTCTTTGCGCTCTTCCCAGTTTTCGGTTTCCACGGTCAGCTGATAAGGCAGCTCCTGATGCAGGCGCAGGGTCAGCTTTTCGCGGGTCATCTCAGCCGCGATCATGCGCATCGGCAGGTCGGCAATCTGGTCTTCGGGGTAGAGCCACGGACCTTCGGGCAGCTCGTCCGCCAACCACTGCTTGAGGTGATCCGCTCCGTGCCCCTTTTCCGCCGAAATCATAAAGGTTTCCACAAACGGAAAGGCGTCATTGAGTTTTTTCGACAGGCCCAAGAGCACTTCGGATTTCACCTTGTCGATCTTGTTGATCGCCAGGGCAATCTTGCGGCCCTTGCCGATGTCTTCCAGCCCTTCAAGGATACGCTCAACGCCCTCGGTCACGCCACGGTGGGCTTCGACCAGCAACACGATGATGTCGGCATCCGCTGCCCCGCCCCAGGCCGCCGCCACCATGGCGCGGTCCAGCCGGCGCCGCGGTCGGAACAGGCCCGGCGTGTCGACAAAGACGATCTGACTGTCACCTTCCAGCGCCACGCCGCGAATGCGCGCGCGGGTGGTTTGCACCTTGTGTGTCACGATGGACACCTTGGCCCCCACCATGCGATTGGTCAGGGTCGATTTTCCTGCGTTTGGCTCTCCGATCAGGGCAACAAATCCGGCGCGGCTGGTCATTGGGTATCCTTTGGCTCTGCAAGCGCTTGCTCTACAGGAGTTTCCGCCTTTGGACCAGACGGGATTTTGCCGCCCGAGCGCATCAGGGCATAAAGCCCGCTCGCCACGATCAGCACAGCCCCGGCAAGCGTCAGCCAGTCGGGGCGCTCGTCAAACCACACCACGGCAAATCCCAGCGCGAACAACAGGCGCGAGTATCGAAACGGCGTGACAACAGCAATGTCACCGGTGCGCATGGCGACGGTCAGCGCATTGTAGGCGACGACCCCAACAAGCGCTGCGACAGCCACTGCGCCCATCGGCTGCCAGCCGGGAAACTGAGTGGGTGTGCCGTAAAAGGGCATCAATACAAGCCCCGCCAGGACCAACACCATGAACCCCAGCGTGCCCAGCTGCCGCCCGGACATGGTCTTGGGGCTGATACTGGTGGCAAGGTCACGTCCGGCAAATCCCAGCGTGGCCAGGACGGCAAAGATCGAAGTGGCCTCAAAGCTTGCAGGCGTTGGGCGCAGGATCAGCAGGACGCCCAGAAATCCAACCGACATGGCGATCCAGCGTCGCGGCCCGACCCGTGCGCCAAGGAACAGAACAGCGCCAAGCGTGACAACAAGCGGCGCGGATTGCAGGATGGCCGAGGTCGAAGACAGTGGCGTGAACGCCAATGCCAGCGCAAAGAACAACCGGCCGCCCAGCTCGAATGCCGATCGCAGAAACATCGGGCCTGTCAGGATCGCCGGGTGAAAGACCGCTTCGCCTGCCTTGACGGACAGCGCGACAAACACCGCCAAGCCGATCGCGCCGAACAGTGTCACTGCCACACTCACCGGCATCGCGGCGGTTGCGGATTTAAAGAACGCATCCTCGATCGCAAAGGCCGCCATGGCCAGAACCATCGCCAGACTGCCACGCAGATTGTCGGACATCAGGGGATCAGCCTTCGAGCCGCGCCAAGAGCGCTTTGGCAGCGGCCTGCTCGGCCTTGCGTTTGGAATTGTCAGTGGCTTCAGCCGCCTCGCCGCTTTCAAGCCGGGCCGCCACGGTAAAGACCGGCGCGTGATCCGGGCCACTGCGAGACATCACATCATAGCTCGGCGGCTTTTGCCCCCGTGCCTGTGCCCATTCCTGCAACGAGGTTTTTGGATCACGCGCATCGGCCTCGACCTGATGCACGCGGTCACCCCAAAGACGCACGACCATCTCTTTGGCCACGTCAAATCCCGCATCGAGATAGACGGCGGCAATCACCGCCTCCATGGCATCGCCCAGCAGCGCCTGCTTGCGACGGCCACCCGACATCATCTCGGAGCGCCCCAGTTTCAGCGCATCGCCCAGGTCAATCTGGCGGGCCACGTCGGCGCAGGCCTCTTTGCGGACCAGGGCATTGAAGCGCGGCGCCAGCTGGCCCTCGGTGGCCTTGCGGTCCTGCGCCAAAAGGGCTTCGGCCATGACCAACCCGAGAACACGGTCGCCCAGAAACTCCAGCCGCTGGTTGTCGTCCCGTGTGGGCGACGACATCGACGAATGCGTCACCGCGCGCAGCAACAGCTCGGGCCGGGAGAACGTGTGCCCAATCCGCGCCTGCAGCGCCTTCAGTTCGGCTGATACCTTCAATTCACCGCCTTAAAGAAGCGATCCCCGCGCCACGTCCAGAAAAAGAACATCGACCGGCCTGCGGACGAGAACATGATGCGATCCGCGCGACCGATCAGGTTTTCGTACGGCACAAAGCCTACCCCGCGCGCCGCACGCGGCACCCGGCTGTCGACCGAGTTGTCGCGGTTGTCACCCATGAAAAAGTAATGCCCCGCCGGCACGGTGAAGACACCGGTGTTGTCCGACCGCTGCGGCCCGATATTCAGGATGCCGTGGCTCACACCGCCCGGCAGTGTCTCGATCTGGCGCGACTTGACGCAAGAGCCGCCAATGCCGACAGGGCCGTTTTCACAGCGCGGGCTCAGGCGCTGTGGTCCCTGCGGTCCGGCAACCTCTTCAAAGACCCCGTCATCCTCCAGCTTTACCGGCTTGCCGTCGATATGCAGCACGCCCGCCTTCATCTGAACGGTTTCCCCCGGCAGCGCAATAAGCCGCTTGATGTAATCCAGCCCCGTCACCGGATGACGGAACACCACCACATCGCCGCGGTCCGGCTCACCCCCCCAGATCCGGTCATTGTCGCCCTTGAGGAACCCGCAGATATCCTCGGCGTCGATATCAATACCAAAACGCGGCATGCGGATCGACGGGCAGGAGGCATAGGAATAGCCATAGGTCATCTTGTTGACGAAGAGGAAATCCCCGATCAGCAGCGTATCCTTCATCGACCCAGACGGGATCCAAAAAGGCTGAAAGAACAGGGTGCGGAACACACCGGCAATCAACAGCGCGTAGACAATGGTTTTGATGGTTTCAACAAAACCGTTTTGTTTCTTGGCTTCGGTCGCCATGTGCTCGGCCTCTTCGGGGTTATTTGGATGCGGGTTACATGCGGTGGTGCCGGTCAGGAGTCAAGCGACGACTCGGCGTCGGCAAGAGGCCGCGCTTCGATCACGACAAAGGCCTGTGCCCAGGGGTGGTCATCCGTCAAAGTGACATGGATGATGGCCTCATGGCCTGCTGGTGTCATCTCTTGCAGGCGTTCCGCCGCCCAGCCCGTCACCTGCATCGTCGGCTGTCCGGATCGCAGATTGCTGACGGCCATGTCTTTCCAGCTGATGCCCATCGCCAATCCTGTGCCCAGCGCCTTGGAGCACGCCTCTTTCGCAGCCCAGCGTTTGGCATAAGTGCCAACGGTGTCGCGCCGCCGCTCGGCCTTGGCCTGTTCGATCTCGGTAAACACGCGATTGCGAAAGCGATCTCCGAACCGGTCCAGCGTGCCCGCGATCCGGTCGATGTTTGCAAGGTCCGTGCCGATGCCGAGGATCATTTCAGCATCACCCCGATATGGCCGGTTGCCTGGTTCACAGAGAACACCAGAACCGCCGGGAAGAAATCCGAGCTATCAGGATCGAACCGGCGGACATTCACACTAAAGACCAGCCCAACAGACGGATCATAGGTCGCCTGCAAGCCGGAGAAATCCACGCCTGAAAATCCAACGCCTTCACTGATCGACACGGTGCGGCACTGACGGTCGCCCAACTCTCCGAAAGGCGGAGACACAACAAGGATGTGATAGGCACCAGCCGCAGGTTCAATCGTGTCCAACAACGCCAGGCGGACATCGCCTTTGGCAAAGGTGCGCGTGTTCTCTTCCCAGGGTTCCACAATGGCGTCTGCCCGCGCCTGCCATTCACAGGGCAACACCTGCTGCGCCAGACCTTGCGACGCCGCCAGCATCAAACCCGCCACCAAAGGGTATGTCACGCGCTTCATTGCAACCTCGCGGTCAGGATCTTGAAGCTGGCAAAGCCGAAGAACCCGGCAAAGCCAAAGTCAAACCAGCGCTGTGCCCGTTGATAGGTGCGCACCATTCTTGCGGATGAAAACAGGAACGCATAGCCGATAAAGATCATGATCGAACCGGCATAGAGCAGCGCAAAGTAGGTGAACAAGGTGGCCGGGGTCGCTGTCGGCGGCGCAATGATCGCGTAAATCGAGCCCCAGCTCAGGATCGCCTTGGGGTTGGTCAGGTGGATCAAGGCCCCTTTGATAAACAACCGCCCATAACTGCCCCGGTGCGGGATACCCATGGTGCCGTTTCCGTCAGATGACAGCGCCCGTTTCAGCGCCTTGAGCGCCAGCCATCCCAAATAGGCCGCACCCGCGTAGCGAATGGTCTCGAACACCCAGGCATTGGCCAGCATGATTGCCGACAGACCCAGCGCCGCCGCGATGCCCCAACTGGCCGACCCGGCCAGAATACCCAGCGAAAACGCCAACGCCGAAGGGCGCCCCGCGCTCATCGCCGTACCGGCTATGCCCATCGTGGCCGGACCAGGCGAGCCGCCCGCCAGCATCCAGGCAAACCAGATGGCCATGAACTCTGGCGTAATCACGCCCGTGCCTCGTCCATCAGGCGGCGCATTTCGCGGATCGCCGGGTCGAGACCGGCAAAGATCGCCTCGCCAATCAGGAAGTGACCAATGTTCAGCTCCATCACCTCGGGCAAGGCCGCAATCGGCTGCACGGTGTCATAGGTCAGTCCGTGTCCTGCATGTACCTCCAACCCCAGCGAATGGGCAAAACTCGCCATCTCACGCAGGCGCGCAAGCTCGGCGTCGCGCTCGTCAAACCGGCCCTCGGCGTGGAAATCGCAATAGGCGCCGGTGTGCAACTCGATCACCTCGGCACCAATCCGGTTAGCCGCCTCGATCTGCCGCTGATCCGCGGCGATAAAGATGGACACCCGGCATCCCACATCGCGCAGCGGCGCGATGAAATGCGCCAGCTTGTTTTCCTCGCGCGACACTTCCAGCCCGCCTTCGGTGGTGCGTTCTTCGCGCTTTTCCGGCACGATGCAGACCGCGTGCGGCTTGTGACGCAAGGCGATCATTAGCATCTCGTCCGTTGCGGCCATCTCAAAGTTCAAAGGCACGGTCAGCGCGTCCATCAACGCATCGATGTCGGCGTCCATGATGTGACGGCGATCTTCACGAAGATGGGCCGTAATGCCATCTGCCCCGGCCTCTTCCGCCATCTTCGCGGCACGCACCGGGTCAGGATAGGCCCCACCACGTGCATTCCGCACAGTGGCCACATGGTCAATATTCACACCAAGACGCAACATCACGATCTCCTGTTCATCCTGAGCTGGACACTAGAGCGCCAAATCCCCCAAGAAAACCCGAAACTACGCGTCCCTGCCGTCTTCCTTGTGCTGCGCTACAAAGCTGCGCGCCTTGGCACGGGCCTTGGCCACTTTCTTGCGAATATGGGCCGCGCGACGTTTCTGATAGGCGCGGATCACCGGCACGCTGAGGTAATAGCAAATCGTTGCGGCAACGATGCCCGGCAACACCCCCCCGACAAGATAGGGAAAGAACACCTCGTCGTAGAAAACTGAAAGCCCGTGCCAGTCCATATCCGCATCGGTAAAAAGCGCGATCAGATTGTGCCAAAGATCAGCACCGGCATTGGCAAACTTGCTGGCAAGCGATTGATGCGCGCCCTCTTCGAATTCTGTCCCCAAAAGGAAATGCCCGGTTTTCAGGGCAATCACCCCGATGGGCAGATAGGTCAAGGGATTGCCAAAGAACGTGCTGAGCAGCGCGGCCAGCAGGTTGCCGTTGATCGTGCGGGCAATGATGGCCGCAATGACAAAATGCAGTCCATAAAACGGAGTGAAGGTCGTGAAAACACCCGCCCAGACACCACGCGCGATGAATTCCGGCGTGCCCGGCAGGCGCCGCAGCCTATGGCGCACATAATGAAACGCCCGGGTCCAACCGCCCTTGGGATAGATTCCATCTGCAACGGCCTGCAGAAAGCTCTTTTTATCCCGACGTTTGAATACCACGTCTGCGGGTCCTCACGGTTGCGGTTTGGCCGATTGCCTGGCTTTTGACGGATCCCGAAGTCTTTCCACCTGCGCCACGTCACTCTCAGCCTGCAACGCCAGCATCAGAGAATGCAGATGCTCGGCGTCTCGTAGTTCGGCATTGATGTGCAGCCGGTAAAAGTCCGGTTTCCTGTCCACGAATTCTAGGTCCGAGATATTGGCCTTATGCTCGCCAATCAATGTGCAAATACGTCCCAGGACGCCCGCATCGTTGCCAATGGTTAACTCCAGCGTTACCCCATAGATAGATTGGTGCTGCCCCGCCTGCCAGTGCAAATCGATCCAGCGCTCGGGCTGATCTTCGTAATTGCTGAGTGCATCGCAATCGATGGCGTGCACCACCACGCCTTCACCGCGATAGGTGATACCGATAATGCGCTCACCTGGCAGGGGTTCACAACAGGGTGCCCGTTGAAAGCGTTGCTCGGGCGAAAGGCCAATCACCGCGCGCTCCGAAGCGATGCCCTCGCTCACGTCCGGGGCCAGGTCAGGATAGACCGCCTGGACAACCTCATGCGCGGTCAACTCGGCACTGCCCATGCGCGCCAAAAGCTCATTGCGGTCCTTGAGCCGCAACTGCGTCGCGGCAAGGTCCAAAACCCGGTCAGTGGCCTTTTTCCCCAGGTTTTCAAACCCCGCGCGCGCCAGTTCCCGTCCCAGACGGATAAACCGGTCGCGGTCCACCTCGCGCAAGGCGCGGCGAATGGCGGACTTTGCCTTGCCGGTGGTCGCAATATCGAGCCATGTGGCCTGGGGCATCTGCCCTTCGGCGGTGATGATCTCAACCGACTGGCCGTTCTTGATGCGGGTCCACAGGGGAACGCGCAGATGGTCCACCTTGGCCCCGACACAGGCGTTGCCGATGCGCGTATGGATGGCATAGGCAAAATCCAGCGGCGTCGCCCCGCGCGGCAGCTTCACGACGTCCCCCTTGGGCGTAAAGCAGAACACCTGGTCCGAATACATCTCGAGCTTGACCGCCTCGAGAAACTCGTCGTGGTCATCCTCGGCGTTGAACTGCTCGGTCAGCGAACTGATCCATTTCACCGGGTCCACCGCAAAGGGGTTTTCCCCGCGCACACCATCCTTGTAGGACCAATGCGCGGCCACGCCGGTTTCGGCCACATCATGCATCTGCTGGGTGCGGATCTGCACCTCAACCCGTTTGCCATCGCGCCCCGACACCGTGGTGTGGATCGAGCGATAACCGTTGGTCTTTGGTTGACTGATGTAGTCCTTGAATCGCCCTGGCACGGCACGCCAACGCTGATGGATCGCACCAAGAACCCGGTAACAGTCGTTTTCATTGGCGGTGATGATACGGAATCCGTAGATGTCAGAGAGGCGGCTAAAGCCCTGTTCCTTTTCCTGCATCTTGCGCCAGATCGAATAGGGCTTCTTGGCGCGTCCCACCACCTTGGCGTCGATCTCCGCCTTTTCCAGCTCGTAGCGCATGTCGTCGGTGATGCGGCCAATCACGTCGCCGGTTTCTTTTTGCAGCGTGATGAACCGCCGCATGATACTGGCCCGGCCCTCGGGGTTCAGCACCTTAAAGGCCAGATCTTCCAGCTCGTCGCGCATCCACTGCATCCCCATGCGGCCAGCAAGGGGGGCGTAGATATCCATGGTCTCGCGCGCTTTGACCTGCTGCTTTTCGGGTCGCATGGCGCGGATCGTACGCATGTTGTGAAGGCGGTCGGCCAGCTTTACCAGAATCACCCGCAGATCCTTGGACATCGCCATGAACAGCTTGCGAAAGTTCTCGGCCTGCTTGGTTTCGGTCGAGCTGAGCTGCAGGTTCGTCAGCTTGGTGACACCGTCCACCAGCATCGCGACCTCGTTGCCGAACATCTCTTCAACCGCGGAATACGAAGCCTTGGTATCCTCAATCGTGTCGTGCAGCAGGGCCGTGATGATCGTGGCGTCATCCAGATGCTGCTCAGCCAGGATCTGCGACACTTCGATCGGGTGGGTAAAGTAGGGTTCACCGGAGTGACGGAACTGACCGTCATGCATGTCGCGCCCAAAGTCATAGGCGCGACGAATCAAATCTGAATTGGATTTGGGATTGTAGGCGCGGATCAGCTCGACAAGATCGTCAGCAGGATACATCTGCGCCCACCTGTTTTCCCCGAGGGTCTCAGCCCTGGCCTTGCGCTTCCATCAGGGCGCGCAGCAGTTTTTCTTCGGACAGATCGTCTTCTGCTGGGGCGTCCGATTCGGCACCCATGAGCAGCGCCATGCGATCTTCTTCCGGCTCGTCGACTTCGATCTGGGTCTGGTTCGACTCGATCAGCCGCTCGCGCAGCTCGTCGGCGGTCTGGGTTTCATCCGCAATCTCGCGCAGGCTGACAACGGGGTTCTTGTCGTTGTCACGCTCAACAGTGATCGGAGCACCTGCCGAAATCTCACGCGCACGGTGCGACGCGAGCATCACCAGCTCAAAGCGGTTGGGAACCTTGTCTACACAATCTTCAACTGTGACGCGGGCCATCGGGCACTCCATTCTGTCAGGATGGGTTCAGAAAGTGCGTATTTAGGCGTGTTTTTCCTTGAAGACAAGCCGAAATCACATCTCGACAACAGCCTTGCGTTCGCTTTCCGGCAGTGCCGCAAGCATTTGGGCCACACTGAGGCCCGAAACCGGGTGAATCCAGTCCGGCGCGATGTCGTTCAGAGGCACCAACACAAAGGCGCGGTCCTGCAGACGCGGGTGCGGCAGAATCAGCTGATCCGGCGCTTGGCGCATCTGAGACTCCAGCGGCAGGTCACGCCAGGACCTGTAGGTTGCCAGATCCGGCAGCACCAAAGCCCCCCCTGAAATAAGATCGATGTCCAGCGTGCGCCCGGCCCAGCGACTCTGCCGTTCACGACCAAAAGACGCCTCAACCTCGTGCAGGCGCGCCAAAAGTTCCGGGGCGGACAGATCGCTTTCAACCTCTGCTGCAGCATTCACATAGTCAGGACCTGCACCTGCCGGAAAACAAGGAGTCCGAAAAAAACGACTCACTTTGCTGACAGAAGTTTTGTCGCTATTTAGCGTCAATAAGGCGCTTTTTAGCGTCAGGCCAGGGCCACCCGCATGTGACGACAGATTCCCACCAAGTGCCAAGTGCCAGATTTTACTCATATTTTCTCACATGTCTGTTTTTGGCGTGAATTTACGCCCCAGTAAGCCTTGCGGCAAAAGCCAAATTCCTTACCTTATATGCTTGGATGTGCCCGCATTTAAAACACTCACGGAATTTTAGGGCGCGTCGATATCTGAAAGGACATTTGATGTTTTACAAGGACGAACGGCTCGCGCTGTTCATCGATGGCTCGAATCTGTACGCCGCGGCCAAGTCGCTGGGATTCGACATCGATTACAAGCTTCTGCGGCAGGAATTCATGCGCCGCGGCAAGCTTTTGCGAGCTTTTTACTACACGGCGCTTCTGGAGAATGACGAATATTCTCCAATCCGTCCACTCGTGGACTGGCTGCACTACAACGGCTTTACCATGGTGACCAAGCCGGCCAAGGAGTACACAGACTCCCAGGGCCGCCGCAAGGTCAAGGGAAACATGGATATCGAGCTGGCGGTCAACGCGATGGAGCTGGCACCACATGTGGACCATATCGTGCTGTTTTCGGGAGATGGGGACTTCCGGCCGCTGGTAGAAAGCCTGCAACGACAGGGCGTGCGTGTCTCGGTGGTTTCGACCATCCGCAGCCAACCGCCGATGATCTCGGACGAGTTGCGCCGCCAGGCGGACAACTTTATCGAGCTCGACGGGCTGCGCGACGTGATTGGTCGCCCACCGCGCGATCCGATGCCGGAACGTGACCGCGAAGCGGAATACACCGCCAAGTAAATCGAACCGGGGCCAAGCGTCCCGGTTTTCTTTTGGGTGCTACCCGTTGCGTTGATTGTGAATTTCGACGATCCGCTTGGGCCAGCTACTCTTGATATAGGCCAGGACATCCCAGATCTCCTGGTCGCTCAGAACCTCTGCATACCCGGGCATGTTGCTTTCGTAACCGCCACCGACAATCGCTGCTGGCCCCAGTTTGGTGAGACGGAACAACTGCTCATCAGGGTGGTGCCATGTGTGGCCGGTCTCATCATGCGGCGGCGCGGGCATACGTCCGTCCGTATCCGGCTGCCGCCAGTTCTCAGCGCCTTGCAGCTTGTCCCCATGGCACGACGCGCAGTTCTCGGCATAGATGACCTGCCCGCGCGACACACTGGCCGCATCCTGATAGGGAATGCCCTCTGGCGCAGCCGGTTGTAGCAACACCCAAGCTCCAAGCCCTGCGCAGACCGCCACTGCGCCTGCCCCCCATACTGTCCTCACGTGCTCCTCCGCTTCTGCTTGCCCCACACCTAACGGCTTCCAGCCGGGGGAAGGCAATTCACGAAATCCTGATCGGCGATGCCCGCTTGCCCTGCCCCAGACAAAGCCTTACCTCTGTGAGCAAGTTTCGAGGACCCGCCATGACCAAGCCGCCCCTGACCATTTACCTTGCCGCCCCGCGCGGTTTTTGCGCCGGCGTTGACCGAGCCATCAAGATCGTCGAGATGGCACTGCAAAAATGGGGCGCCCCGGTCTATGTCCGCCATGAAATCGTGCATAACAAGTTTGTCGTCGACAGCCTACGGGCTAAGGGTGCGGTGTTTGTCGAGGAACTCAGCGATTGCCCCGACGACCGCCCGGTGATCTTCTCGGCCCATGGTGTCGCCAAATCCGTCCCCGCCGAGGCCGAGCGCCGCGAGATGATCTATGTCGACGCCACCTGCCCCTTGGTTTCCAAGGTGCACATCGAGGCTGAACGGCATTCGGCAGCCGGTCTCCAGATCATCATGATTGGCCATGCAGGTCACCCGGAAACCATTGGCACCATGGGACAATTGCCCGAAGGCGAAGTTTTGCTGGTCGAGACCGAAGCCGACGTCGCCACCATCAACGTGCGCGATCCGGAAAAGCTGGCCTTTGTCACCCAGACCACCCTTTCGGTCGATGACACCATAGGGATTGTCGCAGCGCTTCAGGCTCGTTTCCCCGCCATCGTCGGCCCGCACAAGGAAGACATCTGTTACGCCACCACCAATCGTCAGGAAGCGGTGAAAGAGGTTGCGCCGCGCGTTGACGCATTGCTCGTGGTCGGTGCCCCCAACTCGTCGAACTCGCGCCGGTTGGTCGAAGTCGGCGCCAACAATGGCTGCGACTACGCGCAACTAGTGCAGCGTGCAGGCGACATCGATTGGCGATCCTTGGAAGGTATCCGGGGCCTCGCCGTTACCGCAGGCGCTTCGGCCCCCGAAGTGCTGGTCACCGAGGTGATCGACGCCTTTCGCGAACGCTATGACGTCACGGTCGAGACTGTTGAGACCGCCATCGAGCGCGTGAATTTCAAAGTCCCGCGCGTCCTGCGCGATGTTGAACTGGAGACCTGACATGATCTCGGCGCAATTTCTTCTGACCGCTCTCGTGGTGGTCATCGCGCCCGGAACGGGCGTCATCTTTACACTCGCCATGGGGCTTGGTCAGGGCCGCAACGCAGCACTCTGGTCGGCGCTTGGGTGCACGATCGGTATCTTGCCCGCACTATTGGCCGCCACGCTGGGCCTCGCCGCCGTGATGCACACCTCGGCCCTCCTGTTCAACGTCATGAAATTCGCAGGCGTTGCGTACCTTCTCTACCTCGCCTGGCAGGCCCTGAAATCCGGTGGCGCCTTGTCCGTCAGCGCCGAACGCACAACTCAATCCGGCGTCGTCATCGCCCGCCGCGCGGCGCTTATCAATATCCTGAACCCGAAACTCTCGGTGTTCTTCCTCGCGCTTTTGCCCCCCTTCCTCTCCGGCAACCCGACAACCGCCACATTCGAGATGGCCCTGCTCGGCAGTATCTTCATGGCCATGACCTTTGGCGTCTTTGTCCTCTACGGCCTCTTCGCGGCCAAAGCCCGCGATCTCCTCCTTGGCAGCGCCCGGTTCATGCGCTGGCTGAGCCGAGGCTTTGCCGCCATCTTTGTCGCCCTCGCCGGTCGGCTGGCATTGGAGCGCGCATGAGCGACCGCGTAACCGTCGGCGTCTATGCCAAAAAGGCCAAAGACTATGCCAACCTGCCCGTCGCACAGGAACAGATCGACGCCCTCGATATGTTCACCGCTGGCCTGAAACCCGGCGCGCATATCCTTGATCTGGGCAGCGGTCCCGGTCTCCATACGCTCGAACTCATGAAGCGTGGCTTCACCGCCCGCGCCATAGACGCCACGCCCGAGTTTGTCGAAGCTGCCCGCGCCAAGGGCGTCGATGCGCACCTCGGCACATTTGACGATCTGACCGAGGAAAACGCCTATGACGGCATCTGGGCCAGCTTCTCACTGCTGCACGCGCCCCGCGCCGACTTTCCCCGCTACATCGCCGCCTGCAAACGCGCCCTGCGCGACGGCGGATGCCTGTTTCTCGGCCTGAAACTTGGCACCGGAGAAAAGCGCGACGACTTGGGTCGCTTTTACAGCTTCTACTCCGAAGAAGAGCTGCGTGACATCCTGACAGATGCCGGATTTGACCGCTTGCAGAGCCAGACCGGAAAGGGCAAAGGCTTGGCCGGAACCATTGATCCCTTCATCCTGATGACCGCCCATGCCTGACCTCTTCGCCTATACCGACGGAGCCTGCTCCGGTAACCCCGGCCCTGGCGGCTGGGGCGTTCTGTTGCGCGCCAAGAACGGCGATGAGATCGTCAAGGAGCGTGAGCTGTCCGGCGGCGCAAGCGATACCACGAACAACAGGATGGAGCTGATGGCGGCGATCACAGCTCTTGAAACGCTGGAGCGCCCCAGCACCATCACGGTTGTGACCGACAGCAAATACGTCATGGACGGGATAACCAAATGGATCCACGGCTGGAAGGCCAAGAACTGGACCAAGAAGGGTTTGAAGAACGTCGAGCTGTGGCAACGTCTGGACGCAGCGCAGGCCCGCCACAAAGTCACATGGGAATGGGTCAAGGGCCACGCAGGTCACCCGGAAAACGAACGCGCTGACGAGCTCGCGCGCGCAGGCATGGCACCGTTCAAAGGCTAGGCGTTACTTGCGAAAATGCGTCGGCACGATCACCAGTGCGCCAATCGACGAGATAATCGCATTCAGCCCCGGGCTGCCAAAGCTGATGTTGAACATCCGGCTGACCATAAAGAACAGAAACGCGCCACCCACGCAGATGATAATCGACGGAACATAACCGTTGTGGGTAAACTTAGACCGCTCAGAGGCATAGCCGACGATCCCGGCAATGATCACAGTTCCAAAAAAGCTAAAGAACATGACCGCCCCCTGTTACAGCTGCGCGCCCCTGGAGATGGGAAACCCGCGCAGGAACACGTCCACATCCTGCGCACCCTTGCCCGCCCGTTGCAAGCGGATCAAGGACACGGCGCCCTCTCCACAGGCCACGGTCATCACATCGTCCAGCACCTCGCCGGGTGCGCCCTGCCCCTCGGCCAGACGTGAGGCCAACAGCTTTACCCGCTGCCCCTCAATCTCGCACCAAGCACCGGGGAAAGGTGACAACCCGCGGATCTTGCGATCCACCTCAACCGCCGGAGCAGACCAATCCACCCGTGCCTCGGCCTTGTCGATCTTCTCGGCATAGGTCACACCCGCTCCGGCCTGAACCTCTGGCGTCAAATCATCCAGCGTCGCCAGTGCCTCAACAATGGCCTCCGAGCCAATCACCGACAGACGGTCATGCAATTCCGCCGTGGTCTCTTCCGCCCGAATGGGCGTCTTCGACCGCAACAGCACCGGCCCGGTGTCCAGCCCGGCCTCCATCTGCATGATGCAAACGCCTGTCTCGGCATCGCCTGCCATGATCGCCCGATGGATCGGCGCCGCCCCACGCCAGCGCGGCAACAGGCTCGCGTGGATGTTCAGGCATCCTTTGGCCGGCGCATCCAGCACCGCCTGCGGCAGGATCAACCCATAGGCCACCACCACCGCCACATCAGCCTCCAACGCAGCAAAGGCCTCTTGTTCGTCCGCGCCTTTCAAAGACACCGGATGCCGCACCGCAAACCCCAGTGCCTCGGCCCTTGCATGCACCGGAGTCGGGCGATCCTTTTTGCCCCGCCCCGCAGGTCGCGGCGGCTGACAGTAAACAGCAGCAATCTCATGCCCGGCCTCAACCAAGGCGTCCAGAACCGGCACCGAGAACTCGGGCGTGCCCATGAAGATCACTCTCATGTCCGTTTCCTCGCCCGCTTGATCAACATGTCGCGCTTGGTGCGGCTCAGGTGGTCAAAGTACATCTTGCCGTTGATATGGTCGATCTGATGTTGAACGCTGGTCGCCCAGAGCCCGACAAAATCCTTACGCGTGTAGATGCCGTCCTCATTCATGTAGCGCACTGTCACCGCGCGCGGCCGTTCTATCACCGCCGACACGCCGGGCAGGTTCGGGCTGGCCTCGTCATGCTCTCGCAATTGTATCGATGCATGCAGGATTTCGGGATTGGCCATCCGCACGACCTTGCCGCGTTCCTCGCTGGCGTCGACCACGACCAACCGCCGCAACACGCCAATCTGGTTGGCCCCCATACCGACACCGGGCATCGCCTCCATCGTGTCGATCAGATCTTCCCAGACCTGACGATCCGCGTCGGTCAGCTCATCCACGTCTTCTGCCGCCGTGCGCAACCGCTTGTCCGGCCAGGGGATACATTTGCGAACCGTCATGACACTGCCTCGTATTCCGTTTCCAACGTCGCGCGGGCCTCACCCTCAAGCCGGTCGAAGATCACCAGCCCGTCCAGATGGTCGTATTCATGCTGTGAACAGATCGCCGCGAAACCCGTTAGCTTGGCCTCATGCCAAACCGCCTCAACATCCTGCCACCGCAAGGTGACCGCTGCATGCCGCTCAACCTCAGCACTGACACCGGGGATCGACAAACAGGCCTCTTCGCCCGACACGCGTTCATCAGACACCGCCACAATCTCGGGATTGATACAGACCACCGGAGTCGCAGGCCCCTCTTTCCAGGTCACATCCATCACGAACATCCGCGCCAACACACCCACCTGAGGTGCCGCCAGCCCGCGCCCTGGTGCCGCGTACATGGTTTCCAGCATGGCCTCGGCCAGCGTCTTTACCGCACCCGGATCCTCCACCGGATCACAAACTGTTGCCAATCGCGCATCCGGCCAGCGCAGGATCGGCAGCACGCTCATCCGCGCGCACGCTCGCGTTTCATCTTGGCCGAGCGGCGGGTCATCATCTGGCGCTTCATCGGCCCGAGATAATCAATGAACAGCTTGCCATTCAGGTGGTCAATCTCGTGCTGCACACAGGTCGCCCACAGCCCGTCAAAATCTTTTTCCTGCGGATTGCCATTCTCATCGATCCAGCCCACGCGCACCTCGGCAGGGCGGGTCACATCGGCAAACTGCTCGGGGATCGACAGACACCCCTCTTCATAGGTGCTCAGGTCATCGGACGAGGCCAACACCTCGGGGTTGAACATAATCGTTGGCTCTGGTTCGCCATCCTTGATGCAATCCATCACAATCAGCCGCTCCAGCACACCCACCTGAGGTGCCGCCAGCCCAATGCCCGGCGCGTCATACATGGTTTCCAGCATATCCGCCGCCAATGCGCGCAGCTCATCGGACAGATCAGCAACAGGCGCGCAGATTTTCTTAAGGCGGGGGTCGGGATGGATCAGGATCGGCTTCAACATGGCCGTGATTTAGGACAACCCCGCCCGCAGTGCAACGCCCCCCTTGCACATGGCGTATAATCCGTTAGCGTCGGCGCGTTTTAAGAGCCAAAGGAACCCATCATGAGCTTTGACGAGATCATCAACCGGCACGGCACCCATTCTGTGAAATGGGACATGATGGAGAAGATCTACGGCGTGCCCCAGGATGACGGCATCGCCATGTGGGTCGCCGACATGGACTTCCGCCCACCGCAATGCGTCGCGGATGCGATTGGCAGGATGCATGATCACGGCATCTACGGCTATTACGGCGATGAGACCCCCTATAAAGAGGCGATCTGCTGGTGGATGGAAAACCGCCACGGCTGGACTGTCGATCCCTCGGCCATCTTCACCACTCATGGGCTGGTCAACGGCACCGGCATGTGCGTCGACGCCTACACGCAACCCGGCGACGGCGTTGTCCTCTTCACGCCCGTTTACCACGCCTTTGCCCGCGTCATCTCGGCCGCAGGCCGTCAGGTCGTCGAATGCCAACTGGTCAACAACGATGGCCGCTACGAAATGGACTTTGACGCCTACGACGCCCGGATGACCGGCAATGAGAAAATGGTCATCCTGTGTTCACCCCATAACCCCGGTGGCCGCGTCTGGAGCCGTGACGAACTGCAGGGCGTTGCCGATTTCGCCAAACGTCATGACCTGATCCTGGTCTCGGACGAAATCCACCACGATCTGGTTTTCCCCGGCAACACCCACATCCCGATGACCAATATCGACCCGTCGATCATGGACCGTCTGGTGATGATGACCGCCACCACCAAGACCTTCAACATCGCCGGGTCACACTCGGGCAATGTCATCATTCCGGATGAGGCCCTGCGCGCCAAATTCGCCGCCCGCATGGCCGCCATCGGCCTGTCACCAAACTCCTTCGGTCTGTTCATGGCCGAAGCCGCCTATAGCCCCGAGGGCGCCGCATGGGTCGACAGCCTTGTCGACTACCTCGACGGCAACCGCAAGGTTCTGGACGACGCCATCGCGAACATCCCCGGCCTCAAATCCATGCCGCTCGAAGCCACCTACCTCTCGTGGGTCGATTTCTCCGGCACCGGCATGATCCGCGAGGAGTTCACCCGCCGCGTCGAGCAAGGCGCGCGCATCGCGGTGAACCACGGACCCACCTTTGGAACGGGGGGTGAAAGCTTCCTGCGCTTCAACATCGCCACGCCGCGCGCACTGGTGGAAAAGGCCGCTGCCCGTCTGGCCGACGCGTTTTCAGACCTGCAGTAACATGAGCACATCCGAGGCCCTCGTCGTCATACGCAACCGTATGGAAAACCCCACCGCCAAGGTGGGATTTATCCTCGGCTCGGGCCTCGGACACCTCGCCGACCTCGTCGATGGCACAGCGATTGATTACAGCGACATTCCGGGGTTCCCCCATGCGGGTGTGTCGGGCCACAATCCCAAACTGGTGATCGGCAAGCTTATGGGCGTCAACGTCGCCATCCTCGGCGGGCGCGAGCACTACTACGAAAACGGCCGCGCGGACGCGATGCGCGTGCCTTTGGAAACGCTCGCAGCCCTCGGCGTCGACACGCTCTTTGCCACCAACGCCTGCGGGTCGTTCCTGTCAGAAATCCCACCCGGCAACCTGATGCTGCTCAACGATCACATCAACTATTCCGGCCTCAGCCCGCTGATCGGAGAGCCCACGGATCGGCGCTTCGTCAACCTCACCAACGCCTACGATCCGGACATCCGGAAGCAACTTCTTGGCTTGGCTCAAACCCTCCAAATCCCCCTGCGCGAAGGCGTCTACGCCTGGTACTCGGGGCCCAACTTCGAAACCCCCGCCGAAATCCGCATGCTGAAGACCCTCGGAGCAGATGCCGTCGGCATGTCCACCGTGCCCGAGGTCATTCTGGGCCGGTTCCTCGACATGAAATGCTGCGCCGTCTCGGTTGTGACGAACATGGCCGCAGGCCTAGGCAACGAACACATCAGCCACGAACACACCAAGGCCAGCGCGCCCATCGGGGCGGCCAAGCTGGAACGGCTTATCAAGGCATATCTGGCGCAGATCGCCGCCGCCTAAAGGCAAAACACCGCCCATAGCCGGCCCTTGTGGGGCCTGACCTTTGCAAGCCGCACCCAGTCGCCTAAACCACGCGCAGTAAGGTGCTGGTATCCAAATGTCTCGTCTCAGCCGTTTTCTCACAGTTTTCGTGATCCTCGCAGGTGTGTATATCCTGCTGCTGCGTCCGGCCTACCAACCGCCGCCCCTCGCCCCGCTGACCGAACGCATCGACCACATCCTGATCGAAAAAGCCGACCGCCGCCTGACCGTTTACCGCAACGGTAAAGCACTGCGGACATACGACATCGCCCTCGGCTTCACCCCCATGGGCGACAAGGAAATCGAAGGCGACGGCAAGACGCCCGAAGGCCATTTCAACATCAACCGCCGCAACCCAGACAGCGCCTATCACCTGTCACTGGGCATCAACTATCCGCAGGCCCAAGACACCGCCCACGCACGCGCCATTGGCAAATCCCCCGGCGGCGACATCTTTATCCACGGCCAGCCCAACAGCCTGCCGGATGCGATCACCCTGCCCGGCGATTGGACCGCCGGTTGCGTGGCCGTGTCCAACGCAGAGATCGAAGAGCTTTGGCAGATCACCCCCAACGGTACGCCCGTGGAAATCCGCCCCTAAGGCGCGGCACCCGTAGGTCGGACAAATTTGTCCGACCTACCAACCCGACCACGACCGCACGCACCGTTAACCTGTCGAAGCTGCCAAACCGACACCGACGCAATACCGACGTTATACCGACGCAGTACAGATGTGGGTTTTGGCCATTAACCACTGTGTTCATGGGCCGATTCGCCCAAGACGGGCCCGCAAACAGAGCCCGTCCCGTTCAGACACGCTTAACCACTCTGCCAAAGGCAGGGCCAGCAACGTACAAGACATTGTCTCGGGGGTCTTACCGCTCGTCGCTCAACAGGGCTACGGGCGCATTCCCACCCCGATAGAAATCGACCGGAGGCCGGTCCGCTACCGGTGTCGCCCACTTGAACTCATAGTGCATCAGATGACCTTCTTCCTCCGAGGCCACCACAAGACACTGCGACAGGTGCTTGCCACCATCGTAGAGATCCACCAGCCCCCGCAGGTGCGGCGCATCCTCGATATCCAGGCTGAACCCATCCTCTCGGAACTTCAGAACCTTGAATGAGCGGTTTTCGACCACCACCCGCAAGCGGTTGCTTTTCCTCAGGCTTTTCTTCTGGGCCGCTTCCAGCCCGGCCTGAACCTCTTTTGGCAAATAGGTTGTCATCTGTCGCACTCCATCCTTACGTTAAAGGTGGGTCTGACACCGCATCCGGTCAAGCAACACTTCCATGACACCCGGCTTTTTGTGCGTCAGCGCGCAACTCCTTTGCAGTCTGTTGCGTTTTCATCGCACCACTTTCGCCCTAGGTAATTGCAAAGCGACACGCAAAGGAGCACGCGCCATGGGCCATCTGGTTGACGGAAAATGGACGGAACAGCCGATCGACACCAAATCTTCGGGCGGCAAATTCGTGCGCTCAGCGGCCGCGTTCCGCAACTGGATCACCGCTGACGGCAGCGCGGGACCATCGGGCCGCGCAGGCTTTGCCGCAGAAAGCGGGCGTTATCACCTCTATGTCTCCTACGCCTGTCCCTGGGCCCATCGCACGTTGATCTTTCGCGAAATCAAAGGGTTGGAGGATCACATCACTGTCTCAGCCGTGCACCCGGACATGCTGGACCAGGGCTGGACCTTTGAAACGGATGACCGTGGCGCCACCGGAGATACCCTCTACAACCTGCAATACGCCTATCAGGTCTATACCCGCGCCGATCCCGGCTATTCTGGCCGTGTCACCGTGCCGATCCTCTGGGACAAGCAGCAAGAGACCATCGTTTCAAACGAAAGCTCCGAGATCATCCGAATGTTCAACTCGGCCTTTGACGGTCTCACCGGTAACGCCGCCGACTATTGGCCCACCCACATGCGCGATGACATCGAAGAGGTGAACGAGCGCATCTACCACACCCTGAACAACGGGGTTTACAAATCCGGCTTTGCCTCGACCCAAGAGGCCTATGACGCCGCCGTGCATCCGCTCTTTGACACGCTCGACTGGCTCGAAGAACGGCTCTCGCAAAACCGCTATCTGATGGGTGACACGCTGACCGAGGCCGACTGGCGCCTCTTCACCACGCTGATCCGCTTTGACCCGGTCTATCACCTGCACTTCAAGTGCAACCGCCGCCGCATCGTAGATTACCCCGCCTTATGGGCCTATACGCGCGAGCTCTACCAGATGCCCGGCATCGCAGGCACCGTGAACCTCGACCACATCGTGCGTCACTACCATTACAGCCACGAGAGCGTGAACCCCAACCGCATCGTGCCGATCAATCCGGTGTTGGACTATATGGAACCGCACGGGCGGGGGTGACCGGGCACTGGTTTGAAGCGGCTTGAGCCGGTGATTTATGCCAGCGATGCAAGCAAGGCCTGCGACGGGTCCCCGGTCGGCTCAGCCCCGATGCTGCGCTGGTAGTCCGCAATTGCGCCGCGAGATTTGGGGCCCAGCACGCCATCCGCTCCACCCGTATCAAACCCACGTGCCGTCAGCCGAGACTGCAAAGCGATGCGGTCGTCCTTGGTCAACCCGTATTGATCAGGGGGGAACGGTGTCCGCAATGGTCCCGCACCCCCAATGCGGTCCGCCAGATGGCCAACGCCAATCGCGTAGCTGTCAGAGTTGTTGTAGCGTTTGATCGCGTTGAAATTGCCGGTCACCGCAAAGCGCGGGCCGCCGGGCTGTGGCTGAATAACACGCGATGCTGTTTCACCGGGGCGCAATTCTCTGCCCCATTTGGTGCCGCGGCTCCAGCCATTCTTCTGCAAGTACGCAGCCGTTGAGGCAAGCGCATCTGTTGGGTCATCAGACCAGATATCCCGGCGACCATCGCCGGTGAAATCAACCGCAAAGGCCAGATAGCTGGTGGGGATAAACTGCGTGTGCCCCATGGCGCCCGCCCAGCTGCCCGTCATGCGTTGCGCAGGGACGTCGCCGTTTTGTATGATCTTGAGCGCCGCGATCAGCTGCTTTTCGTAAAAGCTCCCCCGACGCCCGTCAAAGGCCAGCGTGGACGTGGCAGAGATCACCGGAATGTCGCCTTTGCGGTCTCCGTAGAAGCTCTCTAGCCCCCAAATGGCGCAGATGATTTCCGCGTCCACACCATAGCTCTGTTCCAGACGGCTCAGCGTGCTGCCATGCCGGGCAAATCTGGCGCGTCCCTTGGACACACGCTCATCCGAGGCGGCAATGGACAGATAGTCTTCCAGCGTTCGGGTGAACTCGGTCTGGTTGCGATCCCGCGTGATGACGCCCGGCAAATAGCCAGTGTCACGAAACGCGGCGTTCAGGGTTGTGTCCGTGATGCCCTGAGCCCTTGCGCGGTCTTTGAAACTGGCCACCCAGGCCGCGTAGTCGCGGTTTGGAGTCGGGCGCAAATCCGCCGACAGCCCCTGTGTGCTGGCTGCAGACGATGTTGAGTTGGGACCAAGCGAGCTTTGGCAGGCTGCAAGAGACAGAGCCGAAAGCCCGAAAACAAAGCTGCGACGCGACGGATTCATGGAAACTACTCTTCTTTGCCTGATTTGCTTGCCAAGAGAGTGCCAGAGAAATCCGAAAGAGGCGAGGCACCTTCACATACGGCCTCACCCTCGGAGAGAACGCCGTCAAATCTAGAATTGTGCGCTTGGGCTTTCTGCCCAGCCAGAGGTGGCGCTATGGCACCCATTCCTTCGGTCTCAGTCTCAAATCCGCACCTTCGGCCCCGTTCCGATCCGAGCCAGATCATCCGGTTCACCGCACTTCAAAATCGCCAACATCTTGGTGGCATCCCCCCAGATTTCATCCACCGGACAGCCATAAGTGCGTTCAATCGCGATCTCCGCGCGGCGCCCTAACTGTTGGCTAAGACGTGGCGCATATTCTGCGTTGACTCGGATGGCCTCGACCAGATCCCAGCGATCCTGTCGGCGCCGCAGTTCGAATGTGCTTTCCATGACGGTCACGCGCACCGCTTCAATCCCGGCGAAATGCATCGACGGAGCGTTGCACGCCGCAAGGGCCGCCAGCGCAATCAGGGCAAACCGTTTCATGCCGCAACCCTGCCCCGTCCTTGGTTAACAAACCCTTTCCGCCCCCTGCGCGCGCATGTCGCATTTATATTCCAAGTTTCGAATGTTTATATACATATTGAAATTGGAATATTTAGGGAGAGAGACCATGTCCAATACCGCAGCACGTCCGGCGGACAGCTATTCGCCGCTTTACTTCCTCGCCTCACTTGGCGCCGGTGGCCTTGCGGTCACGTTCTTCATGTACCTGATGTTCTGGGTGCCGCATCCCGGAAAACCCGTGCCCACATTCGAGGACATCTCTGCCGCCTTCCAAACCGGAGGAGCGCCGATGCAGGCCGCCATTGTCGTCGCGGTCCTGGGCATTGCCGCCATGGCCTTCCTGAACGTCAAATCGTTGATCTGGAACCTCTCGGCCTTTTCCGCCTTCAAGAAAACTGCAAGCTATCAGACGCTTATCAACTCCAACGCCGAGTCGACCATCATGGCCATGCCGCTCGCACTCGCCATGACCGTGAACGCCATGTTCATCGTCGGACTTGTCTTTGTGCCCGGCCTCTGGAGCATCATCGAATTCCTGTTCCCCCTGGCACTGGTCGCCTTTGGCCTGATCGCGGTACTCGCCTTTCGCATCCTCGCGCAATTCCTTGGCCGTATCCTCAGCCAGGGCGGTATCTTTGACGTCACCGCCAACAACTCTTTCGCACAGATGCTGCCTGCCTTTGCGCTTTCGATGGTTGCAGTCGGCTTCTCCGCCCCCGCCGCGATGAGCCAAAACACCACAACCGTTGGCCTTGCGCTTGTGCTCTCGACCTTTATCGGCACCGCCGCCATCGTCTATGCGCTGATCGCGATCTTCACGGCCTTCAACTCGATGCTGCACCACGGCACCGCGAAAGAGGCCGGCCCAACCCTGATGGTCGTCGTCCCGATCATGACCGTGCTGGGCATCATGTTCCTACGCCAGAACCACGGGTTGCACACCACCTTTGACGTGCATGGATCAGGTGCTGAAACCATGGTCTTCCTCGCCCGCCTGCTGTCGATCCAGATCGTCTTTCTGATGCTGGGGCTTCTGGTTCTGCGCCGCCAGGGGTACTTCACCGACTTCGTGTTCAGCACCAAAACCTCGCCCGGCTCTTATGCGCTGGTCTGCCCCGGTGTCGCGCTTTCGGTTATGCTCCACTTCTTCGTGAACAAAGGCCTTGTTGGCGCGGGGATCATCGACAAATTCGGCTCCGCCTTTTGGGCGATCACCGCCATCGCACTGATCTCACAGTTCGCCATGATCGCGTTGGTGCTGCGCCTCAACCGCCAGCACTTTGGCAAACCCAGTCAGAGCAGCGCAGTTCCCGCGGAATAAATCAATCCCCTCGTAGGTCGGACAAATTTGTCCGACCTACCCGACGTCCCGATCCGTTCGGGGCGTTTTTTTGAAAAACTCTGACATGACACAGATTTTTCTTTGACCAAATTGGTCAGGTCATTTGCGCGCGGATCGCCTCCCCCAACCGCTGCATCCCGTCCTCAATCTCCGCCTCATCGGCGCAGGAAAAGCTCAAGCGCAGCGTATTCCCCCCTGACCCATCGGCAAAAAACGCGCGCCCCGGCACAAAGGCCAGCTTGTGTGTCTCCAATGCATAGGCCAGCAGCTCGGCCCCATCCATACCTTTGGGCAACGTCACCCAAACGAACATGCCCCCTTCGGGCCGGGTCCACGACACGCCCTTGGGCATATACCGCGTCAGAGCCTCCAGCATGGCCGTGCGCCGCGCTCCATAGACCGCTCGCAGCATATCCACATGTGCGCCAAAACACCGCTCAGCCACCCGATGCACCGCCATCTGGTTCAACGTCGGTGAATGCAGGTCCGAGGCCTGTTTCATCAAGACCAATTGCTGGATCACTGGCTTGGCGGCCACCACCCAACCGACCCGCAGTCCGGGTGACAGCGTCTTGGAAAAGCTGCCACAATAGATCGTCCGGCAGGCCTCAAGATTCCCCTTTCGCGCCAGTTCCAGTGCAAGGATTGGCGACACATCCTGACCGTCATACCGCAGCGCCTGATAGGCTGCATCCTCGATCACGGCACAGTCCAGCGCTTCCGCCATGTCCAGCAAGGCGTCGCGCCCCCGTTGATCCACCGTCTCCCCGGTTGGGTTCGAGAAGTCGCTGGAAAGATAAGCAAATTTCACACGCCCTCCCGCCGATTCCGCGTCGGTCGCATAGGTCTCTGGCGCGCGATTGCCGTTGATACTCAACTGGTCATACCGCGGTTCATAAGGGTTGAACGCCCCCAGCGCCCCCATATAGGTCGGCCAGTTCACCAGGGCCGTGTCCCCCGGTGACAGGAACAGTTTTCCGAGATAGTCCAAAGCTTGCTGCGACCCGCTGGTGATCAGGATGTTCTCAGGCCCGCAAGGCACGCCTATCTTTGCCATCTGCCCGGCAATCCACTCCCGCAACGGTTGATATCCTTCGCTTACTGAGTATTGCAACGCAGTCGCGCCACCCTCGTCCATGATCTCCGCCATCGCGGCGGCAAAGTCGTCTGAGGGAAAGAGATTCGGATCCGGAATGCCCCCGGCAAAGGACAGAATACCGGGCTGGTCCAAGAGCTTCAAAAGCTCGCGGATTTCCGAAGCCTTCATGCGCTGTGTGCGCGTGGCAAATATCTTTTCAAGACTCATGGCTGGCCCCTTTAGGTCAGAATATATGCCATTTCTGCCCTTTAAAGCAATATCAGTCAACAATCCTGACCCATTGTAACAATAATCGTGAACTTGCACCGCCCCTTGCTCCGGCCCGCCCACTGTGGTCATATCACCTGACCAATTCTTGCGAGGCCCCAATGCCCTTCCAAAAGGTCCAGACCGAAAAACTCTCCACCTCTGTCGTCAAACAGATTGAGCTGTTGATTTTACGAGGAATTTTGCGCCCTGGTGAGCGTCTGCCCTCCGAGCGGGAGCTGTCCGATCGACTGGGCGTGTCGCGCCCCAGCCTGCGCGAAGCCATCTCGGAACTCCAGGAACGCGGGCTGCTTTCCTCGAAAGCCGGCGCAGGGATTTTTGTTGCAGATGTGTTGGGTAACGCCTTTTCCGACAGCCTGATCCGGCTGTTTTCCAGCCATGACGAGGCAGTGTTCGACTATATTTCCTTCCGCCGCGACATGGAGGGGCTGGCGGCAGAACGCGCCGCGCGTTTTGCGTCAGACACCGATCTCAAGGTGATCCAGACGGTCTTTGAAAAAATGGAAGCGGCCCACCCCAAGCGCAATCCAACCGACGAAGCCCGGCTCGACGCGGATTTTCACCTGGCCATCATTGAGGCGAGTCATAACGTTGTCATGCTGCATATGATGCGCTCGATGTACCAGCTCTTGCGCGAAGGCGTGTTCTACAATCGCTCGATCATGTTCAAACAACGCACCACCCGCAGCGATCTGCTGGAGCAACACCGTGCCATCAACAACGGCCTTCAGGCGCGCGATGCAGTGGCCGCGCGGGCTGCGGTGACGGAGCACCTCGACTATGTGGAACGCGCGCTGTCAGACTACAAAAAGGCCGAGCGCAATGAAGCCATCGCGCGGCAGCGGTTTGAGCACGAACAAAGACGCTAGGACCCGAAATAACCAGTTTGTACAAAGTTTCCGGGCCAAATAACCAGTTTGTACAAATTGGTTATCCCGCCACTTTCAGGACAATCTTGCCGATATGGCCGCTGGATTCCATCCGGCTGTGCGCAGCTGATGCCATCTCCAGCGGGAACTCGCTGTCCATCACCGGCGCCACGCGACCGGCCTCCAACATCGGCCAGACCCTTTCGTGCAACTGGGCAGCAATCCGTGCCTTGGCCAGATCGCTCTGCGGCCGCAGGGTCGATCCGGTCACCGTCAGCCGCCGGGTCATGATCTGGGCAAAGTTCAACTCGACCTTGGGGCCGGTCAGGAACGCGATCTGCACCAAACGGCCGTCATCGGCCAGCGTCTTGATGTTGCGCGGAATGTAAGAGCCGCCGACCATATCAAGGATCAGGTTGGCGCCCCCTTCGGCGCGCAGCACCTCAACAAAATCCTCGTCACGATAATTGATCGCGCGCTCGGCCCCGAGTTCCAGACAGGCAGCACATTTATCATCGGACCCGGCCGTGGCAAAGACCCGCGCGCCAAACACATTGGCCAATTGGATCGCGGTTGTCCCGATCCCGCTCGAGCCACCATGCACAAGAAACCGCTCGCCCGCCTGAAGACCGCCGCGGGTAAAGACATTTGACCACACGGTGAAAAACGTCTCGGGCAGACAGGCCGCTTCCTGCAGCCCCATGCCCCGGGGCACCGGCAGACAATGGGCGGCAGGGGTCAGGACATACTCTGCGTATCCGCCACCGGGCAGCAACGCACAGACCTCGTCGCCCTCGGCCCAGTCGCTGACACCGGGGCCCACGGCAATGATTGTCCCCGACGCTTCCAGACCCGGCAGATCGCTTGCGGTCGGCGGCGGCGCATAGGCACCGGCGCGCTGCAAGGCATCCGGGCGGTTCACCCCGGCATAAGCCACCTTGATCACCACCTCACCCGCGCCCGGTTGCGGCATGGGGCGTTCGGTCATCTGCAACACATCCGGTCCGCCATGTTCCGTAATTTCCACCGCGCGCATGGTCTGGGTCATTGGGCTCTCCTTAAACTTTCTTGGCCAACACTTAGCACCGGCATCCGCAGGCGCAAACCGGATGTCTTCTTTTGGCCAAAAATATCCTGGGGTGAATGGGCCAACGGCCCAGAGGGGCAAGGCCCCTCAAGAGGCTCAGCTCTGCTGAGCCATGCCCAACGCAGGTCCATCGCGCCAGCGATGCGACCAAGGCGGGAGAGCTACCCGCGCCAGGTGCCCGGCATATCGCCCCGTGCGCCGGGCTTCCTGATCCGCTCCAGCGCCGACATCGGCCCCTGCATCAGCTTGCCAAAGGGGCTGGCCTTGACCTGTGCCTTGACCTTTTCGAACTGCATCACGTTCTCGATCCGGCGGTCCAGAAAATCCCAGGTGGCCTGATAGCCTTCGCTGTCATCGCCCAGCCAAAACAGAACGGTCGAGCCATAGACACCTGAAAGTGTCGCGCGCTTGGTGTACCAGTTGACGTCTTCCGAGGTGTCGCCCAGCGCATTCCAGATCGCATCAACCGTGCCCCAGATCAGCTCGGCGCCGGTGCCGGCATGGTGCGGCAGGGCAAACAGGGCCGTTCCCCGGCGCACGGTTTCCTTGTCGTCCACCGCTTCCAATCGAAACCGCACCAGCGCTGCCACCTTTTGCGAATAGCGCAGCTCTGACACATCCTCGGCCGCAAACCGCGCCAGCATCGCCGCATCCCCGCGCTTGTGATAGGCCACCGCCAGATCCACGGCCCCACGCGGACATAAGGCATGCGCCAGCGCCTCAGTGACACCCGAATCGTCAATCGCCGCCTTGAACGTGGCCTCGGACCAGCCGTCAAACACGACGTGGGTCAGCGCGGCATCCAGCAGTTTTTCCTTGGGATCGGACGTGGTCATGGGACTCTCCTTAGCTTGCCCTCTATACTAGACAAAGCCAAAGGGAGTTGCTATAGGGCCACTTCCTGCAAATCCTTGCAACTCAACTTAGAAAGGTGGTGAAAACCACATGCAGGTTAGTGTTCGCGACAACAACGTCGATCAGGCGCTTCGTGCCCTGAAGAAAAAGCTGCAGCGTGAAGGTGTCTTCCGTGAAATGAAGCTCAAGCAACATTTCGAGAAGCCGTCCGAGAAAAAAGCGCGCGAGAAAGCTGAAGCGATCCGCCGTGCCCGTAAACTGGCACGTAAGAAAGCCCAACGCGAAGGTATGCTCTAAGCGCAGTCCGAAAAGTGGGAACCGGTTTTCGGGAACTACTGCGCGGACTTCAAATAAGCATCCGTCCAGCTTTGGACACCAAAAGAATTGACGACCCCCGTGGCCCTGCCTCGGGGGTTTGTCGTTTTTGCCCCCCTGGCTTTGGTTGAATAGCTTTGGTTGAATTGCCCAAAGCGACTTACGGAATCTGACAGTTCCCGCACAGCCATGGATCGGCTACGCTTCGTCAGATGGAACTTTTCAAAGCGCCACCCGACCCTGTCACTCCCAAAAACGAAACCAACCGCAAACCGCATTGGGTGAAACGGCTATGGCGGTGGTATTCTTATCGGGAAGACTCGACCTTGTCATCGCGCCACAAACGGGCCGTTCTGTTGATGGCCGTTATCTCCCCGATTATCGTCGTCGCATTTTGGAGCTATGCCGCCTATTATCTCACCGTTGACGCGCCCAACTTATGGCCCGCTGTCATTGTCTGTTTTCTGAGCGGCTTTCCCTTCCTGATTCAGCCTGCGTTGTTCCGGCACAATGTTGTTCTTGGTTGCTTTGCCATGCTGCTGTTTGGTGGCGTGCCGTTCACCATAATGAGCTATTTGTTTGGAGCAGATGCAGGATTGAATCTTGGGTGCTTTAACGGAGCAATATTGGCCCTGATGGTTCTGGGCACACGCAACTTGCCAGTTCTAGCTGTGATCGCTGGTCCTTATCTCGGTCTTGCATTGGCGCTGCCAATCTTGTTTCCAGAACCTGCCCTGTCAGATGTTACGCCCGAATTGCAGCGTTATGTCTATCAATCGACCGTACTGGCTGTAATCGGCACCGGGCTTCTTGCGCTGTATTTTGCCGTTCGGCAGGTGGAAACCGCCGAAACGGCCCTTGAAGCAGAACACGCCCTCTCCGAGACCCTGCTCTACAATCTCCTCCCCACCGAAATCGCAAACCGCCTCAAGGACGCCCCTGGCAAGACCATCGCCGACTCCCTCGACCATACCGCCATTCTTTTTGCTGATATCGTCGGGTTCACGCCGCGCTCGGCCAAAATGACACCTGAAGAGCTGGTTGGGTTTCTCAACCGCATCTTTTCGACCTTTGACACATTGGCCGAGAAACACAGGTTGGAGAAAATCAAAACCATTGGCGACGCTTACATGGTTGCCGCGGGCCTGCCGCAGCCGGTGGACCAGCCGGTACATCGGGTCGCCGCGATGGCATTTGACATGCTTGACGCGATGCGCGCGTTTTCCGACGAGATCGGGGATAGGGTCGAAATCCGCATTGGTATCCACGCCGGCCCCGTCGTGGCCGGTGTGATCGGGCACCAGAAACTGTTCTACGATGTCTGGGGCGACACGGTGAACACCGCCAGCCGGATGGAAAGCCACGGGCAGGCGGGGCGCATTCAGGTCACGGATGCCGCGCGCAAAGCGTTGAAAGAGGGTTACACATTTGAGCCACGCGGAAGCATTGAGATCAAGGGCATCGGCGCGCTAGACACGTGGTGGCTCGGGCAGAACGCCTGAGCCACCACGCGATGTCTTCTTGGATCAGGCTTTACGACCGCCGCGTTTCTCGGTCTTTTTGGTCTGCGCCTTGGCGGCGGCGCGGGCCTTATTCTTTTTACTGTTGGATTTGCCCTTGGGGGGCGGCGGGCCCTTGGGTTTGCCGCCAGGTTTGCCAGTTTCCGTGCGCCGCTTGGCCGGGCCATGTCCGCCATCGGCTTTGCGGTCGGGTTCAGGTTTTTTCCACGGCTTCTTGTCACCCGGTTTGTCTGCGGGTTTTCCAGCGGGCCTGTCCGATGGTTTCGGCTTTTTCACCCGAGGAGCGGGATCGTCGTTCCAGTCGATCGGCGCGGACGAGCGGGGCTTGGCGGGCTTTGGCTTGTACCCGGTGTCATCCCTGTCGCGGCCCTTGCCGCGATGCGGGGGTTTGCCACCTTTTTTGAAGCCACCCTGGGGCTTGCTGTCCAGAACCGGCGCCTCGGCCAATTGCGTGACGACCGCGCCGTCTTCGACGGTCATGTTCTCGCCGACGCTGGCGAGGAACCGCGCCACGCTGGTCTCAAGAATCTGCACGTATGACTGGGTCTGCTGAATGCGGATCGCGCCGATGTCGTCCTTGGTCAGGTCGCCAGCCTTGCACAGCATCGGCAACAGGCGGCGGGGTTCGGCGTTGGCGGCACGTCCACCAGAGATCGAGAACCAGACGCTTGGCCCAAAATCCTTGCGGGGCTTGGGCTGCGTGACAGTTTCAGTGTCCAAAAGCTCTTCGGGGGCGGTGTGTGACGAGCGGTAGAGGTGCAGATAGGCCGCGGCAAGCTGCTCGGGTGAGAAGCTTTCGGTCAGCTTCTGCACGGTGGGCTGGTCGGTTTCCGGGGTTGCATCGGTCCAGACCGGATCGGCCAGCATACGCTCTTCGTCGCGCGCTTTGACGTCATCCGCCGAGGGGGCACCCGACCATTCTGCGGTGAGCTTGGCAAAGCGCAGGGTGCGCTCGGCTTTGCTGCGGGATTTGCGGGTCACGATCAGCGCGCTGACGCCCTTGCGCCCGGCGCGGCCTGTGCGGCCCGAGCGGTGCAGCAGGGTTTCGTGGTTGTTCGGCAGTTCCGCGTGCACAACGAGATCCAGGTTGGGCAGGTCGATACCGCGTGCTGCCACGTCGGTGGCCACACAGACCTGAGCCCGCCCGTCGCGCATGGCTTGCAGGGCGTGGGTGCGTTCTGCCTGAGACAGCTCGCCCGACAGCGCCACCACCTGAAAGCCACGGTTCGACAGGCGCGTGGTCAGGCGATTGACCGTGGCGCGGGTGTTGCCGAACACGATGGCATTCGGGGCCTCGTAGAAACGCAGCGTGTTGATGACGGCGTTTTCCACGTCGCGATCAGCCACCAGCATGGCGCGGTATTCGATGTCGGCGTGCTGGCCCTCTTCCGACTTGGTGATGACACGGATGGCGTCACGTTGATAGTTCTTGGCCAGATGGGTGATGCTTTTGGGCACGGTGGCCGAGAACAGAAGCGTCTGACGCTCTTCGGGGGCTTCTCCGAGAATGAACTCGAGGTCTTCGCGAAAGCCAAGGTCGAGCATCTCGTCGGCTTCGTCCAGCACCACGGCGCGCAGCTGGGTGAGGTCGATGGACCCGCGCGTGATGTGATCGCGCAGGCGACCTGGTGTGGCGACAACGATGTGGGCGCCGCGGGCCAGCGCACGACGTTCATCGCGCATATCCATGCCCCCCACGCAGGACGCCAGATGCGCGCCAGCCTTGGCATAGAGCCACGCCAGTTCACGTTTCACCTGAAGCGCCAGCTCGCGGGTAGGGGCAATGACCAGAGCCAGCGGAGCAGCAGCCGCATCAAAGGCCTCGTCCTCGCCCAGCAGGGTGGGCGCAATCGACAGGCCAAAGCCGACGGTTTTACCCGAGCCGGTCTGCGCCGACACCAGAAGGTCTGCACCCTGATAGTCGGGATTCAGCACAGCCTCTTGTACGGGCGTCAGGGTTTCATATCCACGGGCATCCAGGGCGTCACGGAGAGCTTGTTTCACAGCGGTGTCTTTTCGTCTCAGAGGTTTTGCCCACGCGGCAACGCGAAATGACATGCCAATCAGAGCGGCGTTCGTGTCATTTATGGGCGGTAGAGGCCGCGTTTAGAGTAAACGGTCGAGAATGTATAGCTGCAAGACGTCACAGGTGCGCAGTCAGCCATCCGGGGTGTCCGCGCCCGAACTGCGCAGAGCCGCATTGGACCGTCCGAGGTGGGAGCGTCGTTGTGGAACGGGGGCCGGGTCGTGGCGGCCACAAGACGCACAGCCCTCCGAGATGGGTCGTTGGTGTGGCAGGGCGTATCGGCACGTTTTGTCAATTCGTGATTTCGGGCGGACTAAAAAGAAGTTCAAAATCGACATTTAGTTAGCGCAAAACGACAAAACACAGTCAAATTTTAGAATATGTGGCTGAAAACACGGACTTTCCGTAAGTCCAAACAAATCATTTTTTATGACCAAACTATACCTTAGGTTGCAAATTGTCAGGCAATTTGCCTCACTCGGATCATTTGCCTGCTTTTTATGCAGTTTCTCCAATACTCCGGATCAGATTTCAGTACGGTTTCGTATGTTCCTGTGAGAGCTTTTCCGCTTGAATCCAGCGGATCGGGCTGCCGCCACGTCAGGAAGTTTCTCGCAATCAAAAAAAATCCCCTAGGCTTGGGGTGCCAAAACTGGCGGAAACTTGCGAAAGGAAGACCCATGTCAAATTCCGTGTTACTGGCGATTGACGGCAGCTCCGGTGGTGAGCGCGCGCTGCAATACGCCATGGAACGGGCCAAGCTGGGCGGTGCGAAACTGATCGTCGCCTATGTGATTGAGTGGTCGCAATACTCGTTCAACACTCCCGAAGAAAACGCCGAACGACACAAACGCCGCGAGCAGGAAATCTCGCGCGCGACGGAAACCATTGTGCAGCCGGCGGCGAATACGCTGACCGAAGCAGGTGTGGACTGTGAAACCGTGGTGACTCATGGGCCGCCCGCCGAAACGCTGGTTCGCCTGGCTGAAAAACACGGCGTGGCGCAGATCGTGATTGGTCGCCGGGGGCAATCAGGCTTGAAAGCCCTGTTGTTCGGCAGCGTCGCGGGGAGCCTGATCCAGACTTCACCGGTTCCGGTCGTCGTTGTTCCCTGAGAACGACACAACCCAAAAACAAACATAAAACGGGGACAATTATGTTCAGATTTATGACGGCATTCCTTGCCATGACGTTCCTCGCTTTGCCCGCCTATGCGGGTTTTGACGAGACCATCAACGCCGCCACCGCCCCCATAGCCAGTGCGGTCGGCGCATTTGTGTTTTTCAAGATCCCGGTCTTTGGTGCCCAGTTGCCATTGGTGGTGCTGTGGCTGGTGATCGGTGCGGTATTCTTCACGTTCTACATGGGCTTTGTCAGCATCCGCGGTTTCAAACACGCCATCGAACTGGTGCGCGGCGATTATGCTGACCCGGACAGCCCCGGCGAGGTGTCACACTTTCAGGCGCTGGCCACAGCCGTGTCGGGCACGGTTGGTATTGGTAATATCGGTGGTGTCGCGGTTGCGGTGACCATTGGAGGTGCAGGCGCCACCTTTTGGCTGATCGTCGCCGGGTTCCTCGGCATGTCGACGAAGTTCGTCGAATGTACGCTGGGCGTGAAGTACCGCCAGGAGAACCCGGACGGATCCGTCTCGGGCGGCCCAATGTACTATATGAAAAAGGGCTTTGAAGAGCGCGGCATGAGCGGCTTTGGCAAGTTCATGGGCACATTCTACGCCATTGGCATCTTTGTCGGCGCGCTTGGCATCGGCAATATGTTCCAGTCGAACCAGGCCTATGTGCAGCTTAACACCGTGGCTGGCGGGGCGCTGGACGGTCTGGGCTGGTTGATAGGACTTATCCTGGCCGCGGTGGTCTTTATGGTCATCGTTGGCGGCATCAAATCCATCGCCCGCGTGACGGAAAAGATCGTGCCCTTCATGGCCGTGTTCTACTGTTTCTTCGCCATTGTGGTGATCCTGATGAACTTTACGTCGATCCCGGCAGCCATTGGCAACATCTTCCACGGTGCCTTTACTGGCGCTGGCGTTCAGGGTGGTGTCATCGGCGCATTGATCATCGGCTTCCAACGCGCTGTGTTCTCGAACGAAGCGGGCATTGGCTCGGCGTCGATTGCACACGCGGCGGTTCGGACCCCGGAACCTGTGACCGAAGGCTACGTGTCGCTGCTGGAACCGTTCATCGATACCATCGTGATCTGTACCATCACCGCGCTGGTGATTGGCACAAGCCAGGTGGCTGACCCGAACTTTGCCGGGGATGCAACAGGCGTGGCCATGACGTCGGCGGCGTTTGAGCGTCAGATTGGATGGTTCCCGATTCCGCTGGCCTTTGGTGCCCTGCTGTTCGCCTTTTCGACCATGATCTCGTGGTCCTACTATGGGCTCAAAGGCTGGACGTATCTGTTTGGTGAAGGCCAGATGGGACAGACCATCTACAAGTTGATGTTCTGTGCCTTTGTTGCACTGGGCTGCATGGTGCAGCTGGGGCCCATTCTGGACATTTCGGATGCGCTGGTCTTCCTGATCTGTGTGCCGAACATCCTGGGCCTCTACTTCCTGGCGCCTATCGTCAAACGTGAGATGACCAGCTATCTCGCGCGGCTCAAAAGCGGTGAGATCAACAAGAAGTACTCGCACTGAGGCTGAGACCTGAATGACAGAAACCGCCCCACGCCTGATCGCGTGGGGCGGTTTTTTGTGGCATCAGAGATATCAGCCCAGCGTGCGGCGCTGGTTCGTCGGGGTCACACCAAAAGTCGCCCGATAGACGCGGCTGAAGTGTCCGGCGCTTTCGAAGCCGCAGGCCAGCGCCACGTCTATGACCGCGTTATCGGTTTGCACCAGCAGGTGCCGCGCCCGTTCAAGGCGCAGGTCCATGAAGTACTTTTTGGGAGAGGTGTTGAGGTAACGCCCAAACAGCCGTTCCAATTGCCGGGTAGAGATGCCGATTTCTTCGGCAATCTCACCGCCGCTCAGCGGGGCCTCGATGGTTTCCTGCATGCGGGTGATCGCCTTGACCAGATGGGGATTGCGCATGCCGCTGCGCGATTGCAGCGAGACCTTTTGTTCTGCCGTCGACTCGCGCACGGCGTTATAGACCATCTGATCTGCCACGGCGATGGCAAGGTCCGCACCGTGGTCGCGTTCGATCAGGTGCAGCATGAGGTCAGCCGTGGCTGTCCCCCCCGAAGCCGTCATGTGTTTCTCATCCGCCACAAAGACATTGCGCACGAGGTTCACGCCCGGAAATTCCTCCATAAAGCTGTCGTGATAGTCCCAGTGGATCGCCGCCTGCATGCCGTCCAAAAGCCCGCCTTCGGCCAGCACCCAGGCGCCCGAGCACAGCGCCCCGATCTGCATGCCGTGGCGCTTGGCCCTGCGCAGGGCGTTGAGCAGCGCGGGCGTAATGTGATCGCGCATGTTGATGCCCGACAGCACAAAGAGCTGATCGCAATCAGGCAGGTTCGAAACAGCATGATCGACCAGCGTCACCGAGCCGTTGGAACAGGTGGCGCGGGTGCCGTCCATGGACGCCAGCGACCAGGTGTAGAGGTCTTTGCCACTCACCAGATTGGCAATACGCAGCGGGTCAATCGCACAGCCAAAGGCGATGTGCGTGAAGTCTTCTACAAGCAGGAAACAGGTGTGCTGGGGCATGTCGGTCTTTGTGCGACTCAGGTCGGGTTTTTCATTGTATACACATTGTATTCATGGCACCTCATAGCGCAAGACCCAACAGGAGCGCGCATGACCGATTCCACAAAAGATCGCAAAGAACGGCTGGCCGATCATCTGCGCAAGGCGATCCTGACGCTTGAGCTGATGCCGGGATCTGATCTGGACGAGGTGCGATTGAGCGAACGGTTCGAACTGTCGCGCACCCCCTTGCGCGAGGTGTTTCGCGACCTGGCGGGGGAAGGGTACCTGAGCCATCGTGCCAACCGGGGGGTGCGGGTTTCGGACCTGTCCCACACCACGTTGCGGGCCTTTTTTCAGGCGGCGCCGATGATTTATGGCGCGGTGCTGCAATTGGCGGCATTGAACGCGACGGTGTCCCAGATCGAAGCGCTGAAGGACGTTCAGGCGCGCTTTGTGGCAGCCTTGAAAGGCGGCACCGTGGCGGAACGCTCGCTGGCGAACTACCGCTTTCACGAGATCACCGGCGAGATGTCGGGCAACCTCTATCTCTTGCCTTCGATGCAGCGCCTGCTGATTGATCATGCCCGTATCGGGATGACCTTTTACCGGCCCCAAAGCCCGGAGATGAGCGACAACCTTGGCACCGCGAGCCACCATCACGACGCCATTATTGCCGCAATCGAGGCGCGGGATGCCGGGACCGCCGGACGGCTTGCCATGGACCACTGGCAGCTGTCGCGCAGCCAGATTGAGAGTTTCGTAATGCCAGAGGGGCTCGACGCCCAGCTTGGGCAGTTTTCAGAGAAGTTGACCGCATGACACCCATCTTTCGATTTGACGGGATCTATACGCCCGTTGTGACCCCCTACATGCCGGATGGCAGCGTCAATTGGGACGCGCTGGCGGATGTGATCGACTATCTGATTGGTGCTGGCGTGCACGGGTTGATCTCGGGCGGTTCCACCGGCGAGAACTATGCCCAGACCGTCGCTGAACGGGTTGAGATTGCGCAGTTCACCAAGATGCAGACCAAGGGGCGTGTGCCTTTGGTTGTCGGCACCGGCGCCATGCTGACCGAGGAATCGATTGCGCTGGCCGTGGCCGCGCGCGGCATGGGGGCCGAGGCGATCCTGCTGGCCTCGCCGCCCTATTCAGTGCCCACAGATCGTGAGAACGCGTTGAACGCGCTGGCCATCGACAAGGCCGCGGGCCTGCCGATCATGCTGTACAACTATCCCCACCGCACCGGCACCATGATGGGGGAGGAATTCCTCGACCGCGTGGGCCGCAGCCGCAACTTTTGCGGCATCAAGGAAAGCTCGGGCGACATCAACCGCGTGCATCTGTTGGCGCGGGATTACAGCCATATCCAGATGGGCTGTGGCATGGACGATCAGGCGCTGGAATTCTTCGCCTGGGGCGCGCCGTTCTGGGTTTGCGGCGGGTCGAACTTTCTGCCGAAAGAGCATATCGCGCTTTACAACGCCTGTGTGGTCGAAGGGAACTTTGCCAAGGGTCGCCGCATCATGTCGGCGATGATGCCGCTGATGCGGGTGCTGGAACAGGGCGGCAAGTTCATCCAGACCATCAAGTATGGCGTCACGCTGAACGGCATCCCGGCCGAGGATGTGCGCGCGCCGCTGAAAGGTCTGAACAAAGACGACAAACGCGCGCTGGAACAAGTGGTGCGGGTGCTGAAAACAACAATTGCCGGTATTGAGGCGGAGGGCTGAGACATGGACCTATTGACCAAACAGGAATACGAGGCCATCGCCGCCGATCTGGCCCTCCCCACGTCAGCTTTCATCGACGGGACCTATCGGCCTGCGATCTCGGGTGAGACGTTCGTGACGAGGAACCCGGCAACGGGTGAAGAGTTGGCCGAGGTCGCCGCCTGTGGCGCGGCAGACGTGGATTTCGCGGTGGAAAAGGCGCGCGAGGCGTTTGACGATGGCCGCTGGTCGCGCATGCACCCGAGCGCGCGCAAGGACGTGCTGATCCGGTTGTGCAAGCTGATCACCCGCAACGCGCGGGACCTTGCGGTGATGGAGAGCCTTGATAGTGGCAAGACCATCTATGACTGCGAAACCGTGGACATCCCCGAGACCATTCATTGCCTGAAATGGCACGCCGAGGCGATCGACAAGATCTACGATCAGGTGGCCCCGGCATCGGACGATCACATCGCCCTGGTGGTACGTGAACCGATTGGCGTTGTGGGGCTGGTCCTGCCGTGGAATTTTCCGCTGTTGATGCTTGCGTGGAAGATTGGACCGGCGCTGGCGGCGGGTTGCTCGGTGGTGGTGAAGCCCGCTGCAGAGACATCGTTGACGGCACTGCGCATTGCAGAGCTTGCCGTTGAGGCGGGCCTGCCGCGCGGCGTGTTGAACGTGGTGCCCGGTGGTGGGGCCGAGGTGGGGGAACCCATCGGGCGGCACATGGACATCGACATGGTGTCCTTCACCGGATCAACCGTCACCGGCAAACGGTTCCTGTCTTACGCCGCCGAAAGCAACGCCAAAGAGGTGGTGTTGGAAATGGGCGGCAAGAACCCCGCCGTTGTGATGGATGACGCCGAAAACCTCGACCGGGTGGCGGCACATGTGGTGAACGGGGCGTTCTGGAACATGGGCGAAAACTGTTCCGCCTCGTCGCGGCTGATCGTGCACAAGGACGTCAAGGCCGAGCTGCTGGAACGTATCCGTCACCATGCGGAGCAATGGAATGTCGGCGACCCGCTGGACCCGGAAACCCGGCTGGGGGCGCTGGTGTCCGAGGCGCATTTCAGCAAGGTTTGCGGCTATCTGGAGCAGGCGGGAAACGTAGTGATCGGCGGCAAGGCCAAGGATGGTTTTGTAGAGGCAACGGTCGTGGAAGTCCCCGGAAATGATCATGCCTTGGCGCGCGAAGAGATCTTTGGCCCGGTGTTGAGCGTGATCGAAGTGAGCGGCTTTGACGAGGCGATCAACATGGCCAATGACACGGACTACGGCCTCTGTGCCTCGATCTTCACCGCCAACGCCAAACGCGCCATTCGTGGCGCGCGCCGCTTGCGCGCGGGCACCGTGACGGTGAACAGCTTTGGTGAAGGGGACATCTCGACGCCCTTTGGCGGCTTCAAGCAATCGGGTTTTGGTGGGCGTGACAATGGGGTGCATGCCCATGACCAGTACACGCAATTGAAAACCATCTGGATCGACCTTGCTGATGATGATGACGAGGCGGTGGATTGACCACGCACCGCGCCCGACATCTGCCGCAACATCAGGGTCGGGCCGCATGGAACGCGATCCTTGGTCCAGCCCCTGTGCCGACCCCTCTGACTGGGGACCACACAGCGGATGTGGTGGTGATTGGCGCAGGCTTTGCCGGGCTGTCGGCGGCCCGTCGATTGAAACAGATCGACACCGGGCTGGATATCTTCGTGCTGGAGGCAGGGCGCATCGCAGAGGGCGCGGCGGGGCGCAACTCGGGGTTCATGATCGACATTCCGCATGAGCTGACCAGCGAGGATTACGCAGGCGCAGGGGATGACCGGCGCATGATGGCGCTGAACCGGCAAGCGCAGGCTTTTGGGACTGAGGCGGTCGCGGATTATGGCATCACGCCGGAATTCTTTGAAAAGGTCGGCAAGATCAACGGTGCGGGTGGCGCAGCGGCGGATGGGCAGAACCAAAGCCTGGCGCGCCATCTTGAGGCGCTGGGTGAGCCCTATGAGATGCTGGACGCACAGGCCATGCGTGAGGTGACCGGATCGGCGTTCTATCGGTCTGGCCTGTTCACACCGGGCACAGTGATGGTGCAGCCCGCGGGCTACGTGCGCGGGTTGGCAGACGGATTGCGCCGCAGTGGCGTGACGATCTGCGAAGAAAGTGCGGTGACCGGTTTTGTCCAGCAGGGCGCAGGATGGCAGGTTGAAACCGCGCACGGCACGGTGTCCTGTGGGCGGATCATCCTGACGGTGAATGGCCATCTGGAGAGTTTTGGCTTTGAACAGGGTCGGCTCATGCAGGTGTTCCTGTTTGCCGTCATGACCCCGGAGCTGAGTGCGGAACACGTGGCCGATGTTGGAGGGCACCCGCGTTGGGGCGTGACACCAGCGGACCCGATGGGCACCACCATGCGCCGGATCGACGGGCCGTTGGGCGGCAACCGGATTGTGACCCGCAGTTGCGCCGCGTTGCGCCCGAACATGCGCGCGTCGGATCAGGACATGGCACGGGCCTCGCGGGTGATGCAGAAGAAGTTCGAGGCCCGTTACCCCATGCTCAGGGGCATCAGGATGGACCACACCTGGGCCGGTCATCTCTGCCTGACGCTGAACGGTGTGAGCGTGGCGCGCGAAGTGGCAGATGGCGTGTTTTCGGGCTGTGTGCAGAACGGGCTGGGCATCGCGCGCGGCACGCTGACCGGGATCGCGGCGGCGGAGCGGTGTCTGGGTGTGCCTTCGGAGATTGCCGCTTTTTTCGAGGCACAGGACCCGCCCAGACGCCTGCCGCCCCAGCCGTTTCAACAGATCGGCGCAAACGCCGTGCTGCGCTGGAAAGAAAGGCGTGTTGGGCTGGAATAGAGCCTGATGTTTCGTGAAATGCAGCGTGTTTTTGGGGCGCTGCCCCGCCCCCATTGGCAGGCCAATGGGGACTCCCCGGGATATTTTTGGCCAAAAGAAGTCAGTAGGTCTGGTTCAACTCGTCAGCGGCGGGGATTTCGCGTTCGCGGCGGGCGATGTAATCCAGAAGCTCTTCGTTTTTGGCCTCGTCGAGTTTGGGTTCCTGATATTCGCTCAGCAGGTGTTTGGCGTGATTGAGCGCACGCTCGGTGATCTCAACCGAGCCTTCGGCAACCCATTGCTCGATCGAATTGTTGTCGAACAACTCGGGCATGAAAAAGGCCTCTTGAAAGTTGTCCTGCGTATGGGGGTGACCGAGGTAATGACCGCCCGGACCGATGTCGCCGACAGCCGAAAGTGCCTGATCAAAGTCGTCCCATTTCAGCCCCTGGGCCATGCGATAGCCCATGGCGCATTGCTCAGAATCAACGATGAACTTGGCGACGGAACAATGCATCCCCGCCTCGTTCCAACCAGCGGAATGCCAGATATAGTTGGCCCCGGCGTGCAGGACAGCCGACAGAGTCGTGGCGCTTTCGTAGCCCGCCTGTGCATCAAAGGTCTTGGCCCCGCCCAATGTGTTCGAGGTGCGCCACGGCACGCCGTAGAACCGCGCCATCTGGCCTATCATGAAGTTCATCTGACTGATCTCGGGTGTGCCGGCCATGGGCGCGCCGGACTTCATGCTGACGGTTGACAGGTAGTGGCCGTAGATCGCGGGCGCGCCACGGCGGATCACCTGGGTGTAGGCCAGCGCCGAGAGCGCCTCGGCGTTCAGCTGGGCCACGGCGGCGGGGACTGAGGCGGGCGTGTTGGCGCCGCCCAGCACGAACGGCGAGCACAACACCGGCTGGTTGCGGCGGCAAAAGGCGCGCATGGCACCGAGCATCGTCTCGTCCCAGACCAAGGGGGAATTACCGTTACAGTTGCCGGTCGTCACGGGGTGGGTTTCGAGAAACTCCTCGCCAAAGAGAATGGCGCACATGTCCATCACATCCTCGGCGTTCTTGGGGCTGGTGGTCATGCCCATGAACATCTTGTCGGAGTGCTTCATCGAGGAATAGGTGATGCGCAGGTGGCGCTGGCTGATCGGATGATCATAGGGTTCAACGATGTGATGCGCCGAGGAATGCAAGGACGGCATCATGTGGCTGAGTTTATGAAACATCGCCAGATCGTCCAGCATCGGATTGCGGCGTTTGTCTTCGAGATCGCGCAGAAACGGCGCGCCGGTCATCGGCACGAACACCGCGTTGCGCCCCCCCAGAGACACGTTCTTATTCGGGTCGCGCGCGTGATAGGTAAAGGTCTCGGGGATGGTCGAGATAAGATCGCGCACCAGATGGCGGTCGAGATACACCATCTCGCCCACAACCTTGGCCCCGGCCCTTTTCCAGTCCCCGAGCGCGATGTCATCACGGAACTGAACGCCCACATTCTCAAGAATATCCATCGAGGCGGCGTCGATACGTTCGACCTGAGACCCATTCATGATCTCGGTCAGCGGCAGGGTGTTTTCCAGCCCGGGAAGCATGTCAAAGTTGGGGGCGGTTCGCTCGGCCCGGCGGGCGGCACGACCTCCGCCACGGCGGCGTTGCGGGGATAGATCGGTCATCGCTGTCTCCTGAAACCTGGGAGTAGGATGCCGGATTTGAGGGAGCTTTAACTTGTTGGATTACGAAGTGTGTTTGCAGAAAGCGACGCGGTGGATTGGGGGGCTTGCGCCACAGAAAAAGGGCGCGCCAGTGGCACGCCCTTGAAGCGGATCGTCAGAACCGAGTTGTCGATCAGAACTCGACCACGGCGCGGATCGATTTGCCTTCGTGCATCAGGTCAAAACCTTCGTTGATCTGGTCCAGCGTCAGCTTGTGGGTGATCATCGGGTCGATCTCGATCTTGCCGTCCATGTACCAGTCAACAAACTTGGGCACATCCGTGCGCCCCTTGGCGCCACCAAAGGCAGTGCCTTTCCAGACGCGGCCGGTGACCAGCTGGAACGGACGGGTGGAAATCTCGGCCCCGGCGGGTGCCACGCCGATGATGACCGAGACACCCCAGCCCCGGTGCGAACACTCCAGCGCGTCGCGCATGACCTGCACGTTGCCGGTGGCGTCAAACGAATAATCCACGCCGCCGAACTGGTCTTTTTCAGTCTTGGTGATCTCGACAATCGCCTCGGTGACCGATTGATCGCCCAGTTTCGAGGGGTTCACGAAATGCGTCATGCCAAACTTTTTGGCCATCTCGGCCTTGTCGTCGTTCAGGTCGACACCGATGATGGTGTCCGCCCCCGCCATGCGCAGGCCCTGGATCACGTTGAGGCCAATACCACCGAGGCCAAAGACCGCCGCGGAAGACCCGATTTCAACGCCCGCCGTGTTGATCACCGCGCCGATGCCGGTGGTGACGCCACAGCCGATGTAACAGATTTTGTCAAACGGCGCGTCATCGCGCACCTTGGCCAGGGCGATCTCGGGCAGGACCGTGTGATTGGCAAAGGTCGAGCAGCCCATGTAGTGGAAGATCGGCGTGCCATCGAGCATGGAAAACCGCGTGGTGCCGTCGGGCATCAGGCCCTGGCCCTGGGTGCCGCGAATGGCGGTGCAGAGGTTGGTCTTGCCCGACAGGCACGAATGACATTCGCGACATTCCGGCGTGTAGAGCGGGATCACGTGGTCGCCGGGTTTCAGCGTGGTGACACCTTCGCCCACTTCCATGACGATGCCTGCGCCCTCGTGGCCCAGGATCGACGGGAACAGCCCCTCGGGGTCGGCGCCCGAGCGGGTGAATTCGTCGGTGTGGCAAATGCCGGTGGCTTTCACCTCGATCAGAACCTCACCGGCCTTGGGGCCTTCGAGGTTCACTTCCATAATCTCAAGCGGTTTGCCGGCCTCAAGGGCTACGGCGGCTCTCGTGCGCATCATCGCGGGTCCTCCCATTTGATTTGCGGCGAGGGTGGGCGAAACCACGCCGGTTTTCAATAGAAGTTACGACGACAACTTGCGCCAATGCGACGTGACCCCCAGATTCGACCCGGGTATCGCAAGGAGTTAGCGATGAAATGGATTGCTTTGGCGGCGTTGATGACGGCGACCGCATGTATCAGTGAAACCGAGGAGAGTGCAGAGATGAAGGGCAGTGAAACCTGCGACCCGGCGGCGTTTGAGTTCCTCATCGGCCAACCGAAAGAGGCGCTGGAGGGAATCACCACCCCGGAAATGGTGCGCGTTCTGGGTGAACATGCGGCCATGACAATGGATCATCGCCCCGAAAGGCTGAACGTTTTTCATGATGACGAAGGCACGATCATCAGAATTACTTGCGGCTGAGACGAACAGGTCTCATTTTTACACGATTTTGCATCTCAACCCCAGCTGGACATACCGAGCGGCGGATACTGGCCCTATTCCCCTGCGTAAAATTGCAGTGAGGATGCTCTATCGAGACCGCCGGATTTCCGGCCCCCCAATTTTTATGCGCAACGGACGAACAGTGCTCGGCCAATGCCCAATCTAGCGAGGAGTCCGAAGATGGACGGAAACTTCAGAGACAACGACCTGGACAAGGTTGTTTCCGCCGACAAAGCCCATGTTTGGCACCACCTGACCCAGCACAAGCCGTTCGAAGGTGAAGGCGAACCCCGCATCATCATCGAAGGCAAGGACATGCGTGTCTGGGACCAGAACGGCAAAGAATACATCGACGCCGTGTCGGGCGCGGTCTGGACCGTAAACGTGGGCTATGGCCGCAAGCGTATTGCAGACGCCGTGCACGCTCAGCTGATGAAGGTCTGCTACTTTGCCAACTCTGGTGGCTCGGTTCCCGGCGCGCTGTTTGCCGAGAAACTGATCGACAAGATGCCGGGCATGAGCCGTGTGTATTACACCAACTCGGGCTCTGAGGCGAACGAGAAGGCGTTCAAGATGGTGCGCCAGATCGCGCACAAGAAGTACGGCGGCAAGAAGACCAAGATCCTGTACCGCGACCGCGATTACCACGGCTCGACCCTTGCCGCGATGTCGGCAGGCGGTCAGGATGAACGCAACATGCAGTATGGCCCCTTTGCGCCTGACTTTGTGCGCGTGCCCCACTGCATGGAGTACCGCAAGCACGAGCTGGGTCTGGAGCACCTGTCGGGTCGCGACTTTGGCATCGCCGCCGCCAACCAGATCGAAGAAGTCATTCTGCGCGAAGGCCCCGAAACCGTTGGGTCGCTGTGCCTTGAGCCTGTGACCGCCGGTGGTGGCGTGATCGAAGCGCCCGAAGGGTATTGGGAGCGCGTTCAGGAAATCTGCAAACAGTACGACATCCTGTTGCACATCGACGAAGTGGTCTGTGGCGTTGGACGTACCGGCACCGAATGGTTCGGCTACCAGCACTACGGCATCAAGCCCGACTTTGTGACCATGGCCAAAGGCGTGGCCTCGGGGTACGCGGCGATTGCCTGCATGGTCACCACCGAGGAGGTCTTTGACAACTTCAAGGACAACCCCGATGACAAGCTGAACCACTTCCGCGACATCTCGACCTTTGGTGGCTGCACCGCCGGTCCCGCTGCGGCGCTGGAAAACATGGCAATCATCGAAGAGGAAAACCTGCTCGAGAATTGCACCAAGATGGGCGAGCGGATGAAAGCCAACCTCGAAGCGCTGATGGAGAAACACGAGATCATCGGCGACGTGCGCGGCAAGGGCCTGTTCCTGGGTGTAGAGCTGGTCACTGACCGCGAAACCAAGGAACCCGTGGAAGAAAAACACGTGATGGCTGTTGTTGGCGATTGTGGCGCACAGGGCGTCATCATCGGCGCGGCAAACCGCTCGATCCCGGGTCGTAACAATGTGCTGTGCTTCTCGCCAGCGCTGATCGTGACCCCGGAAGACGTGGATGCGATCACCGATGCGGTGGACAAGGCACTGACCAAAGTGTTCGGCTAATCTCCCTAGCTGAAATCACTTTTCAGGGCCGGGGCATCGTGTCCCGGCCCTTTTCCTTGCAAGGAACGTTGCCATGTGGCCTGATCCCGTGACCCTGACCGGCACCCATGTGTCGGTGACGCCCCTGACCCAGACCCACGCCGCCGACCTGGCCGAAGCAACGGCGGACGGCGACCTGAGCAAGCTGTGGTACACCATGGTGCCCACCCCCGAGGGGGTTCCGGGCGAAATCGGCAATCGGCTTGCCCAGCAGGCCGCAGGCACCATGCTGCCTTTTGCCATTCTGGACCCTTCGGGCAAGGCCGTGGGCATGACGACCTACATGAACATTGATGCGGCGAACCGGCGGTTGGAGATCGGGTCAACCTGGTATCGCAAGTCGGCGCAGCGGGGGCCGATGAACACCGAATGCAAACTGTTGATGTTGCGTCATGCCTTTGAGGTGCTGGACTGTATCGCGGTCGAATTCCGCACCCATCGGCTGAATCAGCAGTCCCGACGTGCCATCGAGCGTCTCGGGGCGCAGTTGGACGGCATCCTGCGCAGCCACATGGTCATGGCCAATGGCACGCTGCGCGACACGGCAGTGTACTCTATTTTGGCTCATGAATGGCCCGCTGTGCGCGCCAACCTTGAACATCGCATGCAGGCTGTCTGAGCCTCGTGCCAGAGAAACCCGGCAAATATCCTGGGGCATGGGTGCTTTCCGGCCCTGAAACAGTTCAAAAACCATCATACCAGATTGCCCTCGCCTTAAGTCCAACCTAAGGTGCAGGCATGGCCATCTCTGTCGAAACCTTTTTCCTCAACCCGAGCTTTCACGGTACGCTGCAATCGCAGATCCAACAGATGATTGCCGAGGGTATTCTGTCCGGGCGCTTTCGTCGTGGGGAAAGATTGCCGTCCACGCGCAAGTTGGCCACGCATCTGGGCATCAGCCGGATCACCGTCACACTGGCCTATACTGAGCTTCTGGCCAATGACTACCTGACCTCGCGCGGGCGATCGGGTTACTACGTGTCGGAAAACGCGCCGGTGCCGCCCAGCTTCAAGCCTGTGCACAAGAACGAAGACCGCGTTGACTGGACGCGCGCCATTGGTCGGCATTTTTCCGGCGGCAACACTCCGGAGAAACCGGGCGATTGGGCGAGCTATCGCTATCCGTTTATCTATGGGCAGACCGATCCGGCGCTATTTGACCATGCCAACTGGCGCCTGTGCGCGCTGCAGGCGTTGGGGCAAAAGGACTTTACCGCGCTCACCACCGATTACTACGATCAGGACGACCCGCGTCTGGTCGAGTTCATTGCTCGCAACACCCTGCCGAGACGGGGCATTCTGGCCCGTCCCGAGGAAATCCTGATCACGCTGGGTGCGCAAAACGCGTTGTGGCTGGCGGCGCAGGTGCTTCTGACACAAAGGCGCACCGCGGCAATCGAAGACCCCTGCTATCACGCGCTGCATGATATCCTGAGCCAGTCGCGCTGCCATCTGGCACCGGTGCCTGTGGACCGTGACGGGCTGCCGCCCGAATTGATCCCTGACGACACGGATGTCATCTTTACCACCCCGAGCCATCAATGCCCCACCACGGCGACAATGCCGATGGCCCGTCGGCACGCGTTGTTGCGCAAGGCACGCGACCTCGATGCGCTGATCGTCGAGGACGACTATGAGTTTGAGATGTCGTTTCGCGATGCCCCGTCACCGGCATTGAAATCGCTCGATACCGATGGGCGCGTGATCTATGTCGGCAGTTTCTCCAAGTCGATCTTTCCGGGATTGCGGTTGGGGTATCTGGTGGGCTCCGAAGCCTTTATCCGCGAAGCCCGCGCCCTGCGCGGTTCGGTACTGCGTCACCCACCGGGGCACATTCAGCGCACAGCCGCCTATTTTCTGTCGCTAGGCCACTATGACGCGCTGATCCGGCGCATTCGCAAGGCGCTGGCTGAACGCAGCGACGTCATGCGCGAGGCGCTGATTCAGCACGGGCTGGACATTGTCGCCCAGGGTGTTCATGGCGGATCCAGCTTCTGGATGCGCGCCGAAGACGGCGTGGATACCGACAAGCTGGCCGTGTACCTGCGGGCGCAGGGTGTGCTCATCGAACCGGGGCGGGCATTCTTCAACGGCACCAATCGGCCGCGCAACTTCTACCGGCTGGCCTATTCCTCGATTCCGACCAGCCGAATTCCGGACGGCATCGCCAAAATCGCGGACGCCCTGAAGAATCCGGAAGACTGGACCTAAGCTGTCGCGGCTTCTGGCCCTAACCGCGCCTCTTACAGATACGTAATCCTCGTTTAGAAACAAAAACGCCGCCATTCGCGCGAATCTGGAGTTCCGACCATGAAAATGACGACCGAAGAAGCCTTTGTGAAAGTTCTGCAGATGCATGGGATTGATAATGCTTTTGGCATTATCGGATCGGCCATGATGCCGATCTCGGACATCTTCGGCGAAGCCGGGATCACCTTTTGGGATTGCGCCCACGAAGGCTCTGGCGGCTTCATGGCCGACGGCTACACCCGCGCCACCGGCAAGATGTCGATGATGATCGCGCAGAACGGCCCCGGCATCACCAACTTTGTGACCGCCGTGAAAACCGCCTACTGGAACCACACTCCTCTGTTGCTCGTGACCCCTCAGGCCGCGAACAAGACCATGGGACAGGGTGGGTTTCAGGAAATGGAACAGATGCGCATGTTCGCTGACTGTGTCTGCTACCAGGAAGAGGTCCGTGACCCCAGCCGCATGGCCGAAGTGCTGAACCGCGTCATCATGCAGGCCAAGCGCAACTCGGCGCCTGCCCAGATCAACGTGCCGCGTGACTATTTCACCCAAGTCATCGACGTCAATCTGCCAGCAGTTGTCGACTTTGAACGCCCCGCAGGCGGCACCGACGCGCTGAACGAAGCCGCTGATCTGCTGTCTAAGGCCAAGTTCCCGGTCATTCTGAACGGTGCAGGCGTTGTCATCGGCGGCGCAATCCCGGCCTCGATGGCGCTGGCCGAGCGTCTGGATGCGCCTGTGTGCGTGGGCTACCAGCACAACGACGCCTTCCCCGGCTCGCACCCGCTGTTCGCAGGCCCGTTGGGCTACAACGGCTCCAAGGCTGGCATGGAACTGATCTCAAAAGCAGACGTCGTTCTGGCCCTCGGCACCCGCCTGAACCCGTTTTCCACCCTGCCCGGCTATGGCATCGACTATTGGCCGACCGAAGCCAAGATCATCCAGGTCGACATCAACCCCGACCGCATCGGCCTGACCAAAAAGGTCACCGTCGGCATTGTTGGCGACGCCAAGCAGGTCGCAGACAGCATCCTCGACAAACTGTCGGAGTCCGCCGGTGATGCAGGCCGTGATGATCGCAAAGCGTTGATCGCCACAACCAAATCGGCCTGGGCGCAGGAACTGAGCTCGATGGACCACGAGGACGACGATCCGGGCACCACCTGGAATGAACGCGCCCGCGCGGACAAACCCGAATGGATGAGCCCTCGCATGGCGTGGCGTGCGATCCAGTCGGCGCTGCCGAAAGAGGCGATCATCTCGTCCGACATCGGCAACAACTGCGCCATCGGCAACGCCTATCCGTCCTTCGAAGAGGGCCGCAAATACCTCGCCCCCGGCCTGTTCGGCCCCTGTGGCTACGGTCTGCCCTCGGTCGTTGGCGCCAAGATCGGCCAGCCTGACGTACCGGTTGTTGGCTTCTCGGGCGACGGTGCCTTCGGCATCGCCGTAACCGAACTGACCGCCATCGGCCGCGAAGAATGGCCCGCCGTGACGCAAGTGGTGTTCCGCAACTACCAGTGGGGCGCGGAAAAGCGCAACTCGACCCTGTGGTTCGACGACAACTTTGTCGGCACTGAACTGGACACTCAGGTCTCCTACGCCGGCATCGCTCAGGCTTGCGGCCTCAAAGGCGTCGTCGCCCGCACCATGGACGAGCTGTCGGATGCGCTGCGTCAGGCCTGTGAAGATCAGAAAAAGGGCATCACCACCCTGATCGAAGCCATGATCAACCAGGAACTGGGCGAACCCTTCCGCCGCGACGCGATGAAGAACCCGGTCAAAGTGGCTGGTATCTCGAAAGACGACATGCGCCCGCAGCAGGTGGGCTGATCCTCCCACCACCGTTGCAGAAAAGAAAGGCGGGGTCTGGCCCCGCCTTTTTCTTTTGGTGCTACAATCTAAGAATTTTCACGTTGCGAATGGGCAAAAGGACGTTCGCCCGCAGGTTATGCTTGCATCTGTGCCTTACCCCATGTGCAAACGCCTCAGAGCATCACCCGATAAATCAACAGCAAAACCGCACCGATTGAAGCGAACCAGCCAACAACACGATACGCTTCCCTAAATTTGTCCTCGAAGAACATTCGAGTCGCTTCTTTTCGCCATGGTGATCCGCGGCGCCAAGGATTGAGTATCCGTGGGAACAACGCCGTTAGCGTATGCGCGACGGTGGTTGGAAGGATGAGTAAGCTGATCCCAAAAACGAACACACTGGCGGCAAACCCACGTACGGTCCAATCGTCTTCAACAGCACCCATAATCACCATCAAAGCGACGTATATACCAAAAGCCGAGATGGTACAAAGCACTACCGCTCCGATGCGTTCCATTGGCGTGCCAGGTGCCGTCCTAGCACATAAAGAAAGAATTCTCTGAATTACCAACCTCATCAACCCAGTTATGCCCAGTGTTTGGATTGCCACAGCCGCCGTTTACACTCTGTGTTTGCAACGGTTCATACTCAGGTCAGAACGCATCCCAAGCAACCACCCCCCCTACTTCGACTTCCAGCTATCCAGCCAGCGGCTGAACCGCCCACGCTTTTCGGCGATGCGATCCCCGGCGGCATCCATGCTGTCTCCGATATCCTCCAGCACCGGATCAATCCGGGCCTGACGGAACCGGCGCCAGCGCACGTAGATCGCCCAGACAAAGGCAAAGAACACCACGAGGATCACGATGTTGAGCCATGGGATGATGGTCACATCCGGCCCCTCAACCGGCTTGACCCCCACGGCGTTCGGGTAGATCGAGAAGAACTCGTTGCGCCAGCCGTAATGCTTCAGCGCGACCCAGCGGGGCGCATCTTGGGTGGATTTGAGGTCTGTTGTCTCGGCCTGCAGGTTCGAGGTGTCGAATTTGAAATACGGCGGCCAGCCCCAGCTGGTATCCTCATTCCGGTACACCATCGGGCGGCCATTCTCATAGAACGCCTGAATAAAGAACACGTCGCGGTTCACATTGCCCGTCGCGTTCCCGGAGTCCTCTTTGGCCCAGAAAATCGAGTTCTCGCCAAAGTCGATCCGCTTTTCATAGGTATCGGCGATCCGCACGATGTCGTTCTGCGGCAGCGTATAGTGAAAGAACGCCGCGACCAGCACCCAGAACGTGCCCCAGAATACCCATTTTACATAGACCATGCGAAGCCCCCTTAGCTGAAATTCATCAGGTAAATCATGGTGATCATCAGGACCACCGGAATAATATAGACACCCAGGATCAGTTTACGACGCAAAGAGCCGTCGTAATCCTGTAGGCCCTGATCGATGAAGGCCTCATAGTTTGGATCATCGTCATAGTCACCCTCGCCATGCTGCTCGATCCACTCTGCCTTGAGCTTGCCCTTGCGGACCGAGCGGGAATAAAGCGACAGGCAGACGTAAACAATCGTCAGCACGATAAAGCCGACAACGACAAGACGGGCAAGTGCGAACATGGGCTACCTCCTGACCGCGCCCCAGGGACCAACGCGGGCGATCATGTCGTCGCGCGGGGTCTGGGGTTTGGGTTCTTCCATGGGGGCATCATGCCCGAATAATGCGGCACGTGCACCGGCCTTGTCGGCCTGATACTCGCGGTCCAGAAAATCCGCCACATAGGACCGTTTGGTGTCCGACCAGCCCGCATAAGCGCGATAGAACGCTTCCTTGTGACAGATGAACAGCTGGCGAATGTCCTTGGGCGCCAGCTCAGAGAGAACCATGTTGACCAGATCCTTATGCGGCGTATCGGCGGCGCGCAGCGTGTAGAAATAGGCCGGATGGTCGCTGGTGATGCGCGGCCACGGGCCTTCGTTTTCGGCCCAGTTCACCAGCCGTTGCAGGGCGTGGAATTCCTCGGGCAGACGGTCGGCATTGTTGCGCGCGAGGCTGCGGATATCGCGGCGGGTGGCATTGCTGAGGTCAACGCCCGCGTCCTGCGCCGCGTCGACAACGATAAAGTCCATCTTTTGCCGCAGGATCGCGCTGGCGTCGATGCCGCGGGCCTTGACGATCGGTTCCACCAGATCGTTGTAGTCAAAGAACTTGGCGATCTGGTTGCGGTCGCGGAAATCGAACACATGCTTGATCGGCAAGTCACCCAGGGCCGCCTTATCCCCTGCCGCAATTGCTGCGGGGTGGTCGAGATCGCGGAACAGGTACACCCCGCCAAAATGCGCCGTCCAAAAGGTATCCTGCTGAAATTCCATATGTTTCAGCCGCACAGGGTTGCGCGTCACATCGCCGGTGCGTTTGGCGACCGAGATCATGTCGGCGATCAGAACGTCGTCAAACCACGCGTCTTCGTCACCTTTGAAGATGTCCACCATCTCGGCCAGCTTGTCGGCGTCGCGCAGGGTGCCCTCGGTGGTGTCCGCCTCGACCGAGACCTTGCGGATGTCGAACAGACGGGCGGGCTCGGTGACGGAAAAGACCGAGTTCACCAGATCTCCGGCGACGCAATCGCGGGCGGTGAGGGCGAATAGCTGCGGTTCGTTCTCAGTGATGAACTGTTTCAGAATACCCCGGCTGGTCGAGAACTGCGCGTTCAAGAGCGGCGCGGTTTTCTGTTCGGTGGTGAGCAGGATGAACTGCCGGTTACAGCCCCCTTGGTTGAGGTAGAGGTGGTCGTTCAGCTCGTCCCCGATCTCAGGGGAAAAACCCGAGATGTCGATATGAAAATCGCTGAGGGCAGTGGTCTTGCCCGTCAGATGCTTGAGCGCGCGGTTGTAACGCTCGACGAGGACAGGCGAGGCCACCTCGATCAGGTTCCCAAACATCAGGCCGCGTTTAATCAGTCGGTGCATTTATGCCTCCGCTCTCCAATGGCCAGCGATGCGCCCGGCCCGAGGGTGGGTGCAGAATGCGCCCGCCCATGGGGGCGGGTCGGGCGCATCGCGGCTGCGCCGCGGTTAGACAACGACTTCATCGCACAAGGTCCCATCAACTTGCTCAACATCAATCTTCAAGCGTTCCCATTCCTTCTTCAGGAATTGTTGCCCCAAAGTGCAAATGTTCATGTGCATCTCACCGGTTATTTCTGGCTCGTCCTCATTAAGCTGGCCTAGCGCTTCGCTCATTGCACTAATGAGTTTTCCGACATCGGGATCAGCCGGATTCACCATCAATTGGAATTTAGACATCAGAAAGGTAAGCCTTTGATAGTCTTGAGCATCAAACTCAAATGAACTTAAAAGCGCATTGTAGTCTGCCAAAAGCACGCGTAGCTCTTCAATCCAACGCAGCCGAAACTCAGCAATCTGCATTTCTTTCTGTAGTTCGCGGTCAGACCTTTTTGACTGTTGCGCACGTTTGTCCGACGCTCGTCCACTCACCGTAGTTATTGCCAAAGTCAAAAGGGGCACCGCTATCGTGGCAACTAAGGCTTGGTGTGTCTTGATCCAGCTATCAATTTCAGAAAGAAGCTCCAACATCACCCCTTCCCCTCCAAATACCGCCGCTTCGCCTCTTCCATCCGGCGCATGTCGCGCACGGCCTCTTCAATCGCCACCTCATCCGACTTGTCGGCATAGCGGAACTCGGAATCGGCGTAGCGGTTGATTTCTTGCACCACCATCTCGACCGTGATCGGCACGCGGAGGGCGCTGATCATATCCTTTTTCCGTTCATAGGTCTGGAACAGGAACAGCTCGGGGTTTTCCATCCACTCGTCGGGCAGCTCAAAGTCCATGGCGCGGACCTTGACGGCGTCGGTGATGTTCTTGATCGCGCGGCCGGTAAAGCGCGGGTCGACCTCTTGGATGGCTTTCAGATAGGTGCCGAGCTTGGCAATCGTGTCCAGCCCGCCGATCTGGTCGTGCACCTTGTCAAAGACGTTCATCAGCCCGGCCTCATGCGGGCGGGAGTGCGATTCAAACGACGCGGCGACGGCTTTCTGGATTGCCTGAGCTTCGAATAAATCGTGTTCTCCCAAGGGGATATCGTGGTTCTTGCCCATCAACAGAGCGAGGATGTCGATATAGTCTTCGCGGGTCTTGGGGCCGTCGACGAGGAACCGCGCCCCGGCACGTTGGCGCAGGGCGTCGTCGACATTCTCGGGGTAGTTCGAGAACATCCCAAAGGTGCAGTTGCCGCGCACGACGGTGTTGGCGCCCGCAAAGCTCTCCATCAACACGGCGGTGATTTCGAGTTGCCCCGCGCTGGATTGGCGGTCGCCGCGTTTGCCGGCCAGCTGGTCGATATCATCAATCGTGCCAAAGCCAATCGCCATTGGGTCTATGATATTGTTAATAAACGATTTTGCATTCTGCCCGGATTTGCCCTGATAGCTGTCGATATTGTCGGTCGAGAGGTTCTGATAGCGGAACGGATAGCCCGCGACCTGACAGTAATCGTTGATCAGACCGGCCATCATCTGGATCAGCGTGGTCTTACCCGTGCCGGGCATGCCGTCACCCATGAAGGTGAAGATAAAGCCGCCCAATTCGGCAAAGGGGTTGAGTTTCCTGTCAAAATCATAAGCCATCAACATCTTGGCCAGCTTCATGGCCTGATACTTGGCAATGTGGTTGCCGACGACCTCGTTTGGCTTTTTGAAGGTCATGGTCAGGGTGGTGCCCTTGGCGGCGCGGGCGGGGGTAAACCCTTGAATTGTCAGGTCATCTGCCTCGACGCGCCAGCTGGCACCGGTAAAGGCGGCAAGGCGGGCGGCAGTTTGGGCGCGCAACGAGAGCTTTTCCATCAGCTGTTCGGCAAAGGCGCAGACCGTCGCCACCAGCCGCGTTTCATCGGTGGCGAGTGTGGTGATGTCCTGGTCCAGCTCCCACAGGGCGCCATGCAGGGCCAGTTGGGCGTTGTCGGTCAGAACCTCTTCGACCTCGCCCACCTCTACCGTGACTTCGCCCAGATGCGGGGCAAGCAGATAGGCGGTGGCATTGGCAAAGACATGCAGCACGGCGAGCGCTTCGGCGGTCAGGAGTTCGGAAAATTCCGCTTTGTTATCAGCGCTTAAGCTGCCCGCGAGGTTGGCGCGTTTGAGGTCGGAGAGGCCGGAGGCGTCCGAGAAATTCTCGCCCGTGGCCAGTGCAATCGCCAGTGCGCGGCGCAACCCGTTCAACACGTTGGCCTGTGCGGGTGAGATCAGGGGATCGTCGCCATCCGCGCCTTCGATGCTTTCGACCAGATGCACGCCTTCGGGGCGCGCGGTGGAGCGGGTGACAAGGCCAGGGGTGGTTGACCGGAACCGGCGGCGGGTACTGATGCCGGGCGAACGCTCCTCCGTCCTGTCGGACGTCTTCGCCTTGGCGATGCGCGGGGTGTGATCAAAGCCGTCGAGAAAGCCGTAGGCGGCGGCGTAGTGCTTTTGGATGTCTTCTTCGCGCAGTTCCATCTGATCGCTGGTCAAACTCATGACTCACCCTGTTTTCTCCATGTTGTACAACTTTTTTGTGGGGGTTTGCCCATGTTGTACAACTTGGTTATCCTTCAAAATTTGGCGGAAAACCCGCTCTTCGTGTTGCCAAAAATACTCGCGCCGCAGGCTTGGCCCGTGCGCGGGCCAATTCAATAACTCAGCACCCTTCCGTGCGGACTCACCACATATTTTCGCACAGCAGCAAACCCCGGTGGGTTCATGTCCTCGAGCACCTGGTAGGGGCGCTGCGGCAGGATGATGGCGCGTTCGGTGGTTGTGGCGCCGGTGTCCACGCCGCGGCCCGAAAAGGGATCAAGCGCAAAGATCTCGCGGTCGACAGTCGAGAACCAGCCGGATTTCTCCTGCGCCACCCGTTCGCTTTCCAGCGTCTCGACGGTCCAGGCCAGTGCCCAGTCTTCGCCCTCGGGTGCGCGGGCCTGTTCCAGCACCTCGCGGATGGGGCCGGATTGTCGGGTGTAGGCCGAGGAATACATCGGGCCGACATGATAGCGGCGCAGGCGTTTGGGGTGGAGGTCATCAAAGCTCTCGTCGAACCCCTTGGCGATGGTCACCAGTTTCAGAGCGCCAAGCGATTGACCCATCAGATGCGCCTGCACCTCGGGCCAGCGACGTTCATCTTTGGGCAGGGCAGTGCGGCCTGAATCCTCGAGGTCCATGAGGTAGATCGTCGGCAGGTTGACCTGACTGTCATAGACGGCCCAGTGCAGCACAAACTTGCGCCGATCCTCGCCGATATTGCCGATCCACTGGATCTCGGGGTGGTTCTGGGCCCAGAAGATATCGCCCTTGACCAGTTCTTCGTAATAGAGCCGCTGCGAGAGGGCGAATTGCAGCTTGGTCGGCACCTCGCGGTCACCAATGATGACGCGCAGCATCTGGTCCTTGAGGTCTTCGGCCGAGGGCATGTTGCGCAGGTGGCTTTGTGCCTGTTGCGCGTCGTTGGCCATGACGAGAAGCTCGTTGAAGATCGGAAAGCCGCTTTCGACCGCATCGAACGAGAGCGAGCCAAAGAACTGCCCCGTGTCGCGGCCCACCAGCAGGTATTTCATGCTGAGCGCGCGGAAGGTGTAGGAAAGCTGCGCGAGATAGCGGGTGAGGATGCGCACGTCTTCATTGCTGAGCGCGCCATCAGCCACGCGGGCGGCGGCGACACGGGTCAGGTGATCGGTGATCGCATCGAATTTCTTGAAGTAGCGGCGCGACGCATAGGTGTCGCGGAGCGCCTTGTGGTCGGCGGTGTGGGTGTCAGAACTACTCATGCTTTCAATTTACCGTTTTCATCAAGGCCCAAATACGACGCCAACAATGCATTTACTTCAGTGCCTCTAAGTTCTTGTTGCGACCCATGTGTGTAGGGGCTCTGATTCCAGTGGGTGACGCGAAACAAAAACCTAGTGATCAAGCGGAATATCCCCATTGGCCCTACAAGGAACAAAGCTATGAATATCAAGACCAGTTGAAAGGAGCTGGCATCTGCCGGGTTCTCGCCAATCCATGCAGATACCAGGCCAACCAATAAGACGCCCAACAACAATGAAAGAAATGACCGAACTCTAACCGTCATTTGTTCCCCCCGGCTCGGGTGCGGCTATGCCTCCACGCGCAAGCCGAACGTGAACCGTTTTTCCTTTGAAAGTCATTGGCCACTGTTCAACGTGCTGCTGCCGTCCGTGTACAGACCACACCACCACATTGCGATTCCGCTTTTCGCCAGCTCCGTTTTAAGTCTCGGGTTAATCCTCAGCATTAAAGCCACAAGACGCGCCTGAACATATCGAAGAAGACCGCAAAAACAGAATAGCAGGACAGAAACAAATGTGACGAGCAAAAGGACAACATTAAACTGTATCGGCCAGGGTAGATTGCCGACCTCGGACTTATGCCACACGCCATACACCGTCAGGATAACAGATGGCGCGCCCAATATAGCGCCCCATTTCAAGCTCCATTTTAACTCATCAATGAACGACATCACGCCCCATACAGGTTCTTGTCGTGCTTCTCGACGATCTTCTCGAACCGGCGGGCAAAGCGTTCGTCGGCCTTGGCCTTGGCCTCCAGCACGTCGCGGGCAAAGACCATGTGGTCCTCGTGGGCTTCCATCATCTCGGCCATCCGCTGGTTGGTTGCCGTGCCAATCGCCGCCATCGAGGCCTGCGCCTCTTTGTCGGTCTCGACGCCGATTTCATTGATGCGGTGGGCGACGTCCTGTTGCTGCGCGGTTTTCAGCGACTTGGTCAGGGCATCATAAAGCACGACACGCTGTTTGGTGTCGGTCTGCAGCTTGTTGATCAGCACCATCTGCGTCGCGGCCTGATTCTGCAGTGAATCGATCCAGGTCTTGCCCTTTTCGATATAGCGTTCCAGCGTCTGGGACTTGGCCACTTTGACCTGCTCGTCCTGCACCAGCTCGTTATACTTGTTGTTCAGCGCCGCCAGTTCGCTTTCCAGCTGGGTGCGGGCGGCAGCGTCCTGTTCCACGGAGATTTTGTTCTCAAGCTCGATGATCTTGGGGTCCATGCCCTTGATCTCATTCTTGACGGCCTCGAGCGCGCCAACGGTGGCCTCGCGGTCGTCCAGCGTTTCGGTGAGGTTGGTTTCGACCTTGTCCTTTTGTTCGTTCAGCACCGCCAGCTGCCCTTCGAGCAGTTGGGTGATGACGTCGGATTTGGCGATCAGATCCTGCAGTTTATCGTCGATATTGGCGGTCTTGATGCGTTCCTGACGCATCGACTCGGCCTTGGCCCGAGCGAAGATGCCGACAAAGCTTTCCCAGCCGGTCTTGTCGCGCATCTGGTCAAAGTCCTTGGAAAAGGCCGCCGTCACGTCGTCCAGCCCCATGATGAGTTCCGCGATGTTGGCGTTCATCACCTCGGTATGGGCATGCACGTCATCCAGCGTGGCGTTTTCGATGTCGATGGACACGTCATCGCCTGTCTTCATCTTGGCCCGCGCGGCATCAATGCGCCCCGTCAACTCGGCGATCTTTGCCTGCGCCTGTTCCACCTGTGCCTGAGATTCGCGTACCTGCGAGTCAAAGTCAGCCATCAATCCCTCCGTTTATTCAATCACTTGGGCCCGATATGGGGAGTGTTAATCCGATTTACATCAGGCCGGGTACAACTTTGGGGAAAGTGTTGCAAATCCCCCCCAGCATGGAAAGAAGAAAGCTGCGGCAATGGGCGTGTCATAGCGCCTCTGAACCCTCTTTCCCGGTGCCGCGTGCAATGCTATAGAGCGGTCCTGACACACGGCGATGGCGTCGCCGGAGGGCACATCTGCTCTGGTCTTGATCACCGTTCCTGTACGCCGGGACTTTCAATCGGGAGATTGAGGGCCCCGCAGCCCTCTCCCGCAGTCAAGGAGAAGGCGCATGGCCTGGTCGCCGGACAAAACCGAAGTCAAAAGCTGGAACGAATGGGACACCCTGCGCCACGTGATCGTGGGGCGTGCGGATGATTGCCATATCCCCCCCGAGGAACCCGCGCTGGACGCCAAGGTGCCCGAAGACAGCGACATGCGTGGCCAGTGGGGCCGCCGTCCGCAGGAAACCATCGACCGCGCCAATGAGCTGCTGGACAATTTCGCCGACCAGCTGCGCGCCCGTGGCGTGCGCGTGGATCGCCCGACGTCGATCGACCATTCGCAACCCGCGACCACGCCGGATTTCCACACTGACAGCCAGTTCGGTTGTATGCCGCCGCGTGACGTGCTGCTGACCGTGGGGCATGAGATCCTGGAGGCGACGATGTCCTATCGCTGCCGTTGGTTCGAATACCTGAACTATCGCCCGCTGATGCAGCAATACTGGGACGAAGACCCCAACTTTCGTCACGAGGCCGCGCCCAAGCCGCGCCTGACGGATGCGGATTATCACCCGGATTACCTGTCCGAGAAAATCGGCGTGGCGCAGCGTCTGAAGTGGGCCGAGGAAAAGTTCTTTGTCACCACCGAGGAAGAACCGCTGTTTGATGCCGCAGATGTCCTGCGTTTCGGCAAGGACCTCGTGGTGCAACACGGGTTTACCACAAACCTCAAAGGAATCGAGTGGCTGCGCCGCCACTTCCCCGATCACCGCGTGCACACCGTGAACTTTCCCGGTGATCCCTATCCGATCCACATCGACGCCACCTTTACCCCGCTGCGCCCAGGTCTGATCCTGAACAACCCGCAACGCCGCCTGCCCGAAGAGCAGCGCGAGATGTTCAACAAGAACGGCTGGGACATCGTTGATTCCGCGCAACCGGCGCACAACACCCCGCCGCCGCTGTGCTATTCGTCGACCTGGCTGTCGATGAACGTGCTGGTGCTGGACCCCAAGACCGTCTGTGTTGAAAAGTCCGAGGTGTATCAGGCCGAACAGATGGACAAGCTCGGCATGGAAGTGGTCGAGGTTGAATTGCGCGATGCCTATGCCTTTGGCGGCGGCCTGCATTGCTGCACGGCGGACGTCTACCGCGACGGCGACTGCGAAGACTACTTTCCGAACCTCTGAACCGGGCCTTGCCCCACACAAACGGCTCCTGCATGTCAGGGGCCGTTTTTTGTTGCCCCCGCCCGCGCCCGGTGCCACTCTCGCGGGCAAATCACCCCCCTTCTGCACCCTGGGAACCGCATGTCTGACCTGATCCAAAAAGTCTCTGCCTCGGTCGAGGCCGAACACGACACCCCGCCCGCCGACCGCCTGATCTCGGGCGATCCGCAGTTCACCACATGGAACCTCGAGGAACGCGACGGGCTTTACGCCGGGATCTGGCAGTCGACGCCGGGCAAGTGGCGCGTGGTCTACGACGAATGGGAATACTTCCGCATCCTCAGCGGCGTCTCGGTGCTGACGGGTGCCGACGGGTCCGAGGTCCGGCTGGCGGCAGGTGACGCGTTCATCCTGCGCCCGGGCTTTGAGGGCACGTGGGAGGTGATCGAGACCACCACCAAGGACTATGTGATCCGCTTGTGAACGTTCCGTAGGTCGGACAAGATTGTCCGACCTACCCACCCCGACAGAAAGGACAGGCCATGACCCCCGGCCCCAAAAACCTGATTACAGATGTTGCTGGCCTGAGGGTGGGCAATGCCTCGGACGACACGGTCAAGACGGGCGTCACGGTTCTGGTTGGCGATCACCCTTTCACCGCGGGCCTGCACGTCATGGGCGGCGCGCCGGGGACACGCGAAAGCGATCTCCTGGCACCGGACAAGACGGTGCAACAGGTGGATGCCCTGGTGCTGTCGGGTGGGTCGGCCTTTGGGCTGGACGCGCCCTCTGGCGTGGCCGACAAGCTGCGCGACATGGGGCGCGGCTTTGCGGTGGGTGATCAGACGGTGCCCATCGTGCCGGGGGCGATCCTGTTTGACCTGCTGAATGGCGGCGACAAGGGCTGGGCCGAGAACCCCTATAAGGCGTTGGGCATGGTGGCCCTCGAAACTGCCGGCGCGCAGTTTGACCTCGGCAGTCACGGCGCAGGCACAGGTGCCACGCTGGCCAGCTACAAGGGCGGCCTCGGCTCTGCCTCTTGCGTCCTGCCATCCGGTCACACGGTTGGCGCGCTGGTGGCGGCCAATGCGCTTGGGGATGCCACGACAGGCGACCACTTCTGGGCGGCCCCTTGGGAGATTGGCGAAGAGTTCGGCGGGCGGGGCATGGCGCATGCGATCCCACCGGGTCTGCCAGGCACCAAGCTCGCCAGCCACAACGCCAACACCACGATCGCCATCGTGGCGACGGACGCGGCGCTGGATCAGTCCCAGTGCACCCGGCTGGCCACCGCCGCCCATGACGGCATGGCCCGCGCGCTGGTGCCGTCCCATACGCCGATGGATGGCGACCTGATCTATGGCGTCTCGACCGGCGCCACCCCCCTGACCAACCCGGTCGAGGACACGCTCTGGCTCGGCCACGCCGCCGCCACCTGCCTTGCGCGTGCCATCGCCCGCGCAGTCTGGCACGCCACCCCGGCCCCGAACGACACGCATCCCTGCTTTCGCCAGGCCCCATAACTTCTTTTGGCCAAAAATATCCCGGGGTGAATTGGCCCAGCGGGCCAAGAGGGGCAGCGCCCCTAAACCGGCAGGGCAGTGGTCTTGAACACCGTCCTCAATGCAAAAGACGACTGCATCTGCGCCACGCCGGGCAATCGGGCCAGGTATTGACGGTGGATGCGGGCAAAGTCATCGGTGTTCTCGGCCACCACTTTCAGAATGTAATCCGCGGACCCGGCCATCAGGTGACACTCCAGAACATCCGGTATCCGCGACACCGCTTTCTCGAAGGCCTCCAGCACCTCATCCGCCTGACCCGAGAGGGTGATCTCGACAAACACCGTGGTCGGAACGCTCATCTTGCGGGCGTCCAGCAAGGCCACGTAGTCGCGGATATAGCCGTCGGATTCCAGCCGTTGCACCCGCCTGTGACAAGCAGATTGCGACAGGTTCACCCGCTCGGACAGGTCCGCATTCGAGATTCGACCCTTCTTTTGCAACACCCCAAGGATGCGACGATCCGTTTGATCAAGAGACATTTTGTGACATCCTTTTGCGTGTCAGGTCAAAATAGTCGAAGATTCTTCGAAATGCATGTTTTTATTTCGCTCAAAAATGCAGCACATTTCATCGCACCTCCCCCAAGCTGGTCGCAGATAATGACTTAACGGGAGGAAGCGCGATGAAGATCGGATGCCCCACTGAAATCAAACCCCAGGAATTCCGCGTCGGGATGACCCCGAACGCCGCTCAAGAGGCGGTCGCTCATGGTCACGACGTCATCATTCAGGCCGGTGCCGGGATGGGCTCGGGCTTTACCGACGAAGATTACCTCGCCGCCGGTGCCGCGATCATCGACACGGCCGAGGAAATCTTTGCCACCGCAGACATGATCGTGAAAGTGAAAGAGCCGCAGGCCGGTGAGCGCAAGATGCTGCGCGAAGGTCAGCTGTTGTTCACCTATCTGCACCTGGCCCCCGATCCCGATCAGACCCATGACCTGTTGGCGTCGGGCTGTACCGCGATTGCCTATGAAACCGTGACCGACGACCGGGGCGGCCTGCCGCTGCTGGCGCCGATGTCCGAAGTGGCCGGTCGTCTGGCGCCGCAGGTTGGCGCATGGACCCTGCAAAAGGCCAATGGCGGCCGCGGTGTCCTGATGGGCGGCGTCCCCGGTGTGGCCCCGGCCAAGGTTCTGGTGATCGGCGGCGGTGTCGTCGGCACCCACGCGGCCAAGATCGCAGCGGGCATGGGCGCGGATGTGACCGTGCTGGACCGCTCGTTGCCGCGTCTGCGCTATCTCGATGACGTCTTTGGCGGCACGTTCAAGAACCAGTATTCGACCGCTGGCGCCACGGCAGAGCTGATCCAGACCGCCGACATGGTGATCGGTGCGGTTCTGATCCCCGGTGCAGCCGCGCCGAAGCTGATCAGCCGCGAGCAGCTGTCGACCATGAAGCCCGGTGCGGCCCTCGTGGACGTGGCCATCGACCAGGGCGGGTGCTTTGAAACCTCCAAGGCGACCACCCACGCCGACCCGATCTATGAGGTCGACAACGTGATGCACTATTGCGTGGCCAACATGCCGGGCGCTGTTGCCCGCACCTCGACCATCGCGCTTGGCAACGCCACGCTGCCCTTCATGCTGGCGCTTGCCGACAAGGGCTGGCGTCAGGCCTGCGAGGACGATCCGCATCTGCTCAACGGTCTGAACGTGCACGCCGGTCAGCTGACCTACTACGCTGTGGGCAAGGCCCTGGGTCTGGATGTGCTGTCGCCAACGCTGGCGTTGAAAGCCTGAACCACAAGACATCCTCCCTGTCTTGTTGAGAAAAGGTCGCCCTTCGGGGCGGCCTTTGTTTTTGCGAGTATTTCCAAAAAGATGACGCCGGGGTTTTCCCTTTGCCAAGGGCAGGGGATTTGCCTACACCGGGCGGGTGATGTCCGGGGCGGGTACAGCGTGACAAAAGTTTTGAAAACACTGGGGCTGGGTGTGGTGGTGCTGTTGCTGGCAGCGGGCTATGGGCTGGCCGCGATTGCCCTGTGGTTTCATGTAGGGCTGATCGCGACGGTGATTACGGCGCTGATCGCTCTGGCTGTGATCTGGGTGGTGCTGGTTTCGGACCACCGCGCCCGCGACGTCGGTGCGGCGCTGGTGCCGCTGGTTGCCGTGCTGGTCTGGTGGAATGGCATCGAGCCCAGCAACGACCGGATCTGGGCGCCGGAACTGGCGGAAAACCTGACCGCCGAGATTGATGGCTCGGAAGTGACGCTGCACAATGTGCGCAACTTTGTCTGGCGCAGTCAGGACGATTTTGACGCGCGGTGGGAAAGCCGGACCTATGATCTGGACAGGCTGGACTCGCTGGATGTGGCGCTGAGCTACTGGGGTCTCGACAAGATCGCGCATGTTCTGGTGAGCTTTGGCTTTGCCGATGGCGAGCGGGTGGTGTTCTCGGTCGAGATCCGCAAAGAGCTGGGCGAGGCGTTTTCGGAGTTGGGTGGGTTGTTCAAACAGTTCGAACTGTCGCTGATCGCCGCCACCGAAGAGGATGTGATCTATCTGCGCACCAATGCGCGGACCCCTCGCGAAGATGTTTACCTTTATCCGCTGACCGTGAATGCCGAGGCCCGAGAGGCATTGTTCCTGTCCTATGCCGGGCTGGCAAACCAGCTGGCGGCAGAGCCGTACTGGTACAACACCATCACCGCCAATTGCACCTCGGTCATTTATCGGCTGGTGCGCAGTTTCAACCCCGGACGCACGTTTGATCTGCGCTTTATCCTGTCAGGTGGCTTGCCGGAATACCTGGTTGAGCAGGATATGCTGGGCTTTGACACGCCGCTTGGCAACTACCGCGCCCGCGCAGCGATCAGCGCCAAAGCGCAAGGTCTTCAGCCCGGACAATCCTATAGCGAGATCATCCGGGCCGAGTAAGCGCTTTGCATGCGATGTTGGTCACGCTCCTCCTTGGGCGCCAAGCCGTTTCGAAACGGCTTGAACCAGGTGACTTTGAAATCGCGCACGCAAGCAAATTCGAATTTGCTTGTCCAAAGGGTTTCGAAACCCTTTGGGCCGAAGCCCTAGGTGTGAGCAGCGACTCCTACCCCTGCTGCACCATGACGGTGTGGGGATAGGGGATCGAGATACCGTCTTTGTCAAAGGCCTCTTTCACAGCTTTGGTCAGCTCGAATTTCAGATCCCAATAATCGGCAGCATTGCACCAGAGGCGTGCGGTGATGTCGACCGAACTGTCACCGAGGTTGGTGACACGCACCCAGGGCTCGGGATCGTTCAGCAAACGGGTATCTGCCTTGGCAACATCCAGGATGATCCGCATCGCCTTGTCGGCGTCATCGCCATAGTCGATGCCGAACACCAGGTCGACGCGGCGGGTGTCATGGGCCGAGTAGTTGGTGATGATCGCGCCCCAGGCCTGACCGTTGGGCACGATGATCTGCACGTTGTCCGGGGTCACCAGTTCGGTGACAAAGAGGTTCAGGTCCTTGACCGTGCCCGCGGTGCCGCCGATGTCGACATATTGCCCCAGCTTGTAGGGGCGGAACAGGATCAGCATGAACCCGGCGGCCAGATCGCTGAGCGTGCCCTGCAAGGCCAGTCCAATGGCCAGCGTCACGGCCCCCATCATGGCCACGAGCGAGGTTGCTTCGATCCCGTAAAGCCCGAGCACTGCGATCAATACGATCAGCAAAATGGCCCAGCGCACAATCGAGGCGGCAAAGTTGCCAAGGGTGTTGTCGATCTCTTCGCTGGCGTTGACGCGTTTGCGGATGGCGCGGGCGACCATGCCGGCCATGGTCCAGCCGATAACGATGACGATCAGCGCCTTGATGGTTGCCATCGCGAGCGGGCCGAGCGCGTTCGCCTGTTCAATCACTTGATCCATGTTTCGAATCCTGTTGTTTCCTGTTTGCCCCATGAAAAACAGCCCTCGCCGATCTGCAAGGGCTGTTCCCATGAATACGGGTGGGGATCGCTTATTTCTTCAGTGAATCCCGGATTTCCAGCAGAACGTCCAATTCGCTGGGGCCTGCGGGTTCTTCGGCTGCCGGTGCGGGTTCTTCTTGCTCTTTGGCGGCGGCCTCTTTCACCTTGTTCACGTAGCGCACAAGCATGAAGACGACAAAGGCGATGATGAGGAAATTGATCACCGCCATGATGAAGGCGCCATAGGCAAAGACCGCGGCCCCGGCCTCTCGTGCTGCAGACAGGCTGGTGCCGTCGGCCACGTCTCCTGCAAGGACGACGTAGAGGTTGGTGAAATCCACGCCGCCCATGAACAATCCCACAAACGGATTGATCAGATCACCGACCATGGATTTGACGATGGCCGTAAAGGCGGCCCCGATGATGATCCCCACGGCCATGTCCATCACATTGCCCTTGGCAATGAAATCCCGGAACTCCTGAAGCATATTTTTCTCCTTCTCCCTGTTCGCGCATATCTTTGTTCTCTCTGCGCTGGCGCAGGTTAACATGTTGTCTTTTGCACGCATATGGCTCTGGTGTGATGGGAAAAAGCACATATGTTTCCCTCCTGAGCGATGATGAGGAGACGCGTGATGAGCTTTGTGACAGACCACCCGATCAATTCGAAATACCCCGCTGAAAACCCCGATATCCTGCAGCTTTATGCCTTTCCGACGCCCAATGGTGTGAAAGTGTCGATCATGCTGGAAGAGATTGGCCTGCCCTATGAGGCGCATCTGGTCGGTCTTTCGGATGCCGAGGTGAAGAGCCCAGAGTTCCTGGCGCTCAACCCCAACAACAAGATTCCGGCCATCCTTGACCCCAACGGGCCGGATGGGGAACCTGTGGCGCTGTTCGAAAGCGGCGCGATCCTGATTTACCTGGGCGAAAAGACCGGCAAGCTGATCGGCAAGACCGCCGCCGACAAGGCCCGCGTGATTCAGTGGCTGATGTTCCAGATGGGCGGCGTTGGGCCGATGTTTGGCCAATTGGGGTTCTTTTACAAGTTTGCCGGGGCCGATATCGAAGACCCGCGTCCGCGCGAGCGCTATGTCGCCGAGGCCAAGCGGCTGCTCAACGTGGTGAACCAGCAGCTCGAGGGGCAGGACTGGATCGCGGGGGACTATTCGATTGCCGATATCGCGCTGGCCCCATGGCTGGCGGCGCTGGATTTCTATGGCGCGACCGAGGTTGTCGGGCTGGCGGACTTCGCCAATGTGACCGCCTATATCGACCGCTTCATGGCGCGCCCTGCGGTGGAAAAAGGCCGCAATACACCGCCCAGACCGTAAGGGAGAGTGGGGGCTGTCTGCCCCCTCTTGCCCCTATGGGGCAATTCACCCCCGAGGATATTTTCGGCCAAAAGAAGGCTCAGGCGGGATTGCGCATCTGATCTGCGATCTTTTCGGCCATCATGATGGTGGGCGCATTGGTGTTGCCACCGACAAGGGTGGGCATGAGCGAGGCATCCACCACGCGCAAAGCCGTGACGCCATGCACGCGCCCTTGGAGGTCGGTGACGGCCATGTCGTCGGCACCCATCCTGCAGGTGCCCACCGGGTGATAGATCGTGTCCGCCCGCGCCCGGATATCCGCCTCGAGCGCCGCGTCGCTGCCATCCTGCGCATAGAGCCGTTTGCCGCGCCAGGGGGCCAGGGGGGCTGCCTCGAGAATGCCCTCCATCATCCGCGCGCCTTTTTTCAACAGATCAAGGTCACGCGGATCACTCAGGAATTTGGGGTCGATCCGCGGCGCATCCTCGGCCCGGGGCGAATTCAGCCCGACATGGCCACGGCTGTGGGGCCGCAACACGCAGACGTGGCAGGAATAGCCATGTTTCAGATGAATCCTGCGCATGTGGTCGTCCACGATCCCCACCACGAAATGCAATTGCAGATCGGGCCGTGCGATACTCGGGTCGGATTTGAAAAACGCACCGCCCTCGGCAAAGGGGGTCGAGAACTCGCCACCCTTTTGACGCTTCCAATTGAGCCCGGCCTTGCCGAGATCCCAAAGCCCACGCGGGTTGAGCCCGACCACATCCTTGCGCCGGGAGTGGTAGCTGATGACATAATCGAGGTGGTCCTGAAGGTTCTGTCCGACGCCGGGCAACTCGTGCACAACGGTGATCCCCTGTGCGGCCAGTTCGTCACGCGGGCCAATCCCCGACAGCAACAGCATCTGCGGTGATCCAAAGGCGCCGCCGGACAGGATCACCTCGCGCCGTGCCTTGGCCTGTTGCAGCTTGCGGCCCTGCCGAAACTCGACGCCGGTCGCCCGTGTGCCGTCGAACGTCACGCGGCGCACATGGGCGCGGGTCATGATGCTGAGGTTGGACCGCCCGCCGACGTTGCGCAGATAGGCCGCCGAGGCGGAACACCGTTGGCCTTCGCGCTTGCCCTTGTGGAACTGCGTGACCTGATAAAGACCGGCACCTTCCTGCTCGGCCCCGTTAAAGTCGTCGTTTGCGCGGATCTGCATCTCGCCCGCCGCATCAACGAAGGCCTTGGAAATCGCGCGCGGTGCCGATTGGTCGCGCACCTGCAATGGCCCGTCGGCGCCATGCAGATCATCCGCGCCATGCACGTGGCCCTCGGATTTGCGGAAATAGGGCAGGACACTTTTCCAGTCCCAGCCCTCGCAGCCCAGGTTGGCCCAATCGTCATAGTCCGACTGGTGCCCGCGCACATAGAGCATGGCGTTGATCGCTGAGGATCCGCCCAGCGCCTTGCCACGGGGCTGAAACCCGCGCCGCCCGTTCAGTTCGGGTTGCGGTTCCGTATGAAACGCCCAGTTGTTGATCTTGGGCCGCCCCGAGATCATCGCCGCCACCAGTGCCGGTGCGCGGATCAAGAGGTCTTCTCCCTTGCCGCCCGCCTCAAGCAGGCACACCGACACATCCGGATCCTCGCTGAGCCGCGCGGCCAGCACACAGCCCGCCGAGCCACCGCCCGCAATCACATAGTCAAATTCCATGTCGTTCTCTCCCTCTGCGCGAAAGCGTAACGAGGGAGAGTGGTCAATCAAGCGTGACGCGACGCCACCCCCTAGCCGGGCAGCGACCCGGTCAGCACGTAACGCAGGATTTCGACGACCTGTTTCGGCTCTTGGGCCACGGCAAGCGCTGCGGCGTGAACCTCTTTCAGGGCGTGCTGGTGCTCGGGCGGGTTCAGAACGATGATCGACTTGCCCAGGGCAGCGGCATAGCCCGCGTCAAAGGCGGCGTTCCATTGTTTGTACTTCTCACCAAAGCGCACCACCACGATATCGGCGTCTTCGATGCCCTTGCGTGTGCGGATCGCGTTGACCTTGGCGCCCTTGTGGTCATGCCAGAACTTGTTCGGCTCACCCCCCAGAATGGCCACACCGCAATCGTCGCTGGCGTCGTGATCGGTGACGGGTGCGTTGAAAGTGACGTCCAGCCCGGCCGAGCCGTCGATGATCTGCTCGCGCCAATCGGTATGTATCTCGCCGGAAAGATAAATGTTCAAGCTCATGTCGGCCCCTCCTGAAAAACTGATTAATCTTGTGAGTAATGGCGCAACCGTGCAAAGAAAAGCCCTACGGTACCGTAGGGCTTTTCTTTGCACCTGCATATGCTGGCACTCTATCCGCAGCAGGTAATCACGTTCTTTCCGTAAACGGGTTGCGTGTTCGGTACACCGCCGCCAAAATCCTGCGGCACGAAATAATAGCTGCGCGACCACGCCTCCGCGTCCAGCGGCGTAAAAAGACTGTCCTGCGGGTCATGGCGGATGGGCTGCCCCGGCGTCACGCCTTGCAGCACCTCGTTATTGTCCACCACCACCGCACCATTCACAATGACATAAGGTATCCCGGTCGAGGGCAGCGCACCTTGGGTATAGGTCGCCTGATCGGTGACCGTTGCGGGATCGAATACCGTGACATCGGCCACCATGCCCTCTTGCAGCCGTCCCCGCACCTGCATCGACTTCAACCCGGTGTCCCCCAACGGCTTGGCCGAGTTGTAGCTCAGCTGCGCAATGCTTTGCATTAGTGGGATGCCATTCTCGCGCCCTATCCGCAGCGCACGTGCAAAAGATCCGGCCCCGCGCGGGTGCGTGTTGGGCAGGTCTTCATAGGGTGTATCCCAGGCGATTTCCTGCCCGATGATCGGCATCGCATCCGAAGCAATCGCGACATCCGGCATCTTCAACCAATCGACCACAGCGCTCTCCGGCATCTTGTGCACCAGAACCAGCCGCCCAGGCTCCTGTTGCATCATCTCCTTGCGGGTTTCCGCCGTATAGAACTCCCCCGTCAGCGCATCCTGTACGGTTTCGTCAATGCGATAGCCGAGCTGATCCTGCCACACCTCCGGCTCCAGAAACACCGCGTTCAATGCCGTCGAGCCAGCGGTATAGGGATAAAGCTCTCCCCAGACATTGTGGCCCTGGCCGCGTAGCCGGGTCAGCAGCTCATGTACAAAGTTGTAGCCAGGATTGTTGAAGTGGCAGGCAATCGCAGGCGCCCCCAGGGCGGTCGCATTTGACAGAAGCTCCTGAATGCCGTTGGCCTCCTGTGTGTCGGTGCCGGGGGTATTGCGGAAATGAAAGGCCGACGGACGCCCATAGGCCCCCGCGACGCGCTGGACCTCAAAGGCTTCCCGCGCCGAAACCCCGTCGCGCATGTATCCCAACGTCGACCCCATCCCGACCGCTCCGGCAGCCATGCCGGCGTCGATCACCTTCAGGATGTCATTGCCCTGCGCAATGTCGGGTTGCGTCAGCGACCAACCGGTTTTCTGTGTGCCGCGATGGTTCATCGCCTCGGGTGTGTCCGGCGTGGTGATACCGTCCAGCACCAACGCCCGAGCAAATTCATGCGCCGAGGCACAGCCATAGTTGATCTGATTGGTACCCGCACGCTCAGCATACCAATCGTCCACCAGAGTGCCGAGAGTCCCCATCTCAAGGTCCATAACCGTAGTTCTGCCATCACGCAGCGCCAGCTTGTCTCCCATCGGGCGTGGCCAGTGGTAGTGCGTGTCGATGAATCCCGGGCAGACCACATGCCCCGTACAGTCGATCTGCCGACCGCCCTCCAATCCTTGCGAGGTTATCGCAGCGATCTTGCCGTCCTTGATCCCCACGTTCGCCACCCGGTCCAGCTGGGTTTCCGGGTCCATCACCCGCCCATTGTTCAGGACCACATCAAAGACTTCTCTGATGCTGGCGACCGCCGCGCCTGATGTTCCCGTAGCCGTCAATGCGGCTGCGGCAGTGACTCCCGCGTTGAACGTGCGGCGCGTGATTTCATTCTCTGACATGCGTCCCCCCAATCCTTTTGCGTTCAAGTAATCCTCATCCGCCAAGCGGCGGTACAACACTGATATCTGTTGGCTTATGAAATGGAGGTTAGCGACGAGACACCACACAAGGCAAGCCACGCGAACTTCCCAGCGGCTTCTCCGCCAGAAGCACCCGCCCTTACTTTCGCCGCGCCACCAGATATCGCGACGGGGGTTTCGCCGGGAAATTGCCGCTTTCGATGATCTCGAACCCGGCGTTGGTCACCGCGGTTTCAAGCTCTTGGATGGTCAGCATTTTGACAAAGGGTGCCTTGCCCAGCAGCTGCATCAGCGGGATCATCAACTTTAGCAGGCCAAATTTGAACCCCAACCCACCCTGCGCCAGACAGGGTGTTTTCGAGATAAACATTCCGCCGGGCTTCAGGGCCTTGTGGACGTCGGCCAGTGATGCGTCGAGATCCCTGATCAGGTGGAACAGATTGAAACCAAGAATGGCATCGTAAGACTGGTCAAGAGCCGGGTCGGCCACGTCGATATTGGCGAAGGTGATGTTGTCGACGCCTTGGGTGCGGGCCTTGTCACGCCCGATCTCCAACATGCCCTCGGCAAAGTCACTGGCGGTGATCCGGGCAACCGAAGGCGCCAGCAACAGCGCGGTCGAGCCGGTTCCGCAGCCGACCTCGAGCACGCTATCCGTGTCGCGCAGGTAAGACCGCGTGCGACCGAGAGTGTATTCGTAAGCCTCCATATCGCGAATATCGTTGCGGGCGTATTTGGGCGCGATTTTGGTCCAGAAATTGGCGTCGGTACGCATGATGGTTCTCCTTTGGCCGCAATCTACTTATGCAGCCAGACAATAGAAATTGCCGAATTCTGCGCTTCGCTTATACATTAATGCATGAATAAACCTTCGGATCGGGCCGATTGGGCCAAGATACGCGCCTTTCTGGCGACGGCAGAGGCGGGCAGCCTGTCAGGGGCTGCGCGCGATCTGGGCATGACACAGCCCACGGTCGGCCGTCAGGTCGCGGCGCTGGAGCAAGAGCTGGGCATCCTGCTGTTCGAACGTGTCGGGCGCTCGTTACAGATGACGCGCGCGGGCACGGAGTTGCTGGAACATGCGCGCAGCATGGGCGAGGCGGCGGGGCGGATTTCGCTGATGGCCGCGGGGCTTTCGCAATCGATCGACGGGTTGGTGCGGATCACCGCAAGCGATGTGATGTCGACCTATGGGCTGGCGGGCTTTCTGCGACAACTGCGCGAGCAGGCGCCAAAGCTTGAGATCGAGATTGTCGCCTCGGATGACGTCAAGGACATCCTACGCCGGGATGCCGACATTGCCATTCGCCACTTGAGGCCTGAACAGCCCGACCTGATCGCGCGGCTCATCAAGGAATCGACGGGGCATTTCTATGCCGCCAAGGACTATCTCGCACGGCGCGGCACGCCGGAAACCATGACCGACCTCAGCGCGCATGACTTCATCAGCTTCGGAGACCCGGAACAGATGCTTGGGTATCTGGTGCCGCTTGGCCTGCCGCTCAGCCGCGACAATTTCCGGCTGGGGTGTTCCAACGGTGTCGCAGCGTGGGAGTACGTGCGGCAGGGATTCGGGATCGGTGTGATGGATGATGGCATCGCCGCAGGCTTTGCAGAGATGGTCCGGGTTCTGCCGGATGCCCCGCCGTTCACCTATCCTGTGTGGCTGACCACTCACCGCGAGCTGCACACAAGTCGTCGCATCCGGCTGGTCTGGGATCTGTTGGCCGACTATCTGGCGACCCGGTAGGGCGCGCCCCGGCGGAGCGCGCCCTGGTGTCATATCTGCAACCGCCAGAACACCGGCCCGGCCTGCCGCAGGATGGCAAGGTCGCGGCGGCGCAGGCGTTCCAGAAAGCCCGGCGCCTCTTTGGTCGGCGCAAAGCAGAATGCCTTGGGCAGGTCGCGATAGAGCGAGACCGGCGGGCAATCGCCATCCATGCATTTCAGCACGTTTCCGGGGTCAAACCGGTGCATGAACACGTCGCGAATGCCCAGGTAATCCCGCAGCACTAACAGCGTGGACAACAGCATCGCCCGCGACCAGCCGCGACCATAGCGTTGCCGCAGATGGGCATCGTACAGCCGCGTCGAGCGGGCCTCGCGGCTGCGTTCCGGCTCGTCTTCGAGGAAACGCAGCTGGTCACGGACGTTGCGCAGCCAGTCACACTGGATTTCTTCGATCAGCGCCACGCCCTGGTCCATGTCGATGTCCAGCCGCGCCCAGGCCAGCGTTGGTGCCCCGGTCAGACGCACGGGGTGATAGCTGTCCTCGAACTTGCGACGGGTGTCCGGCTCAAGGTACTTGCCCATCACCTCTGCATGATCCGCAGGGAACCCCAGCTGGAGGACGAGGTTGCCCCCGTCGCGCGACATCTGCGCCCAGTGGGCGGGTTCGTCAGTCCCCCAGGCACCAAAGGTCAGGGTAAAGCCAAGCCAGTCGGCACCATAGACGTCGTCCAGCGTGGTACGTGCAGGCCGCGACATGTCCTGAAAGCCAATCGCCTCTTGCGCATAGGCCAGTGCGATGACGTCACGCTGGCGCAACTCGCCGCCGCAGCCGGCGACAAGCGGCTGAACCAACGGGCGGGCCAGCAGCTTGGCCGCCGGACCGTTGCGCAGGTCAGAAACACGCGCACGCCGTGCCATCAGCTGCGCCAGCAACCAGGGGCTTTCGCGGTCCGCGTAATACGGGAATGGAATGGTCTCCGGCAGCATCTGCCGGACATGGGTAATGTCAGTCGATTTCATGGTGATTGTCCCAACAGGCGTCAACGCCCGCGGGTCAACCACGGGCAACTAGAGAGCGGGGATGCGTAAACTGCGATTGCGCAGTTGTGGTATCGGTGTGTTTCTCATCACAGGTTCTCCACCCCGGAATTGGGGTCGTTGCGGGGGGCTGACATACAAAATGGGGGCGGCGCGGCTCAACCCCCTAATGGGTCATCGTCGCGACAGGTGTTGTTCAAGCGCCACGGTCGAGGATGCGCCGCATGCGCACGCGCTGCATATCCTGTTCGATGATGTCCCATCCAAGATGCTGATAAAGCGAGATATTTTCGGACAGATCCGCATGGGTTCCAAGGTCGAGCGCGATGCACCCGGCCCCTTCTGCGCAAGCGATGGCGTGGCGGATCAAAGCCCCACCAACCCCCTGCCCCTTGGACTTGGCCGACACAGCGACGTTGATCAGATGTGCATGCGGCGGAGTCACTGAGAGGTTCAACAGGCCGAGGATGTCCCTGTTTTGGGTCGCGACCCAGACCCGCCCGGCGGCGATTTCCGCGTCCAGCCCGTCGGTCACATCCGGCAGGGCAATGCCGCGGTCACGGTAGGGCTGGTAAGAGGCTTCCAGCAAAGCACAAAGGGCCGCTCCTTCGGCAGGAACGGCCCTTCGTATCTCAAATCCGGTCACGGGATCAGCCGCGCAATTCGCCGCCGGTCGCCTTGCTGACCTTTTCGACGATCTTGGCGGCCACCGCTTCGATATCCGCCTCTTTCAGCGTTGCTTCGGTCGGTTGCAGACGCACGGTGACGGCGATGGATTTCTTGTCTTCGCCCAAGCTGCCACCGATGAATTCGTCAAACACGCGGACGTCTTCGATCAGCGCCTTGTCGGCACCGGCGGCGGCATTCACGAGGTTGATCGCCTCGACACCCTTGTCGACGACAAAGGCAAAGTCACGCTCGACCGCCTGCAGGTCGTTCATGGTGACAGCACCCCGGCTTGCCGATTTCTTGCGCGGCAGGGGGATCTCGGCGGTGTGGATGGCAAAGGCCACAACCGGCCCTTTGACGTCCATCTCGGCCAGCACCTTGGGGTGCAGCTCGCCAAAGGCGCCCAGAACCTTTTTCGGGCCCAGACCCACCTTGGCGCTGCGGCCCGGATGCCACCAGCCGTTGGTGCCGCGGTTATAGGTCAGCTTGGTCGGCGCGCCGAGGGCGTTCATCACCGCTTCCATGTCAGCCTTGGCGTCGTAGAGGTCGACGCCACGGCTCTCGCCATGGATGTCCTTGGCCACGGTGCGGCCCACAAGGATGCCTGTCAGGATGTTTTCCTGCTCACCCGGCTCGCCACCGTGGAACACCGCGCCACATTCGAATAGCGCCATGTCCATGAAACCGCGCGCTTGGTTGCGGGCGGCGGCCTGCAACAGACCGGGCAGCAATGAGGGACGCATGTGGGACATTTCCGAGGAAATCGGGTTCTCCAGCATGGTCGCATCGGAGCCACCGCCAAACAGTTCCGCCGACTTGCGGTCGATAAAGCTGTAGGTGACACATTCGTTGTAGCCCAGCGCCGCCGTGGTCCGCCGCGCGATCTGCTCGCGTTTCTGCATCGGAGACAGGATCACCTCGGGCACACCGGCCTGGGTGCGTTCCATCGGCTTGCCCTGCAATTTGGTGAGCGAGGCGACACGCGCCACCTCTTCCACCAGATCGGCAGAGCCTTGGACGTCGGGACGCCAGCTGGGGACATGCGCCATGTCGCCCTCGACAACAAAGCCCAGCGCAGTCAGGGTTTTTATCTGCTGCTCGGCGGGGATTTCCATGCCCACCAGCGACTGCACGCGGTCGGTGTCGAGCTTATAGGCCCGCGCGGTGTCAGGCACTTCGCCAGCCACAACCACATCCGACGGCTCACCACCGCAGAGGTCCATGATCATCCTGGTGGCCAGTTCGATGGCATCCATGTTGAAGCCCGGATCAATGCCGCGTTCGTTGCGATAGCGGGCGTCTGAATTGATCTTGAGCGCACGGCCGGTATAGGCGATCTGGATGGTGTCCCAGACAGCGGCTTCGAGGAACACATTGGTGGTCTCGTGGGTACAGCCCGTCGCCAGACCGCCCATCACACCGGCAATCGATTCAATCGCGGTGTCGTCAGAAATCACCACCTGACCCTTGGAAAAGGTGTATTCTTTTTCGTCCAGCCCCACGAGGGTCTCGCCGCCCTCGGCGCGGTGCACCCGCAGGTTGCCGTTCACCTTATCCGCATCAAACACGTGCAGCGGGCGATTGCGGTCAAAGGTGAAAAAGTTGGTGATGTCCACCAATGCCGAGATCGGTCGCAGGCCGATGGCGCGCAGACGGTCCTGCAGCCACGCCGGGCTGGGGCCGTTCTTGACGCCCTTGATCAGACGTCCGGCAAACACCTCGCAGCCGTTTTCACGGGTGTCTTCGTCAATCGAAATGGTGATCGGGCTGGGGAAGGTGCCCGCAACCTTTTCCACCGGCGCAGGTTTCATCGTGCCCAGGCCCCGTGCCGCGAGGTCCAGCGCAATGCCACGCACGCCCAGCGCATCGGGGCGGTTCGGGGTAATGGCGATCTCGATCACCGCGTCCACCTTGGCAGGATCGTGTTCAGCCAGCCAATCGACAAACCGGTCACCCACTTCGCCCGAGGGCAATTCGATGATGCCGTCATGCTCGTCCGACAGCTCCATCTCGCGCTCGGAGGCCATCATGCCAAAGCTTTCGATGCCCCGGATCTTACCCACGCCGATGGTGGTGTCGATGCCAGGCACGTAGACGCCCGGCTTGGCGACAACCACGGTGATGCCCTCGCGCGCATTCGGCGCGCCGCAGATGATCTGCAATTCGCCCTCATCGGTGGCCACCTTGCAAACGCGCAGCTTGTCCGCATCGGGGTGCTTTTCGGCATGCAGCACCTTGCCGATGGTAAAGTCCTTCAGTCGCTCGGCAGGGTTCGAGACCTCTTCGACCTCAAGGCCCAGATCGGTCAGGGCATAGAGGATGTCGTCAAGGCTCGCCTCGGTATCAAGGTGATCCTTCAGCCAGGAGAGAGTGAATTTCATACGCTTTTCCGCCAGTCAAACTTGGGTCAGACAGGCGTTTACCGGATATGGCGCAGGGGGGAAAGAGTGCATTGCGAGAACAGCCATTGAATGAGCGTTCCGGTAGCCCTTAGAAGGCCACCATATTTGCATCAGCGCCATCTTTTGTGCAACGTTAACCATTATTAACGAATCGTTAATGCAATTAAAAGGTGTATTTAAAATGAAGATTTTGTTGACTGTTGTTCTTGGGGCCGCGCTAGCGACAACCCTCTCTCCAGCTCTTGCGTCTGCCAAAAGCTTGTCCCTGAACAATCCCGAACTCACCATAGCGCATAGCGGCGGGTGCCGAAAAAGCTCGCCTCCGGGTCAATGCTGTCACGCCGGCTCACAACCCTATCACTGTCATTGAACAGTAAGATGCACCAGGGCGATTGTCTTTGATCGAATGGCGGACTAGCGTCTTCGAATCGAGTTGAAGAGGCCCCCATGTCCACCACTGTATTTCTGGCCGTCATCGGCGCCGCCATCCTGCACGCATCGTGGAACGCACTGGTCAAGGGCGGGGCTGACAAGTACCTCGGGTTGGGGGCCGTGGTTCTGGGACATGTGCCCTTTGCCCTGATCGCGCTGTTGTTCGTGCCCGCGCCTGCGCCGGAGAGTTTCGGGTATCTGGCGGTCGGCATTCTGCTGCATCTTGGCTATCAGCTGTTCCTGCTGCAATCGTATCGCGTCGGAGACCTGACCCAGGTTTACCCGATTGCGCGGGGCTCCGCGCCGCTGATCGTGGCGCTGGTCTCGGTCACGATGCTGGGGGTCGCGCTGGCGCCGATGGAAATCGCCGCCATCCTGATTATCGGCGTCGGCATCCTGAGCCTGTCGCTGACACGGCGGGCGGATGGGCTGCGCAATAGGCCCGCAGCCCTCTTTGCACTGGTGACCGGCATGTTCATCGCCTCCTACTCGCTGGTGGATGGCATCGGCGCACGGCTGGCGGGCAGCCCGGTCGGGTATTACGCCTGGCTTGCTATCGGCAACGCCATTCTGACGCTGGCGTTCCTGCTGTGGGTCCGGCCCATCACCCTGACCAACATGGCACGCCACGGGCGCATGATGTTTTTCGTCGGCGGAGGCGCATCCTTTGTCGCCTATGCCCTTGTCACATGGGCCTTTACCCAGGCGCCGATTGCGCTGGTCACAGCGCTGCGCGAGACCAGCATCGTCTTTGCCCTGCTGATCGGCGTATTTTTCCTCAAGGAAAAGCTGAACCTTGCAAAGGTGATTGCCACCTTCGTCACATTGCTGGGGGCGGCGCTGTTGCGATTGGCGCGCAGCACGTAACCTGCCTGCGTGTAATCTGCCCTAAACTCCGAGACGCTTTGAGAATTCCCCACTCTGACGCATACTGACCCTGCGCAGAACGGGGAGAGAGACATGGCCAAAGCCGACAAAGGTGTGCAATCAGCGTATTTCGTGATTGCCGATATTTCCGGATACACCAAGTTCATGGCGGAAACGCCGATCCAACATGCCAAGGATATTCTGGAATCCCTGTTCGGCGATCTGGTCCCTGCCATCCGGGCGCCGCTGGCCGTTTCCGGCCTGCAGGGGGATGCGGTCTTTGCCTATGCTTTCGAAAGCGAAGTGATGACCAAGCAGTTCATCCTCGATTTTTCGGAGCAGCTCTATTGTGTCTTTGCCCGCGCCAAGGAAAAGATGCTGATCAACTCCAGCTGCCCCTGTGACGCCTGCTCGAACGTTGGCGCGCTCGAGTTGAAGATCGTGGTGCACTATGGCGATTGCATCATTCAGGAAACCGGAGACCGTCAGGAACTGGCCGGGCAGGATGTGATCACCGCCTTTCGCCTGTTGAAAAACGACGTCAAGAAAAACACCGGCCTCAATGCCTATACGCTGATCACATGCGACGCGATCCGGGCCATGGATATGGCCGAGTATTTCGACGAGAAAGAGTTCCACACCGAGGACATAGAACATATCGGCGAGGTCGAGTTCGTCGTGCGTGATATGCGCGCCGCATGGGAGCGGCGGCGTGGATCGGAACGCACCTTTGTCGAGACCGGTGATGACCTGCTGATCGAAGAGTGGATCATCCCGCTGCCGGTATCCCCGGACGTGGCCTTTACCATCTGCACCCGCCCGGATTTGCGCATGGAATGGCTGGCGGCCGATCAGGTCGAGCTGTTTGACACCAACAAGGGCAAGATCGAGCCGGGCGCGCTGTATCATTGCCACCATGGCGACGATGTCTTCCCGTTCGAAATCATCGACTGGTATCCCGGCGAATATGTCACCGGGCGCTATAATATGCCCATGGGCATGTCGATGCTGGAAACGGACGAGATTGTCGAGATGGGCGAAGGGTCATTGGTCAAAATGCGCATCACCGTGCCCAAATCGCCCAAGCTGATGGGCAAGATCATGTCCGGCATGGTCGCAAAGAAAGTGCGCGGCATCATCAACCCGGACAAGGAAAACCGCATCCGCCGCATGACCGACATCGCCCGGAAAATGGCTGGCGAAAGCGCCGAAGCTGCGTAACCTTTTCCCGGACCTGATCCGGCGTGGGGCGCGTTTATCTCAACACGCACCATCCAACACACAGTGAACGACCCGGTCAAACTCGTCTTGTGTGATTTCGTGGAACAAGGGACAGGCGCCCGCTGGCACTCCGAACGGGACAAGCTCATCACGACGCATCGATAACACCCCGGCAACAGGAACACCGAGCGGCGGGAGGCGGGACAGATAGCCCATATCGGACCAGACCATGAGATAGGTTTCATCGGTTTCAAAAGGCTCAACACCCTCAGCCATCAACCTGACGCCCTGAAACTTGAGTTCATGCGTATAGACATAGGCTACCGAGCCTGAAATCTCTTTCTCCCATTGATCCCCCTCAGCAAGGCGTTCTTGCCGCAATGGATGTTCAACGTCATGCATGAATGGCTTTTCGCTCTGCTTGGAAAACGTCCCAAAAACAAGGAACTCGCTGCCGTTCCCCTGCAATGCCTTTCTTCCCAAAAACTGTACTTGCTTGACATAGGGGGAAGCCCCATCCAGCCCGGGAAGCGAGATTTCATCCTCGTGGAACCCACAGGTAAGTGCAGAAGAAGGGCCGGGAAAGGTCATAACCAGCCAAATTGAAAGCAGCCAATACAGTCTATGACACAATAGCATTTCTCAACCTTCGCCATTTTCGACAGTGACCGTGAAAGAGGTGTTCTTTCACCGCATCAACATCGGTCCGCTGTGCAAAGACTGTCAAGTTCGCCTTTTGAGAGCGCTCGGCGTTCACCGCGCCTTTACATGTGCGAGCCAGTTGATCAGCTCGCGCGCGCGGGTGTCCAATGTCAGATCAGACGTGGATGTGCCCAGACGTGCGGCGGCGGCGTCATCCGTGTCTGCCACGGCAAGATCCGCGGTCAAATCCTGACCGTCCCTGAACAGACCCTTTCCGCCGGTCGAAGCGGCAACGTCGGCCATGCTCATCTCGGGGTGATACTGCGTGCCCCAGAAATCGACACCGCCCGCCTCGTAGACCATGGCCTGCACCGGTGAATGCGGGTTGCCCGCGATCAGGGTCGCGCCCTCGGGCAGCTTTTGCACCTCGTCGCGATGGACACAGGGCACCGCCCAGCCATCCACACGCCCTGCCATCATCGCATGGGCCGCGCCAGGGTCTGAACGGGTGATGTTCTTGGCCGGGCCGATCTCGAACCCATTGGGCGAGGCACCTACATCGCCGCCCAGCACCACAGCGGCCAGTTGCAACCCGTTGCACGAGCCCCAGACCGGACGGTTCTGTTGAAACGTGCGCTCCATCTCTGCACGCAGCGGCGCGGCCTCGGGCGCATTGGTCGCCCAGTCGACCCCGGACCCGGTGTAAACCACGCCATCCACACCGTCGTAGATATCATCTGCCAATGGACCGGCGTAGGGGCACGCCACCTTGATCGTCATCGACGGGTCCAATGCCATGAAGGTCCGCAAGAAGAACCCCGAGGCAGATTTGCCCTGCGCCAAAAGGTCAGCCGAGTTGCTTTCGATGATGAGGATTTGGGTCATGCGGGCGCTCCTTCTTTGCTCAGAAGGGTAGCGTGGCCTCCCCAAGAATCCCAGTCACCTGCGACATCGGGTGGTCAGAAGGCGGCGTTGGGGTAGGTCGGACAATCTTGTCCGACCTACGAGGTGACATTTTGAGACAAACGCTTTGACAAGCCCAAAACTTGTTTTCTGGATTTGAGGTAGGTCGGCATGGGTCCGCTTCGTGTCTTGTGAGTAATCACCTCACGCAGCACTGTTGCGCGCACCAAGGCACGTTCAGCTTGCCGTACGTTCTCGCGCGTTCTTTTTTCCGCAAACCTGAAGGCGATCAGCCGCGCAATATCGGCATCAAATTCTCGATGTAGCTCAGCAACACCTAGCGCGCTCAGCTCTTCCCAAAACTGTTTGCGCTTTCGATAGTCTCTGGAAACCCAGAGGGCGTAGTGCAAGACAGGCAGCAGCGCCATGGAAGCCCACAAGTCATATCCCATCGCTGAACGTCCGTCCTACCGCGACAAACCACCATGCAGCGTCGGCTGATCGAGCGACGCAAACCCATAGTGGCGCAACCAGCGCAGGTCTGAATCAAAGAAGGCGCGCAGGTCCGGAATGCCGTATTTCAGCATCGCCAGCCGGTCGATCCCCATGCCAAAGGCAAAGCCTTGGTATTCATTCGGATCGATCCCGCCCGCTTCCAGAACCTTGGGGTGCACCATGCCCGAGCCCAAAACCTCGAGCCAGTCGTCCCCTTCACCCACTTTCACAGTGCCCCCTTCCCAGGAACACTGGATATCGACCTCGGCCGAGGGTTCCGTGAACGGGAAGTGCGAGGCGCGGAAACGGGTTTCCACATGGGTGCCGAAAAAGGCCGAGAAGAACTCTTCCAGCACCCATTTCAGGTTGGCCATCGAGATGTCCTTGCCCAGCGCCAGACCTTCGACCTGGTGGAACATCGGCGTGTGTGTCTGGTCATAATCGGCGCGATAGACGCGGCCCGGACAGATGATGCGGATCGGCGCGCCGGTCTTTTCCATGGTCCGGATCTGCACCGGAGATGTATGGGTCCGCAGCACGTGCGGCGGGCGATTGTCGCCCTCGGCGCGGTGCGTGTAAAACGTGTCCATCTCGGCCCGTGCCGGGTGGTGGCCGGGGATGTTCAGCGCATCAAAGTTGTACCAGTCGGTCTCGATCTGCGGCCCTTCGGCCACGGCAAAGCCCATATCGGCAAAGATCGCGGTGACCTCTTCCATCACCTGGCTGACCGGGTGAATGGTGCCCTGACGACGGGCGCGTCCCGGCAGGGTCACGTCCAGCCATTCGGTTTTCAGACGTTCTTCCAGCGCGGCATCCGCCAGCGACACCTTGCGCGCGGCCAGGGCCGAGTTGATCTCGTTCTTCAGCGCGTTCAGCGCTGGGCCTGCCTCTTGGCGTTCTTCCGGGGTCATCTTGCCCAGCTCGCGCATTTTCAAGGACACTTCGCCCTTTTTGCCCACGGCCTGCACCCGCAGCTCTTCCAGCGCGGCCTCATCGGCAGCAGCGGCAATCGCCTCGATATATTTGTTGCGCAGCTCTTCCATGTCCGGGGCCCTCAAAAACAGTCGTGCCCCTGCTAGCGAGCCGGGCGGATGAATGCAAGCCACTGGCACCCGTCCCACCCAAAACTTGGCCCAAAGGTAACAGGTTGCTCAGGTTAAGCTGGCCTGGCCCTCACCGTCCGCGGCGTGCCCGTCGATCCCCTGCGCCGTGCCCCAGTCATGCATCGCACACAGAACCGGCCGCAGGCTCTCTCCCATCTGCGAAAGCCGGTACTCCACATGCGGCGGCACGGTCTGATGGTCATGGCGCAGAACCAGCCCGCTCTCGGTCATCTGCTTCAGCTGCCGGGACAGGGTCCGATGCGACACATCCCCCAACAACCGCTGCAATTCATTGAACCGACAGGGTTTCTGCAGCAACCAATGCATGATCTGAAACTTCCAGCGCCCCGAGAGCAGATGCAGAACATAGGCAGTGGCACAGAAACTGGGAGGCGTCACAGGGTCTCTCCGATCTTGGGGCGGTATCAAAAATGTCCGTACTGGTGGGCACTGCGTGTCTCTGGTCTCATGACACCAGAAGCGGACAACATCCCGCGACTTTCTGGAACAAGGCATATGGTCTCATGAACACCGCAAAGAAAACAGCCCTGATTACCGGCGCCAATACCGGGCTTGGGTTCGAAATGGCCTCGGCGCTGGCCGCACAGGGCTATCAGGTGATTGTCGCGGGGCGTAACCCCGACAAGGTGGCCGAGGCCATGGCCCGGATCAAGGATCAGACCAACACGGCGTCCCTGGAGGCAGGCATTGTCGACCTGAACCAGCTTGCCTCGGTCCGGGATTTTGCCTCACACATCAAGACCCGCCATGTCACGCTGGACCTGCTGATCAACAATGCCGGGGTCATGGTGCCGCCTGCGGGACAAACCGCCGACGGGTTCGAAACCCAGTTCGGGGTGAACTTTGTGGCGCACTTTGCTCTGACAGGCCACCTGATGCCGCTGCTTGAGGCGGCAGATGCGGCCCGTGTCGTCAGCCTGTCCAGTATCGGACACCGGGGCGCGGCAATTGACTTTGACAACCTGCGCCTGGAAAAACCCTATGACCCCTGGCGCGAATATGGCCAAAGCAAACTCGCCGACCTGATCTTTGCTTTCGAACTGAACCGGCGCCTGCGCGACGCAGGCAGCGCGGTTCAATCGCTTGCCGCGCATCCCGGCGTCAGCCAGACAGAACTGACGCGCAACCTCGGCGCGGTGCCGGATCACATCTCTTTCATGAGCGCGGCTGACGGCGCAGCACCCGCACTCGTCGCCGCCACATCCGCCGCTGTCCAGGGGGGAGATTTCTGGGGTCCTGATGGCCCGGAAGAACGATCAGGTAGGCCAGGTCTGGCAGAGGCAGACCCCGCCGCATTGGACCCCGAAACCGCAAAACGCCTGTGGCAATGGGCCGAAGACGCCACGGGCTTGCACTATCCCACCGGTGCAGAACGGGCGATGTGAACGCCCCGGTTCACGCTTCAGTCGGCGCAACGGATGATCCATTGCGCCTTCGCCATGCCATGGCATCCGCCAAAAGCTGCGTCACCCCCGGATCCTCGATCCGCATCTCCTCAAAATGCGCGGCGAGGTTGGCGACATAGTCAAAACTGCTGCCCAGCCACCCCTCGCCCGTCGCACAGAACCGCACCTGATCGTCATGGCTCAGGTCCGGCGCGATCAGTTCAGCCGCGTGATTGGCCATAAAGGCCAGCGCCTCGACCTCGCCGTGATCCGTCTCGGCCCGGATAAAACGCGGGATATAGGCATCCCCCACCCGCTCGCGCCGCCACAGGATGCGTGTCTCTTCGGCCTGCTCATGCCCGCGGATGCGGAACACCAGCCCGTGGCACCCTTCTCCCTCTTCCAACGCGGCCATGACACCGGGCACCTCGCGCGTCCCCCGCCCGCCATAGATGTCGCGCAGGATGAACTTGCGCGCGACCTCGGGCGCAAAGGCCCGCCGCACCTCGGCAAAGCGAAAGGCCGGGTTCCAGATCAGACTGCCATAGGCAAACACCCAGATGTCCCGCGCCTCGCGCCCGACCAAGGCCTGCACCCGGTCCGCCTCGCGGTCCTCGTCGCTCAGCTTCCAGGTCTCCGGCGCCCCGTTGGCCTGCACCACCTCTGCAATCGACGCCGGATCAAACCTCCGCAACTCAGAGTCTTCCGGTGGCGTGATAAACTCCCGCAGGCGCGGGTGATGTCGGAATGGATCAGTCATGCGAGGCCCTGTACGGTTTGGTCAAACCTGTCACAGCACCACCCAGAGGACAAACCTTTCCTACACCCCCAGCCTTACCCAAGGCCCGCCCCCACCCCTTCATCTTGCCAGAAATACTCCCGCCGGAGGCATACCGCCGGGGCCCTGCGCCCCGGCAAACCCTGCGCGCCGCAAGGCGCACAATTGAATTGCGCTCCCGGTCCCCCCGGCGCAACATGCCCTGACCACAGGCAAGGACCCCCATGACCGCCACCGATCCCGCCCGTCCCTGGCTCGTGCTGACCGGCCTCGCGCTTGGGGTCACCGTGACCAACGGCTTTGCGCGCTTTGCCTATGGTCTCCTGCTGCCCGCGATGAAGTCCGAAATGGGCTGGACCTATGCGCAATCGGGCTGGCTCAACACCGCCAACGCCATCGGATACATCATCGGGGCCGTGGCCACGATGCTGCTGATCCGACCCATCGGCCCGCGTCGCCTGTTTCTCTTTGGCCTTGTGACCACCACGCTGGCCCTCTTGGCCACCGGCCTCTACCCCGCGCTCTGGTGGCAGACCCTTTGGCGCGTGCTCGCCGGCGTCTTCGGCGCCATGTCCTTTGCCACGTCTGGGGCGCTGACCGCGCAGCTGTTCCGCGACGATCCGCGCCGCAACGCGCTCGCCATCGCCATCCTGTTCGGCTCTGGCGGAGGCCTCGGGATCGTGCTCTCGGGCGCGGCCCTGCCGCTGATGCTGGGGCATTGGGGTTATGAGAGCTGGCCATGGGGCTGGGTGGTGATCGGCATCGCCAGCCTCAGCTTCACGCCGCTCGGCCTCTGGGCCGCCCTGCAGCTTACCGACCCCAAACAACCCGAGACCGGGCACGCTCCCCTGCCCCTCCTGCGCATGCTGCCGGAACTGGCAGGCTACGCGGGCTTCGGCCTTGGCTATATCGTCTACATGACGTTCCTCTCGGCCTGGATGACCGAGCAATCGGCCACCGCGGGCTTCATCGCCCTCACGTGGGTCACCCTGGGCACCTGTATCTGTATCTCGCCAATCCTGTGGCGCCCGATCCTCGCCCGCTTTGCCTCGGGCCTGCCGCTCGCCATGATCCTCACCGGCATCGCCATCGGCTCGGCCCTGCCCGTGATCCTGCCCGGAGGCCCGATCCTGCTGATCTCGGCCGTGATCTTTGGCCTCTCGGTTTTCATGGCCCCCGGCGCCGTCACCAATTTCTCGCGCCAGAACCTGCCCCCCCAAAGCTGGGGCGCTGCCATCAGCTTTTTCACCGTCGTCTTCGCCATCGCCCAAACCATTGGCCCCTACGCCGCAGGCTGGGTCGGAGACCTCACCGGCAACATCGGCGTCAGCCTGCTGGTGGCGTCAGGGGTGTTACTGACAGGAGCGGTGGTGGCGTTGTTGCAGCGGCCTCTCGAACGCTAGTTTTGGAAACACTGCAGAGCGACGAATGACCCATTATGTGTCCAAAGTGACGGGTGCGGCACGTCTCACGAAGGTCTGCTATTTGATCTTAGAAAAAAGCATTGAGGTGTAAAATATGTCTGACAACTGGATTTTAATCGTACCCAAAAGGCCGAAACATATCCCGTCGCCAGACAGCGCGAAGGCTGCACTCGATCTGTTGGAAAGGTCGATGCCGGATGCTGACGAAATCGATATTGTTCAGAGTGAGCATGTCCAGTTTTTTGACTGCGGTGCGAATCTTGAAACCATCACATGCCCACGTTGCAGCGCCAATATCGACTTTTGTTGGTGGGGCGAGACCATGTCTGCGGACTATGACGAAATGCTAGGTTTCCAGCTAAATGAATACCGATTGCCTTGCTGTTCGACGTCAGCTTCACTTAATGAGTTAATCTATGCGTTTCATCAAGCTTTCGGGCGTTTTGCGTTGAGTGCTATGAATCCGAACATAGGGAAAATGTCGGATGATGCGGTAAGCAAAATCGAAGCAGTTTTGGATTGTAACGTATCAGTTGTCTATCAACACATTTAAACTCAGCGCTCTTAGACGACATTAGCGGACCTAAGGTCAAAGCCTATTTGATCTGCGTACCAGCCATCGCGCAACAGCACCCCCCAAACGAAAAACCCCGCCAGCTTGCACTGACGGGGTCTCTCAATCCTGTTGGACGTCGGCTTAGGCTGCCAGCGCGTCCTGCGCTTGTTTCACGATGGCACCAAAGGCTTCGGGCTCGTGAATGGCCAGGTCGGCCAGAACCTTGCGGTCCACTTCGATGCCGGCCAGGGTCAGGCCGTTGATGAAGCGCGAGTATGTCAGCGCCTCGTCGTGCGAACGCACAGCCGCGTTGATACGCTGGATCCACAGGGCGCGGAAATTGCGCTTGCGGTTCTTGCGGTCACGGGTTGCGTATTGGTTTGCCTTGTCGACAGCCTGACGCGCGACCTTAAAGGTATTCTTGCGACGGCCGTAATAGCCTTTTGCGGCCTTGACGACTTTCTTGTGACGGGCGTGGGTGACGACACCACCTTTTACTCGGGACATATCTGTTCTCCTCTAGCGGTCTATTAGCGGTCGTAGGGCATGAAGCCCTTGACGATCTTCGCGTCGGGGGCAGACAGGGTGGTGGTACCGCGTGCATCACGAATGAATTTGCGGGTGCGTTTGATCATGCCGTGGCGTTTGCCGGCCTGACCAGCCATGACTTTGCCAGTGGCAGTCACTTTAAAGCGCTTCTTGGCGCTCGACTTTGTCTTCATCTTGGGCATTTCCGTCTCCTATCGTAGTCGGTACTTCACGCGACTCGGCATGCCTCTCAGGCCGGTCGCGCACACAGACGGGCGATATACGGGCGATTCCCCTGTAGGGCAAGGGGTTAATTGATGATATCTGCGATCACTTCGACCACGACATTGGGCACATCCATCGGCGCGTAGCCGCCAGGCTTTTGCGTATAGGCAAAGGCCATGGTCGCAACCGACAGAATGAACGCCGCCATCGAGGCCCGTGGCGGGCGCTGATCGGCATAGGCCGAGAGCATGGCAGGGATCGAAAACAACCCCACCACCAGACCGATGGTCAACAAGTAATCCGAAAGCATTCAGGTTCCGCCCACATCAATGGGGGCAGATTACTCGTTTTCCATGTTGAGAATCAAACGTTCATCGCAGGGGGCCACGCGCAGGATGTTCGTGGTGCCCGGCACGTTGAACGGCAGACCGGCGGTGACAACGATCTGATCGTCGGGTCCGGCAAAGCCTGCGCCCGTCGCCGCCCGCGCCGCCGAGACCACGGCGATCTTGAAACGGTGCACGTCATCGGCAATGGCGCAATAGGTGCCCCAGCTCAGCGCCAGGCGCCGCGCCGTGCCCCGGAGCGAGGTCAGTGCGATGATCGGCACACGCGGACGTTCCCGTGCGGTCAGCAATGCCGTGGTGCCGGATTCGGTAAAGCAGCAGATCGCCTTGATCGGCGTGGTTTCGGCGACCTCGCGCGCAGCCGCCACGATGGCGTCAGCGACACTGTGGCGCGGCGCGCTGCGCGACGCCTCGATCACCTGGCGATAGGTCGGGTCCTGTTCCACCTCGACCGCCACGTCGTTCATGGTGGTCACGGCCTCGATCGGATAGTGCCCCGCAGCCGATTCCGCCGACAACATCACCGCATCGGCCCCCTCATAGATGGCGCCCGAGACGTCGCTGACCTCGGCCCGTGTCGGCATCGGGCTGTCAATCATGCTTTCCAGCATCTGCGTCGCCACGATCACCGGCTTGGCGGCAAAACGGGACTTGCGCACCAGACGTTTCTGGATCGGCGGCACGCTGGCCACCGGCAGTTCCACGCCCAGATCGCCGCGCGCCACCATGATCCCGTCCGAGGCCGCGAGAATGGCATCAAAATGCGTCACTGCCGAGGGTTTCTCGATCTTCGACAGGATCGCCGCGCGCCCCTGCGCCAGATTGCGCGCCTCTTTCACGTCCTCTGGCCGTTGCACAAAGCTCAGCGCCAGCCAATCGACCCCCAGACCACAGACAAACTCCAGATCATCGCGATCCTTTTCCGACAGCGCCGCAAGCGGCAGCACCACGTCGGGGACATTCACGCCCTTGCGGTTCGAGATCGTACCGCCCGCAATCACCGTGCAATCGGCAAAGTCCTCTCCACAGGCGGTCACTTTCAGGCGGATCTTGCCGTCATTGACCAGCAGCGTCGCGCCGGTTTCCAGCGCCTCGAAGATCTCCGGGTGCGGCAGGCACACGCGGGTCGCATCGCCCGCCGTCTTGTCCAAGTCCAACCGAAAGCCCGCGCCCTCGACCAGCTCTTCTTCGCCATTGGCAAAGACACCCACCCGCAGCTTGGGACCCTGCAGATCGGCCAGAATGGCAATCGGGCTGTTCATGTCCTTTTCGACCTGCCGGATGATACGGTGTTTCTCGCGAATCTCGTCATGGGTTCCGTGGCTCATGTTCAGCCGGAACACGTCTGCGCCTGCTTCGTGCAGGGCGCGGATCATCTCATAGGTTTCGCTTGCCGGACCCAGAGTGGCCACGATTTTCACATTTCTTAGTCGTCTCATCCATCCATCATCCATCTACGCGCCAAATTGTTAACGCTAACATGTCTTTTGGCGCTTATCGCGCAATTCCATTCCGGAAGCAACTGTCCTAAGTCTCTTGTCGAAGGACTTAACAGGCATATGACATACCAACCATTCCACATCTACGGGGCCGAACGCAAATCACGCTGGCTGATCACCGTGGACCACGCATCGAACCATGTTCCGGACGAGATCAACGGCGGTGATCTGGGGCTGGACCCTGCTGACATGCAGCGCCACATTGCTTACGATATCGGTGCCCTTGGCTGCTCTTTGCGCCTGGGCGAGCTGCTTGATGCGCCGGTGATTGCATCGAACTTTTCACGTCTGGTGATTGATCCCAACCGGGGCGAGGATGACCCCACGCTGGTGATGCACCTCTATGATGGCACCATCATTCCCGCCAACCGCCACATCGACGAGGCCGAGATCGAGCGTCGCAAGACCGCCTATTACCGGCCCTACCATGAGGCGCTGGAAAACCTTGCCGCATCGCGGGACGGCGTGATCCTGATCGCCATGCACAGCTTTTCGCCCAAGCTCAACGGCCGCTCCCCGCGCCCGTGGGAGATCGGCGTGCTGCACGCCCCGCAAGAGGACCGCTTTGGCATCGCGCTGATCGACCGGCTCGAGCAAGAGGGCGACCTGACCGTGGGCGACAACGAACCCTACGCCGGTCACCTGCCGGGTGACTCAGTAGACCAGCATGCCTTTCACGATGGCCGGTTGAACGCCCTGATCGAGCTGCGCCATGACGAGATCGACACAGAGGCCAGGCAACACGCCTGGGCCGAACGTCTGGCGCCGATCTTCCAAGAGGTGCTGGAGACCACAGGGCTTTAGGGGGCGCAAAACCGGAAGCCGCCCTCCTTTGCAGCGTTGGCCTTCGCGGCGCACCCACTTGCGCCTGTCCTTGCCGCGCGGCACGCGAGACCCCATATTTGTCGGGCAAGAGGCCCCCCTGACGGGCGAAAGGACAGACCCATGACCTATGACACCCTGACCGCGGTTTTTGGCTGGATGACCCTGCTCAACTTTGTCTTTCTGGGGCTCGCGGCCCTCGCGCTCCTGGCCATGCGCGACTGGGCGACCTCACTGCACGCCCGCATGTTCGCAATAAGCGAAGATGCCGTGCGCGCGGCCTATTTCACCTTCCTGTCGCGCTATAAGGTGCTGGCCATTGTCTTTTCCCTGGTGCCCTACCTCGCGCTGCGCCTTGCCGCCTAGTATCGACACCCTTAGAACCCCGCCCAACAGCTGACAGCCCAAGAGGACCCCATGGACATCGACCCGCAAACCCAGATCGAACTGGAAGCCGCCGCCTTTCGCACCCTGCGCGAACACCTGATGGAAAAACGCACCGATGTGCAGAACATCGACATGATGAACCTCACGGGTTTTTGCCGCAACTGCCTGTCGCGCTGGTACCAGGAGGCCGCCAACGAGCGCGGCATCGAGATGGACAAGAACACGGCGCGCGAAATCTATTACGGCATGACCATGGACGAATGGAAAGCCAACTATCAGACCGACGCCAGCGCCGAAAAACAGGCGGCCTTCAAAGTCGCCTTTGCCGAGAACGTCGGCGAAAACAAGGCCTGACCCCTCGTAGGTCGGACAAATTTGTCCGACCTACCCCCCGCAATACGGTCAGTTTCGTTGGACCGGTCGCGCGACGTGATCTAAGCTGGCCCCTGCCGTCTCGTGTTATTTGAGACATCCCGTTTTCAGGAGCCATCCAGGTGTCATTTAAAAGAGTTCTGATTTCCATTGTTGCCGTGCTGGCATTCCTCTTCGTGCTTGGCTGGATGGTGCTCAGCTCGGCCCTGTTCTCAGGCCTGCGCGCGTCGCTTGCCGAAGGCGTCCTGACAAAACAGCTGGGCCGCGACGTGCAAATCGCCGGAGACCTGCGGATCAGCCCCGGCAGCACCATCACCGTCACTGCCGAAGGCCTCATCCTGCCCAGCACTTCGCTGCCCGACACCAACCTTGCCTCGCTGGGGTTGCTGGCCTTTGATCTGTCCTTCCGCGACCTGATCGCGGGAAAGATCACGCTGAGCAATCTCGAGACCGCCGGGGCCACCCTGTCGCTTGTCGTGGACAAATCCGGCGCCAATTCCTGGAGCACCGCTGGCGACAAACCGGCCAAGACCCCCTCGGACAGCCCCAAACAGGCGCTGGATCCATGGGCGCTGTTTGCCGATCACAAGGTCGCGTTTGCGGATACCAAGGTGCGGTATCTGAATGCGCTAAACGGTCTGGACCTGGACCTGACCCTCGCGACCCTCTCGGTCGTGCGTGACGCCGCCGATGCGCCGCTGATCCTTGACGGCACAGGGGATTTGAACGGCGAGGCCCTGACCCTGTCTGCCAGGATCCCACGGGACACACCGCTCACCGCCGAAATCGCCCTGGATCAGATCACCCTGACCGCCTCGGGCACACCCGTCGCCGCCGAGGCCCCCGACACACGCACCATCGCGCTCTCTGCCGATATCCGCAAACTGTCGCAGTTCCTCGATATCGTGAAACTGCAGAAACCCATCGACGGCACCGGCAAGGTCTCGGCCCTGTTCACCAGCGGCAGTGGTCCCAGCCGCATCGACAAGCTGAACGTTGTGGTGGATCTCGACACCGGGCAAAGCGTCGTGGTGACCGGCAACATTGGCGAGCTGGGCAACCCCGAAGACGTCTCGCTCACCACCCGCATCCGATTGTACCCCGAGGACGCCGAACCACCCAAGACCGCCACCCGCCGCGACCTGAAGCTGGTCGCCGTGGATATGGTGATCGACAGCGTTCCCGGCCAGATCGCCCAGCGCAGCATGAAGATCGTGACCAACGGATTTGTCATCGACACCGCGGGCGAAGGCCCGCCGCCGATCAAGGTCGGGCAGCTGTCGCGCAGCGACGACGGCAAACTGCGTCTGGGCAGCGTCAACCTGCGTATCGGCCAGCCGGAAAACCCATTCCTTATCCTGGACGGTTCCGTGGGCGACGCGCTCAAACTCGCCGAGATTGATGCCACCGGCACCCTTGACCTGCCCGTCGGCGCGCTGTTGTCCACCCAGCGGTTCCAGGATTCAGATGTCCTCGGGCATCTGGTGGGCGAGCTTCACCTCAAGGGCAATGTCCAGCAACTCACCCTGACCGATGTCACCGCCTCGGCCCAGGGCACGGACCTGTGGTCGCTGGACGTGGGCGGCACGGTGCGCAACGTCCTTGCCTTTCAGAACATCGACCTGACCGCCTCGGTCAAGGTGCCCTCCAGCAAGGCGCTGCTCGAAGCGCTGCACCTCAATCCCGTGGCCACAGGCGCCACCGCAATCGAGTTCCACGTTGAAAGCGAAGAAGACGATTTCTACGGCACCGCCAACATCAATCTGGGTGAGTCCGACCTGCGGCTGACCCTTGATGTCGACGACGCCCAGGAAGAGCCGGTGGTCCATGGCACGCTCACAAGCGACCTGATCCAGGTTGACCACCTGAAACAGGTCATCGGCGCGGCCATCGAGCTGCGCAAACTCAATCGCCCCCTGCCCGACACCCCGGACACCGACGCCCCCGAAGGCCCGTTTCGCGATACCACACTGTTGCCGCTGGGACAGGCTCTGTTGACGACGGGCATGGATATGGACCTCCAAATTGACCTCAGGCAGCTTCAGGGCGCTGAGGTCGGCAGTTCACTGCAAACCCAACTGACGTTGGACAAGGACCAGCTCTCGGCCGGGCCTGTCTCTTTTGAATACGGGGGCGGCACCTTTGACGTCGAAGGTCAGATCGACCTGTCTCAGGAACAGCATATTCTTGAAATCAAAGGGTCCGCCGGCGGCTGGGGCCTCTTGGATATTCTGGAACTGGTGCACTTCAAAAAGGCCGCCAGCGGCACGCTCTATTCCAACTTTGATGTTTCCGGCCCCGTCACCTCTGTGCGCGACTTTGTTGCGGCGATGAATGGCAGCGCCACGGTCTCGATGCGTGACGGGCATATCCAGTCGCAGCTCCTGGATCTTGCCGGGCTGGGCATCCTGCCGTGGCTGTTCTCGGACAAGGAAGAGCTTGCCACGATCTCCTGTCTGCGCATGCCCATGTCGATCTCGAATGGTCGGATCACCACCAAGCAGACCGCCGTGGAAACCAACCAGGTGCAAATTGTCGTCTATGGCGACGTGGACCTTGGCAAGCGCACCATCGACATCCATGGCCAACCCCGGAAAATCGGCGAGCCGCTGAAACGCAGCCCCTGGCCGTTTACGCTGTCGGGGTCTCTGAAAGACCCCAAGGTCAAGGTCAAGGACGGCCCCAAGCGGCTCAAACGCAAGGATGGCGCCGACACCATGCCCGCCAAACGCAAGGCCTGCGTGCCGGACATCCTGCAGCTGCAATGAAGCCCGCAGGCTGACCACAGACCGCAGCCACTGGTTCGGGCCAACGGGGTTGGTCGCCGGGCACCGACGCCTGAACGCCTCTTGCGCACATCTGTTGTGCAATGACGCCCCTTGGGTCCACGCCGCAGGTGACTTAGCTTGCACTCAAACAGGACGGCCGCAAAAGGAAGACGGATATGGCGCAGCCTCTCCCCACGTACTTTATCAGCCACGGTGGCGGGCCGTGGCCATGGTTGCCGGACAGGCGCGCCATGTTCGCCCCTCTCGAGGCCTCGCTTGCCGCGATGCCCTCAGAGCTGGCGGAACGCCCCAGGGCGATCCTGATGATCTCGGGCCACTGGGAAGCCGACAGTTACCGCGTCATGGCCGCGCCCAATCCGCCAATGGTCTATGACTATTACAACTTTCCGCCCCACACCTACGAGGTCACCTATCCCGCCCCCGGTGCGCCCGATCTGGCCCGACGCGCCGCCGAGCTGATCCGCGCCGCCGGCCTGCCCTCAGAGCTGGACACCACCCAGGGCTTTGACCACGGCACCTTTGCCCCGCTGGCGATTATGTACCCCGACGCCGATATGCCGGTCTTTCAGGTGTCACTGCGGCACGGCTATGATCCGGCGGAACACATGGCGCTTGGCCGCGCACTGGCCCCCCTGCGCGAAGAAGGTGTGCTGATCGTCGGCTCTGGCCTCAGCTACCACAACCTGCGCCTGATGGGCCCCGAGGCCCGCGAGCCCTCCGAGGCATTTGACGGCTGGCTCAATCACGCACTGACCCAACCGCCCGAGACCCGCACCGATCTGATCCTGAACTGGGAACAGGCCCCCCACGCCCGCACCTGCCACGCCGAGGAAGACCACTTTGCCCCCCTCTTTGTCGCCCTCGGCGCGGCGGAACAGGCGGAGACCACGCAGGTCTACCACCAGAAAGAGGTGTTCGGCGGCATGACGGCCTCGGGCTTTCGGTTTGACGGCTAGAGGCGTGCTCCCGCCCGGTTGTCTGTGTATCTGAAGATACCCAGCAACAGGTTGGGCGTGGCCGCGCGCAGGGCGCGCGGCGGGTGCGCCCGGCCGCCAGGCACATTCATACACCCTCTGAACAGTAAATGACCCCAGAGGTTCTCCGGGGTCATGACAGGCAGTATCCTAACAAATGCTTGCGCTCGGCGCGTTAACACCCGGCCCTTACAGACCCGACACCGACGCAATACCGACATGATACCGACGTGTTACAGACCACGGTTTCCCATGAAAACAAGGGCGTTAACCTTCGAATCGGTCAGATCGCTGCTTTCATGCTTTCGTCGAGGTAAATTTCCCGCAGCCGCTTGGCGATCGGACCGGGAGTGCCATCGCCCAGCGCAACCCCGTCAATCTCGACGACAGGCATGACAAAGGCGCTGGCCGAGGTGGTAAAGGCCTCATCCGCTTCCTTGGCTTCCTCGATGGTGAACAGCCGTTCCTCGATCTCCATTTGCGCCTCTTCGGCCATGCGCAGAACCGCCTTGCGGGTGATACCGTGCAGGATGTCGTTCGACAGCGGACGGGTCACGATCTTGCCGTTCTTGACGTAATAGGCGTTGTTCGACGTGCCCTCGGTCACATAGCCGTCTTCGATCAGCCAGGCGTCATCGGCGCCGGCTTTCTTGGCCATCATCTTGCCCATCGAGGGGTACAAAAGCTGCACGGTCTTGATGTCACGACGATGCCAGCGGATGTCCGGGATCGAGATAACTTTGGCGCCCTTTTGCGAGGCCGGGCTGTTGGCCAGACCGGGTTTGTTCTGCGTAAACAACACGATAGTCGGCTTGGTGGTTTCGGGATCAGGGAACACAAAATCCCGGTCGCCATCCGACCCACGGGTCACCTGCAGATAGATCAGACCTTCGTCGATCTCGTTCAACTCCACCAGCTTGCGGTGGATCTCCAGCAGCTCATCCTTGTCGCAAGGCTCCGACATCTCCAGCTCATCCAACGACCGCTTGAGGCGCACGGCGTGACCTTCAAAGTCGATCAGCTTGCCACCCAGAACCGAGGTCACCTCGTAAACGGCATCCGCCATCAGGAAACCACGGTCAAAGATCGAAACCGTCGCCTCGGTCTCGGGCAGGTATTGGCCATTCACATATACGGTACGGGTCATGTCGGTCTCCTTAGCCCCAGAGTGCCGCCACAGGCGGATGCACACCGGAATCGTCAAAAATCAAAGGTTGGTCGCGGTCTTCGGCCAACAGAAGCGGCCCGTCAAGGTCTGTTACCATCGCACCCTGCGCCACAAGGGTCGCCGGGGCCATTGCCAGCGACGAGCCAACCATGCAGCCAACCATCACCTTGTACCCCTCAGCCAAGGCCGCCTCGCGCAATGCCAGCGCCTCGGTCAACCCGCCGGTCTTGTCGAGCTTGATATTGACCACGTCATACTTGCCCTTGAGATCGGCTAAGCTGTTGCGATCATGGCAACTTTCGTCTGCGCAGACAGGCACCGGGCGCTCCATCCCGATCAATGCGTCATCCTCACCGGCGGGCAAAGGCTGTTCCACCAACGCCACGCCCAGACGCACCAGATGCGGTGCCAGATCGGCATAGACCTCGGCGCTCCAGCCTTCGTTGGCATCCACGATAATGGTCGATTTTGGCGCGCCTGCGCGCACCGCCTCGAGACGTGGCATGTCATCCGGCGTGCCCAGCTTGATCTTTAACAACGGGCGAAACGCGTGCTTTGCCGCCTGCGCCTGCATCGCCTCGGGCGTATCCAGCGACAGGGTATAGGCGGTGATCTCAGGACCCGGCTTTGGCAACCCAGCCAGCTCCCAGGCCCGCTTGCCGGCCTTCTTGGCCTCCAGGTCCCACAGAGCGCAATCCAGCGCGTTGCGTGCCGCCCCCGCGGGCAGCGTGTACAGCCCCTGCCGGGTCACTGGCCCGTGCACGCCTTGGATCAAATCCGTCACGTTTTCAAGGGTTTCGCCGTAGCGCGCATAGGGCACACACTCGCCCCACCCGGTCACGCCATCCTCGGTCACGCGTACCGTCAGCACCTTGGCCTCGGTTCGACTGCCCCGCGAGATGGTGAAGACCTGCGCCAGTTTGAACACATCAGGAGTAACAGAGATTTCCAAGGCGCAGCCCTCTTCTTTTGGCCAAAAATATCCCGGGGGGTTCGGGGGGCAGCGCCCCCCGGCCGCAAGGCTTTTTACAACGCCGCCAGCGCATCCACCAGCTTGCCCGCGCCAAAGCGGAACGGGTCAGTGGCGGGCAGGTTCATCTCGGCTTCCACCTCGGCCAGATAGGCCTTGGCCTCGGCCTCACCCATGTGCTGGGTGTTGACCGAAATGCCGATCACCTGACACGCCGGGTTGGCCACACGCGCCAGTGGCAGTGCCATGTCGCGCAGTTCCGCCAGCGAAGGCTGCTGATACTCGGGCAGACCGCGCATGTGCTCGCGGGTCGGCTCATGCGCCAGGATCAGCGCGTCGGGCTGACCGCCATGGATCAGCGCCATGGTCACACCGGAATAGGACACGTGGAACAGGCTGCCCTGACCCTCGATGTGATCCCAGTGGTCGTCGTCATTGTCCGGGGTCAGCCATTCAACCGCACCCGCCATAAAGTCGGCCACAACCGCGTCCAAAGGCACACCATCGCCGGTCACCAGAATACCGGTCTGGCCGGTCGCGCGGAAAGTCGACTTCATGCCGCGGTCACGCATCTCGGCGTCCATGCACAGGGCCGTGTACATCTTGCCAACCGAACAGTCGGTGCCAACGGCCAACACACGTTTGCCGCTGCGTTTCTTGCCGTTGGCGATGGGATAATCGACCTCGGGCACACGCACGTCATGCAGCGTGCGGCCGCAGGCTTCGGCAACCGCGACCAGATCGGGTTCGTCACGCAGCAGGTTGTGCAGGCCCGAAGCAAGGTCATAGCCCTCTTCCAGCGCCATCACGAGTACCTTTTTCCACTCGGGGCTGATCACCCCGCCGCGGTTGGCCACGCCGATCACCAGCGTCTTGGCGCCAGCTTCGCGCCCCTCAACCAACGACATGTCGGTCAGGCCGAGGTCAGCGCCACAGCCTTCCATGCGGAATTGCCCGACGGCGTTTTCGGGACGCCAGTCCTTGATTCCGATTGCCACTTTCGCGGCCAGTTGGTCAGGCGCATCGCCCAGAAACAGCAGATACGGAGTTTCGATCATCGACATGGCGCGGTTCCCCTGGAAAATGAAATATCTGCAGTATTTTTCATGTGTTCTTTCGCAAGTGCATACGAAATCACGCCTCCGTTACACATGAGTTGCAAGAATTTCCCCACGAAATGATATTTACTCGAAGAACCTCCCATTAGGTCACCCTAAGTTACCCGATTCCTCCTCAGCCACACGAGATTCGGCCTGAATCACACCAGATTGCGGTGCGCCCAGCACCGGCAAGGCCTGATGCGAGCCTGTTTCCTCGGGCGCGGCCTCTTGCGCGCGGCGCATCAACGCCACCACGCAAACCATGAAACACAGGGCTGCCAGCACCATGAGGAACCCACGTCCGTCAGCAATACTGACCGTATTTGGACCAATCAGGATTCCAATGAATTGCCCCACGTTCAGAATGAACAACATGGTGCCGCTGGCGGGCACGATTTGCGCGGGTTTCAGGTGGTCATTGGCATGCGCCGTACAAACCGCATACATCGGCAGGCTGGCCCCGGCGAGAACCGCAAACCCGACCACCAGCGTGGTGTTCGAGGGCACGGCCAGCATCCACAGGCAGGTCGCCCCACCGATCAACCCCAGCCCCAACAGCACCAGCCTCCGGTCAAAGTGATCACTCAGCCAGCCCACGGGATATTGCACCAGCGCCCCGACGATCATGGCGATGACCAGCACACCCGAGGCCTGGGCCGCCGACATGCCGATCTGCAACGCAAAGAGCGGCAGGGTGATAAACCACGCGGCCACGGCGATGGCGCTGATCGCATTGCCGACGACCGCCGTGGGCGAGACCTTGAACAGTTTGACCACGGGCATGCGGTCGGGCACCTCGTAGTCGGGCGCCTTGTTGCCAGACAGCAACAGGGGCACAATCGACAGCGAAATCAGGATCGAAACCAGACCAAACAGCAAATCCCCGCTTGGGTCTGGCACCGCCACCAGTGCTGTACCCAGTGCAGGTCCCGCCATCCAGATCATGAAATAGATCGACAGGATCTGCGCCCGGTTGCGGTTCTCGGCCTTGGCGTTCAGCCAGCTTTCGGTGATGACATACATGCCGGGATAACAGACCCCGGCCAGAAACCGCATCCCCGACCAGGTGTAAGGGTCCGCAGTCAACAGATGCAGGATCGCCGCGATGGACACCAGCGAGGCCAGCGCCGAAAAGGCGCGGATGTGCCCGACCTTTTCCACCATGCGCGGGGCGGTGGCGGTGCCAACCAGCGCCCCCGCCGGGTATGCGGCCTGCATCAGCGAGATGGTGAGGTCCGTAAACCCCAGCCCTGCACCGCGAATCGTCAGCAATGTGGCCAGCAGACCATTGGCCACCATCAGCAGCATCATGCCCAGAAACAGGGCCCAGTTGTCTATAAATGCACGTTTCATGCCCTCTCAATCGCAGAGTCGCAACACCTCGGCGCGCTCGTTTGCGGCAACAAAAACGCCGCCGCATCGCAGCGTACCCATGCTGCGACCGCAGAAACCTCTTGCGCGCGTCCGCGCAATTTAATAACGCTTCACGCAACAACCACGAAATTTCCTTACCGAAAGGCCCAACAGACATGAGCTTCCGCGTTCAGCCCGCCGCCCCTGCCCGCCCCAATCGTTGCCAATTGTTTGGCCCCGGCTCGCGCACCGAATTGTTCGAGAAAATGGCCAAGTCGGCTGCCGACGTCATCAACCTCGACCTCGAAGACAGCGTGGCTCCCGGCGACAAGGACGTCGCCCGCAAGAACATCATCCAGGCCACCCACGACATCGACTGGGGCAACAAATACCTGTCGGTCCGCATCAATGGTCTCGACACCGAACATTGGTACAAAGACGTGGTTGAACTGCTCGAAGGTGCCTCGGACCGTCTCGACCAGATCATGATCCCGATGGTGGGCTGCGCCGAAGACATCTATGCCGTCGAAGCATTGGTCGCCGCCGTGGAAAAGGCCAAAGGCCGCAAAAAACCTGTGTCGTTCGAGGTCATCATCGAGACTGCGGCAGGCATCGCCCACGTCGAAGAAATCGCCGCCTCCAGCCCCCGTATGCAGGCCATCAGCCTTGGCTATGCCGACTTTGCAGCCTCGATGGGCATGCAGACCACCGGCATCGGCGGCACGCAGGAAAACTATTACATGCTGCGCGACGGCGAAAAGCACTACACCAACCCCTGGCACTGGGCGCAAACCGCCATCGTCGCCGCCTGCCGCACCCACGGCGTGCTGCCGGTTGACGGCCCCTTCGGCGATTTCTCGGACGACGAAGCCTTCGTCGCCCAGGCCCGCCGCTCGGCAACGCTGGGTATGGTTGGCAAATGGGCGATCCACCCCAAGCAGGTGAAACTCGCTAACGAAGTCTTCACCCCCTCGGCAGAAGCCGTGGCTGAGGCCCGCGAAATCCTCGCCGAGATGGAAAAAGCCAACGCCGCAGGCATGGGCGCCGTGACCTACAAAGGCAAACTGATCGACCAGGCCTCGATGAAACAGGCCGAAGTCATCGTCGCTCAGGCCGAACTGGCCGCTGGCGAATAAGCCGGACCGGGATACAATAGTCGGAGGGCGGGGCCATTGGCCTCGCCCTTTTGTTTTGGAATGGGTGGGGTGGGTCTGAGCAGGGATGCGGTCAGTGACGTTGCAATAACTGGTTCGCGTTTGAACCCAGTGCCACGCAACTCACGTGGACAAGAATAATTCCCTGTTTAAGTTGTGGTCTGCGATCTAAATCTAACAGGCTAGAAAGATACAGGAACACTTCGTGTTGTTAAGAATAGTTTTAATCTTCGCGTTCTCAGCGTTCGGCTGGCTGACGATGACATATCTTGTCATGCTTGCTGCCCAAAGGTTTGTTAATCGCCTCGCTGCCATGGCTGTCGGAACTGCTTCGGCTAGCACTTTGATCTGGGGCATTATTTCGGTTCGCGACCATTGTGACAGGGAACCAAACTACGTTCCCCCGAAACCGGGTGACGGCGGCGAGGGGCTGGCCGTTTTTCCATGTGACGCGCCACTCGGGACCGTTATTTACATCTTCACAGATGTAGTTGGGCCTCTTACTGCTTTGTGCTGCCTTGCGCTATCTGTGTACGTTGGCTTTAGAAAGCCAGCCTCGTAGCTTCGTGCGCTCCGAGAGACTATCGCAATGCACTAACAGGTGTTTGTCACTTACTAGTCCCCGTGGACCGTATAACCGTCTCCCCTAACAACCACACCCTCACCCCCATTGGCCTCCCCTCTCACATATGCCATCACTCCCCCATGACCCTCACGCTGCTCCACACCTCGCCCGCCCATGTGCCTACTTTCTCCGCACTCGCCGACCGCATCGCACCGGGCATCGAACTCACACAAATCGTCCGCGAAGACTGGCTAAAACAGGCCCGCAAGCACGGCCTCCGACAATCCCTACGCGATGAGATCACCGAAACCGTGTCCAGCGCCAAGGGCCCCGTGATCTGCACCTGCACCACCATCGGCCCCGCCGCCGCCGCCGCAGGCGCGATCCGCATCGACGCCCCCATGATGGCCGAGGCCGCCCGCATCGGCGGACCGATCCTCATGGTCTATGCCCTGAAAAGCACCGCGGAACCGTCGCTCGCCCTGCTGGAACAGGCGCTCGCGGAAACCGGCACGCCCCAGACCGTGCACCCCCTCTCGCTGGCCGAGTTCTGGCCGCTCTTCGAGGCAGGCGAACACCAAGCCTTCACCGCCTGCATCGCCGGAGGCATCCGACACGCCGTCGCGCAGACCCAGATCAAATGCGTGGTCCTCGCACAGGCCAGCATGGCAGGCGCCGCACCTCTTGTGGCAGATCTGAACCTCCCGATCCTGACCTCCCCGGAACTGGCTCTGCGCGCCGCGCTCGCGAAATAGAGACAAAGGATCTCGCACCCCCCAGTCTTCATCTTGCCAAAAATACTCAAAAACAGGCTCAGCTCTGCTGAGCCACGCCCAACGCGGAGGCATCGCGTCAGCGATGCGGACAAGGCGGGAGCGCTACGCCCTCACGTCCTTGGGCGAGCCCATCACCACATATGACGTAATTGCATGCACCTGCGGCAAGGTGCCGAGCACATCCGTATGAAACGCCTTATAGGCCTCCAACGACGCGGCTTCGACCCGCAGCAGGTATTCCACCGCGCCGGTGATGTTGTGACACTCCCGCACTTCCGGTGCGCGCGAAATCGCGCGCTCAAAGGCCTCCTGCGCGGCCTTGGTATGGGCGTTCAGGCCGACGGTCACATAGGCCACAAAACCACCACCCAGCGCGTTGCGATCCAGCACCGCGCGGTAGCCCTTGATGATGCCGCTGCGCTCCAGCTCCTGCACCCGCCGCAGACAGGCCGAGGGCGACAAGCCAACCCGGTCAGCCAGCTCCAGATTGCTGATCCGCCCGTCGCGGGACAGCTCTTGCAATATTCGGTCGTTGATTTGGTCCAGTTTCGTCATTTGTTGTGAAATTAACGCCATCGCGCACAAAAACGCAATTCTCGACCGTCAAAAACGCGCTATTCCTTCACCCATGACCTATGACCTCCTCACCGCGCTCGCGGGCTTTGCCCTCGTCTCGTCCATCACGCCGGGACCAAACAATCTGATGCTGATGGCGTCGGGTGCGAATTTCGGTTTTCGCCGCAGCATCCCGCACATGCTGGGCATCGGCATCGGTTTCACGGTGATGGTGGTTCTGGTGGGCATCGGGCTGATGGGCGTCTTTGATGCCTTCCCGATCACGCACCTGATCCTCAAGGTGCTCAGTGTGAGCTACCTCTTTTGGCTGGCCTGGAAAATCGCCAATGCCGGTGCCCCAAAGGGGTCCGAAACAGAAGGTCACCCCATGACTTTCCTGCAAGCGGCGCTGTTTCAGTGGGTTAACCCCAAGGCCTGGACCATGGCGCTCACCGCGATCACGCTGTATGCGCCGGATCGCAGCCTTGTGGCGGTCCTGCTGGTCGCAGCCGTTTTTGGGGCCATCAACCTGCCCAGCGTCAGCACATGGACACTGATGGGCCAGCAGATGCGCCGCCTCTTGACCCGACCCGCCCTGCTGATCGGTTTCAACTGGACCATGGCCGCGCTCTTGGTTGCGTCGCTCTACCCTGTGCTCTTCACCGGCTGACGCAGGATCGTGCGCAGTTTTTCAGGGGCAACACGACGCGGGTCCGACAGGTAGATCTCGTGGTGCGGGCCGTTAAACGTCAGACCCTGTTCCGGCATCAAACGGCCGTGCAGGTCAGCCAGCGTCGGAGCCTCATCCGTGTAGGGACCAATGTGCAGAATTTGCAGACTGTCCCCCTCTTCGATCTCATCCGCCGTCACATCCATCAGGCGGCTGATATCCGCCCCCTTCTTTTCCAGCTTTGCCGCAACCGTTGCCCGCACTGCGTCCACCTCTTCACCGGTCACACCCTCCGGCATCCGCAACATCGCGCGCCATTGCCACTGGGCTCTGTCCCCTAACACGAAAGCCGCCGGATCGTCGGCCCACCAAAGCGCCTCGAGCGGTGGCACCACAAAATCCGCGCCACGGGCCTTGGCTGCGAACTTTATGCCATAGGCCAGCGGGTACAAAACCCCCAACGCCGCCGCGTAGCCCGGGCCATTCGGATCGCCCTGTCCTTCGATGGTCAGAAAGCACATGCGCGGCACCTGAACCCGGTCCCAACGACCGGCCTTGCCGGAATACAGCGGTTTGTCGATCTTCTTGAAATCCAGTTTGCCCATGACCCACTCCGGCTGCGCCGCGCGACACGTTTCTAACACGACATCCTGCCCGAAACTGACAGCAGAAGGTTTGCAGTTTCGCACACCGTTTTTTCGCGCATTCTTGCAATTGCTCAGCGTCACAGTCATATAGCGAAGCGCAGCACTGTCAGGGACCAGATAATGACCAACTATCTCGACTTCGAAAAACCCTTGGCCGAAATCGAAGGCAAGGCCGAGGAACTGCGCGCACTGGCGCGTCAGAACGAAGAGATGGACATCACAGATGAGGTCGCGGCGCTTGACAAAAAGGCTGCAGACCTTCTGACCGAGCTCTACAAAGACCTCACGCCCTGGCGCAAATGCCAGGTTGCGCGTCACCCCGAGCGCCCGCACTGCAAAGACTATATCGACGCGCTGTTCACTGAATACACGCCACTGGCGGGTGACCGGAACTTTGCCGATGACCACGCGGTCATGGGGGGCCTCGCACGGTTTGACGGCAAGCCGGTGATGGTGATCGGCCACGAAAAAGGCAACGACACCAAATCCCGTATCGAACGCAATTTTGGCATGGCCCGCCCCGAAGGCTACCGCAAGGCGATCCGCCTGATGGAGATGGCGGACAAATTTGGCCTGCCGGTGGTCACATTGGTCGACACCCCCGGCGCCTACCCCGGCAAAGGGGCCGAAGAGCGTGGCCAATCCGAAGCCATCGCGCGCGCGACCGAAAAATGCCTGCAGATCGGCGTGCCGCTGATCAGCGTCGTGATCGGCGAAGGTGGCTCGGGCGGGGCAGTGGCCTTTGCCACGGCCAACCGCGTCGCGATGCTGGAACATTCCGTCTATTCCGTGATCTCTCCCGAAGGCTGCGCCTCGATCCTGTGGAAGGATGCCGAGAAGATGCGCGAAGCGGCCGAAGCCCTGCGGCTGACGGCACAGGACCTCAAGCAGCTCGGCGTTGCCGACCGCATCATTGACGAGCCCAAGGGCGGCGCGCACCGCAACCGCACCGGCACGATCGAAACCGTGGGCAAGGCGATCAAGGGCATGCTCACGGAGATGGACAACCAGGGACCCAAGGAATTGATCCAGGCCCGCCGTAAAAAATTCCTGAAAATGGGTGAAAAAGGTCTCGCGGCCTGATCTTCCTCTTGTCGCGGACCGGCGCTAGGCTGCGACCATGTTGGGAATCCTGAGCAACACCACATTCCGCCGTTTGTTTGCCGCACAGGTCGTGGCCCTGATGGGCACCGGCCTGTTGACCGTGGCGCTGGGGCTCCTGGCCTATGACCTCGCGGGCGACGCGGCGGGGGCTGTTCTGGGCACCGCCTACACGATCAAGATGATTGCCTATGTCGGCCTGTCCCCCATCGCCGGAGCCATTGCGGCAAGGCTGCCGCGCAAGCAGCTCTTGATCGCGATGGATCTGATCCGGGCTGCGGTGGCACTGTGCCTGCCTTTTGTCGATGCAATCTGGCAGGTTTACCTGCTGATCTTTCTCTTGCAGTCAGCATCGGCCACCTTCACCCCCGCCTTTCAGGCCGTCATCCCGGACGTTTTGCCGGAAGAGGGCGACTATACCCGCGCCCTGTCCCTGTCGCGGCTGGCCTATGACATCGAGAATCTGATCTCGCCGGCATTGGCGGGGCTGTTGTTGCTGGTGATGGATTTTCACTGGCTCTTCGCAGGCACCGTTGCCGGATTCTTGTGGTCCACGGCCCTGATCCAGATCTCCAGCGTTCCACCGCTGGGTCAGGACACCACGCGACCGTTCCGCGAACGGGTGACACGCGGCAGCTGGATCTACCTGAACACGCCCCGTCTGCGCGGGCTTCTGGCCTTTAATTTTGCCGCAGCAGCCGCCGGGGCCTTTGTGCTGGTCAACACCGTGGTCATGGTGCGCGCGATCTATGGTTTTGGCGAAACCCACCTTGCCTATGCCATGGCGGCCTTTGGTGCCGGGTCGATGGCCGCAGCACTGTCTATCCCGCGCCTGCTGGACCACGTGTCCGACCGGCGTGTCATGAGCCTTGCCGCCATCGCTGTGTCGCTTGTCACCCTGCTGCACGGCCTGATCTACGCCACCCAAGGCCCGCTGGACTGGCCCGCATTCCTGTTCCTCTGGGCGCTCATCGGCGTGTTCTATTCCGCAGTATTGACCCCCTCAGGCCGCCTCTTGCGCCGCTCCGCCCACGCTGAGGATCGCCCCGCCGTCTTCACCGCTCAATTCGCGCTCAGCCATGCCTGCTGGCTGATCACCTACCCCCTGGCCGGATGGATGGCCAAGCTGGTCTCGATCCCGGTCGCCCTTGTCCTGCTTGGGGTTTTGGCGTTGCTCGCAACACTTTTGGGTCTGTGGCTCTGGCGCCCCGGTTCCGACGCCGCGCTGGTGCATGAGCACCCGGATCTGCCAGAGACCCATCCGCATCTGCAAGAGCACCACGGCCAGCGGCACCACACACACGCCTTTGTCATCGACGATGAGCATCGCGCCTGGCCCACGCAGGGGTAGTTGGGGGGCGTTTCGACGCCTATCGGACCCTCACACCGTCCCACAATCCCTCTGACGCCATACCCGCATCAGAACGCCGCGATTGAATGATCCGGTGGCGGCTTTTGGGGACGAAGTGAGCTTTCGCTGCGACTGCGCCAATGTCCGTGGTGCCGTTCCACATGCTGATGCTTCAGACCGGATGGATTAATCGCGCCCCGTCCAAATACACCTGTTTCCATTTGATGATTGAATAGGATTTCCTGAGACCTGTGGGCCAGAACGGGTCTTCAAGCACCAGTTTCTCCACCTCATCCTCCGACGCAGCGTCAACGATCCACAAACCATCGCGGCCTTGTCCTGCGCCATCTGACAAAGGGCCTGCTGCCTCGATCTTAGCCGAGTTCCGCTCCAGGAAATCGAGGTGCTTCGCCATGTGACTACTGCGGATGTCAGGATCGGCATCCGGTGAATCCTCGAACAGGATGATGAACTTCATTTTCTCGCCTCCACAAATCAACCTGCATATATTAGTGCCACATCAAATCCGCAGATTGTCCCACAAAAGATGGCGGGTTAGTCTGCAAGAATGCAGGATCACGACTGGAACGACCTTAAGTATCTTTTAGCACTTCACCGCATGGGAAAGCTCACGCATGCGGGCCGAACGCTTGGGGTCAGCGAAACGACGGTGGCCCGTAGGATCAAGGAAATCGAGCAGGCCTTGGAAACGATGCTGTTCGTACGCAGTGCCAATGGACGCTACGAACCAACCGACGCCGCGCTCGAAATCCTGTCGCACGCTGAAACCATAGAGGCTGCGAACGCAGCGATAAGAGCAGTAGCAGGCGAGAACGCACATCACGTCACAGGCCGTGTTCGGATAAGCTCGGTACCGATCATAGTGAACCACTTCCTCGTGCCTGGCCTGGCCGCTTTAGAACGTTTGCATCCAAACCTCACCATCGAGCTGGTTCCCTGCTCGGAAAACCTGGATCTGTTTAAACGTGAGGCAGATCTCGCGGTGCGTTTTGCGCGTCCATCTGGTGGAGGTTTGCGGACAAGAGCGCAAAAACTGGGCGAGCTTTCATTTGCGGCATATGCCGCAAGTTTCACCTCCTCACTTGAAAACGAGAAGTTGAGATGGATCACCTATGACGAGGCACATTCGGACTTGCCGCAAGCGCGTTGGCTTGAAAACGCCGCGAAGCCTACCGGAATGCGCTCAACTTTGAGAATTGCGGATGCAGAGACGGGCATGCAGGCCACAGCGGAGGGGCTTGGAAAGACGCTTTTGCCCCGCGCGATTGCATCGGGCGATGCGCGATTTCGAGCAGTCGAACTAGAAGGGGGCGTTAAGTACCCGACCAGAGAGGTCTGGATGTTATCGCACGTTGACCAAACATCGAGATTGTCAATCACAGCCGCTAAAGGCTGGCTGACCAGTCTGGACTGGGATTGAAACGCGACCTGAAAGCTGCAGTTCGTACATGGCGCAGCTGTCCCCATGCACCGCGCGCCGCGTTAATCCGGCAAATCCAACCACCCGACACCGACGCAATACCGACGTGATACCGACGTATTACCGAACGCGGTTTTCCCTTGAAACGCTGACGTTAAGCCCGATTCGCCGCCCCTGCGCCGAAACTGCGGCGCACGGTGGGGCAAGGTTTCGGTCATCACCGCACCAGCATCTTCAACCCTTGGGTCACATCCGAGCGCACAGCAAGCCGCAAACCCGGCTCATCCCCGGCCTTGAGTGCTGCGATGATCAGGCGATGGAAATGCGGCGGTTCGCTTTTGCGGAACCGGCTGTACAACGCCCGCATGGTCGGCCCCAGCTGCAGCCAGACGGTCTCGGCCATGGCCAGCATGGCAGGCGCCTGCGCCCGCAGATAAAGGGTGCGGTGGAACTCGAGGTTGGTGCGGATATAGCTGACAGCGTCACGGTTCTCGACCGCCTGCGCCACATTGCCATTGATCGTCTGCAACCGTTCAATCAGCGCCATATGCGCGCGCGGCAGGGCACGGCTGGCCAGCTCGACCTCCAACAGCGCCCGCAGGGCCGCCAGCTCTTCGATCCGATCACTGGTCAGCTCCGGAGTGGACACCCGCCCCGAGCTGGACAGAAACAGCGCGCCCTCGGCCACCAACCGCCGTACCGCCTCGCGGGCCGGGGTCATGGAGACGTCAAACTCTTTGCCAATACCGCGCAGGGTCAGCGCCTGTCCGGGGGCAATTTCGCCATGCATGATGCGGGTGCGCAGCTGTCGATACACACGATCATGTGCCGAGCTTGAAGGGTCCGTGGGTCGGGTGTGGGTCAGCATGTCTCAAATGTGATCACAAACCGCATCCGGGTCAATCGCCAAATCGGAACCGGTGCAGCGTCTCACCCTTTTGCCGCAGCCAGGCGCGTTGCTCTTGATAGGGGCCGTGAATGTCCTCAACCCTTGCCCAGAAGGCCGGGGAGTGGTTCATCTCGGCCAGATGGGCCACCTCGTGGGCGGCGACGTATTCCAGAACCGTTGCCGGGGCCATGACAAGCCGCCAACTGTACATCAACGCCCCGTTTGAGGAACACGACCCCCATCGCGACCGTGTATCGCGCAGGGTCATCCGGCTGTAGCCGCGGCCAAGCCGCTCGGCGTAGCGGTCGGATGCCGCCGCAAGGCGATCACGGGCGATCTGCTTCAGAAACCCCTGCACGCGCGCCGGAACCCTGTCAGCCTGCCCCGGCACCAGCAAACGCCCCGCATCCACCTGCACGGAACGCCCAGTACCGGGCGCGATCAACAGCGGCCGCCCCTCTACAAGGATCTCCTGCCCGAGGCTCACCACAACCTGCTCTGGTCTCTGCGCCAGTTGACCGCGAATCCAGGTCTCTTTTTCGCGGACGAAACTCAGACCTTCACGTTCAGGCACACCCTGGGGCAAAGTCAGCGACACGCGCCCATCCAAACGCGATACCCGCAAGGAAATACGACGCGCCCGCGCCGATCGGCGCAAAACCACCGGAATCGGCGGTGATCCGGGAAGGAAGTGTTGCGACATGCGCTCTCCTGACCATGTAGGGCGCGATACCCTTTGACACGCCGCATCTGTTATGGCAGTTGGCCCGAACTGTCGACAAGACTCATGAGAATCTAAAGGGGATTTCCAATGCCCAAAGAAGAATGGGGCGTCAAACGCGTGTGCCCGACCACTGGCAAGCGCTTCTACGACCTGAACAAGAACCCAATCGTCAGCCCCTACACCGGGGAAACGATTGAGATCCACAGCGGCAAGAGCCGCATGATCGAGGCCGACGCAGAAGATGCGGCGACGCTGAAGGCCAAGGCCGCTGACGCGACGGATGGCGACGATCTGCTGGATGACGACGACTCGGTTGATCTGGAGCTCGATGACGCTGTTCTGGACGACGATGATGACGACAATGTCTCGCTTGACGAAATCGCAGACGTTGCATCAGAGGACGACGAAAATTAATGCCAAGGGGGCGGGTTTTTTCGCTTGATCCCGCCCCGGCAAGCGCCTAAATAGGCGCGCACAAGCAGAGATGCTTGCAGGTTTGGGGCCTTAGCTCAGCTGGGAGAGCGCTACAATGGCATTGTAGAGGTCAGGAGTTCGATCCTCCTAGGCTCCACCAAAACCTCTTATTTACAAGACATTGCGCGTTGGCGATTTGGCTTGCTTCAGCATGCGCCACAGGGCGTCGCGCGACGCCCGCTGATTTTCCAAAGCCATGCGATTTCTGTGTACGCATCCCCTGCGGCGTCTGCAGAGTGCGGGTGTTTACTTTGCAAAGAATGAACAATAGCTTCGCTGGCGTAGACATCTTTCGAGAAGCATTGTTCTGATGACCCTGACATCGCGCATTTTCGCAGTTTCACCTCCGCCTCGCGCCTAACAGTTTGTGTGTGACGTGCCGAGGCACGCCGCACATTTTCTGTTGCGAGACGCTGCATTAGGCAAAATCAATCCTGCCTGAACGGCCGGGAGAATTGTGTGTGCCGCCTCGCCTCATAATCCCTTTCATTTCGCAGTCGTAGTGAACGCCACCCTCAGGATGTGCCTGTGTGTCGTCACCCGGCTGCTCAGAGGCAATCCTTATGCAAAAATTATCTCCTCTGTTCGTTCTCAGCCTGTCTGCCACTTTACTGATGCTGGGCGTCGGCATGATCGTGGCCCTGCTGCCGCAGCGCGTCTTCGATATGACCGGATCGCTCGAAAGTGTGGCGCTGGTCGCCTCGGTCTTCGCGCTGGCGTATGTTCTGGCCCAACTGCCGATCAGCGCGTTTTCAGACCGGCTGGGACCAAAGTGGTTTCTGGTCGCTGGCTATCTGACCTGTGCCGTTTCGGGCGTCATCTTCTATTCCACCGAAAGCGCGGGCGGCGTGTTCCTTGGGCGGGCGGTACAGGGCCTTGGTGAGGCGTCTATCTGGGCGCTGGGTCCCGCCGTCTTGTCATTGGCGTACCCAACGTCCAAAGGCCGCGCCATTGGACTTTACAACTTTGCGATCCATGCCGGTTTGACGGCGGGGCCGCTGTTGGGCTTGTTCCTCGCCCCGGATGGGTTGGGCCGCCTGCCCTTTCTGGTCTTTGCGGTTCTATGCGCGCTTTCCGGGGCCTGCGTTCTGTTTTTCCTGCGTCCCACGCGAGGGGCGGTTGGTCCCTCTCGGCTGAGCACCCGCCAGTTTCTGGATCTGTTTCGCCAAAGACGGATCGTAATTCTGTTGTTTGGCGTGCTGCTGTATGGCGCTGGCTATGGTGTGTTTCTGACCGTTCTGCCCGTGTCCCTCGCAGCAAGCCACGGGTTCGACGCCACCGCCACCAGTCTGCATTTCGTCCTGTTCTACGCGGCCATCAGTCTTTCGCAGGTCGTTGCGGGGACAGTTTCGGACCGCATCGGACGCCCGGGCTTTCTGGTCTGGGGCATGGCGCTGGCGGCCATCGGATTGAGTGTCCTGCCGCTGTTTTCAGGAATGTTGGTGTACCTGCCTCTTGGACTGGCAGGTATCGGGCTCGGGGTGTTTTGTGTGGCATCAATTGCCGAGTTGAATGACCTCGCGCCGGACACACTCAAAGGGGCGGTTTCGGGAGGGTACTATTTCTTCTGGGGCATTGGGTATGTGCTCGGCCCATTGGTTTTGGGCGTGGTGGGCGCGAGCACCCCAGTGGTCGGGTTCTCCGCGCTTTCAGCGTTGTTTGGTATTCTGGCTCTGACCCTTAATCACAATCGCGCGTGACCACTTGGATGAACATGCAGGCACCCGCTCACTTTCGGGTGGGTGCCTGCGCCTTGTGATCCTCAGGTCTCAGCCCGGTTCACCCATCTCTTTCAAAGCCGCCAACAGCGTCGCGATCTCTTGTTCGGTGTTGTAATGGCAGAGAGATATCCGGATGCAATCCGTCAGCCCAAGCGGGTCCAGGACATTGCCGCTATAGTGATCCGCCTTTCGGGTGTGAGTGCGGATACCCTGATTGTTCAAGTTGGTCACAACATCCGGCGAGGCCATGCCGTCGACCACTATTGAAACCAACCCCTCGCGGGCAGGGTTGTCTGCCCCCGCAAGAATGGTGATGTGATCCATGTCGCGCAGCCCCGGCAGGTTGCCGGTTCCATTGATCATCGCGTCTGTCAGGTGGGTCTCATAGGCATGGATCGCACGACCCGCAGCTTCGATCCGGGCGCGGGGGTCGGTTTCGTCCGTGATCTCGCCACCCAGCCAGTCGAAATAGGCCACCACGTCCGAAATCGCGGCGTAGGCGCCGGTGTCGCGGGTGCCAAACTCCCAGCCTGTCGCAGGCGCGTCGATCAACATGTCATGCGGCAGCGCGGTCATCCGGTCCGAAATCCAGGCGATGCCATATCCGTGGCGCGAGAACATCTTGTAGGGCGAAATCGCGTAGCCATCGACATTGTACGCGGCAAGATCCATCTGCCCGTGCGCCGCGTGCTGAATACCGTCCACGATGATGAAACAGTTGGGTGACACCGCGCGAATAGCCTGAGAAATCGCCGCCACATCCATGCCCATCCCCGTTACGGGCGAGGCATGCAGGATCGTTGCCACCGCCACGTCCGGCGTCATGAGCCTGGCGTAGTCTTCGGCAGTGACCCTGCCAGTCGCATCATCGTGGGGCACGTTCACATAGTCCAACCCGGCAATCTCTGCCCATCGCCGCGCTGCACTGCGGCTGGCTGGGTGCTCAATGGACGAGCCGATGACCTTGGCACCTTTTGGGGCCGCCACACACGCCGTGCGGATCACCCGAAACAGCAATTCGGTCCCGCTCTCTCCGGCAAAGAATTGCCCGCTTGGCGCATTCATCAACACGGCCAGGTCCGCTTTGGCCTTGTCGATGGTGGCGACGAGCGCATGTGCTGCTGGGTTGTCGCGTCCCTGGTTGTCGGGGATGGCGGCATAGGTGGCGGACGTCTCAACCACCTGCTTGAGTGTCAGAGCCCCTCCGGCATTCTCGAAAAAGATGCGTTCGCCCTGAAACGGACAGCTGTCCACGTGAGCAAAGCGATCGCGAATGGCAGTGATCAGTGCGGGATTATCTTGGATTTTCATAGGTCTCGTCCGGTTTCAACGCGCAGGGCCGATTTGATAAGCGCGTGTCACGGTCGAGGTGTCAAGCTGCAACGTGATGGTCACGCTGCAGCCCGGTTTGTTTCTTGGCCAAGGTCCATCAGTTCCCCAGAATACCCGGCAGCCGCAGCCCTTTGTCCCGCGCGCATTCAACGGCGTCTTCGTACCCTGCATCCGCATGGCGCCAGACACCGCTGGCCGGGTCGTTCCACAGGACTCGTTCCAGCCGTTTCGCCGCCGCATCAGTACCATCGGCGCAGATCACCACGCCCGCATGTTGGCTGAACCCCATGCCAACCCCGCCCCCATGGTGCAGGCTGACCCAGGTCGCCCCCGAGGCCGTGTTGACCAAGGCATTCAGCAAGGGCCAGTCCGACACCGCGTCCGAGCCATCGCGCATCGCCTCGGTTTCGCGGTTGGGCGAGGCCACGGACCCCGAGTCCAGATGGTCACGCCCAATCACCACTGGCGCTTTCAACTCACCAGTTCGGACCATCTCATTGAACGCCAGCCCCAATCGGTGCCGATCACCCAGGCCAACCCAGCAAATCCGCGCTGGCAGCCCTTGAAAGCTGATCCGCTCGCGCGCCATGTCCAGCCAGTTGTGCAGGTGCGTGTTGTCCGGCAACAGCTCTTTGACCTTTTGGTCGGTCTTGTAGATATCCTCGGGGTCGCCTGACAATGCCGCCCAGCGGAAAGGCCCCACACCCCGGCAGAACAGCGGGCGGATATAGGCAGGCACAAAACCGGGGAATGCAAAGGCATCTTCCAACCCTTCCTCCAGCGCCATCTGGCGGATGTTGTTGCCGTAATCCACCGTCGGCACGCCGTCATTGTGGAACGCCACCATCGCTGCAACCTGCACCTTCATCGAGGCCCTTGCAGCCGCTTCCACCTCTTTCGGCGCGCTTTCCTGCTTGGCCTTCCACTCGGCCAATGACCACCCCTGCGGCAGGTAGCCGTGGCGCGGATCATGGGCCGAGGTCTGGTCGGTCACGATGTCCGGACGAATCCCGCGACGTTGGATTTCCGGGAAAATGTCGGCGGCATTGCCCAGCAGACCTACGGATTTAGCTTCGCCCGCTGCCGTCCAACGCTCGATCATCTCCAGCGCCTCGTCCAGTGTCTCGGCCTTTTCGTCCAGATACCTGGTGCGCAGACGGAAATCGATGCTGTCCGGATTGCACTCGACCGCCAGACAGCAGGCCCCGGCAAACACTGCGGCCAGGGGCTGTGCCCCGCCCATGCCGCCAAGACCACCGGTCAGAATCCATTTGCCTGTCAGGTCGCCGCCATAGTGCTGACGTCCCGCCTCGGCAAAAGTCTCATAGGTGCCCTGAACAATGCCCTGCGTGCCGATGTAAATCCACGAGCCAGCGGTCATCTGGCCGTACATCATCAGACCCTTTTTATCGAGTTCGTTAAAGTGATCCCAGTTGGCCCAATGCGGGACGAGGTTCGAGTTGGCGATCAACACACGTGGCGCGTCAACGTGGGTGCGCACCACAGCAACAGGACGCCCCGATTGCACCACCAGTGTCTCGTCCTCTTCCAGATCTTTCAGCGTGGCGACGATGCGGTCGAAATCCTCCCATGTGCGCGCCGCCCGGCCAATACCGCCATAGACCACCAGTTCGTGCGGGTTTTCGGCCACATCCGGATGCAGGTTGTTCATCAGCATCCGCATTGGCGCTTCGGTCACCCAATGTTTGGCGTTCAGCTCGGGGCCGGTGGGTGGAAATACATCACGGATGTTCTTGCGGGGATCGCTCATTGGGGTCTCCAGTCGGACAGCATTTCGAGGATTTGTGTAAGGGTCTTGCGCAGCCCTTGGGCCTTGGGGTTGTCCCAGGCCCAGGGCGGGCTTTCGTGCATATATGTGGACTGGGCGAGCTCCATCTGGATCGCGTGAACACCGTTTTCAGGTTCGCCATAATGCCGCGTGGTCCAGCCGCCCTTGAAGCGGCCATTCACCACGGTCGTATACCCGGTCCCCGCACGGCATATGGCCTCAACGCCTCCTGCCAGATCGGGCGCGCAAGTCTTGCCGCTATCGGTTCCGATGTTGAAATCCGGCAGGGTGCCCTCAAACAGAAAGGGAATTTCAGACCGGATCGAATGACAGTCGTACAGGATCGCGAACCCATGTTTGGCGCGAACACGGTCAACTTCGGCCCGCAGTGCAGCGTGGTAAGGCCGGTGATAGGTCTCAAGCCGGCGCTGCGTTTCCGCGGCATCCGGCTCATGCCCCTCAGCGTAAATCGGTACCCCGTCAAAATCGGTCACCGGGCACAGGCCCGTTGTGTTCTGCCCGGGATACAAGCTCTGCCCGTCGGGGTCGCGATTGACATCGATGACATAGCGATGCACCGGCGTGCGCACGGTTGTCAAACCCGGTATCAGGCCGCGATAGAGACGATCTATGTGCCAATCCGTATCCGCCAGCGCCCGCCCGGTGTCGTTGAAACCGTCCAAAATATCCGAGGGCACAAAGGTCCCCGTATGCGGCAGCCCCAAGACCATTGCACCTTCGCCACGCGTGACCTCGATCTCAGTCAATGCGGCCTCCATGGATACGGCTGTGCAGCCGGTTGAACCCGATGTGAAAGCTCAGCTCGGCAGGGTGCTCCGCATCCCAGACCGCCAGATCGGCTCGCATGCCCTCGGCCACAACACCACGATCAGTAAAGCCAAGCGCCTGCGCAGCGATCCGCGTTGTACCGGCCAAAGCCTCAGCCGGGGTCATGCCAAACAACGTGCAGCCCATGTTCATCGTCAACAAAAGGGACCCCAAGGGGGATGACCCCGGATTCCAGTCCGTTGCCAGTGCCATAGGCACGCCATGCTTGCGGAACAAATCGACCGGTGGGCGTTGCTGTTCTTTCAGGAAATAGAACGCGCCGGGCAGCAAGGTCGCCACCGCCCCAGCGCGCTTTAGGCATTCGACACCGGCCTCGTCGATATACTCCACGTGATCCGCAGACAGGGCCGCGAAGTCCTCAACCACCTGCGCCCCGCCGATATTGCTCAGCTGATCGCTGTGCAGCTTTACCGGCAACCCCAACTCGCGCGCCACGGCAAAAACTTTGCGCATCTGATCGGCGTCAAAAGCAATGCCCTCGCAGAACCCGTCCACGGCATCCACCAACCCCTCGGCATGGGCCTGCCGCAACGCCGGAAGACAAACATCTTCCAGATAGACCTCTGCATTCATCCCCTTGGGCACAGCATGCGCCCCCAGGAAAGTACACGTTACGGAAAGATCACGATGCTGAGGTATCTGCCGCGCCACGCGCAGCATCTTCAGTTCCGTCTCGACATCCAGCCCATAGCCCGACTTGACCTCAACCGTGCTGACCCCTTCTGCGATCAGAGCATCCGCCCGGCTCAGCGCGTCGCGCAGCAACTCAGCCTCTGACGCCTCGCGCGTACCGATCACGGTCGACAGAATTCCACCACCCGCGCGGGCGATCTCTTCGTAACTCGCACCGTTCAGGCGCATTTCGAATTCACGCACCCGGCTGCCTGCGAAAACCAGATGAGTATGACAGTCGATCAGTGCTGGCGTGACCAGGCGCCCGCCCAAATCCACACGTTCACATCCTTGCCAGTCAGAAGGCAGCTCTGCCTGCGGCCCCACCCACGCCACCTGCGTGCCGTCCAGAACAATCGCACCATCCGGGATCAACCCATAAGGAGCGCCCCCTTCGACCATCGTCGCAACATCGAGATTCTCTAGAACCCGCATCTTCGCACTTGCACCCCTTATTAAGTACGTACATAATATTTTTAAGTTCGACACAAGAGTCAAGAGGAAATGCCGTGCAAAAGATCGCTGCAAAACAGGTTCTAACCGACAAGGGCTGGCAAAACGATGTTACGATCACCATCAGGTCAGATGGGCAGATCGAGGCGATTTTCGCCGGAATAGAGTCTGATACTCCCACCCACGACCTCCTGCTTCCCGCCCCGACAAACCTGCACAGCCACAGTTTTCAGCGCGCCATGGCAGGTTGGACCGAGGCCCGAGGCCCCAACCCAAATGACAGTTTCTGGACATGGCGGCGACTGATGTACCGCTTCCTCGATCAACTCACCCCGGATCAGATCGAGGCCATCGCAACCCTCACCTTCATGGAAATGCTCGAAGCGGGCTATAGCGCCGTGGCCGAGTTTCACTATCTCCACCATCAGGTTGGCGGGCATGCCTATGCCGACCCCGCCGAACTGTCGCACCGCATTATCCGCGCTGCGGAAACCGCAGGCATTGGCCTGACCCTCCTGCCCGTTCTTTACCAGTTCGGCGGTTGTGACGCGCGCCCGCTCGAGGGCGGTCAAATGCGCTTTGGCAACACCCCCGACCAATTTGCCGCCCTGCACGCGAGCGCCGCCAAAGCGATTACGGTTGCGGACCACCACATCGGCACCGCCCCCCACTCTCTGCGCGCTGTCGACCGCGCGGGGTTACAAATGGCCCTGGACCTCACCCCCACCGGCCCCATCCATATGCATCTCGCCGAACAGACCGCCGAGGTGGACGAGGTTCTGGCACACCTTGGCGCCCGCCCGACCGAGTGGCTTTTGCAGAACGCCCACGTTGATGCGCGCTGGTGCCTGATCCACTGCACCCAGATGAGTGATACGGAAACCCGTGATCTCGCCACGACCGGTGCTGTTGCGGGCCTCTGCCCCCTGACAGAATCCAGTCTTGGCGATGGCATTTTCAATGGCGAGACCTGGCTAAACTCCAAAGGCAAACTGGGCATCGGTTCAGACTCAAACATCCACATCACGCTGTTTGAAGAGCTCAAGACCCTCGAATACAGCCAGCGCCTGAAAACCCGCCGTCGTGCCGTGCTCGCCACCGAAACGCTCTCGACCGGCCACCGCCTGTTTGCCGCGGCTTGCAACGGCGGTGCACAGGCCGCCGGACGTAACAGCGGCGGCATCCGCCCCGGCGCGCTGGCCGACCTGATCGCCATCGAGACAGACAATCGCTGGCTCAACAATTCAACAGGCGACCTTGCGCTCGACGGCTTGATCTTTACCGGCCACGGGCAGGACTGCATCACAGACGTCTGGAGTGCCGGGCGCCACATGGTGAAACAGGGTCGTCACATCCGTCAGGATCAGATAATCAGGGATTTCCGAACCGTCATGACCTCGCTAAAGGCCTCTGCGTGATCTCTCCTATGCGCCACAACTGGAAATCCGTCCGGGATGAGGTCGCTGCCCGCATCCTGCGGTCCGACTATGCGCCCGGAGACCGCCTGCCCCGTGATGAGGAACTGGCCGCTGAGCTGGGCTGCGCCCGCTCGACTGTCGTGCGCGCCATGCAGGACCTCGCCGACAGTGGCATCGTCGAACGCCGCCGCAAGGGCGGCACCCGTGTGCCCGCCAACCCCGTGACCCGCGCGACCTTTGATATTCCGGTCACCCGCTCCGAGATTGAAGCGCGCGGGCAATCTTATGGCTACCACCTCCTCGAACAGACCCCGGCACCAAGCCCTCTGCACGTCACCACCGCCTTCGGCCTCAGCGCGCCACAGGACATGTTGCATCTGCGCGCTCTGCACCTTGCCGACCAGAAACCCTATATTTTTGAGGACCGTTGGATCGCACTCAACACTGTGCCCGAGATCCGCGATGTGGACCTCACCACCCTCAGCGCCAATGAGTGGCTGGTCAAAAACAGACCCTATTCCCGCTGTACTGTGCGGTTTTACGCCACCAACGCCGGGTCGGATTATGGCCCGATCTTTGCCACCGATCCGACCACACCGCTTTTTGTGGTCGAGCGCACGACCTGGGTCAACGACGCCCCGATCACTTCGGTCAAGGCCATCGCCCACCCCGGATACCAGATGCTGACCGAAGTCGGCTGACCCACCCGAACCGATTGACCCTGCGACAGGTGCCTGCTATGCGGGGCACAATACCGTTGGGGTGCCATCTGGCTGAGAGGCGTTTACGTCGACCCATCGAACCTGATCCGGGCAATTCCGGCGTAGGGAACGGTCTTTAGTCAGACAGACGTTTTCCATGCCCTCGTTGCCCCCAAACCGGAGCGACGACTTGGTACCTATAGCCCTCACAATCGCAGGATCCGATAGCGGTGGTGGCGCTGGCATTCAGGCCGACCTCAAGGCGATGTCCGCCCTGGGTGTTTATGGCGCCAGTGTGATTACCGCGATCACCGCGCAAAACACCCAAGCCGTCACAGCCGTGCATGGCGTGCCTCTTGACGTGATTTCCGCCCAGATTGATGCGGTTCTCTCAGACCTCGATGTCGGCGCCATCAAAATCGGCATGCTGGCCACGCCCGAGATCATCCAGACCGTCGCCGATGGGTTGCGGGACTTCACCGGCCCCATCGTTCTGGATCCGGTCATGATCGCCAAATCCGGCGACGCCCTGCTGGCGCGCGAGGCCGTGCAAACCCTGCGCGAGGAGCTGCTGCCCCGCGCTACGGTCCTCACCCCGAACCTGCCCGAAGCCGCCGTTCTTCTTGACCGTCTCGTCGCCGAAGATCGCGAGGACATGGTGGGTCACGGGTTGGCGCTCTGCGCGCTCGGCGCAAAGGCGGTCTTGATGAAGGGCGGCCACGCTTCGGGTGATGTCTGCCACGATATTCTCATCGGTCCAGACGGTGTGCTCGCGGAAATGTCTGCCTCCCGTCGAGACACCAAGAACACACACGGCACTGGCTGCACTCTGTCATCTTCAATCGCCGCGGGTCTCGCCAAGGGCCTGCCGCTCACCCAAGCCGCCGAGGAGGCCCATGCTTACTTGCAAGGTGCCATCGCCGAAGCTGACAAACTGGGCGTCGGCCATGGGCACGGCCCCGTGCATCACTTCTACCGGGTCTGGGACGCGTGACGCTCTTTTCCATCATAGGGGCCGGTGTTGCCGGTCTGGCCGTGGCCTCGGAGCTGGTCTCGCGCGGGGTCAAGGTACAGGTCTTTGACCCCGGCGGATCGCCCGGCGCCCATGGTTGCTCGTGGTGGGCCGGCGGCATGCTTGCCCCGTGGTGCGAATATGAAAACGCCGAAGAACCGGTGCTGCGCCTAGGTCAACAAGCCATTGACTGGTGGGCCGATCGCACCCCGGTCAAACGCTGCGGGACGCTGGTGGTTGCCAGTGGCCGCGACCTCCCCGACCTGCGCCGTTTCGCACGCCGGACGGAAGGGTTCGATAAGGTCGAAAGGGCAAAAATCGCCGAGTTAGAGCCTGATTTGGCTGCTTACGGCAAAGGTCTGTTCTTCCCGGAAGAAGCCCACCTCGACCCCCGCAAGGCCCTGCAGGATCTCTATCGCGGACTGCAAGAGCAAGGCGTCGATTTCCATAAGAAACTCGCTCCCGCGCAACTCAAGAACGCCATCGACTGCCGGGGTCTGCATGCCCGCGAAATCCTGCACGACCTGCGCGGCGTCAAGGGCGAAATGCTGGTCGTTCGCTGCCCGGATGTGTCTCTAACACGGCCTGTTCGGCTCTTGCACCCACGCATGCCGCTTTACATCGTGCCACGTGGCGATGGCGTCTACATGCTCGGCGCCACCATGATCGAAAGCGAAGAATCGAGCCGCATTACAGCGCGTTCGATGCTGGAACTGCTCAGTGCCGCCTATGCCCTGAACCCCGCCTTTGGCGAGGCCGAAGTGCTGGAAATCGGCGTCGATCTGCGCCCCGCTTTCCCCGACAACCTGCCCCGCATCCGTCGGCTGGGCCACACAATCTATGCCAACGGACTTTTCCGCCACGGCTACCTACTCGCCCCCGCCCTGGCGCGTGGCGTTGCCGATCTGGCGCTTGAAAACACACATTCGGAGATGGTCGATGAAGATCGTGCTTAACGGAAATCCCCGCGAGGTGCAGGCGACAACGCTTGCCGACCTCCTCACCGAAACCGGCTTTTCCGGCCGCGTCGCAACAGCTGTTAACGAAGACTTCGTGCCGGCCACTTTGCGCCCCTCACACACACTCAACGATGGTGATCGGGTCGAAGTGCTCGCGCCGATGCAAGGGGGCTGACATGCGCACATTCTACGGCACTGACCTCCCAAACCCCTTGATGCTGGGCACCGCCCAGTACCCCAGCCCCGCGATCCTTGAACAGGCCTTTCGCGAAAGCGGCGCGGGTGTTGCGACGGTCTCGTTACGTCGGGAGGGTGCAGGCGGCGCGGGTCAAACTTTCTGGCAGATGATCTCGGACCTCAACGTCCTGATCCTTCCCAACACCGCCGGATGCCACACCGTGAAAGAGGCGGTCACCACCGCCCACATGGCGCGCGAGGTTTTTGGCACCGACTGGATCAAGCTCGAACTGATCGGTCACACGGACAGCCTGCAGCCGGACGTCTTCCAACTGGTCGAGGCCGCCCGCATTCTCACCGATGACGGCTTTCAGGTCTTCCCCTACACCACCGACGACCTGATCGTCGGCGAACGCCTGCTCGAAGCTGGATGCGAAGTCCTCATGCCCTGGGGCGCGCCCATCGGCTCGGGCCGGGGCCTCAACAACGAATATGCCCTCCGCGCCATGCGCGCCGAATTTCCCGACACGCCGCTGGTGGTGGATGCGGGCATCGGCCTGCCCAGCCACGCCGCCCACGCCATGGAACTCGGCTATGACGCGGTGCTCTTAAACACCGCCGTCGCCCGCGCAGGCGAGCCCGCCACCATGGCCCGCGCCATGAAGCTGGCGATCGAAGCCGGGCAACTGGCGCATCAGGCCGACCCCATCGAAGCCCGCGACATGGCCGAAGCCTCAACCCCTGTGATCGGAAAGGCGTTTCTCACATGACCCTCGACCGCTTCTATCCGATCTTCGAACACTCCGACTGGCTGCGCCGCATGCTGCCTTTGGGCGTGAAACTCGTACAACTGCGCGTGAAAGATCAGCCCTTGGAGTTCGTCCGCGAGCAAATCGCCCTCTCCCGCGACCTCTGTCGAAACCACGGCGCAGTGCTCGTCATCAACGACTATTGGCAAGAGGCCATCGACGCGGGCTGTGACTGGCTGCATCTCGGTCAGGAAGACCTTGATGAGGCCGACCTCAAAGCCATCCGCGCAGCCGGCCTGAAACTCGGTGTCTCCACCCATGACGATGACGAATTGGAACGCGTGTTGGCGATGGGCCCAGATTATGTCGCCCTCGGCCCGGTCTACCCCACGATCCTGAAAAAGATGAAGTGGCATCAGCAGGGCCTGCCCCGCGTCACTGAGTGGAAAGCACGGGTTGGCAACATCCCTCTCGTCGGCATTGGCGGCATGAGCGTTGAACGCGCCCCCGGTGTGCTCGAAGCTGGTGCCGATATCGTCTCGGCTGTCACCGACATCACCCTGAACGACGACCCTGAGGGGCGCGTACGCCAGTGGATCGAGGTCACCCGATGACCCGATACGCCCGCCAGACCATCCTGCCAGAGGTCGGCATCGAGGGGCAAAGCCGCCTCGCCTCGGCCCGCGTTCTGGTGGTTGGCGCAGGCGGTCTTGCGGCCCCGGTCCTGCCGCTCTTGGCGGGTGCTGGCGTGGGACATATCACGATTGTTGACGGCGACTCGGTGGACCTCTCCAACCTGCACCGCCAAACCCTGTTCACCGAGATTGATTGCGGTTTACCCAAGGCACAAGTCGCCGCCGACCGCTGCCGTGCCATCAACAGCGATATCAAGATCATTGGGCAGGAACAGTCTCTGAATCCAGTCACTGCAACGGCCCTCGTTACCGGTTGTGACGTCGTCCTCGACTGCGCTGACAGCTACGCCGCGAGCTACATTCTCAGCGACACCTGCTTAGCGCAAAACACCCCCCTTATCAGCGCGTCCGTCTTGGGCCTCGGCGGTTATGTCGGCGGCTTCTGCGGCGGCTCCCCTTCCCTGCGTGCCGTCTTCCCGGACGCCCCCGACAGCGGCGCAAGCTGCGCCACCGCAGGCGTCCTTGGCCCCGTTGTCGGCGTGATCGGCGCAATGCAGGCACAAATGGCCTTGGCGGTGATCCTGGGTCTCGATCCATCACCCCTTGGCCAGATGGTGCAATACGACGCCCGCACCCTGCGCAGCACATCCTTTCGCTTTGACGGCGCCCCTGAACCCGGCCACGGTTTCAGCTTCGTCGCCCCAGACCACCTCGGCCCCAAGGACGTGATCGTTGACCTTCGCGACACGGCCGAGGCCCCAATCCCGGCCCATCCAAAAGCCCAGCGCATCGCCCCCGGCCGCGTCGCCGCGACCCTCGACACATCCAATTCCCGCCTCGCCCTCTGCTGCGCCTCTGGTCTGCGCGCGTGGCGCGAGGCGGAAACCCTATCCCCAGATTGGCCCGGCGAGATCGTCCTCGTCGCTGCCTCCACTTCATGAAAAGGAAACGCACACCATGAAGAAAATTCTCGCCACTCTGGCCTTCCTCGCGGCCACCCCTGCGTTGGCTCAGGACAAGATGACTGTTCTCTTGGACTGGTTCATCAACCCCGACCACGGCCCGATCATCATCGCCGAGGAAAATGGCTATTTCGCCGAGCAAGGCCTCGAAGTTGAAGTCGTCGCACCCGCCGACCCTTCGGCCCCACCGCGCCTCGTCGCTGCGGGTCAGGCCGACCTCGCTGTCTCCTATCAGCCGCAACTGCACCTGCAAATCCACGAAGGCTTGCCCCTCAAGCGCGTCGGCACCCTGGTCGCAACGCCCCTTAACTGCCTGCTCGTCCTCGAAGACGGCCCAATCAAGGCGCTCTCGGACCTCAAAGGCAAGAAAATTGGCTTCTCGGTTGCCGGTGTGGAAGAGGCCGTGCTGCAAGCCATGCTCGAAGGCAATGGCGTGATGCTCAACGACATCGAGATGATCAACGTGAACTTCTCGCTTTCGCCCTCGCTGATGTCCGGTCAGGTTGACGCCGTCATCGGTGCCTTCCGCAACTTTGAACTCAATCAGATGGACATCGAAGGCGTGCCGGGCCGCTGTTTCTACATCGAAGAAGAAGGCGTGCCGCCCTATGACGAGCTGATCTACGTCGCCAACCCCGACCGCATGGACGCCGACAAAGTCGCCCGCTTCCTTGCCGCCACCGAAAAGGCCACCCAGTACATCGTCAACAACCCGGAAAAAAGCTGGGAGATTTTCGCATCGACCTCGACCGAACTGCAAGACGAGTTGAACGCCCGCGCATGGGTCGACACCCTGCCGCGGTTCGCCCTGCGCCCGGCAGGCTTCGACGCCGGTCGCTATTCGCGCTTTGAGCAGTTCCTCAAAGACAGCGGCATGATCCCCTCGACCAACCCTGTCGATGCGATCACGATCGACGTGACCGCAAAATGACCCGTGACTATGGCAAAGCCTTCGCGCTGATGCGCGAAGGTGCCTCGGGGTCGTGGCGGGACTATACCCGCCACGCCTTTGTCGAAGGCCTGCGCGATGGCTCGCTGCCCCGCGCAGCCTTCTTGCATTACCTGCGACAGGACTATGTCTTTCTGATCCATTTCTCCCGTGCCTGGGCGCTGGCTGTGGTGAAATCCGAGACTCATGACGAGATGCTGACCGCCGTCGGCACCGTCAACGCGCTGGTTGCCGAAGAGATGCAGCTGCACGTTGGCATCTGCGAGGCCGCAGGTATCCCGCAGGACGAATTGTTCGCCACTCCGGAACGCGCCGAAAACCTTGCCTACACCCGATTTGTCCTCGAAGCTGGGTACAGCGGAGACCTGCTCGACCTCCTCGCCGCCCTTGCGCCCTGCGTCATGGGCTACGGCGAAATAGGCGCACGACTGGGAACCGAGGCCACCTCGGACACCTACCGCGACTGGATCGACACTTACGCCAGCGACGACTACCAAACCGCGTGCAAAGCCGTCGGCACGCTGCTGGATTCGGCTCTAACACGGCGCATTGGGCCCGATTTCGAAAAATCGCCGCGTTGGAACCGCCTCTGCCAGACCTTCCAAAAAGCCACCGAGCTTGAGGTCAACTTCTGGCAAATGGGCCTCACCCCATGACCCAAGCGCCCGAGATCACTTTTGCCGGGCAGGCCACCATTGACGGCGCGACACTCTTCGCGCCGCTGACCCTGTCTTTGCGACCGGGACAATGGACCTGTCTTTTGGGTGGCTCGGGCGTTGGCAAATCCACCATCCTGCGGCTGATCGCCGACCTTGAAACAGGTGCGACATTCACCGGCACAATCTTGGCTTCAGACACTAAACCAGTCGAAAATCGCGTCGCCTATATGGCACAAGAGGACCTGCTCTTGCCATGGGCCACTGTCGCTCAGAACATCACCCTCGGCGCCCGATTGCGCGGTGAGACCCCGGACCCATCCCGTCTGGCTGACCTCCTAACCCGTGTCCGCCTGACCGACCACGCGACCAAGAAACCCGCCGAACTCTCCGGCGGTCAACGCCAGCGCGTCGCCCTCGCCCGCACCCTGATGGAAGACAAAGAGATCATCCTGCTGGACGAACCCTTTTCCGCGCTCGACGCCCAGACCCGCGCCGACATGCAGGACCTCGCTGCCGAACTCCTGCGCGGCAAAACCGTCCTGCTCGTGACCCATGATCCGGCTGAGGCCGCGCGCCTTGGCCACGCGATCGAGGTCATGTCGCCCCGTGGCCTGACCGCCTGCGCCACGCCCAGCGCCTCGGCCCCGCGTAACGTGGACGACCGCGAAACGCTGGAAACTCAGGGCGCGCTGCTGAAACTGCTCCGGGAGCAAAGCACATGACCCGCTACCTCCCCGCCCTGATCGCCACCGTCTTTGCCGTCACCGTGTGGCAAGCCATCGTCAGCATCACCGGCCTGCCAAAATTCATCCTGCCCGGCCCAGCGCTGGTGGCCGAAACATGGTGGACCAACCGCGCTGTAATCGCCGAGCACACGTTCATTACTTTTATCGAGGTCATGATCGGCCTTGTCCTCGGTGCACTCCTTGGCGCGATCACCGCAATTCAGCTCGCCACGTCACGGCTGGCCCGGATGCTGGTGCAACCGATGCTGGTGTTTACCCAGGCGCTGCCGGTCTTTGCCCTGGCTCCGATCCTGACACTCTGGCTGGGCTATGGCCTCTGGTCCAAGGTCGCCATGGCGGTACTCATCATCTATTTCCCGGTGACGTCGTCGTTTTTTGATGGCCTCATGCGCACCCCGCCCGGCTATCTGGACCTCGCCAAAACCATGCAGGCCACCCCACGCGCCGTGCTCTGGCAAATCCGCATCCCTGCTGCGCTGCCTTCGCTTGCCTCGGGCCTGCGACTGGCGGCGGTCTATGCCCCTATCGGCGCGGTGATCGGCGAATGGGTTGGTGCGTCCAAGGGACTTGGCTATCTCATGCTGCTCGCCAATGGCCGCGCCAAAACTGACCTGATGTTCGCCGCGATGCTGACCCTCGGTGTGCTGTCGATCTTGCTACACTGGGCCGTGCGCACCGCCACCGTGCGCCTGGAAGAGTCGCACTCGGGCCGCAGCCGCGCACAGTAATCACCCAAGCGTGGGCAGTGCCACGTCCAGCCCAACAAGCAAATCACCAGAGGCAACCAGCCCTGCCGCCGCCTCAAGGTCCGGCGCAAGGTAGCGGTCCTGATCCAGTGGTTTGATATCCCGTCGCATGCGGTCAATGACGTGCTGAAGCGGGGCGCTGGTCTCTAGCGGCCCCCGGAATTCCACCCCTTGCGCGGCACAAAGCAGCTCGACACCCAGAATATGGTCAAGGTTCTCCACCATCCGCGTCAGCCGCCGTGCCCCATGTGTGGCCATCGACACGTGATCCTCTTGGTTGGCCGAAGTCGGCGTCGAATCCGTCACGCATGGATTGGCCAGATGCTTGTTCTCACTCATCAACGCCGCCGTCGTCACTTCGGCAATCATCAGACCAGAGTTCAGCCCCGGCTCGGGCGTCAGGAACGGCGGCAGGTCAAAACTTAGTGTCGGGTCCACCATCATAGCAATCCGCCGTTGCGCAATCGCACCAATCTCGGACACCGCCAAGGCGATCATGTCAGCCGCAAACCCAACGGGTTCCGCGTGAAAGTTCCCCCCCGAGACGATCAGATCATCCTCGGTCAACACCAGCGGATTGTCGGTGGCCGCATTGGCCTCGATCTCCAGCGTACGCGCCGCCTGTCGGATCACATCCATCGCCGCGCCGGTCACTTGCGGCTGGCACCGGATGCAATATGGGTCCTGAACCCGCGTATCACCTTCGCGGTGGCTCTCGCGTATCTCTGATCCTGACAGGATCGCGCGCATGGCTGCTGCCGCTTCGATCTGCCCCGGTTGCCCGCGCAACGCGTGAATTTCGGCCCGCAATGGCGCAGTCGATCCCATGATCGCATCCGTCGACATCGCAGAGATCACCAGCGCGTTCTGTGCCGCGCGCCACGCCCGAAACAAGCCCGCCAAGGCCAATGCCGTGGAAAATTGCGTACCGTTGATACAGGCCAGCCCCTCTTTCGGCCCCAGCGATATCGGCTCTAACCCAGCCCGTTTCAGTGCTTCGGCTCCGGGCAGGACCTCTCCCGCGAACTCCGCCCGTCCCTCACCAATCATCGCCGCCGTCATATGTGCCAGCGGCGCCAGATCACCCGAGGCGCCAACGGACCCCTTCTCAGGCACCACAGGTGTCACCCCCCGCGCCAGCATCTCTTGCAACAACTGCGCCAGTTCCCAGCGTACACCCGACGCCCCGCGCCCAAAGCTCAACAGCTTCAGCGCCATCATCAGCCGCACAACCCGTCGATCCGTTGCCTTGCCGACACCGCAGCAATGGCTCAGGATCAGGTTGCGCTGCAATGTCGCCGTATCCTCGGGCGCAATCTTCAGGCTCGCCAGTTTCCCAAAGCCGGTGTTGACCCCATAGACTGCCGCCTCACCAGCCGCCGCCGCCACGATCCGCGCTGCGGCCTTATCCACCAGCGGCTTACATGCCGGGTCCAGCGCGCCCGCCAGATCATCACGGAAAAGCCGCTCCAGATCGGCCAGTTTTGTTTCACCGGGGACAAGCAAGACCTGCGTCACGAGAGGCACCTTTCCTGGGTTCGCTGAGTCGGAATTTCACAATTTAGGTATAACTGAATATTCATTATGTCTATACATATTAACCATCAAATCCAAATTCGTCAGTCAAATCCCTTTCCCCACCTGCCCCAGCCGACTACTGTGTGACCAAAGGCAGGCACCGACGGATCCATAAGATGAGCACAGCCAGACGCGCGGGCTACCGAGACGTCAAACAAACCATCCTGACCCGTGTACGGGACAAGACATGGCCGCTGGGCACCGTCCTGCCCGGCGAAGTCGCCCTTGCGGCAGAGTTCGGCTGCGCCCGTGCCACCATCAACCGCGCCATGCGCGAACTGGCAGACGAAGGTGTCCTGGATCGCAAACGCCGCGCTGGCACCACGGTCCTTGCCTCCCCCCTGCGCCACGCCAAGGTCGCCGTGCCCTCGGTTCGCGCCGAGATCGAGGCGACGGGCGCCACCTATCGCTACAGCCTTGTCAGCCGTGCAGAGCAACCTGCGCCGGATTGGCTGCGCGCACGGCTCTCGCTCGCGCCCAAGGCAGAGGTCGTGCACCTGCGCTGCATGCACTATGCAGACAACGCCCCCTACCAGTTCGAAGACCGCTGGATCGTGCTGGACACCGTGCCTACAGCGCTGAACGAGTCTTTTGAAACCATCGGCCCAAACGATTGGCTGATCTCGGAAATGCCGCTCACTGATATTGAGTTGGTGTTCTCCGCGGCACTGGCAGGCACTGACTATGCCGCATTCCTTGACGTTGCCCCCGAAAGCCCGGTGTTTCAGGTCGAACGTTGCACCTGGCTGAATGGCAACGCCGTCACGCTCGCCCGCATGACGCACCCCGGCAGCCATCGGCTAAGGACCGCTCTCTAGACCATGCGTAGACATTGAAACACGCACCCAGAACCCGTAAGTGCAAGGCAACAGTTACCCCCGAGGCGATAATGGCAAACTATCTGTATCAAAACGACCTGCCCGACGATCTGGACCTTGGCCCCATCGTGGCCATTGATTGCGAGACGATGGGCCTGAACCCACATCGCGACAGGCTATGCGTGATTCAGATGTCCTCGGGCGATGGCGACGCCCATCTGGTGCAGGTCGCCAAGGGCCAGACCGAGGCCCCCAACCTCTGCCGCATGCTCGAAGATCCGAACGTTCTGAAACTCTTCCACTTTGGCCGTTTCGACATTGCCGCCATGTACAATGCCTTTGGGGCAATGACCGCGCCAGTCTACTGCACCAAGATCGCCTCGAAACTGATCCGCACCTATACGGATCGTCACGGGCTCAAGAACCTGTTGCAAGAACTGCTCAGCGTCGACATCTCCAAACATCAACAAATGAGCGACTGGGGTGCCGAAACCCTGACCAACGCACAGCTGGACTATGCGGCTTCGGATGTCCTCTATCTGCACCGCCTGCGCGAAGAGCTGAACAAGCGGCTTGAACGCGAGGGCCGCACCGAAATGGCTCAGGCCTGTTTTGATTTCCTGCCCATGCGCGCGCGCCTCGACCTCACCGGCTGGCCCGAAACTGATATCTTTGCGCACTGATGGCTGACAAACCCTCATACCTCGACACCGCCCGCCGCGTGATCTCGACCGAGGCCCGTGCGCTTGACCAGCTTGGCGACGCGCTGGGGGATGAATTCGACGAGGCCGTCGAACTCATGCTCTCGGCGACGGGTCGCGTGATCATCTCGGGCATGGGCAAATCCGGCCATATCGCCCGCAAGATCGCGGCAACGCTGGCCAGCACCGGCACGCCAGCGCATTTCGTGCACCCGGCCGAAGCCTCGCACGGCGACCTTGGCATGATGGCGCAGGGCGACGTGGCGCTTGTTTTGTCGAACTCCGGCGAAACCCCGGAACTTGCCGACGTCATCGCCTATACCCGCCGCTTTTCGATCCCGATGATCGGCGTGGCCAGCCGCCCCGAATCGACGCTGCTGAAACAAAGCGACGTGGCCCTTGTCCTGCCCCGCGCAGACGAAGCCTGCGGCACCGGCATCGTACCCACCTCATCGACCACAATGACGCTCGCCCTTGGCGATGCTCTGGCTGTGGCCCTGATGGAGCATCGTCGCTTTACACCCGAACACTTCCGCGAGTTCCACCCCGGTGGCAAACTCGGCGCCCAGCTCAGCCGCGTCAGCGACCTCATGCACAAAGGTAGCGCGCTGCCGCTGGTCGCTGGCAACACCGCGATGCCCGACGTACTGATCGAGATCAGTCAAAAAGGTTTTGGCGTGGTCGGCGTCACCGACGCCAACGGTGCGCTGCGCGGCATCATCACTGACGGTGACCTGCGGCGTCATATGGAGGGGCTGCTGGACCACAAAGCCGACGAGGTCATGACAGAAAACCCAACCACCATCGACTCCGAAGCGCTGGCAGAAGAGGCTGTCTCGATCATGAACGACCGCAAAATCACCTGCCTGTTTGTCAGAAACGGCGATGATGCGGCCAAACCTCTGGGTCTCTTGCACATCCATGACTGCCTGAGGGTTGGGCTGGGCTGAAATGGCCGAACAGGGCATCACATATTCCCGCGTGGTCGCCTTTCTCAAGGTTATCCTGCCGCTCTGCGCGCTGGCGCTTTTGTCAACGCTGTTCCTGTTGTCCCGTAATATTGGCGGCGGCAGCCCGGCAGCCATCCCCTTTGCAAAGGTCGATTTGGAACAGCGCGCGCGCGAACAACAAATTACCGCACCGTTCTTTTCCGGCAAAACCTCCGAAGGCCATCTGGTGCGCTTCACAGCAGAGCGCGCGCTGCCCGATATTGATGACCAAAAGGTATCCAAGGCCGAAAAGATGGACGCCAGGATTGATTTGACAGACGGCTCCCGCATCACCTTTTCCTCTGATGTGGCACAAGTTGACAGCAACGCACATACGGCGACATTGCTTGGCGGCGTCCTGATCACCAGCTCCAACGGCTTCACCATTCGCACGGACGAGTTGACGTCAGCCATGCGGGAACTCTATGCCCACTCTCCCGGTCGGGTGACCGGAACGGGCCCAGCAGGGGACTTGGAAGCTGGTGAGATGGTGATTTCGCAACCGGAAGGCGCCGAAGATGCGACTTTGTTTTTCACAAACGGCGTGAAACTGATATACACGCCCGTGAAGTGATTGAGGCTAATCGTGAAACTGCTAAAATTATCTGCTCTGGTCCTCGCTTTTTCGGCACCTGTCATGGCCTTTGCGCAAGGCTTTCAAATCTCGTTCGGAAGCCTGCAACAGGACACCGACGAGCCTGTTGAAATTACCGCCGACGCGCTGTCGTTGAACCAGACTGATGGCACCGCCGAATTCAAAGGCAACGTGGTCATCATCCAGGGCACCATGCGCATGAGTGCTCCTGTGGTCACCGTCTTTTATGACGAAGAAACCGGTGGCATTGCCCGGCTTGAGGCCGACAAACGCGTGCTTCTGGTCAAGGACGGCGATGCCGCAGAGGCGGACAAAGCTGACTATGAGATTGAAAAAGGCATCGTGGTGATGACCGGGGATGTCCTGCTGACCCAGGGCAGCAACACAATGAATTCGAACAAGCTGACAGCCAACCTTAGCGACGGCACGGCCGAGCTGGAAGGACGCGTGAAAACCATCCTGAAGTCCGGAGGCAACTGATGGTCAAACCGGAACTCACCGTGACCGAAGGCAACAGCGGCCTGCAGGTCAAAAACCTCCGCAAAAGCTATCGCAAGCGTGTGGTAATCCGTGACTTCAGCATGGAGCTGAATCGCGGCGAGGTGGTAGGCCTGCTAGGCCCCAACGGGTCGGGCAAAACCACAACATTTTATGCCGTCGCCGGCCTGATCATGCCCGAAGGCGGCAGCGTCACAATCGACGGGCGCGACGCCACGCGCCTGCCGATGTATCGACGGGCCAAACTGGGCATTGGTTACCTGCCGCAGGAGATGTCGATCTTTCGTGGCCTCAGCGTCGAAGACAACATCATGGCGATCCTCGACATCACCGAGAAAGACCGCCACAAACGCCGCGAACGTCTCGAGGAACTGCTGTCCGAGTTTTCCATCGAACACCTGCGGCGTGCGCCTGCACTCGCACTCTCCGGTGGAGAGCGGCGTCGCGTGGAAATTGCGCGCTGCCTTGCCGCGAACCCAAAATACCTTCTGCTGGATGAACCCTTTGCCGGGGTAGATCCGATCTCGGTTGGCGATATCCGCCATCTGGTCTCGGACCTGCGAAACCGGGGTATTGGTGTGCTGATCACCGATCACAACGTGCGGGAAACGCTCGAAATTGTGGACCGCGCCTATATCCTGCATGATGGCAAGGTGCTGATGTCAGGTACGCCCGAAGACGTGGTCGAAAATGAAAATGTGCGTCGCGTCTACCTGGGCGAGAACTTCAAGATCTCCTGACTACAGCGCTCTTGGCCCAACAGGTTTTTGCGCAAGGAAACGCCGAAACTTGATCTGAAATCATTGACACCCCCGGCAACCTGTCCTCAAATATAGTCATGACATTTCTGGATTCTGCTCTGGTGACCTGCGCAGCCTTTCCAACAAGGCCCGGTCTCGGACAAGCATCGGAAATGTCCAACTTCAGCATTCGAACTTAACTCTGCCAAGGCGTGCTTTTCCACGCCCGTAGTCCCGGTTCGACATGTCATCGCAAAGGAGACAGGATGCGCTACCAAATCACCGGAAAACATATCGACATTGGCGATGCCCTTCAGACCCACGTGAAGGACGAGCTTGGTGCCGTTGTCGGCAAATACGCCGAGCGCCCGACCGACGCCAACATCATTTTTTCCAAAAGCGCACATGAATATGTATGCGAGGCCACGGTCCACCTTTCGACCGGTCTGACCGCCCAGGCCAAAGCGCATGCCACCGAAATCTATGCCGCGTTCGACGATTGCAGCCAAAAAATGGAGAAACAGCTGCGTCGTTACAAGCGTCGTCTCAAGGACCATCACCGTGAACGTTCAGAACCGGTTGAACTCTTCGGCGCGTCCTCTTATATCCTCGCCTCAGAAGGGGAGACCGATAAGGCTGAGCCCGAGTCGCTGCAGCCAATGATCATCGCCGAGATGGAGTCCAAGATCCCGTCTCTGAGCGTTGGTGAAGCTGTGATGCAAATGGAACTTGCTGGCGCGCCGGTTTTGGTCTTCCGGAACGAGGGAAAAGACGGATTGAATGTGGTCTATCGCCGTGATGACGGCAATATCGGCTGGATCGATCCCAAAGCATAATTTGGCAGAGCCCACGGGCCTCTGTCTGGAGATACAGGCAAGATGGACCTATCTACGATCCTGAAGCCAGAGGCGGTCAAAGTTGTTTCGGCCGCCTCCAGCAAGAAACGTTTGCTTCATGCCGTCGGCGATCTCGCCGAGTCGGCCTATGATCTCGACGCCAATCGTGTGGTCGAGGCGCTGATCGAGCGCGAAAACCTCGGGCCGACCGGGGTTGGCCACGGTGTGGCCTTGCCGCATGCCCGGCTTGAGTCTGTGGACTCGGTTCTGGGGGCGTTTATCCTACTGGAAAAGCCAGTAGATTTTAACGCGGTCGACCGTCAGCCGGTTGATATTGCCTTTGCGCTGTTCGCTCCGGAAGAGGCTGGCGTTGAACATCTCAAGGCACTGGCACTGGTGTCTCGTACTCTGCGTGACACGTCACTTTGCTCCAAGCTTCGCGCCAATCAGGACGCATCAACGCTCTATTCGATCCTGACCGAAGCACAGAGCGTTCAGGCGGCTTGAACCGTCGCCTGATCCGGGCTCAGGCCCAGGTCTGAAATCCAAAATTCAGAAAGTCCCGCTGGTATGTTTCGCGAGCCAGCGACTCTAATTCGTCGTCATAGATGGCTGACAGAGGGTGGGGCATGTCCTCGGGCGCATCTGTCGGGCCGGGCGCCTCCGCATAGCCAACCTGCGTCGCCAGCGCGGGCAGGTAGCTCTCCATTTCATCCTCGCGCACGATCATGTCCGGCAATGCCAGGTCGCAAAACCCTTTCAGCGTTTCCACCTGGCTGGCCCAATGCGGATCGATTCTTATGCTTGTCTGCCCTGCCAGATTTGACTTGAGAAACCGCAGAAACGCCACAAAGGCCGTGCGATGCGCCGCGATATCGTAGTCCTTGAACACCCCTTGCGGCGGCAAGGGCAGCTTGTAGACCTTGCGCAGTGTTTTGTGGAGCTGCGCGTAGCTGTCCGGGCCGTCCGCCAGAATCTTGGTGCAAAACGCATGATGCGCACGGGCCAGCGGGTGGCGCACCACGGTGAACGAACGATTGCCTGCACAGGCGCGGCGCCACTGCCGCAGCGTTTTCTGATTGTGCTTGCGTGGCAGATCATCTGCGGCAACGCCGTCCAACCCCGCCAACCAGTTCAGCACCTCGTCTTCCGGCCCTGACCGGATCGGCATATACAACAACGCAGCCTCGGCCCCGGTCACATAGGTTGGCACTGCTGCCCCCCTCCGGGGTTCAAAATTCGGCGTGCGGGTCAGGTTGAAACGATCCAGGTCCGCCAGCGCCAACGAGATTTCACCGGCATTCTCAACCTTGTCTGAAATCGCGCTGGGGTTTTGCCGTTTGAGCGAGGAATCCAGCGCCTCCAGCCCCTCATCCAGCCCCAGGAACCGGGCCAGACCGTTCATCACCTTGAGATCCTGCAGATCCTCATAGGCCACATAAAACGCGGTTTGCCCAGAGTGCTGCAAAGCGCCCATCAGCTTGACCTGAAACTCTTGCAGGGCTTCGACATGGGCACGAAATTCTGGCCCGTCAAACCGCACTTTGCCCACATCCTTGCGACGGCGCACGTCGGTCAACTTCCACTGCCCGGTCGATCGCGCGATCTTGAGCGACACATAGCTTTCGATGGGGTTGCGGGTCAGGATGATCTTGGCGCACCGCGGATCGCTCAGCACCGTGTCCAGAACGCGCGGGTCGTGGTCGTGAAAAAACCGAAACCCACGCAGATCTCCACCCGGAGATTTGATCGCGTTTATCAATTCAAAAGGATGCTCGGTACGCGTTTCCAGTGACACACTCAGAATCTCGGTCTTGTTCGGATAGCCGATGAAATGCGGATTGAACGCCTCTCCATGACAAGACACCCCAGGCATCGCATTCAGGTTGGCCTCAAGAAAATTCGAGCCCGTGCGCATATCGGCAAAAACAACAAAATAATCAAACGGCTCGGTCATCGCACTCTACTGCACCAAATAGGGTTTTCGTGGGGGTTTCTTTTGGTTCGGCCCGGCCTGGCTGACCGGGAAATCCCCCATCAGATAGGGGTGCATCCCCTGGTTCTTGAGATTCTGCAAAAACTGGCCAAAGCCCGTCAGGTCCGCCATTTTCGGTGCTTCGCTCAACCGACGCAGCGAATGCTGGCCCATCTCGTCGATAACCGATTGCAGAGGTTCCATCGGGGCCTCGATGAACTCGGCCATGGTCCAGATACGAATGCGCGCCTTGGTGTAGGGCGAGCGCAGGGCGTCCAGCTGATCGCTTTCCAGTTTCTGCAACCGGGCCGCCTCTTGTCTGAGGTCCGTGAAATTGCTGTTGGACTTGAACAACGGAACCGCCCAGGCCCCGGTCACCACCGAGATCTGCGCGTTGGGGTCCTTGGCCAGGAACCACAAGGGGGCTTCTTCGTCTTCGGGACCCAGTTGAAAGCACTGACGTTCGCCGCGGGTGTTCCAGATCAGGCTCGCCAGAAAGGCAATCGGGTTATAATCACGGCTGGCGGCACTGTCTGACAGCGCCCCGTTGATCACCCTCTGACCGTCTGCGAATTCGGCATGGACAGGGTGGAACAGGCGCCCATGCACCTGTGTCCCCGAGGCCTTGGCCAACCAGGGTTCAAAATCCTCGAAAACGTCCGTGAAACCCTGAAAGACCGAGTATCGACCGCTGGTCACACCATTCTCCCAACCATCGTTGGGAAAGCGGCTCTGCATGAACAACCCCGGTCGCCCGCGCGTCCGCCGCTCGACTGCTTTGGCAAAGATGCGGTCAATCTTGGCCGGGTTGGGCTCGGCCATTTTAACCGTCTCGCCGGTCTCTGACAGAAAGGCGTTGTACAGCTTCGTCGCATGCGGCCAGAACTTGCGCGCCACAAAGCAATCGGACCGCCGCAACAATTGCAGGTGGTCGTCGTAAAAAATATGCGGCTTGCCCTGAAAATCGAACTTCGACAGGGTCAGTGACCGGCTTTCGATGCTCGTCGAATAAAGCCGCGCCAGAGTCTGAAAATAGCTCTCGTCCGGAATCCACACCTTTTTAAAGTAGGCGTCATAGGTTTCGCGCTCGGGGTCGTCCAGAATGGCCGACAGGGTCTGGCGGGTCAGGCACCACCATTGCGACCCCATATGCGGCACGATCCCAGGCGGTATCCGGCGCCTGAAGCCAATGAACCGCTGCAATTCAACATAGGAATCAAACAGCTTGCGCTGCTTCTTCCACGAGAAGGGGAACCGCAGCGTGAACCGCTCTTCACTCAGCCCTCCAACGGTCCAGGGCACATCTGCGGTGGTCGCGCTTTCAATGAAATCGGTGCGCGGGCGCGCAGCCAGGTAATCAATCAGCTCGTTGACCGGTCGCAAGGGCACGCAGGAGCCGGACGAAAGATAGACGTGACGCACCTCGGGAAATTCTCGCAGGATCAGTTCCGAGGCCGATTGCGCCGCTGCGACCAGCCCCCAGGTGCCCCAGTCGCACTTGTGACGCGCGCAAAAGCGGACCGTGGGCACATCGCTCAGCGCCTTGACGAACTTCGCATAGGTCTGACGTCCCACGGCAGCGTCTACGTGAATCACCACGGGGCACCCAGCCGCTGACCAATGGCGCACCACCTGTTCAGCGCGATCCAGCGCCGTGTGCACAAGCATGGCGATCCCGACACTCATGCCCAGTTCCCCTTGGACATCAGGCCGAGAATCTCAAGCTGCCGCCAATTGATGTATTTCTCCGACCACTTGCACCACAGCTCGGGATCATCCTTTAGCGCCTGCGCATAGGCGATGTATTCCACGCTGGCCGCATAGTGCTGCTTGCGGTGCAACTCTTCTGCCGCCTTTTCGGTAAAGGTATCCAGAAACTTGGTGTGCAGCAAAATGCCCGAGGCCTTTTCGCCGCCCCATTCATCGTAAACCTGATTGAGACCGCGCGGCAGCAGCATGTGCGTGGAGCTCACATAGGCATAGCGCCGGTTCCACTTGACCAGCGGAATCTTGTTCAGCGCCGGGCCCTTTTTCGGCTCATCAGGAAAGAAGACGCGTGAGCGTGGGCCACCCTGTATCCAGAGGTTCCCAAACAGCTTGTTGCGATCCATGGTGTAGTTGCCCGAGTCAAACCAACTCGCGATCTCCAGGGGGTTTTGCCCTGACTGATACGGCTGTTCGTCGATCCGCCCCTTGGGGTACATGTCCAGGAGCATCGCGCTAAAGGACTTGATCGACGACGCATCCAACCAGTCGGTCAGGGCACGCAAAGGCCGTGTATCGCAAAACGGATAGATCAGGAACTCGTCCGGATCGACGGTCAGGCACCAGTGCCCATGGGCGTACCGCAGCTGCAGCCAGTTCAGCCAATCCACTCCGAACCGCGACCGTTTATAGCTTTTTCGGCTGTGCCAGACCGAAACATCCGGTTGCTCGGCCAGATACTCTAACGACCCGTCATTGCTGTCATTGTCCACGATCAGGAAATGATTGATCCCCTGCTCGCGGTAGTACTTTAGAAAGAATGGCAGCCGCACATGCTCGTTTCGCAACGTCGAAAACAGCAGCAGGTCATCTTTCTTGATTGCCTTGGTCCGGTCCGCGATCGAGCGCAATTCACGCCGCTTTCGGATGGCTCTCACAAGCCACCTGCGCCGTTGCAGTCTCAGACGATATGACGTCCAGATGCCCAATTTGCCCCCTTCACGTCCTGACGTGGTTTCTGCCGAGTCGGGCCTTGGGCTATCACACCAACTTTAAGACGGTGTTGAAATGTGCCTCCCAGGTTGGCGGCGAATACTGCATCCGCGTCCTGGGTGTGCCTTTGCCTCTGGCTTGCTCCTGCCGTGTCAGGTCAATGATTGCCGTTTTCCATGCATAACTGTCTGACACGCCTACGTAAATGGGAATATCTCCCAAGATTTCCCGAAAAACGGGTAGGTCACTGCACAGAACCGGCACCCCCACCGCTGCGGCCTCGGCTGGTGGCAGTCCAAAGCCTTCGGCACGGGATGGAAACAGTGATGCACAGCAATGCGCGGTCAGGGCGCGTAACGCGTCATCTGCCAGATCGTTGAACTCATGCAGAAAACGCCCCTTCAACGGGCTTTGGTCCAGCCGCGGAAACAAAGCCTCACCCATCCAGCCCCGACGGCCGCATATGACCAGATGCGGCATGTCGGCTTCGGGAATCTCCTCGGCCAGACGCTCCCAGATGTCCAGGATCATGCCATGCTGCTTGCGTGGCTCGATGGTGCCCAACATCAGAAAATAGGGTTTTGCCACCTCCGGCGGCGCGGGATTGTCTCTGATTTGGAAAAAAACCGGCTCCACGCCCAAATGAACAGCCTCGATCCTCGGAACCGCTCCAAGGGGCTCGATATGCCGGTGAATATCCTCTGCCGAAACTCGCGAGTTGGTCAGGATCAGATCCGCATAGGCCTGCACCCGCCCAAGGATTTTCGTAAGTTTCAGCCGCGCTGACGGGGTTTGCAAGTCGGGAAAGTCCAGCGGGATCGTGTCGTGCAGGAACACCGCAACCCTGCCTCCGGGCAGCGCCTTGACCGCCTTCAACACCCGCGCCGACAGATTGGTCTGGTCCACATTTACATAGGTCGTGCCCTCGGGCAGATGCCGCCGCAGCAGTCGCTCCAACCCGCTAGGTCGACACCGGGCAAGCCGCAGCCTCCGACACTCAGCTTCCACCACCTGACTGTGCGTAGACGCTTTGCGTCGCAGCCGGGACACCCAATCCGGCGCACCCCAGGGCACCGCCCCGTCCAACCTTTGCAACAGCGCTTTGACACCGACCTGATCCAGCAGGACATATCCCAGAGATGACCGGTAGAGACCGTAGACAGGCACAGGATCCCGACACAACGCCCATAAATAGGCAAGACACACCCGATCCACCCCGGAAGGCCGCCTACCATGCAACGACACAACGCGGGTCAACTCCAGCAAGCGTGCCGCAGGCGGGTGGGAACGCGTCTCGGTGTTCACGGCTGTGACGTCCTCCCTATGTCCTGAGTGGTTCCTGTCCTTAGAAGGCGTTCGAGATGGCGAACCCTGAGGCAACCAAGGCGACAATCGCCTGCGCCGGTTTCAGGGCGGATTCCGTGGCCACCACGACGTCACCGGGCTGTATCTTGAACTTGCTGGCCCCAAACAGACCATCCGCCGAAGCCAGATCGACGACAAAGATCACATATTCCTTTGACGGGCCCTTGCCGTCGCTGCGGATGTGCTTGGTATCAAACTCGCGCAGGATCAGGATGCCTTGCGGGTTGGCCCGATCGTCCGTCAGCCCACCCATGAGGGTCAACGCCTCCATCGCAGTGATGTCTTCGCGATCAAAGTAGATCACCTGCTCCCGCTGCACTGATCCAATTCCGGTGAAGTGCCGCTCATCCTTGTCGATGATGATCTGGTCGCCACCGCGCAGCGTGATGTTGCGTCGGGCGTCCGAAAACAGCACCGAGGCCGGGATGGTATAGGTTTGCCCATTGCGGATCAGCTTGACCACCGGGCTCTCGATGTTCGGCGAGACACCACCCCCACGGGACAGGGCGGACAGTACCGTGTGGTTGCGGTCCGGCAAAGGCACCGGTCCGGGCGTTACCATGCCCGACACCAGATAGGCCGTGTTGGCAACACCCTCGCGAACCGAAAGCTGCACCTGCACCGAGGGCGCCACACCCGACACCTTTTTCTGGATCAGTTCCCGCGCCTGCTGCGCCGTCAAACCAGCAACTTTGACATGCTCTGCATAGGGCACGTACACCGTGCCCGACGGTGACACCTCAAGATTATTGACCTTTGTCGACCGCTCCAGGTCTGACGTCAGCAACGAGTTGTCCGAGCTGTCCCACAGCGTCAGATCAATCGCATCACCGGCGGCAATAATGTTATAGGCCGGCCCGCGCTGGGTCTGGGGCCAATGGTAATGCCCGTGCCACCCGGTCGAAGGCCAGGTGTTGAACCGTTTCACGCTGTTGCGGGTGACTTCCTCGACCGCAATGTTCTGTGCGGCATCGTCAAACTCATCGCCGGACAGAATCTCGGACTTTACCGGCGCGCCACGCGGAAGGCTGCACGCTGCCACCAAAAACAACGCAGCACAAAAGGCCATCATGATCCTGAGTTTCTGCATTTTGGTTTTGGCTGCCCCGAGTGAATTGGCCGCAATCTACCCGGTCTTCCTTGGTGAAAACAATCGATTTTTGACCCACTGCGCGGTTTACGACAGTCGCTCATTTTATTGGCAACACTCGTTGCAGCAGACCGCCAAGCCGGGCAGACCCTGCGCTTCGGCGTCATCGAATTAACCGATTGTTAACGTCTTGAAGCGATTCGAGGGTCAGACCTCACACAAGGCCTTCGAAACCCAGACACTTTGGTTTAAACTGTCCCCAGGTTGGCGAACTTTGCAAGACGCTCAAAAGAAACCCTCACCTGCAATTCCAGCAGGCTAACTGGAACAAGACCCGTCCATGCTCTTTTCGCTGCTGACCTCTTTGAACCGCGCGCAGAAAAGCTGGGTGTTCCTTGCGCTCGATCTGATCTGGGTAGTGCTGGCTTTTGTGCTTGCTCAGTATCTGACCAATGTCAGTCGCATCCCTTCGCCCGAGTTCTGGCACAACGCATGGTATCTACTCATACTTCTGCCGGTCTCGGCAACTCTGATCGGCCTTCTCGGTTTACACAGGGTCAAACTGAACGCTTATGGCATTCACGACGCGATCACCACAGCAGGTATGGCGCTTGTCCTGGGAGTTGTTGGCGTGGTCTTGGGTTATTTACCGGGCTTAACCCCGGCGCTTGCACCCAAAGTTCTTGCCGTGATGAGCCTGTTGTTTCTGGTGCTTTCCGTCTCTAGCCGTATCGCGGCGCTCAATCTGGTTCTCTACGTTCTGCGAAGAAAGCAAATCCGCAAACGCGTTATGATCTACGGCGCCGGGCAAACCGGACAGCAACTCGCCGCGGCCCTCAAAACCGACGACACGTTCGAAGCGGCGTGCTTTCTGGACGACAACATTGCGCTTCAAAAGACGCGCATAGACGGCCTTCGCGTTTATGCACCATTGCACGTGAATACCCTTGTCGAGCGGCTCTATATCGACCGTATTGTGCTTGCCATGCCATCAACCAGCCGCGCGGTTCGGGTGCGTATCGCCCACGAGCTCGAAGGGGTCGGCTGCGAGGTGCGCACCCTGCCCTCTTTCGCGGAAATGGTTCTCAGCAGCAACGAAGCCCGCGTTGCCACGCCGGTCAAAACCTCGGCATTACTGGGCCGCACGGCAATGGAAGACATCCTGCCGTCTTCCACGGATGTCTACGAAGGCAAAAACCTGCTTGTGACCGGGGCCGGGGGGTCCATCGGCGCAGAGCTTTGTCGGCAATTGTTGCACCTCAAACCTGCGCGGCTCGTACTTCTCGATCATAGCGAGCTGGCCCTCTACACGGTCATGCAGGAGATTTCCGAAACCACAGGTTTCACCGAACTCAAAGCGGTTCTCGGATCGATCAACGACATGGAACTGGTAATCGACGTGCTGACCTCCAACGACGTCGACATTGTCTTTCATGCCGCGGCCTACAAACACTTGCCTCTCGTTGAAACCAACGCGCTCGAAGGGCTGCGCAACAACATCCTCGGCACGCGCACAGTGGCCGAGGCCGCAAGACAAGCGGCGGTCGACCGGTTTGTCCTTGTTTCGTCAGACAAGGCCGTGCGCCCCACAAGCATCATGGGCGCGTCCAAGCGCATGGCCGAACTGGTCGTACAGGATCTGGCCACCCGCAGCGATCACACCCGTTTTGCCATGGTGCGCTTTGGCAATGTTCTTGGATCATCCGGCTCTGTCATTCCGCTGTTCCAGGACCAGATTCGCCATGGCGGACCACTCACCGTGACCCATCCCGATGTCACCCGCTACTTCATGACCGTGACCGAAGCTGTCAGCCTGATGCTCCTGGCAGGAACCTTTGCCCGCGGGGGGGATGTCTTTGTGCTCGACATGGGTCAGCCCGTACGCATCGTCGATATCGCGCGCAAACTGGTCGAGGGCGCAGGTTACAGCCTGCGTGATGAAAACACACCGGACGGTGACATCGCGATCACCTTTACCGGCTTGCGCCCCGGCGAAAAAATGCACGAAGAGCTGCTGATCGGCTCGGACATGCTGACCACGCCCCATCCCAAAATCTTACGGGCACAGGAAAACACGCTTTCCGAGATCGAGATCGCCAACGCGCTGCAGGACTTGCGCCGCGCAATTGAGACCCGTGATGTGGACGCCGCAACCTCGACCCTCAGCAAGTGGGTCGAGGACTACCGGAGCGGCGACATCGACACAAACGTCGTCGCCTGAGCGCACGCTCCTCAACAGTTGTAATAGTCGCGATACCACTCCACGAACCGGCGCACACCTTCTTTGACATCCGTTTGCGGGCGCGCACCGGTCAGATGTTGCAACAGGTCAGCCGCCGCCCATGTCGCAGGAACATCTCCCGGCTGCATCGGCATGAAATTCTTCTGCGCTTTCTGCCCAATGGCCTCCTCAACAGCCTCCACAAAGGTCATCAGCTGCACTGGTTCTCCATTGCCGATGTTCACCACCCTCCAGGGCGCCACTGTGCTGATACTGTCCGCCACGGGCGCATCATCATTGCGTCCTTCGACCTGTGGCGGCACGGCTTTGACCAGATCGGCGATCCCGGCGACAAGGTCATCGATATAGGTAAAGTCCCGGCTCATATCGCCGTGGTTGTAGATATCAATCGGTGCCCCTTCGAGAATGGCCTTGGTGAACTTGAACAGCGCCATATCCGGGCGTCCCCAGGGGCCATAGACCGTGAAAAACCGGAACATTGTGATCGGCAGTTTGTAGAGATGCGCATAAGAATGGGCCATCGCCTCATTGGCCTTTTTTGTGGCCGCATAAAACGACATCTGGCTGTCTGCCTTATGCGTCTCGGCATAGGGCATCTCGGTATTTGCACCATAGGCCGAGGACGTTGACGCCAACAGCATATGTTCCGGCGGATAGGCTCTGCCAGCTTCAAGAATCTCGAACGTCCCGACAAGGTTCGACTCGACATAAGAGCGCGGCGCATCAATCGAATAACGCACCCCTGCCTGCGCCGCGAGGTGGATTACCACGTCCGGCCGATGCGTCTCAAACAGCGACATCACCAACCCGGGCTCTTCCAGTCGCCCGATCACCGGTGTGAAGTTTTCAGAAGCGGCCAGAATCTCGTGGCGTTTCTCTTTCAGGCTGACATCGTAGTAATCTGTCAGGGCATCCAGACCGACCACCGTCCAGCCATCCTCCAGCAGCCGCTTTGCCGTGTGAAAGCCGATGAATCCAGCAGTCCCGGTAACAAGTGCTGTGCGCGTGGCAGTCTTCATGAAAATCTCCGATAAATCACTTAGTCTTCAAACAACCTGCGTTGCTCGGCAAGACGCAGCTTTTCTTCTTTCAGCCGATTGCCAAATCCCGTCACCCGGAACAAGGGCTGATCGCGGTCCGACTTGCCAAAAATGCCGCCCGTCTGTTCCCAATAGCCGTCCGGATGAAACCTCACGCGGTGAAACAGGCCCGTGCGCGAAAACAGAAACAGCGACACGTTCTGCCCCTGCGCCACCAGCTCTGCGGCCCGCCTGCGCAGGCCCCGCGCATTCCAGCGGCGCCCGGCCACGACCGCCGGAGCCGTTCCGGCCCGCGATGGAAACGGCCGCAGCCCTTCGGACGGTCTTGGGATACGGGGCAACGCACCCAGGGGTCGGCTCTTTCCAGCGGCATAGCCTTTGGTCAACCGCGACATCAGCCGCCGCACATCCCTCGGCTCCAAACGGCCGTCCCGCATGTGTTCAAGCGCACGGAGGCGCTGTTCCTTGGCAAAATCCTTGAGGATCGTCTCATGATGTTCGACCGGACAGTGCTTGCGCAGGAATACAACCTGACTGGCCCCGATCTGGAACAGATCTGACGGCGCGCGGTTTCCACGCCGGGACGCATTCGACAGATAGCCGTGATGCACCTCGGCCAGCGGCACAATTGCCGTGGCGCGCCCCATCGCCGCAAGACGCAGGTTCACATCGGTTTCATCCAGATAGTAGTGATAGGCTGGGTCAAATCCGCCAATCTCGGCCAACACCTCTCGGCGAAACGCCATGTTGGTGCCTTCGGTCTTGATCGCACGGCGCCCCGTGGGATGCAGCACCGAAGGCCGGGTTTCGTCGACCTTCAAGTCTTCGGTACGCCCCATGGCATCGACACTCTGGGCTTTCCATTGAAAGGATATCCCATTGCGTCCGCGCACGAAACCACCTGCGGCCATGACCTCAGCGTCCGCCACAAAGGGCGCAACCAGATGAGTCAGCCACGTCGGCTCGGCCACCGCATCGTCGTCGATAAACGCAACAACCTCCCCGGCGGCTTCGGCAATGCCAAGATTGCGCGCGACCGAGATGTTGGGTTCGTCAAATTCGACCAGCTTGACCAGCCCGGCAAACGCGCTGCCGTTGACCGCTTCGGTCCCTGTGGGGTCCGCAACGACAATTGTTTCAAAGTTGGGATAGTACTGCTGAGACAACCCTTTGAGGCAGCGCAGCAAAGCCTCGGGGCGTTCCCGACTGACAATGACCACGCTGACCGGGTCGTGCGTCATGGCGTTCCCATCTCGGCCATCATTGCCTCGATACGGGGCACGTCCTCGGGGTTGTTCAGCTCCCAGAACTGACGCCCGCGCGCCTCGACCTCGACACAGAGAACCTTGTGGCCGTTTTCCATGAAACGCAGCTGCTCCAGCCCTTCCAGGCTTTCCAGCGGTCCTGCCGTCCATCGCGGATAGGCGCCCAGCGCCGAGGGGCGATAGGCATAGACCCCGACATGGTGAAACACCGGGGTGTCCGCGTCATCGGCATAGATGTCCGAGGTAAAAGGCACCACTTCCTTGGAGAAATACATCGCGTGGCGGTTCTTGGTGAAAACGGCTGTCGTACCGCCCACCCGGCCCGCTTTACGGTCCTCGAGAAAACCGTTCAAAGCCCGCCCGTCGCACCGCAGCACAGGTGTTGCCACCTCGGCCACCGGATCACGACGTAGGCCCTCGACCAGCTCTTCCACGAACCATGCAGGCGTCAGCGGTGCGTCCCCCTGCAGGTTTACCACGATGTCGAACCCGCCACCAAGGTTGTCGAACGCCTCGGCACAGCGCTCGGTGCCATTGGCGCAATCCTCCGAGGTCATCACAACCTCGGCGCCAAACGCCTCTGACGCTTCGCGAATACGGTCGTCGTCCGTCGCCACCACAACCCGATCGACCCCTTTGACCTCGCAGGCCGCTTCCCAGGATCGTTGGATCAGGCTTTTCACCTCACCCGTCGCACCTTTCAAAGTGGCCAGAGGTTTGCCGGGATAGCGGGTCGACGCATAGCGCGCCGGGATGGCAATCAGAACAGACATCAGGCCTCTTTCAGCTCCACGTTCGGCGCATAGGCGATAAAGAACGGGTTGGCGAAGTCTTCCTTGCCATAGACCAGCGGCGTGTGGTCATCAAAACGCACCACATTGCCCCCGGCACCCAACAGAACTGCGTGACCTGCCGCCGTGTCCCACTCCATCGTGCGCCCCACGCGCGGATAAATGTCGGCCTCACCCGTTGCCACCAGACAGAACTTCAGCGACGAGCCTGCGCTCTTCATGTCTTTGACATTGTACTTGTTGATATAGTCGTCCGTCGCCTGATCGCGGTGCGATTTCGACGCCACAACGTAAAGCGCGGCATTGTCGCTGTCGGCCACGTTGATCGGAGTGGTCTCACCCACAACATCCAGCGCGAAATCACCGGTCTCTTCGACCGCCTGACCATCGGCCTGGGTAAAGAACATGCGGTTCTTGGCAGGGGCATAGACCACGCCACGCTGCGGCACGCCATTTTCGACATAGGCGATGTTCACAGTGAAGTCGCCACGGCGGTGGATGAACTCCTTGGTGCCGTCCAGCGGATCGACGATCAGAAATGTATCGCCCTTGGCCGCATGGCTTTCGGATTGCTCTTCGGTCACCAGCATGACGTCGCCAAAGGTTTCGGTCAGACCGGCGGAAATGATCGCATCTGCTGCCTCATCTGCCGCGGTCACCGGGCTGTCATCAGATTTCACCTTTACGTCAAAATCGTCAGAATTGTAGATCTCCATGATCTTGGCACCAGCCTCAATTGCCAGGCGCCGCATCACCGGAATAAGCACTTCGTAGTTCAAAGATTATCTCCAATCGCAGGAAAGTTGTAATGACATGTTTCGCCCCTTATGCTTGGATCGTAACCGAACGGCAAGAATTCACTGGCATGACCGGAGTATACCCGGGACACTGAGGCGATGTTTCAACAAGCGGCCCCCAAAAGCACGATTGGCTCACTGATCAGCCTGTCCGAGCTGATCTACCACGCCATTGTGCGTAATGTGCGCAAATCGCACAGCAGTGCACTTATGTCGATCCTGATGAACATGCTTCAGGCTGTGATTTTTGTTGGCATTTTCTACATCATGTTCTCTGTTCTGGGATTGCGCGGTGCGGCCCTGCGTGGGGACTTCATGATTTATGTCATGTCAGGAATTTTTCTGTTCATGACACATACGAAAACCATGGGCGCTATCGTCAGCTCTGACGGGCCTTCCTCGCCCATGATGAAACATGCACCGATGAACACGGTGATCACGATCTCTGCAGCCGCGCTTAGCACACTCTACATTCAGGTGCTGTCGCTCTTCACAATGCTGTTCATCTATCACGTCGTGATTACGCCAGTTGAAATTGATCAACCCGTCGGCGCCTTTGCAATGTTGTTACTTAGCTGGTTTACAGGCATCGGGGTTGGCGTCATCTTTCTGGCCATAAAACCCTGGTTTCCTTCATTTGTCAGCATTGCCTCGACGATCTATCAGCGGGCCAATATGATCGCGTCCGGCAAGATGTTCGTTGCAAACGTGATGCCGGGCTATCTGCTCGCTATGTTTGACTGGAACCCGCTTTTTCACTGTATCGATCAGGCGCGTGGATTTGCCTTCATCAACTACACCCCACGAAACTCGAGTTACGAATACGCGTTTTGGGTTGGGATTGTGTTGTTAATGCTGGGCTTGATGGGCGAGTTTTATACCCGCCGCCATGCCTCGCTCAGCTGGGGAGCGCGCCAATGACGCAGACCTTGACGCGGGCCTTTACAATCTTCACGGCCATGTTCTGGGCCATCGCCGTAACGGCACAGGATTTGCCTGCGCTCTATGACATTTATGGCGTCGACCACGACGACATGCTCAATATCCGGGAAGAGGCCAGTGCCAGCGCGCCCATCATTGCCGAGCTGCCCTTTAACGCGCGTGACATCGAGGTGGTGCGCATCACCGAAGATGGCCGCTGGGGTCTGGTAAATGCCATGGAATCCTTCGGCTGGGTGGCCATGCGTTTCATGGTCCCGGTGCCAAGCGACGGGTGGGCGTATTCAGGTGCCAAATTGTCCTGCGGTGGGACAGAGCCCTTTTGGGACATCACCTTCAACAGCGTCGCGCCCGGTCAGGCCGCATATCAGGCAATGGCCGAAGAGGGCACCAAATCCTACTCGATCGACTGGCAATCGGGACAGGTTGCCCGGCCTGATCGCGTCATTGGCATCGGTGGCTCCGGACCGACCGGAAACTTCACTGCCGTTCTGCGGCAGGATGCGTGCCATGATGGCATGTCGGATCGCAACTTCGGCCTGGTGATCGATCTGTTCTTTCATGGCAACGACGATGCCTATGGACTTGAGGGCTGCTGTTCGGTTTTGCCCTGATCCACCACCCGCATGGTCAGGTTGATCCGCCCGCCTTTGGGCAACAGTCGGGATGATCCGAAACGGATGCGGTCCACCCCATGATGCGCCAGCCGCGCCTCACCACCCATCACCACCACATCCCCGGACCGCAGCCACAGCGACTCGGTTTTGCCGCCGCGTGCAACATTGCCCATGCGGAACAACCCTTCGTCCCCTAACGAGATCGATACGACAGGCCATTCAAACTGGCCTTCGTCCTTGTCCTGATGCATGCCCATCCGCGCGCCCTCTGCATAGTAGTTGACCAGACAGCAATCCGGGTCGCGCGACACCCCGGACACTGCCCGCCAGATATCCAGGACGGTTTCGGGGATCGGTGGCCACGCCATGCCCTCGGGGTGATGCGCCTGATACCGATAGCCGCCGCGATCCGTCACCCATCCCAATCGCCCGGCTGAGGTCATGCGCACCGACATCGGCTTGCCGCTGGGGGTCACCGGCGCATAGAACGGTGCCTGCCTGGCGACCTCGCGCAGACCCGCCACCAAAGCCTCTTGGGCGGGCGAATCGAGATAGCCCTGAAACACCCTGAACCCCCGAATTGTCAGCGGCATCACCACGGCTTAATTTTCCTTCTTGAAACCATTCACCCAAAAAACCTCGGATTCTTCGCATCTGTGCGAAATCTGATGCTTGCAGCGCCTTTTTCGCCTCCCTATATACCCTGCGAAGCGCATTCGGCTATGGGCCGGTGCAAACGGGATCGAGGCTTGGATGCCAAAACGGGTCCATGTTTCGAAATATCGCCTTAAGTCAGAAGGGATCAAAAATGAGCAAAGTGATTGGTATCGACCTCGGTACAACAAACTCCTGTGTGTCCATCATGGATGGTGCACAACCCAAAGTGATCGAAAACTCGGAAGGTGCGCGCACCACGCCGTCGATCGTAGCCTTTACAGATGACGAGCGCCTTGTGGGCCAGCCGGCAAAACGCCAGGCCGTCACCAACCCAGAAAACACCGTCTTTGGCGTCAAGCGTCTCATCGGTCGTCGGTTCGACGATGCCGATCTGGCCAAAGACCTCAAGAACATGCCGTTCAACGTCATCAATGGCGGCAACGGCGATGCGTGGGTCGAAGCCAAGGGCGAAAAATACAGCCCCTCGCAAATCTCGGCCTTTATCCTCGGCAAGATGAAAGAAACCGCCGAGAGCTATCTTGGCGAAGAAGTGACCCAGGCCGTCATCACCGTGCCTGCCTACTTCAACGACGCCCAGCGTCAGGCCACCAAAGATGCCGGTAAAATCGCCGGTCTCGAAGTGCTGCGCATCATCAACGAACCGACCGCGGCCGCTCTGGCCTATGGTCTGGACAAAGAAGACACCCACACCATCGCGGTCTATGACCTTGGTGGCGGGACCTTCGACGTGACCATCCTGGAAATCGACGACGGCCTGTTCGAAGTGAAATCGACCAACGGCGACACCTTCCTTGGTGGTGAAGACTTTGACATGCGCATCGTCAACTATCTGGCGGGCGAGTTCAAAAAAGAGCACAACGTCGACCTGACCAAGGACAAGATGGCCCTGCAGCGTCTGAAAGAAGCCGCCGAAAAAGCCAAGATCGAACTGTCCTCCTCGTCGCAGACCGAAATCAACCAACCGTTCATCTCGATGGACCCTTCTTCGGGTACGCCGCTGCACATGGTCATCAAACTGACCCGTGCCAAGCTGGAATCGCTGGTGGGTGACCTGATCAAAGCCTCGCTGAAGCCCTGTCAGGCCGCTCTGAAAGACGCGGGCATGTCGGCCAACGAAATCGACGAGATCGTGCTGGTTGGCGGTATGACCCGTATGCCGCGCGTCAAAGACGAAGTGACCAAGTTCTTCGGTAAAGAGCCCCACCAGGGCGTGAACCCGGACGAAGTGGTTGCCATGGGTGCTGCCATTCAGGCCGGTGTTCTGCAGGGCGACGTGAAAGACGTTGTTCTTCTGGACGTGACCCCGCTGTCCTTGGGCATCGAAACCCTCGGTGGTGTCTTCACCCGTCTGATCGACCGCAACACCACGATCCCGACCAAGAAGAGCCAGATCTTCTCGACCGCCGAAGACAACCAGAACGCCGTGACCATCCGCGTGTTCCAGGGTGAGCGTGAAATGGCGGCTGACAACAAGATCCTCGGCCAGTTCAACCTCGAGGATATTCCGCCCGCACCGCGTGGTATGCCGCAGATCGAAGTGACCTTTGACATCGACGCCAACGGCATCGTGTCTGTGGGTGCCGCCGACAAAGGCACCGGCAAAGAGCAAAAGATCACCATCCAGGCATCGGGCGGTCTCTCGGACGAAGACATCGACAAGATGGTCAAGGACGCCGAAGAAAACGCCGAAGCCGACAAGGAACGTCGCGAGCTGATCGAAGCCCGCAACCAGGCAGAATCGCTGATCCACTCGACCGAAAAGTCGATCGAAGAGCATTCGGACAAGGTCGACCCGACCACCGTCGAAGCCATCGAACTGGCGATCGCCGCGCTGAAAGACGACCTCGAGAAAGAGGACATTGGCGCCGACAAGATCAAGTCCGGCATCCAGAACGTCACCGAAGCGGCCATGAAGTTGGGTGAAGCCATCTACAAAGCCAGCCAGGAAGAGGCCGGTGATGAACCGATGGCCGCGGATGAGGCCGGCGATGATGACATCGTTGATGCCGACTTCGAAGATCTGGGCGACGACAAGCGCTGATGGCGCACCATCGGAACTGAAGTTTGGGCCGGTCCGGTTGCCGGGTCGGCCCTTTTCATTCCGTGCCAAAGGAGTAACCCATGGCAAAACGTGACTTCTACGAGGTGCTTGGCGTCAGCAAAGGGGCTTCCGCGGACGAAATCAAAAAGGCCTATCGCAAGAAGGCCAAGGAACTGCACCCCGACCGGAACAAGGACAATCCCGAAGCCGAAGGTAAGTTCAAGGAAGCCAACGAAGCCTACGAAATCCTCAAGGACGCCGAGAAAAAGGCCGCTTATGACCGCTTTGGTCATCAGGCCTTCGAGGGTGGTATGGGCGGTCCCCGTGGCGGCCACCCCGGCGGTCAGGGCGATTTCGCCAGCGCCTTTTCAGACGTGTTCGACGACCTCTTTGGTGACTTCATGGGCGGCGGAGGACGTGGCGGAGGACGCCAACGTGCCGCGCGTGGCGCGGACCTGCGCTATAACCTGCGCGTCACCCTCGAAGATGCCTTTTCCGGCATGCAAAAGACCATCAACGTGCCGACCTCGGTGCAATGCGACAGCTGTGAAGGGTCCGGTGCCGAAGGTGGTGCCGAGCCTACCACATGTCCCACATGCTCCGGCATGGGCAAGGTTCGCGCGCAACAGGGCTTTTTCACCGTTGAACGGACCTGCCCCACGTGTTCGGGCCTCGGCCAGATCATCAAGAACCCCTGCAATGGCTGCGGTGGTCAGGGACGCGTCGAAAAAGACCGCGCGCTGTCTGTCAACATCCCCGCAGGCGTGGAAACCGGCACCCGCATCCGCCTCGCTGGCGAAGGCGAGGCAGGCATGCGCGGCGGCCCCGCTGGCGACCTCTATATCTTTATCGAGGTGGCCCCGCACGAGCTGTTCGAACGCGAGAACTCCAACCTGTTCTGTCGCGTGCCGGTCTCGATGACCACCGCCGCTCTGGGCGGCGACATCGAGGTGCCCACCATCGACGGTGGCCGCAGCCGGGTGAAAATCCCCGGTGGCTCGCAAGCCGGTCGCCAGATGCGCCTGCGTGGCAAAGGCATGCCAGCGCTGCGTGGCGGAGGCTCCGGAGATATGTTCATCGAAATGGCGGTTGAGACGCCCGTGAACCTGACCAGCCGTCAAAAAGAACTGCTGCGCGAATTCGAAGAGCTCTCGGAAGAGAACAACCCCGAAAGCAGCAACTTCTTCAAATCGGTCAAGAATTTCTGGGACTCGATGAAGGGCTGACCCTGGGTCCGGGTTTTCCCAGCTACACACCAAACCAAAAAAAAGGGCGCGCCACCCACGGCGCGCCCTTTTCTTCATTCAATCCACCGTCAATCCAACGTTGGTGCGATCACATACATGGCCCGCAGACCCAATCCCGGCTGCACGCCCGGCATGATCTCTTGGAACGCGCGTTGCATGCTGCCACGTCCGTACATTTTTGACAGGGCCGTATCCACCAGCAGCCGGAATTCCGAATCCCCGCGCGCCATGGCCAGCCCATGCTTTTCAATGGTCAGGATCTCGTTCGACATTTTCAGGTTCAGCGCATTCGGGCTGGTCCGGTGCAGGCTGGCCAGGATGGACTGGTCCGCAAAGTAAGCGTCGATTCCACCACTTTCCAGCGCCTTGATGCCATCGAGATGTGACTCGAAAGACATCACTTCTGCCTGCATACCCGCCTGATTCAGGGTGTTGGTCAGCGCTTCCTTGGTGGTGGTGTTGCTGCGCACGCCCATCTTTTTCCCGGCATAGGCTGCGAACTGATCCGGCCCGTCACTGCGCACAAGGATCGAGGTGCCGTCGACGAAGGTCGGGATCGAGAAATCCACCGTCTTGCGGCGTTCCAGCGTGATCGTCGCAGCGCCGCACAACAGGTCAATCTCGCCTGCTGCAACCTTTTCAAACCGGTTCGCCGTATCTACCGGCACAAAGCGCACGTCCAGGCCGCTCTCCAGTTTCAGATGGTTCAGGATTTCCTGTGCCACTTCCGCGCAGACAAGCGGCGAATAACCTGCCGGTTCACCACCGGGTCGCTGATAGGACAGTGGCGGCGCGTCGACCCGGAAACCCAGTGTCAAAACGCCGGTGTCTTTGATGCGGTCCAGGGTCTGGGCCGAGGCAAGCCCACAGGTCAGCGCCAGGGCCGACAGCATCATTGGAAATAACTTCATGGTATGTCCCGTAATAAGAGTTGGCAAAATCATGATTGATCTGCGCAAGGCTACACCGCCGGCCCTGCCCCGACAAACACGTTTCGCAGCAGATGTGTTAATGCGCCCGCATGACGTGACGCAACACCGACGCTTTACCGATGCGATACCGACGTAGTACCGACGTGCGTTCTCACCGTTAACTTTTGGCAGATTAACCCTTCGTTCACCCTGTTTCGGCAGGCTGTGCCCATGTCCGACCCACGCGCCTTTACCGAGATGCCGCTGCCTCTTTTCGAGGTGGATGAGGCCGTGCCAGAACCCATTCCCAAGGGGGGGCGCCTGCCCTCGTACATCGCCGACCACCGCAAACGGTTGCGGCAGCGTTTTCTCTCGGGCGGCGCAGATGCCCTGCCGGATTACGAGTTGTTAGAGCTGGTCCTCTTCCGCGCCATTCCACGCCGGGACGTAAAGCCCCTGGCGCGTCAACTCCTTGATACTTTTGGGGATTTCAACCGCGTTCTCTCGGCCCCGGTTGCCCGCCTGTCCGAGGTCAGCGGCGTTGGCGAGGCCGTGATCACCGAGTTGAAGATCATCGAGGCCGCCGCCCACCGGCTCGCCCGTTCCCGTGTCTTGCAGCGTCATGTGCTCTCGGGCTGGGACGTCTTGGTCGACTATTGCCACACCACCATGGCTCACCGCGAGACCGAGCAGTTTCGGGTGCTGTACCTTGATCGCAAGAACGTCCTGATCGCGGACGAAGAGCAGGCCCGCGGCACCGTCGATCACGTCCCCGTCTACCCCCGGGAGGTCGTGAAACGCGCCCTCGAAATCAACGCCAGCGCCTTGATTTTAGTACATAATCACCCATCAGGAGACCCCACGCCCTCGCCGTCGGACATTGCGATGACCCAACAGGTTCAAGAGGCTGCCGGGGTCATGGGCATCACCCTGCACGACCACCTGATCGTCGGCAAGTCCCGCGAATTGAGCTTTCGTGCCGAGGGCTATCTCTAGCGCAGCCAGACCTCGACCCGTCGGTTCACCTGACGCCCCCAGGCACTGTCATCACAGGCCATTGGCATCGCCTCGCCAAAGGCATCCACGTCAATGGTCAGCTGGTCAAAGTTCGCGGTCTCCGCCGCCGCCACCACGGCCTCGCGCACGGTTTCCGCACGCTTCAGGGCAATCTGGCGATTACCCGCCGCCGCCCCTTCGCCATCACTGAAGCCGACGAACACCAGCTTGCGGGCATCATAGAGCCCCGCCTCAAGTGCCCGGGCCAGTTGCTGCACGTTCGAGCGCGATTGCGCGTCCAGACGGGTTGATCCGGCCTGAAACCGGAACGAGGTTGTGAGCCGCTTCATGGGGCCCAAGCGGTTGACCATACGTTGTAATTCTTCCAGCGTCACATCCGCGCCAGCCACTGAAATGGCATTGGCGAACCGATCCCCTTGCAGGTTCACAGGCACCTCTTCCGGGGCCTGGTCAACAAAGCCGACCCGGCGGATCACGATCTGCGCCGACGGGCTGCGTGTATAGGCCAGAAACTCGCGCGCGATCTTGGGCAGACGCCGTGCCGGAAAGTACAGGAACATCGGTGCGGTCAGCGGATAGTCTTCGGTCTTGATCGTGCGGCGCGAGGCCGTCAGCGCGAACCCACACTCCCCATCCAGCGTCAGCAACTGAGTGTTGCCGGTCTCGGAGAAGCTGGCAATGCCGATGGCAAAGGGATCACGCATCACCGCCGAGACCAACGAAATGTTGCGCTCGTGCCGCTGGGTGGTGTCGGCCACCACGCGGCCCACGGGCTTCATCAACTGGTCCTCAACCGCCTGCGCCATGCCCGAGCTTGGCTCCATCAGATGCAGTGCAATCGGCGCATCCGGGCCGCCAAACTCAATCCAGTTGTCAATCTGCCCGGCAAAGACCTGCGCCAGTTGCAGAGGCGACAGGGCCTTTACAGGATTGCCCGGAGACACCACCGGGACCATACCATCCAGCGCCAGGACGCGGCTGCGGTTGCTGTCGGTCATGTCGCCCAGACCTGCCTCGTACCCCCGTTTGGCCTCGGCCGACCGGATCTCGCGCAGGGACATGGCAATGTCCGCCTCGTCCGCCAGCAGGTCGGCAAAACCTTCGTCCGAATTGGAAGAGTGAAAGGTGAACCGCGCGAGGACCTGCCCGCTGGCACCATCGCTCAGTTCATAGTCAAACCGTTCGACATCTTCGAAGCTGCGCGCCACCTTGTAGTTGTTGCGCAGGGCAAACGCCTCGATCAAGGCTGGCATCAGAACCTCACCCATGGTGGCAGCGCCTGAAATCGACACCTCGGCAATATAGTTGACCAGACTGGGGCACGCCGGGCCTTCGCAATTCACGCCGGTGCCGTCCACGGTCAGCTCGCCATATTTCGTGCGGACCCGATAAAACTCGCCATCGAACCCCAGGAATGTGCCGGTGATTTCAACTGATCCATCCTGCGACCGCAGGGTAATGTCCTGGGCGACCCCAAAAGACACGTTCAAAAAAAGGAAAAGTGCGGCGAAAACCGCCGCACGAAACTGTTGCATAAATCAGTTCCCGAAATCACCCGTTACTTACGGGCGATTGTCAGGTCTTCGAACAGGTTTTTCAACACCAGAAATTCACCCTTGGCGTCGCAGTCCGGCATTGCCAGGGTCAGATCCTGCACGCGTGCGTCAGCCTCACCCTGCAATTCCAGCGATGTGGCCGAGATATCGCGGCCACAATTTACCGAACTGACCTCTGCTTCCAGACTTATGGAAATCTGCCCACCTTCCCGTGCCGTGGCAGTGGGGAAGGTATAGACCTCGACCATCAGCGGCTCTGGCGCGTCTTGATTGCCCAGTCGGGTGATAAACCCACCTTCGCCCGCGGCAACAGCGGTCAAATCGCGTGGCGTGCCCTGCCATACATGGCCGTCTTCACCATAGCTTGCACCATATTCCAGAGCGTGAAGCTGCAAACCTGTCTCGCCCATCCATTGCACCGCCACGCGATCATAAAAGGGCAGCGAACTGACGTCCGCACGGGCCACGGCCCCGTCGCCATTGGTAAAGGCGACAACAAACATCGCATGTTCGGCCAGGGCTGGTACGGACACGTTCAGCGTTCCGTCCAGACCCAGAACCTCGGTGAACTTCAGGCCACCGTGATGGATGGTCACGCGCTCGCCCGACAGGCAGGGTGCGCTAAGGGTCAGATCAACCATCGCCGCCGCCACGGGTTCGGCGGTGAGCGTGGCATCGCAATTCAGCAGTGGCGAGGCTTCTTCCTGCGGCAATACACCCACCGGAATGTCACGTGAAACCAACAGGATAACCGGCTGCGTCGGCAATGTAGACTGGTGAGACAACTCTTGCGGCAGCGATGGCAGGGTCGACAGTGTCTCGACCCCTTGCAAGCCGTCCATTTGACCCGCAGGCAGGCTCGCCTTGATCACATCATCAGGGTTGATCACCACAGTGTCCCGCACCAGAACCTGACCGGCATAACTGGCTTCGCTCTGTTGCATCAAAAAGGCAATGGACATGGCCGCGGAAAAGCTCGCTCCGGCCCAGGCATAGCGGCGGTAGACATTAATATCCTTCTTGAAGAGACCCTCTCCAAGGTTCTCTTTCTTCAAGATACCTTTCTTGAACATGTCTTTACTAAACATTCGTGACTCCAAACTCGCACTGCCCCGTGCCACTTTGGTGCCATCAAAAAAGGGCGCTCATATGGCGCCCTTTTGGAGATTGTCTGTCGATTAACCCTAGCTCAGACGACCATGGCAGTGCTTGAACTTCTTGCCGGAGCCACAGGGACAAGACGCATTTCGACCCGGATTTCCCCAGGTAGCAGGGTCGTTTTCGTCAAACCCTTCGACGGCATCCTCGGTTGGTGCGGGGGGCTCGGCAGGTGCCTGGGCGGCGGCTTCCAGCGCCTGGCGCTGCTGTGCCATTTCCAATGCCAACTGTTGCTGTTCTTCTTCCGACATCGGGCGAATGTTCGACAGGGTCCGCGTCACATCCGAGCGCAAGCCGTCCAGCATGTTCTCGAACAATTGGAAGGACTCGTTCTTGTATTCGTTCAGCGGATCGCGCTGCGCATAACCGCGGAACCCGACAACCGAGCGCAGATGCTCCAGCGTCAGGAGGTGTTCGCGCCATTTGGTGTCGATGGTCTGCAGCAGCACCTGTTTTTCGACCATGCGCATGGCCTCGGGGCCAAAGCTGACAGCTTTTTGCGCCATCATCTCATCGACTGCCTTTTCCAGACGCTCCTGAATGACGTCGTCGTCGACGCCTTCTTCGTCCGCCCAGTCGATCACCGGCACGTCGATGCCCAGCTGTTCGATACACGCAGCATAGAGGCCCTCTGTGTCCCACTGATCCGCGTAGGTCTTGGGCGGCATGTATTGATCCACCAGATCGGCAATGACCTCGTGGCGCATTTCCTGCGCGATGTTGGACAGGTCCTCGGCTTCCATAATGTCGCGACGCTGGCCAAAGATCACCTTTCGCTGGTCGTTCATCACGTCGTCGAATTTCAACAGCTGCTTACGAATGTCAAAGTTGCGGCCTTCGACCTTGGCCTGCGCACGTTCCAGAGACTTGTTCACCCAAGGGTGCACAATCGCCTCACCTTCTTTCATGCCCAGTGTCGACAGCACCTTTTCCAGACGCTCCGAGCCAAAGATCCGCATCAGGTCGTCTTCGAGGCTCAGGAAAAACGCCGAACGGCCCGGGTCACCCTGACGGCCGGAACGACCGCGCAGCTGGTTATCGATACGGCGGCTTTCGTGGCGTTCGGTGGCCAGAACAAACAGACCACCTGCCTTTTTCACCGCGTCCTCGTCGGCTGCATGGGCCGCTTCGATCTCGGCGCGAATGGCCGCGTGGTCACTCTCGGGGTTGGCGGCAATCGCTTCCAGCACCGTGAATTCAACGTTACCACCCAGTTTGATGTCGGTCCCGCGACCGGCCATGTTGGTGGCGATAGTGACCGCGCCCAGCTTACCGGCGTCCGCAACAATCTGCGCTTCCTGCTCGTGCTGGCGGGCGTTCAGAACGTTGTGCTTCACCTTGGCCTTGGTCAGAAGATCGCTCAGGAATTCCGACTTTTCGATCGAGGTGGTGCCGACAAGGATCGGCTGACCCTTTTCATTGGCTTCCTTGATGGTCTCGACGATGGCCTCGAACTTTTCGCGCGCCGTCCGATAGACGGCATCATCTTCGTCTTCCCGTGCAATCGGGCGGTTCGTCGGCACTTCGACCACGCCCAGCCCGTAAATCTCGGCAAATTCCTCGGCCTCGGTGGCCGCGGTGCCGGTCATGCCTGCCAGTTTGGCATAAAGACGGAAGTAGTTCTGGAAGGTCACCTGCGCCAGCGTCACGTTTTCAGGCTGAATAGCACAACCTTCCTTGGCCTCGATGGCCTGGTGCAGACCTTCGGACAGGCGACGACCGGCCATCATCCGGCCGGTGAACTCGTCGATCAGCACAACCTCGTTGTCGCGTACGATATAGTCCTTGTCCTTGGTGAACAGCTTGTGCGCGCGCAGACCTTGGTTGATGTGGTGCACAATCGTGGTGCTCTCCGGGTCATACAGCGACTGGCCTTCGGGCAGAATGCCACGTGCCAAAAGCGTCGCCTCGAGATGGTCATTGCCCTCGTCGGTAAAGTTCACCTGACGGGTCTTTTCGTCGATGGTGAAATGCGCGTCCGACAGTTCAGGGATCAGCACGTCGATCGAGTTGTACATCTCGGTGCGGTCTTCGGCAGGGCCCGAGATGATCAGCGGTGTCCGTGCTTCGTCGATCAGGATCGAGTCGACCTCGTCCACGATGGCAAAGTTATGCTTGCGCTGGGACATCTCGCGCAGATCGCTGCGCATATTGTCACGCAAATAGTCAAAGCCAAGCTCGTTGTTGGTGGCATAGGTCACGTCACAGGCATAGGCCGCACGCTTTTCGTCGTCAGGCTGACGCGGGTAAACAACCCCGGTGGTCATGCCCAAGGCGCCATAGACCTTGCCCATCCACTCAGCATCCCGCTTGGCGAGATAGTCGTTCACAGTGACGATATGCACGCCCTCGCGTGTCAGGGCATTCAGATAGGCCGGGAAGGTCGCGACAAGCGTCTTGCCCTCACCGGTTTTCATTTCCGAGATATTGCCCTGGTGCAAAAAGATGCCGCCCATCAGCTGCGTGTCAAAGGCTCGCAGACCCAACGCCCGCAGCGCGGCTTCTCGACAGTTGGCAAAGGCCTCGGGCAGCAGATCATCCAGCGACTCGCCACCTTTGGCACGCTCCGACAACTCGTCGGTTTTTGCCTTGATCTCGTCATCGGAAAGCTTCTGGAATTCCGGCTCAAGCGCGTTGATCTTGTCAACGATGGGGCGGGTGGCCTTGATCTTGCGGTCGTTCGGCGTTCCGAACACTTTTTTGGCAAGTTTTCCGATGCCCAGCATATAATTTTGTCCTTCGTTGACACATTCGTGCGAGGCATCTGCTTGCCCGTCCCGCGCCCTGCTCATACAAACGGGGAAAGGCCGGTTTGCCTACGTCACAAAGCGATGTAAGGGGCCTATGTAACAGTGTCAACGCCGCCAACCAGCGCGGTAGGAGCCAAGGACAAAACGATGTCGAAACACCTCAGAATTTTCCGCTCTGTCGCGGTTGCCGCGATGCTTTGCGGGCCCGCTATTGCACAAGAGGCCCCGACGGCGACGTCCGTGATGGCAACCGTGAACGGTGTCGAGATCACCCTGGGCCAGATGATCCTGGTGCGCGACGCGCTGCCCGACCAGTACAAAAGCCTGCCGGATGATGTGCTGTTCAACGGCATCCTCGACCAGATCGTGCAGCAAACCGTTCTCTCGCAGTCATTGACCGGCGACGAACCTGCCGCCATCGCCATGGCTTTGGAAAACGAACACCGCCTGCTGCGGGCAGGCGAGGCAATCAACCAGATTCTCGAGGCGGGCGTGCCAGAAGATGCCGTGAACGCAGCCTACGAGGCCCAGTATGTCACGGGCTACAGTGGCCCAACCGAATACAATGCCTCGCACATCCTGGTCGAAGAAGAGGAAAAGGCCATCGCCCTGCGCACAATCCTGCTCGATGGCGCTGATTTCGCCGAGACGGCCAAGGTCGAATCGACCGGCCCCTCGGGACCATCTGGCGGCCTGCTTGGCTGGTTTGGACCCGGCGAAATGGTGCCCGCGTTTGAACAGGCGGTGAGCACGCTGGACGTCGGGCAGATTTCCGAACCGGTCAAAACTCAGTTCGGCTGGCATCTCATCATCCTAAACGACTCGCGTGTGCGTGCTGCACCGGCCTTGGACGAGGTTCGCACCCAATTGGTGAACGAGCTGCAACAACAGCTGGTGGACGAAGAGATCGCCCGCCTGACCGAAACTGCCGACGTGGACCGCAGCACCGCCGAAGCGGTTGACCCTGCGTTGTTGAAACAAACCGGCCTTCTTGACGCCTGGACCGAGGGTAACTGATATGGCCAAGATCACTGCTGTGTCCCCACTTGCACCTGCCAGTTTTCCTGATCTGCCCGAAATTGCCGGCGCAGAATTCGCCGCCGTCGAAGCTGGCGTAAAGTATCAGGGTCGCAAGGATGTCATGCTGGCGCGTCTGGCGCCGGGCACATCCATGGCCGGGGTTTTCACCCGGTCGGCCACCCGGTCGGCTTCGGTTCTGGACTGTCAGGAAAAGATCTCCGCCGACAGTGACCAAGGCGCGGCCATCATTGTCAACGCGGGCAACGCAAACGCCTTTACCGGCAAAAACGGCGCCGAGGCGACCCACGCGGTCACCAGCGCTGTGGCTGCCTGTCTGGACGTGCCCGAAACACGGGTGTTTTCGTCGTCAACCGGCGTCATCGGCGAACCCCTGCCGCACGACCGCATCACGTCGAAACTCGCCGAGGCAAAGGCCAAGCTCTCCGTGGCATCTCTGAAGGATGCCGCCGAGGCCATTCGCACCACCGACACCTTTGCCAAGGGCGCCGCCGCCGAAGTTGTGATGGACGGCAAACCGGTACGAATTGCCGGAATCGCCAAGGGCTCGGGCATGATTGCGCCGGATATGGCCACCATGCTGGTCTATATCTTTACCGATGCCGCCGTTGAGCGTCCGCTCTTGCAGCAAATCCTGTCGGAACTGACGGACCTGACCTTTAACAACATCACCGTCGACAGCGACACGTCGACCTCTGACACGCTGCTGCTCGCCGCAACCGGGGCAAGTGGCGCAACCGTCGACAGCGCGTCCGGGCCGTTCCGTGATGCTTTGCATTCGGTCATGCTGGACCTCGCGCATCAGGTCGTGCGGGATGGCGAAGGCGCCACAAAGTTTGTCGAGATCGCCGTCACCGGCGCCGCCTCAGACGCCGACGCCCGCACCCATGCGCTCGCTATTGCCAACTCACCGTTGGTAAAAACCGCCATCGCCGGTCAGGACCCCAACTGGGGCCGCGTCGTCATGGCCATCGGCAAATCCGGCGCGGCGGCGGATCGCGATCTGCTGACCATCCGCTTCGGAGATGTGCTGGTGGCAGAACACGGCTGGGTGTCGCCCAACTACAGCGAAGACGACGGCGCCACCTACATGCAGCAACAGGATCTGGTCATTGGCGTTGATCTGGGCCTTGGCGACGGGCAGTCCACGGTCTGGACCTGTGATCTGACCCATGGCTACATCACCATCAACGCGGACTATCGGTCGTGACCAAAGTCATTCTGGTCTCTGCCGTCGCGCTGATTGACGTCGACGGGCGCGTGCTACTCGCGCAACGCCCCGAGGGTAAATCCATGGCCGGTCTTTGGGAGTTTCCGGGCGGCAAGGTCGAGCCGGGTGAAACCCCCGAAGTCGCCCTGATCCGCGAGCTTGAGGAAGAGTTGGGGATCAACACCTGGGCCAGCTGCCTCGCGCCGCTGACCTTTGCCTCGCACAGTTACGAGGATTTTCACCTTCTGATGCCGCTCTTTGCCTGTCGCAAGTGGGAGGGAACACCCATCTCGAAAGAGAATCAATCCCTGCGCTGGGTGCGGCCAGAGAATCTGCGCGACTTCAAGATGCCCGCTGCAGATGTGCCCTTGATCCCCATCTTGCGGGATTGGCTGTAGACATTTTGTGCAATGAATTCGGCCAGATGCCATATCTTGTGCGGTCCATACTCACAAAAAAAGTAGAAATCACAAAAACGTTACGTTAACGTAACGCCATCGTGACGAGCCAATAGGTTGTCGCTAACGGAACCGGAGTTATATCCGAAACGTCAATTCGCTGGGGAGCTTTGACATGTTGAGGACGATCATGGTGGGCAGTTTTATCTCGGTTCAGGGCACCTTTGTGCGTGCTCTGCCAGACGGGAGAATTTCTGTCCGCGTTGGCAAAACAACGTATTCTGGCACGCCAATTGCGCGTTGTCTCGGATAGCTACAAAAACTCACGGAAGTAAAAGGGGCTGACGGAAATCCGGCAGCCCCTTACTTTTCATCATGCAGTCCGGATTACTCGAGGGTCCGGGTGACTTCTTCGCGCTCGAAGATCTCGATCACGTCAGCGGGGCGAATATCGTCGTAGTTCTCGAATGCCATACCACATTCCTGACCCGACTGAACTTCGGCCACTTCATCCTTAAAGCGCTTGAGCGTCTTCAGCGTACCTTCGTGGATCACCACGTTGTCGCGCAGCAGGCGTACACCTGCCGACCGGCGGGCCACACCTTCGGTAACGATACACCCGGCAACCTTGCCGACGTTCGACACCTTGAAGACCTCTTTGATCGTCGCGTATCCGATGAACTTCTCGCGGATTTCCGCGGACAACAGACCAGAGGCCGCCGCTTTCACGTCATCCACAAGGTCATAGATCACCGAGTAATAGCGAACCTCGACACCCTTTTGGTTGGCGCTGTTGCGTGCGGTTGCATTGGCACGGACGTTAAAGCCCATGACCGGCGCCCCCGAGGCTTCGGCCAGGCCGATGTCGGTTTCGCTGATGGCGCCCACACCCGAGTGCAGCACGCGTACACGCACTTCGTCGTTGCCGATCTTTTCCATCGCCTGAACGATGGCTTCGGCCGAGCCCTGCACGTCTGCTTTCACAACAATCGGCATTTCGGCGACGTTCTTGTCGTCTTTTGCCTTTTGCATCAGCTGTTCCAGCGTGGTGGCGGCACCGGCAGCAGCGCGTTTGTCTTTCGCTGCTTGCGCACGATAGGCGGCAATCTCACGCGCCTGCGCTTCGGTCTCTGTCACGTTCAGAACGTCACCCGCTTCGGGTGTGCCATTCAGGCCCAGAACCTCGACCGGAACCGAAGGCCCGGCCTCTTTCACGCGCTCGCCCTTGTCGTTGATCAGCGCACGGACCTTACCGTACTGCTCACCTACAACAAAGATATCGCCCTGCTTCAGCGTACCCTTTTGCACCAGAACGGTGGCAACCGGGCCACGACCCACATCCAGCTGAGCCTCGATCACGGCACCTTGTGCGGCACGTGCGGGGTTGGCTTTCAGTTCCAGGATCTCGGCTTGCAGTGCGATGGCTTCCAGCAGTTCGTCCAGACCCTGACCTGTGACGGCGGACACTTCGACGTCCTGCACTTCACCAGACATCGCTTCAACGATGACTTCATGCTGCAGCAGTTCCGCGCGGACCTTGTTCGGGTCAGCCGCCTCGCGGTCGATCTTGTTGATCGCCACGATCATCGGCACCTGGGCCGCTTTGGCGTGGTTGATCGCCTCAATGGTCTGCGGCATGACCGAATCATCTGCCGCCACAACCAGAACCACGATGTCCGTCACCTGAGCACCGCGCGAGCGCATCGAGGTAAAGGCCGCGTGGCCAGGAGTATCCAGGAAGCTCAGCGTGACGCCATCATCCGTTGTGACCTGATAGGCACCGATGTGCTGCGTGATGCCACCAGCTTCGCCCGCAACAACCTTGGCGTCGCGGATCGCATCCAGAAGCGAGGTTTTACCGTGGTCAACGTGGCCCATGATGGTGATGACCGGAGGACGATCCTGCAGTTCTGCTTCGTCGTCGTCGACATCGGCAATCACGTCTTCCACGTCCGCATCCGAGACACGCACGACCTTGTGGCCAAACTCTTCGATAATCAGTTCCGCAGTGTCGGCGTCCAGCGACTGGTTCTGCGTGACCATCATACCCATGTTCATCAGCGATTTGACCACGTCGGCGACACGTTCCGCCATCCGGTTGGCCAGCTCTGAAACGACAATGGCTTCGGGCAGCTGAACTTCACGGATAACCTTTTCGCGCTCAACAGGGCCACCCATCGCTTTTTGACGGGCGCGTTCCTGTTTCCGCTTCATCGCGGCCAGAGATTTCTGACGGCCACCGCCACCAGTCAACGCCTGGTTCAGCGTCAGCTTGCCCGAGCGGCGTCCGTCATCACGGCCCTTGCCGCGGTTCTGTCGCTGTTCACGCTCGTTCTTGCGCGGAGTCGCTGCCGGTGCAGGCTTGTTCGGCTGCGCACGGGCCGGAGCTTCGGCCTTGGGTGCGGCAACAGCTGCGGCGGCCTCGGCGGCTGCGCGCTTGGCGGCTTCCTCGGTTTCGCGCTTCTTGCGCTCTTCTTCTTCGGCCTTGGCGCGGGCTTTCTCTTCGGCTTCGCGTTGTTCGCGTTCCTTGGCCTCTTGTTCGGCCCGGCGACGCTCGCGCTCTTCTGCGCGCGATTTTTCCTCGGCTTCACGCTTGGCGGCTTCCTCGACCTCACGGGCCTTGGCAGCCTTCAGCGCCTTCATCCGGCGTTCCAGCTCGGCATCCGAAATCCCGGCGGGACGACGCGAAGGATCGCCACCGGCCTTGCCGGAGGTCGACGCGCTTGGCTTGGCCGCACCGGGTTTGGGCACCACAACGCGCTTGCGTTTGGTTTCCACCACGACGTTCTTGGTCCGCCCGTGGCTAAAGCTCTGCTTTACGTTGCCCGGACGTCCACCCGCTCCGCGCAGGCCCAAAGTCTTTTTACCGTCGTTATCGCTCATCTAGCTGTCTTACCCTTCTGAGCGGCCCCTGCCGCCCCAATTTCACGTACGCCCTTTAGCCTTTGGGCTTCCTCTACAACACGTTGCGTGAGTCCGCCAGACGCAAGCGCACCATGTATCACAGTTTGTCGCCCAAATGCCAAACCCAATTCATCTGCCGTCAGCCAGCCGATGTAATGGCCGAAATGCGGCGTGCTCAGTTTCGACTTGCCGCGTCCGGACCCGTCTGACGCCTGGATCAGCACCTCGGCGTAATCCTTGGACAACCAGTCCTTGACCTTTTCGTATCCGGTCACCGCCGCGCCCGATTTCCGCGCCAGGCTGATCAGGTCCACGACCCGCCGCACAAGCTGGGTTTCGACCTCGGCCACCAGATCATCCGGCACCTTGACCGGCTGTTTGGCAGCCCGGGCAAAGATCCCTTTACCCGCGGCCTTGTCCAAGGCTTTGCGGTCCGCCGCGACCCACATGCCGCGTCCGGGCAATTTGCCCAGAATATCCGGCACGATTTGACCGTCAGGCCCTACCACAAAGCGGACCAGCCCATGCTTTGGCTGCACCTCACCCGTGGCAATGCACTTGCGCTCTGGACCGTCTTCCCGGTCTTTGGTTCGCCCACCGCGTCCCATCATCAAGCCCCCGAGGCCTGAGATCAGGCCTCGGCCTCCTGTTCCGCTTCGCCGTCTTCGGCTTCTGCTTCGGCGGCAGCCGCTTCCAGATCGGCCGGGTCTACCCAACCCAGCATAATACGCGCGGTCATAACCATATCCTGCGCTTCTTCCAGGCTCATGCCAAAGGGTTCGAGGATCCCGTCATCCTTGCTGCGCTCACCGTCGACCGTGGTCCAACCGCCAGCCAGTTCCCAGTCGGCGCAGGTGGCAAAGTCTTCCAGGCTCAGGACACCATCCTTGGCCAATGCTTCGATCATTTGGGGTGTCAGACCGTCGAATTCAAGCAGGCTGTCCTGAACGCCCAGCTCGCGGGCGGCCTCGATTGCCTTGCGGGCCTGTGCTTCGATGAAGTCACGCGCACGCGCCTGCAGCTCTTTGGCCGTGTCTTCGTCCACGCCGTCGATGACCAGCAGTTCGTCCAGCTCGACATAGCCCACCTCTTCGAGGTTGGTAAAGCCTTCGGACACCAGAAGCTGGGCAAAGAACTCGTCCACATCCAGCGTTGCCATGAACAGCTTGGTGCGGATCTCGAATTCTTTCTGACGGCGTTCGGATTCCTCGGCCTCGGTCATGATATCGATGTCCAGCGCGGTCAGCTGGCTCGCCAGACGCACGTTCTGACCACGGCGACCAATGGCCAGTGACAGCTGCTCGTCAGGCACAACCACTTCGATCTTGCCAGCTTCTTCGTCCAGAACCACCTTGGTCACTTCTGCCGGTTGCAGCGCGTTCACCAGGAAGGTCGGCTGATCTTCGTTCCACGGGATGATGTCGATCTTTTCGCCCTGCAGTTCGTTCACAACGGCCTGCACACGGCTGCCGCGCATACCCACACAGGCACCCACAGGGTCGATCGATCCGTCATAGGAAATCACGGCAATCTTGGCGCGCGAACCGGGGTCACGGGCCACGGCCTTGATCTCGATGATGCCGTCATAAATCTCCGGCACTTCCATCTTGAACAGCTCAGCCATGAATTCCGGCGCGGTGCGCGACAGGAAGATTTGCGGGCCACGGGTCTCGCGGCGCACATCCTTGATGTAACAACGCACGCGGTCGTTCGGGCGATAGCTCTCGCGGCCGATCTTTTCGTTGCGGCGCAGGATGCCCTCGCCACGGCCCACGTCAACGATGACGTTGCCATATTCTTCACGCTTGACGACGCCGTTGATGATGGTGCCTGCGCGGTCTTTGAATTCTTCGTACTGGCGGTCACGCTCGGCTTCGCGGACCTTCTGCAGGATCACCTGCTTGGCCGACTGTGCCGCGATCCGGCCCATTTCCACCGGCGGGATTTCTTCGACATAGGTGTCGCCTACCACGGGGTTTTCCAGATACTGCTTGGCCTGATCCACGGTGAACTCGGCCTGGTAGTTCTCCAACTCTTCCTCTTCGACCACGGTGCGCACGCGGGTAAAGGTCGCCTTGCCGGTCTTGCGGTCAATCGCCACGCGAATGTCCATTTCCGCGCCGTACCGCGACTTGGCCGCCCGGGCGAGCGATTCTTCCATCGCTTCGACCACCAGACCGGGGTCGATCATCTTTTCGCGCGCAACGGCTTCCGCGGTTTGCAACAGCTCCAGCTGGTTTGCAGAGGTGATAGCCATGATTACTCCTCTTCGGACTCTTCGGTCTCGATCTCGTCAAAATCGTCTTCGTTGATGATGCCAGCGGCCTTGCGCTGACGCAGCATTTCCTTGATCAGCTCATCGGTCAGGGTCAGCTTCGCGTCCGCCAGCCAGTCAAACTGCAGGCCAACCGTCACGGTTTCGCCCTGGTCTTCGATGTTGATCAGCACTTCTTCGCCTTCGACCCCGGCCAGAACGCCCTTAAAGCGTTTGCGCCCGTCGATCAGCTCGGATGTTTCCAGTTTCGCGTCATAGCCTTCAAAGGTCACAAAGTCCTTCAGCCGTGTCAGCGGGCGGTCGATGCCGGGGCTGCCCACCTCCAGAACGTAAGAGTCGACCAATGGGTCTTCGACGTCCAGGATCGCGCTGACCGCGTTCGAGATTTCGGCGCATTCATCCACTTCGATGCCACCCTCGGGGCGTTCCGCCATGATCTGAAGCGTATGGGTGTTACCGCCCATCAGACGCAGGCGCACCAGTTCAAATCCCATGTCCTCGATGACTGGGATAATGATGTCGGCCAGTTTGCGATCAATCGCTGCCTTGGCAATCATGTCACTCATGCACGTGCCTCCGGGCACAAAATGGGCACAAAAAAACGGGCCAGCGGCCCGTGTCGTCCTTCCGGTGTGCGTTGGGTTTGGACCCCAGCGCATCGCTGTTGAAGGGGATATACGCCCGATGCCCCGAGTCTGCAAGGTCTAAAAGAAAACGCCCCGCAAATCGCAGGGCGCAAACTTCGCAGGTTAATCTTCACGTCCGAGGCTGTGGCCTCTACCATGTCTTCCGCGCCCATAGCCATGCGCATTGCCATTGCCGGTAAAACCTGAACCGGCACCACGTCCATGTCCGCTGGCAACGCCCCGCCCGGGATTATCCTCAGCGGACTGGCTTGGCTCAGGAACGCCACCCCCGCTGGCTTGCGGGGATCCGCCGCCTCCGCTTGAACTGGGCTCCGGTGCGGAACCACCTGTGTCATCTGAACCACTTTGCTGCGCGGCAAGCACCTGGCTCGGGGCGGTTGAAAGGGTTGCCACAACCGGCACTGCATAGGCCGCACCAAGCACGAGTTTTTTCAATGCCTCGCGCCGCTCAACGTCAATCGACGCCGCCTTTTTGTCCTGTACCATGATGTCATCCTCTCCTGACGCCCGAAAAAACTAGCATGGAGGGGCAGATTCGGTCAAATTTAGTCAACAGAACAAGCAATCAGGTGGGTTCATGAAAACGCCCCAACGCATCGATCATTGGGGACGCCCTGCCAAATGGTTTCAGGACTTTTCCGCCGAACACCTCGACTCGCTCGCCCAGCGCATGAAAGAAATCGAGACGATCTTTCGCGTCGAGTTCGATCTGCAACTCTACCTAGTTTGGGGATCACTTCTGGGCGCAGCACGTGAGGGGGATTTTATTGGCCATGATGTTGATATCGACATGGCCTATGTTTCCAAAGCCCGCAGTGCATTGGGCGTGCTGAAAGAACGCGACCGGATTACCGACCTGTTCGACCGTTACGGCATGATCGTCACGGCCCCTAACCACGGACGCTTCCTCTTGCCTGGCACCGTCGACCCGGATACGGGTGGCATTCCTCATGGAATTGAAATCTACACCTCATTCGTGACCCAGGGCGATTATTACTGCTACCCCTGTATCCCAGGCTGGCTTTCGGGCCGCGACATCAAACCTTTTGGCACCGCCTCTCTCCGGGGCATCGACTTTGCGATCCCGCGCAAGACCGACGCCTGGATGGCCGCGCATTATGGTGACAATTGGCGCACGCCGGTCGGCCCGTCAGAATACCGCGAGAACCCGTCGCAATATGCGTGCTTCGAGTTCCTGCGAACCGAGGATACCTAACACCTTTCGATCAAGCCCTTGGAGTGCAACTGATTCAACGCACCTTCAACGTCATTCATCGGCGGCTGATCCAGCGAAAACTGAGTCGCAACAAAACCCGCGATGTCGTCGGTGGAATGGCACGCGTCGCACAGCAGATAAACGATGGCTGCCGTCGCATTCAGATAGTGCCGCGTGCCGGACTGCCGTTCCGTCAGAACCGCGCCCTGGTCGTTGGTTTCAACCGAACAGTCCCGCGCCGCCTGCCAACACTGCGACATGATTTGAGCATCCGTCTTTCCCATGCCGATCAGCCTGCCCAACCCACGACGTTTTGACAATGACCAATCTCTGCCCTGCAAACGAAAACGCCCCGCACATGGCGGGGCGTTTCACGAGATTTACATTAGGTCTTAGGCAAACCACCAACGTTCGATGATGCGTCCGTTGTCCATCTGGAACACGTTGCCTATGGTACCCGAGTTGGCCAGCTTGGTGCTGTTGGCGTCTACCGAGTTTGCGTACATCGGAATAACCGTGCCACCTTCGGTCGAAATCAGTTCCTGCATCTCGTGATACATACCGCGGCGCTTGTCTGCATCCAGCTCCGCACGGGCAACGACCAGAAGCTCCTGGAAACGTGCGTTGTCCCAGTGGCTGTCGTTCCACGGCACACCCATCTCGTAGGCTGTCGAGAACATCCAGTCTTCGGTCGCACGACCCGACCAGTAGCAGGCACACCAAGGCTTTTTCAGCCAGACGTTGGACCAATAGCCGTCATTGGGCTCTTGGATCACGTTGATGTTCACACCGCCCGATTTGGCGGATGCCTGATACAGTTGTGCTGCATCAACCGCGCCTGGGAAGCCTGCATCCGAGGCCGACAGATCAATGGTCAGGCTGTCCATACCAGCCTGCTTCAGGTAGTACTTGGCCTTGTCCGGATCATAAGCCAGCGGTGCCAGATCCTTGTGGAAATACTGGTTGGCCGGCCCAATCGGGTTATCAGCCGAAACAGCACCGTGTCCCTGCAGGATCTTGTCTACCATCTCCTGACGATTGACGCCGTGTTTCAGCGCTTTGCGGATATTCACGTTATCCAGCGGCGAAACATTGGTCAGCATCGGGAAAGTATAGTGCTGGTTGCCAGTGACCTCGAAGATGTTGACCATCGGATTGGCGCGCATGAGCGGCTCAGTCTTATAGTCAACCCGGTTCAGGGCGTCGATCTGGCCGGTCATCAGTGCGTTCATACGGGCGGCACCGTCGTTGATCGCGACCATTTCGACCGCATCGAACCAACCTTCTTTGCCATCTTTATAGTGGCTGTCCACGCGTTTCAGAGTTGTGCGCACACCGGGGTCAAAGCTTTCGACCTTGTAAAGGCCGGTACCGATACCCTTGGCGATGGCCTCTTCAACCTGACCAGCCGGATACATGCACAGGTGATAATCCGACATTAGGAACGGGAAGTCCGCATTGCCCGCTTTCAGGGTCATCTGAACCTGATGGTCGCCCATCTTCTTCATTTCGGTGATCGGCTCAACAATCGGCTTGGCCGCCGATTTCGCGCCTTCGGCCACGTGCATCTGCAGCGACTCGATCACGTCATCCGCGCCAAACGCCTTGCCATTGTGGAAGGTCACGCCCTTGCGCAGGTTAAAGGTCCAGGTCTTGGCGTCTGCGCTGGCTTCCCAGCTTTCCGCCAGTTCGCCGATCAGCTGACCATCTGCGGCCACCTGTGTCAGCGTGTCAAATACGGCACCATGCGCCGCCATGATCATGTAGGTGTCCGAGTGTGTCCGGCTGTCCCAGCTGTCCGAGCTGTTGGCCCCGGCAATACCCAGTCGCAAGGTTCCGCCCCGCTTGGGCATCGCCATTGCTGGCATGCCGGTGGCGGCCAGAACACCGGCGGCTGCGCCGGTCTTGAGCAGGCCACGTCTGCTAATTCTTGTCATGTTTCATCTCCCATGTTGAAACTCCGGTTACTTGCCGGATTGGTTGTCGCCCCGCTTGCCCGGAGCGATTCGTATTACATCTTACCAACTGCTGCGTCGCCGATGTTATCAACTCCGCGTTCATTGAGAAGATTTGTAAGCCAGTCCGGATCCATTTCAGGAACAGAACTAAGCAACAAGTCAGTGTATGCGTGGTGCGGCGGCTTGAACATGTCGTGCTTCGGCCCTTGCTCCACGACGCGACCATCCTTCATGACCACGACCTCATCCGCAATGGATTTCACAGTCGCGAGATCGTGCGTGATGAACATATAGGTCAGGCCGAGCTCATCCTGAAGTTTTGCCAACAGTTTGAGGATGCCCTCTGCCACCAATTGGTCCAAAGCCGAGGTGACTTCGTCGCAAATGATGAACTTGGGCTCTGCCGCCAAGGCCCTGGCAATGCCGATGCGCTGTTTCTGACCGCCCGACAACTCGCTTGGCAAGCGGCTGTAATAGGTATCCGGCTCCAGCTCGATCTCTTCCAACAGCTGATCAACCCGGCGGCGTTTCTGCTTGCCGGTCAATCCCATGTAGAACTGCACCGGACGCCCGATCAGCTCGCCGATGGTTTTACGCGGGTTCAGCGCGGTGTCGGCCATCTGATAGATCATCTGGGCCTGACGCAGCTGGGTCTTGCTCCGCTTGCGATAGTCCAGAGGCAGGATTTCACCGTCGTATTCAATATGCCCTTGCTTTGGGGGCAACAGGCCGGTGATGCAGCGTGCGGTCGTTGACTTACCCGACCCGGATTCACCCACCACGGCAACTGTGCGACCCTCGTGCAGATCAAAGCTCACGTCATGCAGCACCGACACCTTGCCGTAGGCCGCAGTGACATTCTGAACCGAGATCACCGGCGTGGCACTGGTGTGCACCGCTGGCTTTTGCGGACGTTGAAAGCTGCGCACAGCCCAGAGCGACTTGGTATAGTCCTCTTTCGGTGTCGACAGCATTTCGCGCGTCTCGGCCTCTTCGACCTCGTCGCCTTTCAGCATGACTTTGATCTTGTCGGCCATCTGCGCCACAACCGCGAGGTCGTGCGTGATGTAGATCGCCGCCGTGTCGAACTCTTCCACAATCTCGCGAATCGAGGCCAGAACCTCGATCTGCGTGGTCACGTCCAGCGCTGTTGTCGGCTCGTCAAAGATGATCAGGTCCGGACGGCAGGCCATCGCCATCGCCGTCATCGCCCGCTGCAGCTGCCCGCCCGAAACCTGGTGCGGATAGCGAAAGCCGATCTCATCCGGGTTCGGCAAGCGCAGCTTGCGATACAATTCAATCCCGTCAGCCTCGCTGTCAGACTTCGAGCTGACCTTGTGCTGCACCGGCGCTTCGGTGTGCTGGTCAATCAGCCGGTGCGCCGGGTTGAAGCTCGCCGCAGCCGATTGCGCCACATAGGCGATGCGCTTACCCAACAGGCTGCGCTTGACAGCGGCTGGGGCATTGACCAGGTCAATGCCGTCAAACTCGACCGTTCCGCCGGAAATCCGGCAGCCGTCCCGGGTATACCCCATTGCGGCCAGACCCATGGTCGACTTCCCGGCCCCGGATTCCCCGATCAGCCCCATCACTTCACCCTTTTTCAGGTCAAAGCTGGCGCCGTTGATGATCGGGTTCCAGATTTCGTCGCTACGTCCCTCGATCTGGAGGTCGCGTACTTTCAGAAGCAGTTCACTCTCTGACATCTGCGTCTCCTTACTCTTTCAGGCCGGACGATTTGTGCAGCATCCAGTCGACGACAAAGTTCACGGCCACGGTCAGCAGGGCAATGGCTCCTGCTGCCAGCAGCGGTGCGGCGGCGACGGGCGGCGCAAAGGCGGCAAAGTTGATGAATTGTGCGAGGTCTTTCACCATGGTTCCCCAGTCCGCCAGCGGCGGCTGAATACCCACACCCAGGAAGCTGAGCGAGGCGATGGTCAGGAACACAAAGCAGAAACGCAGACCGAATTCAGCCAGCAGCGGTGCTGTCGCATTTGGCAGAATCTCGCGGAAGATGAGATAGCCCATTCCTTCGCCGCGCAGCTTGGCGGCTTCGATATAGTCCATCACCACGATGTTCAGACCCACCGCACGCGCCAGACGGAACACACGGGTTGAATCGATCACGGCGATAATGAGCACCATGAAGTATGTCAGCGGGATACCCAGCTCTGGCGCCCAGACGCTGGCGATAGTCATCAGCAAGAGCGCAAAGATCAGGGATGGGATGGCCATCAGAACGTCAACCGCGCGCGAGATGACCTGGTCCAGCCAGCCGCCGATGGTGGCCGCCAGAAAGCCCAGCGTCGCCCCGATCAGAAAGGCCAGAACAGTGGTCGCAAAGGCAATCCCCACCGTGTTCTGTGCGCCATAGATCAGCCGGCTCAGAATGTCGCGACCGATCTGGTCGGTGCCCAGCGGGTAGTCGGGATTCCCCCCGATCGCTGGATCTCCACCCGGCACGACATTGGCCGCACCCAGGATCTCCTCTTGCCCGTAAGGGGCAAGCGGTCCGACAAAGTACATCACGATAAAGACGATCAGCGTTACGCTGACGACCCCGACAATCGACTTGGCCGCGTCTGCACGAAAGTTCACCCGCGCATAGATGCACAACGGAACACCCAGCGCCGCGAGAACGATGATCGTGAGCGAGGAAATCTGCCCCGCAAAGATCGCCAGAAAGGCATAGAAGATGATCGTCACGATCCCAAAGGACGCCGTCAGGGGCATCGACCGGAAAAGCTTCTTGCTGCCTTCAGAGCCAATGTAGATCCCCGCCAGCCGGAAGTAATAGGCGATGATGGCAAAGCCGATAAAGCCTTCAATCGCCACCCGCAGGAAGAAGTACTTGTTTGCCACCGCCGGCTCGCCGGTGCGGGCAACATAGTAGACTGACACCAGCCAGACCAACAGCGCCGCGCCGAGGACATAGCCAAAGGCAACGCCAAAAGGCATGTCGCGATACAGTGGTGCATCCTTGGTGACTTTTTGACCAACGAACCGGAAAACCCAGCCGCCTGCCGCGATTGCCACCAGGGCAATGATAAGTTGCAGCCAGATACTCATTTCGGATGCCTCAGACGTGGGTTAGAGATAATCGACAAGATGTCCGCCATCAGGTTCAACAGGATGTACGCGGCGGCAAAGATCAGGCAGCAGGCCTGCACCACCGGAATATCGCGGATCTTCACACTGTCGACAAAGAGCTGACCGATGCCCGGATAGACGAACACCACCTCAACCACGACCACACCGGTGATCAGATAAGCCAGGTTCAGCGCGATCACGTTGATGATCGGCGCCAGCGCGTTCGGCAGCGCGTGCTTGACGATCACCCGCATCGGCGAAATGCCCTTCAGCCGCGCCATCTCGATATAGGGCGACGCCAGCAGGTTGATGATCGCCGCCCGTGTCATCCGCATCATATGCGCGGTCACCACAAGGGTCAGCGTCAGCGCCGGGAGCAGCGTTTTGGTCAGCCGCTCGCTGAAATCCATACCTTCATAGATATTCGACAGAGACGGCAGGATCGGGTTCAGCACCGCCAGGAACAGGATCAGCACATAGGCCATGAAGAACTCGGGCGATGAAATCGACGACAGCGTCATGACGTTTGCCGCGCGGTCAAAAATCGAGTTGCGATAAAGCGCGGCGAGAACCCCCAGAGTGACCGCGATCGGCACGGCGATCATGGCGGTCACACCGGCCAGGAACATGGTGTTCTCAAAGCGTGGTGCAACTTGCGAGGCCACCGAGGCGAGACCTGATCCGGTGTCAGTACCGGCAAAGCTGGCAAAGTTCGCCTGCGCGAAACTGTTGCCCAGATCTCCCTGGATAGCGCCGCCCAGCCATTGCATATAGCGCGTCAGTGGCGGGTCGTTTAACCCCAGGTCATTTCGGATTGCCTCAATCGCTTCCGGCGTAGCACCCTGACCCAGGATGGCTTGCGCAAAGTCCCCTGGCAGAAGGTTTACTGCCGTGAAGATGACGATTGAGACGACGAACAGCGTCAGAAGCCCGAGCGCGAGCCGCTGCGCAATGATTCTTAGAATAGAGGCCACGTGTCCTCACCTGTTGTGTCGTTATATTGTTAATTCCACTCAGGTTAACGGTGCTTCACCACCTGTAAAGCCAGAAAAAAATATTTCTGAGGAACCTTTTCGTTTTCCCGGTGTTTTGGTTGGGTTTTGCCCAGTAAATTTGAAAATTGGATATACCGCAATTTGAAAACTGGACCTAAGCGTCGCCCAATTGCTTCATGATGCGCACCAATTCAGCACTGATCCCGGGCTCTGAAAGTGCATGCCCCGCGTCCCGCACAAAGCGCAACTGGCCGCTTTTCCAGCGTTTTTGCAGCTCATAAGCTGAGCGCGGAGGGCAGATCATATCGTACCGCCCCTGAACGATGAAACCTGGAATGTCCGCCAGTTTTTCCATGTTGTTCAGGATGTGCCCATCCGCATCAAGGAACCCGGCGTTCTTGAAATAGTGATTCTCCAGGCGCGAAAATGCACGGGCATATTCTGCGGGCGGCTCGCCCCAGGTGCCGTTGGACTGTATCGACGCCAGCGCGTTTTCCCACGCCGCCCAGGCGCGGGCGAATTTCACTTCGGTCGCATGGTCGCCGGAAAACAGGCGCTCGTGATAGGCCGCGATCAAATTGCCCTGCTCGTCTTCGGGCACCAACCCTGCAAACCTGCCCCACTGTTCCGGCCAAAACTGTCCGGCACCTCCGCCATAAAACCAGTCCAGCTCGCGTTGCATCATCAAAAAGACACCGCGCAGCACCAGACAGGCAACCCGCTCGGGGTGGCTCTGGGCATAGAGCAGCGACAGGGTCGCGCCCCAGCTGCCGCCGAACACGATCCAGTCGTCAATGCCCAGCTCTTCGCGAATCCGCTCCATGTCGGCGATCAGATGCCATGTCGTGTTGGCCTCGACCGAGGCATGCGGCGTCGAGCGCCCGCAACCGCGCTGGTCAAACAGGATGACGCGATAGATTGCGGGGTCGAAATACCGCCGCATTGCCGGGCTGCAACCGCCCCCCGGCCCACCATGCACAACCACCACCGGCAGACCATCAGGCCGTCCCGATTGCTCTGCATAGACGCGATGCCCGTCGCCCACGTCGAGCATCCTCTGGTCAAAGGGTTCGACCGGAGGATAAAGGTAATGCACTGCGCGCTTTTGGCTCGGGTTTCTGTCCATTATTGACCTATATAAGAGCGGACGGCTCACATGAAGCATACGGAGATCAGAATGCAAGCCTCTCAAACCACTGTCGACCCCGCAGAAGTCGCAAAGTTTGAAGCCATGGCCGCCGAGTGGTGGGACCCCAAGGGCAAATTCAAGCCGCTGCACCTGATGAATCCGTGCCGTCTCGACTATATCACGTCGCAAATCGCGGCCGAGTTCAACCGCGATCTCAGCGCCGCGCGCCCCTTTGAGGGCCTGCGCCTGTTGGACATCGGCTGCGGTGGGGGGCTGCTCAGTGAACCCATGGCCCGCCTTGGTGCCACCGTGGTTGGTGCGGACGCCGCCGAACGCAACATCCCCGTCGCACAGGTTCACGCAGAGCAATCCGGTCTCGACATCGACTACCGCAACACCACAGCCGAAGCGATGGCCGACGCCGGGGAACAGTTCGACATCGTGTTGAACATGGAAGTGGTCGAACACGTTGCCGACCCGCTGGCCTACCTCACCGCCTGCCGCCAGCTTCTGAAACCCGGCGGGCTGCATCTCTGTTCCACCATCAACCGCAATCCAAAAAGCTTTGCCGCGGCCATTGTCGGCGCGGAATACATCATGCGCTGGCTGCCCAAGGGCACGCACGAGTGGCACAAGTTCATCACCCCGGATGAGCTGTTCGCCCTGATCGAACAGGCGGGGCTGACCCCGGTCGACCGCAAAGGTTTCGTGTTCAACCCGATCACCTGGCAATGGTCGATCTCGGATCGCGACCTCAGCGTGAACTACGTCACCGCCAGCCTCAAACCCGCCTGAAGGCCATGACCGAACTCACGATCGAACGCCTCGGCCACCACGGCGATGGCATTGCCGCCGGACCGGTCTTTGTGCCCCTCACCCTGCCGGGCGAGGTTGTCAGCGGTGACCTCGACGGCACCCGCCTGACCAACGTGCGAATCGAACGCCCCTCGGACGACCGCGTGAAACCGCCCTGCCGCCACTTCAAATCCTGCGGCGGATGCCAGTTGCAGCACGCCAGCGACGCCTTTCTGGCCGATTGGAAAGTGGACGTGGTGCGCCATGCCCTGACCGCCCAGGGCCTCGACGCGCCCATGCGCCCGATCCAGACCTCACCGCCGCAATCCCGCCGCCGCGCCGTTCTGTCCGCCCGCCGCACCAAAAAGGGCGCCATGGTCGGCTTTCACCAGCGCGCCAGCGACGTGATCTGCGAGATCCCCGATTGCCAGCTGCTGCACCCTGACCTCATGGCCGCCCTGCCGGTGGCCAAGGCGCTTGCCATCATCGGGGCCAGCCGCAAGGGCGAACTCAGCATCAACGCCACGCTCACCCAACACGGCCTCGACATTGCCGTCACAGGGGGCAAACCGCTGGATGGCGCGTTCCTGAGCCAGCTTGCGCAGGAAACCGAACGCCTGCGCCTTGCGCGCCTGACCTGGGATGGCGAGGTCATCGCCGCGCGCCTGCCCGCCACGCACAGCTTTGGCAAAGCCACGGTCACCCCCCCGCCCGGCGCCTTCCTGCAGGCGACCGACCAGGGCGAAGCTGCTTTGCTGTCCGCCGTGATCGACGCCATCGGCAACACCGGCAAACGCGGCATCGACCTTTTCGCGGGCTGTGGCACCTTCACTTTGCCGCTCGCAGAGCGTTTTGAAATGCACGGTGTCGAATACGAACGCGCCATGCTGGAGGCGCTCGACAAAGGCTGGCGCGGCACGCAGGGCCTGAAGAAAACCACCACCGAGGCCCGTGATCTGTTCCGCAATCCTTTGATCGCCGAAGACTTGCACTACGACTTTGCGGTCATCGACCCGCCCCGCGCCGGGGCCGAGGCGCAGGTGCGTGAACTTGCGCAATCCAAAATCCCCACGATCGCCTTTGTCTCCTGCAACCCGGTCACCTTTGCCCGCGATGCCGCGACACTGACCACTGCGGGCTACACCCTCGATTGGGTACAGGTTGTCGACCAGTTCCGCTGGTCCTCGCATATCGAACTGGCAGCGCGGTTTTCCGCCGCCTGATCCGTTCACGATTGCGCGACACGCTCACCCGCGCTATCCGCTGGCGCTCGGACGCGCTATGATCGCGTCAAATTCAGGCGAACAAGGACAGGTCGATGCGGTGGATTTCGTGGATAGTGGTGGCTGTGATGCTGACGACGCTGGCGGGCTGTTCGTCCAAGTTCCGCTCGTATGACGGCCCCGAGGTCACCCGCGTTCTGATCTACAAGGAAAGCCGCACAATGTATCTGATGCACCACGAAGAGGTGCTGAAAACCTACAATGTCGGACTGGGCTTTGAACCCCTGGGTCACAAGGAAATCAAAGGTGACGGCAAAACCCCCGAGGGCGACTATCGCGTTGACCGCCGCAACCCCAACAGTGAATTTCACCTCTCGATCGGCATCAACTATCCCAACGCCGAGGATCGCGCCTACGCCAAGTCCATCGGCAAAGACCCCGGCGGAGACATCTTTATCCATGGCCGCCCGTGGAAATACCGCAGCGGCGGAGAAGACTGGACAGCCGGATGTGTGGCCGTGACCAACAATGAAATGGAAGAGGTTTACGCCATGGTCAGGACCGGCACCGTGGTGTCGATCTATCCCTGAGGGTTAGCCTGAAACTGGCGGTGCGCTTGGCGCCACCGACTGCACCTGCGGCGCTTGCGCCTGTGTGCCGGTGACCATCGTCCACCAGATCTTGCCGCCCTTTTCCTGGAACCAGGCAATGCCCACGTCCTGCGCTTCGGGGCTCAACAGGACCTGTTTGGTGTCTTCCTGTGCCAACCACGCCTCAAGCGTCTGCATCTCGTTCTCATAGGTCTCCGAGATCGTCTCACCCAGGAACTTGCCGTTATAGCCGACGCGCTGAACCCGCTGGATGGGCGAAGACCCGTCCGAGCCAAAGTGCCAGGGGCGGTTCTGAATCGACATGTCGCGCGCATGGGTGGCGGCGGCTGCGTTCAACTGCGCGTTCAGCTCCAGGGGTGCGGCCCCCGATGCCTGACGCAGCGCGTTGACTGAATCCAACACCCGATACTGGATTTTCGCGGTGGCATTCGACGAAATCTTGTACTGCTTTGCACCCCGTGCACCGCCCGTGTCGGTGGTGGTTCCACACCCGGCGAGCACCAGTGCCGCAGCCATAAAGAATGCCATTAGTCGCATTGTTGCCCGTCCAGTCTTCGTTGCCTGAAGCCCCATCTACCCCATGGTGCGTTGCGTTGAAAACCCACATCCGCGTGAGATTGCCAAATGACGCGAGTTTGATTTGCGACTGAGGCTTTCTCGCAATATGAATAGGCAAAATCACGCTTTTGCCAAGTTTCGAGGATCAATATGACGGATCAGAACGCTTCTCGCTTTGGCCGCCGCGCCTTTCTGGCCAGCGGTGCGGCCTTTCTCAGCGCCCCCGCAATCGCGCAAACCGAAAACACGACCGAGGTCGAGCGCGACCTTGACGAGGTGGTGCACCGCAACATTTCCAGCTTCCGCGCGCTTGATTGGCGGCCCTATTTCTCAAACACCCGCAACGGCGCGATCCTTGTCGATGTGACCTCGCGGGCGCTGCACTACTGGTCTGACGACCAGTCGGTTTACAAACTTTACCCCTCTTCGGTGCCCTTGACCGAAGATCTGACCCGCCGTGGCCGCACCAAGATCATCCGCAAGGTCGAAGGCCCCAGCTGGACCCCCACCCCCGCCATGAAAAAGCGCAACCCGGAGTGGCCGGATCACGTGCCGCCGGGTCCTGAGAACCCTCTGGGCACCCACGCGCTCTATCTCAGCTGGACCTATTACCGCATCCACGGCACCCACGACACGCGCAAAATTGGCCGTCGTTCGTCGAACGGCTGCATCGGGCTTTACAACGAACATATCTCTGAATTGTTCGGCCTTGCCAAAGTGGGCACGCAAGTGTTGCTTATTTGACGACATTTTGGCCTTCACGCCGCGTCAAAGGCAATCTTGGGTTTGCAATCCCCCCCCATTGCTGTTTAGACAAGGATACGAGGTAAGTCTTGGGAGCTTTGCGTCGCGATTTCTATGGCGCACGGCTAAATATCTGGAGGATACTATGAAAAAACTCGTTCTCGCCGCTGCACTGACCGCCGCTGCTTCGACCGCATTTGCTGGTTCGATGGCCGACCCAGTTGTTGAGCCTGAAATCGTTGAAGAGCAAGCATCTTCGTCGAACAGCTCGATCTGGGTGCCGCTTCTGCTGATCGCGATCGTCGCCGCAGCTGTTGCCGCTTAATTTAGCGTAACAGAAGATTTGAAAAGGCGGAGCCTCTGGCTCCGCCTTTTCTATTTTTGGCTCACGTCTGTGAGGACAAGGCACGCGCCTCGCGCTCTAGCCAATCCAGCCCTTCAGGTTGTCTTTGATGATGTCCGAGAGTGCCACAATATGCGCGTCGTCATCGTTCAGGCAGGGGATATAGGTAAAATCCTCACCGCCCGCCTCTTCAAAGCTTTCCTTGATCTCTTCGTTGATCTCTTCCAGCGTTTCGATGCAGTCGGCTGAGAATGCCGGCGCGATCACCGCAATGCGTGTCTTGCCCTCTTCACGGGCCAGCCGCGCCACTTCTTCCACCGTGTAGGGCTGCAACCACTCTTCCGGGCCAAACTGCGACTGGAACGTCGTAACCAGCTGCGTGTCATCCCAACCCAGCCGCTCTTTCAACAGCCGCGTGTTTTTCATGCAGTGACAGTGATAGGGGTCGCCCTCTTCCAGATAGCGGATCGGCATGCCGTGATAGGACACCACCAGCTTCTCGGGCTTTTCCTCCATCGCGCCATAGGCCGTCTCAATCGACTGTGCCAGCGCCTCAATATAACCCGGATTGTCGTAATAGGCCGCCACGGTGCGCGCCGCAGGTTGCCATTTCTCTTTCATCAGCGCGCGGAAGAATTCGTCATTCGCCGTCGCCGTCGTCGCCCCGCCGTATTGCGGATAGAGCGGAAAGAACAGGATACGCTCGCAGCCTGCTGCCACCATCTCGCGCACCTTCGACTCGGTCGACGGATTGCCATAGCGCATGCAGAAATCGACCATCACATCACTGCCAAAAGCCTCGGCCAGGGTCTCTTCGATCCTGGCCGTTTGCGCCTTGGTGATCGTCAAGAGCGGGCTTTCGTCAATGTCATGGTTCCAGATCGACTTATACGCCTCGCCCGAGCTGAACGGCCGCTTGGTCAGGATGATCGCCTGCAGGATCGGCTGCCACTTCCACGCCGGGTAATCGATCACCCGCTTGTCCGACAGGAACTGGTTCAGATAGCGCCGCATCGGCCAATAGGTATAGCTGTCAGGCGTGCCGAGGTTGGCCAGAAGAACCCCGGTCTTGCCACGCGCCACTTTCGGGTGATCGGCGGGGCCATGCTCGGGGCGGGTGGCGTTGGCGTTCTGCATCTGCTTCCTCATTTGTCTTATAGTCCCCGAGACCTAGCGTGCGGGGGTCGCCTGTCAATCCTTCAGTGACGTTTCGTCCGTGCCCAGCACGTCAGCCAGACGCGCCGCTGCCGAGCCGGGGCGCAAAGGCTGCGGCTGACTGGCGTCCGGTGACCAGCCCGACATAAAGATCAATTCGAACGTGGCCGGAATGCGCCCCTCTTCCATGAACGCGGCGGTGTAGACATCCACCGCCTGCATCAACACAGCACGCCCTGTCGGACGTCGCAGGCGCTCGGACAGGGCGTTGGCCTCACCCATGCCGCGCAGATCGCGCATCAGGTGCCATGGCGTCTCATAGGTGACCTTCAGCGGCACCGCATCAGCCACCGGCAGCGCCAGACCCGAGCGCTGCAGAAGCCCCCCCAGATCGCGAATTTCCCCCATCGGCGCAACACGGGGCGACAGCCCGCCACTGACCTTGGCCTCAGCCTCGGCCAAAGCCGCGCGCAATTCGTGCAGGGTCTGCCCGCCAAAGCTGACGCACATGAAGTATCCGTCGTTCCGCAACGCCCGGCGGCACTGGATGATCTGGCCCACCGGATCATTCGCCCAATGCAGGCACATGGCATGGATCACAAGGTCATAGGCACCCTGCTCCAGCGCCAGAACGTCGTCATCCGCCACGATATCCGCCTGCGGCGCCACACGCCGCCACAAATCGGGATAGCCGCAGACAATCGCCACCTTCGTAAACGCCCTGTTAACCAAAGTCAGGCGATCCTGAACCTCTTCCAGGGCCGCCTCCTGCAGGAACAATCCCCGCGCGTGATCGGCGCGGGCGCGGTTGCGCAACAGGGCTTTGCGGTCGGTCATTTTGTGGGCGGTCTGCATGGCGCGGACCTTATGCGGATGCGACACAAGTTTCAAACGGCGATACGCCTCATCTACCCCTCGCGCTGCATCACCTGCGGCGACCTGGTCGAGGGCGACTTTGGCCTCTGTGGCCCCTGTTGGGGCACCACGCCCTTTATCGGCGGATTGGTCTGCGATTCCTGCGGCACACCCCTGCCCGGCATGGACGATGGCCTGCCCTCAACCTGCGACGATTGCCTGCGCACGCCGCGGCTGTGGGGACAGGGCCGCGCCGCACTGCTCTATCGCGACAACGCACGTCGCATCATCCTCGGCCTGAAACACGCCGACAAACAGGAACTGGCGCGCCCTGCGGGTCAGTGGATGGCGCAGCGGGCGGGGTCACTCTTGCGCCCCGACATGATCGTCACGCCCATCCCGCTGCACTGGAGCCGCTTTCTGTTTCGCCGCTACAATCAGGCCGCGCTTTTGGCGCGCGAGGTTGCCCGCAACCTGAACCTGCCCTTCTGCCCCGACCTTCTTGAGCGGCCCAAGGTTCGCGGCCACATGGACGGCCTCAGCCAAGAGGCCCGCTACAGCAAGATGCAGGATGCGATTCGCCCGCACCCCCGACAGGCACCCAGGATGGCGGGGCGCCCGGTTCTGCTGATCGACGATGTCATGACCTCGGGCGCCACACTTGATGCGGCCACGCGTGCCTGTTTCGACGCCAATGCCAGCGAAGTGAACATCCTGACACTGGCGCGCGTTGCAAAGGATGCCTAAATCCCTCACAAACGGTGAAACCTTGTGAGACCTGAGCCATGAAATCTGTCGAAATCTACACCAGCCCCTTGTGCGGCTTTTGCCACGCGGCCAAGCGCCTGCTCAATCAAAAGGGCGTGGACTTCAGCGAAGTTGACGTCTTCCGCAACCCCGACCGCAAGCCCGAGATGATCCAACGCGCCAACGGTGGTCGCACCGTACCGCAGATCTTTATCGGTGAAACCCATGTCGGCGGTTGCGATGACCTCTACGCGCTGGAACGCGACGGCAAGCTGGACGCGCTTCTGGCCACCTGATCCGATGCGCGCCGCCCTGCTCCAGATCACCTCATCGGACGACCCGGCCGAGAACCTCGCCACCGTACAATCGATGCTGCGCGAGGCGGCAGCCCATGGCGCAGGCTTTGCCCTCACCCCCGAGGTCACCAACATCGTCTCGATGAGCCGTGCGCATCAAAACGCCGTGCTGCATCTTGAGACGGACGACCCCACCCTTGCCGCCCTGCAGGCCGAGGCCAAATCCCTGAACCTCTGGCTCCTGATCGGCTCGCTTGCGCTGAAAACCGGGGACGACGACGGACGCTTTGCCAACCGCTCGTTCCTGATTGACCCCACGGGCAAGATCGTCGCGCGCTATGACAAGATCCACATGTTCGACGTGCAGGTCACCCCCGAGGAAACCTACCGCGAATCGGACGGCTATCGTCCAGGGTCCGGGGCGGTCCTCGCCGATACGCCCTTCGGCAGGATCGGCATGACGATCTGCTACGACATCCGCTTTCCGCACCTCCACCGTGCATTGGCACAGGCCGGGGCCGACATCCTCACCGTGCCCGCCGCCTTTTCCCACGTCACCGGCGCTGCCCACTGGGAACCCCTGTTGCGCGCCCGCGCGATCGAAACCGGCTGTTACGTGCTTGCCCCCGCCCAGACCGGGCAACATCCCGCATCACGCGGGGCAAAGCGGCGCACATATGGGCATTCCATGGCAATCGCGCCCTGGGGCGAGGTTCTGGTGGACGCAGGCACCCCCTGCGGCATCTCTTATGTTGATCTCGACCGCGATCAGGTGGCACAAGCACGGGGCAAGGTGCCCTCACTGGGGCACGACCGGGAATTTGACGGGCCCTGAATGAGTGACAACAACGCATTGGCGATCTCCCTGTTCGGAGAGATCCTCATGGCCGATCAACTGGCCCGCGCCCGCCTGACCAAGGCGCTGCCCAAAGGCATGGAACTGTCGCATTTCTCGGTGCTGAACCACCTCGCCCCCGGGGGCGCGGAACGCAGCCCTGCACAACTGGCCAAGACGTTTCACGTCACCCGCGGCGCCATGACCAACACGCTGCACAAGCTCGAAACAGCAGGCTATATCCACATCCGCCCCGATTGGGACGATGCCCGCCGCAAGATCGTCGGCATCAGCCCCGCAGGCCGTTCGGCGCGCGATCAGGCCCTGCAATCCATCGCCCCGATGATCTCCGAGATTGTCGGAGATCTGGGCGAGGCCCGCGTCCGCGCGGCCCTGCCCATCCTGCGCGAACTGCGCCTGAAGCTCGAAGACGGTTAAATCTTCGCGGCTTTCATCGTCTCGTAATAGGGCAACGCCGCCTCCAGCACGCCCTGCAACGCCTCGGGCACCTCTGGCAAAGGCCCCTCGGCCCCGGCAAACCCCGTCGACTCCCAAACCGCGCCATACCAATGCTCCGCCCAAACGCCGTCGTCCGCATGCCCGCCCTTGGGCCAAGTCAGCATCTCCGGTCTGAACTCCAGCCCAACCTGGTCACACAGTTTCCGCAACATCCCTTCGGGGTCATCGCGAATGTCATGGCTGTCGATCACAATCGGGCTTTGCCCCCAACCTTTGACCATCTCGAACAGCTCTGCCTGCTGACGGAAACCGATGTCGTCCAGCACAGGGTTCTCGCGCTTGGCGCCATAGCTCGCAATCACCCGCGCCGGGTGGCGGATCAGGAACACGTTGACCACATCCCGAATCCAGTCGCGCGGCACACCGTCAATCATGTGCTGGGTCATGTGCTTCTGGTAAAAATGCGGCATTTCGGCTGGATTAGAGCCTGATAGTGCCCCCGCAACCACCGTTGGATCCTGCGACTGGCTCGCCATGATCTCGTCCCGCATCGGGTGGTCGATCCCCGTCATCGCCAGATAGGCTGCGTAAAACGGCTCATCCACCACGGCGCAATCCCCGCGATTGCCAAAGCTGTACATCATCGCCGTCGACAGGTTGCGCGGCCCGCTCCACATCGCGATCTTCATTGCCGCGCATCCTCTTCCACCAGCGCCTTATAGAGGTCACGGATCCGCAGCGTCATCGCGCCCATCTCACCACTGCCGATCTGGCGCCCGTCTATCTCGCCCACCGGAGTCTGCGCCCCGAACGTCCCCGTCAGAAACGCCTCATCCGCACCATAAGTGTCGACCAGCGAATAGTTGCGCTCAAACACCGGAATGCCGTTCGCACGACAGACGTCAATCACCTTCTGCCGGGTGATCCCGTTCATGCAGTAATCCCCGGTGCTGGTCCAAACCGCCCCCTTGCGCACGATGAAAAAATTGCAGGCATTGGTGGTGTTCACGAACCCGTTCACATCCAGCATCAGCCCCTCATCGGCTCCGGCCTTTTCCGCCGCGATACAAGCCAGAATACAGTTCAGCTTGGAATGCGAGTTCAGCTTGGGATCCTGCGTCATCGGCAGTCCGCGAATATGCGGCACGGTGGCCAGCTTGATGGGACGCGGGATCGAAGGTTTCGAGTGCTCCATGATGATCGTCACCGTCGGCCCCTGCTGGCTCAGCCCCGGATGCTGAAACGGCCGCGTCTTGACACCCCGCGTCACCATCAGCCGCGCATGCGCATCCGTCGTCATGCCATTGGCCGCCCGCGTCTCTTCTAACGCCGCAATCATCTGATCCGGCGTCATGCCGATATCCAGATCAATCGCCTTGGCCGCCTCGAACAACCGGTCCATATGTTCGCGCAGAAACGCCCAATGCCCGTTGTACAGCCGCAGCCCCTCCCAAACGCCATCCCCCAGCATGAAGCCAGAGTCATAGACGCTGACCATCGCTTCGGCCTTGGGCACAACGCGCCCGTTCAGATAGATCTGGATTTCCTCGTTCCGGGCGTCTTCTTCCGCCTGGTGCGTGGTGACATGTTCGCTCATTTGCACTCCCCTCTTTGCGCCGGACGCTAGACCCGGAAACCCCCATCGCCAAGAGGTAAATTGTCCTCACCAAGGCGTGACAATCCATTGCAGTATATTGTGGCGCCGCGCGCAACTCGACAGGGTGGGGTCAGTTGATCGGAGACAAGCCATGCGTTCCATTATCAAAGCCAAACCCTTCTTTCTCGGCCTCCTGATCGCCGTGGGCCTTCTTGCACAAGGCTCGCGTGCCCAGGCCGCCACCGAATCCCTGATCGTCGCTGGGGGGTGTTTCTGGTGCGTCGAGAGCGATTTCGAAAGCGTCCAAGGCGTGAAATCCGCCGTATCCGGCTATACCGGCGGCACCACCAAGAACCCGACCTACAAGACCGTCACCGGCGGCAACAGCGGCCATTACGAGGCGGTCAAGATCACCTTTGACTCGTCCGTCGTCACCCGCGAGCGCCTGCTCTACCTGTTTTTCCGCTCGGTCGATCCAACCGACGCGGGTGGGCAGTTCTGCGACCGCGGCGACAGCTATCGCACCGCAGTTTTTGTCTCTAACAAGGCGGAAAAGGCACTGGCAGAACAGGCCAAGGCCGACGCACAGTCCGCCCTGGGCCGCAAGATCGTGACACCCATCCTGCCCAAGGCCAAGTTCTACAAGGCCGAAAGCTATCATCAGGATTACTACAAGGGCGACAATATCGTCCTGACCCGCCGTGGCCCCAAAAGCCAGGCCTCAGCCTATAAATTCTACCGCAAGGCCTGCGGTCGGGATCAAAAGGTCAAAAGCCTCTGGGGCAGCGACGCTCCGTTTGTGAACTGAACACGAGCCGTGCACCTCTGGGCGCCCTCTCTGGCGTCCATGCACTCCTGGAGTTTGAAACCAATAAGGCTCAGCCCAACAGCTTGCCCAGCTTCATCGCCACACCCATGTCGCCCGAGACCTTGAGCTTGCCGGTCATCACGCCTGTCATCGGGTTCAGCTTGCCGGTCAGCAGCTTGACCAGATTGTCCAAGGTCATGCGGATGGTGCAGTCGGTGTCCTGATCCTCGGTGCTCGCCGTGCCATCCCTCAGCACGATCACGCCATCGTCCCCACAGTCAAACTTGAGCGACCCGTCAAAAGACTTTGCCGCCAGCTCTTGCTGCATCCGTTCGACGATCTGTTCCAGCATGTCCGATCCCTTGCAAATGAAAACGCCCCCCGGTGGTTAGGAGGGCGCAAAGGTTAAGGCAATGTTGACGTGGCAGGAGCCTGAAATGTTGTACAACATGGAGAGTCGCCCCTCAAAAAGCTGTACAACATGGTCAGTTCGCTTATTTGGCCACCCGCTTGTTGCGCATCGCGATCAGCTTCAGACGCAGCGCGTTCAGCTGGATAAAGCCCGCCGCATCGGTCTGATCATAGGCGCCCATGTCCTCTTCAAAGGTCACGTGCTCTTCGGAATAGAGCGAGTGATCCGACCAGCGACCCACCACGCGGGCAAGGCCTTTGTACAGCTTCATGCGCACGGTTCCGGTCACGTGATCCTGGCTGGCATCAATGGCCGCTTGCAGCATTTCGCGCTCTGGCGAGTACCAGTAACCGTTGTAAATCAGCTCTGCATATTTCGGCATCAGCTCATCTTTCAGATGCATCGCGCCACGGTCCATGGTGATCGATTCGATACCACGGTGCGCGTCCAAAAGGATGGTGCCGCCGGGGGTTTCATAGATGCCACGCGACTTCATGCCGACATAGCGCCCTTCGACCAGATCAAGCCGGCCAATGCCATGCTTGCGGCCGTATTCATTCAATTCTGTCAACACGGTAGCGGGCGACATCGCCACACCGTTGATCGACACGGCATCGCCTTTTTCAAAGCCGATCTCGATGTATTCCGGCGTGTCCGGCGCGTCTTCAGGGTGCACTGAACGCTGGTAAACGTAATCGGGTGCATCTTCGGCCGGGTCTTCCAGAACCTTGCCCTCGGACGAGGTGTGCAAGAGGTTCGCATCCACCGAGAACGGCGCCTCGCCGCGCTTGTCCTTGGCCACGGGAATCTGGTGCTGTTCAGCAAACTCCAACAAACGGGTCCGCGACCCCAGATCCCACTCACGCCAGGGCGCAATCACCTTGATGTCGGGGTTCAGCGCATAGGCCGCCAGTTCGAACCGTACCTGGTCATTGCCCTTGCCGGTGGCGCCGTGGCTCACCGCATCGGCGTCATGCTCAGCCGCAATCTCAACCAGACGCTTGGAAATCAACGGCCGCGCAATCGACGTGCCCAAGAGATACAGGCCCTCATACTGCGCATTGGCGCGGAACATCGGAAAGACAAAGTCGCGTACAAACTCTTCGCGCAGATCTTCGATGTGGATATTTTCAGGTTTGATTCCAAGCATTTCCGCCTTTTTACGGGCGGGTTCCAGCTCTTCGCCCTGCCCCAGGTCGGCAGTAAAGGTGATCACCTCACAGCCATACTCGGTTTGCAGCCATTTCAGAATGATCGAGGTATCAAGGCCACCGGAATAGGCCAGGACAACTTTCTTGGGCGCGGACATGTCGGATTCCCTTCAAACGTATAACGGTCGCGCGATACCGCCTTTTGCCGAGCAGGGCAAGCGCACAAGCCGCCACAGCCCGGCGCCCATGCTTCATCTTGCCAGAAATACTCCCGCCGGAGGCAGACCCGAGACCCCGGCCCAAAGGCCGGGGACGAGATATCAGGCGCGCCGCAAGGCGCACAATCTGACTAGGCTGCCGCGCGCACGGCATCCCGGGCTTTGCCAATACCCAGCGCCGCCTCAGCCGCCTCACGTCCTTTTTCGACGAAATGCGCAGCATAGATGGCATTGTGGTGGTCGGTCTCATGATACTGGTGCGGCGTCAGCGACACCGACAACACCGGCACGCCCGTGTCCAGCCCGGCCCGCATCAACCCGTCCACCACGGCCTGTGCAACAAAGTCATGGCGGTAAATCCCGCCATCCACCACAAAGGCCGCCGCCGCCACCGCCGCATAGCGCCCCGTTGCCGCCAGATCGCGCGCCACAAGCGGCATTTCAAACGCCCCGGGCACGTCGAACACATCGACCTCAGCCTCGGGTATAACCTCGCAAAATCCTTTCAGCGCCTGATCCACGATATCCGCGTGCCAGTTCGCCTTGATGAAAGCATATCGGGTGTGTGTCATGATGATCTCCTTTCAGGTACAGACACGTCACCCAAGGCGATCACGAACCAAAGGGCGCACCGCGGGCGGCCCCTTGATACGTTCTCTTCCATCCGGACTATCACCGTCGGCTCTGGAATTGCACCAGATCTGCTGACACCTCCCAGAGAGGCCGCTCGCGGGCTTACAGGTTTCCCTGCTCACCGCCGGTGGGGAATTTCACCCCGCCCTGAGAACGATGTGACCTTGCCAAGACCGGCTCCCCCTTGCAACATCCAATTTCGAGCGGAGGACAGACATGCACCCGAACCCGGCCTTTCGCGGTACAGAAACCGCCGACAACATTGCCTATGCGCGCGAGCGTGGCTTTGGTGTGCTCGCCGTGAACGGTGCGGATGCCCCGATGATGTCGCACATCCCCTTTCTGCTCTCGAAAGACGGCGCGACAGCCGATCTGCACCTCGTGCGCTCCAATCCGATTTCCCGCAGCTTGAAAGAGGCGACACCTGCTCGCATCGCCATCAGCGGCCCCGACAGCTACATTTCCCCCGACTGGTATCGGTTCGACGATCAGGTGCCGACCTGGAATTACGTTGCCGTGCACCTGACCGGCACGCTCACACCCCTGCCAGACGCGGACCTCCCCGACCTCCTCGACCGCCTGTCGCACTTTTTCGAGGAACGCCTGCTGCCAAAACCGATCTGGTCACAATCCAAGATGACCCCAGACGCTCTGGCCAAGATGATGCGCATGATCCGCCCCTTTCGGCTGACGGTCACGGATGTGCAGGGCACCTGGAAATTCGGCCAGAACAAACCCGATGCCGCCCGCCTGTCCGCCGCGGACCATGTTGCGGCCTATGGGATCGGCTCTGAAACCCGCCTTCTGGCGGCCATGATGCAAACACCAATCAAAAAGGCTGACCCATGAAACTGATCTCTGCCAGCGCCTCGCCCTTCGTGCGCAAAGTGCGCGTTCTGATGCATGAAACAGGACAGACCGAGGATATTGACCTGCTGGACATCAAAACCTCTCCGGTCGCCACCAATGACGACGTCAAGGCCGCCAACCCGGTGGGCAAGATCCCTGCCCTGATCCGCGACGACGCGCCCGCGCTTTATGACAGCCGGGTGATTTGCCGCTTTCTCGACTCGCGCGCCAATGCGGGTCTTTACCCCGAGGCGATGCTCTGGGACGTTCTGACACTCGAAGCCACCGCCGATGGCATCATGGACGCCGCCGTTCTGGTCACCTACGAAGGCCGCCTGCGGCCGGCCGAGCTTCAGGATGACAATTGGCGCGAGGCGCAGTGGGAAAAAGTTGCGCGCGCTGTTTCGGCGCTCAACACCCGCTGGATGAGTCACCTCGCCGGCCCCCTCGACATGGGGCAGATCGCCGTCGGCTGCGCGCTTGGCTACCTTGATTTCCGCCATGACGCCCGCAAATGGCGACGCGGCAACGATGCGCTGGCCACCTGGTACGAGTCGTTCTCGCAACGCGACAGCATGATCGCCACGGCGCCAACCGACTGAGTCGCGATCACTCGGCTGATTCCCCTCGAAAATCTGCCTGTATGCGCACAATTCCCTCTGATAGCGCGAACAGCCTGCTCATATGGGTCCGTTGATGTGCGACACAAGCGCGACAGAAGGGCGCGAGGCCCCAGCTTGCGCGAAACATCGCTGGACGGGTTGCAAAGGCTCCGCTAAATAGCGGCGTGGAGAGGCTGCGCCATGGCGCGGCCCTACGAATATTGGCCGGGTTACCGGCTGAAAAATGGAGAGAACCTCGTGTCCCACGCAGAAGATCACGAAGGCACCCGCAGAGATTTCCTCTACTATGCCACCGCCGGTACCGGCGCTGTGGCTGCCGGTGCTGCTGTTTGGCCTCTGGTCGACCAAATGAACCCCTCGGCTGACGTTAAAGCGCTGTCGTCAATCCGCGTTGACATTTCGGGCATCGAGCCCGGCACGCAGCTGACCGTCAAATGGCTCGGCAAGCCGGTGTTCATCCGCCGCCGCACCCAGGCGGAAATCGACGAAGCCCGTGCTGTAACGCTTGAGGATCTGACCATCGACAAGATGGGCCAGAACCGCAACAACATGGCGTTGGACGCGATGGACGAGAACCGCGCGCTGGATGAAACCGGCGAATGGCTGGTGATGATCGGCGTTTGTACGCACCTCGGTTGTGTTCCGATCGGTGATGGCGCTGGTGACTTCGGTGGCTGGTTCTGCCCCTGCCACGGCTCGCACTACGACACCTCCGGTCGTATCCGCAAAGGCCCCGCACCTGAGAACCTCTGGGTTCCGGTTGCCGCATTCGTCGACGATTCGACGATCAAACTGGGATAAGGAGCGCGACCATGTCCGGAATTCCTCACGATCATTACGAACCCAAGACTGGCGCGGAAAAATGGCTGCACAGCCGCTTGCCGATTGTCAGCCTGATCTACAGCACTCTCATGATCCCGACCCCAAAGAACCTGAACTGGTGGTGGATCTGGGGTATCGTCCTTGCTTTCTGCCTGGTGTTGCAAATCGCCACCGGCGTTGTCCTGGTGATGCACTACACCCCGCATGTTGATCTGGCCTTTGCCTCGATCGAACACATCATGCGCGACGTGAATGGCGGCCATATGCTCCGCTATATCCACATGAACGGCGCCTCGCTGTTCTTCTTTGCGGTCTACATCCACATGTTCCGCGGCCTGTTCTATGGCTCGTACAAGGCCCCGCGTGAGATCACGTGGATCGTCGGCATGATCATCTTCCTGTTGATGATGGCCACCGGCTTTATGGGCTACGTGCTGCCTTGGGGTCAGATGTCCTTCTGGGGTGCCACCGTGATCACCGGCCTGTTCGGCGCGATCCCCTTCATTGGCGAGCCGATCCAGACCTGGCTCTTGGGTGGCCCTGCCGTGGACAACGCCACGCTGAACCGCTTCTTCTCGCTGCACTACCTCCTGCCCTTCGTGATCGCCGCACTCGTGATCGTTCACGTCTGGGCGTTCCACACCACTGGCAACAACAACCCCACCGGTGTTGAAGTGCGTCGCGGATCGAAAGAAGAAGCCGAGAAAGACACCCTGCCCTTCTGGCCCTACTTCGTCATCAAGGACCTGGTTGGCCTGGCCATCGTACTGGTTGTCTTCTTCGCCATCGTCGGCTTCATGCCGAACTACTTTGGCCACCCCGACAACTACATCGAAGCCAACCCGCTGGCGACACCTGCGCACATCGTTCCTGAATGGTACTTCCTGCCGTTCTACGCGATCCTGCGTGCCTTTACCGCTGATGTCTGGGTTGTGATGTTTGCCAGCTGGATCACCGGCGGCATCATCGACGCCAAATTCTTTGGCGTGCTGGCCATGTTCGGCGCCATTGCAGTCATGGCCATCGTGCCATGGCTCGACACCAGCCGCGTCCGCTCGGGTCGTTTCCGTCCGATGTTCAAGTGGTGGTTCTACCTGCTGATCATCGACTTTATCGTCCTGATGTGGTGTGGCGCGATGCCGGCTGAACCGCCCTACTCGACCATCTCGCTGATCGGCTCGACCTATTGGTTCGCCTACTTCCTCGTGATCCTGCCGCTTCTGGGTGTGATCGAAAAGCCGACAACTCCGCCGGCCACGATCGAGGAAGACTTTGACGCCCATTACGGCAAACCTGCTGAATAAGGAGCCAGGATAATGCTTAAGAAACTTAGCATCGCCGCAATCGCTGCCCTGTCCTTCTCGGCAGGGGGCGCAATGGCAGCCGGTGGCGAAAGCCACATTCACGATGTCGACTTCTCGTTCGAAGGTCCGTTTGGCGCCTTTGATCAGAACCAGCTGCAGCGCGGCCTTCAGGTTTACACCGAAGTCTGCGCGGCCTGCCACGGCATGCGCTACGTGCCGCTGCGCACCCTGGCTGACGAAGGTGGTCCCCACCTGCCCGAAGACCAGGTTCGCGCCTTTGCAGCTCAGTACGACATCTATGATGAGGAACTGGAAGACGACCGCCCGCGTACACCGGCGGATTTCTTCCCCGAAGGCGGCGACCCCAACGCGCCTGACCTGTCGCTGATGGCCAAGGCCCGCGCTGGTTTCCACGGTCCGCAAGGCACCGGCATGAACCAGCTGTTCAAAGGCATGGGTGGCCCCGAGTACATCACCTCGATTTTGACCGGTTACACCGGTGAAGAGAAAGAGGAAGCCGGCACCACCTTCTACGAAAACACCGCCTTCCCCGGCGGCTGGATTGCCATGGCGCCTCCGCTCTATGGTGAGGACGTGGAATATGCTGACGGTCACTCGAACTCGATCCACCACGAAGCCGAAGACGTCTCGGCCTTCCTGATGTGGGCCGCCGAGCCTCACATGATGGCACGCAAACAGGCCGGTTTTGTTGGCGTTCTGCTGCTGACCCTGTTGGCCTCGTTGCTCTATCTGACCAACAAGAAGCTCTGGGCGCCGATCAAAGGCAAAGAGCTCGACCTGTAATCAGGCCGATACAGACAAGACTAAGCCCCGTCCGGTTCACCCGGGCGGGGCTTTTCTTTGGGGGGACCTTGTCGACATTGAAGCTCACAAGAAACGAACCAGACTCCGATGTCGTTGGCTCTTTTCGCCATCAAAAAGTGTGCAATTCAAACAGAACGCTCGGTTAACCCTGCGATGTTTCCAACCCGGCACCGACGCAATACCGACGTTATACCGACGTAATACCGAACGGCCAAAACCGCTTGAAACAAGGCCGTTACCCCGATTCGCAGCCCAAACCTGCATTGACCCCCACGCACTGCCTGTTACGCTCTCATTAACCTGCAAGGAGGCCCCCATGACCAAAGCCCTGATCGTGATCGACGTGCAAAACGATTTCTGCCCCGATGGCGCGCTTGCGGTGCCCGGCGGACATGAGATCGTGCCCGGCATCAACGCCTTGATGGCCGATTTCGACGCTGTGATCCTGACCCAGGACTGGCACCCGGCGGGCCACTCGTCCTTTGCCTCCAGCCATGATGGCAAGTCCCCCTATGACCTGACCGAAATGCCCTATGGCCCACAGGTGCTCTGGCCCGATCACTGTGTTCAGGGCACCCCCGGCGCGGACTTTCATGCCGATCTGAACACCACCCGCGCCGACCTTGTCATTCGCAAAGGATACACCCCCGCGATCGACAGCTACTCTGCGTTTTTCGAAAACGATCAGACCACCCCCACGGGGCTCGAAGGTTACCTGCGCACGCGCGGCCTGAGCGATCTGACCATGGTTGGTCTTGCCACCGATTTCTGCGTCAACTTCTCGGCACAGGATGCCGCAAAACTGGGCTTCTCCGTCACAGTCCGCAATGACCTCTGCCGTGCCATCGACCTTGACGGGTCGCTGGCCGCGGCGATGCAGGCCATGGGCGCCCTGGGTGTAGAGGTCACCTAAGCCCCGCCACCTCTTGCCTTTTTCTTAAGACCTGAGCGCCATACTGTGCACAGCCCCACAAGCGTGGATAGTGCACGGATCATGAAAACCGAGCTTTCGGACATCGACAGTCGGCTGGCTGAATTTGACCGCCGCTACAGCCCTCCCGGGTTGTTGATCCGCTATGCCACGGGGCGGGTGAAACACTTTCTCAGCCGACAGATTCTGACGCTCAGTGGGGCCCTAACCCTTGTCGCATTGGTCTCTCCGGCGGTTGGGGCACTGGCAGTGACCCTGGCGCTCTTGGGTGAAATCCTCGATTGCCTGTTTCTGCGGACGGTGCCCGCGCGGCTTGAAAAAGACCCCGGTCAATTGCGGCGACTTCAGGTTCTCACAACCTGCAGCGCCGTCTTTCAGGGCGCAACTATCGCCTGTTGTGTGGCCATTGGCTGGCTCACCGCTCCGGGCGACGCCGGCATGTTTTTCAGCCTTGCCTATGCCACCGGTGCGTCGATCAACGCGGGCATTGTCCTGCCGTTTCACAAAGGGGCGGCGCTGGGGCGGCTTGCGGTCTACGGGCTTACGGTCTGCGCATTGTTCGTCACCGAGGTGTGGCACGAGGGCGATCATCCGATGGACCTCTCTTACAACGTACTCGGTGGACTGATGATGGCCTATATGGTCGTGGTCTTCATCTCCTATGTGGTCAGCGGGCATCGACGCGAATACCGCAACAGCCGTAACCTGTTGCATCAAGGGCGCGAACTGGCGCTGACCAACCTCTCACTGGAAGAACAACAAAGAGAGGCCCGCAACCTGTCCTGGGTCGCAAAGGGCGCCCATGACAGTGTCATCATGTCCACCCCCGAAGGCGAGATTATCTGGACGAACGAAACCTTTACCCGCACCACTGGTTATTCCGCCGCCGAGGCAAGGGGCAAGCGCCCGGCTGATCTGCTGAACGGCCCGGAAACCAGCGAAGAAACCAGCCAGGCCATCGCCCGGGCCGTGCAGGAACAACGCTCTTATCGGGCTGAAATACTGAATTACACAAAAGACGGTCGCAAGATCTGGATCGAAACCCACCTTGCCCCGGTGTTCGATGACGACGGCAAGATGGAAATGGTCATCGCTATCGAACGCGACATCACGGCCAGCAAGACCCACGAAATGGAGCTGGCCAAGGCCAAACAGGCGGCGGAACAGGGTGAAAAAACCAAGTCGCGTTTCCTTGCCACCATGAGCCACGAGATCCGCACGCCAATGAACGGCATCATGGGCATGGCCGACCTGCTGGCAGAAGAGGGCCTGTCGCACGAAAGCCGCCTGTGCGTGGACACCATCCGCGACAGCGCCGAGACTTTGCTTACTATTATCAACGACATCCTTGATTTTTCGAAGCTCGACGCCGGACACATGCAGCTTAGCCCGGTGCCCTTCCGACTGGTCGATTGTATCCAGGGTGTCCTGAACCTGTTGACCCCTCAGGCCGCGACCAAGGGGCTTTACCTGCGGTTTCAGGGGGCTGATACTTTGCCGGACACAGTGTTGGGTGACGATACGCGGCTGCGCCAGATCCTGATGAATGTCATTGGAAACGCCATCAAGTTCACCGAGGAGGGCGGCATTTGCGTGGTTGCCGAGTGTGCGACGACGGGCGATGGATATGCCCTGACGATCGACGTGATCGATACCGGGATCGGCATCCCGCCGGAACGTGTCGGGCAGGTGTTCAAACAGTTTTCGCAGGCCGAGGCCGACACCACCCGCCGCTTTGGCGGCACCGGGCTTGGGCTGGCGATTTCGCTCAGCCTCGCCCGTATTATGGGCGGTGGTATCGAAGTCACATCAGAGCTGAACAAAGGCTCTCGTTTCCGCATCACCGTGGCGCTGGAATCGACATCCGAAACGATCCTGCCCAATCAGCAAACCATTGATGTCACCAGTAATATCGATCTCGACGGCATCACCGTCTTGCTGGCCGAGGATAACCGCACCAACCGTTTGCTGATTGAAAAATACACAAAAAATCACAACATGACGCTGCTCATGGCCCAAAACGGGGCCGAGGCCGTTGACCTGACGCGCACGCACCGCCCTGACATTGTGTTGATGGACATGGCGATGCCGGTCATGGACGGGCTTGAGGCCTCTCGCCAGATCCGCGCGCTTGATCTGCCGCAACCGCATATCGTGGCCCTGACCGCCAATGCCTACGCCAGCGACCGCGCCGCCTGCCGCGAGGCCGGGATGGACGGGTTCCTGTCCAAGCCGGTGCGCAAACAGAAACTGTTGCAGGAACTTGCGGCATTTTGCGGCCAGCCACGCGACCCCGCACAAAGCCATTGGACCCCCGGGTGAAACTTGGCTATCAAAGACCGAAAGGCTTGAATGGGGCCCTCTATGGTCGATATCGCAACTCGTGTCTGGAACCACAAATGGAAGATCGACCCGATTGTCAGGTCGTTGATCGATAACGATTTTTACAAACTCCTGATGTGCCAGTCGGTGTTTCGCAACAAACCCGACGCCACGGTCACCTTCAGCCTGATCAACCGCAGCAAATCCGTGCGTCTGGCCGATCTGATCGACGAAGGTGAACTGCGCGAACAGCTGGACCATATCCGGTCCCTGTCGCTCAGCCGCGGCGAAAGCACCTTTCTGCGAGGCAATACCTTTTACGGCAAACGCCAGATGTTCCGCCCGGACTTTATGCATTGGTTCGAAAACCTGCGCCTGCCGGATTATCACCTGGAAAAGCGCGACGGTCAGTACGAGCTGACGTTTGAGGGCAAATGGCACGAGGTCATGCTATGGGAAATCCCGGCGCTGGCAGTGTTGATGGAGCTGCGCGGACGTGCCGTGCTGCATGACATGCGCAAGTTCGAACTCCAGGTGCTTTATGCCCGCGCAATGACCAAGCTGTGGGAAAAGATCGAAAATCTGCGCAGCATGCCTGACCTTCGGATTGCCGATTTCGGCACCCGCCGCCGCCATTCGTACCTGTGGCAGGATTGGTGCGTGCAGGCGATGATCGAAGGTCTCGGCAACAAGTTTGTCGGCACGTCAAACTGCCTGATCGCCATGAAGCGGGATATCGAAGCCATCGGCACCAATGCGCACGAGCTGCCCATGGTCTACAGCGCCCTCGCACAGGATGATGCTGCGCTCGCGCAGGCGCCTTATCAGGTTCTCGCCGACTGGCACGAAGAACACGAAGGCAACCTTCGCATCATTCTGCCCGACACCTATGGCACCGAAGGGTTTCTGAAGCGCGCGCCGGATTGGCTCGCGGGTTGGACGGGCATCCGCATCGACTCGGGCGACCCTGCAACCGGAGCCGAGACTGCAATTCGATGGTGGCACGAACGCGGTGAAGACCCGCGTGACAAACTCATCATCTTTTCCGATGGCCTGGACGAAGCCAAGATAGCCGAGCTGCACGCCCAATTCGCCGGGCGTTGCAAGGTGTCCTTTGGGTGGGGCACATTGCTGACCAACGACTTCCGCGGCCTGACGCAAAACGATGCGCTGTCACCGTTTTCAATGGTCTGCAAGGCAGTAGCTGCCGATGGCCATCCGACAGTGAAACTCTCGGACAACCCGAACAAGGCCATGGGCCCGGCGGATCAGATCGATCGGTACAAACGCGTGTTCGGGGTTGGCGAGCAGCAAAAGATGGACGTGATCGTCTAGGGCGTCTGCCACTGCCGCACCAGCTCCAGCCCACGCACTGCATAGGCGCGGCACACCGGATCATTTGCCGCGTAGCGCCCGATGACCCACCCGCAACTCGCCAGACCACGCATCACGGTAAAGGGTTCCAGCAAGCTTTCCGCCCCGGTCGGCAGGGCACGTTCCGTAGCATACCCCGCCAGCAACGCGCCCCCCAAGGCCGCACGATTGGGCTGATCCCAGTTCTGCGACATGGCCACGCCCAACTCGTACATGCGAAAGCCAAAGACCCCGTCGTCAAAGTCGATCAGCCGCGCCGTGCCGTCCTGCACCAGCACGTTTTCGCGCAGGGCGTCAGCGTGGATCAGGCCAAAGTCGCCCCCGCCTGCCGCGTGATCGCCAATCACCTCGCGCATCTGAACGCGTGCGGCCAAGAGCTCTGCCATTTCCCCTGACGTAAGCGCAGGGTTCTCCCAGAACCGCCCCCAGGCCGGGGCATCCCCCAATAGCGCGTCAACATCCAGCACTTGCCGCTCGAACCCATCGGGCAGCACCGCCGCATCGCTCGCCGTGTGTACCCGGGCCAAGGCAGCGCCCAGCGCGCGATGCACGGCGGCCTGTTCGTCAGCAGTTCCTGACAAGGGCACATCCCCCTCGCCCATAGGCGCGCCATCCATCCAGGTCACGACCGAGGCCATGCGCCCCGCGGCAGGAACCGAGGCCAGGACATCGCCTGCCAGGCTGCGCACAGGAACAGGCACCGACAAACCAGCGGCCACCAAAGCTTCGGCCCACCAAAGTTCGGACCGGATCGCGTTGTCACTCTGGTATCCGGGACGATGCAACCGTAACGCCACACGGCGACCATCACCCAAAACAGTCTCGAACACGGCGTTTTCGCGGTTTTTTATCAACCGAGGTGTCGCCCCACCGCCCCAACACGCCAAGGCAGCTTTTGCATACATCAACGCCTCGTCATCGGTCATGTGACAGCCTCCAGGGCCTCATCCATGACTTGCACAAGCTGGTCGGCATTGGCACGGCTGAAGACGCAGGGCGGTCGCACCTTGAGCGTGTTGTCATAGCGGCCCACCGAATGCAGCAACACGCCCCGGTCGCGCATCTCGTCAACCATCGCAGCACAAAGATCCGTGGCAGGTCGCCCGTCACGCCACAGCTCTGCGCCAAAGAACAGGCCCGAGCCGCGAACGTCTGCCATCACGTCATGTCGTCCCGCCAGATCGCGCAACAGTTCAACCGCATAGGCGCCGACGTCCTTGGCGTTTTCAACCAACGCCTCTTCCTCGATCACGTCCAGCACCGCCATGGCCGCCGCAGCGCTGACCGGGTTGCCTCCAAAGGTATTGAAATACTTAAAGGCCTCCTGAAAGGCACCCAGAATCTCGGGCCGCGTCACCACCGCCGCTACCGGATGACCATTGCCCATCGGCTTGCCCAGCGTCACGATATCGGGTGCAAAACCCAGCTTGTCATGCCCCCACCAATGGCTGCCAATGCGGCCAAAGCCGGGTTGAACCTCGTCCGCGATGATCAATCCGCCAGCCTTGCGCACCGCGGCAATGGCCCGATCCAGAAAGCCCTTTTCCAGCGTGGGAAAGCCTTCGTTGGCGAAAAAGGGGCACAGGATCAACGCCGAGACGCCATGGCCGTTCTCTTCCAGGTCTGTGATTGCGGCTTCTACGCCCTTGGCAAAAGCTTCGGCCTGCCCATCGTGTGTTCCGCCCACCGGCTCCATGTTATCGGGCGCAGGGACCTGTCGCACATGGTCCTGATACCCTCCTACCGGCACTTTGGATGAATTCAGCTGCGACACGGCCGTTGTATTGCCGTGATAGGTGTTGTCCGTGCCGATGATCCCGGTCCTGCCCGTCACCGCCTGGGCCATCCGCAGCGCCACATCGTTGGCTTCGGACCCCGAGCACACCATCACGAGGCTCGTGAGGTCATGGCCGAACTTTGCCACCAGCGCCTCGCCATAATCCAAAATCATATCATGAACATAACGGGTATGGGTGTTGAGCGTTGCAGCCTGCTTGGCAATCGCCTCAACCACGCGCGGATGACAGTGCCCCACATGCGGCACATTGTTGTAGCAGTCCAGATACTGCCGCCCTTCGGTGTCCCACAACCAGACTCCCTCGCCGCGCGCCACATGCACGGGTTCCCGGTAAAACGTGGTCATATGCGGCCCCAAAAGCCGGGCGCGTCGTACAAGGGTCGATGGCATGCGTGTCTCTTTTTGCACAAGGGGTCAGAAAACTGTCTGACCCTCAATACTCAGGATTTGGCCGGTTCTGCACGCAGTTTATGCGGCGACATGCCGTAACGCTGCCGGAACAGCCGCGAAAAATGCGACGCCGCGTTGAACCCACAGGCCACCGAGACTTCGGTCACGCTCATATTGGTCTGCAACAAAAGGTGCTGCGCCCGCTGAAGGCGCATGTCCATGTAGTACTTTTTGGGGGTCGCGCTCAGATACCGCCGGAACAACCGCTCAAGCTGGCGGGTCGAGATGTTCACCGTCTTCGCCAGATCACCGGGCCGCAGCGGTTCTTCCAGGTTTGTCTCCATCAGGGCCAGGATTTCCGACAACTTGGGGTGGCGCATGCCAATTCGTTCCGCCACCTGCACCTTGGCGGAATGCTGGAGCACCCGGATATTCGTGTACATCAACTGATCAGCAACCAGACTGCCCAGTTCTGGCGATGCCTTTTCCGAAATCAGGTGCAGCATCAGGTCTATGACCGATGTTCCACCCGCCGTGGAATAGCGTTTGTTCGAACAGACATAGGTGTATTCCGACAGCTCGACCTCGGGGAACTCTTCGGCAAAACTTGTCCGGTGTTCCCAATGCAGCGTTGCCGGCAGACCATCCATCAATCCCGCTTCGGCCATCAGCCAGACGCCGGTCGAAAGGCCTGTGATTTCGCACCCCTGACGTGCGGCCTTGCGTATCCATTGCAGAATGGCTGGCGTGACCGCCTCGCGCGGGGCGTCACCACAGACGATGACAACCGTGTCATTTCTCGAGACCTCCTCGAGCCCGTGATCTATCGGAAACCGTGCGCCCAAAGAATCCTGCACCGGGACGCCACCTTCGGCACAGACAACGGTTTCAAAGATCGTCTGCCCGGCCATGCGATTGGCTACGTTCAATGTCTCCATCGCCATGGAAAAGGTCATGGCGTAGTAACCTGGATTGAGCAGAAAGATAAAGCGTCCCGTGGGTCGTGCGCCCAATGTTTCCCGGTTTGTCATGTTCTTTTTCTAGCCGTTTCTTTCCATCCTGCCCACACCGAAAGCGATGAGCAAGCGGTTTACTCGTCCCGTGCAACGGGGCCACGCAACGCCTTCACCTCGCCCCGCACTTTTTTCGATTTCAGGCGACGCTGTTGCGAACCATAGGTCGGTTTGGTCTTGATCCGGCGTTTAGGTGCGACCAACGCTTTGCGGATCAGCTCGGCCAGACGTTCCCGGGCAATGTCGCGATTGCGCGCCTGGCTCCGGGTTTCGTCGCATTGGATGACAAGGGCGCCATCCTTGGTCCAGCGCCGACCTGCAAGCCGTTTCAGACGAGTCTTGACCGGTGGACTTAGGGATGGCGAGCGTTCGGCCTCGAACCGCAACTCGACCGCGGTGGCAACCTTGTTCACATTCTGCCCGCCTGGCCCTGATGCGCGCACGAACTGCTCGGTCATTTCCCAGTCTTGCAGGGTGATCTGTTCGTTAACAACCAACATGGTTCAGGTCCGTTTTCGGTACAAGCACCGACGTAATACCGACGCGATACCGACGTTATACAGATGTGGGTTTTGAGTAGAATCGAAAAGGGCCGCTCCTCGCGTTGGGCGGCCCTTCGAGATAATAGGAGGTGCGTCGGTTAGGTGAGCACCAATTCGGGTTTCGCACTAGCCAAGGGCTGCCCTAGCTGTCCGTCCTCCGAACTGTTCCAACACTGCTCTCCATACGTTCTCTAGACAATGGGCACCTCCTTTCAGATTGTTTCGCGTATCCTCAGGTTGCCACAGCCTGTGGATAAGTCAAACAAAATCATGTGGTGGTGGGCACCATTTTCCCCACGATGATGCGGAAGGGCACAAGAGCAAGCAATGCCAGCGACAATTTCACCAGCCAGTCGGCAAAGCCCAGGCTTACCCAAAGCGGCACCATCGGACCCGCGCCCAAAAGCGGCAACATCTCGCCAGCCCAGCTCACATCATTGGCAGGCTCAACGAAGCTCAGCGCGCCAGAGAAAGCGATTGTAAAGAAAATCGCTGTATCCACCGAAGAACCGATCAAGGTCGACGCCAGCGGCGCACGCCACCAGGCACCGTCCCGCAGCCGGTTGAACACCGACACGTCGAGAAGTTGCGCGGTCAAAAAGGCGAGGCCAGAGCCCATGGCGATGCGCATGGTCACTGCAGGATAGGTGAAACCATCACCCTGCAACATGATCTGCGTACCAATGGCCGAGCATATGACGCCGACGATGAAGCCTGCAAACACCACACGGCGGGCGGCGGCCACGCCGTAGACGCGGTTCATAACGTCAGTCACAAGGAAGGCAAGCGGATAGGTAAAGGCACCCCAGGTCAGCCATTGGCCGAACAGGAATTGCACAAGGATATTCGAGGCCACAACAATGGCGGCCATGGCGAGAATGCCAGGAATGTAGGTCGTTTTCATGTCTCTTAGCCCGTTTTGACAAGGTAGCGGCGACTTGGTCTCGCATCATTGCGGGACGGGCGGGGTCTATCGGGACTTGTCCTGTAAATCAAGGGGTTTTGAAGACGATGTACTCGACAATCTCAGTACGCTGCACAAAGCGATAGTTATCATCCGAGATCATGGTAAGACGAATGTGCCCCTCGGGATCACGCCAGACCGACAGCCCTTCGAGGTTGTCGTGCATGCCGAAAAACGTGCGTATCAGTTCCGTTTCATTGGCAAAACCATTGGGCGTCACATCAAAGCGCCGCACCCGGCTGCGGAACCCAAATCCGTTAAAGGCCCGCTCCAGCAGATAGAACCTGCCATCCGGCCCAAAGTCAGCCCCGACAGGCCGGAACTTTTTGTGCCGCGAGATCGGAAACGGTTGGGTCCATTTCCGACCATCAAATTGAAAAACCAATGCCTGATTGGCGCGACCCAGCGGACTTTCCGGTATCGCAAACAGGTCTCCGTCCGGGGCCACTGCCAACGCTTCAAAGGCGCCATTGCGGGGCATCGCGTCAAACGCTTTGCTCACCGGCAACTCTCGCCCATGACCGGAGTCGTTGATCTGCATGACCCGATCCTCGGCCTCGAACGAAACGAAAGTTCTGTTCCGCCCGTCCACGGCCAGCCCTTCGGAATCACCGAATTCATTACGCAGCCTTTCGCCCGGAGTTGTGTGCAGCGCATGTCGTTCGTCGAGTATTATTCCCGTTATCTCACCATCTGTCCGCTTGAAATTTCCACGTACCAGCCAGGACCGATCCGAGATCGCGACAAAGGACTGCCCATCCTCGGCAACCTCAATGCCCGAGAACCCCCCGAACCAGGATTCGGAGATGCGCCATTCGGCCACCGCTTCGAGCCTGGCGCGCTTCGGCTCCCAGGCTCCGGACGGAAACCATTGATAACTCAGGAAAAGCGCCGCAGCTATTGCGACTGCAAGACGTTTACGCATTGGCCCGGTAGGTCCGCCATTTCCAGTTCACGACGTGGTTTCGGTTTCGGAGCGTTCGGGTCTGGCGGCGGTGGGAACAATATGTCCTGCACCCATTTTTCCGCGTCTTTGCATCCGTCCCCGGCCGGTGGGGCGGATTGATTCACACATCCTTTTGCCCCTTTGGGACAGTTGAGACGCACGTGAAAATGATAGTGATGCCCCCACCATGGCCGGATTTTGCGCAGCCACTTGCGGTCACCTTTTTCGTCGTTGCACATCTGCACTTTGGCCCCGGGAAAGACGAATATACGCGCCACCCTTGGGTCGCTGGCTGCCGCCTTCAGGATTTCATGATGCTGGCGGGTCCAGTTTTCGTTGACGAAAGCGCCCTTCTCGCGCCGCAGGGAAATCGACGAGATATTTTCGCGTTCGGCGGAACTCAGGTTCAGGCGTTTGGGCGGCAGCATCCAGATATCAATGTCGAGACCGATCTGGTGACTGCGGTGCCCTGACAGCATGGGCCCCCCGCGCGGCTGGCTGATATCGCCGATATAAAGACCTTCCCAACCGGGCTGGGCCGCGGCTTTGGTCGAAAGATCGCGAATATAGTCGATGGTTTCCGGGTACCCCCAGTTACGGTTGCGTGACAGGCGCATGGCCTGCCACGTCGGTCCGGTTTCCGGCAATTGCACGGCCCCGGCGACACAGCCCTTGGCATAAGATCCATGGGGCTTAGCGCTTTGTTGCGAGCTTTGCCTCTGTGCACCAAACAACTGGCGCGCTTCGACCCCCTGCATCTCGGCCGGGACATTTTGCTTGGTAGACACCGTGGCTTGTTCTTGGGTCTGGGTCTGACAGGCCGTCAGTCCCAGCAGGCCGATCAGAATCAGGACGCGTTTGACCATGTCTCGCTGTCTCCTTTGGGGTTGACCCAGCGTAGCAGGATCAGCCCCAAAACGAAAAGCAGGATAACGGGTGATACGCCAAGTCTTGCCGATCCGGTCACTGTGGTTGCGATCCCGATCAGGATGGGCGCAAGAAACGCGGTGGCCCGTCCGGACAACCCATAAAGACCAAAGCTTTCGGTGGGCTTGGCCGGATCGGTATGGCGCACCATCAAGGTGCGGCTTGCGGCCTGAAGAATGCCGCCCATGCCACCAAACGTGGCCCCGGCCAGCATCAGCACATTGTCCGGCAGTGACGAGCCGTCAGCCAAGGGCATGCCGAAAAACGCCTCTCGCGACATGTTCACGATGACAAAGGCCATCGCGATCAGAACCCACACCGCGCCAATGATGACGGGTTTAGGTCCATACTTTTTATCAAGCTTCCCACCAAGCCAGCTGAAAAACACAGCACTGGTCGCGCCGACGATGCCAAAGATTCCGATCTGGGGAACAGACCAGTCCAACACGAGGTTCGCATAGATTCCACCAAAGGTATAAAGCCCGTTCAACGCGTCGCGGTAGAGCATCGACGAAATCAGAAAATACAGCAGGCTCTTGCGGTTCTTGAGGTTGCCGATCGACTTTTTCAAGAGACCCAGCGCGTCGGACACAGTGCTGCGTGCCTTTTTGACAAGCGGCTCGTGGACCCAACGAAAGTAGGGGATCATGAAGACAAGATACCAAACCGCCGTGAGCGGCCCGACAGCCCGGGTGCCTTCCTTTTGTTCTGGGTCCAAGAGCCCAAAGCCCGGCGACAATCCAGCAATGGTCTTGTCGCCTGCCATTTCGGCAAAAACCACAAGCACGATGATCAGGGACATCAGCCCGCCGAAATAGCCAAAAGCAAACCCCGACCCCGATATCTCACCAACTTCTTCTTCGGTGCCAAGTTCGGGCAGCTGAGAGTTGATAAAGATCAGCGCATACTCGGCGCCGATGAAGCCCAGAGAGAAAAAGCCCAACATTAGAAACAGGTTGGATCCATCCAGGGCAATGAACCAAAGTGCAAAGGCGCCAACCACATACATGACGGAAAAGCCTATGATCCACGGCCTGCGTCGGCCTCGTGTGTCGGCCAGCGCCCCCATGATTGGTGCACCAAAACCTATGATCAGGCCGGCGATTGCCATGTTCCAGGCCCAAAGTGACTGGGCGTTGGCCTTGGCAACTTCAGAGTCGAGCCCAGCGCCAAGATAGTATTCTTTCGCCACCACCGCGAAGAATGGGCCAAAAATAAAGGTTACCAAGAGTGTGTGATAGGGCTGACTGGCCCAATCAAAAAACCACCAGCCCCAGATTTTCTTGCGCGCAGAGATTTTGGTCATGCCTGTCCCCCATGACTTTTTTTCCACTTAAGACAGGGGTTTGGCGTTCAGGCAAGTTAATCCTGCATTGGCGGCCATGGCCGCAGCGCCTCGGAGGCACTCCAGGCTGCTACCCATTCAGGGGCCTCGGGGCGCTCCAGATCGTGCCCCATGGCTGCCATCACGGTCTGTGGCGCAACGATCCCGTCCCGGTTCACGATCGCCGACCGATAGAGCGCGTGGTTGGCACATTCACCGTCTTGCTTCCACATGGATTGCTCCAGATAGACAAACCTGTCGTCCCACCAAATGGCCCTGCTGCGCATCTCGAACTTTTCAAAGGCGCGGATTCTGCGTCGGTAGCGCACCGAGACGCCGGCCATCGTCATGCTCCAACGTTTCTTGCGCAACACGTCGATCAATCCGATCCGATGCGCCAGCGGCATACGTCCGAGGTCCAACAATGTCAGGGTGCGCCCATTGTTCAACTCCATCCACAGATCAATGTCCCATGGCCAGCAGCGATGGTGCGAGACGTGGGTCCCCATTGGAGGCAATGGCGGATCGTTGCGGTGTTTGACCAGGTCCTTGACCATGCGGATCACGGGATACATGCGCGTTTCTCCTTTGGGCTATGATCTCGACATCGTTTACGCCAACGTCAACCGTGACCTCGCGCCACTCTTGCCCTTTGCACTTGCGGTGCTTAACTGTTGCGCGATGAAAAACGGAGACTCCTGACCATGATGGCGATCTATGGCCCGCTGCGGCTGATTCTGGATGTGGCATTCTTTATCATGCTGGCTCACATCATCATGAGTTGGCTGATCAGCTTTCAGGTGTTGAACCTGGGACAACAGTTCGTGGCCCAGATCTGGTATGGGCTGAACAAGCTGCTTGAGCCGATCTACACCCCCATTCGCCGCATCCTGCCGGACACACGCCCGCTGGATCTTGCGCCGCTTGTTGCGTTTATCATCATCATCTCACTTCGCGACTATATCCTGCCCGCGATCCTGTTCTGACACCTTCAGGGCTTGTTCAGCGAATCTGGTTATGGGATTGTCGGCTCTAACGAGCAGACAAACCAAGAAACACAGGTTCCCTCATGTGCGCCGCTGCCACGTTTCTGCGTGACGTATTCGGATTCGACGCCTTCCGCCCCGGGCAGGAGGATATTGTCGACGCGGTGACGCGTGGCGAAAACGTGCTGGCAATCATGCCGACAGGTGGTGGTAAATCCCTGTGCTTTCAGCTGCCTGCCTTGATGCGAGACGGTGTGACGGTGGTTATCTCGCCATTGATCGCTTTGATGCGCGATCAGGTGCGCGCGCTGCGTGAAGCTGGCGTTCAGGCAGGCGCCCTGACGTCAGGCAATACCGAGGAAGAAACCGCCGAGGTTTGGGAGGCGCTCGAGGCCGGGCGGCTGAAGCTGCTCTATATTGCCCCCGAACGCCTTGCCTCGGGGGCGGCCATGGGCATGTTGCGACGCATTGGGGTCAACCTGATCGCTGTGGACGAGGCACACTGCGTCAGCCAATGGGGGCACGACTTTCGCCCCGATTACCTGCGGATTGGCGAATTGCGGCAGGCGCTGGGCGTGCCGCTGGCGGCCTTTACAGCCACCGCAGATGCCGAGACACGCGAAGAGATTGTTACCCGGTTGTTCGATGGCGTCCCGCCTAGCACCTTCCTGCATGGGTTTGATCGGCCGAACATCCATTTGGCCTTTGCCGCCAAGGATGGTCCGCGCGGGCAGATCCTGGATTTCGCCGCTGCTCGCAAGGGGCAATCCGGAATTGTCTATTGTGGTACCCGCGCCAAGACCGAAAACCTCGCTGCCGCTCTGCGCGAGGCAGGGCATTCTTCGTTACATTATCATGGCGGCATGGACGCCGAGGACCGCCGGATCACCGAAGCCCGTTTCCAGCGAGAAGACGGGTTGATCGTCGTCGCCACGGTGGCCTTTGGCATGGGTATTGATAAGCCGGACATACGCTGGGTTGCTCATGCTGATCTGCCGAAGTCGATCGAATCCTATTACCAGGAAATTGGCCGCGCAGGTCGAGACGGGGCCCCCGCGGAGACGCTGACTTTGTTTGGGCCGGATGATATCCGCCTGCGCCGTAGTCAGATCGACGAAGGGCTGGCCCCGCCAGAGCGCCAACGCGCCGATCACGCACGGCTGAACGCGCTCTTAGGGTTGGCCGAAGCGCTGCATTGTCGCCGGAAAACGTTGTTGGGCTATTTTGGCGAGACCGACGTGTCCTGCGGGAACTGTGATCTCTGCGATGCGCCCGCCGATGTATTTGACGGCACCACCGCCGTGCGTAAGGCGCTTTCAGCAGCGCTGCGCACAGGAGAGCGGTTTGGCTCAGGGTATTTGATCGATATTCTTCTGGGCAATGACAACGACAAAGTGCGTCAGCGCGGGCATGATGGGTTGCCGACCTTTGGCATTGGCAACGAGTACGACCGCAGACAGTGGCAGGCGGTATTTCGGCAAATGATGGGGCATGATCTGATCCGCCCCGATCCCGAACGCCATGGTGGCTTGCGTATGACGGATGCCGCCCTGCCCATCCTCAAGGGAGAGGCCCAGATCGAGTTGCGTCGCGACACGATCCGCAAGGCACCCCGGCGCCCTGCGGCCAAGGAGATGGTCAACGAAGAGGATGCACCGCTGTTGAGCGCGCTCAAGGCCAAGCGCCGTGCGCTGGCCGAAGCCGCCAAGGTACCTGCCTACATCATCTTCAATGACCGCAGCTTGATCGAAATGGCTGAAACCCGCCCCACAAATCTGGATGAGATGGCACGGGTCAGCGGCGTTGGCGCCAAAAAGCTCGACAGCTACGGCGATGCCTTTCTTGAGGTTATCAACGGCGAGGCCGCCGCTTTGCACCCCAGCCGCCGAAAACTGGCCGGGCGTGAGGCGGGAAATCTCTATGACCGGCTGCTAGAGGTGCAGGCTGACTTGGCGCGCGGGCCAGATGGGATCGACAAACCGATGAGCTGCTCAGCCGCGCTTTTGGCCAAGGTGGCCAGTGCAAAGCCAGGGGACGCATTTGCAATGTCGCGTCTGTTGGGAGAGAAGCGTGCGGAACGTTTTGGCACGGCGTTTCTGGACGTACTGCGCGAGGCGGGTTAAGTCTCATCTCCGACCATTAAGGAATTGCGCCATGCTTGTTGTTGTCTCACCTGCCAAACGGCTCGATTGGAACCCGGTTGCCGGAGAAACCACGGAACCAGACTTTGCCGATGAGGCGCTGCGATTGGCGAAAACGGCGCGCAATCTGACGCTGGGCGATTTGCAGAAACTAATGGACCTCAGCCCCGATCTGGCCCGGCTGAACCGCGACCGCTTTAAGGCATATGAGTCAGAGCCAGACGCGTATGCCACCCGCCCGGCGGTTCACGCCTTTAACGGGGACACCTACATCGGCCTGGAAGCGGCGTCGCTGGAGCCCGAAGAAATGGTTTGGGCCCAAGAGCATCTGCGCATCTTGTCGGGCCTCTACGGCGTGTTGCGTCCGATGGATGCCATTCAGGCCTATCGCCTGGAAATGGGCAGCCGCCTGAAGACACGTCGCGGCAAGAATTTGTACGAGTTCTGGCGTGACAGTATCGCCAAAAATTTGAACACTCAGGCCGAAAGCCTCGGCACTGATGTTTTGGTGAACTGCGCCAGCCAAGAGTATTTTGGCGCGGTTGACCCAAAGGCGCTGAAACTGAGGGTCATCACGCCGGTCTTCATGGAAGAAAAGGCAGGCGTCTCCAAGATCGTGAGCTTTTTTGCCAAGAAGGCGCGCGGCTCCATGGCGCGCTACATCATACAGCGGCGCCTGACCGATCCCGAGGGACTGAAGGAATTTGACCTTGGCGGCTATGCCTATCAGCCACAGATGTCTGAAGGAGACAGGCTGGTTTTCCTGCGGGACTATCCAGAGACCCAAGGCTAAACGCTGCTCGTCAGGTCCCGCTCTGCTTTAGGTCGGTTGGGGGAAAAGGGTTTTGTGCAATCTTGGGTTGGTGGCGCGAAATCATGTCCATGATCGCACCCTTGCGCAGTGGTTTGGTCAGGTAATGATCCAAGCCTGCCGACAGGATCCCCTCTTCATCGCCATCAACCGCGTGGGCCGTCAATGCAACGATGGGTACCGTCGTGCCGTTCTCAAGCGCGCGGATGCGGCGCGTCGCCTCTTTGCCATCCATTTTGGGCATGGAGATGTCCATAAAGATGAGGTCCGGGCGCATGTCTGAATAGGCCTCAACGGCCTCAAAACCATTGTTGGCAAATCGCAGTTCAATATTCAAATTTTTCAACAGCTTGCCTAAAACCAACTGGTTCGTCTTGTTGTCCTCTGCCGCCAGAATCCGCATTTGCCGCAGAGTGCTTGCATCGACAACCGAATGGATTTTGTCTTTCACAGGCAAGACATCCTGAACGCGCGTGGCTTCGGCTATCTTGTGAAACAAGTCACGGCGCGACACGGGTTTTTTGAGCAACCCCTGCGATTGCCCCAGTGACGGATCACCCTGAACCACCGCCGGATCGGAACTGAGCAGAACCACCGGCACATCACTGCCCTGAGCGCGCAAAGCCTCGGTCAGCTCAAGACCATCCATGTCAGGCATGCCATAGTCCGTCAGGATCAGGTCGATATCTTTGAGGTTTTCCAGGGCCTCTCGCCCACTGGCGCAGACCACAACGCTGGCGCCCATTTGCTCCATCTGCTTTTCCAGAAGGCTGCGATTGATCGCGCGGTCGTCCACGACCAGAATCTTGCGGACGCTGTCGGGCAACGCCGGTGGGCTGAGGCTCAGATCCTCTTCGACGGGCAAGGTCAGCTGAAAACCAAAGGTCGATCCTTTGCCTTCGACCGAGTCGACCCAGATCGTACCGTGCATCAGGTTGATCAGCCGATTGGTGATGGCCAGTCCCAGACCCGTGCCTTCAAACGCACGATTACGATCATCTTCAACCTGATTGAATTCCCCGAAAATGTGCCCGATTTTGTCCTCGGGTATACCGATGCCGGTGTCTTCAACGGCGATGTGCACCTCGCATTTGCCCGTGCTTTCATGCGGTTCTCCCACAACGCGAACCATGACATGACCACTCGACGTGAACTTGACGGCATTGCCAATCAGGTTGGTCAGAACCTGCCGGATACGCCCAGGATCGCCAACAAACAACGTAGGCAGGAAAAGATCGTAGTCGACGATCAGGGTTACACCCTTTTCCCGCGCGCTGGGCTGCAACAGCGTCATGACTTCGTGAATGCAGCGCTCCAGATCAAAGGGTTCGGGTCGCAGCGCCAGTTTCTCGGCTTCGATCTTGGAATAGTCCAGAACGTCGTTGATGATCGATAGCAGCGCTTCGCCCGAGTTCTTGATGGTAGATGCAAACAAGCGTTGCTCTTCGCTGAGACCGGTATCGAGCAAAAGGTCCGCCATACCGACCACACCGTTCATCGGAGTGCGGATTTCGTGGCTCATATTGGCAAGAAAGGCTGATTTGGCACGGCTGGCGGCTTCGGCCCGTTTTTGTTCCTTTTTAAGCTTGGCCTCGTAACGCACAGTATCAGTGATGTTGTGGGCAAGGCTGACAATGTCCCCGCCATGCCCCCGTTGATCAATCAGCTTGATGTATTGCCCGTTCCACAGCTGCAGAACCACGGGCGGCGGTGTGGGGCGGTGCCATCGGTCCAACATGGCCTTGCGCCAATCGGCCGAAGCCACGTCGCCAATGTGGACAATACCCTCATCAGTCAACAACTGCAGAAGCCGCGCATAGGTGATGCCCTGAGTGACCTCTTCCAATCCGTCAAAAACCGACAGATACGAGGGGTTGGCCGCAATCATGCGGTTATCTGCATCAAAAAAGGCAAAGCCGTCCTGAATGGCCTCAATCGAGAGCCACAGGCGCCGCTCAGCGATTTCGATTTTCTCGTTGGCTACTTGCAGGTCCGATTTCACCTTTTGATTTTCGGTGCGGACGCTGTTCACTTCGGCGCGGGTTTCGACAATCTCGTTGGACAACTTCTCAGCGTGTTTGCCAAGCTTGCGGTTGGCGGCAAACAGCTCCGCCTGTTTCAGTTCAAGCAGTCGCTCTGCCGCCAACCTCGCCCGACGTTCTTCTGCCAGTTTAGATGCCAGCGTCATGCCCAGCCCCTTCGTCAAATACACAAGACCAGACAAAACCCCAGACGGGTGAATATCTGCTTAAACCGGATCGAATTCCTTCCGCCGTTGCCAGATCAGGCCACGCCATGCCACCATGGAAACGATTTCAGAGGGGAGTTGTATTATGCGTTGGATTTTTGCGGCCCTGGTCGGCCTTTTCTTTGCTGAAACTGCTCTAGCCCAAGAAACCTACGTCCCCGACAGACGAATCGTTGTCAGCCGCGATGTTGATTTCTACGGCTCGGACCTGACCAACCTGTTCGACACCACCTACGACGCCTGCCGCGAAGCCTGTTTGCAAGACACCCAGTGCAAGGCGTTTACCTTCAACAGAAACTCCAATGCCTGCTTCCCCAAAAGCGAGATTTCTGAAACCAAACCCTACGAAGGTGCCCTTTCAGGAGAGGTCTTTTCCACAGACTCTCGGGTTCTGACAACTGCGTCCGAGCGCGCAGGTGATCTGGAGTTCATCCCCAGCTATCAGCTCAAACGTGCCAAAGAGCAGGCGGAAAAGATCGGAGCACTGCATGCCGGCGGCCCCTGGACCGTTCAGGCCATGCTGGACGCAGCGCAAGCTCGGCTGGCCGATGGCGACACTTTGAACGCGATGCGATGGACCGGCGGGGCAATCGGCAAGGCTGACCGAAGCGACCTGTGGCTGGAGTATGGCCGGTTGAACGGCTTGCTGTCCAAATCTGCCGAAAACAACCAAAGCACTTATGAAAGCCGCGCATTCCAGGCGACCCTCAACGCCTATCTGCGCGCAACCAACGATGCACAGCGTGTTTCGTCGTTGATGCAGCTCTCGGACCTGCTGATTGCCGACAACAACGGCCGCCGCGCCCTCAGAGCGTTGCGGCTGGCCGAGTCGATCCAACCGCGGGACGATGTTCTGGCTGCCCTCGACGATGCGATTGGAAAATACGGTTTTCGTGTCTCGGAGCACGAAGTGGAAAGCAACCTGGTCGAGCCACGCATTTGTGCAACCTTCAATGAACCATTGGTCAAGGCCGGGGTCGACTATGCGACCTATGTCAAGCTGCCCGATCAGAGGCTGGCGGTGCAGGCTGAAGATCGCAGGATTTGTGTCGAAGGCATCACGCACGGCTCGCGTCACACGGTGACCTTCCGCAAGGGGCTGCCCGCCGCCAGTGGCGAGGTGCTGTTGAAAGACATTGCTCTGACCTTTTATGTGCGTGACCGCGATCCGGCGGTCAAATTCCCCGGACGCGCCTATGTCTTGCCACGCACAGCTGATGCAGGTCTGCCGATCCAGACCGTGAACCTGAACGAAGTTGAACTGAAACTGCAGCGGGTCAGCGATCGCAACCTGCTGCGTACCATTCAGGACGGCTATTTCGGTCGCCCCCTGTCCTATTGGCAGTTCGAAACCTTCGACAACGAGATTGCCGAGACTATCTGGCAGGGCACCGGGTCGGTTTCAAACGATCTGAACACTGACATGACCACCCGTCTGCCTTTGGGAGATGTCGTCGCGGGCCTGCCCACTGGACTTTATGCTCTGACAGCCGACCTGCCGGGTGCAGATAGGTACGACGAAACCTCGACGACCCAGTGGTTTGTCTTGTCTGACCTCGGCGTGACAACACTTTCGGGCGTGGACGGGCTGCATGTGTTTATCCGCGCGCTTGGCGATGCAAAGGCGCGGGAAGGGGCCAAGGTCACGCTGTTGTCGCGTGCCAACCGGGTGTTGGGAACCGCAACCACAGATGCAGAAGGCTATGCGCGGTTTGACCCCGGCCTGACGCGCGGCTCAGGCGGTGCGTCCCCGGCCATGGTGACCTTCGAAGCCGGGGACGATTTCTCATTCCTGTCGCTCACGGACCCTGCCTTTGATCTTTCAGATCGTGGGGCCGAGGGACGCCCACCAGCCCCCCCGGTTGATGTGTTTCTCGCCACAGATCGTGGCGCATATCGCGCTGGTGAAACGATCCATGCCACCGCACTGGCCCGTGGTGATGTGGCCGAGGCCCTGCCCGGCCTGCCAGTCACGGCAATCCTGACCCGCCCTGATGGGGTGGAATACAGCCGCATGACCTCAAACCGCGATGCGGCGGGGGGGCATGTATTTGCCATGTCGCTGGGTCAAACGGTGCCGCGTGGCACGTGGAAGCTGGCGATCAAAACAGACCCGGATGCGCCGGCCTTGGCAACACAGAAGGTACTGGTTGAAGATTTCCTGCCCGAACGGATCGACTTTACCCAATCGCTGCCCGAAGGGCCGATCCTGCTGAGTGACGACAAGCAGGGCGTCGATTTACGTATCCAAGCCCAGTATCTCTTTGGTGCACCTGGCGCGGGCCTGAACGTCGAAGGTCGCGTCACGTTGCGCGCACGTGACGAGGTGGAAGGCTTCAAAGGTTACCGCTTTGGCCGCCATGACGAGTTCTTCAGCCCAAGAACCGAGTTCTTTGCCGGTGAAAAAACGGATGGGGACGGCGTGTCATTCGTCAACCTCTATTTCCCCGATGTCGAGGTCAAAGGCCGCCCGATGGAGGCGCGTGTGGTGACCTCGGTGCTCGAGGGTTCAGGCCGCCCGATCGAACGCCGCCTGACTCATCCCGTGGCCTCAAAAGGGCCGATGATTGGCATCAAGCCGTCGTTCGAAGAGGATGTCATTGCAGAAGGCTCTGACGCGGCCTTTCGCATCGTCGGCCTGACCCCGGACCTGCAAAGCGCGCCAATGAAGGTGCGCTGGACGGTGAACCGCGTGCGGACATCGTACCAGTGGTACAACCTCTACGGCGATTGGAACTGGGAGCCCACAACACGGCGAACCACCGTCGCCAGTGGCGAGGCCGCGATCTCAGGCGACGCCATCGAGGTCAGCGCGCCTGTGGAATGGGGCCGCTACGAAATCGTGGTTGAGCGGATTGACGGTGACTATGTCGCCAGTTCGTCGGAATTCTATGCCGGGTGGTATGCCCCGGTGGATGCCACCGACACGCCTGACACACTCGAAGTGTCGCTGGACCAACCGGGCTATCGCAGTGGCGACACCGCCAACTTGCGCATCGTACCGCGCTTTGCCGGTACGGCACTGGTCACGGTCATGTCAAACCGCCTGATCGCGATGAAAGCCGTTGAGGTGCAGGAAGGCGAAAACCTGATCCCGCTGGAGGTGACGGACGAATGGGGTGCTGGGGCCTATGTCTCGGCCTCGGTCATTCGGCCTGCCAACGAGCCTGCGGGGCTGAACCCGTCGCGCGCCTTGGGCCTGAGCTATACCAGCATTGATCCGGGTGCCAAACAGTTGGCGGTAACATTGGAGGCCGCCGACAAAGTGGCCCCCAGCGGCGCTTTGGACGTGGGGATTAAGGTGAACGGTATTTCGAAAGGCGAAACCGCCTATGTCACCCTTGCAGCGGTGGATATCGGCATTTTGAACCTCACGGGCTTTGAAAGTCCCGACCCTTCTGGCCACTACTTTGGCCAACGCCGTCTTGGCATGGAAATCCGCGACATCTATGGCCGACTGATTGACGGCATGAACGGCAACATGGGGGCCTTGCGCCAAGGGGGCGATGCCACCAGCGGGTCCTCTTTCCAATCGCCGCCGCCTACCGAAGAGCTGGTCGCCTATTTTGAAGGTCCGGTTCAGGTCGATGCAAACGGCATGGCCACGGTCAGTTTTGACCTGCCCGAATTCAACGGAACGGTGCGTCTGATGGCCGTGGCCTGGAGCGACAGTGCCGTGGGTCAGGCCGAACGCGATGTTCTGGTGCGAAACCCGGTGGTTGTCACCGCGACACTGCCACGTTTCCTGGCCCCGGGTGACACCAGCCGGCTTCTGCTGGAAATCGTGCATGCCGAAGGGCCTTCGGGGCGCATGGGGTTGGACGTAAGCGCCGAGGGTGTGGTTCTTGCGACCAGCGACATTCCCTCGGGGCTGACGCTGGTGGACAAGGGCACAGCCCGCCTGTCGGTGCCAGTTACTGCCGGGGACGTCGGCGACCACAGTCTGCGGATCGCATTGACCACGCCGGACGGTAAGCAGTTGGTGAAACAGCTGACCCTGCCGGTACGCGCAAACGATCCCGAGATCAGCACGACCCAGCGCATCGAGCTGGCGGCAGGGGACACCTTTACGCTTGATGAAAACCTGTTTGCAGACCTGCGTCAGGGCACCGGCTCTGCCGTGATCTCCTCGGGCGCATTGGCGCGATTTGACGCGCCGGGTTTGTTGCAGTCTCTGGATCGCTACCCATATGGCTGCACCGAACAGGTGACCTCCAAGGCACTTCCGTTGTTGTACTTTGACACGATCACCTCCTCCCTTGGGTTGGGGGAACGTGACAAGGTGCAAGAGCGTATCGATCAGGCAATCGCCGTGGTCCTGACCCGTCAGGCGACAAACGGCGCCTTTGGCCTGTGGTACGCGGACTCAGGGGATTTCTGGCTGGATAGTTACGTCAGCGATTTCCTGTCGCGGGCCCGCGCCAAGGGGTACAACGTGCCTGACATGGCCTTCCGCCATGCGATGGATAACCTGCGCAACCGGATCAACTATGCCCCGGACTTCGACATTGGTGGCGAAGACATCGCCTATGCGCTGATGGTGCTGGCCCGTGAGGGCGCTGCCAATATGGGCGATCTTCGCTACTACGCTGACGAAAGAGCAGACGGTTTCGCGACACCTTTGGCCGCTGCTCAACTGGGCGCGGCACTTGCCTATTATGGGGATCAAACCCGCGCGGACCGCATGTTCGGCAAGGCCGCGCAGATGATGGAGCGTGAATGGGATGACACACCGTCCGGATATTGGCGGGCCGACTATGGCACCCAATTGCGTGACGCCGCCGGGCTGTTGACGCTGGCGGTCGAGTCAGGAAGCGAGACATTGGATCGGTCGATTTGGGCGGCACGGGTTGGTGCGGCACGAGACCATCTGTCGACACAGGAAAGTGTCTGGTCCCTGCTGGCGGCACATGCCCTGATCGAAGACGACATGGGGCTGGGGTTGAGCGTCAATGGCACCCCGGTCGACGGGCCCCTCGTGCGCGCTCTGGCAGACCAGGCGACAGTGCGCCCACTGCGCGTCAAAAACGAAGGCACCAAGGATACGGCGCTGACGATAACCTCAATCGGAGTGCCCGATTACCCGGTCGACAAGGGTGGCTATGGCTACAGCATCGAGCGCAGCTATTTCACCACCGACGGGCAACCTCTGGAAGCCGGAAACATCCAGGTCGGAGATCGCTTGGTCACGGTATTGACGATTGACCCGATCAGCAGCACCGGAGCACGGCTGATGGTCAACGACGCCCTGCCTGCAGGTTTCGAGATCGATAATCCGAACCTCCTTGAAAGCGGCGATATCTCTGCTTTGAAATGGCTGGACCTCGCTGCGGCCCAAAACACCGAGTTCCGCTCGGATCGGTTTCTGGCGGCGGTTGATTGGACATCATCAGCGAAGTTCAGTCTTGCCTATATCGTGCGGGCGGTCAGCCCGGGTGATTATCACCATCCGGCAGCAACGGTTGAGGATATGTATCGTCCGCAATTCCGTGCCCGAACGGCGGCCAGTCGTGTGACCATCGACGAGTGATCATGCGGAGATGGGCAAGATACCTACTGCCAGTTGTCGCCCTGTGGGCGGCGGCTTTGGCACGGGATCAGTTTGACCATTGGGTTGACGCAACGAACCTCCCGCCGATCCTTGCGGAAACATCGGTAGAGGTGCGCGATCGCAAAGGGCATTTGCTGCGTGCCTATGCGGTCGAAGACGGTCTCATGCGCCTTGGGGCTTTGCCACATCAGGTGGATCAGCATTACCTCGACATGCTGATCGCGTATGAGGACAAACGGTTCCATCGCCATACCGGCGTTGACCCGGTCGCGCTGCTTCGGGCCATTGTGCAGGCGACGTGGAATGGCGAGGTGGTTTCGGGTGGGTCCACGCTCACCATGCAGGTTGCAAGGTTGATGGAGGATGGCAGCACCGGGCGGTGGTCAGGCAAGCTGCGTCAGATCCGCGTAGCGCTTGCGATTGAGCGGCAACTGACCAAGGAACAGATCCTTGGGTTGTACCTGACCCATGCGCCCTATGGTGGCAACCTCGAAGGGGTTCGCGCAGCGACACTGGCATGGTTCGGAAAAGAACCAACGCGCCTGACCCCTGCACAATCTGCCATGTTGATCGCCCTACCACAAAGCCCAGAAGCCCGGCGACCTGATCGAAACCACCCTTTGGCACGGCAGGCCCGAGACAGGATTCTGGACCGGTTGGCAGATACCTCTGCATTGTCGAAGAGCGATGCAGACGCCGCAAAAACAGAGTCTGTTCCGGCCCAAAAACGTGCTTTCCCAGTCCTTGCGGCACATCTGGCGGACCGCGCGCTTGGGGATGATCCGGATGCCATGCAACATGACCTGACGGTTGACGCCGATCTGCAAGCATCTTTGGAGACGCTGGCGCAAAGGGCTGTTTTGGGTATGGGAGAGCGCCTGTCAATCGCAATGCTGGTGGCAGATCACGAGACCGGGGAAATCCTCGCCTCGGTCGGTTCTGCGGGGTATGCGAGCCAAGGCCGTCGCGAGGGGTTTGTCGATATGACTCGGGCCTATCGGTCGCCTGGGTCGACACTCAAACCTCTGGTCTATGCACTGGGATTTGACGAAGGGTTGGTGCATCCCGAAACGCTGATCGATGATCGACCGGTGACCTTTGGCCGATATGCGCCGCAAAACTTTGACGGCGCCTTTCGGGGCGAGCTGAAGGTGGCCGACGCCCTGCGCCAGTCGCTCAATATTCCCGTTGTTTTGTTGGCAGATCAGCTTGGGCCAGCACGGATCATGTCATCGCTGCGCAAGACGGGTGCCGTGCCGAAACTGCCGGGTGGAAAGGCCGGGCTGGCCGTAGTGTTGGGCGGTGTGGGGGTCACAATGGAAGATCTCGTGCGCCTCTATGCGATGCAAGCCCGGGGTGGTTCGTCTGTGGACCTGATCTGGCGACAGGGGGCCGTTCAGGCACCGGAACGACATGTTATCAGCCGCTCGGCTGCGTGGCAGATTGGGCATATCCTGTCCTCAATTGCGCCGCCCGTCGGCGCGCCGCGTAATCAGCTCGCCTATAAAACCGGAACCAGTTATGGGCACCGCGATGCTTGGGCCGTGGGTTATGACGGGCAGCATGTGGCCGCGGTCTGGATCGGGCGGCCAGACGGCACACCCGTTCCCGGTGCCTTTGGCGGAGAGTTGGCGGCACCCGTTTTATTTGAATTATTTCAGCGCGTTAAACCTGATTTGGTTCCATTGGGCCCGCCGCCTCCGGAAACTCTCACGGTCGTTTCGAGCCAATTGCCTCAGCCATTACAACGCTTCGCAGGGCGAAATGCCGTTTTCAAGGCACCTGCAGACACGCCGAAGCTGACCTTTCCTCCGAACGGCGCGCGGTTGGCTGAGTTGGGAGGAAGCCTGACAATCAAGGTGCGTGACGGGATTTTGCCGCTGACAGTGCTGGCCAACGGCATTCCCGTGGCAACCCGGCTGCAACGCCGCGATGTTGCCTTGGATTTTGCTGAAAAAGGCGCTTCGACCCTGACCGTCATCGATGCCGAGGGGCGTTCAGATCGGGTGGAAATCTGGATCGATTGAGGCCCAAAAACCGACGTCTGTATCACGTCGGTATCGTGTCGGTATTACGTCGGTATTTCTCTTAACCAAAAAGTAAGGCGCGCCGGAGCCCCAGCGCGCCTTTTGTTCGATTTCAGGCCTGGCTTACATGCGCTCGATGGCGATGGCGATGCCCTGACCGCCGCCGATGCACATGGTGATCAGCGCCTTGGAGCCGCCGATACGCTCAAGCTCATACATGGCTTTGACGGTGATAATGCAGCCTGTCGCGCCAACCGGGTGGCCCAGCGCGATGGCACCGCCATTGGGGTTCACCTTGGCAGGGTCCAGCCCGAGGCCCTTGTTCACCGCCAGCGCCTGTGCAGCAAATGCTTCGTTCGACTCGATCACGTCAAAGTCGGTGATCGACAGGCCAGTCTTGGCAAGCAGGTTCTCAACCGCCGGGACCGGGCCGATGCCCATGACCTCGGGGCGGACACCGGCGTGGGCATAGCCCAACACGCGGGCCTTGGGTTTGAGGCCTGCCTTTTCGGCGGCGTCTGCGCGCGCCATGACAATTGCTGCACCCCCATCGTTGATGCCCGAGGCGTTTCCGGCAGTCACGCGACCGTCTTTCTTGAATACGGCGCGCAGTTTGGCCAGCGACTCATCGGTCGATGGTGTGGGATGTTCGTCGGTGTCAAAGGCCACCATTTCGCGGCGCTTCTTGACCTCTACGGGGACAATCTGGCTCTGGAAGTGACCCGCTTCGATGGCGGCGGCTGCACGCTGTTGGCTTTCCAGCGCAAAGGCGTCCATTTGCGCGCGGGTGATGTCATGTTCATCCGCCACGTTTTCGGCGGTGATCCCCATGTGACCGGTGCCAAAGGGGCAATTCAGCGCGCCGAGCATCATGTCGAGCGTTTTGACGTCACCCATCTTTTGACCCCAGCGCTGGGCCTGCATGATATAGGGCGAGCGGCTCATGCTTTCGGCCCCACCGGCGAGCGCAAAATCCGCGTCACCCAGCATCAGCGATTGGGCGGCCGAAACAATCGCCTGCGCGCCGGAGCCGCAGAGGCGGTTCACGTTCATCGCAGGAGTCGTGTCGGGAATGCCTGCATTCATCGCGGCCACGCGGGACAGATACATGTCGCGTGGTTCGGTGTTGATGACATGGCCAAAGACCACATGGCCGATCTGGCCGCCTTCGACGCCGGAACGTTCCATGGCCGCCTTGGCCGCAGTCGCGCCCAGATCGATCGGGGCCGTGGCGGCAAGCGATCCGCCAAACGTACCAATGGCTGTACGCGCGCCGTCGAGAATTACGATATCGGTCATGAGGAAGTCTCCGTCTGAAAATCCGTTGCGCCTAAACTACAGACCTGCCCTTGGGTCACAAGGGCGCAGATTGCCCCGTGACGCTGCGTGCATTGACAGCGACGCCACGGCACCGCAGTACTGGGGCATGACCAGCGAAAACCAGATCCTCGACCTGTTGCCAACCCGCCTGAAAGAGGCGCGGCGCGAACAGGGGTTGTCTTTGGACGCAGTTGCGAAACTGTCGGGGGTGTCCCGGTCGATGGTCAGCCAGATCGAGCGTGGAGAGTCTTCTCCGACCATCGCAACCCTGTGGAACCTCACCCGCGCGCTGCAGGTGGATTTTGCGGGCCTTCTGGAAGAAGCCAGCACCGAAGATCGGATTGAAACCATTCGAGATGCGCAGGTGCCCAGCATCGACAACATGGGACAGGGATGTCGGATACGCATTCTTTCGCCGCCGGAAGAGGCGGGCAAGCACGAGGTCTATGACCTGCGCTTTGCCGAGGGCGGAGTTCTGGACAGCCAGCCGCATACGCGAGGGGCCCGAGAGCAGGTGACCGTGATCGAGGGAGAGATCGAAGTCACCTCGGGGGCGGCACAGGACCATTTGAGCGCAGGGGATACGGCCAGTTACGCCGCTGACGTGACCCATTGTCTCCGCGCGACCAACGGTCCGGCCCGCGCGTTCCTGATCGTTCAGGACGCCTGAGCCCTATACCCGGTCTTCGTCTTTTCAGATGTGCACCTGCTGGAGGCATCCGTTCGGGCCTTTTGCGCGAGCACAATCCGATATCACGGAATTTTTCCAAAATAAGGGAATTCTCCTATTTCGGAAATTTTTCCGCTATGATAGATACTATTCCAGAATCATGGAGGCCCTCATGTCTGACTCATTTCTGACCCACATTTCGCAAACCCTTCGGGAGATCGAGGCCGAGGGCCTGATGAAGCGCGAGCGCATGATCACCTCGCCTCAGGGCGGTGAGATTCAGGTGGGTGAGCGCGATGTCATCAACCTGTGTGCCAACAACTACCTGGGTCTGGCGGACAATCCGGCGCTGATCCGGGCCGCACAGGATGCGATGGAGCCGCGCGGGTTTGGTATGGCCTCGGTCCGGTTCATCTGTGGCACGCAGGACATTCACCGCGAGCTGGAGCAAAAGCTGGCGAAGTTTCTGAACAAGGATGACGCCATCCTGTTCGCCGCGTGTTTTGATGCGAATGGCGGTTTGTTCGAGCCGCTTTTGGGACCGGAAGACGCGATTATCTCGGACAGTCTGAACCATGCGTCGATCATCGATGGGGTGCGTCTGTGCAAGGCAAAACGCTATCGCTACATGAACAACGACATGGCCGATCTTGAGGCGATGCTGAAACATGCGCGCGAAGAAGGTGCGCGCCATATCATGGTTGCGACCGATGGCGTGTTCAGCATGGACGGCTATCTGGCCAACCTGCCCGAAATCACCCGGCTGGCGAAAGACTACGATGCGCTGGTGATGGTGGATGACTGCCATGCGACAGGTTTCATGGGGCCGAACGGCGCCGGTACGCCGGATCATTTTGGGGTGGATGTCGACATCCTGACAGGGACGCTGGGCAAAGCACTTGGGGGGGCCATCGGCGGTTACATCGCCGGGCCGCAGCCAGTGATTGACCTGTTGCGGCAGCGCGCGCGGCCCTATCTGTTCTCCAATTCGCTGCCGCCAAGCATCGTGGCTGCCGGGATCGAAGCGATCCGGCTGGTCGAGGAAGGCGCCAAGGATCGGGCGCGACTGTTCGAAAACGCGCGGCATTGGCGCGAGGGGCTGGAGGCCTTGGGCTTTGACATCCTGCCTGGCGAACATCCCATCATTCCGGTCATGCTGGGCGAGGCGCAGCTGGCACAGGATATGGCAGCACGGCTGTTTGACGAAGGTGTCTATGTATCGGGGTTTTTCTTTCCGGTGGTGCCTCGCGGACAGGCGCGCATTCGCACGCAGATGAATGCGGCTCTGACCCGCGACGAGTTGGACAGGGCGCTGGCGGCCTTTGGCAAGGTTGGCAAAGAGCTGGGAGTGATCTGATGAACAGACCCAATACGATGAAGGCGCTGGAGAAGACCCATCCACGTGAAGGGCTTTGGGCGGCACAGGCCCCGGTGCCCGAGATTGGTGAAGATGACGTCCTGATCCGCATCAACAAGACCGGGATATGCGGCACGGACATTCACATCTGGAACTGGGATGACTGGGCCGCTGCCACGGTTCCGGTGCCGATGATTACGGGCCACGAGTTTGCCGGGGAGATCGTCGAGATCGGGCGCAATGTCACCGGGCTGGAAATTGGGCAACGGTGTTCTGGTGAAGGGCATTTGATTGAACATGACAGCCGTCAGTCTCGGGCTGGGAAGTTCCATCTAGATCCTGGCACGCGGGGGATTGGGGTGAATGAGCAGGGGGCTTTTGCCGAATACCTGCGGCTGCCCGCGTTCAATGTGGTGCCCTTGCCGGATGACATTCCCGATGAAATCGGAGCGATCCTCGATCCCTTGGGCAATGCGGTGCACACGGCGCTGAGTTTCGATCTGTTGGGCGAGGATGTGCTGATCACCGGTGCCGGACCGATTGGCATCATGGCAGCGGCCGTGGCGCGCCATGCCGGGGCGCGGAACGTGGTGATCACGGATATCAATCCTGATCGTCTGACGCTGGCCGAGCATGTTGTGCCAACGGTACGCGCGGTTGATGTAACCCGCGAAGACCTGAATGACGTTGTTGCCGAGCTGGGGCTGACGCAGGGATTTGACGTCGGACTTGAGATGTCAGGCAGCCAGATCGCGCTGGATCAGATGGTCGAAGCGCTGGTGATGGGCGGCAAGATTGCGTTGCTGGGCATCCCTCCGGGCAAATCTCCGGTGGATTGGAGCCGCATCGTGTTCAAGGCGATTACCATCAAGGGCGTTTACGGCCGCGAGATGTTCGAAACCTGGTACAAGATGATCGCCATGTTGCAAAACGGGCTTGATGTCTCACGCGTGATTACCCACCAATTCAACGTGGATGATTTTGCCGAAGGATTTGCTGCGATGAAATCCGGGGCGTCGGGCAAGGTTGTGCTGAACTGGCGGTAGGGGGCGCTGCCCCCATCGCGGCATGCCGCGATTCCCCCGGGATATTTTTGGCCAAAAGAAGAGGTTGGGTGTGGCTTACAATTCGCTTTTGGAGGTGATTGGCGGGACGCCTTCCGTGTGGTTGGACCGCATGGTGCGGGCGCGTGGGCTTGAAGGGCGGATTCTGGCAAAGCTGGACTATCTGAACCCCGGATTTTCCAAGAAGGATCGGGCCGCCAAGGGAATTATCGAAGCCGCCGAGGCCAGCGGAGACCTGGCGCCTGAGCAGAGCGTAGTTGAGCTGACCAGTGGCAACATGGGCACCGGGCTGGCAATTGTTTGCGGGCTGAAAGGGTATCCCTTTGTCGCCGTGATGAGCCGGGGAAACTCGGTCGAGCGGGCGCGCATGATGGCGGCCCTGGGGGCCGAGGTGGTGTTGGTGGATCAGTTGCCCGGCTCGGTTCCGGGGCAGGTTTCCGGCGGGGATCTGGCAGAGGTCGACAAGGTGGCGCAGCGGCTTGTTGCAGAGCGTAACGCCTTTCGGGCGGATCAGTTCAACCACGCCGGCAATCCAAACGCCCATTTCGAAACAACCGCGCCAGAGTTGTGGGTGGACAGTGGCCAAACATTGACGGCTTTTGTGGATTTTGCCGGATCGTCGGGCACCTACGCCGGAACGATCCGAGGGTTGAAGGGGTTTACCCCCGACATTCGCGGTTATGTTGTTGAACCAGAAGGTGCGGCCGCACTGGCTGGTGATGCCGTCGCGCGGCCTGACCACCCGATTCAGGGTGGCGGCTATGCCATGAATGACCTCAGCTTTATGGAGGGGATCCCGGTGGATGGGTATCTGACCGTGAGTGGTGACGCCGCCAAAGAAACGACGCGCGCCCTGGCCCGGGAGGAGGGCATTTTTGCCGGGTTTTCTGCCGGGGCAAATATCGCCGCCGCGCTCGCCCTGTTGGAAGGACCAGAGCGAGGCGGCACCATTGGCGTCATTATTTGCGACAGCGGTTTGAAGTATCTGTCAACCGACCTGTTTGAGTGACCCAACAGGCGCATAAGGCCTGAACAGGGTCGATTGCCCAAGCTCGGAAAGCAGTCGCATGACGCCGGACAAGGCCGCATCTGAACCTATGCTGCGACTGGTCGGTGCCCAATGGGCCGCGCGATGCGCGTTGTGATGTTCCCTCATTTTTTGACCCCTGTTGGTAAGGGCCCCCACACCAACGAGCCTGCGCCGAGACTGTTACCGAAAGCTTAATCCCGACCCGGGATATTCAGAGGATTTTAATAGTTGCCGGGCGTCAGGGGCTGGCGCCCCTGGTCCGTCAGCACCCAGGCCTCGCGCCCTTCTAACACGGCCGTGGTGAGAGGGCGGCCATGCCCGGCGCCGCTGTCGAGATTGATGCGGTTGCCACGGTGTTCGGGGGTTGGGCGATGCGTGTGGCCATGAACCACGAGCCACGGGTGGGGTTTGTCGTAGATAAGGAACTCGCGCCTGATCCAGCACATGTCGTCTTCGGTCTGTTCAACAAGAGGCACGCCGGGCTTGATGCCAGCGTGTACAAACAGCAGATCACCTTGCTGGTGGTACGCCGGAAGGCCCGCCATAAAGTCCTGATGGCTTTGCGGGATTGCGTCGCAGGCCTTGGGATGGACCTGATAGTAGCGCGAGGTTTCGTCGGTTTCGATCCCGTAAGACGCAAGTGTCGCGCGCCCACCGATGCGATCGTTGAACCAGTCCATACCCAAAAGGATCTGCGGATCGGGACGCGGAAGGTCCTCGAGAAAGTAAGAGTACATGCGGTCGTGATTGCCACGCAAAACGGTCCAGTTGCGCCCGTTTTGTTGCCCCTTCATCAGACGATCGATCACTCCGGCGCTGTCTGGGCCTCGGTCGACAAGATCACCAAGGAAGACAACCTGCGCATCCGGGCCACCGTCACGTTCGATTTTGACCAGCGCCTCTTCCAGCATCGCGAGTTGCCCGTGAAGATCGCCGACGGCGTAGATGGGATCGGTCATGGGTCAGGTCAGCCTTACTGGGAGATTAAGCGGTCCGCGGAAGGCAAAGCCATGCCAAACCACGTCATCAGGAGTGACCAGTTCCATATTGGGGAAGCGGTCGAACAACAAGGGCAGCAAAATCTGTACCAACATCATGCGCGAGACATGGGTGCCCTGACAGAAGTGGGGGCCGGTGCCGAAGCTTTGGTGAGTCTTCTTGGGTCGGAACAGGTCGTAGCGTTCGGGGTTATCGTGGATCTCTTCGTCATGCCCGGCGCTGGCCTGAATGGTCATCACAACATGATCTTTGGGGATGGCAATGCCGCGAATCTCGGTGTCTTGGATGGCACGTCGCGAGCTGACCTGAATCGGGGCGACCCAACGGACGCCTTCTTCGAAGGCTTCCAGAAACCACTTGGGGTCTTCTTTTACGGCGGCCACATGATCGGCATGGGTCAAAAGGCCGTAAAGGATGGTGCAGAGTGCATCGCGAGGTTCGTTGATACCACCGCCGATGGCGATCTTGACGTTGGCGCGGATCTGGCTGGTCTCGATCGGGTTTTCGGCGTTGGCCATGGCCGACAGGGCAGAAGGTCCCTGTTCCGTCAGATGGCGCTGGGTTTCGCGATCAAAAAGCGCGTTCATGTCTTCATGCGCAGCGTCAACAATGGCAAAGGGCTCATCAAGCCCGCCGAAGTTGCCCGCGCCGTTGATGAGAGATTGCGACCAGTGGATCATCTGATCATCCGTGGCGCTTTCGATGCCGAGAAGGTTGGCAAGACACCGAGCCGCATAGGGCGCGGCAAGGGCCCCAAAGAGGTCAACAACTTCGCCGCGCGGCAGCCGGGCCACATAGTCTTTTGCGATTTGTGTGTAAATCCCGGTCCAGTGGTCGCGGATATTTCGGGGCGCAAAGGCCGGGGCCATGGCGCCGCGCTCACGGGCGTGGGCGTCGCCGTCTTTTCGCATCAGTGTATGCGCCTGAAACGCCCGTTTCATCGGGGTGTTCGGGTCATCGGATGAGAACAGGGCCGGATTGTCCTTGACCGCTTTGGTGTCGGCGGCTTTGGTCAGCATGGTGCGCCCGACCGCAGGCACAAAGGCGACCGGCATCTCGGCACGAAGGCGGCGATAGATGCGGTAAGGATCACGCACAAGATCGTCCATGGTGATCGTGTCATCGGTGGGTATGGCTAGGGTCATGGGGGGGCTCCGGTCATGTGCCACATCGTAGACCCAGAGGCTGTCCTGTGCAAAATAAAATTTCACATGTTAACGAAAAACGCCGCCCCGGGTGTGGGACGGCGTCGTGTTTGGCGGTGCAGTTCGGATCAGGCGACGTCGAATTGCAGGGGCTTGATCTGACGGAACAGGCCGGTTTCAGCCAGCTTGGCGCGGGCCTCGGCGGGTACGGCTTCGTCGACGTAAAGCAGCGCAATGGCTTCGCCCCCGACGTCGGCACGTCCAAGGGTAAAGTTGGCGATGTTGACGCCGTTTTCGCCCATGGTCTGACCCAGGGCGCCGATGATGCCCGGCTCGTCTTCGTTGGTGGTGTAGAGCATGTGCGCACCGATCTCGGCATCGATGTTGATGCCCTTGATCTGGATAAAGCGCGGTTTGCCATCCGAGAACACGGTGCCCGCAATCGAACGCTCGCGCTGTTCGGTGACCACGGTGACCTTGATGTAGCCATCAAAAGCGCCCGACTTGTCCTGGTTGGTGGTTGAGATCTGAATGCCGCGCTCTTTCGCGACAACCGGAGCGGATACCATGTTCACATCCGGGTTGGCCTTTTTCATGATGCCCGCCACAACAGCGCAGTTCAGCGCGGCGAGGTTCATGTCGGAGACAACACCATCATAGAGAATATTGATCGCCTTGATCGGCTCGTCCGTCATCTGGCCCGAGAAGCTGCCGAGGTGATCGGCCAGCTTGATCCATGGACCCATGACCTTGGCCTCTTCGGCGGTCACCGAAGGCATGTTCAGCGCGTTTTCGACGGCACCGGTCAGCAGGTAGTTCGACATCTGGTCGGCGACCTGCAGGGCAACGTTTTCCTGTGCTTCTGTAGTGGCGGCACCAAGGTGCGGCGTGCAGACCACGTTGGGCAGGTTGAACAGCACGTTTTCCTTGGCAGGCTCTTCCGAGAACACGTCAAAGGCCGCCCCGGCAACGTGGCCGGATTGCAGCATGTCGGCCAGCGCCTCTTCGTCGACCAGACCACCGCGGGCACAGTTGATGATGCGCACGCCTTTCTTGGTCTTGGCAAGGTTCTCGCGGCTGAGAATGTTGGCCGTGGCATCCGTGAACGGCACGTGCAGGGTGATGAAATCGGCGCGAGTCAGCAGCTCGTCCAGCTCAACCTTTTCGACCTGCATCTTGTCGGCCTTTTCTTCCGAGAGGAAGGGGTCATAAGCGATGACCTTCATCTTGAGGCCGCGGGCACGGTCGCAAACGATGCCACCAATGTTACCAGCCCCAATGACGCCAAGCGTCTTGTTGGTCAGCTCGGTGCCCATGAATTTGGACTTTTCCCATTTACCGGCGTGGGTCGAAGCGCTGGCTTCGGGGATCTGACGGGCAACGGCGAACATCATCGCAATGGCATGTTCGGCGGTGGTGATCATGTTGCCGAACGGCGTGTTCATGACGATCACACCTTTTTTCGACGCGGCCTCTTTGTCGACGTTGTCGGTGCCGATGCCGGCGCGACCGATGACCTTGAGATTGTCAGCTTTTTCCAGCAGTTTCGCCGTCGCCTTGGTGGCCGACCGGATCGCGAGGCCGTCATACTGGCCGATCACCTCGGCGAGCTTGTCCTTGTCCTTGCCGAGGTCAGGCATGAAATCAACGTCGATGCCGCGATCGCGGAAGATCTGAACGGCGGTTTCCGAGAGTTTGTCGGAGACGAGTACTTTGGGGGCCATGAGCTTGGTCCTTTTGAATGAATTTGGGGGGACAGGTCGGGACAGAAATTCTTCTAGAAGAATTTCCTTGTGGGAGAATTTTCTAGAAAATTCTCTACCCGACCTGTCACGATCATTTATTGCGCTGCGATTTCGGCTTCAAAGGCCCACGCCAACCAGGGCAGCATGGTCTCGATATCCGAGGTTTCGACTGTGCCGCCGCACCAAATCCGCAGACCGGCTGGGGCGTCGCGATAGGCGCCGATGTCCAGTGCGATGTTCTCGTTTTCCAGACGTTTGGCGACGGCCTTGGCAAAGGCTGCACCGTCCTGGATGCGGTCATCGGTGAATTTCAGGCATACGGAGGTGTTCGAACGGGTCGCGACATCCTCGGCGAGGTTGGCGATCCAGTCGTTGGCATCGCAAAAGTCGAACACGGCCTGTGCGTTGGCATCGGCGCGGGCGATGAGGCCCTTGAGGCCGCCAACCGAACGCGCCCAATCCAGCGCGAAGAGGTAATCTTCGACAGCCAGCATCGACGGCGTGTTGATGGTGGCGCCGGTAAAGATGCCCTCGATCAGCTTGCCGCCCTTGGTCAGGCGGAAGATTTTCGGCAGAGGCCATGCGGGGGTGTAGCTTTCCAGACGCGCGACGGCGCGCGGGCTAAGGACCAGCATACCGTGCGCCGCTTCGCCACCCAGAACCTTTTGCCAGGAGAAGGTGGTCACATCCAGCTTGTCCCAGGGCAGGTCCATCGCGAAGGCGGCCGATGTGGCGTCGCAGATGGTCAGGCCCTCGCGGTCATCCGCGATCCAGTCAGCGTTCGGAACGCGGACGCCAGCGGTGGTGCCGTTCCACGTGAAGACGACGTCGTTGTTGCAATCGACCGAAGCGAGATCAACGATCTGGCCGTAGTCGGCGGTTTTGACCTCGGCGTCGATCTTCAGCTGTTTCACCACGTCGGTGACCCAGCCGGAGCCAAAGCTTTCCCATGCCAGCATCTCGACTTTGCGTTCGCCCAGGAGCGACCACAGCGCCATTTCAACCGCGCCGGTGTCGGACGCAGGAACGATGCCGATCTTGTAATCAGCGGGGATGCCCAGAACCTCGCGCGTGCCTTCGATTGCGGCCTTCAGCTTGTCCTTGCCAATGGCGGCACGGTGCGAGCGGCCCAATGCGGCATTGCTGAGTTTTGTGACATCGAATGTGGGGGGTTTGGCACAGGGGCCAGAAGAAAAACGCGGGTTAGCCGGCCGCGTTGCCGGTTGCTGAGTAGCCATCAATGCTATCCTTACAGATATATGCCTCTCGTTGGGGAGAGGTGTCCCGCCGCGACACCTATGTAAACCCAGATAAATCAGCAAGAGAAAAAGACACTTCAAATGCAGAAAACGACGCCCCGAACCAGAACGGAGCGAGAACGTGTGTTTCCGATTGGCACAAAATTGACACAACGGAAACTCGTTTTGTTCCCACCGAAAAGGGAAACGCCGCGACCTCGGCAAAGGTCAACGGCGCTATTGAATATCAAACCACTCACGGAAAGATACTCAGCAACAATACCGCAAAATGCCCTGATACATCAATAGCTGGGAACATCCCAAACGACATTAAACGGCTCTCGAAAGCCATTGGGTACGCCGCCTGGTTAGACACCTCGGACGCATGGATGGGCCTGCGCCCGATCCTACAAGCCCGCCTTGACCACCATCAGCTTGCCGCGCTGGCCTTTGTGGCCCTGCGCTCGCTGGGCGAGGCAGACGGCTATCGCACGGCCTCAGCGGCCCTGTTCAACACGATGGACGGGGAGGTCTAGCATGAACCTCAAGGATTACTGCGGCAAAGCTGCTGAGGTACTGCGCTCATCCGAGCGGATGGTGCAACGCAATGTCGAAATCTGGAAGCAGACACCTGAAACTGATGGGGATTTTTACGATCCCGAATGGGACGTCCATCTTGAGCAAGACGAGATAAAAGGCCTGCTCCTTAACCTTGCTGATGCGGCTAACATCTTTGACATCCTGTCGCAAAACTCCGACGCGGCGGCGGATCTTCTAAAAGCGCACCTGAGCGCAGATGGGGAGGCTTCATAATGGCCTTCCAGAGCGCAACCCCCTCCGAGATCGAACGATTGGTCTACTACATGCCCTCCATTGCAGAGAGGGCAGGGAACGATTGGTCCCGCAACTTTGCGCACTCCATCATCAAGCAATGCCATCGCCGCAACTGGCGACCCTCCCCGAAGCAACTGTCTGTCATGCGCGGCCTGGTCACTGACCTGTTCACGCATGGCGGCAATGAGGGGGGCGAGTTCAGCGTCTTGGAATAGCGCTGTGCATTTGAGGGTGTGCTGACACGGCGCACTCTACCCACAAGGGTTTATGCACGGCTTCTCCCAAGCGCCTCGCAAACGCGATGCCGAAAGAGCTGTGCCACGGTTTAGCAGGGTTCCCGTGTCCAAACCCGCCCAAGGTGTCTTGGCCCGTCCCAACGGAAATAACGGGCAAAGAAAACTCAATCCAGGCACTGGTGTCCCCATTCCAACCTGGTCCGTGGCGCGAAAGCCTCGTGAGGGTCCAACGCCGTGGCAACCGAGAGGGCTGGAATAGACCCCCAGTCAAGTCGACCCACGGTGGTGCAGCCCTAGAAAATGCACCGGCAGACGTTCCGAGAGGAGCGGCCCGCGAGGGCAAGGACAACCGAGTATGCAGCCGAAAGGCTCTGGATGGTCTCCAGCGTGGCGTCCCCGACACTGAGGGACATACCACGGCAGAAAGGGGGAGAGATGTGTCTAACAGAAAGACAGGACAGGCAATGAAGAAAGCATATCCACCACTCACAGCAGATCGCTTCGACGCAATCACCAAGGGCACAGAGCACATCTGGGGTCTCACAGGCATTGCCCATGCACTTGGCATCTCAGAGGCTACAGCACGTCGCTACGCGGCCAGACCCAACGTGCCGATCTACAAACCAGAGGGCACGAAGAAATACTATGCGACCCGCACCGAACTTAATCACTGGCTAAGGAACAGAACATGACTGACACACCCACCATTGCAACGCTGGCAATTATCGACGGCAAACCCAACCAAGCAGGCAATCGCTTGCTCGCAGTCTTTGACCTGATTATTTCGGGTATGCGCATCCATGGCTGTGCTCTGCACGAGAGTTCCGAGGGCATAGCCTTTACCAATGGCCCAACTGGCAAGCACTACACGGGCACACCTGTCAAGGTTAAGTTTGTGGATCGCGCTGTGTCACGGGCAATCACGCGGCAGGCATGTGCAGCATACACGGCCATGTCTGGCATTGAGTTGTGTGATGAATGATGGTCGCTGCGATGGACACAGACAAGCTCATTGATGAACTGTTTCGCCTTTCCTTGGCACCCGATGGCTATCAGTTGACTGAGGGTGACAGGCTTGCATTCCACATTGCCGCAACAACCTTTCGGTCAATCGAGGATACACTGAAGGAGCAGGACAGATACAAGCTGACCCTCATGACTTAGGGGCGGGGGTGGTCTGAGACTTTCCGAACTCCATGGGGACCGGCGGGGGGACACTTGCGCAATATTTGCAAGAATCTGGATTTCAGGCCAAATAGCAAATGTGTGGAATTGATAGGTTCTGCAATGCCTTGGTAGCTAATATGCCCCAAGTGCTCCTTGTAAATTGGCTGCATGATATGGCCATTTACACGCAAACCGAAACCCGAGACTAAATCTCTCACCAGCCCCGAAGATTGGCTGAATGAGATCTTTGGCGTGACGCCGACGAACACCGGCGTTTCTGTCACCGGCTCACTGGCGCTCAAGGTGCCTGCGGTGTCCTCGGCCATTCGCGTTATCTCCGAAGCTGCGGCAAGTCTGGACGTGTCAGTGAAGACCGCAGACGAAAGCCAAGTGGTCAATGATGATCCGGCTTATGACCTCCTGCATGGCGAAGCAAACGAATGGACATCTGGATACGAATTGATCCGGGATCTGGTTGCAGACGCGCTACAAAAGGATCAGGGCGGATTGGCTTGGGTAAACCGGGTGGGCGGTGTTCCTCAGGAAATCATTCACTACAAACCCGGCGTTATCACGGTCGAATATGACCAGGACACGCAGGAACCCAGCTACAGGATCAACAACAAGCCCGAGCCATCGGCAAACATCATTCACCTTCGCAGCCCATTTGGCAAAGCGCCTCTTTCGCTGGCCGCAGAGGCCATCGGGGTTGCGCACGTCATGGAGCGCCACGCGGCCCGCCTGTTTGGCCGTGGTGCCCGACCCTCCGGCGCTCTGATGTTTCCCAAGGGCATGGGCGAAGAAAGCGTTAAGAAGGCCCGCACAGCTTGGCGGGCAACCCATGAGGGCGAAGACTCGGGCGGACGGACAGCCATCCTTTACGATGGTGCCGAGTTTGTTCCCTACACGCTCAACAGCACTGACGCTCAGTTTCTCGAAAACCGCAAGTTCCAGATCCTCGAAATAGCCCGCGCCTTTCGTGTGCCGCCTTCCATGCTCTTTGAGCTGGACCGGGCCACTTGGTCAAACACCGAACAGTTGGGGCGAGAGTTCCTGATTTACTGCCTTGAGCCGTGGCTGCGGGCGCTTGAAGGCGCGCTGCGCCGGGGCCTGTTCCTGCCAGACGAACGCGCGGATCGCGTCATTCGCTTTGATCGGGACGACCTGACACGGGCCGATCTGAACACCCGTGCAACCACCATTAGCAGCCTTGTTGCCAGCCGGACGATCAACCCGAACGAGGGCCGGAAATGGCTTGGCTTGCAGCCTTACGAGGGCGGCGATGAGTTCGCCAACCCGCACATCAACACCGAACCCAAACCCGCCGAGAAGGACGATGATGCAACTGAATGAGATCATTGCAGACGCACAGGATCAGGATCGCGGTCGCGAACTTGAATTGGTTGATCCGGTCAATGGCGAGCCAACCGGGATCAAACTGCGCATTGCGGGGCCTGATAGCGTGACCCAGAACCGCGCCAGCCTGCAATTGGCTGACGACATGGCCGAGCTTGCCGACCTGAAAGGCCGGGTGCCTGCGGCGGTTCGTGAACGCCTGCGCATCAAGTGCCTTGCTGCCTGTGTGCTGGGCTGGGAGATCATGGAAGATGGTCAATCCATTCCCTTTTCCCAAGCCAACGTCATTCGGTTCCTGAAGGCCGCGTCATGGGTGCAAGCGCAGGTAGACACCTTTGCATCGGATCGTTCCAACTTTCGGGGGGCAATCTGATGGAGAGAGCCTTTGTTGAAACCAAAATTCTTGCGGCAGAAGATGGCCAGATTTCGGGCATTGCCTGGAAGTTCGGGCAGGGAGATCGGGTCGGAGACTGGATCGAACCGGGAGCCTTCAAATCAACTTCGCTGCCAATGCCTATGCTGTTTGGGCATGACCAAAATGACCCGGTGGGTGCCTGGAATGTTGCCGAAGAAAAATCGGACGGGCTGCACATCTCAGGTCAACTCCTGATCGATGACGTGCCACGCGCCCGAGAAGTACGCGCCCTTGTGAAATCCGGGGCCGTGCGCGGCATCTCAATCGGCTTTGTCACCAAAGATGCCATCACGCGCAAGGGCGGGGGCCGCACTATCAAATCACTCGAATTGTTAGAGGCATCTCTCGTGACGCTACCAATGCATCCGGGCGCGCAGGTCACGTCCGCAAAATCTGCGGTTGAGGCATTGCGCCTTGCCGCATCCCTTCAACGCGCCTCGGCGCAGATCGCTAAGAGGTAAATCAATATGCGACACTTGAAGACCAAAGAACTGCTTGGCAGTACAGCCCTGACCCTCAAAGACGGGGGCGACGACGAACCAACGGATATCGTCACGAAGGCGCTGGAAGATCTGACCAAAACCGTTAATGAGCGGCTGGAAGAGATTGAAGACAAGTCCGACACCACGAAACTTGTGGAGCGTCTAGACAAGCTGGAGGCCAAAGGAAATCGCCCCGGTGGTGGTGAAACCAAGGGCGAGCCTAGCGCAGAGCGCAAAGCGTTTGTGTCTTATCTTCGCCTCGGTAACAATGCGCCAGCCGAAGAACTCAAGGAACTGACGGTTTCGAGCGACCCGCAAGGTGGTTATCTGGCACCAGCGGAAATGTCTTCGGAGTTCATCCGCGATCTGGTTGAAACCTCGCCTGTTCGTTCTGTGGCAAGCGTTCGCCAGACAGGCAACCCTTCTGTGAAATATCCGGCCCGCACTGGCGTCACCAATGCCAAGTGGGGTGGTGAGACCCAAGAGTCGGAGGAATCGGAACCCGCGTTCGGCCAAAAGGAACTGGACCTGAAAGAATTGACCACGCACGTGGACATTTCGAACCAGCTTCTTGCTGATAGTTCAGGCCAAGCAGAAGCAGAGGTGCGGCTCGCACTGGCAGAGGACTTTGGGCAAAAAGAGGGCGCAGCCTTCGTCAATGGCGATGGTGTTCTCCAGCCAGAAGGCTTCATGGTTCATGATGGGATTTCCGAAACCCTGAACGGCCACGCGACAACTCTGGCATCGGACCCGCTTATCAAGCTGATGTACGCAATGCCAGCCATGTACCGCAACGCGGGCACTTGGGTGATGAACGGCACCACCTTGGGCGTTCTGCGCACCTTGAAAGACGGTGATGGGCGGTTCCTCTGGCAACCATCCTTCCAGGCAGGCCAGCCGGAAACCATTCTGGGCCGTCCCGTGGTTGAGATGGTCGATATGCCCGACATCGCAAGTGGGGCCTTCCCGATCATGTACGGCGACTTCTCAGGTTACCGGATCGTGGATCGGGTCCAGATGTCCACACTGGTCAACCCTTACAGCCGAGCGACTGAGGGGATCACCCGCATTCACGCAACGCGCCGGGTCACTGGTGGCGTTCTGCAAGCGGCCAAGTTCCGCAAGCTCAAAATGGCAACCTCGTAAGGGAGAAGAGACGATGCGAGATTTGTATTCCAACATCAAAGCCGAGGCGGCAATCGCCCCGGCGGTTCAATCGGCCTCCAAGGACGGTGATGCCATCGACCTGAAAAACGCAGGCCGCGCAGCATTTGTTTTGAACACCGGGGCCATCGTGTCCTCGGGTGATTTCAGCGCCAAGCTTCAGGAAAGCGACACAACCACTCCGGGGGATTTCACGGACGTTGCTGCCACTCAGGTGAACAGTGATGCGCCAGCGACCCTCGAAGCCGCTTCGACGTACCGCCTCGGCTATCGCGGCCACAAGCGCTACGCGCGGATCGTACTGACCAAGGCAGGCGGGACCAGCATCGCGGCGGGTGCCGTCGCGGTTCTGGGCGACCTTCGCGACCGTCCGGAGGCCTAAGAGATGCCCTGCGCGACTCCTTTTGAGGGCGATACGATCAGCCCAATAGCGAAAGCCACCCTCCCTTGTCGCGTGTGGGATTCCATCAGTCTGGGGGCCAAGGGTGGCGGGATCGTCAAGGGCGGGGTCATGGGCCTCGTCCAGACGATGAAAGGATTGTCATGCCAAACAAGCCACCACGGATATGTGCCTGCGGGCACAGGGTCGCGGCTGGTGTTCGGTGTCCCTGTGAACGCAAAGCCGACACAGAACGCAAAGCACGGCATGACCGACAAAGACCAAACTCAAGTGCCCGTGGCTACAACGGCACCTGGGAGCGCGAATGCAAGGCTTTTCTTAGGAAAAACCGACGCTGCAAGCGATGCGGCGGGGCTGCCAGCCTTGTCGATCACATCACCCCGCACAGAGGCGACACGCCCCTCTTTTGGGACCGCCAGAACTGGCAACCCCTGTGCACCAATTGTCATTCAAGCGCCAAGCAACGTGAGGAACGGCGCTCAAGCACGGAGGATCTGAAATGATCTTTTCTTCTAATGGTGCCAAGTTCTACATGTGCACTACCGCCCAAACCTCTGAGCCAGATCAGTCAGGCTATGAAGCCCTGTCTTGGGTCGAGTGCAAAGAACTCGAAAGCATCGGTCCTCTAGGTGATAGCTCTAACGAAATCGCCTTTGCGGCCTTGAGTGATGGCCGGACACGCCGCCTGAAAGGCACACGCGATGCCGGAACGCTGGAAGTGGTGTTTGGCGCTGATTATGCCGACGCAGGACAGATCGGGCTCATTGCGGCTGAAAAGACGCCTGATGACTATGCCTTCAAGGTAGAGTTTGACGACGCGCCAACCGGGGGCACCCCAAGCGCCCGCTATTGTCTGGCCAAAGTCGGGGCCGCAAATGAGGCACCGGAAAGCGCTGACAATGTGCTGCGCCTCAACGCGACCCTATGGGTTCAGACAGCCTACACCCGCGTGGACGCAGCGGAGGCCTAACACATGGCAATCCTGACCCTTGATGAACTGAAAGAGCATCTGGCGTTCACCGATGACATCGGCAGCGTCGATGATGCCTTGCTTGGGCGGCTGATCTCGGCTGCCCAAAACCACGTTGAGCGCCTTCTTGGCTTCAAGGTGGAGGAGAACTTTGGTGGTCAGGATCAAGACGCAATCCCACCCGCGCTTGTCGAGGCAGTCAGCCAATTGGCCGCGTGGTGGTATGAACAGCGCGAAGCCGCCGGGGAAACATCCCGAGCCATCCCGTTTGGTGTCACGGAAATTGTGACGGAATATCGGGAGTACACATTTTGAGGGATGGGGGTCTCAAGAGCTTTCAGAAGCGGATGCGAACGATCCCAAGGAAGGTTCGCAAAGACATTGAGCCTGCGCTGATGAAGTCCGCGACAGAAATGGCCGAAGCCATGGAAGCACTTGCGCCAGAGGATTCGGGCGCACTGAAAGATAGTATTGAGATCACAGGACCGGAAAGGTTGACGCCCTCCTACTCGCAACCCGGTGGGTCCAAAGTTGTGCCATCAAACGCCGTGGCAATCACAGTGGGTAACTCTGAGGTTCGCTATCCGCACCTTGTGGAATACGGGACCATTGAAGCGCCAGCACAGCCGTTTTTCTGGCCATCTTATCGGCTTCTGAAAAAACGCAGTGCCAACCGCATCAAGCGCTCCATGTCCAAGGCGATAAAGGAGGCGGGCAAATGAGTGTGGACCTTGTTGTACAGAAAGCCATCAGGGCGCGCCTCGTGGCCACACAAGCCGTCACAGACCTTGTGCCAGCGGTCAGCATACTGGACCGCAACCAGCGGCCAGCGCCCAACCCTTCAATCATTCTGGGCGAGTCTCAGATGGTCGATGAAGATGCCATGCACGGCAACCGGACGCGGGTTTATCACACGATCCATATCTGGAAGCGTGAGGCGTCTCTGGAAGGGGTGAAACGCATTGCCGGGGCTGTTCGAAATGCCCTGCACTGGAGCAGTTTCGATCTTGATACCGGATACCACGCGGTGAACTGGCATGTCTCAAATATCCGACCTCTACGCGACCCTGACGGGGAAACATCACACGCCATCGTCACGGTGGAAGTGCTGGTGAGCGAGGCCTTGTCATGAAGTCTGGAAAACTACGCCGCCTGATAGTGGTGCAACGCTTCACCAATGGCGTGAACGAATACGGCACCCCGGAAATGGTCTGGACCGATCATGCGCGGCTCAGGGCCGAGATTGAAACCCGAAGTGCTGCCGAGTTCATCAACGCACAAGGCGCAGGTGACAGGGAGGCCATCGTGTTCCGCACAAGGTTTCTGGAGGGGCTTACCGGCGCTGATAGCGTTCTGTTTGCCGGGGATCGTTTCAACATCAAGGAAGTTGCAGAGATAGGGCACCGCAAGGGGCTGGAACTGCGCTGCGAACGATTGGGGGCAGATACATGAGAGGGACCAAACCACATTTGAAGGAAGATCCTGAGGCCATCACCGATTTGGGCCCGCCTGCCTGGTTGTCCGATGAGGCAGCGGATGAGTGGAACCGAGTCATGCCGATCCTAGCCGAGCGCAAGATTTTGACCGTGGCTGATCTCGGGTCTTTGGAAAACTATTGCATCGCAACCGGAATGGTTCGCGAGGCCGAAACTCATATTCAGGTCTATGGCGCAGTTCTCGATGTTGACGGGGTGTTCAAGCGCAACCCCAGCGTAGGCATTCAATCCGATGCCATGACCCGCGCCAGACTGCTTGCGGCAGAGTTGGGCCTGACACCCGTCTCTCGATCACGGCCAACCATAAGGGATGACGACGATGATGATTCCCTCGTGGATTGAAGACGAAACAGAAATCCCTGATCCTCTGGGCTATGGCCAACGTGCTGTGGAATGGCTTCGACGCCTTAAGCACCCAAAAAACCCGGCACCCGGCCACCCGTTTCAACTGGACCCTTGGGCTGAGAAAACCATTCGCCGGATTTATGGGCCTCGCAATGAGGACGGAACCCGCGTTGTGCGCCGGGTAGTTCTTTTGTTGCCTCGGGGCAACCGCAAGACCAGCCTTTGCGCTGGCATCACATTGTTGCACCTGATCGGTCCAGAAAGCCGAGCGGGCGAGTTGATTGTGTCTGCCGCATCGGCGCACGAGCAGGCCATGGAGCTTTTCAATGAAACCGCGCTGATCGTGGACGATGATAGCCGTCTCAGAAAGCATTTGTCGGTTCGGGAATATGTGAGCCGGATCACCTATCAGAAGAAACGCAGCCGCTACATCGCGGTAGCTTCTGACGGTAAGGTACAGCACGGCAAGACGCCCAACGTGGTGATTGCCGACGAACTCCATGCATGGCAGGGCCGCGCGGGTCTGAGGCAATGGGAGGCGCTGGACTCGGCACTTGTGAAGGTGCCGGAAACCCTGATGATTGTCGCATCCACATCCGGGAGGGGGCAAGAAAACCTCGCTTGGGAAACCGTGTCCTATGCCATCAAGGTTCAGAAGGGAGAAATTGACGACTCGGCCACGCTGCCTGTGATCTTCATGGCGGAAGCCGAGGACGATTGGAAAGATGAGCAACTTTGGTTCGATGTGAACCCCGGCTTGCAACATGGCTACCCGGATATTGCCGGTTTCAGAGATAAGGCCCGCAAAGCCGAACACAGCCCCTTTGAGCGGGACAGCTTCAAGCAATTCAACCTCAATATGTGGCTGGATCAAAGCACCTCGCCATTCGTGGAAATGCGGGTTTATGACCGAGGCGACCATGCGGTGGATTTGGACGAACTGGAGATGGTGCAGGCTCCTTGTTTCCTCGGTGTGGACCTATCCAAGAACGAAGACCTGACATGCGTTGTCGCGGCCTTTGAGGACGGACAGGACGGCTATCAGGTTGTTCCATGGTTCTTTTGCCCGGAAGATAATCTGAGGGCACGGGGTGAGCGCCACGGCGTCGATTATGTTTCTTGGGCAGAGGACGGCTATATCATCCCCACACCAGGTAATACAGTCGATCTGAGGGCCGTTGAGGCTCATATTCGGGAACTCTGCGCCACCTACAACGTGAGGGAGATTGCCTTTGACCCGACCTATGGGCGGTCAATGATGGCTGATCTGAACGACGATGGACTGCCAGCGGTGGAGTTTCGGCAAGGTTGGGTCTCGATGGCACCAGCAGTCAAGGAGCTGGAGCGGGCAATTCTTGCGGGACGCTTAAAACATGCAGGGCACCCGATCCTGCGATGGAACTTTGAAAACATCCAGTTGCATATCGACCAGTCCGGCAACCGTTCATTCCACAAGGGCAAGAGCGGCAACAAAATTGATGGTGCCGTGGCCTGTGCAATGGCGGTGGCGCGTTGTGCGGCAGGGGATGTTCAATTCGTGACGGATGCGGATTGGTTTGATGATGAAATGTACTTGGCCTGAGGTGAAAGATGTCTGACAAAGAACAGCTTATCGTGCAGCTTGAAGCGCGGGTGTGGGATTTCGAAAAGAAAATGAAACGCGCTGAGCGCACCGGGACTCGGTCCTACAAGCACCTGCGTGGCGGATCGCGTTCCGCAACGCGCCAGATGGAACGCGACATGTTGCGGTCCACAACCTCGATTAACAAGGCTCTGGCCACCACGTCGACAAAGATTGGCGTTTTTTCGAAGGCTATGGCAGCGGGGCTTGCAGGCTCAGTTGTGACAGCCGCCTTCGCCGGGATTTCCAGCAATATAAACGATACCATTAAGGGCATTGCAGTAGTTGGCGATGAAGCCAAGCGGTCGGGACTGGACGCAAAAACATTTCAGGAATGGGCATTTGTTGCCAAGCAAAACCGCATCGAAGTTGACGCACTTGTGGATGGTTTCAAAGAACTCAACATCCGGGCCGATGAGTTCATAGTAACCAGCAAGGGGCCTGCGGAGGAAGCGTTTCGCAGACTTGGGTTTTCAGCAAAGAAGCTCAAAAACGGATTGAAAGATCCTTCTAAACTGATGATGGAAATCATCCGACGCATGGAGGAATTGGACAAGGCGGCACAGATCCGTGTGGCAGATGAAGTGTTTGGCGGCACGGCAGGCGAGCGTTTTGTGGAGCTATTGGGTCAAGGTGAGGGCAAGCTGCGTGACACCATTCGAACCGCTCATGATGTTGGTGCGGTTTTCGATGAAGAAATGATCGCGAAAGCCGATGAACTGGACCGCAAATTTCAAGCTCTGCAAACCCGAATGGGGCGGTTTGGTAAAGAGATTGCCGTGGCCTTCGCTGAAGGCATTGAGGGCATTCTGTCAGCCAAAGACGATCTGGACGGAATATTTGGTGAAGCGGATCGTGGACGGGCGGTTCTGGGTTCCGACATTACTGAGCAATTGGAGGGAAGCGAAGACCTGTTAAAGAAACACGCAAAAGACTTGCGTGAACTTCATGCAACCTATGACGAGTTGTTTGGCCTCATAAATCGCATGACCGGCCCTGATGGGGTTCGTGTGTTTGAAATCGACAATGAGGAAGTTCGATTTGCGCTGGCCGATGTCATGGCTGGACTGAAGGAATCCGTTGACCAGTTGGAAAACGGCCAGATTGAAGCGTCAGAGTTTGAGAACGAAGTGGTTGGGCTGGTTGAGGAAGCCGATGCCCTAGCCAAAGAATTGGCTTCGATTGACGAGCAGGGATTTTCCGGGGTCATTGAGGCTATCGGCGGAATTGGCGCAGCGTTAAGACGCGTGATCGATGACTCTCGAACGCTCAAGGCCGAGCTTCCTGGCAGTACCGATGGTGAGATCACATATGGTCCGCAAAGACGTGGCAGCAACCGGCCAACAAGCAAGCTGGCACCAAAAAGCAGCATTCGCCCTCGCTTGCCTAGTGTTGATGCCTCCTTTGACGTTGATGATGATCCATCAGGTGGGGGTGGTTCAAGGGCTGATGAATACGAGCGAGAGGCTGCGGCGATCCGGGAACGCACAGCGGCTCTTGAGGCCGAGGCAGCGGCCCTGATCGCCTCAGCGGCCAGTGGGGGCCAATACGGGCAATCACTTGAGTATGCGCGCAAACGGGCGGAATTGCTTTTAGCAGCCCAGAAGGCAGGTAAGGAAATCACACCCGAATTGCAGGCTGAGATTGATGCTCTGGCTGAAGCTTATGTGAATGCAGGTGATGCGGCTGACGATGCGGCAAACAAGCTGGAACAGATGGAAGATGCGGCAGAGCGCGGAGCCGATGCCATGACGGATGTGTTCGGGAGCATCCTGGATGGGTCAAAGTCTGCCAAGGAAGCGGTTGTTGATTTGCTGATGGAGATGGCCAAGATGCAGCTTCTAAAGGGCATATCAGGCATCTTTGGTGGGGCAGGTGGCGGCGGCTTTTTGGAAGGCCTCTTGGGGTTTGCTTCCGGCGGGTATACGGGCGTAGGAGCAAAGCATCAGGTTGCCGGTGTGGTCCATAAAGGCGAGTATGTTGTTAACGCGGGCCAAGTTAAAAAACCGGGTGTTCTCGGGCTGCTAGAAGCGATCAACAATGGTGCTCCAGGATTTGCACAAGGTGGGCTTGTGCCCGGCTGCGAAGGTGGGCCTGAACTGATTGTCGAAAGGAAAACAAAATGAGTGTAGTCGCCTGTATTGTCACAGACCAATACGCATTAATGGCGGGCGACGGGGTGTGTTCAGACCCTGATGACGGTTGTGTCAAAGGGTACATTTCAAAGCTGACGCTAATGCCCGAGTATGACTGCATCATGGGAATCACCGGTGTTGGCGGTTTCAACTACGTTCTCCAATGGAACATGCCGGGTTCTGTGAATGAGTTCGATGATTTGCTAGACGTATTGCCCGATCTCGTTTTGACCACACACATCCACATGAAAAACCAAGGAATGTACATGTTCGATGATGCCAAGACGAACGTGGTTGTTGCGGGGTTTTCCCGTCGAGCTGGCACGTACAAGGCATATCGCTGCATGACCTACGAGAAAGAGGCCTGGAACACTGAGACAGGGGAAATCACAAAGCTGAAGCCCTGGGAGCTACATGAACTACCCGACGGTATGTGGGCATCCGCAGGTCCCCCGAAAGAAACTCTAGAGCGTTTTGGCCTCCTCGACGGCAACGGAAAAGACGATGTCGAGATTCTGACTCGTATGATTTGCGCAGGCCGCAACGACAGTGGCAAGACGAACCAAGACGGAATGCCCGTGCCATTCAATGCTGGCGGATACATCCAATTGGCTTTGTTTCAAAACGGAATGATGAATTCTTGGGTGGCACACCGCTGGCCTGAAGATGTTATTGGTGAACCGATTGATCCGGAACGTGGTGATCCGCTGCCATCAAACTTGATGGAGAAAGATGCTTAGTCGAGGCTATGAAAGACTTACCTCTCAATTGAAAGAGGCTATCACCACGCAGGCGATATCAGGCAAGCGAGTCGTAATACCTGAAGCCGGGATACTGTTGTGGCAGGTTTTCACAGCGCTTTGTCGGACTCGCAGTTACAGCCAGTGGGGATCAAACCCGATCACATATCAGGAGATCGAGGCGTGGGCGCGCCTAAGTCGGATGCCTTTGCAACCACACCATGTCGACATTTTGATCCAAATGGACAGCGCTTGGTTGGAAGCCGTGGGTAAGGGCGAGAAACCCCAGAAAGCAGCCCTCACGCCTGCTCTGTTTGATGCTGCGATGGGGTGAGGTGACACTAAATAGCGCCACAAGACCAAAGTGAGAACAAAAACACATTTAGCGCAAACAGGGGGTAATTCGTCGCTATGAGCGACTTTTTCCGTTTTGCGTGGGGGCATATGCCACCCCGGAATAACGCCCTCCTAGGTCCCGCCTCAGTGGCTGTGTGGCGATTTCCAGAAATTGGCGCGCCATTAACCTTGCGGAATCATGAATATGATTCTATAACGTAAAAAGCCGCAAACTCTTGCAGGAGTTTGCGGCTAAACTAAACGCCGTTTAGGGGCGAAAGTTACGTTAGTACCTTGGGTTATTACCCATATCGGACCTTTCTAGTCAACCCCTAAACGGCTCCAAAATTGGAGGCGTATTATGCGCAATGACTACCGAAGGCCGAGCAAAAAGCTTTCTTTTAAAGATGCCGTGGCAATCTGGAAACGGATTGGGCGTGGCGAGTTTCAAAACCGCATCGCTGCGGATTTTGACGTTAATCCCGGTCGGATTAGCGATGTTAAACACGGCCGTCTTCATCCAGGCAGCGAAGCCGCCGCGATGATGTAAGAACTGGGTGGGGGCTTTGGTCCCCACCTCTCTACACAATTCGAAGATAGGAGAGAGACAATGGCCAAATCGACATACAAAGTCGGACGCAGCGCTAAGACTGGTAAATTTACGACGGTGAAAAAGGCTCAACAGAACAAATCTACGCACGTTGTTGAGACAATGAAGAAACCCAAAAAATAGACGGGTTTACAAGGCGGCTGTTCCAAGAAGAGTGGTCGCCTTCTGCCAATTGACACCCCAGCAAAATGCGTACCAACCTCAACAAACTCGTTACTTTTGGATGAAGTAATGGGGAGAGGAGCCTGACGGGTGGTTCTGGCTCAACTGTGGATTTTGGTTACTCCGTTTCTTTGCGGAGCTGCTCCAGTTCCTCATCAGTTCTCGGTGGGATGTCAGGTGGGTTGCTCAAATCAGGCTCGGGTGCCCTCAAAGCTCTCTTGATCTCTTGGTACATTGTGTGTGCCGATCCGGCGATAATCTTCCGTAGCTGCTCTTCTTCTGGAAGACCGACAAGGTTCTGGCCGGTCTGGTGTTCCGGCGTTCGTTCGTCGCCCACAATTCCAAAGTACAACTCTAACGCAACTACGATTTCTGCATTCATAGAGCGGCTGTTCTTGGCGGCTGATTCCTTGATCTGCTCCCGCATTCCATCGGGCAATCGAAGCATAAATTTATCGTTGAGTGCGCGTTTTTCATTCATGGTGTCATTTGGACATATTTTTCACTTGACGCAATAGTGTCATTTGGACATATAGTGTCATATGGACACTATGGAGTGATTCAGATGACCAAACCCAAACCAATGCAACTCCGGTTGCCCGCTGCCCTAAAGGACTGGATTGCCTCTCAGGCAGAACAGAACGCTTCCTCTCAGAACAGCGAAGTGATCCGCGCTATTCGTGAGCGGATGAAAAACCATGACCGCATACTGATCGACTATCAGCAACAAGTTCTGGTCATTGATGGTGTGGATGTTGCCCCCGAAGAGTTGAAGCCAGAACTCGAAAAGGTTGGTTTCACTATCGAGAAGATCGAACGCCAAACCCAAGGAGAAAACTCATGACCAATGTTAACGCGGAGTCCGCGAACAACCCCGGCTTGCCTGCCGAGTGCATGGAGCGCCTTGCTCTGTTCGCCGAATGGACCAACACCACGCCACCGGAACGGATTGTTTACAGCAAGGGCAAGGATCAGACGTTCTCTGATGAAATCATCATGTACGCCCACACAACCGGCATGAGCCTTGATTGGTTCTGGCTGGGCGATGAGCGCGGGCTTGTTATGGCAGCGCACAATCAGGCACGGGAGGCACTGCAATGATCGACCACACAAAAAGCCTCTTTGCTCTGCGAGCCTACATTGAAGACGTGCAGCACAAGACCTGTCGTTTGAATGGCGTGATTAAAGCGATCTCACACCTGGAAGGTTGCAATGGATGTGGAGATGGGCAAGCCGCCTTAATCTACATCGCCGAAGACATGATCAAGGAAATCGACAAGGCCCTTGATAGCGTGAACCTTCCGGAGGTGACGGCATGACCTTGCTCAAAGTTAGCGAAGCCTACGTTGCTAAACATCAGGCCAGCGATCTAGCCTACCGCCTCCGCAGCATCATTGCGGTAGCATACTGTGCTTTCGACAACGACTGCGGCTCTATCCCCATGCAACAGCGCGGTATCGATCAAACACTTGAGCTGGCCGAAAGCATGGCCAACGACCTGATCGACAAATGCGAGGAGTTGGAGCGCGCCGGGAAGGCGTCTTAATGAAAACACTCTCACTAGGGAATGAAAGTTATCGGAACATTATTCCATTGAGGTTGACGAGCGGTTATTGGAATGCTATTCCGTAGTCATGGCAAAACTTTCAGACATCAAACAACTTATGATTTCCGCACTCCATGACGATGAACCGCGAGCGAATTCGTTAATAAAAGTAATCCGTGCGGATGGCCTCTTCACGACTGGTGGTCGTGGCATTCATTCGCCAGACATGACACCGAACGACTTCGCATCTGCAATAGCCGCATGTCTAGTAAATGATCCTCCGACAAAAGCTCCTGCCGCTATCCGGAAGCTTATGGCGCTACCTGCATTCATCACTGAAATCGATCCGGATGATGGTGGTGAGTATCGTCAAATCGAACCGGAAAACGTGGTAGGGTGTGACGTGAATGGCAACCCCTATTTGCCACCTTGTTTTCATGAAGACGGTCCTCCCGTCACTTTTGGGGGCGCGCTTTCTCGCCTGTGTTCGCACTACTTCGATTGCGACGAAGGCGATGCCCTAACAGTTTACAGAGTCTGGGTCGAAGATGATGGGCATTCCTTAAAGGCTTGCATTGAAATTGAGGGGCCAAAATTCACAAGGACCGGCTTTCGGGACTACAAGGAGGAGGCAGACGCCTACGCTTGGAAGTTCGAGTTCCTTCAGCGCCAAATCGGGGAGCAAAGTTACCCCATGTCCTCATCGAAGCGAGAACTATCAAAATACTTCATGAAAGCTGTATCGGGAGCAACACGACTTGAGGTGACAGAATATCTTGACATTGAATATGCCAAGGTCGCAGCGGCGTCCACCAGATCAGGTTTTGCGGCGGTTGCTCAGGGAATTGAGCAGGAAGCGGAGAGGTTTGCCAAGGCCGCAATACCGCCCTTGGAGGATCTGGGTAACAGCCTCAAGGATGCCCGAAACCCTTTCGAAGAACTGGGAAAATCCGCAATTGGATCAGTTGATGAGGAGGACAGCTAACCCATGACCACCCCTGCCCTTCTCCCTGACTACACCACACCCGCCGATCTGGCGGCGCATTTTGGTGTTTCGGAGCGGGTCATGCGGGAAAAGGTTCGGGAATTTCAAACATATACTAAGATTGGCCGGAAAGTTGTCTTGTTCCCCGAGCACGTCGAAGCCTTTGAGGAGGCCCTGAAATGTCACTCAAGCTCTACCGCCGAGGCCAAGTCTGGCACTACCGGGGCACCGTTGCCGGAAGGCGATTACGCGGCTCTACAGGCACAGAGAACAAAGAAACCGCAAGGCGGGTCGCGTCGGAAGTCGAAACAAACGCATGGCGCAGTCATCTCGATGGACCGGGGGCGCACGTAACCATGGCCCAAGCAGCAATCGCATATCGTAACGCCGAGAAATCCACCCGTTTCCTTGAAAAGATCGAGGACTTTTGGAAGGATACCAAACTGCGCGACATCTCGGCGGGCGCAATCAAACAGTCATCATTCGACCTCTACCCAGAAGTCGAAGGGGCAACACGCAACCGCCAGGTTATTGTTCCGACGCAAGCAATCATCAATCACGCCGCCGAAATGGGCTGGTGTTCCAAAATTTCAGTAAAGCGGTTTCCCGAGGATACAAAAATCAAGGTTCCGGCAACTGCCGAATGGGTCAAAGCTTTCGCCGGTCAGGCCGAGAAAGACGGGCTGACCCACCTTGCCGCACTCACCCTGTTCCTATTTGGCACCGGGGCCCGTATTGGCGAAGCGGTCGCACTGACATGGGCTGACATCGATTTGACCAAACGCAAGGCTGGCATCAACCAAACCAAAACCGGGCACGAGCGCGAAGCTCACCTGCCTGCGCCTGTTATTGCCGCCCTCGCCAATATCCCGTCCAACCGCAACCCCGAAGACCTAGTGTTCGGCTATGCCTCGCGGGGCAGCGTCTACAAAGTCTGGCACAACGTTACAGAGCGCGCCGGGATTGAGGATATGACACCGCATTGTTGCCGCCACGGCTTCGCTACAACGCTCTTGCGCAAAGGCATCGACGTTAAGACGGTGGCCAAGCTGGGCGGATGGAAAGACGCCGGAATTGTCCTGAAACACTATGCCCACGCTATGGACGATCCCACGATTACCGAGGGCCTTTTTGACACAAATCTGGCACACGGCACCACCAAAGAAACCGTAACCCACTCTAAACAAAAGGAAAAGAAATCATGAACTTAGCCTCTCGTTGGGGAGAGGTGTCCCACGGACGGACATAGAGGGGTGTTTGTGGTTCCACAACAGCCAAAATGAAGCTATAGCGCCGCTTGAACGCTGAAAAGCGACCCCAAATGACCACTATCGGAAACTTTCCCATGTACTTCGCCACGCTTCTGACCTCGCCCGCGACCCCCTCACTCGATCCGGCTTTGGTCGAATCGCTGCGCAATGCCTGGGGCGGTGGGGATGCGAACTGGCTGGCGATTGATGAGGCGGCTGAGTTCTCGTTGGAGGTGATGCCGGACAACCGTTGGGACGTCTGGGCGGACCTGCAGAACATGGGCGTGGATCTGGTGATCCTGCCGGCCGAAGGGCGCCGGAAAAAGATGCTGCTGGCCGACATGGACTCGACCATGATCCAGCAGGAATGCATCGACGAGCTGGCGGATGAGGCCGGTGTGGGTGAGCGGGTCAAGTACATCACGGCCAGGGCCATGAATGGTGAGCTGGACTTTGAAGGAGCGCTGACCGAGCGGGTTGGTTTGCTGAAGGGTTTGGATGAAAGCGTGATAGGCAAGGTGCTGGCGGAACGGATTACCCTGATGCCCGGCGGCAAGGCTTTGCTGGGAACGATGAAGGCCAACGGGGTTTATGCCGCGTTGGTGTCAGGCGGGTTCACGGCGTTTACGGCAAAGGTTGCGGCCGAGCTGGGCTTTGACGAAAACCGCGCCAACACATTGCTTGTCGAGGGTGGAAAGCTGACCGGAGAGGTAGGGCGTCCGATCCTCGGGCGCGAAGCCAAGGTGCAGGCGCTGAAAGAGATTTCGGAGCGGTTGGGTCTGGCTCATGACGACGTGATGGCCGTGGGTGATGGGGCCAATGACCTTGGTATGTTGGGGTTGGCTGGCGCGGGCGTGGCCTTGCATGCCAAGCCTTCGGTGGCCGCGGAATGCGATATTCGCATAAACCACGGCGATCTGACGGCATTGTTGTACATTCAAGGCTATGCCAAATCTGACTTTGCCTGACGCTCTCACGGTTGCGTGAGGAGACTACATCCTTATTGCCATCTATTTAACTTTTTCGTTAAATGGATGCATGACGACTCTCATTACAACGTTTTCTGCGCTGGCGGACGAGACCCGGTTGGGCATCGTCGAACGCCTTATGGCGCAGGGTGAATTGCCCGCTGGCGACCTTGTGAGTGACGCCGGAATCAGTGGGCCGGCCATCTCGCGTCACCTGAAAATTTTGCGTGAAGCGGGGCTGGTTTCGCAGCGGGCTGAGGGCAACAAAAGGCTTTATTCCGTGCGCCCCGAGGCGATGAGAACCATCGCGGACTGGACCATGGATCATCGGAAATTTTGGGAGGCCGGACTGGACCGGCTGGAGGCCCTTTTGTCGGAGGAAGAGCATGGCTGATTTGAGACTGGAACGCGAATTCAACGTGCCCCCGGATCGCCTGTTTCAGGCTGTCACGCAACGGGGAGACCTGCTGCGGTGGTGGGGGCCGGAGGGCATGGATGTGCCCGAAGACGACATGGATTTCACCAAGACCGGGCCTTGGTTTTCGGTCATGCGCAACAGCGAAGGCCAGCGCTATAAGGTGTCGGGTCAGGTCACTCATGTGTCCCCGTCGAAATCGGTTGGATTCACCTGGGCGTGGCACGACGACAGCGATCAGCGCGGCGCGGAAAGCCATGTGACATTCACCATTGAAGAGACCAAATCCGGCGCGCGGCTGGTGATTGATCACCGCGAATTGGGGGATGATGAGATCAGCGCAAATCATGAGCGCGGCTGGAGTTCCTCTCTCAACGATCTGGCGAAACTGCTGCAATAAAGACTTTCAAAACAGGGAGATAAGGAAATGCCAAAGTTTATGTTTATCTATCATGGCGGTGGACGGCCCGAGACCCCGGAAGAAGGTGAACGCGTGATGGCGGCCTGGGGGGCCTGGATGCAAGGGCTGGGCGAAGCGCTGGTCGATGGCGGCAACCCGGCAGGCGAGTCCAAGACAGTATCGGCCAATGGTGTTGCCGATGATGGCGGGGCCAATCCGGTGTCTGGTTACACGCTGGTCAACGCGGCGGATATGGCGGCGGCATGCGAGATGGCCAAGGGGTGCCCGATCCTGGAAGGCGGAGCCGGAACAGTCGAAGTCGCGGAAGCGATGGAGATGTAGGGTGTTAAGTATCCGTTAAAAACCCATGAAATGACCAAGTTGTACAACATCTTTTGGGGTGTTTCTCCAAGTTGTACAACTTGGAGACTCTGCGATTCTGGTGCAAAATCCGCCGGTGCGAGGAAAAGAGCCACGCACGTCAGACCCTAGACCGAGCGTTCCGCCGGGAAATAGGTCACGGGATCACCGTTTTGCCATTTCGGGTACTTTCGAAACACGGCGAGAAATCTGTCAGACGCAATGAAGCGTTCGAGCCAGCGGCTGAGGTTGGGCCAGGGCTGGGCATCGAACCACAGTTTGTCGACAAAGGCGAACTGGCGCACGAACGGCAGAATGGCGAAGTCCGCGAGGCTGGGGTGGGTGCCGAACAGCCAGTCGTTGCCGTCCAGATGTGTCTCTAACGCGGCCAGAAACGCCGAGGCTTTGGCGCGTTCATCTGCCGGATCAACATCCGCGTGACGCGTGTGATATTTGTAGCGATCAAGCGCGGTCTTGAAGGGGCCGTCGGTGGTTTCGATCAGCGCGTGGCCCTCTTCAGGCATGTCGAGTAGCGCCTCGGGGTCCGAGCGCCCAAGTGCCCACTTCATGACATCGAGGCTTTCGTCGATCACTGTATCGCCCGCCACCAGACAAGGCACCGTGCCGCTGGGGCTGGTGGCGAGAAACTCGGGGGCTTTGTCACGCAGGACCACTTCGCGCAGCTCAACCGTCACCCCGGCACTGGCCACGGCAAGGCGCGCGCGGATGGCGTAGGGGCAGCGGCGGAAACTGTAGAGGATTGGCTGCACGGATCAGAACACGCCCTCGACGGGCTTCATTTTGCCGGTGACAAGACCGTCCCAGTTCTGAATCGGGGCGTTGATGTATTTCTGAGCGAGGGGATGCTCTGCGTTCAGGACGCCGAGTTTGACCAGAATGGCCGCCATGGCGCATTCCGCGCCGCGGGTGGTGCCATCGGCAATCTTCACGGATACACCCAGTTTCTTTTCGGGGATGATGGCGATGAAATAGGCCTCGGCCCCGGTTTTCACGGCGACCTTGTGATCCATTGCGCGCATGAGATCGGTACAGGCGCGGCCCTCGCCCGCAACCAGTTCGGGATAGGTGGCCATGGCATGGGTCAGGCGGGCGGCGGCGCTTTGGCGTGTGTCACCATCGGGGTTGGCGGCGGCAAAAAAGGCCATGGCGCGAGCCATGCCGTGCATGGTGGTGGCAAAGTTGGGGGCGGAACAGCCATCGATGCCGTAGCCTGGTGTGTCCTCTTGTGTGACGTCTTCGAAGGCGGCTTTGACAGCCTTTTGCACCGGGTGGTCGAGGTCGACATAGTCCGGCCCGGCGCCAAGGTGCTTGGTCAGGGTCAGGAAGCCCGAGTGTTTGCCGGAGCAGTTGTTGTGATAGCGGCAGACCGGTTTGCCCTGTCGGATCAGGTCATCACGCGCGTCAATGTCGCGGGGTTCCTGCGGGCCGCAGCGGAAATCGTCGTCGGTCAACCCGAGGTCGCGCAGCCACGCGTTGACGCGAACCGAGTGGATTTCGGCGCCGTTGTGCGAGGCGCAGGCCAAGGCCAGTTGTTCATCCGTCAGCCCCGCCGCATCGGCTGCACCGCTTTCGATCAGGGGCAGGGCCTGGAGCATTTTTGACGAGCTGCGCGGCAGGACAACAGCCTGAGGATCCCCCCAGGCGTGGATGATTTCACCGTCGGCATTGCACACCACGGCATGGCCCAAATGCAGGCTTTCGAGAAAGGGACCGCGCCAGATTTCCACCATGGGGACCGGTTTTACCATCTTGAACCTCGTATTATTGGGCAAAAACGTGCCAACAGGTCTTTTCCCTGTTAGCCAAATCAGGCTAATGTGATTGTATCGAGAAGAAAATATCCGGTTCGCAAAAAAGCGGCAAAAGCCGATGGGCCGGAAAACTGAGGCAAAGCACAGCTTGGAGGCTGTTGATATGGGATCACTCGTAACGAGTCGGTACGCATTGGGCGCAATTTCGGGCGCGATCTTGGGTGTTTGGGGGCAAGGAGCCACCGCACAGGAGCAGGCCAGCGCGCCCTGTTCCAGCCAGGTGACAGACTGGAGCGTCTGTGTCGCCGAGGCGCCCAAGGAGTGCTGGGCCGTCAGCACCGCCAAGGAAAGCGTTAATACGAGAGACGGCCGCGTGGTTGCCGTACGCCGCAGTGATATCCTGCTTATGGTGTTCTATCGTCCGGAAGTGGGCGTCAAAGGGCAGCTTGGGTTTACCGGCGGGTATCCCTTTGCCAGCGGTTCGACGGTGAATCTGAGCGTTGATGGAAATTCCTATGAGCTGTTCTCTGAGGGTGAGTGGGCCTGGCCTGCCTCGGCCGCGGATGACAACAAGATCGTGACCGCGATGAAGCGCGGATCAAAGGCGAAGCTCTCGGCAAGGTCTTCGCGCGGGACCAAAACCGAAGACACATTTTCTCTGCTGGGCTTTACCGCCGCAGTCGAGGACGCAGAAAAACGGTGCCAATAAGGCACGCGACCGCCTGAGCAGGGCGGTCAAAGAGGCCCCTGCCAGGGCCTGGACCACATCGCCACCACGGGGGAGCTGACCGGAGCAACCGGTCGGATGAACGAGGTGTGAGGACAGGCTATGGCAGACCCATATTTTACCGAGATCAAGTATCGCGGCGGGGCGGACGACGACTTTATCGAAGTCGCGGTTGTCGCGGGCACCGATGTTTCGAACATTCAGATTGTCGTCTACCACCCCAGCGGTGATGTGAGATCGATAAATAACGTTGGTGTTTATCAGGACACCGTGGCTGGAAAGGATGTCTATTCCCTGGCCGGTGTCGGTGTGCATATGAACGGAGCCGTGGCGCTGGTAGTGGACGGGGTCGTGATCGACTTTGTGTCTTTTGACAACGTCGTAACACCCCATGAGGGGCCCGCAGACGGGATGACTTCGACCCAGATCGGATCGACGGGGAACAATCAGAATGCCTCGGTTCAGCTGGACAACAACGGCGACTGGACCACGGGTGGGCTGAACGAAGGCACGATCCCCTGTTTTCTGGCCGGCACGCTGATCGCCACCAAGCGGGGCGAAGTGGCGGTCGAAGACCTGCGGCCCGGTGACATGGTTGTGGTGCGGGATGGTGGTTTTGCGCCAGTCCGTTGGATCGGCTCGGTCACGGCCGATGCGCGTGGTCCGAACCGCGAGCAGAATGCCCCGGTGTGTATCCCGCGCGGCGCCATGGGGCGTAACATGCCCGCGCGCGATCTGTATGTGTCGCCCAACCACCGGATCTGGATGCGCGATGCGGCTTTCGAGATGTTCTTTGCCGAGCGCGAAGTGCTGATACCCGCCAAGCACCTGGTTGGGTGGAAAGGCATCAAGCAGGTGGCATATGTGCCAGAGCCAGAGTATTTTCATGTGCTCTTTGACAGTCACCAGATCATCATGTCCGACGGCATGCTGACCGAGAGCTTTCACCCCGGCGAAATCACCATCGACCAGTTCGAACATGAGGCACGCGATGAATTGCTGCGCCTGTTCCCCGAGCTGATCACCCTGGCGAGTTACGGCGACACGGCGCGGCGGTGTCTGAAGAGCTATGAAGTGCCCTTGGCGCTGGAGGCGAAATCAGCGGCGTAACCTTGTCAAAACGCTGATATTTGCTTTTGGGCCCAGATGGTGTATTCCACGCGCCTGATTTCCTGAACCGGACCCAAGAGCCATGACCGCCAGCGCCCCCGTCACGCAGGACGTACATACAATTCCGCGCAAGCTGCCCGAAGGCGGTAAGATCAACCTTGTCGGTCTGACCCGCGCGGCGATGCAGGGCGCGTTGATCGAACACGGCACGCCGGAAAAGCAGGCCAAGATGCGGGTCAATCAGATCTGGCAGTGGATCTATCAATGGGGCGTGCGTGATTTCCACGAGATGACCAACCTCAGCAAGACCTATCGCGCCGAGCTGGAGGAAACCTTTTGCGTGGACATCCCCGAGGTGGTCAGCAAGCAGGTCAGCGAGGACGGCACCCGCAAGTATCTGGTGCGCATCGCCGGAGGCCATGAGGTCGAGGTGGTCTATATCCCCGAAGAGGGGCGCGGCACGCTTTGCGTCAGCTCGCAGGTGGGCTGCACGCTGACATGCTCGTTCTGTCATACCGGCACGCAAAAACTGGTGCGCAACCTGACTGCGGGCGAGATCATTGGCCAGGTGATGATGGCGCGCGATGATCTGAACGAATGGCCGGAACGCGGCGCGCCAAAGGATGAGACCCGCCTGTTGTCGAACATCGTGCTGATGGGCATGGGCGAGCCGCTGTACAACTTTGAAAACGTCCGCGACGCGATGAAGATCGCCATGGACCCCGAGGGCATTCAGCTGTCGCGCCGTCGCATCACGCTGTCGACCTCGGGTGTGGTGCCCGAGATGGCGCGGACGGCTGAAGAAATCGGCTGCCAGTTGGCGATCTCGTTCCACGCCACCACGGACGAGGTGCGCGACGTGCTGGTGCCGATCAACAAGCGCTGGAAGCTGGAAACGCTGCTCGAGGCACTGGCGAGCTATCCCAAGGTGTCAAATTCAGAGCGTATCACTTTTGAATACGTGATGCTGAAGGGCGTGAACGACACCGATGAGGACGCGCATCGTCTGGTCAAGCTGATCAAGGATTACGGCATCCCGGCCAAGATCAACCTGATCCCGTTCAACGAATGGCCCGGCTCGCCCTATGAGCGGTCATCGAACAACCGCATCCGCGCATTCGCCAATATCGTCTATCAGGCGGGCTATGCCTCGCCCATCCGCACCCCGCGCGGCGAAGACATCATGGCGGCCTGTGGGCAGTTGAAATCGGCAACCGAACGCGCCCGCAAATCGCGCAAGCAGATCGAGGCCGAGGCGGGGCTGGGATAGGGGCGCTGCCCCTCTTGGCCCTGAGGGGCCAATTCACCCCGGGATATTTTTGGCCAAAAGAAGCTGCCTAAAACTTTCCTCAATTCCGATACAAATCGGCCCCGATCAACAGTCAGTTTCCAACTTGTGAACAATACGATCCAAGGAGGACACGACATGGCACATGCAGATATTGGCGGCGCGATCATCGATGCGCCCATTCTGGACATCATCAACCGCGAGCGCACCCAGGCGCTGAGCGCACGCGAGTGGAAATTCCGCCTGGCGGGATATGGCTATGCGATCAAGGACGTGCGCGGCGCACAGGTCGTGACCAAGCTGCCCCAGGGCACCGAGCTGGGTGTTTTGCCCGCACAGATCCACTAAGCGCAGGCAAGGCGTTTGAAAACGCCTTAAGCGGTTTCGAAACCGCTTGGACCCGGCTTTTTGACCCCTGTCTTAGCGACCGGGGATCACGTCACGCGGCGCGCAATCGCCCCAGGTGTCGATCACTTCGATGGCCTCTTCGGCCGTTTCGACAAAGCGGAAAAGCTCAAGATCATCCGGCGAGATGGTGCCTGCCTCGGCCAGCGCATCCCAGTTGATGATTTTTTTCCAGAAGGCTTTGCCGAACAACAGGAACGGCACACACTCCATGCGTCCGGTCTGGATCAGGGTCAGCGACTCGAACATTTCGTCGAGCGTCCCGAAGCCGCCGGGGAACACGCAGATCGCCTTGGCCCGCATCAGAAAGTGCATCTTGCGGATGGCGAAGTAGTGAAAGTTAAAGCACAGCTCGGGCGTCACGTATTCGTTTGGCGCCTGCTCATGCGGCAGCACGATATTGAGACCGATGGACTTGCCGCCCGCATCAATCGCGCCACGATTTCCGGCCTCCATCACGCCGGGGCCGCCGCCGGTGACAATCACATGTTTACTGCCATTGCTGCGTTCGGTCATGAGCCGGGCAAAGGTGCGCGCCTCGTCATAGAATCTGGACAGCTCGGCCAGTGTCTCGGTGCGCGCGGCGTCTTTTTGCGCTGGGGCCGGGATACGGGCGCCGCCAAACATGACGATGGTGCTTTCGATCTGTTCTTCGTCCAGCGCCAGTTGCGGTTTCAGCAATTCAAGTTGCAGCCGCACCGGGCGTAATTCGTCGCGGCACAGGAAATCATCATCCGCAAAAGCCAGGCGATAGGCTGGCGCCCGGGTCTGGGGCGTGTCTGGCACACGGTTGACCGCACTGCGGTCAGTTCCGGCACTGGGAAAGGGGCTGAGGCGGTCGTCTTTCATCACTCGTACATCCTTGCTTGCGCGTTTCCCTCAGGCCTATAGGGTTCGCCGGGACATTGCCAGTCATAGGGGTGTGAAATGGATTGGTCTGAAGACATCAGGGCGGCGGCGCAGCGGATTGCGGGCCATGTTGTACGCACGCCCGTCGCGGCGCTGAATGGGTTCGGGTTGGGCTATCCGATTGAGGCAAAGCTGGAACACATGCAGCACACCGGGACGTTCAAGGCGCGGGGCGCCTTCAACACGTTGTTGTCGCAGGATGTGCCGGAGGCCGGGTTGGTCGCGGCCTCGGGGGGCAATCACGGGGCGGCAGTGGCCTATGCGGCGCATCAGCTGGGGCACAAGGCGCGCATTTATGTGCCCGAAATGGCCGGGCCATCCAAAATCTCGCTGATCCGGGATGCCGGAGCGGATCTGGTGGTCGTGCCGGGAGAGTATTCGGACGCGCTGGAGCAGGCGCTGGCCTATGAAGCCGAAACCGGAGCCATGCAGATCCATGCCTATGACGCCCCGGCGACGGTGGCGGGTCAGGGCACGCTTGCGTTGGAGTGGGAGAATCAGGGGTTACAGGCGGACACGGTGCTGATTGCCGTGGGCGGCGGCGGGCTGATCGGCGGTGCGATGGCGTGGTTTGACGGGCAACGCCGTGTCGTGGCGGTGGAACCGGAAACCTCTTGTGCGCTGCATGCGGCATTGGAGGCCGGAGAGCCTGTGGACGTCGACGTCTCGGGCGTGGCGGCCAATGCGCTGGGGGCCAGGAAAATCGGGCAGATCTGCTTTGATCTGGCGGTGTCCACCGGCGCGGACTCGGTGCTGGTGTCGGATGCGGCGATCACCCGCGCCCAAGAGGCCCTGTGGCGCGAAACGCGGCAGTTGGTCGAACCCGCCGGGGCCACGGCGCTGGCGGCTTTGATGTCCGGGGCTTATCGGCCCGCGCCGGGGGAAAAGGTCGCCGTGGTGCTGTGCGGCGCCAACATTACGCCGGACCCGCTGGGTTAATGGTCGCAAATCTGGGGTGACGCCGGGGCGCGATGCGTTTAGAAAGCTTCGAATCCTGAAATTCGGAGCCTGAACAACATGTCGAACGCGCAACTTGAACAAGCCATCGAAGCCGCGTGGGAAGCCCGCGACACGATCAATCCTCATACCGGCGGCGAAACCCGTGAAGCGATCGAAGACACGCTGAACGCGCTGGACTCGGGCAAGCTGCGCGTGGCGGAGAAACAGGAAAATGGTGACTGGCACGTGAACCAGTGGGCCAAGAAAGCTGTACTGCTGGGTTTCCGCATCAAGGACATGGAGTTCCACGACGGCGGCCCACAAGGCAGCGGCTGGTGGGACAAGGTCGACTCGAAGTTCAAAGGCTGGGGCGACAATCAGTGGAAAGCGGCGGGTTTTCGCGCCGTACCCAATTGTGTTGTCCGCAAGTCGGCCTATGTCGCACCCGGCGCGGTTCTTATGCCGTCTTTCGTGAACCTCGGCGCGTATGTCGACGAGGGCACCATGGTGGATACCTGGGTGACCGTTGGGTCCTGCGCCCAGATCGGCAAGAACGTGCACCTGTCGGGTGGCGTGGGCATTGGCGGCGTGCTGGAGCCGATGCAGGCGGGTCCGACCATCATCGAAGACAACTGCTTTATCGGCGCGCGGTCTGAAGTGGTCGAAGGCTGCATCGTGCGCGAAGGCTCGGTTCTGGGCATGGGCGTGTTCATTGGTCAGTCGACCAAGATCGTCGACCGCGAGACCGGTGAAGTGATGTATGGCGAAGTGCCAGCAGGATCGGTTGTTGTGGCGGGCTCGATGCCGTCAAAAAACAACGTGAACCTGTATTGCGCCGTGATCGTGAAACGCGTGGACGCCAAGACACGCTCAAAAACCTCGATCAACGATCTTTTGCGCGACTGATCGATCCAGTCGACATTGAAACCGGAAAACGCACCTGTCTAAGGTGCGTTTTTTTGTGGGTTCTTCAGGCGCGCATGAGGGCTTTGACCTCGAATGACCGCAGAGAGACCCGCGCCGAGGGGCCATAGCCATAGCCCATCAGCGCATCGTCGTTGGGCATCAGCCGCAGGATTTCCGCGCGGGTTTCCGCATCAAAGGAGTCCAGGGTTTCATTGCCGGGGTGGTAGCTTTCGCTGTCCAATCCGTTGCCGCGAATGATCTCGTGCCGATCAAACAACAGGTGGTAGTAGCTGACCGGGCGGTTGTCATTGCGTGGGCGGATGGTCTTGTCGTTCACGAGATCCTTGGCTTTGATCAGAACCTCGGATTCACCAAACAAAAGGCTGGCACTGGCCGAGGTAACCAGCACCCGGTGATTTGGGGAAAACTCGACCGCGTCATGGGTGCCCAGCGCGTTGGCCTCGAACCGGATGGGCGCATCCCGACCTGTCGCAATGCGCAGCGTACTGCCGACCCAGCGAACCGGTTGAAAGCCGTTGTCACGGGTCAGGATCATGTCGCCTGGCACAAGGCTTTCAACGGGTTTCTCGCCGTCAATGGTCAGGATCATCGTGCCCTCGACAAAGCACGGCACGGTGGTGAGCGTTACAAACCCGACATCGGTGTTCCCGTCGCCATCCTGAACCGTGTAGGAAAACACGTTGGAGCCAAGATCACCGTCGGCTTCGATGGTGACGGTGCCGTCGCTGTTGAAGGTGATCGTTTCGCCGGTGGGCAGGACAATCGGCTCGTCCACGACCACCTCTTGTCCGTTGATATGCGTGATATTCAACGTCGGGCTGTTCTGGCTCACGTCGTTTGACCGCAGGTCAAACGTAACCTCGCCATCGCGCGCGACTTCGATTTCATCATCTCCGGCGACCAGTGCGGTCTGAACCGAGTCTCCGGCAATCAGCAGGTTTGAATCGTAGATCCCGTCACCACCATCGGCGATGGCAATCTTGATGGTGTTCTCTTCGCCCGGATTGACCGGCGCCTTGAGGGTCATTGTGACGGTGAACCCGTCCATTTCGGTATTGGCAACCTCGCCATCGGCGGGGTTGTCGATGTAGAGGTTTTGATTGCTCTCATCGTTGATGTTGTTGATCGTTATGTCGCCGTCGCCCACTGTCAGCTCGGCCTGAACCCCGTTCACCCAAATCCCAACGGCATCATTGAAGCCAGAGTTCACATACTCAAGATATTCCTCGGACGAGAAGACAACCTGCATGGTCAGGGTCGATCCGTCGGGAATGAACGTCGCCTCGAGGATCGCGGCGTCGTAGGTCGTGGCGTTGGCAATCTCTTCCAGGTCCGAGTCACCCGCCAGTTGGTGATTTGTGGATTCGTTGGACTGGCGGTTGGGATCACCGCTGTCGCGGGTGATATCCTGGGCGTTGCCGGTCGACAGGATGACGCCGGAGTCCGAGGGCGTGAGATTGGGCGCGTTTGCATCACCATCGCTGTAGATACCCGAGGCCGAGGTGGCGCCGGTATAGGTGGCATCGACAATTTCAATGCCGTTTCCGAACATCGCCTCGGCCATGTCGGTGGCGCTGGCACTGGTATCAATTGGAAGTTCGGAAGCTGTAACCATTTTCTAACCCTCAAAATTACTCACCCAACAGCTAAGCGCGATTGGTGAATATATGTTGTGGGTTCGGGCCACTTTTTTATGGGAAACTGCCAAGAATCTTCCCCATTTCCTTAACCCTCTGAAAACGGCTTGCGGTCCGAGGTTGACCCCGGCAAAGCGCTTGGGCTAAGGCCGCACTCATGGAAAAGACAAAAAAGATATCGCGCCAGCAGGTGTTCACCCTGCTTGTTCAGGTTGGCCGCAAGGACGGAGACGGTTTGCCGGATGGCGCGACCGGGGCGGCCCTGATGGTTTACGCCAGCGGCGTGGACGAGGGCGAAGCAGTCCGGGAAACCGTGGCCATTCTGAAACAGGCCGACCTCGCCCCGCTGGATGTCACCGGCTATGGCACAATTGAAGAGCGCGAGGCCCAAGGCCACGAGATCGACGATGAAGAACGCGGGTTGATGCAGCGGGCTTTAGAGGAAAACTCGGTCATCGTGGCCCAGATGACCGAATTCTACAAAGGCGAAGAGTCGATGGACACCGACGAGGGGTTCATCAACTGACGCGCCACGCCCGCGTGGTGTGATCTGGCGATCGCTCGAACCGCCCTAGGCGGCACGCTGTTCGGCGAGGATCAGTGCTTCGAAATTGCCGAGCACGGGATAGGCAGGAACCGAGTGTTCAGGCAGGGTGGCGCGCTGGAACTGGCACAAGAGGCTGCTTTTCAGGATTTCCGGACTGCGGCGGATACGCCCGATGTTCAGGCTCTCGACATAGGTGCCGTTCGCCAGCAAGGCTTCGTGACCCGGCAACAGGACCTGCGCATAGGTCACGAGCATATGATTGCTTTCGCGAACGGCTGCCGTGCCGTTGATCAGGTGCCGGGCCGGGACAAGAACATGTTCGGAGGCAAACAGGTACTCCACCCGAGAGCCGCCAATCACCAAACACTGATGTGGCGCGACAACGCAGTCACGCTCGAGGCTAAAATACGGGCTGCGAAGGCGCACTGGCTCAAAAAGCCCGCGCGCCGGGACCGTCCGGCGCACAACCTGCAACACGGGCACCTGACCGCCATCCAGCGTTTCGACCACGTCACCACGCTTGAGATTGCCAATCGCCTGCGGGCCAAAAGGTGTTTCAACCCGGGTCGATGCGGTCATGCCGGGCATGGGGCCGATGGGTTCGATCCGGTCTGAAACGGCAAGAAACAGAATATCGGGCGCCATGTAGCGTGCTGCGGGGTTCAACGCCAGTTCGCGGATGTCCCCCAGTGTCGTGGTGACCGGGCCGCGCAAGAGTGTCTGAAAGCTGCGGTTTGAATCGGGGCGCTCGACCACAAGCCGCGCCCAGTCGTGGGCCATATCCCAGCTGTAGGTCACACGCAGGATATCCGTACGCACAGAGGCCGAGTCGTGGTTGATGACGCCATGAATGATTTCTGACCCACGGGTGTGGACCAGGCTCATGCCACCGCCGGGGAGCGCCTGAAAGGTGATCCGCACGGCGCGGCTCATCCCGCACTCTAACCCCAGAACCACCTGCGGGCGATCCTCGGGCGAGACGCGGGTTTCAAACAGGATGCTGCCACGGGGCATCACCGTGCCGGGATCGTCCAACGCGCAAACCTGATCCGGGCCGAGCGACGACAGCCCCTGCGCAGAAAAACATCCACCATTTTTGTCTGCCAAGGCGATCCAGGTCATGGGGCGATACCCCTGTGTGCGGGTCCAATCATGCTGCACGGCCCCTTTTCATCAGAACTTCGGCCTCGTAGGACTTGAGCGCAGGGCGCACGACGCTGCTGTAGCCATTTCCGGTCTGCACATCGAGTTCGGGGAACAGGGTGCAGATTTCTTCTACGGTTTCTTCTTCGAAGATGTTGTTGATCTGCGGGCCGGGCAGAAAGCTTTCGGTTTCCAGACCTTGGGAAAACACGATCTCGTGCTGATCAAACAAGAGGTGGTAATAAGTGACCTCTCCTCCGCTGATGCGCGTCACGGAACTGTCGTTGACGAGATCCTTGGCTGCCACCAGAACTTCGGTGTGGCCGAACAGCACTTCGGCCAGGCTGTCACGGATCAGAACGCGGTGCTGTGGCGACACCAGCAGGGCAGTGTGGTCGCCAAAGGTTCCGGCGGCGATGCGGATCGGGGCAAGCTTGCCCTGGGCGGGCACCGATCTGTGACCCACCCACCGCACGGGCTGATCTGCGTTATCGTAGGTTGCGACCAGATCACCAACGTCCAGATCTTCGACAGGCACATCGCCATGCGGCGTGCGGATCAGGGTGCCTTGGACAAAGCAGGGCGCGTCGGTGGATTCAATCGTGACAAAGCCGACGTCAGAGACCCCGTCATCGTTTTCGATCGTATATGAGAAATTGGCGGTTTCGATGTCCCCGTCTGAGGTGACCGTGATGGTGCCGTCGGCATTGACGACAATGGTCTGTCCCGTCGGCAGCGTGATCGGCACGCCAACAGTGAAGGTTTGACCGTTGATGTGGGTGAGCGTCAGAGACGCGCCGGATGTGGTGTCGTTTGCCAGAATATCCACGGTCGTGCTGTCGTTCAGGCCAAGAACAATTTCGTCCGAATTCGCAATCACAGAGGTCTGCACAGATCCCGCGCCAATCAGCAGGGACGAGTCGTAGCTGGAATCCGAGACATCTGCGATCGCAATGCGGAGATTGTTCTCGGCATCGGGAATAAGCGGGATGGTCAGGGTCAGCGTGGCAGTAAAGCCGTCCATCTCGGTGTTGTAGGCGTCGTTGGTGTTGTCGATGAACAGGCTCTGGTTCGATCCGCCGTTGACGGTTCCCGGATCAATGTTGCCGATTTCCATCGGGATATAGACGCCGTTGATCCAGACGCCGACAAAATCCTGAAACAACGAGTCGGTGTATTCCGGGTATTCTTCGGACGCAAAGACGAATTGCATCGTCATTGTATCGACACCTATGGGTGCCAGAAAATCAACATCCAGAACCGCCGCATCAAAAGTCTGCAAGTTGGTGACATCCGAGCTGCCTTCAACCGTGTCAGGGCCGTTCATGTCCGAACTGCGGTTGGTGCTTTGGTTGTACTCACCATTGCGGTTGGTAAAGTGGCGCACATTGCCGGTGGACAGGATGACGCCGGAATCCGACGGGGCAACACCAGGTGAGATTGTGTCCGCGTTGGAATAGATTCCAGAGGCGCGGCTGTCCCCGGTATAGGTCGCATCAGTGATGGTGATCTCATCACCGAAAATGGTTTCCGCCATTTCCTGTGCGTCCGCACCGCGGTCGATTGGTAGTCTTGGCATGCCTGTCTGCCCCACTCTTACAAACAAGAGGCACGTCGCACAGCGCCACGACGGGTTAATCCCCGTTCGATGACACACCAATATCCTGACCCGCTCGATTCCGGTTTCAGGGTCTATGTGAGGGCCGTTTTTTGGCCTTGCTGCTGATTGACCTGCCTCGGTCATTTTTATTGCCGCCAGTTAACAACATTTTTTGTTTTCTGTTAAGAGGTTTGCAGGTTGCCCCTGCGGCAACTTCGGGGTTGTGACTTTTGTGTGTCCATGACCTGTGTAACAAGAACCGGACAACCCTATGAAGTCGAGACTGACCATGCCCACAACAGATGCCGCCGACCTGACCGCCCGCCTGATCCAATGCCCTTCGGTCACACCCGAAGAAGGCGGAGCGCTTGTGTTGCTTGAGGATGTTCTGAAGGAGGCGGGTTTCACCTGCTCTCGTGTTGACAAAGGCGGGATCAGCAACCTGTTTGCGCGCTGGGGCGACAAGGGGCACGCCAGGACCTTTGGGTTCAACGGACATACGGACGTGGTGCCCGTGGGCGACGAAGCAGCCTGGACCGCGGATCCCTTTGGGGCAGAAATCCGCGATGGCATCATGTACGGGCGCGGCGCGACCGACATGAAATCCGGCGTTGCGGCCTTTGCCGCGGCGGCCATTGACCTGGTGCAGGAGGCCCCGCCCGAGGGCGCGATCATCCTGACCATCACCGGCGACGAAGAGGGCGACGCCATCGACGGCACAACGGCGTTGTTGGCCTATATGGACGCCGAGGGTGAAAAGATGTCGGTCTGTCTGGTGGGCGAGCCGACCTGCCCGGACGAAATGGGCGACATGATGAAGATCGGACGACGCGGATCGCTGACCGCCTATTTCACCTTTACCGGCATTCAGGGGCATTCGGCCTATCCCCATCGCGCGAAGAACCCTCTGCCCGCGATGGCAGAGTTGATGCACCTGATGTCGAGCCATGTGCTGGACGAGGGGACCGCGCATTTTGACGCCTCGACACTGGCGGTTGTCACGATGGATACCGGCAACCCGGCAACCAATGTGATCCCGGCCGAATGTCGCGCGACGGTCAATATCCGCTTTAACGATGCCCATAACGGCGCGAGCCTGACCCAATGGATGCAGGGGCTGCTGGATCGTGTGTCTGCCGACAGCGGTGTCGGCATCGACATGACGGTGAAGATTTCCGGCGAGAGTTTCATTACCCCTCCGGGGCCATTGTCCGAGCTGGTCGCCAAGTCGGTGACAGCCGAAACCGGGCGGGTTCCCGAACTGTCGACCAGCGGCGGCACCTCGGATGCGCGGTTTGTGCAGCACCACTGTCCTGTGGTGGAATTTGGCCTTGTCGGCAAAACCATGCACAAAGTGGACGAACATGTGCCGGTCGCACAAATCCATCAGCTCAAGGCGATCTACAGCCGGATTTTGCGTGACTATTTCGCCTGAAAACCGCTGGCGGCCACGATTGGTCGTCATGGTCAAGGAACCGCGTCCGGGGCGGGTGAAAACCCGTTTGGGCAAGGATCTGGGCATGGCCACGGCGGCCCGGTGGTTTCGTCACCAAAGCGCGCGCCTGCTGCGTCGCATCGAAGATCCGCGCTGGCAAACGGTGCTTGCGGTTGCGCCCGATCAGGAAGGGCTGACGAGCCGTATCTGGCCCGCGCATCTGCCACGTGTCCCGCAGGGGCGCGGTGATCTCGGCGACCGCATGGCACGCCTGTTTCGCACTCTGCCGCCGGGTCCGGTCTGTATCATCGGTGCCGATATTCCTGGGGTGACGCGCACCCACGTTGCGCGCGCCTTTCACGCTCTTGGCGATCATCAGGCGGTGTTTGGCCCGGCGACGGACGGCGGATACTGGTTGGTGGGCCTGAAGCGCACGTCACCTGTGCCCCCAACGCTGTTCGAAAATGTCCGCTGGTCAAGCAAACATGCCCTGTCCGACAGCATGGCCACGCTCAGAAACCACCGGATTGCCCTGACCGACACGCTTTCCGATGTGGACACCGCAGAGGATCTGCGCTGACCCGCTCTTCATTTCGCCAAAAGTACTCCGGGGTGAATTGGCCCCTTGGGGCCAAGAGGGGCAGCGCCCCTGACCCAAACATTCCCGATGACGTCTCGCGCGCACCATGTTAGGGCGGGGATATGCGTATACCCACCAAAGAGGAAATCCTTGAATGGATTTCCGAGAACCCGACCCTCACCGCGAAACGCGATATCGCCAAGGCCTTTGGCATCAAAGGCGCTGCGCGGATCGATCTCAAGCGAATTCTCAAGGAGCTTGAGGCCGAAGGGCATCTGGAAAAGCGCAAAAAGACCTATCGCGACCCGGACCGGCTGCCGCCGGTCAGCGTGTTGCAGGTTTTGGAGGCGGATAGCGATGGGGATTTGTTTGCGCGCCCGCTGGAGTGGCATGGAGAAGGCGACGCACCCATTGTGCTGGTCATTCTGCGCCCGAGCGACCCGGCCTTGGGCGCCGGAGACCGCATTCTGGGCCGGTTGACCGAGGTGACCGGCGAGACACACCAATACGAGGGCCGGCTGATCCGTCGGATCGGCACCAACCCGCGCCGCGTGCTGGGCGTGTTTCGCAAGACAGCCGAGGGTGGCCGTATCCTGCCCATCGACAAGGGCGACGGCAAGGAATGGCAGGTTCTGCCTGAGGGTATCAACAACGCCAAGGACGGCGAACTGGTCGAAGCGCAGCAAACCGGGCCAAAAGGTCGGCTTGGCCTGCCACGGGCCAAGGTGGTGGAGCGACTGGGAGACCCTTCGGCCCCCAAGGCGGTGTCGCTGATCGCCATCCATCAACACGGCATTCCCGATGCCTTTCCGGATGAGGTGATCGCCGGGGCAGATGCGGCCAAACCGGCCCCTCTTGGGGATCGCGAGGACATGCGGGACCTGCCATTGGTCACCATCGACCCGGCGGATGCGCGCGACCATGACGATGCCTGTTGGGCCCATGCCGACGACGACCCCAAGAACCAGGGCGGCCATGTGGTCTGGGTCGCGATTGCAGACGTGGCGCATTACGTGACACCCGGCACCGCACTGGACCGCGAGGCCCGCAGACGCGGCAATTCGAGCTATTTCCCCGACCGTGTGGTGCCGATGTTGCCGGATCGGTTGTCTGGCGACCTGTGTTCGCTGCACGAAGGTGTGCCACGCGCCTGTATTGCCGTGCGGATGCAGTTGGATTCCTACGGTCGCAAGATCGGCCATCGGTTTGTCCGGGGCATGATGCGGTCGGTTGCCTCGCTGAACTACGCCGAAGTGCAGGAAGCCCATGACGGTGCCCCGAATGAAACCTGCGCGCCCTTGATGCACGAGGTGATCGAGCCGCTTTATGCCGCTTACGAGGCGACCAAGCGGGCGCGGGCCGAACGGCAGCCGCTGGATCTCGACCTGCCGGAGCGCAAGGTTGAGCTGACGCCCGAGGGCAAGGTGGCCTCGGTCCTGTTCCGGGATCGGTTTGACGCGCACCGGCTGATCGAAGAGTTCATGATCCTGGCCAATGTCGCCGCTGCCGAAACGCTGATTGCGGCCAAATCTCCGCTGCTGTTCCGGGTGCATGAAGAGCCGAATCCCGAAAAGCTGGACGCTTTGCGGGAAACGGCGCAAAGTGCCGGGCTGACCCTGGCCAAGGGTCAGGTGCTGAAAACACAGCATCTGAACGCCCTGCTGAATGCAGCAGCCGGAACCGAAGATGCGGAGCTGATCAACATCTCGACCCTGCGCAGCATGACACAGGCCTATTACAGCCCCTCGAATTTCGGGCACTTTGGGCTGGCGTTGCAATCTTATGCGCATTTCACCTCGCCCATTCGTCGTTATGCCGATCTGATCGTGCACCGGGCCCTGATCTCGGCGCATGGCTGGGGCAAGGATGGGCTGTCGCCCGAGGGCGTCGAAATGCTGGAGAACACGGCGGGGCATATCTCGGACACCGAACGGCGGTCGATGCTGGCTGAACGGGATACGACCGACCGGTACCTGGCCTCGTATCTCTCGGAACGCGTGGGCAATGAGTTTGCCGGACGGATCAGCGGCATTGCCAAGTTTGGCGTGTTCGTCAAGCTGGACGAAACCGGTGCTGACGGGCTGGTCCCGATGCGGGATCTGGGGCGCGAGTACTTTCGGTTCAACCACGAGGACAACACGCTGACCGGGTCAGAAACCGGGGTGGTGATCGGGTTGGGTCAACGGGTGCTGGTGCGGCTGACCGAAGCCGCCCCCGTGACGGGTGGTATTGCGTTGGAACTGTTGGAACTGGAGGACAAGAAACTGCCCTCCGGTTCCGGGCGTCGGGGGCGGGGCAAGCCGGTCCGACGCAAAGGCGCGCAGGCGAAACGCAAGACTGACAAGGTCAAGCGCAAGGTCGCGCGCCGACGCAAGTAGCTAGGCGGCCAGCGCCAGAGTTTGGTCCACGGGGTAGAGCGCGGCGCGACCCCGGTCGACATAGGCCATCAGATCGGGCATGGCACGCACCATGCGCCGAATCCCGGTATCAACGGGCAGGCTGCGCAACCCGTCGAGCACCGGCACAATCGCCGCATCAGCCGCCGTGGGAACCGGGCCGAACAGGAACGCCTTGCCATCCAGTTGCATCGCGATGGCATCAAGGTCGTATTTCAGGCGCACGCGACGCTCGGTTTCGCTGAACTGCGCGATGCCATGGGCCATCAGCCCGGCGCGGGCCTTTTTGCGCACCATGTTTGAGACGGGTTTGCGCAGCAGCGCGGGAACGTCGGCAAAGAACTGATCGCGCATGATCTCCCAGCAGGTATCCTTGAGCCAGCGTTCATGCACGAGGCCCAATCGCAGGTTTTCCTCGGTCATGCGGATCAAGGCATGCGCCTGGGCGCGGGCACGGGCATCAAGGCCGGGATAGAACTCGGCCCCCTGCCCTTCGAGCCAGGTCTGGATGATGTAGCTATCCGGGATGAGACGGTCGTTGGTTTTCAGGACGGGCAGTCGGGAAAGCGGCATTTTGGCTGGATTAGTGACGAATTTTGGCTGCCATTCACGATTGGCGAGCTGCAGCAGACCCATGACCTTGAGGCAAAACGGGCTGTGGCTGGGGTGGTCGGGACCACCGGGAAACGTGAGCAAAGTGAGCATTGGAACCTCGGGATTGAATTTGGGACTGTCCTGAAGCTATCCGCAGCTATTGCCAATTTATGTCAGGAGATGTGAGTATGTTGGAACCATGTCGAAAACCGCAAGATTGTTCCAACTGATGCAGGTGTTGCGTAGCCTGCCACCCCCCGCCACAGCTGAGCAGCTGGCGGATGAGATGGGTGTGTCCATGCGCACGATCTATCGCGACGTCGATACCCTGCGCAGCCTGGGGGCGGTCATTGATGGGGCCGCCGGGTTTGGATTTACCCTGATCGAGGATGCCTCATTACCACCCCTGGGGTTTGACGAAGAAGAGATCGAAGCACTGGTGGTCGGGCTGCGGGAAGTCATGGCTGTGGGCGATCCGGCCCTGGCGGATGCCGCCAACAATGCCATGAGCAAACTGCGCGCGCGGTTGCCGTCAAAACAGGCGCATCGGCTGGAGCATGCGGTGCTGACCGCGGTGCGATTTGCCCGCCCGCCCATGCCGGGAATAGATGCCCGCGCCCTGCGCAAGGCGACCTGGGAGGAACGCACGATCCGGTTCGACTATGAGGATGTGAACGGCGCGGCAACGGTGCGCAACGTCGATCCCTTGTCCATCGTGTTCATGCAGGCCTCGCACTGTTTGATGGCGTGGTGTCATCTGCGACAGGATTACCGGGTGTTCCGACTGGATCGGATGAAGAATCTGGAACTGACAACCGAGTCGTTCCGCCCGCGTCGCGTGCCCATGCTGCGGGAATTCAGCGAAAGATTGCGCACGCACAGCAAAGCCTAGCCGATTGTCGGCTGTCATGATGCGATTGCTTCCTCATTGGAAACAATCGCGATAGGCTCAACCTCAAAATGATACGAGGCTGAACGATGCAGTGGCGATTCCTGACAATGGTGACCTGTGCCTGGGTGTTTGGGCAAATGGCGTCGGCAAACGCGCCGGACAGCTCCCTGCGGCCTGTCGCAAGGCCAACTGCCGAAAACGCAACGGTTCAGGTGGCAAGTGCAGCAGGGCTGGGTCACGTGCGGCCGGTTCTGCGCCCCTCGGAAGGTATCAAAACAGTGCCGAGCCCGACGCTGACGGCGGGGAACCTGGGGTTTCAGCATTGGATCAGCGGGTTTCGGTCGCGCGCCCTGAGTGCCGGAATTCAGGCCAGCGTGTTTGACGCCGCGCTCACCGGTGTGAAGTACAACGCCGACGTCATTCAAAAGGACCGCAACCAGTCGGAATTCACCAAGACGATCTGGGATTACCTGGACAGTGCGGCCTCGGACGCGCGGATTCGCAACGGCAAGGCGGCGCTGAACACGCATCGCAAAAAGCTGGAGGCCATTGAGCGGCGGTACGGCGTCGACAAAGAGGTTGTCGTGGCGATCTGGGGACTCGAGAGCGCCTATGGTGGCTATCGCGGGAACACGCCGACCATCGAGGCGCTGGCCACGCTGGCCTATGACGGTCGGCGGGGTGAATTCTTTGAAGAACAGCTGATCGCGGCCTTAAAGATTCTGCAGAATGGCGATGTCAGTGCGCGCAATATGACCGGAAGCTGGGCCGGCGCGATGGGACACACGCAGTTTATCCCGACGTCTTACCTGAACTTTGCGGTGGATTTCACCGGTGACGGCAAGCGCAATATCTGGTCGGACGATCCCTCGGACGCTCTGGCCTCGACGGCGGCCTATCTGGCGAAATCCGGGTGGCAAAAGGGCAAGCCCTGGGGCGTTGAGGTGCGGTTGCCGAAAGGGTTCGACTATCTGCTCGCCAATCGGGACACCCTGAAGAGGCCTTCGGATTGGGCCAAACTTGGGATCAAGGATGTGAATGGCCGCGCTGTCCCGAACAACCATGGCAAGGGGTCGATCCTGTTGCCTGCGGGCAGTAACGGGGCGGCCTTTATGATCTTTAACAACTTTGATGCGATCGAAACCTACAACACCGCAGACGCCTATGTGATTGGTGTGGGGCACCTGGCGGATCGGATTGACGGCGGCCCGGCGATCAAGGGCACGTGGCCGCGACAGGATCGTGCGCTGACGCTAAAGGAACGCACTGAGCTGCAAAAGAGGCTGACGCGCTCCGGGTTTGATACAGTGAAGATCGACGGGAAAATCGGGCCGCTGACCATCAATGCGGTGCGGGATTATCAGGTTGCAAAAGGGATGACGCCGGATGGATATGCGTCTCTGACTCTGCTGAAAACGCTTCGGAAAGAGAAACGTGGCAGCGGCGGTGTCGTCAGCGACACAAACTAAAAAAGGGGCGCTGGCTGCGCCCCTTTTTGTTAAGTGGATGGCTTACTTGTAGAGGCCGTCGGCTTTGATTTTCTCCAGCGTCAGGTCCAGCGCGAGGCGGGCCCGTTCAACCAGGGTGTCAATCTCGGCCTTGGTGATAACCAGCGGCGGCGAGATGATCATGCGGTCACCAACGTGGCGCATCACCAGATTGTTGGCAAAGCAGAACTCGCGGCAGATATAGCCGATGGTCCCTGCGTCACCGGCAAAGCTTGCGCGGGTTTCCTTGTTTGGTGTGAGGGCCAATGTGCCCATGAGACCCACCGAGCGTGCCTCGCCCACGAGGGGGTGATCGGCAAGCGAGCTCCATTTTTCGGCGAGGTAAGGCGCGGTTTCTTCGCGGACCCTGTCCACGATACCCTCTTCTTCGAGGATGCGCAGGTTTTCCAGTGCCACGGCGGCGGCAACCGGGTGGCCCGAGTAGGTGTAGCCGTGGTTGAATTCGCAGGCGCCAATGACCTCGGCCACTTCATCACAGACAATCGAGCCGCCGATGGGCGCGTAGCCAGAGCTCAGGCCTTTGGCGATGGTCATGATGTGCGGCTTGATGCCAACGGTTTCAGAGCCAAACCAATTGCCGGTGCGTCCGAAACCACAGATCACCTCGTCCGCGATCAGAAGGATTTCGTATTTGTCGCAGATGCGCTGGATTTCGGGCCAATAGGTTGCGGGTGGGATGACAACGCCGCCCGCGCCTTGGATCGGTTCACCGATGAAGGCCGCAACCTTGTCTTCGCCCAGCTCGAGAATCGCCTTTTCCAGCTCTTGAGCCCGCTGGAGACCAAACTCTTCGCGGCTCATGTCACCGCCTTCGGAGTACCAATGCGGCTGGTCGATGTGGTGCACGTCAGGAATGGGCAGGCCGCCCTGCTCGTGCATCGGGGTCATGCCACCAAGGCTGGCCCCGGCCATGGTCGACCCGTGGTAGGCGTTTTTGCGGCTGATGATGATCTTTTTCTCGGGCTTGCCTTTTTGCGCCCAATAGGTGCGCACCATGCGCATGTTGGTGTCGTTGGCCTCGGACCCGGAACCTGCGTAGAACACGTGGTTCAGATCGCCCGGCGCAAGCTCAGCCAGCTTGGCAGACAGGGCAATCGCGGGGATGTGAGTCGTTTGGAAGAAGGTGTTGTAATAGGGCAGCTCGCGCATCTGACGGGCTGCAACCTCGGCCAGTTCGTCGCGGCCGTAGCCAATGTTGACGCACCAAAGGCCCGCCATCGCGTCCAGAATTTCTGTGCCTTCCGAGTCGGTCAGCGTGACGCCAGTCGCCCGCGTGATGATACGCGCGCCTTTGGCTGTCAGGTCATCCTGCGTTGTGAACGGGTGGATGTGGTGCGCCGCATCCAAAGCTTGAAGCTCGGCGGTCGGCATGTGGTTGGTGATCATGTTCATGGCGGTCCTCGAGAAGGTTTTTGCCCCGCGATTATCGGTGGGCCTGAATTACCGCCAGAATATGATCAAATTTTCAACTGTCAATCTGATCAAAGTCGAATTGCCCGGAATTCATCGCCTGGTACACCTGCTCCATGCCCTGAACAACGTCTTCTTCGATGGCTTTCGCAACCGCATCAACGTCCGAATTCTGAAGCCCTTTCAGCGCCGCCTTGTGGTGATCCACAAGGTTCTGCGTGCCCATACGACCACACACAACACGCAGAGACGGGCCGTAGCGCAACCAAAGACCATTGGCGATTTCGGTCAGGATCGGGGCATCGGCCATCCGGTACATTTCAGCATGAAACGCATAGTTTTCCCGAAGATACGCCCCAACATCGCCCTGGAGGATCGCCTGATCCAGGCGGTTGTCGATTGTGGTCAGAGACTTGAGATCAGCCAGCGTTGCATTGCGAGCCGCCCGCCTGGCCAATTCGGGCTCAAGTGCCCGTCGAGCATAGATCATTTGCTCGATACTGGCCGAATCAGGGGTCGGTACGGAAACCCTCCGATTGCCCTGAAATTCCAACGCACCCTCGGACGTCAGGCGGCGAATCGCCTCGCGAACCGGGGTCATTCCAGCGTTCAATTGGCTGATCAGGCCTTGAATGGTCACTGCCTGGCCCGGAGCAAGCTCTCCAAACAAAATCAATTCGCGCAGCTCTTGGTAGACCTTTTGGTGAATTGGAATACGCTGAGTGTTTTCATCAGCATAACCCTGATCCGACCCGTTTTTTGCAGTGCCTGTCATTTAAGCAAATCTCGCCCCCTGTGGCGGCCCATGAGCATGAATTCGTATGTTCGTTGCAAAGTTATGTTGCCATATTCGAAAAACTTGATCAAATTAATAGCACAGATTTTTTGCCCGGGCGATAAGCCTTGGGCATCCAACGGGAGAAACGAATGAAACACACACTACTGACACTGACCATGAGCACCGCCGTCTGCGCAATGGCCGCGAGCGCCGAAGAAGTTCGGGTTTACAACTGGTCGGATTATATCGACGAAGCGCTGCTGACCAAATTCGAAGAAGAAACCGGGCTCAAGCTGATTTACGACGTGTTTGACTCGAACGAAGTTCTGGAAACCAAGATGCTGGCGGGCGGCTCGGGCTATGACGTCGTTGTGCCCTCGGGCACCTTCCTGCAACGCCAGATCACGGCGGGCGCCTTTCAGAAGCTGGACATGGCGCAACTGCCGAACCACAGCAACATGTGGGACGCGATCGAAGCCCGGACTGAAAAATACGACCCGGAAAACGCGTATTCGATCAACTACATGTGGGGCACGACCGGGATTGGCGTGAACGTCGGAAAGGTGCAGGAAGCCCTGGGCGAAGATGCGCCAATCGGATCGCTGGCGCTGGTGTTTGACCCGGCCAACATGGAGAAACTTGCAGCATGCGGCGTGCATTTCCTGGATGCACCGGCTGAACTGATCCCTGCGGCCCTGGCCTATCTGGGCGAAAACCCGGACAGCCACGACAAGGACGTGATCGCCAAGGCCGAACCGATCCTGACCGCGGTACGCCCCTATGTTCAGAAGTTCCATTCGTCCGAGTACATCAACGCTCTGGCAAATGGTGACATCTGCGTCGCCATCGGCTGGTCCGGCGACATCCTTCAGGCGCGCGACCGTGCATGGGAAGCCGAGAACGGCGTTGAAATCGCCTATAACGCACCCAGCGAAGGTGCCCTGATGTGGTTCGACCAGATGGCCGTTCCGGTTGATGCGCCCAACCCGGAAGGTGCGCATAAGTTCCTGAACTTTATCATGGACGCCCAGAACATGGCTGATGCGTCGAACTATGTTTACTATGCCAATGGTAACCTGGCGTCGCAGCCCATGCTGGAAGAAGACGTGATCGGCGATCCGGCCATCTACCCCAGTGAAGAGACCCTGAAAAATCTCTACACCACAACGCCTTATCCGCAAAAAACGCAGCGCGTTGTGACCCGTATGTGGACCAAGATCAAATCGGGCACCTAAGCCCAAGCCCAAAAATCAGGCCCGCGCAACAGCCTTGCGCGGGCCTTTCTTACATCCAACGGAGGCCGTCATGGCGCTTGATGCTTTTGCTCCCTGGGAAGATCCCAATGCCGATCCGATCATTCACTTTCAGAATGTCACCAAACGCTTTGGAGACTTTACCGCCATTGATGACCTGACCATCGATATCTACGAAAAAGAATTCTTTGCCCTGTTGGGGCCGTCCGGCTGCGGGAAAACCACGCTGATGCGTATGTTGGCGGGTTTCGAGACACCGACAGAAGGCACCATTTTGCTGCAAGGGCAGAATATTGCGCCGGTACCGCCGAACAAGCGCGCCGTGAACATGATGTTCCAGTCTTATGCGCTGTTCCCGCACCTGTCGGTTTGGGAAAACATTGCCTTTGGACTGAAACGCGATGGCATGGCCAAAAACGACATCAACGACCGCGTTGATGAAATGCTGCGCCTGACCCGGCTGGAGACATTCGCCCGTCGCAAGCCACATCAGATTTCCGGCGGCCAACGTCAACGTGTGGCGCTGGCCCGGTCCCTGGCCAAACACCCGAAGTTGTTGTTGTTGGATGAGCCTCTTGGTGCGCTCGACAAGAAGTTGCGCCAGGAAACGCAGTTTGAACTGATGGACATTCAGGAGAAAACCGGCACGACCTTTGTGATCGTCACACACGATCAGGAAGAGGCCATGACCGTGGCCAGCCGCGTTGCCGTTATGGATCATGGTAAAATCATCCAAGTCGCCACTCCGGATGCGATCTACGAGACACCAAATTCAACCTATGTGGCTGATTTCATTGGGGATGTGAACCTGATCGAAGGTAAAGCCACCAGTAAGGACAATGATAAGCTGAGCATTGCCTGGGCCGAGGGTCAGCCCGAGATTGTCGGCACGCCGACCACGGAATTCGGCAACGGGCAGACGGTTCATTTTGCCATCCGCCCGGAAAAAGTAGCCATCTCTGCAGAAAAGCCAGAGGCCGCCAATGCGTTGCAGGGCAAGATCCTGGACATTGCCTATCTCGGCAACATCTCGACCTACCACGTTGAGCTGGCCGGTGGGCAAGTCATCAAGGCGCAGACCGCAAACAACCGTCGCCTGTCGCGCCGCACTTTTACCTGGGAAGACAATGTCTGGCTCAGCTTTACGGACACCGCTGGTGTCTTGCTGGAGCGTTGAGCCATGCGCCGTTTAACCCTGATTGCAATCCCATATGTCTGGTTGCTGGCGCTGTTCCTGGTGCCCTTCCTGATCGTATTCAAAATCGCGCTGTCCGATTCTGCATTGGCCATCCCGCCCTATGTCCCCACACTGGACCTCTCAGAGGGTTGGGCGGGCTTCACAGCGTTTCTGTCCGAGCTGGACTTTGAGAACTTTGTCTGGCTGACCGAAGATGACCTGTATTGGAAAGCCTATCTGTCGAGCCTCAAGATCGCGGTCATCTCAACCGTCCTGACCCTGATTGTCGGCTATCCGATCGCCTATGGCATGGCGCGTGCACCACAGGAATGGCGCGCAACCTTGTTGATGTTGGTGATTCTGCCGTTCTGGACCAGCTTTCTGATCCGGGTGTATTCCTGGATGGGGATTCTTAGCCAGGAAGGGTATCTCAACCAGCTGCTGATGTCGTTGGGTCTGATCTCGGAACCGCTGATCATCCTGAACACCAATACAGCCGTCTACATCGGGATCGTTTACACCTATCTACCATTCATGATCCTGCCCATCTATTCAGCGCTGGAAAAGCTGGACGAAAGTTTGCTGGAAGCTGCCGAAGACCTTGGGTGCTCGCGTTTCACGGCGTTCTGGCTGGTCACGGTCCCGCTGTCGAAACAGGGTATCATTGCCGGGTCTTTCCTGGTCTTCATCCCAACCCTGGGTGAGTTTGTGATCCCCTCTTTGCTGGGCGGCTCGAAGACGTTGATGATCGGCAAGGTGCTTTGGGAAGAGTTCTTCTCGAACCGCGACTGGCCTGTCGCCTCGGCGGTGGCTGTGATCCTGCTGCTGATCCTGGTGATCCCGATCATCCTGTTCCAACGCAATGAGCAGAAGCAACGGGAGGCAGAAGGATGAGACGTTTCAGCTGGTTCAATGCGACCTCACTGACCCTGGGGTTCGCGTTTCTCTATCTGCCGATGATCATTCTGGTGATCTACAGCTTCAACGCGTCAAAGCTGGTTACTGTCTGGGCCGGGTTTTCGACCAAATGGTACGGGGAACTGTTGCGCAACGATGCGTTCCTGGATGCGGCATGGGTGACCTTGAAGGTTGCTGTCATGAGTTCGTCGTTTGCGACGGTTTTGGGAACGATGGCCGCAATTGTGCTGGTGCGGGCCGGTCGGTTCTACGGACGCACCCTGTTCTCGGGCATGATTTATGCACCGCTCGTGATGCCGGAAGTGATCACTGGTCTGTCTCTCCTCTTGCTGTTCATCGGTATTGGTCTTGACCGTGGTGTTTTGACAATTGTGCTGGCACACACAACGTTTTCAATGTGTTACGTCTCGGTTGTGGTCAGTTCGCGCCTCGTGAGCTTTGACCAGTCTCTGGAAGAGGCCGCGCTGGACCTGGGGTGCACACCGTTTCAGGCGTTTCGCTTGGTGACACTGCCGATCATCGCGCCCGCGGTGATTTCGGGATGGCTGTTGGCCTTTACCCTGTCACTGGACGACCTAGTCATCGCATCGTTTACGGCGGGTCCATCTGCCACGACCCTGCCAATGAAAATCTGGAGTTCGGTTCGGTTGGGCGTCAGCCCCGAGATCAACGCGCTTTCGACACTCATGATCGCAATTGTTGCGGTGGGTGTGATCACAGCGTCGCTGGTGTCCAAACGGGCGGCAGTCAAACAGCAAAAAGACGAACGCGCCGCAGAACGAGCCGAGGCTGCATGACCCGAATTTGCCATCCGTTCTCTTACTCGGACGGGCCTGTTGAGGCCTGTTTCTGGAATGAAACCGTCTCGACCCAGGCCTGGGCCCCCCTGACCGGCACTGTCACCGCAGATGTTGCGGTGATTGGGGGCGGGTTTACCGGGCTTTCGGCTGCGCTGCATCTGGCTGAGGCGGGTCTGTCGGTTGCCCTGTTGGAAGAGAACCAGCCCGGTTGGGGAGCCTCGGGCAGAAACGGTGGGTTCTGCTGCGTCGGAGGCGCCAAAATGAGCGGCGCCAAAATGAAAAAGGCGTTTGGAGAGGCTCCGTACCGGGAATACAAGCTGGCAGAAAGAGATGCCGTTGATCTGGTCGCGGATATCTTGGAGCGATTGGGGATCGAGGCGGACACCCACTCAGCCGGTGAAACAATGCTCGCCCACAGGCCAAAGGACTTTGTCGGATTTGAAGCCGACGCCCGGGATCTTCGTGATCTTTACGGCGTGGATGCAGATGTTTTTGACCAAGCCGAATTGAAACAACGCGGCATGAATGGGACGTTTTTTGGCGGCATCACGTCCCCGATCGGATTTGCGCTAAATCCTTTGAAGTACGCCCTTGGTCTGGCCAAGGCCGCAGAGGACGCCGGGGCGCGGATTTTTGGCGGATCAGCGGTTCAAAACGTCGAGGGGCAAGACGGCGATTTCACGTTGACCTCGCAACAGGGGGTGGTCAAAGCCAAAAAGATCGTCGTTGCAACCAATGGATACTCGAGCGAGACCGTGCCGTCCTGGATGCGGGGACGCTATTTCCCCGCCCAATCCAGCGTTCTGGTCACGCGCCCGCTAAGCGAGGAAGAGCTTGATGCACAGGGCTGGACCAGCCATCAGATGTCCTATGACTCGCGCAACATCCTGCATTACTTTCGCCTGATGCCGAACCGGCAGTTCTTGTTCGGGATGCGGGGTGGGCTGGCAACAAACCCACGCGTGCATCACGCGATCCGGGCGAAAATCCGTAAGGAGTTCGAAGAGATGTTTCCCGGTTGGGCCAAGGTCGAAACGCCTTGGTACTGGAGTGGGTATGTCTGCTATTCGGCCAACATGACTCCGTTTGCCGGAGAGCTGCCCGAGACCCCGGGCATGTTCGCGGGATTTGCCTATCACGGAAACGGCGTTGCCATGGGAAGCTACTGCGGCGCACTTCTGGCGCAACAGGTTTCGGGCCAGGGCGATCTGCGGACCTCTTCCGTCATATCCGACCCTCCGAACCGCTTTCCCGGAGGTCGGTTTCGAAGGCTTGCACTGTGGCCTGCGTATCTGGCCTATGGGCTAAAGGATCTCTGAAGCGCCGCGATTTCAAGGTCCCGCCCCAAGGCATAATCTGGCCGGCCATTTTCGGCCTGCCACGCGCAATAGGCCGCCATACGCCAGTGATACCAGGGCGCAAGGTCGTGGTAACGGCCCTTGATGTCGGCCCTGTTGTAGGCGTCAAAGAATGCCTGAACAGAGGCTGGGTCGAGTGGCCTGCCGCGATAAACCTGCTGCATTGCAGGCGACAGGAAGATCGCAATGTCTTCGCACGGATCCCCAGCGGCCGGGCACTGCCAATCGATCAGGTGCAGACCCATTTCGTTGGAGATCAGGTTTCCCGGTACGATGTCTCCGTGCAACAGAACCCTGGTGTTGCTGGGGCCAACGGCGCCCGGTGGTCGTAAGGACATCAGATTCGAAGCGGTCCGACACCCGGACAGGATCGCGGCGGTCTGTGCGGACAATTCAGTGCTACCGTTTGGGACGCTGCGCAATCCGGTCGGGAGGGCCATTCCGTGAAGGCGTCGCATGCATTTTCCGACCTGCGCGGCATCCTCGGTCCAGCTGCTACCGGGGATATGCGAGTAGATGTTGCAGGCCCCCAACTCTGACGTGAACGCGGATAGTAGCGTTGGCGCGATGCCTGTTGCCTGAAGCGCCCTGAGCAGCTGCGCCTCGGCACCGGGTTCGTTGGGGAACAGGGGATTCTTGGCTGGTCCGCGATAGAGTTTTACGACAACGGTCTGATGCGGCGCACCCGGTGTCACCTGCCACGCAAAGTTAGACCGGCCCCCAGACAGCGCCAGCCACTTGGCACCGTCCAGCCAGGGCAAATGGCTGATGGCCTGTGTAACCAAAGCAGCGGGGGGAAGTTCGAGAGAATGCAACGGCGGCCTGCCTCATCCGAGAAACCCGCGCGACGCTAGAGGAGTTCACCAGTCACGACAAGCCCTGGTCAGGCTGGCGCAGTGCAGAAATAGACCCCGAGTCAACAAGTGTGCCGCCTTCGAGCACCAGCACGATGCCGGTGTCGCCCACGCGCGCTTCTGTTACGCGCGAATAGACGTCAGCCTGGTGCTGACCCAAAAAGGCCCCGGAAGCGTAGCTGTCAGTTCGAATAGAGTAGAGCCCATGCGGGAGTTCGTTGCCCTCATTGCCAATCCCGTCCCATTCAACCGATTGCTGACCCGGATCAATTTGCTGCCGATAAACCTCGTGACCAGCGTGGTCGATCACGACGAGGTCGACATGGTCTGCCAACGGGTCTGGATAGGTCTCAATCTCGATCGGGTTGCCATCAAAGTATCCCGGTGCCATCGCCTGGGCGTCCATTCCAACCCACCCGGCCAACTGTGACAGGTTCATCATGCCCAGTTGGGCCTGCATCGCGGCCAGCAGGTCGTTGGTCATCACCTGTTGTTCAACCGAAGAAAATGTCGCCAGCTGAACGGCATAGTCAGAGGAATCAACGGGATTTAGAGGGTCCTGGTTGTTCATCTGCGCTGTGAGCATGATCAGGAACGTCTCGTAATCCGAGTTCAGCGTAGTGGCGGTAGATTGAGGTTGAGCGGGCTGCGCAGACGATTGGCTGGAGGTGACTTGCATATCTCGGTCCTATAGTCTGAGGTCCAGACCCGAGGTCTGAACCGTTAGATGGGTGGAAATCGGAGCGACGTCTTGTTCCGTTACGAAGTCTGCGTCGTTTGAGTGTGTCTCTGGCTGATCCGCTGGCTCTTTGCCGCCTCCGGAAAACGCAAATGAGATGTCCGTGTATCCAAGCTCTTGAAACTCAGCGCTCAACTGATCCAGATGCCGCCGCATCAGATCGCTTGTTTCTGGTTTCTCGGCCTGAATGCTAACCACAATCTGGGTGTCATTTGCCGACATCACCATGCGCACCCGCCCCAGCTCTTCCGGATTCAAAAGAACCTCGACGGGTCGGTTCGGGGTGTTTGAAACAACGGCGGCCAGCTGATTCAGAACGGTTTGAGGGAGTGCTGGCCGGGACTGAAGTGGCGACTGCAACGGAGCGCCGGATTGAGTTTTGACATCCGCCTCTAATGAAGACGCTCCCAGTACAACGTCTGCTGATGTGGAAATGTCGGTCAATCGCATCTCGGAGGCTTGGGCCACAGTGGCGGATAGGCCAGGCCCGTTGCCAGTCATTTGGGCGGAATCGGATGGCCCTTTGGCCGTTCGGACAACATGCAAGTCTGTTTGCGACTGCCGCTGAGTGCTGGTTTCGTCCGGGGCGCGTGACTCCAGATGTCGTGCGCTTTTGGTAAGCGAAGTTGGCATTTCCCCATTTGGCGGAGGCACAGCTTGTTCCTTGGGTATCGCCTGTTTCGATCCTGTCGGTAACACGGAAGCAGACGCATGTTCGGTCCGGTTCTCAGCACCCTCACCCGCGTTCGTCGCGGTCGCTGTTCCACGGTGAGTTTGGTTCCTTGCGGCCGATTCCAGTGTCACCGCCCCTTGGGTCGCCGGTGTTGAATCATGCGATCCGGGGACCGGTTGAGGAGGTGTGGCAATTGATGGTGTTTTTGCGTCTGCATTGATCGCGGGCTGATCCCTGGGCGGTATCTGGGGATCTCGGGAGGTTGGTTGTGCAGCCTCGACGCGCATGCCCTTTGAACCTTTGACAATCACAGGATCACCCTGGCCTTCCAAACCGTTTGCAGTGCCAAAGGTTTCAGTTTTGCCAACTGCGCCCACTGCTGTACCCTGCGGGATTTCTTCGCCTTTTCCTAAGGTTAGAGCCTGTGTACTATTTGAGTTTGGCCCGCTGATGTCTATATTTTGAGATCCCATCCCCATGTTGGGCGGGTTGTCCGAAAACGCGGGCACAGCGTTCAGCGGAGGGGCGTTGGAGCCGGTTTTTTCGCCAACGAATGGCGTGCCGGATTGGGCAGATATGTCTCCACTCGCACCAAAAACGGTTGATCGTTTCCAGTGCTGAGGTGCGGGTTCTGCCGCGCCATTGATGGGGTCTGAGTGCGGTTGCGACAAGCCGACGTCAGTCATGGCTTGTTCGGGGCTTTCCCCACTTTCGGTTTTCGAAATGGAAGTCGCGCGCTGCGGCACCCGTTGTTCGGAAACCACGTCTTCTGTCTGTGCGTCCAGCACAAAAACTTCGTTCGATTCTGCGCGGTCTTGCCTGAGCACTACGCTGGCTTCGTGGGCAGGTGTTGGTCGTGTCGTAAGCGACAGCTGAATCATGTGTGCACCGAAGATTTCTTCCTCTGATGCTGCACTGTTTCCCAACTTAGTTACCACTTCTTTACGGCTGTGGCGCAAGTTGGAACAAAGTCGTTCAACTTGGAAAGACCCCGATGATTTCAGAAGTCGTTGCGCCCGCACAGTCGATGCCAGCCCCAAAACTTCCTGATGAAAAACTCCGCGAAGTTGCCATTGAGCTGGAAGCTACCTTCTTGTCGGAGATGTTGAAGCATGCGGGCGTCGGAAAGGCTCCGGATGGATTTGGCGGGGGGGCTGGCGAGGATCAGTTCGCGTCTTTCCTGCGGCTCGAGCAAGCGCGGGAAATGGCGAGACAGGGTGGAATCGGCCTCGCAGAGACACTGTTTGAAGCATTGAAGGAGTCCCAGAATGGCTAACAAAACCGATACCCGAAAGATCGCACCGCTGTTGCGTCTTTTGGATCGTGAAAAGCGGGCGCTGCTGACCGGCAACCTTGGCGTTTTGACGGAAATCGCCGGCGAGAAAGAAAAGCTCTTGAAGCAGCTCGGGCCACTTGCCGGGGCCAGCACTGATGCGCTGACAGGTCTAAAGGGCAAGATTGAACGCAATCAGGTTCTGTTGAGCGGAGCACTCGAGGGCATCCGCGAGGTTTCAGAGCGCATCAAGACACTCAGGCGGGTCAAGCGTTCGCTGGAGACTTATGACCAATCTGGCCAGCGATCCGTCGTCACAACGGACCTTGGGCAACGAGTCGAAAAACGCGCATAGTCTGAGATTTATCTCAAATGCCGCAAATTTTACGCTGGGTGTTTAGCATTCCATTAGCAGTTGAAGGGACATCTTGATCGGGCATCCGCAAGGGTGGCGCCACCAGTGAAACTGCTGGAGGCACTTGTCAGAAAGACTCTCATGACCGCCGCGGCGGACCGATCAACCGGGCGCAAAGCGCCCACCATTTCAAGGGAAATGCCATGTCCAGCATTCTGACAAACACCAGCGCAATGGTTGCGTTGCAAACACTGAAAAGCGTGAACTCAAACCTCGCCGAGACCCAAAACCAGATTTCAACCGGCAAGCGCGTGTCGAGTGCGCAAGATAACTCGGCCATCTGGGCGATTTCCAAGGTGATGGAATCGGACGTCGAAGGGTTCAAGGCGATTTCTGAGGGCCTATCGCTCGGGTCGTCAACCGTTGCAGTCGCACGCAATGCGTCGGAGACCGTGACTGATCTTTTGACACAGATGAAAGGCAAAATCGTTTCCGCGCAAGAGGCCAATGTCGATCGGGACAAGCTTCAGACCGATATTGTCGCCCTGCGTGATCAGATCGAATCCGTGGTCGGCGCCGCACAATTCAATGGCCTGAACCTGATTGACGGATCGTCCACGGATGCGGTCGACATTCTCTCGTCGCTCGACCGGTCGACAGACGGAACCGTGTCAGATCGGTCAATCTCTGTCTCGCGTCAGGACTTGTCGCTGACCACAACGGCCACAAGCGCCGTCTTTGGTGCCGTCGATGTTGATGATGGTTCTTTGGCAACCAATGGCGCGACAGTTGACGACACGGCCGTGACAGTTGCTGACAGCGCAAACACAGTTGTCACCATCGAAAGCGTGTCGGAAGGCGCCAGCTACCGCATCGTTCTGGATGACGTGCAGCTTTCAGCGACGGGTGGAGGAACCGCAGTCGGCAGCCGCACCTTTGAATATGTCGCGGGAACCGATGACAGTGCTGAAAGCGTAGCACAAAACCTGTTCGGACAAATCAATGCCTATCTCGGCGCGTCCACGTCATCCAGCGACTATTCGCTTGCCCAAAGCGGTGCGGCTTTGACCATATCAAACGACTCGGGCGCTAGCATGGATGTGACGGTCAAGACCTCCTCCGGTGGTACGCCCGGAACATCGGCGAGCGGCTCTGGTCTCGGGGCATTGAATGCCATTGATGTCTCAACCGAAGTTGGCGCAGGTCAGGCTTTGTCGACAATCGAATCCCTGATCCAGACGTCGATCGATGCAGCGGCAGCCTTTGGCTCGGCCCAAAGCCGCATCGAGACGCAAACCGACTTTGTGTCTCAGCTGACCGACTCGCTGAAGACAGGGATCGGCGCACTGGTGGACGCTGATATGGAAGAAACATCCGCAAGGCTTCAGGCCCTCCAGGTGCAACAGCAACTTGCAACGCAATCGCTGTCGATCGCCAATCAGGCGCCGCAGTCGATCCTGTCGCTCTTCCGCTAATCATAGATGGGGCGCGGGCGGTGTCCGCGCCTCGTATCCACGATTCCCTTCTCTAAAGGATAGCACATGGTTTCCCACGACCTGGCCCGACGCGCATATGGCGTGAATGCCGCTCCGACCCGTTCCCCCAGAACCCTAGAGTACGACGCCATCGCACAAGTTACGCGACAGCTGAAAACAGCCGCCGATCTGGGCGACAAGGGATTTTCCGAATTGGCCAAGGCCATTCACGAAAACCGCCGCCTTTGGGCTTTGTTTGCAAGTTCGGTGGCCGATGACGACAACGCCCTGCCCGCCGAATTGAGAGCGCAGCTGTTTTACCTGGCAGAATTCACAAATGTTCAGAGCTCAAAGGTTCTTGCCGGTCAGGCCGGGGTACAGCCATTGCTTGAGGTGAATACCGCAATTCTGAGGGGTTTAAGAGCAGAGAGGCAGGCGGCATGAGTGGTCTTGTTCTAAAACTGAGCCCCAAGGAAAGAGTGCTGGTTAATGGCGCGGTGATCGAAAATGGCGACCGGCGCAGCCGATTGTCCATTGTGACACCCAATGCGAACATCTTGCGTTTGCGAGACGCCATCCATCCGGAACAGGCCAATACACCGGTTCGGCGGGTCTGCTACGCCTTGCAGCTCATCCTAACCGGAGACTCGGTGCCGGAAGAAGCCAGTCTTCCCATTCTGCGGCGCATTGAAGAGCTCAGCCGGATACTCACGGACACGGACAGTCGCCGGCACCTGACCTTGGCAACCGAAGCCATCCTGGCCGGGCGGCATTACCAGGGATTGAAAGCTTTGCGCACCTTGTTGCCGCGAGAAGACCGCCTGCTTGCGGCTTGTCCGCAATGAGCTTTCAACCCGTACTTCCGACCGGGGGTCTTGTTGGGTGGGCCTTTCTGCAGCGCACTCTCGAAGATCAGACGACGGCGTTCAACCAAGCCGCAACAATGCAGCGTGACACGGCGTACTTTGAGGAGAATATCGGCAAAATCGACACTGCAGAGGAGCTCGTGTCCGATCGTCGATTGCTGCGCGTTGCGCTCGGTGCCTTTGGTTTATCGGATGACATCGACAACACATTTTTCATTCGAAAGATCCTGGAAGACGGCACGTTGTCCGATGACGCATTGTCAAATCGCCTGACCGATACACGTTACAAAGATTTGGCATCCGCCTTTGGATTTGGGGATTTTGCGACGCCAAGCACAAAGATTTCAAACTTTGGGTCTGACATCACCGAATCCTATCGGCAGCGTCAGTTCGAAGTTGCTGTTGGTGCGCAAGATGAAAGCATGAGGCTTGCCATGAACGCAGACCGCGAGTTGGCGGAGTTTGGGTCATCAAGCGAGAGTGAAGACACAAAGTGGTTCCGTGTGTTGGGATCTCCACCGCTGCGCCAGGTTTTTGAAACCGCACTGGGTATGCCATCTTCATTTTCGCAGCTGGATATCGATCGACAGCTGAATCTTTTGAAGGAGCGGTCAGAAAGCCAATTTGGGGACAGCTCGGTGGCGCAGTTTGAAACCACTTCCATGCGTGAAACCTTGGTTGAGCGTTACTTGTTGATGAGTCAGATCAAGGACTCGCCCTCTTCGTCACCGGCGGAGATCGCGCTGACATTGCTGCAATCCTAGGGCATTTGTGGTGGGTGCCCATCAGCGCTATTTCAAAGCGCCTGAACGACGAAGCGCCAGTTCGAGCCGCGTAAAGCTCTCTGAAATGGGCCTGTTTTCTGTATCACCCCACAGCCCTTCAAGCTCAGGTCTGGCGCGAATGGCCGCATCAATCTTTTCGTCCGTACCTTCCTTGTAGAGTCCGGTTTTTACCATCATTTCAGCCTCGTCGTATTCAGACAGTAAGCGCCGCGCCGCGCCGATCATCTTGTTCTCGTGGTCATCCGCAGCATGAGGCAGAGACCGGGATACAGAGCGCAACAGGTTCACCGCCGGAAACCTGCCGCGCTCGGCGATGCGCCGATCCAAAACAACGTGCCCGTCAAGCACCCCGCGAAGAATGTCGGCGATGGGTTCTTCCATGTCTGAACCGGCAACCAGGACGCTGAAAAGCGCGGTAATGTCACCTTGTCCATCACACCCCGGCCCCGCGCGTTCGCACAGTGACATGATCATATGTGACGTTGAGGGTGGATAGCCCCTGAGCGCCGGCATTTCCCCGCTGGCGACAGCCACTTCGCGATGTGCTTCGGCAAAGCGCGTGATCGAATCTGCAAGCAACAATACTTGCTTGCCTTGATCGCGAAAATATTCGGCAACGGCCATGGCGGTCCAGGCACAGCGGCGGCGCAGAATGGGTGACTGATCCGACGTCGCGGCCACAACAACAGAGCGCGCCATGCCTTCTGGCCCGAGGATATTCTCGACAAAATCCCGAAGCTCGCGGCCCCGCTCGCCGATCATTGCCAGAACAACAACCTCAGCCGTGACCCCTCGCGCCAACTGACCCAGCAGGGTCGATTTTCCCACACCGGAGCCAGCGAACAACCCGAGGCGCTGACCACGAACCAACGGGAGCATCGTGTTAAAGACGTTCAGGCCCGTCTCTAATCGGTCACCAAGAGCCCGCCTGCGCGCTGGCGGCGGAGGTGAGGCCCGCCTTGATCTAATTTCGGACCCACGCAGGATCGGATCCCCATCCAGAGGCTGGCCGTCGGGGTCAACAACCCGGCCAATCCAAGCCTCTGATGGCGCAATCCCGGACACTTTTATCAGCCCTGCGCGATCGCCGAGCCTGACACCGTTCGGGGGTTCTTCTGGAAGAACGCTGAGCGCATCGTCATGTAACTGGACAATCTCGCCTTTGATACCTTTGCCATCGTGTGAAAACAGCCGGACCTGATCCCCGACGCGCGCTGATCGAGTCAGCCCACCTATGCGCAACAGATTGCCCTCAACCGCGCGTACTCTACCGATCTCGGCTGCAACTTGAATGGCCTCAATCTCTGCCACGAGCCCTGTTGTTCCGGTGCCTTGCATGGGTTCTCCAATCTTCCTCTGAAAACAATTTCTAAAGGAATCAGGGTTAAGCCTTGATTTATGCGTTTCGAGGGAGAAGCCCCGATGTTTCAGGATCTGGATGTTTTTAAAGTGAGCCATGCTATGGCGACTCACGCGGCAAACCGTCAGGCTATTGTCGCGCGCAACATCGCCAACGCTGACACCCCGGGATATGCCGCACGGGATCTACCGAGCTTTCAGGAACAATTCTCAAAGGCGCGCGCAACTTCGGACACGTCGATGCGCGCAACGCGACAGGGTCATCTGGCAACCTCTGCCGGTGAACAGGTTGAACTGCGTACAAATGGCGCGGCCCTTGGGGCACCCAATGGCAACTCGGTGTCGCTTGAGGAAGAGATGCTCAAGGCCGTCGACATCAAACGCCAGCATGACCGCGCCCTCACCATTTACAAATCCGCTCTGGGCGTGTTGCGCACCAGTCTGGGCCGTAGATAGGAGGGCGAGAGATGACCGATTTTTCATCCGCATTGGGCCTGAGCGCCAGCGGCCTGCGCGCACAGGCTCAACGATTGCAGCACGTGTCGGAAAACATCGCAAATGCCGATACACCGGGCTACAGACGCAAGTCTGTCCCCTTTGAAACCGCGCTGGGTGACGCCGCAGGCCACGTCAGAACCGGGCGTGTTACATTGGATCAAAGCGATCTGAAACGCGTGTTTGATCCCTCTCACCCACTCGCGGACATGACCGGACATTTCGACGGTTCGAACGTCGATCTCATGGTGGAAATCGCCGACGCCCGCGAAGCCCAACGAAGTTACGAAGCAAATCTCAAAATGTTCGATCAGACCCGGCAGATGTCGTCGGCTCTGATGGAACTGTTGCGGAAATAGGAGTATTCAGAATGGATATCCGTGCAAGCCTCGCCGCGCAATCTTATGCTGCGGCCAAACCAGCCACAAAGGCCAGCGAGAATTCGGCACAGACCGGCCCCGGATTTGCCAATCTGGCTCAGGATTTTGCCGAGGCTCTGCGCGACTCTGAAAAGGTTGCAATGCAGTCGATGACCGGGGGTGCCGACCCGCATTCTCTGGTCCAGGCGTTGGCGCAAACCGAGCTGGCGGTCGAAACGGCCGTGACGGTTCGTGACAAGGTCGTTGAAGCCTATCAAGAAATTTTGAGAATGCCGGTCTGATGTTGGGAGAAGCCGTTTTCTTCGACACGCTGCGCCAAGGTTTGTGGGTCGCTGTGATCGTTTCCGTCCCCATTCTTGCCGTGGCATTGATTGCAGGTGTGACCGTCGGTCTGTTTCAGGCGCTGACATCCATCCAGGAAATGACCCTGACGTTTGTGCCCAAGCTCTTGGCCATTGTTGTGGTGTTTTGGATGTCCATGGGGTTCATGTCGCAAACGCTCGTGTCCTTTTTCCAAGGCACTCTTATCCCACTCATTGTTGGGGGCTGAGCAATGGAAAACACTGGCTACACAACATTGACACGTCAATCCGGACTGACCCGGGAAATGTCCGTTTTGGCAAACAACATCGCCAACGCTTCAACGACGGGATACCGGCAAGAAGGCTTGGTATTTTCCGAATTCGTGCATCGCGTGGCAGAGGGGCCGTCCCTGTCGATGGCACTGGGGGATGCTCAGACAACATCGTTTCAACAGGGAACGCTGACGCAAACCGGTGGGCCCTTTGATTTGGCGATTGAGGGAAACGGATTCTTTCTGATTGAGACGCCAGACGGCAACATGCTGAGCCGCGCCGGCAGCTTTTCTCCAAACGCGCAGGGCGATCTTGTAACGATGTCTGGGTTTCGGGTTTTGGATGCCGGTGGTGCCCCTGTTTTCATTCCCCCCGACGCAAAGGACCTGATGATCGCCCCGGACGGCACGATGAGCCACGAAGGCCGCGCAATTGGCCAGATTGGACTGTTCCAACCCGTCGAGGGTGACAGGCTGACGCGCCGCGATGGCGTGATGTTTCAATCCGAAATCGAGCCTGAACCCGTTGTCGAAGCACAAATTCTTCAGGGCTTTCTGGAGGCATCCAATGTCGACCCCATCTCTCAGATGGCCAGGATGATCGAAGTCCAGCGCGCCTATGAAATGGGGCAAAAATTCCTCGACACTGAAAATGAGCGCGTGCGCAGCGTTCTGCAAACCCTGATCCGATAAACGAAGGAGATCACCATGCGGGCCCTTAAAATCGCCGCTACCGGAATGAGCGCCCAACAAATGCGCGTGGAAACCATTTCCAATAACCTCGCCAATATGTCGACGACGGGCTACAACGCCCGGCGGGCAGAATTCAGCGATCTGCACTACCAGCAAATGTCACGCCCGGGGACGGTGAATGCCGCGGACGGGACCATATTGCCCACAGGCGTGCAGCTGGGATTGGGTGTGCGACCGTCAGCCGTGACCGTTCACCTGGCTCAGGGGTCTTTGTCGGCCACTGGCGGGGATCTGGACGTCGCCATCGAAGGGCGTGGATTTCTCGAGGTCACAATGCCCTCGGGGCTGTCCGCATACACCCGCGATGGGTCATTAAAACGGGACGCGGATGGGTTGATCGTGACCTCAGATGGTTTTCCCGTGCAGCCGGAAATCACCATTCCAACAGACGCACGCAGCATCTCGATCAATGCGGATGGCGAAATCTATGCTTATTTTGCTGATGTTCCCGAACCTGAACTTCTGGGCCAACTGACCCTGGCAACCTTTGCAAATGCCAAAGGATTGGAGGCGACCGGAGCCAACCTATTCCTTGAGACAGAGGCCTCTGGCCCCCCGAATGTGACAGATCCCGGCAGTGACGGTACGGGCATTTTGCGGCAGGGCTATCTGGAGGACAGTTCAGTCGATGCCGTGCGGGAAGTAACCGAATTGATCGAAGCTCAGCGGGGCTATGAGCTGAATGCCAAGGTGATCACCGCAGCAGATCAAATGCTCTCGGCGACCACGCAGATCCGCTGATGGCACGTCTCCTTTTACTTCTGCTCTTTCTGCCAACCTGCGGGTTGCCTGACAGCGTCGTTGCGACCCGAACCATTCGCGCACAAAGCATTGTGACCGAGGATGCGATTTCCTTTGTGCTCGCCAATCACAAAGGTGCCGTTGCCAATCCATCTGATGTTCTCGGTCTTGAGGCTCGGGTCACGATCTACCCGGGTCGCCCGATCCGACCTGACGATGTCGGCCCACCTGCATTGATTGAGCGAAATGACATCGTGACCCTGATCTACGCCAACAACGGCGTGTCAATTTTGACCGAGGGTCGAAGCCTGTCGCGCGCCGCTGTCGGCGAGCGCGCGCGCGTTATCAACCTGGCTTCTCGAAAATCTGTTTCAGGTATCGTCCGGCCGGACGGTGCCGTCCTGGTCTCGAATTAAGGGGGGTCTTTATGAGACTTTACCATTGTCTGTCGATTATCGTTGTTCTTTCAGCCTGTGATCGTACCGATCACCTGGGCAAGCCCCCAAGCTTCACCCCAACGATGAACAGCACCGAACACTATGCGATGATGAATCCGCCCTTACCACAAGTGGCGCATCGACCAACCGCAACGGAAAACTCGTCCTTGTGGAGCCGAAACCGCGAATCCCTTCTGGGGGATCGACGCGCCCTCCAGAGGGGGGATATCATGACCATCGTCATTGAAATCGACGAAGAAGCAGAGATTTCCAACGCAACCTCTCGTGGTCGCAGCGGGTCCGAGAAAATGGGTGCCTCACAACTCTTTGGTCTGCCGCAACGATTGAACGAACGACTTCCGGATGGTGCCACCTCAGATCAAATGGTCGCCGTTGACAGCAGTAGCCAAAGCCGTGGCGATGGCTCTGTCAGCCGCAGCGAAAAACTGACGCTCAGGGTTGCAGCAACCGTTGTAGACGTGCTGCCAAATGGCATCCTGTCGATAGAGGGATCTCAGGAATTGCGCGTGAACTTCGAAATGCGCGAACTTCTGGTTTCCGGATTTGTGCGCCCAGAAGACATCTCACGCCAGAATGAAATCACATATGACAAAATCGCCTCTGCGCGGGTCTCATATGGTGGCCGTGGCCAGATAACTGATGTCCAGCAACCGCGTTACGGGCAGCAAATCCTGGACATGGTCTTGCCGTTCTAAGGATCGCAGAAAATGCGAAAACTCTTACCAATATTGATGCTTCTGATCGGCCTTGGCGCCGGGGCGGGCGCGGGGATTTTCCTGCGACCTGCCCCCTTCCCTTCTGAAGACTCAATGCCACAAAAGACCGATCCTTCGGCCAAGAAAGCTGGCGAGACTTCCGGGCATGAGTTCGTCAAACTCAACAACCAATTTGTGGTGCCGATCATCAAGAACGACAAAGTTGCGTCAATGGTTCTCGTATCCCTCAGCCTCGAGGTATTGGCGGGTTACAAAGAGGCCGTCTTTTCAAAAGAGCCGAAACTACGCGACGCTTTGTTACAAGCCATGTTCGATCACGCAAACATCGGCGGTTTCGATGGCGCGTTCACTCAATCCGGCAATCTGGATTTGTTGAAGAAATCTTTGTTTGAAACGGCGAGGCTGTCGCTCGGGGACAAACTGATCGAAGTCCTGATAATTGACATTGCACGACAAGAAATCTAGCGACTTCTGGATTTCAGAATGTGAAGCGTTTCTAACGTCCGTAACTCCAAAACGCCCCTGCGCCGACGTGCGTTTTCTTGTTGTTTCTGGGAAACCGTGTCTATGGCTGCGGACTTGCCACCCTTTTCGCGGAAAACGCTTTCAGATTCGGACTTTTTGGCAAGCACTTTGGCAAGCTGGGTGTTCAGCCTTTCACGTGACAAAGAAACCCAACGGTACCAAGCAATATCCCCACCAAAGGATTTTAGTCCGACGTCCGAGTGAAGCTGTCTGCGAGACTCTCTTTCTTGCGAATCGAGATCGCGAAGCATCGTACGCAAGCGGTTCTCTTCCGCAATGATTTGGCGAAACCGCATTTGCGCTGACAGGAAATCTGCTTCCATCGCTTTTGAAAGACGAACTAATTCCCGGCGTTGCATCTACTTACGCGCTTTCTTGCGAAGCGAATCTGCAAAGCGGATGGCCGCGGCGACTGCCTTGTATTGCTCTGGTGCGATCTCTTCACCAATCTCAACAGTAGCAAAAAGCGCCCGGGCAGTCGGGGGGTCGCTGTGAATTGGAACCGAAGACTTGTCTGCAAGCTCTCGGATTTGCATGGCCACGTGATCTACACCTTTTGCAACGCAAACAGGCGCTGTTCCCTGGTCGCGGCTCCATTTCAGGGCGACCGCGAAATGGGTTGGGTTGACGATTACCACGTCGGCACTTGGAACTGCTCCCATCATTTGAGACATCGCAATTTGCTGCGCCTTTTGTCGGCGTTGTTGTTTCATCTGGGGATCACCTTCGGAGTCCTTGGTTTCGTCCACCAACTCTTTGTGGGTCATCATTTGTTGCCTGCGAAACTCAAACCACTGCCACATGTAGTCGACCGCCGCGATTACAGACGCGATCAAAACCACAATCCCCAAGAACTGCAGCGCCAAAATGCCAAGCACTCCTGCGACCTGCATGGGCCCTGTACCGACCGAAGCCAAAATATTCTCAAGTCTTGCGTTCAGAAAGAGCGCCAGGCACACCGAGTAAATCAAAAGCTTGAAAAAGCTCTTTGCGAACTCAAACAACCCAGATCGCCCGAATTTGTTTTTTGCGTTGGACACGGGACTGAGGCGCGAGGCTTTCATCTCGAGTTTACTGGGCGCAAAAACAAAGGCGCGTTGGGCAAACAGGGACAGAAGCACCGCCGCGGCTGGTGCCAGAAACCAAACTGCCGAGGCCATGACGACGGACAGGATGGTTCCGCCCATCAAGTTTGAGGGGTGCCCTGAAAACAGCTCGTCAGAAAGCGCTGGTGCCTGGTCCAACAGAACCACAAGCGGCTCGCCCAACCTGATCACTGGCGCTCCGGCTGAAAAACTCAGGATCAATAAAAGGCCCGCATAGGATGCGGCCACCGATACGTCGGCAGACTTGGCGATCTGGCCTTTTTTACGCGCCTGTTCGAGTTTTCTGGGTGTTGGCTCGTGGGACTTTTCAGTGTCCTGGCCCTGCTCTTGTGCCATCACCGTCCCTCCGAAAAGGGATAGTCCAAATGCATATGGAGCGCCTCGAGCCACAAAGACAAAATGATGGGAAACGACAACAACAATAAAACCAATCCGGCCGCGGTGATCACAGGCGCGCCGACAAAGGCAACCATCAGCTGCGGCATCGCACGGTTTATGACCCCAAGGGTGAGATTGTAGAGAACCGAGGCAATCACAAACGGTGCAGCCAGCTGAAAGGCCAGAGCGAAAGCTTGGGAAACCTGTACGGTGCCCCATTGTCCGATGATCGAAGCAGAGGGAAATTGCCCCGCAGGAAGGATGTCATATGACGACACGAGAAACACCGTCGCGCGCACGTGCAGGCCTGTTGTCACTGCCAGTGCCAAACCGGCGAGCACAAGAACCTGACCCAGGGCCGGCATCGGATCCGCGCTTGCGCCACCCAAAAGTTGCGAAAGAGACGTTGCTTGTGCCGCAATTGCGCCAGCCGTCTGTAGCGCCATCACCAAGATCCTGAGACCCAGCCCCAGCAGGACCCCATTTAGCAACTCGGCCGTCGCGCCCACTGCTACACTGGACAGATTGGAAAAATCTATGTTGGGCTGACCTGCTGCTGGAAAAACAACCAGAGACAATGCAACCGCGACTGCCAGCCGTACGCGCATTGGCACCGTCTGTTCTCCAAATGCGGGCAGAAACGACACCAGACCCGAGACCCGGAGAAACACTGCAAACCATTGCCACCAAAGCGAAACGCTAGAGTCCAAGAGCGTTTCAACAGCCTGGATCATGCCGCCACCACCCCAACAAGTGCCGGGCGCGCTTCTAAACCGATCTCTTCGAAGCTAAGGACCGGGTTGGTAATGCCTTTGGCATTCAGGACTGTCCTGAGAAATCTTCTGCGCCGCGTCGACGTTACCAGGGCGGGAAAGACGCCCTGATCTCCTGCTTCTCGCATCCGGTCCGCTATGGACCCGGCCAGCTGACCAAAGACGTCCGGAGGCAAGGCAACATCAAGTCCGCCCTTGTCAGCGTCCAACTGATAGGTAGAAAACGTTTCTTCCCATTCCGGAGCGAGCTGGACCAACGGAATAGTCCCGTCGTCTCGACGCATTCCAGACACCAACTGAAACCCTAGGCGCTGCCTGACGTGCTCGCAAATGCCTTCTGCGGACAACTGGCTTTGGCGGCCTTCCACAATTGCCTCGAGTATCAGGGGAAGATTTCGGATAGAGACCTGCTCTTCCAGAAGGAGCCTAAGAACGCGATGCAATAACTCTGTAGGCACTTTGTCCGGGATAAGCTCGTCGAGCATTCGCCGGTTGGCCTCGGATTTGTTTGCATCGCTGAGATTGGTCATTTCGTCCATCAGCCGCCGCAAAGCTTTTAGGTTCAACAAGCGCCCAAGATTGCGTTTGATCGTTTCCAACAGATGCGTTGCCAGCACTTCGGTTGCCGTCACGGTTGTGACCCCGGACAGAGCTGCCTGATCCTGATGCTCTTTCGCGATCCAGCGCGCCGGGGCGCCATAGACGGGCTCATTCACATCTTTGCCCGGAGGCAAGTCAGGCGTGTTGCCCGATGGAACAAGGGCCAAAACCTGATTTGCTCTCAGCTGCGCTCGTTCGGTTTCAACACCTTGCACTTTTACAATGTATGTTTCTGGCTGCAGGGCCGGATTGTCTGTCAGCCTGATCTCTGGCAACACCACGCCAAAAGTTGTGGCAATGTGCGTGCGCATGTTGGCAATGCGCGCTTCCAGCCCTGCGCCCGGATCAAGAACCATATTGACCAGATCGGTTGAAAACTCGACGTGAATTTCATCCAGATCCAGAACGTCTCCGATGCGGGATTCCGGCAGAGACATGTCTTCTGCATGTTCCTGCAGCGTGTCGTCCGCCAAGGGTGTACGCCCCGCCATGAACGCCACCCCACCCAAAGCAGCACCCCCTAGCAAAAAGGGCCAGAATGGCAAACCGGGCACCAGCGCAAAAAGCCCCATCAAGACCGCGACGGTCGCAAGCGCACCAGGGTGCCCCCCCAATTGAGAAGCCAGGGCCAGATCGGTTGACCCCTGCGCGCCACCGCGTGCCAGTAACAACGCAGAAGCGATCGAGATAATGACGGCCGGAATTTGCGTGACCAACCCATCCCCAACCGTCAAAATTGCATAAGTTTCAAACGCTTGGCCCGCGGGCATTCCGTGAACGACGATGCCCATGATCAACCCCATGACCAAGTTCATCATGGTAATCAAGAGGCCTGCTACGGCGTCCCCCTTCACGAACTTTGACGCCCCGTCCAATGAGCCGAAAAAGGTTGTTTCAAGCTGCTCGGTTTCCCGTCTTGCTTTGGCTTCGGCGTGATCGATTGCACCCGCAGACATATCGCTGTCAATCGCCAGTTGTTTGCCTGGCATGCCATCCAGTGCAAACCTGGCGCTGACCTCGGCCATGCGCGCCGCACCTTTGGTGATCACCATGAAGTTCACGATCAGAAGCACGCCAAAAACCACCAGCCCCAAAAATACGCTGCCTCCCATGACGAAGCTGGCAAATCCTTCGATGACATTGCCCGCCGCGTGAGTACCCGTGTGCCCTTGGCCAATGATCAGTTTGGTAGATGAAACATTAAGCGACAGCCGGAGCATCAGGGACGCCAGAAGGACTGTTGGAAAGGCTGAAAAGTCCAGCGGGCGCTCGATGAACAGAATCACTGTGAAAATCAGAATTGCCAGGGCAAACGATCCCGCAAGACCCACATCTAAAACCCAGGATGGCATGGGCAAGATCATCATCACGATGATCGCCATGAGAGCCAGAGCCAGCAGGATTGTTGGCGAAAACAATGAGCGTATGCCAGCCAAGTTCACGACCTGTCTCCGACTGTGAACCAGAGGCCCCCCGCAGATCGTTCTTTGACAGGAACCAGCGAACCAAGTGTCGATGTTTTAGTGGCGCGCTGCGTTAACAGCGGGAAACTGTTTTGCTTTGCGCGGGACGGTCCATGCTGTTGGGTGGGAGTGGACAGGCTTGATGGCGACTTGCCATCCAGCGAGGCATAGATGCGTTCATACCGGGCCTGGTACTTCTCGGCAAACTCGGGTGTTCGCGAATGAAAGGCGGCAACTGCCTCTGACCAATTTCCGAACTCGGAATAGAGTGTTTGAAGGAACGAAGCAGCGTAATCAGCGTTTGCCTGTGGGTCGAGCATTGACTCAAGAGAGGTAAACTTTTGCCCGTGCCACTTGTAGTTGATTTGGAAGCATCCCAGGTCAAAGCTACGTTTGCCAAGCTTGTACTGTTGATAGGCAAATGCTTGCGATTCGTCGCGTGTTGCAAACCAGCGTCCCTGACCTTCAACATTCACCGTCCATGGCCAAGGCTGCAGTTTTCCTGCCCTGTTGCGACCGGTCTCCGTTCTCGTGAGCGCCCAAAGAACATCAGCAGGAATGCCCCAACGCATCGAGGCAGTTTGCGCTGCCAAATCACATTCATTTTCTGGAGCAATCTCAGCATTTGACGAGGTACAGGCCAGAGCCAGAAGTGCCCAAAATGCCGAAAAGAGATAACCGCCGTTTCTGGTCGGAGTCTTCCGTCGGACACTTCGTGCGCCGCGTATCAAGTATCGGATCATGAACAAGCTTTCTGCTTTGCTTCTGTTCAAGTCCTACGCGGCATTCGTTGAGATTTGGTAATCTTGGTTAGTGCAGATCTTTGAAGTCACCCACTGGATGCTTGGCAAGGAGATCCCCTGCCAGATTTCGAAGCGCGACACTCTCCGCCAGAAGCGTTTGATGACGGGCAAGAACCTGTTCTTCCTTTGAGGTCTTATCAGTCGACTCCGGGGAGTTTGAAAGCCGCAAACGCGCTACTTTTCGGTAGGACTCGTCTGCAGACGCCGCCAGCGTCTGCCAATCCCCGGCCAGCCAAGCCATGCGTTCAGCATCCTGGTTCGATCCGGCATCAAGATAAGCACTCGCCGCCTCATTCACGTCTCCACTTAGGGCCAAAGCGCGCGCGCGCAGAGCTTGTACATCCGCACCCTTTAATCCCAGCAACTCAGCTTGTGCGCGTTTTGGCAGGCCATTTTCCAGAGCCAAACGCGCACGAAGAATTCTTGTTTCAGGGCTTATGATATCGGCTCCAGATGCCATGCTATTCTTGGCCAAGTCTACAAATCCAGCGTTCAAAAGCCTCTCGGCCATCGCGAATTGAAGATCCGGCGGCAAACTGGAGGAAAGATCGTGTAGAACGGTGGCTCGGACCACCTCAAAATCATCGTTGGCCTGAAGTAAAACACTAACCAGCTCATTTCGCACCATTGCTGCCTGTTCCGCACCATCGCGCGATTTGATTTCATTTACCTGAGCGAAACCAACGTCAAAATCACCCGAAAGAACGCGGGCCAAGGCGCTGGCACGGCGAAGATCCGGGCCATAGGCTGTTCGGCGATGTTCGACGGCGTAGGCAGTCACAAGAGAAACAAGATCTTCGGACGGCACCAAGGACTGATCAAAGTGCAAGTCGACCAATTCGGTTAGGGCTTGCGGAGACGCTGCGGATCCGTCGGTCAAAACCGACACCAGAACCTCTTTTGCAGAGGTGAATTCCTTCTGATCGATCTCGACTTTCGCACGCGCCAAAGAGGTGGCGGATTCCGGGTCTATTGTAATTCGATCAACGGCCGCCAGGGCCTGCTTGGCAGCGTTCGCACGATCCGCGTCAACCAATCTCTCTGCGAGGACAGGCCCCAGTTCACGTCTGAGATGATCCGGAAGACCACCCAACAGGCGAAGCGCAAGCCCGATCTCTGGCTCTGTCAGGGTGTCACGTGCTCCACTCAGGACACCCCAGAACGTATGCCAATCGGAACACCCACGCTGGGTTTCAAACAGGGCCTGCGCCGGAAGAGGGTTGCCTTCCATCAGATGAGAAAGTCTCTTCAATGCCTTCACTTCGTCATCTTCAGGAACCAAACGCAAGACATCTCGTGCTTCTGCGCCAAACGTCAGAAAGGTGTAGGTTCGTGCCAGTTCGATTGCTGATGGCGTGTCGATTTCATCGAACTCTCCCATTAAACTGCGCCGTAACCCGCTAACCCGCGCAAGGGCTGGCCCCGCGTTCGCCCAATCATCCAGCGACACAATCTGATTCGCGATACAGTGGCTTTGTGATCGCGCCTCAAGCCCCTGCAGGTCCTCCTTGAGCATTTCATCAAGGCCGCTTGCAGTATGTAGCTCTAGGTTCTTGGGCAGAGATTGCGGATCAGTTTCTGTCGTTTCGGCATCATGCGAACCGCCCACGCCATCAACATCTGGATATGAAGGCTCAGAAGTTGCGGTTGACTGCTTTTTTTGCGGGATCGCCTGTTCAAGCTGAGCCTCCAATTTTGCAGCCATAACGTCATTATCCGGTCGCCGTTCAAAATGAGGCTCAAACGCTGTGTAGGCTTTCTGCAGGTCTTCCCTAACGGCATCTTTCACCCGCAAGGTTGTAATCTCCGCCATTTCCGCAATGGCAGGATCCCTGGCGTCACCCGCCAGGTCTGGGTCTTGTTGAACTGGGTCCAGAATATCAACAACGACCGATCTTTCTGCAAACTTGAACGCGCGGGTTGTGCAGTCGCAGTTCAACTCCATGATCAGGCCAGTGGGTTCTATTCGAAGCGCACGCAATCTGGTGCGTGGGATTCGTTCAAAGACAGTGGAAATGTCGAATGTCAGGTCCTCACCCGTGATTCGAAGTTTGGGTGCATTTTCGGACGATGACATCTCCCACTCTGTTGTGGCTGCGGGTAGCGTTAAGACCAGGCGCGTAAACGTCGCGTGCTCACCCGACCGGACGGGCACTATGTCCGCCAGCAGGGCTGCGGGACAAAGGACAAGACAGATAATCAGGAGTCGAACCATCAAGCAGCCTCTTTCTTGAGCTCTTTGAGTGCTTCCTCCAGATCCGCAAAATCCGGTCGACAGTGGGAAGGTGTGTTCTGCCGGCCAACTTCGATACAGATATTGGTCGCGTGATTGTGCAGGTTCGCGACAAGAACCTCTCGGATAAGCTGATAGAAGTGGCTGTCTTCCTCAACCACGGCCTTAACCTTGGTCGCAAACGGACCAACAAGACCATAAGCAAGAAAAACCCCGAGGAATGTTCCAACAAGAGCACCGCCAATCATTTTACCAAGTATTTCAGGAGGTTGGTCGATTGAGCCCATTGTTTTGATCACCCCAAGCACGGCGGCAACGATTCCCAGCGCAGGCAACCCATCAGCAACCGTTTGCAACGCATGACTGGTATGGAGCGCATGGTGCAGGTTCGCTTCCATCCGTTTTTCAAGAACTTCTTCAACCTGATGGGGATCATCATAGTTCATTGACGCGGACCGCATTGTGTCGGCTATGAGCGCAACAGCCTCACTGTCCCCTTGAATTTTTGGATACTTACCGAAGATCGAAGATTGGTCAGGTGCTTCTATATGCTCTTCGACGGCTACGGGGTTCTGCCGGGCCAATCGGATAAGCTCGAACAGCAGGCACAAAAGATCTCTGTAGTCTTCTGGCAGCCACTTGGGGCCTTTGAACACTTTGCCAATGTCTTTTGCTGTGTGTTTGACGATGGTCATGTCGTTGGCGATCAAAAAAGACCCAACCGCTGCACCACCAATCATGGCAAGCTCAAACGGCAGAGCCTTGAGGATGATCGCCAGCTTACCCCCCGCAGCCAGATAGCCCCCAAAAACCATCACAAAAATCGTGACGATGCCGATGAGTCCAATCACGATCTGTCTCCTGTCGTAGATTTCCACGACGAATATCGCAGCCAGTCCTTAAGTTTTTGTGAGCCGCGGCTATTCTTTCGGCGCGTTGGCATTTCGACCTGCCAGAACGACACTGACGGTATAGGCAACTTGTGGAGGAAGGCCTGCCATGACGCCGGCAGCGGCTTCGGGACTCATGCGGCCCAGGAACCCTGCGGCAAATTCGGGGTCCATTTGCTCGAACAAGGCAGCAGCCTCTTTCGGTTTCATCGATTCATAAACATTTGTGAGCCTGCTGAGGTCATCCTCGGCAGCTGTCTCTGCGATGGAAATCAACGCGCGCAGTTCGTTTTCGGCGGCGGCCAACTCTTGCAAGCGGAGTTGGACTTCTTCGCCGGTTATCTCCAACGCCCTTGCCCGATCAATGATCTCCCGCTCGCGGGTCTCAATACGATCTTCGCGCTCTTTGAACACGGCCATCATGGCACGCAGGTCAGGCGCAGGCTCGCAAATCTGCTCAGACTCGGCCGTAGACAGGGTTTCTTGGCCGAAAGGGGTCTCTTTTGCAAGAACCTGACCCGCTTCACTTCCGATGCGCACAAGGGCAGATGCAATTAGGAAACCGGCCACAATCAGCAGGCTTCCGCGGATGGATCTCGGCCTCTTTTGTCGCGGCATCAGGCTGCTCCTGCCTCATCTCGGGGATGGCGCACGAAAACAGTTTCATCAGTGGGAACCTGCCGCCGCGGCATCGGCTGATCCGGAATGTCATGCATGGATGCAACCAATAGCTCGAGCCGTTTGGCAACCGCTTCAGCACGGTTCGTAAGGTCCGTGAGCGTCTGCGCAGAGCTTCCCGCCGAGGTTTGAGCGATCTCCAGTGTTTTGGTCAGATCATCAACTTGGGCGGACAGAACCGCAACTGCCCCTCCCATTCCGGATTCCAGATCGTTAAATCGGGCAAGGCGTCGCGCGAGAACAAAGCAATAGATTGCCGCCCCAATCGCACCGGCCACCAACAAGATGTCTGCAATCAACTCCATTTCCGATCCCTTCACGTCAGAACGAATTCCATTATCAACAAATCGCGCACACGGTCGTGCCCCGTTACGATCTGTATCCGCCGCAAAAGCTGTGCCCGCAGGATGACAAGCGCCGAAGGTTTTTCCAGATCCGACGGTTCGACCGCTCGGAGGTACCCGTTGAGCACGTCAACGACACGCGGCACCAGAGTTTCAACCTCTCTCTGATAATCCGGATTCACTTCTAGCTGTGCGGAAAACCGAACCAGGCGGGCATTTGCGCCTTGTGGTAGCGAAACGATAATCGGATCGATCTTAACAAAGGCCGGGGTGTCATCCGGCATTGCCGAGATTTTCCCGTCTTCTGTTTGCTCTTTTGGCGACTCACTGGCGAAAATCAGCCCGGAGTATACGGCAAAAAAGCCGCCCCCGGCCCCAATCAGCGCAAGGGCCAGCCCCAGGATCAACGGAACTCGCGAGCGCCTCTTTGGGATGTCCTCTGACGTTTCGTTTTCACCCATGTTGATCTCATCCGGTTTCACACTTGCTCCGCGAAATTAACCGACAGGGACTAACCGATTGTTAAGGCTGATAGACGAAAGATGAGTCCAACGCTCGGCAGAATGTCGAACGACCAGGAGGGCACGTGTGAAACAGCTTTTGGATCTTTGGGCATCGCTTGAGCTCCGGCGCAAAGTGATTCTGATAACGGCCGCCCTAGCTGTCTTTGGGTCGGTTCTGGCCATGGCCAGGCTGGCGGCGACGCCCAGCATGTCGTTGCTCTATAGCGGCCTTGAAAACGGGCAAGCCGGAGAAGTCGTCCGGGCACTCGAACAAAAAGGCGTTGTATATGAGGTCCGCGGTGGGGCGATTTACGTCGAACACTCCTCTCGAGACGAATTGCGTATGACTTTGGCCAGCGAAGGTCTGCCCGCCAACACGACGCGAGGATACGAGCTGCTGGATTCCTTGTCGGGATTTGGAACCACCTCGCAGATGTTTGACGCGGCCTATTGGCGCGCAAAAGAGGGCGAGCTGGCCCGCACAATTGTGGGAAGCAGAAACATTTTGTCCGCACGGGTTCATATTGCTCAGACCAGCAGCAATCCCTTTCTACCAACGGGCCAAGCCACGGCTTCAGTCACTGTAACGTCAATGGTGGGCACGGTTTCGGGTGCTCAGGCGCGTGCATTTCGATACCTTGTGGCCTCGGCCGTCGCGGGAATGTCTCCGGATGATGTGACCGTCATAGACGGAACATCTGGTCTGGTTGGTGCAGGCGAAGACCCCAATGCCAGTTCGACCGCCTCTGATCGCAGTACGGAGTTGCGTGAAAGTGTTACGCGACTACTCGAGGCTCGTGTCGGGCGCGGAAACGCGGTTGTTGAACTGACGATTGAGCCGGTCACAGAAAGTGAATCCATCGTCGAACGCGTGTTTGACCCAAAGGGGCGCGTCGCGATCAGCACCGACACAGAGGAACGCAGCACAAGCTCGCGCGGAACGGGCGGCAGCGTAACCGTGGCATCGAACCTACCCGACGGCGAAGCCAATGCAGGTGCCGATTCTTCAAACGAAGACAGCGAAACCCGCGAAAGGGTGAATTACGAAGTTTCGGAAACCCAGAGGGAAATTACCCGCGAACCCGGGGCAATCAAGAGAATTACCGTGGCCGTTCTGGTTAACGCGACTCAAACTGTTGGACCTGAAGGGACTTCGGAGACGCAGCCAAGGGCAGAAGACGAGCTTGCCGAGCTGCGCGAGCTTGTACAGTCAGCCATCGGTTTCAGCTCCGATAGAGGAGATGTGGTAACGCTCAAATCGATGCCGTTTGAAGCCATCAATCCCGCTGGAACAGCCTTTGCGCCGTCGTTTTGGTCGAATCTCAGCCTCAATCTGATGTCCCTCCTGCAGCTTGGCGTTTTGGCCGTGGTCGCTATTGTTCTTGGACTTTTTGTCGTCAAGCCATTGCTTCTACGCCCTCCGACTTTACCCTCGGCTGCGCAGATCTCGCGGGCGGGTCTGGCAGCCGACCCACCCACGATTCCGATTGATGGTGAAATCGATCCAGAGACGCCTTTGCTCAATCAGGACAACACAGTTACCGCCTTGCCAGTTGATCCTTCAAACACGCCGGATCTTACGGATCCCGTAGACCGTCTTCGGGCGTTGATTATCGAACGTCAGGACGAAACGGTCGATATCCTGCGCAGCTGGCTGGAAGATCGAAAGGAGGCGACCTGATGTCGATTCATCACTTGTTGGAAGACTTTGCGCCGGTGCTGGAAGCACAAAATGAAACTCCGGCGGAAGCGCAAAGCAGAGACATGCTTGAAGCATTCGAGCAGGGGTACAAGGCCGGATGGGAGGACGCTATTCGCGCCAAAACCGACGAACTGACAAGCGTTTCGTCGGATCTTGCGCGCAATCTTCAGGACATGTCTTTTACCTTTCACGAAGCGCGTGCGGCAATGTTGGCAGACATCGCACCCATTCTGGAACAAATCGTCACCAAGGCGATCCCACCGCTGGCTCATGAGGCGCTTGGGCTACAGATTGTCGAGCAGCTTACTGAGCTTGCAAATGAACAAGACCCCGCAGACGTCGAGATACGCGTCTCTCCAGGTGATGAGCCGGCTGTGCAAGCCTTGCTGCCCGAGTACCTGACATTTCCCGTTACTGTTCTTGCAGATTCACAAGTGGCCAAGGGCCAATGCCAAATAAGGTTTGGTGTTATTGAGCGCCAAATCGATGTTGAAGACGTCGTCCAAAACCTGTCTCAGGCGCTGGCCGGGTTCGTTCATCAATCCCAAAGAGAGGTGGTCAATGGCTGAGTCCGAAACCCCAACCCGAGATAACCCATTCACCAACGTGCCCATTGAAGTCATCGTATCAGTAGGCCGCGCCCGACCGCTGATCGGAGAGCTTCTGGAGCTTGGTGAAAACGCAATTCTCTCGCTTGATAAAAAGGTCGACGATCCGGTTGAGCTGTATGTCGGCGATCGTCTGATTGCACGTGGCGAACTCGAAGAACTTGGTGAGAGCAAAAACGGTCAACTGGCTGTTCGACTGACCGAAATCGCCGAATTTCCCAGCGGATTGTAATGTCACGCCTATGGACGATACTTGGGGTGGCGCTGATATGCTTTGCCCTGCCCAACACAGGGTTCGCTCAGGAAATGTCACTTTCTCTGGGCGATGGAGAAAATTCCCTGACCGCACGGGGTATCCAGCTTTTTGTGCTGATTACTTTGCTCAGCCTGGCACCTGGTCTGGCGATCATGATCACGTGTTTCCCTTTCATCGTTACGGTTCTGTCCATTTTGCGGCAGGCGATTGGGCTTCAACAATCACCCCCAAACCTGCTGATTGTTAGCCTTGCTCTGTTTCTCAGCTACTTTGTCATGGAGCCTGTTTTTACGACCGCTTGGGAAAACGGAATCTCCCCTCTCTTGAATGAAACGTTGACCGTGGAAGAGGCTTTCCCACGCACTTTAGAGCCTTTCCGCGTATTTATGACGTCTCGCGTAGATCCCGACACATTCCATTCGATGGCCGCGCTTCGCCCGGAAGGGGCTGTATCCCACATCAGCCCAGAGGCTCCCCTGTCCGTGCTTATTCCCAGCTTTCTTCTTTCGGAGATTGCCCGTGCGTTTCAGATCGGGTTCCTGGTGTTTCTGCCTTTCTTGATCATTGATCTGGTTGTGGCCGCCATACTGATGTCGATGGGTATGATGATGGTACCTCCGGCAATTGTATCACTGCCCTTCAAGCTGGCCTTTTTTGTCATTGCTGATGGCTGGAGCTTGATCGCAGGAAGTCTGGTCAGAGGTTACTTTTAGAGAGATTTGTTACACTAAAGTACACGGGTTCTGCTTGCAAAGTGATGCTGTCCAACCCGGGACCGCCGCAGTTTCATCGCACAACAAACTCTGCATGCAATGCACCAGCCGCTTTGATGCTTTTGAGAATATCGATCATGTCGCGGGGCGACACGCCCAGCGCATTCAAACCTGCGATGACCTCACTCAATGACGTGCCGCCTGCGACCTCAGCGAGGCCCGTTCCCTCATCTTCTTCAATTTCAGCATTCGTGCGCGGAACCACGACAGTCCGCCCATCTGCAAATGGGTTCGGTTGAATAGCCAGCGGCGTTTCATCTATCCGAAGCGTCAAACTACCCTGAGACACTGCAACCCGCGAAATGCGAACATCTTCCCCCATCACGATTGTCCCAGACCGTTGATCCACGACGACTCGCGCGCGGCGCTCAGGCTGGATCTGAATGTTCTCAAGTTGGCCAATCGCATGTGCTGCAGACGGTGCCTGAGTTGAGGCTATGTCAAGCTCGACAGTACCTGCATCCATCATCAGCGCAACGCGCCTGCCAAAGTTCTTGTTGATCGCCTGTTCGATCCGGGCTGCCGTCGTGAAATCAGGCTCTCGAAGCGCAATCCTGAGGCGTTTCAAAGTACGAAAGTCGAAATCGACCTCTCTTTCCACACGGGCCCCCGAAGGGATAACGCCAGCAGTTGGCACCCCTTCTGTCACCGAAGAAGCATCACCTTCGGCCACCGCACCACCAGCAATGATCGTTCCCTGTGCCACGGCATAGATATCTCCGTCAGCAGCGTTGAGGGGAGTCATTACCAAGGTGCCGCCCAAAAGGCTCTTTGCGTCCCCAATGGCCGAAACGGTTACGTCAATGCGCCCACCGACCCTGGAGAATGGCGGGAGCTCTGCCGTCACCAAAACAGCTGCAACATTTTTTGGCCGAAACTGTTCACCAGAAACATTCACGCCCAGGCGCTCGAGAATGTTTGACATGATCTCTTCGGTAAATGGCGCGTTTCTCAGACCGTCCCCAGTGCCATTCAAACCCACGATGAGGCCATACCCAACAAGATCATTGCCTCGTACACCGTCAAACTCCACGAGATCCTTGATCCGGACCTGGTTGGCTGAAACGTGGCTGGCAAAAACCAGAAAGATTAGACTGATTGTTAGTTTTCTGAGCATAAAATCACCTGAGGAAGGACGTCAAAGACAACCCGGACAGGCGCGCAGTGACAGTGTAAAGGGCTTCGAGTTGTAGGCGTGTGCTCTCAAGGGCGGTTGCAGTCTCAAAAGGGTCGCTGGAGATGATTTCCGAATGGGCAATTTCCAGTGCAGATTTTTGGGCAAGGTTTTTTGCCTCCGCGGCTTCGATCCGCTCCTGAACTACGCCCAAATCAGCCCGGAGCCCGGTCACTGCGTCTTGCGCGGCCATTAACCCTTCACCCGCAGAATTCAGCAGCTCTCGAGACTGGGTTTCATTTAACCCGGGGATTTCTGTCGCCATGGCTGCAATCGCCGTTTCGGCCAACAAATCTACGATCGCGCTGGACCCGGCGTTCAGGTCCGAGCTCACCAAAACCCCTTCAGAAACCTGGGAATCAATCGAAGCATTGTTGCCAAGGTAGCCATCGCTTTCGAACCCTGCCCCCCCAAACCACATTTCAATGGCATCACGGGCCTGTTGCGCGGTGGCCGCGCCGGCAACCTCCGCTTGCAGGTGAGTCAAAATGTCGTCCGCCGGCGCCAACGCCGGCCTGTCAGTCGCTGTTCCGGCAAACAGGCTCTTGTTGTTGATCGATGTGTTCATTGACGAAACAAGGTCTTGAAATGCGGCCTTGGCTTTTGAAGTCAGTGAAGGAAGCGTTTGTTGAGTGGCGCTGACCGACAACAAAAGGTCGGACGCCAGGGATTGTGAGTTTTCTTGCACTTTTTCCAGAGTGGATTGACGTGCTTCCGAGAACAAAGCCGCCTCGGCCGTACCTTGGGCGAAACCTGCAAGCAACCTCTCCGAACGGGCAATGTCACCCAGCAGAGAGTATCCGCCTGTTACCGGATGGGCGACATCGGCTTTGCGCCCGCTGGCGAGCTCATCGGTCAGACGATCAAGCTGAGCATTCAGTGTCGTATGTTGACGGCTAAGCGCGAGATGCCGTGCCAGATCACCAATTCCGGAAAATGTCATGTCAAAGTCCCAACAAGGTTTCCATGAGTTCATCCACAACCTGAATGACACGCGCGTTTGCTGCGTAGGTTTGTTCGATCAAGAGCAGGCGCTGCATCTCTTGGTCAGTGTCAACGCCCTGCGCCATTTCCTGTTCCTGAAGAGCTCCAAGGCGCGCCGAGGAAAACGCCACGCTGTCCTCTTGGGAAACGCGTTGCGCCCCCACGACAGAGGCAAGCTGGGACGCAAACGCATGGACCGAGTATGCGCCACCCAAATGCGTCGCATCAGCCAGCGATGTCGCACCGGCCATTTGATCCTTCATGGCCAAAAGCAAAGTCGTATCAGAGGCTGCGCCGGGGGCAACGGCACCCAGACCATCACGTAATCGCCACATTTCGGTGGTTTGAGATGCATCTGCCAAGGCATTGATGGAAAGGCGACCACTCAGGCCGGTTGCGTCTGTCCCTGAGAACGCCGCCCCCGCATCCGTGAACAAACCGGCTGCACCGGGGGCAAGGGTTGGATCCATGGCAGTGCTTTGAAACCGCTCGACAAGGTCTCTTGCCATGGCATCCAGATCTGATTGCAGCGACACGCCAAGCTTGTCGCGTATCTCGAATTCAGCCGCCAACAGGCCGCCACCAAGTGCCCCATCGGCCCTGGTGTCAATTGTTTTGCCGTTAACTGAGAGCGGAGAAAGCATACCGCCGTCGAGTGTGGTGTGTGCTGTTATCGCGTTAGAAGCTGTAAAGCTGAGCACCGCAGCTTTGCCGTCAACCAAGGCTGCACCACCGGTCGAGTAGACCCCGATCTGCCCATTGTCACGAGGCATGATGCGAACAGGTATTATGGTTGCCACACTGTCCAACGCCAATTGCCTTTGGTCCACCAATGCCGACGTGTCCTGGCGATTGGCCGATGCTTGGACGATTGCCACATTGAGGCGCTCAATCTTTTGCAGGTTGGCGTTCACTGAGCCAATCAAATCCGAGATGTTCTGATCGGCCTGTTTGCGCGCAGACTGAATGCCGTCTGACAGGTTGTTGAAGGTATCTGTAAGAGCCTTTGCTGCGTACGAAACCGCCTGCAGTCGTTCGTTGGCGCTCGGCATGCTTGCTGCGGCAATCAGGCTGGTCTCGAACTCGGCAACTTGGAACGCCAGAGAGCCTGGTTCGCTAGGAATGCCGATGTTTTTTTCCATTGTTTCAAAAAAACCCAACATGCGCTGGGCATTGGCGTCCTGTCCTTCCGCCAGCCGGCGATCTGCGAGTACAACCGGATCGGACCGGCGGACAATGCCGTCGATACCCACACCTCCGGAACCGTATTGACCGCGAGAAGACAGTGCGACACTTCGGTGTCCATAGCCTTCGGTCATCGCGTTGGCGATGTTGGTCGAGACGACCTCGGCCGAGCGCGAGGCCGCTGTAAGACCCGAAATCGCGTTGGAAAGCGCTCCTGAAATACTCATGATGCCATGTCCTCAGGACCCGGTATCAGCGTTTGATATTGGTGGTTTCTTGCAGCATCTCGTCCACTGTCTGAATCACCTTAGCGTTTGAACTATACGCCCGCTGAGTCTGGATCATGTCAGTGAGCTCACCCGCAACGTCCGTTGCGGATTCTTCCAACGCGAAAGAGACAATGTCACCCGTCGGACCATCCCCGGCATCCCAAAGGAAATAGCTACCGCTGTCAGGAGACGGAATGTAGGTCTGATGATCCAAGGCAACCATGCCGTTGGGGTTCGGCAGATCGACAAGGGGCACCTGGAAAATGGTTTGCGTGATGCCGGTGTCAAAGAAGGCGTGAACAAATCCGTTCGCATCCACTTCTACCGAAGTCATGTTGCCGACCGGGGAACCATCCTTGGATATCTGCAACGGGGCAAAGGTATCGGACAGCTGAGTCAATCCGTCATTGGCGCCGATCTCACCAATATTGATCTCCATGGGGCCGCCCGCAACGTTGACGATGACACTGCCCGTGGCGGGATCGTATGCCCCGCCGGATGTTGTCGTGACCGAGGCAAGCGTGCCGCCTTCGGTGCGACTGTCGTCAAACGTCAACACATACTCTCCAACAGTTGCGTTGCCCGATGCGGAATCAGTGATCACGACCGTCCATTCGTTTGACGAGCCAGAGGCCGGGATTGTGGGCACGAATTGAATGCTCAGCGACTCGGAACGACCGAGGTTGTCATAATATTCAACCGACAGGTCCTGGGGGTCACCCGAGGCGGATGCCTCGGTTTCCGTCGCGGGCAGGTTGACACCCAAGGACATGGTTGTCGTGGGCTCGCCACTCAGCTGGTTCACATTGATCCGAACCGGCTCAAGCCCGTCGCTGGTATCCCGCGGGTAACTTGGCACCGTGCCGTCAGGATTTGCTGGCCACCCCAGCAAGACCAATCCGGATTCCGTCGTCAGGTATCCCTGCGCATCCGTGCGGAATGACCCTGTCGTGCTGAGCATCATCTGCGTTCCGCCATTGCCAACGCCCACTTCCGAAGCAAGACCGACGGGCAGCATACCTCGCCCCCTCACCGCAAGGTCGGTGGCATTTGATGTCGACACCAGCGCCCCACGCTCATCGACAAGTCGTTGATGCGTGACACGAACACCGCCCGCGGAATAGGTTCCACCGCGCCCCGAAATCACCATTGAATGAAAATCTGACACCACACGTTTGTACCCAGGCGTGGCGGAATTCGCGATGTTGTCTGAAATGGCGGCCAGCCGGCTTGCATTAGAGGATAGCCCCGCAACCCCGGCATTGAGCGACGATGAAATTGTCATGAATACGCCTTTCTGCTGTATCGACAAAATGTCCAAACAACAGCTAGGCCAGTGCCCTTAAAACAGTGCTAACAGATAAAATCGATTCTAATTTCCTGTCTCTCGCAAAAGAATAATCTCGATTCTGTTGTTACGAAGACTTCTGGGGTCATCATCCACCAAATCTCGGTCCGCATGACCAGTGACGCGATCCACGCGCGACGCTTCAAGTCCCTCGGCCACCAACAAGCGCCGGACTTTGTCAGCCCGCATCGATGACAACATCCAGACTTTACTTTGCGCGATCACAACGGGCTCCGAGCGCAGATGGCCTGCAACTGCAACATGGTTGCCAACCTTCTTCGCGGCGGCAACCACGAGGCGGATCAAAGACTCTAGTTCGGGGTTCGGAGTGTCCTCGCCCTCGACAAACAAGGGCAACCCTTCAAGATCAAACAACTCGATAACCAGCCCTTCATCCGTCAGCTTGGTCACGACATGTTTCATGGCGTTCTCAGAAATCAGGCTCTCCCCGCCGTTGCCGACGAGAAAGTCCTGAACTTTTTCGAACCGCTTACTCTCCGCCGCAGTCTCGGGTTCCCTGGACTTTGCGCGACCTTCCGGGCCATCCAGCCCGTCAATCTTCGGCATTCCACCAACACCGTTTTTGGCAAGCACGTCTTTTGCAAAGACACTATCGCCGCCAAACATTGCGTCGCCGCCGCCAGAAATCCGGTTGATTGGCACATTGGGATTAAAGTAATCCGCAATCCCTTTGCGTTGTTTTTCCGTTGTCGCGTTCAACAGCCACATCAACATGAAAAAAGCCATCATCGCCGTAACGAAGTCCGCATAGGCCACTTTCCACGCCCCACCGTGGTGCCCGCCAGCTGCGATAACTTTTTTCTTTTTGATGATGACTGGTGCCGCATTGGAATGCGAACCCATTTCCACCACCTGTTACTCACCCAAAAACGGGTTTAGCACCCAGGAGGTTTCCCTTCCCTTAACAATAAGAATTTTCAGCATTTCCAGATTGGGTCGCGACCCCTAGTCGTTAGGGTTCAGTTCGTCGCTTACGCGCTCGAGAAACTCGCGCCGATCCAATCCAGCTGGGATTTGAGGTAGAATTCGAACTGTGATCTTGCCCGGAAACTTCATCAGGCTCGACGCAGGCCAACACGCGCCGGAATTCACCATAACAGGCACCACAGGCTGCCCAATCAATTGATACAACACACCAACACCGGATTGAACGGCATTGCCTTGTTCAGCCCCCTGACGGCGTGTGCCCGTTGGGAAAATCAAAAGTTTCCGCCCGTTCTGAACCGCCTCGCGCCCAGTGCGAAACCCTTCGCGTACAGCGTCAACAGAACCCGCACGGTCTACCGGAATGTGCCCCAGCTTCCGAGACAAAAACCCAAAGATCGGATAGCCAAACACCTCTTTTTTGGCAAACATGACCGGCCGTCCAAGCAACACCTGAAAGTACAGAGTTTCCCAGGCAGACTCATGCTGAGACGCAATCAGACAAGGACCTTCAGGCAGATTTTCACGACCCAGAACCTCGTAGTCAATGCCGCACACCACCCGCAACAGGAACAGCTGAAGCCGCAGATACACATCCGTTACGAAAAAGACCGCGCCCGCGGGCAGCACCAACCCCGGCAATAACGGCAAAAACGGGACCGCACACACCCCGGACAAACCATAGAACGCTATGGACCTTGCTCTAACGAAAAATGTCGTCTTTGGCTGCTTTGTCATAACACTCACGGAAATTCCGCACGAACTCTCAGTAATTTGTGCCCTTTCGACGCAAAGATGAAAAGGCAACAATTCGCCTTTCGATGCCGAAAAATCTTTGTTCGTGAATTGACGCTATGTTCATCCGTATGGGGCTGAGTTAGATTGTGCGCAATGACCGTGTCAGGAGCGTTCATGGGTATGCTGCCCTCCCGTCATCGCGCGACCATCGCCAGCACCATTTCGGGCGTTTTGCTGGTCCTGTTCCCAATGATGGCAGCCAGCTTTGAAGCACGCCTGACCCTTCCACCCGACGCGGAAGAATTACGTGGTCAGCTGGAAGGCGCGTCATTGATCTTTTCCGCCCAGCGCAATGACGTTGACGACGCACATGACATTGTATCTTCAGCGCGCGCGGAATACCGGCGGTTGTTGTCCGTACTGTATGGCCAAGGCTATTTCGGTCCCAAGATTCATGTGCTTGTGGATGGTCGCGAGGCTGCGAACCTGCCGCCATTTGAAACCATTCGAGAGGTTCAACAGGTCGAACTGCGCGTCACACCAGGTTCCAGATTCAAATTCGGGCTCACAGAGTTAGGGCCACTTGCGCCGGAAACTCAGATAACGGACCGCTTTCAAACCGGACAACCCGCAACAACCGGTGCAATCTCGCAGGCCGCTCGCGAAAGCGTCGCGGGGTGGCGTGATCAGGGGCACGCAAAAGCCGATATCGCGGATCAGCTGATTACCGCAGATCACAACAACACCGAACTAGACGTCAAAATTGACCTGACGCCCGGTCCAAAGCTTCGGTTTGGCGACCTGAGTATCTCAGGCACCACGCGCATGACCGAAGAACGCCTGCGCGAGATTATCGCACTGCCTGTTGGAGAAACCTTCAGCCCTGACGAATTGGACCGAATTGGCCGCCGGTTGCGTCGTACCGGGGTGTTTCGGTCCGTCTCAATCTCCGAGGCCGACCGGATCGGCCCCGATGATACGCTCGGCATCGACATCCAGGTCGAAGATGACAAACCGCGACGCATCACTTTCGGGGCGGAGCTGGAGTCCCGAGACGGTCTTTCGGTATCGGGAACCTGGCTACATAGAAACCTCTTTGGAAATGGCGAACGGTTTCTCATTGATGGAGAAGTCAGCGGCATCGGCGCCCAGACTGGCGGCACAGACCTTCGGTTGAACACGGAACTGACGCGCCCGGCGATGTTTCAGCCTGACACGGACCTCTCGTTTGGTCTCGACATTGAGATGATTGACGATCCGCTCTACGAGATGGAAAGGCTGGGCGCGCATGTCTTCTTGACGCGTGTGATTTCCCCTGAGCTTACTGTTGCGGGCGGGTTTCTGGCCGAATACTCGCAATCAACGGACGATTACGGCGACAGGAAGTTTCAAATCCTGGGCCTCCCTCTCAAGGCAACCTGGGATCAAAGGGACGACAAGCTGGATGCCACAAGCGGCTATTACCTGAGCGGCACAATCATGCCCTACGCAGCCTTTGATGATGGCGCGCCCGGCGCCTATGTGCTGGCAGACTCCCGTGCCTATCGACGCCTCGGCAATGGTCGTGTGGTCGCCGCCGGACGGCTTCAGTTGGGCACCATTCTCGGTCCGTCGATCGCGGAAACCCCGCCAAACATGCTATTCCTTACCGGCGGTGGCGGTACAGTGCGGGGTCAACCGTACCAATCAAACTTTGTCACCGTGAACGGTCGCGAAAGCGGCGGTCTCTCATTTGTTGGCATATCGGGTGAGCTGCGTGTTCAAACCACCGAAAGCATTTCAACAGTCGCGTTTTACGATGCCGGGTTTGTCGGCGAATCCAGCGATTTTTCCGGTGGAGGCAGCTGGCATGCAGGTGCTGGTCTGGGCATTCGTTATCACACCAGCTTTGGACCTATTCGGGTCGACCTTGGCGTGCCTGTTTCAGGTGACACCTCTGGTGGAACACAACTGTACGTTGGGATTGGGCAGGCCTTTTGATGCGGTGGCTTGTGGTCATAAGCTTTCTGTTGATGCCCTTGGCTGCGCTGGCCAGTGAAGAAGAAAAGGGCCGTTTGGCGCAGCTTCTCGAAAACAGCCTTTCCGGTGCCGGGCGCGACGTCAGGATCGACGGATTTCAGGGTGCGCTGAGTTCGCACGCCTCGATCGAGAAACTGACCATTTCCGACGTTGACGGTGTCTGGCTGACCTTGTCAGGGATCGAGCTGATCTGGACCAGAAGCGCTTTGCTTCGGGGTCGGGTAGAGGTCGAAAAGCTGATCGCGGCTGAGATCATTTTGTACCGGATCCCCAAAACCGACCCTTCAGCACCAAACCCCGAGTCCGGAGAGTTTGCGTTGCCTGAACTGCCGGTCAGCATCAACATCGGTGCATTGAATGCGGGTCACGTCGAACTGGGCGAGTCGGTCATTGGCCAGGTGGTCAGTTTCTCCTTGTTGGGAAAAATGTCCCTTGAAGGCGGAAGCGGCGCGACCACTCTGGATGTCATCCGCACCGACGGGCCGCAAGGACACGTCCGGCTGGCCGGGGGGTTTGACAATACCGAACGCCATCTGAGCGTCGATCTTAGCGTGGTCGAAGCGGACAACGGGATTGTTGTTGATCTCTTGAACGTTCCGGGGGCGCCGCCGCTCAACCTGTCGATAAAGGGTTCTGGTCCAATTGACTCCTACGTGGCCCAGGTGAACCTCGCCACGGATGGTCAGGCCCGGATGACCGGAGCCGTTGCCAGCCAGCTTCAGGAAGTAATCAACAACCAGGGTCAGGTAACAGGACAAACACGCGTGCTGGGTGTGGACCTGTCAGGTGACATGGCGCCTTTGTTCGCCCCAAAGTACCAGGATTTTTTTGGCGAACAGGTTTCACTGACATCAGTGGTTCGACAAACATCTGATGGCCGGACACACCTCGATCAACTCCTGATCAACACCCGCTCATTCCGCGCCCTAGGCGAACTGACGCTCGCGGCAAAAGGAATGCCGGAAAGAATGGCGCTCGACATCACCCTGGCTGACCCAAATGGCGGCCGGGTTGAGTTTCCTTCCAAGGCTGGCATCAATTTGGACAGCGGGCAGGTTGAACTCAGATACGACCAAAAGACCGGAGACAGTTGGTCCTTGCGGGGTCGTCTTCAGGATCTTGTCCTGCCAGACATCTCGATGGCGTCCTTGTCATTGGATGGAACGGGAACCATTCATCATGGCGAAACGCCCGATGTGGCGGCTGACATTTCTCTAAGGGCGATTGGCATTAGGCCCACAAATGATGCAGGTGCAGACGTTGCCAATGCCCTCGGTGATGTTGCTGGCGTTTCTACGCAGTTTCATTGGCAGGCCGGATCACCTTTGACCTTTGATGCGATTGAGCTGCGCACCCCGCAAAGCCGAGTATCGGCCAAAGGCCAAATCAACGGCCCTCTTGAGGCGATTACAGTGTCCGGACAGGCAGACGCCAGTGTACGCGACCTGGCGTTTCTCGAACCCATACTGCAAAGGCCCCTGCGCGGCGCTGTTGAGACCAGTGTTTCCGGTTCGGCAGAACCACTGACCGGGGCCTTCGACCTCACCCTTTCCGCATCCGCCACGGGTCTGATGATCGGAGAGCCCGCCGTTGATGCCTTGACAGGCGAAAGCTCTGCCCTGTCCATTTCCGCAAAAAGGGATTCAAAAGGCGTCGTCCTGCGCGATTTTCGGATGCAGTCGGACGCCCTCAAGGTCAGCGCCAAAGGGGATTTGAGAACCGGGTCAGGTTCGGTCGTGTTTGACTTTGCTCTGGATGATGTGAACCGCGTGGCGCCACAATTCAGCGGCCCTCTCAACGTTGCGGGGTCCGGCCAAGAAACTACTGAGGGCTGGACAGCCAAGATTGAAAGCTCCGCCCCCGGAGACACCACCGTTCTAGGGAAATTGTCGCTGCCAAAGTCCGGTGGCGGCAAGGTTGATCTGGACATAGCAATTGGCAGAATCCAGGCACTGGTGCCGTCGCTGACAGGGTCCGCAAAAGTCGTGGCAGCTGCGCTTCGCAAGGATACAGGCTGGGAAATTGACAGTGATGGCGAGGGCGCAAATGGTTTTGCCCTGACGGTCAACGGCTTTGTAGACAACAGCTTTCAATCCGGAGACCTTGGCCTGACGGGTCAAGTTCCGCTCGAGATTGCCAACCTGTTCACCAACGATGCTGTGAGTTTGCAAGGCAGCACAAGCTTTGATCTCGCCCTGGACGGGCCGTTTGAACTTGGCAACGTCAGCGGCACGATCAGAACGTCAAACGCAAGGGTCACCTTTCCAGAGCTGGCGACCGCACTGACAGATGTCAACTTTAGCGCCAATGTCTCGGACTCTTCGGCAACAATCACAGCCGATGGCGCCGCCAGAGCGGGTGGTGGGTTCAGCCTGGGTGGCGGGCTTGCGTTGCAGGCACCATTTACCAGCGATTTGCGGCTTAATCTGAACAACATGGTGATCCACTATCAGGATCTGCTGGAAACCGTTCTGCAGGGCGAGGTCCGGATCACTGGCCCGCTCACAGGTGGCGCGGTAATCTCGGGATTGATTGATCTGGTGCGCACCGAGGTCAACGTCGCCGGCGGCAGCCTGAGCGCAGACCCCATTCCAAAGATCCGCCATGTTGGTGAACCATCTGGGGTCCACAGAACTCGAAACTTTGCTGGAGTGGTGGAAAAGGTCGACTCGGGTTCCGGATCTACTCCGCCACCTTTCGTGCTGGATTTGCTTATTCAGGCAAATAACAGAATCTTTGTCCGGGGGCTTGGTTTGGATGCCGAATTCGAAGGTGAAATTGGCCTGAACGGGCCAACAGATGCCATCGTCACCTCAGGCGAATTCGATCTCGCCCGTGGGCGAATCGACTTTCTGACCAAACGCTTGGATCTGACCGAGGGTCTGGTCAGGCTTGAGGGCGACTTTGTGCCCTTTATGCGGATGGTCGCCGAAACGAGCACATCAGAAGCGAGCTTTGAGATCATACTCGAAGGTCGCGCCACGGATCCGGATTTCTCGATCAACTCGTCCCCCAGCATGCCGGAAGAAGAAGCTTTGTCGCAAATCCTGTTTGGACAGAACCTTGAGAATATTTCGGCCATCCAGGCCGCGCAGCTGGCCAGCGCGGTCGCCTCGCTGCGCGGACAAGGCAGTGGAAACGGGCTTGTCGGGGGGCTCCGCAAAGGCATCGGCCTCGATAACCTGGATATCACCACGGACGACGAAGGAAACGCGGGCATCAGTGCCGGCAAACACCTGACCGATCGTGTCTACACTGAGATTGGCCTTGAGGGGAAAGGCGAAAGCTCGATCAGCCTCAACCTGGACGTCAGCCCGAAGCTGACGGTCAAGGGTCGGCTCGATTCCAACTCTGACACCGGGATCGGGTTGTTTTACAAACTGGACTACTAGAAATGAAAAACGCCCGGTTTTCATACCGGGCGTTTTTGCATGTTGTAACGTGGCCGATCAGTCGATGATCGCGTTCAGGGTCGCGCTTGGGCGCATCACTTTCGCTTTCAGCTCAACCGAAGGACGGTAGTAGCCACCGATCTCTGCAGCCGGACCTTGGACCGTTGCAAACTCGGCCAGGATCGCCTCTTCACTATCAGCCAAGGCTTTGGCAATCGGCGCGAACTCCGCCGCCAGTCCCGGGTCTTTGTTTTGCGCTGCCAGCGCGTCTGCCCAGTAACGGGCAAACCAATAGTGGCTGTCGCGGTTATCCGGCTCGCCCACTTTGCGGCTGGGCGACCGGTTGTCATCCAGAATGCCCTGCGTCGCGGCCTCAGCCGCCGCACCCAGAACTCCTGCTTTTGCGTTGCCCTTGGCGTCAGCCAGGAAGTTCAGCGATTCACCCAACGCACAGAACTCACCCATCGAGTCCCAGCGCAGGTGGTTTTCTTCCACCAGCTGCTGCACGTGTTTTGGTGCTGATCCACCAGCACCGGTTTCGAACAAACCGCCACCTTTCATCAGCTTCACGATCGACAGCATCTTGGCCGAAGTGCCCAGTTCCAGGATCGGGAACAGGTCGGTCAGGTAGTCACGCAGAACGTTGCCGGTGATGGCGATGCTGTCATTGCCCGCGGTGATGGTTTTCAGCGACTGTGCCGTGGCCTCACGCGGGGCCATGATCTGAAACTTGTCTGCAACACCCGCCGCCTCAAGGGCCGGCTTGACGTATTTGATCAGTTCCGCATCATGCGCGCGATTGGCGTCGAGCCAAAAGATCGCCTCTGAACCGGTCAGGCGCTGACGGTCCCGAGCAAGCTCAATCCAGTTTTCAATCGGTGCCTTTTTGACAGTACAGGCACGCCAGATGTCACCGGCCTCGACGTTTTGCTCATGCAACGTCTCACCGTTTGCCAGGACAATGCGGATCGCACCGTCTGCCGGGGCTTCAAATGTGGTTGGGTGCGAGCCATATTCCTCGGCCTTTTGCGCCATGAGACCAACGTTGGCCACAGCACCCGCCGTGGTCACGTCAAGCGCGCCGTTGGCTTTGAAGAAGTTGATGGTCTCGTCATAGATTGTCGAATAGCAGCGATCCGGAATCACACAGTTGGTGTCACCCTTGGCGCCCGTCTGATCCCAGCCCTTGCCGCCTGCGCGGATCACGGCAGGCATCGACGCATCGATGATCACGTCCGAAGGTACATGAAGGTTGGTAATGCCCTTGTCGCTGTCGACCATGTACATGTCGGGGCGCTCAAGTGCGGCGATCTCAGCCTTGATCTCGGCAGCATTGTCCATGCTGTCGATGGCCGCCAACACGGCCGCGAGACCCGAGTTGGGTGACCCTCCGGCTGCGACAATCGCATCTCCATGCGTGTCCCAAACCGGGCCCAGCCATGCCTTGACCGCATGGCCAAAGATGATCGGGTCGGAAACCTTCATCATGGTCGCCTTCATGTGGAAGGAGAACATGGTGCCATCTTTCTTGGTGTCTTCAATGGCTTCCGCGAGGAACGCACCCAATGCCTTGGCCGACATGAACGTCGCATCCGCAATCGTGCCTGCCTCCAACGGCCAACCGTCTTTCAGAACGGAAACAGACCCGTCTTTGCCGACAAATTCGATCTTTGCATCACCGGCCTGCGCATCAGTGATCGTTGCCGAAACTTCGTTGGCGTAGAAATCGTTGCCCGACATGCTCGACACTTTGGTTTTGCTGTCGGCGGCCCATGCACCCATGGAATGCGGGTTGTTCTGGGCATAGTTCTTGACCGCACGCGCCGCGCGACGGTCCGAGTTTCCTTCGCGCAATACCGGGTTCACGGCCGAGCCTTTGATCGCGTCATAGCGCGCACGGACGGCCTTTTCTTCATCCGTCTGCGGATCATCAGGATAGTTCGGCAGATCGTACCCTTGCGCCTGCAGTTCCGTGATGGCCGCCGTCAGCTGCGGTACCGAAGCCGAGATGTTCGGCAGCTTGATCACGTTGGCACCCGGCGTCTTGACCAACTCGCCCAGCGCCGCAAGATCGTCGGATTGGCGTTGGTCGTCGGTCAGGTTCTCGGGAAAGGTCGCGATAATGCGGCCGGCCAGCGAGATATCCGGCGTTCCAACCGAGATATCCGCGGCGGAAACGAACTTGCGGATGATCGGAAGGAACGAAGCCGAGGCCAGCTCCGGCGCTTCGTCTACAATGGTATACAATATGTCGGCGTTCAGTTGATCGGCCATGATTTTCCTACCTTTCAGCGATAAAGGAAGTTCTGGTGACTTACGCAGCGTGTGCCACGAATCCTCGGTTTCTCATCGCCGCATCTTTTGCAGGTGCAGCAACTTGTATGCCGTCCCTTTAAATCAGTGGCATGGAAAATTCAATTGATCGTGCCCGGAAAATGCAGAGGCATGATGCCACGGGGTCAGTTGTGCCCGGAAAGCGAAGCCGAAAGCATCCTGATCGCATCCTCGACGCCATAGCCTGTCTCAACCAGCTTGCGCAGTTCATACAGGAAGATGTCCTGTTCAAGGATCTTGCGGGCTTCCGCGACATAGCGTTCGCTGGTGGAGCTGTCCTTGCGCACAAGAATGTAGCGAGACGTTTCAATCCGATCTGTATCCGGGTCATACCAGCTTGAGAAACCTTCAAGCCAGTCATCATTCCGGGTGGACTTCACGACGAAGGACCCAATACCAAACGGCGCCTTCCAGGCATCAATGTGGTGCAATCCAACGACTGTATTGTGCACAACACGACAGTCCTCGAACTGCTCTTGGCGATGATCGGGTGGGTCAATGTTGACCGAACCGCCGGCAACACTGTCCCCGGTTTGGTGAAATGTGGTCTCATCGACGACAATGTAGGGCCGCACACCACGGTCGGCTTCGATATACAGGCCAAACCAATTGCCTTCGACCGTAATGGCAAACTCGGTTTTCTGGTTCAAAAGATCGGCACGAACGTAACGATCAACCTCATGTCCCAGAATACTGGCGATCCTGATAAGAGAGGCACAGCGAACTCTGTGCCCCTGTTCAGCGCGCCGTAGCGTCGCAAGCGAAACAGATCCACAAGCCACAACAAGAGACTGCTGTGTGTGGCCCGCCTGTTTTCTATCGGCTTTCAGGGCTTCACCGTTCACCTTAACGGAGCCATTCGTATCAGTTCTTTGTTCCATGGTCGCCATGATTGTCAGTTTTTGCTGAGTACTTTGTAGCACTACTGGGTAATTTTGCATAAGCAATCATTACTCTGTCACCTTCATGCGCGCGACAGAGCAGCTTAAGTCCTGTATTAAGAAGATCGGTAAGGCTGGAATTTCCGTGAGTGGACCTTTTAAGGCGCGCGTTGTCCCCAGACAGACACGCCTTGATGCTCTGACCTGACCTTAATTGGATATCCAATTCCATTTAAGCACCCAGGGCGCACGTTCTCGTGCGCCCTATTGGCATTGACTCAAATCCACACCGCTAACCGGAAAACGGCGCGACCACATTTTGCAACAATGACAACCAACAGAAGGGCTACAAATCCCGAGGTCAGCTTCTTCTTGCCTAAAGCCTTTTGCGTTTTTACCGAGTCAGGGAAAAAGGCAAAATGCCCACCCGCCGTCGGTCTTGTGGGCATTTTGCCTTCAATCTGTGCCTCAGATTAAAGACAAAACGCTTTAGCCCGCGCACGGTACCGTCTGAGCACGCAAGAGTCGCAAGCACAAGCGTCACCTTACAGGGTTGCCGAAGGCATTGATTCCATTTCCAAATCTGGTGATGGTGGTGCCTCAAGAGGGACTCGAACCCCCGACCTTGTCCTTACGAAGGACCTGCTCTACCAGCTGAGCTATTGAGGCGACGCGGACTACTTACTGTTGGCCTGTATTCGTGGCAAGCAGAATTTGACGCGGCCCCTGCACCTGGGAGGGTTGGTTGGCGCGTATCACATACCTTTGAAGCGGTACGCGCCAGGCGCGACAAAACCCAAACACAAGCTACACAATCGCCATAAACTCCGAGCAAGCAGCCCGGATTTAGAAACCATCCGCAAACCTTGGATTTCCAAAACGTGAGAGTGCAAACGGACGTTCTTTCGGGCTGAATTCACAAGCTTTCCTGCCCGATGCCGAACCGAGCGCAGTCGCATCGCCAAAACCACCTTGCCCCTCGGGGCTTCAGCAGAATTTTCAGTGTTTTGGAAAAAGTGGTGAGCCGTGTAGGATTCGAACCTACGACCCACTGATTAAAAGTCAGTTGCTCTACCAACTGAGCTAACGGCCCACTCTGTGGCGCGCTTACTATGCTGAGAGGTGGGCACGGTCAAGGCTGAAATCACAAGAAAAATCGTTTTCATGAATTTCACAAGAATTGACCCAACAGGCTCACCAAGTCCAAACTCGTTACACATTGTTTGGGAGAACGCGCGATGAAACCCTTTCTCTTTGCCTTACTGGCTTTAGGCATGTCGGCTACGGTCTCGATGGCTGGTCAGTTAACCTCTGAAAACAACGAATACTGCGACTGGAAGTTCACTGGGCAGATTGAAAAGGGTGACAGCGAGCTGATTGACCGAATTCCGACCGGCAGCTACCCATTGCGCCTTTGCGTCGATAGCCCGGGAGGAAGCCTTTCAGAGGGGCTGAAACTCTTCAACCTCCTTTGGGACGTCAACCTGACCACCGCGGTTCTGCCAGGAGATCGCTGCGAATCGGCCTGTGCCGTTGCTTTTCTGGGTGGCAGCACGCTCGAAGGCACCGATGTCACCCGCCAGATGGATCGCATCATGTGGGTTGGGTCGCGACTTGGCTTTCACGGCCCCAGCCTGGAGTTGCAAACTGGCCAGTCGTATCAGGACCAGCATCTGAACACTGCATTCAAAACGGCCCTCGACGCCGCTGCGCGACTGTTTGAGGTCAACCGGACTCAGGATCGTGGCAGCCGCGCCATGACCGATCATCTTTTGCACCGCTGGCTTAACACCGACCACCGTAGCATGTACTACATCGACACGGTTGGGGACGCGATCCTGTCTGACATTTCCGTTGGTGGCGTAAACTTTGATGTAAAACTCCGCACTGACCACATCCGTAACATCTGTGACAATGTCTATCTCAAGGGCAGCTACCCCGCTGGCTACGGTCTGAGCGCGTCTATCCACCACGGCTTTACCAACACCAAGGACCTGAAAGCTTCATTAGATGAGGACTATTTTAGCGAGGATCGCGAGGTTTTTGCCGAGATCCGCAACAATGAGCTTCTCGCTTTTGTGGGCGCCTATCCGTCGGCGACCAAATACCATGTGAACGGTTGCTTTGTGTCTTTCTACTTGGATGGCGTCACAGATTTCAAAGCCGAAGACTACTACCTGCAATCCACGCCTATTTCCGTGCGCATCGTGTCGTATACCGAGATCCCGGAGAGCGACATCGATGTGTTGACCTGGGCACAGGAACAAAGTGTGCTTCAGGAGCGCTCAATCGATCCGATTTACATGTTCCCCTTTGACATGCCGATCGAGGTTTTGCCCACCAACGAAGAGCATTCCGCGGCCAAGCAACCACAGAGCACATTCAAGAATGACCGCGAAGCGCAGGGCTGGGTATGGCTACGGTTCCTGACCTATCGCGGGCTTGATCTCCCCGGAGGTGACGTCGAAACTGTGCGCAGTGGGGACATGAACGATTGTGCCACAGCTTGTATGAACCGGTCTGACTGTATCGGCTACACCGAAGATAGCTGGAACGGTCTCTGTTTCCTCAAAGGTCAGGGCGCGCTCAGCAGCACGTATCGCCTGCACCCCAAGGCCTCTACCTACATGCGGCCCGAATTCGCCAACCGCATCGCACAGGACACCCGCCCTGTTGTCATGAAGGGGCGAAAGGGCAAAGGTTTTGATGGCTACGCCTACCAGACGGTTCAGCTTGGCAGCTACGATTCCTGTGCCACAGCCTGCCTGCAAGAAGAAAGCTGCAAGGCGGTGAACTACCGCGCCGACAATGCCACCTGCGAAATGCTGGCTGACCCGCCCGAGTATTTTACCATGCAAGGCGTTGAAATGGGCATCAAGGTACAGGCAGACTGACGACTCATATTCCTATTCCCGACCAAAAGGCCTATATGCGCCCCATGATCGCTCGGAAACATACCGGTTTGCCCTTTGAAAAGATGCACGGGCTGGGAAACGACTTTGTCGTCGTGGATGCGCGTGCGCGTGACATTCCCCTGCCTGAACGTCTGGTCCGCGCCATTGCACACCGCCATTGCGGCGTGGGCTTTGACCAGCTCGCGGTGATTTCTTCGGGCAAGCATGACGCGCATCTGACGTTCTATAACGCTGATGGCTCGATCTCGGCGGCTTGCGGCAATGCCACTCGCTGCATCGCCCGCAAGCTGATGGATGAAACGGGTCTCACGACCCTGCGCCTGACCACCGACCGCGGCCTCTTGATGGCACGTGACGCAGGCGATGGCCTCACCGCCGTCAACATGGGCCAGCCGCAGTTGAACTGGGACGAAGTCCCCTTGGCCGAGCCCATGGACACGCTGGAGCTGCCCATTGATGGCACGCCCACGGCCACCGGCATGGGCAATCCGCATTGCACCTTTTTTGTCGAAGACGCCGAGGCGGTTGACCTTGAAACCTTTGGCGCCGCGCACGAACACCACCCGCTCTACCCACAGCGCACCAATGTTCAGGTCGCGTCCCTCATCGGTCCCGACCACATCCGCATGCGTGTCTGGGAACGTGGCGTGGGAATCACGCTGGCCTCCGGCTCGTCCTCCTGCGCCACCGCCGTCGCCGCCGCCCGTCGTGGCCTCACCGGGCGCAAGGTACAGATCGACCTTGATGGCGGCACGCTCTGGATCAACTGGGCCGAAGACGGCGTCTGGATGACCGGCCCGACCATGACCGTCTTTGCCGGTGAATTCTCGCGGGATTTCCTGGAGAGCGTGTGATGTCTGCCGCGCCCAAGTTCACCACGCTTGGCTGCCGTCTCAACGCCTATGAGACCGAAGCCATGAAGGCCATGTCCGAAGAGGCAGGGCTGGACAACGCCGTGATCGTGAACACCTGCGCCGTGACGGCTGAGGCCGTGCGCAAAGCGCGTCAGGAAATCCGCAAACTCCGCCGTGACAACCCCGATGCCCGCATCATTGTCACCGGCTGCGCCGCCCAGACCGAGCCTGAAACCTTCGCCGCCATGGACGAGGTCGACACTGTTCTGGGCAACACCGAAAAAATGCAGCCCGAGACCTGGGCCGGCATGGCCGCTGATTTCATTGGCGAAAGCGAAAAGGTCATGGTCGACGACATCATGTCCGTGACCGAGACCGCCAGCCACCTGATCGACGGCTTCGGCACCCGCAGCCGCGCCTATGTACAGGTGCAAAACGGCTGTGACCACCGCTGCACCTTTTGCATCATCCCCTATGGCCGCGGCAATTCACGTTCCGTGCCCGCGGGCGTCGTGGTCGACCAGATCAAGCGCCTCGTCGACAAGGGCTTTAACGAAGTCGTGCTGACCGGCGTTGACCTCACATCCTGGGGTGCTGATCTGCCTGCGCAGCCGCGCCTTGGCGATCTGGTTTTGCGCATCCTGAAACTGGTCCCCGACCTGCCCCGCCTGCGCATCTCGTCGATCGATTCGATCGAAGCCGATGACGCCTTGATGCAGGCCATCGCGACCGAGCCGCGCCTGATGCCTCACCTGCACCTCTCGCTGCAGCACGGCGACGACATGATCCTGAAACGCATGGCGCGCCGCCACCTGCGCGACGACGCCATCGCCTTTTGCGAAGAGGCGCGCCACTTACGCCCCGACATGACCTTTGGCGCCGACATCATCGCCGGTTTCCCAACCGAGACCGAAGCGCATTTCGAAAACTCGCTCAAGCTGGTCACCGATTGCGATCTCACCTGGCTGCACGTCTTCCCCTATTCCAAACGCGAAGGCACCCCGGCGGCCAAGATCCCCAAACAGGTCAACGGCAATGTCATCAAAGACCGCGCCGCCCGCCTGCGTGCAGCTGGCGATCTTCAGGTTAAAAACCACCTGCAGGCGCAGATTGGCAAAACTCATCATATCCTGATGGAAAACGCGCATATGGGCCGTACAGCGCAATTCACCGAAGTGCTTTTTGCGAAGACTCAGGAAGAAGGCCAGATTGTTACCGCACCGATCATCGGCCTCAATGGCATTCAGCTAACTGCCTGACCGGCGCTCCCGCCATCTTCGGCGGCCAGTTGGCCGCCTGCCAGATGTTGGGCATGGCCTCGCTACGCTCGGGCCGCGACACCCCTGACCCAAAACCCTTGCCAAGTCGCCCTAAAAGCGATTCAAGTGCTGGCATCACAGGTATGAGGTCATCACATGTTAGGTTGGAAGCTGTTTAGCCATTCGGTGCGCATGGTGCTGGTCAATTGGCCTCACGCGCTCAAGATCTCGGTGCCATTGATCCTGTGCAATGTTGTCGCCTTTCTCCTGGCTGGCCAAGCCATTTTGTCCGGGCTGGACGTCGCAAACCCCGGTGAAGGGGCAGGTGGGCTTTTGCTGGCGTTGCCGTTGATCCTGATCGGATCACTTTGGACCATAGTCGCCTGGCACCGTTTCATTCTGCTTGAAGAGTACCCCAAGACCATTCCGCCCCTTCGCTTTGATCGCATACTGTCATACTTTGGAACGTCCTTTGTTCTTGGGCTATTGATTGGTTTATTGCTGATGATTGGGCTTGGCGTTGGCGCTCTGATTGCTGGTGTGGCACCGATCCTTTTTGCAGTTCTCTCTTTTGCCGTGACCACGATGGGAATCTGGGTCTTCTATCGGCTCTCTCCCGTTTTGCCCGCCTCGGCCATTGAAAAACCCACCACCATCCGCGAGGCGTGGGAGTCTACGGCCGCATTGTCTGGCGCGACATTGATCGCCGCAGCGCTGACCTTTGTGCTCAGCTTCGTGTTGGCCTTTGCGAGCGAACTGCTCGCCGCTGCAATCCCCGCAACTGCATTGGCCTCTGGGGTGGCATCGAATTGCCTGCTGACCCTGGTTGGTGCCAGCCTCCTCACCACGATCTATGGAGTCGCCATCGAGAAGCGCGCGCTCTGAGACCGACTTACTGTTCCAGCCCGGCCTGAAATTGTTGTTTCGAAGCCTCGTAACAATCCAGAATCTCGGGAATATCGACAGTTTCAGCTTTGCCCTCGGACGAAGCGGTCTCACCGGTTTGGCACAGACTTGAAAAGCCACGGAATCCCAGATTCAGCGCGCTGCCCTTGAGGAAATGAAGATCCTCGCCCAGCGTGTTCATATCCGGAGCTTTGCGCAGCTTGTCTATGACCTGCTCAACCTCTTCCAGGAACAACTCGACCACCTCGGCAAAATCCTCAGCGCCGATTTCATCCCGCAGTTCATCCACACGTGTCCAGTTGATCACGGCTCTCTCCTATGTCTTGCGGTCAACCTGACAGAAAAGCCTTAACAAATACCGTCTGCCCGTTTTTGTCTGTGCAATTTTAGAGTTCAACGATTGTTAAGAGAGAGCACGTAGGTCTGTCGTTCGAGTCCGGTGAACAAGTATGATTTGGGTTTGGTGTGCAGGAAGCGACTGCAAAGGAAGATGTGGCAACACCTGGCGGAGCCATCCGTCGGGTTTTGCTGGTGGACGACAGCCGTTTGCAACGGCGCATTCTCAGCGCTTCGCTCACGCGCGACGGCTATGAGGTGCTTGAGGCCGAATCCGGCGATCAAGCCCTTGAAATCTGTCGCAAAACACCACCGGACCTCATTCTCAGCGACCTTGTAATGCCCGGAATGGACGGGCTCGAGTTCTGCCAGGCCTTTCGCGCCCTGCCGGGGGATCAGTACGGGTATTTTATCCTGCTGACGTCGAAAAGCGAAAAGGAAGAGGTCGTGCGCGGCCTAGAAGGCGGCGCAGATGACTTTGTGATGAAGCCGGTGAACGCACACGAACTGCGTGCCCGGATCAGCGCCGGAGAACGAATCCTGCGCATGCAGAAGGAACTGACAGACAAGAACACGGTCATTTCAGAAACGCTGGACGAATTGCAGCGGCTCTATGATTCGCTCGACAATGACCTGATGGAAGCCAAGAAGTTGCAACAATCGCTGGTCCGCGAGCGCTTCCAGGACTTCGGAACCGGCGCGGTATCGCTGGAGTTGCGATCATCGGGCCATGTTGGCGGCGATCTCGTTGGCCAATACCGGATCAGCGACAGCCTTGTTGGTCTTTATGCCATTGACGTATCCGGACACGGCATCAGCTCGGCCTTGATAACTGCACGGCTCGCAGGTTACCTGTCGTCTTCTTCGGTGGAACAGAACGTGGCCCTCCAGTTGTTGCCGGACGGCACCCAATCCTACGTCCCCCCGAACGAGGTCATAGCCACGCTCAATCGCATCATCATGGAAGAGATGGAAACTGAGCATTACTTTACGATGCTGCTTGCGATCGTTGATTTGCAGACCGGACACCTTGAAATGGCTCAGGCAGGGCACCCGCACCCGGTGATCCTGCGCGCTGACGGCACAATCGAACAGGATGGGCCGGGTGGCCTGCCGGTCGGCCTGATTGAGGGGGCAGAATTCAGCCCCTTCGAAGAATGTCTGAACCCCGGCGACCGTCTGTTGGTGCTGTCGGACGGGGTGACCGAATGCCCGGGTGCCTCGGGGGACATGTTGGGAGAAGACGGGCTGACCGAAATGCTGGGCGATCTCAAGGACCAGAGCATCGAAACCATGCTTGAAACGTTGATCTGGCAGCTTGGAGAGTTTTCTGGTGGCGCCAGCTTCCCGGATGACATTTCGGGCATCCTGTTCGAATACCGCGGTCCATGGCTCTAGCGCAGGATCATTTCGGCAAAGTGCCGATCCCCCTCATTCGCAAGCAAGGGTAACGCCTGCTCCGGGTCCATCCAATGCGCCGTATGGCCCGGTTCAGTTGGCAGCCCCAGCCGATGGGTAGGGCGCGCCATATAGATCGTGCACAGTTTCTCCGCCCAGATTTCATACTCCGGCATGTACACAAACCGCCGAAATGCACCCAATCGCAATGGCTTTGAGATGCGCCAGCCTGTTTCTTCATAGACTTCCCGATGCAACGCCATGACAGGCGACTCGCCGGGATCTATCCCCCCTCCGGGCAATTGAAACTCATAGTCCGGTTCAGCTTGGAAAGTGACCAACATCTGATCGCCACGCAACAACACAGCATAGGCGCCGGGACGCATCCTGTATTTCACATCGCGCCGTGGTGGTTCGCCAAATCTGCGGATCATGGCCCCTGCCCCTTTTTGTTCGACTTGCCGCCCTTATATAGTCGCGGTATGGCAAGGAAAGCCTATAGGAAACGCTCCATGACACTTGGTAACAAAATTGCCTGGGACGACACTGTTTTGCCGTTCCAACTGGACAATTCGGATATTCGCGGTCGCGTGGCGCGCCTCGACGGTGTGCTCGATGGCGTGCTGAAACAGCACAACTATCCTCCCGCGGTCGAAGCGCTGGTCGCCGAGATGACGCTTTTGACGGCGCTGATCGGTCAGACAATCAAGCTTCGGTGGAAGCTCTCGTTGCAGGTTCAGTCCAACGGGCCCGTACGCATGATCGCGACAGACTATTATGGTCCCTCGGAAGACGGTGAACCCGCGCGCATCCGCGCCTATGCCAGCTTTGATGGTGACCGCATTACGGATGGTGAGCCCTTTGACCAGATCGGCAACGGGTACTTCGCCGTACTGATCGACCAGGGTAAGGGCATGGAGCCTTACCAAGGCATCAGCGGGCTGACAGGCGGCTCGCTCAAGGCAAGTGCCGAGGCCTACTTTGCTCAGTCCGAGCAGCTGGCCACGCGATTTGCCCTGCGCTTTGGCAAATCTATCGAACCCGGTGTGCCTGAACACTGGCGCGCCGGTGGCATTATGCTGCAGCACATGCCCAAAGCCTCTCCGCATGTGTCCGGCGAGGGCGGCAGCGGCGAAGGGGGCCTGCTGCTGGCTCAGGATGTGCTGAACGAAGATGACAGCGAGAACTGGAACCGCGCCAACATCCTGTTGGACAGCGTGGAAGATCTCGAGATGATCGGGCCATCCGTTTCGCCCGCTGATCTCCTCATACGCCTGTTCCACGAAGAGGCACCGCGGGTCTATGACGCCCAACCCGTCAAATTCGGATGCTCCTGTTCCGAAGATCGTGTGCGCCAGTCGCTCTCGATCTACTCAGCCAAGGACATCGAAAAAATGACCACGCCCGAGGGCCGCGTGACCGCCGATTGCCAGTTCTGTGGTGCGCACTATGACCTCGACCCGACAACCGTCGGCAAGGATGCGAAGGCCGCAGACAGTGAGTGATCCGCTCGCCTCTCTTTTGGCCTCTCTGGAACGCGAGACAGGGGCCTCTTCAGATTTTGATCTGAACCCCGACGTGGTCCTGCCCGAGGGGCGCAAACTGCGCCCCGCTGGGGTTCTGGTGCCGATTGAGATGCGTGCAAATGTGCCCCATGTCATCCTGACCAAACGTGCCTCGCACCTGAAACACCACCCCGGCCAGATCGCCTTTCCGGGCGGCAAACAGGACGAAAGTGACGTGGACGTCGTCGCCGCAGCCCTGCGCGAGGCGCGCGAAGAGATTGGTTTGCCTGAGAACAACGTTGAAGTCCTGGGGACCCTTCCGTTTCACGAAACGGTCACCAGCTTTACCGTTACACCCGTTTTGGGCCGTGTTAGAGACGCATTTGACATCATTCCAGAGCCCGGTGAGGTGGATGAGGTCTTCTCGGTCCCGCTCGCGCATGTCACCAACCCTGCGCAGTTCTCGGTCCAGTCGCGCCGCTGGATGGGACAGAAGCGTTCCTACTTTACGGTCCCCTTCGGACCCTATTACATCTGGGGGGCCACCGCGCGTATCCTGCGGGGGCTGGCCGAGAGGATGAACCCGTGACACGCATTTCCGGCGACTGGTTAGACAATCCGCACACCCAAAAGGTCTGCGCGATGCTGACCGACGCCGGATATCAGGCGCTGTTTGTCGGTGGATGTGTGCGCAACGCGCTGTTTGGGGTCGCGGTGAACGATCTCGACATCTCCACAGATGCCATGCCGGAAACCGTGATCGACCTTGCCGCCCGCGCCGGTCTGCACGCCATTCCCACCGGCATCGATCATGGCACCATCACAGTTGTCGCTGACCACATCCCGCACGAGATCACCACCTTCCGCAAGGATGTCGAAACCGATGGCCGCCGTGCCGTCGTCGCCTTTTCCAAACAGGCCGAAGATGACGCCCACCGCCGCGACTTCACCATGAACGCGCTTTACGCACAGCCCGATGGTACCATCGTCGACCCCTTGGGCGGCATGACCGACCTTCTGGCCCGCCGCGTCCGGTTCATCGACGACGCCGATCTGCGCATCCGCGAAGATTACCTGCGAATCCTGCGCTATTTCCGATTTCATGCCTGGTACGGAGACACCGCGCAGGGCATGGATCCCGACGCGCTCGCCGCCATTGCGACGAACATCGACGGCATCAACACCCTCTCCAAAGAACGCCTCGGCGCTGAAATGCTCAAGCTGCTCGCTGCGCCCGATCCCGCCCCCGCCGTTGCCGCCATGCGCCAGACCGGCGCGCTTACAACTGTCATCACCGGCGCCGACGACCGCGCGCTGGCCCCCCTGGTGCACCTCGAACAAGAGATCGGCGCCAACCCCGATCCAATCCGCCGCCTTGCCGCCCTTGGCGGTCAGAACGTCGCCAAAGGCCTGCGCCTCTCCAAGAAACAGACCCGCCTGCTCGACACGCTGCACAACGCCATCGGCACGCCCGAAACCGCTGGCTCACTGGCCTATCAACATGGGACAGGCACCGCACTTTCGGTCCTGCTCCTGCGCGCGGCCCTGCTCGAAATGCCCATGTCTCCGACATGGCGCAACGAGATCGCAGCAGGGGCCAAAGCCACCTTCCCGGTCAAACCCGCTGACCTCATGCCAGCGCTGAGCGGCCCGACACTGGGGGCTGAGCTGAAGCGGCTCGAGGCCCTCTGGATCGCCTCTGGATTCACCTTGAGACGGCAAGAACTCCTGAAGCAAAAACAGTGACTATTTCAGCGTTTTTTGCCCAAATAGACCCGCTCTACGCCTTTGTCTTCCTCGGTCTGTTCAGCCCCGGACCCAACGTGATCCTGCTCACATCCTCGGGCGCACGGTTTGGAATTCGCCGCACCCTTCCACATCTTTTTGGCGTGGTGATCGGGGTTGGCATCACGTCCGCTCTGACCGGTCTTGGAATTGGCGCGATCCTGTTGAAATGGCCGGTTCTCGAATGGACTCTCAAGACCATATCGGCCATCTGGATCATGTGGATGGCATACCGCCTTTGGACGTCCCGGCCGGGCCACACGATCGACGATGACCGCCCCTTCACATTGGTCGAAGCCGTACTGTTCCAATGGGTAAACCCCAAGGTCTGGATCGTCGCCCTTGCTGCGGCCTCAGCCTATGCCTCTGACCTGCCGCTTCACCTCGAGGCTTTGCGTCTCGGCAGCGCCTTTTCCGGTATCAACCTTTTTGTCTGCCTGTTCTGGTCCTGCACTGGTGCACTCTTGTCGTTTCTGCTGACCACCCCGCTCGCCTGGGCCCTTTTCACGCGATGCATGGCGGTCGCACTCGCCATTTTCTCAATCATGGTTTTGCTACCCGGCAGTTGACACAGGCCCCCACCCTGCCCCACAGTCCCCAAACCCAATGAGCAAGGAGGGTGCAAAATGTATCGAGGTATCTGGCTGACCTGAGCCAAAGCTAACCTCACATCGGTATTGCCAACTGGCTTTGCCGGACCATTTTGCATTTCCAGTTTCGGACCCCTTCCATGTTCAAGTTTTTCGAAAACCTCGTTGACCCCTATTGCGACTATCCGGAAACCGATACGCCGCCGACCAAATTATGGCCGTTCCTTTGGGACTATTCCCAGCCGTTTAAACGAGTCTTTTGGGTGGCCGGGATCATGTCGATTGTCGTGGCCACAGTCGAAATCTTCCTGATCGGCTATATGGGGCGCATCGTGGACATCCTCGGCGGCGAACCTGCGCAAGTCTGGGCAGAGCACGGCACCGAGCTTATCCTGATGGCGCTGTTTATCCTGCTTTTGCGCCCCGCACTTCAGGCCTTCGATGTGCTTTTGCTGAACAACACCATCCTGCCCAATTTTGGCACGCTGATCCGATACCGTTCACACAAACACGTGCTGCGCCAATCAGTGGGCTGGTTTGAAAACGACTTTGCCGGCCGCATCGCCAACCGGATCATGCAGACGCCTCCCGCCGCGGGCGAAGCCGTGTTCCAGGTCTTTGATGCCATCACCTTTTCCATCGCGTATTTCGTGGGCGCCGCGATCCTGCTCAGCGACAGTGACCCGAGGTTGGTCCTGCCCATGCTTGGCTGGCTGGTGCTCTACGCCCTCTTGGTGCGCTGGACGATGGTGCGGGTGGGCCCGGCCTCGAAACGCGCATCCGACGCCCGCTCGCAGGTCACGGGTCGGGTGGTCGATGCCTATACAAACATCCATTCGGTCAAGCTCTTTGCGCATGATGAGCGCGAGATGGAGTATGCCAAAGAGGCCATCGAGTATTCGCGAACAACCTTCCGGGATGAGATGCGCATCTACACCATCATGGACATCATGCTGGTGACACTGAATGGTCTGTTGATTGTCGCGGTTGTCGGCTGGGCGATTTGGCTCTGGATGCAGGGTGCCGCCAGCGTTGGCGTCGTTGCTGCAGCCACCGCACTGACGCTGCGCCTGAATGCTATGACCGGCTGGATCATGTGGGCGTTGACCACCTTCTTTCGGCAACTTGGCGTTGTTGCCGAGGGGATGGAGACCATTGCGCAGCCCATCACGCTTGTCGATTCCAAAGGCGCGCAACCGCTTGCCATGCAAGACGGAAAAGTCGAGATTCAGTCTCTATCTCACCACTATGGGCGTGGTGCCGGGGGTCTGGACGCCATTTCTCTCACCATTCAGCCCGGCGAAAAGATTGGCCTGATTGGCCGCTCTGGCGCGGGCAAATCAACGCTCGTGAAGCTCCTCTTGCGGTTTTACGATGCCGAAGCCGGACGCATCCTGATCGACGGTCAGGATATTGCGGGGGTCACGCAGGACTCTTTGCGGGACAAGATTGGCATGGTCCAGCAGGACAGCTCCCTCTTGCATCGGTCGGTCCGCGAAAACATCCTCTACGGTCGCCCGGATGCGACCGAGGAACAGATGCTCGATGCTGCCCGCAAGGCCGAAGCGCATGATTTTGTCATGGACCTGCAGGACCCCGAGGGGCGTTCCGGCTATGACGCGCAGGTGGGTGAACGCGGCGTGAAACTCTCAGGTGGGCAGCGTCAGCGGATCACGCTGGCGCGTGTCATGCTCAAGGATGCGCCAATCCTCCTGCTCGATGAAGCCACCAGTGCACTTGATTCCGAAGTCGAGGCCGCGATTCAGGAAACGCTCTATGGTCTGATGGAGGGCAAAACCGTGATTGCCATCGCGCACCGTCTGTCCACTATCGCGCGGATGGATCGCATCCTTGTGCTGGATGGCGGTCACATCGTCGAAGAAGGCACCCACGCTGAACTTCTGACCCAAGACGGGCTTTATGCCAGCTTTTGGGCGCGACAGTCTGGCGGGTTCCTCAATGCGGACGAAGTGGCTGAGTAAGGGCGCAAACGCCCCGTAGGTCGGACAATTTTGTCCGACCTACCGACCGGCGCGTTAATTTCTTCGGATGCCGCCCCCAACACCGACGCAATAGCGACGTTATACCGACGCGATACAGATGTGGGTTTTGGCCATTAACCCTTGTGTTTTCGGGCTGATTCTCTGCCAAGGGCGCAGGGGGCCGCGGACGGTCCGGTCAGACTCTGTTTAGAAACTCGCGTCCTGAACCTCCTTCAGGTCCGGGATCACATCGGCCGTACCGTGTCGCGTCACCATCAAGGCAGAGGCGCGTGTCGCCAGCGCAATCGCCTGAGGCATCGGCATGCCCCGGTCCAGCGCCGCCAACACATACCCGGTAAAGGTATCCCCTGCACCGGTCGTGTCGACCGGCGTCACCGGCAATGCGGGGAAATGCCGAATCTCACCAGAGCCATTGTCATAGAGCGAGCACCCCTGACTACCCTTGGTCACGATCACCTGGCTTACCGGCAAATCGGGCGGGGCCTGTCCGGTGGCCTGCTCAAACTGCGCTGCCTCAACTGCGTTCAGAAACAGAATGTCTGTATAGGGCAACACGGCCTGCATCGCTTCGGCCTCAAAAGGCGCGGCGGCACAGGCCGTAAACAAATCCAGCTGTTTGGCCATTTCGGCAGCATAAGCCTGATTGTTGGTTTCATTCTGGATCAGCAGCGTATCCCCTGGCGATGCCTCGCTCAGCGCAGAGCCAATCGCCGCCTCGGAAATCACGTGATTGGCCCCCGGCAGTAACACGATGGCATTCTCACCCGCATCATCCACGTTGATGATGGCATGGCCCGTCGGGGTCTCGGGCAGAGTCGCGATGTGGCGCGTATCGACGCCGTACTCCAGCAACCGTTCGACCGCCCATTTGCCGTCTTCCCCCACTGCGCCAATGTGAATGGTCCGGGCCGCCGCACGGGCTGCGGCCACCGACATGTTGGTGCCCTTGCCGCCCAACCCCCGCAAAACCGACGTCGCCGCCAGGGTTTCCCCGGCAGCGGGCAAGTGTGGAACGCGATAGAAAAAATCCGCGTTGATGGACCCGAGATTGTAGATCGCCATAAGAAACACCAACAAAAGAAAACAGGCCGGGCAACAATGCCCGACCTGCACAAAACATCAAGCTTTGTCGTCGTCTCAGCCGATCTTGGCCGCAGCCATCACCGCCATGTTCAGGATGTCGTTTGCGGTCGAGCCGGTCGAACATATCTGGATCGAATGATCAACGCCCGACAGGATCGGACCGATCACCGTTGCACCCGCCATTTCCTGCATCAGCTTGGTCGAGATCGACGCCGAGTGGCGCGCTGGCACCACGAGGATGTTCGCCGGGCCGGTCAGGCGCTGGAACGGATAGTTTTCCTGAGCGCGTGGGTTCAGAGCCACATCCACGGTCATCTCGCCTTCGTACTCAAAATCCACGCCCCGCCGATCCAGAACCTGAGGCGCGACGTGCAGCTTTTGTGCGCGTTCCGACACCGGGTACCCAAAGGTCGAGAAACTGACAAACGCTACACGCGGTTCCAGACCCATATGACGGGCCACTCCAGCAGCACGTTCCGCGATATTGGCAAGATCTTCCTCATCCGGCCATTCATGCACCAGCGTATCGGCAATCAGCACAATGCGCCCGTTATGCAACAACGCTGTGACGCCCACGGCGCCATTTTCGGTACTGGCATCAATCACATGGTTTACCAGTTGCAGCACATGCGCCGACTTGCGAGTCGCGCCGGTCACCAGCGCGTCCCCGTGACCATGTTGCAGCATCAGGGATGAGAACACGTGGCGATCCCGTGCGGCCAGCTTGAACACGTCATGGCGGTCAAAGCCCTTGCGTTGCAGGCGTTCGTAGAGAAAGTCGGTATAGGTCTCCAGATGCCTCGTGTTCGCCGCGTTGACCACTTCGATCTCGCGCACTGCATCGCCCAGTCCTGCGGCTTCGAGTTTCTGTTTCACATCCGCTTCGCGACCGACAACCAATGCCTTGCCAAAGCCGTTGCGCTGATAGGTGACAGCCGCCCGCAAAACACGGGGATCGTCGCCTTCTGCAAAGATCATCCGCGCTTGAGCATGACGCGCACGCGCGTTGAGGCCGCGCAGGATCGACGCCGTTGGATCCATTCGCGAGCGCAGTGTTTCTTCGTACCCATCCATATCGATGATCGGACGACGCGCCACGCCAGTGTCCATGCCAGCCTTGGCAACGGCAGGGGGAATGCGGTGGATAAGGCGCGGATCAAATGGGGTCGGGATGATGTAGTCCCGACCAAAGGACAACTTGCGGCCATAGGCCATGGCAACCTCGTCCGGCACGTCTTCACGCGCAAGCTCGGCCAGCGCCTCGGCGCAGGCGATCTTCATTTCGTCGTTGATGGCGCGGGCATGAATGTCCAACGCACCCCGGAACAGGTATGGGAAACCCAACACGTTGTTGACCTGGTTTGGATAGTCCGACCGGCCCGTCGCAACAATGGCGTCGGCACGTACGGCGTGGGCCTCTTCCGGTGTGATCTCCGGATCGGGGTTGGCCATGGCAAAGATCACCGGATCGTCGTTCATCGAGGCGACCATCTCGGACGTCACAGCACCCTTGGCAGAAACGCCGAGGAACACGTCAGCGCCTTTCATGGCTTCTTCCAGCGTACGCAGATCGGTTTTCACCGCATGGGCCGACTTCCACTGGTTCATACCCTCGGTACGTCCCTGATAGATCACGCCCTTGGTGTCACAGGTGATGCAGTTGTCATGCTTGGCGCCCATCGATTTCAGCAATTCGATACAGGCAATGCCCGCTGCGCCCGCGCCGTTCAGAACAATCTTGCAGTCTTCGATCTTCTTGCCCGAGATGTGCAGTGCATTGATCAGACCCGCGGCACAGATCACCGCAGTACCGTGCTGATCGTCATGGAACACTGGAATGTCCATCTGCTCTTTCAGGGTCTGCTCGATGATAAAACACTCAGGCGCCTTGATGTCCTCAAGGTTGATGCCCCCAAAGGTCGGACCCATCAGGCGCACTGCCTTGATAAACTCATCCGGATCTTCGGTATCCAGTTCGATGTCGATCGAGTTCACGTCGGCAAAGCGTTTGAACAAAACCGCCTTGCCCTCCATCACCGGTTTCGAGCCCAGCGCGCCAAGGTTGCCCAAGCCCAGAACCGCGGTCCCGTTCGAGATCACCGCCACAAGGTTGCCCTTGTTGGTGTAATCATAGGCCGTTGCCGGATCGGCCGCGATGGCCTCACAGGGCACAGCCACACCGGGAGAATAAGCCAGCGACAGGTCACGTTGCGTGGTCATCGGCACCGAGGCCTTGATCTCGAACTTGCCGGGAGTCGGCTCCAGATGGAACGCGAGCGCTTCTTCCGCAGTGACTTTGGTGTTGGCCATTTTGCTGACTCCTCCGATACCTTCCGGGCCTCTTAGCCCAAGGGTGCGAATCTCACAACCGCCAAGCACTTTCGCCTTTCGCGCAATGTGCCGCATTTGCTAAGAAAAGGGCCACGACAGGGGGAATGTCACTCGTGAACGCAGCCAAGCCAGCCGTCACGCCGATGATGGCGCAATATCTCGAGATCAAGGCCGAGCATCCGGATGCCCTGTTGTTTTATCGCATGGGCGATTTTTACGAGATGTTTTTTGACGATGCCGTTGCCGCCGCTGAGGCGCTGGATATTGCACTGACCAAGCGCGGCAAACACGAAGGATCCGAGATCCCGATGTGTGGCGTCCCCCATCATGCCGCCGAGGGGTATTTCCTTACCCTGATCCGCAAAGGGTTCCGGGTGGCTGTCTGCGAACAGATGGAAAGCCCGGCCGAGGCCAAAAAACGCGGCTACAAGGCTGTCGTGCGGCGCGAGGTCGTGCGCCTTGTCACCCCCGGCACCCTGACCGAAGACTCGCTCTTGGATGCGCGCCGACACAACTACCTCGCCGCTTACGCTGTGGTTCGGGATGAGGCGGCACTGGCCTGGGCCGATATTTCGACAGGCAGCCTGCACGTGATGCCAATCGCGCCAGTGCGATTGGGACCAGAGTTGGCCAGACTGGCACCGTCCGAATTGCTGGTTGCCGAAGGATCAGAGCCGGGTTTAGCTGAAATAGTCTCTGACATGGGCGTCCCGTTGACCCCACTATCCCGCGGTTCATTCGATTCCACCAATGCTGAAAAACGGGTCTCGTCCCTGTTTAAAACCAACTCTCTGGAGGCTTTTGGCACCTTTGCACGCCCCGAAATCGGCGCACTTGGAGCAATCGTCGACTACCTGGACCTGACCCAAAAAGGCAAACTGCCGCTCCTGCGGCCGCCCATGCGCGAAGCAACGCAGGCGGTGATGCAGATCGACGCCGCCACGCGTCGCAACCTCGAGCTGACCCACGCCCTGTCCGGTGGTCGTGCCGGATCACTTCTGTCTGTGATCGACCGCACACTCACCGCTGGCGGCGCGCGGCTCTTGGAACAACGTCTCTCGTCCCCGTCCCTGCGCCTGTCGACCGTGCAGGACCGCCTCGACTCCGTCAGCTATTTCGCCGATCATCGTGGCATTGCCGCAGTTTTGCGCGACACCATGCGCAGCGTGCCTGACATGGATCGTGCCCTCTCGCGACTTTCGCTGGACCGTGGCGGCCCGCGCGATCTTGCCGCGATCCGCAATGCGCTTGGTCAGGGAATGGATCTGGCTCTGGCCTCATTTCCTGACGCACTCCCTCACGTATTGCAAACTGCCCTCACCGCTCTTCAAGGGCACGACGACCTCTTGGCGCTGCTCGATCAGGCCCTTATCGCCGAACCTCCGCTGCTCGCCCGCGACGGCGGTTTCATCGCCCCCGACTATGACAGCGAACTCGACGAAAGCCGCCAGCTGCGCGACGAAGGCCGAGGCGTGATCGCCGGAATGCAGACGCAATACGTTGAGACCACCGGCATTCAGTCGCTCAAGATCAAGCATAACAACGTCCTTGGCTACTTCGTCGAGACCACAGCCAAACACGCCGACGCGATGCTGTCGCCGCCACTGTCCGAGACCTTCATCCACCGCCAGACCACCGCCAATCAGGTGCGCTTTACCACGGTGGAACTGAGCGAGATGGAGACCAAGATCCTCAACGCCGGCAATCGCGCGCTGGAAATCGAGAAGCGCCTGTTCGAAATGCTGCGCGCTGCTGTGCTGGATCAGGCCGGGCCTATTTCTGCCGCTGCCCGCGCGTTGGCTGAATTCGACCTCTCCACCGGCCTCGCCGAGCTGGCCATTTCCGAGAACTGGTGCCGTCCCGAGGTCAACGAAAGCCACGATTTCCACATCCAAGGCGGTCGCCATCCAGTGGTTGAGGCCGCCCTGCGCAAGACTGGCGCGCCGTTTGTCGCCAACAACTGCGACCTTTCCGGCGGGGACGAGGCCAGCATCTGGTTGCTCACCGGTCCCAACATGGCCGGTAAATCGACCTTTTTGCGCCAGAACGCGCTGATTGCCCTGCTCGCCCAGATGGGCAGCTTTGTCCCGGCGAACAAAGCCCGCATCGGGCTGGTGAGCCAACTCTTTAGCCGTGTTGGTGCCTCGGACGATCTGGCGCGCGGGCGCTCGACCTTTATGGTCGAAATGGTCGAAACCGCTGCGATCCTGAACCAGGCCGACGATCGCGCCCTTGTCATCCTTGATGAAATCGGACGCGGCACGGCCACTTACGACGGGTTGTCCATCGCATGGGCAACGCTCGAACACCTGCACGACATGAACAAGTCGCGGGCACTCTTTGCCACGCATTACCACGAAATGACGGCTCTTGCGGGCAAATTGGAGGGAGTCGAAAACGCGACCGTGACCGTGAAAGAATGGGAAGGCGAGGTAATCTTCCTGCACGAAGTCCAAAAGGGTGCCGCCGACCGCTCGTATGGTGTTCAGGTCGCACAGCTCGCGGGCCTGCCCCCGGTTGTGGTTGAGCGCGCGCGCGTCGTTCTCGAAGCTTTGGAACAAGGCGAACGCGAGGGGCCAGCGCAAAAGGCTTTGATCGACGATCTGCCACTCTTTGCCGCCACGCCTGCTCCGGCTCCCGCCCCGGTCAAGGGTCCATCGCCGGTCGAAGAGTTACTGGAAGACGTCCATCCGGACGACCTCAGTCCGCGCGAAGCACTGCAGAAACTGTATGAACTGAAACAGGCTTTGGAAAAGTAGATTGCGCAACTAAAAACGGAGGCTCCACCCGATCCCACATCGGCCAGAACCTCCGTTACCCCACGTGCTCCCTACTCACCACACGTGTTCTTGAAACTGGTTCCGGCCATCCTGGCGCGGCGTTGATTTATACCTATCCCAGCCTGCGGATTCGGACAAACACCAAGTAGTTAGAACCAAGGACAAAAAAGAAACACCCGCTTAACCAAGAGGGCATGACCGACGAGGTTAAAGCGGTCAAACTTGGTCAAGCGGGCGCATTTCATCCCCTTGAGGGGGATGTCATCCGTAGATGGATTCTTTTCCAAAATGCTTGGTGAGCATATAGTAAACCACCGCGCGATACTTGTTGCGTTCGCTGCGCCCATAGGTGTCGATCACCGAATTGATGGCTTCCATCAACTCTGGCCCATCCGACAGGGCCAACTTCTTGATGAGAAAGTTGTTTTTCACGGTTTCCAGCTCTTCCGGCTGGGTCGCCGCGACGGTCGAGGCATCATCGTTGTAGATCGCAGGACCACAGCCGATGGTTACCTTGGTCAACAGGTCCATATCAGGCTCCATCCCACATTTGCTGCGCAGATCTTCTGCGTATTTGGCGATCAGGTCGTCACGTTTTCCCATAGGTCCCATCCCTTGTTTTCTGGCGTTGCCGTAATTCAGATCCAAGCCCCTCGCGAAGCTGTGTCAAAGAGTATCCTCTCTCGGCCACCCAACAACGGGAAACTTGGCGATGCTTTCCCCCTCGGCGAATAGCCGCGAGTTTATGCGACCAAGCGCGACACTTTCACAACTTGGCTACGCGTTGAAAACACTGCCAAATCACGGTGAACTCATGACAGGAAAACACGAATGGCATCTTATCTGAAAACCATCCCCAACGCGGACGGCTATTTTGGCGAGTACGGCGGAGCAATGCTGCCACCCCCGTTGGAACCCCATTTCAAGGCAATCAACGAGGCCTATCAGCAGATTTCAAAGTCAGCCGAGTTCATTCGCGACCTGCGCTACATCCGTAAACATTTTCAGGGGCGTCCAACCCCGGTTTCGTACCTCAAAAACCTCAGCGACCGTGCCGGTGGCGCGCAAATCTATGCCAAGCGCGAAGACCTGAACCATACTGGCGCGCACAAGCTGAACCACTGCATGGCCGAGGCGCTGTTGGCCAAACACATGGGCAAGACCAAGCTGATGGCCGAAACCGGCGCCGGTCAGCACGGCGTCGCGCTGGCAACCGCCGCCGCCTATTTCGGCATGGAATGCGAAATCCACATGGGTGAAATCGACATCGCGAAAGAGGCACCAAACGTCACCCGCATGAAACTCTTGGGGGCAACCGTTGTTCCCGTGGGCTTTGGCGGACGTTCCCTGAAAGAGGCGGTGGATTCCGCCTTTGAATCTTATGTCCCTCAGGCGGATACGGCCCTTTTTGCAATTGGCTCGGTCGTTGGTCCCCACCCTTTCCCAATGATGGTCCGCGACTTCCAGCACATCGTCGGCATCGAAGCCCGCGAGCAGTTCATTGAAATGACCGGCGGGCTGCCCGACATGGTCGCGGCCTGTGTCGGCGGCGGGTCAAACGCCATGGGCATGTTTGCCGGGTTCATCGAGGACGCCGACGTGGCGCTTTATGGCGTTGAGCCTCTGGGAACATCCTCGAAACTGGGCGAGCACGCCGCCACCATCACCTATGGCGAAGATGGTGACATTCATGGCTTCCGCACCATGGTTCTCAAGGATGAAAACGGTGAACCCGCCCCGGTACACACGGTTGCCTCCGGGCTCGACTATCCCGGTGTCGGACCCGAGCACGCGCACCTCTACCGCACCGGCCGCGCCAACTATACCGCCGCCGACGACAAAGAGGCACTCAAGGCGTTCTATGACCTGAGCCGCTACGAAGGCATCATTCCCGCGCTTGAAAGTGCCCATGCCGTAGCCTTTGCCCAGCGCGAAGCCGCCAAGAACCCGGGCAAGTCCATTCTGATCAACCTGTCCGGTCGCGGGGACAAGGACATCGACTATGTGACCGAAACTTTCGGTCTCGGCGAAGATTTCTGAAATTTGCGTTTGGGGCGGGTCAGTCTCGCCCCATTCCCTGCGCAGGTGCTATTTTGGGAACAGGTACGTCACGATCATGCGCGCACCCCAGCCGTCAGCACCGCCTGCCGGGCTGTCCGCATAGTACCTCAGGCCACCCCCAATGCTGACAGGTCGATTGCCGATCTGAATCAGCTTGGTCGCTGTCATGTTGATCGGAACATTGGCCGAATCCGTGTTCCAGTCATAGGTCAGCTCAGTATTCAGCGAGAACGTCCATTTCTCTGGCGTGATATACGAGATGAAGGGCTGGAAGAAGGTCGCGTTGATATCCGTGGACCCACCTCCGACATCCCAGATGTGATTGGCCAGCGCGCCATATGTCCATGGGCCCACTTGTTTCAGCGCGACACCTGTAATCCCGGCGCCAAGCTGGTCCTGACCCAGCGCACTGTCCGTTGCCGTTGGCAACAGGAAAACAGGCCCTGCCCCCCATATCCACCCGCTTGCGCTCGGCGCCTTGGGTGAAAAGAAGAAACTCTGGACCACGTCCCCAATCCCGGATTGCGACGTACCCGGTGTGAAATCTTCTTGCGAGATCACCGGCAGAATTGTGCGCGAGATCACGTTCCAATCATCGTTCAGCTCAAACGGAATGACCGGTTGAATGTTGAGAGTCAGACGCGACCCATCCCCGGAGGCACCAAAACCTTCGTCGTAGTTCAACTGAAAAGGCACGCTGATCAGTGAGGCAATCGGATTGGCCAGCTGCTTGGCCAGGTCATCCCCTTGATCTGCAATCAGCTGGATCGGTGAAAGCGACACAGCCGCCAAGGCCGCCCCAGTAAGTTTGAACAACAATCTCATCGTCAAATCTCCACGCACAAGCGTTTCTTGCCATCTTAGACAAACCACTCACAGCATCCCACAGCCCGAAACGCCGCACGGCCAATTCAAATGTTTCAACACAGGCGCACCAAAAGCAGCAGAACGTTGGAATTTCGACATTACGCCATATTCCTGCCCAGAGCACGTGTTTCAGTTGATGCGAAACACAATTGGCTGCGCCTACGTTCATGTCGAAACAGAAATCCTTTGAAGAACGGCTTGCTGAATTCCGTCGGCAAAACCCTGAAAGTGCTCCATCGCCGCAAGGGGCCGAAATGCGCCCATCCACCGGGCGTACCGCCCCGCGCAAGACGACATTGGTTGCTTTGATTGTCCTGGGCATCACCTTGCCATCGCTGGTCTTGCTGTTTGCTCTGCGAGAAGTCACCAGACCAATGACCGTGACCCAGACCGCTTCACTGGAAACGCGCGTTGATGCGCCATCCTATGACCGCGTGGATCCGGGTGGCCTCACCGGGTACTTCGGCCGCATACTTGGGCTCTTTGACAGCCGCGATCCTGGCCCTTTGACCTACCTCCCCCCGGCGCGTGATGGGTGGTATCGTGTCACTGTCATGGATGCGCGCAATCCGAATATTCTGGATGACCTGCATCACGCTTGGCCCGGTCCTGCGCGGTCGCTTGCGCAGAACCCTGGCTACAAGCATCTGGTGCATTTCATTAGGACCTACCGCAAACCGGATTTCGAACAGCGCGTCCTTGCAAGAAAACTCACACGCGCTATGTATCTGCACCCCAACGGCGAATTCATGTCGGTCCGTATGCAATTCACCGGCGACAAGAATGCCCTTGGCCCGCGCGACAAAAAATCTGTCTGGATCGACTCGCTGGCCAAACGGCTTGAGGCCAGAGCCAATCGTGATGAGGTGGTCGAGCGTAACAAGCTTGCCGGACACGATATCGTCAACCTGACCAAGGCCGAGGGCAAAAGCCCGATCCAGCGACCCATTGGCTACGCATATGGGACACGCAACGCGCTGCGGATATCTGTACCGCTGACAAACAAGGCCATTATGTCAATTGACGGGGTCACTACCCCCAATGCAGTCGCCAAGCTGATCTCAGCTGTCGACAAATCCGCTGTCGGGGAACACATAGGTCACTAGCGCGGCCATCGCCCGTGCAACATCAGGTTGAGGATCTCGTACTTCCCCTTGACGGGGCAGCCTATGGCCTCAACCATTGCCCCATGGCAACCCAAATGAAAAGGTTTGGCGAAATGGGGAGTGGTCTATTGGTGCGTCACATTTGCTTCCTGATGCCTTGGGTATTCTGCGCAGCGCTTCTTCTGTCGACCAAAGCAAGTCTCGGGGCAAGCTTTACGCGCAGTATTGACCCCGTAGATCCCATCATGTCCTGCCACATCAAACTTGAAGGCCCGATCGAAAAGGGGGATCAGGAACAGCTACGCGCCGAGGTCGCGGCCTATGCCAAGGCACGTCAAGAGCTGCGTCTCAGAGGCGACTCGCCGCCACAACTTGAATGGATGCCAAGCATTCCGCGCATCTGCCTCGACAGTCCAGGTGGCTCGTACAATGAGGCCCTTGAAATTCTGGAACAGGACTTTGGCACCTTTGCGACGGCCATAGGCAAGGGTATGCGCTGCGAAAGCGCCTGTGCGCTCATTTTCATGGCCGGTGCCAGCGGCGATGGGGGGTCTATCGATTTGGAACTGGGCGGACGGGTTCTGCATCCCCTGGGAAAACTGGGCTTTCATGCGCCCAAACTCCTCGTGCCCGAAGGCCAATACGACAAACAGGTCGTGGACGCAGTTTACAGTCAGTCTGTTCGCCACATTGCCCGTCTGGTTGGGCAGATGAACAAAATCTCCTTTCCCGAATCTTTGCTGGAAAGGATGTTGCTGACCCCTCCCGAACAGATGTTTTACGTTTCCACCGCTGGCCATGCCATCGACTGGCGCATCCGTGTGGCTCCTGCCGTGTTCCCGAGCGAACTCTCTCCACTTGCAGTCTGGAATGCCTGCTACAATGCCCGTAACCTTGTGGCCGAAGCTTTGGGTGAGGCGCGGGTCGACATCTATCAGGGCAATTTCTGGCAAAAACCGCCTGTTTTCTATGAGAAGTATTCAAATCTGATCGGCGAAATGCCGATACCGATGGGATCCCAGGGTGATGTGTCCTGCAAATTCCAGCCCGACACTGACCCCATTCTCTACAACTGGTACATTCCAACAACCTCTGCCGGCATGCTCATGTTTGAAATTGGCGAAGACCATACAGGGCGCACGCTGTTCTTCGATCCATATGCAAACTATTTCGTCACGCGCGCGACGCCCTTGACTGTCTTGGCGCGGACTGATGACAGCCGACGCGAATACGCATTGTCCAGCGAACTCTCTGCGCCTGTTGCTAAATCCACAAAAGGAATCTGCGGGTGGACCCAGGGCGATCAACTGACCAGTTACAGTCGCTGTGTGGAAACCATCACTGAAACACCTCGCGAAGACCTGAGTGCCTCATTCGACCTTTTTTATCAGTTCGAAGATAACGAGCCAATTGAGGTCAGCGCCGAGGGTAGTTTTGCGCTAGGGTTGCCTGCCAATCCAACAAAGCACAGCTTCCGGTTCCAAAAGCACTGGGCGTCAATGGAAGTCGATGGAATGCCTGATGCCGGCGATGACTACAATGAACCAGGCGTTGACGACTTCTGTCTCGGCGTGACCAACGGCGAAAGCCCATGGTGCACCGTGCGCATTTTTCGAATGGAAAATGGGCAGGACCGCTTTCTGTTCTGGGAAGATCATTAAAAAAGGCACCAAAAATCTATTGGCGCCTTTTTGTTAAATACTTGAATGACTTAGTATCGGTAGTGCTCGGGTTTGAACGGGCCCTCTACGGACACACCGATGTAATCCGCCTGCTCTTTTGCCAACTTGCTCAGCTTAACGCCGATACGGTCGAGGTGCAGGCGCGCAACTTTCTCGTCCAGGTGTTTGGGCAGGATGTAGACGTCGTTGTTGTACTCATCACCCTTGGTGAACAACTCGATCTGCGCCAGAACCTGGTTGGTGAACGACGCCGACATCACGAACGACGGGTGGCCTGTGGCGTTACCAAGGTTCAGCAGACGTCCCTCAGACAGCAGGATCATGCGGTTGCCCGAAGGCATCTCGATCATGTCCACCTGTTCCTTGATGTTGGTCCACTTGTGGTTCTTCAGGCTCGCGACCTGAATCTCATTGTCAAAGTGACCAATGTTGCCAACGATGGCCATGTCCTTCATCTCGCGCATATGCTCGATGCGGATCACGTCCTTGTTGCCAGTGGTGGTGATGAAGATATCCGCGCTGGCAACTTCGTCTTCCAGCGTGGTGACTTCAAAACCGTCCATCGCCGCCTGCAATGCGCAGATCGGGTCAATCTCGGTCACTTTCACGCGGGCACCAGCGCCGCGCAAGCTGGCGGCCGAGCCTTTGCCCACATCGCCGTAACCGCAGACCACGGCAACCTTACCGGCCATCATGGTGTCGGTGGCGCGGCGGATACCGTCAACCAGCGACTCTTTGCAGCCATATTTGTTGTCGAACTTCGATTTGGTAACCGAGTCGTTGACGTTGATCGCGGGGAAGGGCAGTTCGCCCTTTTTTACCAGATCATAAAGACGGTGCACACCGGTGGTGGTTTCTTCGGACACGCCCTGGATCTGGTCACGCATCTTGGTGAACCAACCGGGGCTGGCCGCCATGCGCTTGCGGATCTGGGCGTGAATGACCTCTTCTTCTTCCGACTGCGGCACACCCAGAACGCTTTCGTCGGCTTCGGCCTTGGCGCCCAAGAGGATGTAGAGCGTCGCGTCGCCACCATCGTCGAGGATCATGTTCGGGCCATCTGGGAACATGAAGGATTTGTCCAGATAATCCCAATGCTCTTCCAGTGACTGACCTTTGATTGCAAAGACCGGAATGTCCGCGGCGGCAATCGCGGCGGCGGCATGGTCCTGAGTCGAGAAAATGTTGCACGACGCCCAGCGCACGTCAGCGCCCAACGCCACCAGCGTCTCGATCAGAACAGCTGTCTGAATGGTCATGTGCAACGAGCCGACAATGCGCGCACCGCTTAACGGTTTGCTTTGACCGTATTCGTCCCGCAGCGCCATCAGGCCCGGCATTTCGGTTTCGGCAATGTTCAGTTCTTTGCGGCCGAACTCGGCCAGGTTGATGTCTTTTACAATATAGTCGGTCGCCATTGCGCCCTGCTCCTTTAACCCGAGAATTGGGCCTCAGATAGCATTGGACAGGCCGTTCGACAATGGCCCCTAGCTGGCAGTGTCATTCGGTTGGTTTTCTGGCACCTGTTGAAACTATCCCGTACCCGCAGCAACCAAACAGGAGGGGGCCGATGCACCAATAGTGCTCTTTTCCCAGTTGCCCATCCGCGTCTACGGTTCGCCAGAGGTATCGCTGGCGGCCTCACAGAGATGAAAGTTTCGTCCACATGCCAATTCAGGCTCGATCGGATCAGCAGGCAGTGCCACCTCACTACCACCAAAAGGGTGTCTTGCGGGAACCGGTGATGTTTGAGCGGGTTTCGCCGAAGGCTTGGTCAAACATCAAACCTCCCGGCTCCACCATTTCGCAGACTGTCGCGACAGGACCCTTCTGTTTGATGGGTCCAAAAGCGGAGGCTTACTTAACGATCTGACCCTTGCGTTGCGCCTTGGACAAAGTGCCGCTGGATAAAGAAGCTGATTGCGAACATCGGGAGCAGGATGAAGGTGCCTGTGGCGGCCATCAGCTCCCAGCGATCACCCTCTTCAGTATAGAATGCATTCAGGGTCACGGGCAGGGTCACGGCCTCTTTCTTGGTCAGGATCAGAGCGTAGAGAAAGTCGTTCCATGAAAAGATGAAACAGAAGATGCCCGCCACAAAAAGTCCGGGAACACAGACGGGCAGAACAATGTCCCACACCACCCGCAGACGAGATGCGCCATCGATCATGGCTGCTTCCTCCATTTCTATGGGGATTGTGTCAATGAACCCTTTCAACATCCAGATGGCGAAGGGTAGCACAATAGATAGATTAATCCAGATCATGCCGGTCCAGGTGTCCAGCAGACCCAAGGTGCGAAACATCAGAAAGAACGGGAGCACCACCACCATCGGCGGGATGAATTGCGTGGCGAGAACACCAAAGAAAAGGGACTTCTTGTACTTCATCGGGAAGCGCGAAAAGCTATAGGCGGCCGCCAGCGCGGTTGGCACTCCGATCGCGACGGTAAAGGCGGAAATGACGATTGAATTCCACAGCTTTTGGCCAAGATAAAAAGGTTTGTCAAAGATCTGGCGGAAGTTATCCAACGTAGGTTCGAACCAAAGCGACATGGTGTAAACCGCTGAGAGCGGCTTAAAGGCCGTAAGGAATATCCAAAGGATCGGGCCCAAAAACACGAAGATGATCATGGCGATGCCAACCCCGCGCAGAAACGCAAAGGCGCGATCTTTGGTTTGTCGATCAAAGTCCATCTTACACTTCCTTCTCTTTTGGAAAGAGCAAACGGAAATAAACAACCGAAACACCAATCAGAAGTATGGCCAACACAAAGGCAATCGCTGATGCGTATCCCATGTCATAGGCATGAAATCCCTGGCGATAGGCATAATAAGTTAACGTTGCGGTGCTCGTCCCCGGGCCTCCGCCTGTGAGGAGGTAAACATACTCAAACATTTTGAATGAGAAGATTGTCTTGAGCACACAGGCGATTGCCAACACCGGTAAGAGCTGGGGAAGGACAACGGTCCAGAACCGCATCCAGGCCGATGCACCATCAACCGATGCTGCCTCAATCGTGTCACGGGGAATGGACAGCAGCCCACCGATCAGCATGAGCGACAGAAAAGGGGCCCAATGCCAGGTGTCTGTCAGGATCAGCCAGATCATCGCCCATGTACTATCCCCAAGCCAGTCGATTTCAGCGGCGAATGGAAAGATAAAGCCGATCAATCTGTCAAAAACTCCGAACTCCTGATTCAGAAAAAATCGAAACGAGGTGCCTTGTAGGGCAGGTGACATGGCAAATGGCAGCACGATGATTGTGCGTGTAACTGTGTAAATCTTTCCCTGCCGGGACAACAGTAGAGCAATCAGCAACGCGACAAGGATCGCAGAAACAACTGACCCGATGATAAAGGTAAAGGTCACGCCAACGGACTGCAGAAATGCCGGATCATCAAAAAAGGCACGCGCGTAGTTTTCGAACCAGACAAAATCGGTGGGAGCGCGAGATTTACTGAGACGCCATTCGTGGAAACTGGTCCAGATTGCATAGAGCAGCGGGTAAAGAACCGTCGCAGACACCAGCAAAAACGCCGGAGCAATAAACATGTATTTGAAGCTTCGGTCCGTCATATCATACCCTTGAGAGTTGCCCGGGCCCGCAGGAGGCCCGGACGCAGATCTTATTTCTGATCAACGAGTTTCTGAGCAGCCGCTGCGGCTGTATCCAGCGCTTCTTGCGGATCGGTCCCATTGCTGACCACATCAGAGATCGCATTCGCGATCAGCTGCTGAATTTCAGGCCAGGATTCCAACTGCGGGAAAATGCGGCTGTCGGCCAGACTTTTTGCGCCCGCCATATGCAGGCCACGGTTAGCCTCATTGACGTCTTCGTCTGTCAGGTTGGACTTGTGCAGAGCGACAATAACATTGCGGTCTGCCTTTTCGATGACGTTGCGCTTTTCCAGATCGGGGTTTGAGACCCATTTCAGGAATTCCCAGGCGGCTTCTTTGTCATCGGATTCCACGTTTATTCCGCTTGGCATCGATAGCGCGAATGTAACACCTTTGTCGCCATAAGCAGGCATTCCGGTAAAGCCAATCTGATCGGCCTGCAGTGTCGTATTCTTGCCCAGGATCCGCGAGCCGTAGTGCCACCACCAGCCCATGAAGAAGGCACTGTTTCCTGCTCCGACAGACAAGGACGATTCATACGGGTCCCGCGATTTGGCACCAGACGTGTTGACATCGAATTTGTTTTCAAGGTCAGCATAATACTGAAGCGCCTCAACACCTGCTGGAGAGTTGAAGACAACTTTGCCATCCGCGATCAACTCACCCCCGTTGGACCAAAGCAAGTTGACCCAGGTAAAGATGTTCTGGCCATTCTTGGGTGAATAGTAGTTAGCAACCCCAAGACCTTCTTTCTCTTTGATGACGGCAGCCACATTGACCAGGTCGTCCCAAGTCACAGGGACATCAAGACCATGTTTTTCAAGAAGGTCCTTGCGATAGAACAACAACTGCGCATGACCGCGCAGCGGCATCCCGTAGACCTCACCGTCATAGGTCGCGCCGGCTGCATGAGCGGCAAAATAGCGGTCCATTGAGATGCCGTCCGCATCCATTTGGTCATCCAAAGGTACCAGCATATCTTTCAACGCTGGCCCCCAGGCATCCAGATAGTTGATGACATCTGGGTCGCTATCGCCCGCGACCTTGACCGAGAGAATTTTCTCCAGCAGCGTCTTGAAGGGAACGAACTCAAATTCGACCTCAATGCCGGTCATATCAGTGAATTCCGCGACACGCTCAGAATGTCCTTCATATTGTGTCGCGACGGGTGCAAGATAAGTGATCTTTGTACCGTCATAGGGCTTGCCGGACTTCAACCCATAAGGCAGATCCTCGGCGAGTGCCGTGCCAAATGTCATAACACTCGCAACCGTGCCCAGCAGGGTTGAACGTAGGATTGTTCCGGTTTTTTCATGTAATCTTCGCATTTTTACCTCCCGGTATTGATTTTGGTTCATCGCGTTGTCCGCAACTTTTTAGGTTCGAATTCGTTCTTCTGTATCTGCGTCAAACAGGTAAAGACGATCCGGATTGAAGCTTAAACCAACCTTCTCATCTTGCTTTTTGCGCAGCCCTCGATCTGTCCGCGCGGTGACCCTCTGCTGACCAAACTGCAATGTCAGCATTACGTTTTCGCCTGTGTTTTCATATGCATAGACAGATACGTTCAGATCTCCGCCGCCCTCTTCATGCACCAAAATATCCTCAGCGCGCACGCCCAGAACAACACGCTCGCGATCTGGTGTATTCACGGCAACTGTCGATGTCCCACCCATGGTGATGAACCGGCCATTACGCACCGAGCCGTTTATCAGGTTCATGGCGGGTGACCCGATGAAGCCGGCCACAAACAGATTGGCCGGATCGTCAAAAATTTCAGTTGGTGGGCCGAGTTGCTGAATCACACCTTTTTTCATCACGGCAACACGGTCGGCAAGTGTCATTGCTTCGACTTGATCATGGGTCACATAGATCGTCGTGATCTTCAGCGCATTCGACAGGTGCTTTAGCTCTGCCCGCATGGAGACGCGCAATTTGGCGTCAAGATTGGACAGTGGTTCATCCATCAGAAAGACGCGTGGTTTGCGTACAATCGCTCGAGCTAGGGCGACGCGCTGTCGCTGCCCGCCTGAAAGTGCCCGTGGTTTGCGATCAAGAAAGTCCAGCATTTCAACCTGGCGCGCAGCTTCCTGAACCCGGCTTTCGATCTCACCTTTTGGGGTGCCACGAACCTTCAATGGATAGGCGATATTGCCATGCACTGTCATATGCGGGTAGAGGCCATAGTTCTGAAAAACCATGGCCACATCGCGGTCTTTTGCCAGTTCATCATTGACCCGTTGGCCATCAAATTCAATGTCGCCATCCGTGGGCATTTCCAGCCCGGAAATCATTCGCATCAGCGTGGTTTTTCCACACCCCGATGGTCCAAGAAGCACGAAAAACTCCTTGTCTTCGACCACCAAACTCTGATTGTCGACGCCAATGAAAGCGCCCCAGCGTTTACTTACGTTTCTTAGAGTGACCTTAGCCATCGTGGCATCGCCGCCTTATCATTTGTCGCCGCAACAAGAGCATGTGAATGAGCGGTCGGGAGAAAATCCGCCCACTCACAGTGCTCTACGAGGTGCGATGTTCGCCTCTTCGGTTCCGTGACGTTCCAGCCAATCGACATATTTGGCGTGAAGCTCCCGAACCTTCTCTGGGTTATCATTCGCAACATCTGTCCGATGTTCAGGATCTATCTTTGAGTTATACAGCGCGTGTGGGTCGCCTTCGATGGCGTAGACCAGTTCCCATTCGCCATCAAAGATCGTCGCCGGGCAAACCTCCAGAATTTCGCGTGGTACGTCATCCACCGCTTTTGATGTGCTGCGCAGGTTTTGTGCGTCAGCGTCGGCGGAAACAACGATATCACGATGGGTATCCGTGGTACCCTCCAGCACCGGCACAAGCGAGCGGCCATGCATGTCATCAGGGGCCTTGCTGCCAGCCATATCTATCACCGTTGGCGCGATGTCACATAGACTGAGCAGGCAGTCGTGCGTCTTACCTTTTAGTTTCGGGTGGTGCATGACAAAGGGCACGCGGGTTAATTCCTGGTGCAACGGGCAGGAATAATAGTACCCCCGCTCACCAAACCGCACCTTGTTCATTGGATGTTTTTTATCCCACAGGAACCGGCGCTTGCCAAAAATGTTGTGCTCGCCGAAATAGAATCCATGGTCAGAGGTAAACAAAACAACAGTGTCTTCAGCCAATCCAAGGCTTTCAATGCGCGCCATCATCCGACCGAACCAATGATCGATCATGGTAATTTCGCCCTTGTAACAAGCATGCGCAATTTCCAGTTCACGCGCAGTCACGCCGGAATCGTCCACATCCCAATAGGCAGGGTAGATCTGCTCGCCGTTATAGTCAGGCAGATAGCGTTTTACATAATGCGCTGGTGGGTCCCAGGGTTCATGTGGGTCCCATGGATCCAGATAGAGGAAGAACTTCTCCTCCGCATTGCGCTCAATCCAGTTGCAGGCCTCAGTGAACGTTTGTGCGGCAAAGCAATCGTTTTCACTACTCCAGGTTTTCTTGACGTCGCGGCCTTCGGGTCCCGCGCGCTGACCACGCACCCAGATGAAATCCTGATACCCTCGGTCATATCCATAACCGTTACGCACCAGGAAAGGATTGTCGGCAATACCACAGGTCAGGTAACCCGCCTTGCTCATACATTCCGCCATTGTGGTTTGCGACTTGGGCAACGCATCCCAGCCCATGAAGGTGAAAGCAAACTTGCCCGTTGCGATATCAGCCCGTGCCGGAACAGTTGGAAAAGATCCCAGGCGGCAATTGTTGAAAACTTGTGCGTTCTGGGCAAACTTCTCAAGGTTTGGCGCAAAAATCTCTGTCGTGTTGAAGCCTGGGAAATGGTCCAACCGAAAAGTGTCGGACACCACAACTATGATGTTCATTCGTTCATCCTGTCGTAACTAGTTTGGCGAGTTCGCCGCTGTTAACCAAATGATAAGCTTGACAGAGAGGTGCATTCAAATTCATTATTTTCCAAAAGTACTTCACAAATTGAAGGTGATATGGAAAATCTCCATCTCCTCAACAGGTTTCTGGTCGTCGCGCGCGCAGGCAGTATTGGCAAAGCTGCGCGCCAGCTTCACATCACACCGCCTTCGCTGACCAAATCAATCCACTCACTGGAAAAAAGCTATGGCGCTGAATTGTTTGAACGGCACTCTAAAGGTGTAAGTCTGAGTCCGTTTGGTGAACGTTTACTGACACATGTCCAGGTGATTGACCGCGAAATTCAGTTTGCTGAAGCGGAAGTCAAAGCCTTCCGCGAGGGTCAACAGGGTGTGCTGAGAATCGGGGCGATTCCGGTTTGGGGCTACCATTTGCTTCCCTCAGCGATCGCCAAAATGCATCAGCACTACCCGGCTGTGAGGGTGGATCTTTCGATCGGCCCCATTAATCAGCTTGAGCCGGCCTTGCGCAACGGCGACATCGACATTTTGGCAGGCGCCGATGGGCACAGTCTCGACGAATTGCCACCGTTTCTTGAAAAAGCGGATGGCCCGGAAATTCGAATTCAATTGGTTGCCAATGCAACACATCCCTGTCGCGGGGCAGATCCGGGGCGAATGCTGGACTACCCGTGGGTCATGTTCGGCAGTGATCCCCAAAGCATCGATGGCTATCTCAGGCGCATTGAGGAACTGACTGGCGGCATTCCTAATTTTGCCATGACTTCGCAGTCAATAATCGCCGTCGCCGAGATCATCAAATCTGGCGAATACATCACTTGGTTGGCGGAGCCGGTTCTTAAATTTCTGGAAATGGATGCCATCCAACCCATCAGGACCAAACACCCGTTCATGACAATCAATTCGTGCCTCGTCTACCGTCAGAGTCTTAAGGGCGTTGCATCGTTCAATGTTCTCAAACGGCACTGCATTAGCTGACAATGCCAACCAACATGCTGCCAAGTGCAACGACAGAGAACTACAAGAGCCAATAACCACCTTGCGGCGATTCTGGGCAGTGTCGAAATGTACGGACGGTATTGCAGTAGTTCAGATTGAGTGATCCAGATAGCTCGCGCGAAAGAACATCCCAACGATCAAGCCACGCTTAAAGGGATTTCGCTTTCCTCGTGAGATCATTGCGTGCGCGGTTTGGGCTAACCATTGCTTCGTAGTGAGCACATCTGACGTCGAGGAGTGTTGGCTGCGAGGGGTGTGACCATCAGCCAGGAAGCAGTTCGGCTGCGGGCCATCGCATTGGTCAAGGATTTGCGGGCCGCATCGGACGGGATCGTCCACGGCCGAATGACGGGTGCCTCTTGGACGAAGTCCTGATCATGATCCTGCCTTTGACAGTACCGTCTGACAACAACAGTCGAGAAACTTGCGACGGCACCGTCCCGGGTCAGGTGCCGATTGGCCCGCTTTAAGTGCGGGCGTTTTCAAAGGCTGTCCAGGCCCGTTCAAAAGCGTCAAAGTCAAAGCCGGGCGCGCGGGCGGGGGCCAGCACCAGCTTTTCGGTTTCCAGAAG